>NZ_CP079219.1:0-3842500 GCF_019317325.1 Chryseobacterium sp. D764 | reverse complement strand
AGCACCTTAGGATTCTCTCCTCGACTACCTGTGTCGGTTTTGGTACGGGTTGCTTCACTTCGGCTTTTCTTGGAAGCACTTTCCCTACAGCAGCTTCGCCCGAAGGCTAGGCCTTGACTATTCCGTCAGTCTCCAGTAAGTACGGCACTCCGTCCCCTTTTTAGTGTGAGCAAGTATGGGAATATTAACCCATTGTCCATCCACTACCCCTTTCGGGTTCGCGTTAGGTCCCGACTAACCCTCAGCTGATTAGCATGGCTGAGGAAACCTTAGTCTTTCGGTGAGCGGGTTTCTCGCCCGCTTTATCGTTACTTATGCCTACATTTTCTTTTCTATCCGCTCCACAATACCTCACAGTACTGCTTCAGCGCAAATAGAATGCTCTCCTACCAGATGTATCTAAAATACAAATCCATAGCTTCGGTAATATGTTTATGCCCGATTATTATCCATGCCGGACCGCTCGACTAGTGAGCTGTTACGCACTCTTTAAATGAATGGCTGCTTCCAAGCCAACATCCTAGCTGTCAATGCAGTCCAACCGCGTTGTTTCAACTTAACATATATTTTGGGACCTTAGCTGTTGGTCTGGGTTCTTTCCCTCTCGGACATGGACCTTAGCACCCATGCCCTCACTGCCGTAGAACATTTATTAGCATTCGGAGTTTGTCAGGAATTGGTAGGCGATGAAACCCCCGCATCCAATCAGTAGCTCTACCTCTAATAAACTTATATACGACGCTGCACCTAAATGCATTTCGGAGAGTACGAGCTATCTCCCAGTTTGATTGGCCTTTCACCCCTACCCACAGGTCATCCGAAGACTTTTCAACGTCAACCGGTTCGGTCCTCCACTCTGTGTTACCAGAGCTTCAACCTGCCCATGGGTAGATCACAAGGTTTCGCGTCTAATCCTACTAACTATACGCCCTATTCAGACTCGCTTTCGCTCCGGCTCCGGTACTTAATACCTTAACCTCGCTAGTAAAATTAACTCGTAGGCTCATTATGCAAAAGGCACGCCGTCACAGCTTAATGCTGCTCCGACCGCTTGTAGGCGTACGGTTTCAGGTTCTATTTCACCCTTCTATTCGAAGTGCTTTTCACCTTTCCTTCACAGTACTTGTTCACTATCGGTCTTTCAGGAGTATTTAGCCTTGGAGGATGGTCCCCCCATATTCAGACAGGATTTCACGTGTCCCGCCCTACTCATTTATCACTCAAATATGCCTTTCATATACGGGGCTATCACCCTCTACGGCCGTTCTTTCCAGAACATTCTATTAAACATATATCAGCTTTTGGGCTAATCCGCTTTCGCTCGCCACTACTTACGGAATCTCTTCGATTTCTTTTCCTCCGGGTACTTAGATGTTTCAGTTCTCCGGGTTTGCTCCTCTTACGAGGTGACTGGTCTTCAACCAGCCGGGTTGCCCCATTCGGACATCTGCGGATCAATTCGTGTGTGCCAATCCCCGCAGCTTTTCGCAGCTTACCACGTCCTTCGTCGCCTCTGAAAGCCTAGGCATCCGCCATACGCCCTTAACGATTTCTTTCCTAATAATTATATTAGTTCAGTATTTTTTGATAAATTTAATTTATCGATATTTTTATAAACTCGGCACTCGAAAGTGCTCGGTTATCTCTTTGTGATGTCTTTACCGTTAATGTCAATGATCTTAAATTCTTTTTGTACAACTGATGAACAGATATTGTTTTTGGCTCTATCCGTAACTTTTAAATCAGTCTTCCAAAACTGTGGAGAATAAGGGAGTCGAACCCTTGACCTCCTGCGTGCAAGGCAGGCGCTCTAGCCAGCTGAGCTAATTCCCCTCTAGTTGCTGTTGGCTATTTGCTTCTGGCTTCTGGCATTTTTGCCATCAGCTATAAGCTATTTGCCAGCCGCTTTAATTAGTAGTCTCGGGCAGGCTCGAACTGCCGACCTCTACATTATCAGTGTAGCGCTCTAACCAGCTGAGCTACGAGACTTTATATGAGTTATGGGAATGAGTAAGTAAGTTATACTTTTCCTCTTCTTCATTTCTCAATCTCTTTCCCTATACTAATTTCTAGTGGGTGTTGTATTTTTAATATAACCAACCAAACAAAAAACTAAAGCTTTACTTTGAAGTAAGTGCATGGTACATTTAAGTACCTTTGTTTTTTTATCGTCTTACGACGCTCTAAAATGAGATGTTCCAGCCGCACCTTCCGGTACGGCTACCTTGTTACGACTTAGCCCTAGTTACCTGTTTTACCCTAGGCAGCTCCTTTTACGGTCACCGACTTCAGGTACCCCAGACTTCCATGGCTTGACGGGCGGTGTGTACAAGGCCCGGGAACGTATTCACCGCGCCATGGCTGATGCGCGATTACTAGCGATTCCAGCTTCATAGAGTCGAGTTGCAGACTCCAATCCGAACTGAGACCAGCTTTCGAGATTTGCATCACGTCACCGTGTAGCTGCCCTCTGTACTGGCCATTGTATTACGTGTGTGGCCCAAGGCGTAAGGGCCGTGATGATTTGACGTCATCCCCACCTTCCTCTCTACTTGCGTAGGCAGTCTCACTAGAGTCCCCAACTTAATGATGGCAACTAGTGACAGGGGTTGCGCTCGTTGCAGGACTTAACCTAACACCTCACGGCACGAGCTGACGACAACCATGCAGCACCTTGAAAAATGTCCGAAGAAAAGTCTATTTCTAAACCTGTCATTTCCCATTTAAGCCTTGGTAAGGTTCCTCGCGTATCATCGAATTAAACCACATAATCCACCGCTTGTGCGGGCCCCCGTCAATTCCTTTGAGTTTCATTCTTGCGAACGTACTCCCCAGGTGGCTAACTTATCACTTTCGCTTAGTCTCTGATTCCGAAAAACCAAAAACGAGTTAGCATCGTTTACGGCGTGGACTACCAGGGTATCTAATCCTGTTCGCTCCCCACGCTTTCGTCCATCAGCGTCAGTTGTTGCTTAGTAACCTGCCTTCGCAATTGGTGTTCTAAGTAATATCTATGCATTTCACCGCTACACTACTTATTCCAGCTACTTCAACAACACTCAAGACCTGCAGTATCAATGGCAGTTTCACAGTTAAGCTGTGAGATTTCACCACTGACTTACAGATCCGCCTACGGACCCTTTAAACCCAATAAATCCGGATAACGCTTGCACCCTCCGTATTACCGCGGCTGCTGGCACGGAGTTAGCCGGTGCTTATTCGTATAGTACCTTCAGCTACCCTCACGAGGGTAGGTTTATCCCTATACAAAAGAAGTTTACAACCCATAGGGCCGTCGTCCTTCACGCGGGATGGCTGGATCAGGCTCTCACCCATTGTCCAATATTCCTCACTGCTGCCTCCCGTAGGAGTCTGGTCCGTGTCTCAGTACCAGTGTGGGGGATCACCCTCTCAGGCCCCCTAAAGATCGTTGACTTGGTGAGCCGTTACCTCACCAACTATCTAATCTTGCGCGTGCCCATCTCTATCCACCGGAGTTTTCAATTTAAAATGATGCCATTCTAAATATTATGGGGTATTAATCTCCCTTTCGAAAGGCTATCCCCCAGATAAAGGCAGGTTGCACACGTGTTCCGCACCCGTACGCCGCTCTCTCATTTCCGAAGAAACAATACCGCTCGGCTTGCATGTGTTAGGCCTCCCGCTAGCGTTCATCCTGAGCCAGGATCAAACTCTCCATTGTATGTTTGTCTGACTCACTCAAAGTTTTTTTTACGCTTTAGTTTTTCCTTACTTGGTTGTTATATTGTATGTCAATGATCTTTATATCTTTCGCTTTGTAACGAAGCACTCTCTTCTGTCAGTGGCGCTCCGTATTTGCGAGTGCAAAAGTAAAACTTTATTTCTTAATGACCAAATGTTTTGAAAGAAAATTTTAAAGTTTTTTAAGTAACCTTAATCCCTCTCCTAAACCTTAATCACTCTACTCCTGCGCTCCCTTTATTTGGGACTGCAAAGATACAAACTCTTTTTAAACTCGCAACTTTTTTTGATAAAAAAATTAAAGTTTTTTGTCTGCCTCTTTTTGAAGTATCATAATGTCTATGCTTATCTAAAAGCTCTCCTGCGCTACTGTATTACTCTCGTTTTTCAGTGGGGCAAAGATAACAACTTATTGCAACGCAAAACAACTTTATTTAACATAAAAATACGAAAAGTGGATAACTATTTCCGTATACATATGTTATTCAGACGATTAATTACAATTTATACTTATCCACAATGAGTATTCAGAAATGAATATCATTAAAATACATATATAAGATTTAATTCTAATGCGTAAATCTCCAAAAGCAATTGCATTTATATGGGACATTTATCATAGCAATATACTTAATCCAGTGCCTCAAAGCGGACAAAAATTTTATAGAATATAATTTACATACTGGAAATGTATCAAACTATAAATTTATTTGGTTCTAAGATTCAAACATGAAATTAAATTGAAGGTAGATTATATAGATTCTAGAGTGTACAAGCAATACGGCACTTTATACTATGTACAAAATAAAGGCAAAGATTTATATAGTTTTGTAAGTTATGAATTATGAGTTGTGAGATTCTGGTATGAACTGTGGATGAGAAATGATAAGTTCTAAATCGAACTAATATCTCTTTTTCCGATTATGTCATTCCGTAGGAATCAAGGCTTATTTATTAGAATCTTAAGAGTTCAAAGGAATACTATAGATGTTTTAATATTTAAGTGATTGATAAATTGATAATCTTAGATCTACTTAATTATAAAATTTAAAAGGTATTGTATAGACTCCTACGGAGTGGAATATGTATCAATGATGTATATCTATTGCTCATTACTTATCTTTTAGGGTTGTGCTTGTTTGGGTGTTTGGGTATAACGCAAAAAAAATCCTTTATCTTATGATAAAGGATTTTTTAAAAATAAAATAAAAACTGGCGGCGGCCTACTCTCCCGCTTTCGCAGTACCATCGGCGCTGGTGGGCTTAACTTCTGTGTTCGGAATGGGAACAGGTGAGCCCCACCGCTAAAACCACCCTAAAGAAGGTATATAAGGTTGCACGGTATAGGTAAAAGGATACAGGTTTTACCTGCTTCCCAATAGCTACCATCTGCTACCTGGTTATTTTCGATAAAAACTTTCACAAAGAGGTAACCTTGCTGCACTTTCGTGCGCCATATTAGGCTATAAATCTACGGGTAATTAGTACTACTCGGCTATGACATTACTGTCTTTACACCTGTAGCCTATCAACGTCGTCATCTCCAACGACCCTTAAAAGATGTCTCATCTTGAGGCGAGTTTCGCACTTATATGCTTTCAGTGCTTATCTCTTCCAAACGTAGCTACTCAGCAGTGCACCTGGCGGTACAACTGATACACCAGAGGTTTGTTCAATTCGGTCCTCTCGTACTAGAATCAAGCCCTCTCAAACATCTAACGCCCGCAATAGATAGAGACCGAACTGTCTCACGACGTTCTGAACCCAGCTCGCGTGCCACTTTAATGGGCGAACAGCCCAACCCTTGGGACCTTCTCCAGCCCCAGGATGTGACGAGCCGACATCGAGGTGCCGAACCTCCCCGTCGATGTGAGCTCTTGGGGGAGACTAGCCTGTTATCCCCGGAGTACCTTTTATCCTATGAGCGATGGCCCTTCCATACGGAACCACCGGATCACTATGTCCTGCTTTCGCACCTGATCGACTTGTAGGTCTCACAGTCAAGCACCCTTATGCCATTACACTCTACGCACGGTTACCAAGCGTGCTGAGGGTACCTTTGAAAGCCTCCGTTACTCTTTTGGAGGCGACCACCCCAGTCAAACTACCCACCACGCAATGTCCTTCCCTTAAGAAGTTAGGCTCCAAGTAAGTAAAGGGTGGTATTTCAACGTTGGCTCCACCTACACTAGCGTGCAAGCTTCAAAGCCTCCCACCTATCCTACACATTACTTACTCAAAGTCAATACGAAGTTATAGTAAAGGTTCACAGGGTCTTTTCGTCCCATTGCGGGTAATCGGCATCTTCACCGATACTACAATTTCACAGAGCTCATGGTTGAGACAGTGCCCAGATCGTTACACCATTCGTGCAGGTCGGAACTTACCCGACAAGGAATTTCGCTACCTTAGGACCGTTATAGTTACGGCCGCCGTTTACTGGGGCTTCAGTCAATGCCTTCGGTTTAACCCTAAGCACCTTCCTTAACCTTCCAGCACCGGGCAGGTGTCAGACCCTATACTGCATCTTTCGATTTTGCAGAGTCCTGTGTTTTTGATAAACAGTCGCCTGGGCCTCTTTACTGCGGCCACCATTGCTGATGGCGTCTCTTCTCCCGAAGTTACGAGACTATTTTGCCTAGTTCCTTAACCATGATTCACTCTAGCACCTTAGGATTCTCTCCTCGACTACCTGTGTCGGTTTTGGTACGGGTTGCTTCACTTCGGCTTTTCTTGGAAGCACTTTCCCTACAGCAGCTTCGCCCGAAGGCTAGGCCTTGACTATTCCGTCAGTCTCCAGTAAGTACGGCACTCCGTCCCCTTTTTAGTGTGAGCAAGTATGGGAATATTAACCCATTGTCCATCCACTACCCCTTTCGGGTTCGCGTTAGGTCCCGACTAACCCTCAGCTGATTAGCATGGCTGAGGAAACCTTAGTCTTTCGGTGAGCGGGTTTCTCGCCCGCTTTATCGTTACTTATGCCTACATTTTCTTTTCTATCCGCTCCACAATACCTCACAGTACTGCTTCAGCGCAAATAGAATGCTCTCCTACCAGATGTATCTAAAATACAAATCCATAGCTTCGGTAATATGTTTATGCCCGATTATTATCCATGCCGGACCGCTCGACTAGTGAGCTGTTACGCACTCTTTAAATGAATGGCTGCTTCCAAGCCAACATCCTAGCTGTCAATGCAGTCCAACCGCGTTGTTTCAACTTAACATATATTTTGGGACCTTAGCTGTTGGTCTGGGTTCTTTCCCTCTCGGACATGGACCTTAGCACCCATGCCCTCACTGCCGTAGAACATTTATTAGCATTCGGAGTTTGTCAGGAATTGGTAGGCGATGAAACCCCCGCATCCAATCAGTAGCTCTACCTCTAATAAACTTATATACGACGCTGCACCTAAATGCATTTCGGAGAGTACGAGCTATCTCCCAGTTTGATTGGCCTTTCACCCCTACCCACAGGTCATCCGAAGACTTTTCAACGTCAACCGGTTCGGTCCTCCACTCTGTGTTACCAGAGCTTCAACCTGCCCATGGGTAGATCACAAGGTTTCGCGTCTAATCCTACTAACTATACGCCCTATTCAGACTCGCTTTCGCTCCGGCTCCGGTACTTAATACCTTAACCTCGCTAGTAAAATTAACTCGTAGGCTCATTATGCAAAAGGCACGCCGTCACAGCTTAATGCTGCTCCGACCGCTTGTAGGCGTACGGTTTCAGGTTCTATTTCACCCTTCTATTCGAAGTGCTTTTCACCTTTCCTTCACAGTACTTGTTCACTATCGGTCTTTCAGGAGTATTTAGCCTTGGAGGATGGTCCCCCCATATTCAGACAGGATTTCACGTGTCCCGCCCTACTCATTTATCACTCAAATATGCCTTTCATATACGGGGCTATCACCCTCTACGGCCGTTCTTTCCAGAACATTCTATTAAACATATATCAGCTTTTGGGCTAATCCGCTTTCGCTCGCCACTACTTACGGAATCTCTTCGATTTCTTTTCCTCCGGGTACTTAGATGTTTCAGTTCTCCGGGTTTGCTCCTCTTACGAGGTGACTGGTCTTCAACCAGCCGGGTTGCCCCATTCGGACATCTGCGGATCAATTCGTGTGTGCCAATCCCCGCAGCTTTTCGCAGCTTACCACGTCCTTCGTCGCCTCTGAAAGCCTAGGCATCCGCCATACGCCCTTAACGATTTCTTTCCTAATAATTATATTAGTTCAGTATTTTTTGATAAATTTAATTTATCGATATTTTTATAAACTCGGCACTCGAAAGTGCTCGGTTATCTCTTTGTGATGTCTTTACCGTTAATGTCAATGATCTTAAATTCTTTTTGTACAACTGATGAACAGATATTGTTTTTGGCTCTATCCGTAACTTTTAAATCAGTCTTCCAAAACTGTGGAGAATAAGGGAGTCGAACCCTTGACCTCCTGCGTGCAAGGCAGGCGCTCTAGCCAGCTGAGCTAATTCCCCTCTAGTTGCTGTTGGCTATTTGCTTCTGGCTTCTGGCATTTTTGCCATCAGCTATAAGCTATTTGCCAGCCGCTTTAATTAGTAGTCTCGGGCAGGCTCGAACTGCCGACCTCTACATTATCAGTGTAGCGCTCTAACCAGCTGAGCTACGAGACTTTATATGAGTTATGGGAATGAGTAAGTAAGTTATACTTTTCCTCTTCTTCATTTCTCAATCTCTTTCCCTATACTAATTTCTAGTGGGTGTTGTATTTTTAATATAACCAACCAAACAAAAAACTAAAGCTTTACTTTGAAGTAAGTGCATGGTACATTTAAGTACCTTTGTTTTTTTATCGTCTTACGACGCTCTAAAATGAGATGTTCCAGCCGCACCTTCCGGTACGGCTACCTTGTTACGACTTAGCCCTAGTTACCTGTTTTACCCTAGGCAGCTCCTTTTACGGTCACCGACTTCAGGTACCCCAGACTTCCATGGCTTGACGGGCGGTGTGTACAAGGCCCGGGAACGTATTCACCGCGCCATGGCTGATGCGCGATTACTAGCGATTCCAGCTTCATAGAGTCGAGTTGCAGACTCCAATCCGAACTGAGACCAGCTTTCGAGATTTGCATCACGTCACCGTGTAGCTGCCCTCTGTACTGGCCATTGTATTACGTGTGTGGCCCAAGGCGTAAGGGCCGTGATGATTTGACGTCATCCCCACCTTCCTCTCTACTTGCGTAGGCAGTCTCACTAGAGTCCCCAACTTAATGATGGCAACTAGTGACAGGGGTTGCGCTCGTTGCAGGACTTAACCTAACACCTCACGGCACGAGCTGACGACAACCATGCAGCACCTTGAAAAATGTCCGAAGAAAAGTCTATTTCTAAACCTGTCATTTCCCATTTAAGCCTTGGTAAGGTTCCTCGCGTATCATCGAATTAAACCACATAATCCACCGCTTGTGCGGGCCCCCGTCAATTCCTTTGAGTTTCATTCTTGCGAACGTACTCCCCAGGTGGCTAACTTATCACTTTCGCTTAGTCTCTGATTCCGAAAAACCAAAAACGAGTTAGCATCGTTTACGGCGTGGACTACCAGGGTATCTAATCCTGTTCGCTCCCCACGCTTTCGTCCATCAGCGTCAGTTGTTGCTTAGTAACCTGCCTTCGCAATTGGTGTTCTAAGTAATATCTATGCATTTCACCGCTACACTACTTATTCCAGCTACTTCAACAACACTCAAGACCTGCAGTATCAATGGCAGTTTCACAGTTAAGCTGTGAGATTTCACCACTGACTTACAGATCCGCCTACGGACCCTTTAAACCCAATAAATCCGGATAACGCTTGCACCCTCCGTATTACCGCGGCTGCTGGCACGGAGTTAGCCGGTGCTTATTCGTATAGTACCTTCAGCTACCCTCACGAGGGTAGGTTTATCCCTATACAAAAGAAGTTTACAACCCATAGGGCCGTCGTCCTTCACGCGGGATGGCTGGATCAGGCTCTCACCCATTGTCCAATATTCCTCACTGCTGCCTCCCGTAGGAGTCTGGTCCGTGTCTCAGTACCAGTGTGGGGGATCACCCTCTCAGGCCCCCTAAAGATCGTTGACTTGGTGAGCCGTTACCTCACCAACTATCTAATCTTGCGCGTGCCCATCTCTATCCACCGGAGTTTTCAATTTAAAATGATGCCATTCTAAATATTATGGGGTATTAATCTCCCTTTCGAAAGGCTATCCCCCAGATAAAGGCAGGTTGCACACGTGTTCCGCACCCGTACGCCGCTCTCTCATTTCCGAAGAAACAATACCGCTCGGCTTGCATGTGTTAGGCCTCCCGCTAGCGTTCATCCTGAGCCAGGATCAAACTCTCCATTGTATGTTTGTCTGACTCACTCAAAGTTTTTTTTACGCTTTAGTTTTTCCTTACTTGGTTGTTATATTGTATGTCAATGATCTTTATATCTTTCGCTTTGTAACGAAGCACTCTCTTCTGTCAGTGGCGCTCCGTATTTGCGAGTGCAAAAGTAAAACTTTATTTCTTAATGACCAAATGTTTTGAAAGAAAATTTTAAAGTTTTTTAAGTAACCTTAATCCCTCTCCTAAACCTTAATCACTCTACTCCTGCGCTCCCTTTATTTGGGACTGCAAAGATACAAACTCTTTTTAAACTCGCAACTTTTTTTGATAAAAAAATTAAAGTTTTTTGTCTGCCTCTTTTTGAAGTATCATAATGTCTATGCTTATCTAAAAGCTCTCCTGCGCTACTGTATTACTCTCGTTTTTCAGTGGGGCAAAGATAACAACTTATTGCAACGCAAAACAACTTTATTTAACATAAATTTTACACACCCGTAATATTTAACCCTAATACGCTGGAACGCAGAGAGAAAAATTTTAAACATTTGTTTGGGAGATTCAAGGGAGCGCTTTGAGGGAGAAGAAATCATGAGTAATGGGGTAATGAAAGATACATTCTATTATATATATAAGATAAAGGGAAGGTTGGGGGAAAGGTGCAAGGGGAAGCTTTTATAAAACAGGCTCCCTTCGTCTACGCTCAGGATAATAGTGCGTTCTTATGGAATGAGTACTGGTTAACCACAGATCACGCATTTGCACAGATGATGATGTATATTTAGTATAGGGTATTTCGGGGGAATTCATAATTCATCATTAACCTCCCCCTAGCCCTGATAGAAATGGGTACCCCGCAGCATGCGTTGGAGAGCAGGCGGATTTGAGAATCGCACAGCCCGGGCGTGAGGAGTATGAATGCATAGCAGGAAATAGCTCCTGAAAAAGATCATCTGTATAATAATGGATAAGATATATTTTCCGAAATGGTTCCAAAAAAAACATTCCGTAAGAATCCTACGCGTGGGACTCCTACGGAATGTTTTATAAAATAAAGTTATATTTTTAGTTCAGAACGTATGATGTTCCATCTCTTCCGTCTTTTAATTCGATTCCTTCTGCAAGCAGTTTGTCTCTGATCTGATCTGAAAGGTCAAAATTCTTGGATTTTCTTGCCTGATTTCTCAGTTCAATTAAAACTTTTAAAGTTTGATCAAGTTTTTCATTGTTATTTTCTTCCACGGTCTGTAATCCCAGAACGTCAAAGATAAAGGCATTCAATGTTGACTTTAAATCTTCTAGATCTGCAGTTGAAATTGTTTCTTTACCATCGTTCAAGGCAAAGATGTATTTCACAGCTTCAAACAGGTGAGCAATCAGGATTGGTGAATTGAAATCATCAGTCAAAGCTTCATATGCTTTATCTTTCCATTCTTTCAGGCTGAAACCGGATTGTTTGGTATCATCAGGGGTGATTGAGTTCAATACTTTCACCGCTTCCATTAGCCTGATAAATCCTTTTTCGCTGGCTATCATTGCATCGTTTGAAATATCCAGAACACTTCTGTAGTGTGCCTGCAGGAAGCAGAAACGTACAATTGAAGGGTGGAAAGGTTTTTCAAAGAAGTCATTATCTCCTGTAACCAGCTGCATCGGAAGGATATAGTTCCCAGTGGATTTGCTCATACGTTGAGAATTCATCGTCAACATATTGGCATGCATCCAGTAGTTTACCGGAGCTGTACCATTACAAGCTTTTCCTTGTGCAATTTCACATTCGTGGTGAGGGAATTTAAGGTCCATCCCTCCTCCATGGATATCAAATGTTTCACCTAAATATTTCGTACTCATTGCAGTACATTCAAGGTGCCATCCCGGGAAGCCTTCTCCCCAAGGGGAATTCCATCTCATAATGTGAGCTGGAGATGCTTTTTTCCACAAAGCAAAATCCTGTGGATTTTTCTTTTCTCCCTGGCCATCAAGGTCTCTGGTATTGGCAAAAAGTTCTTCTATATTACGTTTTGAAAGTTCGCCATAGTTCAATCCTCTTTTGTTGTATTCTAATACATCGAAGTATACTGAACCGTTGCTTTCGTAGGCAAATCCTTTTTCAATAAGTTTTTGAGTCAATTCGATCTGCTCCACAATATGTCCTGTAGCAGTAGGTTCGATATTGGGTGGCAAAAGATTGAACATATCCAATACTTTATGGAAATCTACTGTATATTTCTGTACAATTTCCATAGGCTCCAGTTTTTCAAGTCTGGTTTGCTTTACGAATCTGTCATTATCTACATTCCCATCATCAGTAAGGTGTCCAGCATCCGTGATATTTCTTACGTATCTTACTTTATACCCCAAATGCGTCAAGGTACGGTAGATAAAATCGAAGGAAAGGAAAGTTCTTACATTTCCTAAATGCACATTGCTGTATACTGTAGGTCCGCAGACATACATTCCGACATTTCCTTCTAAAATAGGTTTGAATATTTCTTTTTCCGCTGTAAGGGAGTTATATATTTTTAATTGCATTTATTTTTAAGTTAAAAGATTTAATAGTTTTAAAGATTCAAAAATTAGTTAAAAATTACTTTTGTCACAACAAATAATTGTTGTGATAAAAATCTTATTTGAAACTTTTTTAAATTTTATCATAATTAAATCGCTTTTAAATGATGTTGTAGGTGATCTACATAATCATTAATAATAAACTCCAATGTAAAAACCTGAGATTCTGTTTTGGTTGTATCACAGGTTCTCTGTAATGCTTCATCGGGAATATTTTCTACTACATGAACAATCTGATAGTTCAAAGACTTCCACAGATCAATAAGATCCAAAGTAGGAACATTCTGATAATTCTGAGCTTTTACCCAGATATTCTGATCATATACGATATTTTCGTTCTCTTTATATTGGGTTACGACAAATCTACGGATATTTGTTAAAGCACTGTCACAAAGATGGCCTATAATTTCTTTTTTAGACCATTTTTCTTGAGAGCTTTTGTATGACCATTCTTCTTCAGGGATATTTTGAAATCTCTGAAGTTCGGCATCAATAATATTTTTAAGAATTTGGTAGTTCATTGATTAATAATCTAGTTTTGCATGGCTTCCTACGTAATGCAAGAATTCCTGTCTTGTAATAGGATTTGTTCTGAAAATACCACTTAGCTCAGCAGTAATAGTAGAACTTGCTGTATCTTTTATCCCTCTGCAGTTGACACAAAGGTGTTTTGCATCAATAATACAAGCAACATCTTTTGTTCCCAAAGCTTCTTTCAAAGCATCTACAATCTGCATGGTAAGTCTTTCCTGAACCTGTGGTCTTTTCGCATAATAATCAACAATTCTATTGATTTTTGAAAGGCCTATTACTTCTCCATTGGAAATATAAGCAACATGGGCTCTTCCTATGATAGGTAAGAAGTGATGTTCACAGAAAGAATATACAGTGATATCTTTTTCCACCAGCATCTGGCGGTATTTGTATTTATTGGAAAAAGTGGAAATTCCCGGTTTGTTTTCGGGAAGAAGTCCTCCGAAAATCTCGTTCACATACATTTTGGCAACACGTCTGGGAGAATCTTTCAGAGAATCATCTGTCATATCCATACCCAATGTTTCCATAATCTCGCCAAAAAGCTCAGTAATTTTTTCTATTTTTTCCTGTGGCGATTTATCAAAAGCATCTTTCCTTATAGGCGTATGTTCTTTTCCAGTGAAAATATCATCGTCGTTATCAGTAAAATCAACCATTTTTATTTAATTTGCAGCAAAAATACGGATAATATCTATTTCTCTATTTCAAATAAGGTGAAAAACATTATCTTTTATAGCCATTTCTGATTAAAAAGCCTATGATTATTGTCGAGGAAGTACAAAATAAACACCATAAAAGGGAATTTCTGGAATTCCCTGCTCAACTTTATAAATACGACAAAAATTATATCCGTCCTTTAGATAAGTATATTGAGGAGATTTTTGATCCTGAAAAGAATAAATTCTTTAAAAATGGAGAGTGTAAAAGGTTTCTGTTTAAAAAGAATAACAAAACGGTGGGTAAAGTAGCTGTTTTTTTCAACCATTGTTATGAGCAGAAGCAACCTACCGGGGGAATTGGTTTTTTCGACTGTATCAATGATCAGGAAACAGCCAATTTTATTTTTGACTATTGTAAGAACTGGCTTCAGGAAAAAGGAATGGAAGCTATGGACGGCCCAATTAATTTTGGGGAAAGGGACAAATTCTGGGGACTTCTCATTGAAGGGTATATTGAGCCTTTGTTTGGAATGAATTACAACTTCCCTTACTACAAAGATCTTTTTGAAAATTATGGATTTCAGATTTATTTTGAGCAGCTTTGTTTTACCAGACCTGTTTTTGCTGAAGTTTCGCGAATCTTCACGATTGCCCATGAAAAAAACAGAAGAAATCCTGCCATTTCAGCTCAGCCTATGAAAAAGAATAATCTGGCGAAATTTGCAAAAGATTTTACTGAAGTTTATAATAAAGCATGGGCATCTCATGGAGAAGGAAAACATTTGGAAGAAGCAAAGGTTCTGAAAATGTTCAATGCGATGAAACCCATTATCAATGAGCATATCTCCTGGTTTGTATATGAAAATGAGAAACCGATTGCGATGTGGATCAATATTCCTGACCTTAACCAGTGGGCTAAATATTTGAATGGAAAGTTCGGAATTTTTGAAAAACTCAAGTTCTTATTTTTAAAACGATTTAAGAAAAATGAGAAAATGGTGGGGCTTGTTTTTGGTGTAGTTCCGGAATGGCAAAAGAAAGGTATTGACGGATATATGATTTGGGAAGGAACTCAACATTTGAGAAAACATACAGATTTTAAGATTACAGAACTACAGTGGATTGGTGATTTTAATCCTAAAATGATTAAGATTGCTGAAACTCTGGATACCACAGTAACGCGAAAGCTGGCTACTTACCGGTATCTGTTTGACAGGAATAAGGAGTTCGAGAGGCATGAAATTCTTTAGGGCAAGGAAGATGGAGGCTGGAAGAGAGAAGTTTATTAATTGTCATAACTTTTCCTGGATACTTGAGTTTAATTAACACAAAGTTTTTATTTGCGGCTGTTATATTTTTGAGGGAGCGAAAGTGGAATCAACTTCATTGATTCCTTCTAAGCCAGTGTATAATCCATTTTATTTTTAAGAGAAATTCTGTACAGGTTCTGATTAAAATAAAAACCCTGCCTTTTAAAGCAGGGTTCCTTCATTTTGGTACTTTTATTAGAATAGCTCACCGGCTACTTTTTTGATATTATCACTCTTCCCCATTGAGTAAAAGTGCAGAACAGGAACTCCAAAATCCAGCAATTCTTTGCATTGGGCAATCGCCCATTCTACTCCGATCTGCTTCACTGCTTCATTGTTCTTTGCATTTTCAACTTCATTGATCAGCTCTTCAGGAAGATCTATTTTGAATACCTGCGGCAGGATTTTCAAATGTTTTTTTGTGGCAATGGGTTTTATTCCCGGAATAATCGGAACTGTAATTCCAATTTCCCTTGCTTTCTGAACGAATTCTATATACTTTTTATTGTCAAAGAACATTTGAGTAACAATATAATCTGCTCCGGCATCTACTTTTTGTTTCAGCCACTTCAGATCATAATTCATGGAAGGTGCCTCCATATGTTTTTCCGGATATCCGGCAACACCGATGCAGAATTTATTCAATTCATCACATGCCTGTTCTTCGTTATGAAGGTATTTTCCTCTTCCCAGGTTATTGATCTGATCCACAAGATCCATGGCACTTGGATGTCCTCCCTGAGTAGGCTCAAAATACTGATGCCCTTTCATAGCATCTCCTCTTAGGGCCATTACATTATCTATCCCGAGGTACATACAGTCTACCAGAAGATATTCTGTCTCTTCTTTTGTAAAACCTCCGCAAAGAAGATGAGGAACCGTATCTACATTATATTTATGTTGAATAGCAGCACAAATCCCTAAGGTTCCCGGACGCATTCTCGTAATACGGCGTTCCATAAGTCCATTGCCTTTATCCAGATAGATATATTCTTCTCTGGATGTTGTAACATCAATGAAAGGCGGTTTGAATTCCATCAATGGATCTATATTCGTATAGAGGTCTTCAATCCCGATTCCTTTCTGTGGCGGAACAACTTCTAAGGAGAATAAAGTTTTTCCATTTGCATTTTTAATGTGTTCTGTTATCTTCATGTCAATGTTAATCTGCTAAATTTGGTGACAACCATTTTCTCGCTTCCTGGATACTGCAACCTCTTCTTGCTGCATAATCTTTAAGCTGGTCCTCTATAATTTTTCCTAATCCGAAGTATTTGGCATGCGGGCTTCCGAAATAATACCCGGAAACAGATGCTGTCGGGAACATCGCCAGGCTTTCTGTAAGGAAAACACCTGTATTTTCTTCTACTTTTAAAAGATCCCAGATTGTTTTCTTTTCCAGATGGTCTGGGCAAGCCGGATATCCCGGTGCCGGACGGATTCCTTTGTATTTTTCGGCAATCAATTCTTCGTTGCTTAAGCTTTCCTGATTGGCATATCCCCAATATTCTGTTCTTACTTTTTTGTGTAAGAATTCAGCATAGGCTTCTGCAAAACGATCTGCCAGGGCTTTTACCATAATGGAATTGTAATCATCATTGGCTTTTTCGTATTCACTGGACAATTCATCGGTTCCGAATCCGGTAGTTACACAGAATGCCCCCACATAATCGGTTTTTCCTGAGCTTTGAGGAGCGATGAAATCACTTAGTGCCAGATAATCTTTTCCTTTTGATCTTTGAGCCTGCTGTCTTAAGGTTAAAAACTTCGCCTGCTCATTGTTATTTTCATCAAAAATCAAGATATCATCAGATTCATTGGAATTGGCTTTAAAGATCCCGAAAATGGCTTTTGCTGTTAAAAGCTTTTCATCCAGAATTCTCTTTAGAATCACCTGAGCATCTTTGAATAATTCTTTCGCCTGAGCTCCTACCACCTCATCTTCCAGGATATTCGGGTATTTTCCGTGAAGATCCCAGCTTCTGAAAAACGGTGACCAGTCGATGAAAGGAAGAAGTTCCCTCAAATCCTGATTTTCGATAACTTTTATTCCTATCGTATTCGGAGTGAAAATCTCTTCATTCTCCCAATCAATTTTAAAATGATTCTCTCTTGCTTCCTGGATGGATACATAATCTTTATCCACCTGTCTGTTCAGGAACTTTTCTCTGAAGTCGGAATAGTCATTCTTTAAATCCGAAACATATTCTTTATTTCTGTCACCCAATAATGAGCTTACTACGTTTACGGCTCTTGATGCATCATTCACGTGAACAACTGCATTTTTATATTTTAAATCAATTTTCACTGCGGTATGCGCCTTTGAAGTTGTAGCACCACCGATTAATAAAGGAAAATCTAAATTTTGTCTTTCTAATTCTGAGGCGATATACACCATTTCATCCAAACTTGGTGTAATCAATCCGCTTAATCCTATAACGTCTACTTTTTCTGCAATAGCCGTCTGAATAATTTTTTCAGCCGGAACCATTACTCCAAGGTCGACGATTTCATAGTTGTTACAACCCAAAACAACACTCACAATATTTTTACCAATATCATGAACGTCCCCTTTTACTGTTGCCATTAAGATCTTTCCGTTGGCAGGTTTTGCTCCATCTTTTTCAGCTTCAATGAAAGGTTGCAGATAAGCCACAGCTTTTTTCATTACCCTTGCAGACTTTACGACCTGAGGTAAGAACATTTTCCCGCTTCCGAATAAATCTCCTACTACTCCCATTCCGGTCATCAGATTAATTTCGATTACATGAAGTGGTCTTGCAGCTGACTGTCTTGCTTCTTCTACATCTTCTTCAATAAAACGGTCGATCCCTTTTACCAATGCATAGGTAATTCTTTCCTGTAATGGATTGTTTCTCCATTCTAAGTCTTCGGTTTTTTCTTTTTTGACTGATTTGTGTTTTTCTGAATAGTCAAGAAGTCTTTCTGTAGCATCTTCTCTTTTATCCAGGATTACATCTTCTACAAGCTCCAGTAATTCTTTATTGATTTCATCATAAACTTCCAGCATCGCCGGGTTTACAATACCAATGTTCATTCCTGCCTGGATGGCGTGATAAAGAAAAACAGAGTGCATTGCTTCTCTCACAGTATCATTTCCACGGAAAGAGAAGGAAACATTACTCACTCCCCCACTCACGGATGCATAAGGAAGATTTTGTCTTACCCAACGTGTAGCTTCAATAAAGTCGATGGCATTTCTTCTGTGCTCATCCATTCCCGTTGCCACAGGAAAGATATTTAAGTCAAAAATGATGTCTTCTGCCGGAAAACCAAGTTGATTGACAAGAATATCATAAGAACGTTTTGAAATTTCAATTCTTCGTTCAAAACTGTCAGCCTGCCCTACCTCATCAAATGCCATTACAATAACTGCTGCTCCATATCTTTTAATAGCTTTGGCATGTTTGATAAATTCTTCCTCGCCTTCTTTCAAACTGATAGAATTTACCACACATTTTCCCTGAGCTACCTGAAGACCTGCTTCAAGGATTTCCCACTTGGAAGAATCTACCATGATCGGGATTCTTGCGATATCTGGTTCAGAGGCAATTAAGTTCAGGAATTTGATCATAGATGCTTTTCCATCAATCAATCCATCATCAAAGTTGACATCCAGAATCTGGGCACCTCCTTCTACCTGATGGCGGGCAATATCTAATGCTTCGGAGAATTTCTCCTCTTTGATCAGTCTTAAAAACTTTTTGGAACCGGCAACGTTAGTCCTTTCACCAACATTGATGAAATTGCTCTCCGGTGTTATGATAAGAGGCTCGAGGCCTGATAATCTTAAATATTTCATTTTATTCTTCTAAAATATAGTAGGCATTATTGGCATTCTGTCTCAATAAATCCCTATGCTTGCTTAAAGCAGTCAACAATGGAAATCTTTTATATGCAAGATCATATTCTCTGGCAAATTCTTCAATCTCCTCTGTGATCTCGTTGTAATACATATAACTGTAGTTCGGAAACAGATGATGTGCTACATGGAAATTAAAATTCCCCAACATATTCCTTACCAGCCAGTTATTTTCTTTTAAATCATTGGTCACTTCAAACTGATGACGAAGCCAGCTAAATGGCAGACCATTTTCTTTATTTAATTTTGGAAAGGCATTATCAGGAAGCGGATGCAAAGGCAGTAAAACAAACAATGCAAAAATACTTGCTGAAATTACCTGTAAAAACCACGCTCCTAAAGCCAACCCTATTGATACTTTAAAGAACATCACAGGAACCACAATCTGATAAAAGAAATAGAACAGCTTATAGCTTATCATTTTTACTTTTTCCATAACCGGTATTCTCCCCTGAGTCTTTAAAATCACTCTTTCTTTGTCAAAGAAGTCTCTGAAGTCTCTTATAAACATCCAATTGAACAAATAGAATGGATATACTAAAAAGAAAAACTTATCCTGATACCTCTGTACTCCTTTTGCTTTGATCCACGGTACGATTAACAGCAATCCGCTCTGCTCGATATCCGTGTCCCATCCATCTACATTGGGATATGCATGATGGCTTGCGATATGTCTTTTTTTCCAGATATAGGAGTTGGCTCCTATAAAATCAAAAATGTGAAGAACCAGCCCGTTCAGTCTTTTACTTTTATATATGTTGTTATGGGCTGCCTCATGAATTAGGTTTAAATAAATCAAAACCAGAGAAATTCCCATTAAAACAAAACTCAGAATATACATCCAATGTTTTTCAGCATTCAAAACAGCAAGAAAATATAACCCTATATAGACCAGTGGCAGAATAACCGCTTTGATCTGAATGTAGATATCCCTGTTTTCAGAAATGGTTTCTACTCTTTGGTTTACTTTCTTTCTCAGCTCATTAAATAATCTGATATCCTCCGAATCTTTTAAGTAAATTGGCTTTTTCATTATATTTAACTTTGTGGTTTACATAAAGTTACTATTTATAATTAGCCTTCATTCTTGATTTTAATTAAAAAAATCTATCAAATCACACAAATTCCTTCAATTTCCTTGGCTGATATTGTTCTACCAAATCTGCAATCGCTTTTATATGCTCAGGCGTGGTTCCGCAGCAACCACCGATAATATTGATCAGTCCTTTTTCTACATATTCTTTAATTTGTCTTGCCATATCTTCAGGAGTTTCGTCATATTTTCCAAAAGCATTCGGTAAACCTGCATTCGGGTATGCTGAAATATAGAATTCTGAATTATGGGCCAGAGTTTCAAGATAAGGCGTCAGCTGATCTGCTCCCAATGCACAGTTGAAACCTACACTTAATAAATTCAGGTGGGAAACGGAGATCAGAAAAGCTTCTGCTGTTTGACCGCTCAGTGTTCTTCCTGAAGCATCGGTAATGGTTCCTGACACCATGATCGGAATTTTTATTCCTCTTTCATCCTGTAGTTCATCAATGGCAAACAAAGCTGCTTTTGCATTCAGGGTATCAAAGATGGTTTCTACCAAAAGAATATCTGAGCCTCCGTCCAGCAAAGCTTCACACTGCTGCCTGTAAGCTACTCTCAATTCTTCAAAAGTGATGGCTCTGTATCCGGGATCATTAACGTCTGGACTTAAACTTGCCGTTCTGTTTGTTGGCCCGATAGATCCTGCTACGAATCTCGGTTTGTCCGGATTTTTCGCGGTATATTCGTCACAGGCTTTTCTTGCAATTTTTGCGGACTCATAGTTCAGTTCGTATACCAGCTCTTCCATGTGATAATCTGCCATCGCTATGGTAGTTCCCGAGAATGTATTGGTTTCAATGATATCAGCCCCTGCTTCCAGGTATTTCTTGTGAACTTCTTCAATCGCCTGAGGCTGTGTGAGAGAAAGAAGGTCATTATTTCCTTTTACCGGATGCTCCCAATCCTTGAAACGCTCTCCACGATAGTCATCTTCTTCAAACTTGTATCTCTGAAGCATTGTTCCCATAGCTCCGTCAAGAACCAGAATTCTCTTCTGAAGTTGAACATTGAGTGCTGAAAGCTGAGCGTCTTGTATATTATTTTTCATTTTCTATCAATTTGTAACAGTTTATAAATCCGCTGACCAGTTTTTTGCATAAGAGGATTTTTTTATTGATTATTTTAAAATCTTCTTTAGAAATATATTGTTGGTCTGAAGCCAAATGGAATTGAGTTTCCAGTTTATAAAGAGATTTCCCGGCAATCTGCAGAAACGGTAAAGTATCTTCGGGATTCTGCCTTCTACTTCCTTCCGTTATATTGAACGAAACTGAAGTTACCATTTTTCTTATCTGACCTGTTAAAGCCAATAATTCTTCTTTAGGAAAGTTGGCAGTCAGGATATAAGTTAGATTAACCAACTTTCTTCCCTCCATCCAAATTACTAATTCTGTGTATTCTCTATTCATTTGGTTTTTTATAAACTGTCAACGATTAACTAATCTAAAGCCTGTTTCAGATCTGCTATGATATCTTCTACATTTTCCAAACCTACCGAACAGCGAACCAATCCTGCCGTAATACCTACTTCATTTCTTTCCTCATCGGATAATTTAGAATGGGTTGTAGATGCCGGGTGGGTAACGATCGTTCTTGTATCACCTAAATTAGCAGACAGTGAGCACATTTGTATCTTATCTAAAAAGTTTCTTCCGCCTTCTATTCCTCCCTTTATTTCAAATGCTACGATATTTCCTCCAAGCTTCATTTGCTTTTTAGCGACTTCATAACTTGGATGGGATTTCAGAAATGGATATTTTACTAATTCTACGTTCGGATGACTTTCTAAAAACTCAGCTACTTTCAATGCATTCTCACAGTGCTTTTCTACACGGATCGCCAATGTTTCTAAACTTTTTGATAATACCCAGGCATTAAAAGGAGATAATGCAGGTCCTGTATTTCTTGCGAAAAGATAAATTTCTCTGATCAGGTCTTCTTTTCCTACTGCTATTCCTCCTAACACTCTTCCCTGTCCGTCAATCAATTTCGTCGCTGAATGTACAACAATATCTGCACCATATTTGATCGGCTGCTGAAGATAAGGTGTTGCAAAGCAGTTATCTACAATAAAAATAAGGTTGTGCTTTTTCGCAATCTGTCCGAAGAACTCAAGATCCAGAATTTCAATAGCCGGATTGGTAGGAGTTTCAAGATATAAGATCTTTGTATTGGGCTTGATATATTGTTCAACATTCTCAGCATCTCTTGCTTTGAAATAAGAGGTTTCAATATTCCATTTCGGGAAATACTTAGTAAATAAAGTATGCGTAGATCCGAAAACTGACTGGCAGCTCACGATATGATCTCCGGCATTCAATAAAGCAGCAAATGTAGAATAGATGGCAGCCATTCCTGTAGCAAACGCATATCCTGCTTCTGCACCTTCCATCTTAGCAATCTTATCTGTAAATTCTGTTACGTTTGGATTAGAGAAACGGCTGTATAAATTCTTTGGTTTTTCTTCTGCAAAGCTTGCTCTCATATCTTCCGCATCCTGAAATATAAAACTGGAAGTAAGGTATAATGGTGTAGAATGCTCGTCAAACTGACTTCTTTCAGTCTGGGTTCTTATTGCTGATGTTTCAAAATTTTCCATATAGTTTTAATTGATCAATTTTACATTGTAACCATCAGATTCTTCGCTATGCTCAGAATGACAATTGCCGTTATGGTTACACTGCCAAATTGATAGATGTTAGATTAAATATTATTTAGTTTCACTTACTCTTAAAATATCTCCGAATACTCCTCTGGCTGTTACCTGTGCACCTGCTCCTGCTCCCATGATAACGATAGGATTTTCACCATAGCTTTCTGTGTAAATTTCAAAGATTGAATCTGAACCTTTTAATTGTCCTAAAGCTGAAGTTGCCGGAACAGAAATCAATTTTACATCTAACTCACCTTTATCTTTCTGCAGATCACCATGCAAATCACCTACATATCTCAATACATGCCCAGGCGCCTGATTTTCTTTTATTTTCTGATACTCTTCGTCCAGTTCTTCAAGTCTTGAAAGAAATTCTGATTTTGAAACCTCAAGCAGACTTTCCGGAACCAGATTTTGAATATTGATATCTCCGAATTCATTAATTAAGTCTAATTCTCTCGCCAGAATCAATAATTTTCTTGCTACGTCATTTCCCGATAGGTCTTCTCTTGGATCCGGTTCTGTGTATCCTTTTTCCAAAGCTTCATTGATAATGGTTGAAAATTTATCGTCTCTTAAAGAAAAATTGTTGAAAACATAGCTTAATGTTCCGGAGAATACTCCTTTGATTCTGGTGATATTTTCTCCTGAAAGGTGTAATAATTTAATCGTATCAATTAATGGTAAACCTGCCCCCACATTGGTTTCATACAGATAACGTCTGTTGTTTTTATTCAACGTATATCTTAGTTTTCTGTATTCTTCAATCGGAAGGGTATTAAAAATCTTGTTTGAAGAAACCAGATCAAATCCGTTTTCTGCCAGAGCATGATAGTTTTTCACAAAATCCTTACTTGCCGTGTTATCAACAACGATAAGGTTCTCCAGCTGGTTTTCGTTGGAGAAATTAATCAGCTCCTGAACACTCGAAGGATGTTCTGCAGTCAAAACCTCATCGCTCCAATTCGCATCAAATCCTTTTTTGTTGAAAGCTATTTTCTTTGAATTGGCTACTGCAACAACTTTAAGATCTATTTTTTTACGTCTTTTTATTTCTTCTGAAGATTCCAATACCTGTTGTATCAGAGTTTTTCCTACATTTCCGTGACCTATAATTGCTAAATGAACTGTCTTTGGCTTTTTGAAAATTTCAGACTCGATGATATTTCTGGTTTTTTCATCCTGTGAAGAAGTTACTACGATGTTGACTCTGTTTTCTCCCGCAACCTGATTCAAAAGTAATGGGAAAACATTGTTTCTTGCCAGCTCAGCAAAGACTTTATTGAAATCTTCTGCTACAAAACCGATCACAGAAACATTATTGATACTATAGATCTGAGAAACTTTTCCAGATTTTCTTTCTGCTTCAAACTCATCAATAAGACAAGCAACTGCTTTTTCTGCATCAATTTCCTGAACCAAGATAGAAATTCCGTTTTCTATGGCCTGCTGGGAAATTACTCCTACACTGATACGCGCTAAGGTAAGCGCTTTAAAAATTCGTCCGTCAATCCCGATTTCTCCCAGGAAATCTTCTCCTTCAAATTTGATGATTGATCTGTTCTTCAAAAATTTTATTTCGTTAGCATTTTTCATTACTTCTGTAAAATGTTTTTAATGATATTATTTAATTGTTGATATTCCATTAAGAAGGCATCATGCCCGTGTATAGATTGGATCTCGTGGTAAGAAACATTCTTATTTTTCTCTTTTAAGTTTTCAAAACACATTCGGATTTCAGAAGCAGGAAAGAATAAGTCTGTATCTACGGAGATCATGTGCATTCGTGCCTGTATTTTATCCAGTGATGGTTCATCAGCATTAATATTCATCAAGAGATGATTCATCAGTTTGTACGCTTTTAAACTAAATCTTTCGTTTAGTGCATTACCATGATAAACCAACCAGTCTTCTGATTCCAGACATTGTTTGTCCTGGTTATATTGGTTTTGAAATCTGTCATTGAGCGACTGTGGTGTTCTATAACACAGCATGGCATGAATTCTTGCTTTCTGTAATGGTTCTTCTTTATCATTCAATAAAAATTTCTGAACCAGACATTGTGCATGAAGCCAGTCGTGTGTTCTGTAATCACAGGCAATAGGAATAAATACTTCTGCAAGATCCGGCTGCTTGGCAAGCATTTCCCAGGCAATTCCTCCTCCCAGAGAGCCCCCAATAATGGCGTATAGATTTTTGATATGTAAAGCTTCAAGCCCTTTTAGAAATATCGCGGCGATATCTGAAGGCGTGAAATCTTCATAATCTTCAATTAAAAAATTGTCATAACCGTTTCCGGGTATATTGAAACACAGAACCGTATATTGATTGGTATCAACAATCTGATTTTCTCCTACCAATTGTTTCCACCAACCTTTTTCTCCGGATACATCTGAGTTTCCGGTAAGTGCATGATTGATTAAAACAATGGGTGCTGTAAACAGATCTTTCCCAAAAAGCTGATAGCTTAACGGGATATGGTATTCCTTTTGGGAATTGGTTTGATACGAAAGATTTATATAGTTTAGTTCTGTTTTCAATTCTATTATATTTTAATACAAATACAATTGAAAATGCCACAGGAAATGGCTGAAAAGAACTTCAGTAAGTTATCTGTCCAAAATACTTTGGTAGAACGTAGCACCTTCTTTGCTTGCGCAAAGGGTTGCTAAGGTTTCATAGGGTCTAATCCCTCAACCTTTCTTGATAACATTTTCAATATTTGAATGAACGAATGGTGCAAAGGTAGTTCTTTTCTTTTAATTTCAAAAAAAAAATATTTTAATATTTAAAAAAGCCCTTAAATACAAGTATTTCAAAACTATATTAATAATTGTTCAGATGAAAAAAATTGGAATTATTTTTCAAAAAAACTAACTTCGTATGGAAAAATGATGAGATATGACCGCCGAAAAAGAAAGATTACAAGATACTAAATGGAAAAACTGGGGACCTTATGTAAGCAACCGACAGTGGGGAAATGTACGTGAAGATTACAGCTCAAACGGGAATGCCTGGGATTTTACCAATCATAATAATGCTGAAAGCTATGCTTACCGCTGGGGAGAAGAAGGCATCGCCGGAATTTCTGATGTAAAGCAACTTTTCTGTTTTGCTTTTTCATTCTGGAACAAGAAAGATAAAATGGTAAAAGAACGATTCTTCGGATTGAGTAACCCTCAGGGAAATCATGGTGAAGACATCAAAGAAATCTTTTATTATCTGGACAATACGCCTACTCACAGCTATATGAAGGTGGTGTATAAATATCCGATTAATGAATTTCCTTACGATGATCTTGTTATAGAAAACGGAAAACGAAGCAAAAAAGAACCGGAATATGAGATTTTTGATACCGGAATTTTTGATAACGATGAATATTTTGATATTTTCATTGAATACTGTAAAGCCGATCACAACGATATCTTAGCCAGAGTCACCGTTTGTAATCGAAGCCAGCATGAGGCTCCTATTCTGGTAGCTCCCACAATCTGGTTCAGAAACAACTGGAAATGGGGATACAATACTTATAAAGGAGAGGTTAATGCGTCTCATGACGGAAGTATTAATATTGGTCATGACAGTATTTCGATCAAAAAGCTATATTCCCGAAACTCAAATGCACAGAGTGTATTTTGTGATAATGAAACCAATACTTCCAAACTTTACGGAGCTCCCAAAGCAGAGAATACTTATTTCAAAGATGGAATCAATAATTTTATTATTCATCAGGGAGATACTGTAAATCCTGAAAAAAGAGGAACAAAAGCTTCTTTTCTTATTGATGAAATTATTGATGCTGGGGAATCAAAAGTTTTTGAGTTCAGGTTGTCTCCTGACGAAATGGATGAACCTTTTGACAGTTTTGATCATATTTTCAATATCCGTCAAGCTGAAGCTGAAGAGTTTTATAACGATATTCAGAATGATACAGTAAATGAAGATGAAAGAAATGTTCAGCGACAGGCTTTTGCAGGGCTTCTTTGGAATAAACAGTTCTATCATTACAATATCGGAAAATGGTTGAAAGGAGATCCCAATTTTGAGGCTCCAAGAAATTTCAACGAATATGTAAGAAATACAGAATGGAATCATCTTCATAATAAGGATATCATTTCCATGCCTGATAAATGGGAGTATCCATGGTATGCTACGTGGGATCTGGCATTTCACTGCGTCCCTTTCTCCATTATAGATGCGGAATTCGCCAAAGGACAGCTTTTATTACTTACCAAAGAATGGTACATGCATCCTAACGGACAGCTTCCTGCTTATGAATGGAACATGAGCGATGTAAACCCGCCTGTACATGCCTGGTCTTGCTTCCGTGTTTTTAAGATTGATGAAAAAAACAATGGAAAGCCGGATTTATTATTTTTAGAAAAAGTCTTTCAGAAGTTGTTGCTGAATTTTACATGGTGGGTCAACAGAAAGGATAAAAATGGTAAAAATATTTTCGGAGGCGGCTTCCTTGGTCTAGATAATATTGGTGCTTTTGACCGGAATATGGAACTAAAGGACGGTCAGCATCTTGAGCAGGCAGACGGAACAAGCTGGATGGCGATGTATGCATTGAATATGATGCGTATTGCGATGGAACTTGCCCAATATTATCAGGTATATGAGGATATGGCGATCAAGTTTTTTGAACATTATCTTTATATCGCTGAAGCTATGGAAAACCTGGGTGAAGGAACAAAAGGCTTGTGGAATGAAGAAGACGGATTCTTCTATGATGTATTGCAGCTTGGAAACGGAGACAGTGTTTCTTTGAAATTAAGAAGTATTGTCGGCTTAATTCCTTTATTCGCAGTAGAAATTGTGGATCACAGGCTGTTGGAAAAGATGCCTAATTTCAAAACCAGAATGGAATGGATCCTAAAAAATAAGCCGGAACTCACCAAGCTCGTTTCTCATTGGGATGAGGAGGGACAAGGCAGAAAACATCTGATGAGTATTTTACGTAAAAACAGATTAACAAAGGTTCTTACAAGAATGCTTGATGAAAAAGAATTTCTAAGCTCTTACGGAATCCGTGCTATGTCTAAAGTATACGAAGAAAATCCTTTTGTATTCTCTGTGCATGGAGCCGAAAATATGGTATACTATACTCCTGCAGAAAGTGACAGCCGAATGTTTGGTGGAAACAGCAACTGGCGTGGGCCGATCTGGTTTCCTATCAATTTCCTGATTGTTGAAAGCCTGCAGCGTTTTCATTATTATTATGGAAACAGTCTTAAGGTAGAATTTCCAACAGGAAGCGGCGATAAAAGAAATCTTGATGAAGTCGCTCAGAATATCAGCAAAAGGCTCTGTTCAATATTTTTAAAGGATGAACATGGGCAAAGGGCTTTCAACGGAGGCAATCCAAAATTCAATTACGATGAGCATTTCAGAGATTATATCACCTTCTTTGAATATTTTCATGGTGATAACGGCCGTGGTGTAGGGGCTTCTCACCAGACAGGATGGACTGCCACTGTGGCGAAACTGATAAAACCAAGACTTACCTTTTAATCAGCAATGAGTAATAAATAATAAAAAAGCCGGATGAGTCATCCGGCTTTTTCTATTTTTAAATAAGAGATTAAATTTTTTCTCCGTTTACATAGACTTCATATCCGATTTCTACATTCGGTTCTAACGTTCTTGATACGGAACAGTATTTTTCAAAAGAAAGTTCTGCTGCCTTTAATGCTTTTTTAGGATCAATTTCTCCTTCTAAAAGGAACTTAACATTAATGGATTTAAAAGGTTTTGCTTCATCTACCTGTACTCTTTCTCCTTCTACTTCTGCCTGAAAACTTTTGATATCCTGACGCTGCTTCTTTAAAATAGAAACCACATCAATTCCGCTGCAGCCCGCGACTGCCATCAGTACACTTTCCATTGGAGAAACGCCTTTTGCTCCCGGCTGGGAAGTATTATCCAGAAGAATAGAATTTCCTTGTGCATTTGTACATTCAAATAAAAAATCGTCGTTTATTCTGTTAAGTGTAATTTTCATTATTTATTGCTTATTGCTTTTGCAAAGTTATAAAATTCCTCTCGCTTTTATCTCAAGATATTTATTGATAACATCGATATTCAAATTTTCCGGAAGTGTATATACGGTATAGATTCCATATTTGCGAAGTTCCTGGATGATCAGTTTCTTTTCAAACTCAAATTTCTCAGCAATGATCTCATCATAGATTTCCTGCATATTTTCAGGATTTTTGTTGATCAGCGTCTGCAATTCTGAATTTTTGAAGAATACAACTACCAGCAAATGGTTTTTTGCGATTCCACGTAGATATTTCAGCTGTCGGTTCAGTCCGTCCAATGTTTCAAAGTTGGTAAAAAGCAGAATTAAGCTTCTTTGATTGATAGAATATTTTACATCCTGATACAGGCGGTTGAAATCACTTTCAAAGAAATCTGTTTTAATATTATAAAGCGCTTCAGAGATTTTTTTCAGCTGCCCGGATTTATTATCGGCTGCAATTTTATTTTCAGCTTTCTTGGAAAAGGTCATCATACCGGCTCTGTCTCCCTTTCTCAAAATAATATGAGAAAGTGCCATTGTTGCATTGATGGAATAATCCAGCAAGCTTAATCCATTGAAAGGCATTTTCATGGTTCTTCCTTTATCAATCAGCATAAAAATACGCTGTGATTTTTCATCCTGAAACTGGTTTACCATCAAACGGTTGGTCTTGGAAGTAGCTTTCCAGTTGATCGTTCTGATATCATCTCCGGGAACATATTCTTTGATCTGCTCAAATTCCATCGTGTGTCCCAGCTTTCTGACTCTTTTGATTCCACCTAATAGAAATTCACTTTGAATGGCCATCAGCTCATATTTTCTGAGATGAATAAAGGATGGATAAGATGGCAGCATAGCATCCTTCTGAAAAATAAATCTTTTTGAAATTAAACCTAATGGTGAAGATGCGTAAATATTCAAACCTCCGAAATGATATTCTCCTCTTTCCTTAGGTTCTAATGAATATTGAAAGAATGTATTCGCTCCTGAAGCGATCTGTTTTTCGATTAAAAAATCTCTTTTCTGAAACTGAAAAGGAATTTCATCAATAATCTTAGTGGATATGGTAAAGCTATAATTATTTTTGATGTCAATTTTTACAAAATTCTCATCTCCGTTAGACAGTTTTTCCGGTAAAATTCTTTGAACCTGCAGCGCATTCTTTTGGTTAAAAAGCAACAGGAAATCTACCATTGCAGCCAGAAAACAAATCAGAAGCACGATATGGGCTGCCCACATCAGCACCGGAAAGAAAAATGCCAGAACATACAGAATCCCCACTCCGATGAGTGCAAAAAAGAAACGTGTATTGATGTATAAGTTTTTCATTGGTTAGGGTATAGGGATTAGGATTTAGAAAAAAGGGATTAGGGATTATTGCCCTGTCACCTATTATCTAATAACCTATCTCGGAATCTCTATTCCTTCTAAAATCTGGCGGATAATTTCATCTGCAGTAAGACCTTCCATTTCTCTTTCGGGAGATACGATGACTCTGTGTCTTAAAACAGCATAGCTTGCTTCTTTGATATCTTCAGGAGTCACAAAATCTCTTCCTCTCAGCGCTGCAAATGCTTTTGATGCTGTAAGAAGTGCTAATGAAGCTCTCGGTGAAGCTCCCAGATATAAGAATTGGTTTTCTCTTGTATTGATGATAATCTTAGCAATATATTCCATCAGCTGACTTTCCACAATGATTTCTTTTACCAGATTCTGGTAGTTTTTCAGCTGTACAGCTGTGATCACGCGGTTTACGCCTTCTGTTTTATCTTCTTTTTTACTTTCGTGCTGATTTTTAATGATCGCGATTTCCTGCTCAAGATTAGGATATCCTACATTGATTTTGAATAAAAAACGATCCAGCTGGGCTTCCGGAAGTCTGTACGTTCCCTCATGTTCTATAGGGTTTTGTGTAGCGATAACAAGAAAAGGTTCTTCCAAAATATAACGGGTACCATCCATGGTGATCTGTCTTTCTTCCATTACTTCAAATAATGCAGATTGTGTTTTTGCCGGCGATCTGTTGATCTCATCAATCAGGATGAAGTTGGAGAAGATAGGTCCTTTTTTAAATTCAAATTCTGAATTTTTCACATTGAATATGGATGTCCCCAAGATATCGGAAGGCATAAGATCCGGAGTAAACTGAATTCTGCTGAAACCTACGTCAATGGTTTTGGCTAATAATTTTGCGGTGATTGTCTTCGCCACTCCCGGAACTCCTTCAATCAAAACATGACCGTTTGAAAGTAACGCTGCCAAAAGATGTTCAATCATCTTCTCCTGCCCTACAATTACTTTTCCGATCTCAGATTTTACTTTCTCCAGGCTTGCACGAAGTTCGATCATATCTATTCTCGAATGAAACTGCTCTTCCTGCTTATTAAGGTCTATAGAGCTTTGGTTTTCTATATTAGGGTTATCAAAGTTTTCCATAATAAATTTTAATTTGCCGATCTAACAATGGCTGTCAATGTAATAATCAAATCTCTTCCTGGAAAAGTCATTATTAGCATTGGTACTTGTTACATCATTATATTGTTGTATTATTTAAATATTTCATCAAGGAGCTTATTGATCCTTGTAAGGTCTTCCTTCATTACGCTGGCGTAAGGGTCCTGAGCTTTTTTTACAAGCGTTATCGCTTCATTGATCATCTCTATGGTTTTCCCGGTTTTCAGCTGTAATTTTTTTGCAAATTCTTCATCTAAATTCTGGGTATCTATCAACAGATCCATCCTCACTTTGTTCAGAAAATACTGTGCCTTCTTGGCCATCATATCATGAAAATCACCTTCCTGAAGATACAGATTTCCAATACTTTTCACAAAATCCAGAGAAGTATTCCTTAGTGGCTCTGTTACCGGTACTATTCTCTGTTTTCTTTTCGCATTAAAGAAAATAAAAAGGACAAGTCCACCCAAAAGCACCCACCAGGCATACTTTAAAGCCGGATTTGACAATACAAATCTCATGAAGAAGCGTGATGCTGAACTTTTGTTGGATACAAACCAAATGGTTTCTCTATCTGGCAGATATGAAAACACATCCTGTGCATATTTTACGTTCCCAGGTTTCAGAAGATAATAATTGGTCAGAAAAAGAGGTTCAGTATGAGCGTAAATATATCCTTTTCCAAATTTCACTTTGATAAAGTTGGCCTGATCGTTATTCTTTTTTTCCACAGTTTTCCCCAGGACTTCAACTTTAGGTTTAATGAATGAAAATCCTCTTCCTGACGGAAATTTATCCAGCTTAACAAAATCATTCTGATATTTTTTGTCTGTAAGTTTCAGCACATTTTCCTCTTCAAAGGAGATTTCGGAATCATAATACCCGATACTGTCTGAAATTTCCTTCGGCATCCGAACCACCAGTAAAAATGCATCCGAACCTTCAGATACCTGAGTCAGGATTTTATTCCAGGACTCTTTGTCAAGATTATTTTCAATAACAATAATATTGTGAGGATCCTTTTTATGCTGACTGTAGTATTCGTAGGGAACCTGTTCAATCTTCTTCAGATTATTTTTAAACAGATCTTTAGCTTCATTATTAAAAACAAATAGTCCGAACGGAGACTTCTCATTAATGTCAAAATTCTTTCGCCAGTCTGTCGTTTCTTTTTTGTTAACTTCAAGCAATGCCAGAACAATCATCACAATGACGAAAATTACAGCATATGTTTTGAAAGTTTTATTCATGGTTACTATTGTTAAGGTTTAAATGCCTGATACTGATTTTTAAATTTCTGATAGCTTTCTTCTTCAATACTGAATTCTCCGTACCAGACATAATCAAAGATATAAGAAAGATTAGAGAAATCGTTTTTAAGATGGGGAGCTTTCAACTCTGCGGCATAATCTTTATTGGTTTTTTCCGGATTCCAGTTGATCAGCTTTTTATCACTCAGTTTTTTAAGAACAAACAGGAATTGGTAACGAACTGCTGACCGATAATCTCCCGCCATCTCAAATTTCGCGATACTTTCAGGAAAATTGATTTCATGGATATTCTCATGGAGTTCCTGAACGTTGATATCCAATTTCTTATTCTTTTTACCAAAAATAAAATTCCCATCTTTCCCCATCAGATATTTAATGATGAAATAAAGCAGAAAACCTACAAGGATAATCGCAAACAGACGGATAAGAACAGTTGTAAATTCTGCAGACTTAGTCAATGTTGTTTCGCCAAAAATCCCCTGTATAATCTGATTGAGCTTCCGCATCAGTTTTTGAAAGAAAGATTCTCTTGGTTTTGATACTGAATAATCAAATTCACGTCCTTTATATCTTGACGGAATATTTTCTTTAAATGTTTTCGGATGAACCTCATTTTCTGACACTGGGTTTTTCATCAGCACAGAATCTGCACGCAGCATATTTCTGTAATGCCCGGTTGTATATAATGAATCTACCAGATCATCATCAGGATTATCGTCCTGAGCCTGAACCAGCCCAAGAGAGAGAAAAAGGAGTAAGAAAAGGAAAATTTTATTCATTGATTCCAATCGTGTCTATTTCTGCAAGTTCTACTTTCTGGTGAAAATCTGTTCTGCTGTCATAATACATCAATCCAGCATTCACATACATCAGGTTTGAAAGAAAAAATGAAATCAGCATTGAAACTCCATAGAATACAAAAAACAAAATTCCGGCAGTTCCGGTAAAAGGGTTCTGCTCAAAATTTCCGTCCGGTGCAGACGTAAGAAGCGATCCGTAAAAGAATATCATCGGAATAAATGTAAATACAGATGTTATCATGTAAATAATAATAAACATCACAAACGCAGATCCCCAATATTTCCAGAACGGAGATTTCTCACTGCCATTCGGGTAAGAAAACTGTGACCGTAAAGCATAGCTCAAACTTCCCCAGAATCCTCTGTCCGAATTAAAATAATCATACATCAGAAATGTAGTGAAATTAAATATCGTTGGGTAAAGCAGCAGTATCAAAAACAGTCCGATAATAATAAAAATGAGGATATAAGAAAATCCTACGACAAACAATACCATCGGAGTGACAATAAAAATCATTCCAAGGCACAGCTTAGCTATTCTCCCTGCATTGCTTTTAAAATCACTCAGAATTTCATCCGCTTTTATCTTTTCTGCACCTTCTGCAATTCTTTTTAAATAGAAAACAGGATACAGGTAATTGACAATCATCAGGACCATGAAAAGCAGAAAAGTCAGTAATCCTACTGTAATCAGCATACCGGCATTATCCGAAAAATACTGTTCAAAATAAGATGTTTCTCCCCCAAGGTTGGATGCGAATACCTGCGAAAAGAGTTCTTTATACCCGAAGATTGCAACGGTTACCATTAAGATCAAAAGCAAGCCATTGATCAGAATATAGTTCTTAAAATAATTCTTCCCATATATTTTGAAGAAATTAAAACTATCGCTGATAAAGTTTCCAAAATCTCTTTTTTTATATAATTGTATCATGAATGTGTTTATTAGTTTTTTTATAGACAACAGACGGATATACAAAATAGTAGAATCCTATAATTGCCAGTGAGCCAAAAATAATGATCAGGTTCAGAAACAAAGGCATTTTCAAAGCATGTCTTGTAACATAACCTTCTATAATTCCTGCACAAATTGTGAAAGGAACAGTACTTAAAAATATTTTAAATGAATCTTTAAATCCTTTTTTAAAAGAGTTAAACCTTGAAAACGTTCTCGGAAATAAAATAGATGCACCCAGAATCAGGCCACACATCGCTTCTACCACCATGGCAAAGATCTCAAAAACTCCATGAAGCCATATTCCTCTTGCACTCTCTTTCAATGCTCCATAATCATAGAAAAAATACTGGAAAGCACCCAGCATCACACTATTGGAAAGCAATGCGAATAATGTTCCCACTCCGCCTGCAATTCCGTAAATATACAGTTTCGCTCCTACCTGGATATTATTAAAAATAATCCCGATGGTACTTCCCCATGTACTGCCACTCTGATAAACTCCTACCGCATTATTATGCTTAATATTTTCAATGGTTTCATTTACGTAACCTTCACCCAGAATAATATTTACAAAATCTTTATCATAAATGGCAGAAAGTACTCCTATTGAAGTAAATAAAATGAAAAAGAGAAAAGCATACATCAGATATCTCCTGTACTGATACATCAGCAACGGAACTTCAGTTTTGAAAAAATAAACCAGCCTGTTCTCCTCTACCCTTTTTGTTTTATAGATCTTCTGAAAAATCTGGGCAGACAGATGGTTCAGGTAAACAGTAGTGTTACTTTTGGGATAATAGGTCTGGGCAAAAGAAAGATCATTGATCAGATTAATATACAATGAAGACAGGTCATCAGGATTTTTTTTAATTTTCCCTTGAATAACCTGTTCTATTCCCAACCATTTTTCTTTATTTTGTTTAATGAAATAAACTTCTCTCATAATTGTTAAGGCTAAAATAATAAAAAATATGTCTCAAATTGCGATAAATACCTCACAAAATGTAAATATTAATTTTAATATTGCAGGCGTAGGAGAAAGGATGCTTGCCTTCATTATTGATCTTCTGATCAGGATCGCTTATGTGGTGATTATCCTGTATTTGTTCTTCAATATTTTCGACTTAGGATATTTATTAAACGGCCTTGATGAATGGTCTATAAGAGCTGTATATCTTATCCTTACTTTTCCTATTTACATTTATCCGCTTGTATTGGAAAGCTTAATGGAAGGCCAGACACCCGGCAAAAGACTGATGAAAATCAAAGTGGTAAAGATTGACGGCTATCAGGCCAGTTTCGCCGATTATATGATCCGCTGGGTTTTCAGAATTGTTGATGTTTCATTTGCCGGAGTTATAGGACTTATCTCTATGATTGTTTCTAAAAACAACCAGCGTTTGGGAGATATTGCTTCGGGAACCGCTGTCATTTCTCTGAAAAACAATATCAATATCTCGCATACAATCCTGGAGAATATCCACCAAGATTACATTCCTTCTTTTCCACAAGTCATTGCTTTGAGCGATAATGATATGAGAATCATCAAAGATAATTATACCAAAGCGTTGAAAGTAGATGACCGCCAGATCATCAGTAAGCTGTCTGAGAAAATTAAAAGTATTCTGAAACTGGAAATAGACACATCTAAAATGACGGAAAGACAGTTTATCAATGTGATTATTAAAGATTATAACTACTACACGGGAAAAGATAATTAATCAGGCCAATAGTGCAGGTTGCTCCGCAAGTGAATTGTCAATTTAAAAATATTGAGAATTTGACTGCGGAATTCATTACTTATTACTCATACCAGCAAGGTCGGTGCAATTTTTGTATCTTTAATCGTAAAGTTCAGCATTATGAAATTTGAAAACAATAAATCCGGAAACGGCGGAGTTCTTACCCTCAATAACGAAATAAAAGAAGTAGGCAGGCTTACCTATACTATTTTCCCTGAAGATCATAAATTCATTATCTCTTTTGTATTGGTACATCCCGAATTTGAAGGCCGAGGAATGGGAAAATTCTTAGTAGAAGAAGCCATCAAATTTGCCCGAGAAAACAACTGGAAAGTATATCCACACTGTTCCTATGCAAGATCTGTGATGATGAGAATGAGTGATTTGGACGATATTTTTTTAAAGAATTAAAACCTCATTGAGCAGAATATCTTCAATATCATCCGGATAATCTACTTTCAGATGATGATCAGAAGCTACCCATTCCATAATTTCCTGAAGATTTAAAACCTTGGAATTGGGTATTCCCATTTTGTCAAGGGCACATGCATTACATTCCTGTTCATACTGATTGTGGATAGGAATAACAAATAGTTTTTTATCCATAAACAATGCTTCTGCAGGAGATTCAAAACCTGCGTTGCACAAAATTCCGTCACAGCCTTCAAAATACTTCAGGTATTGCATTTCATCAATAGGAAATACTTCCACATTTTTTACTTTAACCTGTACTTTGCTGTATTTTGAAAATACTTTCCATTCCACAGGAATTTTTCTTAAAACCTTGATGATATTTTCATCTGCAAAACTTGGAAGATATACAAGATAATATCCCTGTTTATAAGGATTAAGGTTTCTTATTTTTCTTCTGATCACAGGCTTTTTGATCTGAGGATGATAGTTTTCAAAATGAAATCCTATTTTCCTTTCACTGGGAACATAGTATTTTAAAATCATTTCTCCCAGAAAATCCTTTTTCTTTGGCTTTGGTGTTTCCGGAAAACTCATAGAAGCCTGATGGCTCAGTTCTATCATCGGAAGCTTTTTCAATTTGGAAGCCCAGCCCGTTAAAGGTTCATAATCATTAATTATTAAATCATATTGTGAGAGCTCCAATTCTCGTATTGTTTTGGCCGCTTCAAGGAATTTATTTTCTGTAAACGTTTTTCGGTAGGATAAACCGCCTGTTTTGTTATAAAGGAGGGAAATACCCTTATATTGGAAATTAATGTCAAAATCAGCCTTTAATTGCGATTGGTGTCCACTGATCAACGTATCAACGGATGCATATTTTTTGAGAATAGGAATAATTTCCTGTGCTCTGGCAATGTGACCGTTTCCAGTACCCTGGAATGCGTACAAAATCTTCATTTAGGAAAAGTTGGTTACAATTTTTAAAAGAGCAGAATTATCCATTTCCTGAATTTCTTCTACTTCATCATCTTTCAGCAAATGTTTATGCTCGTCATAATAAAAAATTGACCATTCTTTATTATTGTATTCCAAGGCAGAGAGATTTTCAATCCAATCCCCGGAATTCAAATAAGTACAGGATCCTTTTTTATTAACAACCTCACGGATCTGTGGCTGGTGGATATGTCCGCAAACTACATAATCATAATTATTGTCAATAGCCAGCTCAGAAGCTGTAAGTTCAAAATCACCAATATATTTTACCGCTTTTTTCACATTGTTTTTGATCTTTTTCGAAAATGAATATTTCTCTTTACCCATTTTTTCTAAGAACCAATTTACAACATTATTGATAATAATCAGGAGGTCGTAGCCTTTTCCGCCAAGTTTGGCGATCCATTTTGAGTGCTGGACGGATGCATCGAAAACATCACCGTGAAATATCCAGGTCTTTTTCTGATCAATATTCAGGCAGATTTTATTGCAGACTTTAAGTTTTCCAAGTTCAAAATCTGTGAACTTTCGAAACATTTCATCATGATTACCCGTGATATAATAGACATCTGTGTTCTTGGTTGCCAATGAAAGAATCTTTCTGATTACTTTCAAATGAGGTTTAGGGAAGTAAGACTTTTTAAACTGCCAGATATCAATAATATCACCGTTCAAAACTAAAGTTTTAGGCTGGATAGAATTGAGATATCTCAACAATTCTTTAGCCTTACATCCATAAGTTCCCAAATGAACATCCGATATAACAACTAATTCAACGTTTCTTTTCATAGTTTTGTACAAAGAAACTAATTGAACGTTAACTGTATATGAATGCTATATTATTTTTTATAAAGAGTCCATCAGCTCTTCTGTGATTTCCATATTGTGGTAAACGTTTTGAACGTCATCATCCTCTTCGAAACGCTCAAGCATTTTCATGTTAGCTTTGAACTGTTCTGCATTTACTTCTTTTGTATTGTTTGGAATTCTTTGAAGTTCTGCACTCTTCGCTTCAATACCAAGCTCATCTAATTTGTGAGATAAAGAACCGAAATCTTCAAAAGCAGTTGTGATCATTACTTCTTCTTCATCTTTTTCTACATCTTCTGCTCCGCCATCAATCATTTCCATTTCAAAATCATCCCAATCCATTTTGATCTGAGCCAAATCAAGCGTGAAAATTCCTTTTCTATCGAAAATAAATGCCAATTCACCATTTTTCCCGAGGTTACCATCAAACTTGTTAAAAATAGCTCTCACGTTCGCTACAGTTCTTGTTGTATTGTTTGTAGTACATTCTACAAAAAAAGCAACACCACCTTGCCCGTATCCTTCATACGTAATTTCTTCATAGTTCTCTGCATCGGCACCGCTTGCTTTCTTAATCGCACGTTCTACGTTGTCCTTAGGCATGTTTGCCCCTTTCGCATTCTGGATACATCTTCTCAGAGCCGGATTCGCTTCCGGATCTGTTCCACCAGCTTTTACAGCTAATGCGATGTCTTTACCTATTTTAGAGAATGTTTTGGCCATTTTATCCCATCTGGCCATTTTAGAAGCTTTTCTATATTCAAATGCTCTTCCCATTTTAATTTTTAAATTTCCAACAAAATTACTCAAAAGTCAACAAAAAAAAAATACCTCCAAAAAATTTGGAGGTATTCATTATTTAGAAAAATTAATTATTTTTTCTTTTTAGCTGCAGCTTTTTTCTTAGCTGGAGCTTTTTTAGCTTTTTTCACTACAGTCTTCTTCTCTACAACTTCTAGATCAGATTTCTTAAGTGCATCCCAAGCAGCACCGTTGATAGCCTCAACAACTACTTTTCTGTCAACAATTCTTTCAGCATCAGAAGCTTTTTCAGAAACAGTAGCGTCTCTTTCACCAACTCCTACAGATTTTAACTGATTACCACTAACACCTCTAGCTTCTAGAGCACCTACTACTGAAGCAGCTCTTTGTCTAGAAAGTTTCAAGTTGTATGCATCAGCACCTTTCTTATCTGTGTGACCAGTTACTAAGAAAGTACCATCGTTAGATTGCTTAATGATTGTTGCAGCTTGATCTAATTTACCGCTAGATTCAGGTCTGATTGTAGCTTTATTGAAATCAAATAAGATATCTTTAAGAGCACCTGTAGCTTCTTTAGCGATAACATCTTTTGGCTTAGGACATCCGTTGTATTCAGGAAGACCTGGAACAGTAGGACAAGCATCATCTTTATCTAAGATACCGTCACCGTCTGTATCTGGCCAAGGGCATCCGTTGTTTTCAGCAGGACCTGCTACTGTAGGACAAGCGTCATCTTTGTCGATTACACCATCACCGTCAGTATCTGGCCAAGGGCATCCGTTGTTTTCAACTGGACCTGCCACTTCTGGACATTGATCGTCTTTATCTGGAACTCCGTCACCGTCAGTATCAGGACATCCTTGGAATTCTGGTAGACCTGGAGTATCTGGACAAAGATCATCTTTATCTAGGATACCATCCTTATCTCTATCTCTGTTTCCGAATCTGAATAAGATAGAAGCAGAAGCTTGCCAGAAGTTAGCCACTGTAGAGTGGTCACCTGGAGTTGATACATAATCTCCTTGAACACCAAGACCGAAGTTCTTAGTTACCCAGAAGTTAGCACCAGCACCTGTAGCTACAGTAAAGTGGTTAGCTTTACCATTCTCATTACCGTCTTTTCCGTTAGTAATGTTTTCGATTGGATTACCATTAGCGTCAACAGAAGTTCTTGGGAAAGTAAGAGCAGTATAGTCATGTCTTAAGTAGTTAGCACCAACTCTTAAATATGGATCAAACCAAGATTCTTCGTTCCATAAAAGACCTGCAGCGTGAGCCTGGAAACCAAGACCTGTCATTAGGAAAAATTCTTTCCCCATGTTGAATCTTTTGTTTTCAACATTCCCAACAGAAGTCTGCCAGTCAATTACTAAACCTTTACCAACATTTCTAGCAACTGTTAACTTAGATAATGGAGGTGTAATAGAGAAGTTGTTCACATTGAACATGTTCTTTGTCAAATTGTTAGCAGAGAACGTATTACTGAAAGTACCTCTCGCTGCTACGTGGTTTTCTGCATGAGCACCAACTCCGATTAACCACGGATTGTTGGTAGTCTGTGCGAAAACAGTAGAGGCAACAGTAAGCGCCAATGCTGAAATTCCTAATTTTAGATTTTTCATAGAATTAAATGATTAAATAATTGATAATGCAAAATAAATATAATTTTTCTTTATATACAAAGTTTTTCAAATGATTTTTAACTTTTCTTTAATATTCTGTCCAGGTTCCGTTTGTTTTCTCTATCTTTTATCGCCTCTCTTTTATCGAAAAGTTTTTTCCCTCTACCCAGCGCTATCAGAACCTTTGCTTTACCTCGGTCAGTGATATATAATTTTAAAGGTATTATGGTGTTCCCAGCATCCTTTAACTTTTTTTCAAGTTTTTGTAATTCTTTTTTGTGCAAGAGCAATTTCCGTTCCCTTTTTGTTTTATGATTGTAAAAAGTTCCCAATTTATACTCATCAATCATCATGTTAATGATGTACAATTCCCCATCAATAAACTGACAGAAGGATTCTGTGATAGATGCTTTGGATGAACGTAAAGATTTTATTTCGGTACCCGTCAAAACCATTCCTGCTTCATATTCTTCAAGAATTTCATATTCAAAACGGGCTCTTCTATTTAATATACTAACTGTTTTCTCAATCTTCATCATTTTAAAATTTCGTTAATGAAATATATAAAAAATACCATACAATTAAAAACTTGACTATTATATTATTACAATATACCCAAATTCTTTTCGTATTTTTGCGCCAAATTTACAAAACTATATGTTAACAGTATCTAACTTATCTTTACAATTCGGGAAAAGAGTTCTTTTTGACGAGGTAAATATTATGTTTACCAAAGGAAACTGCTACGGGATCATCGGAGCAAACGGTGCGGGAAAGTCTACATTCCTTAAAATATTAACAGGAAAGCAGGATCCTACAACAGGACATGTATCTCTGGAACCAGGGAAAAGAATGTCAGTTTTGGAGCAGGATCACTTTGCTTATGATCAGTATACTGTTCTTGAAGCAGTTTTGAGAGGTAACAAGAAATTATTTGAGATAAAAGAGGAAATGGATGCGTTATACGCAAAAGAAGATTTCTCTGATGAAGACGGAATAAAAGCTGGTGAACTAGGTGTAATCTATGATGAAATGGGAGGTTGGACTGCAGAATCTGATGCACAGACAATGCTTTCAAACGTTGGAGTAAAAGATGATATGCATTGGCAGGTGATGAGCGAACTTGAGAACAAAGACAAAGTGAAGGTTCTTTTGGCTCAGGCTCTTTTCGGAAATCCGGATGTGTTGATTCTGGATGAACCTACCAATGACCTTGACATTGATACCATCTCATGGCTGGAAGATTTCCTTGCAGATTATGAAAATACAGTAATCGTTGTATCTCACGACCGTCACTTCTTAGATACGGTTTGTACGCACATCGGTGACTTGGATTATGCTAAACTTAACCTTTACACAGGTAACTACTCGTTCTGGTATCAGGCTTCTCAATTGGCAACAAGACAGAGAGCTCAAGCCAATAAGAAAGCTGAGGAGAAGAAAAAAGAACTTCAGGACTTCATTGCCAGATTCAGCTCAAACGTTGCTAAAGCAAAGCAGGCTACAGCAAGAAAGAAAATGATCGACAAATTAAACATTGACGATATTAAACCATCTTCAAGAAGATATCCAGCTATTATTTTCGAAATGGAAAGAGAAGTGGGAGATCAGATTTTAGATGTAAAAGGTCTTGAAAAAACAAAAGACGGAGAATTATTATTCTCAAACATTGATTTAAACCTTAAAAAAGGGGACAAAGTTGCTATTCTTTCAAAAAACTCTTTAGCTATCACAGAATTTTTCGAAATTTTAGCAGGAAATATTGAGGCAGACAAAGGAACTGTTGCTTGGGGAGTTACAACAAACCAATCTCAAATGCCTTTAGACAACACTAAATTCTTCCAGGAAGATATCAGCTTGGTTGATTGGTTGAGACAATTCACTAAAAATGATGAAGAGCGTCACGAAGAATTCATGAGAGGATTCCTTGGAAGAATGCTTTTCTCAGGTGATGAAGCTTTAAAATCTTGTAAAGTACTTTCAGGAGGTGAAAAAATGAGATGTATGTTCAGCAGAATGATGCTTCAGAAAGCAAACGTTCTTTTATTAGATGAACCTACCAACCACTTAGACCTTGAAAGTATTACCACTTTGAACAACTCTTTATCTAACTTCAAAGGAAATCTTTTACTGGCATCTCATGACCACGAAATGCTTTCAACAGTCTGTAACAGAATCATTGAACTGACTCCTAACGGAATCATCGACAGAGAAATGACTTATGACGAATACCTTGCTGATAAAAAGGTAAAAGAATTAAGAGAAAAAATGTATTCTTAATCGAACAACATTAAAATTTATATAAAAAAACCTCAAGGCAGTGCTTTGAGGTTTTTTGTTAGAAATATATAATCAATTATTTCGTAAGTTTTGCAGTAGGCAAAGTTACCGTTCCCGGGTCTTTCCACATCCCGTCTTTTTCTGCTCTCTTTTTAATAGACTCTGCCCTTTTATTACTGTCAGGATGAGAATTGAACATTTTCTCAAAATTACTTTGTGTACTTCCTTCTGAAAGCAGCGCTAATTTTTTGAAAGCCGTATAAGCTCCCACAACATCATATTTATTAGCTTTCATAAAGTCGTATGAGTAGGTATCTGCTTCTGATTCCTGTTTCTTACTGTGCGAAGCATCCAAAAATGCATTAGCCATCTTTCCTACCTGGCTCTCATTAAGAGTAGCTACTGCAGAAGAAGCTGATGATGCTGCATCTAATGCCGCTGCTTTCAGATAAGCAGATTTCATTGCATCTTTTGTATCCTGATTTTTCACGTGCCCTATTTCATGCCCGATAACGGCAAGCAATTCATTGTCTGTCATGATATCCATCAGAGAAGAGAACACACGTACGCTTCCGTCTGCACAGGCAAATGCATTGATATCTTTTACTTTATAAACTTTATAATTCAAATTCAGACCGTCCTGAGATTTGTGTTTTCCAAACAATTTGTTCAATCTCACGGTATACGGATCTTTAGGTCCTGCTACGGCATTATTTTTATCCATCCAGTCTACTGATTCTTTGGATAATTTAACCGCATCTTCGTTCGTAAATGTCAATGCTTTTGCACCATTTGAAACCATTCCGGCAGCTTTCCCGAGGTTGATTTTTTGTGCATTGATAGAATGCATAGCCCCTAATAAGATAAGGCATAGAGTAATTTTTTTCATAATCATTTAAAATTTGGAGCACGAAGATAGCCTTTTTTTAAACAATTATTAAATTAAAAGAGTAATCTCAATTTTTTTAATTTTAAAAGAAAAATGAAGACCATTTACCTTTTTACTATATTTTTCTTTTCTCTATTCACAGGGCAGGAAAAAACAAGATATAATATGCCTGATTATGAAGATGTAATGATGACCTCTACTACTTATAATCTACCCTTTAATGTCAACTTCACATCATCAACTTACCCCAAAAATTTAAAAAGGCTTGAGCAAAAAAGTAATGGAGAATACCTTAATATTTTAGAATATGATAAAAATGGAAATTTGATTTATAAATATTATCGACAATATGTAAGTGAAAACTGGAATGGAAAATACCTGACTATTATTGAAAGAAATATTTACAATGATAAAAACCAGCCGGTTAAAACCCTTATTCTGCACTCCAATACCGGAGCAAGTTTAAATGAATATCACTATGATTCTGCAGGAAATATAATCCTTGTGAACAGCACCGGAATAGCCATCACGGGCAACAATGAAAACCAATGGGAATATATTGAAGACTTACGAAGGACCGAAGATTTCGACAAGGATAAAAATATTCTGAAGCTGAATAATAAAAAGAATAAAAGTTCCTATGTTTTTGAATATGATTTTAATAAAAAACTAGTAAAAGCATTGTCTAAGGATCAGCCTTCGGATTATAATTATATTATATATCAATTTAATACCTCAAATCAGTTAATATCAAAGACTGTTTTTGATCAAGGTAAAATTTATTATAACAATTCTTATTTCATTGAGTATAAAGACAATAAAAAAAATAACAAAAGAATATGACGAGGAAAAGAATCTAACTCAGACAACAGTGGAATATCCTGAAAATAAATTCACTCTTATTGAAACAGCAAATACTGAATATAAATTTGACCAGAAAAGAAAATACTTTGGAAAAACACTGATTTTTGATGATAGCTTTACTCAGGATAACAATGAAAAGACATTGGAAAAATTTGATTTGGATGAGTACAATGTTCCCGTAAAGATGGTTTCAGAAAAGAATGGAAAGATAGATTCTACTCTTATTTTCATCAACAAGTATGAGTTTTATTAAGCGATATCCTGCTCATTTTTAAAATCTAATTTGCTGATTTTTAAAGAGGCTTTTAGAACTTTTTTCCTTATTTTTGTGAAATGAGTCAAAAATGGATTTATAAGCCTGAACCCGATGAGGAAGTTGTGGACAGACTAAGTTCGTCACTTGGTTTTGGTACTTTTGAATCTAAAATCCTCGTTTTAAGAGGGATTGACAACTATCAAAAGGCCAGAGAATTCTTCAAACCGAACTTTAACGATATACATAATCCGTTTTTAATGGCAGATATGCAAAAAGCTGTAGAGCGTATTGCAACGGCTATTGAAAATGGTGAAAAAATATTGGTATATGGTGACTATGATGTGGATGGAACCACTGCAGTTGCTTTGATGTACCTTTATCTCAGTAAAATTGTTGAGAAAAAATATTTAGACTATTATATTCCGGACAGAAATTCTGAAGGATATGGAATTTCTACTGAAGGAATTGATTTTGCCAAAGAAAATGGTTTTTCATTGATCATCGCTCTGGATTGTGGAATAAAAGCACTTGATATGATCAGCTATGCCAGTAACCTGGATATAGATTTTATTATCTGCGACCATCACCTTCCGGGTGAAGAAATTCCTGATGCTGCGGCTGTACTTGACCCTAAAAGAAATGACTGCCGATATCCCTTCAAAGAACTTTCAGGATGCGGTGTTGGCTTTAAACTTTGCCAGGGATTAAATACAATCTATAAATTACCGGAAGCAGAATTATTTGAACTGACTGATCTTCTGGCCATTTCTATTGCAGCTGATATTGTTTCCATGACAGGAGAAAACAGAGTACTGGCTAAAATGGGACTAAAAATACTTAGAAAGACCCGAAATCTGGGACTAAGACTGTTGATTCCTGAGGATAAACTTTCTCATTTTGAGATTTCCAATATTGTTTTTGAAATAGCTCCTAAAATAAATGCAGCCGGAAGGATCTCTCATGGCAAAGCGGCCGTAGAACTTATGGTTTCCGACAATCTGAAACATGCCAATCAGATTGTGAGTGATATCATGAATCTTAACGATGAACGAAGAGAACTGGATATGAATTCCACTCTTTCGGCATTAAACCAAATTATAGAGTCTCAGCAAGAAACAAAACATACAACAATCGTTTATCATCCTGAATGGAATAAAGGAGTGATTGGTATTGTAGCTTCCAGGCTTATTGAAACTTATTATAAACCCACACTGGTATTTACTGATGGTAACAATGGGGAAATGGTAGCTTCTGCGAGATCTGTTTCTGATTTTGATGTGCATGAAGCTCTTGATATGTGTTCGGAATATTTCCTTAAGTTTGGAGGCCATCACGCAGCTGCCGGACTTTCTATGGAAAAAGACAAGTTTGATGCTTTCAAGGAAAGGTTTGAAAAAATTGTTTCTGAAAAAATCAAAGACCATCAAAAAGAACCTTCCATTGCCATTGATACTGAGATTACAATTGATGAAATCAACAGAGAGTTTATCAATTTCCACAGAAAACTGGCTCCATTTGGACCTCACAATATGAAACCTATTTTTACATTGACGGATCAGAAACTGTCTGGTTATGTAAAAACAATGGGAAAAGATAATAATCACCTGAAGTTTTATATCAAGCAGGAATCCACAGGACGAAACATTGAATGTGTAGGCTTCAAACTAGGACCATTTGTTGAAGATTTTAAAAATAAAAATTTCGACCTTGCTTTTACCCTTGAAGAAAACCACTGGAAAGGCAACGTCACTCATTATCTAAATATTAAGGATGTGAAGTTTAGGGATTGAGAATAGGGATTAGGATTTAGCAATAAGGGAATAGGGAAATGCATATGGGAAATTATAAGGAATTAATCGTCTGGCAAAAATCTGTAGATCTCGTTACAGAAATCTATACAGTAACAACAGCTTTTCCAAAAGAAGAACTGTATGGGCTTACAAGTCAGATCCGCAGATCCTCAATTTCAATTCCATCTAATATTGCTGAAGGTCACTCCAGAAGATCTACTAGTGACTATCTTCAGTTTTTGAAAATTGCAAGAGGCAGCAGTGCTGAATTGGAAACCAATTGATTATTTCAAAAAATTTAAATTATTTGAATCCTGAAAATTTTCAAATTTTAATCGAAAAAACATCCGAAATATCAAAAATGCTGAATGTAGTAATTACAAAACTTCAAACTCCCTAAGACCTAATTCCTGCAACCTAACTCCTTGTAACAATGAAAAAAATCGGTTTATTTTTCGGATCATTTAATCCTATTCATATCGGACATCTTATTCTGGCGAATTATATTCTGGAAAATTCTGATATGGATGAGCTTTGGTTTGTAGTGAGCCCACAAAATCCGTTTAAAGACAAAAAGTCTTTACTGAAAGATCATAACAGACTCGATATGGTACAGCTTGCGGTAAAGCACTATCCGAATATGAGAGCTTCTAATGTAGAATTTTCTCTTCCGATGCCAAGTTATACGATCGATACCCTTACTTACCTCCATGAGAAGTATCCTGAATATTCTTTCAGCCTGATTATGGGAGAAGATAACCTGAAGAGTCTTCACAAGTGGAAAAATTCTGATGTTCTGATCAAAAATCATCATATCATAGTTTATCCAAGAGTATTTGAAGGCGAAAAAGCAGATTCTGACTATTTACAGCATGAAAATATTTCTCTGATCAAGGCGCCGGTCATAGAACTTTCTGCCACTGAAATCCGTAATATGATTAAAGACGGCAAAAATGTAAGGCCGATGTTACCTCCTGAAGTTTTTGAATATTTGGATGGTAGCAGTTTTTATAAGTAATTTTGCAAATCAGAAATGAGAGGGTAAAAACTAAAAGCCAGAGAAAGACTCTTACCTTTTAACTCTCACCTCATAACTCAAGAAATGGACTTCATCGAAAAATTTTTCTCAAAATATTCTCAGGAAAAAATCATCAAATGGTTTAAACAGATATGTGTTGCAGAAGCTGTTTCATGTCTTTTACTGTACTGTGTTGCGATGATATGGATCCGATATGATGAAAATTTGTATTCCATTATCTTCATCAGCGTTATTGGCAGTTTACACGGATTATTTTTTACGCTTTACCTTTTACTCTGCCTTCCTGCAAGAAAAATTTATAATTGGGATGATGAAGATTTTGTTTTTGCCTTATTATCTGCATTCTTCCCTTTTGCAACGGTTTGGGTAGACAAAAAACTAGCCCGATTCGACAGAAAATAAATAATATAATAAAAAAAGGACCTTTTCGGTCCTTTTTATTTTGAATAGTATTACATATCCCGTTTTACATGTCCTGTTGCTGTAAAGGTATGATTACCGGAATTATCTGTAAAAGTTCCGTTAACTGTAAAATCAATGTAGTCTCCCAAAGCTCCAAAAGCAGTTATATCAACAACCAAATTCCCGTTATTTGATGTAATGGATCCCCCCGAAAACTCAAACATATAGTTATTGGTAAAACTTGCAGTAATTCCTGTCATATTGTTTTGAGTCATAAAGAAAGTTGGCCCAATTGGATTTGTTGAGATTATTCTTAATTGTTTGGCTGGCAGATTAGGTGATGTAGAAGTAAGACCTGTCCATTGCGCATTGAACGATCCTGACAAATTAATAATAGGTTGATTATCAATTTTATAACTCACAAATTCATTCACAGAGCTACAAGCCATGATATTCCCCAAATTCATAGTAGTAGATGTGGCAGTGAAAGTAACTTCATTAGTACTCAGAAAATTAACGTTATCAAATCCTTCATACCTAAACTGTGGATTTGCTGTGCATGAATACGTATTGAATATAAAACCTCCGTTATTATCTACCGGGACTGACATATACTGGAAATAATTTGTACTTACTGTTGGTTTCAATTCTACATAACCATCACTCACATTGGCATTGGCACATGTTTTCAGAACTCCCTGAATGGTATAGCTGGTAGATGTAGAAGGGTTTACAACAATATCAGAAATAGTCGTTATGACTCCTGTTGGAAAAGGGCCTACGTTCGATGTATAAATTACATTATTACAGACATCATAAACTTTTAAACTAAGAGTTTCACCTGCCGGAACAATTCCGGAAACCACCCCTGCATTATCCGTCATTCCGTAAGTCTCATACGTTTGAGAGCTTCTCTTTAAAGCTACCTTGGTATTAGGTAAAACCTGCCCTGCAGAGTTTTTTACAGTTACTTTCATGGTTGCCTGTTCAAACTGTGCATCATAATTCCACCAGGAAAAATGACTTACTGTTCCTACATAAGCATTTCCAATCTTTGTAGCAGAACCTTCTTCTTTCCACATTCCTGTATCTTCATTATAAGACCATAATGGAATTGTAGTCGGTGAACTGGAAGTTTGTGTGGCATCCACAGGAACAGTTATTTCTGCGGTATGTCCGTTTGCAAGCTGAAGGTTTTGTCCCGCAGTTCCTGTCAACTGTACATGCAGCATTCCAAATGTTTCCATTATTCTGGCATTACCTCCTGAATTGGTTGCCAAAAATGATCCAGGCATTAATTCATTAAGATATTGATTGGATGGTGCTAAATGAAAGACCCCAACACTCACATTTCCTGAATAGGCGTTTCCGTTTGCATCTTTGAAACTTCCGTCAAATTTTACTTTTGTTCCGTTTGGTAATGAAACTGTAGAGGTAGAACCCGTGGTAATTGTATATGTCGTTGTTGCGGGAATCATCATGATATTCACCCTATTTATTCCGTTGGTAGGTACCAAAACCCTCGATGCATTTACATAGCCGGATTTTGTCACTTTTATATGGGCAAAATTTTCTTTTACCGAAGCATTTTTAAATGTAAAGAAACCTTTAAGATTGGTTGTAACTGTACTTGTTCCGATTGTAACCGTTGCTCCTGATACCGGAAGCCCATTCGTATCAAGAACGACACCCTGGAAGTTCTTTTGCGCTGTATTCCCAAAATTATAATTGGATGGAGGGTTTGTTGTGTCGTCCTCTATTTCTGAGAAAGTTTCATTTTTACATGAAAACATCAACACAAACAACAATAATAAAAGATAAAATTTTCGCATATGGTATTAATTTTTAGTTTTTACTAAATTAATAATAAAATGCAATCATTGTTATCTTTTCTGATTTCTCATTAAATTTTTTTTAAAATTTCCATCAATTTCATATTGTCATGTAACAAAAATGAACTTCAAATTGTCTAATTAAGTAATAAAAACATTGAAACTCAAAATTGATATAAAATTTTAGTTACTGATAATCAAATACTTAAATAAAGTTTAAAAACATTTTAAGTACTTTGCATTGCATGATACTAAATTTATTATATATCTTTGTAATGTAAAATAACAAACCATACAAGCTATTAATTAAAAAATAATATCATGAAAACTCAAATTCTTATTGCAGCACTATTTTTCGGTGGACTTGTAACTGCCCAGCAGAAAAAAGACAGTTTGAAAGTAAATGCTATTGATGCAGTGAATATCAAGAAGCAGGTTTTCAAAAAACAAGGAGACCGTTTAGTTTACGATGTAGCTTCTTCATCTATTGCTAAGGGAACCAACACCTTTAATCTTTTGAAACAAACTCCAATGATTTCCAGCATTGATGGAAAAACACTGAAGATTTTGGGAAAAAATGATGCGGTGATCTACATCAACAATAAGAAAACAAATATGGATTCTGAGGCATTGATTGAAATGCTGAAATCTACTCCATCAGAGGATATCCAGAAAATTGAAGTGATTACAGTTCCGGGAAGTGAATTTCAGGTTGAATCCAAAGAAGGCGTAATCAATATTGTAATGAAAAAAAGCAAGAACAACGGTTACAACGGAACGTTGAAAATGCAGAATGAGCAGGCTTATTACAACAACCCAAATGCAGGAGCTTCTTTTAACTTCAGACAAGGAAGGTGGTCCGGTAACTCAAACTTCAGAACGGGAAGCTGGACAGACAGACAAAGATATACGCTCTCTAACGGAGATCCTACATTCAAAAATGAATCATTTGGGTTTAATGATGATCCCAATAAAAATTTTGGCGGAGGGTTTAATGTTGATTATGAGATCAATAAAAAGCATAGTCTTGGTTTTTCCTACAACATGAGATATAATAAAAGTTTCAATTCTGTATTGGATATTACCAACTGGCAAAATGGGGTTTTAAATAACAGAACGGTCAATAATGAAGATGCACAAACCAGAAATCATTCTTTCAATTTAAATTATGAAATGAAAACAGATTCTCTGGGAAGCAGACTTACCTCAAACATTTCTTACTTATGGTTCAACAGAGATAAAGTAAGTTTTAATGAAAGTTTTCCTTTAACTAATGATACCATCAACAAATATTCTGCACTTCATCAATCAGTACCTCAGATCATTAACAACTATGCAGCAAATATCGACTATCTGAAAAAAACGGCTAAAGGCGCAACATGGTTAATGGGAATCAGCTACAATCATACGAACACTGATAATGATACCAAACAAGACAAATTAATAGGTAGTGATTTTGTGATAGATCCTAAACAAACCAATCACTTCATTTATAAAGAAAATATTTTAGGTATTTACCTGAACTATGAACGTAAACTGACTGAGAAAATATCCGGAAAAATAGGAGCCCGATATGAAATGACAAGAAGTACCGGAGAAATTCTGGAAAAAACAGGGTTTGAAAGAAATTACAACAATCTTTTACCTTATCTGAATTTAAATTATGCCATCAATTCTGATCACAATCTGAGCTATACTTTCTCAAGCAGAATCCGAAGACCAAGATTCTGGGAACTCAATCCGTCCAGAACGTATTTCACTCCTACGAATTATACACAGAACAATCCATTTGTTCTTGCTTCAAAATTTTATAATCAGGAGCTGAACTATATGTACAAAAATGCATTTTATGCCAATCTTAGCTTTAATATGGTAGAAGATGCATCTGCCTCTGACATGCTTCCATTACAAGGGACTTTAACAACTCCAGAAAGGGATAAAAATGGAAATATAGTCTATGGTCCAGGCGGAAATATGATCATGCGAACAACTAGATTCCTAAGGTATATAAGAACCAATTACGGTAAAAACAGAGAGCTCGCTCTTACGCTGGGAATGAACAAGTCATGGTTCAAAGACATATGGACAACTAACTATTCTGTTAATTTGGGTTATGTTACCTACAAAGGCGGAGTATGGGAAGATCCAACGTCTCAGCTAGGTCAGTACGAATCCGAGTCACTGGATCCTTATATCATTGATGTAAAAAACTACAATATGTCTGTAACGATCAATAATATTATCAGACTTTCATCTAAAAAAGACTGGTTCTTAGGAGTTAATTACTTCTTTGCAAGCCAGACCGCTATGGAAGGAGGTATGATAGGAGCAAGACAAAGCTTTGATCTTAGTCTGAAAAAAATTGCAGGCGACTGGACCATTGTAGCGGAAGTAAGCGATTTATTTAACCAAAGCTTTTACAGCGTTAAAGGAGTACAGCCAAACGGAAAATATAACAATATAACCAACTTCAACTATCCAAGGCTCATGAGCATCGGGGTTACTTATAATTTCGGAAATCAGAAACTGAAAAAGGCAAGGGAAATGAAATCAGCTAATGATGCTGTAAAATCAAGAACCTAATCTGCACAACTTATATCACAAATCCACTCTTAAATAAAAACAAACATGAAACGTATAATTTTGTCAATGGCTATCGTATTCGGTACTTGTGCATTTGCCCAGGAGAAGAAATCTGATACGGCAAAAACAAAAAATATAGAAGGAGTTACCATTACAAAACAGGTTTTCAAAAAGCAAAGTGACCGTTTTGTATATGATGTGGCAGCATCACCAGTAGCTAAAGGAAATACCACTTTTGACCTTCTGAAACAGACTCCTCTATTGTCTTCCACAGATGATAAAACATTAAAAATCGCAGGAAAAAATAATGCTCTGATCTATATCAACGGAAGAAAAAGCAATATGGACTCTGAGTCGCTGGCTCAGTTCCTGAAAAATACTCCGGCAGAAAACATCCAGAAAATTGAAGTGATTACTGTTCCTGGCAGTGAGTATCAGGTAGAATCATCGGATGGTATCATCAATATCGTTTTAAAGAAAAAAATGAGTGACGGTCTCAACGGAAATATGAGAATGTCTAATACAACCGGTAAATACAACGGAAGTCAGGCCAGTTTCTCTGCCAACTATCGAAAAGGTAAACTGGGAGTGAGCGCCAACCTAAGCGGTGGTGAAAATATAGAGGCACAAACCTACACTTTAAGAAACGGAACTACCAAAACATCTAACGAATCTACGGGAGATATTGATGATCCGAACAAAAATATCGGAGGTTATCTGAATATTGACTATCAGCTGAACGATAAAAGCAACTTGGCTTTATCATGGAACACATGGGCTAATAAAAGTTATAATTCTACCGTAAATCTTTTCAATACCATTAAGACAGAAAACGGAACAAAATATACATGGTCCAAGAATAAAGAAGATGCAAGATCTTACAACAATTCCGTGAATTTAAATTATGAATTAAAGACCGATTCCTTAGGCAGTAAGCTTAATGTAAATGCGGCTTATCTTAATTATAAAAGATTCCAGTTTACAGACAACAGAACACATATGTCTGATGCGAATATGGGAGTTGGAAAAATGACTACACAGTTATTCCAGGATCTTCCACAGATCATTAATAACTTCTCCGGAATGGTAGATTATAATCAGAAATTTAAAAATGATCTGACTATTTCAATAGGGGGAAATTATAATAAAACCAAAACAGACAACGATTCTAAAAACATTACGTATTCTTTTAATCCCGCAGAAGTTCCGGATTCAAGACCGAACCACTTTATCTATGATGAAAATATTTATGGTGCTTATCTGACGATAGAAAAGAAATTATCGGATAAAATCTCTGGAAAAATCGGAGCGAGATATGAAATTACAAACAGTCTTGGAACCTCTGACAATGCCCCTACAGATGAACTTAAAAGGATTGAAAGAAATTATAACAACCTTCTTCCCTATTTGAGCTTCAACTATGCAATCAATGATAAAAACAATATTTCTTATTCCTTTTCAAGCAGAATGAGAAGACCGAGCTTCTGGGAAATCAATCCGGTGAGAAACATTCTGACAGATGATAATTATACTCAGAACAACCCTTTTGTAAAGGCTTCATCTACTTACAATCAGGAATTAACTTATATGTTTAAAAACTCATACTTCCTGATTTTAAACCATTCTTATATTCAGGATGCCATCACTCAGGTTCCGCTGCAGGGATATCCGGTATCTCCTGATGGTACGGTGGGTCCCAATCCTGTATTGAGATATATAAGAACCAATTTCGGAAATAAACAGGAAATGTCTGCAATGGTAGGGGTTCAGAAATCATTCTTCAAACAATACTGGACCACCAACTTCAATATTGGAGTTCAGCATAATATCAACAATGGAAGCCTTGATATGGATCCTACTACGGGAGATCGATTTAGGAATCAGAAGGGCGAAGATATTGTATACACCAACAAGACTAATTCTACCAGTCTTTTGATCCAGACCAACAACACGATCCGTCTTGATAAAAAGAAAACATGGTTCTTTGGAGTTAATTATTTCTTCGTAGACAAGCAGCAGATCGAACTTGGATTACTGAAAAGTTTAATGAGTTTAGACCTCAGCATCAAGAAAGTGTGGAACGAGTGGACCTTCGCAGTTAATGCCAATGATATTCTTAATACCAATATCGTTAAAATTGAAGACTTCCAGGAGAATGGAAATTATAATTACATCCACCAAAACCGTTACAACAGAAATGTGATGGTAAGCCTTACCTACAATTTCGGAAACCAGAAAGTGAAAAAAGTACGAGACATCGAAGGTGCATCAGATGCTATCAAAAGCAGAACAAGATAAAGAACTATCTTTCTTCATATTCAATTAATTATTCTTACAGTATCCGCTGATTCTTTTCAGCGGATTTTTTATATTTAATTGCTATGAAAAAAGATATACATATTATTTCGGTTTGCTTAATCCTGCTTTTTCTATGGATTGGCTGCAAGGAAAAAAAGATAGAACTGGGTAAAAATGCCAGCTTTGATAAAGAAGAAAATATTCATTATGGGAATAGCGATAAGCAGGTCATGGATCTTTATATTCCAAACAAAAAAACAAATACCAAAAAAGAAGTCTTCATCATTATCCATGGTGGAGGCTGGCGCAGTGGAAATAAGTCACAATTGACTTTCTTCACACTTTCTCTGATGCAGAGATTTCCTGATCATATTTTCGTCAACATGAATTATAGACTGGCTTCAGCAACTCAATTTAGACTTCCGAATCAGGCTGAGGATATTAGAAAAGTGACTGAGTTGCTAAAAATAAACTGGGTTACCACCCCAACCTGATTTTATTAGGAAACAGTGCCGGCGGGCATTTGTCTATGTTATATGCCTATCAATTCGATATTGACAAAAAAGTAAAAGCTGTAATTAATATTGTTGGCCCTGCAGATCTATCAGATCCGGGTTTCGGAAATTATCAGGAATATTCTTTTGTGGAAAAAAGGCTTGTAGATCCCGCTGTACCGAAAAAGGGCACAACACGAATAGATTTTGCAAGTCCTGTAAAATGGATAAGAGAAAACTCCCCTCCTACCTTATCTTATTATGGAAATTCGGATCATGTCATACCTTCTACTCAGGAAAAAATCTTAGATTCAGTTTTAAATAAAAATCATGTTATCCATGAGTCTTATCCATTCAATGGTGGACATCTGGATTGGGATAAACAGCCTAATGATGAATTTCTTATCAATAAAATTGAAGCTTTTCTTAAAAGACTAACAAAAAAATAACACGTTCTGATACTTCAAAACGTGTTATTCTTTTATCTATTAATGGTATTTATTCAGATTTTGCAACGGCTGTTCTTTCTGAAACCCCATTGGCATTGAAAGCTTCAATCTGGAAATAATAAGCATCTGTTCTGTCTGCTCCTGTAAAGAAATATTCATTCTTTCCGTATACCATAATGCTTCCATACAATTTATCAGGAGACTTCCCGAAATAGATTACATAGCCGTCTGCATCAGGATTCTGCTGCCACTTCATCCAGATACTTCTTCTTTCACCATATTTCTTGGGATCAGCTCTTAAAGGTACAAATCCCTCAACTTTTGAAGGCTGTTTCCCTGCTCCTTTTCCAAATACCCTGAAACCGCTCAGTGCAAATTTCCCTGTAGGCATTTTCAGATTTTCCATTTTAAGGAAACGGGCTTTTGCAGGCTGCTCCAGTTCTACATAATCGTGAGGAACATCTTTTGTGTTTTTGCTTTTATCTACAATTACACTCCACTTCTTGCCGTCATTGGATCCATAGATCTTGTACTGGTGCATTTTTCCTAAGGTTTTCCCCATAAACTCTGCATCCTGGTCAGCATAATTGATCTGAATGGCATTGATAGCAGAGACCTCACCAAGATCTGTCTGGAACCATTCTCCAGAATTTCCGGTCTTGGCACTCCAATAGGTTTTGATATCTTCATCTACAGCATTATTCGGCTGATATCCACCTAAAGTAGATGAAACCTGAACCGGTTTATTATAATTCAACAGCATCCATCCGGCAAAAAGACCTTTTGTAAAATCTTTTCCCTGTGCATATTGCGGAAGGTATGTGGGGTAATCACCATAAGCTGTATTACAGTACATTACATCATCTTTATCAAAACCTGCCGGCCAAATTCCCAGTCTTCTTTCAAAATTATTTTTAGTGGAGATAAAGATGGTTGAAATGTGCCACCAGTTTTTATAATTGTCTTCAAAAGTAGCTCCGTGACCTGCTCCTCTGGCAAAACCTCCCGGTTTATAGGAAAACGGATTATGCTGTTGGTATTCGAAGCCTTCCAAAGGATTTTTGCTTACGTATACTCCATCAGAATATCCGCTGAATTCTGTTGCCGGAGCACCATACTGCATATAATATTTTCCGTTGTGCTTTGTCATCCATGCTCCTTCCACAAAAGGCTGAAGAAAAACATTATCATTATACTCCCCGAAACGTTCCCAGCCGTGGTCTTCTGGTTTTAATTTAATAATCGGTTTTACAAAACCTTCAGACTGAAGGTTTTTCACTTTCACTTCTGTTCCCAGCAATGGCCATTCATTACTTGAACCCCAGTACAGATAGAGTTTATTTTTATCTTCATCATAGTGGAATGCCGGATCCCACGCTCCTACTTTTAAGGTATCTACAGCAATTTTCCAATCATCTTTTGTAGGATTTGTACTTTTCCAGATCGGAAAATCCTGCTCCCAGGTAGAACCATAAACGTACAAAGTGTCTTTCATAGCCCAAACTGCCGGAGCATTAAGATCATGAGTGTATTTATTGTCTCTGAGAAATTTCCTTTTTACAAACTTCCAGTCCAGCATATCGTCACTGTACCAATATCCTTCCTGATTCGTAGAAAAAAGGAACAGTTTATTCTTAAAATTAACAATCACCGGATCTGCCGTAGCACGGTGTTTTCCCTGTTTAGAAAAAACTTCGAAAGGAGTATAACCATAATCAATATTGATAGGATTACAGAAAGTCTTCTGCTGTGCTCCTGCAATGATTCCGAGAAAAATTGCTAATAACAGAAAGTATTGTCTCATTTTTAGATTTTAAAGATTACCGCAAAGTTAGCTAACTTTTTTTGGTTTTCTCCAAATAAAGCCGTCCAGGAGATAATGAGTAAGCTGAGGCACTACTAATAACGGAAGCAGAAACTGAAACCATTTCTCCGAGATCATCACATTCATGGAAAAATGCTCGTTCCAGACCAGCGTTTCCCACAAAAATTCTTCAACAAAGGCAAATCCCAAAAGAACTCCTATAAATAAAAATACTCCGGAAAAAGATTTAAAAATCTGCATTCCATTCAACGTACTATTTTCCTTTTGCTGTATTTCCCGGATATAAATCAATGCGATATAAGGAATTCCGTGGGAAATCACATTCAGAAAAGTAAAAAGAAGATCATTGTTGAAGTACACGATTCCGAAATACCAGGAAAGGAAAGTTCCGGTAATCAGTGCAGTTTTGGGAATATTAATTCTTTTGGTTTTAAAAGCTTCAAAAACAGTTTTAGCAATCCAAATAATCAGAATTGTAAAATATATGACTGTGATTAAATGAGTATAATCCGGGAGATTTTTAAGCCAGTCAAACTCATTATTGACAAACCATGTAAAGGCACGTGGTGTCATGAACCAATATAACATGGGATAGATTGTTGCGGAATAAACAGCTACCTCATCTATTTTTTTGCTCCAGTTATTCGGTTCAAAACGCGCATAGATTCTCATAAACCCGTATTGCTGGCGTATAAAATGGAAAACTGCAACCAAAGCCAATACCGACCAGAAGGTCAGATTCCCGAATTGAAACAGAATAACACCCAAAATCCAGCTTATAGCAGGAATTCCGAGATAAAGTAATTTATTTTTCTGGATCTCACCTTTTACAAAATAGGTCTTGAACAAGGTAGAATAGACGTGGGCTACATCCACAAAAACAATCAGAAAGAGCCATGTGTAAAAAGAATACTGATTTTCCAGCCCCTGAATCTGTTGCTGAAAAAGAAAAATAATCAGCAATACCAGGAAAGGTGGTGATAAAATAAACCACCAGTCTGTTTTGACATTATGTATCCAGGGTTGTTTCATATAGTAATTTTATATCATTTTTTCTGCAGTCCGGATTCCCTGATAAAAGGCTTCTTCAAAAATAGATATTCCTGAAAGATCGGAATGGGCAAAGAAAATTTTATCTTCAATAGGTTCTTTTGCTGTTCTGGTTTCTTCTCCAAAAATCTGGTTGGGAACCGGCGCGATCATCGCATGCCCTATTTTATGAAACTGCATTTCCAGAACAAAGTCTTCTATCAGAGGGTGTGCTTTCTTCAGATCATTTAAAACTAAATCTTTCAGTTCGGCGTCTTGCATGGCATACAATTTTTTTCTTGCTTTTCTGCAGTCCCCGGTTGAAAAACTTTTGTAATGGGTAATCACCTTTTCACCCATAATCTGGTTAAGATTCTGATGCTGATCAAAGATATAACCCAATCCAGAAGATCCATAGATTACATTATCCCAGGCCAGTTCTTCATCTCCTCCGAATTCATTCCTCAGGGTAATTGTTGTTAAAAGCCAGGGAACATAGTTGAAAGAAGCCGCTTTTTGATGATTGAAAATTCTTTCGTTTACAAACTGTGGTGATGCAAACAGCACTTTATCAGCAATGATTTTTTTTGTTTTTTTCTGGGTATTGTCAAAACTCAGGACCTCAACTTTACCATTGAGCGTTACATCAAAGACAAGATTACCGGACATCTGCTTTCCTTCAGTATATTTTGAGAAATGTTTTGCCAGCCTTGCATTGCCTTCCGGCCATGTGAAAACCTGATCTTTATATTGAGTACTCCAGTTATTCTTTCTTCCAGCGAAATAATGAATTCCCGCCCATGCTGAAACATAATCTATCCCTAATCCGAAATCGTCTCTGCAGGAATAATCCAGAAGCCAAAGAAGTTCTTCGGAGTGATAATTATTTTCTTTGAGCCAGTCTTTGAAAATGAGCTTTTCAAGGTTTACAGCCTCATCTTTTCTGCTTGAATCATGTACCGGGATAGCAAACCAATATTTCCCCTGTGCATCTTTCTTTACACGAAACTCATCCATCAGCTTGAAAAAGCGGTTAAGTTCCTGCTGGGTTTCTGTTGAAATTCCTCTTTGGGGAACAATATCATTCTGCCAAGAGTTTTTATAAAACAGTCTTTCCTGTTGTGGAAAAGTCATTTGGTATTCATCAAGAATGGGCTCTCCGTTCTCTTCCGTTCCAAGACAGATTCCACATTCTTTCAGAAACTCGATGATTTCTGTATTCTCTTTGTTTGGCAATGGTAAATAGTGAGCACCTAAAGGAAATTTTGAAAATGAATTCTGTCCGTTGGAAGAGTTTCCACCGAGATGATTTTCCATTTCAAGGAGAAGGTAATCATTTTCATTATTCAGATTAAAAAAACGGCATGCCGAAAGTCCGGAAATTCCACCACCCACAATAAGATATTTGGTGTGGATAACTTCTGAAAACTGTGGAAAATCTTTTGCCCACAGCCGATGTCCGAGAACATGATTAGTACCCGTAATCCTCAGGAGCAGTGACTTCACCTTCTTTCCGCAATATTGCAAAAAGGGAAGCATAAGGCTACCTAAAAATATAGTTTTAAGAAAATCCTTTCTACTGTACTTTCCCCCACTCTTCATCGAAATAACGAACTAGTATCTGGTTATCCAGACGGTTAACTTCTACTTCTTTCACTTTCATATCTTTACTGAAATAAGACATCTGTGAAAAGTTGTAATCATAAAATTTTAAACCGGGAAGCTTTCTGTAGATTCTGTTGTTGACAGGTTCAAACGAAGCCATAGAAAATCCCCATTCTCCAAAAGACGGAACATAAGTATGATACGCCGCTGTGAAAGGAAAAATCTGATTGATCGTTTTTTCTATACACCAGAATGATTTGGGAGCAAAATACGGAGAAGTGGTCTGAACTACAATTTTAGTGTCCAAAGTCGTCAGTTTCTCCAGTTCTTTATAAAACTGCAGGGAATAGAGTTTCCCTAAGCTGTAATTGGAGGGATCCGGAAAGTCTATGATGATGACATCAAACTTTTTTTTGTTCTCTTTTACCCAAATGTAGGCGTCTTTATTGATTACTTCTACTTTAGGATTGGAAAAAGAACTTTGATTCAGCTTTCGCATGGTTTCATTGGTCTTAAAAAACTGTGTCATTTCTCCATCCAGATCTACAAGCGTTATTTTTTTAACGTCTTTGTATTTTAATACTTCTCTTGCTGCAAAACCATCACCTCCTCCAAGAATCAAAACGTTATCAATGTTTTTTGCCATAGACATCGCCGGATGCACTAAAGCTTCATGATAACGGTATTCATCGGTGGAAGAAAACTGTAAGTTATTATTTAAATACAGACGGAATTCGTGAGTATTTCTGGTGAGAACAATTCTTTGGTAGGGAGAACTTTTGGTATAAACCACATTTTCACCATATAATTTTTCTTCAGAATAAGACAAAATAGTATCAGAAAAAATAAAAAGTCCTACCAATACAATAAACGCTGAAATTGATTTTACTTTTAATGATAGCGGTTTTGACAATTCCTTTTTAAGATAGTAGCAGAGGAATATAGCGATCGAAATATTAATGAGCCCAAAAAACAAAGGTGTTTTTACAATTCCCAGTTTCGGAATCAAAACCAATGGAAATAGAATGGATGCCAGCAAAGCTCCGATATAATCGAATGCAAAGACATTTGAAACTAAGTCTTTAAACTGCACCCTGTCTTTCAGAATATTCATCAAAAGCGGAATTTCCACTCCAACGAGGCATCCTGTGAAGAAGACAAAGAGATAGAGAACACTCTCAAAATGTGCCAGTGTATTAAACAAAGTAAAGAGCACCACAGAGCTGACTCCGCCCACGATTCCAACCAGAATCTCAATCTCAATAAATTTATCGATCAGATTTCCTTTGATGAATTTCGCAAAATAGGAACCTACTCCCATTGAAAATAGGTACACCCCGATAATGAAAGAAAACTGCTTTACAGAGTCTCCTAAAAGATAGCTCGCCAGGGCTCCGGCCACCAATTCATAAATCAATCCACATGTAGCAATGACGAATACTGAAAACAATAAAAGCAGCTCAAGAGGAATCCTCTTCTTATCCATGAATTGCGGCGCTTATAATCATTGAAATTCCTATGATAAATGCTCCGAAGACAATAGCCAGTGCTATATTTTTGTTCTGAGCGATCTCATGCCATGTTTTTTCCGGAGTAAGTTTTTCAATAATGAAATAACACACCAGCAAAATAGCGATTCCTAAAAATGAGTAAAGAACCGAATTGAATATTGGTAATAAATTGATGTTGTCCATAGTTTTATATTTTTATTTGTGATAGTATCTGTAGAATCCTACTCTGGAATGACTTCTTGTGGTTCCATCGCGGTATGTTTCCGTTTTGGCACAGTCGCAGACCTGATTTCCCTGATAAGTAAGATATACGAACCATGTCAGGAAAAAGCTCCCAATCAGGCAGAGTATCCAGTTTTGTCTTATATAGTTTAAAATATTAGTCATCATGATGCAGAATAAGGTGAGTTTGAACTGTTCTTCCATTTATTCACATTAAAGAAATGCTTTCCTATCCACATAGCTATAAACAAAGCGGCCATAATGAATATAATAAATCCGAAGTTCCAGAATGAAACGGGAAGCCAGGTTGCTTTGAGCTGTACATAGGTATTGCTTGAAATGGGATCTGTAGTGAGTTTAGGTGCTTCAGCACTAATCAGGGAGTCTAGCTTTTGAGTCCCGAAAGACGTTTTAGTAAGTCTGGCTACTTCCGAAGTATCTTTTTCCAGTATCTTTCCATCTGTAAAAGATGTGGTTTGCCCGCTCAACAGGTCAGTAATCTCTATAATTCCCGATTTATCCCGTGATAACGTTACCTTTGAATCCGGAGACATAAGACCGGAAAATGCAGGTAAAGAGCCATCCTTCTCTGCAGAAATAAGAAAGTGATACTGCCCGGAGCTTACTCCACAAAGATTAAAATCTTCGGACTGACTTCCTTCTGACCAGCTTTCCCCATCTTCGTAACCATGATACTGTTCGATATCTTTGGAGGTATAGATAATTTCATTGGTTTTTTCATTCACAAGACTCAGCTGAATATTTGCCCAGGAATTATCAACCCCTGAAAATGCATTTACCTTTAATGGTGCCGAACCTCCTGAAAGGGTAAAACTACTGCTCACCATTTCTTTATCCCGTACATCTGTAAAGTTGATGGTCTGCGCAAAAACGGTTTCGTTAGTTCTTGATGTATAAACATAGAGCTGAAACAGACATATCAATAATGCTGCTATACAGAAAATGTTTATAGCCTGTTTGATATCAAAATAATAAGGCTGAACAATTCCTACTCCTGTATAATAGGGCATATGTGCTATTTTAAAAGCTTTTTTAACATCATGTTTTGAAATGTGAACTCCATAAAAATACTGGCTTTTCTTGCTGGTCTTTTCCTGAGAGATCATACGGGTTCCGTTGACATATTCTTTGTAAGTGGCAAGACTAAAATCCACGTGTTCTTCAAAAAAACCGGCTGCAGCTTCAACACTGCACTGAGAGTTTTCGTACCAGCGATAGGTTCGTCCTAGATAGGTTGGTAATTTCGAATTTTTACCTTTAAAATCATCGGGATGCATAGGAATCAGGAAAACCCAATGTCCGTCACTTTCACTCAGGAAAGCATCATTTCCTTTGCTGTCTTTTAGATAATATTCGCGCCAGAAAATATTGTTGCCATATCTTTTGACAATAATAGCAACGACTGTATATTCTTCACCTCCGATTTTTCCTTTTTGGCCAACATCCAACACAACGTTTTCCGTTGGGACTTTCAAATGTTTGATTTGTTTGTTTCCAGCTACATCAATAAGATGAGAACAGGTTTGACAAACATATTCTTCAACAGGAAAGGTGAGATCTAATTTATTTTCTGATTCGCATGCTGGGCAGACATAGTGCATTGTTATCTGTAAATTTTGTGTTTTTGAATGGTATTAGCTTTAAAATACTGAACCACTTCATCTGCAATCTGCTCTACTTTTGTGGTATTGTCCTGTGTATAATTACAAAGGAAAACATCGAAAGTAAGCTGTTTAAATTCCGGCCACGTGTGGATACAAAGGTGAGACTCTTTAAGGATCACTGCAGAAGTAAAACTATCATTCTCAAAAATATGATTGGTTACTCCTACAATTTCTACCTCTTTGGTTTTCAGAATCTCTTGTGTAAATGTGAGAAAACCTTTGCTGTCTAATAACAAATCTTCTGACTCTGTTTCCAAAGTCAGAAGAATATGTAAACCTTTACTTGATAATGGGTTCAATTAATTTTTTCGTAAATATATTATTTTTTTGGAAGAAAAACCTCAGCAAGCATACATCTTGCGCTTCCTCCTCCATTTACTTCAATGGTATTCAGGTCAGAATAGATAATTTCGCAGTATTTTTCAATAGCGACTACCTGATCTGCAGCTAAAGATTGATAAGCAGTCTGGCTCATCACCAGAAATTTCTCACCGTTTTTGTTCTGAACCTGAAGCATATTTCCTGCAAATTGCTGCATCTGCTCTTCTGAAATTTCGATGATTTCTTTTCCGGAACCTTTAATAGTTTCAACTACTTTTTCTCTTTCCAGCTCATCATCAATACAGTCCAGGCAGATTACGACAAACTTATCCGCTACACACATCATTACATTAGTGTGATAGATAGGAAGTCTTTCTGTTCCTACCGTCTGGAATGAATGGAAAACAACCGGAGTGAACCTGAATTTTGCACAGAATTCTCTGAACAGTTTTTCATCCAGCCTCAAAGAAACGGAACCGTAAGCAATTTTATTATCGTGATCGAAAATCATACTTCCCGTTCCTTCCAGGAAATGCCCCTGAGTTTCAGGAAAAGACCAGTCATCAATTTCAGCAACTTCAAAGCCCTGATCTTTGATGCTTTCAATAATATCTTCTCTTCTTTCTACTCTTCTGTTGGAAGCGAACATCGGATATAAAACCACTTTCCCGTCTTTATGGAAACTCACCCAGTTGTTCGGGAAAATAGAATCCGGAGTATGAGGATCCAATGTATCTTTTATGGTGATCACATTGATTCCTTTTCCTCTCAGCTTTCCGACAAAGGTGTTGAACTCAGCCAAAGCTTTCGACTGGATATCAGAACCCGTCTGCTCTACCTGAAAGTAATTGTTTTTCGCTGTCTCAGCGTTGTAACCGAATGCAATCGGTTCTATCATTAATACTGTATCTGTTGTTTGCATTTTTTTTGATTAAAAGATTGAAAAATTAAAAAGATTGAAAGATTAAAAACTCTCTCACTTTCAAACACTAAAACTCTCCTACCTGATTATTCTCTCACAAGCGGCATTGTGGAGCATCTCAACAAACCGCCCATTTTAGAGATTTCTCTATAAGGGATTTCTTCAACGGTCATTCCCCACACGTTTCTCAAATGGTCATTCATTCTGGTGAATGCTTTGTCTGAAACTACTATATCAGGGGCAATAGAGAAAATATTCGGGAACATTTCAAACATTTCTTCATCATTGATATGGAAGCAGTTTTCTTCTCCGAAAATGTCGATAATCAAGCGGTAGTCGCTTTCGTCCACGAATCCGTTTTTATAAATGATACATTTGTCTTCTCCTACCGGATTAAATGTACAATCCAGATGCAGAATTCCTTCAAACGGAACTTTATCATTTTTCTTCAGCTCCAGGTCGATGATTCTTTTCTTTGGAAAATATTCTTTTAAGATTTCAATGGCATACTCATTTGTTCTTGCCGTCTTATAGTTTCTGTAATCTTCGCTGAAGCAGGTTCCGATAAAAATAAAATCATTCCATACGATAACATCTCCTCCTTCAATATGTGCTGTTTCCGGAAGGTTGATAATCTTTCTCCATGCTACTTTCTCAAAAACGCTTTTGTATGCTTCCTGCTCGTCTGCTCTGTCTGCAATCACATTGGAAATGATCATCTTGTCATCAATCACAAAGGCTACATCTCTTGAGAAAACCTGGTTGTAATCTTTGATGATACTTGGACGCAGTACTTCAACGTCATACTTTTTTAAAACCGCTTCAAAAGCGTTCATTTCATTGATAATATCCTCTTCTTTAGGATACATGTTGTGTTCGATTGAGTAATATGACTTTGCGTCATAACTTTCCTCTAGTGTGGGAACTGCCCCCAGTGAATTAGGCTGGCCTAGAACTACTGACTTCAGCCTACCCGTTTCGTTTTTAATGTTTAGTCTCATAAAGATTTATGCAATACTACAAATATAAGTAAAGGTCTCTACCTATAAAACTTTTGGATTATTTTATGTATTAAATTTGATCTCCAAAATCAACACCCTTCAACAAAATTTCCTTGTCTGCACAGCCAACTGTAGTGAATAGCTCCAAAAACATCTACAACTTACTATTTTCCATCTACATAAGAACAAAAAAACAGATAATTCTATTATTTAATTTCCTATATTAGTGATATAATTTTCGCGAAATTATATCTCATAAAACTTAACTATTAACACCAAAAATCAAAGTTATGAACAAGAACAATCCGGTGCTGAAAAACGCACAAAAATTAGGGAGAGAACAACAGAAATCCGTAATGGGAGGTGCGCCAATCTCAACAGGCAGAAGATGCTGTGAGTGGGATGATACAGGAAAATGTTATATCTGGACTTGTGACAGATGCCAATGTCCATAATAAAAACGAAAGCCTGCTTTTTCAAGCAGGCTTTCTTATCTCGCTCTGTTTTCTTCTTCTGTTCTCTGGGTTTCTTTTACCTGATATTTTGAACTTCCCATAGTATAACTGAGTGAAAATACCAATCTGCTGCTATCCCACCAATGGGTAAAACGATTATCCATGATCTGTTTATGACGAAATTCTAATCGTTGGTCATAAGAATCAAGGAGATTATTAAACCCGATTTTAGTGTTCAGTTTATTATCAAACCATGACTTTTGAACTGATACATCTATGGTATACCTTGGTTTGATAATGTAAAGACTGTTCCCCGTTGTAGATTCATAATTAGCAAATACATTCACAGTAAATCCATTTGGAAGGGAAAATACCTGATTGAGCCTCACTTCATAATTGTAGATTTTCAATGCAAAGACCTCATCCAGATAAGGTCTGAATTCATCATTATAATATCCTGTGATCTGACTGGTAACATTCCACCATTTTGTAATTCTGATTGGAAAGCTGGTTTCCAAGACAGCAAAGTTCCGGTAAGGAAGATTTGTTCCCAGATATTCTAATACATTCGTTTCCGGATTGTACAGGGGATAACGTGTCATCACATCTTTTTCTTTTCCAACGGTAAAGCTTGTGATCCAGTTTTTATAACGGTAGGTTGCTTTGATCTGGCTTGTAAAAGAAGGAAGCAGATAAGGGTTTCCTATCCAGTAATTTAGCGGACTAAAATAAAACCGGAACGGATTGAGCTGAGAGAAGACCGGTCTTGTTATTTTCCTGCTGTAAGAAAGGGAAAGTTCGCTGGACTTGTTAAAAGTATAATTTGCACTTAATGATGGCAGCCATTTCAGATAGTTTCTTGCAACAACGGAATCCACAGTAACTGCATTGGAAATACTGTTTGTATTTTCAAATCTCAGGCCTGCATTGATCTGTAAGCTTCCTATTTTCTGTCTGTATGCCAGATAACCTGCCCATATTTTTTCTTTATATAAAAACACATTACTTCTTGCAGGATCAAAGACAAAATGGTTTCCGGCAGACAGTGTATCATACCTGATATTGTTTTGGGTGTCTGAATTGATATATTTAACTCCCGCTTCAACATCTGCATGATCAATTTTCTGCGAAACATCTATCTGGGCAGTATAGATAGTAATTTTATTAATCAAGTCAGACTTCCAGTAAGACAGAAGATTTACTGTGGTCTGATCTCTATTGATAAAATCATCATTCTGTTTATTTTTAACTGAAAGATAGTTTCCTAAAAAACCGAATTTAAAACCTCTATTTTGAAAAGAATAATCGGTGGTAATTCCATAATTATTTTGTGAATAACGGGTAGGACTTTCACTGGTGGTATTCAATATTGTCTGGGTTTCATTTTTATCGGTAGTAAAAAGTGATCCGTTTCGTGAACGGTCATTATTCCTGAAATTACCTCTCAGATTGATCCCTAGTCTGTTTTTATCATTCAGTCTGAAATCGGCTCCCGTCTGAATATTGTACATCTTTCCAAAATCTTCCTGATAGGTATGGGTGCGCATCATATTTGTATTTGCCAGTCGCTGCAAAGCCTGATAACGATAGGTTGAAATACCTTCATTATAACCTGCCTGAAGACTGTATGTCACTTTCCCCGTATGATAAGATGTATTGAATGCATTTTCCCTGTAGTTGAATTTATTAATATACACATTACCATTATAGCTTGCTTTCCAGCCGAGTCCGGTATTCTTTTTTAATTTAATATCAATAATCCCTTTAAATTCGGCATCATATTTTGAAGACGGATTGGTATTCACTTCTACAGATTCTACCATATCCGGGGATAAAGACCGCAAATAAGCCTGCAGTTCCTGATTACTCATCACAACAGGTTTTCCATCAATAAGAACAGCCGGAGCAATTCTTCCGCCAATAAAAATTCCGTCTTCCTGATCCACTGTTACACCAGATGTTTTTCTTAAAACATCAAGAAGATGCATAGACGTTTTAAAGTCTCTGTTTCCGGCAACAGAAACAACGAGGTTTCCATCACTCAATTTCATCTTTCGTGGAGCGGATTGAAGAATGATTTCTGAAATAGTCGTGGTGGAAGATTTTGCCTGAGCCAGAGAATCCGGAACTTTTCTTTTTACAATTTCCTGCGCTTTTCCAAAAATTGAGAGAAATAGCATGAATAACAAGAGCCACAATTTGATTATCATAGATTTTAAATTTTATGAAATCAAAAGTATCAGCTTGTTGTAAAAATGCGGTTTTGAAATTGAAATTCCGCAGTACTGAATTATAAATTTGAACTCTGAAACCTAGGCTCAGCAAGGATTTGAGATTGTTTATACAAAAGAGGAGTTGTATTTTTAATTTTCTTAAAGGTTGAAAAGAAAGTGGACTTGGAATTAAATCCTACTTCATACCCGATCTCCTCAATTTTTAAATAAGACCCGTTTTCTATTTTTTCACAGGCTTCATTGATCCTGTATTCATTGATACAGGTAGAAAAACTTTTCCCCAAATTATCATTCAACAATTGGGACAGTTGATGAGTAGACATATTCATTCTTGAAGACAGGTCGCTCAATTTTAAATTCGGATTTTTATAGAGTTCTTCTGTATCCATTAATCTCTCTAATCTTGATACAAAACTATCCACTTGTTCTCCGGAAATCTTTTTATTGGAATACTTTTCTGTTTCTTTTACCGGAAGCTGCTGATATTTCTTGTTAAATAAAATCAAAAAATTGGCATACAGCACAAATGAAAACACGAGACTTCCTCCTGCACAGTATATCTGTACCCAGCCCGTTGATAGCAGCTGATAGCTAAGAAATATAATCACATTGCTGACCAGAATCGGAAGTACAAAGTTATTCGGACTTTTAGGGTGCTGCTTAAGCAAAATATAATACTGATAGACTGTAAGAAATATAAATACAGACCAAACGGTATAGATAAAAGTACCAAAATAGTTATCCCACGTAATGGGAAACACTAAATACAATAAACCAACAATTCCTAAAATAAGAGTTAATATCCCAAACCATTTCTGACAGTCCTTCCAATCAAACTGATCCTGCTGGAAGGAAGATTTCACATAATAATATAAAGCTGGTCCGGTAAAAAATAAGGCTGACAGCCCTAAATGCGCGATAATTCTGGGTAAATCAGGATAAAAATAAAAGCATACAGAAATCATTACTCTTGAGCTTAGCATTAAGAGAAGAATTCCAAGGAAAAAATCCGGAGGGTATTTCAGTTTTTTAATAAACAGCAGATAGAAGCCCAGCAGAAGTCCGTTGAATGCTCCTACTGCGCTGAAGAAAAATAACATCTGTTCTCCAAAAGTCATTGGGTATTAATTTTTTACAGTAGTAAATTTAATCAATTTATTATATTATATTTTGTAAAAATTAAAAATATCTTTCTCTTTTTTAGGATTCTTTTTCCAGCCTTTTCAGGATCAGTGTCCGTAAGCGCTCATTATGGTCATCCCCCCATTTCCCTAGTGTAGCAATAACCGGAATCAATGTCTGTCCAAATTCTGTAAGCCTGTATTCTACTTTTGGAGGTACAACGGGATAAATCTTCTTTGTGACAAGTTCATGCTCTTCCAGTTCTTTTAACTGAACATTCAATACTCTGCGGGAAGCATCTGGAATTTTCCGCTGCAATTCACTGGGTCTTTGAAATCCTTCATTAATAAACCATAGTAAACGGATTTTCCATTTGCCATAGAGCACCTCAGCAATCAGATCAAGCCCGCAGTTCAGATTGGGTGGGATTTTTCTTTCGTACATAAAACAAATGTAACACAATGAGGTGAGATCACAATAAGGGATTAATTTATCACTATGTGATTCGTAAGACCGTACTTGTAAGAGCCTGTTATACTCCTGAAATTTGTACAAAAAAGAAATCATGACAGAATCATTTAATTTCAACAATGAATTATCAGGTAAGATTGCTTTGGTAACGGGTGGGACAAAAGGAACCGGAAAAGCTATTGCTGAAAGATTACTAACCGCCGGTGCCACTGTAATTATTACTGCAAGAAATCAGTCTGAAGAGATGAATAATCAGCTTCATTTTATTTCAGGAGATCTGAGTAAGGCAAAAGACACGGAAAAACTGGTAAGAGAAGTGTTATCTACTTTTGGTAAGCTTGATATTTTAATTAATACATTGGGTGGCTCAGAAACGCCTGGTGGCGGCTTCTCTGTTCTGAATGATGAAGACTGGGAAAATACAATTCAGACCAATTTGTTGGCACCCGTTCGTTTAGACAGAGGATTTCTTCCGCAAATGTTGGAACGAAGGGAAGGTGTGATCATTCATATTGCGTCCATTCAGGGAAGACTGCCTTTATTTGATTCCACATTACCCTATGCTGCTGCCAAGGCCGGACTGATCAATTACAGCAAAGGTTTATCAAAAGAAGTTTCCCCGAAGGGAGTCCGTGTACTTACTGTTTCTCCAGGCTGGATCATGACTTCATCTGCCATCCGAATGATGGAGCGTATTGCTAAAAGTTCAGAAACTTCAATAGAAGAGGCAACTCAATGTGTCATGGATGCGTTGGGTGGAATTCCGATCGGTAAGCCTGCCCAGCCAGAAGATATTGCAGAATTTGTTGGTTTTTTAGTTTCTCCACGGGCACAATATTTAACAGGAACCGAATATGTAATAGATGGTGGTACTATTCCTACAGTTTAATCATTTAAAAATAACAATATGAACTTACCTAACATTTTACAGGAATTTTTAAAGGCACAGAAGCTCTTTGACAGTACAACTTTTTCCAATTGTTTTTCTGAACAGGCATCCGTATTTGATGAAGGAAAAATATACACGGGAAAAGAGGAAATAAAGCAATGGAATGAAAAATCTAATCATGAATACAAAACCTTGTTTGAAGTAAAAGATTTTTCGGAGAAGGATAATACAACTGTTTTAAGAATCAAAATTTCCGGCTCTTTCAGTGGTAGTCCGGTAGTGCTGAATTTTCATTTCCGGTTGAAAGACCATCTTATTATGGCGTTAGCTATTACTGAATAAGTTGTAAAAAAAAGAATCCCAAAGTTTGCTTTGGGATTCTTTTATGGTATAAGCAAATATTATCTGCTTGCGATGTCAATGTAGTTTCTTTCCTGAGCACCTTGGTAAACCTGTCTTGGTCTTCCGATTGGGTCTCCTTTCAATCTCATTTCTTTCCACTGAGAAATCCATCCTGGAAGTCTTCCTAATGCAAACATTACTGTAAACATCTCTGTAGGAATTCCTAACGCTCTGTAGATGATTCCTGAATAGAAATCTACATTTGGATATAGTTTTCTTTCAATGAAGTACTCATCTTCAAGTGCTACTCTTTCTAACTGCATTGCAATGTCAAGAGCTTTATCCTGAATACCAAGTGCAGTAAGGATATCGTCAGCAGCTTTCTTGATGATTTTCGCTCTTGGGTCGAAGTTTTTGTAAACTCTGTGTCCGAATCCCATTAGACGGAAGCTATCACCCTTATCTTTAGCTTTAGCAACATATTTAGATACGTCACCACCATCTTTTTCAATAAGTTCAAGCATTTCGATTACCGCCTGGTTAGCTCCACCGTGAAGTGGTCCCCAAAGTGCAGATACCCCAGCAGAGATAGAAGCGAAAAGACCTGTGTGAGCAGAACCTACCATTCTCACTGTAGAAGTAGAACAGTTTTGTTCGTGGTCTGCGTGAAGGATTAATAATTTATCTAAAGCATTTACAACTACCGGATCGATTTCGAAATCAGCGTTTGGTAATCTGAATGCCATTTTGTAGAAGTTCTCTACATAGTTTAGGTTGTTATCACCGTGGTTTAATGGTAAACCTTGAGTTTTTCTGTAAGTCCAAGCACAAAGGTGAGAGAACTTAGCGATCATCAGCTCAGCAGCATGATCCATTTCTTCTTTAGAATTTACGTTAACGGCTTTCGGGTTGAAAGCTGTTAAAGCAGAAGTCATAGAAGATAAAACTCCCATAGGGTGAGCAGAACGAGGAAAAACATCAATGATTTTTTTCATTTCGTCTGCGATGAAGTTATATTTTTTAATATTGTTGTCGAATGAAGTAAATTGATCCTGAGTAGGTAATTCTCCATGTAATAAAAGATACATTACTTCTGTGAAGTTAGATTTCTCAGCAATCTGCTCGATTGGATAACCTCTGTAGAACAATTCTCCTTTATCTCCGTCTAAGTAAGTGATGTCGCTAATAGTAGCTCCTGTATTTTTGTAACCTAAATCCAGAGTGATCAAACCTGTCTGGTCTCTTAATTTTGAAATATCAATCCCTCTGTCTCCGATAGTACTATCCACGATAGGATATTCATATGAATTACCGTCGTAATTCAATATTACTTTGTTGTCTGACATTATTTATTTATTTTTTTTAAATATACCACTTTCCATAAAATACGGCAAACTAAAAATTTCGCTTGCCGTGATTTATAAATTCGATTAATTATCTTTTGATTTTAAAAGCTTCCAATCCTGGGAAAATTGCAGTTTCACCTAAAGCTTCTTCAATTCTCAATAATTGATTGTATTTAGCCATTCTGTCTGATCTTGAAGCTGAACCTGTTTTGATCTGTCCACAGTTCATTGCTACCGCTAAATCAGCAATTGTAGAATCTTCAGTTTCTCCTGATCTGTGAGACATTACTGAAGTGAACTTGTTGTTCTGAGCCATTTGTACAGCAGCCATTGTTTCAGAAAGAGAACCGATTTGGTTTACTTTTACAAGGATAGAGTTCGCAATATTTTCTTTTACTCCTCTGGATAGTCTTTCTACGTTGGTTACGAATAAATCATCACCTACAAGCTGTACTCTGTCACCGATTTTATCAGTTAACATTTTCCAACCCTCCCAGTCATTTTCCTGCATACCGTCTTCAATGGAAATGATTGGGTATTTTGCAGCCAGCTCAGCTAAGTAAGAAACCTGCTCGCTGCTTGAAAACTGAGCTGCGTCCTGAGTCTGGAATTTTCTGTAATCATAAATTCCGTCTTTGTAGAATTCAGAAGCCGCACAGTCAAGTGCTAACATAATGTCGTCACCTGGCTTATAGCCTGCTTTTTCAATTGCCTGAAGCAATGTATCCAAAGCATCTTCAGTTCCTTTGAAAGTAGGAGCAAAACCACCTTCGTCACCTACCGCAGTAGATAAACCTCTTGAATGAAGAATAGATTTCAGATTGTGGAAAATTTCAGTTCCTTTTCTCAATGCATGAGAGAAAGAATCCGCTTTTACCGGCATGATCATGAATTCCTGGAATGCGATAGGAGCATCTGAGTGAGATCCACCATTTATTACATTCATCATTGGAACAGGAAGCGTGTTTGCATTCACTCCACCTACATATTTATAAAGTGGCATTCCCAATTCTGCAGCAGCAGCTCTTGCTACGGCCAAAGAAACACCAAGAATAGCATTAGCACCAAGATTTCCTTTGTTAGCCGTTCCGTCAAGATCAATCATAATCTGATCGATATAATTTTGTTCGAAAACCGGCTGTCCCACTAAATTCTCTGCAATTACTTCTTTTACATTTTCAACAGCTTTCAGAACTCCTTTCCCTTGATATTCTGAACCACCGTCACGTAATTCTACCGCTTCGTGTTCTCCTGTAGATGCTCCTGAAGGTACAGCAGCACGGCCCATTGCCCCGCTTTCTGTAAATACATCTACTTCAATGGTAGGGTTACCTCTGGAATCTAAAATCTGTCTTGCTTCTATATAAGAAATTGCACTCATTTTTTATTTTTTTTAGTTTAGACAAATTTAATCAAAATTTAACTTTTAGGGGTATTTCGAGGGATTTTTTTGATATAAATCCAAGTTAAATTTTAGTTAATTTATATTATGATAATTCTACAATTTATTTGTGAAGAATTGCCGATTTAAAATAGGGAAAGAATGATAAAAAAACTCACCTTTTAAAATTGTAAAGATGAGTTTTTCATTATGTAATTATTATACTATTCTTTTTTCATTACATCAAAATTGAAACTGACATTTAAGAAACCAAAAAGATTATTGTTTTTAATATCATATTTTAAAATCAATGGAACCCAAAGGTTTTTTAAAATTCTTATTCTTAAATCTGCATTGGCTAAGAACTGGTCATTTTTTTCATCTGTCATTATTCCTGAAACAATTCTTTTATATTCAAAATTAGGTTTAAGTTCCACGATAGATCTCTCTTTAGTTTCCCAAATCGAAATATTCAATCCTAACTGTGATGAAAATTCTTTTCGTTTTATAACCGATGTCGTGATACTGTCTTTTGCTTTAAACTGATTTCGGAAGTCTATTTCCAACTTACTTCCCTTCTTAGATTTCAATCCTTGCAGATAAACCAAATTGGCATCAAACTCGTCTAAAAACTTAGAATCCTTTTGAAAATTACTATGAAATCCTACAGTTAATAAAGGTCTCCTTTTTACTCTTCCCAATTCATTTTGAAAAGTATCTAAAAATTGTTTAGCTTCTACTCCATCTTGCTCTTCCAGCAATATCTTTTTAAAATCCTCCGGCAGATTATCTATGGGCAGGTAATATTGTTTTTCAATAGAAGCTTTTGCTAATTTCTCAATTTTTTGGTAGTTTTCAGAAGTTGCTACGTTTCTATATTTTTGTAAAGCAAAAATTAAAGCGGAACTTAGCTTGGCAAAATATTTACCGGATTCATACTCTTCTCTGGCTAGACTGGCTATGGTTGTATCTCTTTTATTAATGATCGCCCAATCAAAGCCATAATTAAATCCCTTAAATTTATAATCATTATCAAGGTTCAGTCCTATTTGTATCTGAAAATTCCTATAAAAGGTTTCTCGTTTACTTGTATAATTATAGTCAATTAATAAAGTACTATCAACTTTTGATCTCAATGAAAAAATGTTTGCTTTAAATTGAAAAGATTTGTTTTCACTTGTTAATCCTTTAAAAGAAGCCTGCATATAATCAGTCAATACATCTTTCCAGTTTCCTGATTTTGTTTCTTCAATTTTATTATAAAAACTTTCTGATTTTAAATCTTTTTTTGCAAAACCTCCATTTTGGGCACAAACCAATAATGCATTAAAAAGAAATAGAATAATCCCTAATTTATATATAAGTGTTTTCATGATCCTTTTTTATTATTTACTTTAAAATGATACGTTAACAAATACCCATTCCCTTTTCTATTTGCAGGATTTAAATCAGAATCTTCACTAAGGGTAATATCTCCATCGATTTTTATTCTTGTATTTCTTTCCGTTGATAAAGGATTCGATCCAATTATATAAAGATCATATTCTGCATCTTCATTCAACTCAAATTCCTCAGAAAAAGTTCCGTTTTCTGTTTTTTCAAAAAGAGGAACTGTGCTTCCTTTTTTAAAAATTTTATAAATAATTCCTAAAATTGAAGCTCCACCCGTTACTGTAATATTCAATGTTATAGTTTTCATAATGTCTAGTTTTTTAAGTTGTTTATTTTCTCGGTGTAGGAGATAGAAGACCCGCTAAGGCGCCTATGGCTCCTGACGAAATGGTAGCAAAGATTGTCACCAGTTGATTGTCTTTGGGCTGTCCGTTACTCCATGCGGAAATAAGAATAAGCCCTGCAATGATGCCAATCACTGCTAACCCGAGCATAATCACTATAATTCTATAAATCCAAAAATCTGTTCCTCTGGGATTTCTAATTTCCACATCCCTTATAGCCTCTATAGGATTATTTTTAAATTTCTCCTGAAGATCACTGTTGTTTTTTAAAGCAGCTTCTAAATCTCCAATACTGTCATTAATAAGAGTTTTCATGGCTTTTGGTTTTTATATATCAAATTTCCCTCTAAAAAACACACCAATCAATTACACAAAGGGGTAATTTTCATACACTTATTTTAAAAACCAGACATGTTCCAGGGTTTTCAGATAAAATATTACATTCACCGGATAATTCATTCATTCTTCTTTTCATATTCCGGAGGCCATTTCCTTTTGGCTGATCATCCGGAATTCCAGTTCCATTATCTGAAATTTTCATTGAAAAGCAATTTTTTTCCTGTGAAAATGAAAGTTTCAATACATCTGCATGGCTGTGCTTGTATACATTATTCACCGCTTCTTTTAAACAGAGGAAAAGATTACGCCTCATTTCTGTGGAAACAGGGGTTTCAGCAATGATATCATTACATTCTGAATGCAATACTATTTTTGTTTTCTTTAAAAAATTTCCGGTATACAGTATTGCATAATCAATAAAACTGCCTAGTGTGTCATTCCCTGAATTCAGACTCCAAAGCATTTCTCTCATAGAGATATTCATTTCTTCAGAAGTTTTCAGAAGTTCATCTATATCACTTTGCAGATCACCATCTTCTGCTTTCTGTTTTAAAAACTCTGCCTGAAGTTTCAATGCGGAAATCCCTGCTCCGAGATCATCATGCATATCGTGGGAAATACGTTCCCGCTCCTGTTCCAAAATTTTTTGTTTTTCGAGTTCTTTCTGAAGGAGCTGGTTTTGGTGTTCGGCTTCTTTGAGTTGCTGTTCTTTCAGATACAGAAGCTGTTTTCTATTGTACATTAATACGACGAAAATTGTAAAAGCAGCCAAGAGCACAACTAAAAGTAATGCGATTAAAAAAATAAGTTTTATTTCTGAAGGTAAAGACTTCATTTTTTATCCATTGAGTTATATTTATGTAAAGCAATATAAAATAAACCACCGCATACAATATTGATTACATTTAATATTTGTTTCAGCAGCTTTAGAAATGGCTTATCAATTTCATTCAGCAGATACATGGGAATAATTCTGAAAAGAAAAAAACAACTCCATAAAAGTATTGAGGTTGAGATCCAAAAGACAGGATCATCTGTAATTTTCGATTTATTAATATTGTTTAATTTATAACTGCACCAATATAATACCTGTAATATATTGATAACACAATATGTGACAGCAATATTCAAATTATATTTATCAACATAAAAAAGCTCAATATTCAATAGTATTACTATTACAATGATGGTAGATATCGTAAGAGCTATTTTCTTGTTTTTAATATGTCGAAAATAAAAAATGATAAAATAGAAAGTATTGAAAAGATTCAGATAATTATACTGAATTGATCTGGTTGAAATAATATTAATTTCTGAAAAAAAATCTACAACAAAATTTACGACCAGATACAACAAAAAATAGTCTTGAGAGGACAATTTTCTTCCTCTCAAAACTATTAGACCTTTTATTAAAACAATAAAAGAAATTATATAGTAAGCTGTAATAAGCATCTTATGGCTCTAAACTTCCCTGATCGTAATATGGAAAATCTGCGCTAAGTAATTGTTTATTATTATCTGATGGCATGGTTGCAAGATATATTGACTGTTTCCCACTTCCAAAACTTACCGTCTTTTTTCTTCCAATACATGGTATGAAGTCAAGTCTAGAAATATTTTTTTTAAGGCAACCTTCCAAATACATGTGTATTCTATCAATGTACTGTTTTACAAGGATCAACTCATAACGTATACAGTTTGCTACATAAGCGTCATTGGATACGTTAGTGAGGATTCTCCCTAAATCTGTATTATCAAAGCGTCTCAAATGGTTTTCATCTACCTCATAATATCTATCCAGGTTAAAAACAAAATAATGTTTATCCAGTTTGGTTGTATCTGATGCCTCATGGAAGGAAAGGCTTGCATATAAATATCCTTCTATACTTTTCAGTGATGATTGATTTTCAGGCATGATTCTGGAAAATTCACTAATTTCATTCTCTGGAAGTTGTCTAAAAGAGATCTTCATTATTGTATACCCCTCATTCAAATGGTCTCTTACAAGGGTTTCAAATAAATTAAAATCTATGTACAATTCTTGAGTAATATCAGGAGCCCGCTGTTCAAACAATTCTCTGTTCTTTATAAATTCTTCATCTCCTATAGGATGTGTTACGAAAAATTCCACACCATTCTTTGTAATATAATCCTTTATCCATTGCTCACGTTCTGTAAACTCCTTCATTTCATAGAAATCCTTAATTGCTCCTGCCTTTTGCTTAGCAATAATCTCAGCTTCCAAAGCACATTTAAAATCATGCAATTCTTTTTCCATTGTTTCTTAGTTTTTTGATTGGTTAAATTTATTAATAGCCTCCACTTTATTGTTTACGTGAAGTTTTCTGTAGATATTTCCGACATGTTTTTTTACTGTATCAATGCTGATACATTTTTTGTCTGCGATCTCTTTATAAAGAAGTCCCTCCGAAAGAAGGTCAAGAATTTCTTTTTCACGCACTGTAAGTTCATCGAAGCCTTTAATTTCGGGAAGTTTTCGTTCAAAATGTCTGAGAACTCTTCGGGCAATGGAAAAACTCATAGGAGCTCCACCCTGATATACATCACGGATTGAAGAAAGGATTTTATCCATACTTTCTCCTTTTACAAGATAGCCCATCGCACCAGCTTTTAAAGAATTAAAAATCTTCTCATCATCATCAAAGCTGGTACACATGATAAATTGTGTATTGGGCATGTCTTTTCGCAGTTTTTCTATGATTTCAATTCCCAGCATATCTTGTAACTGGATATCCATCATCACTACGTCCGGGGAAATAGCGGGGAGGTTTTGCATGGCATCATTTCCATCAAAAAACTGAGCAATTACCTTCATATCCTGTTGGTAATTGATGACTTTCTTCAACGCATTGTTGTAGTTTTTTTCGTCCTCTACTATGGCGATGGAAATGCTCATGACTTTGTTTCTTTGTAGCAAATTTCAACAGAAAACAAATTGAAATCAATTACACCTTTGTGTAATATTGATTTTGGAGTTTGTAATTATGGTTAAGTTTTTTTAGCTCTATTAAATTTAATCAATTTCTCATTTAAAAACCAATATTAATATAACTATTTCATAATAAATTAAAACACAAGTCACAAAGTCGTAATAAAACCTTTAAAACAGAGAATTATTCCACAAGACAATCAAGTATAGGATGATCAATGCTGCTTACTGTATTATGAGATTCAATTTGTTCGAAGATTTGAATCAGATTCCTGCCTTTCTTCAACCAAACTCCAGGAATGTAAAGAGTCAGCTGCGGCCCTACTTTACTCCAGTATCTTCCTGCATTTTTTCCGTTGATAAAAACAATTCCTTTTCCAAAATTTCTCATGTCAAGAAAAGTATCTCCTGTCTCATCAAGTGTAAATTCAGCTTCCTGAATTACGGGTGAGTGAGCTGCAATCTCTTTTTGTTTAAAAGTATGTTTGGGAAAAGTATCGAAAGGCATTGGAAGCATTTCCCAGTTTCCGGAGACTTCAGTTCCGTTGATTTTTACTGGACTGATAATGCCTTTTAAATTATGGACAATCTCTGCTCCATAATTGATCCTACCCATATTTTCAACCAGAATTTCCAATCGGTCTCCTGATTTAATTTCAATATCAAGATCATATTTTTTGTTCACCCTGTTCAATTCTCCTTTCCATCTGCCATTGATGTATATGTTGGCATAATCACGTAATCCTTTTATCTCTAATTTTCCTTTCGTATCATTATCAAATTTTCTTCTGTAGAGAACATATCCGTTTCTGATATTCAAATCTTCAAATGTAAGCGGTTTATCACTCACAACAGGTTTCTGACGATCAGTAAGATCAAAGAGGCAATTTATTTTTGAAAATTTAATAGTGGGAATAGTGATGACTTTCATTGGCTTTGGAACATCAGGAAGCTTATTCTGATGTATTTTTTGGAAAACTTCTCTCAGCGCATTATATTTTGGAGTAGCCCATCCTGCTTCACTGATGGGAGCATCATAATCATAGCTTGTAAGATCCGGCTGGATATCATGATCCCTATCGTAATTTGCACCGCTGGTAAATCCAAAGTTGGTTCCGCCATGAATCATATAATAATTAAAAGAAATTCCATTTTTTATATACAGCTCTGTTTGCTTTACCACTTCTTCTGTAGAAACCTTAACAAAAGGTTCTGCCCAATGATCCAGCCATCCGGGGTAGTATTCGGCAACCATGTAAGGACCCTGTCCTCCATTATATTCATTGATGCTTTTCTTTAAAATATCAATATCACCTTCCCCGTTTGCTGTTGGTATCGCTCCTTCAATAGAACCGCCTTTAAAAAGTGAGCTTCCATCTGAAGTAAATAACGGAACCGAAACTCCGCTGTTCAAAAGCATTTCTTTTATCTTGTGGCTGTATTTTCTATGCTCTTCGAGAGGAATATCTTTTCTTTGGGCAACATAGGAACCAAACTCATTTTCAGCCTGAACCATAATCACCGGACCACCATTACTCATCTGCATGGGTACTATTTGTTTTGCCAGCTGATTAATATATTTTCGGCATTCTTCCAGAAAAGCTTTATTATCTCTTCTTATCTCAAGATCTTTATATTTTTGCAGCCACCAAGGATACCCACCAAATTCCCATTCCGCACAAACGTAGGGTCCCGGTCGAATAATAACATACAAACCGACTTCTTGTGCTGTTTTTATAAACTTCTTCAAATCTTTTTCACCCGAAAAATTCCATTTTCCTGGAGCCTCTTCATGATAATTCCAAAAAACATAAGTGGTAACCGTATTCAAACCCATTGCTTTCATCATCTCCAGCCGGTGCTTCCAGTATTCTGACGGAACCCTCGGATAGTGCATCTCCCCGGAATACACTGTGAACGGTTTCCCATTTAAGATGAAATGTCCATCCTTAATTTCAAAATTTCCTTTTTGTGAAAACATAGTATTAAAGGAGAAAAAGAAAAGAATTATGTATAAATAATGACTAAAATTTCTCATATTGTAAGGCATGATTTTTGTAAAATTAAAATATAAAAATCATATTGAATATCAAATAATATAATCATGAAAAAAAGTCTTTTAGCACTAGGTGCTGTACTTACATTAACAGCTATCGGCTGCAAAAAAAATGAGAGTGGAAATAAAAGTGTTATCAAAACAGACAGCTCAACAACTGTAGTTACAGATAACAATGGAAAAATAGATTCGTTAACACAAAGTTCTTCTACAGTAGATGTAAACGGACAGAAAATTGAAAAAACAGATTTTGTTTATAAAGCTACAGACGGAACATTAGTGAAAGTAGTATTCAAAAACGATCCGAAAGAAAGTACAGTAGCCATTACCAGCAACAAGAAAACATTTACATTACCTAAGACAGAAACCAAGGGTGGTGAAACAATTTACAAGAAAGATGATATGACAGCAAGGGTAAAAGGAGACAGCCTTCACCTTGAACAGGGTAATAATCTTATTGAATTGAAAAGAACAAAGATCTAAAATAGCAATGTCCCTCAATATAGAGGGACATTTTATTCTAAGTAATGAAAATAAAAAAACCATCCGGATTCCGGATGGTTTTTTTTATATATCTGAATGAATATTATTCTTCAGTTTTTTCTTCAGTAGTATCAGCTTTAGCTTCTTCTACTTTTTCTTCTACTACAGGAGCATCAGCAACTACTGCTTCAGCTTTTTTTGTAGTAGCAGTTGATCTTCTGCTTCTTCTTGTAGCTTTTTTCTCTTCAGCATTAGGATTGTAAAGCTCGTTGAAATCTACTAATTCGATAAGAGCCATATCAGCAGCATCACCTGGTCTGAAACCTGTCTTAATGATTCTTGTATAACCACCGTTTCTTTCAGCGATTTTAGGAGCTACAGTTCTGAATAATTCAGCAACCGCAAATTTATTTTGAAGATAAGAGAATACTATTCTTCTGTTGTGTGTAGTATCTTCTTTTGCTTTTGTTAATAGAGGCTCAACATATACTCTTAAAGCTTTAGCTTTAGCTACAGTAGTGTTGATTCTTTTATGCTCAATTAGAGAACAAGCCATATTAGAAAGTAAAGCACTTCTGTGAGAAGCTGTTCTTCCTAAGTGATTGAATTTTTTACCGTGTCTCATTATTAATTATTTATCAGCGTCTAACTTATATTTTGCAACGTCGAAACCGAAGTTAAGACCTTTTGAATGCACTAATTCTTCTAGTTCTGTCAAAGATTTTTTACCAAAATTTCTGAATTTCATCAAATCAGACTTACTGTAAGAAACTAATTCTCCAAGAGTTTCTACTTCAGCTGCTTTTAGACAGTTAAGGGCTCTTACAGAAAGATCCATATCTGCTAATTTAGACTTAAGAAGTTGTCTTGTGTGAAGTGTTTCTTCATCGTACTGGATAGATGCTTTTACAGCTTCAGTTTCAAGCGTGATTCTCTCATCAGAGAATAGCATGAAGTGATAAATTAATATCTTAGAAGCTTCTGTTAAAGCATTTTGAGGGCTGATAGACCCATCAGTTTCTATATCTAATACAAGTTTTTCGTAGTCTGTTTTTTGCTCTACACGATAATTTTCAATGCTATATTGTACTTTCTTGATCGGCGTAAAAATAGAGTCGATAGCAATAGTTCCTACAGGAGCATTGTTTGACTTATTTTGTTCAGAAGGCACATACCCTCTGCCTTTTTCAATATTGAAAGTAATTTCGAAAGTTACATCACTGTTTAGGTTGCAAATCACTAAATCTGGGTTTAAAACCTCAAATCCATTGATAGACTTTCCTAAATCACCAGCAGTAATAACCGTCTGACCTGAAACTTTAGCAACAACCTGCTCGTTAGCCTGGCCTTCTGCTGCAGCTTTTAATCTTACCTGCTTAAGGTTAAGAATAATTTCGGTAACATCTTCGATTACTCCTGGAATAGTTGAAAATTCGTGCTCTACACCTTCTATTTTGATAGATGAAATAGCGTATCCTTCCAGAGAAGAAAGCAACACTCTTCTCAAAGCATTACCGATTGTAAGCCCGAAACCTGGTTCTAAAGGTCTGAATTCGAATTGACCTTTAAATTCATCAGAGTTAAGTAAAATTACTTTATCGGGTTTTATGAATTGTAAAATTGCCATATTATTGGGTTGAGCAAAAATTTGATTAAAAAATTATTTAGAGTAAAGTTCCACGATAAGGTTCTCCTTAATGTCCTCCGGAATTTGGATTCTTTCAGGAGCAGAAATGAAAGTACCTTCTTTCTTCTCATCGTTGAATTGTAACCACTCATAGTTTGACTTAGAAGCCAATGCATTGGTAACAACCTCAAGAGACTTAGACTTTTCTCTTACAGTGATTACATCACCAGCTTTTACCAAGTAAGAAGGGATATTAAGAATTTCTCCGTTCACAGTGATGTGTCTGTGAGAAACTAATTGTCTTGCACCAGATCTAGTTTTAGCAAAACCTAATCTGTACACTACGTTATCCAATCTTGATTCACAAAGTTGTAATAGAACTTCCCCTGTTACTCCTTTGCTTCTGTGTGCTTTTTCAAATAAGTTAGCAAACTGTCTTTCTAAAATACCGTAAGTATATTTAGCTTTTTGTTTTTCAGCTAACTGAACTGCATATTCTGATTTTTTAGCACCTCTTCTTTTGTTAGGACCGTGTTGTCCTGGCGGTTGGTTTTTTCTTTTTTCGAAGTTTTTATCATCTCCGTAGATTGCAGCACCAAACTTTCTAGCAATCTTAGTTTTAGGTCCAATATATCTTGCCATAATGGGTAAATTCTAAAAATTAAACTCTTCTTCTTTTTGGTGGTCTACATCCATTGTGCGGCATTGGAGTCACATCAATGATTTCGCTAACTTCAATTCCTGAATTGTGAATAGATCTGATTGCAGATTCTCTACCTGCACCTGGACCTTTCACAAACACCTTTACTCTTCTTAATCCAGCTTCATGAGCTACAGCAGAGCAATTTTCAGCTGCCATTTGAGCAGCAAAAGGAGTGTTCTTTTTAGAACCTCTGAATCCCATTTTACCGGCAGATGCCCAAGAGATAACCTCTCCACTTTTATTTGTTAAAGAAATGATGATGTTATTGAAAGAAGCTTGAATATGTGCTTCACCAATAGCTTCAACTTTTACTTTTCTTTTTTTAACTACTTTACTTTGTTTTGCCATAATTCCTAACGATTATTTACTTGCCTTTTTCTTGTTAGCAACTGTTTTTCTCTTTCCTTTACGGGTTCTAGAGTTGTTTTTCGTTCTCTGGCCTCTTAAAGGTAATCCTAGTCTGTGACGTATTCCTCGTTGGCATCCTATGTCCATCAATCTCTTGATGTTCAATTGCACTTCAGATCTTAATTCTCCTTCTACTTTAACGTTTTCAGAGATATATGTTCTGATTGCAGCCAATTCATCGTCATTCCATTCGTTGACTTTCTTGTCTTCGCTGATACCGGCAGCTTTAAGGATTTCGGAAGAAGTATTTCTTCCTACTCCATAGATGTAAGTTAAACCGATAACACCTCTTTTGTTTTTTGGTAAATCAATACCTGCAATTCTCGCCATAATTTAATGTTAGCCTTGTCTTTGTTTAAATTTTGGGTTCTTCTTGTTGATTACGAATAGTACACCTTTTCTGCGTACGATTTTGCAATCAGCGCTTCTTTTTTTAATTGATGCTCTTACTTTCATTTTGATAGTATTTATTTTTTACAAATGCCAAATGGAAAGTGTATTCCATTTGGCTAATTGTTTTAATATCTAAATGTGATCCTCCCTTTTGTTAAATCGTAGGGAGACATTTCTAGTTTTACCTTATCACCAGGTAAAAGTTTAATATAGTGCATTCGCATTTTACCTGAAATATGAGCGATAAGAATATGCCCATTTTCAAGTTCTACACGGAACTGAGCGTTCGAAAGTGCTTCCGTTATAACGCCGTCTTGTTCAATATGTTTTTGTTTTGCCATAAATTAATATCCAGTCGTTCTAGACAGTTTAGACTGCATTAAGCCATCATAGTGATGATTCAGCAGATATGTATTAATCTGTTGAACGGTATCTAAAATTACACCTACCATAATTAATAGTGACGTTCCCCCGAAAAATAAGGCAAACGCATCTGTCTGAACAAAGCTTCCATGCACAATTGCCGGAAGGACTGCAAAGATAGATAAAAAAATTGCACCTGGCAAGGTAATTTTTGATAAAATATCATCTAAGTAATCTGCTGTCTCTTTCCCTGGTCTTACTTTCGGTACTAAACCTCCATTTCTCTTCAAATCATCAGCCATTTGGTTCACCGGAATTGTAATTGCAGTATAGAAAAACGAGAAGATAATAATTAATAGCGCAAACAATACATTGTACTGCCAGCTAAAAACATTCTTGAAACCTGCAAGAAAAGTGTTAGACTCATCGAATTTTGTTAATAATCCTGGTACGAACATCAATGCCTGAGCAAAGATAATCGGCATTACACCAGCAGCATTTACTTTCAACGGAATCCATTGTCTTGCGCCCTGCATAAGATTTTTGTTTACACCTCCTCTTGCTTGAGCTCTGCTTACATACTGAATTGGAATTTTTCTAACAGCCACAGATAAAATCACGGCTAAAAGAACAACTACCATCCAGAATAATACTTCAATAAGGATCATGATAGATCCCATTCCTCCTTTTCCGTTCTGCACGGCCATCTCCTGTACGAATGCTTCAGGTAATCTTGAAAGGATTCCCACCATAATAAGGATGGAAATACCATTTCCGATTCCTTTGTCGGTAATCTTTTCACCTAACCACATTGCGAATACTGAACCAGCAACCAAGATAACAATACTTGGCAACCAGAACATGATAGAATTTGGCTCTACAAAATATGCAGATTGGAACTGAGCATACGGTAAGAATAATTGAGTAATAGAAGTTAAATAAGAAGGTGCCTGTACCAGACAAACTCCAATTGTTAACCATCTTGTAATTTGGTTCAATGTATTTCTACCTGACTCTCCATCTTTCTGAAGCTTCTGAAGATAAGGAATAGCCATTCCCATCAACTGAACAATAATAGAAGCAGAAATATAAGGCATGATACCCAACGCCATTACGGAAGCGTGGCTGAAAGCTCCCCCCGTAAACGACGAAAGCAAGCCAAGGAGACCTGCTCCTTGCTTGTTACCGCCTTGATTTTTATAATGCTCTAAGAGATCTCCCACCTCTGCAAGGTTAATTGCAGGAAGTGAGATATAAGATGCGAATCTATACACAAGGATAATACCTAACGTAAAGAGAATTTTATCTCTTAACTCCTTTAGGCTCCATATATTTTTAAGTGTTTGTATAAATTCTTTCATTAGTAAGTATTATAAGGTAATTGCTTTTCCACCTGCTTTAGCAATAAGCTCTTCAGCAGACTTAGTGAATTTGTCAGCAGAGATTGAAACCGCAGATTTCAATTCTCCTCTACCCATAATTTTCACTAATTCGTTTTTAGAAACTATCCCGTTTTCTACTAAAACTTCTTTCGTGATATCTCCAGTGATGGATTTGTTCTCGATTAAAGTTTGAATAGTATCAAGGTTAATTCCTCTAAACTCTTTTCTATTTACGTTTTTGAATCCGAATTTAGGTAATCTTCTTTGTAAAGGCATCTGTCCACCTTCGAAACCGATTTTCTGAGAATAACCAGCTCTAGCTTTCTGACCTTTGTGTCCTTTTGTTGAAGTACCTCCTTTTCCACTACCTTGACCTCTACCAATTCTTTTTGAGTTGAAAGTAGATCCTGCAGCAGGTTGTATATTGTTTAAATTCATTTTAATTCTCTTTTATAAAATTATTTTTGAACTTCAAGTAAGTGGCTTACTGCAGCTACCATTCCTAAGATAGAAGGAGTAGCTTCATGTTCTACAACTTGGTGAAGTTTTTTTAATCCTAATGCTTCAAGCGTTCTCTTTTGGGTTTTTGTTCTACCAATAGCGCTTCTTACTTGCTTTACTTTAATTGTTGCCATTGTTTTAATATTAACCGTTAAACACTTTACTTAGAGAAATTCCTCTCATTCTTGCGATCTCTTCAGGTCTTCTGATATCCAATAACGCTTTGAAAGTAGCTTTCACCACGTTGTGAGGGTTAGAAGATCCTTTAGATTTTGAAAGGATATCGTGAATACCAGCAGATTCCAATACCGCTCTTACCGCACCACCGGCGATAAGTCCTGTACCGTGAGAAGCAGGTCTTAAGAAGATATCTGCACCACCGTATCTAGCAGTAGTTTGGTGAGGAATAGTATGGTTCATTACAGGAACTTTCACAAGATTTTTCTTAGCATCTTCAACTGCTTTAGCAATTGCAGAAGCAACCTCTTTAGATTTTCCTAAACCAAAACCGATAATACCTTCTTCATTACCTACTACAACAATAGCAGAAAATCCGAAAGCTCTACCCCCTTTAGTTACTTTTGTTACTCTGTTAACAGCTACGAGACGATCTTTTAATTCTAATCCTCCCGGTTTTACTCTTTCTATATTATCTAGTCCTAACATATTTTCCGAAATTTAATGATTAGAATTTAAGTCCACCTTCTCTCGCACCATCAGCTAGAGCTTTTACTCTACCGTGATATACGAAACCGTTTCTGTCAAATACAATACTTTCGATTCCTGCAGCGATAGCTTTAGCAGCGATAGCTTTACCAACAGCAGCAGAAATTTCAGTCTTAGTACCTTTAGCGTCTACACCTTTTTCTCTAGAAGAAGCTGATGCTAAAGTTTTACCATTTTTATCGTCGATTAACTGAGCGTAAATTTCCTTATTACTTTTATATACAGATAATCTTGGCAATTCAGAAGATCCAGAGATTTTCCCTCTTACTCTTCTTTTGATTCTTATTCTTTTTTCTAATTTACTTAATGCCATAATACTTATAATTTATTAAGCAGATTTACCAGCTTTACGTCTAACAATTTCTCCTACGAATCTTACACCTTTTCCTTTGTATGGCTCAGGCTTTCTGAAAGAACGGATCTTTGCAGTAACCATTCCTAGAAGTTGTTTGTCGTGAGACGCTAAAGTAATAATTGGGTTTTTACCTTTTTCAGTCAATGTATCAACTTTTACTTCACTTGGAAGTTCTAATACGATACCGTGAGAGAATCCTAAAGCTAACTCAAGTTTTTGACCTGCGTGAGAAGCTCTGTATCCTACCCCTACTAGTTCTAGTTTCTTTTCGAAACCTTCTGATACACCTACGATCATGTTGGCGATCAACGCTCTGTATAAACCGTGAAGCGCTTTGTGTTGTTTAGAATCAGATGGTCTGTTTACATTAAGCTCACCATCTTTTTGTTCTAAAGTAATTCCTGCCGTAAGCTCCTGAGAAAGTTCTCCTTTTGCTCCTTTTACAGTTACTACACCGTTGTTTTCAGTGACTGTAACTCCAGCTGGAATTGTTATAATTGCTTTACCAATTCTTGACATTTTCCTCTGATTAAAAATTAATAAACATAGCAGATTACTTCACCGCCTACTTTCTCTTCTCTAGCTTTCTTGTCAGTCATTACTCCTTTAGAAGTAGAGATGATAGAAATACCCAAACCGTTTAGTACTCTTGGAAGTTCAGTAGAACCTTTGTACTGTCTCAAACCTGGTCTTGAAGCTCTTTGAATAGACTTAATAGCAGGTTTGTTAGTTTGCTTATCGTACTTTAAAGCGATTTTGATCACTCCTTGAACAGCGTTATCTTCAAACTTGAAGTTTAAGATATACCCTTGATCAAATAGGATCTTAGTAATCTCCTTTTTGATTTTCGATGCAGGAATTTCCACCACTTTGTGGCCTGCGCTTTGTGCGTTCCTTACTCTTGTTAGGAAATCTGAAATTGGATCTGTTACCATTTTTCTTTTATAAATTATTGGTTAAAGACAATCAGTATTGAAAAGACTTGAAGAGAAAAATATCAGACTTCAGAGAACTTCGGTCTGATATTATTGTTCTTTAGTATCCTGACAACTTAATTGTCCCGATTTTTAATTAGTAATTATTACCAACTAGCTTTTCTTACACCTGGGATAAGACCGTTGTTTGCCATTTCTCTGAAAGTTACTCTGGAAATACCAAACGTTCTCATGTACCCTCTTGGTCTACCTGTTAGTTTACATCTGTTGTGCAATCTTACAGGAGAAGCATTTTTAGGCAATTTTTGAAGTCCTTCGTAATCACCAGCTTCTTTAAGAGCTTGTCTTTTAGCAGCGTATTTAGCAACTAGTGCTTCTCTTTTGCGCTCACGCGCTTTCATTGATTCTTTAGCCATTTCTTAGTTCTTTTTAAATGGTAAACCGAAGTGAGTTAATAATGCTTTAGCTTCTTTATCTGTTTTCGCAGTAGTTACGAAAGTGATGTCCATCCCTTGGATTTTTTTCACTTTGTCAATTACGATTTCAGGGAAGATAATTTGCTCAGTAATACCTAAGTTGTAGTTACCTCTACCATCGAACCCATCTGCTTTGATACCAGAGAAATCTCTGATACGTGGTAAAGCAGAAGCAGTAAGTCTGTCTAAGAACTCATACATTCTGTGAGCTCTCAATGTTACTTTCGCTCCTACAGGCATTCCTTTTCTTAGTTTGAATGCAGCTTCATCTTTCTTAGAGATTGTACCTACAGCTTTCTGTCCTGTAATGTTTGTTAGTTCTTCTACAGCATAATCAATAATTTTCTTATCTGCAGTAGCATCTCCTAAACCTTGCGATATAACGATTTTCTCTAATCTAGGTACTTGCATGATAGACTTGTACCCAAATTCTTCCATCATTGCAGGAACAATTTGCTCTTTGTATATTTTTTTGGGTCTTGCTATAAATTCCATGTTAATTCAAATTATAAAGTTTCACCCGTTTTTTTGTTAACTCTCACTTTCTTATCTCCTTCGATTTTGTAACCGATTTTGATAGCTTTTCCGTCTTTACCAACTAAAGCTACGTTTGAGATATGAATAGAAGCTTCCTTTTCAGTAATTCCTCCTTGAGGATTTGAAGCTGAAGGCTTAACGTGTTTTTTAACGATGTTAAGTCCTGCAACGATTACTCTAGGGTCTTTTCCTTCTTTCTTAATCACTTCAATAACTTCACCAGTCTTACCTTTGATATCTTTCTTACCAGTAGTAATGATTACGTTATCTCCTCTTTTTATTTTTAACTTTGACATTTCTTTTAAAAATTTTTAAAATTAAAGTACTTCAGGAGCTAATGAAATGATTTTCATATATTCTTTGTCTCTCAACTCACGAGCAACTGGTCCGAAAACACGCGTTCCTCTCATTTCTCCCGCTGCGTTTAGTAATACACAAGCATTGTCGTCGAATTTGATGTATGAACCATCTTTTCTTCTTACTGCTTTTTTAGTTCTTACTACTACAGCTTTAGATACCTGACCTTTTTTAGCATTTCCTGATGGTGTAGAATCCTTGATAGTAACAACGATTTTATCACCAACTGAAGCATATCTTCTTCTGGTTCCTCCCAGAACTCTAATAACTAGTACTTCTTTAGCACCTGTGTTATCAGCAACTTTTAATCTTGATTCTGTTTGTAACATTATTACTTAGCTTTTTCAATGATTCTTACTAATCTCCATCTCTTGCTCTTGCTCATAGGTCTAGTTTCTTGGATCAAAACTGTATCACCTTCTGTGCATTCGTTGTTCTCGTCGTGTGCAGTATATTTTTTCGTTTTCAAAACGAATTTACCGTACATCGGGTGCTTTACTCTTGTAGTTTCACTAACAACAATAGTTTTTTCCATTTTATTGCTGGAAACCACTCCGATTCTTTCTTTTCTTAAATTTCTATCCATTGTAAAATGAAATTATTGTTTGTTAGTTAACTCAGTGTTTAGTCTTGCGATTGTTTTTCTCAAATCTCTGATTTGAATCGGGTTTTCAATTGGGCTGATGGCATGAGCTAATTTCAATTTAGAATATTGAGCTTTTGCTTCAGTTAATTGAGCTTGAATATCACCCGCGCTTAAATTTTTAATATCAGCATTTTTCATTGTATTCAAAGATTATAGAGGTTTAACAAAATCGTTAGCAACGATGAATCTAGTAACTACTGGTAATTTTTGTGCAGCAAGCCTTAAAGCTTCCTTAGCGATTTCGTAAGGTACACCTCCGATTTCGAACATAATTTTACCTGGTTTTACTACAGCTACCCAATATTCAACAGCACCCTTACCTTTACCCATACGTACTTCCGCTGGTTTCTTAGTAATTGGCTTATCTGGGAAGATTTTGATCCATAGTTGACCTTCTCTCTTCATATATCTTGTCGCAGCAATACGAGCTGCTTCAATCTGTCTTGCAGTGATCCAAGCTCCTTCCGTTGCTTTGATCCCAAAAGTTCCGTAAGCAAGTTGACTACCTCTCTGGGCATTCCCCTTCATCTTCATCTTGTGAACTCTACGGAATTTGGTTCTTTTTGGTTGTAACATAATTTCTAAATTTTAGATTTTAGATTTTAGATTTTAGATTTTTTTTAATTTTAAAAAAGTAACGGTAATTTAAAATTCAAAATTTCTAATCTAAAATTTTAATTATTATTGTTATTGTTGTTGTTTTTTCTAGGTCTTCTGTTGTCTCTGTCTCCACCTCTGTTTCCTCTGTCTGACTGACCTCCTTTTTTCTGTTGTCCCACTAGTGGAGAAAGTTCTCTTTTACCGTAAACTTCACCTTTCATGATCCAAACTTTTACACCTAGTCTACCGTAAGTAGTGTGAGCTTCTGCCCAGTGGTAATCAATATCAGCTCTGAAAGTTGACAATGGAATTCTTCCGTCTTTGAAAGATTCTGATCTTGCCATTTCAGCTCCGTTCAATCTACCAGAGATTTGAACTTTGATACCTTCAGCACCCATTCTCATAGTACTTGCCATTGCCATTTTAACAGCTCTTCTGTAAGAAATTCTGTTTTCAATTTGCTTAGAAATACTATCAGCAACTAATACAGCATCTAATTCAGGTCTTTTGATTTCGAAAATGTTGATTTGAATATCCTTACCAGTAAGTTTCTTCAATTCTTCTTTCAATTTATCAACTTCCTGACCTCCTTTACCGATGATAAGTCCCGGTCTAGCAGTAGTAATTGTAACTGTTACTAATTTTAGTGTTCTTTCAATATAAATTTTTGAAATACCACCTTTAGATAATCTAGCCTCAAGGTATCTTCTGATTTTGTAGTCTTCAGCGATTCTGTCTCCATAATCTTTTCCACCAAACCAGTTAGAATCCCAACCTCTGATGATACCTAATCTATTACCAATTGGATTTGTCTTCTGTCCCATACCTTGATTAATTTTCTTTTTTACCTAAGATTAATGTAATGTGGTTTGATCTTTTTCTGATTCTATACCCTCTACCTTGTGGAGCTGGTCTTAGTCTCTTCAATTGTCTTGCACTGTCTACAAAAATTTCTTTAACGATAAGATTAGCTTCTTCAATATCAGCACCTTCGTTTTTAGTTTGCCAGTTAGCCATTGCAGAAAGCAATACTTTTTCTAACTTGTTAGATGCGTCTTTTTTAGAATATTTTAGAATGTATAAAGCTTTGTCTACCTGTTCTCCTCTAATGATATCAGCTACTAATCTCATTTTTCTTGGAGAAGATGGGCAATCATTGTGTATTGCTTTTACTACATCTTGGTTTGTCAATTTACGTGCTAATGCACTTTCTCTTTTTCTTGATCCCATGATTATCTGCTTCCTTTGTTTTTGTTACCACCATGACCTCTGAAAGATCTTGTTGGAGAAAATTCGCCTAGCTTGTGACCAACCATGTTTTCTGTAACATAAACAGGGATAAAAGATTTCCCGTTGTGTACTGCAATAGTTTGTCCTACGAAGTCTGGAGAGATCATTGATGCTCTAGACCAAGTTTTGATAACTGTCTTCTTACCAGACTCTATATTTGTCTGAACCTTCTTATCTAAAGTATGATGAATGAATGGTCCTTTTTTAAGTGATCTTGCCATAATTATTTACGTTTAGATATGATATGACGGTTAGACGCTTTATTTTTCTTTCTGGTTTTGTACCCTTTAGCAGGCATACCGTTTCTAGATCTTGGGTGACCTCCTGAAGAACGTCCTTCACCACCTCCCATTGGGTGATCTACAGGGTTCATTACAACAGCTCTTGTTCTAGGTCTTCTACCTAACCATCTGCTTCTACCAGCCTTACCAGATACAGTTAATTGGTGATCTGAGTTGGAAACTGAACCAATCATTGCCATACATTCAGTAAGGATCATTCTTGATTCTCCTGAAGGCAACTTGATGATTGCATATTTACCGTCTCTAGAAGTTAATTGAGCTGAAGAACCAGCACTTCTTGCTAAAATAGCACCTTGTCCAGGTTTCATTTCAACACAAGAGATTACAGTACCCAATGGAATGTTTTTCAATTTCATTGCGTTACCTACGTTTGGTTCAACGCTTTCTCCTGATACTACCTTCTGATCAACTTTGATACCGTTTGGAGCGATGATATATCTCTTCTCTCCATCAGCATACTCTAATAAAGCGATAAATGCAGTTCTGTTTGGATCATACTCTACAGTTTTTACAGTTGCTTCAACGTTTGCTTTGTTTCTTTTGAAGTCAATAATTCTGTATTTCTTTTTGTGTCCACCTCCGGTGTAACGCATGGTCATTTTACCAGTTTGGTTACGTCCACCTGACTTACTAATACCAACTGTTAGAGATTTCTCTGGTTTGTTGGTAGTAATTTCTTCAAAATTGTTTACAATTCTGAATCTCTGTCCCGGGGTGATAGGTTTTAATTTTCTAACAGACATTACTATTATTTATAATTAATAATTAATTTACAGCAAAAATATCGATAACCTCACCTTCAGCAAGTTTGATTACCGCTTTTTTCAATTTGTTTGTCTTTCCTACTTGAAGACCTTTTTTAGTGTACTTTGAAGAAACCTTCGGAGCATAAATCATTGTATTAACGTCTGCTACTTTTACACCGTAAGCTGCTTCAACAGCTTTTTTAATCTGGATTTTATTCGCCTTAGGTTCAACTAAGAAAGAATAAGAACCTCTTAAATCTGTAAGGTAATTAGCCTTTTCTGAAATAACTGGTTTAATAATAATAGACATGACTTATTTCTTTAAATTTTCCTGGAATTTTTCAACTGCACCTTCGAAGAAAATAATCTCACCTGCATTTACTAAATCGTAAGAACTGATCTCATTGAAGTTCATTACTTTAGTTTTAGGCAAGTTTCTTGAAGATAAATACACATTCTTGTTAGCTTCAGGAAGAACGAATAAAGATTTTTTACCGTTAAGTTCCAATGCATTTAATACATTGATGAAATCTTTAGTCTTAGGAGCACCAAAGCTCAAATCTTCTAAAACTTTAATGCTGTTGTCTCTCATTTTCTGAGATAAAACAGATTTCTTAGCTAATCTCTTAAGAGCTTTGTTCAATTTGAATCTGTAATCTCTTGGCTTAGGTCCGAATACTCTACCTCCACCTCTGAAAGTTGGAGATTTAATATCACCATATCTAGCAGATCCTGATCCTTTTTGCTTCTTAAGCTTTTTAGTAGAAGCAGTAATTTCGCTTCTTTCTTTTGCTTTATGAGTTCCTTGTCTTTGTGCAGCAAGGTACTGTTTAACTTCTAAGTAAACCGCGTGCTGATTTGGCTCAATTCCGAATACTGTTTCGTCTAGAGTTACTTTTCTTCCGGTCTCTTTTCCTGATGTATTTAATACTACTAGTTCCATTTTCTGATAATTACATAAGAATTTTTAGCTCCCGGAACAGCACCTTTTACTACTAAAAGATTTTGTTCTTGATCAACTTTTAACACTTGAAGGTTTTGAACAGTTACCTGCTCACCTCCCATTCTTCCAGCCATTCTCATCCCTTTGAATACTCTTGAAGGGTCTGAACCAGCACCGATAGAACCTGGAGCTCTAAGTCTGTTGTGCTGACCATGAGTTGCCTGCATTACACCTCCAAATCCGTGTCTTTTAACAACACCCTGGAAACCTTTACCTTTTGAAGTTCCTGTTACGTCAACATATTCACCTTCCGTGAATAGATCAACTTTTACTTCTTCTCCTACTTTTACTTCATCAACGAATTCTCTGTAGAATTCTACTAATTTAGCTTTAGGAGCAGAACCAGCCTTTTTAAAATGGCCAGCTAACGCTTTACCAACGTTCTTCTCACTCTTGTCATCGAAACCTAATTGAACAGCTTTATAACCGTCTTTTTCTATGGTTCTGACCTGTAAAACCGAGCATGGACCTGCCTGAATAACCGTACAAGGAATGTTTTTTCCTTCTTCGTTAAACAAAGACGTCATACCGATTTTTTTACCAATAATACCTGACATTGTTTATATTATAATAAAATTTATCCTTTATTTATCCCCATTTTTTGGAAGTCTGAAGTAATTTCTACTTTTGATATAGGCATACTACGCTCCTAAAATGAGTGTGCAAATTTATGAATAATTTTATAACTGACAAATATTTCGAGTAAAATATTTTGATTTTTAATCGATTAGGTAATTTTGAAAAAAATTAGAACAACTTTCTCAAAGATTTATTTTGATTTAAAAAAAAGAAATTAAAATGAAGACCTTATTGAGCAACAACTGTCACCCCAACTTCTTCCAGCCCAGCCCTGTCTTCAGCAGAAATACCATTATCAGTAATCAGATAATCCACCTGATCCAAAGCGGCAATCTTACCAAATCCTTTCTTATTCAGTTTGGAAGAATCCGCAAGAATTACAGTTTGATCTGCGCACTCCATCATAATCTGGTTCAGATGGGCTTCTGCAGCATTGGAAGTACTGATTCCGAATTCCGGATCAATACCATCAACTCCAAGAAAGAGTTTATTACATGAAAACTGTTTAAGAATGCCTTCGGAAATAGAACCCACTATAGAAGTAGAGCTTTTTCGTACTTCACCCCCCAGCTGTATAATATTAATATTAGGATTATTGCAAAGTTCAATTGCCACTCTCAAAGAAGATGTGAGTACCGTAAGCGGACCAAAATTCATCAGCATCCTGGCAAGATAATGCATGGTTGTTCCAGATGCTAAAATAATACAGTCGTTTTCCTGAATCAACAATAAAGCCGCTCTGGCAATAGCCTGCTTCGCCTCTACATTGATACTTTCTTTCTCTACAACATTTTTTTCATAAGCATACCTCATCTGCTTACTTGCCCCTCCATGATTTCTGAAAAGAAGCCCCAGACTTTCGAGATAGTTCAAATCCTTTCGGATCGTAACTGAAGAAACATTGAGTTTTTCACACAGATCCTGAACAAGAACATGTCCTTTTTCATCAAGCTCTTTCAATATTTCATCCTGTCTTGGTATTAGCTTTTCCATTTTATTCGTTTCATCAAAAATACCGTTTTTTTTTTACTTTTTAAAATTTCGTTTATTTTCTTTTTGCTTTCATTTTTAATTTATATATTTGAAAACGAAACATAAACGAAACATTTATGAAACGAAACGAAGAACTAAGTAAGTTAACCAATGTAAAAGAATGGGACTTTATTGTCATAGGAGGAGGAGCCAGTGGTTTAGGTTCAGCATTAGACGCAGTAAGCAGGGGATTCAAAACTTTATTGATTGAATCTCATGATTTTGCAAAAGCAACATCCAGCAGAAGTACCAAATTGGTACACGGCGGAGTAAGATATCTTGCCCAGGGAGATGTCGGATTGGTAAAAGAAGCATTAAAGGAAAGAGGACTTTTAGCAAAAAATGCAGCACATATCGTAAAAAATCAGTCTTTCATTATTCCAAATTACACATGGTGGGGAGGAATATACTATAAAATAGGACTGTCCATTTATGATTTCCTTGCCGGAAAACTGAGTCTGGGTAAAACGAAATACATCAGCAAATCAAAAACTGTTGAAAAGCTTCCAACTATTGAACAAAAGCACTTGATGAGTGGGGTTGTTTACCAGGACGGACAATTTGACGATGCCAGACTTGCGATTAACCTTACCCAAACCATCATTGAAAAAGGCGGAAGTGCAGTCAATTATGTAAAAGTTATTAATCTTCTAAAAGATGCTTCCGATAAAGTAATTGGTGTCGTTGCAGAAGACCAGTTTTCTAAGCAGCAATATCAGATTCATGGTAAGGGGGTCATCAACGCAACTGGTGTCTTTACGAATGACATCCTTAATATGAACAATCCTAAGCATGGTAAACTTGTAGTACCAAGCCAGGGAATTCACCTTGTATTAGATAAGTCCTTCCTGAAAAGTGATGATGCGATCATGATTCCTAAAACTTCAGACGGCAGGGTTTTATTTGTTGTTCCATGGCATGACAGAGCCTTAGTAGGAACTACAGACACTCTTTTAAAAGATGAAAGCTTTGAACCCCGCGCACTGGAAGAAGAAATTAACTTTGTTTTAAATACTGCCAGACAATATTTAGCTAAAAAACCGACTCGTGAAGACGTAAAATCAGTTTTCGCCGGACTTCGTCCTCTTGCCGCTCCTAAAGACGGAAGCAAAAGCACAAAAGAAGTTTCCCGAAGCCATAAAGTTATTACTTCAGAAACAGGATTGGTTTCTATCATCGGAGGAAAATGGACTACCTACCGTAAAATGGCAGAAGATACCGTAGATGAAGCAATGAAAGTTCACAAGTTGGGAAATAGCCCATCTAAAACCGAACATCTTTCCATCCATGGAAATGTGAAACCAGAACAGGTAGACAGAACGAATCACCTGTACGTTTACGGATCTGATATTCCTTCTATAAAAGCACTGCAGGAAAGCAATCCCCGATATGCTCAAAAGATTCACCCAGATCATCCTTTTACTGTCGCAGAAATCGTATGGGCTGTAAGAACGGAGATGGCAGAAACTATTGAGGACATCCTGGCAAGAAGAGTTCGTTTACTGTTCCTTGACGCAAGAGCCGCTATAGACAGTGCTCATAACATAGCAAGAATTATTGCTGAGGAAAAAGGATATTCTGAAGAATGGGCCCAGCAGCAGGAAAATGAATTTATTGAATTAGCAAGAGGGTATTTATTAACACCTTATTCACCTAAAGTTATCAACCTAAATTAGCATTATATACATGAATGAAAAACTAATTCTCGCTCTAGACCAGGGGACAACGTCCTCCAGAGCGATTCTCTTCAACCACAGTGGAGAAATCAAATATGTATCGCAAAAAGATTTCGAACAGATATTTCCTACCCCGGGCTGGGTAGAGCACGATCCGAATGAAATATGGTCTTCACAGATCTCCGTAGCAGCAGAAGTTATAGCAAAAGCCGGAATCTCCGGTCTGGAAGTTGCCGCTATCGGTATTACAAATCAACGTGAAACAACCATAGTATGGGATAAAGAAACCGGTGACCCCATCTACAATGCTATTGTATGGCAGGACCGCAGAACCTCAAAATACTGTGATGAACTGAAAGAACAAGGTCATGCAGAAATGGTCAAAGAAAAAACAGGACTTGTTCTGGATGCTTACTTTTCAGCGACTAAACTAAAATGGATTCTCGATAATACAGAAGGAGCAAGACAAAAGGCTGAAGAAGGAAAATTATGTTTCGGAACCGTTGACACCTGGCTTGTCTGGAAACTTACCCGCGGAAAAATGTTTATCACGGACGTTTCCAATGCCAGCAGAACAATGCTTCTGAATATTCATACTTTAGAATGGGATAATGATTTATTAGAATTATTCAACATTCCGAAAGCTATTCTTCCTGAAGTAAAACAAAGCAGTGAAGTATATGGTGAAACCGCCACTACTCTGTTCTCTACTAAAATCCCGATTGCCGGAATTGCGGGTGATCAGCAGGCTGCTTTATTCGGGCAGATGTGTACCACTCCGGGAATGGTAAAAAACACGTACGGAACAGGCTGTTTCTTATTAATGAATACAGGAGCTGAAGCGGTTTCTTCTAAAAACAATCTTCTTACAACAGTAGCCTGGAAAATCAATGGAGAAGTGAACTATGCATTAGAAGGAAGTGTATTTGTAGGAGGTGCAGCCATTCAATGGTTAAGAGACGGTCTTAAAATCATTCATTCTTCAGATCAGGTGAACGAACTGGCTGCTTCGGTAGAAGATAATGGCGGTGTATATTTCGTTCCTGCATTAACGGGTCTTGGCGCTCCTTATTGGGATCAATATGCCCGTGGAACGATTGTAGGAATCACCCGTGGTACTACCGATGCCCATATCGCAAGAGCTACATTGGAAGGAATTGCATTTCAGGTTTATGAAATTGTAAAAGCTATGGAAGCTGATTCAGGAAGAGAGAGTCTTGAGCTAAGAGTAGACGGAGGCGCATCAGCGAGTGATCTTTTGATGCAGATACAGTCTGATTTATTCGCGGTTAAAATAACACGTCCAAAAACCTTGGAAACTACAGCACTAGGCGCAGCCTATCTTGCCGGTCTTGCAGTAGGATACTGGAAAAGTATAGACGAAATCCAGGAACAATGGATTGTAGACAAGGACTTCTACCCTCAACTGGACAGAGAACAAGTGGATAAAATGACCCACTTCTGGAAGAAAGCTGTAAAAAGTGCTCAAAGCTGGATAGAAGATTAATTCACTCACAAAAAAAAACTTATATGACCCCATTTATCGCAGAAGTTATCGGGACGATGCTTCTTATATTGTTAGGCAACGGCGTTGTAGCCAATGTTGTCTTAAAAGATACGAAAGGAAATAATTCCGGGTGGATCGTTATTACTACCGCATGGGCATTGGCCGTTTTTGTGGGAGTAACCGTTGCAGGGCCAATAAGTGGTGCCCATCTGAATCCAGCTGTAACCATTGGACTGGCCATTGCAGGAAAATTTTCCTGGGATCTCGTTCCGTCTTATATCGCAGCTCAAATGATTGGAGGAATGCTGGGTGCATTTTTGGTGTGGTTGTTCCACAAAGATCATTTTGCGATCACGGAAGATGAAGGAGCTAAATTAGCCTGCTTCAGTACTGGTCCGGCTATCAGAAAAACATCCTCTAACCTGATTAGTGAAATTATCGGAACATTTGTACTGGTATTCTGTGTTTTTTATTTTGCAGGCCCCAGCATTTCTTTACAGGCAGATCCAACCGCTAAAGTTGGACTAGGCTCTATTGGGGCCATTCCTGTTACATTTGTGGTGTGGGCAATTGGTTTATCGCTAGGAGGAACAACAGGATATGCCATAAACCCGGCAAGAGACCTTGCCCCAAGAATCATGCATGCCATCTTACCTGTAAAAGGGAGCAGTGATTGGGGATATGCCTGGATTCCTGTTATAGGCCCAATTACAGGGGCTGTTATCGCAGCAGTTATATATGGATTTTTAAAATAAACAAATGATGAAAAAAATCTTAAAGGGAATCTTTCTTCTTGCTATGGGCACAGGAAGGTTATTTTCACAGGAAAATAGTGAAACCAAGGAAACCAAAGAAGGAAGGCTTGATTTTACAGCCAACATTCAGAACAATCACTTATGGAGAGGGCTTATTATTACAGACAAGCCTGTTGTGATGGGAAATATTTCCTATGCTCTGGATGCGGAGAAGAAATGGAAAGTGGGAATTTGGGGAGCTTCTGCATTAGCGGACGATAAGGACAATACCCATTATAAAGAGATCAACTACTATGTTCAGTATTCTGACGGACGTTTTTATATTGGATTATGGGATCTTTATAACTCCAGAAATATCAACACTGCAGTGGCTGCCGATGATATCTTCAGCTATTCACAGAGAAGAACCGCCCATATTATTGATTTAAGAACAAATTATACTTTCGGGCCTTCTTTTCCAATCAATATTGAAGCTGACATTATGCTGTATGGAGGAGCCAATGCAGGAGAAGTCATTCTGGAAGCTGACGGAAGTTATAAAAAAAACAGATATTCTACGTATGTTCAGGCAAGTTATCCTGTCATCAGTGGTCAGAAAGTAAACCTGGATGCTTTTATAGGAGCCGGATTTGCCCTTAATGACAAAACCTTTTTGTATGGTAATGGCAAAAACAGCTTCGATATTGTAAATGTAGGGGTGAAAGCAGGGAAAGTGGTTAAGATCACAGATCACTACAGTCTTCCTGTATCCATGATGGCTATGTGGAATCCGTCTAACAAGTATGCAAGGATTCAGCTTGCAGCAACCGTTTTTTAATCTGAATTTAACTAAATTACAGAAAAGCCACTTCTTTTGAAGTGGTTTTTTGTGACGTCGTTCTTCCTAAGAAAGAGAATGATTAAAAGAATTTAAAATAGGGTGAAAATCCCACCAATAACCGGGTTTTTACGGAGAATATTTTACTTAAATATATTTACTTTTGAAAAAAAAAGAATGAAAAAGATTTTCAGTTTACTCATTCTGTGTATCAGTATTTTTACATTGGCTCAGCAAGTAAAGCTTCCTTTTACCGGACACAGAAGTTTTGATATCATGAAAGGATACAGCGGTACCGGTACTCCCCACTATTATCTGGATATAAAAGCAAATGGTGATGTTCATTTTGGATATGTTCAGGTGAATCAGGCAGACGGAAAAGAAACAACAGAGGAAATCAATGCCGGAAAATATGCTTCAAATAAAGTCATGAAAGTAGTTTTCAAAGAATATGACGAGACATTTTTGATGAAATTCGACAAAGACAAGATTTATCTTACCGATGAAAGGGGAAATATTCTACATCTTGATGGATGCTGTTCTTCCAGAGAGAGCATTGATAAAGAAACCTGTAAGTGTGAAAGTGAACTTTACAAGTAGTAAAATAGTATATATAGAGAGAGTCGCTCCATCCGGGGCGGCTTTCTTGTTGTGAAAAGCAATCCCATCAGATTAATCACCGGGATTTTACGGTTTATACTTTGTTTAAATATCTTTATTTTTGAAGAAACATATAGCTACAATGAATTGTGGCTTCAAGAGTGATTTGTATCAATGAGACATTTTAAAATTCTATTCGTATTTCTTCTCTTTCTTGTAGTATCATGCAATAAGAGAGAAAATTATCCTTACACATTCTATTACTGGAAAACCCATCTGAAACTGGATCACGAAGAAAAGAAAACATTAGATCAGGCAACCGTTCCTTACTTGTACACCAGATTTTTTGATGTAGATAAAGTGAACGGAAAATTCCAGCCGGTAGCTGTTATTACAAAAGACAAGAGTTTTCAGACGGATAAACAGATTGTTCCCACCGTTTTCATTACCAATCAGACTTTATTGGGTATTTCCACAGAAGAGGTAAGGTTTCTAGCGGAAAGTATTCATCTTTTGATTCTAAAGAAAACGGAAGAGTATCATCTGAGAACCAATAATGAAATTCAGATCGACTGTGACTGGACAGCCGGAACACGAAATGATTATTTTAAATTTCTGAAAGAACTCAAAAAGATCTCCGGAAAGGAAATTACCTGCACGCTTCGTCTTCACCAGGTAAAAGATAAAAAGCAGACCGGAATTCCTCCTGTAGAAAAAGTATATCTGATGTGCTACTCCACTTCATCACCACTGGAAAATTCTGACAAGAACTCGATTCTGGACATCAACATCCTAAAAAGCTATCTTTCAAAAATGGAAGACTACCCTATCAAAAAAATTGAAGTAGCCCTTCCTATCTATTCCTGGGGAATTGTCACCAATCATTTAGGTAAACATAAACTGATCAATGCTTTATCCAAAAGAGATCTTGAAAATTCAAATTTCAAAAAGATATCCGATCATGAAATTCAGGTTTTGAAGGACGGATTCTATTTTGGAAGTTATTTAAACAAAGGCTTCAAAATAAAAGCAGAAGAAATCTCTGAAGAACAGCTTGAAGAGGTTATCTCTTTTTTACAGAAAAAAATCCCGCATTTTAATATTATTTATTATCAATTAGATAGTAAATTTGTGTCAGATCGGAAATTTTAATCTCTCAGAGATAGAGGCACACATCTGTCAAGACCAAACCATAAACTATTACACAAAATTTAAAAAAAACCACAAACCCTATGAAAAAGTATATTCTTTCACTTGCGGTTGTATCACTTTTCTATACAAAATCTGACGCCTGTGCATGGTCAGATCCTGATTATGATTACTTCAACCTTTTTACGCAAAGCATTATTAAGGATAAAGCATACCTTCCTTTTCTGCACAACTATTCGAGCAGGTTCTACGGAGGATACAATCCATCATTGATTCCTGATGATAATATTGAAACATGGAAAAAGTTCTTTAACAATCAGCTTAGCTATACCGAAACTCAGAATCTGGTATATAAGATGAGTATGAACGACCTGAATGCCTTAAAGAATGGAAGCCCAGCAAATCCACTTCTACAAAAGCTAGGAACAGGATTCTACCAAAAATATAAGGAAGGTCTTGATTATTTGATTGAAGCCAAGTATCTGGAACCTTATATGAGCATCAATTATGTTGAAAGTGATAATTCATTTTATTATGACAGAGATGCCAACAGGAAAAATGCCACAGCTCTTGATTATAATAAAACCATTGCTGCGTTAACGTCTTTGTACAATGCGGCAAGAAACCCTGAGATCAAACAACGCTACGGATACCAGCTGGTGCGTCTGAATCATTATACCAGAAACTATGATTCCGCAATGCAGGCTTTCAAAACCTACGTTGCTCCAATCAAACTGAAAGGAACGGTTTACTTCATGTCTCTGGACCAATTGGCAGGAGCACAGAGAGGATTGGAAATGAACAGCGATGCCAACTGGAATTTCTTTCAGGTATTCATGAACAGCAAAGACCGCAAGGAATCTGCATTTGTTTCTATGAAACTTTCTGATACGGCATCTTTCAGCAATATTATGAAAAGAGCCAATACTAATGAAGAAAAGAATATGGCTTATTTCCTTTTAGGGTATGAAGATTTCAACAATCCGATTCCTACTATGGAAAAGATGTATGAGATCAATCCTGATTCTGAGATCCTGAAGGTAATGGCCGCAAGAAGCATCAATGAACTGGAAAGAAGTTATCTCCCTACTTATTATTACACTTCAGACGCTGCCAATAGTCCATATATACAAAGAGGAAAAGCTGACAACAATACTTCTTCAAAAGATGCTAAAGCCACTCCTACAACTGAAATAAAGGAGGAGAAGATTTCTTTCTGGCAAAAAATTGTAAGGTTTTTTAAAAACCTGTTCGGAGGTTCAAAATCTAAAGAATCTGCTGATGGAAAGAAAACGGATCAAAGCGATGACGAATTGCTGGACAATCCAAACAGAATTCCATTCTACACCACTTCCGGCTATGGATATGATGATAAGATGAAGGACTATCTTGACGACCTTCAAAAATTCACTGACAAAACGAAAGAGAAGTCTAAGGATGAATATTGGCAGATCGCAGATGCTTATCTTAAATTCCTGAAAAAAGATTACAAAGGAAGTACAGAAATCCTGGAAGATATTAAAACAACGAATCCTGAATATCTGGAAGAGATCAAACGAATGAAAGTTCTGAATGACATTGTTTCCCAGCCAAGGATTGACGCCGCCTATGAGGATCACCTGATGAAAGATTATGCTGAATATTTTGTGGAGAAAAAGGTAGAGAAAGACACAGCCACTACAGATAATTTCGATTATTATGGTGAAGCACCTTCTACTGCAGATTTCCTAAAGGATGTTATGGCAAACCGTTATTTCCTTCAGGGAGAAGACGGAAAATCATTCCTGATGAACAATAAGCTTTCGGATCTTCAATACAATCCTAACTCTGGTCTTGTGAAGAGTGTGGAAGAGTTTTATAGAAAGCCAAATAAAACTCAGTTTGAGCAGCAAATCATTGCTAAAAATATGGATAGCGTAGGTAATATTGATGCTTTCTTCAATACCATTTACGGGGACAGAGCTATGAGGCTTGCCGATTTTGAAAAGGCGAAGTCTTATTATGAAAAAGCAAAAAGCTTTGCCGGTATTCCAAGACAGAATTACGAATGGACAGAAAAGAATGGCCAAACGATCACTCCAAAACAATATACTTCTGCAGAGTATGATGGATTTAAAAATATATCAAATCTTGTATTCGGGCATAATGTTTGGGAAAGTTTCGGAAGTCCTGATGCAGAAAGTATGAAAGCTGAGAGCTATACTGATTTTCCTTTCATTAAAACCAACATGGACAAACTTGAATTAGCTGATGTATTGATTCAGCTTAAAAAGATAGGAAACGGAACGGATGAAAAAGCCGCAAAAGCTAACCAGCTTATCGGAAATCTATTGTACAACACCTCTATTTTAGGATATTACCGCGAGTTGTTTGTAATGGATATTGACAACAGCAACGGAGGCAAATATGACTTCTGGAATACAGACAGAAAGAATCCTTACAAGTATTATTATAAGAACTTCCTGGACACTTCTTATATTGAACCTGATAATTTTGATCTGTCGATCAACTATTATCAAAAGGCACTTAAGCTTTCCAACAATAAAGAAGAAAAAGCAAGAATCTTATTCCAGATGGCAAGTGCCGAACAGGGTAAATATTATCAGTACGAAGCAAAAGCTCCAAAAGATTTTGATTATTCTGATCCGAAGTGGTCCGAAAAAGAAGACGCCCGCCAAAAGGAAATGGACAATCTTAAAAATCAGAAGTACAGAACCTATTTTGCTCAGTTAAAAACTCAGTATTCTGAGACCGAAGCTGCTAAAAGCCTGATGGGAAGCTGTAGTTATTTCAGCTATTTTATGAAACGATGATTCTAAAGAGAATGTATAGAAGTTTGTATAAAATGAAGATTACATATTTTAGATGGAGTTCAAGACAAGCTTATTATTTATCAGACAAAAAAAGGAATCATTTAGATTCCTTTTTTTGTTCTTGCTTCTGTAACCATTCTTCATGCTTCTCTCTGAAAAAATCGTGTTTATAGTTCTGATTTCTCTTTGCGGCATCAATAGAATGAGACATATGAATATCAGTATCTTCCTTAGCAAACTGAGCCAGGTTCTCGTAATAAAGATGAAGCTGGTCAAGTTCTGCTTCCGTAAGATCTTCAATATCTACAATTCTGTTGCTTGCCTTTTCGTGAGCGGCTATAATTTCGTTCAGTTTGATCTGTATGGCTTTTGAATCTTTATTCTGGGCTTTCTGAATGAGGAAAACCATCAGAAAGGTAATGATCGTAGTTCCGGTATTGATTACCAGCTGCCAGGTTTCTGAATAGTTAAAAAAAGGACCTGTAACTGCCCATATTACTACGATAAGGAAGGCCCCGATAAAAGCAGATGGACTTCCGGTAAATTTTACAGCCCAGTTTGAAAATTGTTCAAAAAAATGATGACCTTTATGACTCATAGCTTCTGTTTTTATATACTAAATGTATAAAAATTAATCCGAAATCATGAAAAGGCTAAGAATATGAGGTATCTAAATATTTTGGGTTGTTTTTATTTCATTTTTCTGAATCTATGCCACCAGATCATAAACCCTGTCACCGGCAGCGAACAACCGATAAGAGAAACTATAAAGTAGAGAATAATACTTGGCAATCCCATGATTTCTCCCGTATGTAAAGGTTTTGCTAAAGATGTAAACTGTTTGTTCAAAGGTTTGTCAGAAAACAGTTCTTTTGTTTTGAAAACTCCCGTTTTATCAAATGTTACTTCGTCCGGGAACATCATTCCAAGGAAGTTTTCTCTGTTGGTTTTGATAACAACATACCGCGGATTTTCTTTATTGGGGAGCTCTATACTTGTAACAGCATTGTAAGGAAGATGACGGTCTGCCAGCTTTAAAATATTATCCACAGAAGCGGAAGTAGCGTCTTTCAGGTTTTTCTTTTCGTCCTGTTTCTGAAGCATATCTTCCAGAAGTCCCCCGAAAGCATCATCTCCACTGTCTTTTTCTTTTGAAATATTATCTATTGACGATCCTCCCAGGCTTATGATGAGAGTATTCTTTACCCACGGATACGTCACATACAATCCGGTAACAGCAATAAAGAAAAGCATGAGAAATGTATAAAACCCCAGTGTATTGTGCAGATCATAATTGACCCTTTGAAATTTTGCTTTGAACATGACAGTGAGTCCCTGTTTCAAAAACTTCAGTTTCTTCGGGAGCCAAAGAATAAATCCTGAAATCAGCAGAATACAGAACATAAGAACTGAAGCTCCTACAATCTGTCTTCCTACATTTCCCATCATCAGATTTCTATGAAGATCCAGAACAACTTCAAAGAATCTACCGGAGTCAACATTGGGCTGTCCAAGAACTTCTCCTGTATATTGGTTGTAGTAAGTACTTTTATCCAAATTATTTTCACGGTAACCGACCACATAACTTTTCCCTTTATCATTGGGAATCATCAGAGAAGTAAGTTCTTTACTATGTTTTAATAATTCCACCTGGATCAGATCAAGATTCATCGCTTTTTCTGAACCCGGACTTATGTAAACTTTATCTCTGTTGCTAAAATCGGTAATCTGATTTTTGAATGCATAGAGGCATCCGGTAAGACACATGATAAAAACAATACTGCTTGATAAAAGTCCCAGCCAGAGATGAATGATCCACATCAGGTATTTTGTAACCGATTCGTTTTTTCTTCTTTTCCTGTAAAGGCTTTTAAGTAATACTCTCATTATTTAACAGCAAAAACATTAAGACAGTTGTACCGTCTTAATGTTTTAAATTAAAATTGATATGAATAAATTAAAAAAAGTTAATACAAATTCGGGAAAGGAAGCATGAAGCTTTTGATGGAAGTTATTTAGTCTAAAAGATTACTGACCAAACTTTAATCTACATTCACCAAATTGAATACGTTTTCTTAAAAGTAGTAAGAACTTTTAGCCCAATATCATATCCATCTCCTTCTTCCTGCTTCCAGCCCTCACTGGTATCAATGTCGTTTATTTTCTTCCTTTGAACTGAACTTCTTTTACGATTTCTTCAAATTTAGTATAGTGTTCAGGACTTAGTGCTTTCTGAATAGCAGCTTTTCTCTGGGTATCAAATTTCTCCCAGTATTCTTTTGCCAGATCGTTGTTCCCATGATATACATCGTGCGCATCATTGAATGCTTTTTCAAAGGCATCATTCGCAGCATTTACTACTTTGAACTCTTCTTCGGAAAGCTGTGCTTCCGTTTTGATTCTTTCTAACAATACATTGTCATATCTTGGTCTTTTTCTGGAATTTTCATCTACAAACTTATTGAACTTTTCCATCTGAGGACCATCTAAAACGGTAGCCATTTCAATAGACTGCTGCGCTCTCAGTTCTTCATTCTTTATTCCTAAAGCTACGCGGTCCATATTACCACCCTGAGCTTTTGCTGCCTGAAAATTCTGCTCCTGAAGCTGCTGATATTTTGCAGTGATCTCGTTAAAGCTCTTTTCCTGTTCAGGAGTAAGTTTCACTTCTGTTTTAAACTGATTATAATCTATTCCTTTCTTTTTGTCTCCGGAACATGACACAGCTGCTGCGCCAAGAGCCAATGCTAAGAATATAGTTTTGATACTTTTCATAATGAATAATTTTGTTGATTAGAATTTATAGTTTACCTGTACAGCAAAGTTTCTTGGCTGAATCTGATCGATATATCCTCCTCTGAAATAAGAGCTGTATCCTACGCTATCAAAAATGTTATTAAAGAATACTCTTATTCCCATTCCATTTTTCAGTGTATATCCTGCCTGGGCATCTACGGTAGTATATTCCGGCATATCGAAAGGTTTGTCTCCAGGCTTCACACTGTTCAGGTGACCTGCTGTAAATGTTTTCTGAGTCCATTCGTCAACCGGTCTTTTTCCTACATAATAAATTCCCGCCCCTACATCAAGTCCTGATAAAGTACCTTTATTGAATTTATAATTCAGCCATCCGTTTGCAGTATGCTTAGGAGCGTTCATTGGTGCAGATCCGTTCATGTAAGCAGGACTGTCCTGATACTGAGCATCCAGATATGCCCATCCGGACATTACCTGAAGGTTTGGCAGAATTCTTCCGATAAGCTCTACTTCCACTCCTTTTCTTCTAAGGTTTCCTGCAAGGCCATACATTGTTTGTTTGTCAATCACAACAGGGTTATAATTTTCGTCAAGAATAGTGAAGGAAAGATGATCTGTTTTAATATCAAATACCGTTACATTAAATCTTAAACGCTCATTAAACCAATCTGATTTAATACCAGCTTCCCATTGTTTAGTCATTGACGGGCCTACTCTTCCACCATCTAAAAGGAAATTATTAGAAGATCTTAAAGATGTGGTTGTAGTATACGATCCAAATACATTAACATTTGGAAGTGGAGAAACAATCAATCCGAAATTAGGGTTCCATGTATCTACAGATTCATTGGCAGAACCATTGAGCCTGCTGTAACGAAGTCCCAAATGAGCTTTTACATATTTTCCAATCGTCATCACATCCTGAGCCATTGCACCGATACTTGGTGTCAATACTGCGTTTGATCTTCCCAGATTTTTATAAATGACATTTACCGGAAGTTGGTTCGGGATATTTCCGTTCACTACGTCAACAATATCAAGTGGATTAGCCGCATAGGTTGTATTTCCGATTTTTGTATTACGTGCAGTAATTAAATTCCCGGGTGCAATTGAGTTTTTGTATGCTTCAAAGGTTGTAGAAGAGGTTTCTGTTTCTCTCCAGTCAAAACCAACCTGGAATGTGTGTTTAATAAATCCGGTCTTTATCTGCTCTCCAATGAAGTCTAACTGTAATACTTTGTTGATATCTTCTCCCTGTGATTTTCCTATAGTACGCTGTCTGATATTGTAGTTGGTTTCACCAGCAGGCAATGACACGGATGAAGCTTCAGAATCTGTATTACTTACGGAATTCACGAAAGCTGCTCTCACTTTTAATTTGTCCGTAATGTTACGTACGATTGTAGTCGCAAAGTTGTAGGCTTCAGTTTTTGAATAATCAGATGTATATCCTAAAAACTTTCCTTTTGGCATGTGATATAATGCTTCAATAGTTCCTGGAGCAAGGTTTATTGTTCCTCTGTCCGGTGTTCTTTTATCATGAAGATAATCCATTTCCACATTGATTAATGTTTTATCATCCGGACGGAAAGCGACAGATGGGTTTACATAAATCCTTTCTCCCTGTACATGGCTTCTGAATGAATTATTATTTTGGTACGCTCCATTGAACCTCAAAGCTACTTTTCCCTGAGGATCCAATACTCTTTGGAAGTCTACTGTAGGTCTGTAAAAATCCCAGCTTCCATAACGGAATCCTACATTAGTCTGATCAATAAACTGAGGTCTTTTTGTTACAACATTAATCACACCTCCTGCAGATCCCAAACCATTTCCTATTCCCTGACCAATAGCAGCAGATCCTTTGATAACCTGAATACTTTCTACACCCTGCATATCAGTGATCATCCCTGCGGTACGGAAATCTGAATCCAGCTGAACTCCGTTTTTCAGTACAGGAACTCCACGATATCCTCTGATTGACATACTTTCGTTTCCTCCGCCATAGCTTGAAAATAGGGTTACCCCCGGAACGTTTTTCGCAACATCAGTGACTGTAAGCGCTCCTAATTCTTCAATTGCTTTATGGGAAATCACAGAAATACTTTGAATCTGATCTCTGGTTTTCAATGGCAATCTGGTAATTGCGTCCAACCCTTGTGGTTGTTTCTTTTTTTCACCAAACAGTTCTACTTCTTCAATTTTCTTGTGTTTAACTGAATCATTTACTTTCTGCGCATTGGCCAGAACTCCACCCAATAGCAGCAGAGAAAAGGATACTACTTTATTCATCTGATAATTTTTGGCAAAATTATTATTTTTATTAATTCTAAATAAATAAACAAGAGTGACATATGTCACCTGAAAAAGAACTATTAATATCAGATCATTAATCCTTCGAAGGGACTCTTTAAAATCCCTAAACAGAACTACTCTATCGTTAAGGTTAATCTCCTTAACACTTTTTATGAGTATAGAAAGTATAATTCAAAAAAAACAGATTTGATAATGTATCCAATATGCTTTTCAGATCAATTCAAAAAAAAACCGCTCCTAAAAAGGAACGGTTTGTATAATCATTGCAAAGTATGCATTTATCACACTTTAATTTCAACGTCTACACCTGAAGGAAGTTCTAATTTCATTAGAGCATCAACAGTTTTAGAAGAAGAAGAGTAGATATCCATTAGTCTCTTGTGAGCTGATAATTGGAACTGCTCTCTTGCTTTTTTGTTTACGTGCGGAGATCTCAACACTGTGAAGATTCTCTTATTCGTTGGCAATGGAATTGGACCGTTTACAACAGCACCAGTAGCCTTTACCGTTTTTACGATTTTCTCAGCAGACTTGTCTACCAAGTTGTAATCGTAAGATTTTAGTTTTATTCTGATTCTTTGTGACATTTCTTTAATTTAAAAATTAACCTTTTGCTTTAGCTATGATTTCTTCAGCAACGTTTTGTGGAGTAGCTTGGTACTTCTCTAATTCCATAGAAGAAGTAGCTCTTCCTGATGAAAGTGTTCTTAGAGTAGTAACATATCCAAACATTTCAGAAAGTGGAACAGAACCCTTGATTACAACAGCACCGTTTTTCTCTTCCTGACCACTGATTGTACCTCTTCTTTTGTTAAGGTCACCAATGATGTTACCCATATATTCTTCCGGAGTTACAACTTCCAGTTTCATAATAGGCTCCATAATTACTGGCTTAGCAGCACGTCCCGCTTCTTTAAATCCTAATTTAGCAGCCATTTCAAATGAAAGAGCATCAGAATCCACCGCGTGGAAAGATCCGTCTTTAAGAACAACTTTAATACCTTCAACTTCGAAACCAGCCAAAGGACCGTTCTTCATTGCAGCTTTAAAGCCTTTTTCAATTGCAGGAACAAATTCTCTAGGAACGTTACCACCTTTGATCTCATTGATGAATTCTAAACCAATTTTACCTTCTTCAGCAGGTCCTAATTCAAATACAATATCAGCAAATTTACCTTTACCACCAGATTGTTTTTTGTAAACTTCTCTGTGTTGAGCAACTTTTGTTAAGTTTTCTTTGTATTCTACCTGAGGCTGTCCTTGGTTAACTTCAACTTTGAATTCTCTCTTCATACGGTCAACAATGATATCTAAGTGAAGCTCACCCATACCAGAGATAATCGTTTGTCCAGAAGCTTCGTCAGTTCTAACCGTAAACGTAGGATCTTCTTCAGCCAATTTAGCTAAAGCGTTACCCATTTTATCCTGGTCAGCTTTAGTTTTAGGCTCAACAGCGATACCAATTACCGGATCAGGGAAAACCATCGATTCAAGAACGATTGGGTTTTTCTCGTCACACATAGTATCACCAGTTTTGATAGATTTGAATCCTACCGCTGCACCAATATCACCAGCTTCAATATATTCTACTGGGTTTTGCTTGTTAGCGTGCATCTGATAGATTCTAGAGATTCTTTCTTTATCACCTGAACGAGTGTTCAAGATATAAGAACCTGCATCCAGTCTTCCAGAGTATGCTCTGAAGAATGCTAGTCTTCCCACAAACGGGTCAGTAGCAATCTTAAATGCTAATGCAGAGAAAGGCTCATCTACAGATGGTTTTCTTGTGATTTCAGCGTCAGTTCTTGGATCAGTACCTTTAATATCATCTTTATCCAATGGAGAAGGAAGGTATTTACATACCGCATCCAACATAAACTGTACTCCTTTATTCTTGAATGAAGAACCACAAGTCATTGGGATAATAGATAAATCGATAGTAGCTTTTCTAAGAGCTTCGTTGATTTCGTCTTCAGAGATTGAATCTGGATCTTCGAAGAATTTCTCCATCAAAGTCTCATCGTAGTCAGCAACAGCTTCTACTAATTTCTCTCTATATTCTAGAACTTCAGCTTTCATGTCTTCAGGGATTGGCACTACTTCGAAAGTAGCTCCTTGTCCTGCTTCATCCCAGATGATAGCTCTGTTTTTAATTAAGTCAACAACACCTTTGAAATCTTCTTCAGCACCGATTGGTAAAACGATTGGAACGGCGTTAGATCCTAACATATCTTTAACCTGGTTTACCACGTTAAGGAAGTCAGCACCTTGTCTGTCCATTTTGTTTACGAATCCCATTCTCGCAACTTTGTAGTTGTCAGCAAGTCTCCAGTTTGTTTCAGACTGAGGCTCTACTCCGTCTACTGCAGAGAATAAGAATACCAATCCATCCAATACTCTTAAAGATCTGTTTACTTCTACAGTGAAGTCAACGTGTCCCGGTGTATCAATGATGTTGAAGTGGTAAGGCTTAGTTTCAGGTAAAGCTTTTCCTTGATCCGTTGGAAAGTTCCAAGAACAAGTGGTAGCTGCAGAAGTAATAGTAATACCTCTTTCTGCTTCCTGCTCCATCCAGTCCATTGTAGAAGCACCATCGTGAACTTCACCAATTTTGTGGTTAACCCCTGTATAGAATAGAATTCTTTCTGTAGTGGTTGTCTTACCAGCATCAATGTGAGCGGCAATACCAATATTTCTTGTAAATTTAAGATCTCTTCCCATTTCAGATTAGAATTTGAAGTGTGAGAAAGCCTTGTTAGCTTCCGCCATTTTGTGAGTATCAGATTTCTTTTTGAAAGCTGCACCTTCTTCTCTAGAAGCTGCTACAACTTCATTAGCTAATTTCAAAGCCATAGACTTATCATTTCTAGCTTTAGAATATTTGATTAACCATTTCATTGCCATAGAAATTTTTCTATCAGCTCTGATTGGCATAGGGATTTGGAAGTTAGCTCCACCTACTCTTCTAGAACGTACTTCTACGTGAGGCATTACATTTGTAAGTGCATCTTTCCAGATTTCAAGTGCAGTTTTTTCGTTATCTCCTTTTTTAGTTTCTACGATCTCTAATGCATCATAGAAAATTTTGAATGCGATTGACTTCTTACCGTCAAGCATTAAGTTGTTTACGAATCTCGTTACCAATTGATCATTAAATTTCGGATCTGGTAACAACGGTCTTTTTTTCGCTTTTGTCTTTCTCATTGCTTTTGTACCTTATTTAATGATTATTTTTTCTTTCCTTTTGCAGGAGCAGCAGCTGCTTGTCCTGGTTTAGGTCTCTTAGCTCCGTACTTAGATCTTCTCTGAGTTCTTCCATTTACACCAGCTGTGTCTAATGCACCTCTTACGATGTGGTAACGTACTCCCGGTAGGTCTTTCACCCTTCCGCCTCTAACCAATACTATCGAGTGCTCCTGTAGATTATGTCCTTCGCCCGGGATATAGGCATTCACTTCTTTACCGTTAGAAAGTCTTACCCTTGCTACTTTTCTAAGTGCAGAGTTAGGTTTCTTAGGTGTAGTTGTATATACTCTCGTACATACACCACGTCTTTGTGGACAAGAATCAAGGGCAGCCGATTTGCTCTTCTTGGCAAGCGTGGCTCTTCCTTTTCTTACTAATTGTTGAATAGTAGGCATTTAATTGCTTTTTATTTTAGGGTGCAAAAATAGTAATATTTTTTTAATCTGCAAACACTTATATAAAAATTAAAATCAAATACTTACATCAGAAATTGAACATGTTTCTCCATGACAATCAGAGAACCATAATATACATAAGGAAAAGGAACAGAAAATATAAATTTCTCAGCTGAAAAAATGAGTATTAAATAATTATGAAATTTATGTTATAAAGATAACCATACAATTCTTCATTTAAAACAAAACCCGGAACACCTCATCTGATGTATCCAAACTATTTTAAAAAACTTTCGTATAGTTATCATCTATTAATATTCAAGGGAGTTCGGCATGATATTTCGTAAATTTGGAGTATACAAAATGATAAACACATCTATCACCTTAATGGAGCTTACAGTATACTCAACTGAAACCGGTGATTGTATCTAATCTTAAAAAAATAAATATATACATATGAAAAATGCTAGTATCATTGGCCTTAAAGAAGCCGATTGTAAAAAAATCTCAGAAAAATTAAATGTACTGTTAGCCAATTATTCTGTATTTTATCAGAATACAAGAGGTTCTCACTGGAACATCAAAGGAGAACAGTTTTTTACCCTTCATCCAAAATTTGAGGAACTGTACAACAGTCTTGTTTTAAAGATTGATGAAATTGCAGAAAGAATCCTGACATTGGGAGCTACTCCTGCACACAATTACTCAGATTATCTAAAGGTATCAACCATTAAAGAAAGCAAAGAAGTAACTGATGGCATCAAAAGTGTTGAGCAGATTCTAAGTTCTTTCAAAGTAGTCATTGATCTGCAGAGAGAACTTTTAGATATTACGGATGAAGCAGGAGATGAAGGTACCAATTCGCAAATGAGCGATTATATTACTGAACAGGAGAAAGAAGTTTGGATGTACAATTCTTATCTTGGAAAATAACTCCATAAAATGTATTGAAATATTTCAAAAAAATCGCCTTACATTTAGGCGATTTTATTTTTTATTTTTATATTTGCGTTAAAATTACACATATTATGAACGACGTAAGACTGAACTCTATCCTAGATAATGATTTTTATAAAATAACCATGCAGAATGCAGTGGTAAAACTATTCCCAAGTTCTATTGTAAAATATGAATTTATCAACAGGGGAAAACACCACTTTCCGGAAGGATTTGATGTTGCGTTAAGGGAAGCCGTTAATAAAATGGCTGAACTGAAACTTACGAAAGACGAGAAAAAGTTCATGGCAAGAACATGTCCTTATATTGATCTTCCTTATCTGGATTTCCTGGAAGGATACCATTATGATCCTTCTGAAGTGAAAATACATCAGGAAGGAGGAGACCTTTCCGTTGTTGTAGAAGGGCTTTGGTACAGAACAATTCTCTGGGAAGTTCCTTTACTGGCCTTGATCAGTGAGCTGCATTATGAAATGAACCATATGGAAAGAGATTCCAATGAAGTGGTGATGAGCAAAACGATAGAAAAAGCAGACTCATTAGGCAGACTTGGAGTAACCTTTGCAGAATTTGGAACAAGAAGAAGACATTCTTATAAGGTACAGAACCTGGTGATGGAAGCATTAACTCAAAAAAGAGAATCAACTTTCATCGGAAGTTCAAACGTTCATTTTGCTATGAAGTATGGTGTAAAACCCATCGGAACCCATGCCCATGAATGGTTTATGTTCCATGCTGCTGAATATGGATTCAAAATGGCCAATGAAATGGCTTTGGAACATTGGGTAGATGTTTACAGAGGTGATCTTGGAGTTGCCTTGTCTGATACATATACCACAGATGTTTTCTTCCAGCAGTTTGACAAAAAATTCGCAAAACTTTTTGACGGTGTACGCCACGACAGCGGGGATGCATTAGAATTTGCAGATAAAACCATTGCCCATTATCAAAGAAATGGCATTAATCCTATGTTTAAATACATTATTTTTTCAGATGCATTAAATCTTGAAAAAGTAGAGGAAATCACCAATTACTGCAGAGGGAAAATTGGTATCTCATTCGGAATTGGGACCAACCTTACGAATGATGTTGGATTGAAACCAATGAACATCGTGATGAAGCTCATCGGTGTACAGGCTCCTAACAAAGAATGGATTCCAACAGTAAAGCTTTCTGATGAACATGGTAAATACACAGGCGATCCTAAGATGATTGAATTGGCTAAAGAGTTTTTAAGAATAAAAGATTAATATAACTTCATCAGAACTATTAGATATAACCTCGTAACCATCGAGGTTTTTTTGTATCATATCATTTTTGAAATTCAGCTCTCAGAAATCTTTAAGGTTTTTATTATATTTATCAAAATAAAACAAGATGAAATCAAGAACATTACTAACTGCATGCCTCCTCATATCAGCATTATCTTTTGCACAGGAAAAGAAAGCAGAAAAACTTAAGTACAATCAGGAATTGGCCACATCACTGGGAGCTGATAAATACGGGATGAAACCTTATACGATTGTCATGCTGACAACTGGCGATACTAAAATTGAAGACAAAGCCAAAATGAGCGAACTCATGAAAGGTCATATGGCCAATATCGGGAAACTGGCAGATGAGGGCAAAATTGTAGTTGCCGGTCCTTTCCTTGAAAGGAATAAAGAAAACTACCGTGGTATGTTTATCTTCAACACCAAGTCAAAGGAAGAAGCTGAGGAATGGGTAAAAACAGACCCTGCAGTTCAGGCTGGAGTTTTCAGTTATGAAATCTTTCCTTGGTATGGATCTGCTGCTCTACCATTGTATCTTAAACATCATGATGAAGTTTCAAAAGAAAACCCGTGATATTATCTTAAAAAGCACATTGAAAATCTTGAAGAATTAAATTTAAATTCACATTTTTGTAAAAAGACTGATTATTCAAAAGAAAAACATCGCACACTAAGAAAAAAAGAAAGGCTTTAGCAAAGAAGAAAGTGAGGATGTAAAAATCATTAAAGATGAGTGGAAAAAAATAACTATTTCAATACTTCTTCCAACAGAACCAGATACCACCAAACTCAAAAAAAATAATACCCATGAAAATAAGACTATTCGTTTTGCTGTTTTTAGCATCAACAAAACTACTCTTCGGGCAAACTGTTCCCAAAGAATACACCGATAAAGTAAAAACGGCTGAATCACTTTACCATGCCAAGGATTTCAAAAACTCTGCCAGCAACTATTCTGAAGCATTTAAATCTAACGGCTGGAAAGCATCTCTAAATGACAGGTACAATGCAGCATGCTCTTGGGCAATGGCATCAGGGCCAGACAGTGCATTTTCCCAACTTGAAAGGATTGCAGTAAAATTCAGTAATTATAACCATATAACAACGGATACAGACCTTAGCTCTTTACATAGTGATAAACGATGGAAGCCTCTCATCGAAAAAATCAAACAGAATCAGGAGAAAGCAGAAGCAAATTTGAATAAACCCTTGGTCGCAAAGCTTGGTGACATTTATAATGAAGACCAAAAGTACAGAAAACAAATCGATGGTATTGAAAAAAAATACGGTGGAAACTCAAAAGAAATGGACGAGCACTGGCAGCTTATCAATAAAAAAGATTCACTAAATCTTATTGAGGTAAAAGCCATTCTTGATAAATATGGCTGGGTGGGTCCTGATGTTGTGGGCGGACAGGGAAGCGTTACATTATTTCTTGTTATCCAACATGCAGATCAGGCAACACAGGAAAAGTATTTACCCATGATGAGAGATGCTGTAAAAAATGGTAAAGCACAAAGCAGCAGTTTGGCCCTTCTCGAAGACAGGGTGGCCCTGAGACAAGGTAAAAGACAAATTTATGGCAGCCAGATCGGACGTGATCCTGAAACACAAGTATATTATGTATCCCCACTAGAAGATCCTGAAAATGTAGATAAAAGACGCGCAGATGTTGGACTTCCTCCATTGGCTGAGTATATAAAGAATTGGCAAATGAAATGGGATCCTGAACAATATAAAAAAGACTTACCTAAACTGGAGGCAAAAACAAAGTACAAATAAACAGAAATAACATCACAATACTATTCATAGCTAGATTTCAAATCTAATTGACATTCTTCTATTTTAAACTTATTTGCCATTTTAGAAAAATCTAACCTTCATTTTAACATTTATCATAAATTAATTCAATTATCATAGATTAATTTACTATTTTAGTTTAATATTTTTAACCCTACTTATTTAATTATAAGAGTGTTAAGAATAAATTAATTTACTAAACAAAAAAAATTAAACCATGAAAAAGAACTTAACAAAACTTTTAAGAACAGATTTGAAAGATGTATTTGGAGGAACTCTTTATCCGGCAGAATGTCCCGGAGGATGCCACGGTGAAGGCATGATCAGATGTCCTGACGGCACCACCACAATGACGAATTTTATATGCATGGGAGGAACCTGTCAACCGGCAGCAATGTGCAAACCACTGGTTCTTGAACCTTTTCCGGATCCGATTATAATCACTCCATAATCTGAACAATAAATAAAAAGAGACTGTCACAAAGACAGTCTCTTTTTTACAATTATAATTTTAATTAAAAAATATCGCTACCGATTATATAGCCATTTGTACCATTTATTTTTTTAACCGCATTATTATTAAATCTATATTTATTATAAATACCAATATTTGGAATATATCTTAAGATATTACCTTCTCTCATATATATCTTATTGGTAAAATTATCCTGTTTAAGATCATTATCAGGTGTTAAATCAGCCCCACGTTCTACTGTTGACAAATTACTTGGACTCACAGTAGCGATTTCACCACTCGTAATATTAAATAATCCATAAAGTGTCATAGGGCTCTGGATATATCTCAGTTTATTTTCAAACATAAAAAATATCTGGTTGGTAGCAGGATTTCTAACAAAATTACCATTCACAAGATTTGCAGTATTTGTATAATCCAGCCTCACCTGATTATCAATTAAATATTGATCTATATAAGATTTTAATTGAGCTTTCTTCACAGGATCTTTAACCAATTCATAAAGAGGTATCAAACCATTACTCCCAAATTCTACCAACACAGCATTAGTTGGTGTGGAACTGTTCTGCCAGCTGGAAATATTAATTTTAGGATTTGCCTGGTCAAGGTTTAGCTCTCCCACCAAACTCTTCGATGGATCTCCCCCTCTGGTTTTAAAGGATAATTTTCTAGAAAAGTTTTTACTTGATTCTGAAGTATCTATGTCATTATCAACATTGGCATCAAAAATACTCTTTACTCCAACTTTAACTCCAACTCTGGCTGCTTTTTCACGGCTTTGATTAGTGGTTTCAGATTGAAACATAACATCTAACTTAGCCCCTGTATAAATATCAATTGCAACGTGGGTTCCATAATCGTTTACAATTTGCGCAGGGCTATTGGACTGTAAATCGCTAGAAAACTCCGGTGTCAAATAATCAGATAATAAGACAGGGGTAGCATTAAATCTAAATCTTCTTTGTTTAATTAAAAGATTATAACTACCATAAATATATTTAGCATCAAATTTATTAGTAGTAGTGTTGCTAACCGCAGAACTAAAAGTAACCGAAATAAGTTTTTTAAATAAAGAGAACCCAGCTGAAGCTCCCACTTTTGTAGAGACCATTTTTGAATAAGCTTCTGCGTTTTCCCCATATTCTTCAAGATATTCCTGAGAAAATACATTATCAGTGATCAATCTACCCGCCTGTTCATTTTTAAATCTCTCAATATCAATCACCTGATATCCTGACGAGTTAGAATTAGCATATTCCCCAGTGGCATTATAACCATACCCTAAGACATCATAGATACCATCACCAGCGCTTTTAGCGAAATTTCTCCCTGAATTTTTTTTTGAGTTTTCATTTAGGTTAGGATTTTCAAGCTCATCAGTAGAGCAAGAAGCTGCAAACAGTAATATAATACTGGCAAAAAAGAAACTTAGTTTTTTCATATTTTTATTTTAAGTCTGCAAACTTAATTCTTTGCATCCAAAGCCAGAATGATATAAATCATAAATAAGGGAATTAATTAAAACAATAGGTCAATTATACTGTAATAATGTATTTCTCGATATCTTTAAACAAAAAAACATCATGAAAACTATTGAGGAAGTTCTTAAAAAGCTGGATGAAATCATTATCTGGTGCAAGGAAAATAATAGCCCTGCAGGATATTTCGCCTGTACCTATCGAATCATGACCGCACAGGTTCTGAAAGGTATTCAACAGAAAAAATTTGAAGACAACCCCAGAATGACATTACTGGACCTTGCTTTTGCACAGAGATATCTTCAGGCATGGGAAAGCTACAGCAAAGGAGAAAAATGTACCAACTCATGGTATATTGCCTTTGAAGCCAGCAAGAATAAAAACCTGTTGATTCTACAGCATATATTTTTGGGAATGAATGCACACATCAATCTGGATCTTGGTATTTCTGCAGCTTCCATAATGCCTTACCGGAAGATAAATCCTTTGAAAAAAGATTTTGAAAATATTAATAATGTCATTGCTTCCATTAATCAGAATGTTCAGGACTCTTTAAACAAAATCTGTTATCCTGTAGATCTTATTGATAAACTATCCAATGGGAAAGATAATGCTGTACTTGATTTTGCCATTTCCAAAGCAAGAGATACTTCCTGGGCAACGGCAGTCATTGCATCCAACACTCCGAATTTCTTAAGAGTATCTGTGATCGGCATTGTAGATTATGCGGCGGCTAAAGTCGCTACACAAATTCTGAACCCGAAGATCCTCACTCCTTCCCTTTTAAAAGAATTTAAAAAATGTGAAAGCAGTGATGTGGTAAAAAATATTGAGATCTTAGAATCTACAAAGAATTCTTAACTAAAAAAGGCCGGGATCTTCCTCACGGATTCCGGCCTCATAATGAACAAAATAAAAGAAACTATATTGCTTCCTTATGCTTTTTACGATAAGCATAATGGAAAATAATTGGCAGTATTGTAAATGACAGCAGCATACAGACAATCAGTCCTCCAACAATCATAATGGCTAAAGGTTTCTGAATTTCGGAACCCATCCCGTTTGACATTGCTGCCGGAAGAAGTCCCATAGATCCCATCAGAGCGATCATTACTACCGGACGGATTCTGCTTTTCACTCCCTCTGCGATAGATTCTTTGAGAGACAACCTGTTTTGCAGATTTTCTTTCATCACGCCGATCAGAACGATACCATCTATGGTTGCTACTCCGAAAAGAATGATAAAACCAATTCCCGCTGAAATTCCGAAGATGGTTCCCGTAAACCAAAGGGATAAAAATCCTCCTATAAATGCAAATGCCAGTGTAATGGAAGAAATCAGCGTATCTTTTACGTTCCCAAAGTTGAAATACAATAACATCAGAATAAGAACTAAAGAAATCGGTACTACCATTGCCAGCTGTTTTGCTGCTCTTTCTTTGCTTTCAAATTCTCCTGCCCAGGTCATTTTATGATTTTTCGGAAGTTTTACTTCTTTATCTACTTTAGCTTTGGCTTCTTTAATGGTACTTCCAAGGTCACGACCTTCAATATTGAATCCAACTCCGATATATCTGCTGTTTCCTTCACGGTAAATAAATGACGGTCCGGTATGATAATCAATTGTTGCAATTTCTTTCAACGGTACTTTCTTATTATCCTGAGTCGGGATGAGAATATTTCCCATTTTTTCCGGCGTATCCCTGTAATCTTTTTCAAACCTAAGCATTACGTCAAACATTCTTTCTTCTTCATAAAACTTGGTAGCGGCCTGTCCTCCGATTGTCATTTCAATCACGGCCTGCGCATCTGCTGTGGAAACTCCATATTTTGCCATTTTGGAATCATGAAGCTGTATTCTCAATTCCGGTAATCCAATATTTTTAAAAACATTGACATCAGATATTCCCGGAACTGTTCTGATAGAGTTTGCAACTTTATTGGCATAATTTTCAAGTTCAAAAAGATCATTCCCGAAAATCTTAATTACCAGCGGAGCTTTTACTCCTGCTACATATTCTTCCACATTATCCTGAATAGGCTGGCTGAATCCGAAATTGATTCCCGGATATTTTTCAAGGGAAACTCTCATTTCTTCAAGAAGTTCTTCTTTGGATATTTTTTTCTTCCATTCATTCTCCGGTTTTAGCTGAATATTAAATTCGATATTAAAGAAACCTGTGGGATCAGTACCATCGTTCGGGCGGCCTGTTTGGGTCATGACAAATTTCACTTCATCATATTTCATAAGAATTCCTTTCATCTCTTTCGTTAGCCGTACCGATTCATCCAGATTGACACTGTTTGGAAGCGTTGCTCTTACATAGATTGCGCCTTCATTCAGCTTGGGTAAAAATTCAGATCCATAATTGGAGAATCTCCATCCACAGACAGCAAGTAAAGCAACAAATCCAATGATGAATCCTTTTTTATAACGGTCGCTGAATTCGTAAATTCTATAGATATTCACTCTGAAGAATCTTGAGATAAAGTTTTCTTTCTCTTCAATATTTTTCGTTAACAAAAGCTTACACATTGCCGGAACATAAGTCAAGCTTAAAATCAAAGATCCCAATAATGCATATCCCAATGTAAATGCTAATGGAGAGAACATTTTTCCTTCCACTTTCTGGAAAGAGAAGATCGGCATCAGAGCAACAATAAGAATCAATAGGGCGAAGAAAATATAACTTGCTACACTTCCTGCACTTTTCTTAATAATACCAAGTTTTGAAATTTTATTGAATCTCTTCAGTCCTATCTTCTTAGCTTTAAGTTCGAGAGCAACAAAGACATGTTCAACAATGACGAGCGTTCCTTCCAGCAGAAGTCCGAAGTCCAAAGCTCCCATGGAAATCAGGTTGGCAGGCAATCCCTGAATTTTCAACATAATAATGGCAAATAAGAAAGCCAAAGGAATTACTGATGCTACAATAAAGGTTGTTCTCCAGTTGTAAAGGAATATAAATACGATGATAGAAACCAGAATAACTCCTTCAATAAGGTTTTTGGAAACGGTATGAACTGTCGTATTTACCAATTCTGTACGGTCAATGATCGGAACAATCTGAACATCACCGGGAAGTTCTCCCCCATTCAGTTCTTCTATCCTGTCTTTCAGTCTTGCAATAACTTCACTTGGGTTTTCACCTCTAAGCATGATCACAATTCCTTCTACAACATCATTTTCTTTGTTATATCCTACCTGACCTAATCTTGGCTTTGCTGAAATTTTCACTTCAGCCACATGCTTTACCAGAATGGGCGTAGATCCTTTTACTTCGATCTGAATATTCTCAATATCTTCTTTTTTCTCTAAAAGACCAATCCCCCGCACTACATAAGCCTGATCTCCTTTTGCCACTACATCTCCTCCTACATTAATATTACTCTTGGAAACCGCTTCATACACATCCAGGGGGGAAAGATCATAATTGTGTAATTCCGTAGGATTAATTTTTATTTCATATGTTTTTTCTTCTCCACCAAAGCTTACCACATCAGCAACACCGGGAACTGCCAGTAATTCTCTTTCCACCACCCAGTCCTGAATGGCTGTCACTTCTTTGATGGGAAGTTTGCTTTTGATAATATATCTGTAAATTTCACCTGTAGCACCAGAGGGAGGTTCAATGCTGTATTCTGCTCCAGTGGGAAGCTCTACATTTCCGAGTTTATTGGAAGCATATTGCTGGGCATAAAAATCATTGACATGATCATCAAAAATAACCGTCACCACAGACAATCCAAATAAGGAAATAGAACGCACCGAAGTTTTGTTCGGAATCGCATTCATTTCTTTGGAAATAGGAAGTGTGACAAATTTTTCTATTTCTTCAGCACTTCTTCCAGGCCACTGGGTAATAACTCTTACTCTGGTATTGGTAACATCCGGAAATGCTTCAATAGGAGTATGCATATAGGAATAGATTCCTCCGGCCAGCAAAAGAAAAGTTCCCAAAAGAACAATCAATGAGTTTTTTAAAGAGAAGGATACAATATTCTGTACAAATTTTCGCATTACTTCGTGGAATTATTTAATTGGTTTTTCAGGTTTTCATAAATCAGCAGTCCGTTGGAAGCAATAATATTTTCACCTGGTTTTAAATTGCCTTCTACATAGATATACTGGCTATTGGAAGCAATCTCCGCAACCGGTCTTATTTCTAGCTCACAGTCTTTTTTGTAAACCACAACATAGCTTTGGTTATTATCAAAGATTAAAGCTTTCGCAGGAATAGCCAATGCACTTTTGTTTTGTAAATTCACTGGTAACACAACATCCGCAGACATTCCCGGTCTTAGCTTCATTCCATTATTATCCATAATGATTTTAGCCTTGAGTACCCTTTCGTTTTCATTGAAAACCTGAGAGATATTATCAATCTTTCCGGAGAAACTGTCGTCCGGATAAGCAAGAGTCTTTACCACTACCGGCTGATCTACATAAACATGTCTCATATTGGTTGCATACACGTTGGCCATTACCCACACTTTATCCAGATTCGAAATCGTAAAAAGCTGATCTCCTCCTGTTGTAACCGGCATTCCTTTGGAAACATTCTTTGAAATAACATATCCATCCGCAGGTGCTTTTATCTGAATGGTATTTCCTCCTGCGGAATAAAGCTGCATATTTTTCTGTGTCTTGGAAATATTGGATTGTAAGATGGCCACTTCTGATTTTGCTTCCTGTAAATCTTTCTGAGAAGCAATATCATCTTTATACATGGCCTCTACAGAAGACAGCTTTCTTTTCGCTACTGCAAGCTGAGCCTGTAATGTTTGGGTATCATCCTGCATTTCGTTGACAGCTGTACTTTTTATACTGGCCAGAGTTTGTCCTTTTTTTACATAATCTCCAAGGGAAAAATAAGTATCTATCACTACTCCGTCTACAAGACTTACAAAAGGAACCGTTTTATCCGAGTTACTCTCCACTTCTCCGGTGAGCGTAATACTTTCTTCTATAGGAAGCATTTCTGCTTTAACGAGTTTAATACCTTTTTTCAGCTCTTTACTGATGCAGTACCTTTTTTCAGCTTCTTTATTTTCTTCTTTTCCGGCACAGCCTGTAAAAATAATGAAGGCAGACAGGTAAGCCGCAGCAATGTATTTGGTAATATTTTTGTTCATATCTTATAAGTCTTGTCCTACAACATACTGCAGGTTTTCGTAGTATTGATTAAGTTCTTTTTTGGTATCCAGTATGATCATTTTGTTCCCTATGTAGGTATCCAGAAAATCCATATACTCCAACATGCTGATATTTCTCAGTCTGAAATTTTTCTCATGGCTTACCAGTAATCCATCCAATATGGATTCATAATTTTCATCGATCTCTTCTGAAACCTTTTGTGTACGGATATAGTTTCTAAAAACAGAGACAATTTCATTCTCTGATCTCAGCATATTCTTGCGGGTCTCAAGTTTACTTTTCTCAATTTCAAGCCTCGCTTCCTGAATATTCCCTTTGTTACGGTCGAAAATGGGCAGATCCATAGAAACACCCAATCCTATAAAGTCTTTCATAATATTTCCGCCACGGTCGTATCCAACAGAAACAGCAACATCCGGCGTTTTCATAGCATTTTGAATTTCGAGATTTTTGGCGGCGTGTTTCTCCTTATTTTTTGAAATCATGATGTCAGGACGGTTTTCTTTCGCTTTTTCCATCCATTGGGCCACCTCCAGTTCTGAAAGTTGCTTTTCAGGCATCACAAATGAATCTGAAATCACCAGATACGTTTGAGAAGGCAGCATCAATAAAGCCTTCAGCTCTACCTGCTGCTCTTCGATTTCCTGTTTTAATGAAATCAGTTTTTTCTTGAATTCAATTTCCTGTGCTTTCAGACGGACATATTCAGCTTTACTGATATTCCCAAGAGTTAATTGATTGTTATAGGATTTTGTTAATTTCTCAATAGAAGCAATCTGTCCCTGATAGATTTTCTGCTGTTCCTGATTGTAAAGAATTTCGGTGATGGTATTTCTGAGTGTTTTCTTAAGCTCACGCAACACTTCCTGCAGTTCGTACTTCTCTCCTTCCACTTCTATTTTCTGCAGTTCAATATTTTTCCGTCTTTTACCCGCAGTCTGAATCACCTGTTCTATCTCAGCAGAAATCTGAGTATTTTTTCCCCAGTTTCCGATAAGCGCAGGCTGTTCTTCAATATCATAGGTTCTCCATAGATTCACTTCGCTGATACTTAATTTGGGATTAGGCCAGTATTTAGCCTGAACAGCTCTTGCTTCGGCTTGTGAAATTTCAAGCTTCTGTGCAATAAGGTCGAGGTTTTTAGCCAGAAAAATAGTCTCAGCTTCCTTTCTTCCAATTTTCAGAGTATCTGAAATCTGTGCTGAAAAGAAACTGAAACAATGAATATAAAATAGTGTAAAAAATAGCTTCTTCAAGGTCTCTTATTTTAAGACTACAAAGCTATTTGTCTAATATTAGAGGGAATTTTAAACAGAATTAAAATACGGTTAGTTCAACATTAGAGTTTGATTAGAACTTTTCTAAAACACGGATAATTTCACAAATACCACGATTATGAGTGAGCGGGAAATATAAGAGTAACCGATGTGCCTTTATTGACAACAGAATCAATTTTCATTGCAATATGATGGTGGTCGAAGATACTTTTCGAAAGGGATAAACCAATTCCACTGCCTTTTACGGTATCTACATTTCTACCTCTGTAGAAGGTCTCAGCTATTTTCATAAGATCATCTGACGGAATTCCTCTCCCTTCATCTCTTACCTCAATATATAACTGATTATTTTTCTCTGATAATACAACCACTACCGGTTTATCATAGGAATACTTGATTGCATTTTCAACGATATTATACAGTGCTAAATATAGTAGAGTTTCGTTTCCCGGAAATTCCAGCAAAGCAGGTTTTGCGACCTGAAGCTGTATTTTAATGGATGAATTGTTTTCTTTTCCTTTCGGTTCTAATTTCTCGTAGATTTTCCAGATCAGTTCATCCACTCTCATTTGTTGATGAGAGGCTTCAAGTTTGGTCATTCCGGACATCAGCAAAAGATTGTTGAGAATATTTTCAATCTCGTATACGTTTTCCAATGATTCTTTCGCTACTTCTCTATACTCTTCCGGAGTTCTGTCTTTTTGGGCAAAGACTTCCAGATTTCCGGAGATTGCAGCCAAAGGAGTTTTAAATTCGTGAGAAACGTAATTGATAAAGTTCTGCTGTAAGAGAACATTTTCCGCAATTCTACCAAATAGTTTATTATATGATTTTATAAGATCTTCAATCTCATCATTAGTATTCATAGAAGTAATTGCCGTAGAAATATTATTATAATCTACTTTATTAATACGCTCTACAACATTGGAAATAGGTTTATAAACCACTTTTGAAAGATACCGGCTCAGAAAATAAATTGCCAGCAAACCAATAACCAATACAGAAAGCATAATAATAGCAAGTCTCAATATCTGTGATTGAAAAGAATCGTTTGATGATTTTACAAAAACAACAAAGTCTCCCTGATTGTCCGGATAAAAAATCCCATAGTAGAATTGATTATCAGACATAAACTGTACTCCTTTATTATTCCGTACAGCCTGCAAATCGGAAAGCTTTATATTCTTATCGTTCACATTATGGCCAAAAGTAACTTCGTTATTCTGATTGTAGACCGCCACCCTGTTATTCTGGATAAGATGATTGTATTCTTTTTTTATTTGGGCATGTCTATCTTTTGGAAGCTCATCTTTTTCAAGATAATAAATGGCAGAAATAAGAGCTGTATTTCTAAGCTTTTCAAAATAAAAAATTTTAGTACTGTCATAATAGGCAAAAAATATCACCGCAGATGTGATGATAGAAACAATGCCGAATGAAAGGCTTGAAATAAGGGTAAATCTGTTTCTGAGAGTCATTTTCAGTCTTTGATCAAATATCCTGTTCCTTTTACTGTATGAATAATTTTTTGTTCTGTTTCATCAATCTTGTTACGGACATAGGAAATATAAACATCTACCACATTCGTTGTATTATCAAAATCAATTCCCCATACCTTATGTAAAATCTGGGTTCTGCTCAGCACCTTATTTTTATTCTCCATCAGGAAAGTAAAAAGCTTGTATTCTGTAGGCGAAAATTCTATTTCCTTATCGTTCTGTGTTACTTTGTGAAGATCTGTATCAATGACGATATTTCCACATGACAAATATTGATCTTCTTTCTGATAGCTTAGTTTATTCCTTCTGGTTAAAGCTTTAATTCTTGAAATCAGTTCTTCGAAATGAAAAGGTTTCGATAAATAATCATCAGCGCCCATATCCAGCATTTTGATCTTATCATCCGGGCTGTTCAATGCACTTAAAACAAGAATCGGAGTATAGTTTCCTTTAAATCTAATAATTTGTGTAAGCTGCATCCCATCCAATCCTGGAAGCATGATGTCCATTAAAATAAGATCAAAATCATAGGTATGAAGAAGTTCACGCGCTTTTTCCCCGGAATCTGCAAGAGTGAGATTGTACCCAGCCTCAGAAAGGCCTTTAATCAGGAAATTGCTGATTCTTTGATCATCTTCTACCAACAAAATATTCATAATTCTCTGAAATTTCCTATAAATATAGGTATTCTTATTAAGAAAGAAAGTGGGAAGAAAGAAGAGTGAAGTAATGAACATCTATCAAACAATAGCTAATCATTTTATTTCTCTTTAAAAATAGTAGAACAAACAACTATTATTGTCCATACAGCTTCCGGCCTTTTTTCATAATTTTGGAAGATGGAGATGATATACTTAATTATTGGGTTGATTGCCGGTGGTGTACTTGGCGCGGTTATATTATATTTTGCACTGAAATCGTCAATGGTTTCAAGAAGCTCTTATGACTCGCTGAACACCTTATCTATAAAAACGCAGTCTGATCTTGAAAATTCAAACCTGAAGATTCAGGAACTTCATCAGAATATCAGCAAAGAGAAAGAAGCCAATATGCAGCAACAGGATCTTCTGGATGACCTGAAAAATGAATTTTCTAAAATCTCCGCCGAATATTCTTCTTTAAACATTCAGTTCCAGGAATTAAAGCAAATCAATCAAAGACAGAATTCTCAGATAGAAACCCACATTCTTGAAAAGCAGACTCTTTTTGCTAAAAATTCTGAACTTTCTGCAAAAAATGAAGGTCTTCAACAATCGCTTGATACCCAGAAAGAAGAAATTATTAAGATCCAGGAAGACTCCAAACTTCAGTTTGAAAACCTTGCCAATAAAATTTTAGAAGAAAAGACAGAAAAGTTTACCACTTTAAATCAAAATAACTTAAAAAATATCCTTGAGCCTTTTCAGGAAAAAATTGCTGATTTAAAAAACAAAGTCAACGAAGCCTATGAAAAGGAAAATAAAGAACGCTTCTCCCTTGCTGAAAAAGTGAAAGAACTGGCAGAACTGAACCAGCAGATTTCCGAAGATGCCAAAAAACTGACCCGTGCACTGAAAGGGGAAAGTAAAACCCAGGGAAATTGGGGCGAAATGATTCTTGAAAGTATCCTTGAAAAATCTGGATTGGTAAAAGGAAGAGAATATTTTCTGGAACATGAATTACGGGATGAAGACAATAAAGCTTTATTCTCAGAATTCTCAGGAAAGAAAATGCGTCCTGATGCCGTTGTAAAATATCCGGATGAAAGAAATGTCATCATTGATTCTAAAGTATCTTTAACTGCTTTTACAGAATTGGTAGATGAAACCGACGCTGATGTTTACGCTATAAAACTTAGCCAACACCTTGGATCTATCAAAAACCATATCACACAGCTAAGCCAGAAAGCATATGATGATTACGGAAAATCACTGGATTTCGTGATGATGTTTATTCCTAGTGAACCCGCTTATATTGCAGCCATGCAGGCAGATCAGAACCTTTGGAACTATGCCTATGAAAGAAGAATTCTTTTGCTTAATCCAAGTAACCTGATTACTTCCCTTAAACTGATTGCTGATCTTTGGAAACGTGAATATCAAAACCGAAATTCCGTAGAAATTGCAGAACGCGGAGCCAGACTTTATGATAAATTTGTAGGTTTTGTGGATAATCTGGAAAAAGTAGGCAGAAACCTAGATCAGGCTAAAAATGTATACAATGATGCTTACAAACAGCTTCATACCGGAAATGACAACCTTGTGATTCAAACTCAAAAGCTGAAGTCATTAGGAATTAAAAATAAAAAAGATCTGCCTCAAAGTCTTATAGACAATAGTAACCTTATTGAACCATCAGAAAGCTAAATGATATGTTTTCGTTTGCATCATATCCTTACCCAAAATCCGAATCCTTCAAAGAAATTTTCGTTTCTTCTTTGGGAGCAGGAGTTTCTGTATACCTGTTTCTGATTATTTTTCAGCCTTTTGGTACAGAAAACTTTCTGCATCCCTACAAGTTTTTACTACTTTTCCCCTATTGCATTATTTTTGGAACAGCATTTTTTATTGCCAATCTTATGACTTCCCGTTTTAGCAACTGGAATATGGGTGCAGAGCTTTTAAAAATAATTTTCATTCTATTCGTTGGATCAATTCTATCCTACTTTTACAATTCATTATTTCTGAGTCATGTAAAACTTGATTTGGGCAATTATTTTTATATGTTCCTTTATTCTCTGGCCGTTGGCATTCCAATTTCTATCATATATATTTTATCGCGATATATCTATTTAAAGAATCTTCACGAAAATACAGCCCGGAATATTTCTCAACACCTTCCGGTTTCTATTCCGGAATTACAGCAAAATCTATTGAAAATATCCGCACAGAATTCAGAACTTATCATCAGCGAAAGCAATTTCCTATGCGTTCAGTCAATGGAAAACTATTGTACGTTTTACTTTTTAGAGAATAATATTTTAAAAAAAGTGTTGGTCAGAATCAGTTTATCCAGTGCTCTACAACAAATCGAAAACGGTTCTGTCAAAAAATGCCACCGTTCTTATATTGTCAATCTTACAAAGGTCAAAAATCTTAAAGGAAATGCTCAGGGATATAAATTAATTCTCCCGGAAATTGATTTTGAAATCCCGGTTTCAAGAAGTTTTATTCCTTCAATTATTCCTCAACTACAGCAGCAGAATCCATAAATCTTGTCATTCGTCACTATTCTTTGCTATTCATCACATTAGCTTGAAAGCATAGATTTAAAACCACATTTTTGCTCAAAATTTAACTAACATGAGTAAGAATATCCGCTTCTTTTTAATCTTTATTCTGGGATTTACAGCCTATTATTTCTTTGATGCTTTCTTTTTTAAAAGCATTCAGACATTTTCAAAAAACCTAAGCCACAGCAAAGCCGTAGCACATGTAACCGCTTATCTGATAACTTTAATTCCTTTGATCATCACTTTAAAAATTCTGTTACCCAAAAGAAATATTTTGGATCTTCTTTCTTTAAACAAACCCATTTTCAAAGGATTTACATTAGCTTTTACAGGAACTCTCCCCATGCTTATTGGATATATGATTCACTTTAAAGCAGTTAATAAAATATATTTTGAAACCCTGTTTATCAATACATTATCTTCAGCATTTTTTGAAGAAATCATCTTCCGGGCTTTTCTTATAGGCACAATATACCGGTTTACCAGACTTGGTTTTTTATCATCAGCCTTATTCGGATCTTTACTGTTTGCACAGGTACATTTATACCAGAGCCAGAATATAACAGAACTTATGGAAATATTCGCGATTACATTTCTTGGATCTTTATTCTTTGCCTGGGTGTATTTTGAATCTGAATATAATCTATGGACAGCTATATTTCTGCATTTCCTGATGAATCTGTACTGGGAAATCTTTACTGTTTCGGAAAATGTTTCCGGTAATTTTTATGGAAATCTATATAAATTAGTTTCTATTGTTGCTATAACGGTCATTGTTATTTATGCAAAAAGAAAAAATAAACTCCCCTTTGAGATCACGTGGAAAAACCTTTTTATCAAAACCAGAGAAGTTCAATCATAAATTTTGCATAATTTTGCGGAATGTTGATAGAAAGTTTTCAAAACGAAAAAATAAAAAATGTCACTAAGCTCCTTACTGACAACAGGTTTCGTAAAAAATCAAAAGTTTTTGTAGTAGAGGGCCAGCAGGAAAATGAAAGAGCTATGCAGTATCATTTTGAACCACTGGAATTCTTTATCTGTGAAAATATCTTTAAAGGAAGCCTTCCAGAGGGAAAAATCCATCATGTAAGTGAAAAATTATATGAAAAAATAGCTTACAGAGGAAGTTCTGAAGGAATTATCGGGATCTACCACGCAAAGGAAACTCCTCTTTCATCATTTGTTCCTAAAGAAAATTCTACGGTAATTATTGTTGAAGGAGTAGAAAAACCAGGAAACCTTGGCGCTATTTTAAGAAGTTGTGAAGCGTTTGGAGTAGATGCACTGATTGTTGCTGACGGGAAAACTGATTTCTACAATCCTAATGTGATCAGATCCAGTGTGGGCTGTCTTTTTGGAATGGAAGTATATCAGGCTGAAAATGAAGAAACATTGGAATTTCTGCAAAAAAACAGCTTCAATATTTACACTACCCTTATGGATGAAAGTGCTGAAGACCTTTATAAGAGAGATTTCAGACAGCGTTCTGCCGTATTATTCGGTACTGAACATTCCGGATTGAGTGATTTCTGGATTGGAAAAGGAAAAAACACACTGATTCCTATGGCCGGAAGTATTGATTCTTTAAATCTGAGTAATGCAGTAGCTATTACCTGCTATGAATCTTTAAAACAAAAGAAAGGATAAATACCGTCTGATAAAGCTGGGCTTTATTTTCAATGAGGTTGCTTCGCCTTGGGCTCGGCAAAGACTAAGCATAAAAAAACCGTCTCACTGAGTGAAACGGTTCTTTTATTGTTAAGCGTATGCTAGAATTATTTCTTAGCAGCGTCTTTTGCAGCATCTTTAGCAGCGTCAGCAGCTCCTTTAGCAGCATCAGCAGCTCCTTTAGCAGCTTCTCCAGCTCCTTTAGCAGCATCTTTAGCAACTTCAGCACCAGCAGCAGTTGTAGCAGCAGCAGCATCTTTAGTAGCTTCTACAGCAGTAGTTGCAGCAGAATCAACAACTTTAGCAGCAGAGTCAGAAACTACAGCAGCAGAATCAGCTACAGTAGCAGCAGCAGAATCAGTTGTTCCTTCAGTAGAAGTAGCTTCAGTTTTTTTACAAGCAACTAGAGAGATTGCAGCGATAGCAGCTACGAATAATGACTTTTTCATAATAAATTAAATTTAATTTTGTTAATATTGTTTTATAAAATTTTCTTCTGTTCTGTTATTTGAACAAGACAAAGGTATAGCAGTTAGAAAATTTGTTTATGAAAAATAATTGTAATACCTTTGTAAAATAGTTTTACAAAAAAACATAGCTGATAATCAACAATTTAATTATTTTTTGAAAAATTGACAGATTTAGATCTATTACACTTTGAGCAGCTAAAAAAGGATGTTCAGGGTCAATACTTAAAAGAACATACCCCTTCGCAGGATGATATATCCAAGTGGAAGGGTATTGATATTATATATTTTCAGGAAGACCTGCGTAAAAAAGCGAAAGGGAACATCAGTGAAAAGTCATTTTACACCTATTTCAAAAGTTCACCGGTTACTAAATTACCAAGGATAGACATGCTCAATTTATTGAGTATTTATGCAGGTTACGACTCTTGGTATGAGTTCAAAAAGCTGCATCTTTTTGCGGGTGAATTGCTACAGGAAAATGAAAATTCTGAAGAAGAAGATCTTAGTGAACTTGAAAAAACAGTTTCTACAGCTCCTGATATTCCAAAAACTGAATTTCAGCCTAGAAAAACCGAAAACACCACCCAAGAAAACATTGATTTACAAAAATCAAATACTGATAACCAGCAAGTTAACCAAAATAACAATACCGCTCAGAAAATTGAAATTTCATCCGTTCCACCTAAGAAAAATTTCTTCAAAAAGAACGCCTGGGCATTCGTTACTTCCGTTTTAATTACGATCACCGGTCTTTTGGGATTTAAAGATGTTCTTTTTTCGAAAACTTATAAATATTGTTTTATCGATAAAGATAGAGGAGTTTCTGTAATCAACACTTTAGAAATAATGGTGGTGAAGGAAAACGAATCTCCATTGATGTATAAAATAAAACCTGGTGAGTGTTTTTATTATTCTACTAAGGATAAAAATTTAAAAATGCGTATCAGCGCTCCTTTCTACGAGCCTCTGGAAGTCAACAGAAACCTTGAGAATGCACCTGAAGAGGAAAAAATAGAACTAAAGCCGGACGATTACAAGATGGCCGTGTACTATTTCTCGATAAAAGACATCAAAGGAGGAAATCCGGATGAACAGGTTGCCCTTATCAAGCAGAAAAGAAATCAGCTGGAAAACCTGATCAGCAGCAATGCTGTAATTTATCAGGTATATGACAATGACACCTATGGAATAGAAAGACTGGATAAACAGAAATACATCACTCTGGTCACTACTCCTACAACTTCACTGAAAAATCTGAATGTAATAGAAATGAAAAAGGATAACAAAGGTAAAATTGTATCCATCAAATTTAAAATTGCTACCACAAATGAAAAGAATAAGTAATTTTTTAATTTTCACCGTACTTCTGACATTATTTATTGCTTGTAATAATAAAACCTCAGAGGTAAGCGACCTCGATAAGCTACGAAACAGCAACAATGAAAAGAGTTATCCTGCAGTACAGATGGACAGCATGCAGGCGATCAATTCTATTACCAAACAGAAAGTTCAGGAACTTTTTGACCTTTCTACTCTTTATCTGTCCGGAAACAGAAATACAGAAATAGATACCGTTATTTATTCACAAATGGAAAGTTATTTCCATAAACCGGATTCTTTGACATTTAAAAGATTACTGAAAGAACTGGATAGCATGAAAGTAAAAACAGCAAAGGTGAGCAACCTGAATGTTTATAAAGAATTCTATAAAAAAGACACACTGGACTATGCCAAGTTTAATGTGGAATATTTTGATAATAAAAACAGATCTCTGGGAAGCTTTGAAAAAAATGCACAATATATACTGCTGTCTACTTCCAAGCTCAAAAAGGAGTTTAAATTCTACTTTTTAGATTTCTATTCCCCACCGATTAAGAAAGACAGTACTTCAGTAGGAGTAACTAAATAGTCTACAGGAAGATCATTTTCCCAGACATCATCCACATATTCATCGGGGTCAAAATAATTGACTCCGATTTTTTTTGTATATGCTGATATATGCTGGAATAATCCATCATAAAAACCTTTCCCATATCCTACTCTATTTCCATTTTTGTCACAGTACAGCAATGGTGTAATCACATATTGAAAATTATTTTCACCTGAATCTTCATTGGAAACAGGCTCCGAAATACCCCAGCTGTTGGTTTCAAAAACAGTATTTTCAAAGATTTCAATACTAATAAGCCTATCACCCACAATTTTAGGAACATAAACACGTATATTCTTCGCCAAAAAATACTGAATGAAGATTTGGGTATCAATTTCTTTTCTTGCAGGAATTGGGATGAAAACATGTACTTTTTCCCCTTCCTGAGGATTGAAGTGATCAATAAAATTTTCAAAAATCTTTTCAGATAACAAGAAAACCTCATCAGGAGACAAGGCTTTTCTTTTTTGGGTATATTTTTTTCTAAGCTCAGCTTTTAGCATAATTATTAAGTTTTTAGAACTGAAATAATTTTTACCGGACAAGCTTTCACAGCTTTATCGTTTATTCCTGACTATGCGTTTTGCACAATTCTGTACAGTTTATCAGATAAACGAACTCTGAATGGAAGTTCGAAAGTGATCTGATCTCCAATTTTTGCTATTTCACAAGGACCTCCATTTGCATAAATTTCAGTAATAGTAATTTCCTGTTCTCCAGTTGTTGGACCTGAAATTAATACTTTATCTCCAACTGACAAATCTTTATGTTCAATTAAGAACTGTGCAATTTTTGATTTTGAGAAATAATGCTCTGCCTTTCCAATCAGTTCTTTTTTAACCGCAATTTTTTGGCGTATATTCTTTGTTTCTGCTTTTGCTAAAGGTTTATCAGATAAATCACCTGAATTTTTAAATTTCAAGGCATCAGACTTCCCTTTTCTGAATACTTTATTTCCAACCTGTAATCCTTTTCTTAGCTTCACCTGTTCGTCCCAAGACAGATGTATAGTATCCAGACATTCTGTAGAACAGCAGTTCTCCATTATTGCTTTACACTCATCACACTGGATAAAAAGAAGGTGGCATGCATCATTAGCACAGTTGGTATGGTTATCACAAGGTTTTCCACACTGGTGGCACTGTGAAATAATATCATCTGTAATTCTTTCCCCTAAACGGTGGTCAAATACAAAGTTTTTACCTATAAATTTACTCTCTATTCCTTCTTCTTTAATCTGGCGGGTATACTCAATGATTCCTCCTTCCAATTGGTAGACATTTTTAAAGCCCTGATGTTTGAAGTAAGCACTGGCTTTTTCGCAACGGATACCTCCGGTACAGTACATCAAAAGGTTTTTATCTTCTTTAAAATCCTGTAACTGTTCATTGATAATCGGTAAGCTTTCTCTGAAGTTTTCCACATCCGGAGTAATAGCTCCTTCAAAGTGTCCTACTTCACTTTCATAGTGATTTCTGAAGTCTACAACGATTGTATTAGGATCTTCAAGTAAATTATTGAACTCCTGTGCTTTTAAGTGAATTCCTTTATTGGTAACATCAAAAGTTTCGTCGTTCAAACCGTCAGCAACAATTTTATTTCTAACCTTAATTGTCAATTTTAAAAAAGAATAGTTATCCTGATCAACAGCGACGTTTAAACGGATTCCTTTCATAAAATCATAAACTTCAAGCGTATTTCGAAAAGCCTCAAACTGATCTGCAGGAACACTCATCTGAGCATTAATTCCTTCTTTTGCTACATAAATACGGCCAAGTGCATCAAGGGCATTCCAGGCTATAAATAATTCGTCGCGAAATTTTTTGGGATCTTCAATTTTGGCATACGCATAGAAAGACAAAGTAAGACGGTCTTTACCGGCTTCATCAATAAGTTGAGCTCTTTCTTCTGCGCTTAAGGTGTTATACAGTTGCATGCTATAAACGTTTTAAGTGAGAATAAAATTTTTGCAAAGATAATCATTTTTGAATTAAGTATCTTTATGACACAAATCACAGGTAATGAATAATGAGCGGCCAGCATTGAATAATTAGTAATAAATAATGGAAAACAGAATGTATTTTACACCCTACAAACTGACATTTTTTCTTTAATATTTTTTTAAGTTTTGTTAACCTTGACATTAACAATTATGACATAAGACATAAAATGACATAATAGCCGTTAAATTTTAGTTAAAATTGAAACATAGCATACTAATTGCTTACTTATTTAACATTAAATTTGTTTACTCAAAAACATAAAATAGAAATTAATTAATAAACAAGAAAGATATACAATGAAGAGTACTTTAAAAAAACTATTACCATTTGCAGTAGTAGGAGTTATTTCCGGAGCTACTACCGTTGGAGCCATACAATATTTAGGACACAGCTCCAACAATGGAGATCAATCTTACTTCACAACGTCAGCACCTAACACCTCATTCGCAGGAATGAATACGGGGGCAGTAGGTGACGATTTTGTAAAGGCAGCCAAAACAACCGTTCCGGCTGTAGTTACCATCAAAAATTACCAAAGCAGAACAGCAAGCAGAGCTTCAGAACAAGACTTGTTCGACTTTTTCTTCGGAGACCCTTTCGGGGGAAGAGGCCAGGGCCAGCAGAGACAGAAGCAGCAACAGACCCCGGACAATATGCCATCAGGAATGGGTTCAGGTGTCATCATCTCTCCGGATGGGTACATCATCTCCAATAATCACGTGGTAGCAGGTGCCAATAAGCTGGAAGTAGTATTAAGCAATAAAAAATCATATATCGCAACTCTGGTAGGAACTGACCCAAATACGGATATCTCACTACTAAAGATTGAAGAAAAAGGTCTTCCTTACTTAAATTTTGCAAATTCTGATAATATTGACGTAGGACAATGGGTACTTGCAGTAGGAAATCCACTTGGATTAAATTCTACGGTAACAGCAGGTATTGTTTCTGCAAAAGGAAGAGGTATCGGAATTTTAGGAGGCCAGGGAAAAGCAACTAATCCTATTGAGAGTTTCATTCAAACGGATGCTGCAATCAACCCGGGTAACTCAGGAGGAGCTTTGGTGAATACTAACGGGGAGCTTATCGGAATCAACTCTGCGATCCAGTCTACTACAGGATATTATCAGGGATACGGATTTGCTGTTCCTTCTAACTTAGCCAGAAAAATTGTTGAGGATATCAAGAAATTCGGAATTGTACAGAGAGGATTCCTGGGCGTTCAGTCTCTGGACCTTTCCAATGACCAATTGGTAACTTCATACAACAAACAGTTTAAAACGAGTCTGAAAGTAGGTTCAGGAATTTATATTACAGGATTTGGTGACAATAGTGGTGCTGAAGATGCAGGATTGAAAAAAGGAGATATTATTACCAAAGTAGACAACTACGATATCACAGACTTTGCTGATCTTTCAATGTCAATCGGAAGCAAGCGTCCTGGTGATAAAGTTCAGGTAACCTATTCCAGAAATGGTAAAGACGGTACGGCTACTGTAACGCTTAGAGACCAGAAAGGAGGTACTTCCACGAGAACAAAAGCAGATCTTAGCGTAACTGAAAAAATCGGAGCTGAATTCCAAAGCATTGACGAAAGAACGAAAGCATATTACGGCTTAACTAGCGGAGTGATTGCTAAAAACGTTTTAGAAGGAAGCGAAATGGCCAAAGCAGGAATTGTAGACGGTTATATCATTACAGAAATCAATGGTAAACCTGTAAATTCACAGAAAGATGTGGAAAGTTTATTGAATAAGTTCACAGGAACTATACAAATAAAATATATGGACGACTACGGAAGAAATTACCAGAGAGGATTCAAAATGCCTTAATCAGAAGACAAAATTAGTTTTTCATATCAACAAAAAACGCTGCAGAGATCTGCAGCGTTTTTTATTATTTATTTAGGCTTATTCATTTTTTCAGCAATTCTTTTCTGCTTGTTCCGCTCATAAATAACTTCTACAATCTTACCTCCAATCCAGGAAAACGGAAAAAAAGTAAGGAAAATAGAGATCTTATAAAATGTAGGATGGTAAGGAAATATAATCACATCCAGCATAGCAATAAAGAGCATAATAAAACCAATCAGAATAGCATAAGCTACTTTAGCATATTTAACGATGATGGCTGTTGCAACGCCCCCAATAGTAGTTCCCAATCCGGAAATAAACAACAGGAAGCCAAAAAACGCCTGATCATCTTTCATACTGAAAAGAAACCTCTGCCAGTGCTCAAACGGAGCAAAAGCCTCAAAAGTAACCCATTGCGGAAAAACCCTTATACCAAGAGTAATAATAAGCCCTGCAATGCCAAGACCTACCAGAACCGCAATTGTATTTCTTATAAAATTCATTAATCCTGATGTGCGATCATAGAAATTTCGATATCCACATTTTTAGGCAGGCAAGAAACCTGTACTGTTTCACGGGCAGGATAGCTTTCTGAATCTAAGTAAGAAGCATAGATATCATTCATTACAGCAAAATCATCCATGCTCTTAAGGAAGATGGTAGCTTTTACAACGTTTTTGAAAGTCATTCCGGCTTCAGTAAGAATTGCCTCAAGGTTTTTCATTACCTGGTGTGTTTCTTTTTCAATTCCTTCTACCAATTTACCAGTTGCAGGATCTACAGGAATCTGTCCGGAGATATACAAAACTCCGTTTGCCATATTAGCTTGTGAATAAGGACCGATAGCTGCAGGTGCATTAACTGTGTTGATTATTTGTTTCATAGCGGATATTTATTTTTTTCTAAGGTCATATGCCATCACTTTTGCCAGTAAGAAAATCCTGTCAGCAGTGATTTCATTAGAGTTTATTTTGATTGCAAATATAAAATTTATATTCTCAAATGCCAATCTGATATTAGAAAGGTGCATTAGGCTGGGTAAAGCTTCTGTCTTTGTACTTCAGTGCGTCACTTAAGATATTGGCTTTTATACCAATAAAGAAGTCATACACTTTATACTGTCCGAAAGGCACCCAGTTGAAATTGATGGTAAAACTTCGCTGATCTCTTGAGAAACCAATTCTTGTATACGCCAATTCTTTTGTTACCATATCATAATGCGTACTTCCTGTAATATTCCAGAAAGGAGTCAACTTAAGGCTCCCGTCTAATCCTATGGACGCAATTTTGTTGGCAAATCTGCTCAGTCCTTTTGAGTAGGCATAATTAGCACTGATGTTTAAAGTCCATGCCTGATCAAAATGGGCGTAATGATCATCATCAAAATAATAATTTTCATTTCGGATCTCTCCTTTTGAAGAATATTTTTTAGCATAATCTGTTTTCTCTCCAAAAATCTCACTGCTTAAAGGATAAGATAACTGAACATTGAATCCCTGTACACTGAAGTGCCCGAACTGTTCTGTTCTTACCCCTGAATCCTGACCAGAAGAGAAATCTATTTTATAAGGCTCCAGCGCAAGACTGGTATTTACCGTAAGTTTATTATTGAAGAATGAAGACTGTCCGTTGATTGAGAATACAGACCAAGGGTGGTCATTAGCAGCGAAATTATAGCTTCCTGAAAGGTTTAAAGATTCAAATATCTTGATTTTTTTCACTCCTGTGGAATCACTCTTAGACTTTACTTTCATCTCGATATTGTTACCGATATTGAAACCTAAAGCACCCTGCATTCCACTTGACGGGCTTCCTATGATCCCTTTTTCGAAAATAGAATAAGGAGTCAACGCTCCGGTTGCATTGTAATAATTTTTATAATATCCGAAATTAGGACTTGAAAAATCCGGAGAATAGGTGAAGCTTACACTTGGAGTCATCATATGTCTTACTGCTTCTACTGCAGACCCTTTTTTAAATTTCATCATCCCGAAAAGGGTGGTCTGAAGACTGGCAGAAGTAGAGAATGTAGAATATCCTGTAAAGTTCTTATTGATCTCATCTACTGTTACATTCTTTACCGGATCATAGAATCTGTTCAATGTTTTTGTAGTCAATGCATTGTCGATATTCGCACTTAAACTGAAAGTGAAATATTTTGCCACTGTGGTATTGGTAGCCAATGCAATATTGTTTTTAAGACCTGTCTGCATTTTGTCCCACATTTCTTTTTTAAACAGTTCGTTCTCCTGAGTATTAACGAAATTGGTAAGGTTGAAACCTGTATTCACTGTAATATTTTCAAGAAGTCCCTGTCTTATTCCCGTTCTTGATTTAAACAGATAAAACTGGTTAATCGCTACGTTCATCTGTGGAAGACGAAGGTCTGCCAATCCCGTTGCAAAGTTTTGTGAATAAGAAGCCGTTCCTGTAATTGTTGCCGGAAGTTTCAGAAATCTTTTGGTAAGGGTTACCGTAGAGTTCTGCTGGGTATTCAATACATTCTGGTTGAAAATATAGTTGTTGTTAAGAGGATTATTATAAAACTTTGTACTTACGATATCCACAGAAGCACTGAATGTAAGAAAAGGATTGGCTTTAGAATCCTGGGAGTGCGTCCAGTTTATTCTATAAGTACTGTTCTTTGTATAATCATCTAAACCTTTAATACCTCTTACCATGGTTCCAACATCCGCTGTAAAGTTTCCGGAATAACGGTACTTCTTCTGATAATTTACCTGAGGCCGTAAATTCCAGCTTCCTTTGGTATAAATATCAGCAAGAATCTTCACGTCAAAGTGTTCCCCAATTGGCTGGTAATACCCTATTCCGTTAAGGAAAAACCCTACATCTTCCCTTTCCCCGAAACTCGGAATCAGGATACCTGCTGCCCTTTTATCTGAAAACGGTAAAATAGCAAAAGGAAGGTAAAGAGGTGTAGGAACCTGCTCAATAAACATCTGGATAGGCCCGGTAACGATCTGGGATTTGGTTTTGGTTTTAATCAGCTTAATATTGTAAGCTCTCATAAAATAATCCGCGGCGGTATCTTTTTTCTTAATGAAATAATCATCCGTGGTATAATCCGCTTTTCTCATCGCGAATACGGAGTCGTTATATTTTTTGGTCTTCTGCGCTATAATTACCCCTTCACTTTCTTCTGTTCTTGCATTGAAAGCAATTGCCTGTTTGGTTTTTGTGTTATAGCTGAATTCGTTGGTTTCGTATTTTTTCCCGGCCTGTGTTGTAATTACAGGTTCAATAATTTTTCCTAAAGAATCTTGTTTTCCTCTGGCGTAGATCAGATTTTTATTATCATCTATGGAAATATAGTCTGCATCAATCTGCATATCCTGATACTTCACCTGCGCATTTTTGTTCAGAAAAGTCATCTTCTTAGGGACATCTCTTCTCTGATCATCAGCTTTTGTGCGAAGAACATCATCCAAAGTTTCTTTTTTTACAACTATGGTATCCTTTTTGGAAATAGTATCATTAACCGCATTTTTAGGCAATTTTTCAGGAGTTTTCTGTGCTAAAAAATTGTTAAAAATTAGGATAATTAAAATTTGTAATATATTTTTGAGGACGGTTTTGGCCAATTTTATTATATATAATTAAGGCCCAAAATTAATATAATTTTTATAACTGTAAGATGCACAAACAAAATTTTAAAATAATTTTATCATTTCTCCTTATCCTGACCAGCAACTTTATTTTCTCTCAGAAGAAGTTTACTATCGTTCTGGATGCGGGACACGGAGGAAGTGATCATGGGGCCAACAGGACCTATTCCGATATTGGAAGAGTCGCTGAAAAAGACATTACACTTGCCATTACGTTAAAAGTAGGCTCAATGTTAGAGAAAAACAGAGATTTCAAAGTTATATATACCCGTAAAATTGACGAGTATCCTTCTCTATCTGACAGAACCAATCTGGCCAACAGGAGCAAAGCAGATCTTTTTGTATCTATCCACTGTAATTCCTCCCAAAGACCTACAGCTTATGGTACAGAAACATATGTACAGGGACCTAACCAGAATAACGAAAATCTTGAGGTAGCCAAAAGGGAAAATGACGTGATCTTCCTGGATGAAAAAGATAAGCAGACCTTCGGATCTTATAATCCTGACTCTCCGGAGTCATTAATTGCCTTAAAACTTCAGCAGAACAAATATCTGGAGTCCAGTCTTCTTTTGGGAGGATTGGTAGAGGATAACTTTGTAAATAAAGACAAGCGTTCCTCAAGAGGTGTTTTCCAAAAGAACCTTCACGTTCTCCGTATGAATGCCATGCCATCTGTACTGATAGAAACAGGCTTCATCAACCATCCTGAGGAAAGCCATTATATTGCTTCGGATAAGGGGCAGACTGAAATTGCAGAAAGTATTTACAATGCTATTATTGATTATAAAAAAGCAGTTGACAGAAAATCGGGAGGTTCTATTGCAGTCAGAAAACCAGAGCCTGAAAAACCTGCAGAAGTTCCTTTGAAAAATGATTTCAGAATTCTACTCATGAGTTCTCCTACGAAATACAATGAAAATGATCCGGCTCTGAAAGGCCTGAACTATATTCTTACTCTTAAAGAAAACGGACAGTACAAGTATTACTATGCTGTAACCAATATGGCCTCTGTAAAAGATATTAATCTTAAAACAGCCAAGGATGCAGGTTTTAGAAATGCTTTTGCAGTAGGATTTATGCCTAATCAAAGGATTAATATGGGATACTACACCATAGAAGTATATTCGGGTGATAAACTGAATGGAAATTCTTACATTCTTCAGAACCTGAAAGATGTGGAAAGAGAGAAAGACAATGGCGTTTTTTATTACACTTATGGAAAAGTATACACGTTGGAAGATGCAGCAAAACTTCAAAAGGAGCTTGAAGCTAAAGGTATCAAAAACACGGTGATACAGAAAGTCTATAAATAATTAAAAAAAATAATTTTGAAGTTAAAAAGTTAATGATTACTTTTGCAACCTCAAAATTTGGCCTATTCGTCTAGTGGTCAGGACTCAAGATTTTCATTCTTGCAACAGGGGTTCGATTCCCCTATAGGCTACTAAACTTACAAACCTTTAACGGATCCGTTAAAGGTTTTTTTATGGCTTATTTTATACTGTATTTTACTTTCAAAACCAGCTTGAATATTTTATGAGAACTCTTTTTAAAATTAATATTCTCCAGATTTTTACAATGTTCTGGCAAAATTTATTAGGAATTGCAATATTCTAACAACCTGAAAATTAATATCATTATAATATAGAGTCTTTACTTTTACTGTAAAAATTCATTCCATTTATGTTATATGTCACAAAAGCATTATATTTGCAAAAATTTAACCATAATTGGTCGCACAAATATGGTCGCATTGATGAAAAATATTATTTATAAATCATTGTTTGTAGTTCACTACAGGCTACCAAATTTTATATCATGCCGGATTTAAAAATACAAGAAGCGAAATTGCTTTTTAAGAAAATCCACTCTAACCCAAAAAGTTACGATTTACAAATCAATGAAGACGGGATTACAGGCAGAGATGATAAAATCAGTTTCAGACTTTACAGGACTGGAGAGAGGGTTGCTTTTGAAGTAACAATTGATGGACTCACTTTCACCAACACCACTGGAGAATGGAACAATGCATTGATCATGCTGGGAAATACGATCAAAAAATTAGAAAAAGAACAAGAAAATTTAAAAATAGAACAAGCAATAAATAAACTAAGAAAGTACCTTTCAGAAGAAAATTAAAATTTTTGAAAATAAATTTGGTAGTTTTAAAAAAAGTTTATAGTTTTGCACTCACATTTAAACGATATGGCAAATCATAAATCAGCACTAAAGAGAATCAGACAAAACGAAACTAGAAGACTTCGTAACAGATATTACCACAAGACTGCTAGAACAGCTTTAAAAGCTTTAAGAAATGAAGAGAACAAAGCTGCTGCTACAGAACAACTGCCAAAAGTTATCGCTTTATTGGATAAATTAGCTAAGAAAAATATTATCCACAAGAACAAAGCGGCTAACTTGAAAAGCAAATTGACAAAGCACGTTAATAAATTAGCGTAAAAATATAGCTGGCCCGTTCGTCTATCGGTTAGGACCTCAGATTTTCATTCTGGTAAGAGGGGTTCGATTCCCCTACGGGCTACTTACATCTTATAAAACCACTGTAATAACGGTGGTTTTATAAAGATCACAGTAGAAAAGCTATATATAAAATAAATCTAACCGGCCCGTTCGTCTATCGGTTAGGACCTCAGATTTTCATTCTGGTAAGAGGGGTTCGATTCCCCTACGGGCTACAAGATTAAGAGTTGATACTTATAAAAACAAAAACTAACACATTATTTCGGTAATGGAAGATAGAGGGCCCGTTCGTCTATCGGTTAGGACCTCAGATTTTCATTCTGGTAAGAGGGGTTCGATTCCCCTACGGGCTACAAAAGGATTTTTTCGAAAGTCCTTTTTTTGTTTTATACATACATTCGGACCATCTTTACCCGGCAGTATCTTACTTATTTAATCACCGGATCTCCTAAATTACCACACTACCCTATCATTTTGGGAATCCTCCATTGAATTATACCCAACAAAAGATACTCTTCAATTTTTGCATCTTCCTCTTATACAATCCAAAGAATCAATAGTCTTTGTCATCCGATAACAAGACCATATTAAATTTCATTAAAAACATCACCAATAATGGAAATATTATTTTTTACTTGGTCTATTAATCCTTAAATTTGGCTAAAACTATTCACAATAAAAATAAATAACATGAAAATTAATTTACTTCTGGGAAACCGATTCTCTTTTAAGGCCGGATTAATGGCTTTATTTCTATTTTCAACCAGCACATTATCTTTTGCACAAAACAGAATTTATGCACACGCTCAAAGCTCAGGTGTATTTGGTGTAGCCTGCCTGGGATGTCACATCGAGAATCCTTTGAATGCAGTTGGGTATAACGAAGATGACTATTCAACAATGGTATTGGGAACAGCTTTGTTGGGTGGAATTCAACAAACACTGATTTTTCCTGACCTAAGATCAGACACAAGACTGGTTGTAGGAATTGGTACAGACAACATTCCATTATCTGTACAGTTATTAAGTGGAGTAACTCTTGAAACTATGAATGGAGGCACTTCTAATGAGGACCGCAGAACGATAGATGTAAGTCTTCTTAAACTGGGAGCAATACCAAACAGAGGAACAGTAGAATTCAAGCCGGCAAAACCTTATGACGGAATAAGAATAGGCTTAACGGGAGGTGTACTGAGTCTTGGCGGCGGATTCCGAATTTATTATGCTTATCAGGATCCATTGATCAGCATTATGGCCCACAGTCAAAACGGACAGGTTACACTTGGAGGAAATGTTCCGGCAGAAGGCTCAGAAGTCACATTATTCAACACTTCTGGTAAAGAAGTATTTCGTTCTACATTACAATCAAACACTTTTGAACCGAGACAGCCTGAAGGAGTTTATATAATGAATGTGCAGACTAAAGAAGGAAAAACATATTCCAGAAAAATTTTAATTAAATAATAAAATAAGCGATATGATACATGCGGTAGACTTTTAACTACCGTATTTTTTTGCATTCATTTTCAGCGAAATACAAAAACAAATTATTAAGTAAAAATAAATTCATAATTATAAATATCAATAAATTATTAACAAATCACATAAATATGAAATAAAATAAGCAACATAATCATTTTATTTATAAATTTACACGAAACTAAAACCCAAAATTTTTCTACATATGAAAACTTATTTATTACTTGGCCAACGCACCATGAAAGCTGCAGTTTTGGCATCATTCCTATTTTTAACAAGCACAATGTCTTTTGCACAGATTGTGAAAACCTATGTAAGCAGCCAAACCAACCAGGTATTGGGAGTATGCTTAGGCTGCGGAGTATTGAATCCTCAAAATGCAGTAGGAAGTAACGAAACTGACTACTCTACTATCCAGGTTTCAGTAGGCCTTTTGGCGAGAACGGAACAGACATTGATCTTCCCAACGACCAATATCGCCAATAACACCAATAAGCTTGTCATTGGAATTGGTTCAAATGGTACTCCACTATCTGCTCAGGTATTGGGAGGTGTATCAATTGAGACATTCAATGGAGATGTTTCCAACAACGATCGCCAAAATCTTAGTACCAGCCTGCTCAACCTTGGAGCTGGAGACCCAAGCAAAGGTGAGATTGAACTTACCATGAACATTCCTTTTGACCGTATCAAAATCAATGTGAATTCAGGATTACTGAATATTGGTGGTGAGCTTAGAGTATACTATGGATATCAGTACAAAGATCCGTTCATCAATTTCATGGCTCACAGTCAGAATGGACAGTTTACTCTTGACAAAAATATTTCTACACAAGGTTCGGAGGTTAGTCTTACCAATACTTCAGGAAAAGAAGTATTCCGTTCCAAGCTAACATCAAATACATTTGAAACAAAGCAGCCACAAGGAGTATACATCATGAACCTTACTACGAAAGAAGGAAAAACTTACTCTAAAAAGGTAATCATCAAATAAAATATCCACAACAGATCAAACCCGGCAGGCTTTTCAAGTTTGCCGGGTTTTTTATTAGGAATAATGTGTTACTATTTTTCATGATAAAAAAATCTCTATCACTTCATTAATAAACCCTGACCAAAACTGGCCAGGGTTATATTAACAAGACTTGCTATCTAAAATAGTATTAGTTTTTAATTACTTTTTGCTGATATACCGCTTTATCTGTAATGGCTTTCAAAATATAAATACCTTTTGGAAGCGCGCTTACATTGATTTGTCCGTTGTTCAGCTGCGCATTAACCATTCTTCCTGAAGCATCATACATAGAAACATTCTGGATTTTCTCCTGTGTTTTGATGGTAAGAATATCAGTAACCGGATTCGGATAAATACCAAATTCAAGTTTCTTCACCTCAGCAGTTGCCAAAGTTGAAGTCGTACTGTTTACTGTGAGTGTTTTTTCTACTAACTTACCATTTGAGTTAAACCTGATCACGATATCAGATGTACCTGCAACAAGTGGTGTTAAAACCACCTCATCATTATCATTAATTACTGCAGAAACTACTGTAGGATTACTGTTTGATTTGATAGACTTCACAACTGAAACAGTCATATTGTCTGCATCAGAAACTATTGATTTCAAATCAATCGCAGTAGTATTTCCTGCTGTAACCTGTGAAGGTAAAACGTTACTCACAACAGGAGCTGAGTTATTGGTAAATACCGTTAATGCCGGGAACCAATAGTAATCATTCAAAGTTTTTGTACTGATAAGAGCTCCGGCCATATTATAAGTATGGATCCAGTTTTTCTGATAGTGTGCTCCGTATCCGCTTTCTGTTGTGTTCAGAACAAGTTCACCGGTAACAGGATTTACACGAAGAGCCGCACCGTAAGGAATCTGCTTAAATTGTCCTGTCTGCCCTGGAATTGCGGCAAAGTTTTCGTTAAATGTTTTCGTTGTAACGTCAAATCTTACAATCTGTGTTCCTGAACTCCAGCTGCTGATTGAATTGATCCAGTATAAGGCATTTTCTTTATTACTTGCTGAAAATTTACCAGCATTCCATGCTCCCCAATCTCCAATATACTTCGTTGTTGGGATATTGTAAACCTGTGTGGCAAAAGTAGTGGGATTGATGCTGATCAGCTTCTGATCCTGAATTCCCCATACGCTTCCGTCTTTAGCCTGAGCAACAGAATAGAAACCTCCGGCAATGGTACTCACTACCGTATCTGTATTAGGATTAATTACTAAAATTCCTACTCCCTGCTTCACTGCGAATACATATTGTGAAGTACGGATCATATTTCCAATCTGTCCGCTGCCGCCAGTTCCGGCAATTAAAGAACCTACCTGTAAATTATCAATGTTGAAAAGAACAATTCCGGTAGAAGTACCAATATATCCTTTGTGCTCATTTACTCCTACAAATGACCTTCCATCACCGCCTCCAATGTTATTAAACCCGGCAATTTTCTGCATAGTCTGTGCATTAGCTACAACAAGTCTTCCTCCCGGAGTATATTGAGTATCTCCTCCATCGGCAGCCTGTTTTGATACAAAATAGAATTTGTCTCCATAGATGGTTCCATATTGTGTAGTTGCACCGAAAGCCTGGTTGTTGTTTGCATTACTGTACACACGGTAATTGATCTGACCGTTATTGTCAATAAAGTTCACAGAACCGTTGGTATGACCAAACCATTCTTCGTTCACCATGAAATATCCGTTGGTAAAGTTATTGGATGCTACATAAGGAGAAACAGGGGTAAGCGTAGATGAAATTGGGGTAGAATTAAAGCCTACGTTAAAGTTCCAGACATCCCATGAGCCGTTTTCTAATACACGTGAAGAAGCTCCTACGCTGGAATATCCGAAATCAGCATCTGCAGGGTTTTTTACCCAATAAGACCAATACCCGTTAACCGTCCATCCGGACTGCCAGTGATCGTTGGCAGCATCTACGATAGTATAGCTGTCAAAATCATAAGCTGTTGTATTAACGAAACCATTCACCGGATATAACGGATAAGTGGCATTTCCGCTTTTGATCAGTGCATTGGTACCTTGACCGTTTATGTCAAAACCTATTCCTCCTACTGCTGACCCAAATTGTGTTCCCTGATACAGCAATGTGTAAAGTCTGTGATCTGCTTTAGCAATAGCTTTAAGCATATCTTCACCTGTAGCATTCCCGTCCCATTTGAATCCCCAAACCATAGCGTCAGGGTTTTTACTGTCGTTCCACTGCACTACAAAAGCAGCTTGGTTAGCTCCTGATCCTACCCAATACTGAATATCAGAAAAACTGATTGTGGTGGTATTAAGCTTGCTGATCCCCGAAATATCATTTCTGGGTACGCCCTGAACTTTTATCTGTGCATTTGATAGACATGCAAACAGAAAAAGCATCATAAAAAGGTAAAACTTTTTCATTTTTTATTAATTTAAATAGATTGAATTATTATTTGAAATGTAAATCGTAGGCTCCTGCCACTTCTGTAGAAACTTCTCCCAGCCAGCCAGCTTCCTGATTGACTCCTGTATATATTTTCATAAAATCTACCCCGGGAAGTTTCACATATTTTCCGTTTCTGTCTACAGCCCATGAAATATCAATATTGGAAGCTTCGTCATTATTCGGAGCATTATCAGCGTATCCGAAATCATATGACTTTCCTACCCAATACGATCCGTCACCATTCTGATCGTAAAAATTGTTTGCCAGTCTTGTTCCCGAAAAGCCGTAAGAACTATCGGTAAACCATAAAGGATAATAGCTTTGTACATGGAACGTATTTTTTGTTTTAAAACCTTGATTCCCCAGATTATCATTCCACTTGATATATTCTACATCGGTCTGCCAGAATTCGGTTCCGGCTACAGGTGTTTTATTTTCATCAGGTTTATGGTACGTTATACTGTACTCTTTTACTGTTGCGTTTTTAAAATATTCGCTGCCTGCAATTTCATACCATTCATCATTATCAGGTTTTCCGTTTTTGTTTCTGTCGTAGGCTACCATAATAATTCCCGGCTCACATGATCCTGAACGTTGATCACTGGCATCATTTCCAAAGAATGCATTTCCTAACACTTTAAAATCTCTTCCGTTCAAATTCGGAATGGTATGATCAAAACCGAAAACCACATATCCGCCATATCCGCCCAGACTGATCATGGTAGAATTACCTCCCACCAACGATTCGTTTGCTTTCTGAAGCATATTTGCAGCGGTATTTCCAGGCATATATTCCGGAATTTCATTCATGAACTGTCCTACAGCAGGACGGAATTCCAATACTTTAGCAATATATTTACTGTAAGGTGTTTTCTCTTTGGTAACAATGATTTTAGAATGATAAACCTGTTCGTTTCCTTTGTTATTAATTTTTAAAGTCAGCGGATAAGCATCTGCTGTTGGGCTGATAAATTCAAGTTCTGAATTTTGAGAGATAATAGAATCATTGATACTCCACGTAACCGATCCTGAAGCATTGGTTGGAATACTCAAAACCTTTAAACGTTCAATGGAATAAGAATCATCAAGACCGTTAAAGGTAAACTCCTCTTCATCATCGTGCTTACAGGCTATTACACCTGCCAGGAAACATGATAAAACTCCGATTTTTAAATAAGTAAAGGTATTTCTCTTCATTTCTTAAAGTTTGGTTATTTGTATAAAAAGGTAAAGTGGGCAGGGATATTTCCGCCTTCTGTTTTCCATTTAAAATGTCCGTTTTTATCAAAGCAATAGACAAATCCCATAGAAACATAATTTCTGGCATCTGTCATATAGATATCTTCTGTGATTGGGTTTACAGCAATTCCGTAAGGTGTTTTAATCGCAGTTTCGTATTCTTTGTCAAAAATGCTGTTGGCAATAATTTGTTCTGTTTTTACATCAATGATCCCAAAGCTCTTCTTATAGCTGTGTGTGTTGTAATTGAATTCATTTCCGTAGAAATAGAGTTTATCATTAACGATTGTCATTTCACTCACTGCGAGGTGGAAATCTTTTTTAACAATTCCTGTTGCTGCATCTATAAGGTATAGGCTGGAAGGAACGTTATAATAATCTCCTCTTGAACTCACGTACAGATCACCGTAATTATCTTTTTTAATGTGGTGAAGATTAATCGCAACATTTAATTTTTGGATTTCAGTAAAAGTGTTCAGGTCTATTACAGAAACGGTATTGTCGTAATCAGGAGCTTTGTATCCTCCGGAATTGGCCACAAATAATTTATTCCCTACAATTTCCATTTCTTCCGGTTGATACCCTACTACCACTTCACGCTGGATGGAAAGAGAAACTGTATCAATTTCCACAATTTTTCCTTTGGGTGCTTTTGGATTAACCGCTACCGGACCTGCATAGCTGCTGGCATAAGCTTTCCCTCCTTTAAAGGTTAAATAACGGCAGTTCTGTAATGGAATAGAAGTAATACGTTTGGCTGTTTTGGCATCCAACACTTCAATCTTGTTGGAAACATTGACAACAATATACAGCTTGCTTCCGTAGATCTTAATATCATTTCCAACATCTCCCAGTTCTTTCACAACATTCGGATTAATCTCCGCGTAGATGTTCCTGTAATAGGTTCCTTTGGTATAATCAAAAAAGTCCAAGGTACATTTGTTGCTTCCCATATTTCCTTCATTCAGCATGTAGAAACCTTTGATTGCTGTATTTTCTGATGGAAGTCCCTCTACCACTTCCTGGCGGACAATAATATCATCCGTACGGCATGAACTAAGAAAAGCTAAGACAAGAAATAAAAAGTAAAAGTTTAGTTTTCTCATAAGGTAAAGTTTAGAATAAGTTTAAAGTTTCTGCCCGGCATCGGATAATTGATCACTACATCATAATATTGGTTGAAAATATTATTCATCTCAAGGCTTACTTTAAATTGATGATTCGCCCAGTTGAATTTTTTCTGAACAGACAGATCATGGGTATACCAAGGCTGTACATAATTGTATTGAATGTTGTCCTGGTTCACATCATACCTTTCTCCTACATACATCGCACTGTAATTGAAACTCCAGTCTTTATAGTCCGCCATCAGGGTGAAGGAGCCACTATGCCATGGTGTGTAAGGAATCTGATTTCGGTAGAATGTATCCTCCGGATCTGTCATATCTCTTGCACTTTGGTAAGTGTAGGAAAGCAAGGGTCTCAGTTTTACTTTTCCTAACTGCATTTCTGCCTGAACATTCACGTCAGCACCTATGATTTCAACCCGTCCAAGGTTCATCATCAGCCAGCGGAACATACTTCCGTTAGGGGCTGCAACAATCTTATCCTGTACTTTGTTGTAATAACCGTCTACTTTAGCATAAAAGGATGTAAAGAATCGGTTTTTATAATTCTTCTGATACGTAAATCCTACATCATACTGATTGGTAAATTCCGGCTTCAGGTAAGTATTTCCGATATTAGTGTAATACAGATCATTGAAGGTTGGCAGTCGGAAAATCCTTTTATAGAAAGCTCTTAAAGTAAGTTCAGGAATTATTTCAGGCTGGTAGCTCATAAATACAGCTGGGGTCCATTCTCTGCTGTCTCCGGGTCTTTTATTTTTTCTTACTTCTTCAAAAGTAAAAGTTCCTAAAAGGCTGCCCAGGATCTTGAATCTGTTCCACTGATACGTTGTTGCCAATGCAACCAATGTAGTGTAACGTGTAGGATAAGAAAAGTTATCCAGATTGGCATCCAGATTATTGTACTGAAAATCCCCGCTCAGACTGACATCCCAATTGGATGTGATAGAATAGATATTGGATGAGGAAAGATAGAGCTCTCGTTGGATATAGGTGTTATCGGTATGAATAATAGACTGCGAGCGAACAGTATCCATAAAATGAGTGTAATCGTAGGCAAACTTTGCTTTCAGCTGAGTTTCAAATCTGGGAAACAGTTTTTTCCGAAGATTGGCCTGCACGAAATAATTTTCATCAGAAAGTCTTGCTCCTCTTCCTCCAAAACGGCCATTCACAATAGGAGCCGGCATTCCACGGTCTGAAATATAACCATAGCCTCTTACATTCCAGCTTCCGTTATTTAAAGTTCCGTTTAACGAAGTTTCAAAACGTTTCGCTTTGATATCTGAGTCCTGCCTCTTTGCAATTGTATCATAAGCCTGCTGTCCATCAGGATATTTCTTGGCATACCGAAATCTGTAAATCCCATCACTTTGCAGAAATTCTCCACTGAAGCTGGCAGAAGTTCTGTCTGAAATTTTCTGTTCCAATCGGAATGACGGATTAAAAAGGTCTATGGAGGCACTTTTTGCTCTTATCACAAGATTGGTTTTCTTTATTCCTTTAAATACAGGCGTTTTAGGCTGTAAATAGATAGATCCCGAAGAACCGAAATCTTTTGCCGGCTGAAAAATCTCGCTTTTCTGCCCGTTATACAATGATATTTCTTCCAGATCATCCAAAGAATATCTTCCCAGATCTACCAGTCCGTTCTGTGCATTTCCCAGTTGAATTCCATCATAGAAAACGCCTACATGCTGACTTCCGAGGCTTCGGACATTAATGGTTTTCAATCCGCCAATCCCTCCATAGTCTTTGATCTGAACACCGGAAAAATACCGAAGAGCATCTGCTACAGAATGACTGTTCAGTCTTTCCAGCTGCTCGCCCTGCAGGGTTTGTGCCGGAAGAATTTCTTTGAAGTTTTTCTTGTAAAGGTTGATCCCTTTGATTGATTCTTCCTGAACACTGTCTTTTTTCTTGGTTTGAGAAGACAAAAGGTGAGATGTTAACACCAGTATTGTGAAAACAGCTTTATGAATTGCAGAAGTAATTAGTTTTGCCGCCATTAGCTCATTTAGGATAATGAAGACGCTAATGGATATAAGAATACAACGACAAAGCACAGCTGTCACTGCACAGAATCATTGATGTCCTAAGCTTTATTCCACGAAAGCGTCAAACGATTATTTTCTGGCAGGTCTTCTGACTTACTCCATTTTTGAAATCCTTCCCATTAAAAAACAGTGGATATATTCTTCAAAAATCTTGGTGCGGAGCTTACAGCAGCGGGTCTGTTCCGGATTTTCACCGGATTCCCTTTTAAGAGCTTTTTAGGGCTCACCAAATTTCGGCAAAGATAAAAAATTATTCCTAACCCCCAATTAAAATCATGATTCATAAACAATTAAAGCTCCCGAAGGAGCTTTAACATGATTAAAAAGGGGTTTTATTTAAATTCCGATATTCAGGAAAATACTAAATCTGGATTTTGCTTCAATATCACCACCAGCCAAATGGGTATACATAGGAAGCATGAGTTCACTTCCCAGGCTCAGTTTTTTATAAGAGGCTTCAAACCCAATCTTCCCATACAATGCACTTCCGGCTGTATTGGGCAGGGCTTCATCAAACTGCTTGTTCTGAGCATACACTTCTCCCTGCACTCCGGTTTTTACAGAAAAGATAGATTTTTCATTTCCTGCAACCTGATAAAATCCTGTTGCAGCGTAGTTCCACTGGTTTCCGAAATGGTAATTCTTCTTATTTTCCGTTTTGATTGTATAGTCTGTATTGACCAATACAGCTACTTTATTCTTTTGAAATTTATAATTCAAAGCCGCCTGATAATCCCAGCTTCCTGTTCCCAACTGAAAACTCGGATTGACTCCGGATGCTCCTTTTTCATCAAACTTTCCCAAAGGAATTTTCACGCCCAAACCTCCGCTCACGTGATGGAAATTATCTTTAGAGCTCATTAGCTGATAGATTCCCATCAGGTTCAGATCTCCGATTCCGTTGATTTTGATATCTCCCTGCATAGTCCTTTTTTCATGAAAATGAAATGGCAGACTTGCATATACACTTAGTTTTTTAGTCAATGGAATTTTTCCCCAAAGCTGTAAGGTATTAAAATACTGATCCTGTGTAAGATCTTTTACAAATAAATTTTCTTTTGCTTTGTAATGCTGTGCAAAATATTTGATTCCGATAAACTGTGGATTCAGCAAAGATTCAAAACCGGATGATCCGTTACCGGCCGCACAACCGCATGCATCACAGTCATCATCAAAATCAATTCTGCTAAAGCCATTCTGAGCAATATACATACTGTCTCTAACCAGATTTGCCTGGCTCAGGCTAAATACCATTAAACATAGTATTGCTATAATCTTCTTCATGTTTTCTATAATTTATTCTGCAAATTTTGGATTGGATATAAAACTTTTGTCGGACAATGTTTTCAGGAAAGCAATAATCGACTGTTTTTCCTGACTATTCATGGCTATTCCTGTATGACCATTCTGTTTCAGCTGAGGATCAAGATTCGCATTATCTTCCACCTGTTCTGAATAGAAATTGAGTACAGCATCTAATGTGTAAAACCTTCCGTCATGCATATAAGGTGCTGTATATTCTACGTTTCTCAAACTTGGAACACGGAATTTCATCCAGTCTACCTGATTAAGAGTAACTCTGTAACGCCCTGCATCTTTGAACTCGGTGTTATAATACATTCCTGTATTACGGAAGCTTTCATCGGTAAATAATTCTCCGCTATGGCAAGAGGCACATTTCTGTCCGAACAAAGCCATTCCCTGAGATTCTGTAGAAGTAAACTGCTCTTTTCCCTGCCTGAACCTGTCATATTTTGAATCTGCAGAAATTAAAGAAGCCATAAACTGTGACAGTGCTTTTAGAATTCTTTCTCCGGTAATGGTTTCATCTCCGTACGCTTCCCTGAAAAGTTTTTTATATTTCTGATCATCTTTTATTTTTGAAATGGCTTCCGGTATAGAACTGTCCATCTCATTGACATCTGTAATAGGGCTTATCGGTTGTTCATTGAGGTTATGAATAACACCGTCCCACATATATCTTTTCAAAAAAGCCATATTCTGAATGGGTGGCGCATTTCTGATTCCTATTCTGTCATCCACACCATGGCTTACGGTATGTCCGTGATGGGTGAAAGCATTTTCCTGAATATGGCAGAAGCCGCATGAAATGGTATTGTTTCGGGAAAGTCTTCCTTCATAGAATAATTTTCGGCCCAGCTCTACTCCGTTTTTGGTTACCGGATTGATTGATTTATCGAAAGTCATTTCCGTAAAATAAGAAGGAAACTGCAGATTGTATGCTTCATCTTTTTCCAGTGGCTGAATCACCTCATCAGAACAGGAAATACAGCTCATAATCAATACAAGCAGAACCAACATCCTTTTAATAAGAAAATTAATCATTGTGAACGTGGTCTACTTTAAACATTTTGGTAAGGTTATTGGTAACGTCTACCAAATGCTGGTTTGAGCCCATCAACATATCATTAGTTGTAGTAAGGGTAAGCGCTTTATCTCCACTCAAAAACTGATTCAGATCCGCAAGAATATGGACAGAAGGACGAATTTGTCCCGTCACTCTTGCTGTTGTCGGAAGATTCAATGTGATTTCACGGTATAGGTCAGCCTGTTCATTAGCGGTAACATTTCCCATATTTCCTGTATGATTCATAAATTCCTTTGAAGGGGCATCATTTCCATATTTCCCTTCCAGTTTCACAAAAATATACCCGGCAGCCCATGACCACGTCAGCCCTTTCTGCTTGGCTTTTGTCCAGAATTCCGCTTGACCATCTTGTCCCAGTAAGTAGGCTTTCTGGCTGATTCCCAATCCGAATTTTATTTTCTTATAATTGTTTTTCGGAATACCATCCAGATTCAGGTATATAATTCCGGCTACCGCATCCGCCTGATCTACTATGAAAGCGCCTTTATCAGGATTGTTTTCATTGTATTTAAATTCATTTCCGTTTTCGTCTATCAGTGATATGTTACTGATGACATATTTTAAAGCCGAAAAATTGTGTTTTTGTCCCTGAGAAGAAGTCTGAACCGTCTGATTTAAAACAACATCTCCTACATTATTAAATCCGTTTTCAAATTTGATCTGAAGTTTTCCGGGTGTGGTATCCTGTGGATTTTCGTCATCCCTGCTGCTTTCGCAGGCTGCAAAAGAGAATAAAGTAAAGGCAATAAAGAATAGTGATAAAAATTTATAGATTTTCATTGTTGATTTTTTAAGTTGAATACTAATTATGTAATGTGAAAACATTCTTTTTTACCACAAAAGGCACAAAAGTTCCTACACTTAAGTTTTTAAGTGATAGATTTTATGCACAATAAGAACACTTACACTTTTTTAAATCTTTGATTTTTAATTGATGTAAGCTTTGTGACTTTTGTGGTTGAATAGTGATGGTTTAACTTAAAAAACCGGTGGTTTGAAAATATGAGTCAGAAACAGAAAGGAATATGCTGTTTCATAGATAAAGTTGAAATTGGAAAGTATAATTTTTCCAGTAATGATAACCTCTGTTATCTCAGGCAATGTATATATATCAAGAATTTTCTGTCCTGAGTTTTTTATTTTATTGAAAGGAGTAGACTCTGTCTCGTTATTGGCTTTTGCCAGCTCTTTGCTCAAGTAACACTTTCCATTGCAGTGAATTTCTGGCCTGGATTTATTCACACAGAGAACTTTAATGATATAATCATAATTTACAGCATACTCTACCACTGGCACCAAAGGTCTTAGCACCATATATAAAGTAAAAAGTATGCTGTAAAATAATTTCATCAGACTATTTCTTACTTAAAGCTTCGTCATATCTTCTGCTGATCTCTTTCCAGTTCGTCACGTTCCAGATAGCGGTAAGATAATCTGCTCTTTTGTTCTGATATTTTAAATAATAAGCATGTTCCCAGACATCAATTCCGAAAATAGGAGTTCCTTTTTCTTCTACCACATCCATCAAAGGGTTGTCCTGGTTAGGAGTAGAGGAAACAAACAATTTTCCATCTTTTCCTACAGAAAGCCAGGCCCATCCTGAACCGAAACGATCCGCTCCGGCTTTAGCCATTTTTTCTTTAAAAGCCTCTATACTTCCGAAAGTTTCAGTGATGGCTTTTGCTAATTTTGCAGAAGGCTGTGTATTTTTTTGAGGGGTCAGAACAGTCCAGAACAGTTCGTGGTTATAATGTCCTCCCGCATTATTTCTTACTGCAGCAGGCAGTTTTGAAACATTGGAAAGAATCTGAAACAACGTTTCCTTTTCCTGTGGAGTTCCTGTAATTGCTTTATTCAGGTTAGCTACATACGCTGCCGCATGTTTTGAATAATGAATTTCCATAGTCTGGGCATCAATATTTCCTTCCAGAGCATTATAAGCGTATGGCAGAGGTGTCTGCTTAAACTGAGCCAGTGTAAACTGGGCCGCGAAAACTGCAGTTACAGCAGCTATTTTCAAAATCTTCATAACGTTTTTGTTTATGGTTGAACAATGTTTTTTTGCTAAGCTGGAAGATGGGAGATGGAGGCTGGAAGTAATTGGCATTAAAGTATAAATCCTTCAACTTCTATTTACTTCTATAGCTATCTAAAAACCGCTACAGCTTTACCGTCTGGAAGAACTTCCAGCTTCCAGCTTCGCGCTCCCATCTCCCTTATTTCAATAATTTCTTAATATCCTCAATCAGGATTTCTCTGTCAGGGTGATACTTTCCCGTCAGCAGAGGTGTTTTACCTTCCGGATCTCCATAATTTAATCCTGAATAATACAGAATCGGCATATTTTCTTTGTTATATCTGCATCTGATATTTCCATTCTGATCTACCAGGGCAATCATTCCGCTGTGGTTCAGGCTTTCTCCTTCATCTTCCTTGTCACCTACGTAGATATTAAATTTATCAGCAAGATCACCAATGTATGTACGGTCTCCTGTCAGGAAATGCCAGTTGGGAGATGTCGCCCCTATTCTTTTAGCATGTTCTTTTAAAGCTTCAGGGGTATCATTTTCCGGATCAATGCTGATGGAAATGATGCCGAAGTTGGGATCATTGACCTGGTTCTGAATAGCCTTCATATTGGTATTCATCACCGGACATATTGTAGGACATTTGCTGAAGAAAAACTCTACAAGATATACCTTACCCAACATATCTTTATTAGTGATTTTTTTGCTGTTCCGATCCGTCAGTTCAAAATCGGGAACTTTCATCACGGTATAAAGGTTCTTTTTAAAATACCCCATTCCTATCCCTATTCCCAGAAAAAGCAATGCAAATAATGCGATCGGTATGATTACCTTACTTTTATTATTGGTTTTTTTATTTTTGGGCATATTTCTCAGGGCTTTTTTTGAATTCATCCTTGCAGTAAACACTGCAAAAACCATACGTTTTATTTTTATATACTGCTGTATCTTTAAGAGATCCGGCAGTCTTCATGTGACAGATCGGATCTTCTTCATTTACGACCAGTACATTTTCTATTTTCTTTCCTGAAGAGTCCATATGGCTTGCATGCTTTACCTGAGGCGTTTCCTTGGCACACGACAGTATTGATATGGACAGCAGGGCAGTCATAATAATGAGAGATTTCATTTTAATGTTAAATTGAAATTAATAATGTTAAATAAAATTATGGCACAATGCATAAGTCTGAAAAAACACAGAATTCTTCAAAAAGAAATAGTGTATTCTAACAGCTTACAATTATTCATTTTAATTGTAGAATATATCTTTAATGACTTATTAATAAAAGTTTTAAGCACTTCTATTCCATCAACTAAAAACATAGTTTATAATAAAAATTAAGCCAACGGAGGATGGAATATCCTGGAAAAGTATTCTGAAGAGTGAGAATTAAAATAGCTTGAATCAGGAATTTCAGAAAGAGATTCCGAATTCAAAAGAGAAGAAAAAGAAAGGATATCATGAGAAATAAAAACATCTAATCCTGCAATCTTTATTGTTTGGGAGCTATTGGACTGTTTTTCTGTTTTTGACAGTTCTTTTTCCACGTAGCATTTTCCCTTACATGTTGATTGGGGTACGTTTCGGTTCTCACAAAGGTTTTTCACAATATAATCATAGTTCACAGCATAGTTTACCAATGGCAAGACGGGACGTACTGCAACGGTAAAAATGATGAATATGGAAATGAATAACCTCAACGTTTTAGTTCTCTGTTACAAATATACTACTTCAAAATTGTTTTATAATAGATTTATGATGAATGTCATTATGGTTGTTTACTGTTACCCATAAAAATTACAAAACTGTGCCTGTCACCGATATAATATTATCCCGAACTTTGATTGAAACTTTAGACCTAAACTAAAATTTAGTTCTTTATATTCAATTTAATCTTGTTGATAAAAGCTTTGCTGATGTTTTTGGCAGAGCTTTTTATTTTGTTGAAATAATAAAGGCGCTAAAAATGTTTCCGAATACTTAATGTTTTTGAATAAGACATTCAATTAAGAAGTAAACTAGCTGAAAATCTTTGATTTTCTTGCGCCCTTAAAAACAACACAATTTTTATCTTCTTTGCACCTTTGCGTTTATCCAACAAAAAACCTATTACCTTTCTAAATTAAGTTTTGATGTGATGTTGGAAACGCAAAGACGCAAGTTTTTTTTAAAATACTTGCTGTTTTAAGGCGCGAAGATTTTATCTGCAATAAAATTTAAAACTGATAATAATGAGACTGATCATTAGATTCTTACAGAATGACAAACTATGGGTATCATTTTATACTAGTTGTAATTGTCAGTCATAGTTTATACGGAAAGCGAAGGCAGTCTCCTTGTCACTTCGTAGGAGTCTCAATAGCATAATATGGATCTCAATGGAATGGCTGGTATGATGTATAATTTAAAACAAAAGCCCTGCTGAAATTCAGCAGAGCCTTTATTGAATATAATTTAGTTGTGCTTATTATTTGCTTTTTAAAATTTCATCCTCTGAATTCTCACTGCATTTAAAATTGCCAGCAATGCGACTCCCACATCTGCAAAAACAGCTTCCCACATGGTTGCCAACCCTCCTGCTCCAAGGATAAGAACAACTGCTTTTACCGCGAAGGCAAGAATGATATTCTGCCAAACGATCTTTTTCGTTTGTTTCCCGATGTTGATTGCCATTGGAATTTTACTCGGTTTATCATCCTGAATCACGACATCAGCTGTTTCAATAGTGGCATCACTTCCTAAACCTCCCATCGCAATTCCCACATCACTTAAAGCAACTACAGGTGCGTCATTCACTCCGTCTCCTACGAAAGCTACCGTTTGGTTTTTAGCTTTGATTTCTTTAACCTTATTTACTTTATCTTCAGGCAGCAGATCTCCAAATGCATTGTCAATTCCCAGCTGATCTGCTACATATTTCACCACGGTTCCTTTATCACCGCTCAGCATCGTAGCTTTTACATTCATTTTATGCAGATTGTCTACGGTTTCTTTAGCATCTTCTTTTATGCTGTCAGCAATCGTGATATACCCTACGAACTTTTTGTCATAAGCTACTGCGATCACGGTGTAAACAATACTGGAGTGGTTGGTATCGTAACTGATACTGAATTTATCCATCAGCTTAAAATTCCCTACCAGAAGTTCTTTACCGTTAACAGTCGCTTTCAGTCCGTGACCGGCAATTTCTTCTACATTTTCTAAAGGAATGGCGTGATTGATATCTCCTACATAATTGTGAATAGCTGTTGCTACCGGATGGGTACTTTTACTTTCGAGGGCATTGACCATCTGAAGGATTTCTTCTTTGTTAAATTCAGGGTTCATGCTTACTTCCTGAACTTTGAATACACCTTCTGTCATCGTTCCTGTTTTATCCATCACGACATTCTGAATCTCTGCAATGCTGTCCAGGAAATTACTTCCTTTGAATAAAATTCCGTTTCGGCTTGCGGCTCCGATTCCTCCGAAATACCCTAACGGAATAGAGATTACCAATGCACAAGGACAAGAAATGACAAGGAAAATCAATGCTCTGTACAGCCAGTCTCTGAATTGATAATCGCTCACAAAGAAATAGGGCAGTAAAGAGATTCCTATGGCAAGAAATACTACAATAGGGGTATATACTTTAGCAAATTTTCTGATGAATAATTCGGTAGGAGCTTTCTGCGCTGTGGCATTCTGAACCAGTTCCAGAATTTTACTCAATTTACTGTCTTCATAGGCCGTATTTACTTTAACCAAAGCAATACTGTTCATGTTTATCATTCCGGCAAGAACGACTTCGCCTTTATTTTTGGTATCAGGTTTACTTTCTCCTGTTAAGGCCGCCGTGTTGAATGAAGCTGAATCTGAAAGCAGTTCTCCATCCAGAGCCAGTTTTTCACCGGGTTTCAGCTGAATAATATCTCCAATTTTAGCTTCTTTAGCTTTCATTGTTTTAGGCTGATTATTTTCCATCACGGTTACCTCATCAGGACGCTGATCCAATAGTGCTTTTATATTTCCTTTGGCTCTGGTCACTGCCATAGACTGAAATACTTCTCCTACGGCATAAAAGAGCATTACCGCTACTCCTTCCGGGTATTCTCCAATGACAAAAGCCCCAATGGTTGCAATGCTCATCAGAAAGAATTCTGAAAACACATCTCCTTTGATGATACTTTTATAGGCATCTTTCAATACAGGGAATCCTACGGGAATATAAGCCGCCAGGAACCATACCAAACGTACCCAGCCAGTAAACCATAAGGGTTTTATATAGTTATCAAAGGCAATTCCCAATAATAAGATCGCAAAGGATATAATGGCAGGAAGAAACATCTGAAAGACCGTCTGATCTGCGGAATCGTGAGAATGATCATGGCCATCGTGGTCATGTCCATCTCCTTCTGAATGGTTATGTTTGTGCCCTTTTGTATCGGGCTTTTCCGGGGTTGTACTACAGCATTTTTCCATAACTGATATTTTTATACAAATTTAAACGTGAGACTGATGCAATGCTATTGCAAACTTTCAAGACAGTTTTCGCAGATTCCTTTGGCAAAGAGTCGTATTTCATCAATCCTGAAATTGGTCTGTATGTTTTCAGGAAAGGAAATATCTTCTTTGCAGGTGGTTTGTTTGCATATTTTACAATAGAAATGCAGGTGCCAGTCTTTATGTGTTTTTTCATCGCAATCGTCTTCGCATAATTTGTATTTTGTGGTTGTATTTTCCTGAATGCTGTGAACAATTCCTTTTTCTTCAAAGGTTTTCAATGTTCTGTAGATGGTAATTCTGTCAGCATTGTCAAAATAATTTTCTATTTCAGAAAGGGATAAAGCCGCTTCCTGAGAGCTTAAAAAATCATATACCAAAATCCTCATACTGGTAGGTTTGGTATTTTTATCAATGAGTTTGTGTTCTATATCTTTTTTCATTGTAAGTTTTTAATTTTTTACAGATGGACTTCATTTTCTTCATAGCCTTCATCTTCTATCTGAAAAGTTGTATGACTGATTTTAAAGTTATTCACAGTAGTATCCGTCAATATTTTTAACAATTGATTCTGAGAATATGCTGCTTCTTTTACCACATGAGCACTCATAGCATTGACGCTTGATGTCAGTGACCATACATGCAGGTCATGAATATTTTTCACTCCCGGAGCTTGTTCCAGAGATTTACGAAGTTCATGAATATCCACTTCTTTAGGAGTTCCTTCAAGCAACACATTAATGGCTTCTTTCAACAGTCTCCATGTTCTTGGGAAGATCAGTAATCCAATTGCGGCTGAGATCAACGGATCGGCGTAGTACCAGCCTGTTGTGAGCATAATCACTCCTGCTATCATCACTCCTACAGAGGTCAGCATGTCTGAAAGTACTTCAAAATACGCGCCTTTCATATTTAAGCTGCTTTCTGAGTCTTTTCTCAGAATCATCATTCCGACAATATTGACGATTAATCCGATTCCTGCTACAATCAGCATGGATTTACTTTGTACTTCCGGCGGATCTTGAAACCGCTTGTAAGCTTCAAATAAAACATAGATCGAAATAGCCAGTAAAACCACCGCATTGATTACGGCTGCCAATATTTCTGTCCTGTAATACCCATATGTTCTTGAAGGATCTGCTTTTCTTTCTCCAATTTTGATGGCGATAAATGCCAGTAACAATCCTACAACGTCTGTCAGCATATGGGCTGCATCAGCCAATAACGCCAGACTGTTGGTAACAATTCCTCCTATTACCTCAGCAATGAGATAGGTTCCGCTAAGGCAGAGTACGATCAGGAGGTTCTTTTTATGTCTGCTTCCTGCAGAAACAATTTGTGTTGGTGTGCTTTCCATATGGTGTATGGTTTAATTACATTTCATAATAAGATGTATTTTCTTTTTTAGGGGGAACATTCTGCTCACCGATCATTTGCCTGATATTGATTTCTATGGTCTGCGCCAGGGAAGTCATCGGAGTGTCTACAGGACCATTTTCAAACGGATCCTGCATGATGATGGATGTTTTTTCAATAGCAATGAATGTCACCGGCACCAGGAAAGTAATGGCAATTTCTACCAACAGCTGTGAATCATCAAGTCCAAAGGGAAGAATTGCCGCAAAAACATAGATTAAAATATGAACTAAAACACTGTAAGAACGTGGAAAAACCGTATTCTTCAGTCTTTCACATTTCCCCATACTGTCGCAGAGCCTTGTGATGATATCATTCAGCTGCATCTGCTGAAAATCGGTCAATCCTTTGGAAGCTGCAATTTCTTTCAGCTGTCTGGAGTGTTCGTCCAGAATTGCATTGGGAATATTGGTTCCTTTGATCTGATGCTGATCCAAATATTGCTGAACTTTTTCAGAAAACGGCAGTTTTCTCAAAGATTCCCCAAGTGCATACGTCCAGGTAATTTGTCTTTCGGCAAAATCTTTTATTATTTTGTCATTTCCCACCGACATAAACTGAATAATCAACCTTACAAAAGTCCGGGAATCGTTAACAATTGCCCCCCAAACAGTTCTGGCTTCCCACCATCTTTCATAGGACTGGGAAGTACGGAATGCCAGCAGCAATGATACAGCCGTTCCCAGCAATGCAGGAATATTCAACGGCAGTGAGATCTTGCGAAACCATGGCAGTTCGTCCAAAAGGCCAATGGCTATGGCAAATATTCCGATAAACAGGATTTGGCTTTTTATTTCACGGATGAAATACCAGACTGATATTTTTTTGTTTAATAACATAATTGGGTTATTTATTAAAATTCGGTGAGGTTATCTTGAGTTTTCCCCAACCGTTTTCATTCAATAAAAATTACGTAAACAGCTCTAATTTAATGATAAAAATCGATATTTTACTGGTTCCGGCTACTTTCATTAATGTTCGTGTTCTCCTGAATTAACCAGTTTGGCATTCACGAAAAATGCTCCTTTCACTACTATTTTTGCATTGTCAGGAATATTCCCCACCGGGGTTATCGCGGTATATCCCATATCAGATGTTCCTTTCACTATTTCTATTTTTTCAAAGTTTAAGGTTTTCGGATGTGGTTTGCCGTTTTCTTCATGTTCTTCCTCCACCTTTTTATCAGTCTGCACAAACACATAATATTTACCGTCTGCTTCTACAATGGCTTCTGTGGGAACGGCAGGAGTAGTACTTTTATCAAGGCTTACAATTCCGGTGATATTCATTCCGTCAATCAGTCCGGATTTGTTTCCGATCACTTCGCAATGCATGGAAATAGTTTTACTTTCGTTTTCAAAAGAAGATCCTATGCTGTAAATTCTTGCATCATATTCGGTTTCCGGATTGTTGGTCAGTTTAAAATGAACAATCTGCCCCACTCTCATTTTAGGAAGGTCTTTTTCAAACACCTGAAGATCGAGATGGATGGAGCCGTTATCAATCACTGTAGCTACGGGAGAAGAGATATCTACATAGCTTCCGATCTGTGCTGTAATACTGCTGATCGTTCCACTGATAGGTGCTGTGATCACCAGACTGGATTTCATATTTCCATTGTTTACTTTTCCAGGGCTTATTCCCATCATCTGAAGCTGTTTCAACAGGGAAGCTCTTTTTGTTCTTAAGGTTTTCAGTTCTGCATCGGCACTCTGAAGGTTCTTCTTGGCTCCTGCATCATTATCAAAAAGCTCTCTTTGTCTTCTGTATTCCTGTTCTGCATAGGTTATTCTACTGTTGGTAGTCAGATAATCTTCCTGAAGCTGGATATATTCCGGGTTGGCAATGGTTGCAATGACTTGTCCTTTTTTCACGATACTTCCTACCTGGATATTGATGGTTTTGATAATTCCTCCGTACAGGGAAGTGATGGTTGCTTTATTACTGTTCGGTACACTGAGCAAACCGTTGGCTTTTATCGTTGATGTCAGCTCTTTCATTTCTACGGTTCCCAAAGCCACTCCTACAGACCTCATCTGTTCTTCCGTGAGTGAGGCTATAGTTTGTCGAGCTTCTTCATGTGCCTGTTCTTTCTGTTCTGTTTTCTCAGGAGCTTTTTCTTCTGAAGCTTCTTTTTTTCCACAACTTGTCAGTAATAGTGAAATCAGGATAAGGGGTATGATATTATATTTGAGTTTCATATCTAAGAATGTATTTTGTCTGATACTGTATTTCAGCGCTTTTATATTATTTATTAATGATTGAATTAATAGTTACTACAGATTGATTCACCTGCTGGATAGATTCCAGATATTTCAGCTGAATGTTTGTAGCCGTCTGCAGGGCAAAAAGATATTCAACATAGGAGATCTCTCCTGTTTTATAGCCTAACTGGGCCGCTTTTACAATTTTCTCAGCATTTGGCAACGCCTGACTTATGTAATAATCATACTGCTGAATATCCTGCTGGTATTGACTGAACGCATTGTCCAACTGTGCGGAAAGTTGTTTCTGCCGCATTTTCGCATTGGTTTCTGCAACCTGTCTGTCATATTCCAGAGCCTGAATCCTAGCTTTTGTCGCTCCAAAAGTCAAAGGAATAGCCACTCCTACCGTTGCCGACTGAAAACGTTTCCCTGAGTTATAAAAATTCTCCTGCCCGTTGATGGTATGAAGACCAATCAAAGACTGGTTGGTATATCCTAAGCTGAAATCAGGGAGTCCAAGAGATTTTTCAACTTTCTTATTTTTCTCAGCAATTTCCATTTCCTGGTAAAAGGCTCTTACAGACGGATTGTTGGCTACCACTGCACTGTCGAGTACATTTTCTGCTTTTAAAGGAACATAATCTTTGTTAAACGGAACTTCAAGATTTTCTGACGTATTCATAAGGGTCTTTAAATTCTTATAGGCATTATTCAGAAAGACTTCATTTTGTCTGAGCAGCAGATCAATTTCTCCTTTTTGGGTTTCTGCAGTACTGATTTCTATCTTTTTGATATCACCCGCTTTGAATCTTACGGTTGCAATTCTGATGAATTCCTCATAATATTTGTCCAGCCTCGTCAGCTGAGCTTTATTATACTGTAAATATTCAATCTGATAATAGTAAGTACGCACCTGTTTTACTAGTTCATTCGCTGTAATTTCCTTATCAATCTGTTTGCTTTTAATATTCTCATTGATTAAGTCTTTTCTTGCTTTAAAAAGTGTTGGAAAAGGAATACTCTGTGAGATTGCAAACGACTGGTCAAACTTTGGGCTGTTATACTGTCCAAGCTGAGCTTCAAGGCTTAATTTCGGGAGTTCTTTTGCGGTTGCCCTTAAAGCTTCAGCAGACTTAATACTTAAGTCTTTTGACTGCAGGGTTAAATTATTATTCACTGCTTGCTCTACCGCCTGTTCTACAGAAATAGGTCTGGACTGTGCTTTAAAAGTCTGTCCCAGCATCATAAATCCTACAACAAGAACCGCCGTAAACATTCCCGTATTATTACTTTTTCTTTTCAAAATTTTCGTGTTAAAAATGATATACAGCATCGGTAAAACAAATAGTGTAAGGAATGTAGCTGTTACCAGACCACCAATCACTACAGTTGCCAAAGGCTTCTGTACTTCAGCACCGGCACCTGTAGAAATAGCCATTGGTAAAAATCCCAGTGAGGCTACTGTTGCCGTCATTAATACCGGTCTCAATCTGGTTTTCGTTCCTTCAAATACTCTCTTCAGAATATCGGTTTCACCCTCTTTTTCTAATTGGTTGAATGTTCCGATCAAAACAATTCCGTTCAGTACTGCAACTCCAAAAAGAGCAATAAATCCAATCCCGGCACTGATACTGAACGGCATATCTCTCACTAAAAGCGCAAATACACCACCGATCGCACTCATAGGAATCGCTGTAAAAATCAACGCTGCCTGTTTGAATGAGCGGAAGGTAAAATACAGCAGCATAAAAATAAGAAGCAATGATACCGGAACAGCAATCATCAGACGTTTGCTTGCTTCCTGCAGATTTTCAAACTGACCTCCGTAAGTAAAGTAGTATCCTGAAGGAAGTTCCACTTTGTTCAGTTTTGCCTGAATATCTTTCACCACACTTTCCACATCACGGCCTTTTACATTGAATCCAATAACAATTCTACGTTTTCCCTGCTCACGGCTGATCTGTGCAGGGCCAAGTTTGTAACTGATATTCGCTACCTGCGATAATGGAATCTGGACTCCTGTACTAGAGGTGATCATCAGGTTGTTCACATCTGAAATATCAGTTCTGTGAAGACTGTCCAGACGGACTACCAGATCAAAACGTCTTTCATTTTCAAAAACCTGTCCGGCAGCTTTTCCTGCAAAGGCTGTACTTACTGCATTGTTGACATCTTCGATATTTAATCCATAATTAGCAATTCTTGTTCTGTCATACTGCACGTTAATCTGTGGAAGACCACTCACTCTTTCAATCTGAGGGGCTGTAGCTCCGTCTACTGTCTGAATGATTTTTCCTACTTTATCTGCATATACTGCTAAGGAATCCAGGTTTTCTCCGAAAATTTTTACGGCAACATCCTGCCTGATTCCGGTCATCAGTTCATTGAAACGCATCTGAATAGGCTGATTTTTCTCAAAGAACACTCCGGGAATTGTTTCAAGCTTTTCACTGATCTCATCCGCCAGTTCGTTGTAGGATTTCTTAGTTTTCCATTCGCTCTGCGGTTTTAATACCACGATCATATCTGTAGCTTCGGGAGGCATCGGGTCTGTAGGAACCTCAGCAGAACCAGTTTTCCCGACAACCATTTTCACCTCATCAAACTGTTTGATAATTCTTGATGCCTGCATAGAGGTTTCTATACTCTGGCTCAATGAGCTTCCCTGTGGTAAAATACAGTGAAATGCAAAATCCCCTTCCTGCAGCTGCGGGATAAATTCACCTCCCATATTTTTGAAGATAAATGCTGAGAGAAGAAAAACGACAGCGGTTGCTGAAACAATGATATATTTTACTTTTATTGCTTTCTGTAATAATGGCTGATATACCTTTTGCAGGCTGTTCATCATTTTATCAGAGAATGTTTCTTTATGGGAAATTTTCTTGGATAAAAACAAAGCGCTCATCATTGGAATGTAAGTCAGGGATAAAATCAAAGCTCCCAGAATAGCAAATCCTACTGTTTTTGCCATTGGGGTAAACATTTTTCCTTCTACACCAGCCAATGTAAGAATCGGGATGTATACAATAAGAATGATGATTTCCCCGAATGCAGCACTGCTTCTGATCTTTGATGCGGAAAGGAATACTTCTTCATCCATTTCAGACTGCGTTAATGCGCGGACAGATTTCCTTACTCCCAAATGGTGTAATGTGGCTTCTACAATGATAACCGCACCATCTACAATCAATCCGAAATCTATCGCTCCAAGACTCATCAGGTTGGCACTTACCCCGAAAACATTCATCATTCCTAATGCAAATAACAAGGAAAGCGGAATGGCCGAAGCTACGATAAGCCCGGCTCTTAAATTGCCCAAGAAAACTACAAGCACGAAAATAACGATCAAAGCTCCTTCGATGAGGTTTTTCTGTACGGTATTGATCGCTCTGTCTACAAGGTCTGTTCTGTCCAGAAATGGTTCTATAATAACATCATCCGGAAGAGATTTCTGTATAGTCGGAATTTTTGCTTTTATATTGCTGACCACTTCATTACTGTTGGCACCTTTTAACATCATGACTACTCCACCTACAGCATCAACTTTTCCATTATACGTTAATGCTCCGTAACGAACAGCACTTCCCAAACGAACATCAGCTACATCTTTTATGAAGATAGGAACGCTTCCGGTCTCATTTTTAACCGCAATATTTTTAATATCTTCAAGAGAAGTTACCAATCCAATTCCACGGATGAAATAGGCGTTGGGCTTTTTATCAATATAAGCTCCTCCTGTATTTTGATTGTTTTTTTCAAGCGCTGTAAATATTTCAGTGATGCTTGTTCCCATTGCTTTTAAACGATTGGGATCAATAGCCACTTCATATTGTTTTAATTCACCTCCGAAACTGTTGATCTCAGCAACTCCGGGAGTTCCGTTCAGTTGTCTTCGGACGATCCAGTCCTGCATGGTTCGGAGTTCTTTGGCATTGTATTTCTTTTCGCTTCCTTTTTTAGGGTGAAGAATATACTGGTACACCTCTCCAAGACCTGTACTTACGGGAGCCAGCTCCGGAGTTCCCACTCCTTTTGGAATTTCTTCCACTGCACTTTTCAGCTGTTCATTAATGAGCTGTCTTGCAAAGTAAACATCAACATTTTCCTTGAACACCACTGTAATGACAGAGAGTCCAAATCTCGAAATACTTCTTGTTTCCTGAATATCGGGAACATTGGCAATACTCTGCTCAATGGGAAAGGTAACCAGCTGTTCAACTTCCTGTCCTGCCAAAGTGGGACATACGGTAATGATCTGCACCTGGTTGTTGGTAATATCCGGTACAGCATCTATTGGCAATCTGGTGGCACTCCATGTTCCCCAGATGATCAGTACCAGGGTCATCAAGCCAATAATCACCTTATTTTTAATACTGAATTTTATGATTTTATCTAACACGATTGATATGTAATTTTTATTGAAAAGTGAATGCACACAGTATAAAATACTGCAGCAAAAATATCCTGAAAACCTCTGCAATGGTATTGCAAAGTTTCAAGCATAGTTTATCATTAGAAAGTATAACTTTCTAAAAATCAATAAAAATTAAATTTTAGGAGGCTGCCAGATAGGATCGTAAATCTGGTAAGCAAAGTCGTTTTTGTGAAATAAGATCTTCTTAGAAAAATAAGCCGGAATCTGCTCCGGAATTTCTAATAAAGCATCCATTTTAAATGCTGAAACTGTCATCTGACAACAACTGCACGCACACAACGGAGAACAGATATCTCCTTTCTCTGTAGAATGAGCACCATTAATACTTACTGCAATCTTATTATCGCCTGTATTCAATGGATGGGACGTGTCTTCACATGGCATTAATGATAATGCCAGGAAGTAAATCGCCAGTATCCATCTTAAGAGGTTCATTGTGACAAAGGTAGAGATTTTTTCTAAAATGGATGAATTCCGTGATTTTAAATATATGATAAAAATCAAGATATTCTTCTGCCATGCATTTTTTCCAAAAAACATATTTTCACAAAAATCATTATTTATTATTTAAAAGAAATGCTATTATTTTTGATGTATTCTTCATTATAATTCACAAATCAAGAACTCCATTCAAAACTGGAATAAAAAACAATTTAAGACACCTTAAGGTGTCTATTTATTATCTTTGCAATAGATTAATTACCACTTTAAGAGATAAAACAATTCACAATTACTTAGAAATATCCTTATTTCTTTCAACTTTAAAATATTTACAATCTAATTTATACATTACTTATGAAACGTACATTACTATTTGCTTTTGCAATGGCTACCACGAGTATTTTTGCACAAAGCTGGAATACTACCGGAAATTCAGGAACCAACCCTCCTACTCATTTCATTGGAACGACAGATAACAAACCGCTGATTTTTAAACTGAATAATCAGCAGATGTTTAAACTCGAGGGACAGAGCATCAATCTCGGAAGTGGAGTTCCCGGTACCGGAAATCTACAACTGGCTCTTTCTCCCTGCAATAGCTGCTATTCCGGCTGGGCACAACCTAATGATGCAGTTATGAGGTTATTGGGAGGGCATAATCTGAATATTCATATGGACAATAATAATGTTATTGATCCCAATTCGGATACCAGTACTCCCAATTCATCAGGGATTTCAAGAGTCCGTTTTTCAGATGCTGTACATAAAAGCTTAATGGTGCTTTTCAATACGGGAAAAGTAACCGTGGGAACAGATCAATATGACAGTGACCCTAACTTTATTTTCTATGTAAGCAAAGGAATCAAAGCAGAACAGATAAAAGTTGAAAATCCTGCCGCTAATGGATGGGCAGATTATGTATTCAAAAAAGACTATAAGCTTCGTTCTTTAGAAGAGGTAGAAAAACATATTTCAGAAAAAGGACATTTACCCAATATTCCGTCAGCCAAAGAAGTGGAACAAGACGGAATTAATTTAGGGGAAATGGATGCAAGGCTTCTTGAAAAGATTGAAGAATTGACTCTTTATTCGATACAACAAAATAAACAACTTCAGGAAGAAAGCAAAGTTTTAAAATATCAGTCTGAGAAAATTGAACAATTAGAAAAACAAATTCAAAAACTTTTATCCTCTCAAAAATAAATACCAATGAAAAGAAAACTACTTTCCGTTTTTTCTTTGTTGATTAGTTTTCTAGGCTATTCACAAACAGAAGTCTATTTCAAATATGACGAAGCTGGAAATCAGCGATACAGAGGAACTAACGCGGCAGGTAAAAAAGCTGAACAGTCTGTTCCAAAAGAAATACAATTACAGGAGGAAGCAAAGGTCCCTGCAGTCAATAAGCAAGCAACTGCCATTGATGAAAAAACGTTCTGGAAACAAATCAGACTCTACCCGGTTCCGGTAAATGACTATTTAACCATCGATTGGACCGAAGAAGTAGACGGACTGATTGAGTCCGTTTCATTGTATCAACACAGTAATGTTCATTGGAAATTCCAGCAGCAAAATCTTCCAGGTCTGAACAATCAGATCAAAATCAATATGACCGGATATGACTGGGGTGTCTACATTCTCCGATTTACTCTAAAAGACGGAAGAGTCTTTGGCAGAAACGTAACCAAAAGATAAAAAATAGGAAGAGGGATTCAGAAATTAAAGCATTGAAAGATTTATAATCATTTTATTTAACCTGATTTCAATCTATCTATTATTATTCAACAATCATTAAAAATAACTAATAAAACAATGAAATTATTTTCATCATTGATGTTATTCCTGTGCTCAGTATGGGGGTTTTCACAGACCATACTTTACCAGACAGAATCTACCTCAAGGACCGTCCAGGATCCGCAATCGGTGATTATGGCACAAGGATTTCATGCTAAATCAAACATATCGAATCCGTTTCTGGCTAAAATAGGTCCTGCAACAGATAATCCGGGTGGCGGACCAACAAATTCACAGGCAGGTATTAATAATCCTTCCAGAACCGTAGAAATAGATAGTATCAAATTCCATGATACGAAAGGAAACATAGAGGTAAATGGAGGCGGCCAACTACAATTCACCTTACCTATCGCGCTGCCTCCCGGGATAAAAACCGTAGCACCCCAAACAAATCTGGTGTATACCAGCAGTTCCGGAAATGGAATTGCCGGATATGGTTGGAATTTATCCGGATTAACATCAATTTCCAGAGTCGGAAAAACTATTGAAAAAGATGGGAAACCTCAGGGAATCCAATGGGATTATACTGATTATTATTCTTTCAATGGAGAGAGATTAGTTTTGAAATCAGGTGAATACGGCAAAGACGGAGCAGAATATGTTCCTGCAAAATATTCTAATATTAAAATAAAATCTGTAGGGGTAAATCCTGAACAGAATGGACCGCTTTATTTTGAAATTACATTTGAAGACGGTTCAAAAGCATGGTATGGTCTTAATGCCGATGCAAGAACTTCAGCTGAATATAATATCAGCAAATGGAAAGATGCACAAGGAAATTATATTTCTTACAACTATGTACAGGGAAAAGGAGTTACTACCATACATAATATAGCATGGGGTGGTAATGAACAGCAGAATAAAAGCCATTTTAACTCCATTGAATTTACCTATGCTGACAGAATTTTAAAAGAACAAACCTACATAAAAGGGTTAACGTATACTCAAAGTATGATCTTATCTGAGATCAAAGTAAATTCAAACGGAAATCTGTTTAAGAAATATTCACTTGAGTACATTCAAAATAAAACAAACTATCAGTTTTTAAGTAAAATTACTGAATCTAATTCTGCCGGGGCAAATGCTAACCCAATAAACATTCAGTATCAGCAGGATCCTTCTGCTACCAATACTCTTTGGCAAGACAGCAGATATGATGACCTTTATGACCGTTATCAGGAGGTTATTTCCGGAGATTTTAACGGGGACGGAAAACTGGACTTCATAAAGGACAAGACCTTAATGATTAACCGATTGGAGAATTCGGGACTGTTTTATAATTTAACCTATCAAGGCAAGTTTTTAGGTGTTGGAACAGGAATTAAAAACAATATCCTGCTCAACAAAAGTGTATTTTTTACTTCTCAGACTTCATTTGAAGAAAAAAATGTTTTGATAAGAACCTATGAAGTAATTGATGGTAAGGCTGAGTTGATATCCTCAAAAAAAATTGATCTAAGCAGCTATCCTCAACTATTCACAGAAATCAGAGGAACACTGTATAACAACCTCATCATCGAATACAATGATCTTAAATGCAAAATCAAAGAGGCTGATTTTGACGGGGATGGAGTTTCAGATTTTCTGTTAAGCATTGAAAATGTAGCATATGGGTATCCAAATGGCCCTGGAGAATGGTCTGAATATTTTGATTCACTGTATCTTTCAGAAACGTTCTATTACAATACCAGAACCGGAGTTCTGCAAAAACAAGATAGTGATGAGTTTGAAAAATTTAAAATAGCCGACTTTAAAGGCGAAGGTAAATCGAATCTGCTTAAAATTCAGGATAATAATATTTACATCTATGAATTAAACACACAGAACAAATTTGTACAGGCTTTTTCCACTACAAAAGAATCCTTCAATGATGTTATTTATCTGGGTGATTTTAACGGAGACGGAAAAACAGATATCATGGCTCCTATCGCTGATGGTTCCTCAGATTGGAGAATGTATCTGTCTACAGGCGCAGGGTTTGTAAAACACTATTATTCTAATCTTTTCCTGTATGAACCTTGGTGGGAGGGAAGTTTAAGAAAGAACAGACAGATTCAAAGAACATATACTACCTCTGACTTAAATAAAGATGGAAAAAGTGATCTCTTAATTTTTGAATCCCAAAGGTGGAACAGAGACGGCTGGACCGATTGGAACAATCCTGATTCCAGTTATGGCTTTAATTTCCTGAGAAATGATGGTGTTGACAGTAATGGTAAACCTATATTTAATAATGCTCACAGTCTTGCTCCAGTAGAATTAAACTGGGATGGAGAAATAGGCAATTATTCTATGTATGGCGAGCAATTCAGACCTCTATTCGGGTCGTTTCGTATAGCCCAGCTCAATACTGATTTTGCCATTATCCATAGAACGAAAATGATTACCTGGGATTTGGGAAGCAAACTTAATGTAATTTCCAAAATTAAGTCAATACGTCAGGCCGGAATAAAAACCGTTGTAGAATATTCTCCTTTAACAAATTCAGGAAACATCTATCAGTCATTCTATACTACGAATCCGATTGCATACCCTTACATCAACATCACCGAAAACTATAGTTATTTTGTTGTTTCAAGATTGATTCAAGGGGATCGTAAACAGGAATTCAGATACAGGGACTTAATTGGAAACCTTCATGGAAAAGGAATGATTGGTTTCAGACAAACAGCCAGATCAACGTTTTTCAGTGATGCATTAGTCAATACCAAAGTTTGGAACGGCTTTGAAATCAATCCTGCCAACGAAGGATTACCTTATAAAGACTGGAGTATACGTACAGCAGATGAATCAAAAATATTCCCTGCGGATATTTCATTGAACAATACTCAATTATTATCATTTAAACAGTATGACTACAAAATAGATAAACTTTTGAACGGAGCTGTAGTTCCGGTAATTCCCGATACGGAAAAATCTAAGGCTGTTCTTGCGATCAATCCGTACATCACTACATCAAAAGACTTTTTAAAGAACATCAAAACGGTACATACTGTAGAAGAGTATGATAATTTATATCTTCCTAAAAAATCTACCGTAAATATTAATGATGGATTTTCTATTTCAACGTCAGAATTAGAATATTTCCCTCATGACACAACCACAGGAACCAATTATAGCATAGGAAAACCTAAGACCAAAACAACAACTGTTAAGGCTTATGGTGACACCAAATCAACAAAAGAGGAATACATTTACAACAATAATCTTCTCAAAATCTATAAAATAAGTAATAGGGATAATACAGGGGCTTTAACTGAAATATACAATTATGATAATTTTGGAAATGTAATTCAGAAAGTAAATTTAAATAGTGTTGACTCTCAGAAGCAAATTACCAATTATCAATATGATGATAAAGGTAGATTTGTTATTAAATCTACAGATGACCTAGGATTAGAGACCAATACCCTTTACAATGATTTGGGATTAGTCACTAAAAAGACTGATCCTCTGGGGAATACTTTAGAAAATGAGTATGACGCGTGGGGTAAATTAATGAAATCCAAAACAAACATTTCCGGAGTTACCACCTATGAATATGTAAAAGATAACTTATATAATTCAACTGTTATAGAATATGATCCGGATGGAGATATTTCAAAAAAATACACCAACAAATGGGGACAGGAGTATAAAGAATCCTCCAAAGCATTTAAACAAGGACAATATATTTCTCGTGACATAATATATGATGTACTTGGAAGAAAAACAGCTGAAAGTGAGCCTTATTTTGAAGGACAAAGTTCTAATAAATGGAACACCATTTCTTTCGATGACTCAGTATTCCCAGCCAAGATAACAACAACAGCATTTAATGGGAAACAGGTAAAAGTTTCAGTTTCCGGCAACACAACAACAGAAGAAGAAATTAACGGAAATAAAAGGATAACCACCAAAACCACCGATGCCTTAGGAAATGTTATTTCCACCACCGATAAAGGAGGAACAATCCAATTTTCATATAATGCCGCTGGAGAACAGATTCAAGCTAAATATAATGAGAATATTGTTACTACCAAGTATGACACATGGGGTAGAAAATCAGAATTTAATGATCCTTCCAACGGATTATACAAATATGAGTATCATGGGATGGGCCAACTTAAAAAAGTTACAAGTCCAAAGGGAACAAAAGAATATACCTATAACAATCAAAGACAGCTAACCTCTCAAAAGGAAATTTCAACTACAGATGGCGGCCAGGCTACTAATAAAGTTATTTCTTATAGTTATGACAACAAGGGAAGGCTTATTTCAAAGTCCGGTACCTCAAACGGGAAAAATTACAGTTCCAGTATTGTATATGATCCACAAGGAAGACTACTTTCATCATCAGAAAGCAGTAACGGTAAATATTTTATACAGAAAGGAATTGTTTATGACGACAAGGCAAGAGTTGTTTTTTATGAAAAACAGCTGTATTCTTCAGGTATTCTGACAAAAGTAAACATTGAAAATATTTACAGCGACTGGAGTGGTGAACTTTATCAGATAAAGGATAAAAATTCCGGTAAAATACTTTGGCAACTGAACGAAATCAATGCAAAAGGCCAGGTATTAAAATCCAAACTGGGAACAACAGAAATTATTAATGATTATGATCTTACTACTAATGTTCTAAAGGAAACCAAACATGGGTCGCCTGTTAAGTCTAATCTTTTACATATCAAATATCAGTTTGATGCATTAAAAAACCAACTTGACAGTAGAATTACAGGAGGAGATTTCAATATCAATGAGCTTTTCAAATATGATGACAACAATAGATTAATCTCATGGACAAATCCTACAAACGGACAGGAAAACTCTAACGTCTATGACAGCAAAGGGAGAATCCTGGAAAATAATCAGATTGGAAAAATTAAATTTGAAAATTCTACCAAAATTTATCAGGCAACCGGGATGACCCTGAATCCTGCCGGAGAACAAAATTATCAGAATGACCTTATCCAAAGTATTTCTTATAATGAAAATAATGATCCTGTTTTTATTGATGGAGAGAAAGGAGATGTAGCCTTCCAGTATGGTTTGGCCTCGATGAGACAAAGAGTAACTTATGGTGGAAATTTTGATACGGATAAAGATGGAAAGTTTACAAAATATTACAATGAAGATGGCAGCTATGAAATCGTAAGAGATAATACCACAGGTAAAGAGAAACACATCCTTTATATTGACGGTTCTCCTTATGAAAGTAATATTATATATTTAAAAAACTATACTGAGGAAAACGGATCCTATAAATTCCTGCACAAAGATTATTTAGGCAGCATCTTAGCAATAAGTGACGAAAGCGGAAATAAATTAGAACAAAGACATTTTGATGCATGGGGGAATTTCACCCATCTTCAAATAGGAAGCGGAGCAGTAGAAACTAACATTAACAAAATAAAAGAAATTGTAAACAATGGAGGTCTGCTATTGGAAAGAGGGTATACTTCTCATGAGCATTTTATGGAAGTAGGAATCATTCACATGAATGGAAGACTTTACGACCCGTTATTGAGAAGATTCTTAAATGCCGATGAATTTATTCAGGATCCTTATAATACCCAAAACTACAACAAATACGGGTATGTAATGAACAACCCATTGATGTTTAATGACTTTACCGGAGAGATCATGGGATGGGATGATGCCCTTATTGCTATAGGAATTGCTATATTTACTTCTGTAGCTACAGATTATTATTTAAACAGGCCAATTAATATTGGCAGCATGTTCCAATCTGTCGCAATGTCTATGATGTCTATGGGTATCAGCAATGGTATTGGAGATATTTTCAAAGCGGGAGGTGAAGTCGCAAATGCCCTCGGAAAAACAGGAACTATTATCGCCAGAGCTGGGGCCCATGCAATAGCACAGGGCACATTATCTCTTGTACAAGGAGGAAATTTCTGGAGTGGATTATTAAGTGGGGCTTTTGCAAGTGTTTCTAATGATTTATTGAATTTCGCTACAAATAATGTAGGTGATAGCAGCATTTTAAGAAGTGATGGTTTTGCTTTGCTTAACGGTGCTGTCAGCGGAGGTGTAGGTTCTGTACTTGGAGGTGGAAATTTTTGGGTGGGAGCTGGACAAGGACTTATGGTAACAGCCTTTAACTATCTTAAACATAAACCACCTACGACTGATAATTTAATAGACGACATGGAAAAAAGTAAAATAGATCCGGCAGGAGTTCCAGATTACTCCAATTTTGAAGCTGAAGTAGCAAAAATGAGAAAGTTAAAAACAATCACTAATTTAGCAAAAAAAACAGGATATATCCCTATTAAGGATGGTGGCAGCTCTGGTAATGAAACTAAGGCTAACACCGCATATAAAACTGATAAAACTAAGTATATACAACTTGGGAAAGTCATCAAAACAGAAGTTAAAACAACAGTAACTCAAATTACCATATTTAAAGAAGCTTTTACCTCATATCTTAATCTGGCAGGTACATTTGTTCACGAATTTACTCATGCTATTGATTATATAAGCGGTTATTTTGAAGGAAAACTTAGTAAATTAGGTAAGCGTGAAACGGATCGCTTAATGGAAGAAAGAGCCTATGGAAATGGTGCCAAAGCAGGAGATTTAATTCAAAAACAACAATATCAAGATTGGCTTAAAAAAAATGGATACTAAAAGAATATTATCATTGCTATTAATTTTTCAGTTTATCGTTATTTTTTCTCAGAAAAACTGCATACAGATGACGATTCATAAAGATAAAAATGATAGTCTCAATGTGAGATTTACAAGTAAGTGCAAAGAAAAAATTTTATTGTACCAATACAGTAAAACGATGAATACAACACTTAATAACGGTTTTGATCTTGAAGATATTACCCTATTTAAACAGGATAGATATAAAATAGAAAATATTAAATTAGATCAAAACCATAACTATCCGGTAGATTATGAAAAAGTAAAAAGTAATTTCTTCATCCTCAGCCCTAATGAATCTTACGAATTTGCTTTTCCTTTGCTCATATTTTTAGAAAAAAACAAATCTGCTTATGAGCAATATCAGAACTATTATTTGATTAAAAATAGATATAAAGGGAAAACTGTACAATTCAAATTAGTGTATAATGCTCAATATATAAATGAAGGTATTATAAACTTAAAAGATAATGTTTCATTGTATCCTACTTCGGTTGAATCCAATTACATTAAAATAATTTTAAAATAATAAGTAAATTAATTCAGAAAAGCCGGCTCAGTCATTAGTTTTGAGCCGGCTTTTTCAATGTAATTAAGTAAAAAAACAGGAACATATCCTTTCTCTTTCCCTGACAGGAAATCTGAATTTCGGTCTAACGAAAATAATATACCCATTATGCTGTTTCAAAATTCATAATGAACCCAACAAAAAAGCCACCGCAGACGCTGTGGCTAAAAATCAAATCTAATTATAAGTATGTCCTCTTATAAATTCGGGTTATTTTCAGCTTCTCTTTGTGGAATACTGAATAAATAATAATTACTGTTAGGAGTAAAAGCCGTTTTATCCGGAAAATCAAGAACGGAATGACCTCTACCATCTACGGTTTTCACTGTTCCATCCGGTGTAGTGATCTGAACTTTTACAGGCTTACCTTCAGCATCAACAAATGGTTTTCTTACCACTGTTCCTTGCGTTCTGATAATATCTGATAGAGAGAAACCTTCTCCAAATAATTCTTTTCTTCTTTCGACTAAAACAGCTGCTACCACATCGTTCTGTGATAATGAACCACTATAAATATTGGCATTTCTGGCAGATTTCAACTGGTTCAAAACGGCTACCGCCTGAGGAACATTTCCATTTCTGGCTTCAGCTTCAGCTTCAATCAGGTACATTTCTGCAGCTCTCATGTAAACGATATCTGCAATAAGGGTTGGTTTAAATTTAAACTTAGCATATCTCAGCAATCCCTCTCTTCCTTTCTGCCCGTCCCATGAAAATAACTGGGATCTGATATCATTGGCATCAAAAAGGTCTTTAAAATAAGGATCCGCCATAAAGCTGTAATAATAACTTCCTGATGAAGACACATCCAGATAATGGAATGCATAACTTGCATCAGACTGTTCCTGTGTTTGTCCATGACCCCAGATCCATTCCGCATTGTTGATATCATTAAAACCATCTTTATATTTTTCCGGAGCCATCAGAGGAAAACCCTCTCTTGCTATTTTTGCAGATGCTGAAGCTTTACTCCAATCACCGGTATTCAAATAAGTTCTGGCAAGAAGTCCGTTGACCACAGCACGGTTGATTTTATCTTTATTATTTCTTGTATAGCTCTTCAATAGATTATCAGCATCGGTAAGATCACTTTTAATCAAAGCATAAATCTCTTCAAGACTTGCTCTTTTCTTTCCTACAGTGCTTGTTGTAGAAGGTTCAGTATAAATGGGAGCCGTCAAAGCTGACTTATCTTTCAGATAGCTGAACTGATAAAAGCTGGCAAGGTTCAAATAACAGAAGGCACGTAATGCTTTTGCCTGTCCTTTCACCTGATTTTTTTTCTCCTGACTTCCTTCTGTCCCGTCAATTCTTGTAATAACATTATTCATATTATTGATGGTAGAATACAACATGGTCCAGATAAATAACGGACGAGAAGCCGTACTGTTTACCATTTCTGTAAAAGCGTAAGTAGAAGCAAATCCATACTTATTGGTTAATACAGCTACATCGCTTCCCATTGCATCACTGGCTCTTAAAACAGTGGAATATCCAATATTAGCATAGGTAGTTCCATCGTTATTAAATTTTGCCCAGGTACCGTTTACTACAGTTTCTGCACTTTCAGCAGTTTTGAAAACTTCCACACTGTTAGCCTGATCAGTCGGAGCAGTGTCCAGATCGCTTTCACAGCTTGTCAACGCTAAAAATCCGATAAGTGCAAACGATAGATATTTTAATTTTTTCATTGTTTCAATTTTAAACGTTATAGTATTGCCTGAAGACCAAAAGTGATTGTTCTCATTGCAGGGTATCTGTAATAGGTGGTTCCATCCAAAGCCTGTTCAGGATCCATTCCCTTATGTTTATAGAAGGTTAAAAGATTCTCTGCCTGAATATAAATTCTGAACTTTTTAAGTCCGATTTTCTCAAAATAATCCTCAGGAAGTGTATATCCTAAGCTTACATTTTTAAGTCTTGCATATGTCCCTGAGTATAAGAATCTGGATGAGTTTGACGTCCAGTTATTTGTTGTTGTACTCAAGCCCGGAACATCCGTATTAGGATTATCAGGCGTCCATCTGTTTAACATTTCAGCACTCCATGCACGTCCTCCCAGACTTCCGTTGTGCATGATGGAAGTATAATCATTGTCCAGAATTTTTCCACCGATTTTGAATGTCAGCAATCCTGAAAAATCAAAATTTTTGTAGGTAATGCTGGTACTGATTCCTCCGGTCAGTTTAGGCAAAGCAGAACCCTGCAAGAGTTTTGTTGCTTTTGAATATTCTGAGGTAGTTCCTTCTACTGAATTTCCGCTCGCATCTGTAGAAACCGTTTTCCACAATGGCTTTCCATTGCTTGGATCTACCCCAACCCATTCCGGAATATAGAAATCATATACGGAACCTCCTACCGTTAATAGCTTGGTTTGTCCCACTACAAGTGGCCCTGAAGGTAACTTGGTAACTTTATTGTTTAAGGTGCTTAGGTTTACATCTACATTCCACTGGAAATTATCATTCTTAATTGGGGTTGTGAATAATGAAAATTCAAATCCTGTATTTTGGATAGTTCCAATATTGGCAGGATAATCACTAATTCCCAGAGATGGTGCCACTGGCATGTTAAATAGAAGATCCTGACTTTTTCTTTTGAAATATTCAATATTTCCTTTAATTCTGTTATTCAGAACAGCGAATTCTAATCCTACATTTAAATTAAGGTTGGTTTCCCATTTCACATTATTGGTAGCCGTTTTTTCAAGTGTTGTTCCCGGTTCTCCACCAAGACTGATAAATCTGTACAGCTCCTGATAAGCATAATAAAGCGGCTGTCCGTTTGGTCGAAGTAATTTATCATTTCCCTGACCTCCGTAACTGGCACGTAATGTCAACTGATTAAAGACATTCAGGCTTTTTACAAACTCTTCATTGGAAATTTTCCATGAACCTCCAACTGACCAGAATCTCCCCCATCTGTTATCCTTTTCAAATCTTGAAGAACTGTCTGCTCTTCCTGATGCAGACAGGAAATAAGTATTATTGTAGTCATACTCTACTTTTCCAAGGAAACTCAATAAGCTCAATTTATTACTGTTCCCACTGAAGCTTCCCAGTAAAGAAGCAGCATCCGGTTCATAATAATAAGGGAGAGAAAACTGGCTTCTTGTTCCGGAAATCGTCTGATAGTCATATTTATAGAATTCATGTCCTGCTAAAGCATTTACATGGTGTTTCCCAAATTTCCTATCGTATGTCAGAATATTACTGGTTGTATAAGAAAGTGTTCTGGTATTGGTTTTCGTTACTGAACCTCCAATCTCAGCGCCTTGTCCCAGCAATGGATTTGAATAATAATGTCCGTTATAATTCACCAAATCAACAGAAAAGCTTGTCTTGAATTTCAACTCCGGTAAGAAAGTGAATTCCATAAATCCTTTTCCTGAGAAGTTATCTTCTTTATTTTCGTTTTTGTCTAATGGCAGTGTTGCCGCGGCATTTTGATTCTGAAGCGCACTTGTTGGTCTGTATTTTCCGAAATCATAAATCGGGTTTCCATCTGCACCCAAAATATAGCTTCCATTTGCATTTCTTTCGTAATAAGGATAGAATGAAGGAATAAATCTTGCAGCATTGATGATATTACTTGAATTGGAATCTGAAGAAGTGGGCGCCTGCTGAATACTGTTTGTATAGCTTAAGTTTACCCCAACATTCAGCCATTTTTTTACTTCAGAATTGATCTTTAACCTGGTATTGTATCTTTTATATCCTGATTCAATAGCCATTCCCTTATCATCAAGATAGCCCAATGAAAAGAAATAATTGCTCTTCTCACTTCCTCCGCTGATATCAAGATCTACCTGATTTCTTGAAGCAACTCTCTGCAAAATATCCCTCCAGTCGTCATTCCAAAGTGGTGATGCTCCGGGTAATAATTTCCCATCGGTTCCCACCGGTTTTGGATATCCTGTTCCATATGGATTGATCCCAAGTGTAGAAACAAGATTATCTGTTGCCATCTGTGCAGCCTGTTGAGAAGACACTTTTCCGGACTGATATCCGTTTCTCAAGGCTTCCCAATATAATTGAAAGTATTGATCTGTATTTACCTGTTCGTAATCTTTTACGGCTCTTCCGGAGAATCCCTGGCTGATATTAAAATTAACTCTAGCTTCTCCTTTTTTACCTGATTTTGTGGTAATGATGATAATCCCGTTTGCTCCTCTTGATCCATACAACGCACTCGCAGTGGCATCTTTCAAAACACTGATAGATTCAATATCACTTGGACTGATAGAATTTAGGTTTCCATCAAAAGGGATTCCGTCTACTACGTATAAAGGATCACTGGAAGCACTTATAGAACCAATCCCTCTAATTCGGATAGTAGAAACCGCTCCTGGCTGTCCTGATGCACTCGTCGTTTGAATCCCGGCAACCTGCCCTTCCAATGCCTTGGTAATATTGGTTACAGGTCTGTTGTTGATCTTATCGCTGGAAATGGTAGCAACGGAACCGGTATAGCTGTTTCTTTTTGCTTTTCCATAGGCTACGACTACAACTTCGTCAATTTCTTTTTCATGAAGACTGTCCTTTTCCGGCTTAGAATTCTGTGCATGTACACTGGTTACTCCCAGAAAAAATGCAGCAACCGGAGGTATCCAAGTTTTAAAAGCGAATAAATTTTTGCTAATCATAATCAATTTCATTTATCATATATTAAAATTTTGCCCTTTGCAGAAAAATCAGCAAAGGGCATCGATAAATACGATAAACCAAATGCTTATTTTTCCTTAAAAGGCTGAACGTAACACCTTGCCCAATGGGTAGGTTGTCAAGATTTCACAGGGTCAGTTCCCTCCATCTTTCTTTATAAGCCGATCGAAATATGGTTGCAAAGCTAAAAACTTTTAGTCTACAAAACAAGTAGACTTATTATTTTTCATGATAAATTTTCAAAAATTAACATAAGATTTTAATAAAACCCATTACTGTAAGGAGTTGCAATCATTACCATTTTATCAAACATGATAAATATCATTATTAATAATACAATTGAACGAACGTTAATTTGTGCGGAAATTTTTGAGCATTTAATTAAAAAAAGTTTTTAATTTTATAGTATGAAAGTTTTGATTATAAACGGACCTAACCTCAACTTGTTAGGTACCAGAGAACCGGAAATCTATGGAAATATCTCTATGGAAAACTATTTGGAAATTTTAAAATCCGAGTTTCAATCTCATGAATTAAAATATTATCAGTCAAATATTGAAGGAGAGCTTATCAACAGGCTTCAGAAAGATGATTTTGATGCCGTAGTAATTAATCCGGGAGCTTTCACCCATTATTCCTATGCGATTGCTGATTGTCTAAAAAATATCAGAAAACCCAAAGTAGAAGTTCATATCAGCAACATCTATAAAAGAGAGGAATTCAGACAGAAGTCTGTGACAGCTGCTAATACGGATGCAGTTTTATCTGGCTTTGGAATGGATGGATATAGATTGGCTATATTAAGCTTAAAGTAATTTTCAAATAATATCTGCGAAAAATTAGAAATAAAAAAGCCTCATCGATGATGAGGCTTTTCTGTATGTTATAAATAACTATTAGATAGTTTGTTCTTGTAATTGAGGTCCTGAAGCAACTAATTTCTTACCTTCTTCAGTATCACAGTACTGCTCAAAGTTTTTGATATATCTTGAAGCAAGATCTTTTGCTTTTTCTTCCCAGTCTGAAGCGTTCTCATAAGTATCTCTAGGATCTAAAATACCTGTAGAAACGTTTGGTAATTCAGTAGGAATCTCAAGGTTCATGATTGGAACCTGAGTTTTAGGAGCATTATCAATAGAACCGTCAATGATTGCATCAATGATCGCTCTGGTATCTTTCAGAGAAATTCTCTTTCCGCTACCGTTCCATCCTGTGTTTACTAAATAAGCTTTAGCACCGTGCTCTTGCATTTTACCGATCAATGTTTTAGAATACATTGTTGGGTGCAATGTAAGGAATGCTTCACCAAATGCAGGTGAGAAAGATGGCTGAGGCTCTGTGATTCCTCTTTCTGTTCCGGCTAATTTAGATGTATAACCGCAAAGGAAGTGGTATTGAGCCTGATCTTCATTTAAGATGGAAACCGGAGGAAGTACCCCGAATGCATCTGCAGAAAGATAAACAATCTTCTTAGCATGACCTGCTTTAGAAGGCAATACAATTTTGTTGATATGGTAAATTGGATAAGAAACCCTAGTATTTTCTGTGATAGATCCGTCAGTATAATCTGCTATTCCATTGTTCACTACAACGTTTTCAAGAAGTGCATCTCTCTTGATTGCTCTGAAAATATCCGGTTCTTTTTCTTCTGATAAATCAATTACTTTCGCGTAGCATCCTCCCTCATAGTTGAATACTCCGTTGTTATCCCATCCGTGCTCATCGTCACCGATAAGGTATCTTTTAGGATCTGCCGATAAAGTAGTTTTACCTGTTCCTGAAAGACCAAAGAATAAAGCAACATCACCTTTTTCTCCTACGTTTGCAGAACAGTGCATTGAAGCCATACCTTTTAATGGAAGGTAATAGTTCATCATGGCAAACATTCCTTTCTTCATTTCACCTCCATACCATGTACCTCCGATGATCTGTAGTTTTTCTGTAAGGTTGAACATGATAAAGTTCTCAGAGTTTAATCCCTGAGCTTCCCAGTTCGGGTTTGTTGTTTTTGATCCGTTGATTACTGTGAAATCCGGCTCACCAAAGTTTTCCAGTTCGTAGTGAGAAGGACGAATAAACATGTTTGTCACGAAATGTGCCTGCCATGCTACTTCAACAATAAATCTTACTTTAAGTCTTGTATCTGCATTTGTTCCACAAAAAGCATCTACTACATAAATCTTCTTAGCTTCAGAAAGCTGGTTCATCACTAGTTCCTTACAAGAACCGAAAATTTCTGCTGATGTAGGTAAATTTACTTTACCATCCCAGAAAATTGTATCTCTTGTAACATCATCCTGAACAATATATCTGTCTTTAGGTGAACGACCTGTGAAAATCCCTGTTTTTACTGATACCGCGCCAGATTCTGTAAGTTCAGCTTTCTCAAATCCCTGATTTTCAGAAGAAACTTCAGCCTGATATAATTCTTCATAAGAAGGATTGTACACTACTTCATAGTTTCCTTTAATCCCTAATTTCTCTAAATCCTGGATGATTTTAGTGTTTTTCATTTTACTTATATTTTCTATTTCTTTATTGACTTCAACAAAAATAATATTAATTATTTGTTAAAGGTGGTTTAAATATACTGATATAAGTCAGAATGACAAATAAAAAAACAGGATCGTAATGGTTTGATTATAAATAAATTATATTTTCCCATTCAAAAATAGTTGTAAAACCTTTCTCCCAAAAATAGTTCTTGTAGTCCCCAAATTTGGCACTCATTACAAAATCTCCCCCCCATGCGCCTAAACTTTTGACAAAAGAAGGGCAATCTGAGAATATTTTTTCTTTAACTGTGGATATTTCAAGAAAATCAGCAATTTTACGCTCATGAATCATCATTAATTCGGAAAATTTTTCCAATTCACTGCATAACATTATTTTTTTTGTGATATTTGAAAATTCTTCAATCAATTCAGGAGACTTCTTTTTTGATTTATAAAAGTTGATCCCTTCTCTGCTATCCTGCTTCTGATTTAAATGAATAAAAATCAGTTCATTTTTAAATGAAGGATTGAAATTTACCTTCTCATATTTAATCTCAGGTTTGCTTTGGAATAGAACTGCAGATTTTTCTTTTGCCACTGCAATATCATATCCGCTTCCTCCTAAACTAATTGCATTAAGATGAAAAGGATCAATCTCAGCCCATTCTGCAAGATTGTTCATCAAAGTAGAACTGCTACCAAGACCATAGTCTGAAGGAAACTGAAGATTAGTTTTTAAGTGGTAAGTAAGATTGAATTTGAATTTAGTATTAGAAAGCTGCTGAACATTCTTTAATGTTTTGACAATAAATTCAGCGCTTGATGGAATATTGGTTTCTAAGACCTGCCAGTTTTTATAATCAATGACCGCCCTCAACCATAATTTGTTTTGATGATAAGCCTCCCAAAGAATAAGTGACCTCTCATCTTCTTTTTCTTCAAAGAAAAACTCTTGTCCCAGCTTGGTAGGTACCGCTAAGACAAGAGCTCCGTCGATTGCGAAATATTCTGAAGTAAGCATAAGCTTGCCCGGTGAAAATATCGCGTTCATATATTTTTAGTTAGATTGCAGAAGCAGCATCTACTGATCCGTCAATTTTCTTGATCAGTCCCTGAAGGGTTTTTCCTGGTCCTACTTCTACGAAGTTGGATGCCCCATCTTTAATCATATTCTGAACAGACTGCGTCCATTTTACAGGACCGGTAAGCTGGTCGATCAGGTTTTGTTTGATTTCGTCAGGATTCGTTACCGCTGTTGTAGTGATATTCTGATATACAGGAATAGTTGCTTTTCTGAATTTTGTTTTTTCGATAGCTGCTGCCAGTCTTTCTTGTGCAGGCTGCATCAATGGTGAATGGAAAGCTCCATTTACTGGTAGTAACAATGCTCTTTTAGCACCTGCTTCTTTCAGTTTTGCACAAGCTTCTTCTACTGCTGGTGTTTCTCCTGAGATCACCAATTGTCCCGGGCAGTTATAATTTGCAGGAACAACAATTCCACTGATTTGCGCACAGATTTCTTCAACCTTAGCATCATCTAATCCTAAAATAGCAGCCATAGAACTTGGATTGGCATCACAAGCAGCCTGCATAGCTTTTGCTCTTTCGGAAACTAATTTCAAACCGTCATCAAAGGATAGAACTCCGTTGGCAACCAATGCTGAAAACTCTCCTAAAGAGTGTCCTGCAACCATTTCAGCACCAAGACCGTTTACGGCTTTTAATGCTGCTACTGAATGTATAAATATTGAAGGCTGGGTAACCTCTGTTTTTTTTAGATCCGCGTCCGTTCCGTTAAACATAATGGAAAGAATGTCGAAACCTAAAATTTCATTGGCAGATTCCATCAGATCTTTAATATCTTTTCTAGAATCATACAATTCTTTTCCCATTCCTACGAACTGAGAACCCTGCCCTGGAAATACAAGTGCTTTCATGTATTAAATTAAATATTATGCAAATATAACTATAATGTTAACAATATTCTTTTAAAGAACAATAAATCATGTTAAGGTACCAGTCTGATTACTCTGTAACCCGTGTTTACATAAGCACCGTTAGCTTTAGATTTTACAAACTCAAATTTTGTAGCAAGCTGAGTCTGAACTTTATTCATCTGTTTAAAGATTTCACCTTTTTTATTCTCTCTGGTTAACATGTCATTGACAACATCAAAACCTACGATAGCATATTTTGGTGGAGTTTTACAGTATTTGCTTTTGTAAGCAGCCAGTATTTCTTTTTCAAAGGTACCGTCTGTATTGATCTTTCTATCCATCAGATAGACCAAACTAGCCTGGCTCAGCTCATCAACTTTTTTCTCAAAAGTTGGAGAATAGAACATACTGAACGCTTTCACGCCCTGTACTTCCTTAGAAATAGCAATAATTCTGTTGGCAAAAGCATCTCCTGCTGCATTATCATCATTAGCAAGAATAGCAATAACCGGTGCAGACTGACCTGTCATCATATTCTGATCAGGCTGAATATCCGCCGGAGAGTTGACAATAATGATATTAGGATTTTTCACAGCTTTTTCAAGCCCAGCTTTGATGTAATTGGCATTTTCTTTTTTGGCATCTGCCACTACATATATTTTCTGGTCAGAATAAATTCCTTTTACTTCTTCTACAATCTTATCAGCATACGTCTGATTGTTGGTTTCAACGATAATAAGATTATTATAGTTATATAATTCCGGAGTGTTGGCAAATGGTGCTACAATCGGGATTTTCTGATTTTTTGTAAAATCAAGAACATCAATTACATTAGATTTAAAGAAAGGTCCGATAATAAGATCTGTATTATCAGGGTTAATCTGTGTCAAAGAATTTTTGAATGATGCTTCATTTCCAGAATCTACTATTTTGACATCCAGTTTCTGTCCTCCTCTGGCATTCCTTTCAATAGCAAGCTTAGCTCCTGTTAAAAAGTCAAGTGCCATTGCTCTGTACTGCGTTTCGTTTGTGCTGTACCCGAATGGAAGCATTAGGATCACACTAAGGGCATCACCATTTTTCTTACTATATGCTGCATCCTGTTTTTTGATCTTTAAAACCATTCCGGTTTTCAACCCATGAGAAAGGTCCGGGTTAAGAGCAATAAGCTCATCTATAGAAACACCGAATTTATTCACGATGGAAAATACAGTATCTCCCTGCTGAACGGTATAGGTTACATAATCATCTCCTGCAACAACATTGGTAGAGGTAGTTGATTTTTCGTTCCCAGAATCCATTTTTGCTTTTGGATTTGCGGTCTCAGCAACACTATCAGTATGTGTGTTATTATTGGATGTTTTTATTTTAATGGTTTCACCAGGTTTAAGTCCTTTTTCTTCCAATCCTGGATTTAAAGCAAAAAGATCCTGCTGGCTGATTCCAAATTGTTTTGTAATTCTGTAATAATTATCTTTAGACTGAATCAAATAGGATTCTCCCTCTACAGAAGTAGTAACAACTGTAGGTGTAATCGTTGTTATTGTTTTTTCTACAGGAGCTTCAGCATGTTTTTCTACTGTCACAGCTTGTTGAGTACCACCATACTTTTTAATGCTTGCAAGAGGTAAGGTGATTTCATCTCCGATTTTCATGTGGGAGTCCAGGTCAGGATTCAGTTTTCTCAAATCAGTTTCAGAAATTCTGTATTGTTTTGTGATGCCATAGATCGTTTGCTTTGGCTGCAAAACAATTTTACCCATGGAAGAAGTACTTGTATTTGAAGTTACTTTTTCTACTGGAGCTGTTTTTGTGACAACCGGAGTGGCTGCTTTCTCTGATTTTATAGTTAAAACATCTCCGATAGCCAGCTTGCCATCTTTATGTTTTGGGTTTAGCTTCAGCAATTCATCTACAGTCATTCCATACTTTTTGGCAATGTTGTAAGGATTATCACCTTGCACAACCGTATGTGATTTCTGGGCTGAAACTCCCAAAACCATACATAAACTGGATAGAATAAAAAACCTCTTTATCATATTCGATAATTATAATTTACAAAAATACTTCTTTAAAATTAAATGGCAACAATTATTAATTTGGAATCTTGAACCACCATTTCTTCCAAACAATTTTCAAGCCACGAATAACCATAATCTGAAAAGAATACACTAAAATTATAGACTCTCTCTTGCCATGTTTTAGCTGGATGAACATCTAAAAACAGATTTTCAAGTCTTTCCAGTAACTCATTTTGTTTTATTTTCTCAGCATGGAGCAGACGTTTTTTCATTCTTTTGAAAGACTTCAATTGTCTCACTTCTTCTGCCTTCACCATATTTCCAAATGACTTCTCAGTGGTTTCTGCCGAAGCTCTCAACGCTGAAAAACTGCTGATCAGCAACTCCTCTTTCTCGTTGAGTAATTGTAAAATCGGATTGTCTTTTAAAATTTTATGATTGGTGAGTACGGTAAAATTCTGGAAAAAGTCTTCTATTTTAAGATCCAGTTTCTCAATTTTCCCTAATGTTTTTTCTTTCAGGAAGAGCATCGAGTTTCTTGGAATAAGTATAGGGAACGGAATATTAATTTTTGAAAAATAATCTTTAAGTTCAAGCCAGTACATAATTTCAGCATTTCCTCCAATATAAGCCAGATTCGGTAATACATTTTCCTGATACACGGGACGCATTAAAGCATTGGGACTGAATTTTTCCGGATGATTTTCCAATTCAGCAAGTATTTCTTCTTCTGTAAACTGAATCGTTTTATCTACGATAATGTATTTCTGTCCGTTAAATTCAATTCTGTCTCTGGTTTCAGAAAAATAGAAAAGGTTTATTTCACGGGGATTTACCTGAACTTTCCCGTATTTTTCCGTCAGAAAATCTACTTTACTCTTAGATGTTTTCTGTAAACTGAAATGAAGAAGTTCATCTTTAAAGATCTCCTTCATCTGATTTTTAAGTTCTTTAGAATCTCCATCCAGAATCAAAAGTCCGAATTCTGAAAAAAGACGGTTGACAAGAATCTTAATCGCGTCCGTTAAAGTGTTTCCTGTTTTATAAGCTTCCTTCATCATTAAGATCAGCTCGGTTCCAAAAATGGAATCTTTGAATTCTTTTTCAAATTCAGAAATAAAATAGGTATCACTGATCTCAATTCTTCCTACCGGACCACCGGATTTCTCATTGGTCTCATAATAATTATTATCGGTTTTAAAATGATTGATCTCAGCAAAATCATGATCTTCTGAAGCCATCCAATATACCGGAACAAAATTAAAATCCGGAAAATTTTCTTTCAGATAGGTACATGTCTTTATGGTCTGCAGAATTTTATAAACAAAGAAAACAGGTCCCGAAAACAGGTTCAGCTGATGTCCCGTTGTAATAGTAAATGTATTGGGCAGTTTAAGATTCTCAAGATTTTCCTTCTGTTTTGAAGAAAGGGAAAGACTTGAAAGCTGGCCTTCAAATACCTCTGATAAAATTTCTCTCTTCCTTAATGAAAAAGAGTCTTTTTTCAAATGAATCTGTTGTTTAAAATGATCTAAAGAAAATGTATTATTTTCAAAACCCTCAATTTTCTGATTTAAAAAATCTTTTACCAATTGAGGAATGCTTTCTATATCGTTGAATGATATTTTATTTATTGTTTTCAACCTGTACAGTTTTTAGTTGAACAAATACCACACAATTCCGATATTCAATCTGAAATCATATACCGGATAATGTGGAAATGCATATGCTTTGTTATTGGAAATAACAGTTCCTATCTGCTGACCTTCTATGAAAAAGAACATTTTTTTCACCTTCATATTGATATAGATATCGGCGATAGGCTGCCCTCCAATTGAAAATGAATCTGCTCTGGGAAGGATATATTCATTAAGAACAGGGAAATAATCTCTTGAAGCAAATTTAGAGAAGTAATAAACTTTAATACCTGCCTGAATTTCCGCTGCTTTTTTGAATGCTTGTGTCTGGTAAAAGAAATTAGCTCTACCAATAAAGCTTGGCATAGGAAGCAATTCTTTATTCGTTAAAGTATTTTGGAAATGCACTCTGGTATTCAGATGGAATTTGTTGAAACTGAATGTAGCATCACCTCCGATCTGAGAGATATTCACAGAATTATCACTTTGTTTCGGGCTTCCATTGCTGTCAAAATAAGTATAGTTATCTATTCTGAAATAATTGGCAAAAATCTCTGTTTTAAACCATTTCAAATTGATACTTCCCCCCACTTCCATTACAGACTGGTTCTTTGCATTTTCAAGATAATAATTGAAATTATTGTAAACAGAAGTATTCAATAAGTAATTGAATGATGGATAGGCACTTTGGAAATTTACTTTAGCATTAACGAAATAATCTTTAATAGGTTCGAACTTCAGATTATTGGTTGTTTTCAGGTAGCTTTTAAACTGGTTTCCGTTTGAAAATTCCAGGAATGAGTTCAATTGAATTTTATCCCAAAGTTTTACCTGTAGATTTCCTACAGCTCCGATTCTGTTTTCTTTAAGCTCACCAGGAAAAGGAACGCCATTAAGGGCAACAACATCTCTTATTCCCAATTTGATCATCTGATAACGCACACCAGCATCCAGTTTGAATTTTTCATTATTAAAAATCAAGCTAACTGTATTGCTGAAGTTTTCAGAATATTTTTTTGTGGTGAGTGGAAAGCCGTTAACCAACTCAGTAGGAGCATCATACCAATAAGGCTCCAAAGCTGTTTGATTATAGTAATATTTATTCCCCTGATGAGAAATAATATGTCTTATACTGAATGGAAATTTCCCGGAATTGAATGGGCTGAACTGATGACTCAGGTAGTATCTTCTGTAAGAAAACTGTGAGCTGCTTGATGCCAGGTTTACCTGAGCATTTTGTCTGTTGCTGTAATTACTGTCACCATTCATAAACAGATTATCTTCTGTAATACCTCCACTTTCCTGATTGTTTACATTCTGGTGAAGATAGTGAGCGAAAATTTCATAGTTTCCACTTTTTGAAGTATAATGACCTGAAAATAAGGTATTGTTATTTGCCGCTAATGAGTTTCTGTAAAGTCCCTGAGAGCGAAGTCCCATATATTCAAGAGCAAAATTGAATCTTTTCCCAATATTTTGAGTGTAAGTAGAGGTTAGCGCCGCCCCGTTTCGCATTGCATTATGGTATAAAAATGTAGCGGTAGGTGTTTTTACATCATAGTATTTCACATCATTTGCTCCAATAATCATATAAGATTTATTGGATGGCAGTAAGGAAAGATTCTGTTCATCATTCACCTCAAATACCAGAGGATTGAATCCCGATCCTATATTGGCAGTCTGTACTCTACCGAAGTTATCTTTATTATTTTGTTGTGAAAAGATGTAGGTTTTATCAAAAGTCATTACGGTATCAAAAACTTTCTTTTCAGAAAACTGAGTCTGATACTGGTAATCATTAATAGTAGGCTTAAAGATTTTCAGGGAATCTTTCTTCCCGGAATCTATCACAAGAGTGTCTTCTTTTTTGGGTTGAGGCTTGGTCTCAGCTTTATTAACGACCTGAGCCCTTGCTACAAAACTTAAAGAGAAGAGTATGAAAAGGATGTACTTCATTATTCATTATTGTACAGCAAAAATAAGAAATAAAAGGAAAGTAATAAGTAAAAGCAACTTACACTTTATTTGGAACTCGACTAATTTTTTCTAAAAACCCAGTAAACTAATTCACTTAACTCTTTATTTAGTTAATTTTAAACTTGCAATTGTTTTTATAAAATGACTTTAAATCAAGTCAAAAATACTCATTTTCTTAAAATTATTTTGTACATTCACAAACAAAACTAACCATTATTTTATGAAGACCGTTCCAATTTTGTTATTTTTATTCATCTGTTCAAATTATAATTCACAGACATTACTATCCCTATATGGTACTGGGCTTGTACCCAGTAATAACTCAGTAATAGGTAGTAAAAAATCTGACAAATTGACTTACGATGAAATAGAAGGAAGCGCCTATTTTGATAAGCAATTTTCAATGGCATCAGTATCTACGAGTTATGAAGATGTTTTAGTAAGATATAATATCTATAAGGACGAAGTAGAATTCAAGAAAAATGAAGAGATAATGGTCTTACCTAAAACGGATACCTTTTCAAAAATTGTATTTAAAAATTCAAAATATGTACTCGTTTTGTTAGACTCAACAGGATATTATTTTGAGATTGTAAAAGGTAAATATGCTCTTTACAAAAAACTTAAAACAAAGTTTATAGATTTTGTTCCTGCACCTACACCTTATCAAGCAGATCAACCAGCGAAGTTTAGAAACATGGAACCGGCATATTATATTAAAACCAATGATCGGCTTATTGGAAATTTTAAATCAACAAAAGATTTAGCGTCTCAACTTCCAGATAAAAAAGATGTTTTGAACAGCTTTCTAAAATCAAATAAAATAAAAGTTGATAAAGAAGAAGATTTAATAAAATTAGTTAATTTTCTGAACCAACAGTAATATTATTTCCTACTTCTAAAAAAGAACTTTATAAATAGTTATACTAAAACAAAGACCAGCTGTTAAACAGCATGGTCTTTTTATTTTTTAATTTTGTAAAATCACACATCAAAAAATGAAGTAGATCATAAACAAATTCTCTATATCATCAGTTGTCTAATTTTGAGTCTTTAACTTTTTCTTCTATAGCATGTAAATACATCTTTTAAAAGCTATAAAAAAACAACCACTCCTAAGGAATGGTTGTTTTTTTTATTTCAGATGACTATAATATTTCTATAATCAAATATAAATATTAGTGGGGTTTAAAAATACATCTTGCAGTAAATGGATTACTAAATAATGATTGCCCTACTACAATATCTATAATTCCTGTATTTGGATCATATGTACCTGTACCACCTTTACCATATGACACATCACTTTTAAATGTAGCAGTCCTACAGTTGATAGTAATTACCCCTGGGTGAAGATATTGGTTATTGTAACTTGGATCTTCAGTAGCCCAAGCAACAAATGTTGGACCCCATGATGAATTAACTTTAAACTGATTATCTGTGCCTGCTACAGGAGTGAACACCTGCTGATGAGAAGGAGCATTATCTCCAAATGCGATAACATCTACATCATAAGTCAAAGGGAAGTTTGTTAATGGACAAGACATTTTAAAATTAACGACTACCTCCTGATTGAATATAGCATTACCAAGAGTACCCGATTTAAGTTTAAAAACAGCAACTTTTCCAGCCTCAGCTGCAGTTTCTGTTACTTTAATTTTAAAATCACCCAATATGCTTCCTGATTTTAGAACGTCAGTTCCCTCAACAATCGTGAAGTCAGTTCCTAAAACAGCAGTAGATTTACTAGCATCAAATACTAGCTCAACATTGTGATCTCCATCTACAGCTTTAAGAACACCATAAGTAACCAAATAATCAGCACTATTTTTATTCAGAACAACAAATGCCGTTTGTTCTGTTTTGTCAAACTCCAATAAAGAGTTTCCTTCATATGTCGGCTCATCGTCGTATTTACATGCCACTACTGTAAGGCCAAAAACAATTAAAACCGAAAGAAATTTAAATATATTTTTCATTTTCTATAACTTTGATAAAATTAATAACCAGGATTTTGAACAATAGACGGGTTACCTAATACTTCAGATTGTGGGATAGGAAATGTCCATCTGTAATCCGTAATACTTAAAGTAAGAGGTGTGCTTACAATATCATCTGTATGACTTCTATCAATGCTTATATCTGCTTTATTAGCTTTACCTAATCTTCTTAAGTCAACATACCTAAAGCCTTCAAAACAAAACTCAACTCGTCTCTCTTTTAATATATCACGGTAAGCTTCTTTTTGAGAGGAATAAGATAATGCAGGTGCTGTACCAGCAAATCTTCTTGCATCCCTTACTTTCTTAACATTCAGAGCTGCATCAGTTAAATTATTTTCTGCAACTGCAGCCTCAGCAAGGATTAAGTACATTTCAGAAAGTCTGAATATTTTCAAATCATTTCTAAGCGGTGTATTACCTTTACCCGGGTATTTATCGATAACCAAGACATCCGTAAATCTGTAGTCTGCATCTGTATCATATGTTGCACTAACTAAAGAAGTAGGATCAATAAATGCCCATCTTCTAACATCATAAGCAGGATCCATTAAATTAAATAAGTTCCGTCCCATATCTAATAAAGGAGAACCATTAAGATCCGTGGTATTAGTAGTAAAAAGATTTGCCACATTGCTCCAAGAGCCTGCTGAAGGTCTACTAAGTGCAAAAATAGTTTCTCCTTGAGCTGCATCTACCCACATTTTTCTATATGGGTTTGCAGTTGAAGCTGAATAGAAAGCTGAATTGAATGCAGTACTTCCCGGATTTGCAGGCATAGGGGTTGCTATAGTTAATGCTCCACCTGCATTAATAACAGCTTGTGCATACTGTTTTGCTAGTGTATACTTTTCTCTGTATGAATACATTCTAGCTCTAATAGCATTAATTAGATTATTTGTTACAAAAAAGTATGAATTTCCAGGTTTAAGATTCGTTTCAGCAAAATTTAGATCACTCTCAATCTTAGCATAAATTTCTCCATTAGTTACTCTTGGAAGTTGAGAATCAATTTCAGGAACTCCTTCTACCCAAATTACACCTAATGCACTATCATCAGCCATATTTGTAGTAAAATAAGATTCTAATCTTAAATACGCGAGTGCTCTCATAGTCCTTGCTTCAGCTAAAATAGAGTTATACTCTGCTTCTTCACCTGATTTTGGAGTTATCGTAGTGGCAGCTCTCAACAGCCTGTTAACACGGTTAATTGTAAGATAGCTGTTTACCCAAACGCCTGTTACCTGTGCAGTAGCACTATTTAAAATATATCTGTGCTCAGCAAAATACCAACCTGAGTTTCCTGGTGTAATACCTACTTCATCAGTAAATGCCGATGTTAATTGTATTTCATTGCCAGTGTCATATGAAGTATATATATTTCCATTTAAAAAAGATCTTAAATCGGAAACCCTTTGAAGTGCTACCTGTTCCGTCAATTCTCCATCTTGTACGATATCAATTGCATCCTTACAAGATGACAGAGAGAAAGCTATCGCAACACCATATATTAAATATTTGATTTTTTTCATTTTATAACTTTTTTTTAAAATTCAATATTTGCACCTAAACTCACTGTTTTCATATTTGGATAAACCGATAAAGAATATGCAAAATTTGGTTCTGGATCATATCCTCTCCATTTTGTCCATGTAAGTAAGTTTTCAGCTTGAACAAATACCTTCATACCTCTAACAAAGGTATTTTGAAGAACTGATTTTGGTAAACTATATCCAACGGAAAGATTCTTTAATCTTACGAATGATGCGTCTTTTAAAAATCTATCTGAATAATCAGCTAACTGAAGATTGGTTGCTGTTAAAGAAGGAATATCTCCGTTCAAGTTAGTAGGAGACCAGGCATTAAGCATATCTGCTGACTGGTTCCAAGTACCAATACTTGATGGATCATATAACCATGCCATCGCATTATCATATTTCCAAACATCTGCTTGATAGGTAAAGTGAGCATCAACAAAAACACCTTTATACTCAAAGTTGAAACCAAATCCTCCACTCCACACAGGGAACATATTCTTACCTGTAGCTCTTGCATCTGTTGTGTTATTAATAGTTTCAGTTGGATTACCATTAATATCTTCATAAAGAGCCTGCCCATTCGCGGGATTAACTCCTAAATAAGGGGCAAGAAACCACTGATCAATAGGCCCACCAACAACATTTCTATTTGTTCCGGCATTATCATCCTTAACTAAAGATAAAATCTTGTTCTTATTATAGGCAGTATTACCATATATTGAAAGTTTTGTACTCTCACTCTGAATAATGTTATATCTTAATAAGACTTCAATACCTCTGTTTTGAAGCTTACCATTATTACCTTTAATAGAAGTTGTTCCTGTAACCGCAGATAAGTTAATATCATTGTATAGATCTTTTGTTGTTTTATCATAAACATCAATATTACCTTCCAGTTTCCTATTCAGCATTCTGAAATCTAAACCAATGTTAGTCTGTGCAAGCCTTTCCCATTTTACATCAGGATTAGCAAATACTCCTACTCCTAAGGCCCCTGCGATATTATTATAACCAGTACCTGCTAAGTAAGTATCTCTAACAAGGTTAGTCCCCACTAGCATTGGGTTACTACCTGCAGATACAGCAATAATGTTTTGGTTACCTTGCTCACCATAAGAAACTCTTAATTTCAACATATCGAATATAGATCCTTGCATAAAGTTTTCTTTATCGATGTTCCATCTACCTGCAACTGACCAAAATGTAGCCCACTTGTTATCAGAAACAAATCTGTATGATCCATCTCTTCTCACCAATGCACTTACCCCATATTTACTATCATAGTCATAATCTACAGTTGCAAAATAAGCTAAAGCGCCTGCTTTAATTTTATTTGCTGAAGCAGTTGGTACATAATAAACAATAGGTGAACCACCACTTGGGTTAGCATAGTATACAGGGTCAACATAACCTGTCCCTGCTCCAAAGACCCAGTTTATAGGGTTCAAACCTGTTCTTCTTTGAGATGTACCGTTATAAATAATTTTAAGATAATCTAAATAAACACCTCCATTAATAGTATGTTTATCTCCAAAAGTTTTGTTAAAGTTTAAACTAGTAATAGCGTTATAGTTAAACTCTCTTGTTTTTGCAAAATCTTCAATACCACCAAATGGATTCGGATTTACAGTAGTATTCGCTGTAGATGCAGCTGTTGCTATCGCTAAATAGTTCCAAGGAGCTCTCGCAAAATTAGTTTCTTGATATTTATAATCTACCCCTGATTTATGGTTAAGTGTTAAATAATCAGTTAATTTATATCCTAAATTAATATTCGCAATAATACCTGTTTCGGTTCTTTCATTTGGCATTGAACCTTTTCTTAGTACATCTTCAAGAGAATAAATATTTTTTCCTCCATCAAAATTAGTCCCTATAGCATTATATAGTTGCTGTCCATTTTGATAAAGTCCGGATTGCAAATATGGTAATCCTGCATTAGCACCATGCAATGGGTTTTGAATAGAGTTGTTGCTTATATTAGCATTAGTTTCTTCATCAAGCTGATGTCTTTTTGAAAATGATAATGCAACTTGGGCTCCATAAGTAAATTTACCATTATCTGACTTACCATTTAAATTATTTCTAAAAGTAAATCTCTTAAAATCAGAAACATTAGATACAATACCTGTTTGATCAAAATATCCTAGGGATGAATATAAATTTACATTTTGTCCCCCTACTGTCATTGCTACGTCATGCTTTTGTGTAAAACCTGCATTAAAGAAAACTTTTCTCCAATCAGTATTCACTGCATAGCTGTTTATCTGTGCATCGGTAAGTGTAGCCCCTAATCCAGCACCTGCTCTTTTCTCTAATGTCAGCGCTTGCTGGGTATTAGACATGTTATAGTCTGTCTTTGGTAAAAAGCTCACTCCTGTAAATCCATTATATGAGAATCTCATTGGTGAGTTATACTTACCTCTTTTAGTATTAATAACAATCACCCCATTTGCAGCTCTGTTACCATAGATAGAAGTTGCAGCAGCATCTTTAAGAATAGAAGCAGATTCTATGTCACTATCATTTAAGTTTCTGTATTGGGTCGCATTAGAAATAATACCATCAATAACATATAATGGTTCAGATCCTGCGCTTAAAGACCCTACCCCTCTAATGATTACATCAATTTTCCCAGATCCAGGTTGACCTGATGTTGAGTTAATTGTCAAACCAGGCGCTTCACCTTGCAAAGAGTTCAAAAATGACGTTGTAGGACGATTTTCAAATTTTTCTGCAGTAACAGTTGTAGAAGCTGTTACGTCTTTTGCTTTTGTAGATACTTTACTATATCCAAGTACAACTACCTCTTCAATTTTTGTTTCTTTTGCCGCTTTTGGCTTAATAGTGTCGCTTGCCTTTTTTTGAGCAAACGCAGCCTGGCCTGTAAAAAACAGCACACCAGCTGTCAATACACGTAATTTAACATTCATATTAACAAATTTTAATATATTTAATGGGCAAATATGTTAATAAATATTAACATCCACAAATTAAACCACTGTTTAAACAGTGGTTTTTTTTAATATTTTATTTGAAAATAACGCAAATTAAATAGGATTCAATAATAATAGATGGTTTTTATTCAATAAAAAATAATTTTTTTACAGACCAAATTCATTTTAACAAATTATTAATAATTCAAAAAAAATTATTTAGAATCATTATAAATTAATTGAGTATAAAAAATAAAAAAACCACTTTATAAAAAAGTGGTTTTCACATATTTAGGATATATTTATTTCAGTTTCTTCTTAACAGCTACTTCTTCGTAAACTTCAAGAATATCTCCGATTTCGATATCATTATAACCTTTCAGGTTCAGACCACATTCGTAGCCTTTTGTGACTTCTTTAACATCGTCTTTGAAACGCTTCAAGCTTTCAAGTTCACCGTCAAATTTAACAATACCATCTCTTAACAGACGTACTTTCGATTGTCTTGTAACTTTTCCGGTAAGAACCATACATCCGGCAATTGAACCAACCTTAGAAATCTTGAATACCTCACGGATTTCAACATTACCAATTACCTGCTCCTGAATTTCCGGAGAAAGCATTCCTTCCATTGCTTCTTTTACCTCATCTATTGCTTTATAGATTACAGAGTATGTTCTGATTTCAATTTCCTCACGGTCTGCAAGCTCTTTGGCATTAGCACCTGCTCTTACATTAAATCCAATGATAATCGCATCTGATGCTGCTGCTAAATTGATATCAGATTCCGTAATCTGTCCTACACCTGAGTGAAGGATTTTTACGCTGATCTCCTCTGTTGACAATCTTTGTAACTGATCAGAAAGTGCTTCCACAGAACCATCCACGTCACCTTTAAGAATAATATTCAATTCTTTGAATTCTCCTAAAGCAATACGTCTACCTAATTCTTCAAGCGTTGTATGTTTTTTCGTTCTGATAGAAAGTTCTCTCTGAAGCTGTTCTCTCTTGTTGGCAATAGCCTTACCTTCACTTTCGTCAGCATATACACGGAATTTATCACCAGCAGTTGGCGCTCCATCTAAACCTAAGATTGTTGCAGGAATTGAAGGTCCAGCTTCATTAAGGTTTTTACCTCTTTCATCAAGTAATGCTTTTACTTTACCATGATTTTTACCAGCTACTACATAGTCTCCTACTCTTAATGTTCCGGTTTGTACTAACATGGTAGCAACATATCCTCTACCTTTATCTAAAGATGCTTCAATAACAACACCATTTGCAGAACGATCAGGATTCGCTTTTAGTTCAAGCATTTCAGCCTGTAATAAAACTTTTTCCAATAATACGTCTACATTATTACCAAACTTAGCTGAAATTTCCTGCGCCTGAACATTTCCACCCCATTCTTCAACTAAAACCGGAGGGTTTAAGCCTGAAAGCTGTTGACGAATGTTATCAGGGTTTGCATTTGGCTTATCAACTTTATTGATTGCAATAATCATTGGTACCTGTGCAGCCTGGGCGTGAGCAATTGCTTCTTTCGTTTGTGGCATTACATCATCATCAGCAGCAATTACAATAATTGCAATATCCGTGATTTGTGCACCTCTCGCTCTCATTGCTGTAAAGGCTTCGTGACCAGGAGTATCTAAGAATGTAATTCTCTGACCGTTTTCCAGTTTCACGTTATAAGCACCGATGTGCTGAGTAATACCTCCAGATTCACCTGCAATTACGTTAGTTTTTCTAACATAATCCAATAATGAAGTTTTACCGTGGTCAACGTGTCCCATTACAGTAACTACTGGCGCTCTTGATACTAAGCTTTCTTCACTGTCGATTTCATCTTCGCTGTCACTTTCTTCAAGGTCAGCATCCGAGAATTCAATTTTATAACCAAACTCGTCTGCTACCAATAATAAAGTATCAGCTTCAAGTCTTTGGTTCATGGTAACCATTACACCTAGTGAGAAACAAGCAGAAATTACTTCAGTTGGAGAAACGTTCATCAAACTTGCCAATTCACCTACAGTGATGAATTCTGTTACTTTAAGAGTTCTGTCTTGTGCCTCAAGCTCCTGCTGACGCTCATCCTGCTCTCTACGGAAAGTTCTTTTGTCTTTTCTGTGTTTTGCAGATTTAGATTTACCTCCTTTATTAGTAAGTTTTTCTAGTGTTTCTTTGATCTGGTTCTTAACTTGCTCGTCAGTCAGCTCAACTGGCATAACTCTTTGTCCAGGTCTATTGTTCTGGCCTCCTTTCTTGAAGCCACCACCTTGACCTTGAGGACGGTTTCCTCCACCTTGGTTGTTTCCAAAACGGTTTCCTCCTTGACCACCTTGACCTTGTGGACGGTTTCCTTGGCCACCTTGACCCTGACGGTTTCCACCTTGGCCACCCTGTCCACCATTGTTGTTATGCGGACGGTTTCCACCTTGGCCTTGACCACCTTGGTTGTTGTTATTATTTCCTGAGTTTTGATTATTCCCCTGACCTTGTTGGTTGTTTTGGCCACCAGGTTTTTCAATTCTCTTTCTTTTCTTTTTTGCTCCAGAACCTGGTTTTGGTGCAAATTGAGTCAAGTCGATCTTTTCTCCAACGATCTTAGGACCGTCAAGTTTCTGATATACTGTTTCAATTTTCTGAGGCTCCTGAGATTCAGGTTCAGCCTCAGCCGCTTTTGGAGTTTCCACTTTTTTCTCCTCCACAACAGCTGGTTTTGGAGTTTCTTTTACTGTTTCCACAGGTTTCACTTCTTCTTTTTTCTCCTCCATTTTTGGCTTGTCTTTTTTCACAGGTCTGTTTCTAGATTCTATTTGAGACAAATCAATCTTATCCAAAACTTTGAATTCCTGTTTTTCAGGAGCTGTTTTAACTTCCGGCTGTTCTTCTTTCACGATTTCTTCTTTCTTTTCTTCAACCGGTGTTGCAACAGGAGCCACAGGAGCTGCAGGAGCTTCCTCAACTTCAGGCTTCTTAGGTTCTAGATCTATTTTACCTAAAATTCTAGTTTCTGGTTTATTTGCTTTAGCTCTTATCACTTCAGGGGTTTTCTTTTCTTCAATTTCCAGTTTTTCTTCCGGAACTTTAGTGATCACCACCTCATGGGAAGCTTTTCGTTGTTCGCCGTCTTTAGCAAACTCAGCTTCCAATGCAGAATATGCCGATTCTTCCAATTGAGCGTTAGGATTGCTTTCAACTTCAATACCCTTTGATTGTAAAAACTCTACTAATCTGGACATCGAAATGTTGAATTCCTTAACCGCTTTATTTAATCTAATTTTTGGCATCTATATTATTTACTGTTTTTTAATTTTTAAAATTAAAGTATTTCCTTTTTACTGTTTATTAAAATTTATTTAAATCTTAATCTTCAAATTCTTCTCTCAAAATACGTTTTACCTCTTCGATTGTTTCTTCTTCAAGGTCTACCATATTTAAAAGACTTTCAGTTTCTTTATCTAATACTGATTTTGCAGTTGTAAGTCCTACTTTCTTAAACTCATCCAAAATCCACTGCTCGATATCGTCATTAAATTCTCTCAATTCAACATCGTCATCCTCGCTGGACTCTCTGTATACATCAATTTCATATCCTGACAACCAAGAAGCCAGTCTAATATTCTGTCCTTGTTTTCCAATTACTTTAGAAATCTCTTCAACAGGAGTATATACTAATGCATAGTTTTGATCCTCATTGATGTCAATTTTATTGACAGTAACATTTCCTAAAGCTCTCTTCACCAAAATTTCAGGGTTTTTAGACCACTGAATAACATCGATGTTCTCATTTCTCAACTCTCTTACAACCCCATGAATTCTGGATCCTTTAACACCTACACAGGCACCTACCGGATCAATTCTGTCATCATAAGCATCTACTGCAATCTTCGCCTTTTCACCAGGAATTCTTACTACCTTTTTCAGCATAATTGTTCCGTCCTGGATCTCAGGAATTTCCAGCTCTAATAATTTCTCAAGGAATTTAGGTGCAGTTCTGGAAATAATAATCTGTGGTTTAGAACCTTTAAAGTCTACTGTTTCAACAATAGCTCTGATATTCTCACCCTTTTTAAAGAAATCGGATGGGATCTGGTTTTCTTTTGGTAAAATAAATTCATTTCCTTCATCATCCAGCAAAATCACGTGCTTATGACGGATATGGTGGATTTCTCCTACAACTATTTCCCCAATTTTATCTCTAAACTGCTCGTACAGCATTGCATTATTGTGCTCCTGAAGTTTTGTAGCCAGAATCTGCTTAAGGGTAAGAATATTTCTTCTTCCCAACTGTGCAACAGGAATTTCCATTGTAAAGTCCTCACCTACTTCAAAGGTAGGATCAATCTTCTTTGCTTCAGAAATTTCAATTTCCAAATCATCATCTTCAGACATTTCGTCCTCTACAATTGTTTTATTTAAAAATATCTGAAAATCTCCTTTATCTGGGTTTACAATCACATCAAAATGATCATCCGAATCAAATCTTTTTCTCAAAAGAGTCTTCAGTGAATCTTCAATAATTGCCATAAGATCAATTTTACTGATCCCCTTTTCGTCTTTAAAATCACCAAAGGATTCAATCAACGCTATATTATCCATCTATTCTTTTTTCTTTTTAAAATTTAATTACTACTAATGCTTTCTTGATTTCGGAGTAAGGAATCTCCTTCTCCTCTTCTACATCTACTTTTCCTTTTCCGATATCTTTCGGCTTACGATAACGCAAAGTAAGCGTGATCTTTTCATCATCTACTTTTGACAATTCTCCTTCTATTTTGGAAGAATCTTCCAGCATTACCTCAATCTCTCTTCCAATGTTTTTACCGAACTGTCTTGGTGTGGATAATGGTTCGCTCAATCCCGCAGACATCACCTGAAGACTGAAGTCATGCTCTTCACGATCCATATTGAATTCTATTGCACGGCTTGCATCAAGGCAGTCCTGCAGCGAAACTCCGTTATCACCATCTAAAATCACTGTAATATCATCCCCTGCAGAAATTTTAAGATCAATAAGAAACAGATCTTTTCTGGTCTCAAGGAATTCATTTAACAATTCGTCAATTCTTTTTCTAAACTCCATATAATTTTATCTTGATTTACAGTACGAAAAAAGGCTTTCTTCCGAAGCCTTCCCATTTTTTCCCGTAAATCCATTGCAAATATACGCATTTTTTCCAAAAACACAAAATTATCTTAAGTATCAAGCAAATAGCGACAGATTCATTTACAATAAATTAAAAGAATATGTCACAGGATTTTTATTACTTTTGTCTTTAGAATTTAAAAACAAACATTTTGAATATAACGATTGTAGGAACAGGTTATGTGGGGCTAGTTACAGGAACTACTCTGGCAGAACTTGGCAATTCAGTATACTGTGTTGATATTGATGAAAAAAAAGTAGAAGGTTTGAAAAACGGCATTGTTCCCATCTATGAGCCTAACCTTGAAGAGATGTTTTTAAGAAACATTCAGTCTGAAAGATTATTTTTCACCACCGATCTTAAAGAAGCCTTAGATAAAAGCGAAGTCATATATCTGGCATTACCAACTCCTCCGGGAGAAGACGGTTCTGCAGATTTATCTTATGTACTTCAGGTAGCCAACAACATTGGTGAGATGATGACAGAATACAAAGTTGTTGTCAATAAAAGTACTGTTCCCGTAGGAACAGCGGACAGGGTAAGAGAAACAATCGCTTCCAAAACAAACCTCCCTTTTGATGTAGTTTCAAATCCTGAATTTTTAAGAGAAGGTTTTGCCGTTGAAGACTCTATGAATCCCTCAAGAGTAGTTGTAGGTGCCAGCTCAGAAAAAGCAAAAGACATTATGTCTAAAATCTACCAGCCTTTTACCAATACGGGAATTCCAATCATCTTTATGGATGAGAAATCATCGGAGCTTACAAAATATGCTGCGAACTCATTTTTAGCCGTAAAGATTACCTTTATGAACGAAATTGCAAACTACTGCGAAAAAGTAGGTGCAGATGTAGATAAGGTAAGACTGGGAATGGGTAGTGATGACAGAATTGGGCATAGATTCTTATTCCCGGGAATCGGATATGGAGGAAGCTGTTTTCCTAAAGATGTAAAAGCTCTTATCAAATCCGGGAAACAGGAAGATTTTAATTTCCAGATCCTGGAAGCTACTGAAAATGTAAACACCACACAAAAAGTAATTTTAGTGTCTGAAATCGAAAAGTATTTCGGTGGTACTATAAAAGGAAAGAAAATTGCCATGTGGGGACTTGCCTTCAAAGCAAATACAGATGATATCAGAGAGGCTTCATCTTTAGACAACATTGCTCTTTTATTAGAAAAGGGCGCAGAGATTATAGCTTATGACGCCGTTGCCGAAAGCAATGTCCAGAAACTCCTTGGCAGCAAAATACAATATGCCAAAGGAATGTATGACGCATTGGAAGGCGTTGATGCATTATTTATCGCCACCGAATGGCCGGAGTTTAAAAATCCTAATTTTGAGCTTATGGCTAAAAAAATGAAAAACAAAGCCATTTTCGACGGCAGAAATATGTATCCATTGGAAATCCCTGAACAAAACGGATTTCATTATAAAAGTATAGGAAGAAAGACCATCTCAAAATAAATAAATGAAAAACATTATCATTACAGGAGGTGCCGGATTCATCGGCTCCCATGTTGTAAGAGAATTTGTAAAAAACAATCCGGATACAAAGATCATCAATCTTGATGCCCTCACCTACGCCGGAAATCTTGAAAACTTAAAGGACATTGAAAATGAACCCAATTACGTTTTCGAAAAAGCAGACATCACAAACCCGGAAGAACTCAGAAAGGTTTTTGAAAAATATAATCCCGATGCTGTAGTACATTTGGCGGCAGAAAGTCATGTAGACAGAAGTATTACAGATCCAATGGCGTTTATTAACACCAATGTAAACGGAACAGCCAATCTTCTGAATCTTTGTAAAGAGTTCTGGACATTAAACCCTGACCACACCCATGGCAGATTCCCGGATGAAAAAAGAACCAACCTTTTCTACCATATTTCCACTGATGAAGTATATGGAAGTTTGGGTGAAACCGGATTCTTTTTAGAAACAACTTCATACGACCCCCAATCTCCATATTCTGCTTCAAAAGCAGCTTCTGATCATTTGGTAAGAGCTTATGGAAATACTTACGGAATGCCGTTCATCGTTTCTAATTGTTCAAACAATTATGGACCCAATCATTTTCCGGAAAAACTTATTCCTCTTTGCATCTCAAATATTATCAACGAAAGACCTCTTCCTATTTATGGTGATGGGAAATATACGAGAGACTGGTTATTTGTAATTGATCACGCCAAAGCAATTCATCAGATTTTCAATGAAGCAAAAACTGGTGAGACTTACAATATCGGAGGATTCAATGAGTGGCAGAATATTGATCTTGTAAAAGAACTGATCAAGCAAATGGATGCTAAACTAGAAAAACCGGAAGGCTATTCTGAAAAACTGATCACTTTTGTAAAGGACAGACCTGGCCATGACAAGCGCTATGCTATTGATGCCACGAAACTAAATAAGGACTTAGGCTGGAAACCTTCGGTAACTTTTGAAGAAGGGCTGGGAAAAACGATTGACTGGTATCTTGAAAATAAAGAATGGCTTGAAAATGTAACTTCAGGAAATTATCAGGATTACTACAACAAACAATACAGCTAAAGGTCTTAGCTATTGAAGGGACAATCCAGAAATAGCAAAATAAAATCAATTTATAACACAAAAGAAATAAGCGTAATACGCACCACCAAATGAAAGGAATAATATTAGCCGGAGGTTCCGGAACAAGACTTTACCCTCTAACCATTGCCGTAAGCAAGCAGCTGATGCCTGTTTATGACAAACCAATGATCTATTATCCGCTTTCCACACTTCTTTTAGCCGGAATCAAGGATATCCTAATCATTACTACCCCACACGACCAGGCCGGGTTTATCAAACTTTTGGGAGATGGTTCTCAAATTGGCTGTAATATAGAATATGTTGTACAGCCAAGCCCTGATGGTTTAGCGCAGGCATTTATTTTGGGAGACCAGTTTATCGGCAATGATTCTGCTGCACTGGTATTAGGTGATAATATTTTCTACGGTTCCGAAATGGGAACTTTACTGAAAAATAAAACCAACCCGAATGGAGGAGTTGTTTTTGCCTATCACGTTGCTGACCCCGAAAGATATGGGGTTGTAGAATTTGATAAAGATTTAAAGGCAGTTTCTATTGAAGAAAAACCTATAAATCCTAAGTCAAATTATGCAGTACCGGGTCTTTATTTTTATGATAACGATGTGGTAGAAATTGCTAAAAACATCAAGCCTTCTGCAAGAGGCGAGTTGGAAATTACTGATATCAACAACGTCTATTTAAAAAATGAAAAGCTTGAGGTTGCAGTTCTTGACAGAGGTACTGCATGGCTGGACACCGGAACTTTTGACTCTCTTCATGACGCTTCAGAATTTGTAAGTGTTATAGAAAAAAGACAAGGGTTTAAAATCGGCTGTATTGAAGAAATAGCGTTCAGGAATAAATTCATTAATGAAGAAAAACTGCTTGAAACTGCGGTAAAATATGGCAAAAGCGGCTATGGTGAATATCTGAAACAACTTATCGGGAAATAACAAAAATAATTTATAAAAATCATAGACTATTGGCTTTATGGCCAATAGTTTTTGTTCATACCATCAATTATCAATATATTAGTTGTTGATTTTTAGTTTTATTTATCATGAAAATTTATAAACGAAAAGATACGGTAAGAATTAATTATTATAAATTTGCAAAAACTTACACAGATGAATGAACCACAACAGAAGTGGACTGAGACGATTGGTGCAAATCATTCGTTATTTGACTTGAAGCTAAAAGAAGTCTGGAAATACAAAGATCTTGTCTATATGTTTGTAAAGAGAGATTTTATATCCAGTTTTAAGCAGACTATTTTAGGACCTATATGGTTTTTTATCAATCCCATTCTAACAACCATCGTATATCTGGTTATTTTTGGAAGAATTGCGAAACTCCCAACAGATGGAGCACCACCTCTTCTTTTTTATCTGGCCGGCGTTACTCTTTGGAATTATTTTTCTGCCTCTTTACTGGCTACATCCTCCACTTTTACAGGAAATGCCGGAATTTTCGGAAAAGTATATTTTCCAAGACTGGTTACCCCATTGTCAATCGTCATCTCTAACCTTATGAGGTTTGGAGTACAGTTTATTCTATTCATCCTTGCGTGGGCTTATTATTACTATAAAGGAGAAGCCCATCCTAACATCTGGATTCTTGCAACCCCTTTTCTTATATTCCTGATGGCTCTTTTTGCATTAGGTGTTGGAATGATATTTTCTTCACTCACTACGAAATATAAAGATTTGGCAATGCTATTAGGTTTTGGGGTAAGCTTGTATATGTATGCAACTCCAGTAATATATCCTGCCTCCTCATTACCAGGATTCTTCAAAAAATTAGCATATTACAACCCCTTAACCGGTATTTTTGAATGTTTTAAATACGCTTGGATCGGTGTTGGAGACTTTTCTCCCGCTATGCTGGGAATTAGTACTATTATTATTCTTATCCTTTTGATGATAGGAATTGTTGTATTCAATAAAGTTGAAAAAACCTTTATGGATACGGTGTAATTATTTCCTGTTTAAAAATTTAAATTAAAAAAACATGCTAGCTTTAAAAGCAGAAAACATATCTAAACAATACCGTCTGGGACAAGTCGGTACAGGAACACTGTCTCATGATCTCAACAGGTTCTGGTATAAAATAAGAGGAAAGGAAGATCCTTATTTGAAAATTGGAGAAACCAATGACAGAACAACCAAGGGAGACTCTGAATATGTATGGTCTCTCCGTGATATCGATTTTGAAATCGAAAAGGGAGATGCTGTAGGAATTATCGGAAGAAACGGTGCAGGAAAATCAACACTGTTAAAGGTTTTAAGTAAAGTTACAAAACCTACGACAGGTAAGATTTATACCAATGGAAGAATTGCTTCTCTATTGGAAGTAGGAACAGGATTTCATCCTGAAATGACAGGACGGGAAAATGTTTTTCTCAATGGTGCTATTTTAGGAATGACAAGAAAAGAAATCAAGAGAAAATTTGATGAAATTGTAGATTTTTCTGGTGTTGAGAGATATATTGATACTCCTGTTAAAAGATATTCTTCGGGAATGTATGTTCGCCTTGCGTTTGCTGTAGCAGCTCACTTAGAATCTGAGATTTTAATCGTTGACGAGGTTTTAGCAGTGGGTGATGCAGACTTTCAGAAAAAATGCCTTGGAAAGATGAATGATGTCACCAAAGGAGAAGGAAGAACCATCTTATTTGTAAGCCATAATATGACTGCAATAAAAGAGCTTTGTTCATCCGGAATTTTACTTCACCAAGGGCAGTTAACATATAGCGGAGGTATTTTAGATACCATTGCAGAATATCAGAAAAGCTCTGAGAAGCAATCAATTTACCTTCATGAAGGGCCGTTGGAAACAGCTTTAGGAAATGAAAATATCAAAATATTAGAATTTTCTGTTAAACCTACAAAAGGACAGTTTTTAGATATAGAATCAGGGATTAAAATCCTGCTTAGATTTTATAATTTCAAAGAAAATATCAATATTGATACAACTTTTGAGCTGAGAACATATGAAGAAGCGGTAGTTTTCCATACAGGGGCTCCCATTACTACTCAAAATGATTCTCAGAAAAAAGAATATGTTGTAGAATTCGAAATCCCACCACACTTACTCAATACGGGTAATTATTATTTCAAACTCATGTTTGGAGAAGATCAAAGAATCCCTCTTTTTGTAGCCAACGAAATAATAGGTTTTGAAGTTGAAAATGTAAAAATGGGTAAAAATATCAATGTATTACCCGGAATTATCAGACCTGATTTTAATTACATCGTAAAATAAATTATTTAATGGAAAAAGTTCAATATTTTGATTTAGAAAAAATAGGTGATTCTTCATTAGGCTTCATTACAGTCGCTGAAAATTTAAAAAATATACCTTTTGAAATTAAGCGTGTATACTGGACTTATTATACACCTCAGGATGTAATAAGAGGAGGTCATGCTCATAAAAATCTTGAACAATTAATATTCGCTGTTTCAGGTATTATAGAATTTAACACAGAAAATAAAGATGGACATAAAGAAAGTTTTGTTCTGAATAACCCATCTAAAGGTATATACATCCCCAAATTGGTATGGAGAGATATCAAGTTTTCACATAATGCAGTGCTTTTATGTTTAGCATCTCTGCCATATACTGAAGACGATTATATAAGGGATTACCACGAATTTCAAAAACTCATAGAATGATTAAAATATTAATTGCCGGTGCAGGCGGCGCTCCCTCTGAAGGAGTCATCAACTCACTTCTTCTAAGCTCGAAAAAGGAGAGAATAATTGGGATGGGCAGTGAGCCTACAGATCTGATACTCTCCAATGCACATGAAGTATCCTATATACCTTATGCCAATCAGCCAGATTATAAAGCGTCATTATTACAAATACTGAATCAGGAAAAACCTGATTTAATACATTTTCAAAATGATCTGGAGATTTATCATGCCTCCATAATCAGAGAAGACATTCATTCTACCGGCACTAAAACGTTTATGCCATCGCATGAAGTAATAGACACCTGTGTTCATAAATATAAAACCTATTTAAAATGCAGGGAAGCCGGTGTAACAGTTCCAGAAAACATCATGATCAATAATGAAGAAGATCTAAAAAAAGCGTTTTCAGATTTAGGAGATAAGGATGGAAACATATGGCTAAGAGCTTCATCTATTGGAGGAGGAGGTAAAGGCGCCCTGCCTACTAATGATTTTTCGTTTGCCAAAGGGTGGATTGACCGATATAACGGGTGGGGAGACTTTGTCGCAGCAGAAATGCTTACTCCAGACACGGTAACATGGCTCTCCATTTGGCATGAAGGCGAATTGGTAGTCGCTCAGACAAGATTAAGAAAAGGATGGACTCATGGAAACAGAACTGTTTCCGGGGTTACAGGTGTTACAAAAGTAGGCCAGACCTACTCAGATCCTGAAATAGACAGAATATCAATAGCTACCATAAAGGCAGTTTCGGATAAGCCTCATGGCATTTTCGGGGTAGATATGGCTTATGACAAAAATGGAGTGCCTAATCCTACAGAAATCAATATTTCAAGATTCTTTACAACGGTATTATTTTTTACCGAAGCAGGATTAAACATGCCTGAGATATTTAAAGACATTGCTTTATATAATGAATTTCCCCAATTAAGTAAAAAAATAAATCCATTACAGGATGGGCTAATGTGGCTAAGGGGGATGGACACTCAACCCAAATTAATGACCGATATTCAGATACAGCAACGAATAAAAAATTTATAAATGTTACTTTTAACGGGAGCTTCGGGATTTATAGGAAAACATTTACTTCCGCTATTGATTGAAAAATACGGTAGGGATAATGTTGTGTGTCTAACTTCTCAACCTATATCAGAATGTAGATATTTGTTACACAACAACTATCAGTTCGAAAGCGATTTTTTTTTAAAAAATGGGTTTCAGTATATTGAAACAATAATTCATGCAGGAGCTTTCACCCCCAAAAAAGGAAGTGAAGCCAATAATATTCAATTATCCAATTCAAATATATTTAACACAGATAAACTATTAAGTGCTACTTTACCTCATATAAAAAAATTCATTTACCTTAGTACACTTGATGTCTATGATAATGAGAACATTATTTCTGAGAGTACTTTAGAAAAACCGGCTTCATTGTACGGCCATTCTAAGCTATATTCAGAAAAGATGGTGGAAAGTTGGGGGAAAGAGCATAATAAATCCGTTCAAATTTTAAGGATAGGCCATGTGTACGGTCCGGGAGAAGAGGCTTATCAGAAAATAATTCCTGCAACAATACATAATATTTTAGCAGAAAAGCCAATTCAGATCTGGGGCACAGGAGAAGAATTGCGCTCTTTTATTTATATTAAAGATATCGTTAAAGCTATTGTAGATTCTATTCAACTAAAAGATATAGGAGTTATAAACTTAGTCGGAAATCGTTCTATTTCTATCAATGATTTGGTAAATACAATAAAATTCATTTCTAACAAAGACGTAACAATAGAAAAAATACCTGCTGAAAAAAAAGGAAGAGACTTTGTATTCGACAGTTCAAAAATGAATGAATTTTTGCTACAAAAAGAAACCTCTCTTGAAGAAGGGCTAAAAGAAGAGTTTGAGTACATGAAAAAAAATAAAAAATAATATGAATATTTTTTTTGACCTTGATGGTACTTTAATTGATTCCCGGCCTAGGCTATACCACTTGTTTCAGTCATTAGTTCCCACTTCGGAATTGTCTTTTGATGAATATTGGACTTTAAAGCGGGGTAAAAAAAGTCATAAAGAAATTCTACTTTCTAAATTTAATTATTCCAGCGAGCAATACAGCGATTTTGAGAAAAAATGGATGTCGGAAATTGAATTAGAAAAATGGTTGAAATTAGATACTCCTTTTGAAGGAATAGTAGACTTACTCATAAACCTGTCTAAAAACTATACCCTGTTTGTTGTTACAGCCCGTCAGTCTGAAAGCATTGCTCTGGAACAGGTAAAATCATTCGGTTGGGAAAATATTTTCACGAAAGTTTTAGTAACCCAACAGCAACAGGAAAAACATGATTTAATTAAAAATGCAGTTCAGATAACTCCTGAAGACTGGTTTATTGGAGATACAGGAAAAGATATTCAAACAGGCAAATTATTAGGGATGAAAACAGCCGCCGTACTTTCCGGTTTTCTAAGTAAAGAAAGCTTACTCCCCTATCAGCCAGACATAATTATAAATACTGTTCTTGATTTAAAAATAGATAAAATTACAAATGGAAAATTATAAAAATAAAGTGCAGGATTCAGCACAATTCTATAACAGCTCTTTTCTTGATTTTGATTTTAAGTTAACAGAATTGAATTACTTAAGTTTAAAACCTTATTTTAAAGGAGAATCTGCTTTGGAATTAGGACCTGCCTTAGGACATATGACCAAATATCTGATTAATGACTTTTCATCTTTGGATTTGGTTGAAGGCTCTCAAGATTTATTAAATCAAATTCCTGATTATCCAAATATTACAAAACATAACTCCTATTTTGAAGAGTTTAAAACAGATAAAAAGTTTGATACTATAATAATGAGCCATGTCCTCGAACATATTGAAAATCCTGTTGAAGTTTTAAAAATTATATCTTCCTGGTTATCCGATAGTGGTGTATTTTTAATTTCAGTGCCTAACGCAAAGTCTATCCACAGATTAGCCGCAGTAGAGATGGGATTATTAAACAGCGAATATGAATTGAATCAAAGAGACCATGAATTAGGACACTACAGAGTATATGATTTGGATACTTTAAAAGATGACATTACAAAGGCCGGTTATAAAATAGTGGATGAGGGCGGCATTTTCTTTAAACCTGTTTCAAATGGGCAAATTGAAAATAATTGGAATGAAGCTATGATAGACGGATTTTATAAATTAGGAAAAAAATTTCCTCACCATTGCGCTGAAATATATGTGGCATGTTCAAAATAAAAAGAAATGATTAAGTTTTTAGATCTTCAAAAAGTAAATTTGAAATACCAACAGGAAATAGAAAACAAACTTCTGGAAGTGTTCAGAAGCGGATGGTATTTATTAGGAAACGAAATTAAAAATTTTGAAACCAATTTAGCCGGTTATATTGGTTCAGAATATGCAATAGGGGTAGCAAACGGACTGGATGCGCTTCGTCTTATTTTTCGGGCTTATATCGAACTGGGTTATATGAAACCCGGTGACGAAGTAATTGTCCCTTCCAATACCTATATTGCTTCCATTCTGGCTTTGTCAGACAATGGATTAGTTCCCGTTTTAGTAGAACCCGAGCTTAATACTTACAATATTAATATTTCAAAAATAGAAGAAAAGATTACTGATAAGACAAAAGCCATTTTAATAGTTCATCTTCAGGGCAGAATTGTTTTCTCAGAAAAACTGAAAAGTATTGCTGAAAAATATAAATTAAAAATTGTAGAAGACAATGCCCAGGCTATAGGTGCCGAATGGAATAACATTAAATCAGGAAATCTTGGAGACGCCGCAGGGTTCAGTTTTTATCCCGGAAAAAATCTGGGAGCTCTGGGAGACGCAGGAGCAGTCACAACAAATGACAAACAATTATCCGAAACGATCCGTGCTTTAGGAAATTATGGCTCAAACCAAAAATATATTAATATTTACAAAGGATTAAATTCCAGATTAGATGAACTTCAGGCAGCTGTTTTAGATGTTAAACTGAAATATATTGAAGATGAAAATGAAGCAAGAAGAAGAATTGCAAAATTATTTATCGAAGGAATAAAAAATTCCAAAATCATCCTTCCTGAAAACCCTTCAGATGAAAAAGAGCATGTATGGCATGTTTTTGTCATAAGAACAGAAAACCGTGATCTACTTCAAACCTATTTAACAGAAAAAGGTATTCAGACTATCATTCACTACCCTATCCCTCCCCATCAACAGGAAGCTTACAAAGAAATGAATGAACTTTCTTTTCCTATCAGTGAACTGATACATGAGGAAGTACTGAGCTTACCTATATCTTCTGTGTTAGAAGAGCATGAAGTGATAAACATCATTAATGCCTTAAATGAGTATTAATATGGAACAGCCTCTAGTTACAGTTATTGTCACAGCCTATAATCATTCCCAATATATCAAGGAAAATTTAGATAGTGTAAAAAATCAAACCTATAAAAACATTCAGCTTATTCTGGGTGATGATGTCTCGCCTGATAATTCCGTTGAAGTTTTTGAGCGTTGGTTAAATGATAATAGTTATTCTGCAGAAAAAAACTTCCATACCAAAAACACAGGTCTGGCAACAATGTTGAATGAATGTATTAAGCTTGCAAAAGGAAAATATATAAAAATCATTTCAGCAGATGATTACCTGCATCCTGAGTTCTTAGAAAAGACTGTTGCTAAAATTGAATCTTTAGGAAAAGAATATGCCATGATTCATACCAATACCAATATAATAGATGAAAACAGCCGTATTGGAGAAGATATAGCAGATTATGATGCATTAGGAGAAGTTGATCCCTATATTTTCAGAAAAGAACTGATAAAAAATAACAGAATTGCAGGTCTGACTACATTGATAAGAACAGAAGCAATTATTGAAACCGGTGAATATGACTCAATGTTTATTGCTGAAGATTATTATCGCTGGTTAAAAATAAATGAAAAGTATTTAATTGGTTACATCCCTGAAAAACTGGCATATTACAGATTACACCAGGAAAATATTTCAAAAATAAAAGCAGACAGAATTGAAATTGAAAACGTGATGCTTCAAATGATGTTTGATAAAGAAGGTGATCTAAAAAATAAAATAAATGGTATCACACAGAAATATTATTTTTCTGGAGAAAAACTGCCTTCACAATACACTGAAGCCTACAAGAAATACCCTTTCAATGTAAAAAGATTAAGTATTGCAATACAGTATAAAATTCCGGTTCCGTTGTATAAATTTTTAAATAAAATGATTTAAAAATGAATCCAAAAATTTCAATAATCGTCCCATGTTATAATCAGGCTCATTTTCTTGATGAATGCCTACAATCTGTGTTAGAACAGACGTTTCAGGATTGGGAATGCATCATTGTGAATGATGGATCACCGGATAACACAGAAAATATTGCAAAAAAATGGCTGGAAACAGACAGCCGTTTTCACTATCTCTATAAAGATAATGGTGGTTTATCGTCTGCCAGAAATGCAGGAATAAAAACGGCCAATGGAGAATGGCTGCTTCTCCTTGATTGCGATGATATAATAGAAAATAAAAAATTAGAAGCTCATTCTAGGTTTTTTAATCAAAATATTGATATCATTATTTCCGGATACCGATATTTTGAAAGCTCAGAAGGAGTCAACTATAAAAGGATTTTTGGAAGAAATAATTTTCTTCCGGAAGTATACTTAAATTTTGATGATACTACTGATATTAAGCAGCTTTTTAAGATTAAAAACCCTTTTGTAATATCTGCTCCGTTATATCATAAAGATATTTTCAAAACAATTGGTTTCTTTGATGAGCGTTTAAAGTCTTTAGAAGATTGGGAATTTAATCTCAGATGTGTTTTGAATGATTTTAAATTTCAGCATATTGGCTATGAAGGCAATACAAAAACGCTTATAAGACTTCATGACAGCAGTATGATGAGAGATACTGCAAAAATGAATCAAAACTATGAATTATTTCTTTCCATCTGTTATTCCAGTCCAAAATACGTGGAAACTTATGGCAAACCTGCCCCAAAAACAGAAAAACCTCAAGAAAAAAAAGGAAGAAAGTTGCTCAAATTATTGATTCCTCCTATTTTTATTGTATTAAAAAATAAGATCCTCTATCGAACGAAATAAGTTAATGATGAAAAAAATAAAGCCCCTTGCATTCTACCTCCCTCAATACCATCCTGTCCCTGAAAATGACGAATGGTGGGGAAAAGGTTTTACAGAATGGACGAATGTAGGAAAAGCCCAACCTTTATTTGAAGGACATGAACAGCCTATATACCCTGGAGATTTGGGATATTATGATCTGCGGGTTCCAGAAGTAAGAGAACAGCAGGCTCAGATGGCTAAAGACTATGGTGTACACGGATTTATCTACTATCATTACTGGTTTGGTAATGGCAAACAATTGTTGGAACGTGTTGCCAACGATGTGCTGAAATCAGGAAAACCAGATTTCCCTTTCTGCTTCTGCTGGGCCAATGAAACATGGTCAGGCATATGGCACGGATTATCAGAAAAAATTCTGGCTCAACAGGTTTACCCTAATGAACAGGACTTAATTGCCCATTTCGAATACCTTCTTCCTTTCTTCAAGGACGAGAGGTATATAAAAGTGGACAATAAACCTCTTTTGATTATCTACGATCCCAACCATTTGAATGATGGAGATCCTCATTATATTTCCAGATTCAGAGAGCTTGCAAAAGAAAACGGATTTGATGGCTTATATGTCATGGCATCCAATAAACTTCGTGATGATCTTGATTTTAAATCTATGGGATATGACAGTAAGATTTCCAATGCCTTTCAGAAAGCATGGGTACCTCATATTGACAAAAAAGAATACATCTCCCATTCTCAATATTATAAAAACAGAATAAAAGGATTAATCGGAATTAAGAAAAAAGAACAGCCTAAAGTCAGAATTCAGGACGCCCAGGCGGTAGTCAATGACTTAAAGTTTGAAGAAAGCAACGTTCCTACCTATCCATGTATCCTGCCTAATTGGGACAATACTCCAAGAAGTGGATACAGAGGCATTATACTTGCTAATAATTCTCCGGAAATATTTGAACAGCAGGTTGAAAAAGCCGCAACATATCTTGAGGATAAAAAAGATTATCCTGAACAGTTTTTAATTGTTAAATCCTGGAACGAATGGGCAGAAGGAAATATTCTGGAACCGGACAGAAAATATGGTTTCGGATATCTGAATGCATTAAAAAAAATCTTGAATAAACACAGTCGAAATGAGTAAATTCAGTATACTTATTGCCAATTATAACAATGGCCATTTTTTTGAAAAATGCTGCCAAAGCTTAGTTGCGCAGACTGAAACGGATTGGGAAGCTGTAATTCTGGATGACGGCTCTACCGATAACTCTCTAGAAGTTATAAAAAAAATCACAGGTGACGATTCCCGGTTTAAAATACACCAGAATGACCAAAACAGAGGAATTGGCTATACAAAAAAGAGATTAATAGGTCTTGCTGAAGCAGAAATATGCGGTTTTTTAGACCCAGATGACGCTTTGGCTCCTCATGCTCTGGAAATTGTTTTAAAAACACATTCCGAATATCCGGAAGCAGGCCTGGTATATTCAAATTTTGTACGATGTGATGAAAATCTTAATCCTCTGTCTGTTCATAAAGCCAAACAAATCACAGAACTGGATCAGTCTTACTTTAACTTCAATGCAGAGATTTCACATTTCGTCACATTCAAAAAGAAGATTTACGAGCAGACGTCCGGCATTGATTCTTTCTTAAAAATTGCTGAAGATAAAGACTGGTACATGAAAATGTGCGAAACAGCCCCTGTTAAATATATTGATGAGGATTTATACTTATACAGAATCCATGACAGTGGGATCTCTACAACCAAAAATGCAGAAAAAGCATTATTCTGGCACTGGGTTGCTATGATCAAAATGGCAGAAAGAAGAAACATAAGTATTGAAGATCTTTTTATTCAGAGCTATGTTCCGAAAAAGAAATATGACCAGGCCCTCAACCAATTGAATCATGTAAAAAATTCAAGATGGGCAAAATTGGGGAATACACTTGGACTTTTTAAAATCTTTAAAAAACTTTAAATCTATTGATATTCTTAAAAGATTTAAAACTAACATCTTAATTAGAAAAGAAGCATATGATTATTGGTAGTGGAATTCTGGCAAATGCCGTAAAACTTTATGATAAAGAAGATGTTGTTTTTTTTGCATCAGGAGTTTCCAATTCACTGGAAAAGAATCCTGCTGAATTTGAAAGAGAAATATCCCTTCTGAAATCAGTTATTAGCCAAAATCCGGATAAAAAGCTGATCTATTTTTCCACATGCAGTATTTATGATCCCAGTAAAACCGACAGCCCTTATGTAGTGCATAAACTTGCTATTGAAAAAATAATTGCAGAGCATTGCTTCAGCTTTATTATTTTCAGGGTAGGGAATGCTGTAGGCCGTGGAGGAAATCCCAATACGCTGATCAACTTTCTTAAAAATTCAATCTTATCTGAAAATAAGCTAACCATTTACAGCAATGCAAGAAGAATTCTGATTGGTACGGATGATATTGCATCATTTGTCGGGAAGTATATGCAGGACCTCAACAATGAGATCGTCAATCTTGCTTACCCTTACCAGTACTCATTACCGGAGATTTTATCTCAGCTGGAGAATCATCTTGCAAAAAATGCAGATTATGAAACTGTGAACGAAGGTTCCTTTTATAATATAGAGTTCAACAGCCTTACAGAAGATTTTTTCGAGGGTCTGTCTCCTGATGAATACCTTAAGAAACTCTATTCATCTTATTTATAAAAGACAATACATGGCCGCTCCCGAAAGATCCCATTCTGTACCGGAAAAAATAATTTTTGTACCTTCGACCAGAAAGCTTCAGATATTATTCAGGCCAAGAAAAAGCAATTAAAAAGTAGTGGTTTTTATGACCAACTGAAGAATAAAAAACACATTAAACCTATTGAATAAAAAATGAAAATGAATCCCAAAATATCCGTAATTGTCCCCTGCTACAAACAGGCTCAGTTTTTAGATGAATGTCTGCAGTCTATAATGGATCAGACTTATGAAAATTGGGAATGTATCATTGTCAATGACGGATCGCCTGATAATACTGATGAAGTAGCTGATAAATGGGTAAAAAAGGACAGCCGTTTTAAGTATCTTTATAAAGAAAACGGAGGTCTGTCTTCTGCAAGAAATGCAGCACTGGAAATTGTTACCGGAGATTACATACAGTTTTTGGATTCGGATGATCTGATACACCGTGAAAAGTTTTCCAAAAGCCTTTCCGGAGACAAAGAATATCCGTTGATTGTAAGTCAGTACACCATCTACAGAAACCAAACCCATCTTCCTGGCTATAAAAATGTTGAGCAGAGTTTCCTGACCTTTGATGGAATTGTATACGATTGGGATCTTAAATTTTCCATCCCGATACACTGTGCCTTGATAGGCAAAAAACTTCTGGAAGGTTTTCTTTTTGACACTACCCTTACCAGCTGTGAAGACTGGGTAATGTGGATTTATATCACCAAGGATCATCCTGATGCCCTTTTGATCAATGAAGCTCTCGCCCATTACCGAAAAGACGTCAACGATAATATGTCTGCCGATCCGATCAAAATCATGAAGCAGCGCCTTAAAATTCTACCAACCTTAAAAAAACTTTATGGTGAAGAGGTACACGACAAACTGGCTTACCATATCATAGACGTTCGTACCACCCAGCTTATACAGCAAAGACGCGAATTTCAAAAAATGATTCCCCTGGCCGTAGTCGCAAAATATCTTTCTCTCAAAAGATTTTATTACAAGCTTTTCAGAAAAAAAGTAGATGGCTAAATTTGAAGTATAATAAACTTCGGACAACTATATTTCCATAAAAACTACACAAATGAGTGGGTACTGCCAAGCAGATATACAGCAGAAACCCTTGTAAATTATATAACTTTAAATAAATTTATTTAGATGAGTCAATTTGTACACGTAATAATGACAAGATTCAATGTTCCTACAAAAGGCTGGAACGAAACACGTTCAGGATATAAACCGCTTACCGAAGAATGGCTGGATGACCGGTTCAAGTTATTCAGAACTTACGTGCTTCCTTCTTATAAAAATCAGACCAACCAAAACTACGTCTGGCTTACCTTTTTCGACACCAATACATCTGATAAGTTTAGAAAAATCATTAAAGAAATTGAAACAGAATACCCAACTTTCAAAGCGGTATTTGTAGAAGATTTTGATGTTATGAAAACGAAAGCTGTAGAAATAATTCCTCAGTTTTTCACTCCTGATACAAAATTTGTGATCACCAGCGAGCTGGATAATGATGACATGCTTCATCAGGATTATATAAAAACAGTTCAGGAACATTTCAAACCGGTTCATGACCTGGTAATAGATTTAAGAAGAGGATATCAGCTTACCATGCTGCCAGACCGTAAAGCGGTAGTAAATGTTTATAACGCTGTAGTAAACCCATTTGTAAGCTTAGCAGAAAGTGTAGACAACTTCAAAACGATGCTAAAGGAAAGAGCTCACAACAGCTATCGCCATTACCCGAATTTTTCTGTAGAAGACAGTAAAGAGATGTACATCCAGGTTATCCATCAGTACAACTTGATGAATGTAACCTTTAAACATAAGGCTGTTCCTGAAGTAGATTTTTCAGAATACGGAATGACAGAAGATACCAAATTTACCATAGACGGGTTCAAGACGTTTCAGCATAATATTGCCAGAGTTCCTTTTGTGATGGGACTTATTATAAAAAAGATATTTAAAAAATAAGATTCCTCCAGTCATGAAGCTTCACAACCTCCAGATATTAAGAGGGATTTCAGCCTTATTGGTATGCTGCTTTCATTTCCGTGAAACAATAAACCTGCCCGGGCTGAATCTTGGCGATATTCTCTTTAAAAAAGGAAGTATCGGTGTTCCCGTATTTTTTATTATCAGTGGGTTTATCATGGCTTTCACCACTCAAAAAATAAATTTCAGTAAAGATTCTTTTCAGCAGATCACTTTATTTTACAAAAGAAGGGTGATCAGAATTGTTCCGCTGTATTATCTTTTGACCTTTGCTGCGATGATACCCGGAGGCAGTTTTTTCCTCTATTTTCACGGAGCAGGACTTTATGAGCTTATCCATTCATTATTATTTCTTCCCACAAAGAAAGAATTTCCGGTCCTTTTCTTGGGCTGGTCTTTAAATTTTGAAATGTTCTTTTATCTCATATTTGGACTTTCATTATTCTTTAAAGAAAAAAGATATTACTTCATTGCAGGTTTTTTTATCCTTACTTCAATCCTGGGATATTTTATCCATTTTGAAAATCCGTATTTACGAATGGTAACCCATTCCCTGAACCTATATTTTGTTGTAGGAATTCTTTTTTCGCTTCTACTGAACAGATTTACAATTTCAAAGATCTGGGCAGCATTACTTTCTGTAACAGGAATCGTATTATTTATATTGGTGCTGCTTAGCATTATCCCTACAGATAATGATATGATAAAGCTGGCCATTATCTCCCTGTTCGTCTTTTCTTTCTTAACTTTTGATTATGTATTTCAGTTTAAAGGAAACAAAGCCTTTATTTTTCTGGGAGATATTTCCTATTCACTATACCTGTCGCATCCTTTTGTGGAAATTGCTTTAAAAAGATTTAAAGTTGAAGGCTACCTCAGCTTTCCCTTTTTCCTATTTAAGATTGCCATGGTCATTATAGTGGCATCACTTCTGTATTATTTTGTTGAGAAAAGAGTAACCAATTATTTAAAAATTAAATTAAAAGCATAATCCGATACAAATGAAAATTTCAGTAATTATTCCCGTTTACAATGCCGAAAAATATGTTTCACAGGCTGTAGATTCTGCGCTTCAGTTCGAAGAGGTATATGAAGTGGTATTGGTAGAGGACAAGTCTCCGGACAATGCATTGCAGGTCTGTAAGGAACTCGCTGAAAAACATGATAGAGTAAAGCTTTTTCAGCATCCTGACAAAGGCAATCATGGAGCCGGTGCCAGCAGAAATTTAGGACTGGAAAAAGCGGAAGGAGATTTTATCGCTTTTCTGGATGCGGATGATTACTACCTTCCCAACCGTTTTGATGCAGAAAAAGAACTGTTTTCCAACAAAGATGTTGACGGAGTTTATGGTGCAATCGGGGTTCACTATTATTCGGAGAAAGCAAAAGAACAATATTACAAGGTCTTTGGTGACCGCCTGACTACAGTTTACAAGAAACATCCTCCAAGAGATGTATTTCCGGGGCAGCTTAATATGATAGGAACTTTCGGACTGTTCAGTATTGATGCATTGACTATCCGTAAAAGTTCTTTGAAAAACATGGAGTATTTCTTTAAAACTCATTTAAAGCTCCATCAGGACACTGAATTCCTTTTCAGACTCTCCTACTATCTGAATTTATATCCGGGAATTCTTGATAAGGCAGTAGCGGTAAGAGGGGTTCACGAAAACAACAGAATTACCAAAATAGATTCCAGACAAGTTAAACCGGCCTCAACAAGAGTTATCTTGTGGAAGGAAGTCAACCATTGGGCAGAAAATGAAAATACCATTCCCGATGATATGAAGCTTCATATCAAAAGAGTCTACAGAAGTTTCCAAATTGCCAATGCTCCTCTTTTCAAAAAATGGGGAATGATAACGAAGTATCTGCTTACGGATTATAAAAGTATACGTTCAGGGCTCTATAATATTAATTTCAGGAACGATTTGTTCTAATAGTATAATTAAACTAAGTGTCTAGTTTAAAAACAGTGCTTTAATTTTATTGTTTGGAAAAATGTATCTTCCTTAAAAGATCACGCATTGGTTTTTCAATACACTGATAAAAAACTGCAGAACTGAACAGCATAACAATAATGTAAATCACAAATACAAGATCAATACTAAACGTGTATTCCTGCCATTTTAAAAACTCCCGGACAAGATAAAGAACAGGAATATGTGTGATATATATACCATAACTTATTTCTCCAAGATATTCCAGAGGCTTTAATGAAAAGAGCTTACTTATTCTTCCGTTATTCGCCGAAATAAGGAGAATTGCAGGCACAAAAAGTAAAGCCATCAAACCGTTGTGATAAAAAAGCGGAACAAACATCAGCGACACAAGGATCAGTAAAAAGACGGCAATCACCTGACGATCGTAATTTTTTTGCTTATAATTTCTCACGAAAAATATTCCCGCAAGATTTCCGATCAGAAATTCATTAAGATGCCAGAAAGGGAAATAATAAAGGAATTCATGACTTTTCGTATGTGGCCCCTCATACGCTCCATATACCGGATAAAGGTTTGAAAACACCTGAGTAATCAGCCACAGTCCAATAGCAAATACCCAGATCATTTTATTTTTTTTCGCGTAAAAATAATTATATAAAAACGGGAAAATCAGGTAAAAGAAAAACTCTACAGAGATAGACCATCCCGGAAAATTCAAAATCATGGCTTCTCCGGGTATCCAGCTCTGAATGCCTAATCCGTATAAAACCAGCTTATACCAATCAAACATTTCATATCTCGTCATGAAATACAGCAGAAGTCCCAGCATATAAAGCGGATAGATCCTGGCAAATCTGTTTTTATAAAACTCCAGATAATCAATCTTATCCTTTTTATGATAAGCAATGATCATAATAAACCCTGAAAGGATAAAGAAATAGCTTACCCCGACATTCGCTCTCAAAAAAAGATTGGAAATGTAATCTATCTTATATAAAAACAGATCTTTATTGAAATGGGAAATGACAATTGCCATAGCGGCAATAAACCTGGTAAATGTAATCTGACTTATCTTCACAGAACCGCAAAATGCTTTACTTTATCAAAATACAGCAAACTCAACACGGAGTACTGTTTTTATTACTATAAAGTGTTAATTTTAAGGCACAAAAATAAGATTTATTATTATAATTATGTAAAACAAATTATATTTGTAGGCTACAAATGTGAAAATAAATTTAGGTATGCTTTATGAAATTTTAGCAAAACTTCAACGGAAAAGCCAGATTTCTCTTCTCAAAAAACATCCTCATGTTTCTTTCAAGGGGATAAAGCTTGGGATCAGTGATCATTTTATTCTGCATGAAAATGTAAAGAAAGTGACAATTGGTAATGGGGTCAGTTTCAGAAATTATGTACATGTTCTTGTGCAGCAGAATGCCACTTTAGAAATCGGGAACAATTTTTTCATGAATAACTTCTGTTCCATCAACTGTCTGGACAGTATTTCAATAGGGGATAATACATTATTCGGAGAAAATGTAAAACTGTATGACCACAACCATGCCTATCAGACTCATCCGGATTTTAAACTGTCTCACGCTGAGTTCACCACAGCTCCCATCAAAATCGGAAGCAACTGCTGGCTCGGAAGCAATGTTACCATCCTAAAAGGGGTAACTATCGGAGACAACTGTATTATTGGAGCAGGATGTACAATTTACAAAGATGTTCCTCCCAATACAACCGTAATCAATCATCAGGAATTAATATTTAAGGAACATTAATGAAGTTTTCTATCCTTATAGCCCATTATAATAACGCTCATTTTTTCAAAGACTGTTTTGAAAGCATCCTTCAGCAGACGTATACAGACTGGGAAGCCATCATTCTGGATGACGCCTCCTCTGAAAGCGAGAAGAAAATGATCCGGGAAATGATTTCAAGTGATAAAAGGTTTAAATTTTTTGAAAATGAAAAAAATTCCGGTGTAGGTGTAACAAAAAGTAAACTGATTGAGCTGGCAGAAGGGGAAATCTGTGGATTTTTAGATCCTGATGATGCTATAAACCCAACAGCCATTCAAAAATGTATGGAGATCTTTCAGGCTAAAAAAAACACAGTCCTTACCTATTCCAGGTTTATGACCTGTGATCAAAATCTGAAACCAATTTCTCCGTTCAGATCTGCAATGCAGGTACCGAACGATGATCCTTATTTTTTTAATTTCCCTATTCAGATCGCTCATTTTGTAACCTTCAGAAAGGCAGTATATGAACAGACAGAAAAAATGAATCCGGATTTGAAAATCGGGGAAGATCAGGATCTCTACCTTAAAATGTATGAAAAAGGAAAAGTTCAGTTCATTAATGACACCAACTACCTTTACAGAACTCATCAAGGGGGAATTTCCCAGAATGACAATAAAAAGAAATCCCATGAGTATTTTGCTCAGGTGATTTTCAATACCATGAAACGCAGAGGACTTACCACCATCAATGGCCAGAAAATTCCTGATCATTATCCGGGTGTAGATGAAATATTCAGTCTGCTGCAATATCAGCATAAACTTCCTTTCCGTATCAAGAAAAAAATAACAATTACTTTACAATCAATCTTCGGATAATGTTAGAAAAAAAAATAAAAATTTTGTTCAGACACCGCTCCATGGAAATGGGAGGTGTAGAAAAAGTACTGTTGGGACTTCTCAACAACCTGGATCCTGACAAATTTGAAATGACGGTATGCCTTACCCTTAACCAGGGCAAGTTGCGTGATGAACTTCCGAAACATATCAGAAAAATATATCTTACCGATGGAAAAGAGGATTTTTCCGACAACACTCTCTTACAGAAAGTTCAGCTTGTCAAAAGAAGGTTAAAGCTTCGTAAACTGAAAAACAACCCAACGATTGCAGACCGGCTTATCAATGATACTTTTGATATAGAAATAGGGATGGATTACAGGGATTATGATGCTATTCTCAGTTCTACCCATACGAATTCAAAAAAAATCGGATGGTTTCACTCTGAAATCAATGTTCCTAAATTTCAACCTTTGGTTCCTGATATTTTAAAGAGTTTTCCTCAGTTTGATCATATGGTGTATTGCTCTCACAAAATAAAGGATATGATGCATCAGTATTATCCGGATCTCAGTTATCCGGCTGAGAGTGTTATTATCAATCCTATTCCTATCGAAGAAATAAAACGTAAGGCCGAAGAAAAGCTTGATACGTTCCCTGAAGGACCTGTTTTCGCTTCTATTGGAAGGCTTCATTCAAGAAAAGGATATCATAAGCTTATAGAAGCACATACAAGGCTTATCAACGAAGGATTTCATCACAGCATCATTGTCATTGGTGATGGTGACGAAATGAAGAACCTTAAGGCTCAGGTCGCAAAAAACAATGTTGAAAAGACATTTATTTTAGCCGGAAATCAGATGAATCCTTATCCATACATTAAAAAGGCGGACTACTTTATCCTTCCTTCAGAATCTGAAGCATGGCCTTTGGTAATTGCTGAAGCATTAATCCTTCAGAAGCCTATTATTGCAACAAATGTAGGTGATGTAGGGCTGATGATCAAAGACCGGGAAACCGGGTATCTCATCAGCTATGAGGTTGATGAAATGTATTCGGCAATGAAGACATTCTTTACAGATCCCGGCATTGTTCTCCATATCAGAGAAAATCTTAAAAATATTGAAAGTCAGTTCGACAATAAGAAAATATTTGACAGTGTAGAAAATATTATAGAAACGCTGTACAAAAAATAAGTTACTGTGCGGAATATCCTCCGTCAATAACAAGGTTGGTCCCTGTGACCCATCTTGAAGCATCGGACAATAGAAAAATACAAGCATTCGCTACATCTTTAGGATCACCTATTCCCAGCGGATGCTTTTTTATGATTTCTGATGAAGCTTCTTCACCAATATCCTCAAACATTTTTTCCAGAATCGGGGTATTCACCATCGCAGGGCTGATGCTGTTGACACGGATATTACTTCTGGAAAGTTCCATTGCCAACGAACGGGCTCCGGAAATCACAGCTCCCTTACTTGCAGAATAAGCAGCTTTCCCAGCCTCTCCTACCATTCCCGCAACGGAAGAAATAAATACAAAACTGGAAGTCTCGTCTTTATACTTTTTTAAAGACAGGATTTTAGCAATTTCAAGTCCGGCAATCACATTTACTGCAAATATATCGTGGTACAGCTGAGGATTGTGCTTTTTTAACGGCAGTGTTTTTTCTATACCGGCACAGTGTATAAATCCTGAAATTTTGCCTAAAGCTGAAACTTTATCCGCAATGATTCCTTCAAGGTTATCAGATTGGGTAATGTCTTCGGCAATGATCTCAACTTTTGTTTCAGAATTAAGCAGAGAAACGGTTTTCATCAGTTCGTTCTGGTTTCTTCCCACAAGAATCAGATCTGCACCGCTTTTACTACATTCTACAGAACAGCTTCTCCCGATCCCGGAAGAAGCGCCTGTAATGAGGATAATTTTATTTTTTAATGAGAAAGCATCCATTAATCTTCAAAATTTTCTTTTCCTATAACATTCATCAGATCTGAAACAGTTTCGATATCTTTAAAATGCTTGGTATCAATTTTCTTACTGAAATTTTCGTCTACAAACGCAATAACAGAAAGTAAACTGATAGAATCATAGCTTTCCAAAGATTTTAAATTCGTTTCAGTGGTCAATGTTTCATCTTCCTCCAATTCTTCCTGTAGTTTTTCTAAAAAAACGGATGTTTTCATATTCTATAATTTTAAATGTTTGTTGTTCTAAATTTCCATAATAGTGGCTCCCCATGAATATCCTACGCCAAATCCTGCCATTAAAACTTTATCTCCTTCCTTCAGCATTCCTTTATCCATCATATTTTTAAGGGCAATAGGAATGGTTGCAGAAACGGTGTTTCCGGTTTTTTCCATATCAATATAGAACTTTTCAGCCGGTATTTTTGTTTTCTTTCTTAAATAATTCAGCATAAAAGAATTGGCCTGGTGAAAAACAAAATGGTCAATATCATCCATTGTCATTCCGTTTACTTCAAGGGTTTCTTTTACCAATCCCGGAATATTTTCAATGGTAAAATTAAAAATTTCAGGACCATTCATATAAATATTTTCAGGGCTGAATTCATGCTCGGGATTCAGTTCAAAGTCTTTTTTGAAAGCCCCTTTCTTCACGATAAGATTTTCAGCACCACTCCCGTCTGTTCCCAGACAGAACTGATAATCATTGCCCTCTGCTTTTTCAACAATTGCGGAAGCGGAAGCGTCCCCGAATATACTTCGGTTTCCTTTATCATCAGCATGAATATGTTTGGTGTAGGTTTCTGAAGTAACCAAAAGAATGCTCTTTGCAATTCCTGCAGCAATCAATCCTTTCGCAAAAGCCAGCCCATACACAAACCCTGAACAGCCAAGATTAAAGTCTATCGCTCCGATATTTTTTCTAAGACCCAATCTGTCCTGCAAAATACAGGCCGTTGTAGGTAGAAAATACTCCGGACTTTGGGTACAGAACAAAATAAAATCTACTTTGTTCCGGTCATAATTTTCGAAGATTTTCTCTGAAGATTGTACAGCCATATCCAGCACCGTTTCGTTGTCTGAAGAAATATGACGTTGAGAAATACCTACTTTCTCCTTGATGCGTTCGGAACTCCATTCGGGGAACAATTTTTCAAGACCCTCGTTAGTTAACACCTGCTGAGGCAGATAATATTCTATTTTTGAAATTTTCATCATATTAATAAATTCTCTTTCTTTGCAAAAGTAACGAAAACAACTTTACACTTGTGATGATTTTTATATTCAGAATCCTATTAAAAATAGACGCTCTCTATCATTCTTTTTTGAATAGAGGCAGTCTTGAAGTGGCTAAATATAGAGGTATGAAGGTAGGAAAAAACTTTAATATGCCTGATAAAGTGTATTTTGGAACCGAACCTTACCTTATCGAAATTGGCGACAATGTGAATATTGCCGGAGACGTAAGATTTGTAAACCACGGCGGAACTACTACCCTGCTGAGAAGACTTCCCGGATATGAAGATGCCAGAATTCTTGGAAGAATAAAGATTGGAAACAACTGTACAATTGGTCTCAATGCTGTAATCATGCAGGATGTACAGATTGGCAACAACTGTATTCTGGGAGCCAACTCTGTATTGTCACAGTCTATGCCAGACAACACTGTTTTTATCGGAAACCCGGCACAGTTTCTGTGTACCATTGAAGATTATGGTGATATTGTCCTTAAAAACAATCCGGAATATCCCCGTGAATTGGAGAAGGACAGAAAAAAACTGGATGCCTATATCAAAGAAAATCTTCCTCACAAGTATAAAAAAGCAAGAAAAATTAAATAAATTTAATCTTGTAAAATCATAAAAGAAACAAATTGAAAAAGAAAAAACTCCTCATTCGTATAGGTTCATTACGTCATGGCGGTGCAGAAAAAGTATTAATCAACTTTTTGAAAAATCTTCCTTCCGATAAATATGAAGTAGATCTTCTGGTCAACCTCTATTCAGGGTTATATATTAAAGAGGTTCCGTCATGGGTGACTTTATACTATTTAACAAAAGGAGAAATGATAACGACTAACAGGCCGCAGGATATTCCTGTGAAAGCGTACAGGGTTCTTTATCAGAAAATGTTTCTTTGGTTTCCTTCTCTTCTTTATAAATTTATTTTAAAAAATAAAAAATACGATGTAGAGATTGCTGCCATCCATGCAATGCATCAGGAAATACTGTCAAGTCCTCAAAAGGATTCCAAAAAAATCATCTGGGTACAAAATGACATTTTCAATTTGAAAGAATACACTCCTGAAGTCATCAGACAGTTTTTTAAGTTTGACAGAATCCTTGTGATTTCCAACAAGCTGCAGGAAGGAATGCATAATTTGGCCAAAAATGAGGCTGAAAAGGCTTCTGTGATCAAGATTTTTAATCCAATTGATAAGAATGATACCTTAAGAAAGGCAGATATTGAGATCAATGATTATCCTTTCAACAGTGATCTTCCTACTTTTGTGACAGTGGGAACCGTATATCCTCAGAAAGGGTATGACAGATTGCTGAATGTTCATAAAAAACTGATCGATGAAGGATTAAAGCATCAGCTTTTGATCATTGGTGACGGCTATGATTTTGAAAAAACCCAGGATCAGCTCAATACACTGGGACTTCAGGATACTGCAAAAATGCTGGGCTTCAGCAGTAATCCGTACCCATATATGAAAAAGGCGGATTTCTATATTATGTCGTCAAGGCATGAAGGATTTCCAACCATCATAGCAGAAGCACTTATTCTCAACAAACCTATTTCTGCAACGGATATTTCCGGTATCAGAGATCTCCTTCAGGACGGAAAACTGGGCAATATTACTGCAAATTCCGAAGAGGGAATTTATGAAGGAATGAAAAAGTTTCTTACCGATAAAAATATAACTGAAGAATACAAAAAACAGATCTCAGCAACAGAGCTGCCGTTTGTACTGGAAAAATCTGTGGAACATCTTCAGAAAATAATTGATGAAGTATAAAAACATTAACAATGGCTGATTATTCTATCATTCAAAAAGACTTTTACCGGGAAAGCGGAAGGTGGCTTTCAACATTTCAGATCTGGAAAAAATGCATCAATCCCAATCTTCATTTTGTTTACATTTTGAGAAAGGCTCAGAAGTATCAGAAGAATCCTCTTTTGAATACTTTCTGGAGAATTGTATTAAGACATTATCAGATCAAATACGGATTTCAGATTTATCCTGAAACCCAGATCGGGGAAGGTTTTTATCTGGGGCACTGGGGAAGTCTTGTTATCAATCCGAAAACAGTCATTGGAAAGAACTGTAATATCGCACAGGGAGTCACCATCGGCCAGCAAAACCGTGGAAAAAATGAAGGTTCTCCAATCATTGGTGATGAAGTATGGATAGGTACCAATGCCGTTATTGTAGGAGCTGTTACTATTGGAAATAATGTATTGATTGTTCCTAATTCTTATGTCAACTTTGACGTTCCGTCCAATTCTGTTGTCATAGGAAACCCGGCAAAAATCATCCCAACTCCTAATGCCACAATGGACTATATCAACCGTAAAGTGTAGTAATCCCAGCCACTTATAGTAAAAATTCTACTTGCATTTATCGGTAATTTCGTGTACATTTGTAAAAAAGGCATTGTTTAGTTATGAAATAACGATATGATTATTCGGTTTGAAAATCCCGATGGCATCAATTCTTCAATGCTCCTTGTTCTGAAAAAATCGCTTAATATTAAAAACACAACCCAGGCTTATTATTAATTAAAAAAATATATTTTTTGATGAAAGAAACACACCCTCATTATTCCCATTCTTTATCTGCAATATCAGCTCTATAGTTACGTTTTCTACAATCATTGAAAATCTAAACGGACAGAAACAACGCTCCGTACAACTGTAGCAATTTATCTTTCAAAAGATTCTTTTTTGACTTGATATAATATCTGTAATCCCTAAGAATTATTAACTGATATTAATTCTTCTCAAGCAACACACGATTCTGATATTCAGCAGGCTCTCACCCGGAAGACTCTTAAGAAAGATTATAAAAAATGATCTTAACAGCCCCGAAAACATATATACAACCATGCTCAAAAAAATAATTCCGATTTTTCTTATTTTAATCTATCTCACAGGTTTTCTTCTTTCTTTCCCTTATATTTTTGATAATTTATTCGGGTCAGAGAAGCTGGAAAGCATCCGGAGTATTTTTGAATATGGAATTATGTTTTGTTCTTTCCTTGTATTCAATGCGCTTCTTTTAAAAAATAAATATACTTCAGTCGTTGCTGTTATTCTGTGCTTATTATTAAGCATTAATTTTCTAATATCAGCATCGTGCTTCCTTATCTATCATTCCGGATTTAATGTAGGAATGGCCATCAGTATTCTTGAATCTAATCCAGATGAAGCAATGAGCATGTCTTACATGTTTATCCTTCCGGGTATTTTGTTTTTGATTTTTCTGGGAATGTTACTATATTCTGTGAACTACCTTAAAAAAAATGTTGTCCGTTTTGATGCTAAGTTTATCATCATTGCATTACTGTGGCTTATTCTACCGTTTGGATATCATCTTAAACACACATATGTAAGCAATAAAGGGGGAGGAAAAATGATAAAGAATGTATACTACCATTTATCCGATTTCAATACAGCATTGAATATCCAGAGAGATATCAATGAAATAAAAAAGAATGTTCCTGTTTTCAATATTAAAAAAATACAGCCAGGGATTGAAAATGTAATTTTTATTATTGGAGAATCCGAAAGAAAGCAAAACATGTCATTGTATGGCTATCATAAAAAAACAACACCCTATACAGATCAGCAGGCTGAAAACATGATGATTTTTGACAATGCAGTTTCTCCTGCAGGAATTACCAACCTGAGTGTGCCTTTAATGCTGTCCAGCATTCATCCTGATGAATTCAGGTACCGTTATGACAAGCTATCCTACAATATCATCAATCTGGCTAACCAAACCGGATACAATTCTTTCTGGCTCAGCACACAGGCAAGCGCAAGAGGAATAACAGCCATTGCTTCAATGTCTAAAAATAAAAAATGGGTAAACGGCTACGATGAAGTGATTGTCCCTGAACTGGAGAAGGTCATTCAGAAAAAAGAGGATAAATTTGTAGTTCTCCACATCATGGGAAGCCACCCCAATCCATGCAACAGACTTCCTCCCAACTGGAATTCTGAGAATCTAAACTGCTATGACAACTCCATAAAATATACAGATTATGTCTTCAATAATATTTTCCGTACGTTGAAAAACACCAATTCCGTAGTGATCTATGCTTCAGATCATGGACTTAAAATACAGGGTGACAAATTACTGCATATAGACTCTAAAGAATCTACTCAGGTGCCATTTTTTGTATGGTTTGGTGATAAAGTTCCTGCAGCATATAGAATTACCGGACATGAAACTAAACAGACCCAAACGACTTATATCTATCCTCTGATTATGAAATACATGGGTCTTCAGCCTCCTCAGCATTATAAAAATGAAGGAAATAAATATTTAAACTTAGAGATGAAAAGTATGGAGTATGGAAAGCTGCCGGAGTAGAATATAATCTCTTTTGTGAAGGGAAATCTATATCACAGCTATTCTTTTATTGATAAAATAGGCAGTCAATAAATTAGGAACCCAGCACAGCCAGGCAACAGCAGTATAAGAGTTTTCAGGATCACCGGTAATATTGGTTAGCAAAGGATACCACAATCTCAGTGTCACGGCAGCAAAAGTACAGGCATAACTGTAAATCATGAACTGTTGATGCATCACAACATTCCCTTTTCTTATCTGCCCAACCGCCATAAGAGTTGTCATCAGCCAGACACATCCTAAGCTGATAAATCCTATTGCGGAGATCAGTCCGCCATTGGCATAAAAGCCCATATAAACAGCTGAAACAGAACTTATGACCACTGCAATGACATAGATACTTCCAAGTTTCCTATGAATCTTGATATATTTATTCCTGAATGAGCTGCCAAACTGACGCCAGCCCATAAAAAGCGCCAGCCCTCCGAAAATAATATGGGCAAAAAATGCTGTTTTCCAAATGATATTATGAAGCACTTCAGGAGATTTGGAACCTAAAAAAGTATGTTTCTGCTCCACAAAAGCATACATAAGAGGATAAGCGCCAATAAGCAATGCCAGCACACACATGATTACAAATAGTAATTTTTTCATAAAAGTCTGATTCAATTTTTTTGTAAAAATGAGGATTATAAACGCTTCATCTGTTCCAAAATGAAAGGTGGAACAAACATTTAAACAACTCAAAAAGAATAACTTATACTAAAACAAATTAATAAATAAGTTATTCCATAGTAATACTCTGGCTTTTTAGAAACTCTCTTGGTGAGCAGTTCATATATTTCTTAAAATTCCGGTTAAAAGAGGTTTTTGAATTAAATCCACTCTCAAATGCCAGTGAAAGAATCGTAAACTTTCCATTTTCAGGTAACACTGCTATTCTCTTAAATTCTTCAATCCGCTGACGGTTGATATAGTCATAAAAGTTTCTGTTTTCAACAAAATTAATGGTTTGGGAAAGTGTATTCGGATGAACATCCAAAAGTTTTGCAACATAGTTCAGGTTCAATTCAGGATCTGTATACAATTTTTCCTTCTCCATCTGAATCACCAGCTTATTATAGATATCCTGTATTGCTTCTTTTCCGGCAAAGGTTTTCTCATATTTTGGAACTTCAGGACTGTTTTCAACTGTACTATTTTCCGTATCGCCTTCAGTTTTTACCATTGAATAATCAAGAATGCCCACCCGGCTGATCCCGAAATAAGCAGCAACCATAATAAACAAAACAACCATTGAAAAAATAAGAATATTATTCCTGATCATAACGGCAATCCAAATCAGCGCAATACCGGTAATCAGATAATATACCCAGTTCAGATTGATTTTCTCAGTATTTGAATATTGATTGGAAATTGCTTTCTTATATTTTCTTACTGCAAGAAAACTTAATCCTACATACAAAATTCCCGAGAGAATCATAAGAAATTTAATCACCTGGCTCAATGTTTCATACCCTTTTCCTTTATTCTGATATACCTCTACTCTCTCTTGCGGAGGGAGCAGCAAAAACTGAAACAAAGAGATATAGATCATTAAAACCGGAATCCAATGCAGCAGCCAGATCTTTTTGCCTGAATTTTGGCTGGTGACATACAAAATGTACAAATACAGCATTGGCCCATGCATAAAAGGAAAGGGAATCTCGAAACCAATGAGAGAAGGGAAACGCAAATATCCTTCTGCACGAAATAAAACAAAGAAAATAAGATGAATTCCTATGATCATAAACCATATTGCCAACACATAATCTGCGGTCACCTTCTTGGATTTTCCCAAAATCAGAAAAGATGAAAAAAAGGCAATAAAAATTCCTGCCCAATAAAATAGTGGTGATAAAGATTGCAGACCAAGATCAGACATCAAATGGATAGATTAATCAAGGTGTTAAATTATTCATTTTTTGACACATATGACAGCTTTTTAATGAACTCTTGTGAAGCAACATGTGATGAGACAAATAAATTAAGAATATTTTAATTCACAAATCTCAATTTTTAATTTATACTTCGTAATTTTATCATGGTTTTAAACGTTTGGATTACCCTATAGAGCCTGATGGCTGTAAAGCAAACTATATCGGAATATTAGACATGATTTTAAGCATATTTTAATATTAAACTTTGTTAAAAGTGATTTACTTTTTAACAAAAAGTATATTTTTGCATAATTATTGATTTAGTCTATTGATTTTGGAAATAATTTAAACGAAATAAATAATTATAAACTTTTAAAAATTTAAAATTATGTCACAATCGTACGAGGTTATTTTCGAAAACAACAAAAAATGGGTAGAATCCAAAATAGCTGAAGACCCGAATTTCTTTAAGGAACTTGCAAAAACTCAGCATCCTGAATTTCTTTATATCGGATGTTCAGACAGCAGAGCCACCGCAGAAGAATTGATGGGAGCAAAGCCGGGCGAAGTATTTGTTCACAGAAACATTGCTAATGTAGTCAATACTTTAGATATGAGTTCTACAGCCGTTATTCAATATGCTGTAGAACATCTGAAAGTGAAACACATTATTGTGTGCGGACATTACAACTGTGGTGGTGTAAAAGCCGCGATGACTCCTCAGGATCTGGGATTATTGAATCCCTGGCTGAGAAACATCCGTGATGTTTACAGATTACATCAGGTAGAGCTGGATTCTATTGAAGACGAAAACAAGCGTTATGACAGACTCGTAGAACTTAATGTTCAGGAGCAGTGCATCAACGTGATCAAAATGGCCTGCGTACAGGAAAGGTATATTTTAGAGGAACAACCTATTGTACACGGCTGGGTATTTGACCTTAGAACAGGTAAGATCATTGATCTGGAGATTGATTTTGAGAAAACCTTAAAAGACATCCAAAAGATCTACAATCTTACAAGTTCAGATTGGGTAATGAGCAGAAAGACTAAGTAGTTTTTCTAAAAAGAATGTAAAATGAAATTCTGGAGTATTATTGTATTAACGTTTTTTCTGAATTTTACGGCGCTGCCAGGCATTGCTGCGGTAGCGGGCTGGGATATTGCAAGAACGAATATAATAATCAACGAAGAAGAACCACATTCTCATCCGTCCTCATTTATTGTTTATGAAAAGACCATTCCGAAACCTTTGGACGTTTTCGACTATCTGAAGTTTTCCGAACCTGATTTTCAGGGCGTTTCTTTTGTACTGATAGATGATTCTTTTCATCTTTCACCTTTACTTACTATATTTTCTCCCCCTCCGGAAGCGTAACTCCTACAGTTAGATTTTTTTGATACTATTTCCATATCATTTTTTGATATCGGATACACATGTACTTTAAAAATTATTTTTTCTCAACTTTTTGTAATTGACTTATTTAAAAAAAATAAGCCGGTTATACTTTACAGCTTCACATTATGAAAAAGACATCATTAATAGGAGGAATCAAGGAGAATTTTCCTTCAGGACTCGTGGTATTTTTAGTAGCACTTCCGTTGTGTTTAGGAATTGCTTTAGCATCAGGTGCTCCCCCATTATCCGGTATTATTTCCGGTATTATAGGCGGCCTGGTAGTAGGAACAATCAGTAATTCTAATATTTCAGTTTCCGGGCCTGCAGCAGGTTTAACGGCAATTGTTTTAACAGCTATAACAGATCTTGGCGCATTTGAGCTTTTCCTTTGTGCAGGGATTATTGCAGGACTTATTCAATTGATTTTAGGGTTTGTAAGAGCCGGAAGTATTTCCAACTACTTTCCCAACAACGTTATTGAAGGAATGCTTGCTGCCATAGGAATCATTATTATTTTAAAACAGATTCCGCATGCTTTAGGATTTGATAAAGATTATGAAGGTCATGAATCTATTTTTGATAATGGTTTAAACTTCGGATATTTTACAGAATTATTTGGGGCTATCCACCCTGGGGCTATTGTTATTACTTTGATTTCAGTAGCAGTTCTTATAGCATGGGATAAAATCCACGTTCTGAAGAGGCTGAAAATGCTTCCTGGAGCTTTGGTTGCAGTAATTGTAAGTATTCTTCTGAATCAACTCTTCAAGATGTCCGGAAGTTCTCTGGCTATCGAAACCCAGCATTTGGTTTCTTTGCCTGTTCCTCAGTCTTTTGATGATTTCAAGAACCTGATTACCACTCCGGATTTTAATGGTTTCACAAATCCTAAAGTATGGATTGTAGGTGCAACAATTGCTATTGTAGCCTCAATTGAGACGTTACTTTGTATTGAAGCATCAGACCGATTAGACCGACAGAGAAGAATTACGGATACCAATCTTGAGCTTAAGGCTCAGGGAATCGGAAATCTTATCAGCTCATTTATCGGTGGTCTTCCAATGACGTCTGTTGTCGTAAGAAGTTCTGCCAATGCTAACGCCGGAGCAACTTCTAAAATCTCAGCCATTATTCACGGAATATTCTTATTGATCTGTGTACTTTCTATTCCTGTTATTTTAAATTTAATTCCATTAGCTACATTGGCTGCGGTATTAATTTTAGTGGGATATAAATTGGCAAAGCCGGCTACATTCAAGCATTTCTGGCATTTAGGAAAATTCCAGTTTATTCCGTTTGTAGCAACGGTGGTAGCTGTTGTAGCAACAGATTTATTAAAAGGAGTCGGAATTGGTCTTACTATCTCTGTTTTCTATATCCTTCAGGGGAATATGAAAAGAGCTTATTATTTGAGCAGAGAAAGGCTGGATGATGCAGATGGAATCAACATAAAACTAGCTGAAGAAGTTTCATTTTTAAATAAAGCTGCTATCAAAAAAACACTTAAAAATATAAAACCAAGTTCAACGGTCATCATTGATGCCAGAAGCACTTCATACATCGCAACAGATGTACTGGAAATGATTCAGGATTTTGCCAATATCCGTGCAAAGGAACAGGACATCAACGTAGAACTTTTAGGCTTTAAAACTTCATACAGAGATTACGAAAGAAGTGAGGATTCCCATATTCTGGTTACTCACAAAAGAGCCATGTAATCTCCATTTATAATTAATTTTTTTAACTTTAAATTCGAAAACAATAAAAATATGAAAGCACATACATACGAAACACAGTCTACTATCACTCCAGAGAAAGCATTAGAATTCTTAAAAGAAGGAAATCAAAGATTTGTAAACAATCTTAAAGCAAACAGAGACCTTCTTGAGCAAGTGAATGCTACCCGTGAAGGACAGTGGCCTTTTGCTGTAGTTCTAAGCTGTATAGACAGCCGTACTTCTGCGGAGCTTATCTTTGACCAGGGATTGGGAGACGTTTTCAGTATCAGAATTGCCGGTAATTTTGTTAATCAGGACATTCTTGGATCGATGGAATTTGGCTGCAACGTTGCCGGTTCTAAACTTATTGTAGTTTTAGGCCACACAAAATGCGGTGCTTTGAAAGGAGGTCTTGATGCTGCACAGATTGAAGGATTGGGAATGGATAATCTTAACCACCTGATCAACCATTTCAACCCTATCATCAATGACATCATTGAAGAAAATGAAGAGCGTTCATCAAAAAACAGTTCTCTTTTGGAAAGGCTTAATCAGCAAAACGTAAAAAGCGCTATTGAAGACATCCGTAAGCAAAGCTCAACACTTAAAAAACTTGAAGAAGAAGGAAAAATTAAAATTGTTGGTGCCAATTATGATGTTGAAACTGGTGCAGTAAGTTGGTTATAAAAGATAAACTCATTAAATTTCAATTATAATTTACAGAAAATGCCATCGGAATCCGGTGGCATTTATTTTTTGTCATGCAATAAAAGTCTACTCCTTATTACCTGCTCCTATACTCTCTTACTTTCTGTCTTTCTATTATTTCCCGTTAAATGCAGACATCGTATTATTCAATCCTGCAAATACGAAAGAAAGGCTCGCTTTTGAAAAAGTTTCAATTCTCTCAGTAAGCTTTGCTGTCTCTTCTTCATTCCAGGTTCCTAATACATAATCTACCTGTCGTCCTGCAGAGAAATCAGCAGAGATTCCGAAACGAAGCCTTGCGTAATTTTGGGTCTGCAATACTTCATTAATATTTTTGAGTCCGTTGTGGCCAGCATCAGAGCCTTTCCCTTTCAACCTTAATGTTCCGAAAGGTAAAGCAAGATCATCAGTAACAATCAGTACATTTTCCAAAGGAATATTTTCTTTCTGCATCCAGTATTTCACCGCATTTCCGGAAAGATTCATATACGTATCTGGCTTAAGGATAAAAACTTTTCTGCCTTTATGTTTTCCTTCTGCCATCCAGCCAAAGTTAGAGGTATTGAATGATACCTCAAGAGTTTCAGCTATTTTTTCAGCTACTTTAAAGCCTATATTGTGTCGTGTATTTTCATATTCTGAGCCTTTGTTACCAAGCCCGACAATTAAATATTTCATCAGAAATTTTTTGCAAAATTAAGGGATAAAAAATAAAAAACTCAATCTTAGGAAAGATTGAGTTTCAATATTATTAAAAAAGTCTTCTATTGTGGTTTGTAGATATAATTAACGCCGTATCCTTTTGTCATATAAGTCTGAGGATCATAAACGTAATTGGTACTCTTTACAATTGGAGTTGGAATAGGTGGCGAAAGATCTGTCACCGACCATCTCTTAGGGTTGTTTGGAGATAGAATAAGACTTTCTTTATCATTGATTACTGTAGATAATAGTCTTGAAATCTTATATACGTGTGGCAATAATGTGAACGGGCTCACCTGATCATCATATGCATAGTATTCATAGCTATATTTTCCTGTAACAGCACCGAATGCTCCTCCTGTCATTGTTCCATAGTTTCTTGTTACTTTAGATACGTTATCGCCTACATATGTGTAAGCCGTTTTAGAGTAATCTGTGAAAGCAAGCGGCACTCCTACTACATCCGGACCATTCCTCATAATGATAGAATCCAGCTTCCCTGTAGCAGTACTATATTTAATATTGTAAAGGCTCTTCTCTTTTTTCAGTAATGTCTGTGGACCTGGAGTAGTTGCCGGTGGTACAGGCGGAGGTCTTCTGAAAATAGAACGGTTTTCAGAAATCGTCTGCAGCTTATTGTTATTTGCGTAAGTGAATAATTGAGTGTATGATACACTATCCTTATCTAGTTTTCCGTTTCCGTCAAGATCCAAAAAGCCATTGAAATTAATCTGGCTGATTTTATCACCACTATACATAATATTAGTCACTGAAGCACTATCTGTAAGTACTTTAGTCACAAGAAGTCCGCTGTACTGATATTCTGCGATAGTATCTTTATCTGTAATTTCTCTGTATAATGCTCTGGGGCCGCTTAATCCCCCTGTATTATTAAGATCCAATAATGGATTCCCATCTTCATCTAGTAAACTCTTGCAGGAATGTATTGAAGAAAAACCTGCGATTAGTAAAATAAAATAGAAAATTTGCTTCATTTCCTTGTAATTGATTATTTTTTTGACAAATATAATTTTTTTTACCTAAAAATTATATGATTATTTTATATTCTGGTAAGATTAATAACTATCTCTCTCCTATAAATTTTTATAGGTAAAAGTAACATTCTGGTTTTTCTCTACAACCACATACCCTTGATTATCATAAGAATAGCTCTGAGCTGTATTTACCGGAGCCGCTGGTGAAGGCAATTCTATAAACATTGAAGTAGGATTATTCGGAGAAATTTTATAGAATTGAGCTGGATTTATCAGACTTCGTGTTATAAAATAAACCGGTGAAAGTGTAGAGTAAGGGCTTTTCTGAGCATCATAGTTCTGAAAGCTGTACTTGCTTACTACTGCAGTACCCATATTCGGGTTTCCATTGATATCTAATAATCCTTTGGAAGAAACTACCTGAATAACATTATCTCCGGTATATACAAAACTATAATCTATAAATTTGTTATAAGCGCTGATTCCCCCTTCTTTTCTCTTCTCAAGAATCTTAGTAAGTTTATTCGTCGTTGGATTATAAGTAAAAGTATAGTCACTTATAACAGAAACTGATGGAGTGGCACCCGTTGTAGTAGAAGTGGCGTTGTAAATCTTTTTACCTGTAGCATCAGGAACAATATTAAATTCATAAACAAGACTGGATGCTGCTGAACTTACATATTTAATTTTTGTGATATTCTTGTTGGTATACGTTACCGTTCCCGTATAAAAAGCACCCGGAGCAGATTCATCCTTAGAAACTGCAGTCTGTAAATCTCCGGTTACTGCTGCCGTAACATATTCTTCCTGGGAAATATTATTAGCACTCACCTTTGCTAAAACCTTTTTAGGCGGCGGTCCATCATCCGGATTCGGGATAGATTCTATGGGATCTGAGGTAGTAGTACATGCTGCCAGCAGCCCAAGAAAAGCAATACCGGCAAATATTTTTAAAAAATAGTTTTTTACCATATAGAATTTTTTTAGCTTGCCCAAATATAATTCAATTTTCGATAATACACTTCAATTTATATGGACAAATTCACAAGAAATAGAGTTAATAAACAAAAAAAATCTAAAAACATAACGTTTTTAGATTTCTAATTATTGTATTATCATAAAAATTAATAAGGTTGCAATATAGATGTCGTCAAAACAGATTGTGACATATCGCTATTAAGATAAGTAGCATCAACAGCTTTTCCTATTCCCAGATTTGTTCCTGAGATTGCTCTTTTGATGCAGGCTACTTTAACGCTATATTGGTTTTTAGGAGTAAGATTCGCAAGAGTAGCATTAAGATTAAAAATCTTGTAGGCCCCGCTATCTCCTAATAAAACATCTGTTCTTACCGCTCTAAGTTTGTCATCTATAAAAATACCACAGGCAAAACTCGCTGAGCTTGTTCCTGTTTTTTGAACAGTCGTCTGAAAAGAGAATGTAGCTTTATTCACCATATTGGTTACAGAGAATGTATCCACTGCCCCGGGAAGCACAGTCCAGTTCCCAGCTAAAGCATCTCCATCGTTATAAGGAGTAGTAGCTCCGTTTGGCGCAACAAAAGTAACTCCTGTTTTATCAGCAACCGTATTGATTGAAAAAACTGACATACTTCCTTGTCCGTCTGCAATTTTTATTGCCTTCCAGTCGTTTGTAGTCAGGTCTGCGTTATTGTGAAATATATCACCTGCTGCTCCGGCAGATCCTCTCAGTACATCTGTACCTCCTGTTCTTAATTCTTTTCCAACATTCAGGTCTCCGTTTACATCCAGCATATTAGTCGGATTAGGAGTATTAATACCCACTTGGGCAGTAGCTGCAACAGTTAACAGAAGTGATGTTACAAATAATATTTTTTTCATAATCCGCTTTAGTTTATAATGGTGTTAAACACTTCTGGAACTTCATATACATCTACTTTAAGGGATGACTGTGAAATAAAGCCATTAATATTAGAGTATACATTGGTTCCTATCGTAAGGGTATTGCTCCCCGCTCCATAAGAACCCAATCTTGTACAGGCAACATCTACTGTATGATCTCCTTTCGCAAGATTATCTACAATACCAATCTGAGTATGGGTAAGGAAAGGATATGAAGTACTGATTGCTTTTAAGTTTCTCTGTCTCAGATTCACCAGTTTATTGTCTACAAAAATCCCACAGGCATAATCTATTGAGGTATCTGTAGTCCCAGCACCTCCGAAGTCTGCCTGTACAACCGTTTCAAACTGGAAGTAAGCTTTACTCTGAGTACTGAATACACTGATTACCTGTGAAAGATTGTTGATTTTTTTAAAATTAGTAAGACTGCTGATCTCTTTTCCTTTGGTAAAAGTTCCCCCTCTTGAGGCCAAACCTACCGAAGAATCATCAGAAGAAGTAAATGAAATCCCTACTTTATCTGAAAAAGAGTTGTTGTAGATCAGATAAAATTTATTAGGCTCATATTCAGGAATACGAAGTGATTTCCAGATTGGGGCATAGCCTTCTCCCTGAGAAACCAGTAATTGGTCGTTATTTCCCTGAGAAATTGAATTATCAGTAGCATTAAGGACTGCAATTTTATTTCTGAAGTTCAAATCTCCGTTTACATCAAGAGTTGCTTTTGGAGTATCTGTTTTTATTCCTACCTGAGCCGACACCAAAAGTCCTATGGTCAGAAATAGGGTTGATAATAGTTTTTTCATCATTAGTTCGTTTTATAGCTCACGTATTCAATAACGTCCATTTTCATTGTAGACTCCAAAGTAAATGCACTGGAAGCTCCATTTGAAGCCTGTACATTGCGTCCGATGGCAAATTGTGAGGTAGAATTTGAAGTATCAATCTTTCTGCATGCAATCTCAATCGTATGAGCTCCAACGGGAACATTCTGTTCGGTATAATTAAGGGTAAAGATATAGTCCTGAAGACCATTTTTTCCGCTGTTGTTATTAGACGCAACTCTATCCGGACGTACCGCTACCAAAGTTCCGTTTCTGAAAACACCACAGGTAAATCTTACACTTTCTATCGTCGTAGATGTAGGTGCTTTTATTTCGATTCCTGTCTGGAACTGATAGGTAAGCCTATTTTTTCCATTTTTGATTGTAAAGGTATTTGTAAGTCCATCAATCTTTTTCCATGTTCCTTTAGCAGCATCAGTAATATTATCTCCAACACTGTTTTTGTAAATACCATCACCAGCAATACCATTGGTAAGTGAGATAATACCCGTTTGATCTGACGACAGATAAGAGTTGATCAACTTATACTGTCCCTCTTCCATGAAGGAAATGTTCAAAGACTTCCACACGGGAGGCAAACCCTCACCCTGAGAAACCAAAACCTGGCCGTTTAACCCGGCATCTCCAGCCTGAGTTGAAGTTCCGCCTACTCTAAGTTCTTTTCTTAAGGTGGTTTTTCCATTCACATCAAGAACAGATTTAGGTTTTGCAGTACCTATTCCCACCTGCGCATTAGCGCAGAGTGATAGAAGTCCAGCTGCGCAGCAATATATAATTTTTTTCATAATAAGGACTGCAAAGGTACACAATGAAGTCCTAAAAATTCCAGTTATACATCCATAAACCTATAGAAATAAACACATTACAACATAGAATTAATCACACATAAAAGTAGAATTATTTCTACATAACTCCACTTTTTATGTTTAAAAAAAATCTAGTAAGGTCTCAAACCCTTACTGTACGGGAATCTACAGGATATTTTTAGTCATAACAAAGTGATATCAGACCCTTCAAAACAGGCTTAATTCTCTTCTCAAGGAATATTACTCAGAAAAAACATGATAACAATCACAAAAAAGCGTATAAAATTTAAGATTTTATACGCTTTTCACATTTTTTACAAATTTGTTTACAAAAAACAAAACCTATAATTTAATTATGTTCAATAATAGCTTTTAATAATATATTAACCTCATCCACATTTTTCACCTTTTCCTTCCTCATCATCAGCTGATTACCTTCTTTTCCGGATTTCTCTTTAAGCTGGGCTTCGGCAGGATTTCGGGTTAAATAATTAATAATATGTCTGAATCTATCTGTCTGGTAGAATTTATCCTGAGGATTCCCTGGGAAGTATCCTAAGAATACTCCATTTTTCATAACAATCTTCTCAAAACCTATATCTGCGGCTAACCATTTCAGAGAAACGCTTTTCAATAGATTGACGGCTTCTTTCGGCAATGCTCCAAAACGGTCAATCAGCTCAAGTTCAAACTGATGAAGATCAACTTCATTATTAATTTCTGCAATTTTCTGGTACAGCAGTAATCTTTCTTCGGTATTGGAAATATAGAAATCAGGTAACATCAATTCCAGGTCAGTATCGATATTGACATCTTTTACAGATTTGAAGAGCTTTTGTCTGTCTTCCTCGTTTTCAAACAGACTTTCAAAGTCAGCATCATCTTTCAGTTCTTCCAGCGCTTCCTGCATTAGTTTCTGATATGTTTCAAACCCCATTTCATTGATGAACCCGCTTTGTTCAGCACCCAAAAGGTCACCGGCACCACGGATTTCAAGGTCTTTCATTGCAATCTGGAAACCACTTCCCAGATCAGAAAACTGCTCAATGGCTTCCAGACGTTTTCTGGCATCGGAAGTCATCATATCATAAGGTGGTGTAATCAGATAGCAGAATGCCTTTCTGTTACTACGTCCTACCCTTCCTCTCATCTGATGCAGATCTGCCATTCCAAACCGCTGTGCATCATTGATGAAAATGGTATTGGCATTCGGGACATCCACACCACTTTCTACAATTGTCGTGGACACTAGAACATCATATTTTCCTTCCATAAAATCCAGAACATTCTTCTCCAGCTGCTTTCCTTCCATCTGACCATGTCCTGTGATCACTCTTGCATCCGGAACCAGTCTCTGAATAAGTCCGGCAATATCTTTAAGGTTTTCTATTCTGTTATTAATGAAATAAACCTGACCATCCCTCTGAAGCTCATAAGAAACGGCATCACGAAGAATCTCTTCATTGAATCCGATCAATTGCGTATCTACAGGCTGTCTGTTAGGTGGTGGTGTTTTGATGACAGATAAATCCCTTGCCGCCATTAATGAAAACTGTAAAGTCCTTGGAATAGGAGTCGCTGTAAGGGTAAGCGTATCAACATTACTTTTAAGCGTTTTCAACTTATCCTTTACTGAAACTCCAAACTTATGTTCTTCATCAATAATCAGCAGGCCCAGATCTTTAAACTTCACAGAACTGCTTACCAGCTGGTGTGTCCCAATGATAATATCTACTTTTCCATTCTTTAAAGCATCTAAAGTTTCTGATTTTTGCTTCGCTGTTCTGAATCGGTTTATATAACCAACATTTACAGGAAAATCTTTAAGTCTTTCTTTAAAACTCCTGTAGTGCTGAAAAGCAAGAATAGTTGTGGGAACTAATATTGCAACCTGTTTACCGTCTGTGGCCGCCTTAAATGCTGCACGGATTGCAACTTCCGTTTTACCGAAACCTACATCACCACAAACCAGCCTGTCCATAACCGTATCAGCCTCCATATCTTTCTTTACATCTACGGTTGCTTTTTCCTGATCCGGAGTATCCTCGTAGATAAAGCTGGCCTCTAGTTCATTCTGAAGATAAGAATCCGGTGTATAAGCAAAACCTTTTGCCGTCTTTCGCTGTGCGTATAATTGAATAAGATCAAAAGCAATTTGCTTTACCTTCGCTTTTGTTTTTTGTTTCAAAGATTTCCAGGTTGGAGAACCAAGTTTGCTCAGCACAATCTCTCTTCCATCCGGTCCATTGTATTTCGAAATCTTATGCAAAGAGTGAATACTTACATATAATAAGTCTCCGTTTTTATAAGTCAGTTTAAAACATTCCTGAATCTTACCATCATTATTTACTTTTACCAGCCCCATAAATTTTCCGATCCCGTGGTCAATATGGGCAATATAGTCACCTATTTTCAAAGACATCAGGTCTTTCAGGGTAAGCTGCTCTGATTTTGCAAAAGTATTCTTTGCCTTATATCTCTGATAACGGTCAAAGATCTGGTGGTCAGTATAAACAAGAAGCTTGTGACCGTTGTCCACAAATCCCTCATGCAGCTCAGATTTAAAGCTCTTAAAAGGAAGTTCATGTTCAAGTTCTTCAAAAATAGATTCGAGTCTTTCTTTCTGTTTTTCTGTTGAAAAGGAAATCCACGTATCAAATCCGCTGTTCTGTTTTTCTTCGATATCTTCAATCAGCAGTTCAAAGTTTTTATGAAAAGACGGCTGAGGGAGCTGCTCCATTTTGACTTCAGTAATTTCCTTCAATCCTTCAATTACTGCCCCACCAAAATCAACTGTTCTGAATTTTTTATAATCGAATAAAAACTCCTGATCAGAAATAAAAAGTTCCTGAGGAGTTCTGTGAGCAATATCTTTACTTAAAGTATCATATTTTTCCAGGGACTTCTCATAGAACGTCCTGATCTTCTGCATTCCTATCATTCCATTTTTAGAAACTACAAAACTTTCGTTTGGCAACAGCTGTAACAATGACACTCTGCTTCCTGTCACAGAGAAATTCATATTGGAAACCAATTGAAAATCCTTTACTTTATCTATAGAAAGCTGGGTTTCGATATCAAAAGTTTTAATACTTTCCACTTCATTCCCAAAGAATGTAATCCTATATGGCTTTTCATATGAATAAGAAAATACATCTACAATTCCCCCTCTTACAGAAAATTCTCCCGGTTCTGAAACAAAATCGGCCTGCTGAAAATGGTAATGGGTGAGCAATTCGTCTACAAAATCGAAGTCCAGCTGGTCACCTACTTTTATATGATGAGAGATGGCTTTAAAATCTTCTTTTTTCAAAACCTTTTCAGACAAAGCTCCGGCATAAGCTACAATAACTTTCGGAGATCTCCCTGAATTGATTTTATTTAAAACTTCAGTTCTTAAAACCAGATTGGCATTTTGTGTTTTTTCTACCTGATAAGGCTCAAGATGGGTGGCTGGAAAATACAACACCTTATCTTTGCCAATAAGATCTTCCATTTCAGTATTGGCATACAATGCATCCTCTTTATCATCTACCAGATAAAGAATATTTTTCTTTTGAACTAAAAAAAGTTCAGCCACAAAAATAGAAACTGAAGATCCCGCACTTCCCTTTACGGCAATATGCTGGCTGTTTTCTAACTGGGTGAAAATTTCTTTCCCAAACTCTTTCTGCATCAGATCTGGAAGAAACTTTTCTTTGATGGATTTTAATTGCATAAATAGTATTGATATAAACGACAAAAGCGATTTCGGGAGTTTTCCGAAACCGTTTATGGTATACAAAGGTACGGATATTTTTTTCTTTCATTAAAAAACCAGCTGACTTTCGGATTTAAAATGAATGACTTAGCCTAATAAATCTTAATTTTTTACAAATTTATTTAATAACCCGTTAAAAAAAACCAATTATTCCCTCATGGCATAGTGTTTGGGCTTTTAAGTCTAACCAAACATTTAAGTATTATGAAAAAAGCAATTAAAATTTTAGGAGTTATGATGATGCTGGTATTCACAGCATTATCGTTTTCGTCGTGCAGCAAGGATGATGATCCGGTAAACAATGAGTTCTTTGCGGGAACATACAAAGGAAGTATTTCTTATAACGATGGCGGATCTACTAATGTAAGCACAGATAACGGAAGTGTTTTTGTAACGAAGATTGCCAGCGGTACCAAGTATAATTTCGGTTTCTCAAACAGCATTCCGGATCTTAACGGAATAGAGTTTAATCAGGAAGGAGATCACACTCTTGTTATGATTGGTTCTACAGCAACCTCTTATATCAGAATTGACAACAATACGTTAAAAATCCTATACGCAAAGGACGGTAAAACGTGGACAGCCAACTGTACGCGCTAACCTCCTGTCTATTTATATATTATTGCAAGCCTGTTTTCATCTGAAGACAGGCTTTTCTATTGTAAATGAATTGTTTTAATTTTTTTTTAAGCAGTAATAAACTTTAGTTAAGGTTGAAAATCCAAATTTTCTAGCCTGCTTTTTGTATATCTTTATTCAACAAAAACAAACAATAATATTCTTATGAAAAAACTATTATCTGCAATGTCATTGATCCTTGGATTAGGACTTGCAACTGCTCAGCAGACTGCTCCCGCTACCAGCGCTCAGCCTCATCAACCTGTAAAAACTACAGTGAAAGCCGCTAAACCTGCAGAAGTAAAAGCTGCAAAACCAGCAATGGATGCAAAAGCTGCGAAGCCTTCACAACCGGCTGCCAAAATGAAAAAAGATGGTACTCCTGATAAGAGATATAAAGAAAACAAGCACCTGAAAAAAGATGGTACTCCTGATAAAAGGTATAAGGTGAACAAATAAGCATAACATTAACATATAGTTGTTATTTTCATAATCAAATTTCGAAAAGCCGGTGGAACTAGTTCTATCGGTTTTTTTATGTGAAGCTTCGTAAAAATGACTCCATATTCTCTACTTATTTATAAATTTGACCCATGTTAAACTTCTTCAAGAAAAATGCAGCGCTGATCTGGGCAAAGAAACATGTTCAAAAAGCGGAGGAATTCAAAAAAAATGCAGAGAAAAACCAGGAGGACTTATTACTTTCTCTAGTCAGTACGGCTCAAAAAACACTTTTTGGCCGGGAACATGATTTTGAAAACATCCATTCGGTGAAAGATTTTCAAGACAGAGTTCCTGTAGCAGATTATGAAGATCTTAAACCTTATATAGAACGGGTAAAAAAAGGACAGGCCAATATTTTATGGACAGAAACTCCTGAATATTTTGCTAAAACTTCGGGAACAACTTCCGGATCAAAATATATTCCTATTTCCAAAGAAGGAATGCCGCTTCAGATTGCCGGTGCACAAAGTGCCTTATTTCATTACATCAGTAAAAAGAATAATGCCGACTTTGTGAACGGAAAAATGATTTTTCTGCAGGGAAGTCCTGAACTGGAGGAAGTTTTTGGAATAAAAACAGGAAGATTATCCGGTATTGTAGCGCACCATATTCCTAATTATCTGCAAAAAAACCGTCTGCCAAGCTGGGAAACCAATATCATGGAAGACTGGGAAGCCAAAGTAGATAAAATCATTGAAGAAACGGAACATGAAAACATGACCCTGATCTCAGGAATTCCGCCATGGCTGATCATGTATTTTGAAAAGTTAACAGAAAGACACGGCAAAAAAATCAAACAGCTTTTCCCAAACCTGCAGCTTATCGTTACAGGAGGGGTCAATTACGAACCATACCGCGATAAAATGGAAGATCTGCTGGGTGGAAAAGTAGATATTATTCAGACATTTCCTGCTTCTGAAGGCTTTTTTGCTTTTCAGGATGATTACACAAAAGAAGGTCTTCTGCTATTGACCCATCATGGAATTTTCTATGAATTTATTCCTTTGGAAGAATATGGTAAGCCAAGAGCAAGAAGATTAACATTAAAAGAAATTGAACTTCATAAAGATTATGCCTTAATTCTTACAACGAATTCCGGACTTTGGGCGTATTCTATCGGAGATGTTGTGCGGTTTATCAGCAAAGATCCTTACAGAGTTCTAGTAAGTGGCAGGACCAAACATTTCACTTCGGCATTTGGGGAACACGTGATTGCTTTTGAAGTTGAAGAAGCGATGAAAGCTACTCTTGAAAAACATCCGGCACAGATTACAGAATTCCATCTTGCCCCACAGGTAAATCCTGGCGAAGGACTTCCTTATCATGAATGGCTGATCGAATTTGAAAAGGAACCGGAGAATTTAGATACATTCAGAGATGAACTAGATTTGCAATTGAGGGCAAGAAATACGTATTATGATGATCTTATTTCCGGGAATATTTTACAGAAGCTGCATATCACCACCTTAAAAAAGAATGCCTTTCAGGAATATGCCAAATCTCAGGGGAAACTGGGTGGCCAAAATAAGACTCCGAGATTGGCTAATGACAGAAACATTGCAGATCTCTTAGAAATTTACAAAAATTAATCATATTTTTTCAATTCCAAAAACGTATATTCAAAAAAAATTATAAATTTGAAAAACTAAAAGAAAATAATGAAAGCATCTGTACTGTTGAAATCGTCTTTACTAACATCTTTATTTGTTATTACATCTTGTGCTACTACAAAATACAGCGAAGATATTTCAAAAAACAATTACTCTAATCTTGAAGCCGGAAAGGTATACAAAGTAACTATGAGAGACGGTTCTCCTAAACAAACCATCTTATTCAGAAACGTTGTTGGTGATAATCTTATAGGTACAGCGGGTAAAAAAGACAGTACAGAAGTAGTGATCCCGAAATCAAATGTAGCGGCTGTAAAAGACAGAAGAAAGGCAAGAATTGCTGCCGGAGCTACTATTATTGGGGCTGCGGGTGTTGCTGCCATCGTAATCAGTTCTTCAAGAGCAGACTAAAATAGATTTTATCTTTCAGGATATATTTAATATATCTTTTAAAAATCAACATATGAATAGTCCTAAATAGATTTTTAGGGCTATTTTTGTTCATGATTTCCTTTACCCCGTTACAAACATTACAAAATGTTGAGTTCAGAAATCTTCTTACCGGGAGATTTTTTATTGTTTTAGCTTTCAGAATGCTGGCCACTTTATTAGGATGGTGGGTATATCAATTAACAAAAGATCCTTTTTCAATAGGTCTTATCGGGCTATCGGAGGTAATTCCTGCTGTAAGCTGTGCGCTGTATGCAGGACACGTTATTGATATGAATGAGAAAAAGAGACTGCTTCTCATCTGTAATTATACATATATTTTCCTGATCGGGCTTCTGCTGATTCCTGCCTTTTTTGATGTGGAGATGCATTTCACAGGTCATCAGATTACCTATTATATTTATGGAGTCATCTTTTTTACCGGAATAGCAAGAGCGTTCATAGGTCCTATTGTACCTTCCATGATTCCTAAAATTGTAAAGAAAGAAAACCTTCCCAACGCTGTTACTCTGAACCAGGCTACTTTCCTTATATCTTCTGTGTGTGGACATGCGGTAGGTGGTATTCTTATTGGCTTTATAGGCGTAAAATGGACGTTGGTTGCTATTTTAGCATTAATATTTGTTGCTTCACTCTTTTTCTGGCAACTTCACAAACAGTATTCGGAGTACAAAAAGGAAACTGTAAATGTGGTGGAGAGTATGCGTGAAGGAATTTCTTATATTTTTAAAACCAAAGAGATTCTGGGAGCACTGTGTCTTGATATGTTTGCTGTACTTTTTGGGGGTGCAGTGGCCATGATCCCGGTATTTGCTACTGATATTTTAAATTCAGGGGCTGAAGGTTTCGGATTGTTGAATGCAGCATCTGATATCGGTTCAATGTGTATCATTACTATTTTATCCATTGTTCCTCTTCGAAAAAATCAGGGGAAAATACTACTTGTTGTTGTCACCGGATTCGGGCTTTGTATTATTGGGTTTGGTTTATCCAAATTGTATTGGCTGTCTTTCATGTTCCTTGTGATGAGTGGAATGCTTGATGGAATTTCTGTGGTCATCCGGGGTACCATTGTACAGTTAAAGACACCAGATCATATAAGAGGACGTGTTCTCAGTGTAAATTCAATCTTCATTATGTCCAGCAATGAAATGGGACAGTTTGAAAGTGGTGTTATGGCTAAATTACTGGGGGTTGTACGCTCTGTAGTATTTGGAGGATGCATGACTGTTCTTGTTGCTTTACTTGTGGGAAGCACCAATCCTAAACTAAGAAAAATGCAATATTAACCTATTATTTATCAATTCATTTCAAAACTTATACGGTAAAAACCGTAATCCGAAATACTTAAAATCAGAATAGAATGTTTTCTATTCTGATTTTACTTTTATAGGTGCTTTTTCAAAATCATTCAAAGGATTAAATCCCAAATATTCAGTGAAATCATTAAAATCTTTGCGATCTCTATATAATTTCACTTAAAAAATAAAATACAATATTAAAAATCAATATATTACTTTCTTTAAATATATCTCAAAATCTTTAATTTAACGTTAATAATTTTTTATATTTGCTCTATAAAATATCCCCCTATGTATAAACTTTTACTAATTTTGAGTTTTTTCGTCACAGGTTCGCTGATGAATGCCCAATTTTTTTCAGATCAAACCTTACAGCAATCTGTTTTGCAGCTGAATAATGCAAAAACAGAAAACGACTATGATACTCTTTTTTCTAAGTTTTCAGAGGCTAAAACTTCAGAAAAATGGCAGGCTAATTATTATGCCGCTGCAGCATTGTATCTTAAAACAAATTTCCTTTTAAAGAACAGCCCGAACAGTCCTCTTGGAGAATCTAACGAAAATGCAAGAAAACTGGCTATGCAGGCTCTTGCTTCTGAGAAGAATAATGGAGAAGTAAATATTCTTCTTGGTCTTATCCATTTTCAGAAAATCAGGATAAAAACAGCTGCAGATCCTCAAAAGGAACTAAAGACCGCTACAAGCTTTATGACAAAAGCGGAAACAACTGTAAAGAACAATCCAAGACTTTCTTTCTTAAAAGCTGAAATGGCTGAAAAGCAAGGCAATAAGACAGAAGCTATCAAATTTTATCAAAAAGCAGTCAAAGAATTCGAAACATCAAACGCTTCATCCGGTTCACCAAACTGGGGAAGACAGCTGATCGGAACAAATTAACAGTAAGAAAATGCATGATCTCCTGAGTAAATTGGGCGGTCAGTTTTTATTTTGATACACAAGACTTTAATAGTTCGCAGAAACATTTTTGTATCCGATAAAGCACCGCATTTTTTTAGTAATTAAACAATTTTACTATTTGTTTTTAAAATCATCTCTTATGAAAAAAGCATTACTTGTTTTCTCAATTATATTTTCACATCTTTTATTTGCCCAGTCTGACTGTCCTACTGCAATGGCAGTCTGCGGAAACTCGGATATTTCCTATACTCCGGGCGGGCACGGAGACATTGCAGAAGACCTTGGCGGATGTTTATCTTCCGATGAAAAGTACTCTGTATGGTACTCGTTTACGGTAGCTACAGCCGGAACCTTAACTTTCGAAATCATTCCTAATGATCAGAGTGATGACTATGACTTCGGGGTATATGGTCCTAACAAGTCATGTGGCAGCCTTGGAACGCCAATCCGCTGTTCTTATTCCGGAACAAGTGGAAACACAGGCCTTAACATGACGGCTACAGACCTTAGTGAGGATGCTTCAGGAGATAAATGGGTGAAATACCTTGATGTATTACCTGGCCAGACGTACTATTTAATTGTAAACAACCACAGAGAGACCGCTAACGGATTCAAATTATCATGGGGTGGGACAGCTACTTTATCTTCTCCATTTACAGATCCGAATATACAGCCTCATCCGTTCATTCCACCAGGAATTCCAGGAGCAAACCCTACAGACCCTAGAGAAGTAGTGGTGTGTGCAAATCCTGCAACTTTTGATTTCTCTTCATTAACAGCAGGAATTCTGAACGGTAACCCGAACTTCAGTATTAGCTATCATACAAGCCAAAATGATGCATTAACAGGTAACAATCCTCTTATTGGCCCTCAAACAGTTACTCCTGTAGGTGTTTATTTCTATAGTATCAACTATACCGATCCTACTAATCCGGACAGTCCTATTAATAAATGTAGACAGACTGGTAAATTTAAATTTAAAGATGGTACCATCAAGGCAACAAGCGTTACTTTAACAAGCTGTAACAACAACAATGCGGGTACGGCAACTTATGACCTTACAACAGCAGCTGTTTTTGCAGATCCTACGGCTACAAAAAAATATTATTATACTTTATATGATCTGAATAACTCAATTAATGAGATCACCAATATCTATCAGTTTGTTTCGGCAGAGGGTAAAATATATGTAAAAGTAACTTCTGTATTCGGATGTACCGATATTGCAGAAATTACCCTTAAGTTCTATCCGGCAATCATTGCAAAAGATGCAGAATTAAGATCATGCTTTATTGAAGCAAATCCTTCTACAGCTTTATTCAACCTTGATAACGCCGCTGTAATCACGCCACAGGCAGGTATCACGAAAAAATACTTCCCTTCACTGACAGATGCAATAGATGCAACCAACGAGATTTTAAATGCTAATTATATTGCACCAAACGGTTTGGTATACGTAAGAGTATCTGATACCAGAGGATGTTTTGTAGTTGTAAAAATCGGTTTAACAGTTATCCCTCCGGTAACATCCAGTGTTCTGAAAGACAAAATCATCTGTATAGAAGACACAACAACTTTAGATGCCGGGCCTGGATTCAAAAGCTATGAGTGGAGCACGGGAGCTACAACTCAGTCTATAAAAGATGTAGGAGTAGGAATCTACTGGGTAAAATTAAAAACAGGGGAATGTATCACTACTCAAACAGTAACAGTATATCCTGCTGATCAGCCGGTTGTAACAAATATTGATGTTTCTAACACTACATTAACGATCAATGTTATAGGAGGAACTCCGGATTATCAGTATTCTATGGATAAAATCATATGGCAGACCTCCAATACATTCTCTAATGTGGCAAGAGGCACCTATAAAGTATATGTAAAAGATGCTTATGACTGTGAGCCTATTGAAGTTACAATAGTGGTTCCTAACCTGATCAATATGATTACACCGAACGGAGATGGTGTGAACGATGTTGTAGATTATTCTGCAATTGCAGACAAACAAAACCTTGTATTGAGTATCTTTGACAGATACGGAACAAAAATCCACCAGGGAGATAAATCCAATGGATACAAATGGGACGGAACCATTGCAGGGAAGAAGATTCCGACAGGTACATACTGGTATTCTGTAACATGGAATGAGAATGACAAGAAGAATACTCCATTTAAGTTTTCAGGTTGGATTGTTGTAAAAAACAGAGAATAAAACTAATACAATACGAGAAAGCCGCTTTGGCGGCTTTTTCTTTTAACAAATCATGATAAAATTAATTGATCCCAATTTTGTTTAACAAAAATCGTTTCAACAATGAAAAAAATACTACTTCTTTTTATTTTATTGATAACACAAATAGTCTACTCACAGTCAGATTGTATCACGGCAATTCCCATCTGTGGTAACTCTGATATTTCTTACACTCCTTCAGGACCTGGAAATATTATAGAAATTCTTAATGCAAACGGAGGATGCCTTAGCACCAATGAAAGATATACCGTTTGGTACACTTTCACTGTATCTACACCAGGTACACTTGCATTTAAAATAAAGCCAAACGATCAAGGTGATGATTATGATTTTGCAGTTTATGGACCAACAGCAAACGGCTGTGCTTCTTTACAGAATGCAGATCATGTCTTCATACAGCCTATAAGATGTAACTATAGCGGTACTCCGGGAGATACAGGTCTGGATCTTACTCTTGCTCCACCTGCAGTATTCCCTACCAATCCTCCTGGCACTACAGCCAGTATGAACAATGGTAAATGGAGTCCTTATATGGATGTATTAGTAGGACAAACCTATTATTTAGTCATTGATAACTTCAGTAGATCCGTTAATGGTTTTTCTATGGAATGGTCAGGTACTGCGAGTTTAAGTTCTGCATTTAACGATCCGATTCTTTCTCCTAACCCATTCATTCCACCGGGAATTCCTGGAGCAACTCCTAACGATCCTAACCAGGTAATGGTTTGTGCATTACCTAGCCAGTTTGACTTTACAACACTTTCTGCTGCTATTGTAAACGGTAACAGCCCTAATTTCAAGGTTACTTATCATAAAACTACCAACGATGCCCTTACAGGAGAAAACCCTCTTACCATAGCAACTGTAGATGGAACAACAACCTACTATTACAGAGTAGTATATAAAGACCCGAACAACCCAACCAATCCTATCAACGGATGTTTTATAACCGGGAAATTTAAGTTTGTGAATGTAGGCATCTCAGCCAATACAGCCACTCTATATTCTTGTAATAACAATGGAGCCGGTACTGCTAAATATAATTTGACAACAGCCAATATATTCGGCGGAAGCGGAGCAACTATTAAGTATTATACTACGGTTGATGATATGAATGCGGAAATCAACGAAATTACGGATCCTGCCAACTATATCTCTCCGGAAGCAACTATATACGCAAAAGTAATTTCTACTTTCGGGTGTAAAGCAACCACTACCATCAGACTATTATTCTACCCTACAGTGGTATTAAAAGATGCAGTACTTCAAAATTGTTATATTGATAATGATGTTACCCGTTCAACATTTGATCTTTCCAAAGCAGATATCGGAGTACCTGTACCAACCCCTACAGGAACTATCATCAAATATTATACATCGGTAGCTGATGCAAAAGCCCAGACCAATCCTATTACAATGCCATTTAATTATCTTTCAGAAAGCAAAACGGTATATGTAAGAGTAGACAATGATAAACAATGTTATTCAATTGCTAAAATAGAACTGGTAGTATTACCTCCGGTAAAATCAGCGGTATTAAAAGATAAAACGATTTGTGCGGAAGCCAAAACCACTTTGGATGCAGGACCTGGATTCGACAGCTACGAATGGAGCACCGGAGAAACTTCACAATCTATCAATAACGTAGGCGTAGGAGTTTACTTTGTAAAACTTCAGACTGGAAAATGCTTCACGCTTCAGGAAGTACGTGTACATGCAAGCCTTCAGCCGGTGATTTCTGGGATAGAAATATCAAATAATAACATCACCGTTACTGCTACAGGTGGAGTTCCTCCATATAAATTCTCAGTAGATGGTATCAACTGGCAGGATTCTAATACATTCACAGGACTTCCAAGAGGTGAAAATACAGTGTATGTAAAAGACACTTATAATTGTACTCCTGTTCAGGTAACGGTTACTGTTCCGAACCTTATTAACGCTATCACTCCAAACGGAGACAACGTAAATGATGTGATTGATTACTCTGCACTGGCGTACAAGAAAAATCTTATCTTCGTTGTGTATGACAGATATGGAAACAAACTTCATGAAGCCAACAAAATGAGAAATTTCACTTGGGACGGAACTGCTTTCGGTAAGAAAATCCTGACAGGAACTTACTGGTACACGATCTCATGGAACGAAAACAATAAAGACAATACAGAAACCAAATATTCAGGATGGGTATTGGTAAAAAATAAAGAATAAGCGATACTTAATCTTTTTGAAAAAATCACCTCAGTCTGAGGTGATTTTTTTTATCAACAAGATCAACCTCCTGTTTACAGCATTTTCCGAAAGACTGCTAATAATTTGTTGAATACTATTTTTTTATTATTTTTTAAATAAACTATCTTTGCACCATGGCGCAGAAAGAAACATTATCATCCCTGACACACGGAAACTTTGCAAAAGAATTGTCTATTGCGGATGGAAAAATGCCTCCCAATGCAGTGGATTTCGAAAGACTTGTTATCGGAACTTTTTTGATTGACAAAAAAGGGCTTGACCATTCTATTGACCTTCTTACTTCAGAAGTATTCTATGATCCGAGACATCAGGTCATCTTTTCTATCATCTTAAAGCTTTATGAAGGCAACCATCCGGTAGACTTAATGACCATTATTCAGGAATTAAAAAAAGAAGATAAGCTAAGCCAGGCAGGTGGTGATCACTACATTATTGACCTGACAATGGGAGTAAGTTCATCTGCCCATATTGAATACCATGTACGTGTGATTCTTGAAAAATATATTTTAAGAAGCCTTATCAATGTTTCTGCCAATGTCATTGATTCCTCATACAAAGAGTCAACCGACGTTTTTGAACTTCTGGATAAAGCTGAACAGTCTTTCTTTGAGATTACCAACGGAACGATCAAAAAGGGATTCGATACTGCCAATTCGTTAGTAAAACAGGCTATTGACACTATTAAATCTTTAAAAGATAAAGAAGGTCTTTCAGGGGTTCCTTCAGGATTCCGAGACGTAGATAAGGAAACCGGTGGGTGGCAGAATTCTGACCTTATCATTATTGCTGCACGTCCCGCGATGGGAAAAACGGCATTCCTTCTTTCCATGGCAAGAAATATTGCAGTAGGACACAAAGTTCCTATGGCTCTTTTCTCTCTCGAGATGGCATCAGTACAGCTGATCACCAGAATGATTGCTTCCGAAACAAGAATTTCTTCTGAGAAATTAAGAAAAGGAACTCTGGATGATGAAGAATGGCAGAGACTATTCTCCAATGTATCTGAGTTGGAAAATGCTCCTTTATATATTGACGAAACCCCTTCCCTTTCCATATTCGACTTCCGTGCAAAATGCCGAAGACTTGTCATGCAGCATGGTGTAAGAATTATCATGGTCGACTACCTTCAGCTGATGACAGCAGGAAGCAGCGGTGGAAAAGGAGTTGGAAACCGTGAACAGGAGATCTCCATGATTTCACGTTCATTAAAAGCGATTGCAAAAGAACTTAACGTTCCGGTGATTGCTCTTTCCCAGCTTTCAAGAAGTGTGGAAGCGCGTCCGGGGAAAAGACCTCAGCTTTCTGACCTTAGGGAATCCGGAGCGATTGAGCAGGATGCCGATATCGTATCTTTCATCTTCAGACCGGAATATTATAAAATTACCGTTTGGGATAATGATGAAGAAGGACAGGAAACTTCTACTGAAAACCAGGCCGAACTGATTATAGCAAAGCACAGGAATGGTGCTACGGCAGACGTCCGACTATCTTTCTTAAAACATTTTGCAAAATTTGGTGATATCGAAGCAGCAATGGATGGAGCCGGAGGAGGATATCCTTCCAACTTTGGAGAACCAAGCGGCTTTGACAAGATCAAAACGACTATTCAGCCAGGGGCAGCATTTGACCTTCCGGACAGCTCAAAACTTTCCGGCTCATCAATGAATGACTTTGATGATGATGACGATTTTCCTTTTTAAGTGAAGGCTTAAACCTAATTCAGTTTAAATTCACAATCCATAATTCAATTTTTTAAAAAACAGATTTGAGAATCGAAATTTATACAGACGGGGCTTGCAGCGGAAATCCGGGAAAAGGCGGATATGGAATTCTCATGCGCGTTCCTGAAAAAAATTATCAGAAAACATTTTCCAAAGGGTTTCGGAAAACCACCAATAACAGAATGGAACTTCTGGCAGTCATCACTGCATTGGAAAAGCTGAAATCTACAGAAAATGAGATCCATGTATATACTGACAGTAAATATGTATCTGATGCAATCAACCAAAACTGGATTGCCGGATGGATCAAGCGAGGCTGGAAGAATGTAAAAAACCCCGACCTCTGGAAAAAATTTGTTGAGCTATACAATAAACACACCCCTAAAATGCATTGGGTAAAAGGCCATGCAGGACACTTTGAAAACGAACTTTGCGACAAATTAGCGGTTGCAGCAGCCAATTCTTCCGATCTCGAAATTGACACTTATTTCGAAAATCTTGATAATAATTCTCTATTTTAATCTTAATTAAAACTATTCTAAAGCCCCAGCTTCATATTTACCATTTCATCAGAAGAAACAAGATTTATTAAAAAATAATTAAATTTTTTAACAAAATTAACATTAAATACATATTGTTTGATCGGGATTTAATATCTTTACACATTAATCAAAGTCCCATTTAAATGAATAAAAATCTATTATTGTATTTATCTGTTTTTTTACTTTGTATAGCCGGGAAGTCCTTTGCCCAGACTTATCAGCTTATTGGAAACCCAGTGGCTACTACTGGATGGACGATGGTTTCCCCTACTCAGGTAAACACAGATTTTATTCAGCTTACCCCGGATACCAACAACCAATCCGGTTCTATCAGACTGAATGACCCTATCAATTTAAAATATTGTGACAAATGGAGAGTGGAATTTGATTTCAGAATGGATTCCAACCAAACCTCTAATGGGGATGGAATTGCTTTCTGGTATCTGGCCAACCCGCCTGTCGCCAGTGTATTGGGATCCGGTCTGGGGGTATCTCAAAATGCAGTAGGCCTTGTTGTAGGTTTTGACACTTATAACAATACTACAACCGCTACAATGAGCAAGGTTCACGTTGCTTATGGACAAGTTCAAAATACAAGTGACACGAATAATGTTGAGTTCTTTAATGTTGCAGGAAGCTCTTTCCATTCACCAGATCTGAATACAACCCAGCCTTTTCAGGGAACCACCTTTAAGCATGTTGAAGTAACGGCACAGGTAGATCCAGCGAATCCTACCAGCTGGATATTAAAAATAACAATAGACGGCAATGTAATCTGCAATCAGTCTTTTGCTCCTTCCGGAACGGCTGCCGCAATGACTGTAGGATATTTTGGATTTTCAGCTTCCACAGGAGGTGCAAGATCAAGACATTCTATTAAAAATGTAAAAATTTATACTGATAAAGTTCCTATTTTACAAAACTCGGCTACTCAGTCTTTCTGCCCTAATCCGACTACCGGATATGGATCTGTAAACCTGACATCTTTCAATTCGCAATTCGTCAACAATACTTCAAATTATACATTTACGTATTATCCACTGGGAAGTTCTACCCCTATTGCCAACCCTGCCAACTACCAATTCAATACAAATACAACAGTTACGGTTGTTATTAAAGATAATGCAGGACTGCTCTGTGATAATCCGGATGGTAAAATCTTACTCGTTCTCGCTCCTTTTAAAGCTGAGGATAAAACCATTACTGTATGCAATAATAACAAAACCGGAACGGCCGCTTTCGACCTGAATACAGCAAATGTAACAGGTGTTCCGGGAGCGGTTAAAAAATATTATAAAACGTTAGCAGATCTCAACGCAGATACTAATGAGATTCAAAATCCCGGCAACTATATATCTGCTCCGGGAGACGTGTATGTAAAAGTGACAACTCCTCAGGGATGTACAGGTTCGGCAAAAATCACGCTGGCATTTTATCCTGACACACCTGTGAAAGAAGCCACACTCAGATCATGTTTTATTGAAAACAATATTACCAGTGCTATTTTTAATCTGACCACTGCTGATGTTACTACATTAACTTCTGGAGTGACAAAAAAATACTACACCTCCATTGCTAATGCTTTAGACGGAACCAATGAAATCATGAACCCTCTTCAGTACTTATCCACAAGTACTGCCGTTTACGCAAAAGTAACAGATGCCAACGGATGTTTTAATATTGCTAAAATCAACCTTATTGTATTACCACCTGTTCCTTCTTCTGTTCTGAAAGACAAAACCATTTGTATTGGTGAAAAAACAGATCTGGATGCAGGTCCTGGATTTGATGGCTATGAATGGAGCACCGGAGCCACTACCTCATCTGTTAAAGACCTTGGAGTAGGTGTTTATTGGGTGAAGCTTAAAACCGGCAACTGTATCACGACACAGATTGTAAAAATAAATGCATCTGCAAATCCTGTGATTTCCAGCATTGATATTGACAACAACACGATCACCGTAAATGTAGCAGGAGGAAAACCTCAGTATCAATTCTCTCTGGATGGAGTCAACTGGCAGACCAGCAACATATTCACCGGACTGGCAAGAGGAGAAGTAAGAGTATATGTAAAAGACTTCTATAACTGTACTCCTGTTGAAGTTCAGATCACTGTACCAAACCTGATTAATGCCATCACTCCGAACGGTGATAACGTAAACGATTTCATAGACTACTCTGCACTCGCTTACAAAAAAAACTTAGTATTCATCGTCTACGACAGATATGGCAATAAATTGTATGAAGCCGGAAAGATGAGAAACTTTACTTGGGATGGAACTGCTTCCGGTAAAAAAGTTCTTACAGGTACTTACTGGTACACCATCTCATGGAACGAAAACAATAAAGACAATACTGAAACTAAATACTCAGGCTGGGTATTGGTAAAAAACAGAGAATAAATTTTACTATCAGAAACTACCTCATTTGGGGTAGTTTCGGTATTAAAACAAGACCTGCTTAATCAGAGATTGGGATCAGATATTGTTTCATGATCAATTCAAACATTAAAAAAACAATTTTATTTCTAAGAAAAAATATAACATCACAATCCATCCACTATGAAAAAAGATATACTCATTTTTGTACTGACTATCTTATTATGCTTGCCGGGAAGCCTATTTTCGCAAACCTACCAACTTACCGGAAATCCCGTAAATACAACAGGCTGGGACCTTGTCTCTGATGCTGTAGTAAGCGGAGACTTTGTAAGGCTTACAACCGATCAGACCAGCAGATATGGAGCTGTAAAATTATCCACACCTATCACCCTGAGCTATTGTGATAAATGGAAAGTGGAATTTGATTTCAGAATTGACGGAAATGGAACTACTCAGTTTGGAAAAGGAGATGGCTTTACCTTCTGGTATCTTGCCAATCCACCCACAGGATTCGTTTCAGGAGGAGGACTTGGTATCCCGGCGAATGCTTCAGGGCTAATGGTTGGTTTTGATATTTTCAATAACACTACGGAAGGTCAGATGAGTAAAGTTCATATTCTTTATGGCACCAATAATACAGCTGGTAACAATATTGAATTCAACACTACTCCTGGAAGTACATACCATTCTCCTGATCTTATCGCTACTCAACCGTTTGTAGGAGATACTTACAGACATGTTGAAGTAAACGGAGAAACAGACCTTACCAACCCAACAAACTGGATCATCAAAGTAAGAATCAACGGTGTGCTTATCGTAGATCAGTCTTTTGCTCCTTCTGGAGGTGCGGTAGGAATGTCACAGGGATATTTTGGTTTCTCTGCAGCAACCGGAGGTGCCAGCGCGAGACATTCTATTAAAGACGTTAAAGTATATGTAGATAAAGTTCCTATTTTAAGCAATACGGTAACTCCTTTCGTATGTACAAATCCCGCTACCGGAAATGGTGTAGTAGATCTTACTTCTTTCAACTCTCAATTTGTGAATAATCCCGGAAACTATCTTTTCAGTTATTATGTATTGGGAAGCTCTACACCTATTGCCAATCCTGCAAGTTTCCAATATTCAGGAAATACCACCATCAAGGTTGTTATAAAAGACCCTACTTCCACTCTTTGTGATAATGGTGACGGTGTTATTCAGCTTAATCCTACTCCTTTTGCAGCAACTGACGCTACCCTTTCCGGATGCAATAACAACAATGCCGGAACAGCGACCTTTGATCTTAATTCTGCTGCTGTAACAACTGTTGCCGGAGTTACAAAGGAATTCTATCCTACATTATATGATCTTAATAATGACACCAACAAAATTACAAACCCTTCAGCTTATGCTTCTGCAGCAGCTACACTATATGTAAGGGTAACAACTCCCCAGGGTTGTGTAAGTACAGCTAAAGTTACGCTGAACATTTACCCTGTTGTGGTTGTCAACGATACCGAAATAAAATCCTGCTTTATAGAAACCAATCCATCTATGGCCTCTTTTAATCTTACAGGAGCCATCGTTTCCCAAGGCGGACTTACAAAAGAATATTACCCATCATTAGCAGATGCAATCAGTGGAACTAATGCAATCTCTACCCCGGCGGCATACATTGCTCCGAACGGAGTCATTTACATTAAAGTATTTGGCGCAAACGGATGTTATTCAATTGCTAAAGTTACATTAACGGTCATCCCTCCAGTTTTCTCAAGAACTTTACTTGATCAGACTATTTGTATAGAAAATACAACCACATTAGATGCAGGAGCTGGTTTCAAAAGCTATGAATGGAGCACGGGAGCGACCACTCAATCTATCAAAAATGTGGGAGTAGGTACTTATTGGGTAAAACTTAAAACCGGAGATTGTATTGCAACACAAAAAGTGACAGTATATCCTTCCGATAATCCTGTTGTTACTACTGTAGATATTTCAGGAAGCACAGTGACAGTGTATGCCAATGGCGGAACTCCACCTTACCAGTATTCTATGGATAATATCAACTGGCAGGATTCCAATATCTTTACCAATATTGCCAGAGGTGAGGCTACAATATTCGTAAGAGACGGTTATAATTGTACTCCTGTTGAAGTTAATATTACAGTACCTAATCTGATCAACGTGATCACTCCTAACGATGACGGTATTAATGATTTTGTTGATTATTCTGCACTTGCCAATAAACAGAATCTGGAAATAGGCATCTTCGACAGATATGGCTACAAAATGTTCCAGGCCGATAAAACCAATGGCTACAAATGGGCAGGTACCACTAATGGAAGTAAAAAAGTTCCTACAGGAAATTACTGGTATTCTGTTTCATGGAATGAAAATAATAAAAACAGTACTCCGATAAAATTCTCAGGTTGGATTGTTGTAAAAAACAGAGAATAATTACACTTTCCATCACATCAAAAGAATCACCCTGCCAGCCAGGGTGATTTTTTGTATTAACAGGGCGGAGATATTTCATTTTAAAGACTCTTTATTCATATTCAATTCTTAAATTTGTCCTATGAATTATTTGGAAGCTTTAAGCAGAAGATATTCTGTAAAAAAATTCAATCATCAGATTATTCCTCAGGAAACCCTTCACAATATTCTTGAGTCAGGAAAGCTGTCTGCCAGTTCTCTGGGACTTCAGCCCTATAAAATTGTGATTGTTGAGAGTGAAGAAATGAAGCAGAAACTGATTCCGGCTTTCTATAATCCTTCTCAGATTTCCACCTGTTCTCATCTTATCGTTATTATTTCAAAGAAAATTATTGAAGAGAACTATATCCGGGGATATTTTAATCATATTTCTGAAGTAAGAGATACTCCTGTTGAAAAACTGGATCCTTTCAGAAACAGTATAAATCAGCACATCACCCAGAAAACAGAGGATGAAATCTTCAACTGGGCAGAAAAACAATCCTATATAGTATTGGCCAATCTTATGTATGCCGCCGCTATTGAAAATATAGACTCCTGCCCTATGGAAGGTTTCCGCCAGGATCTTATAGAAGAAATTCTGAATATCAATCCCGAAACAGAAAAAGTAACCGTTACCCTCGCTTTAGGCTACCGTTCTGAAGAAGACCATTTTCAGCACATGAAAAAAGTAAGGAAACCAAACGAAAAATTGTTTAAATTTATTTAATCGTTCTAAAGCGATTGTACCTAAAGCAAGCATATGATAAAAGCGGATGTATTAGTAATCGGTTCCGGCATTTCCGGACTTTCCTATGCCATTAAAGTTTCTGAACAGCTCCCTGATGCCAAAATCATTATCGTAACCAAATCTGACGAAGACGAAAGCAATACCAAATATGCACAAGGCGGTCTGGCTGTAGTTACAGATTCTAAAAATGATAATTTCAGCAAACATATTGAAGACACTATGCGCGCCGGAGACGGTGAGAACAAACGCGATGTCGTAGAAATGGTCGTTACGGAAGCTCCAAAAAGATTTAAAGAAATTGTAGAATGGGGGGCCCAATTTGACATGAAGAACGGCAAATTCGCTTTAGGAAGAGAAGGAGGCCATACTGAAAACAGAATCGTACACCACAAAGATATTACAGGTTTTGAAATTGAAAGAGCTTTGCTGGAAACAGCCAATAACAGCCCAAATATTGAAATTCTTGACCATCATTATGTAATTGATATCATTACACAACACCATGTTCCCGGAAAAGAACTCAACGAAGGAGATATTCATTGCTATGGAGCATATATTCTGGATGAAAAGTCCAAGACTATCAAAAAAATTACTTCTAAAATAACACTGGTTGCAACAGGAGGTGCAGGACATGTTTATAAAAACACTACCAACCCCACCATTGCTACAGGAGACGGAATTGCTTTTGTAGCCCGCGCGAAAGGAAAGGTTTCCAATATGCAGTATTATCAGTTTCACCCAACAGCTCTGTACAGCAAAATGGACGGAATGTTGTTTCTAATTTCGGAAGCAGTTCGTGGAGACGGAGCGAAATTAAGAACCAAAAGGGGCGAAAAATTCATGCATAAGTATGATGAACGTGAAGAACTAGCATCTAGAGATATCGTTGCAAGAGCCATCGACGCCGAAATGAAAATTACCGGAGACGAATTTGTTGGTTTAGACTGTAAGGAAATGAACCATGAAAAATTCTTAGAACATTTCCCTAATATTTATAAAAAATGCAGAAACGAAGGAATTGATCCCTTCACTCAATTAATTCCCGTTGTACCGGCCTGCCATTATTTAATGGGAGGTATTGAAGTTGACAGAGACGGACAGTCCTCTATCAGAAATCTTTTTGCTGTGGGTGAATGTACCAACTCAGGACTTCACGGAGCCAACAGACTTGCTTCCAATTCATTACTTGAAGGCTTGGTTTTCGGGCACAATGCTGCCATGAAAACCGTAGAACTTCTGAATGAAAACAGTTTCAACTTTGATGATCTGAAAGCCGTTCCGGAATGGAATGAAGAAGGAATGAAAATCATGGACGAAATGGTAATCGTAAGCTATCTCAGAAAGCAGCTTCAGGAAATGATGAGCGACCTGGTAGGTATTGTAAGAAGTAACAAACGTCTGAATATGGCACTCCAGAAACATCAGGAAATTGCTGCTGCCGTGGATGAAATTTACCACTACTCTATCCTTTCTCCTCAATTATCAGAATTAAGAAACTTAACAACCGTTGCCTACCTCATCATTACCCAGTCTATGGAAATGACGGAGAATAAGGGGGCATTCTATAATAAAGATTTAGCCTAAAAGCATCACAAAATGAAAAGACCAGCATACGTAACAGATAAAGCATTAAAGTCATTTATAAAAAACGCTCTTGAAGAAGATATTCAGGATGGAGACCACTCTACCTTGTCTACCATTCCAAAGGATCTTGTGCAAAGTGCTAAGCTTTTAGTAAAACAGAACTGTATTCTTGCAGGTGTTGAGCTAGCAGAAATCATTTTCAAGACTTTTGACAAAAATCTGAAAGTGGAAGTTTTCATTAAAGACGGAGCTCCTTGTAAATTTGGAGATGTAGCACTTATGGTAACAGGAAGTGCAAGATCTATTCTTTCCACTGAAAGATTCGTTCTTAACTGTATGCAGAGAATGAGCGGTATTGCTACGCTTACCCACGACTGGGACTCAAGATTAGTAGGTACAAAAACCAAACTTTTAGATACAAGAAAAACAACTCCTAACTTCAGAATGTGTGAAAAATGGGCGGTTGCGATAGGTGGAGGAACCAATCACAGATATGGTCTTTATGACATGATTATGCTGAAAGACAACCATATCGACTACAATGGAAGCATCACCAATGCAGTGGCAATGGCCAAGGATTACGTTAAAAAGAACAAAAAAAAGTTAAAAATAGAGGTTGAAACAAGAAACCTTGAAGAAGTTCGCGAAGCCATCAATGCAAAGGTTGACAGAATCATGCTTGATAATATGGATGTAAATACCATGAAGCAGGCGGTAAAAATGATCAACGGCTCATGTGAGTCTGAAGCTTCAGGCGGAATTACCCGTGATATGCTTAAAGAAATTGCTTCAACAGGGGTTACATTTATTTCTGTAGGAGCCCTTACACACTCTGCTGAGAATATAGATTTGAGTCTCAAAGCAGTGAAATAGCGTTGAATTTTTAACAAAAACACCCCCACTTTGTTAGAAATTCAATAACATGACTTTTTTCATATAAAAATTCAATTTTTAGCCATAATACTGATTTTTAACACATTAACATTATTAAGACTGATTAAAAATTAACATTGAGTTAATAATAGTTAAATTTTATTTTGCGAATTTTGCAGAAAATTAAATCTAACTATTACTAACGATTATGAAATTAATCAACAAATCGATACTAACTGCGGTTATTACATTATCTACAGCTAGTGTTTATTACGCTCAACAAGTTCAGGACACAGCGAAAGCTAAATCTAAAGATATTGACGAGGTAATACTTAAAGGTGTTACAGATATCGCTAAAGATAGAAAAACACCAGTAGCTGTTTCTACAATTAAAGCAGCACAAATTCTTGAGAGACAAGGAAATCAAGAGCTTGTAGAAATGTTAAACACTACTCCATCTGTATATGCTACAAAAGGTGGTGGAGGTTTTGGAGATTCTCAGATCACTATGCGTGGTTTTGAATCAAGAAACATTGCAGTAATGGTAAACGGTATGCCTGTTAATGACATGGAGGGAGGAACCGTATACATGTCAAACTGGACAGGTTTATCTGACGTAACTAGTACTATGCAGGTACAAAGAGGGCTTGGTTCTTCTAAATTAGCTATTGCTTCTGTAGGAGGGACAATGAACTTCATTACTCGTTCTGCAGACATGAAACAAGGTGGAGCAGTTAGATTAGGTATCGGTAATAATGATTTCTTAAAAACATCTTTTGCTTACAATACGGGGAAATCTGAAAATGGTTGGGCAGCATCATTCTTGATGGCTAGACAGGCTGGAGGAACTTACGTACAAAATACAGATTACGAATCATATACTTATTTCTTTGCTTTAGGTTATCAGCCAAGTGCAAAGCATAACTTACAGTTTATGATGACGTCTTCTCCTCAATGGCATGATCAAAGATCTTACGCTCCAACTATTGGTAATTATATCAAGTATAATCCTGATAATGATGGAACGCCATATAGACAATATAACTCTGATTATGGATATTATACATCAGCAGATGGAAGAAGAACTAACATAGCTAATGCTATGAACTACTATTCCAAGCCTGTAATGATGTTGAACTGGGATTGGACTATCAGTGACAAATCTACTTTAAGTACGGTTGCTTATATGTCAAACGGACGTGGTGGTGGAGCAAGAAATCTAGGTAGAGTTGGTAACAAATCTATTACAGATCCAAGTTTCATTGACTCAGAAGGGCATTATAACTATAATTCAATTTTTGCAGCCAATGCAGCTGTAACTCCAACTATAGGTGTAGCAGGAAACACTTTAGTACGTAGCTCAAGTGTAAACTCTCACAACTGGTATGGAATTTTGATGAACTTCCAACACAAAATTAACGATAACTGGAACTTCTCTATAGGTACTGATGACAGATACTACTACGGATATCACTACCAAGTACTTTCTGATCTTTATGGTGCTTCTGGTTACACAGATAATACAAACAAAAATTTACCTACAAATAACATAGTTCGTAACACTTATGATTATCAAAAACTAAACTGGAATCCTTTTGGTGGATCAAATGCACCAATGGAAGACAGATTAGCTTTCAGTAATGATGGTGAAGTACTATGGTACAGTGGTTTTGGTCAGGTAGAATATTCTACTGAAAAACTAACAGTATATGCACAAGGTTCAGTTTCTAACCAAGGTTATCAAAGAATTGATGACTTTACAAAGCCAGGAACTATTCAACAAGGCCAGGCTGTAGAAAGAAAAACTGGGTTTAAAAACCTTTTTGGTTATAACATTAAGGGAGGTGCTAACTACAACATTGATGCTAACAATAACGTTTTCGCTAATATCGGTTATTATAGCAAACAACCTTTGATGAGTGCAGTATACCCAAGTAACCAACAAGTTGTAAACCCTAACTTAACTAACGAGAAAATCTTCTCTGTTGAACTAGGTTACGGATTCAAAACAGCTAATTTCAATGCGAAAGTTAACTTATACAGAACTGAGTGGAAAGACAGATGGTTCAGAAGAGGAGGTGTAGACTTTGGAAACGGTATCAGAGGATATTCTGAAATTAGTGGAATCACTCAACTTCACCAAGGAGTAGAAGCTGAAGCTACTTACAGAGTAAACAGATTCTTAGAGCTTCAAGGTATGTTCTCTTGGGGAGATTACAAATATAAAGGAAACGCAACAGGATCAAACTTCCAGGATGACAACACTCCTATCCTAACAGACGGATCTAATACATCTACCCTTTATTTAGATAAAGTAAATGTAGGAGGAACAAACAACAGTGTTCCACAGACTACATCTTCATTAGGATTTACAGTAACTCCGGTTACAGATCTTAGAATCTATGGTAATTGGCAATATGTAGGAAGAATTTATTCAGCAATGAATATGAATGACTTCATTAAACCAGGAAATGAAGCTCTAAAATTACCTGACTTTAATTTATTCAACATAGGTGCATCTTATAAGATTAAATTAAAAAACCAAAGTCAATATTTCACTCTTGGTGTAAACGTATACAACCTATTTGATACAACTTATATTCAGGATGGGGCAACTAACATCAAAACTAAAGAGCTTGGTGACTTTACTACCACAACAACTGGTGGAGTTACAACAACTGCCCAACAGAAATATGATGCTTACCAAGCTACCCTTTACAAAGGACTTGATCCTACAAACAGAGTATTCTTCGGATTTGGAAGAACTTGGTCTACTACATTATCATTCAACTTCTAATAATATCACAATATTAGATTTTATAAATATCAATCCCGGCTTTGAGCCGGGATTTTTGTTATCTTTGTGTACAAAAAAATAGGATTATGGATTTTTACAAGATTTTTCTTAGTGCACACAAAGGATTCGGTTATTTAGAGCTTCTTTTAGTTGCATTATTTATCATTGCACTTTTAGCTACCATGTTTGGCTTCAGTGGAAAAGTGAACAAATTTTTGAAGAAGACGACGCTCTTCACAATGATTTTCTTCCACGTTCAGTTTTTATTAGGAATATGCTTGTTATTCATATTTTCTCCAGGCTTCAAGGCTGCTTTAGATGCAGGGACATTAATGAAAGATCCTTACAGCAGACAAACATTTGTGGAGCATCCGTTCTCGATGTTAATTGCAGCAGTTTTGATGACTATTGTCAACAAAAAAGTAAAATCCAATGATACTATTTCTTTAGGAGTAGTGTTTATGGGGCTGATTGCAGCAGGTTTATTTGCATTCGCGTTCCCTTGGCTAAGAGTCTTTGGGGCTTAAAAAAGATAAAGAAATTATATGTGTTATAATTTATAAATAGTTTAATCTTAAATTTTTAATTAAATCAATGAAAATAGCTGTAGTAGGTTCAACAGGAATGGTTGGACAAGTTATGCTTAAAGTTTTGGAGGAGAGAAACTTCCCTGTAACAGAATTAATCCCGGTAGCATCCGAAAGATCTGTAGGCAAGAAGGTGAAGTATAAACAGAAGGAATTTACCATCGTAAGCATGAAGGACGCTATAGCTGCCAAACCGGATATTGCAATCTTCTCTGCGGGTGGTTCTACCTCTCTTGAATTCGCTCCTTTATTTGCAGAAGCAGGAATCACAGTAATTGATAATTCTTCAGCATGGAGAATGGACCCTGATAAAAAATTGGTCGTTCCTGAAATCAATGCTGATGTTTTGACAAAAGAAGACAAAATCATTGCAAATCCAAACTGTTCTACCATTCAATTGGTAATGGTTCTAGGACCTTTGAACAAAAAATATGATTTAAAAAGAGTAATTGTTTCTACCTACCAATCTGTAACAGGAACAGGGAAAGCTGCTGTAGACCAATTAAACGGTGAAATCAGCGGAGATGATTCTATCGAAAAAGTATATCCTTATCAGATATTCAAAAATGCATTGCCACACTGTGATGTATTTTCTGATGATGACTACACGAAAGAAGAGATCAAACTGATGAAGGAACCTAAGAAGATCTTAGGAGATGATACCTTCAATTTGACAGCAACCGCTGTAAGAGTTCCGGTTCAGGGAGGACATTCTGAAAGTGTAAATATTGAATTCGAAAATGAATTTGAACTGGATGAAGTAAGAAAAATCTTATCCGAAACTCCTGGTGTCATTGTAATGGATGATGTGAAAAACAACCACTACCCGATGCCTTTATATTCGGAAGGAAAAGATGAAGTCTTCGTAGGAAGAATCAGAAGAGATCTGTCACAGCCCAAAACACTCAACCTCTGGATCGTAGCTGACAATCTGAGGAAAGGAGCAGCAACAAACGCTGTACAAATTGCAGAATACCTTGTAGCAAACAACTTAGTATAAACTAACAAAATAAAAAAGAGTCTCAAAATTGAGATTCTTTTTTTTATCAAACTCTATATGAACACCCAGAAAAATACCCACAAAGAGAAAATAGGATTCCAAAAACTTATTGCAGTGTTTGGAGTTATCCTTTTTATCGGAAAGATTATTGCCTGGAAACTCACCAATTCCGATGCTGTATTTTCCGACGCCATGGAAAGTATTGTCAATGTCATTAGTGCATTCATGGGACTTTATTCCCTTCACCTTGCGGCCAAGCCTAAGGATGAGGACCATCCATACGGTCACGGAAAAGTAGAATTTGTAACTTCCGGTATTGAAGGAGCTCTTATTGCTATTGCCGGCGTCATGATTATCTACGAGGGAGTTCACAGCCTTATTGTAGGAAAAACTCTGAGCAAAATAGATCTTGGGATATGGATTATTGCTGCCACGGCAATTATCAATTATCTATTGGGATATATTTCTATAAAAAAAGGAGAAAGAGAAAACTCTCTGGTGCTTGTCTCATCTGGAAAACACCTTCAGTCCGATACCATTACCACTCTTGGAGTAGTTGTCAGTTTAATTATTGTTTACTTCACCAAAATTTATTGGCTGGATTCTGCAGTAGCATTAAGCTTTGGGCTTTATATCATCTTTGTAGGCTATAAAATCGTCCGAAAATCTTTAAGTGGTATTATGGATGAGCAGGATCCTGAAATATTAAATCAGGTCATCAGAATTCTTGAAGGAAACAGACAAATAGAATGGATTGATGTACACAATATGAAAATACAGCAATTCGGTTCTTCACTGCATATTGATGCCCATATTACACTTCCCTGGTATTATGACCTTCGTGATGCTCATAGCGAAATGGAAAAGGTAATTATCCTTCTTGCCAAAAACATGAAACGCAGTATTGAGTTCAATTTCCATATGGATGATTGCAAACCGATTTCATGCCCGGTATGCCAGATTAAAGACTGTCCTGTCCGCGAAAAAGATTTTATCAAACGGGTAGAATGGACTCCTGAAAATGTAACGAGTGTAGATAAACATACCATAGAATAGATAAATTCACTTATCTACCCTCTTTCATCATCTGCTTTCTGTAATAAAACATTGGGACAATCAGCAGTATAATCAATGGCTGGATCACAAATCTTCTCATATAAAAAGAAAAAAGATATCCAATTTCGAATTTATCATGAATACAGTACAAGTAAATCGGAAGAGAGATCATAAACACAATAACCATCATTACGGCACCCTGCAATGTCCATTGTTTGTTTTTAAAGAAACCATAAATGATCAGACAGGAAAACAAAAGATTTAAAACAAATCTAAATAAATGTCCCCCAATCAGTCTTCCCCATTCAAATGCAGGGAATTCAATATTTTTATTCGCCTCATGAAAGTAATCAAGGAAAGGATCATAAAAAAGAGTATTCTCCAGAATCCTTACCCCTATCAATCCACAGATTCCTGTGATAACCAGAAGCCAACTAAGAATTTTCATGTTTTAAAGCAAAAAATTTAATCCAGACCAGCCAAAGTACAACGACAGTTCCATAAATAATGGCAGGAAAAATAAAATCATGGAACATTTTACCGTATTCCTTATGATCTGTCATGACGATATTCAATCCTACAATTCTCAGAAGATTCATGATGTACAGGATAATCAACCCTGCCCCAACAAAGACAAAGGTTTTCATTCCTTTATAAAAAGCAAAAACGAAAGAAACAAACAGAATGATAACAGAAACAGCATTACAGCCTTCCACCATTCTCGTCTCATACCGTTGTTTTACATAAAACCAAACCTGCTCATTCTTTACATCATCATAAAGTTCCGTAGGATACCCTATGGTATTCTGCAGGGCAGCCACCTGATTGGCAATTATTCTTGAAAAAGAATCCAACCCGGAATCTTTACCGCTATTCAGATAGAACTGATAAGCAAAAAGCAGTACCAGGTAAATAATAATGAAACGCAATAAGATACCTAAAACAGGTTTAAAGTCTTTCAGCATTCTGCAAAGATAAAAATTAGCCTGTAATATCCTGAATTTGAATCAAGAAACTTAAAAAACACCAATCAAATCCTGCGATTGTGTGTATAATACTGAAAAATTTTCTTTAAAACATGCAGTAAAATAAATATTCAACTCTTCTTTTATTCCTTCATTATAGCGGTCTCTTCCTTTCACATTCTCACTTCTTTAAACTATAATTCCCAACTCATGTTAATTTAGTATATTTGTTTCCATATTATGACTTCTGAAAACGCAAAACGATTTTTTGAAAACCATTTGGGTAAAAAATCTTCCGAATTCGTCACATTAGCTCAAAGCGGCTCTGCGAGGGTAAATTTCCTGGCCACTGCCGGCACTGAAAAATACATCATCACCTATAATGAAAATATCCAGGAAAATGAAAGTTTTCTTTACTATTCCGAGGTATTTTCAAATTTGAAACTCAATACCCCTTCTATTCTTGCTGTTTCTGATGACAGAAAAATGTACATCCAGGAATTTTTGGGACAGTACACCCTTTCGGAGATCATTACCAAAGAACAGCAATCTTCTATTGTAAGATCTTTGGTACAGCAGACATTAGAAAGGCTTTTCCAAATGCAGACACAGACACTGGGGAAAATTGATTTTTCAAAAACCTTTGAATACGAAAGTTATGATGAACTTCCTGTGATTCATGATCTTTATTATTTTAAAAACTTTGCAGCAGATGTCCTGGAGCTTGAATACAACAAATCAACACTTTTAAAGGAATTCAAAAAGATTGCTTTACTCATTGAAAACATTGAGCCTAAAGGAATCATGATCCGAGACTTCCAGGCAAGAAATATCATGGTAAATGAGAAGAATGAAGTTTCTTTCATCGATTACCAGTCTGCAATGAAGGGCCCGCTAATGTACGACGTCATCTCTTTTCTTTTTCAGGCCAAAGCCAACTTCACCGAAGACTTCAAACAGGAAATGCTGGAATTTTATATTCAGCAGTTTGAAAATCCTGAAACAAGAATTCAACTAAAAGATGCGGTGATGCCTATTCAGATGATGAGATTTCTACAGGTTTTGGGAGCTTATGGATTCCGTGGTTTGATTCAGAGAAAGCAGCATTTTATGGCCAGCCTTGAAAAAGGAATTCAGAATATTACACAATTTGCTAACTCATGGGAGCAAATGAAAAATTACCCGGAACTGGAAAAAGTAATTCAGCAGCTGACATCAGACAGAGCAAAGCAAAAAATTGAGGAAATTATAAATTTAAACCATTAAGAAACCTTTAAGTCATTAAGAATATTAAGGTTATGACCAAAAAAGAAATTACCCAACTGTCATATGAAATTACAGGCTTTGCTATTAAAGTCCATAAGGCTCTTGGTCCTGGTCTCCTTGAAAGTGTCTATGAAGAATGTTTAAAAATTGAGCTTATTAAAAATGGTTATGATGTTAAACAGCAGCTGTATTTCCCCATCAATTATGAAGGGATAGAAATTGAAACAAAGCTTGTTGTAGATCTCCTCGTCAATGATACAATTATTAAAGAGTTAAAAGCTGTAGAAGAAGTTTTACCAATACATGAGGCACAACTACTCACTTACACGAAAGTTCTTAAAAAGCCACAAGGTCTTCTTATTAACTTTTTACGAACAATATTACAAAGTCAATGAAACCCTTTATTAATGATTTTTTTAAAGAACTTCCTGACTAAATTTTGATTTATCAAAATCTTAACTTACCTTAAAAACTAAATAAACCTTAATGGTTTAAAAAATTAAAAAAGAATATGCTACACATCGAGATACACAGTTTTTCATATAAGAAAGGAGGAATTCCTAAAGACAATTCAGGAAATGGCGGAGGTTTCGCTTTTGACTGCCGTGGAATTTTAAATCCCGGAAGAATTGAAGAATATAAAATTCAGACCGGAAATGACATCGGAGTTCAGGAATACCTGGAAACAAAAACGGACATGCCAAAGTTTTTAGAATTGGTAAAATCCCTTGTTTCTATCAATATTGACAACTATCTTGAAAGAGGATTTGAACATCTGCAGATTAACTTCGGATGTACGGGCGGACAGCACAGATCGGTATATTCCGCTATAAAAATCGCCGAATTTATCCGGAAAAAATATCCTGAAGGAACTGAGATAACCCTTCACCATGATGAACAACCACAACTGAATTCATAAAAGATAAGCGATGATTGATAAATGATTATTTTTCACTGTTATTTTAATGATCATTTATTAATTATAAAAGTTTTATCATTCATCAACTATCATTTATCAATTATAAAAAAATGAAAGCTCTAATTTTCGCAGCAGGAAAGGGGACCAGACTTAAACCGTTTACAGATCACCATCCGAAAGCGTTGGCAAAAGTAAACGAAATTCCGCTTCTGGAAAGAAATATCACTTACCTGAAAAGTTTCGGAATAAAGGATTTTGTGATCAATATTCATCATTTTGGAGATCAGATTGTTGATTTCTTAAATAAAAACAATAATTTCGGATGCAGGATTGAAATCTCTGATGAAACCAACGAACTTCTTGAAACAGGGGGTGGCTTGATTTTTGCGAGAAAATTTCTTGATCACGGAGAAGATTTTTTAATCATGAATGCGGATATTCTCACCGACCTGAACGTCAATGCGTTGGTGGAATACCACAAAAAGATAAAAGATTTTGCTACTTTAGCGGTTTCCGACAGGGAAAGCTCGAGAAAACTCCTTTTCAATGATGATATGGTTTTGAGAGGCTGGCTAAACGTACAAACTGGTGAACAAAGGCTGGCGGAATTCAACAAAGGCTTTAAAGCTCTTGCTTTCAGCGGAATTCATTGTATCAATCCTAAGATCTTCGAAAAAATAAAAAGAACAGGCAAATTTTCTGTTATGGAAGAATATCTGGACCTGATGCAGACCGAGCATATACACGGTTTTGTACACAACAGTATTCTTATCGATGTCGGAAGACCTTCATCTGTAATAGAAGCCGAAAAACACTTTAAATAAAATTTTGCAATGGAAATTGATGGAATTAGGGATGAAAGTTTAATAAATCCGGAACTTGACGTTAACGAAACAAAACTACATAACAGTTTCAGACAAAAAACCTGGGACGAAACAATCGCTAAAGACAGCTGGATGGTCTTCAAGGTCATGGCTGAATTTGTAGACGGTTATGAGAAACTGGCCAAGATTGGTCCATGTGTTTCTATATTTGGTTCTGCCCGACTGAAACCGGAGAACAAATACTATGAAATGGCTGTCGATATTGCGGAAAAGATTACCAAAATAGGCTTCGGAATCATCACCGGAGGCGGTCCGGGTGTTATGGAAGCTGGAAACAAAGGAGCTTTCAACGCCAAAGGAAAATCTATCGGATTGAATATTGATCTTCCTTTTGAACAGCATTTTAATCCTTACATCAATAAATCCTATTCTATGAATTTTGATTACTTTTTCGTGAGAAAAGTAATGTTTGTAAAATATTCTCAGGGGTTTGTAGTAATGCCAGGCGGTTTCGGGACATTGGATGAGCTTACTGAAGCAATGACTCTTATTCAAACCAACAAAATAGGAAAATTTCCAATTGTTCTGGTGGGAAGCGAGTTCTGGGGAGGATTATTAGATTGGTTCAAAGCAACCTTATTGAAAGAAGGAATGATTGCTGAAGATGATTTGGATCTTTATCGTGTGGTAGATACCGCTGACGAGGCTGTAGCACATATTAAAGCCTTCTATGATAAATATTCTGTGAATGTAAATTTTTAATTGGCATATTATTTGTGACTTATAACGAACAAGTATGATTGTAAATCTATTAATTAAGATGAAAAAACTTTTATATATATCAGGAATTTTAACATTTTTTGTGTTAATGAGTTTTATGTATGTAGACTTTTTCTCTTCAATGACCAAAGTGGATTATGTTGATGGAAGCAAGACATTGAAGTTTACCACAAAAATGAATACAAGCCACATCTCTGATGCAATAAAGATCAACCCTAACACGGCCGGATTTGAAGCAGAAGTAAAAAAATATGTGAACAATAATTTTGATGTATTTGTCAATGGGGCTCCTAAAACGATAACCTTCACAGGAAGTCAGGTCAGTGGAGAAACTGTATGGGTATATTTTGAAACCGGAGGTGTTTCAGATATCAATACCTTAAAGATTAAAAATACGATCCTTTTAAGCGCTTTTCCTAAGCAGATCAATCTGGTGAATATTGCCTATAAGGGCAGCCAGAAAACAATGAACTTCCAAAGAGGAAAAGAGGTGAATGAGGTTTCTTTTTAACGTGAATTAGATTTAACCATTATAAAATGGGTACCCTGGAAAGTAAAACTTTTCAGGGTATTTTTTTTGTTTAAATTCAAACAAGTCACTAAAAAGAGATTAATTACGTACAAATACCTAATCGCTAATTTCAGCATTTGTACCATAATATATTCAATTTCAGCAATGTACATTTGTATAGTAATTACAACCACAACAACGTGAAGCCGGAATCACTTTAATAACGGGGCAGAATCTGAAAAGCCAAATGAGTAAGAAACACCAAACTAAAACCAAATATCATGGACGACGTAACACTTAAATCATCGAGTCAGGCAATAGATGTCCTGATCGTAATTGACACGGATTATGTACGAGCAAATTATAAAAACCCCAGTACGGATCCAAATAAACCTGTAGGAATTGACCATAACAGCCAGCATATGATTGTTTCAAATGCCAATGCCATCTCAGGGCAAGGTTCTGCCGACCTCAATTTCAGTGCAAGAGCCGGAGATACAGTTTCTTTCAGAGGAACTTCAATCTATCAGAATTCGGATGACGCAGTTATTATTTATAATATTAAATACTGGTCAGGTGATCAGGTTTTTAATAATTTCGTATACAATTCTGTGAGAAGAAAGCAAGCCGCTGTACCAGATGTAAATTCTTTAAACGGCCTTCCTGCCACCTCTGCAGATATCAGCTTTGCTAGTATTGACTCCAAAGTAAGATCTACTGGAAAAGAGAACTTCTATGTACAGTTTGGGCTTTACATTTTAGATCCGAATGACAGTAACAAACAGATTCTGTACGGTTACTTTTACTGGGATCCAACAATTACGGTTAAGTAAACGAAAATAATAAAACCACTGCGATGCGGTGGTTTTTGTTTTTTAAACGCTGCCAAATCCGCTACTCCATAAAAGTGTTGCAAGATCCAGTTCACAGATAATAAAATCATCCTGATGATCTTTAAAACCCGGTTTATTTTTGAGCTCTTCAATAGCTTTCTCTACCTTTTCTAAAGTTGAAAATACCCCGATATATCTTTCATCATCTAAAAAAGTATGGATTGTATAGGAATGACTGACACTGAAAACAGTGCTTAAACCTAATTCTTTGACTGAAATACAGTTCTCATCTATCTCATCACCTTTTTCTATATAATCACGTCCTATTTCACCAATTACCTTCTCAAAGCCATTATTCCAATGTATTTTATCCATAATATAACAATCTGCAACAAAACAATCCGGATAATCTCTGAATCCAGACATAAGAACGGCTTTTGCTTTTAGCTTCTCTAAATCTTCAAGGCTATTTGAAAAGCCCAGAAATTTGGTATCTGTATGAGATTCATCAGTGTAAGTATGATTCAAAGCATAAATGAAGTATTCCATCTTAAATATAATTTCCTAGTTTAAAAATATAAAATTCTCTGCTTTTTTGATTTGAAAAAAATATTAAAATAAAACTCGGGCAGCTCGTAAGAGCTGCCCGAGTTTTATAAGTGCATTAGAAATATATTTTATTCTAATGTATTACTCAATTTTGATGTTGTCAATCTGAAGATCATATACTCCATCTTTTCCGGTTTTGAGTGCAAACATAGTTTTTCCAGAAGTAATATTAAGATCAGTAAGACCTGTAAGAGTAAGCTCCACCAGTCTCCATTGTCCGTTCGTATTGATAGATCCTGTATATGAATTCGTGCTTTCCGGACTTAAAGTAGCCCCTGTAGAGAATGTTCCTAAATTGAATGTATAGAAAGCAGATGTATTAGGAAGAAGCGGTGTTGCTCTATATACATTGAAAGAAAGTGATTTTCCGGATGCAGTCCCTTTAATATACATTGTAATTCTCTTTGGAGCCGCAGGAATTCCTGACGCAGCATTCGCTGTAAATACATAATCATTATTGGCAGGTGTACCTTTAATCTGAAGGGAATTTGTACCGTTATACCCCAAACCAATACCTTGAGACGCATAAGGCATAAGCCCAAAGCTATTTAAACTTGATAGGAAAGATGCCCAGTTTTCAAAATCAGAGCTTGGGAAAAGATTTACTGCATTAGCGGATGGAAGTTCCGGTTCACCTGGGGTAAATCTGGCGTTCGGGAAGTTAATATCATTAAGATCCCTTATATAAGCCTGATCTGTGAAAACCGTCGCGTTACTTGAGCTTGTAAAACGGCTTAAAATAAGAACGATATCACCACTTTTTTCATATTTAGGAGAGATCGGAGATTTCCCAAAAGTTGAAAAGTTACTGAAACGAAGATCTAATCTGCCTGCTTTTTTATCCGTAATATAACGATCACCTGTAGCTGATTCGTCGGCAAAGTTCTTTGTCAATTCAGGCTCTTCAAACTGAACGTTTTTTATTTTTACAAGCTGATTAACGTGCGCACCATTTTTCAGAGCATCTGAGATAAAGTTGAACTCTAATGGTTTCATTGCAGCTACTACAGGCTTCTGTCCGTCGCAAACTCTTGCCATGTAATTAGAAACTTTATTTGGGTTGATTCTACCGATAGGATAGTTAGGATCATAAGAACCTACTTTAATGTTTCCATTAACCCCCTGAACGATCAATCCTTTCAGGTTGATTCTTACTAAAGCCCCAACTGGGAAATCAAGATACTGATTGCTACCGTCGATATCAATCTCAATACCTTGAGTTGGGTTTTCAGGCTTATCCTGAAGGAACATCATTTTGTAAAGATTTCCGGATTCATCACTTGAAGAAACGTAAGCTTCTACGATAAAATCTTCTTTAATGATATCAGCTTCAACGGGTTTTGCTTTTGCTATGGTTGTAATCTCAGATAACTGATGATTAGCTGCTGCAAATTTGTTACTACATTTGATTTCCGGCACATCATAATCATCAGTTTTTACACAAGACGAGATTGCCAGCATTGAAATGGCCGTAAAGATCGCCGCTTTAAAATATATATTTTTCATTGTTTTCGATTTTTAATTTTAATTTTTTTAGAATCTGAATTGAAGGTTAACAAAATAAGATCTACCCTGGTTATACCAATATTTAGGAGCGAATACCATGTTTCCGCTGTCATAATCATTAGCATAGTCAGTATAGTTAACGTTTCTCGTCTGCTCAAATCCACCTGTAATAAAGTTTCTGTTATTAAGGATGTTATTTACAGATGCAGACACTAACACATAATACTTACCAATCATCCATGATTTACCTGCATTCACATTGAAGAAGAACGCTGAAGGTAATTTTGTTGGAGTAAGAATTCTTGCAAGCTCTTCCTCTGTTACGTTATCATAAGGTACTCCAGGTGTGTTAGGATTTGTATAGAATCTTTCTGTTCTGGTTACCGGAGACGGATCCAGGAATGAATGTCCGAAATAGTTCCATGTAGCTCCTATCCACCAATACTTAGGGCTGCTGTAACGAAGACCTAAAGTGTATGCCTCCTGAGGCGTTCCTCCTTGTCTGTAGTTTTTAAGGGTAGCCTCTCCCATATTGGTATAAGATCTTGATACAATATTTCCGTTTCCGTCAAGTTCTCTGAATGTTCCAACCGCATCAGATGCAAAATAAACGGTAGGATTATTAGTATAAGTATATTGTCCTACACTTAATAATCCGCTGGCTGTCAAAGTAGGAGTAACTTTCACCTGTGCTCCAAGCTCAATACCCATATTTCTTTTGTTAGCACCTGCCAATACCTGTGTAATGAAAGCACCATCCTGTACAGGAGCCTGATCTCCGCTCTCAGTAAGGTTTGTGAGTTTAACTCCCTGTGCGAAATATCTTTGCACACTTGTTTCGTTTTGAGTATTAACAAGGTAACCGGTCAATCTAAGTTTAACAATCGGAGTAGAAATTACATAGCTCAAATCGTTTGCATCAATAACAACATTCTTGATCCCCGGAGTTGTAACACCACTTACTCTTGTATTAAAATAAATATCATTTAAGAAAGGAGACTGTGAAAAGTAAGCTCCGTTATAAACCAAAAAGTTTCTACCGTTGATTTTATAGGTAACCTGACCTTTAACCCCTGCATTCCAGAAGTTTTGGTCTGCTCCTTTTCCATAAGAAGACTCATACAGATAATGTTGGAATAAACCTTCTCTGCTGTTCGTTGTATATCCGAACAGTCCGGAAATAAAAACATCAAATTTCCCTGTTGAGAATTTGAATGCAGGATTTATTTTAAATTCCTGTCTTCTGAAAATATAGCTGTATCCGATTTTATCACCTTCTCTTTTGGCAACATCAGTATCGCTTTCTCTTGTATTAAATTTCCCCCAAACACTTCCAGCAGTCGTATTGGAGGCAAATGGGTCCATATTCAGAGCAAAATCAGCACCTAAAAGGTCATTCACTTCTCTGTACTGTTCAGATCTGTAATTCTGATAAGATAAGTTTAAGATAAAACGGGAAGTATCGGTGAAGTTATAGGTATAATGTGTAGATACATTCCATACTTTATCATCTTTTACATCATCTACAAGATAATAAGCCGCTCTTCTTCCTCCAAGTAACGCATTGTATTGTACGTTTCTATTGGCATTATAAAGATTATCCCAATTGATCTGTGTGTGCGACTGATCATCATTAGTCCACCAGTCTCTTGTAATTCCAATGTTAGCAGCCTGTTCCGGAGACGGATTTGTATAGTTTAACCAATAGCTTGGTAAATTACGGTAATAAGTTGGAGACGGGTTATTGGCTCTATACCAGTCCAATCTTGAACTGTATTCTTTACCGAACTGGTAAGAAACAGAGGTCCATAACTGAGAGTTTTTATTGATTTTCCAGAAATCCTGTAACTGGATCATTGGCTGGAAACCTCTTTTCACTCTCTCATTCCTTTTATCTCCATTCTGCCATCCCCAGTAAGAATTGTAATGAACTCCTCTGAAATCATAAACTTCCTGAGTACTTGGACTTGAAGAGCTTCTCTCATATTTGGAACCTATAGCATTTAAAGTCATGGTATGACTGTCACTGAATTTCTTCTCAATACCAATATATCCACTGTATGCATCATAAGCAGTACCATCCTGAATCCCTTCCTGTGCCCATCTTCTTGCGATCATTCCAGTAAATGCCCATCCGTTCTTATTCATTCCGGAAGAGAATCTGTAAGATAATCTGTTGGTATAGTTTCTGTTGGTCAGAGAGTACGTCAGCTGACTTCCTTTTCTGTACTCGCTGGCTTTGGTATTCTTATAAAATACTCCGGTAGTTCCTCCGAAAGCATATTCGGAAGGGGCATGATTAGCTGCAATTTCCGGGTAACGGGTGATTTCGTTCAATCCTCCCCAGGTACTGAAGTCTACATCTCCATTATCTGCAGCGGCCATAGAAATCCCGTTGATCATATTCTCACCTGTTCTGCTATCAATTCCTCTTGGGCGGAACCAGTATGGTCCTAAATCGAAACTTGCAATTCTATTGAAGACATCCTGAGAAGACTGTAATAATCCTACAGTTGCGGTTTGCTGTGCGCCGCCACCATCACTTTCTCCTGAATCCTCCACAATAGCTAAACCCTGATCTGCACCATTCAATGCAGAATAAAGAGTAATTACTCCAAGATCTTTTCTCTTCTCATTATTAGTTACGTCAAATTCAAAAATTTTAGTTTCAAAATTCGGCTTTGTAACCATAATTTGATAATGTCCCGGCATCAAGTCAGTAAATTGGAAATAACCGATCTTGTCTGCCTTTGCATCATTTCCTGCTCCTTTTAAATCTACACTTGCTTGCTCAACAGGCTTTCCTTCCGCATCCTTAAGATACGCAAACACTGTTGTCTGCGCATAATAATATGACGCAGGCAGCAAAGTAAATAAAGAGATCAATGATAGTTTTTTAATCATGAGTATATTTATTTTTTTAAATACTTTTCTTGTTAATTTTCAACAGTTTAAAAGTTGGGGGCACAAATTTAATCAAATTTTGTAATTCACAACTTTTTTAACAATATTTTTCCTTAATACTGCAAGCTTTTAAGAATCATTATATAAATGATTCTGAGATAATTGCTTTTAAATTTACAAATATTTAAAACGTAGTGAATTAAAAAAAGTAAATTTGTAAATTAAATAGTATTAATAATAACTCAAAGAAGATGAAGAGATTTTCGAGTCTGTTTGCCATCATTATTTCGGTCATGGCATTTTCGCAGCAACAAGGAAAACTGAGAAAAGTAGCTACTGTAGGTTTTTTAAATGTAGAAAACCTGTGGGACACTATCCGTTCAGCGGATTATATTGATGGAACCAAGGACATTAAAAATCCCGCTTTTCACAGAAGTATTCCTATGGATTCTATCAAACTTCTGGAAGCTGAAAAATATGATGGACCATGGAGTGACGGTGCTTTAATTGGTAAAAAGGTAGTAAGAGAACAAGGTGGTTCTGAAGAGTTTACCCCAAAAAGTGCAAAAAACTACGGGACTAAGATTTATAAAGCAAAATTGGCCAATGAAGCCAAAGTAATTTCTGAAATGGGAGCACAGTATACCAAAACAGCTCCTGCAGTAGTGGGATTAATTGAGGTTGAAAACAGACAGGTCATCCAGGATCTGATCAACGAACCCGCTTTAAAGAAATATGATTACGGGATTATTCATTACAACTCTTATGACTACAGAGGAATTGATGTTGCATTGATTTATCAGAAAAGAAGATTCACGCCTACCAATTCATTAAAAAAAGAACTGAAAATATACGGTGACAACGGAAGAAGAGAATATACAAGAGATATTCTTGTTGTAACAGGGTTTTTAGATAATGAAAAAGTGGCATTCTTTATGAACCACTGGCCTTCAAGAAGAGGAGGTGAAGCGATTTCTTTACCTAAAAGAAATGCTGCAGCCGCTTTATTGAAACAGCAGATGGACAGTATAAGAGCTGCAGACCCAACAACGAAGCTTTTTGCAATGGGTGACTTTAATGACGATCCTGTAAGCCCGAGTTTAAAAAACCACCTGAAAGCTCAGGCAGCACCTAAAGATTTAAGTGAAGAAACACCATACCTTAATCTGATGTATCCTTTATATAAGAAAGGAGTGGCATCTCTCGCCTATCAGGATGCACCGAACCTGTTTGACCAGATTATTGTTTCTAAAAATGTAATTTCAGATCAGGTAACTAAAGAATATTCTGTGTACAAAACAGAAATTTTCGCACCGTCTTATTTAGTTAATAAAGAAGGAAATTATAAAGGCTATCCTTTCAGATCCTGGAATGGAGACCAGTTCACAGGAGGTTACAGTGATCACTTCCCGGCATTTGTAGTTCTCCAGAAAGAACCATAAAAAAGTTAGGCACTCTTATTGGAGTGCTTTTTTTATATAAATACCTTCATCATGAAAAATATTATTTTATTGGTATTGATCGCATTGATACCTTACAGCTGTTTTTCTCAGGAAACACCAAAGAAAGATAAAGAACAACATGAAATGAAGCCTTCTAAAAACGAAGACGGAGAATGGGATCTCACGGTTATTGATACGCAATTTGATTATTTTTTGAACGCTGTTGCCAAGCCCATCAGCCAGTATACAGAATCATATCTGAAGACAAAAAATACATTTCTGGTGAACGAATGGAACAGTTATTATAATTCCGGGAGATACAGAAATATCATAGAATCCGGAATAGATTATGATCCGCAGGAAAAGTACGGGATCAAGTTTGAATATAAGTTATATCAGGTCTTTGTGTATGTAAACTGGAAGTATAAGCTAAGATTGAATGGATTGTCCGGAAGCGATGCCATAAGATAAATTTTAAATACTACTCAATAAAAAAGGTTCAGAACAATTCTGAACCTTTTCATTTTTATAATAGTTGAAAATTATTTATTGAATAATTCTTCTACTTTATCCCAGTTTACTACTTCAAAGAATGCAGAAACATAGTCAGGTCTTCTGTTTTGGTAGTTTAAATAATAAGCGTGCTCCCAAACATCTAATCCTAAAACCGGAGTTCCTTTAACGTCTGCTACAGGCATTAATGGGTTGTCCTGGTTTGGTGTAGAAGAAACAGATACAGAACCGTCAGCATTTTTTACTAACCAAGCCCATCCTGAACCAAATCTTGTTTTAGCAGCATCAGAAAAATCAGTTTTGAATTTTTCAAGACCTCCGTAGTTTTCGATAGCAGCTTTTACATTTCCTACAGGCTCTTTGCTTCCTCCTGGCGTTAAAATTTCCCAGAATAAAGAGTGGTTGAAGTGTCCTCCTCCATTATTTCTTACTGCTGGTTTGTCAGTTCCTGTCTGGCAGATTTCTTCAATAGTTTTTCCTGCTAGTTCAGTTCCTTCAATTGCTTTATTTAAATTGTCAATATATGCCTGGTGGTGTTTTGTATGGTGGATTTCCATAGTTCTTGCATCAATAGTTGGCTCTAATGCATCATATGCATATCCTAGTTTTGGTAATTCAAATGACATAATCTTTATTTTTAATGTTATATTCCAAAATTAGCCAATATTTAAGGTATTATCAAGGATTGAAGATTACTTTAATAAATCTTTAACATTGATACATTGATTTAGAATGAATTAAGTTTTAATTTTTTTTATTTACAACCAACAAAAAGCACGAACCAAATGATCCGTGCTTTTCATTTAACAATATTAAATTAAATTTATTTATTCATAGACATCAGGAATTCTTCATTGTTGAGAGTTCCTTTGATGTTCTTATTTACAAATTCCATAGCTTCTACAGGATTCATTTCAGAAAGATATTTTCTGAAGATCCACATTCTCTGAGAAGTCACTTCATCAAGAAGAAGATCATCTCTACGGGTACTGGAAGAAATTAAGTCAATAGCAGGATAAATTCTTCTGTTAGCAATTTTTCTGTCTAGCTGAAGCTCCATGTTACCAGTACCTTTGAATTCTTCAAAGATTACTTCATCCATTTTAGATCCTGTATCAATCAATGCGGTTGCAATGATCGTCAGAGATCCTCCTCCTTCGATTTTTCTTGCTGCTCCAAAGAATCTTTTCGGCTTGTGAAGTGCATTGGCGTCTACCCCACCGGAAAGAACCTTACCTGATGCAGGAGTAACTGTGTTGTATGCTCTTGCCAATCTTGTAATAGAATCCAGTAAGATTACTACATCGTGTCCACACTCAACCATTCTCTGTGCTTTCGCAAGAACAAGGTTAGCTACTTTCACATGTTTTTCAGCTGCTTCGTCAAATGTAGAGGCAATAACTTCTGCATTTACACTTCTTTCCATATCAGTAACCTCTTCCGGACGCTCATCAATCAAAAGAACCATCATGTATACTTCCGGGTGGTTGGCTGCAATAGAATTAGCAATATCTTTAAGCAACATCGTCTTACCTGTTTTAGGCTGTGCAACGATCATTGCTCTCTGACCTTTTCCAATAGGTGCAAATAAATCTACAATTCTGGTAGAAATGGTAGATCCGCTTCCTGCTAAATTGAATTTTTCTTCCGGGAAAAGCGGAGTAAGATATTCAAAAGCAACACGGTCCTTGATAAATGCAAGGTCACGTCCGTTAACTTCTGTAGGTTTTAATAATGAAAAATATTTTTCACCTTCTTTTGGAAGTCTTACAATTCCTTTAACGGTATCTCCGGTTTTTAAACCATAATTTCTGATCTGTGCTGTAGATACATACACATCATCTGGAGAAGAGATATAGCTGAAGTCTGATGAACGTAAAAATCCGTAGTTATCCGGTAAAATTTCCAAAACACCTTCAATGCTTACCAATCCATCGAAATTGAATTCTTTTTTATGGTCGTGCTGCTCCTCTGCCTTTTCAGAATGTCTGTTTTGATTCTGATTTTGGTTTTGATGCTGCTGGTGTTGTTGGTTCTGGTTTTGATTTTTATGTTGGTTTCCACTATTCTGTGGATGGTTGTGTCCTTTTTGAGGTCTGTTAGCCTGTTGTTGAGGATTGTTAGGCTTTTCTTCAGCCTGAGCTGGCTCTTGAGATTCTATGTTTTTTGGAGCTTCTGTTTTTTCCTGAGATACTTCTGCATTACCTGCATTGGTAGAAACTCTTTTTCTTTTCTTTTTAGCCTGGGCGCTTGCTGCAGATTCCTCTGTTATTGCAGCTACTTCAGCTGTGGGTTCTTCCGGTTTTACTTCTTCAGAAGCGGGTACCTTTTCTTCTACTTTAGGTTCTTCTGCCGGAGCTTTTGTATTTGTGTTTGTATTTGTTTTTGGCTTGGCTGCTGGTTTCTTCGGAACAGCTTTTCTTGCCGGGGCTTTAACAGGTTTATCTGCTGGGGCCTCTTCAGTAGTTACACTGGTGGTTTCTGTGGCGTTGAAATAATCTTTTGCAACTTTAGGGTTAGAAGCCTGAAAGTCAAGAATAGCAAAGATCTTGTCATTTTCATTGCTGGTTCTTGCAACTTTAACGCCCAAATCTTTTAAGATTTTAGTCAGTTCCGTTACGGATTTTGACCTTAACGTTTCTATGTTAAACATATTTATGTAAAAATGTAATTAATTGTGAGTAAGAAAAGTAAGTCCGGTGACTTTGGTTTTCAAGTACATTGTATAATGCAAATCTACACTTATTTTTGAATTGTGCAAAATTTATGTTATTTTTGCCAAGAATTTAATATTCAATGCTACAGAGAATACAAACTATATGGACGTTATTGGCAGTTTTAGCTGCTGTTTTCCTTTTTATAACAGGACAGGATGTTGTCATTTCCGACAGTATTCCTTTACTTAATATGGGCAGTATCGTGCTTGTAATCATTGGAGCATTAAGTATTTTTAGTTTCAAAAACAGAAAAAGACAAATTTTGCTGAATACTATCAGCATCATTATAAACGTTTTGTTGATTGGTGTATTGGCGTACTGGTTACTAAACTTATCCGGAGGAATTCATTTTCCTGAGAAGGGTATTGAGCCGATTTTCCCATTGATTGCGGTAATTTGTCTGCTTATTGCAAACATTTACATCCGTAAAGATGAGAGGCTCGTAAAATCTGTAGACAGACTTCGATAGCCTTACAACGATTTTTTGAGTGAGAACAGCTTCTTTTTAGGAGCTGTTTTTTATTTGCCTCATATTCTTATAATTTACGTAAATTCATTGCAACTTTTTGATCAAAACCACGACAGATCATATAACTTTTAATAAAAGACAATGAAAAAGCTAACGTATCTTACTTTATCACTATTCTCCATATTCACTTTTTCCCAGGAGATTTCTAAAGAAAGGGTAAAAACAATCCTTTCCACTCTCGCTTCAGATGAAATGAAAGGCCGTGAAATCGGAACTCAGGAAAATGAAAATGCAGCCAACTACATTGCTAAACTCTTCAAAGAAAATAATCTGGAATACTGTACCGGAAAATCTTACCTGGTATCATTTGATTATAATGGGAAAACAGCATACAATGTCTGTGGTATCAAAAAAGGAAAAACAGATCAGTATCTTGGATTCTCAGGGCATTTTGATCATATTGGAACCAGTGATAAAAGTGGTGACAACATTTATAACGGAGCCGATGATGATGCCAGCGGAATCACGACTCTGGTAGGTATTGCCGATTATTTTAAAAACAAAAAGCCTGAATTCTCTATGGTTTTCATGGCATTTAATGGAGAGGAGAAAGGAATGCTTGGTTCAAGAGCTATCTCAACTGACACCAATCTGGATCATATTTATAATAAGCTGACAGCACTTTTCAATTTTGAAATGGTAGCCACAGAATCTCAGTGGGGAAAAAATGCATTATATATGACAGGAGACGGATTCTCTGACCTTGATGAACTGTTCAATAAAAATGCAGTAAACGGATTAAAACTCAATGCAGATCCATATGCAAAACAACAGCTGTTCTACCGTTCAGACAATGTAAGCTTTGTAAAAAAGAAAATCATTGCCCATTCATTCTCTACAGTAGATATGACGAAAGCATCTCATTATCACCATGAAAATGATGACATCAACATCGTAGATTTTGATAATATGACGCAGATCATTAATAACTTTGGAAAAACTCTGGATAAATTGAATCCTAAAAATTTTGCTCCAAAGTATAATGACCAGGTGAATTTTTAATTAAATCATTATATCAAAACCGCTGTTTCAGCGGTTTTTTTTTTATGAAACAGCAAGACCTTCTTATCTTCTATTTTTATGTCATAATCAGGTTTAATTTATTCAAAAAACAAGGCTTAATAACACGGAGTTGTAACAAAAAGACATTTTTTGAAACTTATCCATTAAAGTAAAACAGGATTAAGGACGTCTTATCTTTTAATTTTACGTAATTTTGCTATCCAATTTTTTCATTGAATGAACCAATATATTAAAATACTGAAGTTCGCAAGACCTCACCAAAAATACATCTACGGAAGCTTGTTTTTCAACCTTATGTATTCTGTTTTTCAGATTGCTTCCTTAGGAACTATTCTACCGGTTTTGGGAATGCTTTTCGGAACCATTGAGGCTAAAAAATACACCCACCCACCTGTTTATTCAGGAGAGATTTTAGATTTTTTCTCTTACGCAAAAGAGTATGCCAATTATTATGTTCAGAGCTTGGTAACTGAGCACGGAGCACTTAATGTTTTGGCCTGGCTTTGTGTGATAACAGCTTTTATGTTTTTACTGAGAAACCTTTTCAGATATTTAGGTTCGTTTTTACTGATCAATTATCGTGTAGGCGTTACTCAGGACCTTCGTGGAGCGATGTACAGAAAGATTCTTTCTTTACCCGTTTCCTTTTTTACAGAAAGCAGAAAAGGAGATCTGATGTCCCGTATGTCAAATGACGTAGGTGAAGTTGAAGGTAATATTTTAGGAAGTTTAGTAGAATTGATCAATGCACCTTTTATGCTGATAAGCACATTGGTGACTCTTTTCTTTTTAAGTACAGAGATGACTCTTTTCTCCCTTCTGGTATTACCGGTAATGGGAACTATGATTGCTTTAATAGGAAAAAGCCTGAAAAAAGACTCTCATGAAGCCCAAAATGAAATGGGAACTATTTTCTCAATCGTAGATGAAACATTGAAATCTACAAAGGTGATTAAGATTTTCAGTGCAGAAAAAATAATGGACAACCGTTTTATGCAGTCAATGCAGAAATGGATCAACAGCTCTATAAGATTAGGTAGAAAAAAGGAACTTGCATCTCCGATGAGCGAATTTTTAGGTTCGGTTACGTTCTTAATTATCGCTTGGTATGGGGGAAAACAAATCATTGTAGAACAAAGTATTTCCCCTGCAGATTTCTTGGTTTTCCTGGGAATTTTCTTCCAGATTTTACCTCCTGTGAAAAGTTTGTCTCAGTCAATTTCGAATGTACAGAAAGGAGAAGCTTCTCTTGAAAGAGTTTTAGCAATTCTGGATGCTGATGTGAAAATTGATGAAATAGAAAATCCTGTTTCCATCTCAACATTAAATCATTCTATCGAGTTTAATAATATTGGCTTTTTCTACGATAAAGACCATACAATTCTTAAAAACTTCTCACTTTCTATTCCAAAAGGGAAAACAGTAGCTCTTGTAGGGCAAAGTGGAAGTGGTAAAACAACCATTGCCAATCTTTTAGCAAGGTTCTATGATGTTTCTGAAGGAGAGATCATGATTGACGGCACCAATATTAAACATTTAAAATTAGATGAATACCGCAAGCTTCTGGGTATGGTAACCCAGGAATCTGTATTATTTAATGATTCCGTTTATAATAATATCCTGATGGGTAAACCTGATGCGACAAGAGAAGAGGTGATTGCTGCCGCAAAAATTGCCAATGCAGATGCATTTATCACAACACTTCCTGAAGGATATGATTCCAATATCGGAGATGATGGCGGTAAGCTTTCCGGAGGTCAAAAGCAAAGAGTTTCTATTGCGAGAGCAGTATTGAAAAACCCTCCAATTATGATTCTGGATGAAGCAACCTCTGCGCTGGACACAGAATCTGAAAGATTTGTACAGGATGCACTGGAGAAAATGATGGAAAACAGAACTTCTCTGGTAATCGCCCACCGTCTTTCAACCATTCAGAAAGCAGACTGGATCGTAGTGATGGAAAAAGGCGATATTGTAGAGCAAGGAACACATCATGACCTGATCGCGAAAAAAGGAATGTATAACAAGCTTGTTGAGCTTCAAAATTTCGACTAATATTTTAATTCAATTAAAATGAACCCTATACAAGAGTATTTCTACAGAATCGAAGAGCCTGAAAGAAGTACTCTTTTATTTTTACGTGATTCTATTTTAGCTTCAGATCCGGAAAATATTACAGAAACATTCAGTTTTGGGCTTCCGTTTATCAAATACAAAAAGAAAATGCTGTGTTATTTTTATTACAGCAAAAAATACAGGAAACATTATATCAGCTTTTACCACGGTGACAAATTGGATTATCCGGAGTTGATTCTGGATGGCAGAAAGAAGTTTAAAATCCTCTTAATTGACACTGAAGAAGATCTCCCGGTAGAATTCATATTAAACCTTACAGAAGAGATTAAAAAGTATATAAAATAAAAAACTCCGGCACGAATCATCGTACCGGAGCCCTCTTTAAAAAACTTTTATCATTGTGTGTTTATTCCGCTGAATTCTGCCTGTTTAATAGCCCAGGCAAGAGCATTTGCATAGAATATTGAGTTATATACATTCATTTCATAAGCAGCAACCCCATTTCCATAATTTGGTTTAGCAATTGGCTTATAATTAGTATCTGCATAGAACGGACATATCGTATCTGAGGTATTTGGAGAAGTAACTGATCCACATTGAGAGTTGAATCCACCATCTCCTACCCAGATGAAGTTTAAAGTGTTATGTTTAAATGCAGTTACACGACCTACAGTTCCTGATGGTGAAGCCGTAGAGATGTTCGTATCTCCTGAATATACTGTAATTTCACTTGAAGGAAGTCCTGTTGCATAGGTTGTAGAAGAAGCATCTTCTCCCCATTGCAATCCTCTTATATCTCCAAAAGGACCATTCAGAATTTCATCATTTGTCATGGGCAGTTTATAGATAGCTCCCGCGCTGTTTACACTTCCGGTATTTACTGATCCGTCAAAAATATTTCTGAAAAGATTCTGCATTCCGCTGTTACTTTCAGAATAAGCAACGATGACACCTCCTTTTGCCATATAATTTTTTAGAACCTGTGCATCTGCAGCACTCATTCCCCATGCATATCCTATTACAATTATATCTACAGGATTGGCTCCGGTTGTCCACGTCGTCAGCTGCGCAGTACTCGGGCTGTCTGTACCGTCTATAATCTGATCCCATCCTTCGTATTTTACGATGCTGTTGGCCAATGTTCCAAAATTAGCTGCTGCTTTAGTTACCATCCCTGATGGAGAAGTTCCTGACACATTATATCCACAACCGTTTGCACCAGTTCCGATTGTTAAAAGTTTTTTCTTTGGAACAACTACGATCACATTTACTGTACATGTCGTTGAAACTCCACCTTGGCTGTCCGAAGTAATTGTTATCGTTTTTACAGTCGTGGAAGAAGGTGATCCTGTACCCTGCAGCGTAATATTCTGATTTCCTGTTGCAGTAAATACTCCTGAACCACTGAAAGAAATTCCGTCAACCGTATTGGTTGTAATAGTGTAACTGCCCAATGTCGCAACATTCACAGGCAATGTAATCGTATTGGAGGCTGCAAGAGCTGTTCCTACTTTATACACCCCATTTACTGTTGCACTTCCACAGCTCATGGCATATGTTCCTGCAGGGCTTAGTACCGTAATAGAGATCGCAGGAGTACAGGTAACAGCTGTTCCGTTTGCTTCCAGTGACACGTTATCTGTCTGGATATTCTGAGGAGTTCCCTGCCCCGGAATCTGTATCGTTTGTGTTCCTGTATTTAGAAATACTCCGGTTCCGTAAAAATTGTATCCATTGGTAGTCGTTCCGGAAATGGTATAATTACCCGGTTTTGTTACATTCACAGCAATACTCAGATAATTGGAACTAGTAAGTTCTTTTCCTTTTACATAGCTTCCCATTGCTTTGGAAGTGGAACAGTCTATAGTAAAAACAGATTTACCCATCTGTCCGCAGACACTTTTCCATTCATTATCTGCAAGACTCCAATAATTGAAACAATCTTCTGTGGTATTGTAAATCGTCAAACCATCATCTTTGGACTGATTGATTGTAATAGCATTTCGCTGCGCCTCAGTTAATCTGGGAATAAGGATTCCTTTATTGTTATTTCCTGAGATGACATCCAAAACGGAATTAGCATTAGGGGTAGTGGTATTAATCCCTACCGCTCCATTATTGGCCTGAGAATAAAATTTTCCAAAGGCAAATAGCAGTGCTATCAGCAAGACTTTGATTGGGGGAATTGTAAATTTTGTTTCCATCATTTTTAAGTTATAATTGTTTAATGAGTAAAATTTTTAACTAAGTCATTTATTTAACCGTCACAAAATTATCACCCACAGACAATTACATATTATTTTTCCCTACGCAATACTACTCACGCGTAGTAAAACTCACAAAACCACAGCAAATTATGATAACATATAAGCACAACCAAAAAGTTTAGTTATTTAATTCAATAATAAATTCAAAAAAATACAGGAAACCAAAACATAAAAACCATTATCATTTATTTATAAAAAAAATAATTCAATTAAAACAAATGAAACATCAATATTATATTTTAAAAACCATTTTCCATTTGGCAATTGTATTTCTGCTTATTTTAAAATGACAGCCAAGCTGAAAATTGCTCAATCCGTTTTTTTCCTGATATCTGAGAATTTCCAAAATAGATTCTTCATCATAAGAACGAAGTCTTTGATTATTGAACTCAACTGCATATTCCGGTTCACCAAAAATCAATTGATTAAACTTTAGAATATCAATCGCTGAATGTAATCTTTCCAGCTTATTTTGAATGGTTATATCTATTAATTTTTCCGGAAACTTTTCCTTGAGAATATCAGTATAGATCTGCTTGTAATCAGGTATCATATTATAGTTTTTTCATCCATTTGTACAGGGTTGTTTTAGGAATCTTATATCTTTCAACAACATCATGGGCGGTCATTGCTCCCATTTCTATTTTTTCAAGTATAAAATTCTTTACCTCCTGGGTATAAATACTTTTCCTGAAAACTATGGTACTCCCCTTTTCTTTGAATACATGATCAATTCTTGACTGCGGAGAATACAAAATCAGATGGCCGGTATAAAATCTAAAGAAATCAAATTTTAAAAGCTTACACCATTTCATCAGCATATCCGTATCAATACTTTTTGCCTGATACATCATTTCTACATGATCTTCCGGTTCGTTCAAAAATCTGGAGATTCTTTCTATTGAAATCTGATGCTCTTCTACTTTGGTTCGGATCAGGCTCCCAATATGAATGTTCTTAATATTCATCACAATGTTTTTAAAGTAAAAATATTGACAAGAAAAATAAAAAACATCATCAACCGGCACGCAACACTACGTATAAGTAACAAAAATCGGAATTTTGTTTATATTTTAATCAAAAAGCTATTGACATTGATCTCAGAGGAGATATTCAGTTTCTTCCGGATCCTGTATTTTTTACTTTCTACAGCACGAATACTGTTGTTGGTACACTGTGCAATCTTCTTGGTATCAAAATCAAGCTTCATCAAAGCACAGAAATAGAGTTCAGAATGAATCAGATTAGGATTTATTTTTAAAATATCAGGAATAAAATGAGGGAAAAACACTTGGAATTTCTCAAAAAACATGGGTGAATTATTTTCTGCCAAATTTAAAATCTCCAGGATATTTTCTTCCGAAAGATGATTGATCAACATCTGATGCTTCATCAGTTCTGCATTTGTTTTTACCAGATCCTTGATTGTGGAATCTTTCTCTTTTTTATCGGTAATCAAACCATTAATCAGCGCATCTTTCTGGGTAATAAAAACAATATCCATCAGAAAAGAGGCAATAGAAAATAAAATATTAAGCAGCTTTATTGTTTTAAAATCTTCGGTTTCTATAAATCGGCTTTTTGGCAGGAAATCAAAATCAAAGTAAAGGCATACAATAAAGTTGATACAGATCATAAACGTAATAAAAAAGATAGATAAAGCATCTTTTTTATAATTCAAAAAGAAGGGAACGGCAAACAAAAGACAAAAATAGAAATACTCAACTCCAGCATTTTTGAAAGTATACACATTAAAAAAACTCACTATAAAAGTTAGTAAGACAAATGTAAAAATGATGGAAGTTTTCAGTACGCTCCTGAATCGCCTCGTTTTCCCTTTTATTGCCATTAAAAACAGCCAGAAAAAGGTAATAACGGTAAGAAATATTGAAATCAACATATCCCCGAAAAAAGTAATAATAAAAATGGAGTAAAACAGAAATATGAAGAACAATAAAAGCAGATATCGGTTGATAAGATTTAGATAATTGCTATCAAAATCATCATTTATTTTCTCAGCTTCATCGTTGATCATCTTAAAGAAAAACTTATAAATCATCGTGTTGTTTTTATGTTTTCACAAGCTCAAGTTGGCATTCGTACTACTGAAAGCATAAATTTTCCAATATTAATAGCTTTTAAGCAACATAAAAACTCACAAAACAAAATATCTGTTTGCAATTTTCAGTGATAAAAGAATATGATTTGTGTTTTCCCTGTTCTAATTTACTAAAAATTCAAATTAAATTATTTAACCAATGACAAAAAAAAATTAATGGTAAGACCATAAAACATATTCAGTTATCCATTTTATGGCTTAAAATAGTGAATAACTTGTGTTTTTGTAGCTGCAAAATTATTCATCTTAATGAAAAAGATTTAATCCCTGAATACGCAATATTACGCATGCGTAGTTAAACTCAAATAATCATTTTTTCAAATAAAAAAGAGAGCTGCAAAGGCTCTCTTTTGTTTTTTTATATACAATACGTATTCTTAATTTTCTTTCAGCTTGGCAATCACATCCAAACCTCCTTTTGTAATATCTCCGATCTTACAGATAATCTCAGTATCCAAAGGCAGGAATACATCCATTCTGGATCCGAATTTAATAAATCCGAATTCATGCCCGGCTTTTGCTTTATCGCCTTCATTACAGTAGAAAACAATCCTTCTAGCTACATACCCGGCAATTTGTCTGAAGACAACTTTATGATTGGTCATAGTTTGTACGGCCATAGTAGTTCTTTCGTTCTCTGTAGAAGACTTTTCATGCCATGCTACCAGATATTTTCCCGGGTGGTACTTTTTGTAAATCACTTCACCCGAAACCGGATATCTACAGATGTGAACATTCAGCGGGGACATAAAAATAGAAACCTGAATGGCTTTTCCTTTTATAAATTCATCCTCATCCACTTCTTTGATCATTACCACTTTTCCGTCCACCGGAGCTATCACGTTTTCTTTGTGATCAAGGATATTACGATCCGGAACTCTGAAAAACCAGAAAACTAAACTGTAAATAACCAACAAAGGCATAATGATCAGCAGGGACCATATTTTAAGGAAATAAATTGCTAATACGCCCAAAATGATAAAAAGTATGGTCGCAACGGTAATTGTTCCTTTTGATTCTCTATGTAATTTCATGAGACTAAATAAATTTTTCTAAAATAAAGTACAAATATACGACAGGAACGCAGATAATAAAACTATCTAATCTATCTAAAACTCCTCCATGTCCTGGAATGATGTTTCCACTGTCTTTCACACCGAAATTTCTTTTCAATTGGCTTTCTACCAGATCCCCTAGCGGAGCAAAGGCGGCAACCAAAAATCCTACGATCATCCAGTTCCCTCTCAGTTCAGGCTGATAATGTTCAATAAAGTAAGATAAAACCAATGTTAACACTACGCCACCTGCATATCCCTCCCATGTTTTCTTAGGGGAAATTTTAGGTGCCATTTTATGTTTACCGAAGAACTTCCCTACCAGATAGGCAAAGGTGTCACTACTCCAGATGAGAATAAATAAGAACAGGATCTCCAAAGAGAAAGCATCACTATAGCTGGAGAACTTTGGCAGTCCCAATGCAAAACTGAATGGGAGCGCTACGTAGATAACAGTAAAAATAAGTTTCCCGCTGTCGAAGTATAATTCGCTGGGAAACTTGAATAAAGTAACCACAGCAATCCCAATAAGCGCCAGTGCCAGTATTTCACTGAGCCTGAAATCAAAAAAGAAATCGTGGTTGAAATATCTTTTGGAAAAAATATAGAATATAAAAATGACTAATGGATATACCACCCATTTTTCATATCCGTTTCCAAATTTCATGATTTTAACACATTCCCACGTCCCCACTATCAGCAGCAGACTCATTAAGCCATAAAAAAGATACTGTTGTTTGATAAGACCAGGAGCAATGCTGTCCAGCAATTGCGCTCCCAGCGGAGTCGAACAAAGTATAATAACGGCTACATAGACTATACCTGATACGGTTCTTTGAATGAGATTTTTGTCCAAAATTTAAAATTTAGAAGTGGTTGCTTAATCTTCAAGCAGCAATAAAAACAGCTTTGTATTGGAATTGGAAGAACTGTCCATTTTAGACTGGCTTCCGCTGATGGAAGTAAGGTTCTTGATATTTCCGTTTCTTTTTATTTTCCCCATAGCATCATTCAGGTTGTTTACAATCTGAGAAACATTGGCAATGATGATAATTCTATCGGGAAGTCTTGAAGAATGATAATGAAGAATATTATTATGCGAAAGCATGATCCTGCCATCATAGGCGATCAGGTATTCACATGTGATGAATGCAGCATCATTAGACGGCTGCAGTTCTGAAGTATAGGCAGACCTCACAACGTTCAAAAAGTTCTGAAGTTCTTTATCCCAACAGAAAAGGTTGTGGATACCTTCTATTTTGATAATTTGATTTAAAGTTTGTAGAGCCTCCGCTTCATCTGCACAATAATTAAAAAATCCCCCCGAATGCGTAAATAATTGCGCAAACTTATAGTCAAGATCCGCATTTTTCAGCGAATCCCCAAGTTTCTCCAGGCTCTGTTTGTCCTCTTCTTCAGGCTGGTTGGTAAGTTTGCTTACAATCCTCTTGAATAAATTCAACTTAATCTATTTTTAGTCAACTTTATACAAAAATAGAAAATAAATTACAATAGTGTCCAAAATATCTCCTTAAATATGAAAAAACCTGACAATTTTCGAGGTTGTCAGGTCTTTGTAATATTTATTTTTAAGAGTCTTAAAGCTGTGTTGGGCTTTCTGGAGCCTGTATTTCGCTTTCTTCTTCTTTTTCTTTGATCTGAGGTGTTTCCACTACTACCGGCTGATCTTTTTCAGGAATAGTATTGGTAACAGGTTTCTCTGTCAATTCAGGATCCCATGCTCTTTTTCCGAAGATATCTTCTAAGTCTTCACGGAAGATCACTTCTTTTTCTAACAATTTATTTGCCAGAGCATCCAGTTTATCTTTATTTTCCTCAAGAATTCTTACTGCTCTTTCGTACTGATTTTCGATAATCAATTTGATCTCTGCATCAATTTTGGTAGCTGTTTCTTCAGAATAAGGCTTTCCGAATGAGTATTCAGACTGTCCTGAACTGTCATAATAAGAAATATTACCAATGTTCGGGCTTAATCCATAGATTGTCACCATTGCCTGAGCTCTCTTCGTTACTGTTTCCAGATCAGAAAGTGCTCCTGTAGAGATATTATTGAAGATCACCTGCTCTGCAGCTCTACCTCCCAATGTTGCACACATTTCGTCCAACATCTGCTCAGTAGTGGTAAGCTGTCTTTCTTCCGGAAGATACCATGCTGCCCCTAAAGAACGACCTCTTGGAACAATCGTTACTTTTAAAAGTGGTGATGCATGTTCTACCAACCAGGAGATTGTAGCGTGACCTGCTTCATGATAAGCAACTCTTCTCTTTTCAGATGGCTTGATGGCCATATTTTTCTTCTCAAGTCCACCGATAATTCTGTCTACCGCATCCAGGAAGTCCTGTTTTGTAACAGAAGTATGGTTATATCTTGCTGCGATTAATGCTGCTTCATTACAAACATTAGCAATATCTGCCCCACTGAATCCAGGAGTTTGTTTTGCTAAGAAATCTCTATCTACATTATCATCAAGCTTGATTTTTTTCAAGTGAACATCGAAAATCTGTCTTCTTTCGTGAAGTTCCGGAAGATCTACATAGATAGAACGGTCAAAACGACCTGCTCTCATTAATGCTTTATCAAGAATATCCGCTCTGTTGGTAGCCGCCATTACAATAACATTGACATCTGTTCCGAAACCGTCCATTTCGGTAAGAAGCTGGTTCAATGTATTTTCTCTTTCATCGTTTCCGCCAGAGAAGTTATTTTTTCCTCTTGCACGTCCGATAGCATCAATCTCGTCAATAAAGATGATCGCCGGAGATTTTGCTTTAGCCTGAGCAAAAAGGTCTCTTACTCTGGAAGCTCCTACCCCAACAAACATTTCAACGAAGTCTGAACCAGAAAGTGAGAAGAACGGAACTTTAGCTTCACCTGCAACGGCTTTTGCCAATAATGTTTTACCGGTTCCCGGAGGGCCTACTAAAAGGACTCCTTTAGGAATTTTACCTCCCAGTTTTGTATATTTTTCAGAGTTCTTCAAGAAATCTACAACTTCCTGAACTTCTTCTTTAGCTCCTTCCAATCCTGCAACATCTTTAAATGTTACCTGAATTCTTTCTTTTTCGTCGAAAAGCTTCGCTTTAGATTTACCGATAGAGAAGATTTGTCCGCCAGGACCTCCACCTCCGCCCATCTTTCTGAAAAGAAGGAAGTAGAATAACCCCAGAATGGAAATCCAAACCAGCGCAGGAACTAAAATATCCATTAGTGCGCTTTTCCCTGTTCCGTAATCTTTAGTTGTTTTAATAACCGGATTGCTGGCTTTGACCTGTTCAAATTTCTGAAGGAAAAGTTGAAGGTCTCCGTATTTTACAGAAAAATCTGCTTTAGGAGCCATTTCGAAGGCAGAAAGAGGGTTGTTTTCTTTACCAGCTTTGGAAACCATTGCTGATTTTGCTTCTTTTGTTAGGAAAACATCAGCTTTCTCTATGTCTTTGTATATAATTATATTCTGAACTTTCCCTGCCTGCATTTCTCTAAAGAAACCATCTTCATCAATAGATTTTGCTGCATCACCTCCAAGGAAATTGGAGCCAAAAAATAGCAAAAGAGCTATGATTGCAATTGGAAAGAACCAGTTGAATCCTTTATTATTCATTTAGACTTTTTAAAATTTTTATTATTCATTTTCAATTTTGGTAATGATTGCGTCACCCCAAAGCTCTTCTATATCGTAGTACTCACGTACATCTTTTTGGAATATATGAACCACCACTGAAACGTAATCTACCAATACCCACATTGCATTTTCAGTACCTTCTACGTGCCAAGGTCTGTCCTGCAGTTCGTTTCTTACTTTCTTCTCAACACTTCCTGCCAATGCAGCCACCTGTGTATTTGAGTTTCCACTACATATCACGAACGTTTCTGCTACGGAGTTTTCGATGTTGGAAAGATCGAAGATCATAATATCTTCTCCTTTTACATCCTGGATAGCTTCAACGATTTTATCTATTAACGCTTGTTTTTCTGCTGTTTTATTCATTAAAAAATTACTATAATCTGCAAATTTATTGTTTTTTCTTTACTTTAACCTTACTTTTACCCTCTTAATGTCTTAAAGTTTTCTTAAATGAGCCAACTCTTCTATCTGAAAGAATGTTCTTCTACTAATGACGAAATAGCAAAGTTTTTACTTTACGGAGATTCAAATTTTATAGGGCTTCATACTTTTAATCAAACTAAAGGCCGTGGTCAGTATGGAAATGTTTGGACTCAGACTGCCGGAAAAAACCTGGCTTATACGCTGGCAGTGAATATTCAGAACATCCTTTGCTCCGACTTTATGTTCAATTATTATACCGCAATGATTATCCGGGATTTCCTTGCCAAATTGTCTGACTCTGAGGTAAAAATCAAATGGCCGAATGATATTATCCTTAAAGGTAAAAAAATCGTTGGAATTTTAATAGAAAAGAAAAAAATTAATCAAAATAATTATTTCATCATCGGAGCAGGAATTAATATCCTTCAGGACGAATTTGATCAAATATCCAATGCAGGATCCCTCCTGAAGCAGACAGGCATGCAATTTGATCTGGAAGAAGTTTCATTAAATCTTCATGAATATTTGTCTGAGAAACTGAAAAACATTCCTTCTGATCAGGAAATTCTGGATGGATTCAATGCAAACCTTTTCAGAAAAGACCTGATCTCTGTCTTTGAAATTGAAAAAGAGCGACAAAATGGCATCATCCGAAATGCAGACGAAAAGGGTGAACTCTGGATTGAACTGGAAGACGGAATACGTTCCTTTTATCACAAGGAAATAAAACTACTTTACTGATTGGCTCTTTTGATATACAGATAAAGGGTAAGCGGCAAAAACACCATATTAGGCAGCCACATTGCTACAGCTGGAGACAAACTTTTATTTTCAGAAACCACTTTCAGGGCTTCAAATGAAAACACAAAAATAAAGGCCAATGAGATCCCTATTGCCAGGTTAATCCCCAATCCTCCTCTTTTCTTTTGTGAAGACAGGGAAAGTGCCAGGAATGTCAGAATAATAATAGAAACAGGCATTGATGTTCTTTGATGAAGCTCATTCAGATAAGAATTCAGGTTACTGTTTCCTCTTGCCTTTTCTCTTTCAATAAACTTTAAAAGTTCCGGAGTGGTTTTATTTTGTCCCAAAAGCTCGTTAGGGAAAAGCTCTTCCGGTGAGTGACCGTAGTTTTTCCTTAATTCTATCCCGTTGCCGAGTTTTTCGGTATTGTCTTTATTGATTGTTTTTTCCAGATAATTATTTAAAACAAACTGCTTTTTGGCTTTATCCCAATACACTTCGCTTGCTTTAAGCTCGTAAGTCATTTTTCTGTCTTTATCATATTTCTGATAGACAAAACTAGAACCTCTTTTTTCTCTTTTGTTCCAGGAATCAACAAAAATATATTCCGTTTTGCTCAGCTGTGAGGAAGCTGGAGCAGTTCCTAAAATCTTTTCTTTATTGGCCGCATTATAGGTATACGCTTCCAGTTCATTTTTCTTGATATTGGCCCATGGAAGAACCATATGGTATACCACAAGGGCAATCAATCCAATAAAAATGGAAGTTACCAGATAAGGTTTGGAAAACCTGTGAAAACTGGCCCCACTACTAATAATAGCAACAATTTCAGTATTATTCGCCATCCTGGAGGTAAAATAAATCACCGAAATAAACACCAGAATGGAAAGGAAGGTAACCACAAGATTGATAATCCAGAAGGGATAAAAGTGGATAAGAAAATAGGTCAGATCCAGTTTCGGATCAATGGCCTTGGCATTTTCTATTCTTGGAATCTTCTGCTGAACATCAATTACCAATACGACTATAGACAATAATACCAACATAAAACTAAAAGTTCCAAGGTATTTTTTAATGATATATCTGTCTACAATTTTAAGCATATTCTCTTACAGTCTTTGTCTAAGAACCGGTACTACGGAGTTTTTCCATTCGTAGAAATCTCCTGCAATAATATGTTCTCTGGCTACTTTTACTAAATCAAGATAGAAGGCAAGATTATGAATCGAAGCAATCTGTTTTGCCAGATATTCTTTAGATACAAACAGGTGGCGAAGATACGCTTTTGAATATTCACGATCTACAAAACTGGTCCCAAATTCGTCTAAAGGCGAAAAATCACGCTTCCATTTTTCATTTTTCAGGTTCATCACGCCCTGCCATGTGAAAAGCATTGCATTTCTTGCATTTCTTGTTGGCATTACACAATCCATCATATCAATTCCCAGTCCGATAGATTCAAGGATATTCCATGGAGTTCCTACTCCCATCAGATATCTTGGTTTTTCTTTTGGAAGAATGTCTGTCACTTCATCAGTGATTCTGTACATTTCTTCTTCAGGCTCTCCTACAGAAAGTCCTCCAATGGCATTTCCTTCGGCTCCTGCTTCAGAAATTACTTCTGCAGAGATTTTTCTAAGGTCGGAATAGGTAGATCCCTGAACAATAGGGAAAAGTCTTTGTTTGTATCCGTATAATTCAGGATTATCATTAGTCCATTCAATACATCTTTTCAGCCAGCGATGGGTAAGCTCCATAGATGATTTTGCCTGGTTATAATTGCAAGGATAAGGAGTACATTCGTCAAAAGCCATGAAAATATCGGCTCCGATCTGTCTTTGAATCTCCATTGATCTTTCCGGAGAGAACATGTGGTAACTTCCGTCGATGTGAGATTTGAATCTCGCACCTTCTTCGGTCATTTTTCTGTTACTAGCCAGTGAAAATACCTGAAAGCCTCCTGAATCAGTAAGGATAGGAAGATCCCAGTTCATGAATTTATGTAAACCACCTGCATCCTGCATCGTCTCCATTCCCGGACGAAGATAAAGGTGGTAAGTATTTCCCAGAATAATCTGAGCCTTAATGTCTTCTTTTAATTCTCTCTGATGAACTGTTTTCACACTTGCAACAGTTCCCACAGGCATAAAAATGGGAGTTTGAATCTTCCCGTGATCTGTGGTAATTTCCCCTGCTCTTGCTTTTCCTTCAGAGGTTTTTTCTATATTAAAAAATTTCATCTCTCTACTTTTTTAATTCACCTTGTTATCAGTGATTTCTTATAGGTTAGAAACTTCAGTACCGTTTTACCTTACCAAAGGTATTACAGCCCCGTTTTGTTTCAGTTTATCCTTTACGTATTTATCTGCTTTGGGATCTTTTTTCAGCAGTATTTCCTGTGCATCATTGGTAATCCCATCCATTTCTTCTTTGATCACATAATATTTGAAGCTTTCTACAAAGTCGTCAGATTTTACTTTATGTGACTTCAGGACAGCTCTTGTACCGGCTTCCATATTTTTGTCAGGATATACAAAGATCGCCTGATCATTGATCGCAAGATCTGCAATGATTTCTGCCATTACGCCTTTATCGATCAGATTTTTAGGCTTATCAATATAATCGCTGCACGAAAACATGCCCAGCAAAACGAAAATAAAGATCAGCTTTTTCATCAGTTTATTTTTATATTTTTTATTTAATAGTCTGATGGAACTTCGCATATACATATTCCTCCGTCTGAAAAGAATTGTTCATGCTTTGCTTCATAGTCTATTGATGATTGATTTCCACTTTAGATTTAACACTCCAAAAACGGCCTCATGGATAATTCCACCGTTCATTTTGCTTTCTCCTAAAATTCTGTTGGTAAATATAATAGGAACTTCTACAATTCTGAACCCTTTTTTAAAGGCTCTGAATTTCATTTCTATCTGAAACCCGTAACCTTTCAGCCTTACATTATCCAATCCTATTTCTTCCAATACATTTCTTGAAAAACAGACAAATCCTGCTGTAGTATCATGAATAGGAAGTCCCAATACAAATCTTACATATTTTGATGCAAAATAAGAAAGCAGTACTCTTCCCATCGGCCAGTTGACCACATTCACTCCTTTTGAGTAACGGGAACCTATGGCCATGTCTGCATTCCTGCATGCTTCAAACAATTTTGGCAGATCGCTAGGATTATGAGAAAAATCGGCATCCATCTCAAAAATATAATCATATTTATTTTCAATAGCCCATTTAAATCCATGAATATATGCCTTTCCCAACCCGTCTTTTACATGTCTTATTGAAAGATGCAAATAATGCGGATGTTTCTTCTGCATTTCTTTTACAACCTCGGCTGTTCCATCCGGGGAAGTATCATCTACAACTAAGATATGAAAGTCGTCCTCCAATGCAAAAACCGCGGAAATAATATTTTCAATATTTTCCTTTTCGTTGTATGTGGGGATAATAACGAGTTTTTTCATTTCAGTTTGCAAAGATAGTTTATTTAACCTTTTTATTTTATACAAAATAATCTATAATTTTGCAAAAATATTTCTCAGGGATTAAGCGGATGAAACAGAAACTTTTATTCAACAGATCTGAACAATACGTAAAATCGATGAGAGCAAATATTTTAACTGCGGATACATGAAACAGGTGACAGGAAATTCTGTGCCGGATTGTGCTATCAGAAGTTAAATAATAAATAATAAAAACTTAAATTTTGCCATCATCACAACACTTCATCAATCATGTAAGAATACCTGAGAATAACGACTGGGTAATCTTTATCCTCGTGGGCTGTATATTTTTATATGTTTTTATGATGAACGTCATAGAAAGGGATGCCAGTCTCAAAGATTTTCTGCTTCAAAAGTATTTTGATGCAAGCAACAACCTTCCCAGCTGGATTATCACTTCATGTGTGACGACGCTCACCTTATCTGTTTTGATCTCACAGTATATTCCTATTGTACCGAAATATATTGCCGATCTTCAGCTTTTTGGGTATCAGCTTAATAAATTCGGGTATACTTTGCTGGCGGTGCTGTTTTTTTATTTAATAAAATCAACATTAGGTTTTTTATTTTATCAAAGTATAGGAGACGGAAAAAAATGGACTATTTTTTATTTTACCTCCACAAAATTTTATTTCATTCTTACATTTTTGCTAATAATTCTTTGTGTAGCCCATTATTACTTCCCTATAGACAGAAATAAAATATTTTTGTATTATTTGTGTTTCTTTTCTTTTGTATTCATTTTCAAAGTTTTTTTCTACTTATTTCACAAGAACAAGATTCTTCCTGAAAAATGGTATTATAAATTTTTGTATATTTGCACCCTCCAAATCGCACCATTATTATTGCTTTGGAAGTTGTTATTTTTTTAATAAATGTCAATGATGAGAATAAAGTCTATATTGGTTTCTCAACCAGCGCCTAGTGAGTCTTCTCCATATTTGGATATAGCAAAGAAGGAAAAAATAAAGATTGATTTCCGTCCATTTATCCACGTTGAAGGGGTTGACAATAAAGAGCTCAGAACACAGAAAATAGATCTGACGCAGTATACCGGTATTATTTTTACCAGTAAAAATGCGATTGACCATTACTTCAGACTTGCGGAAGAACTTCGTTTTGCCGTTCCGGATACAATGAGATATATCTGCCAGTCGGAAGCAATTGCCAACTACCTTCAAAAGCATATTGTGTACAGAAAAAGAAAAATCAGCTTTGGGGAGAAAAACTTCTCAGATCTGCTTCCTCTTTTCAAAAAATTCCCAACTGAAAAATATCTGCTGCCATCTTCAGATGTTTTGAGTCCGGATATTGTGAAAACCATGGATGCATCTAATGCAGACTGGACAAGAGCAATCATGTACCGTACCGTATGCAGCGACCTTACAGATATCAACATTAAAGATTATGACATGTTGATCTTCTTTAGTCCGCAAGGAATCAAATCGCTACAACAAAACTTCCCTGGCTTCAAACAGGATGAAACCAAGATTGGTGTTTTCGGAAACACGACTTTGGCTGCCGCAGAAGAAGCTGGATTAACAGTAGATTTAATGGCACCTACGAAGGAAACTCCTTCCATGACAATGGCCCTTGAAAAGTACATTAAAGCACTTCATAAATAGTCTTTAATTATAAAAATACCATGAACCATCTTTTCAATAAAGGAAAGATGGTTTTTTTTTACCTAAATTTGAACGAAAATTAACATTGAATGAGACGTCTGCATAAATTGCTTACTTTCAGAAGAAAAGCATAAAGACAAACTCTGCTCAATAAAAAATTAAAATATCCGGATGAAAGCTCCACAGGCAAAAAAAATAGAAAAAATATTAGAAACCCACGGCGATAGAAGGACCGATAATTACTTTTGGCTGAATGAAAGGGAAAACCCTGAAGTCATCAAATATATTGAAGAGGAAAATGCCTACGAAGAATTCATCATGAAAGATACGGAAGTTCTTCAGGAAGAGCTTTTTGAAGAGATGAAAGCCCGTTATAAAAAGGATGACGAATCTCTACCCTATTTCTTTAATGAATACTGGTATATTGTACGTTATGAAGAAGGCAAGGAATATCCTATTTTCTGCAGAAAGCATAAAAGTCTTGACAACGAGGAGGAAATTGTACTTGACGTGAACGTTCTGGCAGAAGGCAAAGAATTTTTTGAAGTAGGAAGTGTAGCCGTGAGCCCCGGTAATGAACTGGCTTCTTTTTCTTCAGATGATGTAGGAAGAAGAATTTATACGCTTAATTTTAAAAATTTAAAAACCGGGGAAATTCTGCCGGATTCTATTCCAAATACAACAGGAAAAGCAGTTTGGGCGAATGATAATCAACATGTTTTCTATATTAGAAAAGATAAGAGCCTCCGTGCTTTCCAGGTATACAGACATCAGTTAGGAACTGATTCTGCTGATGATGTTCTGATCTTCCACGAAGAAGATGACACTTTTGATGTCAATGTATTTAAAACAAAATCTTTACAGTATATTTTCATAGCTAGTTCAAGTACTATCTCTGATGAGCACCGCTTTATTCCCTCTGACAACGTATTTGCAGAATGGATAACAATACAGCCCAGAATAGATGATCTCGAATATTCTGTAGAGCATTATGAAGATGAATTCTATATTATCACTAATGCTGATGATGCAATTAACTTCAAAATTGTAAAAGCAAAGATTGACAACTGCAGTATGGAAAACTGGGTGGATGTTATTCCACACCGTGCGGAAGTTTTACTGGAAGGTTTTGAAATTTTCAAAGATTATCTGGTACTTGAGGAAAGAGAGAGAGGTTTGCTTCAGATCAAAATTATTGATGAGAAGACCCAAGAGTCTTATTATTTACCTTTTTCTGACCCAACATATACAGCCTATATTGGGATTAACCTTGAATTTGACACTGAAATTCTTCGTTATGGCTATACATCTCTTACACAGCCAAGCTCCACTTACGAGTACAATATGAAGGACAAAACCACCAAGCTCCTGAAACAACAGGAAGTATTGGGTGGGAAATTTTTCCCTGAAAATTATATTTCAGAAAGAATATGGGCAGACTCCAGAGATGGGGAAGTAAAAGTTCCAATTTCTTTAGTATACCACAAAGACACCAAAAAATCCGCTGACACTCCACTTCTTCTGTATGGATATGGAAGTTATGGGCACACCGTTGATGCCAGCTTTTCAAATGTAAGATTGTCTATTCTGGACAGAGGTTTCATTTATGCTATTGCCCACATCCGTGGCGGAGAATACCTGGGAAGAGAATGGTATGAAGATGGAAAAATGTTATTCAAGAAAAATACTTTTTTCGATTTTATTGATGCAGGAAAACATTTAATCAAAGAAAATTATACATCATCGAGACATATGTATGCGATGGGAGGAAGTGCCGGAGGTTTGTTGGTAGGCGCTGTGGTCAATTATGAACCTCAGTTATTCAACGGAATTGTAGCACAGGTCCCTTTCGTAGATGTTGTTTCCACAATGCTGGATGACACGATTCCTTTGACTACCGGGGAATATGATGAATGGGGAAATCCAAATGACGAGGAGTATTATCATTATATGAAAGACTATTCTCCTTATGACAATGTAGAAGCTAAAGATTATCCTCATATGCTGATCACTACAGGATTCCATGATTCTCAGGTACAGTATTGGGAGCCTGCAAAATGGACTGCAAAACTGAGAGAACTCAAAACAAACGATAACATCTTAGTTTTTAAAACTGACATGAGCTCCGGACATGGAGGCGCCAGCGGAAGGTTTGAATCATTGAAAGAAGATGCTTTAGAGTATGCTTTTCTTTTGAAAATAAATGAAAAATAGCTTTTACATTCTCTTAATTAATTTTCAAATACAGAGTATATGTTATTATTAGTTTTTATTTCAATTGCTATTATTTAATACAAAAACAGAAAATTACAAGAATGGAAAAAAGAGAAGACTTTAAAGCCAAACAAGAGGAAAACTTACAGGACCTTCTGAAAAAAGCAAGAGAAGAAGATCTTAGAAACAAAGAAAATAATAATTTATAAAATACATTGTCACGATAAAAAATGACAGTTATAATCATATGAACGAATCTGAATATTGGAAAAAAATAGAACAGTTTTTTGAAGACAACTTCCAGACTGAAAAAAATCCACCGATTGAAACGATATTATTTTTAATTGGACTTCAGGAATTGGGAAGCGGCCAACAGAAATATACAAAAGACGATAAATTAAATATCCTTCATATCGCAGTTTGCAGATTGATGGAACCTTTTGGATATTACAAATTTTCACATTACGAAGATGGCTGGCCACACTTTGAAAAAATAGAAGATCTGCCTGAATTAAGACCTAATGAGCAAAGCTTGCTTATGAAAAAGGCGATTATTCATTACTTTCAGGAAGAAGAATTAATTTAACAAAAAAAGCAGGATGCTCATTCAGACATCCTGCTTTTATATTATAAATGTATCCGCAACATCTTTCATTTCCTTTTTTTTCAGATGCCCAATTATTTATGAGCCAATCAGTTCTTCCAATTGTGTCAATCCCATTTTAAATCCTTCTTCAAATCCCATTTCCAAAATCTTTCTCATAACTTCCTGAGAATGGTAGTGGATATTGATGGTCACTTTAGTACCCTCTTCCACTCCTGTAAAGCCGAGCAGCCATTTTGATCTTGGAAAATCTTCATTAATATTTCCTTTTTCATCACAAAAAGCACTCATCCAGTCAAGGCTTCTGTGTTCTGTAATTTCGCCATACTGAGACTGAGCATACAGAGGTCCTTTCTCACCGTTTGGCCCTACCATTGCATACATCCAGATTCCTCCTTCTCTGAAATCCTGTTTTACCGTTTCACATCTCCAGGGTTTAGGTCCCCACCATTGATCCAATAATTCGGATTGGGTGAAATGATCCCATACCGTTGAAACATCAGCTTTATAAATTTTCATGACATACGTACTGGCAGCATCAAAATCTTTGTTGAAAATGATATTAGATTCCATATATTTTTATTTTTAATAAAGTTAGCATTTTATTTATTGAAAGGGACTTTTCATATGACAAGTAAAGGATAATTCATAAATAATTGTTAAAAAACACTCTTTTAAGAAAAAAAAAACAATTATTTGGCTCGTTTTTTGTTTATGTAGTCTTAAAAAAATTAATTTTAACATTCATTTTTCCAAAACATATATAATTAAATAATGAATAACAAATTCATCCCAATAATTTCAGTGTTTATGACGATCTCACTGATTGTCTTTGTGACGCTCCAATTTTATTGGTTGAAAGGCTATTACGGTGTACTGGAACAGGATTTTTCAAATAAAGTGTATGCAGTTTTGGAAAGTACTTCAAAAAGTATTGAAGAGATCGAAGCAGACAAATATCTGAATGAGGATTATAAGGATTTCAGAAAAAATATTCTTGCCAATAGTAAACAGCCGTCTCTAACTACAATTCAGCAGGTAGAAGACTCTGGAACTCAAAGACAGATTATTTATTCTAAAAACATTATTGAAAAAACACAGCTGCCGATTTCTCAAAAAGGGGATTCTATTAAACTCACAACCTTATATACAGACGAAGCAGCCTATAAAATAAAAAGAGATACCACCAACCGTGAACTTCTTACCACGGATATCAATCAGGAGATTGAAACCGGAGATTACTCCATGAAAGAATTTGTGAAAGTATATGGAAATAACCTCCCTATCACAAAAAGAGTGGATCCGAAAACACTTGATTCTGTCATTGCGAAAGAACTTAAAATAAGAGGAATATCTGCCAAGTTCGGATATGGAGTTCTTGACCGCAACAACAAGCTTACAAGCATCGTGAATAAAGCCTACAAAGAGAAAAAAGACAGTAATATCTACAGCTTTCCTCTTTTTGCAGACAAAAAAAACACACTGTACAGCCTCGCATTGGTTTTTCCTAAGAAAGAATACTCTCTGGCGATGAACAACTGGCCGATGCTTTTAGGAACATTTCTTTCTCTGCTTACCATTCTTGGGATTTACATTATTTCCATCAATTATATGATGAGACAGAAAAAGCTTGCTGAAGTAAAAACAGACTTCATCAACAACATGTCTCATGAGTTCAAAACACCATTGGCAACCATTTCTGTAGCAACGGATTCTTTGGCTAATGACAAAATTGCCACCAATCCGGATAAGGTAAAATATTATTCAGAACTGATAAAGCAGGAGAACTTAAGGATGAAAAAGCAGGTTGAAAACGTGCTTAATATGTCTAAACTTGAACGAAATGAAGTAGAGCTGTTTTTAAAAGAAACCAATGTAAGAGAATTGATCAAAAGGACAACAGAATCTTTCAATCTGATTGTGAAGCAAAGGAACGGTTCTCTTACCCAGAAATTCAATGCCACCCATTATAATTTTAAAATAGACGAGTTCCATATTTCAAATATGCTGGTCAACTTACTGGATAATGCCAATAAATATTCTCCTGAAGCGCCGGAAATACATGTGGAAACAAGAAATGAAGGACACTGGTATATCATTGAAATTTCCGATAAAGGAATGGGAATGGATACTCAGAATAAAACCAAAATTTTCGAAAAATTCTTCAGGGAAGAAACCGGAAATATTCACAACGTGAAAGGACAGGGATTAGGTCTTTCCTACGTGAAGAAAATTGTAGAACTGCACAAAGGACAGATTATCGTAGACTCTAATAAGGGAGATGGAAGTACGTTCACGATAAAACTCCCAATGGGATAAAATATATAAAATGATCATTGATGAATGATAAATCATCATTGACGAAAAATTAAACCAAATATCAAAATATAGAAGATAGAGTGAGGAAGTTCATTCTTAATTGTTAATTATTAATTATTAAAAATTATGAGCAACAGAATATTATTAGTAGAGGACGATCAGAGTTTTGGGGCGGTGCTTAAAGATTATTTGACAATCAATAATTTTGAAGTAACACTTGCCACTGATGGGGAGCAGGGACTTAAAGAATTTACAGAAAATGAATTCGACATCTGCATATTTGACGTAATGATGCCTAAAAAAGACGGGTTTTCATTGGCCGAAGATGTAAAAAAGATTGATAAAAATACACCGATTATATTTCTTACAGCAAGAAATATGAGAGAAGATATTTTGAAAGGATACCAGTTGGGAGCTGATGACTATATCACAAAACCTTTTGATACTGAGCTTCTTTTATATAAAATCAAGGCTATTTTACAGAGAAGCTCTACATTGGAAAATGAGGAGCAGGAGCAGTTTAAAATTAGCAATATTTTCTTTGACTCTATGCTGAGACAATTGAAAGTAGGTGATAAAGAATACAAACTTTCTCCTAAAGAAAATGAATTATTGAAGCTTCTTTGTATTCACAGAAACGATTTCATGCCTAGAGATCTTGCTTTAAGAAAGATCTGGAAAAAGGAAAATTATTTTACAGCAAGAAGTATGGACGTATATATTGCAAAACTTCGTAAGTTATTAAAAGATGACGAAGGATTGGAAATTATCAACGTTCACGGAGAAGGATTTAGACTTTTGGTAAAAAATTAATCCAAAAATCAAATTATAAGTATAAAATTAGCAAAACAATTGAAAATGTTTTGCTAATTTTGTTTCATACCCATGGATATGAAGAATACATTTATAGGTTTGATCGCCGTATCACTATTAGCTGCCTCTTGTAAAAAGGATGAGAAAGCCACTTATTTAAAAGAAGAAGCCAATGCCGGGCAATCCAGCGTTGCTCTTAATACAACCTCCAACACAACATTAATGGACCAGGCAGGTATTTCATCTGTCTCCACTCCTGCTCCAATGGCTACCGCCCCAGGGATGAATCCTCCACACGGACAACCTGGCCACCGATGCGACATTCCGGTAGGACAGCCCCTGAACAGTAAACCTGCAACAGCGGCGGCCTCACAAAACATAAATGCAAACGGAAATAATATCGTCCAGATTGATCCTAATGCAGTATCACCAGGAAAAATCACTCTTGACAACAACGGAAAACAGGCAAAAACAGCTCCGGGAATGAATCCTCCACACGGACAGCCCGGGCACCGATGTGACATCCCGGTAGGACAGCCTTTAAACAGTAAACCTGCACAAGCTCCTCAATCGGCACAAAATGTAGTTCAGACTGCTCCTGCTCCTGCACCTGCGGCACAGAATCTGGCGATGGGAGAAAAACCAAAGCTAAACCCAGCACATGGTGAACCTTGGCACAGCTGTTCTCTAAAAGTTGGTGATCCTTTGCCATAAATTTCTTATTTTTGCAGATATGAAGCTGTTTCATCTACTTGCAATAGTATTTTGCCTGGGAGTCTTTTTGATTCCCAAGGATGCCTTCTATGCGCAAGGAATGCAGGAAACATGCTGTAAAGCAGAATCTTCCAAGAAAATAGACTGCTGTAAAAATCATTCTTCAAAAAAAGACAGCAAACATGACAAAACAAAATCATGTAATGATGACTGCTGTTCATCATGTGTTGCCTGCTATACTTTTATTGAAACTCCTTTCTCAAAAAATCTACGTTTGGAACTATCTTATTACAAAGCGAATAAGAATCCTCAGTTTCAATATTCAGATCCATATATTTCAGACCGTTTAAAGGAAATCTGGCAACCGCCTAAGATAGCTTAATTAAAATATCACGAGTTCATTATACTATGTAATGAGCTGTTTTTTAATTAATTTAAACTTTTAAATAAAATGAAATTATCTATTTCCAGGTTAATACTTGGTGCATTATTCCTATTTACACAATTTATATCTGCTCAAACACTTTCAAAAAATCAGTTCAAGGTAAAAGGGAACTGCGAAATGTGCAAAACAAGAATTGAAAGTGCCGCGAAAAAAGCCGGCGCAAAAACAGCAGTTTACTCTATTGATCTTCAGACATTAACATTAGAAACAGACAAGGTATCTTCCGATGCTATCCTGAAAAAAGTAGCAGAAGCGGGTCATGATAATGAGAAATTCAAAGCGTCTGATACAACCTATGAAGGACTTCCGGGATGTTGTCATTATGACAGAGACCTGCAGCCTTCTCAGGCAGAAACACACCATGATCATCACACAGATGCTTCTGTTTCCGCTAAAAAAGAAAATGAGTTCTATGTGAGAGGAAACTGTGCTTCATGTAAAGCCAGAATTGAAAAAGCATCAAAAGATGCCGGAGCCAGTGTTGCAGAATGGAATGCAGAAAAACAAACGGTTACTTTAAATTTTGACCCCTCAAAAACCTCATCAGATAAAATTTTAAAAGCTATTGCTGATGCTGGCCATGATAATGAAAAGTATAAGGCTTCAGATGCTGTTTACAATGGTCTTCCGGGATGTTGTCTGTATGACAGAGATTTTACTTTTGGTGAACCTAATCCAAAAGTACATTATGAAGAAGGTACAAAGCATGAAGATCATAAAGAGAACGGAACCTCATCAGCTAAAGAGGATCATTCCCAACATGAAAAAAACATTGACGGTGTAGTGGTAACAGGTTCTAAGGCAGCAACTTCTTTAAGCAAGAAAGAAGCCGGTCTTGTTTTTAATATCGATAAAAAGGAACTTTTAAAGGCAGCCTGCTGTAATCTTTCTGAAAGTTTCGAAACGAATGCAACCGTAGATGTTTCTTTCAGCAATGCCGTTACCGGAACAAAACAGCTGAAAATGCTTGGTCTGGATCAGAAATATACGAGCTTAACGAAGGAACAGTTACCCGAAATCAGAGGTCTGGCTTCTGCTTATGGCTTAAATTTTATTCCGGGAAGATGGATTGAAAGTATTCAGCTTACTAAGGGAGGAAGTACTGTAACAAATGGTTATGAAAGCATCACAGGACAGATCAATACTGAACTTTTGAAGAATGCGAAGACTCCTGAGACGTCACTGAACCTTTTTTCTGATTTTAATGGAAGAGCTGAAGTGAATATTACCAACGTCTCTCCCATCAACGATAAATGGTCACAAACTTTCCTTCTTCACGGAAACGGAACTTTCGGGAACACGGATATGAATGATGACGGTTTTCTGGACAGACCAAAAGGAACCCAGATCAATGCCGCGTATTTGTTGAATTATAACGACCTTGAAAAGTCAGGATTCGGATCTCACTTCGGAATTAACTTTATCCGTGATGAAAGAACGGCAGGACAAGTTGGTTTTGATAAAAAACTGGCTCAGGACAAACAGCCTTTTTATGGAGTAGGAATTGATATTTCAAGATTTCAGGTTTGGAATAAGACAGGGTATGTTTTTAAAGGAAAACCTTACCAAAGTATCGGATGGATGAACCAATATGTGTATCATCAGCAGGATAGTTTCTTCGGACTGAGAAATTATGCAGGGCAGCAGCATACGTATTATTCCAATTTAATCTTTGAAAGTATTATTGGAAATACCAACCATAAGTATAAAGCCGGAGCAAGTTTCTTATATGACGGTTATAAGGAAACGTATTTATTGAACGATCTGAAAAGAAATGAAATTGTACCGGGTATTTTTGCTGAATATACCTTAACGGGATTAAAATATACATTAGTAGCAGGAACCAGAGTGGATTTTCACAATCTGGCAGGAACTCAGTTTACGCCAAGGCTAAATTTCAAGTATGATTTTACGCCTCAGACTATTTTAAGACTTTCTGCGGGAAGAGGATTCAGAACAGCGAATGTATTTGCGGAAAGCCAGCAGTATTTTGCATCGAACAGAGCAATCAATATTTTATCCAACGGAGGAAATATTTACGGATTAAAACCTGAAATTGCCTGGAACTATGGGGCAAGTTTACAGCAGGAATTCAAATTATTCGGAAGAAAATCCAGCATCATTGCCGATTTCTTCAGAACAGATTTCCAGGATCAGGTATTGGTGGATCTTGACAAATCTCCCCAACAGCTGACATTCTATAATCTGGAAGGAAAATCATTTGCCAATTCATTCCAAACCCAGTGGGACTTCACCCCTTTCAAAAACTTTGATGTGAGGCTTGCTTATAAGTATTATGATGTACAGGCAGATTATATCGGAGGAAGAAGAGAAGTTCCTTTCATGGCTAAGCACCGAGGATTTGTGAATTTAGCATATTCTACCAATAAAAATAATAACGGAGGATTCTGGAGTTTTGATACGACTTTAAACTGGGTTGGAAAACAGAGACTTCCTGATACTTCAAGCAATCCGGCAGAATTTCAGCTACCAACCTATTCGGAATCGTATGCCGTTCTTAATGCTCAGATCTCAAGAAATTTCAATAAAAAGATCAGAGCTTATGTAGGTGGTGAAAACCTTACTTCTTATTATCAGAAAAATGCGATTGTTGATTTTAAAAATCCTTTCGGGAATTATTTTGACGGAGGAATGGTATATGCACCCATTATGAAGGCAAACGTCTATGTGGGGCTGGATGTAACGTTTTAAAAGCTGGAAGCTGGAAGACTGAAGCTGGGAGTGCTTAACTTCCTTCTTCCAGCCTCAAGCTTCCTTACTCAATAAAAAATCCGCTTCAATGAAGCGGATTTTTCTATTTATCTTCCAAAATCATCCTGTACCCTTACGATATCATCCTCATCTGAAGGATTGGATACATCGGTATGCTGCCAGATTTCGGCTACAATTCCCCAGCCTGCAAGACCTATCAATCTGTGTCTTTCTCCCTGCTGAAGTTTCACCTGATCTTTTGGACCATATTCTCCCAACGCTCCTTCTTCATCGGTATTGCTTCTTTTGATTCCTACAGTTCCTTCCACTACCTGCCAGATTTCGGCTCTTCTGTGGTGGTACTGCCAGCTTAATCTTGCTTCCGGAGCAACGATAAGAATTTTCGGGCTTAGCTTCCCTCCTATTCTCAGGTTGTCTACATCAATACCATCGAAATACTGGTTGGCAAAATCCTGCGCCTGTGTTTCATCAATCACAAAGAAACCTCCCCATGGTCTTGTATCATCTTTTGCTGCGATATTGAAACCTTGTGTCTGCAGCATGCTTTCTACTCTGTCGAATATTTCTTTTTTTTCTGTACTCATACAGCTTGTATTTCTAAATTAAAAATTATTTATTTGATTCTTCTTTTGACATTGAATATGGAAAATCTTTTTCCTGTGAACCTCTTTCTTTATTAGGTTTGCTATCCATTTTAAAGTCTAACACAGCGCCCTTCATCAGTTCTTTATGGCTTAACCAGTTTTTGGAGTAAGGCTGCTGATTTACATTCAAAGATTTTACATATAAATTTTCGGAATTATTTTCCGGAGCTTTTATTTCAATTTTCTTACCATTTTCAAGATGAATGGTTGCTTCTTTAAACAATGGTGCTCCCAACACATATTGATCTGTAGCCGGAGTTACCGGATAAAATCCAAGGGCTGAGAAAATATACCAGGCAGAAGTCTGTCCGTTGTCTTCATCTCCGCAATATCCATCCGGAGTGGCATGATACAATTTATTCATCACCTGTCTTGCCCAATATTGCGTTTTGTAAGGTGATCCGGCATAATTGTACAGATAGATCATATGCTGAATCGGCTGGTTTCCGTGGGCATACTGCCCCATATTCATAATCTGCATTTCTCTGATCTCGTGAATCACACCTCCATAATAGCTGTCATCAAAAACCGGTGGTAATGAGAATACCTCATCTAATTTGGCTTCGAATTTCTTCTTTCCACCCATCAGTTCTGCCAGACCGTCGATGTCCTGGAAGACAGACCATGTGTAATGCCAGCTGTTCCCTTCTGTAAAAGCATCTCCCCATTTGAAAGGATTGAAAGGTTTCTGGAAGTTACCATCTTTGTTTTTACCACGCATTAAGCCTGTTTCTTTGTCAAAGACATTTTTATAATTATAAGCTCTTTTCTTATAAATATCAATCTCTGAAGCGGGTTTTCCAAGTGCTTTTCCTAGCTGATAAATTGAAAAGTCATCATAAGCATATTCCAGTGTTCTTGCGGCATTTTCATTGATTTTCACATCGTAAGGTACATAGCCCAAAGTGTTGTAATATTCTACTCCTGCACGACCTACCGCTTCGATAGGACCTGCATTATTGGCGCCGTGTTTTACAGCCCGCCAAAGGGCTTCCGTATCATATCCGCGAAGTCCTTTAATGTAAGCATCTGCCACTACAGACGCAGAATTGTTTCCAATCATAATATCAGAATATCCCGGACTGCTCCACTCTGGTAAGAAACCGCCTTCTTTGTAAGCATTGGCCAATCCTTCCTGCATTTCTACATTGATACCTGGATAAACAAGATTCAGGAAAGGATATAAAGCACGGAAAGTATCCCAGAAACCGGTTCCTGCAAACATTCTTCCGTCTGCAATTTTACCATTGTAAGGGCTCCAGTGTTTTATTTTGTTCTGAGCATCTATTTCATATAACTTTTGTGGGAAGAATAAAGTCCTGTATAAAGAAGAATAAAAGGTTCTCATCTGCTGATCCGTCCCTCCTTTTACGTCTATTTTCCCTAATGTTTTGTTCCATATATTTTTGGCATCCGTTTTTACCTGTTCAAAATTTTTGGTCCCGATTTCTCTTCTCAAATTCAGTTCTGCCTGTTCAAAGCTGATGAATGAAGAGGCTACTTTTGCATAAACCGTTTCTTTATTTTTAAGCTTAAACCCTACTACAGCACCTGTATGATCACTGGTAATTTCTAACTGATCATTCACCAGTTTATCGTCTTTCCAGGTTTTTGTCAGTTCAAAATCTTTATCAAACTGAATGACAAAATAGTTTTTAAAATTTTCATATTTCCCGGTAGAATATCTTGTCGTATAGCCCAGAATTTTTCTTTCCTTCGGTAAAATCTTAATATAAGATCCTTTGTTCAGTGCATCAACAACTACATAAGCACTGTCTGTCTTTGGAAAATCAAATTTAAAATAAGAGGCTCTTTCTGTAGGGGTAAATTCTGTTGTAACATTAATATCAGCTAAGTAAACACTATAGAAATAAGGCGTAGTAACCTCAGCTTTATGGCTGAACCAGCTCGCTCTGTCGTCTTCTTTAAATTTCACTTTTCCTACTCCCGGCATGATGGCAAATGCGCCATAATCATTCATCCAGGGAGATGGCTGGTGGGTTTGTTTGAATCCTTTTATTTTATCTGCATCGTAGGTATATGCCCATCCATCGCCCATCTTACCGGTTTGCGGTGTCCAGATATTCATTCCCCATGGAAGTCCGACTGCCGGATAGGTATTTCCGTTGGATAATGAGGGTTTGGATTGTGTTCCCATCAAAGGATTCACATAATCTACGGGAGATACATTCTGGCCTAAAACCCAGGCCTGTAATAACAGTAAGCAAGTAGAAAATATAAACTTCATTGTATCTTTTCGTTTGTTAATTTATATAAGCTTTTTTAATGCATAGCTGGCAGCTCCAAGAATGGCGGCATCTTCAAATATGGCAGAAATTTTAACCTGCAAGTTAATATTATTCTTTGTTAAATTCTGAATAAATCTTTGCTCAAAATGAGGATATGCCTTGGCAATATTCCCCCCTATAACTAAAACTTCCGGTTTGTAACGATCTACATATTTCACGATAAATTCTGAAAAAGAGTCTGCATATTCATCAAACATTCTGGTCTGTATTTCTGCGGGTTTATCCAACAAATCTTTGGTTCCCGAGATTTCTTCTCCGGTCAGTTCTTTATAATGATTCACAAACCAGCGTGTTGCCAGATAGTCTTCACAGATAGAATCTCTGAAAGGAGAATCCCACAAGTCTTCATCGGAAGCAAATTCTCCATTAAAGAAGGTCGTTCCCAATCCTGTACCGAGAGTCACTCCAAAAGCACTACCGAATCCCTGAGCACAACCTCCGAATACTTCCCCTTCCATGAAGGCCGCCGCGTCATTTACAAAATGAATCCGTTCCTGAGAAATATCCAGTCTTTTTGCCAGCTCTTCTTTAATATTGACCTGATAGATATCAATAAATTTTCCCTGCTGCATCAGTGATATTCCGTTTTCATAATCGAAAGGTCCCGGCATTGCGATACCAATTAAAAGGTCTTCCTTTACCAGATTGTGAGCTACTTTTTCAATGGCCGAAACCCATGCTGAAAAAATAACTTCTTTACTTTCAAAAGCATCTACATGTTCTCTTACATAGGTTGAAGAAATGATTTCACGTTTTTCCGGATTTACCTGAGCCAGCGTAATGTGTGACCCTCCGATATCTATTCCTACTATATTCTGCATTATTATTTATTTTTAATTCAAGCCATCCTGTGACTGAAAAAACAGACAAACAGGAATACATATCCTGTCTGTCTGCTTTGTATTTCAGACTTTATATTTATAATCCTGATAACTATATCATTATCTGAATCTTACTTTACAATAATTTTACCGGTTGAAATTACTTTACTGTTTGCGGATGTAATCTTGTAAATATAAGTACCACTGATTAAATCCTGTGTATTCACGGCGTTATTATTTTGATTAATGTTCTGTTTTTTGAATAATTTTCCTGAAACATCATACAATGCTACTTCACTTGCAGAGTTGTCGCTGATGGCAAAGTGAATATCATTTCCTCTTTTCACAGGATTTGGATAGACTGTACTGTTCTCTTTTACCGATTCAATATCTTTCACGGCAAGAGATGAAGCACAGGCAACGTCTGTTCTCCAGTTGGCATCTGTCATATTGATCAGGGCTGCAAAATGAGTGTTTGCCGTAGCATCTAATGCACCTAAACCACTTCCTTCATCCATTTTCCAATTAGCTTCAAGGCCAGTGGAATTGGCAGGAACATTACAGCTGTTACTCAATATTTCCTGAGGAGTCAACGCTTTTTTCCACACTCTGAATTCATCAAGGAATCCGTTGATTGTACGGGAATTGTCATAGTTTCTTCCCAAATACAGAATTCCGTTTGCTGTAAAGTTACCCGTTACTGCAAAGCTGGCATCAAGGTTCCCATTGACATAAATTTTCATTGCTGCCCCATCATAAGTGGCTGCTATATGATACCATGTATTGGTATTGAATGCTGTATTTGTATTCAATTTTACCTGTGATGAACCGAAGCTCAGGATAAACTGAAGTTTGTTATTCGCCAGATTTCCGTCTCCGAATCTAAGCATTGCCGAGTTATTATCTCCTACTTCCACTCCCATTACTGATGAAATATAAGGGAATCCTGTTTTGAAAGCATTTACTTTTACCCATCCTTCAAATGTCATCGCATTTCCGCTCAGGTTAAACTGTCCTGCATTAAGATAGTGCGTGCTTCCGTTGAAAGAAAGAGATCTTGCTCCGGGACTTGTAACAGGTGCAAAGCCACTGTTGAATGATCCTTCTCCTGAATAAGTACTTGTAGTTCCTCCGGCACATCCCGCCTGTACTTTCCATACATAACTTGTATTTGGGGTAAGATTTTGAAGTGCGTAAGAATTGGTTGTAATATTCGGAATTTCAGACCATGTTGTAGCTACTGCAGTTTTATATTGCAGTGTATATGAAGTTGCATTTACTGCATCCCAGGATAGCTGAGCAGTATTACCAAGGAAACTTCCGGAAGTTAATCCTGATGGCGTAGTGCAGCCACTTCCGGAGTTAAACCTTGGTGCAAAAATATAAGTACTTGTTAATGTCGGTGAGCAGTTGGACTGTATTCTCCAATCGTAATTGGTATTCAGGGTAAGGTTATTGATGACAATATTATTTCCTGAATAGTTACTGGCCACATTCGTCCATACTGTAGAATTGGCTGGTTTGTAATCAATATTATAAGACTGGGAAGCATTGGAAGTCCAGTTCAGTTTTGCTGAAGTTCCTGTCACGTTTGAAACATCGAGTCCTAATGGCGGATCACATGTTTGTCCCTGAGACCATGAGTACAACTGACCACTTAAAAGTGTGTTTTCATTATAGAGAATATTGGAGCCTGTACTCAGGTAGCTGGCTACATTAGTTCCTGCCAGATCATACCACATGAATACCCCATATTGATCATTTTTTGTGCTGGTCGCTAAGCTTGCCAGTGTAGTGGCAGAAGTTGAGCTTGGATTCGAGTTTTGAATCCATGTTGCCGCTGCAGAGATTTTGGATTTATTAAGAGGAGGAACTACAGGCGCATTGTATGTACTGTACATCGAATTCCATGTGTAATCGATATAGTTTCCTGCTAAATCTCCATTATAAGTTTGTCTGGTTGTAGCCGGGCCATAGTAGTAGAATGTAATCAGTTTATCCGGCATTGCTGCTTTTAATTCCTGCAGAAGCATGACAAAAGAACTGTTATTAGGCTGCCCCGTTCCGTTATTTCCGTATCCTGCATATTCATCATCAAGGTCTACTCCATCCAAGCCATAAGTATAGACAGTATGAGCAACCTGTAACGCAAAATCTTTAGCCGCTTCACGGTTTGGAAAATTAGAAATTCCTGCTCCCTGGTGATTTCCTAAAAGATCCAGTAATACTTTTATTCCTTTTTGCTGTAAAGGTTTTACATAGGTATTGACATCATTAAGGACTTTAGTGACGTTATTATTGTTTGAAATATAAGCTCTGTTTTTAGAAACATCATAATTGATATTCGCTGCAAAAATAATAGCAACGTCAAAAAGCTGTCTGTTGGTATTCTGCAAAGTATAGGAACCTGCGTTCAGCATATTATTGTTGTTCACCTCCACATAGCAGATTCCTAAAGGATCTAGCTGCTGTGCCTTGAGTAATGGGGCTGACTGAAGCATTAAGGCCATCAGGGGAATAAAAAAGGATTTTTTTCTCATAGTATATCAATTTTGTAGTAGAAAAATCATTGGGCTTCGGCCCAATGACTGTGGTTATTATTTTACAATTAGTTTTTCGGATTGTTTTAAGCTTCCATCATGAGATTCAAACTGAAGAATATAGTTTCCTGCCGAAAGTCTGGTCAATTCATACTGATTGTCTCCGGAGTTCAGTGATTTCGTATCTACGATTCTTCCATTAAAGTCATAAACCGTTAATTTTCCTTTGCTGTATTCATCCGAAACAGATACGGTAAGTGATGAAGACTTGCTTACCGGATTAGGATATAATTTTATCTGATTTTTAATGTTTATCTGTCCTGCATTTACTGCCTTTTGGATCGAAGCATTTCTTGCTAATAATGAAGTTCCTGTTGTACATGGCAGATCTGTTCCCCAATTGGAAGCATCAACACCTGTCAATGTTAAAGTCACGCCATTTCCTGAAGTATCCTGAACAGTAGAACCACTGCCTTCGTTAAACTTCCAGTAGGCAGCCAATGATGTAGCCGGAACTGTTACATTACACATATTCTGACTGATTTCCGTTTGGCTTAATGCACGTTTCCATACTCTTACCTCATCTATTTTTCCATTGAAGTTTCTTGATGTATTATATAAATATCCTACATTGAATGCTCCTGTTGAATTCACATTTCCGGTTTGTGCTTTAGTTGCATCCAGAACACCGTTGATATACAATTTCATATTGGCACCATCATAGGTAGCCGCCACATGATACCAGGTATTGGCATTCAAAGCTGTTGCAGAGGCCAGTTTTTGCTGTACATTATTAATACTTACAACAAACTGAAGCTTATTATTTGCCAGGCTGGCATCTCCTAATCTTAAGAATGCAGAATTGCTGTCGCTTACTTCTGTTCCCATGATAGAAGAGATATAAGGAGAAGCTGATTTGAATGACGAAGGTTTGATCCAGCCTTCAAAAGATAATGCAGAACCGCTTAGTGTAAGATTTCCGGCAGTTCCTGATTCAGTGCTTCCATCTAAAGATAATGCGTAAGAACCTGTAGGAGCCGTTCCTGAAGTGCTTGTAAATCTTGGAGCAAACATATAGGCACTTTTCACACTGCAATTCGTTCTGATTCTCCAGTCATACTCGGTATTGGCTGTTAATCCGGAAATGGTTACAGAAGTGGAGCCTGTTGCTGATACAGCATTCGTCCAAGTTGTTGAAGAAGCCGGTTTATAATCAATATCATAGGTATTGGTTCCTATGGCTGACCAATTCAGTTTTGCACTTGTTCCTGTAAGATTGCTTGTGTACAACCCAATAGGCGCATCACAATTTGCCCCTTGTGTCCATGACTGTAAAGTACCGCTTAAAACAGTTGGCTCTCCGTACAACGTCTGAGTTCCTGCCGAAAGTTGTGACGTTTCATTAGTTCCATGTAAATCATACCACATGAATACTCCGTATCCGCCATTTTTGGTCTGTGTAGCCAGACTGGTGGTTGTAGAATTGGAAGTATTTCCCATCCATACGGCAGCAGGAGAGATTTGTGCTTTAGTAAGAGGAGGTACATTTGGAGCGGAGAATGTTCCATACATTGCGTTCCAGCTGTAATTGACATTATCCCCTACTCTGGCTCCGTTCCAGGAAAGTTTTGAAGCTGCAGGACCATAATAATAGAATGAAATAATTTTATTCGGTAATAGTGCTCTGAGCTCCTGAACAAGCATTACAAAAGAACTGTCATTAGGCTGCCCTGTCCCATTGTTTCCGTATTCTGAGTATTCATCATCAAAATCAATTCCATCAAGACCATAGGTATTCACTGTATTGGCAAGCTGTAATGCAAAGTCTTTTGCTGCTTCACGGGTAGGGAAATTACAGATTCCCGCTCCCTGGTGATTTCCCAAAATCGTCAGTACTACTTTCATTCCTTTTTGCTGAAGTGGCTTTATGTAGGTATCTGCATTGGTAAGAACCTTGGTAACGTTATTATTGGAATACAGATACGCTCTTCCACGGCTGGTATCATAATTAATATTAGCCGCAAAAATATTCACCACATTGAACAGATAGCTGTTTGATGTCTGCAGTTTGTACGCTCCTGCATTCAGGAGGTTGTTGTTGTTCACTTCTACATAGCATATTCCGGTAGGACTAAGCTGTTGTGCGTTAATCAGAGACCCTGACTGAAGCATCATGGCAATCAGTGCAGTAAAGATGGATTTTTTTTTCATTGTATAATTTTTTTAAGGTGTTTTTGGTGTCTGAATTTTATATAGCATTCCCCTGACACCTTCTTTTTCAGGAAGGAATCTCAAATGAATACACCATATAAAAGGAAGGGCTATGTCAGTAGCTCCGGGTTTTCGTTAAAGGTTTTCCATAACAATTCACCGAATAGCGTATTTGCCCATGCAAACCATTCTCTGGTGAACTTTTTAGCATCGTCTTTATGGAAGGATTCATGCATAAAGCCTGTTCCTCCGTGCGTTTTCTGTAAGGTATCTATACACCATCTGATCTCACTTTTGTCATTGGTAGTGAGTGCCTTCATTATGATACTCATTGGCCAGATCATATCCAATCCGATATGTGGACCTCCTATTCCTTCTGCCAGCTTTCCTTTGAAGAAGAACGGGTTATTTTCTGACCACACAAATTTTCTTGTATTCAAATACACAGGGTCATCAGCTTTCACCGCATCCAGATAAGGCAGTCCCAGCAAGCTTGGACAGTTCGCATCATCCATCAGGTTGTAGCTTCCAAAGCCATTTACTTCAAAAGCATAGATTTTTCCAAATTCAGGATGATTGTAAATTCCGTATTTTTTGATGGCTGTATCTACTTCATCAGCAAGGCTGTTCAGTTGTTGAGCCAGTGTTTTTTCATTTTTAATCTGAGAAACCATTTCCGCAGCCTGGCGTAAGCTTACTACTGCAAATAGGTTAGATGGAATCAGGAATCCGTAGATGGTAGCATCATCACTTGGACGGAACATAGAACTGATCAATCCTACAGGTTTCGTCGGATAACCATATCCACCCATAGGAACTCCATCTGTTGCCCATGCTGTTGTACGCTCAAATTTGTAAGGTCCCAGATCATTTTTTCTCTGCTGTTCTGTAAAGGTCTGCAAAGTAAGTTTTATTCCTTTCAGCCAGTTGGCATCGAAAGGTTTTGTATCTCCTGTTGTTTTCCAGAAGTGATAGGCCAAACGGATAGGATAGCAAAGAGAGTCTATTTCCCATTTTCTTTCATGGGTTCCCGGCTTCATATCGGTATGGTCATATTCTTTCCATTTACTGATCTTTTGGTCATCGTTGTAGAAAGCATTTGCATAAGGATCTTTCAGGATAAAAGTAGTCTGCTTATGAATCACTCCTGAGATCAGCTTGTGCAGCTTTTCATCTTTTTTGGAGAACTGCAGGTAAGGGAAAACCTGTGCAGAACTGTCACGAAGCCACATAGCATCAATATCCCCTGTGATTACGTACGTATCAGGCGTTCCGTTGGTTTCACTATAGAAAACAGTAGTATCTAATGTATTGGGAAAACTGTTTTCAAAGAGCCAGCTGAGTTCTTTGTTTTTAACTTTCTTTTTAAAAGCAGCAATAGCATTTTCTACGGATTCGCTGGTAAAATGTCTTTTTTCTTTAGGAACGCGGACAACAGGAAAATCGTCCAATACTAAATTTTTTGCAAAAACATTCTGAGTAAACAGCAATCCGGCTCCTGCCAGTGCACTTGTTTTAATAAAATTTCTCCTTTCCATTGATACTTTGTTTCGTTTATTTTTATTAGTCTTATTTTACCGGTCTGCTGCCCATTACAAATCTAAGCTCGCCACCGTTCATAATATCACTGTGATTCAATTCCCAGCTTTTGTATTCTTTTCCGTTCAGGAACATTTTCTGAACATAGATATTCTTGTCAGATATTTTGTCTGCAATCACGGTAAACGTTTTTCCGTTCTCCAATTGTAAAGAAGCTTTTGGGAACTGTGGTGCTCCGATAGCATAAACAGGTTTCCCCGGTGTCACAGGATAGAATCCTAATGAAGAGAAAATATACCATGCCGACATTTGACCGCAATCTTCGTTATTGACGATTCCGTCCGGTTTTGCCGCGTACATATTGTCACGGATAAATTTTACCATTTTCTGAGTCTTGTAAGGGCTTCCTGCATAATTGTACAGGTACGGAACATGATGTCCCGGCTCATCACCAAATCCTAGAGATCCGATAAATCCTGAGATATCAACATGCTGTTCTCCTTCCATATGAAGGGCTTCTGTAAAGGTTTTATCCAGTTTTTCTTCAAATCCTTTTTTCCCTCCATACAGATTCATCATTTCATCAATCTGATGAGGAACAAAGAAATCGTAAGCCCAGATGTTTCCGGAAACCCAGTGTGGCTGCAGTTTTTTCCAGTCGTTAAGAGTAAAATCTGCTAAGAATTTCCCGTCTTTTTGTCTTGGCCAGAAGTGATTGTTTTCTTTATTGAAAGTGTTCAGGAAGTTCATAGAACGTTTTTTATATACTTCTGATTCCTCTTTCTTCCCTAGTTTTTCTGCAAGCTGCTGAATACACCAGTCATCATATGAATATTCCAGTGTTGCAGAAACTGAAGCACCGTTTTCTGATGGGGTGTAGCCTAATTTAATATAATCATTAAGACCTCCGCCACCATCACTGCTGCTCATTTTATCTGTTAAAGAAGCATCTTTCATAGCAGCAAATGCTTTTTCCGCGTCAATACCCGGAACACCTTTGGAAATAGCATCCCAAATTACCGAAGCACTGTGATACCCTAACATACAGAAGTTATCATATCCGCAAAGTTCCCAGATTGGCATGTGGTCTTTACGATCTGTATATCTGCTGATCAGGGAATTGGCAAATTCTTTTGTGTGTTTCTGATCCATAATGGTCAACAGCGGGTGAGTTGCTCTGAATCCATCCCAGTAGGAATAGGTACTGTAATTCGTGAACCATTTTGTATTCATGTTTTCCTGAGCGGCCACATAATCTCCATTGGCATCCATATAAAGATTTGGTGCAATGAATGTGTGGTAAACGCCTGTGTAGAAAATTTTTCTCTGGCTGTCTGTACCTCCAGTCACCTGGAATCTGCCGATCAAATCTCTCCATGTCTTTTGAGCTGTTTCCTTCGCTTTTGCAAAGTCAATATTTTTTGCTTCAGTATCGAAATTTTCCTGTGCGTTTTCTGTACTCACCGGAGACAGTGATACTTTTACTTCAATACTTTCCTGATCTTCTGTAGAGAATCTTACAAAGGCTTTAGCATCCTTGGCAAGGGCAATTTTTTCATCATTTTTGATTTTTCCGTCAGCATAAACGCCGTAAGACTTAAACGGTTTGGAAAACTCCATGACGAAGTATGCAAATCGTTTACCTCCCCAACCATTGCTGTAACAGTAACCTTTGATTTTATTATTGCCTTCTACACTTATCAAAGTGTGGTAGATATTTCCGAAGATTTTATTCGTTGGATCAATAATGATATTAGACTCATCACTTTTCGGGAAAGTATATTTATGAAATCCTACTCTTGGAGAAGCGGTAAGTTCTGCTTTTATTCCATAGCTGTCCAGCATTACAGAATAGTATCCCGGAGATGCCACTTCTTTATCGTGCGTGAATTTTGAACGGTAACCTGTTTCAGGGTTTTCCTCAGATCCCGGAACCATTTTTACCTGTCCCACAGTAGGCATTACCAGAATATCTCCAAGGTCTGCCCATCCTGTTCCGCTAAGATGGTTATGACTGAATCCCATAATCGTTTTACTGCTGTAGTGATATCCGGAACACCAGTCCCAGTCGCCACTTTTTGTATTCTGATCCGGACTCAGCTGTATCATCCCGAAAGGCGTAGTTGCCCCCGGAAACGTATGGCCATGTCCTCCTGTGCCTATGAAAGGGTCTACCCAAGATAAAACATCATTTTTATTTTGCTGGGCACTGGCTACAGAAAACAGGGCTGTAAAAAAGCAGATAATCAGTTCTTTTTTCATGATAAGAGAGGTATCGGAGATTTTTTTGTTTAAAAATAGGAAAACCATTATAAAATTCCCAGAAAACGGGAAAATTAAGATGATTAACCTATTTTCCTAAACTTTATATTACTGTATTAAATTGAATTCTTTTTCATAAAATCAATGATTTCTGAGATATATCCAAAGGCAATCGCAACTACGGTATCAGCAGCACCATAATATACTGTTACTTTGTCACCTTCTGTAAGGGCTGCACAAGGGAAAACCACATTCGGTACATCTCCTGTCAGTTCATACAATTCAGCCGGAGCCAACAGATAAGGCTTCGTTCTGTACAATACTTTTGTAGGATCTTCAAGATCAAGCAAAGCGGCTCCCATAGAATACCTGAATCCTCTGCAGGTATTGATCACTCCATGATAGAAAAGCAGCCATCCTTCTTCTGTTTTGATAGGAACCGGCCCTCCTCCTATTTTTGTACACTGCCATGCACTGTCTTCAAAAGGAGTTACTTTCATCACGCAACGGTGCTCTCCCCAGTACTTCATATCAGGGCTGTAGCTGATATAAATATCACCGAAAGGCGTATGTCCGTTATCACTGGGACGGCTCAACATGGCATATTTACCATTGATTTTTTCAGGGAATAAAACGCCGTTTCTGTTGAAGGGAAGAAAGGCATTTTCACACTGAAAAAATTCTTTAAAATCAAAAGTATATCCAATTCCGATGGTAGGACCATTGTATCCGTTACACCATGTAATCCAGTAGCGATCTTCTATAAAAGTAACGCGGGGATCGTATTTGTAATCGGATTCGATCATATCTGTATTTCCTGCCTGCATTTCAATAGGATCATGATTGATGTCCCAATTGATTCCATCTTTACTGAAACCGGCGAAAATATTCATCTGTACTGCCTTGTTATCACAACGGAATACCCCTGCAAATCCATCCTCAAAAGGAATTACTGCGCTGTTGAATATACTGTTGGATGTTGGTATCGCGTATCTGTTAATGATCGGGTTTTCGGAAAACCTCCACATGATATCATTGCAACCTTCCGGGCGATCCTGCCAGGGGATCATTACTGATTGAGCTGTCATAAAGTATTTTTTACTTTTTATTTTTAAATTATTATTAATTGATTTGTTGTTCTTTCTGATTTTCCGGATAAGGGAAAGGAACGAATAAAGTGGCCAAGAATGCAGGAATCGTAGCAATCAGGACCCAGATAAAGAACATTTTGTATCCGATCCAGTCACTGATCATCCCACTGAACATTCCGGGAATCATTACGCCAAGATTCATAATTCCTGTTGCAAAAGCATAATGAGCAGTTTTGTGTTTTCCTGGAGCAATCTGCTGCATCATGTAGAGCATTAATCCTACAAAACCAAATCCATAACCGAAATATTCTACCACCACAGCAATTCCCACAGGCAATAGATCTGAAGGCTGATAATGCGCTAATAAAGCATATACCACAAATGGAATATTAAATGCACAACATAACCAGATCAAAGATTTTTTCAGTCCACGGGCTGAGATAAAATATCCCGCCAGAACAGAACCTAAAATGAATGCCCCGGAACCATAAGTTCCATAGACAAGTCCGATGTCTGAAGTGGATAACCCCAATCCTCCTGAAGTTCTTGGAGCTTTAAAAAATAATGGAGCAATTTTGATTGCAAATCCTTCTGCAAAACGATATAGAATGATGAAGAGTATACACCACAGAATCTTCTTTTTGGTAAAGAAAGAGGTAATCACTTCCAACAGTTCTTTACGAACATTTCCGGCCGTTTTCTCATCTTTCAGTTCTTCTTTATTTTCTTTTGGCAGAATGAAATAGTGGTAGATAGCCAATACAAAAAACAGTAATGCATAGATCACCATAATGATCATCCAGGCATTGGTAACGCCTTTTGTTTTTTCTAAAATACCTGCAAAATAAACGAGTGCTCCACTACTGATAATCTTCGCCAGATTGTAAAAAGCGCCCTGCCAACCGATATATTTTGCCTGCTCTTTATTGGTAAGAAAGCCAATATACGTTCCGTCTGCTACCACATCATGGGTAGCTCCACAAAATGCTATTACAGCAAAAAGTGCAATACTGTATTTGAAAAAATCATGCATCGGCAGACTTAGCGCTACTAATGCAAACAGAATTCCTATGGCAAACTGAGTAGAAACAACAAAGAATTTTTTTGTTTTATAGATCTCCAGGAACGGGCTCCAAAGCGGCTTTAACGTCCAGGAGAACAGGATAAGGGCTGTCCAGAATGTGATCTGTGAATCCGAAACTCCCATATCTTTATACATGATTCCTGAAACCGCATTAATAGTTACAAAGGGTATACCCATTGCAAAGTACAATGTGGAAATCCAAAGAATTGGCTGTATCCGACGGGTTCCGGAGTTGTTTTTTCCCATATTTAAAAATAAGATTCTAAATAAAAGAGAACATCTCAAAGATTCATTCAGGCTAAAAAAAACGAAACTATAAATTTTTTGGAGATTCTACTCTATTCTCCCGCCTCAATGAATGTGTCAAATAAAAATCTGATGTTGAGATGTCTCTTTATTAATGAGTGATTCTGAATATTTTTTATTTCTTATCCCACCATAGCTTAGTACCTCCGGTATCAGGTCCGTTGAGCATCTGTGAAGCCTGCTGGTAATTATAGAGAGAAGTTTTGGTATCAATAGTAAAAGGAATTCTTCTGATCATGGCTTCTGTACTGATCGCTCCACCACTGTCATTTTTTCTTACTTTGAAGAGAATCGGATATCCAGTTCTTCTCTGCTCAGCCCACGCTTCCGGTCCGTTTGGATAAAGAGAAAGCCATTTTTGAGTAATGATTCTTTCTAATTTTCTTTCGTTGGTATCTCCGTTATTCCATGCAATCGTGATAGTACTTAACTGAGGATTTCCAACAGGTACGTTATTGTCTGCATTTTTCGGATCAAGATAAGGTGCTTCTGTAGAAGTTGTATCAGCAAGATAAGTGGCAACATTGGCACTTTTTCCCCATTCTCCGAAAGACTGCTGAACTCCGGTAGTATAGTTGGTTTGAATATCTCCTGCTCCTGCATATCCTCTCAAAGCAGCTTCAGCCTTCAGGAACCATGTTTCTGCAGCAGTGAATAATTTCATTTTACCATCTGTACCGGAAAAATAATCTCCGTTGGCAGATTTTGCCTGTGGTTGTGAGAATCCTCCGTACGTTGATTTACCATTTAGTAAATCAATCCCCTGGCGTATTCCTATATATTTTCCTTGTAAACCAGCATCTGATGCCGGAATAGCATATGCCGGAAGTCTTGGATCGTTATATCCGTTCATATAAGCCATCAAAGGTGCACCTATTAAACAATCTCCCCATGAATAAATGATGAAGCTCAATTCTGATTGTCCTACACTGATCAAAGCATTGTCTGCGTTATCAGTAATCAACCCTGCTGATGAAGCCAAAGCCTCTTCTGCATATTGTTTTGATTTTGCAGGATCAGCATAGCTTATTCTCATTGCTAACCTCAGCTTTAATGAATTTGCCAGTTTTGCCCACTGAGCCATATTTCCTCCATACACTAAATCTGCATTTTTCAATGATGTTTTATCTTCTACGTTCTTTGTCGCGGGCATTGCCATTACTTTCTGCAAGTCTGTAATAGCAGTACTAAGGTCAGCGATAAAATAATTGTAGGCATCCTGTTGGGAATCAAAATCAGTAACTCCGTTAGGATTCGGTTTTTCATATTTACTGTAAACTACCGGACCGTGATTATCTGATACTCTAGCTGCTGTAATCACTTTAAGAATTTTCTTAACAGCAAATGTTCCTGTAAAATCAACTCCTTGATAATTGTTTTTGGCGGCATTATCAATAATGATAGAATAGTTAAAGATATCCTGTTGTCTGGCAATAATCCTGTTGTTCCACCCGTCCATCATAGAATAAGTAAGGTTATTTACCCCTCCGTTGAATGGTGTTGCTGTACTGAACATTCCGCTGTACATATCTGCACTTAAGTTAGGATACAGCTGATAATCTGCCTGAAGCCCTCTCTGGATAGATTTCATAGGATTAACAACGGCGATAAAATCTGCGTAAAAATTTTCAGGACCTCCCAGCTTTTCCTGATTATATTGATCAAAGTCATTGGTACATCCTGATGCGGAAAACAGCACTGCTGCTCCAAATACCAATGTTTTAATAGTATTAATTTTCATTTTCGTAATTGTAAAAGTTAGAAGTTAGCTTTTAATGATAATCCGATAGATCTGGTAACCGGCAGACCGAATGAGTCTACTCCCACTCCACCAGGCGTATTTCCTGATACCTGTTCCGGATCAAATGGTGCTTTTTTATAGAAGAAAAATAAATTGGTTCCTACTAAGCTTACCGTTGCATTTTTCAAATATTTTGAGTTGACATCAAACATATATGAAACAGATGCCTGGCGTAGACGTATTGTTGTAGCACTATACAGATAAGCTTCATCAACTCCTTTTCCAAATCCTTCGGTTGTTCCTACTGCTTTATAATAATCTTTTGCATTCGTCAATCCAGTATAAGCTTGTCCTGCATTAGGTGTCCCAGGTGCATAGACTGCATTTGGAATAGATACACCTCCTGCGTCTCTTGCGTCAGCAGTCGACTGGCTTACCCCATATATATCATTCGCTTTTTCTGTAAGAGAAAGAACTTTACCTCCAAATTTACCATCAATAAGGAATGATATTCCCAATTTACCAATATTAAATGAGTTATTGAATCCCATAATAAATTTAGGGTTAGGATTTCCTAGATAAGAAGGAATACCCTCTGCTAAAGGAACGCCTTTTTCATTCACAAGAATACGTCCCTGATCATCTCTTTTAAACTTGATTCCATAAAGGTCTCCAAAAGATCCTCCCAGTTTAAGTTTTGTATAATCACCTCCACCAGTCAATGGGAAAGTAAGCTCCTGAGAAACATTTATACTTGTAGGAAATAATTCAACAATCTTATTCTTATTAGCTGATGCATTCAATGTAGTTGTCCATCCAAATTTCTCTGAACCAAATATTTTATACGATAATGAAGATTCAAAACCTGTATTTCGGATTTTCCCTGCATTGATATAATATGATCCAGGTGCCAGTCCTCCTAAATAGGACGGAATTGTAGTTTCCAACAACTGGTTACTGGTATTGGAGTTATAATAAGTAATATCAAAATTTAATTTGTTATTCAACAATCTTAACTCTGTCCCAGCTTCAAAAGTTTTGTTAAGTTCTGGCTTTGGAAGCAATGCTTCAAAACCTGCACCTGTAGCAAAAGAACTTTTAGGATACACAATTGTTCCTGCGTCTACTCCATATACATACCCTTTGCTATATTCAACCATTGCATTAGTAATATTGGTAGGTAATCCCAAACCAACAGTTGCATAAGACCCTCTTACCTTCCAGAAATTAATCACTTCCGGAAGTTTAAAGATAGAAGATAGGATAGCGTTAGCACCTACAGATTCGTAGTCAAAGCCTGTTCTTCCTGTTAATGCCAAAGTAGAATCCCAGTCGTTTCTGAAGGTCATATCTACATAGAACATATTTTTATACCCAACGGAAGCACTCGCAAAAACGGACTGTACCTGTTTTTTCATGTTCGTATAGATATTATGATACCCATCTCCTGGCGATCTGTTTACATTCCACTGAAGGTTATTCAAAGTGAAAAGGTTAGGATTTGCCAGATAAGCATTATCAATTTGTCCTATTTTATTTCTTGTTGTATTGATACTTCCTCCTACTGTAAAATCTAAAGAGATTGACTCACTTATTTTAGGACTACCTATTAACAAAACATCGCCGTAAGTAGAAGAATTTTCATACGTATTTTTAAGCATTCTACCATTAGTACCATTAGCCAGTAAACTTGGTGCTGAAAAGGCTGCAATATCACGCTGGCTATCTGAAATATTCCAGCTATAGTTTCCTCTTACTCTCGCTGTTAACCAAGGATTGATCTGGTAAGACAATGATAGAGCTCCGTATGTATTTTTATTGCTAACTGTAACAGGGTTTCTGTTTAAGATCCAGTAAGGATTCTGCGTTACCGGATTTCCTTTGAAACTTCCGTCTGGATTTACTTCCCACCAGTTTTGAGCCGGCAAAAATCTTGTTTTATCTAAATAAGAATAATTATCAGCTCCATATTGATCAAAATCTACTCCTCTCGGTAACCAGTACAAACTCGTCAAAGGAGAAAAAGAAGCTCCGGGAGTCTGTCTGTTCTTACTTTCCTGTAATGAACCAATAAAGTTAGCGTCTAATGTCAGTTTATCATCCAAAAACTTACTTGAATTCCTGAAAGAAACATTGTACTGATCAAAATAAGACATCGGAACCACTCCTTTGTTCGTTGTATTACCAATGGAGAAATAGCTTGTTGATCTCTCATTTCCTGACTGAAAAGAAAGGCTGTTTACCCATGTCGTTCCTGTCTGCAGAAAATCTTTAAGATAGTCCTTTGAGGATCCTTTTGCTCCCCAGCTGTCTACAGCCTGTCCTGGTTGTGATCCAGATACAGATGGATCATAAGATAAATAACTATGTTGCAGCTTTGGAAGGCTGTAAGCTCTGTCAACTGTAAGGCTGGAGCTGTAAGTAATTGAACTTTTCCCTGCACGTCCTTTTTTAGTCGTAATCAAAATAGCACCATTCCCTCCAGCTGAACCGTATAATGCAGAAGCCGAAGCTCCTTTCAGGAAGTTGATGCTTTCAATATCATCAGGGTTGATAGAACTCAGTACATCTCCCGGATCCGGCATATTGGAATACTGACCGATATCCGCTGATTTTCCTGTTCCGTTGATAATAGGAATACCATCAATTACATATAATGGCTGTGCATTGTTGACAGACTTATTCCCTCTCATAATCACCCTTACTGAGCTTCCTACACCATTGGTCCTGTTGATCTGTACGTTGGATACTTTTCCATTGATTGAATTTAATAGATTGGGAGTTTTCACTTCTGTAAGCTCATCTCCACCAATCTGCTGACTGGAATACGTCAAAGAGCGGGCCTGCCTTTTTATCCCCAAAGAGGTGACTACGACCTCCTCAATACTGTTTGTCTTCGTAGTGTCGGCCGATTTTTTCTCCTGTGCATTCGCAGAAAGTGAAAAAACGAACAGAACAGGTATAACTGCTTTTCTCATAAGGTATAGATTCGTTAGATTTAATTGAGAATCAATTACATTGCTTTATTTTTCAATACAAAAAAAATTATTGTTTTCTTAGCAAAAAATTGCCGTTTATGTATTAAATTATTTAAAGTTTTGTTAAGATTTAATTCACATTCACAAATCTAAATTTTGTAACCAGTCTGATATAATACTATTTTATCATAAAACGATATTATTTTTTCAGCAATTTTATTTAAAAGCCATTAAACCTTTATATATCAACAAAATACACCTTATTAATTTCTATCAAAAAAAGAGGATTTATCTTAGTTTTTTATCAAAATAAAACCGGATATAACTACCCGGTTTTGTGTTTTATTTTGAACTGATGATACAGAAAAAATGAATTTTAAATGAGTATTATTCGATTTTTTTCACCCCTTTGAATTGTTCTTTAAATTCAGTAGGAGTTGTCTTTTTTATTGACTTAAATACCTTATTGAAGTTGGCAATATTATTAAACCCCGCTTCAAAAGCGATTTCAAAAACGGTAAGATTCTTTTCCATCAGCCACCGTGCGGCATAGCTGATTCTTATTTCATTCAGATAATTAATGAAAGTCTTTCCGGTTCTTTTTTTAATAAACCTGTTGAACGTTACATTACTCATATTCACCAATGAGGCTGCATTGTCCAGAGTTATTTTATTTTCAAAATTCTTATGTACAAAATCATGAACGACCTTCATTTTATCATTATCTGCAAAAGTTTCAAGCTCAATACTATACGATGACAAGAGCGTTTTGTTTTCTGCAACTGCCAGTTCATTCAGAATTTTCATAATTTCTATGAATGATTCAAAGCTGTTCATCTTTGACAGATTGAGAAACGAATCTTTTAGTTTCTCAGCCGTTTCCGTAGAAAAAAGAATTCCTCTGATGGAATCTTTCATCAGATTGTTGATGGGTTTCAGAATATTTTTCTCCATCAGTGATTGTTGAAAGAAATCCTGGTTAAATTGTATTGTGATTTCGTGGGTTTTCCTGTTTTTGCATCTGTAATTGGCCCAGCAATGTGGTAAATTGGGTCCTACTAAAACCAGCTCAATGTTTCCTATTTCTCCGGTGTGATCTCCAACCATTCTCCGGTATCCTTTTCCTTTGTAGATAAAGTTGATTTCAATTTCCGGATGATAATGGTATGGAAAATCAAATGATGCTTTAATCCTGTCAAACACAAGAAAACTGTCCTCAGGAGATAGTGGAGTTATTTCTCTCAGAATATTTTCTAATTCGCTCATGCAGGCAGTTTTGAAAAAAGGTTAATAATATAGACCGTAATACAAATCTTTGTAAAAATGATAAAATAATATCAATGTAAAAACATATTTCCGATTTATTTTATTCCAATTCCATATGGCTTACATCAGAAATTTGGGTATCATTAATTTAATACAGCTCAAATCATGCTTTTTTGTATCTTTAAACTAAAGTTAAAGTATGCCGCAACAGCTTATTTTTGAAGATCACTATAAAAGACTCGGACTGGAAATATTTTCAGAAGAAAATCTGGAAAATTTCAACGGAAACCATTTCAGAACTGATATCAAAGTATTTTTTATTCCCTCAGGATACGAACTTACGGTAGATTTTAATCATTACAAAACACAGAAACCCTCACTGTTTTTTTTGACGAACCAACATCTAAGCATACAAAAAGGAAAAGATGAATCTATTCTGCTTTTCTATAACCGTGATTTTTATTGCATTCAGATTCATGATAAGGAAGTAGCGTGCGATGGACTTCTCTTCCATAATGTATTTGAGATTCCTTTCGTAGAGCTTGATCCTTCCGAAGCGACTCTTATAAAAGATCTGTTTCAGAATATTCAGGATGAACTTGAATGGAAAGATTCGTCTGCTGAGGAAATGATCAGAACCTATGTAAAACAGATTATCATCCGGGCTACCCGAAAATGGAAAAAACAGAATTTAGATAATGAAACACTCAGAATACCAGGCAGTGAACTTGATATTTTCAGAGACTTCAGCAGACATCTGGAAATACATTTCAGAGAAAAACATAATGTAGCAGATTATGCAGACCTGCTTCACATTGCCCCAAAGACCTTAACCCATAAATTTAAAAATTTAAATCTGGATTCTCCCAATCAGTTCATCATCAACAGAATTTTATTAGAAGCAAAAAGGTTACTATTCTACACCGATAAACCTGTTAAAGAAATCGCCTACGATCTTGGATATGAAGATCCGGCCTATTTCAACCGCCTTTTTACCAATAAAACAGGCAATACTCCTTCCAATTTTAAAAAAAATTACTCATCGGGAAAAAAGTACAATATTTAAGTCTTTTTATCTATTGAATACTCCCTATCACCGACATACCTTTGTAATATCAAAATCAAACAACATTAAATACAAAAACAAAACATTATGAGACGTAACGCAACAGCCGTTTGGAACGGTACCATCAAAGAAGGAAAAGGACACTTAACTACTCAAAGTACGACTTTAAACCAGACTCAATATTCTTTCAACAGCCGTTTTGCGGATGGTGTAGGGACAAACCCTGAAGAATTGCTGGCAGCAGCTCATGCTGGATGTTTCACCATGAAATTAGATGCAGAGCTTTCACAGGCAGGGTACAATCCTGAAGAGCTAAAAACAACTTCTGTAATTACTCTTGATCCAAATATTGGAAAGATTACAAAATCTGAACTGACTTTAACTGCTAAAGTTCCGGGAATCTCAGAAGAAGAATTCCAGAAATTTGCTAAGATTGCTGAAGAAGGTTGCCCTGTAAGTGCAGCATTCAACTTTGAAATTACATTGAATGCTACTCTGGAGCAATAAAAATATGAATTTCAACATCAATAGGAACGGGCTTTAGCCCGTTTTTTATTTTAAAACAATTCTATTGGCTTTAGTCAAAACTTAAAGACACACAAGATCTGTATCCGTAAATTTTAAAATAAAATATACCGAGTGGTATATTTTTGTATATTTGTATAGTATTTAACCATTTATAATGTCGAAGGCCGAAAAAACAAAACAGCATATCATCGAGAAAACAGCAACTCTTTTTAATACAAAGGGTTATATTTCCACATCGCTGTCCGACATTACTCAGGCAACCGGATTAACGAAAGGAAGTATTTACGGAAATTTTGAAAATAAAGATGAAGTAGCCATTGAAGTCTATAAATACAATGCCGGATTGCTGGGCAAAACCCTCAGCCGCTCTTTTAGTGATGAATATCCTAAATCCCTGGATAAGCTTCATGCTTTTGTAGATTTTTACCGGAAAAACTGGAAGTTTGTTTTCTCAAACGGAGGCTGTCCCATCATGAATGCGGCAACAGAAGCTGATGACTCTTTCCCTGCTTTAAAAAACCAGGTTAAAAAATCTTTTGAACAGTGGATGGCCAAAATATCAGCCGCTATTCTGGAGGGACAACAGAAGGGTGAAATTGATAAAAAAGTAAATGCTGAGCAATATGCGTCCCTATTCATCATGCTTATTGAAGGTGGGATTCTGCTCTCAAAAACAATGGGTGATCAAAGTTTTCTAAATCATGCTTTGGATAAAATCATCTACATGATTGATCATGAACTCAATATTCTTCCATCATAAATTATACAAATATGGAAACAAAAAAATTGGCAATTGTAGGATACAACAGAATTCCTTTCGCCAGAATGAATACAGCTTATTCGGAACAGGGAAACCAGGATCTGCTGCTCGCTTCTCTGAACGGATTGATAGATCGTTATCACCTTAAAGGAAAAAGACTTGGAGAAGTTGCCGGCGGTGCAGTGATTAAGCATATTTCCGAAAGCAACCTCATCAGAGAAACCGTGATGAATACTACTCTTGATCCGGCAACTCCTGCATGTGATCTTCAACAGGCATGTGACACGGGCATTGAATCAGCTATTTATATAGGAAATAAAATTGCGCTAGGCCAGATAGAATGTGGTATTGCATGCGGAGTGGAAGCTATGAGCAACATCCCGTTTGAATCTTCTCCCAGATTAAGAAAAGCACTCTTAAAAGCCAATAAAGAAAAATCAGCATTTGGAAAAATAAAGCAGCTTTTAAGCCCGAAACTGAAAGACTGGATGCCTATTCCTTATAAAGGACAGGAGCCCAAAACAGGTCTGGTAATGGGAGAACATACAGAAATTACTGCTAAATACTACAAAATATCGAGAGAAGAACAGGACGAACTGGCTTTAAAAAGTCATCAGAATATGGCAAAAGCCTATGACGAAGGATTCTTTGATGATATGATTACGCCTGCCTTCGGATTAGATAAAGATAATAATATGCGCCGTGACAGCAGTATTGAAAAATTATCACAGCTAAAACCTGCTTTTGATAAGCAAAACGGAACTTTAACAGCGGGAAATTCAACGCCATTTACCGATGGTGCTTCTGCAGTTTTACTGGCCAGTGAAGAATGGGCAAAAGCCAACAATCTTCCTGTTTTAGCATATATTACTTTTTCAGAACTGGCAGGAATAGAATATGTTGAAAATAAACAGGATTTACTTCTGGCACCCGTTTTTGCTGCAGAAAGAATGCTGAAAAAAGCAGGTATGAACCTCTCAGATTTCGATTACTATGAAATCCATGAAGCATTTGCCGCGCAGGTTTTAGCTACCATAAAAATCTGGGAAAATGAAGAGCTTGCCAAAAAATTCGGATTGGAAAAGGCACTTGGTAAGATTGACAGAAGTAAGCTGAATGTAAAGGGAGGAAGCCTTGCCGCAGCCCATCCTTTTGCAGCAACAGGCGGAAGAATTATTGCAACCCTTGCAAAATTACTTGATGAAAAAGGCAGTGGAAAAGGTTTTATATCCATTTGTGCCGCACGTGGACAGGGAGTAACCATGATTTTAGAGAAATAAAAGTTGAAAGTATGGATAGATTAGCACAATTACAGCAATTCATCGGAAAAGAATTTGATCAGTCACCATCTCCTTTTATGAAATGGCTCAACCCTATTGTTCTTTCTGTTGAAGAAGGCCAACTGGAATTTCAATATACAGTAAGACCGGAGTGGCTGAACCCTATAGGAAATCTTCACGGTGGAGTTACCGCAGCAATTGTAGATGATATCATTGGCGCCACCATGTTTTCTTTAAATGAAAATTCTTTCATTACCACTATAAATAATGTCATAGATTATTTTTCAACTGCAAAAGAAAATGATAATATTGTAGCTGAAACTAAAATCATTAAAAGAGGTAAGCAATTCGTAAACGCTCAATGCGAAATATGGAATGCAGACAAAACACGATTAATCGCAAGAGGAACCTCGAATTTATTCAAAATCAATAACTAAGTATGAAAAGAGTTGTCATTACAGGTCTTGGCGCGGTGACGCCTTTGGGAAACAATGTCGAAGAATTTTGGCAAAACAGTATCAACGGAGTGAGTGGAGCAAATACAATCACCCATTTTGACACAGAAAAATTTAAAGTACATTTCGCATGTGAGGTTAAAAATTTTGATCCAAAACTCCATTTAACACACAACGAAATCAAAAGAAGTGATCTATTTTCACAATATGCAATGTATTCTACCGCGGAAGCTTTAAAAGATTCCGGACTTGAACTGGAAAACATGGATCCATTTGATGTGGGTGTTATCTGGGGAACAGGACAAGGCGGAATGTGGACTTTTGAAAGCGAGGTCATGAACTTTGCAGCTGGTGACGGAACACCAAGATTCAATCCTTTCTTTGTCCCGAAATTCATTGCCAATATGGCATCGGGAATGATTTCCATGAAATATGGTCTTCAGGGAATTAATTATACAACAGTTTCAGCATGTGCAACCGGAAATACAGCTTTGATGGACGCCTTCAACTATATCCGTCTTGGAAAAGCGAAGGTGATCGTAAGCGGTGGTTCTGAGGCTGCCATTTCTCCGGCTTCTATCGGTGGATTTTCCATTATGAAAGCTATGTCTACAAGAAATGATGATTTTGCAACAGCCAGCCGTCCTTACGATGCAGACAGAGACGGTTTCGTGATGGGTGAAGGCTCAGGAACATTGATTCTTGAAGAATATGAACACGCCAAAGCAAGAGGGGCAAAAATATATGCAGAACTGGTAGGTGCAGCCATGACAGCGGATGCTTATCATATGACGGCACCTCATCCCGACGGTGTTGGAGCAATCAAAGCAATGCAGCTGGCTCTTAACGAAGCAAAGATCACTGTAGATGATATTGATTATATTAATCCTCATGCCACTTCTACTCCGCTTGGAGATCTGGTTGAGCTCAATGGAATTAATAAATTATTTAAAGGAAGTAAAAATCTTGATATCAGTGCAACGAAATCCATGACAGGCCACCTGTTGGGAGCTGCGGGAGCTGTAGAAGCCATAATTTCTATTAAAGCGATTCAAAACGGAATTATTCCGCCAACGATCAATCTTCACAGTATAGATCAGAATATCCCACAAGATATCAATATTGTCTTTGGAGAAGCAAAAGAAAAAGATATTACCTATGCTTTAAGTAATGCTTTTGGATTCGGAGGGCATAATGCGACTTTAATTTTCAAGAAATTCAGCTAATTTGAATTAAAATAATTGAGAATCCCTGTATGAAATCATACAGGGATTTTTTATTCTAACTTATCTTTAACTGTTATATACAATCATCATCAGGAATGAAAAAGTCACCTTCATTCTCTAAAATCGGGATATAAAGTCTCTCCCATTTCTTACCTTTCACCATATCCCAGCTGTGTCCGGCACCTTTAAGATCTTCAGCTAAAAGGATGATTCCTGGTTTAATAATAAATGTAGTACCATCTGTTACTTTAAATCTTATATTCCCTTTGATGGTAATAACATATTGCCTTCTGGGTGCTGGATGATCATTTTTTTCCCATTCTTCAGTTTCATTACTCATCCAGAAAACCGATGCATTGATATGTTTAAGGGTGGGCATTTTACCTTTCTCAAAAGTACATGAGCCATCAGGATTATTAATCAGTCTTATGGCTGGAATGAATCCTGTCAATGTTTCCAGAGCTACACTTATATTTTTATGATTTTCATGCTGTCCATTCATCATTCTGTTATACTTTAAGGCTAAAAGGCTTATATAAATTTAATTCTTATTTTCGAATTGCAGGACTATTTTAAAAGAAAAAGAGCAGCCAAATCTGACTGCTCTTTTTATCTTTACGCTTTCAACCATTCTGAGGAAGAAAGATAATTCTGATCAGGATAATAGATGAACAGACAGTTTTTTCCTTTAATCGTATTGATTATAGATTGTGTCAGCTCTCTTGGGACAGCAGGGCATCCCCAGCTTCTTCCGATTCTTTTGTGCATTGCCGCAAATGCATCACTTACATAATCCGCACCATGCATTACAATTGCTCTTCTGTATGCAGCATCATTAAAGCCCTTATCCATTCCCAATAACTTCAGAGAATATCCGTTGTCCCCCTGATAGGTTGCATCCGTAATATAAAATCCCATGCTGCTCTGCAGCGAACTTTCCCTGTTAGAAAAATTCGTCGCAAATTCTTCGCCTGTATTTTTTCCGTGTGCCACTAAAGAGTTGAACAGAACTTTCTTGTCTTCCAGGTCAATGATCCAAAGTCTTTTTGTGTTAGAAGACATAGAAAAATCGCAGATAGTCAATAAATGCGAGTCTTGGGTAAGCAATCCTGCTTTTTTTAAATTTTCATAACCCGTCAATGCTTTTGAGAACACTTCATAATTCAATTCGTGTTCAGGGTCAAATGCAATAGATTGGTATAATGCTTCTGATGAAGATACGGCTGTTGTGCTCTTCTCAGATTTCGTTTCAGCTACTTTTTCAGTTTTCGTTGTTTTTACATTCTCACTTTTCGCCGCTAGTCTTGGGGAAATGTAGAATGAAGTCGTCACCATGTAAACAAGGCCTAATACGCTATAAAATCCTTTCATTCAATACTATATAAATCCAAATTAGTGGGGCAAAATTATAAAAACATAATTACCAAGGGGTTATAACTCTAAAAAGTTTAACGCTATTTAAGAAACTTTAACGTCCTGATTCTGTGAATTAAAGCACTTATTTTTGAGAATTCGAAATACATCAAGGCTCATAAACACTCAAGGTTTCCTTCCATTGGAAAGTCAGAAACCTATCTGATGATAGATTTCTTCAAGTCTTTTCCAATAATCTCTATTTACCTGTTCATATATTGGATAAATACATTTGATAGCAAGAATATCCAGCTCACTTCGGGATTCCATCCAGTTCATAATATTTTTAACTAATCTTTTTTCTTCAAAGCCAGCCCATTCGCCAGCCGGATTCAGCAGATTAGAAAAAAGAACGGGAAAAATTTCATATTGATCTATCTTTTTAATCTTTTCAAAACTAAAAGGACTTTTAAGAAAAATTCCGGTCATATACTGAAATTGCCATTCCTGAAGTTCTGTATCCAGATATAAATCAGAAAGCGCCAGCCATACAAGTTTACGTTCCTCAAACAACTCCGGTTCTTTCATTTCATGTTTACTTCTTAGAATCAGCTACAAACTCAAGGCTTACGGAATTCATACAGTATCTTAATCCTGTAGGTTTTGGACCGTCATCGAAAACGTGTCCCAGATGGGAATCGCATCTTTTACAAAGCACTTCTACCCGATCCATTCCATAAGACTGATCTCTTATATAATAGACTCCTTCTTTATCAGCTTCAAAAAAACTTGGCCAGCCGCAGCTGCTGGAAAATTTTGATGTAGAACGGAACAGGTGATTTCCACAAACGGCACAATAATATTCTCCTATCTCATCAAATTCGTTATATTTTCCTGTAAAAGCTCTTTCTGTTGCTGCTTCCCTGGCAATTGCATATAAATCCGGCGCAAGGATTTTTTTCCATTCTTCGTTGGAAATATTAAGTTTTGCAGTATCAGTTCTGGAATAGTATGGATTGTTTTTTGCTTCTGTATTTTCCATAGAAGAGGTTTTAATAGGTTCATATTTCTGCGTACAAGACTGCAGAAAAAATAATAAGGTGATTGAAACTAAAAATTTCATCGTAAATTTCATTCTTTAACCCCAAAAGTTTTGAGGTTTAAAAGCTTTTATCAAGATTAAACGGTTTCATAACCAAATTTAGTAAATTTGAGAATATGAATGACGAAGCAAAAAGAAAACAACTGAGAAAATATAAAGCATTTGCTACAGGATTATTCGTTCTGATGGCTGTTATTTTCATTGTTACCACTATTTTACAGAAGTCTAATAACTCTCATTGGATCGGTTATGTGCGGGCCTTTGCTGAAGCTGCTATGGTAGGAGCTCTTGCTGACTGGTTTGCTGTAACCGCATTATTCCGCCATCCGCTCGGGCTTCCGATCCCTCATACCAATCTGATTGAAAACAGTAAACAAAGACTTGGAGACAACCTTGGGAGTTTTGTAGTGGGGAACTTTCTTTCTCCTCAGAATATACGTCCTTACATCCAAAAGCTTAAAGTTTCCAATTTTGTCGGAGAATGGCTGGCAAAGGAAAAAAGTCAGGAAATTTTGATTAGAAATCTTTCAGATATTGTTCTTGATATTCTCAATAAACTGGATAACTCCACAGTAAGCCAGTTTATCAGCAAAAAGGTGTCTGAGATGACAGACGATATCAAACTTAATAAAGTAGTTGGAAACGGGATAGGGTATATTCTGGAAAAAAATGATCATCAGAGAATCATCACCAATCTTTCAAAACAAATCAAAGAATATATCATTGAAAATGATGAAATGATCCAGGAACGTGTAAAAAAAGGCAGTTATTCATTCATTCCATCTTTTGTAGATAATAAAATTGCGGATAAAATTACCGACGGACTTTCTGATTTTTTTAAAGAAATAGAAGAAGATCCTCAGCATGAAGTAAGAGGATTGATTACACAGAAAATTCATGAATTCTCCGTTGATCTGAAAGAGGATCCGAAATGGGATGAAGAATTTAAAACCATCAAAAACGGACTCCTGAAAAATGATAAACTGGATGAGTATTCCAATGACATCTGGGTTTCTATCAAAAAAACACTGATGAAAGAGCTTCAGGAAGAGCATTCTGCATTGAAAAACTATCTTTCTAAAAACCTGAATGAATTTGCACAGAATTTAAAGACAGATGAAAACCTTCAGAACAAAATTGACCATTGGGTTCGGGTAACGGCCTATAAATATATTCTGAAAAACACCCACCAATTCGGGAACCTCATCAGTACAACTGTTGGAAACTGGCAGGGAAAAGAGCTTAGTGAAAAATTGGAACTGGAAGTGGGAAAAGACCTACAGTTTATCCGGGTCAACGGAACACTGGTTGGCGGCCTGGTCGGGCTTATTATCTACACCATCACCCATTTCTTCCTCTAAAAAACTAGTGACTACCCGCCATGAAAAAAATATTTATTTTATTATTTTCTTTAACCCTCTCATTTTTTCTCTGCCAAAAAGTTGAATTAAAGAAAGTAACCGATTCTTCACAGATTTTCAAAGGAGAAATTGCAGGAGTTCCCATTACTATGCAGCTTCATTTCGCAGGAATTGCAGATTGCAGTCTCTACCAGTATTTTGTAGACGGATGGTATTATTACGATAAGTATCAGAAGAAAATTCCGCTAACGGGGGTTTATGATTATGGTAAACTCTCATTATATAACTTTGGTGCTCAGCAAAAAATAAATTCCAAAATATTTAAAGAAAAGATCACGTCACCACAAACGGTAGAAAAAACAAATGAAATAGCACAGTTACTGACTCCCAAAGAATATATTAGCTTTAATCAGGACGAAACTAAAGAAAATACAATTCAGGGAAATATTTATCTGGATAAAAAAACTTATCCTGCCAGACTTTTTACCAGTAATGATATGATTTACCGCTACAACAACTATCTAATCTTACCTAATAATAAAAAAATCAATACATTCGACTTTATCAATCAATATGGAGGAAATGAACTGATTTCCTATACATCGGGAGAAAACAGGAACCGGGTATTGCTGTATTTCGAACATTCTTCGAATCTTAATGCATGTGGAAGATGTGGTGCCAGCGAAGGCGAAAAAGGATACCGGGTTCTTTACTTCACAAAAGACTGGAATTATAAAAATTATGAGAAATTTCTGATAGAAAGTTGTCTGGATAATATTTATGACGTTACCAAAACTAAGTCCAAGGACAGAAAAACGATACAATATAAAATAGGTAAATCTGATACAGCGCCTGCTTATACTCTTACCATAGATTTAGAAAATGCATCAGTCATAAAGTCAAAATAAAAAAGAGAGTTATCTAAACTCTCTTTCTATTTTTATCTTGGTAATCGGCTTGCTCTTTTCAAAAGCTCCTGATTGATTTCGTTGATCAGTTCCGGGCCTTCATAAATAAAGCCTGTATACAGCTGAACCAGTGTAGCTCCTGCATCCAGCTTCTCCATAGCATCTTTTGCAGAATGTATTCCACCTACTCCAATGATTGGGAATGCTCTGTTACTTTTATCAGAAAGGTACTTGATCATTTTTGTACTTCTTTCACGGATAGGTTTTCCGCTTAATCCTCCATTTCCTATCTGTTCTAAAACTTCCGGAGAGGTTTTCAAACCTTCCCTGTTCACTGATGTATTGGAAACTACAATACCATCAATCTTTGTTTCCGCAATCAGTTCAATGATTTCGTCTAATTGATTGTTATTAAGATCCGGAGCAATTTTCAGTAAGATGGGTTTCTGTACAGATTTTGACAGATTTATTTTCTTCACTTCTGTGATCAGCTCTCTCAGATATTCTACATCTTCAAGTTTGGCGTGGCTTCCTACATTCGGACAGCTTACGTTGAGTACAAAGTAGTCTACATGAGGATGAAGACCTTCAAAACAGTCCAGATAATCCTGAGTATAGTTTTCCGGGCTTGTATCTGTATTTTTTCCGATGTTTCCCCCGATAATTACTTTTCCTTTGTTGGATTTCAGTTCTTCAATCGCTGCTTCAAGACCATCGTTATTGAACCCCATCCTGTTGATGATTCCTCCATCTTCTATCAAACGGAATAATCTTTTTCTTGGATTTCCGGCCTGTGCCCTTGGTGTTACCGTTCCAATTTCTACAAATCCAAACCCCAAGTCTCCCAATTCGTTGAACAACACTGCATTTTTATCAAAACCAGCTGCCAATCCAACAGGATTTTTGAATTTTAATCCGAAAACTTCTCTTTCCAGACGTTTGTCTTCAATAGGTTTTGGGAAAAATAGTTTGGTAAGAAATCCCAAATTCTTAAGCATTGAAAATGTAAAGTGATGAACATCTTCAGGATCAAATTTAAAAAGAATTGGACGAATGAGCGATTTGTACATTGAAAAAAAGTTTTACAAAAATACTCATTTTAAAATTAATGTTCGGTTAACCTATGATATTTTATCAAAATGTTTGATATATAAGATCTATAAGCCGGAAAACAATCTGTGTACTCTCAAAATGAGTAAGATATTTTAACGCTATGATCGCAAAATACTTCGACTATCCTGAAAACATTTCGGTTCGCAAAGGTGTTTCACTAAGCGAAGTATGCGCTATTAGCTTTTGCTGAACGAAGTGCCTCAGCGGTCGAAAAGTATCCATTTAAATACACTCTTAGTGAACATTGCGTTAAAAAATATTCACAAATAACTTAAGAATAGGAACTCAGATCAAAGTTCAGAATATCCCCTATTCTTTTGAACTCTTCATCTATAGTTGCATTTACTGTAATTCTTTCGTTAGAAACAGGATGATTAAAAATCAGTTGATGGGCGTGAAGCGTCATTTTGTTGATCTCAAATGTTTGAAGCCACAACTTATTTTGTTTATTGCAGCCATGTTTTCTGCAACCTAAAATAGGATGAAGAATATGTTTAAAATGTTTTCTCAACTGATGAAATCTTCCTGTTTCAGGAATTGCTTCTACCAAACAATATCTCGAAGTCTGATGTTTTAAAAAAGGCAAATCTATTTCTGAAGTCTGCAGACGGCGATAGTATGTAACGGCATTTTGTGTGACTTCATTTTCATTAACTAAATCATAATCAATTGTTTCTTCTTCTTTTGCCCAACCCCGAAGAATTGCCAGATATTTCTTCTCCACTTCGCGTGATGCAAACTGTTCGCTCATGATTCTAAGAGTATCTTTATCTAAAGTAAACAACAGAACACCTGACGTTTTTCGGTCTAACCGGTGTACAGGATACACTTTTTGTCCAATCTGTTTCTTCAACTCCTGAATAGCATAAGTATCTGCTTCTCCCGCATAGAAAGATTTATGAACCAATAATCCGCTGGGTTTGTTGATGGCAATAATATGCTCGTCTCGATAAAGAATTTCTAACATGGTGCAAAAGTAGAAATTTTCAACCGATTTAGCCCTGATTGAGCGGTATGTTTGAGCTCTTTTCTGGTTTTAGGCGGCGGCTTCGCCGCCGCCTAAAACCAGAAAAAGCGAGTAGCAAAAGCAGGTTCCCGGCTCCTTTATCAAACTTCAAATAAAAGGTTTATATTAGTAAAAGGTTTTACCTTAATTTAAAAAAATGACAGATTATTTTGGTTTTTTTGTAAAATTGATCGTGATCGCTGTTATAATAACGATTGCTACAATTCTTTTCGTGCCCTTAAAAAAATACAGAATAGCAAAGATATTACTGTTTATTTTGGCTGGTGTTTTATTTATCATTGGCGTGGGAGGATGCTTCTTAATGACAATCTCTAATGTAGGATCTTACAGGTATTAATATTTTCCCAATAAAAAACATTATTTTTGCACATCAGATGTAAAAATTATGGCAAAGCAAGAAGATGTTTTCAAGAAAGTGATTTCTCACGCTAAAGAATATGGTTTTATTTTCCCATCGAGTGAGATCTATGATGGTTTATCCGCTGTGTATGATTATGGACAGAACGGGGCCGAACTAAAAAATAATATCAAACAATACTGGTGGAAAGCTATGGTACAGCTTAACGAGAATATTGTGGGTATTGACTCGGCAATTTTGATGCACCCAACCACATGGAAAGCATCAGGCCACGTAGACGCTTTCAACGATCCATTGATTGATAATAAAGATTCTAAGAAACGTTTCAGAGCAGACGTTTTGGTGGAAGACTACTGCGCTAAAATTGAAGACAAAGAGAACAAAGAAATTGAAAAAGCGGCGAAAAGATTCGGGGATGCTTTTGATAAAGATCAGTTTGTTGCCACAAATCCAAAAATTCTGGAATACAGAGCAAAGAGAGAAGCTATTCTTTCAAGACTGGCGAAATCTCTGGAAAATGAAGATCTTGCTGATGTAAAATCTTTAATTGAAGAGCTTGAAATTGCAGATCCTGATACCGGTTCTAAAAACTGGACAGAAGTAAGACAGTTCAACCTGATGTTCGGAACAAAGCTGGGAGCTTCTGCAGACAGTGCAATGGATCTTTACCTTAGACCGGAAACGGCTCAGGGTATTTTCGTTAACTTCTTAAACGTACAAAAAACTTCACGTCATAAACTTCCTTTCGGTATTGCACAGATTGGTAAGGCATTCAGAAACGAGATTGTTGCAAGACAGTTTATCTTCAGAATGCGTGAATTCGAACAGATGGAAATGCAGTTCTTCGTTGCTCCGGGAACAGAACTTGAGTTCTATGAGAAGTGGAAGCAGAAACGTCTGAACTGGCACTTGGCTCTAGGTCTAGGAAATGATAATTACAGATTCCATGATCATGAGAAATTGGCTCACTATGCGAATGCTGCTGCTGATATTGAATTTAACTTCCCATTCGGGTTTAAAGAACTGGAAGGTATTCACTCAAGAACAGATTTCGACTTAAAGGCACATGAAACATTCTCAGGAAGAAAGCTTCAGTTCTTTGATCCTGAAAGAAACGAAAACTATGTTCCTTATGTAGTGGAAACTTCAGTAGGTTTAGACAGATTATTCCTTTCTATATTCTCTCACTGCTTAAAAGATGAAGTATTGGAAGATGGTTCAGAAAGAACAGTTTTATCTTTACCTCCGGCATTGGCACCAATTAAAGCAGCCATCCTTCCTTTGATGAAGAAAGACGGTTTAGCAGAGTATGCAGAAAATATCTTCAATGATCTGAAATATGATTTCAATCTGTTCTACGAAGAAAAAGATGCCATCGGAAAGCGTTACAGAAGACAGGATGCTATCGGTACTCCATACTGTATCACTATTGACCACGACTCTCTTACTGATCATACAGTAACCATAAGAGACAGAGATACTATGCAGCAGGAAAGAGTTCCTGTTTCAGATTTGAGACGAATCATTGATGAAAAAACGAACTTCAGAAATTTACTTTCTCAATTATAATAAAAAAAGCCCTGTTCTCAGGGCTTTTTTATTTTTATCAACATATGGGTTAATTTATTACTTTTATCCCTCAAATTTTAACCATGAAAAAAATAACACTCATAGTGTTTGGACTGATCCAGACATTTGCATTTTCCCAAACCCAGGATCTGACAACACTTGCCGCTGGGGATCACGTGGGAATGAATGCTTTATTCGATGATAAAGACAATCTTTACGGTTACGTTTCTCTATATTCTTACGGAAAATCCGGTGATAAGACCAAAAAGTTTGAGTATGTGATATTAGATAAAAACCTCAACCCTGTTGCCAATAAAGAATTTGAAGGTGATATCACTGCTGCCTCTTATTTAGGATATGTTGATTTTAAAGGGCAGATTATCTTAAAGCCCTCAATGATGGATTATTCTCTGGTAAAAAGCCGAGAAGTATTTACTCCTGTTTCTATGGTGATTGACCCTAAAACAAATTCTATTACCAGAAAAATCTATTATGACTATCTGGAAAACGGTACTTTCAAAGAAATCAACGAACCGAAGAGCTGGAAAGAACAGCGTAAGGAAAATCGTGATGAGAAAAAAGATAAAGGATACAACTATGTTTCTGCCGTAGGTGAGCTGAAAGAAGGCGGTTACTTTGCCGTGGAGTATAAAGATTACGGAAAGTATGAAAATAACAACAGCCTCATGAGATTTGATGAAAACAAAAAGGAGGTTTGGAAATATAAATACAATACTGACGGAAGCAAGAAAATTTATTCTACTTTATCTGTTCTGGAAAGAGATGAAAATTATATGTACTGCATCATGAAGAAAGTGAATGAAAAGCAGAAATCATTCAGTCTCCTGGTTCTTGATATGAAAACCGGAAAAGAAACATCCAACAAGCCGGTAACCGGATTATCTGATGATACCATAGACAATATTGAATCCTTCTACTCCAATTACAGAAAGATTGATAATGATAAAAATTTCGATGATAAAGTAGTTCTGCTGGGAAGAAACTATGATGATTCTGAGTCAGTAGGATTTGCAAGAATGCTGGTAGACAAAAAAAACTTTACTGCAGATACCAAAACAATCAATTATGAGCCGAATATCTCAGCTTTCCTTCCAAAACTCAATAGAAATGGTATGGTAGAAAGTGGTTACATGCTTCAGACCAAAGACATGTACTTCATGAACGATGGAAGTGTAGGTATTTTATCCGAAAAATATAAACCTGCCGGACAATATAATGCTCCCAAAACAACAGACCTTGTTTACATATACACAGATAAAGATTTCAAAGTAAAAAATGTACAGGTCTTTGAAAAAGAAAAATCTAAATGGGTAAACAGTGATTATCTCTTTTCACAATACCTCAACGGTGGAAAAGACGTGGTATTTTTCTACCGCGACTATCAGAAAGATGAAGTAACAAAGCAGAAAAGATGGAATTTATTCATCAATACCATTATTGACGGAAAATTCAAACAGGAGATCATTCCTATTTCCGAAAAAGACAATTATGCAGTAACACCCTATGTAGGAAAAGAGGGGTATATCCTTCTTCGGGAGTATAACGAAAAAGAAAAATTCAATAAGATCCGTTTGGAGAAATTAAATTACTAGTATAAAATAAGAACCCTGATGAGTCATCAGGGTTCTTATTTTTAAGTTTTGGCTAAAGCCAGTGGAATTTTTATTATTTAAAAAACAGGCTAAAGTCCATTCCTATTGATATCCCCAATACTTATATCAAGATCAGTTTGCTTTCACTATCTTTTCATTGGTCTGGTAAAAGTCTGCAATATTTTTAATTTCATCCAAACTTAAGTTCCACATAAAGTTCAGGAACTGCTGATAGCTTTCACTTTGATTTTTAGGTTCTATCCTATCCAGATACCGGTTCAGATTATAGCTTTTTCTGGCTTCATATATCTTGGAAAAACATCTTCCCAGCCAGCTTTTATAATATTTTTCTTCCTCTTCATCCTGCAGAAACTGCATGGCAGCATAAATTCCCTGCCCATAATCTTCTGAGTGGAAATAGTTGGGCAAAATTTCCATTCTTGCTGTTTTCTTTAATGTTACAAACAGATCTGAAGGTTTTTCCGGAGCAATTGAACTTTTAAGTTCAGCAAATGTTTTTTTAAGCATCTCAATTCTTCTGGACACTTCAGGGTGCGATGCGAGGGAATCCTTGTTCAGCTTTTCTTTGTAGAAATTATAATTGTACAGGGAAAAATCTTCCTTCTTCATCCACTTTTCATTAAAGGCCTGCTTTGGAAGATTAAAAAGCTTTTTATACGTTTCCATTTTCAGCTCTCTTGGCGAAATAGTATCAAAATCCTGCAGTCTTTGAAGTGCATTTACAAATTCAGACTTCTTAAAATCACTGTTTTTAAAAATAACATAACCCAAAGAATCCGCCTGCATTTCGCTTTGTCTTTTTTCCACCCCTTTTTTATACACTGTATTTTTAAAGATATCGAAAGCTTTCTGGTTCTGGCTCTGGCTTCGGCTGGTGGTAGTTGATTTTATATTCTCAACCAATACTTTATCCAATTTATCCTGTTCGATAATTTTTACAAAGGTTTTCAGGGAATGTTCTTCTATTTTATGACCCAGTTCATGGGAGATCACAGCTGCAATTTGCTCTTCATTATTAAGCCAGCTGTAAAGCCCCATATTGATAACAAAAGTTCCGTCAGCAAGACAGTAAGCATTGGGAGTATTATCTTTTGCGATCAGAATTTTCAGGTCCTGAGGAATTTTAGGATTATTCTTTTTAAGACGTTGGATCATAGACTGTATGCTGGTTTCAAATTCCGATTTAAAGATAAAATCCTTATTCTTCACCTGCTTTTGAAAGTCTGTTCCGAATTCTTTATAGATTTTGGATAATTCAGAGCCTGTTTTACCGGAATACTGCGATTTTAATTTCTTCACAGTCGCTTCATTATTTCCTTCAAAACTCATTAAAAATGCTTTCCTCTGTATATAATCTGCGGTATCTATCGGTTTATAAATCTGAGCCATTCCCATGATTGAAAATAGGAAGTACCCCAATACAATAAGTTTTCTGGTCATAGTTTTCATCAATAAGAACAAAAATAACTTATTTGATGATTCATTTTAATTTTTATAGCCAAATTATTCTAAATTTGTTAGAGACCCATTCGTGAAAAAATGAGAATACTAAAGTATATGATAGGTGGAGCGGTAGCTGGTGCTGCAGCGGCTTATTTTCTGGGATATGATTATTTATTTAGTGGTATTTCAAAAACTTATCTTAAAGGAAAATCAAGTGCATATATTGATGACGGAAATCTTTTCCCGAGCAATCCTATTGCTACAGAAGAACCTGAACTCTGGGAAGAAGATCCGAATTACAACAAAAAAGATTTACCTAAACATTTAGTTGAAAATTTAAAACACTCCAAAACCGCTGCTTTTGTTGTAATACGGAATGGAAAAATTCTTCATGAGCAATATTGGGATGGTTATAATCAGCTTTCACAAACCAATTCTTTTTCGATGGCAAAAGCAGTGACTGTCATGTTGTTGGGAAAAGCGTTGGAAGAAGGTATTATTCCTACTATTGATGAAAAGTTCTCTGATTTCTATCCGGAATTTAAAAATAAACCATTCGGAAATGAGGTTACCCTTAAAAACCTCGCTCAAATGGAATCCGGGCTGTACTGGGATGAAAATTACAATAATCCGTTTCTTCCCAATGCCAAAGCTTATTATGGAAAAAGCCTTGTAAAAGCTGTATTCTCAAGAAAATTTAAAGAAGAACCGGGAACAAGATTCGAATATCAAAGCGGTTCTACCCAACTTCTTGGTTTTGCCCTCCGGAAAGCTCTGAACCAACCATTAGCGAGCTATTTATCAGAAAAATTCTGGATTCCTTTGGGAATGGAACAGAATGCGAAATGGAGTACAGACGATTATGGTATGGAAAAAACGTATTGCTGCATTCATTCCAATGCAAGAGATTTTGCTAAGCTGGGACAGCTCTTTCTGAATGATGGAAAAGCCGGGGATCAGCAGATTCTTAACGCTGACTTCATTGAACAGATGAGAACTCCGACTGAAAAGTCTGAAGGTATTTATGGAATGGGACTGTGGATCAATCATGACAACCCCATCAAACATTATTATTTCCTGGGATTACAGGGACAGTATATTATTATGGTTCCGGAGCACAATATCGTTATTGTAAAAACCGGGAGCTACTCCAACAACCCTAAAAATGACAGAGGAAGACCTGATCAGGTAAAATTCTTTGTGAACGAAATTGTACAATTATTCCAATAAACACTATGGATAAACACAGCGTAAAAGTTGATGAATACATTGAAAAATCTCCGGATTTTGCAAAACCTATCTTACATTATCTCCGTGAAACGATTCACGAAGTCTGCCCCGATGCAGAAGAAGCGATCAAATGGAAGTTTCCTACGTTCATGTATAAAGGTAAAATTCTTTGTTCCATTACCGCTTTCAAGCAATACTGCAGTCTCGGATTCTGGCTGCATCAGGAGATGAAAACACTAAAGGAGATAGAAACAACAGCTGAAAGAAGCTCAATGTTCAGCTTAGGAAAAGTAACAGGAATTGAAGATCTTCCTTCCAAACCTCAGCTGAAAAAAGCAATTAAAGAAGCCATGGAACTTACGGATATGGGTGTTACTATGAAGAAAGCCCCGCCCTCCAAAACAGAAATGGAAGTTCCTGATTATTTTCAGTCTGCATTACATGCTCATTCAAAAGCCTCTGATATTTTTGAAAAGGCTTCACCATCCTTCAGAAAAGAATATATTGCGTGGGTAACAGAAGCAAAAACCGAAGCAACCCGGAATAAAAGATTGGAACAGTCTTTGGAGTGGATAGCGGAGGGTAAAAGCCGTAACTGGAAATACCAAAAAAAATAAAACACAAAAACACAATGAAGAAAAAAATTATTCTCTTTTTCTTCCTTATTATTTCGATTTCTGCATTCCCTCAGGCATTTGATTTTGAGGGACAGTACAAATATGCCCGTACTCTTTCATCCAAGAATCCGGACAGTTCGGAAATCGTTTTGAATAGGATTATAGATTCAGCACAGAAAAAAAATCTCCCTGAATTTCTTGCAAAAGCCTATTATTTGAAATCCTTCAACAGCTATTTACAATCTGATGCTGAGAAAAGTCTTGATTTTGCAGATAAGGCCCTTAAAATATCTACCAAAAGCAATTATAATATTGGGAAAGCACTTGCATACAGAATGCAGGGAACTCAATATGCAAAGCTTGGGCTGCTCAAAGAATCTTCTACAAGCCTCCAAAACGCCCTCTCTGAAGTAAAACACAATAATACGGAAGAAGGACATGAGCTGAAAGGGATGATCTTTAATTCTTTTTTGATCCTTCTTAATAGGAATCAATATAAAGAGAAAGAGTATTACTCTAAAAGTGCCATTCAGGAATTTCAGAAGCTTAAAAATGTAACCAGACGAAATGAACTTTTGATCTCCGCTTATACCAATATGGGGTATAATTTATCTGAAGTAAAAAAATTTAAGGAAGCAAAATATTATTTCGGACAGGCGCTTTCTTTGGTGGGGGAAAACAATTATTATCTCCGGGCAAACATCCTTAATGATATCGGATTTTTGTTTTCAGGACAAAATAAGCCGGACAGTGCGGTGCTTTATTATAAGAAATCTCTGGCAATTGCAGATCAGTATGGTTTCAATGAAAAAAAGATTGAGATTACTAAAAATCTTGAAGAAGCATATGCTTTGCTTCACGACGATTCCAACACGGAGAAATATAAAATTGAAAATCTTAAATTAAAAGACAGCATCGCTTACAACAAAGCAATGGCCGTCAATAACACATTATCCAAAAAAGAAGAAAATTTTCATCAGCAGCTCAATGAAAGCCACTCTACTTCAAAAGGGCTTATCATAGCCTGCCTTTCTTTGGTGATTATTTTAGGAGCTGTTATTTTCAATACTATCCGTCTTCGTAAAAAGCATAAAGAAGCTGTTGCCAAAATTTACAAAGAAGGTATTTCTCCAGTTGTTTATGAAGAAGATCCCCAGGAAGTATCTGAGGATATTCAGACAAAAAACTCCCCTACTCCGACAGAAATAAAAATTTCGCCTGAAGTAGAGGAAAACATATTACACGGACTAAAAATATTTGAGGAAAGTCTTGAGTTTAACAACAAGAACATTTCTCGTTATAATCTTGCAAACACACTGAATATCAATACAAAATATCTATCAGCAGTTATCAAAAAACATAAGAAATTTAATTTCAATCAATATATCAATCATCTGAGGATCAATTATATTGTCAATCAATTAAAAAATGAACCGCAGTACAGAAAGTACAAGATTAATCACCTTTCTGAAATCACGGGTTATTCTTCTCACAGCGCTTTTTCTCTTGAATTTAAGAAGATCACAGGGCTGCATCCGTCTGCGTTTATCAAAACACTGGATGAAATCTCCTGATTACTGTTCCGCTATTGTAAGATTATTATAGCCGCCGGTATTATTTAATGAAAAATTGGCGACGATTGAATTATTTAAATTAAACCAGATGTAAGGCATCAGTCTCTGCCCTGCTGTCATGTAAAATGAGGCGGTACAGTTACTTCCTGCATCAATATTTCCTACACTGTTTGAGGACATGGTATTGACACATTTTACCGTATTTACAATATTGGTGACGGCTAATCCCGTTGTATTATCATAAAGCTGCCAGATCGCTTCTATCTGAATAGGATTTAAAGGATCCGTAGTATAATTAATTGCTAATGGGGCAAGATCTGTTGTGAAAGAAGCTACATAAATTCCGTTGCGGGGTGCGGTAAAGATACCAGTAGCAGCATTGAAATTTGTACCGGAATTACTTTCAAAAGTTTTACTCCAGTCTACAAGATAATTACTTGCCCTGTTCTGTAAACCTGCAGTTATTGTTGGAATAGACGGAGTTGCCAGCTTTACATTATTATTGGTTTTGGCTGCAATAACGATTACTTTATTATTTGTGGGCTGTGCTGTGAGCAAAGGAAGCCATTCATTTCCATTAGAATATTCCACTCCGCTGTTATAACGTATGGCTCCTTCATCGGCTGCAAGTGCAGTTAGTGAAGAAGTTCCAAAGCCAATAGCTCCATTTCCGGAATTCCTGGCGTCAACTTTTGCAACCGGGATGAGCGTTCCCGCTCCTATTTTTCCGGCGCTGCTCACAAGAATATCATTACTCTGCTGAGCCGGAGTAAATGTCGATCCTGAAACAGGATTATCTTTTTGTCCGTCAATATGCAGAATACCTTGTGGATTTGGAGTATTGATTCCAACCTGTGAAAATACACAGTGGAAGCTTAAAGTCATTACAATCAGTAAACAATTTTTTTTCATCATCTGTCTTTTTATAATCCGAAAATACTTAAAGAAGTAAGTGTAGCATCAGTATCCAAAGTTTTTGAACTTCCCAGTTTCTGATTCAGGCTTACCGTAATATTGTCCCCCTGGTTCAGGTTAAAAATTCCTGAACAGTTTCCCGCAACACGGTTTCCAATGGTATTGGTTCCGGGATAACTTCCTACACATTTGAACACTTTATTGGTGGTGGAAGATGTTGAATTGGTCTGAATCAAAGTCTCATACCTTGAATCATTTGCAATACTTCCGGATGTTAAGGAAAAGGTAAAGGATACAATATACACTCCTGTTTTTGAGGCGGTAAAGGCTCCCGTACCGGCATTAAAGCTGCTATTCACATCCGTTTTTTTAGTCCAGCCGGTAACAGCAGCCTGCACTCCGTCAGCAAAGCTTTGTACCGAAGAGTTTTCTGCATCTACAAAATCATTGGACGTTTTATGGGCCAGTGTGATCCATGAGGTTCCGTTAGAATAGCTCAGATCCTGTGTTCCTGAGTTATACCTCAGCGCTCCGGCCTTAGCGGCAGAAGCAGACTGTGAAGTTCCTCCAATTCCTATTGCATTTAAACGTTCATTTGATCTAAGGTCCAGTCTTGTTTTTGGGGATTTTGTTCCTGCTCCTACATTTCCGGCGGGAGTAATAACTACATCATCATAATAACTGGAAGGTATTGAAGCGTTTGTGTTTTTCTGTCCATCTATGTGTACCGCTCCTTCCGGGGCAGACATATTGATTCCTACCTGAGCCTGCATCCACATGCCGTAACCAATAAATAAAGCCAGTATTAATTTTTTTCTCATATCAAGTGTGTTATTGTTCTAAAATAGAAAGATTTACAAAGCCATAATCATTGCTTGCAGAAGTTAGATCTGTTCTAAGGCTTAGATTACCATTATAAACAGACTGGTAGATATAGGGCTGAAGTGTATCGCCTTTATTCAGTTGAACTCCGGCCACACAAGAACCTGCAACCTGTGCCTGTTTTGAAATATTGGAGAAAGATTTCACGCATTTTTTAACAGTACTGTTTCCGTTCACTACATATCTCGCTTCCGAAAAATAGCCTGAGACTATAGGGATTCTCACAAAATCATAGGTAAAAGAAACAAGATATACTCCGGTTCTTGGCGCTGTAAAAACACCTGTTCCGGGAGTAAAGTTTGCTGTAGGATCAGAAATTTCTGTCCATCCGGCAATGCCTGTAGAAACCTGATAAGGAATTTTAACGGCAAAATTCGCTGCCTGAAGATTGGCTACCACGACAGCTTTGGTGGGAGAAGAAATAAGATCCTGCCATACAATGCCATCTGAGTACTGCATTTTTCCGCCATTCAGCGGATTATATCTTACAGCGCCTCCACCTGCTGATGAAGCTGGCTGGCTGGTCTCTCCTATTCCGATTGAATTATCTGTGTTAGCTGCAGACCGTGTATCTATCTTAACAGCAGGAGATAATGTTCCAATTCCTATTTCTCCTGTAGAAGTTATGACAACATCATTAGCAGCCTTTGTGTTGGAAGGAACTCCGGATAGGGGATTATCTTTTGCCCCATCCACATGAAAAGCGGTTTGAGGGTTTGAGGTATTAATACCAACTTGTGCTTTTGAATGACTTATGGTAAAGCAAAAGGAAATCAGTATTCCCTTCATCCAAATACTTAGATTCTTCATTTAATTTGTGGTTTTAAAACGTGTACAATTCTCGGCCAAAGATAAATGTAAAAGCACATCACCTACAATAGCCGCTTTTAAACCACAAACACATAAAACACTGAAAACAAGACAAGTAAACACTTATTTCACATTATCAAAATACGGAATTTTACTATTTAAAATAAAACCATCACTCTGTTTTATGAGAAATTTTTAAATAATTTCTACTTTTTAAAGAAAAATATTATTGTGAGGCGTCATTAGAAAAAAGACTGAAGGTCATGAATAAGTTCGTTATAGGATATTTTTTCTCCGGATTTCAATATTTTACCTGTCCCGAGTTCTTCAATAATGATGTCATAATGATTGCTTTTAGAATAGTGATATGTTGAAATATAGATAATGATATTTCCTTTTTGCAATCCTAAAGCTGTAGTATCTCCATCCCAATAATCAACAAACTCATATCCAAAAAAATTTTCCCGGGATAATTGCTTTAATGAATTATTGGTTTCAGTTGTTTTATTTTTCATTCAGTAAGAATGGCTAAAATAAACAGAATTTTTGAACCAGGAATAGCTTTAATGAAACCTGAAGTTGGCTTCCGGCAGTGTATTTTTTTTCAGGAAAGCTTCATATTCCGGAGACAGTTTTGCACGTCCAAAGGTGTTTTCACCACTCATGCTTCCAAGACGGACTTTATCCTTCCCATATTTTCTATTCATAGCATCCATAGCTTTCATCACGGGAAGATGCTGGTTTTGTATATCTTCTTCAAAAAGACTGATTTGTCTCTGATCTTCGGGGACAAAATCGTTCACTATCACTCCTGCTCTTTTATAATGAAACCCGTCTCTGTAAATGGCTTCAAAAAGTTCATTCACCACTCTTCCTAATAAGATTGATGAATTCGTAGGATTGGAAAGAATCCGGGTCATTGCATTTCTGTATTCAGGAAGATCTTTCCTAAAGCGGTTGGTCTGTACAAAAACAGTAATCATTTTACAACAGGTATTCTGCTTTCTTAGTCTTTCTGAACAGTACATTCCAAAAGTTTCTACCCTTTCTCTTACTTCTTCTTTTTTCGTAAGCATCTGCATAAAGCTTCGGGTAACAGCAATAGATTTTTTAGGAGAAGGAGCGTCCAGTTCCAGCTGACGAATTCCCTTCAGTTCATTGATCATCCTTACTCCATGAATTCCCATAATCTTCCGAACCCATATTTCAGGTTTCTGAAGAAGATCCCAGGCTTTATGAACACCACAGTCATTCATTTTGACGGCCAGCCTTCTTCCGATTCCCCACACGTCTCCGATATTAAGCCACTTCAGTGCCTTTTCAATTTTTTCAGGAGTATCCATAATATAAACTCCATTAAAATTATCCGGAAATTCTTTTACGATTCTGTTCGCAACTTTGCATAAAGTCTTAGTGGGAGCAATTCCGATACTTACAGGAATATTTTCTTTCTCATCAATTTCTTTTTTGATTTTAGAACAATATTCATACATATCGATATATTTAAATCCTGTTAAATCAAGAAAAAGCTCATCAATACTGTAGACTTCATAATCAAGAACATAGGACTTGGCAATATTGATCACCTGCTGGCTTTTATAATTATACAATTCAAATTTTGCAGAAAAACTTTTCACATCATGTTTTTGAAAAAGCTCCTTGTATTTGAATGCCGGAGCTGCCATAGGAATTCCCAGATCTTTTGCTTCTTTACTTCTGGATACAACACACCCGTCGTTGTTGGAAAGAACCACAACGGGTTTGCCCTCAAGATCAGGATCTAAAGTCCTTTCACAGGAAACAAAAAAATTGTTACAGTCTACCAGAGCGTACATGACAATTGTATAGTAAATATCTATACAAAATTAGAGCTTTTAAAGAATAAAATAATCTTTTACACTATAATTAACATCATATTTAACAACCTGAAAAACAAATGGATAAAATTTTTAAATACGACATGTTTTGTCGTATTAGTGCTTTAATTTTGTTTTCAAAAACATTATTATTCAATAACCATCGTACAGATTAAATCATTTTTAACCGCTCTTCTTCAAGATCAATCTGATAAAGCTGATGACGAATAATACTTTCATCAATAGAAACATCTTTATTGAGCTCTGCAAGAAACTGTCTCTGGCTTTCCAGCATCTCAAAAAAGATATCTTTTGTTTTTTCATTCATCCATTCGGTATCATTGACCTCTATTTTTTCTTCCCAGTGTTTCAGCATCCGTTCTAATCCGGCATGACTGTTCAGTTCGTTTTCATGCTTACTTTTAAGAAAATGATAGATGTGCTGCTTCAGCTTATGTTTTATTTCTTCCCTGACCTGTTTATCTTTTTCTTCATCAGTAAAATCATCAAACACATGTCCATATTTAATAATATACGGCAGTGTAAGGCCCTGTACCAGTAATGTAAGCAAGATCACAACAAAAGTAATAAACAGGATAAGGTTTCTGTTGGGGAATGGAAGTCCGTTTTCAAGAGTGATAGGAATTGCCAATGCAGCAGCTAATGAAACAACTCCTCTCATACCTGTCCATCCAAGCATAAGAGGCATCAGAAACCGCCTTTTTGCAGAAGATGCCCGCGGTGCCACACTTGGCCGAAAAATCAAAGTGGCCAGCATTGCAGCGTATGCACTTATTATTCTGGCAGCAATCAGAATGGCTGTTATCAAAACGCCATATTGGATAGCAATTTTCAAAGGAATTCCTTCTGACCGTAATCCACCCACGATTTCGGGAAGCTCCAGTCCTATAATTAAGAATACAATACCATTCAGGATAAATACAAAACTTTCCCACACACTATATCCTCTTATACGACTGCTGCTGTTTAAAAATATCATCCTTTTAGCTGACATATAGAGACCTCCACAGACAACTGCTAAAACTCCGGAACAGTGAAACTGCTCGGCCACCCAATACATGAGATAAGGTTCAATAAGTGTGAGTGCAATATCAGATGAAGGTTCTGTAGGAAGACGTTTATGAGCCTGAACAAAAATCCAGGCCAGCAGCAAACCAATTCCCGCTCCTCCTATAATCATCCATAAAAAGTCTAAGGAAGCTTCCTGCCATACAAATTGTCCGGTTCCTACAGCAATCAAAGCAAAACGGAATATAATCAATGAGGACGCATCATTCAGCAAGCTTTCTCCTTCCAGAATAGCGGATGTAGTAGTTGGTATTTTTACAAATTTCATAATGGCACCTGTACTTACCGCATCAGGAGGAGACACTATTCCACCTAGCAGAAATCCTAAAGCAATAGTAAATCCCGGAATAAAATAATTAGCTGTTACAGCTACCGCCAATGCTGTAAAAAAAACAACCAGAAAAGCAAAACTCCCGATAATACGCCACCATCTTTTCATCTCTTTAAAAGAAATAGACCATGCTGCTTCAAATAATAAAGGAGGTAAAAAAATAAAAAATATAAGATCCGGATTGATCTTTACAACCGGCAAACCGGGTATAAAAGAAACAAAAAGCCCAAATACAACAAGTAAAATAGGATAAGCAATTTTTAATCTGGCAGCCCACATATTGAGTAATACAATAGCCGCTACCATAGCAAGTAAAAAGGGTAAGATGGTATGCATTTGAAATTGTGTTTTTTATGCACCATATTTACTAATTCTATTTGATTTTTAAAAATTTAAAAACAATTTTTTCTTATTTTTTTTATACTTAAAAGATGACTGTAATCTTTTTTACTTCAGGTAAAATGTTATAGAAATTTAAATAAAACACGTCAAGTTCCGTCGCTTCCGCGCTATACCTTCGTCCTATAACAAAATAAGAAATATGGACAAAGTAACCTTAGAACGAATTCAGAAGCTTCACCCAATGGTAAGAGATGAAGTAAAGCAGATTATACAAGAATGTGATGAAGCACTTACCGGAAAAGCCAAGATACGAATCACTCAGGGATTAAGATCTTTTGAAGAGCAGGAAAAGCTTTATGCGATCGGAAGAATTACCTCAGGAAAAAAAGTGACCAATGCTAAGGCAGGACAAAGCATCCACAATTATGGTCTGGCCGTAGATATCTGCCTGATAATTGGCGGAAAAACGGCAAGCTGGGATACGGCAAAAGACTGGGATAATGATAAAGTTGCTGATTGGTATGAGTGTGTGAAAATCTTTGCTCGCCATGGCTGGGACTGGGGTGGAAACTGGAAAACCTTCAAGGATCTTCCCCATTTCGAGAAAAAGAATATTCCCTCTAAAAAAGGTCCTGTAAAAACCAGCTGGAGAACGCTCTTGAAGATGCCTAGAGATAAGCAGAATTATGTTGTTTTTTAATTCTTATTGATTTAAAATTTAAAAAACACAGGCATCATAACTCTCTGGTTTAAAGTCCTCTTTTTTGATAAAATCATTTAAAATTATTTATAATACGACAAGTTCTGTCGCTTCCTCCGTCTATATTTGCTTATAAGAAAACACCAAAAAAGCAATCCTTATAATAAGCTGAAACCAATAGATATTTTTCGGAAATCTATTGGTTTTACTTGTCTAAAGCTGCTAAATGTTTCTTAAAAAAATGAAAAAAATAACATGAAAAAGACAACCATTCTTTCTTTGGACGGGGGCGGAATACGAGGAATCATCACCTGTATTATTCTGCGCTACATAGAAGAACAGCTCCAGTATTATGATAAACCCACAGCAAAGCTTGGAGATTATTTTGATCTGGTGGCAGGCAGCAGTACCGGAGGTCTGATTGCTTCTATTATTCTATGTCCCGACGAAACCCGAAAAGCAAAATATTCTATTCAGAAAGGACTAGAATTATATGCGGAAAAGGGCGGCGATATCTTCCAGGTTTCCTTTTGGGAAAAACTGGTTAATCCATTCGGATTATTGAATGAAAAAATTCCACAGGAATCACTTGAAAGGAATTTAAATGACTTTTTTGGAAATTTAGAACTAAAAGAATTAATAAAACCATGTTTAATAACAAGTTATGATATTGAGAACAGAAGGGCAAAGCTTTTCAACTCATGGAAAGCCAACCTCAGCACAGATAACTTCTATGTAAAAGATATCTGTAGGGCGACTTCGGCTGCTCCTACCTATTTTAGTCCGGTGCAGATCAAATCTATGTATGGACAGATCTTCAGCCTGATTGATGGAGGGATGTTTGCCAATAATCCTGCCCTTTGTGCTTATGCAGAAGCAAGAAAAATTCCTTTTGCAGAGGTTTTAAAAAACCATCAGAAAGCCAACCAACCGGGTGTAAATGATATGATTATTGTTTCTATCGGAACAGGAATTGAAGCCAGACCTTATTCTTTTAAAAGGCTTCAAAAATCAGGAAAAATTGGCTGGGTAAGCCCGATTATTGATATTTTAATGTCTGCCAATGCAGAAACAGTAGATTATCAGCTGGAACAGATGTTTCAGACCCTTGGTTTGAGAAATCAGAAAAACTATTACCGTCTGAATCCTTCACTGAAAAACGCTTCTCCTGCAATGGATAACGTAAGAAGGTCTAATATTGAAAATCTGATACAGGCCGGGCTGAGTTATATTGATGACAACAGAGAAACTTTGAATCAGATTGTTCAAAAACTCATCAAAAACAAAATATAAGCTTTGAACCTTATAATGACCCAATATAAGCTTTGAAGATTATATTTAAAAATTAGAAAATATTTTTTAAACACGTCAAGTTTTGTCGTTTCGCCCCACTACCTTTGAAGTATCAGAAAGACACAAAATAACAATCCATAAAAACTTTTAAAAAGCCTTTGAATTCAACATCCACTTATGCTGAACAGCCTGAAATATGTTCAAAATATAACCAACACATTAGAACACAAAACATGGAAACACCAGATCATAAAACAGATATACTCTTCGATGAAGATCTCTATACCATAGAATGGAGCGATATCGAAAATGCTGAGATAGATTATGAAAACTATCTCAACACTATTGAAAACTTCTTCAGAGAAGATTTTGAAGAAGGTATACTTGAAGAAGATACTTTTTAAATAAAATAAAACACGACAAGTTCTGACGCTGTCCAGCACTACTTTTAATTCTCATTAATACGCGCACAGCAATCTCATTAAACATTCTCAACATCTTTGAATTCACCATTCACAAAATGCTGGACAGCCAGAACTATGTCTGAAAATATAGTATAAAAGCGGAGTCTGTTTCACTAAAAACAGAATATAACAATCAATTTATTAACCAACAAATCACACATCGTTTTATGAAAACAAAAGAAGAATTAAAAAAATATTTCGAAAACGGAGACATTCCAGTGCAAGAAGAATTCTGGGAATGGCAAAACTCTTATTGGCATAAAGACGAGAAAATCGACATGAGAAAAGTCTCGGGACTTGAAAATGGTACATACAATATCCTTTATGCTGACATGGATAAAGATAAAAATGCTTCAATGGGCTTTTTTTTAAAAAGAAAAGTAATCATACCATCCGGAGCTTTAAGAATCCCTAATTATTTTACAATGGGCGCCATAATAACAGAGATACAAATACCAGAAGGAATTATAAGTATTGGTGAGAACGCTTTTTCAGGTTCACAAATTACTTCCATTACCATCCCTGACAGTGTCACTGAAATTCAGAACCTGGCATTTGCGGGCAACAAAATAACCTCCCTCCGGCTTCCTGAAAATCTATCCGTGATTGGCTATGGTGCATTTGCGGGCAATGAACTTACAGACCTTATCATTTCCCAGAATCTTAAAATTATTGAAAAATCCTTATTCAGCTCTAATAAACTTACTTCCGTAACCCTACCTGATGGTGTTACAGAAATCAGAGAGTATGCATTCGGAAACAACCTTCTTATGGCGGTACAAATCCCCAACAGTGTTCTCAATATTGAGTCGGGAGCATTTTCAGGCAACAAACTGACAGAAGTAATATTAGGAGAAAACACAAAGTATCACATGTATTCTTTTGATCCTGAAGTTACAGTAACCGGAGGACAACTTATCAATTAAATTTTAAACAAATGAAAACAAAAGAAGAATTGAAACTCTATTTCGAGAATGGAGATATCCCAAAGCAAGAAGATTTTTGGGAATGGCAGGATGCCTATTGGCATAAGAGTGAAAGGCTAAACAACTCCTCATTGGATTTAATAATTTACGACGATTTCTCTTACTCTCCCACAGATAATACAGAGATTACCGGTACAGAATCTACAATAGTTTTTCCCGAAGGAGTCAAAATCATTGGAGGTTTTTCCTTTTCAATGCCCATCAAACGTATATCAAAAATTGTATTTCCAAAATCTCTGGAAAGAATAAGAACAAGGGCATTCAATGCACAATATCTGAAAGGGACTTTGACCATTCCCGGATCTTGTAAGATCGTAGAATCATATGCTTTCGCAAGTGGGGTTGCCAGTGTATCAAAACTTGTATTGGAGAATGGCATTGAAACTATTGAAGACGGAGCATTTCAATTATCAGGAAGTCCTATAACATTTTTAGACATTCCCAATTCGGTAAAGTTTGTAGGAAAAAATGCATTTGCTATTTCCTCTCTTCAGACCGTTGCAAAACCCGTGGGATTGGATATTACCGAAGCAGGTATTCCGGCAACAGCAACTATTCTGGACAGGTTCACAGAATAATGATGTAATTCCAGCAATACTTTCTCAAAAAAGCCATTGTTTAAACTTATCAATCAAAACAAAAAATGAAAACAAAAGAAGAATTAAAAAAGTATTTCGAAAACGGAGACATTCCGGTGCAAGAAGAATTCTGGGAATGGCAAAACTCTTATTGGCACAAAGATGAAAAAATTCCAGCAGATAAGTTAGACTATGATCTGTCTCAAAAAGCAGATTCAGATGCTTCCAATCTAAGCCCACAAAATGTTGAGCTTTGGAAAAATAAAATCGAAACTCAAACAGCTATTCAGACTCCACAGCTGAATGGAAATATCTTAACGGTATTTTATACGGGAGAGAATGGAGTGCAGCAAAGTAAATCAGTAGACTTAAGCAGTTTGGCAACCCGTGATATCAGTATTGAGAATGCAGCATATGATGCCTCTCAAAACATCATTACCATTACCCAGAATGATGGATCAGCCTTTCATATCAATCTTTCGGAATTCAGTATCACCCCGACTACCAATTCAGACGGAAGTGTGACCTTATCTCAGGAAGGACAGGAAAAAGTCACTCTGAAAAAAGTAGCTGTAACAGGCAGTTATAATGATCTTTCTGATAAACCAACTTTTAGCGGGAATGATAATTTACAAAATGTAATTGACAGAGGCAACGGAACAACCAAACCTATTATTTTCCAACCGGGCGAAGGCAGAGCAGGTGAAATAAATTTCAGTCCTACAACTTACTCTTTATGGTTCGGAAATATGAATACAGATCATACCGGAACATATGGAATCGGAATCGGATACAATACTCTGCCAAAGCTAACAACCGGGCTAAGTGATATTGCTATAGGAGGTTTTGCAGGTGCAAATTTAACAACCGGAGATTGGAATACTCTTGTTGGCGTCAATAGCGGTTCGCTTTTAACGACCGGAAGCTATAATGTAATGGTGGGAACCGAAGCCGGTAAAAACTCCACATCGGCTCTCGGGTGTACCTATGTTGGAGATGAAGCAGGGGTTAAAAATATTGATGGCAAGTACAATACCACTCTGGGTGTTGGAGCAGGATACTGGCTTACTCATGGGGTTCAAAATACATTTATCGGAGCTTATGCCGGTCAGAATTACGGAAAAGTTACTACTTCAGGGGCGTGGGGTTCCAATACATTTATTGGGTATAATGCTGCTTCTACCACTCATGCCATGGGTGTTTGGGGTGACAACAATGTTGTTATTGGCTGTAATGCCCCATTGGGAGGCTCAACATTCAATAAATTGGTTATTGAATCAAATCCGGTAGCAAGACGTCATGATTTTGTTACGCCTTTAATTGGTGGAGACTTTGCCGCCAGAACGTTAGATTTTGATGCCGTGGTTTCTGCAAAGAGAACTCCTTTGGCCGACAATACTTATACAAAAGTAGCTGTTATGAATGCCGGTAATGTATTTGGATATAAAAACTTATCAGATTTTACCGATTTCATTCCATTAACAGGAACGGAGACCGGAGCTCCTATGACAGGCAATATACAGTTTACAGACGAAGATCCGGAAGAAAGAATTATTTATAGAACGAACGAAATTGATGGCGTAAAAAATATTCTCGGCTTATTTCCTGAAGCTGCTATGATGTCTTCCGGTAACTTAGATGGAACCAATGCCTCTAGTGTTTCTGTAAGTAAAGAAAGTGGTGTTTTCGCATATGGTCATGGCTCTCGTTTGATGTTGAGTGACGTAGGTGCAGCTTTAAGACAGACAAGCGGAGGAGGAGTAAAAGGAATTTTTGCAAGTCCGAACTTGGATGAACCTGTACTTATAGAACATGAAGCAGCAAATCCTAGGGGATTAAGCTCTAAAACTTATTTTGGGGACAATGCTGAGAAAAATGATTATATCCAGAAACAGTATGCAGATAAGCAACATTCTTACAGTACCAAAGAGGAACTAACAGGCGGAAACTGGATCAATGGTAAACCTGTTTACAAGAAAACCCTGTATCTGGATCAGATTCCAAGAACAGGTGAAATTGATTTGAAAACTGAATTCCCAGATCTTGAAACCATTATTTCCAATGAAATGTTTACAGAATGGGATGATGTAAAGGCAGCATTTGCCGGAAATCAGTGGCGTACAAAAGCTTACATCACCATCGAAAGAGAACGAGCTATAATTGAACTATTAAATGTTCCAGATTATAATTATTCTCTTATTAATTCATTTACTCTAACTCTTGAATACACAAAAAAATAAACAAAATGTCAACAGATAAGAAATCAGCATTTACCGTCGCAAAATCCTTAGTAGGAGAAGGAATTATCAATTATAAAGACACAGATACTATGAATACAACTAATAATGCATCACAATCACTTTTCAGATTTGTAAGTCTGAGAAACCCACAATTAACAGAAACCAAAGACAAAAACCTGGGATTTATCCACAGACCCAAGGGAGTAACGGGTGTTTTTGATACAGCAGTCGTAGGAAGACCAGCCAAAACACTGAAGTTTTCAGCAATGAAAAGAGCTGCCGGTGAATTTAACAATGCTGGATTTGAAAGCGAAAAGAAAATTGAGGAAGGAGCATTTAAAGACCTTCTAGTAGTCGGAAGAAAGCTTTCTAAAAAGGCGACACTAGACAGCAATGACTGGGCTTTTGTTTCAGAATATTACAAAAGTCTTGTTAACACCAATAGACAGCTTAACACAGAAGGAATTGCAACGTTTTCCCTACTTTGGAATAACTATATCTATCAAATCGTTACCCAGGGAGATTTCTACATTAAAGAATCAATCAGCCACATTTTAATGGCTATCCAGCTTGGATTTGCCAGCAATCAGGATCTTACCGATCAGGAAATTATCAAGATTAATGGAGAAAATCCATTGGAAAAAGCAATGGATGGAAAAATAATACTACCAGCCATCTTATTTTCAGAAGATACTGAGACCCTTTCATTTTCTACAACAGCTAATAAGGCATCTGAACCGGTTCTGGGTGCAAAAACTATTCAAAGACTGGAATCTGAAGCCAGAGCTTCATTGGTTGCCAGCAAAGCTATCCATAGAAAAGAATCTTTAAGCACTCTGAATTCCGAACTGGAAAAACTTCAGAAAAAATTCCATAAATCCAGACATCAGACATACCAGGATGAGTATTCCAGATATATGGAAGAAAACAAAGAGCGTTTAGAACTTTATGACAAGAAGCTGGCTGAAGTAGACAGCAAAATCACTCCGGACATGTCTGAAGAAGAAAAAGAACGTCTTTATAGCAGTTTAAAGGAATATGAAGTGGCTCCTTTCGTATTTACGTACAAAAATGAAATCAATCTAGAAGATTTGCAGGCAAAGCTTTCTCCGGAATCTTTTGACCTTTTTGTTGAGCTTTTCGGTGAATCCACAATGGGATTAGTTTCTCTGGCAGAAGATACAGAAGGCCTTCAGATCCTTTCACATGACACTTTGAAAATTGGCGCTCAGACCATTGTTCTTGATGATGAAATCCAAAGCTATGCTGATGCCTTACTGGTTGTAAAAAGCAATATTACGTCTTCCATGGAGACCGCTCTGCAAAACAGCCCTCTTCCGGAACAGCAGTATGCAAATATCGGTGGAGCTTCAGTTCCTCTTATTCAAAATACTTCCAGAACTCCAATGGCATATAGTTTATATGCACACAGTTCTTTCAATGTATCTGGAAGCAGAGGATTTGTTAATTTTTCTTTTGAGGTTGAAGATGTTTCGTGGAGTGTTGCCAACGCTAAGATCACTGCCACAACAGATGCTGCCGGAACTTTTGAAGAAAATTACAGCAATATTCCTGTGGTAGACAATAAAATTACTTTACCGGCATGTTTGGTAAACAAGTTCAGAAGCAGCTTCAGTTTCAAAATAGAAATCATTTTTGATAACGGAAGCCAGGCCTATGGAGATATTGCCATTCAATACCCAAAAGAAGATCTAAACCTTACCGGAATGCTAACCTTGAAGCGTGCGGCCGTCGAAAACCCGGGAACATCTGAACCGGTAACGATCCAGAAACGTAAAAACTTCGGGATAAAAAGACTTGGGGTTGCAGATTATATGAAAGTAGTACAAAGTGTTCATGCTTATGTTCCTGGAGAAGTTTCCAATATTGAGAATGTTATGGCAAGCGAATTGAGACATAAGTCTTCCGTTTCCAGAGAATATTCAGAAATTACGGATACTACATCTAAATCCCAGGAAACAGAGAAGATGTCAGACACCTCAAAGACTTCAAGAACTGATATGCAGACCGAAGTTGCCAAAGAAATTGAGAAGCAGCAAAGTATTTCCGCCTACACAAGATTCAGCTATGGAAATGACAGTGCCATGAAGTTTGAAATCGGAGCAGACTATGCCAATAACACAGCTCAGCATGACAGCACAAGACAGGCCATGATGAAATCTCAGGAAATTACGGAAAGAGCAATGGAAAGAGTTCTGACTAAAATTTCGGAAGAAAGGGTACAGAAAATCATCAAAGAGTATACAGAAACCAATGTTCATGAATATGATAACAGAGGAAAAGTAACTAATACCGACAACGCTGAAGCTGCTCAACCTAAACACATTACAGGAGTTTACAGATGGATTGACAAGAAAATGAAGAACCAGATCTACAACTATGGTAAGCGTACTATGTTTGAGTTTATGGTTCCTGAGCCTTCAAGATTACACCGTTTGGCTCTTACTGTTGCTAAAGCTCAGGTTCTTAAAGCTCCTGTAGATCCGAGAAAAGCACCAGAACCTTGGTTAATGCAAGATCCAAAATCTGCAACTATTGTACAGATCCAACATTGGGCTCAAGAGTATGGAGTGAATTTAGAAGCTTTCCCGGAAGCAACCAAACAAGTTATTCATACTGCTTCCAGTGTTCCTCAGACAGATGACGATTTTGGAGTTGATCATACACAATTTACCATTCCGGACAACTATGCCGGAAAAAATGCAAGCTTCGCCTGCAGATCAACAAGAAACAGAGGGGGCGGATGGTCAGGATCACGTTATTCTGAAGTAATGTTCTCCAACTTAAAAGGAGATATGATAGGCCGTTCTGAACGTGGTGGAGATCTTAATTTTGATGATGGATCATCTGGCTTCAATATAACAGGTAATATATCTTTCCAGGTAAAGGGACACAATGTTAGAAGTTATACCATCAAAGTAGTGGTAAATTGTGAATTGAGTGATGCATTTATCAATAACTGGAAAACAGAAAGCTTCAATGAAATTATTAAAGCCTATGAAGCAGCTTATACAAAATTCCAGGAAGATCAGGCAAGATTGGATGCTGAGCAGAAAGAAAAAGAAGCACAGCTTAAAGAAAGACAGGATACTTTCTACCGTTATATGGAGCATGATGTATTAAAGCACAATTGTATCGCCTATTTATTACAGGATTATCTGTCTACATTAGGTCAGGAATTAACAAATGGTGCTGATGAGAAAACAACAATGGATAACTTCCAGGTATACCTGAGTGATAATCTGGATAGATATACCGCACTTGCCAAGTTTATGGAACAGGCATTTGAATGGGAAATCATGGATTATACCTTCTATCCTTACTATTGGGCTAACCGTAAGAGCTGGCAGGAGTTCTACCTGAGCGAAAGTATGGATCCTTTATTCAGAAGCTTCCTACAGGCAGGTATGGCAAGAATTATCGTTACTGTAAAACCAGGTTTCGAAGCAGCCGTTCAGTTCTTCCTTGAAACAGGATTGATCTGGAACGGAGGATCTGTACCTGTAATCGGAGACCCCATGTACATGAGTATCGTAGATGAAATGAGACAGCCAACCGGCGAGCCTCAAGGTAAATACTGGATTACCAGAATCCCTACTACACTGACGATTCTTCAGGATAAGTCTACAGGACTTCCAGTGAAGCAGCCTTTACCGATTTTCCCGGAAAATGATCCTAAGAATTGTGAAAACCCAGCAGAACTGGAGTTTGAAACAAGTTTCAGTTTAGATGAAGAAGCACAATTACAGCATGGAGAAAAAGATACCAGTACTTTAGGCTAATATTTTTTAACAAAATGGCGGTTAATCCGCCATTTTATTTCTCATAACATTAAAATTAAAAAAATGAGCACAATAAAAGCCCTTGGAACCTCTAAAATAAAAGCTCTGGGATTAGATAACGGAGGAGGTGAAACACCTTATTTAACAATTCAAATTTTGCATTATCCTAAAAATTTCAATGATTATATTCAAGTAGAAATATCTACTAATTATAATCCCAAATCAACCGAATTTATTAGAGTTGTTGTATTTGAAGCCAAATCAAATCAAAGGAATGTAGGAAATGATAAAGTAATAATTGATAAGTATTATGAAATAAAAGCTAATAATTTCATCATTAATATTCCTTTTAATCTGTTAGCACAAAACAAAGCCATTAAAAACCAAGATATTGATTCCATTCTATGCTATCTCGGAGTAAGTGGTCCTAAAAGAGGAGCAAAATACAGTAATATTTTTGAAGTCAATATTTCTGATAATCCACAAGTCGAAAACCAATCCCTGATTTCAACCGTTAGAAAACCTTTCACATATTTAAGTGACGAGCAAAAGGCAATTTTTATGTCTGCAGTATTGGTTGAATCAAGTAATGGAAGAAAAGCACTTTGGGATATAGCTTACATCTATTTGAATTTGGTTCAAAACAATAAAAATTTTGAAGTTATAATGAATAGATCTTCTGCTTATTCTGGAAGAAGTACCAATTATATGTATAAGTGTCATTATTATTATTTAACAAAAGGAAAATCTATAAACAAATATGGTGACGAAGTAGGAAGTTTTCCAAATAGATGGAATAGTAACCTTAAAGTAAGAGATTATGTTGACAATGGAGAATATTTATCAAAATATAATGACAAACAGAACGGGAGTGATCTCAATGGATGTATTGAATTCATGCTGACAAAAATCTTTACTGCAAAACCTATTTCAAGATATAATAATTGGCATGGTCAAGGCAATACAATGGATATGAACATTAATGAAGGTAAATATTCCAGACCCTGGTACACAGCAAGACAATATTATTGGCTTCAGAAAACAAAAAAAGCAGATAAGATATATGTTAAAAGATTATTTGATTTTGAACATACTTCTTATATTTACGACACAGATCGTATTGAAAAATATTTTAGTTTAAATCCTAATAAATTACCTGCACCACATGAAATTATTCCAATCCCACATTATCTTCCAGATGGTACACCTTGCCACAAGGTTGAACTTCCAGACCCTAATAATCCCGGTAAGAAAAAAATTCATACTTATGAGGTCGAGCTTAATGAGTACGGTGGTATCAAAAAGGTATTTCCCACTGAAATCTAAAAGTTGGATCTTATTTATTATTCTCATTTCTGTACTTTCTTCATGCCAGAAAGAAAAAGTTTCAGCAACACCTAATCAATTGAAAATTAATGAAGTTTTCACTGAACAGACTTATGGTGATAATGCTAAAGTATATGTTAATGACAGTTTATTTTGTATATATGTTGATGATAATAATCTTAAAACCTGGAGTAATGGAGTTTTATTAAAGGATAACAAAGCTATTCTTCCTTTAATTAAAGGAAATGGATCAACGAAGATGTTTAAAACGTATAAGTTTCAGTCAGAATTAATGAATTTGGACTTTAAAAATTATTCTAATAAAACAATCAACTGGGATACAAAAGATTATCAAATCAGAAAAAAAGGTAAAGATTATTTTTTGTCCAAAAAAGGATATAGCGAAATAAAATTACCTATCCGTCATTATGAATCTACGGATTGGATCACTTTTAACAGTATGGATATTAATAATGATAAAGTACCTGAGCTATTTATATTCAATGAATCATATAATGATAGAGATGATCAGGAATACGGAAAGATGATAGTTTATGAAATAAAATAAATCATCATACTCCATAAAAATATCAACCGTAAAGTTAAGACACTTTACGGTTGTTTATTTTAGAAAAAAAGAATATAATTATAAACTGATAGTTGGAGTTTTCTTTAAAACTTTCCACAAAAATTAAAACACGACACGTTTTGTCGTATTAACCGCATATATTTGTTTTATAAAACGTTACCATGAAACGCAGTTCTGCTGCAACATAAAAAAAAGAAATGAAGAAAGATTTTTATCTGACAAGATATGCCTTAATTATTAAAAGATTAGAAAGTTCTCCAGCTACCTATTCTCAGCTGGAGGAATATCTTCTAAACTCTTTTGAATTCCAGGATGCTGAGATCAAGAGCTACTCTATCCGTACTCTTCAGAGGGATATCCGGGAGATTTCCAATCTTTTTAATCTTTCCATTCACAACAAGAAAAAAGGGGACAACCGATACTATATTGAGAGCCGCCCGATCATGGAAGTGGATGAATACAACCAAAAATTACTGGAATCTTTCCAGGTAAGCAACGCCTTGAATCTTCATCCCGATTTTTCAGATTTTATCTTTTTTGAAAGCCGCAAACCCACTGGTGTGGAGCATTTTTATGACCTGTTCTTCGCCATCCGAAATAAAAGGGTTGTAAGTTTTGAACATTACAATTACAAAAACAAACTGATGACCTCAAGAAAAGTTCATCCTTTAGCCTTAAAAGAATCCAAAGACCGGTGGTATCTTATTGCCATCGACACAAAAGATAAAGCGTTGAAATCTTTCGGGCTTGATAGAATCAACTATCTTGACGTAGCTAAAAATCAATTTAGAGAGAAGTACAAATATAATTTCAGAGAGCATTTCAAAAATGCATTCGGAGTAATGAATCTGACAGAGCAGAAACCACAGAATATTGTATTGAAATGCAGCCGCCATCAGGGAGAATATATCAGAAGCTTCCCTCTTCATCAATCTCAGAAAGAGACTAAAGAAAATCCGGAAGAGATTTATTTTGAGTTCTTCCTCCATCCAACTTATGACTTTATGCAAGAGATTCTTTCTTATGGAAAAGAAGTAACGGTTTTGGAACCTAAAGGTTTAGTTGATGATATCCGTAATCATTTGCAGGAATCTTTGAACCGCTATCTTGAAAGCTGATTATAAAAAATATATTTCATATTTTTTGTTATATTTACATAAATATACCCTTATTGAAAACTTTATTTATTGGCATCAGCTGCTTTATCTCCACCTTTTTTCTGGCGCAGCAGAAAGAAGAATTCAGGCTTGTAAAGAGCTATTACAACCAGCACAGAAATATGCTGAATAAAGAGTTCAAAAAAAAGTTTGATGCTGAATCCAATACGGATAAAAAAGTGGCCATAAAAGGAGATTTTCTCTTTTTCATGAAAAAAATGGACAGCATTGAAAACAATGCCTTAATCGGAGCTTTATTGAAAGTAAGAAATCTGGAAGACCTCCAAACCATCAAAAATCCTACATTCACCTCTGAAAAATTTTCTGATGCAGAAAAGATTGCAGATTATCCCGGAGGACTTAATTCTTTGAGACAGGAAGTAGCCAATCTGCTATATGTTGACGGAGTGTATTCTGTAGAAAAAATGATAAAAACAGATGTTGATTTTATTGTAGAAAAAGATGGTACTGTCAGCAATGTTCATGCACAGGGTGATAATTTCACCTTCAACAGACAGGCAGAGATTGCATTATATTCTCTTGCAGAAAAGTTTTCTCCGGCAATGCTGAAAGGTGATCCTACCACTTATCGTTTTAAACTCCCTTTAACTTTAACGATAACCGATTAAATGTTTACTGACGAATATTATATGAAAATGGCCCTGCAGGAAGCAGAAGCCGCTTTGGAAAAAGATGAGGTTCCTATCGGGTGTGTTGTAGTTTCCAATAACCGGATTATCGCAAGAGCCCACAATCTTACCGAAACCCTGAATGATGTTACCGCTCATGCAGAAATGCAGGCTATCACCTCAGCAGCAAATTTCCTTGGAGGAAAGTATTTAAAAGACTGTACATTGTATGTAACCATGGAACCATGTGTGATGTGCTCAGGAGCACTTTCCTGGTCTCAGATCTCAAAAGTAGTGATTGGTGCAAGGGATGAACAAAGAGGGTTTATCAATAAACATCTTTCTCTGCATCCGAAAACAGAAATTATTACAGGAATTATGGAAGCAGAATGCTCTTCTATTGTTAAAGATTTTTTTAAAAGTAAAAGATAAACCTTTCTATTGAAGGAATTTGATCCGGGTTTTGGCGGACTTTAGCCCTCGCCCAATAGTTCAAAAAATAATAATAGTATAAAAAGGCAGAGAAAATTAAAATTTCCTCTGCCTTTTGTTTTTATATAATCAGGAATGTATTCATATTCCTCGGAATCAGTCTTTAAAAATAGAATATCTCACTATATCAAAATACGCTCCGTCTTTCTTTATTTCCTGTTTTAAAACAGCTTCCTGTTCCATTCCTATTTTTTCCATTATTCTTCCGGATGCCGGGTTGTGAAAAAAATGGGTCGCAAATATTTTATGAAAACCCAGGTCATTAAACCCAAAATCTACAATTGCTCCTGCTGCTTCTGTTACAAACCCTTTATTCCAGTAAGACATGCCTATCCAGTATCCCAGCTCTGCTTTATCATCATCCCTATCATGCAGCCCAATAGCGCCTATGATATGTCCTTCTTTATTCCGGATAGCAAAAGTATATCCTGTTTGATTATCAAAAGCTTCTTTTGACATTTTCAGCCACGATCTGGCATCATTTTCAATATAAGGATAAGGAATATTAGAGGTAAGATCAGAAAAAATCCTATGCTGAAGATATTCAACAATAAAAGGAACATCCTTTTCTTCCAGCTGTGAGAGAATCAGTCTTTCGGTTTCTATGATAGGAAATTTTTCCATTGTATTAAGGTTAAAGTTAGGTGTAAGATAAGACTTGGGTTCAACCCGGCCATAATCTTTTAATTTATAAATCTTTCCCAAGGAAATAAAGACCTTTCAATGTATGAAGCCTGTCCATCACATGAATCTTATCTGTCAGCGGTTTATAGATATGGGAAACACCTCCTGTTGCTACTACGAAACAATCGTCATTTACCTCCTCGTTGATACGATTCACAAAACCTTCTACCATTCCAAGGAAACCATATACCATTCCGCTTTGCATACAGGTTACCGTATCTAATCCCAAAACAGATTTTGGCTTTTTCAGTTCTATATCCGGAAGCTGTGCAGTCTGATTGATCAATGAATTTAGGGAGGTTACAATTCCCGGAGCAATAATAACTCCCAGTGTCTCCCCTGTTTCTGTTACACAACTGGCTGTAAGAGCCGTTCCGAAATCTATGACAATTTTTTTCCTGTTCGGGTACAGATTATGTGCTGCCACAAGATTTGCATAGATATCTGTTCCCATCTGCTTAGATTTTGCCTGAACTCCCGAAGGAGTTGACCTATCAACAATTACAGGAGTAGTTCCGTGAATCTTTTTGATCCCGGAGCTCATTACCTTGGTAAGCTGAGGTACTACTGACCCGATAATTACTTTATCGATTTCTGTTGGCTCAATTTTATAGGTTTGATAAAGCATCAGTATCTGTGCGTAAAGCTCATCTGCTGTTCTGTAAGGTTTTGTATTGATTACCCACGAAATATCACAATTATCACCATTGAAAAGACCAAATCTGATATTGCTGTTTCCTACGTTTATTACGATTGAATTCATTGATATATTTTTCAGAAGAAATTCATGATTTATAATTGAAATTCCTGCTTGATTTTGAGGGATTAAATTTAATCATTTTTATAAAAACTAGCCCCGGATCTCTTATAAATTAAGTCTATCTTAAAAATATATCCACATCAACATTTATCAGCTAATCTTTTCTTTAAAATAAACGGCGCGGAAATTTTATTTCCGCGCCGTTTATAGTATTATTTTGTAATTATTTTACTTCTACAAAATTATTCTCCATATTCACATCAGCAATTCTCTGGCTTAAATCAATTCCAAGAACAGATAATTGAGATTTTGTATAAGGAATGGTAAGGGTGTATTCTTTCTGAGTCCAAGGCCAGTAAGGCATTGTTTTAAGATCCCCATAAATATCCTTCTGTTTCCATGTATGAGTCATATTCAACGGAATCTGGTAAGTAACAACTTTTTTGTCCGTTGTCATCACACCAAAATCAATTGGCATTGGAACCTGACCATTGTTGATTAAGGTAATGGTTGTAGATTTTGCATCATATTTTACATCCTTTATTCCATAATCAATGGTCTTTGTAGTATTGATCCAGTAATTATGGAACCATTTCAGATCCATCCCGGAAACTTTCTGTGCAATGTGAAGGAAATCCCTGTCTGAAGGATGCTTCATGCTCCACTGATCATAGTATTGCTTTAAGGTTTCTGCAAGATTCTGCTCTCCCATAATGTATCCGAGCTGTACCAGGTATAACTCACCTTTTACATAAGATGCATATGTATAAGCTGTACCATTATCATGATGATCTCCCAGCCAAACCGCAGGTTCTTCGATTCCTTTTTTAATAAAGTTTCTGTAAGCATCAAGTGTTTTAGCAAAAGGATTCGGAAGGTCTTCAGGGAACAACTGATACATCGTGTAACCTTCTGCATAGCTCGTGAAACCTTCATCCATCCACGGACGTACAGATTCGTTTGTAGCAAGCATTTGCTGATACCACGAATGGGATCCTTCGTGAGCCATTAAACCCATTAGATCTTTAACGCTTTTGGCTTCCCCTAAAATCATGGTACACATTCCGTATTCCATTCCGCCATCTCCTCCCTGGATAAATGCATATGTTGGGTATACATATTTTCCAAAGTGAGTATTCATGATCTGGAAATATTTGGTAATATAAGGCTGTGATTCGCCCCATGCTTTTGTTTTATCATTTTTCTGATATACCAGATATACTTTTGGTCCTTCCGGAACATTGAAGCTTTCTACAGAATAATCTCTGTCTGCACTCCAGGCAAAATCAAGAATGTTTTTCGCTGTCCATTTCCAGGTTGCTTTCTTGTCTTTTTCAGTTTTTATTTTAGCATTGGCATCATAGCCTTTTACTTCTGTCGGATTTTCAAGGATTCCTCCTGCTCCTACAACATAATCTTTGTTGATTTTAATAGTAACATCAAAATCTGAGAATGGGGCATGGAATTCTCTTCCCAGATAATCGAAAGTTGCCCAGCCGTCATAATCGTACTCTGCAATTTTCGGATACCATTGTGTCATGGTCATATCTACTCCTTCCCTGTTGTTTCTTCCGCTTCTTCTGATCTGCTGAGGAATCACAGAATCCCAATCCATCGTAAAAGTAGTTGTAGAATTCGGTTTGATAGGTTCTGCCAGATATACTTTCATAATGGTTTCCTGAACTTCAAATTTCAGATCTTTCCCATTTTGTTTAATCCAGTGGATATTCTGAGCACCTTCCTGATCTTTTGGAATGGAAGCCAGCCTGGAAATACCATCTTTCTGCAACCTTCCGTCACCATTTTTGCCTTGGGAAGCCACTCTCTGATCCATCATGGAATTAGGTTTGAAGGCATTCCAATATAGATGGAAATACACTACATTCAGCTCATCCGGTGAGTTGTTGGTGTATTCTAAAGTCTGTTTTCCCTGATAGGTAAATTTTTCAGCATTAACATCAATATCCATCTTGTACTTCGCAGCCTGCTGATAATAAGCTCCTTGCTGAGCCTGAAATTGTGAAATGATAAACGCAAAAATGATTGCAGCCGATTTTCTCATTTAAAATTTTATTTTTTTTTAAAGGTATGTAATTTAATAAGAATCTCAAATAGGAGTTATTTTGAGATTTTATTCTGTTTGTTATGGTTTTAGATGGATTTCACTCTGAATTGTTAAATTTTTTTTGAGCTTTATTTGCAGTGCACCTTGTCAAGGTTTAAAATCTTGACAAGGTGCACTGCTTTGGAAGTATCTCCGTGAATCTCTTATTAGTTTTTCAAAAGTTTTTTAATTAAAGTAATCTGTCCCAGATGATAATAGCTATGTTCAATCATTCCGTCAATATTTCTTCGGTAAGTCCCGTACTTTTCATCAACAAATACCTCATCAAGCTTAGATTCAGGCATCTGTTCGAGTAATGCTGCAAACTTTTCAGAATCTATCCAAAGTTTATTTAACAATCCTTCCCATTGTTCCTGAGACTCTATGGGAGGAAGATCAAAACTGAATTTATCTTTGATCTCGAGATCACCTCCTTCAAAAACATTGACGATGCCTGCAATATAATAATCAATGTGAAAAGTGAGCATAGCAATGGTATTTAAAGAATCAATCTTCTTCACCGCCTGTTCCCAGGTAACGTCTGAAAGCTGGTCTTTAAAATTAGTATTGGCGATCCAGAGACCATCCAGCATAACTTCTCTGAATCTTTTAGCGAGTTGTAATGTTGGGCTCATATTCTTAATTTTCCTAAAGATAATTATTTTTACTCTAGTGGATTTTACAACTAATAAAGATTTCACACATGATGATGAGTAATTTTTAAATAAGTTTTGTTAAGGACCATGAATAGTGATAATAAGATGAAATATTGTTTCATAAAAAAACTCCTATTATAGAAATTTATATATTTTAGCAAATTAATTTATCATTCTTTTGAAAAAATTTATTTACTGTACTCTTATTTTATGTGTTTGCATTTATTGTACACCCAAAAAACATATTTTATCTTCAAAAGATTCAAATATTAAATCTATCATAGAAAATGAAAAACTTAATATCCTATACAGAGGTATTAAAAATCATCTGACAATCTATATGCCCAAGTCTGATAGTATAAAAGTAAGCGGACCGGGGGTTTATAAAGAGAGTGAAAATAAATATTTCATTACTCCAGGTTTAGGTTCTTCAATGGAAATTACAATAACCGGTTTTGTTAAAGGTAAAGCAATCACAGATAAAAGAGAATATCGAATATTAAACATTAACAATCCTTTCGCAAGTATTAACAACAAAATTGAAAAAATTACTTTATCAAAAGAAGAACTTGCTAATTCTAAAATAGAATATTTCATTCCCCAATTAGTTATTAAGTTGGGAAAGGTCACGAAATTTCGCTACCAAATTAATGAGGAAGAACCAATGGTTAATAATAGTGACAAATTTAACAAATCTGCTAAAGAAAAGATTTTTAATCTGAAATCCGGTGATCATATCGTTATTGATGAACTCAGTTCTGGTCCGGAATTACAAAATGTTGATTTAAAAAGAATAACAGAATTAACAGTATATATTAAATGAAAGACTAGATCCTTGTCAAGGATCTACAAATACAAAAAACCTCAAATGCAAAATACATCTGAGGTTGATATTATAATTTTAAATTACAATTATTTCTTAGCAGAAACTTCTTTCTTTCCACTTCTTAGAATCTTTTCAAGAATTCTTAAAGTGATCAGATAGGTTGGTTTTACTCCTGTAAGTCCTAGTCCTCCTGAAGATAATGTACTTCCTGTTTCCAATGGATTATCAGAAGCGTAATAAGCATACATTACAAACAGATCCGGTGAAATATGATGTCTGATCTTTGAAGCTACCTGAATTGCTTTCTGATAATGTGCTCCTTCCATTTCAAGCCCAATCGCTTTCCATGAAGTATTCATAAAGTAGGATAAGATATCTCTGTTTTGCAGTGAAGTTCCTAAAACAGTAATCATCGGACCTTCAAAAGCTTTTAATTCATCATCTTTGAAATCTTCCAGCTTCAATGCATTCTCAAATGGATAGTTGTCTGCAGTTCCTTCAAAGATATGAGAAGTAGGAATCATAATATCTCCTTTTTCTCCTGTAAGAATTCCTGCTTTACCCATAATAGAAACAGATTTCACTTTCATCATATAGATTTCCCCTTTATGCTCAAAAGGTCTTAAAAGTTCATCCATTACCTCAAAAGCCTGCTCTCCGAAAGCATAATCGAAGACCATAATCACATCATCTCCTGTAAACTTACTGTCTGCAAATGGCGTATTCTTCAGATCTGTCTTGCTCAGATCTATAATCTGAACATCTATATTACTTCCACTCTTATCAGCAATATGGATCATCCCTTCCTCCAAAGCATACTTTGATACTTTATCACGAAGTTCTTTTTTGTTGGAGATGTCTTCGTATAGTTTATAGTCGATCTCATGATGCTGCTTCTTTTTAAGGACATTATTGGCATACAGCATATTTTTCACGGAATGCATATTGGCAGAAATAATATGCAAAGGTCTCATATGAAGATCATTCTCAAACAAAACCTCTTTCACTTTATTCGCCCATTTCTCACCAAAATAGTGGTGCCCTACTCTTTCCTTTAATATAGCACTGAAATGAATTTCTCTTTCTCTGCTGCTTTTGGCATCTTCAAGACTTACTTTTCCTAAGTTGTAGATGATTTTGAATAAACGGTCAGGATTATGATCATCACCGAAAGTATTGTAAGCATTTAACGTTTCATCAAAAGATCGTCCTATTAAAGAAGAAAGATGAATAAGTGCCACCTCTTTTTCTTTTCTACTGAATTTCTTTTCTCCTTTCACCACCTCTTCGATAATCTTAAAGGCACGGGTCGGCTTCCAGTTTTCATCCTGAATGAATGCCAGGTTACGGATTTTATCAGCTTCTATAAACAGGAATGTCAGGTGGGTAAGAATGTCATAAATTTCGGAACGGCCCAAAAGAACTTCAATATTCATCTGGTGTTCGTCTATTCTATAACAGTTTCTTCTTCTTTTCTTTGGAACAATAGGTTCGAAACTTCCTTTATCAAACCCTTCATCTGATGTAAGATGAATAAAGGCACATTCTTCAATCCCTTCCGGAAGTCTGTCTAAAACATACATCAACCCGTCAAGTTCCAATTTGCTTGGAATATTCATGGTACCATAAATCTCTGGGTTGATTGTCTTCAGCAAGCTTCTGATGCTTTCTCCCGAAACTCCTCCTGGCTTGAAAAACCCTCTATAAAATAAGTGTCTCATAGAAATGTATAGTCTTTCAATAGCCTCCGTTGTTTCTCTTGCTCTAGAATTTGTCATAAAATAAATTTCACACAAATATACAAAATCTCCACTCAACTTATTTTAACTATCTTTTAATAAGTTGTTTAAAACCTATAGATAAGCGGTTTTTTTAACTCGCCCTATTATTTTGTCAGATACTTATTATAGTATTATTTTAATCCTCTTCTGTGCTCATTTTCTATTGAACATCCGATTTTTTATTTATTTTCAGAAAAAAAATCAAGAGTTAGTTTAAAATAATTGTAATTTTAATGCTATACAATTCCATGATTCTCTTTGGATTGTATCTTCTTTTTTGTGCAGTTAAAGTTAATATCTTTAATTTTTCAAGCCTGCGAATGTTAACTTTTACCAACAAACCAGGAAAACACCCTGCCAAAAACGCCCAAACAAGCGTTTAAATTATATAAAATTTCAAAACACCCCTAAAAATTTTAGGGTTAAAATGATTTCGATTCATTTTTTTTGTAAATTTGCCCTGTAAAAAATCACTCAAACATGTCAACCTTAAGATTCAAAGCACTAGAAACCCTACCATTTAAGGACTTCAGAAAAGATAACTCTGTTGAGGTTCCTGCAAAATTGTCAGAATTATTCTGTACAAATGTTTTCTCAGAAGAGACCATGAGAGAATATTTAACAAAAGAAGCATTCAATTCTATTATGGATGCGGTAAAAAAAGGAACTAAAATCCAGAGACATATCGCTGATCAGGTAGCTGTAGCAATGAAAGACTGGGCGATGAGCAAAGGTGTAACGCACTATACCCACTGGTTTCAGCCCTTAACAGGAACGACGGCAGAAAAACATGACTCTTTCTTTACCCCTATTGAAGGAGGAAGAGCTATTGAAAGATTCAGTGGAAACCTATTGATCCAACAGGAACCAGATGCTTCATCATTCCCTAACGGAGGTATCAGAAATACTTTTGAAGCAAGAGGATATACCGCTTGGGATCCTACATCTCCTGCTTTCATCATGGGAACTACATTATGTATCCCATCTATCTTTATTTCTTATACAGGAGAAACGTTAGATTACAAAGCTCCTCTTTTAAGAGCTTTAAATGCTGTAGACGAAGCTGCCACTAACGTAATGCAGTATTTTGACAAAAACGTAACAAAGGTAACTCCTACTTTAGGCTGGGAACAGGAATATTTCCTTGTAGATTCAGCATTATATCAATCCCGTCCGGACCTTGTATTAACAGGTAAAACATTGCTTGGACATTCTCCGGCAAAAGGACAACAGCTAGACGACCACTATTTCGGTTCTATCCCTACAAGAGTAATGAATTTCATGAAAGAGTTGGAAATAGAGTGTATGAAATTGGGTATCCCTGTAACGACAAGACACAACGAGGTAGCTCCCAACCAATTTGAGCTGGCTCCAATGTTTGAAGAAGTAAACGTTGCTGTAGATCACAACTCCCTATTGATGGACATCATGGCAAGAATTGCTCACAAGCATCATTTCCATATTTTATTCCATGAAAAGCCATTTGCAGGCGTAAACGGAAGTGGTAAACACAACAACTGGTCTTTAGCAACTGACACTGGAGAAAACTTATTAAGCCCTGGGAAAAACCCAAAGAAAAACTTACAGTTCCTAACATTCTTCGTCAACACAATCAAAGCAGTTTATGAATACGCGGACCTTTTAAGAGCAAGTATTGCATCTGCCAGCAATGACCACAGACTAGGTGCCAACGAAGCTCCGCCAGCAATTATTTCCGTATTCATCGGAAGCCAGCTGTTCAGAGTACTGGAAGAACTGGAAAAAGTAACAGAAGGAAAACTTTCTCCGGACGAAAAAACAGATCTTAAATTAAATGTAGTTGGAAAAATTCCTGAAATCCTGTTAGATAATACAGACAGAAACAGGACTTCTCCGTTTGCATTTACCGGAAATAAATTTGAAATCAGAGCAGTAGGATCTTCTGCTAACTGTGCAGAGTCTATGACAGTAATGAACACGATTGCTGCAAAACAATTATTAGACTTCAAAAAAGAAGTGGATACTCTTATTGAAACTGGTCTTAAAAAAGACGAAGCAATCTTCAATGTATTGAGAGAGTACATCAAACAGTGTAAGAGCATTATGTTTGAAGGTGACGGATATTCTGATGACTGGGCAAAAGAAGCTAAGAAAAGAGGTTTAAACAACTTAAAAACCACTCCTGAAGCACTTAAACAGGAAATGGATAAAAAGTTCGTTGCCCTTTACGAAGAGATTGGAGTATTTACTCACAGAGAGGTTGAAGCAAGAAACGAAATCAAATTAGAGAAATATTCTACTGTAATTGATATTGAAGCAAGAGTTTTAAGTGATATCGCAAGAAATCACATCATCCCTTCTGCTTTAAAATATCAGAACAGATTAATTGAAAACGTAAAAGGTCTAAAAGATATTTTTGAAGATAAAGAATTCAAAACATTGGCAAAAGAGCAAATGAGTTTAATTACGAATATCTCTGAAAACGTTTCCAAGATTAAACTTGGTGTTGAAGATCTTATTAAAGCGAGAGAAGCAGCGAAAGCTGTAGCAAATAGCCAAAAGCAGGCAGAATCTTACTGCACCAAAGTAATTCCTTTATTTGATGTCATCAGAGAAGCTTCTGATGATCTTGAAATGATGGTAGACGATGAGCTTTGGCCGATGACAAAATACAGAGAAATGTTGTTTACAAAATAACGTCCTGTAAAGTTCCATATTAGTTTAAATTCCTCGGTTTTCCGGGGAATTTTTTTTGTTTTATTAACAGTCATGAAAATGAAAGCTTTACATTATAAAACCTGATATATAGAAGAAATTCGATATCGTTTGTTAAAGAATCTTAATAAAAAAAACCGCACACTTGCCAAAAATAGGCTGTTGCGGTTTATTTTTCTTTAACATATGCAAATCATATGTTAAAATGTGTTAAAATAAGATCCTGACAATTATCATATCAGGGGTCTTTTATTCGGAATCTCTACTTTTGTATTGCTTTTGAAAATAAATATTCCTTTTTAACACGGATAATCAAATATATATGAAGAAAAGAGTTTTGTTTTATTTAGTTGCTTTAGTTACTACAGTTTCATTGCAATCGTGTGCTACAAATTATGTGGTTTCAAAACCAGCAACTTACACAAAAGAATACAAAACAGATGCCAAACTAGCTTCTATAGATAACAAAAGAATGGAGCAGGATAAGCAGAAACTTATCGACTCTTTCCTGGCTGAAAAGGCTGCATCTATCGCTAGTGCTAAAAAAGCAGTTAAGAATTCTGAGATTGCAAAAGCAATCAAACATAATAAAACCATTGACGGTATCCTTGAAGAAGCTGAAACATACCTTGGAACTCCTTACAGATATGGAGGGACTACAAGAAACGGTATAGATTGTTCAGCTTTTGTTCTTTCTGTATTCGGAGCAGCAGCAGGTCTTAGCTTACCTAGAGTAGCAGCATCTCAGGCTCAGGAAGGAGAAAGAATTGAAAAAGGAGAACTACAGAAAGGAGATTTGATTTTCTTTTCTCACGGAAGAAGAATTTCTCACGTAGGTATTGTAGAAAGTGTTACTGAAGAGGGAGAGATTAAGTTTATCCACGCAGCAACATCAAAAGGAGTAATGATTTCTTCACTGAATGATTCTTATTGGGGACCTAAGTTCAGATTCGCCAAAAGAGTGATCAACGAAGAAGGAGAAGCTTACAATAACTTAGCAGCAATTACTCCCGCTACACCAGCAAATTTTTAATTTTATAAATAATTGATTTAAATAATGAAGCCATCAGAATTCTGATGGCTTTTTTATATGCTTGAATTTTGACTAAGTTTCAGCTAAAACCAAGGAGGAATATTCCTAAAGAAAAAAGCGGGCTAAAACCCACTCCTATTAATTCAATATTACATTTTGCATCTATGAATTGAAGCGCTAAGCTAACGATTCAGAAGTCAGTTGTTCTTATCAATTTCAATATCCAGCTTATACAAGAGTCCATATATTTCAGAAAGCGAGAATTTGGCCTTTTTAAGCCTGTTTAAAGCCGGATCTATTGAATAGTTGACCGATGTCCTGAAATCTGCTTTTTCAAGATTTGCTGTCTCGAAAACAGCGCCCGACAGATCGCAATTACTAAAGACAGCATTTGAAGCATCACATTCTGTGAAGTCTACTTCAATTAACCTGGAATTTTTGAAAACCGTTTTCTTAATGGATGTCTGATAGAAAACAGAATTATTTAAAGCACATCCATCAAATGTAAAAGATAATCCGAATGCATTACAATCATTAAACTGGAGTCCAAACATTTTACATTCTTTGAAAATCACATCATGAAAAGCTGTCCTCACAATCTTTGCCATGCTGAGGTTACACTCCATAAATTCACAATCTGTAAAGCTGAATCCGGAAAGGTTTGCATACTCAAGATTACAGTTTCGGAAAGTACAGTTTTCGTACTCGCCTTTTTCTAATTGAGAAAAGTCTGTGTTTTCGAAATCCTGATCCAGAAAATAAGCTTCTTTCATATTTGTATGATTTATCAATGACAATATACTCCACCTCAGGGCAGATTTTAAATAAGAATAAAAATTTCAGCTTTTAGCCGTTGGCTTTTTGATCTTAAAGACCGTTACACCAAGCTGTTTTTATCCGAATAATTAAGTTTAAAGAAAATAAAAGTCATCATAGAGAATGCTAATAGAGAACTTCCTCCATAACTGAAATACGGAAGTGGAATCCCAACCGTAGGGAAAAGCCCCATAACCATTCCTAAATTGATTGAAAAGTGCATCAGAAGAATAGAGGCAAAACAATATCCGAAGACACGGTTAAAAGTAGATTTCTGCCTTTCTGCAAGATAATATATCCTTCCAATATAGATCATGTAGCATAAGATAAGAATCGCACTTCCTAAAAAGCCCCATTCTTCTCCTACTGTACAAAAGATATAATCCGTTTCCTGCTCGGGTACAAATTTCCCCTGGGTAACTGATCCTTCACGGTATCCTTTCCCCCAAAGCCCACCGGATCCGATAGCCGTTTTGGAATATAATAAATTGTATCCTGAAGTATCTCTGAATGCCTTTTCACCTTTATAAAGAACATCAATTCTTTCTCTCTGGTGTTTAGGAAGTTTTTCTAAAATATAAGGAGACGCGAAAGCCAGTCCGCACAGTAAAAGAATAGATCCTGAAATTCCCGAAATAGAAATTACATCCCAGGACATTCTATGATAATTCATCGCTATCAGAATACCGGCAATCACCAGAACAGCTATGGCAACATAAATAGGAGGAACAGCCAATGAAATCAGAAAAACTCCGGCAAAAAGGAATCCTATTCCAAACAAAAGACCACTCAGCCCTTCTCTGTATAAGGCAATGAAAAATGCAATAAATACAAGCATGGAGCCTACATCCGGAATAGCAAGAACAACAACCGCCGGAACGCCAATAATAGCTAAGGTAGTCAATAAAGACTTCCGGTTTTTAAGATTAAAATCAGGTCCGGAAACATAGTTGGCAAGCATGAGCGCCGTCCCTATCTTCGCAAATTCTACAGGCTGCATGGTAAAACTTCCGAATTTATACCAGTTCTTCTGTCCCAGAATTTCTTTTCCAAAGGGAAAAAGTCCGATAAGCAATAAGACTCCGCCAATGTAAATAATCCCTGCCATATTTTCAAAGAACTTACTTCTGCTGAAAAATATCATAAGTCCTACAAATAACGAAATACAGAAAAAGACCAATTGCTTTTCCCCAAGTTTCTGGTCAACACTGTAAATATTTGCAATGGCAAAAACACAAAGCAGGAAATACAGCCCAAGACCTAATTTATCTATTCCTTCAGTCCATTTCATTGCTTGACAGTTTTTTTAGCAGTGTTATTTTTTTTAGTTTCCTCTTCTATTTTCTTTTGCAGCTTGGCTTTTTGTTGTTTTACCAGCTCCAGACTGTCTTTTATTTTTTTTTGTTTGATTGAATCCGGTTTAGGATCAACGTATAAGCCTTTACGTTTCAAATCTGCAATCCACTGCCTCTTATATTCCGGCATGAAACTCGAGGTGATCATTTTTTTATAAAGATTTTCTCTTTTCAAATCACCCGTGATATATTTTTCAGCAATTACCGTACAGGCCGGTCCTGCCCATGTAGCACCGAATCCGGCATGCTCCATTACTGCAACCACCACAATTTTTGGTTTATCAGCAGGAGCAATCAGTACAAAGATTGAATTATCCTTTCCCTGAGGAACCTGTGCTGTACCTGTTTTGGCTAATTGTGTAAAGTCATTGGATTTCAACCCTCTTGCTGTTCCTCTCAAAACCACAGCTTCCATACCTTTTAAAACAGGTTCAAAATGTTTTGGATCAACTAAAGTCTGATGCTTAACCTTAAATCTTGGATCAGGATTTGACTTTCCGTCAATTCCTTTTACAATATGAGGCGTGTAATACCATCCCTTATTGGCAATAGCAGCTACATAGTTTGCTAACTGAATAGGAGTTACCAAAACATCACCCTGCCCCATCCCATTATAGATTGCACCGGTTGACATCTCGTCCCAGTTTTTAAAATCAGTTCTCTTGGAACCACTTGCTTTCATGATGGCTTTAAACCTTTTCTCATAAAAGTCTCCTGAAGGTATTCTTCCTTTTGCACCCACAGCAAAATCATTATTCAAAAATTCTCCTACTCCAAAGCTGCTCATGATTTTTTTCCATTCATCAACCCCTTTTGAAGGATTTCCCGGATATTTTTTGATGATTGCAATAAATGCATAGGTAAAAAAACAGTTACTGGAAACCTGAATTGAAGGAATAAGCGGATCTGCTCCACCATGGCCTTTAATTCTTTTTCCTTTATAGAAAAAACCACCACCACAAGGGAAAATAGTCTTTTCATCCATTACTCCCATCTGCATGGCAGCCAGAGCAGTCAACAATTTGAACGTTGATCCCGGAGGATAACCTGCCTGTAAAGAACGGTCAAAAGTCGGCTTATTTTCGTAAAGCGTATCTTTTGACAGAGCATATAAATTTTTAGATTTGTAAGGTCCTGTGAAAAGATTAGGATCAATATCCGGTCCGGTAGCAGCTACCAGTACTTCTCCATTATTAGGATCTATAGCTACAATTGCACCGTGTTTGTTTACAAGCATTTCTTCAGCGGTTCTCTGAAGATCATAATCAATAGTTAACGTAATATCTTTACCTGTAATTACATCCTTGTCCAAAGATCCGTTTTTATAAGACCCAATATTTCGGAGCCTGATATCTTTTTGGATATATTTCACTCCTTTTACTCCACGAAGTTCTTTTTCGTAGGATTTTTCAACTCCTGTTTTCCCGATAAAATCTCCCGGTAAATAGTATGCAGAGTCTTTTTTTATTTCACGTTCATTTACTTCACTGGTATATCCCAGAAGGTTACCAGAAGTGGAAACTTCATATTGACGCTGAGGTCTTTGTACAATAGTGAAGGCGGGATATTTAAAAATAATTTCCTGTACTCTTGCTATATCCTCTCTGCTCAGATCCTTCAGAAAAGTCATCGGAGTCAGTTTGGAATAATATTTTTCCTTTTTAATTACATCAATTCTTTTGATAAAATCCCCCTTGGAGATCTTCATAAGATTACAGAATCCGAGAGTATCAAAATCCGGACGCATTAAAGCCTGTGTAAAAGAAACTTCATAAGCGGGCTGGTTTCCCACCATGATTTTACCATTCCTGTCAAAAATGACTCCACGCTGTGGAATAACATATTCGGTTTTGATGGAGGTATTCGCTGCATTCAATGCATAACGGTCCGTAAATAACTGTAAATAGGCAAGCCTCGCCACAAAAATAAGGGCGATAACAACGAGGATGGAAAAAATTTTAAAATAACGTGTGTTCAAACTTTTTGTTTGATTTTAAATATTAATGCGTAGATGACTATAAATATAAATGAAATTACACTAGTTACCAACACATTAAATAATATTTCGAAAAATCTGCTAAACTTAAAGAATTCTATATACTGTACCAAAAGCTGATGCAGGAAAATACTGGAAAATAAAAACAGTAAAAACTGTGCCCACTGAAGGGACTGAAAAGAGAAAAAATCCGTAGATGTATCAGTAGAAGTCCTGAAGATCAACGTTCTGAAATAAGCAATCAGCGTTGTTGCAAATGCATTGATTCCCCACGAATAAAGAAAGCCGTCAATAGACAGTCCTATTAAAAAGCTCAGTGCCAGAAACTGAAATTTATTCCTGAAAAAAGGATAAAACATGACAAATACGGGATATAATACCGGAGTATACTTCCCGAAAAGCGTAATCCTGTTCAATACAAATATCTGTAATGCCACAAGAAAAATCATGATCAATATATCAGTAAATAAAGTCCTGCTAATCATTTTCTTTTTTTATTACAGCCTGCATAGTGTCCTGAATCTTCTGCACTTCTGCTTTCTTAAGATTCTTCACTACATATACTTTGTTCAACGCTCCCATTTTTTCACTCAGCTCAACGGAGATATCCCAGAAGCCGGTTTTATTATCTACAGAATATCCTGCAATAGTACCAATTGTTACTCCCTTAGGGAAGATTGCAGATTTACCGTCTGTAACAACAGTATCTCCTACTTTTAATGCAACATATTTTGGAATATCCGCAAGATGCATCACTCTGGAATTATCACCATTCCATGTTAAAGTACCGAAATATCCTGAATTTTTGAGTGCTGCATTAATTCTGATCTTGTTGACACTTAAGACCGACTGAACTAATGCATAGCTGTCTGTAGAATTAATTACAATTCCCGCAATACCTCTTGGCGCCATTACTCCCATCTGAGGAAAGACTCCATCTCTACGGCCACGGTTGATTGTAAAATAGTTATTCCTTCTGTTGATACTGTTGAAAACAATTTCCCCATCAACAAAAGTATAGATCTGCCCACCACCAATGGTATCGTGAACTCTTTTGAAAACAGGATTTTTCGATCCGTCTTTTCCGTAGAGTTCAGTCATAAGGGCTTTATTCTGAACCACAAGATCTTCGTTGATCTGTTTCAGTTTCAGATAAGAAACTCCTTCATCAATATATCCGGAAACCCAGGAATTGAATGCAGCAGTCTGCCCCGCTAGCCAGGATTTCTGCATGGCATTTCTGGAGAATATCAAAACCAGAGCAATAATTTGCAGAAATATAAAGAAGACGAAAAGAGTATTCTTCGAAAATAATCTCAGCAAAAATCCCATTCAGATATAAAGTCGTAAAAAGTTAAAATTATTTAATTAAGAAATTGAACTTATCCATATTCTTAAGGGCAATACCTGTTCCGCGAACTACAGCTCTCAACGGATCTTCCGCAACAAATACAGGAAGACCTGTCTTTTTGTGGATTCTGTCCGCAAGACCTCTTAATAACGCTCCTCCGCCAGCAAGATAAATACCTGTTTTATAAATATCAGCTGCCAGTTCCGGTGGTGTAAGAGAAAGAGTTTCCATTACCGCATCTTCGATTCTGATAATCGATTTGTCTAATGCACGTGCAATCTCTTTATATCCAACCATAATTTCTTTAGGTTTACCTGTAATAAGGTCTCTTCCTTGTACCGGGATATCCTCGATGTCTACATCAAGATCTTCTACTGCAGAACCTACTTCAATTTTAATTCTTTCAGCGGTTCTTTCTCCGATATAAAGGTTATGGTGAGTTCTCAGATAATAAGCAATATCATTGGTAAATACATCTCCTGCAATTTTCACAGATTTATCACATACAATACCTCCTAGAGCTACTACAGCAATTTCTGTTGTACCTCCACCTATATCGATGATCATGTTTCCTTCAGGTTTCTGCACGTCTATTCCCACCCCAATTGCAGCTGCCATTGGTTCATAGATCAGCCTTACTTCTTTTGCGTTTACTTTCTGAGCAGAATCTCTTACTGCTCTTTTTTCAACTTCAGTGATACCAGAAGGGATACAGATTACAATTCGTAATGCAGGTTGTATGAATTTACCTTTGATTCCAGGAATTTTTTTGATAAATTCCTTGATCATGTGTTCAGAAGCGTGAAAATCAGCGATAACTCCATCCTTCAAAGGACGGATTGTCTTGATGTCCTCGTGAGTTTTACCTTGCATATGCTTAGCCTGTTCCCCTACAGCAATGGGTTTACCCGTAGAACGTTCAATTGCAACAATTGACGGTTGATCTATAACAATTTTATTATTATGGATAATTAGGGTATTAGCCGTTCCCAGGTCTATCGCAATTTCTTGCGTAAACATATCAAATAAACTCATATTTTTCTTCTGATTTTAAGTTTACAAAGATATAAATTTAAGACTACTAAAGAAATTTCCCACCAACTTAATTTGGTTAAAGTTTTATTAAAATTTACAATTCTTTATTAACTTTCAGTTTAGATGTTTACAGACTTTGAGTTAAACTAAAATTAATGGGTTAATAAAAGGGTGAAAAAGCGAAATCAACGAAGGGTAAAAAGGCAGGCTCACAACAAGCAAACGGACTTCTAAGCACCACTGCATTACATTTAAAATCCCATATGTCTCTTAAAAAAATTAACAAATGAAAATAACCAATAATAAAACTTAAAGAAAATCACCCTAACAGAAGCAAATTCTCTTTTTGCCATTCTCCTCTTTTATCTTTACCATCTTATAGTTTTTTACGATAATTATCATATACACTATCTGAGAGTGATTAATTAAAAAAAGCGTAAATTTGCGACTGCTTATGTTACAGTATTCCAACATTCATCGAACGTCAAATTTTGCCGTGCTTTCTATAAGCTACGAGAAAGCCGACGTAGAAACGAGAGGAAAGTTTGCATTCTTTGATGAAAACATCAAAAACTTTGTTTCCAGGGTCCACCAGGAAGATCTTGGGGATGCATTTGTAGTTTCCACCTGTAACAGGACCGAAATTTATACCACGTCTCCCAATTATCTTTTAGTTGCTGAAGAGTATTGTAAAACCATTGGAGTACATCTTACGGATTTCCTTCAGTTTGCCAATATTCTCACCAAGGAAGAAGCTCTGATCCATCTTTTCAGAGTTGCTGCCGGTCTTGAAAGTCAGATTATCGGAGATTTTGAAATTATCGGGCAAATCAAAAAAGCATACAGCCGTTTCAAAAAAGAGAGGCAAAATTCTAATCCTTATCTTGAAAGAGCCATCAATGCAGCTATTCAGATTTCGAAAAGAATAAAAAATGAAACCGGTATTTCCAATGGTGCAGCTTCTGTTTCTTATGCGGCGGTTCATTATATTTTAAACAGCCAGAAAAGGATTGCAGAAAAAAACATCCTTCTATTGGGAGTAGGTGAGATTGGACAGAACACTGTTGAAAATCTGGTAAAGCATGTCTTTCAGCCGAAAATTAAAATTGCCAACAGAACTCAGGAGAAAGCTGAAAAGATTTCCCAGAAATATAATATTCCTCATGTTGATTATTCTGATTTTGACAAGGAATTAAAAAACACCGATATTCTTATTGTGGCAACAGGAGCCAAACATCCTATTGTCAACCAGTCCCATTTCCCGAACGGAAAAGAAACACTGGTCATTGATCTTTCTATCCCACATAACGTTGAAAAGAATGTTACCGAAAATGAGAATGTAACATTGATTGACGTGGATGAGCTTTCAAAACAGATCCAGGAAACGATTCAACAGCGTGAAAGAGAAATCCCGAAAGCTGAAAAAATCATCAAGGAACTGATGAAAGACTTTATTGAATGGGAGAAAAAGAGAAAACTGGCACCGAATATCCACCATTTCAAAGCCGTTTTAAAGAACATGGAACGCAATGAAATGCATAATTTTTATAAAAAAAATAAATACATAAACATCACGGACATGGAACTTTCTGACAAAATGATCCAGAAAATCACCAACCGTTTTGCAAAATATATCATCGACAACCCTTTAAAAGCCGAAGAAATTAGTAAATTAATGCACGAAATATTAGTTGAACAACCAAACAACGAATTCAATGAAAAGCATTAGAATCGGAACGAGAAATTCCGCACTTGCACTTTGGCAGGCTAGAGAGGTTGCAAGGCACCTTCAGAACAATAATTATTTAACGGAGATTGTTCCTATCGTTTCTTCTGGCGATAAGAATCTCAATCAACCTTTATATTCTTTAGGAATCACCGGGGTTTTCACAAGAGACCTTGATATTGCCTTATTGAATGACGAAATTGATATTGCCGTACATTCATTAAAAGACGTTCCTACCCAATTGCCTCAAAATATTGAGATGATTGCTTACCTGGAAAGAGATTTTCCTCAGGACATTCTGATCAGAAAAGAATCTGCAAGGAATAAAGAATTCCATGAGCTTAAACTGGCAACCAGCAGTTTGAGAAGAAGAGCCTTCTGGCTTAGAAATTATCCAACTACTGATTTTTCGGATATCCGCGGAAATATTCAAACCAGACTTCAAAAGCTGGAAGGCGGGAACTTTGATGCGACTATTCTATCTTTAGCCGGAATCAAAAGAATGAAAATGGAAATTGATTACGAAATGCTTCCATTAATGATTCCTGCTCCATCACAAGGTGTAATTTCCGTTGCAGGACATACCGAAAAGCATGAGATCAATGAGATTGTACGTCAGATCAACCACAACCCTACCCAAATCTGCGTAGAGATTGAAAGAAACTTCTTAAGCACTTTGGAAGGCGGCTGTACTGCCCCTATCGGAGCTTTTGCTGAAATCATCGGGGATCAGATCCGATTCAAGGCCGCTCTTTGCTCTTTGGATGGGAAAAACTGCATTGCTGTGGATGAAAACTTTATATATACTCCAACAGAAAATTTTGGAGAAAAGTTTGCAAAAGTTGTTCTTGAAAACGGAGGAAAAGAATTAATGGCAGAAATCAAAAGCCAGATCTGATATTTCAGATTATAAATCCTTTTAGCTCATCTTTTTCATCTTCTTAATTTTACAGACATGAAAATCTTATTTACCAAAAATATAGACCAGACGATTATATCCAAAGAATTAGGAGAGGATATTTTGGCTGACTGTGTTGAGGTAATTAAGACCAAACCGATTATGATCAGTCCTTTTGATCTGAAAAGTTACTCATTGATTTTTACAAGTGTTAATGGAGTCATTTCATTTTTTAAAAACAGATTTAAGCCTAATGAGGATTTTACAGCCAAAAACTACAACAAGATCTATTGTGTTGGCGAAAAAACGAAGAGGGAATTAAGGAAACACGGCTTCGGAACATTTAAGGTTTTGAAAAATGCCGATACTCTTTCCAAATTTATTATCGGAAAATGCCAGCATGAGCAGTTTCTTCATTTCTGTGGCAATCTTGCCATAAATGTACTGGACAAAGAACTTCCTTTACAAAACATTAAGTACAAAAAAGTTACGATATACAATACTGAGGAAACTCATCCTTTAATAAATGAAAAATATCATGCTGCAGTATTTTTTAGTCCGAGCGGAGTTCGTAGTTTTGCAAGGCGAAATTCTCTGGAAGGCATGAAGCTTTTTTCGATTGGTGAAACCACTTCCGGTGAGTTGAAAAATTATACACAGGAAGAAATTTTTACTTCTGAAGAAAATACCCTGACTTCCATCTTTGAACTGATAAGAAGAGAAATCAGAAGTAGAATTTAGAATATTTGTTACCGAAATATTGCCGGTAATATTAGTTTAAAATAAATTATGATAAAAAACGACCTATATTTAAAAGCACTTCGCGGAGAAACCGTTGAAAGACCTCCTGTCTGGATGATGAGGCAGGCTGGAAGATATCTGCCGGAATTCATTGCTTTGAGAGATCAGTATGATTTCTTTACAAGATGTCAGACCCCTGAACTTGCGGCTGAGATTACATTACAGCCTATCCGTAGATTTCCTTTGGATGCAGCGATTCTGTTTTCTGATATCCTGGTAGTGCCACAGGCAATGGGAATTGATTTCAAAATGAAAGAATCTGTTGGTCCTTGGCTGGATACTCCAATCAGAACAATGGAACAGGTTCAGAATATTGAAACTCCGGACGTGAATTATACTTTAGGATACGTTTTTGATGCTATTGAACTTACTTTACAGAAACTGGACAATGAGATCCCATTGATCGGTTTTGCAGGTTCTCCATGGACAATCCTTTGTTATTGTGTAGAAGGAAAAGGAAGTAAAGCATTTGATATTGCAAAATCTTTCTGCTTCCAACAGCCTGAAGCTGCCCATTTATTACTGCAAAAAATTACAGATACAACGATTGCTTATTTAAAGAGAAAAGTAGAAAAAGGAGTTTCTGCGGTACAGGTTTTTGATTCATGGGGAGGAATGCTTTCTCCTACAGATTATCAGGAATTCTCCTGGCAGTATATCAATCAGATTGTTGAAGCATTAAGCCCGCTTACCCATGTGGTTGTATTTGGAAAAGGATGTTGGTTCGCATTGGAAGAGATGACCATGTCTAAAGCTTCTGCTCTTGGTGTAGACTGGACTATTAAACCGGAATTTGCAAGAACACTGACAAATCACACGATGACTTTACAGGGTAACTTTGATCCTGCAAGACTTCACTCCACTCCTGAGACGATCAAGAAAATGGTGAATGAAATGATCAACCGTTTCGGAAAAGACAGATACATCGCCAACTTAGGCCATGGTATTCTACCGAATGTTCCTGTTGAAAATGCTGAAGCATTCATCAGAGCAGTCGTTGACTGGAAACCGAATTTATAAGATTATTTCTTTTAAAAATACACAAAACCTTATAGGATATTCTATAAGGTTTTTTTTGTATGATTAAGTTTATTATTTGATTCTAAGGCTATTTTTTGACAATCTTCTTCTTCAGAACTTCGTTATTATTATTTGTAATCATGATAATATAAGTACCTTTAGGCAGATCTGATAGATCATAGGTGTCGGATTCTTTATCAAATGTTTTTATAAGTTTCCCAGACATATCCACAACACTAACTTTTTCTACTTTATTTCGGGAATCAAGTTTAATATGAATATTATCCCCTACCGGATTTGGATATATTTCTATATTATCTGAGTGAGAAACCTCCGAAGCTGCCAAAACGGTCCCGTTTGTTATAGTTAAATTATCCACCACCACACCAAAAGAATAGTCTCCGACGTCATCATAAACAAACCTTAACTTAAAAGCCGCATTCACATAGGGTGTTAAATCGATATTTGCCGCCGAAGCATAAGACGTCAGTATATAGGATAAGGTATTAAAATCAATATCCCAAACACCTGCATCACCCGAAGAGGTAAAAACCTGGACCCAGGATGCCCCATTGAAAGCTTCCACTTTCAACGTTGAGTCAAGATCATAAATTTTATTAGCATAATTAAACGACAGCTGTGGGTTTACAACTCCGGTAAGGTTAATTACAGGAGAAATCAGTCTGGCATTCGTATTAATTCCGGTTGGCCCTGCATCATCATCATCAAAAAAAGCTGCTCCATCGGGAAAGCCTGCGAAGCCATTTTGTACCCCTACATTCCAATTAAAAGCCGTATCCGGATTTTCTACTGTCCATCCGGCCGGCAAAGCATTACCGTTGAAGTCTTCAGAATAGACTTGAGCATTACATATTCCACAAATGGATAAAAATAGAATAAATAATTTTTTCATAATAAAATATTTGATGTTTATATAAAATTAACGAATTATATTTTACAAAATTCAATTATATATAAAATCAATACATTACATAAATTTTAAAAAGAATCAGAATATTTATCTATTATTTATACCTTTATATTTAACCTTTAAATCACATCATATGAAAAAACTAAACAAAGAAAAATTGAAAAGCATTATGGCAGGAGGAGAAATCTGCCTTGAATGCGCCATTGGATATTATCAGGTCATTATTGATGGCAGGTGCTACTGTGTTCCGATGGACTAATAAAAAAAGCAGCTCAACAGCTGCTTTTTAATTTATATGATAAGAATTAATTAGCTCAACATTCGTTGTGCTTTCTTCACTCCTTCTACCAGAATATCAATTTCCTCGAAAGTATTATAAACCGCAAAACTGGCTCTTACCGTTCCTGCAATATTAAAGAAATTCATGATTGGCTGTGTACAATGATGTCCTGTTCTTACAGCAATTCCCATTTTATCAAGGATCATTCCTACATCAGAGGCTATCCCCACCCCTTCAAGATTAAAGGAAACAACACCGGTTCTCTTTGCTTTTTCTCCATAGATTTTAATTCCTTCTATTTCCAAAAGCTGTTTCTGGGCATATTCCAATAAAGCATTTTCATGATTCTGAATATTGGCATGACCTATTCTGTTCATAAAATCAACAGCAGCTCCTAAAGCGATATTTCCACCTACATTAGGTGTTCCCGCTTCATATTTAAATGGAAGACCCGCATAAGTAGTTCCTTCAAAAGAACATGTTGCAATCATCTCTCCTCCTCCATGGAATGGCGGCAAAGCTTCTAATATTTCACGTTTCCCATACAAAATACCCGTTCCCATGGGAGCATACATTTTATGACCTGAAAACACAAAGAAATCACAATCCAGCTTCTGTACGTCAATATTGAAATGCGGAGCAGACTGGGCACCGTCAATCACAACATAAGCGTCTGTATTCTTTCTTGTCTTTGCAATAATTTCTTCAATAGGGTTCACAATTCCCAATGCATTGGAAACCTGGTTTACAGAAACAACCTTTGTTTTTTCACTTAAAAACTGGTCAAAGTGATCCATCTGAAGAATTCCGTTTTCATCAATTGGAATTACACGAAGTTTTGCTCCGGTTCTTTCACAAAGCATCTGCCATGGAACAATATTAGAATGATGCTCCAGATAAGAAATAATAATTTCATCATCTTTCTGCAGTTTCTGTGTCAAAATATAAGCGATGAGGTTCAACCCTTCTGTTGTTCCTTTTGTAAAAATCACTTCAAAATCATGTTCAGCATTGATGAATTTCTGAATCTTTCTTCTTGAAAGTTCCATTTCTTCCGTTGCCAGCTGGCTTAGGGTATGAATTCCTCTGTGAACATTGGCATTAAGTTCTGTATAATATGCGTGACAGACTTCCAAAACCGAATTTGGCTTTTGAGATGTAGCTGCATTATCCAGGTAAACCAATGGTTTACCATTCACTTCTCTGTCCAATATAGAAAACTGGCTTCTTATTTCCTGAATGTCAAACATTTATTTATTTTTTAAATTAAGACGTCCTTATTTAGAACACTTCAAATTTACGGCTTTTTTTCCGAAAGGAAGCATGAGGCCGAGAGCTGATAGTTGTCAGTTGATAGAAATATTCGATAGTATACAGTGAAGAAAGCTGATAAAACGATGAACTAAGGTCATTTGTAATCCTCTTATTTCTTTTTGACACTGCACACAAAAAAACCCGTCAAAAAAATGACGGGTCTATATTGTTTAAATAAGCAATTCTTATTCTGCTGCAGTTTCTTCTGCTTGAGCTGCCCCTTCTTCAGTTGCAACTTCTTCTTCATCTTCATCATCCATTGCTGCTGCACCTCCTTTCATTGCATTTCTAGACATCTTAACAGCAACTACTACTGCATTGTCTGGGTGCATGAAAGAATATCCTTCTGTTTTGATACCACCGATGTAAAGTTTGTTACCAATTCTTAATGGGGTAACATCTACAACGATTTCGTCAGGTAGGTTAGCAGGGATAGCTTTTACTTTTAGTTTTCTGAAAGACTGACGTAAAACACCACCAGCTACAACACCTTTTGAACGTCCAGTAATTCTTACAGGAACCTCCATAACTACTGGCTTATCGTCAGATAGTTGGTAGAAGTCTACGTGAAGAATTTTGTCAGTAATTGGGTGAAACTGAATGTCCTGAAGAACAGCTGGAATTGTTTTTCCGTCAACCTCAATAGATACCGTGTGTGCTTCAGGAGTGTATACTAATCCTTTAAAAGCTTTCTCTTCAGCAGAGAAGTTTAAAGGAGCTTCACCTCCATAAACAACACAAGGAACTAATTCAGCATCACGTAAAGCTTTTGTAGACTTTTTGCCCACGTTTTCTCTTTTTGTACCTTGAATTGTAATAGATTTCATTTATAATAAATTTAAAAAATTATTCTTATTTAATTTGCAATCTGTTTAAAATCAATTAAATAACAAACTTGCTGCTAATTGATTTATGCTCATGAACCATGGTCATAACATCTGCAAATAATGGGGCGCAAGATAGCACTTTTATTTTAGATGACAAATTATTTTTAACAGGAATTGAGTCAGTTACAATAACTTCCAATAATTTTGAGCTCTCAATATTATCATAAGCCTTTCCTGAAAGCACTCCGTGAGTTGCCATAGCTCTTACTGTTTTTGCTCCCTTTTCAATTAAGATATCTGCTGCTTTACAAAGTGTCCCTGCAGTATCAATCATATCATCAATAAGGATTACGTTTTTACCTGTAACATCACCAATAAGGAACATTTCTTCTACAACATTCGCTTTTTTTCTTTCCTTATAAGCAATTACTACTTCAGCACCTAAGTGACCTGCATAGTTTTTAGCTCTTTTCGCACCTCCCATATCCGGAGAAGCAATAGTAAGATTATCAAGATTCAAAGATCTGATATAATCTACAAAAATACTTGAAGCATATAAATGATCTACCGGAATTTCGAAGAATCCCTGAATCTGATCTGCGTGAAGATCCATTGTCATTACTCTTGTTGCTCCTGCTGCTGTAAGAAGGTTTGCAACTAACTTCGCACCGATCGGCGCTCTTGGTTTGTCTTTTCTGTCCTGTCTGGCAAGTCCGAAGTAAGGAATTACAACGGTAATGCTCTTTGCAGAAGCTCTTTTCGCTGCATCAATCATTAGAAGAAGTTCCAAAAGATTGTCTGCAGGAGGGAATGTAGATCCAATCAGGAAAACTCTTCCTCCTCTTACAGATTCGTCCAAAACAGGCTCAAATTCCCCGTCGCTGAACTCCTGAAAGTTGATTTTCCCTAATTCTTTCCCATAATTCTGGGCAATTTTCTCTGCCAAGTCCCTGCTGGTTCTTGTACAAAATAGATAACTTAACTGATCGGCCATTTTTACTTTTTAAAAGATTTTGCAAATTTAAAAAAAAACCACAAGATTTACTCCTGTGGTTTCTAAGTTTTTATTTTATCAATTATTAAGGGAATTTAACTCCTGAATATTTGTTCGGATCTACCTGTGGAAGTGTAGATTTGTATTTCGCATTGATAGACTTAATAAATTCATTAGCAACAATACCATATCCACGACCTGTAAGGTGAACTCCATCTAGAGAGAAAGCTCCTCCTCTAACAAATGTTGCAGTATACTTTACTCCGTCAAATACAATTCCTGACTGTGAATTCAGTTCAAGCATCTTCGTATTAGCATCTACAAATGCAAGCCCATAAGAATCAGCAAGCCCTTTTATAGAAGCATTATATGCCGTTGTGGCTGTTTTCACATAACCAGCTTCTGTTTTTGTTAATACATGTTGGTTTTGTAACGGATAAGAAATTCCATATATATTTACCGGAGACGGAACCATTGGCGCCGTACTTCCGATTACAGAACTTGTAGTAAGCAAAATATAATCATCTGCTGTCGCCTGTCTTGCCTGGCCAAAGATTTGTCCAAAAGCAGTAGCTGTAGGCAATCCTAAAGAAGGAGTAAGTGCCGCTGTAAGCTGAGCAGATAAATCCGTCAAAGCAACATCCTTAATTAAAACAGGATTTGGGCCTGTTGCAGAAAGTAAATTAATTCTATCTCCAGCACCAAAAGCAGTAAGTGCTTGCTTCAAAGGACCGTATAAACTCGTATTAAGAGTTGTAAGATTTGAACCTAAAAGTGCAGGTGTCAAAGGGTTATAAGGCACCGTAGTAAAGAAAGGAACTGAAGTAACAGAAGGAATATTAGCAATAACTCCTTTTGTTGTTCCTACACTTTTAAGACCATCTAAAACCGCCTTAATAGATCCGGCAAGAAGCGCAGGATCAGAGATATCATTTGATTTATAAGTTGTAGGATTTGTATTTCCTGTCTGAACCGTAGCAATTGAATACGTTGTAACTCCTCCTACAGTCTGAGAGTTTGTTCCTCCATTGGTAGCATATGACAATACATCATTATTTCCTATCCAAAGAGAGAAGAAAGTAGCTTTCTGAGCCATAGCATCAGCCAGCACACTTGTTGTAGCAGAAGAAGCAAATCTTACAAAATAAGGATTAGCTGTTCCTGTTGCAAGACCAGCTTGGCTACCATATCCAGGAGCTACTAAGTGGAATGATTTCGCACCCGGCACACCCATATTATTATAAGTACCTCCTCCGGACAACATATCCAATGCTGCTGCTGCCCCACTTGGCACAGGAGCTAAAGATCCATTAACAACCTGAAGAGTCAATTTTCCAGGAAAACCAGGAAGATTATTGAATCCTCCTATATCATTAGGCATCAAAGGTTGTTTAAAGTCTCCGCCGCCTGCAAGTTTCATCTGTGCGGCAATGATGCTTGGATAAGATTCATTTTGGCCACTGCTGTACAATGCACCATCACGATATCCTGATGTAAGGGAGTTTCCTAACGATATATATTTTGAAAAGTCTGCGTCTCCTTTTGTTACCGGGATATCTTTCACATCCGTATCGAAATCCGTATTACAGCTTGTTACTGTAAAAAGAAGTGCAGAAACTGCAATTGTCGATATTATAATTTTTTTCATAGTCTTCTAAAATTAAAATGGATTATAAGAGAAACCTAGACCAAAGTAGAAAGCTGTTGCTTTTGACTGTCCGTTAAGCCCTATATTAACATTGTTTACCTTTCTGTACTGAGGCATTGCATATCCTCCTGCAACATCAATTCCGAATTGTTTCAGCTTAAAGCCTACTCCACCTGTAACTACATACGTATCATATGAAGGTGTTTCCGGGATAAAGTTGTCAGTTGTATAAGGAGCTTCATCATAATACGCCCCCAAACGTCCATAGATCATATTAGTGAACGCATATTGAGTTCCCAATCTGAATGTTTTGGAATTTCTGAAGTTCTTAGGATTGGTAAGAATAGTAGGATCCGATGGATTGTTCCCAATAGGAGCATTCTCGAAATCTAAAGTAAGTTTGCTGTATCTTTCCCATCCATGATAGTTAAAGTCTGCAGAAACCTGCCATTTTGGTGTCACTTTATAGGTTAAACCAATTGTATATTCTTCAACCAATGGAAGAACCGCCGAGAAACCATCTTGTCCTGCTGCATTCAGCTTCAGCTGCGTATAAACAGATTGTGATGGAAACTGGAATGTAGCCGTTCCGCTCTTAGCTTTCATATCTATTGCTGAACGGTAGGCAATACTTATGTCCAGTTTCGGATCAGGTCTGAAATAGAAACCAAATCCGTATCCATGTCCGGTTGCATTTTCATCATTAATATTCACCTTCCCGTCGAATTGCGTTACCGCTTTATCCCAATCTACTTTTCCTCTTGCGTAAATGTAGCTGGCACCAAAAGATACCCAAGGGGCCAGTTTTACAGAGACCATTGGCTGGAAGTAGAAACTTTTCAGTTCCATTTTCTGAACCAATTCTTTACCTTCCCAGTTTTCAGGCCATTTTATTGTACTTCCAAAAGGTGTTGTAACACTAAGACCTACGGTAAGTTTCTCTATTGGTCTATAAGTAATCGCCGCGTAGAAAGGAGTCCCTATAGGGTTATCTGTTTCTGCACTTTGTAAAGTATTGAAGTTTTGAAAAGTAACTTTATTACTTGCACCAAACCCTCCTGCCACTACACTCAGTTTGGAAGGGATAAATGACATACCCGCAGGGTTAAAGAATGTCACACTCGCGTCTTCGGCATGAGCACTAGTATGCGCCATTGCCAATTGTTTTACCCCTTGCAGGGAAACTCTGAAGCCTCCTGCGTAAGATAGAACTCCCGCCAATAAAGCAGTTGATACTAATATTTTTTTCATAGACTATTATTATATAAGCCAAATATAAAATTATTTTGAATACGTCTGTTAATATTTGCTAATATTTTAAACAATATCCTAAAAGAAAACTATGTTTAAAATAACACCTTCAAATAAACAAAAGCCAAATTTTTCATTATTAAGCATTTAAAAATATTTTAAAACAATCTCTATTTCATCGTTTAATATTAAACACATGTTTAACTTTTAAGATATCTTACCTCAAAAGTTCGGAACAGGGAATCAAATGATAATGAATGTTAAAGTTAAAAAAAACTCTGATCCAACTATTTCCGTTATAACAGGCTTATTTCGGGCTCCAGCTATCGTTCTCACTTAAAATACATCAATGTTTTGTTCCGAATTCAGGTTATTTAAGTATTTTAGAATTGCATAAAGATAAAAATACATAAATTTGCAGATTATAAATAATAGTAATATGAGTTGTGGATGTAAAACATCCGGCGATTCTGCACATTCTTGCGGCCCTAAGAAAACCGCAAATGGCTGTGAAAGTGTAAATACCTGCGGGAATAGTTATAAATTAAGTGTTTTTGACTGGCTATCTGACATCAACAATCCGGCACCTAACAGGTGTGATTTTGTAGAAGTTAGATTTAAAAATGACAGGAAATCGTTTTATAAAAATGTAAATAATATTCCTTTACATATTGGTAGCGTAATTACAGTAGAATCAAGTCCGGGACACGATGTAGGCGTTGTAAGCCTTACGGGAGAATTAGTAAAGATTCAGATGAAAAAGAAAAAGTTTTCAGAAGAATTGGCACTCAAAATATACAGACAGGCCAACCAAAAAGATCTTGAGGTATGGCAGGAAGCAAGAAAAAAAGAAGACGGTGTAAAGCTTGAAGCAAGAAAAATTGCTCAGAGAATAGGCCTCGAAATGAAAGTTACCGATGTGGAATATCAGGGTGACTCTTCAAAAATAACCTTTTATTACACTGCTGAAAACCGAGTAGATTTCAGACAGTTAATTAAAGATTATGCCGGTGCATTCCGTACTAAGATCGATATGAAACAGATCGGTTTCAGACAGGAAGCGGCAAAAGTAGGTGGAATTGGATCTTGCGGACGTGAACTTTGCTGCTCTACATGGCTTACAGATTTCAGATCGGTAAATACCAATGTAGCAAGATATCAGCAATTGAGCATTAATCCTCAAAAGCTGGCTGGACAATGTGGTAAGCTTAAATGCTGCCTTAATTATGAGCTTGACAGCTATTTGGATGCATTAAGCAACTTCCCTTCTTCTTCAACCACTTTAGAAACAGAGAAAGGAAAAGCATTTTGTATCAAAATTGATGTTTTCAAAAAGAAAATGTGGTTTGCTTACGTAGACAGCTCCATTGCATGGTATGATTTCGATATTGATCTTATTAAAAAACTGATTTCAAAAAATAAAAGAGGAGAAAAAATTCTTCCTCTGGAAGACTTGAAACAACCGGAAGCTTCTACTCAAAATATTGATTTGATACAAGAAAACAGTGTGGATCGTTTTGAAAAGAAAAACAGAGGAAACAGGAACAGAAACAACCAGAACAAGCACAGCAATAACCAACAGGGGCAACAAGGACAGCCACAAGGTCAAAAAAGAAACAGACCGGAGAGACAAGACAGACCTGAAAGATCTGAAAAACCCGAAAACCCTAATGCTCAATCTGGAAATCAGCCCAGACCTCAAAAACAACATCCACAGCAAAAAGCGCCCGTGGAAAAAGTAGAGGGTAATTCTGATGCTGAAAACAAGCCACAAAACAGCCCGAACAAGAAGAAATTTAAAAAGAAATATCCTCCAAAAAAAGATAATAATGCATAAAATTTTAGGATTATTTTCCCTTATCCTTTTCTTTAGCTGTAACTCTTCATCAGGAGGAGATGTCATCATGAATTCCGTTGATAACAAATGGAATAAGAAAAATGAGCAAAAATTTAATCTTGAAATTTCAGATCCGCAGAATCCTAAAAATATTATATTTGTCGTAAGAAACAACAATAGTTATCCTTACAGCAATATAAGATTCATTGTGAATTTCACCAATCTCCAGAACAAAAAAAAGGAAACTGACACCTTGAATTATGTGCTGGCAAAACCTAATGGAGAATGGCTTGGTACAGGCTTTGGTGATACAAAGGAAACTTTGTTTCAGTATAAACTGAATTATCAGTTTCCGGGAAAGGGAAAATATGAAATCGGTCTGACCCAGGCGATGAGAAATGACAACCTTTCAGGAATTGAGGATATTGGGGTAAAAATAGAAACGGCTAAACCGTAACCATAAATGGAAGAAAACAAAAAAAATGCAGGAAATAAGGGGAAAACATTTCCTCTGCCTCCTAAAAAAAAGAAAGATACCTCCTGGAAAAAATGGGTCTCATTTATTTGGATTGGACTCGTTGCGGTAGTTTTGGGAATTTCAGGACTTTTCTTTGCAGTTTCTCAAGGATTTCTTGGGGAAATGCCTGATGTAAAAGAACTTGAAAATCCTGATATCTTTGTCGCTTCAGAAATCATTTCTTCAGACGGAGTTATGCTGGGTAAATTCGAAAAGGAAAAAACACAGCCTATCGTTTATAAGGATCTTCCTCCTTACCTTATTTATGCCCTTCAGGCTAAAGAAGATGAGCGTTTCAAAGAACATTCAGGAATCGACTTATATTCTATCGCAAGAGCCGTGGCATATGGTGGTGGCCGTGGTGGTGGTTCTACGATCACTCAACAGCTGGCAAAACTTCTTTTCACAGGAAATGCTTCTCAAAATAAAGTTGAAAGAGCATTCCAGAAATTAAAAGAATGGGTAGTAGCGGTAAGCCTTGAGAAAAGATATACCAAAGAAGAGATTGTTACTCTTTATTTCAATAAATTTGATTTCCTTTTCAACGCTAACGGTATTGAAATGGCTTCCAGAGTTTATTTTAACAAAAAGACTTCGGAACTTACACTACCTGAAGCTGCAACATTTGTAGCAATGCTTGAAAATCCAAGAAAAAATAATCCTTACAGATACCCTGAAAAGGCAAAAGAAAGAAGGAATGTTGTATTGGATCAAATGCAGAAAACCGGATATATTGATGCTGCCACCTATGAAAAAGCAGCCAATACTCCTATTGAAGTAGACTTTCACCCTATTAAAAGTATCACTGACGGATATTCGGCTTATTACAAATTCTATCTGAGAAAAGAGATTGATAAATATCTTGAAACTCATGAAAAAGAAACCGGCAAAAAACTTAACCTTTACAAAGACGGTTTAAAAATATATGTTACGCTTGATTCTAAGATGCAGAAGTATGCAGAAGAAGCAATCAAAGAACACTTAACGGATCTTCAGAAAAGATTTGATGCAGAACAAAGAGGTAGAAAAAACAGACCTTTCTACTATCTTAATGACAAACAGATCAAAGATGTGATGCTTCAGGCTATGAAAAGAACCGGGCGATATAAGCTGTTAAAAGCTGACGGAATGCCGGAAGACTCCATTATGATGGAATTCAAGAAACCAATCAAAACTTCAAGATTCACATGGAGCGGAGAAGAAGAAGTTGAAATGTCTCCTTGGGATTCTATCAGATACCACAAACAAATTGCACAGGCAGGTCTGATGTCTATGGTTCCTGGAACCGGAGAGATCAAAGCATGGGTAGGAGGTATCGACTGGCAGCACTTCCAATATGACCACATCAAGCAGGGTAAGAGACAGGTAGGATCTACCTTCAAACCTTTCGTGTATGCAACCGCTATCATGAAACTGGGAATGACTCCTTGTTCAGCTGTTTCTAACGGAACGTATGATCATAACGGATGGCATGTGCCGGGAAGAGGAGGAATGCTTACTTTAAAAGATGCATTAGCGCACTCTCAAAACCCTGTTGCTGCAAGATTAATTGAAATGACAGGAGTAGATGCTGTTATCCAGACCGCAAGAGATCTGGGCGTAACAGAAGATATTCCAAGAAACAATACAATCGCTTTAGGTTCATCAGACATTACTATTTATGAAATGCTAGGTGCTTACAGTACTTTCGCCAACTATGGTAATCACAATAAACCGGAAATGATCTGGAGAATTGAAGATGCCAACGGTAGAGTAATCAAGGAAGTAAATGTAGAACCAAAAGAGGTCATGAACCCAATGTATGCTTACACCATGATTGAACTGATGAAAGGTGTTGCACAGTACGGAACCGCTTCCGGGGAGCTGGGAAGAAGAGGAATTTCAAAAGCAGTAGAAATTGCTGCTAAAACAGGAACAACTCAGAACAACTCTGACGGATGGTTTATGGGAATCACACCAAAATTAGCAACCGGAGCATGGGTTGGGTGGGAAGACAGAGCAACTCACTTCTTTGGAACCGGTGAAGGTCAAGGGGCAAAAATGGCATTGCCGATCTGGGCAATTTTCATGAAGAAAGTATGGGCAGATAAAAGCTTAGGAGTTACTCCTGATGATAAATTTGTTAAACCTTCCGATTGGAAAGACGGCTGTTCAAACCTTAAAGGATTAAGCGGAGGCTATGGAGACGATGGAAGCCTTCAGACGATCGATGAGATCAAAAATCCAAGGCCGGCAGACCCTACACCTAAAAAACCAACAGAAAAGAAAGAGGACAACATCAATGAAAATCTTCATTCCAATGATGAAGTAGATTTCAATAAATAAATTCTCTTTTAGAAATACATAAGACCTTTCAATAATTTGGAAGGTCTTTTCTTTTATAATTAATACCTTTGAAGGATGAATATCGAACGTATCAGACAACCTTTTATCGAGACTTTTCCAGGTGACTTTTCAAACAATCCTATGCAGAGAAATACCCCAAAGGTTTTATTTGCTACCATCAAACCTGCTGGTTTTGGTCAACCCGAATTAATTGCTTTTAATGAAGTTCTGTCCAAAGAAATAGGATTAGGAAAATTTGAAGATAAAGATCTGGACTTTCTGGTTGGAAATAACCTTCCGGAAAATGTTAAAACCTATGCTACAGTTTATGCAGGACATCAGTTTGGAAACTGGGCAGGACAACTCGGAGACGGAAGAGCGATACTTGCGGGTGAAATCACAAATGAAGCTGGAAAAAAAACAGAGATCCAATGGAAAGGTGCCGGAGCAACCCCCTATTCCAGACATGCTGATGGAAGGGCCGTATTGAGATCTTCTGTACGCGAATATCTGATGAGTGAGGCTATGCATCATTTAGGAGTTCCAACTACAAGAGCACTCAGCCTGGCTTTTACGGGCGAAGATGTAATGCGCGATATTATGTACAGTGGAAATCCTCAGCTTGAAAAAGGCGCAGTGGTCATCAGAACTGCTGAAAGCTTCTTACGCTTCGGACATTTTGAACTGATGTCTGCTCAAAGAGAATACAACAGTCTGCAGGAACTTACCGATTTCACCATTGAAAATTATTATCCGGAAATCACATCATCAGACAGTCAGAAATACAGAGATTTCTTTCAAAATATCTGTACCCGGACCGCAGATTTAATGGTTGAATGGTTCAGAGTGGGATTTGTACATGGAGTGATGAATACAGATAATATGTCTGCTCTGGGATTAACCATCGATTATGGACCTTACTCCATGATGGATGAATATGATTTGAATTTCACCCCCAATACCACAGACCTTCCAGGAAGAAGATATGCATTCGGAAAACAGGGACAGATTGCCCAATGGAATCTTTGGCAGCTTGCGAATGCACTCCATCCTTTAATTAAAGATGAAAAGTTTTTAGAAGACACCTTAAATAATTTTGGAACGTATTTCTGGGAGGCTCATGATCAGATGCTTTGTAAAAAATTCGGACTGGATCAGCTACAAAAAGAAGATGAGAATTTTTTCACCAATTGGCAGGGATTAATGCAGGAACTTCAGCTAGACTACACCCTGTTTTTCAGTCAACTGGAAAAAATAACTCCGGATACCGATATCAAAGGACATTTTAAAGAGGTTTCTTATATCTCTTTAAATGAAGAAATGCTGGAAAAACTTAGCAATTTCATTAAAAGTTATGAAGCAAGATTAGGTTTAAATTCTATATCAAAAGAGGCTTCATTAGCGATGATGAAAAAAACAAACCCAAAATTCATCCTGAGAAATTATCTTCTTTACGAATGCATTGAAGAGATCAATAACGGCAAAAAAGAAATGCTGGAAAAACTCACCAAAGCTTTAGAATTTCCTTATCAGGAATTATACCCTGAGTTCTCCGTCAAAAGACCTTCCGGCTATGACGATACTGCAGGATGTTCAACACTTTCATGCAGCTCATAAAATTTCAACAACAAAAGACATATCTAATTACCATATTATCATCATATTAAATATTTTCACTATATTTAGAAAAATCTTTAATATGAAAAAAATTGTACTTTCTTTAGCATTGGCATCATGCTTTTACGGCAATGCCCAGACCCTACTTTCGGAAAATTTCGAAGGAGCGACATTTCCTCCAACAGGATGGACTAAAACTAACACAAACGCATCAAGAGCATGGGATTTAACAAGTTCTGTTTTTTCCGGAACTTCAGCATCTTCTATTGAACTCAAAACGAGATTTACTATTGCCGGAAATAATTCTGCTACTATTGACTGGATTGCTGGCTCTAACACAGCATACCTTACAAGCCCTTCATTCAGTTTAGCTGGAGCGACAAGTCCAACCCTAAGCTTCAAAGTAAAAGTTGGCTGGGGCTATATGATAAGCCTGAACAAAGGAAATCTTCTGGCACAGATATCAATAGATGGGGGAACTAACTGGGTTACTCTTTGGAATGAAGATAGCGAACCCGGCTTTACTGATGACGGTGATGGTAATATAGATACTGATTTTTATAACACGGTTACTGTACAAAAAAACCTTAGTACATACATAGGACAGGCGAATGTAAAAATAAGATTCCAGTATATGGCAACTGATGCTGATGCTGTTTCAGTAGATGATGTACAGGTTGTTGCTAATGGAACTCTTGGTACATCTGAAACTTCAAAAACAAAAAACAGCGGTATTTCCATTTATCCAAATCCAACAAGAGGAGAAATCAACATCAAAACAAATAAAAAAATCAAATCTGCTACTGTAATTGATTCGAGCGGAAAATCTCTACTTAATAATACTTCTGAAAGATTAGATATTTCTTCGCTTCCGAAAGGAATCTATTTATTAAAAGTAGATTTTTCTGATGGAACATCGAAAACAGAAAAAGTAATAAAACAATAACAACGTTTATACAAACTTTTACAACCACCAGCTTTGGTGGTTTTTTTATTTTACTTTTGCAAAAAATCTGACACGTGTCTCTTATCAAAACAAAAACAATCAATTTCTTTAAACTTATTTTTCCTTCCACTTACACCGAGCTGGCTGTCTTTCTTTTTTTTATGATCTGCTATGGAATTTTAGGCTCATACATCGCCCTTCATTACAGAATTATTTTTGACAGCAGAATTCCATGGGATGCTTATTTCAGTTTTGACAACAAATCTATCCTTATGACAGGGGGTAGCTTTGAAAGACATCCTCTATCCTATTATTTTTTCAATTGGGTAAGAGAATTCTCATTATTCATTTCAGGCGGAAAAATGGACACCAACTTCAGGCTTACACTGGCTTGGCTCAGCAATATTATTATCAGCTTAAACATTGTTCAGGTTTTTAAATATTTAAAAAACATTATCTGTCTCCCGCTATGGTTAAGTGTATTAATCATTTTGTTTTTTGGAGTTTTTTCAACCAATATCATATTGTCCTTTACTCCGGAAAATTTCACCTACACCTTGTTTTTACTTTCATTATACAATTATTACGCAGCAATAAAACTCAGAAAAGAAGAAAAAACACCCGCAATTGCTCTTTCGCTTGCCGGAATTACCATCGGCGGGCTTACTATTACCAATTTTATAAAAGTTTTCATTCCCCTCCTTTTTGAAAAAAATCTTTTCAGAGACTGGAAAAAATTCGGAAATGCAGTGTTTAAGGTAACAATTGCAGTAATTTGTTTTGTACTACTCTATTTGAATAGAATTGATTTTAAATATCAGAATATATTTTCCAAAACCAACCAGCAGTACGAAAAATTCTCTAATGTAGAATCAATGCCCACTTGGGACATGATTCTCTCCTTCTTTTTCGGAGGCAATATTCTTTTCCCGGGATTTATTATTTCGGATAAACACAATATGAAGGGATTCGACTTTAAAGGACTTTATATGGACCTTTATTCTTCTGCTTTTCCTTACTTTTTTATAACCATATTATTGACCCTGATTATTTGGAGTTATTTTAAAAATTTCAAAAACAAATGGGTTCAGGTTATCGCCATTTCTTTTTTCGTTGACATTGTGATTCATTGTGTTATGAGATTCGGACTTCACACTTCATCCATTTATGGAGGACATTTTGTTTTCGTGTATCCACTTCTTTTGGGATGGCTTTTTTATTCCTACAGATCGTCCCGTAAAGTAATGTCAGTCTTAACATTAACTGTGATCTTACTATTTGTCTATCTACTGGCCAACAATTTATTTCGAATGGCTGAATTTTTCTGGTTTATGGAAACTTATTACCAATAAAAAAAGCTGAGAAAATTTCTCAGCTTTTTTGTTTTTATGTTGAAATGAATTCAATTCTATTTTGCTTCCGCACAGAAAATTCTGTACTGTACAGCTACCGCAGATTTAAAATATTCTCTGATTCTTGAAAGATCACCAGCCGCACTTTGTTTTGTGAAATAACTTCCTGCCAAAATCTTGTAGTTAGGTCTTAAAGAAGCATCCGTTTCCACTTTAAGGTTAGGGAATCTTTTTCTGAAATAAGACTTTACTTCATTGGCTTCTTCGTTACTTTTCACAGTAGTAATCTGAATTTTAAAACCTAAAATTCTAGGATTTTTCTTACAAATTTCAGCATTCGTAAGTTCTCTGCTCGGCACAAAGATTTTGGGAGGTTTTGTATTGATCCCTGTAGAAACTCCAATATCATTGGAACCGGAATCTTTAGGATAATTTGCGGGAGTAACTTTAGCACATTTTCCTTCAATTCCTTCCAAAGCTGCATTTATTTTGGAATCCATTGTCATAACAAGTTCCGTACCCGAAAGGGTATCTTTTTTAACAACTTGCTGGGCTTCAATATTATAAAAACCAAATAGTGATAATATCGAAAATATTTTAATCAAATTTTTCATTTAAACTTGTTTTCGCAAATTTATACAAATTAAAAAACTATACCAAACAGGTTATTTAGAATCAATACAAATTAAACGTAAATGATATTTTCCCTTTTAGATATACCGTTAAATTCCTGTTAAAAATATTATTTTTGCCGAATTGATTGAATGTTCAATAATTTACTAACATAAGATAATTTAAATGATTAGTTGGAGAAAGCATTATAAAAAAACGTTGATCGCAATAGGCTTATTGCTATCAACCAGTGCTTCATTTTACGGGCAAGACGGCGATCCTAAAAACGGAGAGAAACTTTTCAAAGCGAATTGTACTGCATGTCACGCGCTGGACAAACAAGTTGTTGGACCACCATTAAAGGGGGTTGTAGAACGAGTAAAGACAGAAGGTGGTGTAGACAAAGATTGGCTTCACAAGTGGATCAAAGACAACAAAGCTCTGAGAGCTTCTGGGGATAAATACGCCAATGAGATTTTTGAAAAGTTTAATAAGACTGAAATGCAGGTCTTTCCAAATCTTACAGATAAGGATATTGACGACATTTTAGCTTTCACGACTAATCCTCCTGCTCCGGAAGAGAAAAAGCCGGAAGCAACTCCTGCAACTGACGCCGCTGCGGCAGCACCTGCAGACAAAACTACTACAAACGTTGTTATCATTTCACTTTTAGCGATCGCAGGTTTACTGGTTTGGATCTTAGTAAAACTAAGACAATTGGTAAAACTGGGTCAATCTGAAGATTTAGCTGGGCTTAACGAAACAAGAGTTCGTTCTTTCAGTGAAATGTATGAGAAGTTCCACTACATTGGTAAAGGTTTATTAGCAATTCTTGCTATTTTAGCTGCTTATGGAGTATGGAACTGGTTGATGTGGATTGGGGTTTACAAAGGTTACAAACCTGAGCAGCCTATCTACTTCTCTCACAAAATTCACGCTGGAGAACAAAAAATTGACTGTCAGCTATGTCACTCTAGTGCTAAATACGGAAAAGTATCTGAAATTCCTTCTATGAACGTTTGTATGAACTGTCACAGAACAATTTCCGAATATAACGCAGATCACTACATGGAGCCAGGAAAAGATAAGGCATTCTATGACGGAGAAATCCAGAAGATCTACGCGGCAACAGGTTGGGATCCTGCAAAACAACAGTACACAGGAAAAACACAACCGGTTGAATGGACAAGAATCCACAACATGCCAGACTTCGTTTACTTCAACCACTCACAGCACGTAATTGCTGGAGAACAAGCAATCATCAATTCTTTCAACAAAAAGAATCCTAACAACAAAATTGATGTTGTATGTAAAGCTTGTCACGGTAAAATTGATACAATGAATGTTGTTCAAATGGCTAACGACTTTACTATGGGATGGTGTATCGAGTGCCACAGAACGACTGAAGTTGATATGAACAACGGTTATAATAAAGAGTACTTCAAAAATCTACATGACAAGTTGAAAAAACAATATCCACAAGATGGAGGTAAGATCACTGTAGATGCAATTGGAGGTCTTGAGTGTGGTAAATGTCATTATTAATAACTAAAAAATTAGAAGTATAAATGGCTTCAAACAAAATACAATTCAGAAGTATTCATGAACTTAAAGATCCAGCTTTAAATGGTAAGCTGGCTCTTAAAGAGTTTCAGGAAGAAATTCCGGTAGAAGATTTCCTTGGAGATGCTGAGAAAAACGGATCAAGTACTTCAAGAAGAGATTTCCTTAAATTGCTAGGATTCTCTACAGCAGCAGTTACTTTAGCTGCCTGCGAAGCTCCGGTAATCAAAACGATTCCTTATGTGGTAAAGCCGCATGATATTATTCCGGGAGTCCCTAATTATTACGCTTCAACATATTTTGACGGTTTCGACTTTGCTAGTGTTTTAGTAAAAACCCGTGAAGGTAGACCCATCAAAATTGAACCAAACCCGGCTGGTGGCGATTTAGGTAAAACTAACGCAAGAGCTCAGGCAAGTGTACTTTCTCTTTATGATAATGATAAAGTAAAGCAGCCTAAACTAGACGGTAAAGACGAAACTTTCGATAAAGTAGACAGCTTCGTTATTAAAGGTTTAGAAGAAGCTAAAGCGTCTGGCAAAAAGATTGTGGTTTTATCACACTCTTTTGCTTCACCAACTTTCAAAAAGTTATTCGCTGAATTCAAAGCTAAATATCCTACAGCTGAATTAGTAACTTATGATGCTTTCCCTTACTCTGCAGGATTAGATGCAGCTCAGGAAGTATTCGGACAAAGAGCATTGCCTGTTTATGACCTTAAAGGTTCTGAATTGGTAGTTGCTTTCCAGGCTGATTTCTTAGGAGACTATAACGCTTCAAGCTTAGAAACTTCTTATGCAGCAGCTAGAAAACCGGGAGCAAGCATGTTGAGACACATCCAGGTGGAATCTAACCTGTCATTAACTGGTGCTAATGCTGACTCAAGATACAGATTAAAACCAAGTGCTGTAAACAAAACATTAGTTGAAGTTTACAATGCAATCGTAGGTGCTGGTACTTCTGATAAGACTGCAACTGAAATTGCTAACGAATTGAAAGCAAAAGGAAGCAAAGCTGTTGTTTTTGCTGACGGTTCTAAAGGAGCACAGGTTTTAGCACACTTAATCAACCAGAAATTAGGTTCAGTAGCTTTCACAGGTAAAGCAAACTTACTGAAAGAATTTAACGGTGCAAGATACCAGGAATTCCTTGGATGGGTAAACGGTGGACAAGTTGGTGTATTAGTTACAAACAACGTAGACCCTATCTACTCTCATCCAAAAGGAGAAGATTTCAAAAAATCTTTATCAAAAGTTCCTTACGTAGTTGCAGTAGCAGATAAGAAAAATGAAATGTACAAAGCAGCGAAAGCTGTAATTCCTGTAGCTAACTGGCTAGAGTCTTGGGGAGATATCGAACCACAGACAGGAGTATATTCATTGATGCAGCCTACCATCCAGAAAATCTACAAATCAAGACAGATTGAAGAGTCTCTATTGGTTTGGAAGAATGGTAAAAACAATGCCGCAAACAATTACTACGATTATTTAAAAGCAAGCTCAGCTTCACTTTTAGGTAGTACTTCTTTCAACAAAGCATTGTACAACGGTATCAACGCTTCTACAAACACAGCAACTTTATCTTATGCAGGTGGAAACGCTGCACAGGCTGTTGCTGAACTAGGAAACTTTAAAGCTTCTGAATTAGAATTAGTATTATACACTAAGACTTCAATGGGAGATGGTACTCAGTCGAACAACCCTTGGTTGCAAGAATTACCTGACCCAATTACAAGAATGTCTTGGGATAACTACCTTACAATTTCTCCTAAAGACGCAGAGAAGTTTGCAATTGACAACGATCTTAATGCAAGAATGCAGTTAGATGGTTCTATTGTAAACCTTACTGTAAACGGAGTTAAAATAGAAAACGTTCCTGTATTTGTACAGCCAGGACAAGCTGAAGGATCTGTAGGTCTTGCACTTGGTTATGGTAAGAAAAACTCAGGAGCAACTGCAGATACAGGGGTAAACGCTTATCCTTTATTTGATGGTTCTAACCTTGCTCTTTCAGGTGTTAAAATAGAGAAGACAGGAGAAGACCACGAATTTGCAGGTATCCAGCTTCAAAATACATTAATGGGTCGTTATGAAATCGCTAAGGAAGTTCCTTTAGCTGAATTCATTAACGTTGCTTTTGATGATGAACACAAGGGATGGAATAAGCCTTTGGAATACCACACGATCAGTGGAGCACTTCCAGCGAGAAAAATCGACCTTTGGGATGCTTTCGATGATACGGATGGACCTCACTTCAACTTATCTATCGACTTGAACTCTTGTACTGGTTGTGGAGCATGTATTATTGCTTGTCAGGCAGAGAACAACGTTCCTGTAGTAGGAAAAGAAGAAGTAAGAATGTCAAGAGATATGTACTGGTTAAGAATTGACCGTTACTATTCATCAAGACAAAAGGTAGAAGTATACGAAGGATTGAAAGAAGGAATGGCTGTACCAGAATTGTATGGTACTGCGTTCGGAGACGGAGGAGCATTAAACCACCCTGCAGACAACCCGGATGTAATCTTCCAACCTGTAATGTGTCAGCACTGTAACCACGCTCCATGTGAAACTGTATGTCCAGTAGCGGCTACTTCACACGGTAAGCAAGGTCAAAACCATATGGCTTACAACAGATGTATCGGTACAAGATATTGTGCAAACAACTGTCCGTACAAAGTAAGACGTTTCAACTGGTTTACTTATAACCTAAATGACAAGTTCGATTTCAACATGAACAACGATTTAGGAAGAATGGTACTTAACCCGGATGTAGTTGTAAGAACTAGAGGGGTAATGGAGAAATGTTCAATGTGTATCCAAATGACTCAGAATACTATTCTTGAGGCTAAGAAAGAGGGAAGAAAAGTGAAGGATGGAGAATTCCAGACTGCTTGTTCTAAAGCTTGTTCTACCGGAGCAATGACATTTGGAGACATGAATGATAAAGATTCTGCAATTAGAGAGCAATATGCATCTAACAGAAGATATTATTTACTAGAGGAGATCGGCACAAAACCAAACGTGTTCTATCATACTAAAGTAAGAAACAGAGTAGAAAATTAAAGTTTAAATAATAAATAGGTAAAAAATGTCAGGACATTACGAAGCTCCGATAAGGGAACCTCTAATTATTGGTCACAAAACTTATCACGATATTACAGAAGATATCGCACGACCTATCGAAGAAAGAGCAGGTAAATTATGGTGGATCTCATTATATGCTGCACTAGTTCTATTCCTCTATGGATTCGGCTGTATCGCTTACACTATCGGGACAGGTATTGGAGCATGGGGGCTTAACAGAACTATTAACTGGGGTTGGGATATTACCAACTTCGTATGGTGGGTAGGTATCGGTCACGCCGGGACCCTAATCTCCGCAGTATTATTATTATTTAGACAGAGATGGAGAATGTCTGTAAACAGATCTGCAGAGGCGATGACGATCTTTGCGGTTGTACAGGCAGCAATCTTCCCTGTAATCCACATGGGTAGAGTTTGGGTTGGATACTGGGTATTCCCTTTACCAAACCAATTCGGTTCTCTTTGGGGGAACTTCAACTCTCCTCTACTTTGGGACGTATTTGCGATCTCGACGTATTTCTCAGTATCAACTGTATTCTGGTTCATGGGACTAATCCCTGACTTTGCAATGATCAGAGATAGAGCTAAAACCCCTTGGACTAAGAAAATTTATACATTCCTAGCATTCGGTTGGGGTGGTAAAGCAAAACACTGGCAAAGATTCGAAGAACTTTCTTTGGTTCTTGCAGGTTTGGCAACTCCACTTGTATTCTCAGTACACACTACCGTATCTTTTGACTTCGCAACTTCAGTTATTAAAGGATGGCACTCAACAATCTACCCTCCTTATTTCGTAGCTGGTGCGATTTTCTCAGGATTTGCAATGGTACAAACACTATTGTTAATTGCAAGAAAAGTTTGTCACTTAGAAGACTATATTACAATGTATCATATCGAAATTATGAACATCGTAATCGTTCTTACAGGTGGTATGGTAACTGTAGCTTATGCTACTGAATATTTCATCGGATGGTACTCAGGATCTAGATTTGAAGATTTTACATATCTTTCTCCAGGTGCTGCTGTAGGACCTTACTGGTGGGCATTCTGGTCATTGATCATCTGTAACCTTGTGATTCCTGCTTCTTTCTGGTTCAAAAGAGCGAGAACGAACATTATCTGGACATTCATTGTTGCATTAATCATCAACATCGGTATGTGGTTTGAGCGTTTTGATATCATCGTTATCAACCTTTCAAGAGACTACTTACCAGGATCATGGACAATGTTTAAGCCAACGATCATTGATGTGGGTGTATATTTAGGAACTATCGGATTCTTCTCTGTTTTGTTCTTATTATACGCAAGAACATTCCCTGTAATTGCACAGGCTGAATTAAAATCGATTCTGAAAATTTCAGGTGAAACTTATAAAGCAAAAGAAGGAGATGAGCACCACTAAAATTGTATATGGACTTTATGCTGACGACGACGATTTAATGAACGGCGTTAAGGCATTCAACGATAAAGGAATCGCTATAAACGAAGTGTATACTCCGTTTCCGGTTCACGGACTAGACAAGGCTTTAGGGTTAAAGAAAACTAGAATTTCTGATGCCGCATTCTTATATGCTCTTTACGGTGTTACTATCGGTGCTACTGTAACTTGGTATGTGATGAATCATGACTGGCCGCAGAATATCGGTGGTAAACCAGCTTTTGACTGGGCACACAACATGCCGGCATTCGTAGTTCCAATGTTCGAATTAATGGTATTCTGTGCTGCTCACATGATGTCTTTAACTTTCTTGGTTAGAAACAAAATGTATCCAGGAGCTCCTGCTCAGAACCCAGACCCGAGAACTACTGATGATAAATTCATGATGGAATTTGTAACTGAAGATGTAGAATCTGTAAAACAGTTGCTTATTGAAACTGGAGTTGAAGAAATAACTGTTAAAGACGCTTAAAATGAAAAAGAATGTATTAAAAATTACAGCGGTTTTAGGTTTAACAACGGTTTTACTTAACTCTTGTGGACCAAAGGACAATACTCCGCTGGTATATTTCCCGGATATGTATTTTCCGGTAGCTTATGATCCATTGATGAAAGCACAGGATGCTTATTCAGATCATGAAAATGAAATTCCTGCTTTTGTTAAAAATAGTGGTGCAACAGGTCTTGCTCCAGTAGAAGGATCTGTTTCTCAAAATAAAGATGGCGTTTTTGAAGAAAGCTTACTACCTAAAAATGTTGACGAGTACAACGCTGGGTATGATGCTTCTAAAAAACTTACAGTATCTCCTCTAAATCCAGCTAATGCAGCAAAGGATATTGAAAGAGGAAAAATCTTGTTTGATCACACTTGTGCGGCATGTCACGGAACAGGAGGTGATGGACAAGGACCTATCGTACAAAGTGGGGCATTCTCTGGAGTACCCAACTATGCAGACAGAGAAATTACTGTAGGATCTGTTCATTATGTATTAACAAACGGTAGAAATGCCATGGGATCTTATGCGGGACAACTGAACGCAGGAGACAGATGGAGAGTAGCATTGTATGTGATGAGTGCTTTCAAAAAAGGAGCAGCAGCACCGGCAGCAGCTACAGCGGCGGCACCAGCAACAACTGAAACGACTACCGAAACTAAAAAATAAGAAAAGAAATGTATAGTTTTTCACCAAAATTAAAATCAACTTCTATAATACTTCTTGTTGTAGGTTTAGTTCTTTTCGGTATTGGTTTCTTTATGAACAAAGGAATTTCTACTGAGAAAATAGAACAAATGATGGAAGCTGTTCATGCTTCTGGTCATGATGCTCCTACACACTCAAGTGAAATGGTTGGGCCACAGGATCACGCAGCTCATTTAGAGCATGCTGAGCTTCAGGTTCACAACCAGCCATTAGCATCGCTGCACTTTGTAGCAGTCTTTTTCTTTGGAGTAAGTTGCGCTGTACTGTTCTTCTACTGTATTCAGCACGCAGCTCACGCAGGATGGCCAATTATCATCACAAGAGTAATGGAGGCTATTGCTTCTTATATTCCTTACGGTGGTGCAATTCTGGTTATCCTGATGATCTTAAACATCACTCATAATGGTCATTTATTCCACTGGATGGACCCTGAATTGACAAATCCAGAGTCTGCTCATTTTGACGTGATCCTATTTGAAAAGAAAAGATTCTTAAATATTCCTTTCTATGCAATAAGAACTTTAATCTATGTGATTGGTGCTTCTTTCTTTGCTTGGAAACTGAAAGCTCAGTCTAAAAAAGTAGATGAGACTAAATCTAAAGTTGAGTATCAATTCCTTTACAGATGGGCGGTAGGTTATATCGTATTCTTCGGATTTGCTTCTGCAGCTTGGGCTTGGGACTGGTTGATGTCTATTGACCCTCACTGGTATTCTACAATGTATATCTGGTATTCAATGGTTAGCTGCCTTTCAAGTGGTATTGCTGTAATCATCTTATTAAGTGTTTATCTTAAGAAAAATGGTTTCTTACCACAGTTCAATGACAACCACTTACACGATTTAGGAGTTTTCCTTTTCGCTACAAGTATGCTTTGGACATATACATGGTTCGCTCAGTTCATGCTTTACTGGTATGCAAACGTTCCGGAAGAGGTTAACTACTTCTTCGGTAGATTCCAGCACTATGGTACAACGTTTTTACCAATGCTGATTGTAAACTTCTTATTACCACTATTGGTATTAGTAAGCAGCAGCATCAAGAGAAACTACAAAGTAGTTACCACAATGGCAGTAGTAGTTATCTTAGGACACCTTTTAGATTACTTCAACATGGTAATGCCGGGAACGGTAGGACCATACTGGAACACTCCTGAAGTATTCTTGTTAATCCTGGGAGCAGTTCTATTCGTAGCTGGATTATTTATGTTTACTGTTCTTTCAGCTTTATCTAAACTGAAGTTGATTCCTACAGGAAACCCATTCTTACACGAATCTGAAATTTATGAGTATCCTTTCTAAGGACTTGTAACAAAATAAAATTATAAAAGACTGATTGTTTAACGATCAGTCTTTTTTTATGCAGTGACGTCAATAAGAATTTTCAGGCAACCATTTTCTGTTTTTCTCGTCTCTATATAAAAGTCTGTTTTTACTATTAACACCAAAAACAAAATACTGCAATGAAAAAAATTCACTTTGTTTACCTTCTGTTCATTTTGATCTCCGTATTCACAAATGCACAGGTCATTACATTTGTTTCTGAAAAAAATAATAATCCTCTTCCCAGAGTTTCCGTATTTGGCAAAGACGGAAGCATACTCGCCTACTCTGATATTGATGGTAAGATTGACAAGCAGTCGCTGTCACCTGCCCAAGAAAAGTTTCAGCTGGTTTATAATAATTTTCTGGTTGCCACCCTATCCTATTCCGATTTTGATCAGCCAGTCATTAAAATCAATGACCAGGTGAAAGAAATTGAAACAGTTGTTATTAAAAATAATAAGCCTGCCAAATACATTTTCATCAAAGGAAATTTTAATGCTTATGTAACGGTGAACAATAAACTGAATAGTTATGCAGACGGAATTGTAACCTACATTTTTGATAATAAATCCAAAAAACTGAAAAGTACCAATGTAGAACAGTACAGAATTTTCAGGCTGGCAGAATCTAAAAATGAGAAAAAAGAAACTTCAAAATGGGATTATAGCAATTCTCTGGAACTACCCAAACTTAAAAATGTTGGAAACCCGGAAGAATATAAAACAAAAAGAAATACCGTTAAAGAGTTGAAGGGTGAACATAAAGATCAAATAGAGATTACTGGTGCAGCCCTTCAGGATAAAGAATTTTCATTCTTTGGATATAGATTTTACGATATAAAAACAATTTTAAACATGTCTTTTGAAAAAGGATCTGAAAAAAACCTGAAAGATTTCCTGGAATATAATGAACTTGTTTTTGTAAAATTGAAACATAAAAGTGAACCCAATTACAATCAGATAACACTTTATACTAATTTTTATCCAACAGAACTTAATTTCAGCAATGACAATGATATTGATAAAGTGAAGTTTGATAAAGACAACAGTAATTACAAGACATCCTATTGGCAGGATTCGTCATTTCCTAATATGCAGACTATTTTCAGCAGCTTTTTCAAAGGCGATCTAAAAGAACAAACCAATAAAAAATAATGAAAACTCTGTTCCGGAGTACTAAATATCTCAATTGAATTCTAAAATTAAAAGAACAGCATCCATTTCCGGAAAAAAATAATAAATAAGCAAAAAACATAAAGTAAAAAATAAAATCCAGTATTAATAAAGGTTTTATTAAATTTGCAACAAACCAAATAAAAATGAAAAAGTTTTCTTTTCTACTTGTTTTCAGTCTGTTGCTTTTTACAGCATGTAAGAAAGATCATGTAGATGCTACGAATACTAAAACACTGCAGTCAAGTATCAATGATATGACTTCCAGTTTACCTACCATTAAACAGATTAAGTTTAATGAGGCTCTTTATATCCTTAAAACATTTGGCGTAGAAGCTGATGGTGATATAAACGAGCTAAAAGCCCTTGGAAAACTGATCAATGGAAAAAAAGTTCCTGAAATTATGTCCCTTGCAGACGAAGTTGCGCAGAAAAACGGAATAGAATGGGCCAGTACTGCCCCGCCATCACTCGGAGAAATGAACATCTTCGGAGATGATAAAGCCAAAGAAAGCGATCCTAATGACGTAAAAGCAGGATCATTAAGCCTTATTACAAGACCTACAGGCGATGACGGTTCCGGAGCTCCTACTGCCATTCAAATTGTACCAAGACTTGTAGATGCAGCAGGAAACCCGGTATCTTTCACAGGAGCAGGTCTGGAAGCAACCCTTGAAGTATTCAGTAACGGAGTAAGACTTGCTACCGCTAAAAACCTGATGCAGGATAATAACTTTAAAGGATTCAACTTGAAGTTCTCTTCTATTCCGGCAGCAAAAGTGGTAGATAACAAAATCGACATCACAGTTTCTGTAAAAACAACTGCGAAAACTTTCAAAATGTCAAAAATCGGTCTTGATGTGAATGCAGCAGCTCTGAAAGTTCCTGCCATTCCTAAAACTGATACAACAGCTGTACCGGAACAACCAAGCGCAGTTATTGATCCAAACAATCCAACAGCAACTACTGGAACCCCTACAGATCCTGCTACTGCTACTCCAACGGCACCAGCTACGCCAAAACAGCCGACTGCTGATCCTAAAAATACAGTAAGCAAATTTTTGAACAGCGTAAGTTCACAGAACTTAAAAGCGGCTTACGATACATCGAGCAATCCAAACTGGGGAAGCTATGAATCTTTCTCTAATCCTAATTCAGGTTTTGGAGCTGTGAAAAATGTAAGCGTAAAGAATATTACAACAAGTGGTACTACAGCCAACAGTGCAAGCGTAAATGCTACCTATGATGTAACAGATAAAAGCGGTAAGACAACTTCATTGAAAGTAACTTTCGGGCTTAAAAATGTAAACGGTGACTGGAAAATTTCTAGCTATAAAATCAATTAATAAATGGCTTCAGCAGAACTGATCAAAAAACTAGAAGAAACAATTGAAAATATTCCTGATTTTCCGATTCCGGGAATACAGTTTAAGGATATTTCACCCATTTTTTTAGATCCGAAACTTTACGAAGATGTGATTGCAGATCTTGCAGCCTTCAGTAAAGGAAAAGTAGATGCAGTCTGCGGAATCGAAAGCCGTGGTTATTTGTTTGGAATCGCTATTGCCGTAGCATTGGAAGTTCCTTTCATTCTGATCAGAAAAGCAGGAAAACTACCCCCTCCCGTCATTTCAGAAAAATATGATCTGGAATATGGAAGCGCTATTATTGAAACCCGTGAAGGACAAATAAAGCCAGGACAAAGAATTTTGATTCATGATGATCTTTTAGCAACCGGAGGAACTACTGAAGCAGCAGCTAAATTGGTAGAAAAACAGGGCGCAACTGTTTCCCAATTCAGTTTCCTTATTGGCTTAAAAGATTTGAATGGTGATGAAAAATTGAAAAAATTTGGTGCAGAAGTGTATCATGTTTTAGGATATTAAGATTGATCCTAACAAGATAAAGATATATGCTTCGACTCCGCTCAGCATGACAATCGCTAATAAGGCTGTACAATTAGTACTATTAGAAGTGTCACGCTGAGCGGAGTCGAAGCGTTTTTATAAGAATTTACATTATTTGTTTAAATAAAATCAACAATATAAACAAAGTATTTTGTAAATCTCTCAGAAACAATTAAATTTGCATTTCAATTTTTAAAAACTTATGGCAAAATTGGGAAAGAGTGCTCAGAACGAGCAAGAAGGTAAAGAAACGGTTGAGTTCTTTAAAGACCTTGACAGAGAAGCTTTAAACACTGAAAGATTTGTTGAAAAATATTCAAAACCTCTAGGTTTTGTATTTGGAGCATTAATTTTAGCAGTGTTAGGATTCTTCGCTTACAAGCAATTTATAGTTGCTCCAAAGAACGCTGAAGCTGTGAAAAGTTTCCTTTCTGCTCAAAAAAGTCTTACTGAAGGTAAGGATAAAGATGCTTTGGGTGGAAAATCTGCAGCTAACCCAGGTTTTGTAGGTACATATAACGAATATTCTTCTACTAAAATCGGTAAACTTTCATCTTATAATGCAGGTTTATTGAAGTTCAAAGAAGGAAAATTCCAGGAAGCTTATGATCTTTTAGACCAGTTTTCATCTGACAACAAAACTTTAGTAGCAATGAAATTCGGAGCTATGGCAGATGCAAAATCAGGTCTTAACAAAAACGATGAAGCTCTGGCTTTATTAGACAAAGCAGCAACCGCTTCTGATGATCCGTATACAACATACTATTTCACAAGAAAAGCAGGTATCGTTGCTTTAGGATTAAAGAAAAATGCAGAAGCTAAAAAATACTTCTCTGCAATTGATGAGAAATATCAGGACTACGACAACGGAATGTCTGATTCTTATATTGAAATGACTAAATATTACTAAAAAATGGCAACAGTTAATCTTTCCGATTACAAGCCACTTCATATAACTAATGCCGAAGATTTTTCTATCGGCATTGTTTTTTCTGAGTGGAATGATTTTGTAACGTACAATCTTCGTGATGCAGCCTTGGAAATTCTTGAAAAAGAAGGGGTAAAACCTGAAAACATCAAACTTTTCCCTGTTCCGGGAGCCTTTGAACTCAACTATGCAAGCATGCAGCTTTGCAAAGAAAGAAAATATGATGCAGTAATTTCTATCGGGTGTGTGATCCGTGGGGAAACACCTCATTTTGACTACGTGTGTTCTGCAGTAGCACAGGGAATCAAAGACTGTAACATTATGACTGACACCCCTACTATTTTCTGCGTATTGACAGATGATACCAAAGAGCAGTCTATCGCAAGAAGCGGTGGTGATCTTGGAAACAAAGGGGTAGAAGCAGCCGTTACCGCTTTAAGAATGATTGATTTCAAAAAGAAATTATCTGACAAAAAAGGAAATATCGGTTTCGGACACTCTTAACCGCAGATTGCCTTAACAATATATTGGGACTATTTTTTAATAGTCCTTTTTTATTGGGTATTTTAAATCACAAATCTTACTAATAAACAGGATGTTTTTGTTTTTTTCTATCAAAAGTTCTATACAAAAACTATCTTTGTGAAAACTAATAAAGACAGTAAATACATGTTTTTAAGAAAAATAAAACCGTTCCTATATTTAGGAGTTTTCTATCTTATTATTTCATTGATAATAAGAACAGTATTCTTTTTTCACCCTATTACCACAGCTAGCTTTGGGTTTTTCGAGGTCATAAAAGTCTTGTTAATAGGTATGGTGAATGATATTTTTGTATTCGTTCTTGCCAGTTCTGTTCTCGCGCTTTATTTTCTCTTCCTTTCCAATTCAAAATATAAAAAACCTTACGGCTACATTATTTTGGGAGCACTGGTCTTATTCTTCCTTTATATATGGCTTGTTCCTAACAATATTTTCAAGCAATATGGAGGTTCTATCATGGAGGTAGCACTTGTTTTTGTTGGAATAAAAACCCTTTTCTTCGGATTGATGCTTTTCCTTCCGACCCAAAGAACAAAGATTCGTAACACTCTATATTTCATTACATTATTATTATATGTTCTTCTGATTATTTTCAATGGAGTAAGTGAATACTTCTTTTACAATGAATTCGGAGTTCGGTATAACTTTATTGCAGTAGATTATCTGATATATACCAATGAAGTTATTGGAAATATCATGGAAAGCTATCCTGTCGTTCCATTATTTTCAGGGATAATGATCGTTACACTTACCATCACATGGTTCATTTATAAGAAAACAAAAGATGAGCTGCTGGAGCTTCCGGATTTTAAACAAAAAATGGTTCTTCTGGGGAGTTTCATGGTACTTTGCGCCTTTAGTGCACTGGCGATTCCTTCTCTGATGCAAATGAGGTCAGACAATGTTTTTGCAGACGAAATTGAGGCCAACGGACTTCCAAAGTTCTACTGGGCTTTTACTCATAATGAGCTGGATTACTTCCAGTTTTATTCACAGATCAATCAACAGCAGGCCGAAAAGAATTTTCTAAGTCAGTATCCACAGCAGACATTATCAAGAAATATTGTTGCTGAGCAGCCTGAAATGAAGAAAAACGTTGTATTGATTTCTATTGAAAGTCTTTCCGCAGATTTCATGGAACATTACGGCAACACACAAAAAATTACTCCTTTCCTTGACAGCCTTGCAGAGAAGTCATTGATGTTTACCAATCTTTATGCTACCGGAAACAGAACGGTACGCGGTCTGGAAGCTTTAACATTGTGTATTCCACCGACAGCGGGAGAAAGTATCATCAAAAGAGATGATAATAAAAACAAATTTACAACCGGGAATGTATTCAAATCTAAAGGCTATGACGTTAAGTTTTTATATGGCGGATACAGCTATTTTGATAATATGCAGGATTTCTTTAGTGGAAATGGCTACGGAATTATAGACCGAAATAATTTTAAACCTGAAGAAATCACTTTTGCCAATGTTTGGGGAGTTGCTGATGAAGATATGGCAAAAAAAGCGATTCAGGTAATGAATACTGAAGCAAAATCAGGGAAACCATTTTTCAATCACTGGATGACGGTTTCCAATCACAGACCTTTTACTTATCCTGACGGAAGAATAGATATTCCGGGAACAGCAAAATCCCGTGAAGGCGGTGTAAAATATACCGACTACTCTCTTAAATTATTCTTTGATATGGCTAAGAAACAAGACTGGTATAAAAATACTGTTTTTGTTATCATTGCAGACCACTGTGCATCGAGTGCCGGGAAAACGGAACTTCCGATGGATAAATACAGAATTCCTGCGATGATCTTTTCAGAAGGGTTTGTTCAGCCTCAAAAGTTTGATGGATTAATGTCTCAGATAGACGTAATGCCAACCGTTTTGGGACTTTTGAATTTCAGTTATCAGTCTAAATTTCTGGGACAGGATGTCTTCAAAAAAGAATTCCAACCTAAAGCTTATGTTGCAACATATCAGGATCTTGGATTTATAAAAGACGGGCGTCTTACCATTATTTCTCCGGTAAAAAAGGTAAAACAATATTCTTTGGAATTGGAAAAAAGCGATCTGGCCCCAGCTTTTAAGCTGTATTACGACGAAAAATTATTAAAAGATCCAGACCAAAAACTGGTAGATGATGCCGTATCAGCATATCAATCTACCTCCTACTGGCTAAAAACGAAACAACTTAACAGATAAATATCTAAATATTTTTAGCATAAAGTTTGGCGTAAAATATTTAAATTAACGAAAAAATTTATTACTATGAAATGGACAGACGACAGAGGCGGAAACGTTGATGACCGCCGTGGTTCCGGAGGAGGAAATGGTGGTATGATTGTAGGCGGAGGGCTCGGAACTTTAATTATAGCAGCCATTGTATTCTTTTTGGGAGGTGATCCATCCGGTATTTTGAATTCCGGCAGTATGCAGTCTTCCGGAAATTCCAGTGAACAAAGAGAGCTTACAACCGGGGAAAAACAAATTGGGGAAATGGTCAAAATGATGGATGCATGGAATAGCCAGACCTGGAATCAGATTTTCACTGAAAACGGAATGACCTATACCGATCCGGGTATTGTTCTTTTCGAAAATACAACTTCTTCAGCATGTGGTACAGCTCAATCTGCCATGGGACCATTTTATTGCCCGGCTGATCAGAAAGTATATATGGACATGAGTTTTTTCGGTGAGCTTCAGCAAAAATTCGGAGCTAAAGTAACAGAATTTACGGTAGCTTATGTTCTTGCCCACGAAGTAGGCCACCATGTTCAGACACTGTTGGGAACCACACAAAAAGTAGATGCGTTAAGAAGAAGTGGAAGATATTCTGAAGAACAGATGAACAGAGTATCTGTGGCTACAGAATTACAGGCTGATTTCTATGCCGGAGTTTGGGCTAAAAAAACAAATGACAGCAAACATATACTGGAACCTGGAGACATTGAGGCTGCCATAGATGCTGCAGAAGCCGTTGGAGATGACAACATTCAGAAAAGAGGTCAGGGATATGTCAATCAGGAAAGCTTTACTCACGGATCATCTGCACAGCGTAAAGAATGGTTTATGAAAGGCTACAACACCGGAGATATCAGACAAGGAGATACTTTCAACCAATTATTAAAATAATTTATCAGAATTATTCAGACTATACAAAATAAAAAAGCGGCCTTACTTTAAGGCCGCTTTTTTATTTATTGCAATTCTATAGGATTAGAATTTTTCTTAGCTTCTTCTTTTACCCTTTCTTCCATTCTTTTTCTCATATCGGCAGGATTCTGATTTCCACCACCGCCTCCAGGACCTCTTCCACCACCAGCTCTCACTGTTGTCGAAAATCCGCCTGAACCTCCACCCTGGATCATGAATGACATAGGATCAGTTTTAAATTTCTGCTGTTGTTTTAAATAATCTGATCTTTTTACTTTCAAAGTATTTCCAAACTGATTCAAAGTAGGAAATTCCGTGATTTTGTAGTTTTTCATTAAATCAAAAGAATAATCTCCTTTATCATCTTCTACTTTTACAATCAACCCCGGAAGTCCTCCAAACTTGTAAGGTCCATCCTGATAAGGAAGATCTGTTGTAAACCATGCTGTCCATTTTCTGCCTCCAAAATCAGTTTCGGCCTTCTGAACTTTATATTCACCTATTTTTCTTGTTTCTGATTCAATTTTCCAATTTAGTGGTCTGTCTTCTTCATACGAATAGAGATCACGGCCAATTCTGTCTTTAAAATACGTCTTTTGATTTGTTTTATCTTTTTCTATGGAATAATTGATATTAGTTCTCAAGCCCTCCATCTGATCTCTGTTAATACTTCCTCTTCCACCACCGCCCTGAAATGCTTTTTGCATGATGGAATCTCTTTTAATCCTGTTTTCCGAATAAAACACAGACTTTTCCGGAGAAATATCCAGGTAAGCATTTTCTGTCTTAATATCCGTTTTATTTTCGGCATCAGGCTTCATAGTCACCTGATACACAAACCTGTTTGTCTGTGCAGAAACATTCTGTATAAAGAGTGCCAATGCGATAATACCTAATTTTTTCATTTATATTTTCTTTATTTTAATTCAATTGGGTTCTGGGCTGTGCCCGTAAAGGAAGGAACATCTACCGATGAGCCTTGTGACATAGAGGGATTCTGGTTTTCACCACCCATTCCACCTCTATGCATCCCGCCACCGCCACCGTGGCCGCCGCCTTTCATTCCTCCTCCATTCATACCACCGCCGTGCCTTCCGCCGCCAAAATTCATATTTCCGCCACCGTTATTTCCCGCCATAGTATTTCTGTTTTTACCAAATTCAAGTTCCAGAGCCGCTTTATCACCATGGAAATTAACTCTTGTACTTTGCTTGGCATCAGCATTTATCTGTTCTTCAAAAGCATTTTTAACGATAATCTTTTTAACAAGATCAAATTTATAGTCTCCTTTGTCATCTTCCAGTTTTACAATCAGTCCTGGCAATCCTAAGAACTTATAAGGTCCGTCCGACAAAGGAATATCTTTTGTGAACCATCCTGTCCAGACTCTTCCTCCAAATTCTGCAACTGCTTTTTGGGCTGAATATCCATTTTGTTTTTCAACAACATTGGTCACTTCCCATTTTACAGGTCTGTCTTCCTGATAATAAATTTGTTTTCCAGCTGCCTTTTCATAATAATACACTTTTTGGTCGGGAATACTCTTTGTAATAAAATATTCAAAAAAAGTAGGTTCAAAATGTTTTCTTCCTTCCTGTTTTGAAAAATCTTTTTCCTCTTTTTTATTTTCCTTCATTTCTGATCTCAGAGCAGTAAAAAGAGAGTCTCTTATCAATTTATTTTCACTGATAAATAAGGATCGTCCTTCCTTAATATCCAGAAAAGTTCTTTCACTTTTCATACTTACCAGATTGATAGAATCTGGGTTTACCAGCGTTTCATAAACATATCTGGTGGTCTGTCCATAAGACAGTGCGGTGAAAAACAATACAAAAAAAATTATTATTTTTTGTCCCATTACCAATTTTATTTATAGATAGAAAATATGATTCAAGGTTAAAATCAGAAACAGAATCTTCCGTATCACGATAAGAAATTTATCTAATTTTAACATAAATCATGCTTTTCAAAATCGCTATTAATATAAGAATCATTAAAATAGATATCTTCGATTTGAGATTGCGGAAATTAGTTCGTATTTTTGCATCATTAAATCATTCTAAATAAATACAATGATAAAAGTATCAGACTATGCAAAGGAGAAAGCTATCCAGTTGATGACTGAAGATGGCTTTAACCCTGCTGAAGATTATATAAGAGTAGGGGTGAAAAGCGGCGGATGCTCTGGTTTAGAGTATGTTTTAAAGTTTGATAACCAAAAAACAGACACAGATCAGATTTTTGAAGATAATAACATCAAAATTATTATAGATAAAAAATCCATCCTTTATTTGGCAGGAACAACTCTTGAGTATTCAGGAGGATTGAACGGAAAAGGGTTTGTATTTAACAACCCGAATGCATCCAGAACATGTGGATGTGGAGAATCATTTAGTCTTTAGAGAAAAGACATTAGATACTAGATAACAGATATCAGAGCCATTCTGAATGCTGAAATCTACCATCTGAAATCTAAAAAATAATAATGAGTAAATATACAGAAGACGATTTAAGGGTCGATCTAGAAAATAAAAAATATGAATTCGGTTGGGAAACGAAGATTGATTATGAAGATTTCCCGATCGGTTTAAATGAGGATATCATCCGTGCGATCTCTGCTAAAAAAGAAGAGCCGGAATGGATGACTGAATGGCGACTGGAATCTTTCAAAATCTGGTTGAAAATGGTAGAGCCTAACTGGGCGAATATCAAGTATGAGAAACCGGATTTTCAAGCAATCCGTTACTATGCTGCACCTAAAGTAAAGCCGGAACTGGCAAGTCTTGACGAAGTAGATCCTGAATTATTAGCAACTTTTGCAAAATTAGGGATCAATATCGAAGAGCAAAAAAGACTTTCAGGAGTTGCCGTAGATATCGTAATGGACTCAATTTCTGTGAAAACTACTTTCCAGGATACATTGGCAGAGAAAGGAATTATTTTCTGTTCAATCTCTGAGGCCATTAAAAACCACCCTGACTTAGTAAGAAAACATCTTGGAAAAGTAGTTCCGAGAGGAGATAATTTCTACGCAGCATTGAATTCCGCAGTTTTCTCTGACGGAAGTTTCTGTTATATTCCCAAAGGCGTAAAATGCCCAATGGAGCTTTCCACTTATTTCCGTATCAACCAGGCAGGAACAGGACAGTTTGAAAGAACACTTCTTATAGCTGATGAGGGAAGTTACGTTTCTTATCTTGAAGGGTGTACAGCACCATCAAGAGATGAAAACCAGCTTCACGCTGCGGTAGTGGAACTGATCGCTTTGGACGGAGCGGAGATCAAATATTCTACAGTTCAGAACTGGTATCCCGGTAATGAAGAAGGTAAAGGAGGGGTATTCAACTTTGTAACGAAGAGAGGACTTTGCGAAAGAAATGCAAAAATCTCCTGGACTCAGGTAGAAACAGGTTCAGCAGTAACATGGAAATATCCTTCTTGTATTCTGAAAGGAGATAATTCTATTGGAGAGTTCTACTCTATTGCGGTAACCAACAACCACCAGTATGCAGATACAGGAACGAAAATGATCCACATTGGAAAGAATACCAGATCAACGATTATTTCCAAGGGTATTTCTGCAGGAAAATCTCAAAACTCATACAGAGGACAGGTGAAAGTAATGCCTTCAGCAAAAGGAGCAAGAAACTTTTCTCAATGTGACTCTTTATTGATGGGTAATGAATGTGGAGCTCACACTTTCCCATATATTGAAATCAAAGATCCTACTGCACAGTTAGAGCACGAGGCAACGACTTCAAAAATCGGGGAAGATCAGATTTTCTACTGTAACCAAAGAGGTATTGATACGGAAAGAGCAATTGCTTTGATCGTGAATGGTTTCAGTAAAGAAGTTTTGAACAAGCTTCCAATGGAATTTGCTATTGAAGCACAGAAATTACTTGAAATTTCATTAGAAGGTTCAGTAGGATAAGAAAATATGATAGCTACAGAAAGATTAATTTTAAGAAAACCTACAAAAGAAGATTTTGAAAGATTCTTTGAAATTAATCATGATCCTCAAACCAATATTCATAATCCAGGCGGACCAATGAGTTTTGAAAAAGCAGAAAGCACATTTACAAGAATGCTTGATCATTGGGAAAAGTACAGTTTTGGAGGCTGGGTGATTGTTGAAAAGGATGATCCAGAAAATATAATAGGTTTTGGAGGATTGAGCTATAAACTCTACGGAGAAGAAGAAAAATTGAATTTAGGCTATCGTTTTGCTTCCGAGGCATGGGGGAAAGGATACGCCACAGAATTCACAAAGAAAGCTATAGATTTTGGGTTAAACGAAGACAGTAAAGAAGAAATATTCGCCATTGTCCGTCCCAGTAATATAGCTTCTGTTAAAGTATTGGAAAAGGCAGGTATGATACAAATCGGGACACTGAATGATGTCCCTGGTCAACCTGAAAGTTTAGTATATAGAATTCAAAAATAATTTGTTTAAGCAAATAAAATGTTAGAAATTAAAAACCTTCACGCCAAAATTGAAGATGGCGCAGAAATATTAAAAGGTATTAATCTTGAAATAAAGCCAGGCGAAGTTCACGCTATCATGGGGCCGAACGGAGCTGGGAAATCTACCCTTTCTTCTGTAATCGCTGGTAAAGAAGATTACGAAGTGACTGGTGGAGAAATTCTTTTCCAGGGAGAAGATATCGTTGAAGATGCCCCTGAAGATAGAGCTCACAAAGGAATTTTCCTTTCTTTCCAGTATCCAGTGGAAATTCCGGGAGTTTCTGTGACAAACTTTATCAAAGCTGCTTTGAACGAAACAAGAAAAGCAAACGGATTGGAAGAAATGCCGGCAAAAGAAATGCTTGCATTAATCCGTGAAAAATCCGAAAAACTGGGTATCAAGAAAGATTTCCTTTCAAGATCATTAAACGAGGGATTCTCAGGAGGTGAAAAGAAAAGAAATGAGATCTTCCAGATGATGATGCTTAATCCTAAACTGGCTATTCTTGATGAAACTGATTCCGGATTGGATATTGATGCTTTGAGAATCGTTGCAGATGGGGTAAATCACTTTAAAAATGAAGGAAATGCAGTTCTTTTGATTACGCACTATCAGAGATTGCTTAATTATATTCAACCTGACTTCGTTCATGTTTTAGCAGATGGAAAAATCATCAAGACCGGTGACAAATCTTTAGCATTAGAACTTGAAGCAAAAGGTTACGACTGGCTTCTTAACTAAGAAGAAAATATATTATTTCAGAGATTATAATTTTCACAGTTATTCATAAACCCTGTAAAAAGAAGAATCTCTACTATTAAAATTGGGTTCCCTATTCCTCGGAATAACAATATTTTAGTTAATAAAAAAAGAAAAAATGGTGCAAACCACAGATATACCAGTAATGGCATTAAAAGAACAAATTATAGAGAACCATAATGAATTTTTGGAGAGTCTTCGTCACAGATTTCTGGATGACAGTAGAAAAGCAGCTCTTCAGAGGTTTCAAAATGTTGGTTTTCCGACAAAAAAAGACGAAGAATATAAATATACCAATCTAAAGGAAATCACGGAAAAAAGCTACAACTTCTTCCCGAAGGAGAGCCACAATATCACCAAAGAGCAGTTTGATGAACTGCACCTTGGAGAAGAAAACTTTGATTGGATTGTTTTTGTAAATGGTAAACTTCACAAGGAACTTTCAAAAGTTTCTATTGAAAATGTAGAATTCCTTTCATTCAACTATGCATTGAATGATGAGAAGCATAAAGAGGTTTTTGAAAAATACTTCAACACTATTGCTTCTAAAGATCAAGCTTTTACAAACTTAAATCTTGCTTACTGCAAATACGGTTTCTTTTTGAAAGTTCCTAAAAATGTAGTGATTGAAAAACCAATCCACGTTTTTTATATTTCTCAGAATCAGGAAGAGAATACGTTCTACAATACAAGAAACCTTTTGATTGTAGAAGAAGGAGCCAAAGTAGAAGTAATTGAAAGCCATCATAATTTTGACAGCGCCTATGTATTGACAAACTCTGTAACGGAAATCTTTACATATCCCAATGCAAAAGCTGACTGGCACAAGCTTCAGAATGACAACAACACAACCTATCTTATCGACAGTACGTTCGCAAGACAGGAAAAAGACAGCTTAACCACTGTAAACACGTTCTCTTTCGGAGGTAAACTGGTAAGAAACAACCTTGATTTTATTCATAATGGATCAAACATCAATTCATTCATGAACGGAATCACAATCATCGGGAAAGATCAGTTGGTAGACCACCACACGGCAGTTCACCATAACTTCCCGAACTGTGAAAGCTATCAGAACTATAAAGGAATCTTCGATGGCAATGCCCACGGAGTTTTCAACGGAAAAGTTTTTGTAGATAAAATTGCTCAGAAAACAAACGCTTATCAGCAAAACAATAACGTGTTGCTAAGTGAAGGAGCAAGCATTGATACAAAACCTCAGTTGGAGATCTTTGCAGATGACGTAAAATGTTCTCACGGATGTACGGTAGGTCAGCTGAATAAAGATGCTTTATTCTACCTGAGAGCAAGAGGAATCTCTAAAAAAGAAGCTCAGGCATTACTTTTATATGCTTTCGCAAATGATGCCATGCAAAATATTGATATAGAGCCTCTAAAAGAGAAAATTTCAAAGCTATTGGCAGAGAAACTAGGAGTAGATATAGAATTCTAAGACTTATATATATTGATACGAAAAAGCACTTCTTTTTGAAGTGCTTTTTTTATTTCTTACGGGTATCTTATCTTGTTTATTTCTTTAGCCAGCCTTGGTTATCCTTATTATCTGAACGTTTCTTACCATTATCAAAATTGTAAGCCAAACCTACGCCCAATGTCTGCTTCAGCTGTGTTTTCCAGATCTGGTTATGGTCATACAGCAGATCCAGGGTAATATTGGATGAAATATATTTATTAATCTTCATATTTAAGACCGCTCCATAAGCCAATACCAATCTATCCGGATGATCCAGATAATTTGAAAATACAGACGCTGTATTGGTCAGATTAATATTCTCCATGATTTTGATCTTATAAATGGCAGTACCAAGGAAACCGAACTGGAAAAGTGATGAATCACCATCATTTTTAAGGCCATACGTTCCGGCAGTCTGGAGATCCTTATCTAAAACAAAAGTCCATCTCGCGTTGGCAGGACGTAATGTTACGGTCAAATTATCATTAGGACGATAGGTAACCCCTGCACCCACATTCAGATATCCCGGAGCCATGAAATTGGAAATCTTTTTAGCATCAGGGTTGTTTCCATCTTCATATCCCGGAGCAAACTGAGTCTGAAGACCGGCTCCTACTGAGAAATACCAGCTTTCAGCAAATTTTCTACCATAGTTTGTAGAAAGATTGATAACATCCTGAGTTTTTCGCACACCTGTTCCCTGGGTATTATTCTGTCCGTAGCCCAGAATAATGATATTTTCCCAAAGATCTTTCCCTTTCTCATAAGTCAGGTTATAATTGACACCAGCAAGCCATCCTACGTTGTTGGCTCCCCCTCCTACCCAGTTTGAAAAGGCAGCCTGGTTAAGCATTAATGTATTTTGTCCTTGAATAGACCAGGCTTTAACGGTATCTGCTGCCGGAGCCTCTGTTTTAGTTTCTTGCGCCAAAGCTATCGCTCCAAAAGAAATGGAACTGATCAATAAAAGTTTTTTCATAATAATGATTTATTACAAATGTATAAATAATAATCTACGTCTAAATAAAATTCACTTTAAAATGAATTTAACATAATTGATTTTTCGCCTGTAATACAATGAAAACAAATCATTTAAACAACACTATATTGCATCCCAAACTTAAGTCAACTTAAAATGACAGTATTTAAAAAACAAAAAACACCTCATTTCTGAAGTGTTTTTATATTAGAATTGATATAGTTATATTATTTTTTAATCCACCATTGACTGTCCTTACGGTCAGAACGTTTCACACCATTATCAATGGTATAAGCGAAGCCGATTCCAAGGGTTTGTTTCAGCTGAGTTTTTTCGATTTGGTTGTGATCATACAGCAAATCAACCGTCACATTGGAGGAAATATATTTGTTTACTTTAAGGTTTAACAGCGCACCGTAAGCGAGAACCAATCTGTCCGGACGGTCAAGGTAATTCGAGAAGACCGAAGCAGTATTCGTTAAATAAATATCTTCCATTATTTTCAGCTTATAAATTGCCGTTCCCAGGAAACCGAACTGCAATAAAGAAGAATCACCATCACTTTTCAAACCATAACTTCCTGCGGTCTGAAGATCTTTATCCAATACAAAAGTCCATCTGGCATTGACAGGACGTAAAGTAACCGTAAGATCGTCATTAGGTCTGTAGGTGATACCCATACCGACATTCACGTAACCTGGTGCCATAAAATTCGATATTTTCTTTGCTTCAGGGTTATTCCCATCTTCATACCCTGCGGCAAACTGGGACTGCAGCCCTACTCCACCAGAGAAATACCAGCTTTTTGAAAACTTCCTCCCGTAATTTGTAGAAACATTAATAACATCCTGAGTCTTTCTTATTCCAAGCCCCTTCGTATCATTTTGTCCATAACCTAGGATAACAATATTCTCCCAAAGATCTTTGTCTTTTTCATAAGTTATGTTATAATTGATACCAGCAAGCCATCCCACGTTATTGGCTCCACCTCCTACCCAGTTTGAAAAGGCTGCCTGATTGATCATTAAAGTGTTTTTTCCTAAAACTGACCAGTATTTTACTGTGTCTACCACAACAGAATCTTTCTTCAATTCTTCTTGTGCACTTGCATAAATCCCCATAAAAAAGGAAAGAATCAATAAAAACTTCTTCATTACTCAAATAATTTTCAATGCAAAAGTATTAATATAATTTTTTTTAAAGGTAAATTCAGCTTTAAAGAATCCTAATTCATAAAGTTTAATACCTAACAATAACATATCTCTATAAAATCAATGCCAAAATAATAAGTTTAAAAAATAAATTTGACACCTTTTGTCTTAAAATCAAGGAAGTAGAAATTGATTCATCGACAAATTTTCCGAAATTTATGATTGGCTTTTGATTTGACGTAAAATCCTCATGTTTAAAAATGCAATTTCCAAAAGAGCGATTATCTACCCATTGCTGATGCTTTCTGCGATGTGGTTTGGGTATTTTTTACAAATGCAGGGCTTTTTTCAAAGCTGTTTTGGAGCGATTATACCGCTTTTGCCTGAAGGGCTGCTGGGTATAGTTACTTCTCCTCTTTTGCATGGAAACATCGATCATATTATAGGAAATTCTATTCCGATAGCCGCACTTATGTTTTTGCTCTATCAGTTTTACCCAATCGTAGCAAATAAAGTTTTTATTATCGGCTGGCTGGCAACAGGGCTTTTAGTATGGCTTCTTCCTCCTATTGACATTTTCTCTGGCGAATATATGTACACCTGTACCATCGGAGCCAGTGGTGTAGTCTATGTTCTTGCCTTCTTCCTTTTTTTCAGCGGGGTATTTAAATGGAATACAAAACTTCTTACCATTTCAATGCTTGTTGTACTTTATTATGGAAGTTTAATCTGGGGAATGCTGCCTGAAGAGCTGTTTTATAACATGCAGGAACCGAGTAAAATTTCATGGCAGGCCCATCTTTCCGGAGCAGTAGTCGGAAGTATTATTGCGTTTGCTTTTAAAAATGTTGGGGAAAAGAAGAAAAAGTTCATTTGGGAATTTCCGAATTATTATAGCGAAAAGGATGATAAATTGTGGCAGGAATACAAGGAAAACCATCCGGAAGATTTTATGGAGCTTCCATATAAAAAAAGAGATGATATCTGGGATCATTTGGATGAATTAAGGAAAAAATAAAAACTTAATTTCACTACATTTGAAAAAAACACACATGATTTCCGAAGAATACTTTTATGCAATCGCCCTTCGCGAATGCAGCCAGATAGGTGATATTCATTTTCATAAACTTGTCCATACTTTTGGAAGTGCTCAGGAAGCATGGAAAAGAGCAAAGAAAGAATATAAAAAGCTGGAAGGCATAGGACAAAAAACAGTTTCAGATATTGGGAATAACAACCATTTGGAATTCGCAGAAGAAGAAATAAATTTTTGCGAAAAGAATAATATTCAGATCAGGCTGAAGCATCTTCGTGAAACTCCTTTACTGCTTAATGAATGTAATGATGCACCGGCTATTCTTTATCAGAAAGGAAAGATTGATGATACACTGTCAAAAGTAAGTATTGTAGGAACCCGGAATATGACTGACTATGGCCAAAAATTTATTGAAGATTTTTTTGAAGCAACCCAATCTTCAAGATATACATCAGTAAGCGGTCTCGCTCTTGGAGTTGACAAAGAGGTTCATGAACAGTCTATTCTTCATCGAAAACCCACTGTAGCAGTTCTTGCACATGGTTTCCAATATTTATATCCATCAAAAAACAGAAAACTTTCAGAGAAAATTTTGGAGGAAGGAGGTACATTAATCACAGAGTTCAGCTCTTCCCAAAAACCAGACCGTGAAAACTTCATCCAGAGGAATAGAATTGTAGCAGGAATCTCTCCCGCAACCATTGTGGTGGAAACTGGTTTTGGAGGAGGATCTGTAAGCACTGCTGCTTTTGCCAATGATTATAACCGTGATGTCTTTGCCCTTCCCGGAAAAATTACAGACCTCTGCAGCCAGGGATGTAATCAGCTGATTTTCCATAATAAAGCAACAGCCATTTCTACTATAAAAGATCTTATAAGCATGCTTGGGTTTAATGGTCCCAAAGAAAAAATCGAAGAGTTATTTCCTTATAGTGAGACCACAATACAATTGTCTGACAATCAATATTTAATATATCAATCTATTAAAGACCAACCACAGATTTCTCTGGATGATCTGTCACAGAAAATTAATATTCCTCCCTACAAAATTTTACCAATAATTTTGGAATTGGAACTTTTAGGGAAAGTAAAATCATTTTCCGGGAGGCAATTCATCGCAATTTAAGATTTAATGATTTCTTAATATTGCATTATTTCACACATAACATTTCATTTTTAATAAAATTTGAACATAAATTATCAATTTAATAATATTACGAAACATTATTATTTAATTTTTAACAATGTTGAAATACAGTGTTGTGAATCTTGAAAAAAAAATTAAATTTGTTGACAATAATATTCAACCTTAATATATGGAACAATATAATATTGACCAGAAAATCCAAGAGTTTATTGCAAAAATTGAAGCAAAAAATCCTAACGAACCGGAATTCTTACAGGCTGTAAAAGAAGTTGCCGTAACTGTAATTCCATTCATTGCTACTAAAAAAGAATATACCGGAATGAAGCTGCTTGAAAGAATGGCTGAAGCTGAAAGAATTATTATTTTCAGAGTTCCATGGGTTGATGACAAAGGAGAAATTCAGGTTAACAGAGGTTTCAGAATTCAAATGAACTCTGCTATTGGACCATACAAAGGAGGAATTCGTTTCCACCCTACTGTAAACTTATCAGTTCTTAAGTTCTTAGCTTTCGAACAAGTATTCAAAAACTCTTTAACAACTCTTCCAATGGGAGGTGGTAAAGGAGGTTCAGATTTCGATCCACAAGGAAAATCTGATATGGAAGTAATGCGTTTCTGCCAGGCTTTCATGACAGAATTGTGCAAACACATCGGTCCTGAAACAGACGTACCTGCAGGAGATATCGGTGTTGGAGCAAGAGAAATCGGATATTTATTCGGACAGTACAAGAAAATCAGAAACGAATTTACAGGAGTTCTTACAGGAAAAGGTCTTGCTTACGGAGGTTCATTGATTCGTCCTGAAGCTACAGGATACGGTGTAGTATACTTCGCTGAGCAGATGCTTAAGACTATCGGACAGGATTTCCAGGGTAAAACAGTAACAGTATCAGGTTTCGGAAACGTAGCTTGGGGAGTGATCAAAAAAGCAACTGAACTAGGCGCTAAAGTAGTAACAATCTCTGGACCAGATGGGTACATCTATGATAAAGACGGTATCAGTGGAGAAAAGATTGATTATTTATTAGAGCTTAGATCTTCAGGGAACAACAGAGCTGAAGATTATGCTAAAAAATATTCTTCTGCTGAATTCCATGCTGGAAAACGTCCTTGGGATGTGAAGTGTGATGTTGCTTTCCCTTCTGCAACTCAAAACGAATTAGATTTAGATGATGCAAGAAAATTAGTTGAAAACGGATGTGTTTGTGTAACTGAAGCAGCTAACATGCCTTCTACACTAGACGCCATCAACTATTTCTTAGATAATAAAGTATTATTCTCTCCTGGTAAAGCTTCCAATGCTGGAGGTGTTGCTACATCAGGATTAGAAATGACTCAGAACTCTATCCGTCTTAACTGGACTTCTGAAGAAGTTGATGCAAGATTAAAGGAAATTATGATTGGTATCCATAAAGCTTGTAGAGACTACGGAAAAGATGAAGACGGTTATGTAAACTACGTGAAAGGTGCAAATATTGCCGGCTTCGTAAAGGTAGCAGAAGCAATGTTGGCTCAAGGAGTTGTGTAACAGAAAAACAAAGGTTGGGAAAAATTCCCGACCTTTTTTGATATAGCCTGTTCCCGGGATAATGGGAAAAAAGTAAAAAGTGAAAGGAGAAAGCGCTGCTATATGCAGTGCTTTTTTTTATTTTTATATCATGAAAAACGCTTTTAAAAATATTGATGAATACATTCTTCTGTTCCCCATAGAAGTACAGGAAAAACTGCTTGAACTACAACAAGCCATCCATTCACTGGTTCCTGGTCTGGAAGAGTATATTGGATATCAGATGCCTGCTTTCAGGTACAAAGGAAAACCTTTGATTTATTTTGCGGGATATAAAAAGCATATCGGATTCTATCCAGGCGCTGAAGGTATCCATAATTTTGAGACAGATTTTAAAGAGAGAAAATATAAATTCTCTAAAGGAGCTGTGCAGTTTCCAATTCATGAAGATCTTCCGCTGGATCTGATTACTAAGATTCTTCTATTCAGGGTAGAGGAAATTGATCAAAAAAAATCCTGAAATACAAGATTTCAGGATTCCGACTAGTGTTTGCTAAAGTACTTTTACTTTTTCTTCTTTTTGTCTTTCTTTTCTTCCTTAGGTGCATCTGCAGGTTTCGTTGCATCTGTAGGTGTTGTACTTACAGTTGGGTCAGTTGCAGGAGCAGTTTCCATTGTAGTTGCAGGTGTCTTTTCCTGTTGAGTCTTTGGATCCGAAGGACTTGTAGTCTGTGTATTCGGTTGTTGGGTTTGAGTTGTCGTTGGATTATTAGTAGAAGTATCCGCCGGCTTTTGTGGTGTTGATTGTGCTGATACTGCGATTACTCCGACTAATGTAAACGCTGCCGTTAAAAATAACTTTTTCATAATGTAATATTTAAATGATTGTTTAACTTAAACGAAGCATCATTTATAAAATTATATGTAATAAGCTTATTTAACGTACTTTATAATTATTTAAGAGGAATTTGCAAAATAATTATAATAATTTGGCTGGAGGATCGAAGCTTGAAGCTTGAAGTTTATCGCAGTTGAAACATCAATTCTTTGGTGTAACAGCTTCCCTCTCCCATCATCCTGCTTCCATCCTTGAAATCTACTTCGTTATATTCTTCATCATTTTTTCTACAAATTCAAACGCGGCCGGGCAGATAACCGTATTTTTCAGCATCAGATTATTAATCTGGTAGATCTTCTTACGGTCTGTATGCGGATATTCGCGGCATGCTTTAGGTCTTACTTCGTAAATAGAACAGGTATTATCATTGTTCAGGAAATGGCAGGGAAGATTCTGCAATACCTTATCATTATCTTCATCCACTCTTAAGAACTTAGATTCAAAATCAGCAGACTTCATACGAAGATGTTTGGAAATACGCTCTATATCCTTTTCCGTGTACAAAGGGCCGGTTGTTTTGCAGCAATTGGCACATTGTAAACAATCTATTTCATCAAAAACTTCATCATGGGTCTCCTGTACAATATAATCGAGATTTTTGGGCGGTTTCTTCTTTAATCCGTCCAGAAATTTCTTGTGTTCTTTCTGCTTTTGTATCGCTTGTTTTTTATAAAAATCTAAATTCATTTATTCATTATTTCTTACAAAATCCGAAAGATCCTCTTTCTTATACTCATTTATTTTATCAAGATCAAGAACCGTCGTAAGGCTTTCTTTGCTTGGATAATACATCGGAACAAATTTAGCCCCGTAAACAATTTCCCCGGTAGTATATGAAGATCTCTGCACTACGGTGTTTGAAAACACTTCATCAAATGCACGTACCTGTACAATAAGTTCAATATCCGTATTTTTAAAATCATCTTCAGAAAAGCCGTAAAACGGAGAGTTTTCATCAATTTTATGTACCACAGTCCAGTTGAGAGCTAAAGTATTAATCTTATTTAACTGTGTATCAAGTCTGTAAAAATTACTTTTAGCAACTCCATTTTCTATGACTTCAATAGCTGCAGAAAGAATCACATCTGCATCTGTCAGCGCATTGTTTTTATAAGGAGCCAGCCTGAACATTAGGGCCGAAGATTCCTGAAAAGGAGCAATCACAGCTATATCAGAAAACCTGAGATATGCTCTTGGTCTTGAAAATCTTCCGTAAAAAAGCCCTGTTGCAATAGCAAAGGTAAGCAATCCCAAAAAAGCCTCAAAAGTAGCCACAAGGCTGGCCAAAAATCCCACCGGAGCAATTCTTCCATATCCAACTGTTGTGAAGGTCTGGGAACTGAAGAAAAAAACGTCGATAAATTCATTCAGCGGATCACTTTTATCAATTCCTGTAAGATGTTCCACACCAATCAGGTAATAGATCATTGCAAAAAGAAGATTGATAAGAATATAAGCAATAACCAAATAGGAAATAAAGCGGAATGATGAAAGATTCAGCATGGTATGATACCAGCTTAGCCTGTTGAAGACATTCACGCCTCTTCTCTGAACATTCGGGAGGCCGTCTTTATTGATAAATCTTCCGGATGCATTGGTTCCAAAACCACTGTTCTCCGCATTTTTCTGACGGATCTTTTTTCTGAATCCTCCTGTCATTTTTTAATCATTTTGATTGTGTTATATAATGATTTCTCTCTGCAAATAAGCCGGTTGATGATCAGCTCTTCCCTTTTGTTTTTATAATATTTAAAAAAGCAAAGTTATGTTTTTTAGCCATCATTTCTTTAACATTCATCATTCAGATAACAGATTATTTTTCCACAGGATTTTATGATGTTTGTATTCAAAACAACACACACAAAAACAGCAGAAAGTTTTGAATTTCTGCTGTTTATATTATATTGATCAAAGTGGCTTTATATAGTTTGTGCAGGTGATTCCAGGACCGTAACGCTTACATTGCTGACCGATTTCACAGTCCCTGACTCTCCATGTATATTAGAAAGAAAATTAGGGAAGTTTTCAATAGGAAAAGCCCAATAATAATGGCCATTGACTGGAGAAGGAAAGTTAGCCTGCAATCTTCCATTCAATTTCATGGGAACAAAGTATTCTACAGAAGATCCTTTTAGCTTCGTGAGGATAGAAATGGTCTTTTTAGAGTGTGCCGGGACAATAGCCTTGTAAGTACTGGTTTCTGTAATTTCTTCAGAATTTTCTGTGCCTTCCGTTGTATCTCCTCCTACAACAACTTTAGTGCTTGCTGAAGCTTTTGCAACCAACGGAATATCAACAGATACAGATGCAGCTACTTCAAATGATCCTGAAACAGTACGTTTCCAGGAGGTAGAATATCCCTTTTTGTAAGAATAGGATACCGTAATTTCGCTTTCACGATCTCCATTATTAATAGCTTCCGTAGTATAAGCATTATCCGGCAAATCTATTCCGTCGGTTTTTATCGTTACCTCAGGAGTTCCTAAAACAATGGAAACATTAGGATTAGGAGCTGTATTCCGGGTATCTCCATCTACAGAAAGATCAGGATTAAAGATAATTCCATCCGGGATCTGGCCAACGTAAGCAAAAACATTTTTCAACCTTGTTCTTTCTCCGGAAAAACCGATATCATATCCCATATCCTTCAAATGGTTAGGCTTGAAAGGGATTTCACGCTCTTCATTAGCCGGACTGTTTACACTCAGACTGTTATTATCTGACAATTTAAACTCATCTACAATTTTCCAGCCTTTCTGCAGCATCTCAGCCTCTGTCAACTGTACTTTCTTTACATCAGCAGAATTCACCTTTTCTGAATCATCATTAATAGTATTCACTTCATCTCTTGAACATGATACCGAAAGCATCAATAAGAGAAACCAAAAAGAATTGATTTTTTTAATCATTTTAATAATTTTTTTAGCGTTTAATACTTAAATTTACAAAAAATAAGCTCTTTTAATCTGTTTTTTTGCGAATTAATCAAATTTTAATTTTTCCCAATTTCCCATCTGATTATCCTGTATTTTACTCTAAAATGCTGTTTATATGAAATTTATCAATTTAGAGGCTGTAATTTTTTATATGATTTACACTAACTTTGGGCTATGAAAAAGCTTGAATCACGAGAAGATATTGAAGACCTAGTCAATAAATTTTACAGCAAAGTCGTTAAAGATGAAACCATAAGCTTTTTCTTTAATGATATCGCTAAAGTAGATTGGGACAAACATCTTCCCAAGATGTATTCTTTTTGGGAGTCTATCCTTTTTGGACAAATGACGTATAAAGGAAATCCAATGGGTGTACATTTCCCTATCAATGAAATACAGGCAATGGAGCAGAAGCATTTTGACAGATGGCTTTTGCTTTGGCGTACGACTATTGAAGAAAATTTTGTTGGAGAAAACGCAGATATGGCAATCTACAAATCCGAAAACATAGCCAAACTCATGGCTTTTAAAATGGAGCTGGCGAGAAGGCTATAATGTGGTACAGGGGATCAGAAAGCGTGATATGAGGCACGAAACCCAAGATTTATTTCAAATAATAAATTTGCTTTTTTAAGGAACAATTACTGTAAAGATATAGGCTGCGAGATTCACCAGTAGAACAGTTCCGTACAGAACATTTGTTTTTCCACGGCTTAATGAAAGCATTACGATAAATACGGATAAAGAAAGCAGGATAATATCCTTTTTGTCTAACCCTAATACCAGTGGAATATCATACATGATACATACTGCAGAAACAGCAGGAATAGTCAGGCCGATACTTGCCAATGCAGAACCCAGCGCAAGATTCAAGCTGGATTGTATTTGATTGGCTCTTGCTGCTCTAATTGCGGCAACTCCTTCAGGAAGAAGTACAACGGCTGCAATAATGACTCCAACAAGGGATTTTGGTGCTCCAAGACTTTGTACCATCCCTTCTATTGTATCAGATAATCCTTTTGCCATGAGTACTACAATAACAAGGCAAACCACCAAAAAACCAAAACTGATAAGCGTTTTTGTCAGTGACGGAATATAATGTTCTTCCGGATGCTCATCAGGAACAATGAAATAGCTTCTGTGGCGCACAGTCTGCACCATCAGGAACACTCCGTAGATGACAAGACATGCAATAGATATAAAAATAAGCTGTGCTTCGTTATAGAAAGGTCCGTTGACACTTGAAGTAAAATTGGGAAGGACAAGGGTAAGTACCAGGATTGAAACAATACTTACCAGATAGGTAGTTGCTGAGGTTCTTGCAAAGAATTGCTCATGATATTTAACGCCGCCTACAAGAATACATATTCCCAGAATTCCGTTAAGAATAAGCATTACAGCGGCAAAAACCGTATCTCTGGCCAGCGTGATCGCCTGATCTCCGCCGGCCACCATCAGCGAGATGATAAGCGCGACTTCAATAATGGTGATACAAAGAGCCAGAATAATGGTTCCGAAAGGCTCCCCTACTTTATGAGCTACTACTTCAGCATGGTGTACTGCTGACAATACACTTCCGATCAGTAAAACACCCGCAAGAATATCATAAAGAACACCCGATCCCATCAGTCCGAAAAAGTAGTACCCTACCGCAAGGAGAGGAAAAATATAGGTATAATGTAAGAATTCTTTAGGTTTCATAAGTGACTACAAAATACAAAAAATCTATGAAATTTTCAATATCAAAAGAAAATATTAATAATATTTTAATAAGGCCAGAAGTTAAAGTCCTGATAATCTGTGAACATATGAAACAACAGCCCAATTCCTATAATTCTGATATTTCCTTTAAAAAACAGCAGCAAAAAATACACCGCAATGGCATAATATGAATGTAAGAAGTGAAAACCTATACTTTCCCGCGATGGATCAAAAATCGGATTGGCAAAAAGATGGTCCAAATCTACCAGTATTGTAGCCAAGAGAATAAAATAAGCCTTTTTCCAGTTTTTACGATAAAAAATCAAAGCAATAAAGATCGGAAAAACAAGATGCAAAAAATAATGAGTAAAGGTTTTAAGTAATGCGATATCTGATGGAGCCATTAATAGATAATTTTATTCGGTTTTATGCTTACCACCGTAAAATTAAGGGTAATTCTCCGTTTTTTGCTTTTATTTTCACCCAATAATCCTTTGACCTATTCCCATACAACACATAATCTATATCTGAAATGATTCTTTTTTCAGTATTACCAAGCGTTTTCAAAGAAGAATACAATAAAGCATTGTTTCTGATGAAAATATAATTTTCTTGTAAACGTGGTGATAATGTTATTGGTTTTCGGCTTGATTTTATGACAACATCATCATTATTTTGACTGATTTTATTGGGTTGGAAAGGAATTGCGGTAAATTGATTTTCACTGTTGACCCACTTTTTAGATTTGAAATACTTCCATGTTTTTTGGGGATCATCACTTTTAATATCAAGCGTATAATTCGGTTGGGTAATTTTTTGAAAGGTCTTTTTTTCAACTTCATTGAAATTGTCATCATACTCATAGCTGATAATTGTATCATTGACCTGTTCAAGATCCGCTATTGCTTTAAAGTAAATAGCCCGTGAGGAATCAGCGATACTTTTATTGAAGAAACGGCTAAAATTTCTGATGTTTACTTTGTCTAATTCTAACTCCAGAAAGTGATTCCCGTTCTGAAGTTTGGAGGCGACAGCGTTAAGAATTTCAGGATTTGAATTGTTTTTTATTTCAATTTCATTATCATGCAATTCAATAGAAAAGTTTTGAATTTTCTTTCCTGAGATGAAAGAAATGCTCCCGGCCGTATTATGGATAAACTGATCTGCATCCAAAACAGGATTTGAAGAAGTCTTAAGAATATTTTTCTGAATCTTTTCAAAAGCCAGATCCGAAGTCCCTGCAACACAATGGTCTCCATTGATCATAATAAATAGCTGATCCTTCTGAAAACGATTATTCCCTTTATCTACAAAGTTTTGTTTCTTTAAAAAGGTGATGAATTTTTGAGAATCTTTCAGTTCTAAAATACTGTACCATTCTGAGAACTTTGTGTCTTTAAGATGGAAGATCTGTAGAAAATCCGGAATTCTGATTCCTGAGTCTTTCAAAGAACCTGAACTCTTGCCCTTGGCTTTGCTTCCGGACCAATGGGAAGGATGCGTTGCCAGGCTGAAGAGGTATTGTCCCGTTACTTTCTTTATATCAATTAAAACTACGGCATCTGCATTTTCAGGAATATATCTGAGGTTCTTATTTTTATAAAAAACCACAAAATATACTGCAATAGCCAGCAATAAAACTAACGGGACAATAATCTTCTTTTTATACATCTATAAAATTTGTGGTTTCTCTTCTGTTTCTTTTGTTTTAAAAACCTGATCGAATACATCAAAGAAATACATCAAGCTGTTTTCTGAAGAATCTTTAATATTATAATTCATTTCTGTCTGGATACTTTCTCCTTTCACTTCTGTCTTATAATACATTTCACCTACATTTTTTCTGATCGCGTCCAGCGCTTTTCTCTCTTTAGGACTTTTGAACTCTTTGTCTAAACCTGTCAAAAGTTTTTGGATATCCAATCTTCCTGATAATGGATATTTAGCCGAATCTTTCGCCCATTTTCTGGAAATATCAGACTGATTTACGGGTAAAATATTGTCCGCCGAGCTCATCAGATAAACAACACCATCTTTTACCGTGAAGAACAACTGATCTATATATCCTCCGTTCTTTTCTTCTTTAAAGGTGTAAAGATTTCCTTTTTTTGAGAATCTCTTAGCCAATTTTTTATTGGTAGTCATTACATCAAAAATACGGTTCCAATAGCCTTCATTCTCCGTTGCAAAAGCAAAAGTAAAGTTAGGAACAGCGATATCTTTAGTCTTCTTTACTTCTTTTTCGTTGAAATCAGCATCATATTCATAATCGGTGTACTCTACTTTTTTAGATTTCAGTTCATTCAAAACAAAGATTCCGTTTCCTGGTGCTATTTTGGTAATGGCCTCTTCATCCAGAACAATTTTCATCGTTTCCATAATCAGCTCCATTTCCTTTTTGTACTCGTTTTCTCCGGAATCCTGAAGCAGGCTGTACATCATATCAAAACATTTGGCTCCATTCACGTTCATAGCATAGTAACCAACACTTTTTTCATTGATCAATTCCAGTAGTTTTTTATTTTTCTTTCCTTTATAAATAGCAGAAATATTCTTTTGAATGTCAGCATTTTTGTGCTGATAATTATTAACGAGTCTTACCTTATCTTTATCAAAATACAGATTGTAAGAATAGTTGGAGTTATACATATTTTTAAAGAACTGCCCATAGCTGTAGAACTTCGTCATCTTGCCATAAATTCCTTCATTCACGATTCTTCCATAGTCTGTATAAACAAAAACATCAGAATTGGCATCTCTGAATGCCAGCATTTCTTTAGGAACTTCAATTTCCAGATTTGAGCTGAAGTATTGGTCAAAATGATCTTCAGCATTCTTTTTAATGACCTTAAAGTTTTCTCTGCGGATAGAATCCTGTTCTTTTTTGTAAGCAATATCCTCTTCTTCATCGTAAGCATAGGCATCAGCAGGCACTTCCCCTTCATTTTCAGTACTCTCCTTCTCTTCAGGATATTTATGGTGTTTCTGCAGGTATTTGATATCTTTCTGAATTCTTGCGATCTCGTTGTTGTTATCTTTAATACTTTCCTTCAGATACTTAATATCGTCTTTAAGGGTTTTAATTTCTTCTTTATAATCAAAAGGTTTTTCCGGCTCATCAGTATAAGCAGTATCTCCCGTTTCTGCGTAAACGCTGTCAACGGCAACAGCAGTGCTGTCTGTAACAGCTTCTTCTGACCAAAGATCTTTATAAGGTTTGGTATAGCTTATCATCCTAAGAACTGCACGGTTTCCGTTCCAGGCAACAAAAACATCATCATTGATGTCTACGTAAGAATAGTTCTTTTTATTAGAAACCTCCTGTCCTTTTTTCTTGACAGAATTAATAAATTCCTGAAATTTCTCCTTATTATCAATAATAAAATGAGTATTGTATGCCCTAATAGAATCATTAAAGCTTGCATAATGGTATTGAACAGCATCATATTTGATCCCGGTCTTGGAATAATCTGTCCACGAAAGGTTTTCTTTGTTCTTTTTGCTCAATTCGTGCAGCAAAGGATTCAGTTTATTCCAGTTGATTTTGTTGTTAAGCTCTTTCCCGTTGACTTCCATATAAAATACAGCATCAGTAGGGATTTTCATACTATTTTGGGCAAAAACCAGTGTAAAACCAAAGAGTACAAAAATAATTTTTTGTGTTTTTAATAAGATAGATTTCATGACTATAGTTTAGAAATTTATTGAAAAAGAATTGTGTTTTGTATTTGTTTTTTCTGAAGAATCAGATCCAGAATATCAGCTTCCAGTTTGAGTGCTTTTTTATTGGGAGAAAGCACATACGTATTATTCGTTTGTGATTTCACTGTACTTTCGAACTGCATAATGGAAGTATATCTGGCATTGTTAAAAACTTCCTTATCCGCCTTGCTCATTTTGTTGTAATCTTCTTTGAAGGTATTGACCTTATTTCTTGCGAATGTCTTTTTCTCAAGATTTTGACTGTACACTTGTGTTGGAACCATTTTACCCAATATATTCTGAGCTTTAAGTTTTTCCAGACCGGTATTAATGTTTTCAATCTTTTTGAAATTACAGCTCAGTTTGACAATATAATTATCAAAATCCATGGATGTTTTCACGTTGCTGATTCCGGGAGTTCCTTTAAAAATTTTTGCTGCTTCATTGATTTTATTTTCAATGTCAGTCTTTTTAGGAACCTTTTTCCCGTTAATGGTTTCCATTTTTGAGATGGATGCCAGTCTTGTCTTGCTTTTGCTGGCATTCAAAATAATTGTATACTCTCCCGTTCCATCAGCCTTGACATTTACTTTATCAAGAATATCGAAACAGCTTGTCAAGAGTAACAAAGGAATATATAGAAGAAATAATCTGAGAAAATTTTTCATGATTGGGTTTAAAGGCACAAAATTACTCAATTCTGACCTTAAATCCTTACAATCTTTAATTTTTTGAGCATAAATAGCTGTTTTCCGGTACTTTTTCAGGACAGGAAACTACACTACTATTGATTTTATTCTTTTTTAAATACGCCCTTTCAGATAATCCTGGCGAAGATCTTCATCCAGCTTTTCAATAGCATACCGAAGACAGGTTCTCGGCATTTCTCTGTAATACAAATTCAGATAGCTGATCAATTCTCCTTCATTCTTATTTCCCATTTCGCGTAACAGCCATCCGTTTGCTTTATGCATCAGATCGTGAGGATGCTTCAGGTTTCTGGTTACGAACTCCTTAGTAAGATCAAATGATCCTTTTTTTATATAATGCATCGTCCCGACAACAGCCACTCTTTTGCGCCACATTTCTTCAGATTCAGAAAGTTCCCTAAGAAGGCTTTCTTTCTGATTTTCAAAAGCATATCTGCCCAAAATCTTATAACAGCTTGAATCTACCAGATCCCAATTGTTGACATGAGAAAGATGATTAAGATAAAACGCAACCACTTCTTCTTTCACAGCTTTATCTTTTGTTTTTTCAAACTTTGAAATCAGCATAAAAAGCGCTGTCAGCCTATGTTCATGGTATTTGGAAGAAATTAATATACTGAGTTCTTCCAAATTTATTTTCGGATAATATTCTTTGGCAACAGAACGCTGATCCGGAACTTTTACGCCCAGAAATAAATCGCCTTCACCGTATTCTCCTTTTCCGGTTTTGAAAAACTTTGGAAAGAATTCTGCTTTTTCAGGAATGGATAGAACAGCCAGTGCTTCCTGTATTTCTTTAACAATGCTCATAGTATAAGCGTTTTTAAGCTTTTTCTTCTAAGGCAATATTCTCCTGTTCTTCCTCTTCTTTTGCAATCTTATTGGGGTTGGCTACCTTGGCAATGGTAAGCCCCTGAACGATGATCGAGAAGACTACTACACAGTACGTAATACTTAAAATAATCTCACTGTATTCACTTTTAGGAATAGACATTGCCAACGCAATGGAAACTCCACCCCTGATTCCTCCCCAAACCAGAACTTTTACGGTCTGCGGGCTGAAACTTCTTCTTAAAGAGGTAAACTTCGTAGGCCCCCAGATAGAAATAAATCTTGCAAGCAGCACTACGATAATTGCCAGGAATCCAGGAATCATAAAATGCTTCAGATCTTTTATCATCAAGAGTTCAAATCCGATGAACAGGAATAATACGGCATTCAGAATTTCATCAATCAGTTCCCAGAATTTGATCAGATAATCCTGAGTAACCGATTTCATTTTGAAACTTCTGTTGAAGTTCCCCATAAACAATCCAGCTGCCACCATAGTCAGCGGCCCTGAGATATGCATTTGTCTAGCAATAAGATAACCTCCCATCACTATAGAAAGCGTTACTAATACAGAAATAATATAATCATCCACTTCACGCATCAATCTTGAAGTAACCCATCCTAACAGAACTCCAAGTAAAAGACCACCTCCGGCTTCCTTAAGCAAAAGCAATCCGATAGTTTCAACACCCAGATCCACTTCTTTCCCGACTGCCAGCTGTAAAATCACTGTAAAGACCACAACCGCCATACCGTCATTGAAGAGAGATTCTCCGGCTACTTTTGTTTCCAATGATTTTGAGACATTCGCCTGTTTCAGTACACTCAGAACCGCTACCGGATCGGTAGGTGAAATCAGAGCACCAAAAACAAGACAGTAGATAAAAGGAAGCTTAACACCTACATAAGGAAGCAGATAAAACATTCCAAATCCTACCACAAAGGTAGAAATCACAACTCCCACTGTGGAAAATATCACTACAGGTCTGAACTGTTCTTTCAGATCATTAATATTAATATGAATTCCTCCTGCAAAGAGTAGGAAATTAAGCATTGCTCCCATCAACACCTCTGTAAAGTCGATACCGTTCATAAGGTTGTGAAGATGTCCGAAAGTTCTCGGAAGTACTGTTTCTCCAAACATTACCAAAAAAATAGACACCACAATGGCGATCACCATAATTCCGATGGTACTTGGAAGTTTTAAAAACCTGTAATTGAGATATGCAAATATTGATGCTAATACGATTAATGCTGAAAATGAATAATATAATTCCACTAAGTGTTTTTTATTTTATGATTAATTGGTGAGTTCCAAATAGAGTATTTTTATATAGAGCTGCTGCCCTTCTTTTTCCCAAACATCAAACATGCCATCCTTAGCAGGTTTTGAGCTTCTTGTATAATCCTTTCCTATATTCAGAATATTCAGCAGAATATATTCATCTCCTACAGAATTGACGATATAGGCTGTTTTTTCCGATTTTCCGTCTCCTGAAACTTTTATTCCTTCCGTAAGCGAACGAAACTGATTCAGATGATGCATAAAATTGCTGCCATCCTTCACAGAATCATATGCTCTGAGAAGGATCAGCAAAACATCCAGGTTCGTAGGATCTTTATCATACAAGGCCTTTCCCTGCTTGATACAGTCTGCAAAATTGTTCTGCTTAAAGGCTTCAGCAAGATTTTTAAAGCTATCGTCTGACGTACTTACTTTATCTTTTCTGAAATTTCTTCCATAGTAAAGATATTGTGACTCTATGCTATCCAAAGATTTTGGATATCCTTTATATTTAAAAATAAGCTTCTCGTAATTATAAGGAGAATCAGAATTTTTGAGACTTTTCTCAACAGCTTTTAAATCAAGTTTTGATTTCTGGCTGAAACCAAAAACCGAAAACATGATGAATAAAAGGAAAAAGTGATATTTCATTAATTGTTGCTTTCTTCTTCCTCGTCGTTATCGAAATATTCGAAAAGGAAATCGTTGTAAGGAAATCTGGAAATATGGATTTTCATCACCTCATCGTAAATCATTTTCTTCATTTCCGGAAAGTTTTCCTTCGTTAAAGCAGAAATGAATACCGTTGGATATTTTGATTTCCCCATCCATGTTTTCTTCCACTCTTCCAGCGAAATATTTTTACGGGTTGAAGGGGTAAGATCGTCTTCATCCTTTTTCTCATAGCTGAAATCGTCAATCTTATTGAAAATCATAATCATTGGTTTCTGATGAGCATTGATTTCCATCAGAATATGATTTACAGATTCTATATGATCCTCAAAACTCTCGTGCGAAATATCCACTACATGAATCAAAAGATCAGCTTCACGAACCTCATCCAGAGTAGACTTGAATGATTCTACCAGCTGAGTAGGTAATTTTCTGATAAATCCTACCGTATCCGTAAGCAGGAATGGTAAGTTTCCGATCACCACTTTTCTTACTGTGGTATCCAGCGTGGCAAATAGTTTATTTTCTGCAAAAACCTCAGATTTTGAAATAGAATTCATCAAAGTAGATTTTCCAACGTTGGTATATCCTACCAAAGCTGCGCGAACTACTTTCCCACGGTTATTACGCTGAGTCGCCATCTGCTTGTCGATTGTCTTCAGTTTTTCTTTCAGCAAAGTAATTCTGTCACGGATAATACGACGGTCAGTCTCAATTTCCGTTTCTCCGGGACCTCTCATTCCAATTCCCCCTTTTTGACGCTCAAGGTGAGTCCACATTCTCGTCAATCGTGGCAAAAGATATTGATATTGTGCTAGTTCCACCTGAGTTCTCGCATAAGAAGTCTGAGCTCTCTGGGCAAAAATATCAAGAATAAGATTGGTACGGTCCAAAATCTTAACCTCCATGTCTCTTTCCAGATTTTTAAGCTGTGAAGGAGAAAGTTCGTCATCGAAAATTACAGTTCCTATCTCGTTTTCTTTTACATATTCTTTTATCTCAATTGCTTTTCCACTTCCGATAAAGGTTTTGGAATCCGGCTGAGTCAGTTTTTGGGTAAAACGCTTTTGTACGGTTGCTCCGGCTGTGAAAGCTAAAAACTCAAGTTCATCTAAATACTCTGTCAGTTTTTCTTCGTCTTGATTTTGGGTAATAACACCCACTAAGACCGCTTTCTCATAGTTATGTTCTTTCTTTTCTAACATTAAGTTCTATCTATGTTTATGATTTTTACAAGTTAATATTTTTCAGAAAAAAAACAAAATCAATTTTTATTTAATAACATATTTTAATATAAATTTAAGTTTGCCAGTAAAAGTTTTATAAAAAATCAATAACTTTATGTAATAATTTTCTGATTTTTAAATATTTAAATCAAAAACTAATCTCCGGAATATCATGATTACCCATATTAGATGTATGATTATTGATGATGATGAACTGGACAGACTGGTTCTTCAGCATTATATCAGACAATATCAAAACATTGAAATTGTCGCCTCTTTTGATTCTGCAGAAAAGGCAATTCCCTATCTTGACATTCCTGCTGATCTTCTGATTATCGAGACTAATTTGCGGGGTATGAACGGACTTGAATTCCGGAGGCTGGCCCATAAGATCCCTGCCTGTATTTTTGTAAGTTCCCATCCTGAGCTGGCTGCCGGAGCTTTTGAGATCAGTACTTTAGATTTTATCACCAAACCCCTTACCGCAGAACGCTTTCATTATTCTATGGAGAAGCTTTTTGATTTTTTTGAAGTGAAAGAAAAATGTGAATGCTATGATGCTATGGTAGGAGAAAACTGCATCAAAATAAAAGAAGGAGGACATATTTTTCAGATTAAAATGAAAAACATTCTGTATCTGGAAGCTCTGAAAGATTACACCAGAATTATCACTCTTGAAAAAAATCACTGTATTTTAAATTCTCTGGGAAACCTCCTGCAAAAAAACTTTTTTGATTCTTTTGTCAGAATTCACAGAAGCTACGCGGTACCACGTCACCTTATCCGTGGAAAAAGCTGTCATGAGATAGAACTTGCCCATCATATCAAACTTCCTATCGGCAGAACTTATAAGGATAATCTTTCTTTTTTTCATCCTTAAAAAAAGCCCAACAAACATTCCATCATAATTCACAAAACGCCATTGGTCGATTATTTCTGTCGTTGGTCTATTTTCCTGTCATTTGATTAAGATCGGTGGTAATTTAGTCTTCCCAAATTCCCCCAGAAAAAACACATCTATTAATCACCAAAACTGTTATCCATGGAAAGAATATCTATTTATTGTATTATTCTGTCTGTCTTTTCCATCTCCATACTGCACGCACAATCTGCAGTTTTGGCAACCGGACTGGATGCTTCAGCAGCTAATGGTTTTGTTTCTTACAGTGTAGGCCAGATGACCTACCTCGAAAAAGGAACAGGACAGGTTTTCGAAGGCGTACAACAGCCTTACGAAATCATCACTCTTACTTCCCTTGAAACCTCTTCTGAACTCACAGGCATTTTGCTCTACCCCAATCCTTTCAGAGATTATTTGTATTTGGATTTTACCTCAAATAATTTTAAAGGATCAGAGTATCAGTTATTTGATGCCCAAGGTAAGCTGGTAAAAAAAGATAAGATCTCACAATCAAAATCTGAGCTTAATTTCTCCTCACTTCCTTCTGCAATGTATATCATCAGGATCACTCAAAACGGAGAAAATATTAAAACATTTAAAATCATCAAAAAATAAAATGCCATGAAAAAAATATTATTACTGTTCTGGATCCTGACCGGTTTCTTTATGGGACTTTCTCAGGCTCCGGAAAAAATGAGCTACCAAGCTGTCATGAGAAACGGTTCCGGACAACTCTTAGTCAATCAAGGTATAGCCGTGAAAGCAAGTATATTGCAGGGATCTCCTGCCGGCGCCGCAGTCTATTCAGAAAGGCTCACCGGAAATACCAATGCCAATGGGCTTATCAGCCTTGAAATAGGAACAGGAACTGTGCTTACAGGAACATTTGCCACTATCGACTGGCCCGCAGGAAGCTATTATTTAAAAACAGAAACTGACCCTGCCGGAGGAACCAGCTACACGATAGTAGGAACGAGCCAGCTACTGAGTGTTCCCTATGCTATGTATGCCAAATCTGCAGGTGGCGGAGGCGGAAGCTTCGCAATTCCCTATACTAATACAGTCAATAATGCCTCAACCTTATTTTCATTAACTAATGATGGTGATGGAACATCTTTAGAGGGTAACAACAATACAACTACGTCAAATATTGCAGCAGTAAGAGGAGTTGTTACCAATACAGCTCCGGGAGGATTTTCTTCAGCAGTTCGTGGTATCAATAACGGAACCGGAGGATTAGGCGTGGGTGTATATGGAAGCCAGGCCGGAAGCGGATGGGGTGTATATGGCGTAACCCCAAATGGACTAGGCGTATATGGTAATGCCAGTGCTGCCGGAACCGGGGTTTATGCCAACAGCAATACAGGAACCGGTCTTACTGCTACCAGTAATAACGGAATCCCTGCAAGTGTTTCAATCTTCAATAATGCGAATAATAATGTTGCTCTTAATGCATCCAGCGTAGGGAATGGTACAGTTGTAAATGTTACGACCTCAGGAAATGGAGCCGGAGTAAGAAGTTCTACCGGAGCAGGATTTGGGGTACACGGTTCCACCTCATCCCAATCTTCTGCAGGTATTGTTGGTGACAACACCGCAGCTGGTGAAGCAGTAGTGGGCAGAACTACCAGTGATATTGCCGGAGCTGTAGTAGGACGTAATGACGGAGGAGGATATGGAGTAAGAGGATTTGTGGCTACCAATACATCCGGAACCGGAATAGGTGTTTATGGGCAGGTAGGTTTAAATAACAGTACTGGCCGTGCCGGAAGATTTGAAAATTTTAACCAAACGAATACTACAGGAAATACTTTCGAGGTAGAAACCAATGGAAATGGAAACATTCCGGACAACACCCAGGGAAATGCAGCCTCTTTTCTGGTTGACAACACCAATAGTGTTGGTGCTGCAGTAAGAGGGGAAGTAAACACGATTTTCGGAAACTTTGGTGCCGCCGCTATTTTTGGAATTTCTTCCGGTACGGGAGGACGTGCCGGCTTATTTTATGCATCAAACCCTGCAGGAAACGGAGCTTCATTAATTGCCCTTACCGACGGGAACGGAAATGCGATCACCGCCAATGCAGGCAAAGACGGAAACGGAATTGAAACCAACATTGATGGCGCTGGAAATGCTCTCTATGCATGGGTTCCTACATTTGCTACCGGAAGAGCCGGAAGGTTTAACATCTTCAATGAGAATAATACCAGCGATGTTATAACCGTAACCACTGTAGGAAACGGTATTGCAGGAAATTTTAAAGTAGACCGAACCACAGGAACTTCAGCGGCAGTGAGAGGAGAAGTTAACTCTCAATTTGCCAATTTCGGAACAGCGGGTATCTATGGGATATCTTCAGGAACCGGAGGTTTCGGCGGATTATTCCATGCTTCCAATCCTGCAGGAAACGGACCCGCTTTAATTGCCATTGCAGATGGTAATGGTAACGGTATAACAGCTAATGCATCCAACACAGGGGATGGTGTAGAAACCACAGCAGACGGCACAGGAAGTGCTATTTATGCATGGATTCCTAATTTTGGAACAGGCCGCGCCGCAAGGTTCGTTAATTATAACACCTCCAATACCAATCCTCCTCTTACAGCAGAAACCCGAAGTGCCGGTTCTATTGCTGTATTCAGATCCGGCAATCCCAGTGCTGTAAATGTGGCTCGTATTGACAATACCGGACGTGGATTCTTTAATGGAGGAACTCAAAGCAGCGGTGCTGACGTTGCAGAGGTCTTTGATGTCAATGGAAACATTTCTCAGTACGAACCCGGTGATATTCTAGTCATCTCAACCAGTGCAGACAGAACCGTTGAAAAATCTTCAACACCTTATTCTAGCCTTGTGGCAGGAGTATATGCTACCAAACCAGGTGTACTTCTTACGGAGGAACATATTGACACTGATATTTCCAATAAAGCCCCCATGGGCGTCATTGGGGTAATTCCTACCAAAGTATGTCTTGAGAATGGGAAAATAAAAAGAGGAGACCTTTTGGTAACTTCATCTAAAACAGGTGTTGCAATGAAAGCAGATATCAAAAAGGTGAAAATAGGACAGGTAATCGGAAAAGCACTTCAGGATTATGACCAAAAAGAGATTGGAAAAATTCAAGTATTAGTCAACATAAAATAAACCGTCATGAAAATAGCATATATTATCCCGTTATTATTTTTAAGCAGTATTATCTATGCTCAGGAAAATAAAAAAGCGGCTCCGATAGAGGAAGATCAAACACTGGTTGTAAAACAGGCACAGGAACAACAGGCAAAACTAATGCAGGAAGCCAAGGAAAACAATGAAAAGAAAACTGTAAACTCAGGTCTTGTTACTGATCATGGACTTGAAGTAAAAAAACAGGATTCCAAGCCCAAAGCAGCTGCAGATAATTCAGGAAAACTTCTTCCTAATACAGCAAGTCTTGAAGACCTAAAAAAAACAATCCCAAACAGACAGGCATCTCACAATACTATAAATTCTAGGAACACAAAAATGACAGTTACCGGGCTGCCTAACACAGCAACCCTGGAAGACATAAAAAAAACAATTCCCAAAAACTAATGACCCTCAAAAGCTAATAACCGCAAAAAGCTGATAACCAAACTAGATTTTTCAAACAAAGAAGTCCGCTGCAAGGCGGACTTTTATATTATGATATGGGTATTATTAATCCCAATCAGCAGCTACAAATTTCATTGTATTTCCTTGATCATCGGACAAGGTAAGAAAATGTCCTTCAATAGAATACTTAGTCATCGTTTCAATTTTTTTCTGAAAAGAGGCTTCAAGATTCATATCCTGACAGGCTTTCATGGTACTTATTCCGCTTGAAATCTTTACTTTTCCTCCTTTTTTAAATTCAGAAACAAAAGACATCTGGTTACATCCCATATAGGCATTCCCTTGAATTTCATTGTCAACCATACTGGCTGTCAGATTCATTTCAGCTTTATTAGCAATCAACTGTTCTTTTGAAAAACCATCAAAAGAAATCAACATCCACTGCCTTTGAAGGGAAGGATTTTTATCCGGCACTGAGGAATAATTTAAAACAAGTCCTAAAAATAAAACTGCAAAAATTGATGAGAGTATCTTTTTCATGCGGATTATCATCCCATTTTCATACCAATCCGGGACAGAATCTCGTAAAAATTAGTAAATTAGCGACACAAAAATTATTTTATAAAATGAAAAGACTATTTCTACTATTCACTTTCTTACTGGGCTTTGCTCAGATGAGGGCGGATGAGGGGATGTGGCTGCTAATGCTCATCAAAAGACTTAACGGTGTTGATATGCAAAAAGAGGGTCTACACCTTACGCCTGAAGAAATTTATTCTGTAAACAATTCAAGTTTAAAAGATGCTATCGTAAGTTTCGGTGGTTTCTGTACAGGTGAGATTGTTTCGGATAAAGGACTTATATTTACAAACCACCACTGTGGTTACGGTGCTGTTGCTGCGGCTTCTACGCCAGAAAAAGATTATTTGAAGAACGGTTTCTGGGCTATGAAACAGAAAGACGAATTCAATGCAAAGGATCTTTATGTAAGATTTTTAGTGAGAATGGATGATGCTACGCAGAGAATCACTTCTAAACTAAACAACAATATGACCGGAGCAGAGAGAAAAGCTGTTATTGATGCTGAAACAAAAGCAATTCAAACAGAAAACTCTGAGAACGGAAAATATACTGTAGTGGTAAGAGATTTCTTCAACGGAAATGAATTCTACTATTTCGTATATCAGGATTATAAAGACATCAGATTAGTAGGTGCTCCACCTTCCTCATTAGGAAAATTCGGGGGAGATACAGATAACTGGGAATGGCCAAGACATACAGCAGACTTCACTGTTTTCAGAGTATATGCTGATGCTGCAGGAAATCCTGCTGAATATTCTCCAAGCAATACTCCTTTAAAGCCTAAACATTTCCTTCCGGTTTCTCTTAAGGGAATTAAACCTGGTGATTTCTCAATGATCTTAGGTTACCCTGGAAGAACAAACCGTTATCTGACTTCTTATGGAATTCAGCAAATGGTAACTAAAGATTATCCGGCTTGGGTTGAAGCTTCTAAACTTGCCATGGATGTAATGAAAAAGTACATGGATAAGGATAAAGCAACTCAGCTTAACTATGCTTCTCAATATGCTTCAGTAGCAAACTACTGGAAAAACAGACAGGGAACTATTGATGCTGTAGAGAAAAACGGAACTATTTCTGACAAACAAAAGATCGAAGAAACTTACAACAAATGGGCTGCAATGCCAGGAAACGATCAGTACAATGGTGTTTTGGAAGATATTGGAATGTATTACAAGCAAGTTTCTGAAAGAAATGTTGAAAGAAACTATGCTTCACAGTTTTCAAGAAACGCAAAATATATTACCCTTGCATTACAGGTAGGATCTGCTCTTAAAGCTTATGCAGCTCAGGATATGCAGGGAAGACTGGCAATGAAAGCTAAAACTGAAACAGCTATCAAAGCGGCTTATGAAAACTTTAATCCATCTTTGGAAGGAGAAATGCTTGCAGCTATGACAAGTCTTTACCAAGCAAGAGTTAAAAATCCTGAGGTTGCTTCTGCTACTATTTTAGGGTTGGACTCTAAGAATGTTTCTAATCTAGCTTACTCTTCAATCTTCGCTAATAAGACTTCTGCAACGAACTTCTTATTGAATCCAGATGCATTGAAACTTGATGCTGATCCACTTTGGAAAGCAGCTAACGGAATTATTGCAGATCAAAAGATAAGCACAGAAAGATTTGTTAAAATAGATGATAATTTTGCGAAAAACAACCGTCTGTTCTTAGCTGGATTAATGAAGGCTATGCCTGAGAAAAAATTCTACCCGGATGCTAACTCTACCATGAGATTAACTTACGGTACTGTAGATAAATTACCTATCAGAAATGACAGAAACTATTTCGGTATTACTGATAACTATTATACTGATATGACTGGTCTTGTTGGAAAATACAAGAAAGGGGATGAAGAGTTTGATCTTCCTCAAAGACTGATTGACCTTTACAACCTTAAAGATTTCGGACAGTATGCAGATGCAGCAGGTTATATGCCTGTAAACTTCCTTTCTAACAATGATATTACAGGAGGTAACTCTGGTTCTCCGGTAATTGATGGAGACGGAAACCTTATCGGTATTGCTTTCGACGGTAACAGTGAAGCATTAAGCGGTGATATCGTATTCGAGCAGGAATGGCAGAAAACAATCAACGTAGACGTTCGTTTCGTTCTTTGGACAATCGATAAGTTTGCTGGTGCAAGAAGATTAGTTGACGAATTGAAGCTTGTAAGAGGAGAAAACACTCCAGCTGATACAAAAACTAAAAACTCAGGTACTACAACAACGCCTAAGAAAATCAATAAAAAATAATCTTATTTGATTTATTTTTGAAACCGTGAAATTTACTTTCACGGTTTTTTTATTTTTAACCATTAAAATCTTTCATCATGAATCCTCAAATGATCAAATTTTCAGCTATTATTCAGCAAAACGGAGAGATGAACGCTGCATTTGTAGAGTTTCCTTTTTCTACAGAAGAACTGTTTAATAAAAAAGGGTTAGTAAAGATTAAAGCTATATTTGATGACAATGTTGAATATCGTGGAAGCCTTGCCAAAATGAAATCAGACTGTCATATTTTAGGCCTTACACAGGAGATCAGGAAGCAGCTTGGGAAAACTTTCGGGGATGAGGTTTCCGTTTCTCTTACTGAGGACAAAGAAGAGAGGGTCGTTGAAATTGCCGATGATATCGTCTCTGTCTTTAATGAGAATCTGGACGCAAAAAGTCTGTTTGACAAAATGAGCTACACGCACAAAAAAGAATACATCCGCTGGATTGAAGAAGCCAAGAAGCCGGAAACAAGAGAAAACAGGAAGATAAAAATGATTCAGATGATTCTGGATGGAAAAAAAGGAATATAATTTACCCTACTTTTCATTCTCAGAAACTATACATTGAAAAAAAATTTAATTAAGAAAATATTTTTTGTCAGGATCTCAAAAAGTAGCCGACTATAGTTACAAATACCATTTATAACTATAAAAAATTACTTTTATGAACAAGTTTATTTTCAGAACATCAGTTTTAGCAGCGGCTACTCTAGTGGCACTCACTCTTTCTTCATGCAGTGATTCAAATGGCGACATGATGACGGACATGGCTTTTCAAAGAACAATTACCTTTGAAAATGTAGTAACGCCTAAAGATTTTGTAGAAAGCGGAAGTTTTCAGGGAATGGGAACTGCTCCTATTATTTCGCCCGGACAATCTGTTTCTGTTACATTCAGTGCAGGAAAAACACAAGCGTTAATGTTTGCTACAATGTACGGAGCATCAAAAGACTGGTTTTTTGCCTCCCAACAGCCGGGCATCAAACTGTTTGACACCAATGGAAATGCAATTACCGGAGATGTTTCTTCAAGCGTACGGCTATGGGATAACGGAACTAAAGATGATACCACAGGACAGGTTGAAAGTAAACCCATCATGCAGGTTCCTAATGTAAACGCTTCACAGCTTATGAAGCTCAGTCTGGCTTACAATGATGTAACTTCGGAATTTACCCTCACCATTACCAATACATCTGGCGGAACTGCCAACGAAACTCCTTTTTCTCCCGGAGTATGGGCTGTTTCCAACTACAATGGTTCTCAGCTGCTGAACAGTGCCCCGTTCTTTACTCCTAACGCTTTATCAAATCCTGAAATCACAGATATTGCTCAAATGGGGAATATCAGTAAAATGATGACTCAACTGAATGCCAATACCGGAATTATGACAGGACTTTCTCCTGCATTGATTGTTGTTTACCGTGGTGATAAAAATCCAATGTATGAATTGGGTAAAACAGATAACGGAATGGGACTGAAAGACATTGCCCAGTTTGGAAATGTAGCCAAACTTCAAAACAGTTTAAAATCTTTACCCAATGTACAAGGTGTATATGTTGCCGGGAATGCTCCTGTAGCACCGGGAAGTAAGGCAACAACAAATTTCAATGCTGAACCGGGTGATAAAATTGCCTATGCAACAATGTTTGGTTTCTCCAATGATTGGTTCTATGCCAATGAACAAAGCATTGATGCCAACACTAAGGGAGACATCAGTTCAAAAACCTCATTATTTGATTCCGGAACAGGTATTGACCAATATCCTGGAGCTGGAAATCATCAGGCATTATTTGGAGGAACACCACAAATTGAAAGTAAGGTCATTTCCAAAGTAGGAACCCAGTATCCTGTTCCTGCTGTTCAGAATGTAATTAAAGTAACCATCAATTAATCTTCAAATAAAGAAAAGATGAGACGATATGAATGTCTGATTTTTAAATTGTAGTAAAACAAGAATAAGCATTATAAAGCCCAAGCAGAATCTGTTTGGGCTTTTTCAATTATTAAATACTATTCAACCGGAATTCCCAGATATTTTAAATAGGAATCCAGTATTTTTTTATCAAATACCGGTTCCTGAATATCTGAACCCTCCAGAAACTGAATCACATTGGAACAATCCCATACATAAGTATTCTGATAAAGCTCTACGGTGGATAAACCTTCATGCATATTGTCCCTGAAAAGGCTTGTCAGTGGATATAACCGATTTTTACTGTCATCTTCCCATTGTTTTCGCCATTCTTTATAAGGAAGATCTTTCAGGGTGAAAGGATAATACTTTTTCATGAGTCCGAAGAATCCTTCCAGCGTAAGATTGGTTTCCGGGCGGGCAATCAGGTTGAATTTCTTACCTATTGCCTCTTTATTTTTTGTGATATGAGCCATAGATTTCGTCATATAATCTACTGTGATAAGCCCTTCTCTAAGTTCAGTCAATGCAGGATAAGATTTGAATTCTATACAGTTTTTCACCAATCCGGACCACCATTGATAGGAAGCGCTTGCTCCTGTTTCACTGTGGCACATTGCATATCCAAGACGATAAGTAATCAATGGAAGCCCTTCTTTTGCCGCCAGATCTGCTACTGCCTCCATTACCCACTTGCTTCTCACATAACCGATGTCTTTGCTTACAGACATTAAATTCTGTTCAATATCATCAGACTCCAGCATTACTGTTTTTCCTGTAAACACATGTCCCCAGCTGTATACCGAAATGGTGGATAACAAAGCAAGACATTTGGTCCTTTCTGCTCCGGCCAATTTGATGATCTCTCTTAATCCTTCTACATTTGGAGCTTTCATGTAAGAATAAGGCTCAATGAAGTTTACGGAACTTCCGGAATGGTAAATCAGATCGGTCTGTTTTGCCAGTTTTGAGAATATTTCTTCTGACAGTCCCAAAGCCGGCAATGCCAGATCTCCGATGACCGGAATAATTCTCGATTTCTGCTCTTCTTTCTGAGGAATTTTATATTGTTTAAAACACCTCTCTATCTTTTCCATCGCATGAAATTGATCCTGAGCTCTTACAAGGCAGTAAATATCAGCATTTGTAGTATCCAGAAGCTCCTGCAAAAGATGAATTCCTACAAATCCTGTAACTCCCGTTAAAAATATGGTCGTTGGATTTTCCACCTGCTTAGGATCAAATCCACCCGCAAAAACAGTTCCGGGAGCGAGATAAACATCTTTCTGCAATTCAACATAAGGTTCTACATCTTCCATGGGAACAGCCTCTCTTGTTGCTTTGGATCTTGCTATAAGAACTTCCGACAGCTCCTGCAACACCGGAAACTGATAAATATCCCGCAGATACACTTTTATATCCAGCTTTCTTTGCAATGCCACAGCAACTGTTGCTACTAACAGAGAGTTTCCACCGATATCAAAGAAATTATCTGTAATATTAATAACAGGCCTTTCCAGTGCTGAAGACCAGATATCAACAACAATCCGTTCTGTCTCATTGGTTGGCGGCTCAAATGAAATAAGTTCTTTCGCTTCTTTATCTGCCAGATCTTTTAAAGCCTGAGCATCTGTTTTTCCATTTGCCGTCAACGGAATTTTATCTATAAAAATAATCTGGGCAGGAATCATATAACCCGGAAGTTCTTCTTTCAAAGTATTTCGGACTGACGAAACATCTTTTGCCGCATCAGGCTTTAATACAATAAAAGCAATCAGATATTTGGTGCTTCCTTCCGTATCTTTGCTAATGACCACGGCTTCTCTAATATCTTTCTGCTGAACCAGCGTGCGTTCTATTTCTCCAAGTTCAACTCTGAATCCACGAATCTTCACCTGATTATCTATCCTTCCAAGAAATTCAATATTGCCATCCGGCTTCCATTTGGCAAGATCACCGGTATGATAAAGCTTTTCTTTTTCATTGAATGGGTTGGGAATGAATTTGGAATCTGTAAGCTCTTTATTATTAAGATATCCATCTGCTAAAATATTTCCTCCAATACACAGTTCTCCCACAGCTCCTACAGGTAATAACTCTCTATTTTCACCTAAAATATAGGCTTTTGCATTAGCAATGGGTTTCCCTATTGAAGAGATATATTTTCCATTGATATCTTTCACTTTTTTAAATGTTGCAAATACGGTACATTCCGTAGGTCCGTAATAGTCTATCAGTTCGTAGCTTAATTCTGTAGTAAGTACAGGCTTCAGTTTTTCACCTCCGGTAAAGAGATATTTCAACTTCAGATCATTATAATTCCGCGAGTAATTAACTACACCCGGCGCTAAAACAGAAGGCACAAAACCGTGTGTAATCTGATTTCTCCTATAGTAATCTACCAATGCATGAGTGTCTGTTCTGTCTTCATTATCTGCAATAAAAAGAGTTGCACCGGAAGTAAGGGCAGACCAGGTTTCCCATACAGATATATCAAATGCCAATCCTGCTACGAGGGTCAGTTTTGAACTGTGATCCACGTGAAAATGATGATTGTGCCAGGTTACCAGGTGCTGTATAGCCTGATGACTTACCATTACCCCTTTCGGTTTTCCGGTAGAGCCTGAAGTATAAATTGTATATGCCAGACTATTCTGGTGAATTATAATTTCCGGATACTCAGAAGGTAGATGATTAAGATTCTCCATGCTGCTCAGATCAAATACTTTTGTTCTTTCAGTTTCGGATAAAAGGTTTTCAAGATTTTGATTGGTTATAATAATATCAGCGGCGGTATCCGAAAGAATAAATTCTACTCTTTTAGCAGGATAAGCAGGATCTATAGGAACATATGCTGCTCCAGTTTTGATCACGCCAAGAACAGCAACAATCCATTCTAAAGAACGGTCCAGCCAGACAGGAACATACTTACCTTCTTTGATTCCATGGCTCAATAACAGATTGGCAATCTGATTACTTTTCTCATCTAAATCACGATACGTGATCTCCTGATCCTGATAAACAACGGCTGTTTTATCGGGATGAAGGAGTGCCTGTTTTCGGAAAAGAGACTCTAATGTTTCTTCATGATGATAGTCCCAGCCGGTTTTATTGAATCCGTTTAACAATTTTTCTCTGTCTTCAGGCGACAGTAATACAGCTGTACCTATTGATAAGGTTTCTAATGAGGGAATTGTGTTTGACATAATAATAATTTGATTTGGTTTAAAAATTTGTAATTAATGGCTTCAACCCTATTCTAAGTTGATTTTAGACTCTATGAAATAAGGAAACAACCAGGCATAAGGCATAACCACAGCTTATTTACTAAATGTGTTTGCTTAATAGTTTAAAAAACTGAATGACATAAAGCCTTAAGCGATCCACTCAGAGAGCAGAACAGTAAACAGCGTTCAAACGTTATTTATTAAATCGGAAAGAAGAAAAACAGATTATATATTCTTCAGAAACGAGAGGTAAGTTTTTATTCAGTGTTTAAAAATTTGATTTCCATAATGTAATATTTTTAATAATTTGGTAATCAAACTTAACATAATATTTTAACCTATGCGTTACATAATTACTATGTTTATTCCAGAGAGTCGAATTAAACTTATGAAAACATCTTTTCTATTTATTTTAAAATCAATCAAATATAAAACTAACCATTCCAAAATTCACGATCCAGGCTTCTGTACTGTATCGCTTCAGAAATATGATGAGACAGGATATTCTCAGATCCCTCAAGGTCAGCAACTGTTCTGGCGACTTTCAGTATTCTGTCATATGCTCTTGCCGAAAGATTTAGTTTCTCCATTGCCAACTTGATGAGACCGAAAGAAGTTTCATCCAACTCACAAAAGGCTTCAATTTCCTTAGGCCCTATTTGAGCATTACTGCTGATATTGAGGCTTTGATATCTTTTATTCTGAATATCTCTTGCTTTCAGGACACGTTCCCGGATGTTTTTGCTCATTTCTCCTTTTCTTTTTTCGGAAAGCTGTTCAAACTCCACCTTCTGAACTTCAATATGAATATCAATCCTATCCAGAAGCGGCCCTGAAAGTTTATTCATATAGCGCTGCATTTCATAAGCAGATGAGGTATTGTTAGGATCATCGGGGAAGAAGCCGCTTGGGCTGGGATTCATAGAGGCTACCAACATGAAGCTTGCCGGATAGTTTACTGTAAACCGTGCTCTTGAAATTGTTACTTCACGATCTTCCAAAGGCTGTCTCATCACTTCCAGCACGGTTCTCTTAAATTCTGGCATTTCATCCAGAAATAACACTCCGTTATGAGCCAGGGAAATCTCTCCGGGCTGCGGATAACTTCCACCTCCTACCAAAGCAACATCAGAAATAGTATGATGCGGAGATCTGAAGGGACGAACGGTCATCAATGATGCTTCAGTTCCTATTTTTCCGGCTACGGAATGAATTTTTGTTGTTTCTAAAGCTTCTTTCAGGGTCAATGGAGGTAAAATACTGGGAATCCTTTTAGCCAGCATGGTCTTTCCGCTTCCTGGCGGACCGATCAAAATGATATTATGTCCGCCTGCAGCTGCGACTTCCATCGCTCTTTTGGCTGTTTCCTGACCTTTAACTTCGGAGAAATCAAAAGGAAAATCGTTGATTCTCTCATGAAACTCTTTTCTGGTGTCCAATATCATTTTTTCAAGCGGTTTTCCTTCATTAAAGAAATCAATAACTTCTCTGATATTTTCTACCCCATATACGTCAAGATCATTGACAATGGAGGCTTCTCTGGCATTTTGTTTGGGGAGAATAATTCCTTGAAAGCCTTCTTCTCTTGCCTGAATAGCGATGGGCAAAACACCTTTGATGGGCTGCAGGCTTCCGTCGAGAGAAAGCTCGCCCATAATAACATAATGTTCAATTTCCTCAGCCAAAATCTGATCTGAAGCCGCTAAAATACCAATGGCAATACTCAGATCATAGGCAGAACCTTCTTTTCTGAGATCGGCTGGAGCCATATTGATTGTGATTTTCTTTCCGGGAATTTTATATCCTACATTTTTCAGTGCGGCAGAGATTCTATAGCTGCTTTCTTTAATCGCATTATCAGGAAGACCCACCAGATGGTATCCTACTCCACCGGTATCTACATTCACTTCAATTGTTATTGTCTGTGCAGCCACTCCATGAATGGCACTTCCATAAATTTTGATCAGCATGGTGTGTTTTTGAAGTAAAAATAATGAATATACTATTTTGAAAATCTGATGTTTACATGAATGATATTCTAGTCAGAAAGGGATATTTAAAAAGATATTAAGAAAAACTCAAAATAAAAAAATCGGCACAAAAAATTGTACCGATCCAACCATTATTAAAAACTAACGAAAGAGATTATTTCATCTGAATTCCGGATAAAATGCCAAATGTGAGTCAGGAAGCCGGATGCCGGAAAGAGAGAATTCCTTTTTGGGGGTAATTATGACGTCATTAGATTAACAAGGATGAAATTTTATCTATTGAGCGTAAAGTATTAAAATAAATTACTCTAGTTCTTCTTCAGTACAAGAAACATCCCTCCTCTGACATCCAATCTTCCTTCCCACAATCAAAATTTTAACACATTCAGACTATGTAATCTTATTTCTTTATAAATCTATTTTTATATTCTTTTCCATCTGCGCTTTTAGAAACAATGATATAGTTTCCTGGCACGAGCTGACTTACATCAATCGCCTGATTATACCTGTGGTCATTTTTCTTTAGAACAAGTTTTCCGGACATGTCTATAATGGTAACTTCCTTATAGATTTTATCCGATTCTTTTCCGATATAAAGATGCTGCGCTGTAGGATTGGGATAGATTTTCAGATTATTATCTTTAGTCTTCACCTCTCCTGTTCCCAGATTGGTGCAGAAATCCCAATTTCCGAAATTCACTTCCACAAAGGCAAACGGATCCAGCATCTGGCATTGATCCGGGCAATATTCTGTACAGGCATAAAAGCCATATTTTCCGGAACTTGTCGCAACATATGTATCTCCTATCACTCCAGGAATGATGCAGGGATCTCCCGGCAACGCAGGATTACTGCTTGGTACACATCTGAACCAGGTATGTTTGCCATATACAACAGGAAATATATTATCAAATTGTACAGATGCTCCATTACATACATTCACGATTCCCATATTTTCCTGATAGGTTCCGGGAGTATAAGTTGTCATCATAGCCGGAAGACCATATACAAATCCATCAGCAAATACTGCCGGGCTTTCTGCTGTACAATCCCCATCTGTAACGACTACTTTAAAATAATTCAGCTGGTCATTACCGCTAACGGTTAACTGCTGCGATGTAGCTCCCTGAATGGCCACCCAAGGGTTGTTGTTGGGTGTCTGCCAGGTCCATTCCTGTTTGTACCACTGATAGCTTCCATAGGTCTGTGTAGTAGAAATTATTTCATCTTCCACATCACAGAACAAAATTGTTCCCGGGTATTTCTGTCCAAGTCTCGGACTGGTAATGGTAGGGGTACACTGTGCTTTTATATCCAGAATGCTGAATAGTAAAAACACTAAAAAAATTAGTTTTGTTTTCATATATAATAATTAAGTTTGGTTTTGTTTTAAAATCCCCAACATTAATCCAGCAGCACTCTGATCCCGAATTTCATGTTAAAATGAAATGGTTTCTCTTTATAAATGGTATTAGGAGCATTTTCTTCCTTGAAATGATATCCTATTCCCGGTTCAGCATAAATTCCGACTTTGTCTATGACCTTCAGCTGAAATCCTACCGCAGTGTTAACCGAAAACTGAAAAGGTTTTGGTTCCACACGCTCTTTTGAGGATTCCTTTATTTCATCATTCACCACATAAGTTGTTGTGATATTTCCTGCTATAGGTTTTTCAACAAGTGCTCCGCCTGTAACATATCCTGTAAATCTCCCTTTCTGAATGATATTATAATTGACCTGCACCGGAATTCCTATATAATGAACCGTCTGATCTCCTTTAATATAATTGTTCTCCGTTCCTGAATGCAATTCAGAAGAAAGTTTCGTATAATTCAGTCCTGTTCCTATTCCCCATCTTTTTCCTAAATTGTAGTAAAGAGACAATCCAAATGTAACAGGCACCTTATGTCTGATTCTTGCTTCGACCGGCTGACTTTGATTTGCCAGAAAGATTGCTGTCAGAGGATCATCATGATATTCAGAAGTACTCCAGACCTGCTCAACATTCATTGCTTTTCCAGTGATGGAAGCATATCCCGGAAACTGCTGTTCTGCAGAGTTGGAAGCAACATTTCCTGTAAGCATACTCAGCATCCACGACTTTTTGTCACGGGATTTTTTGGTGGTATGTTTTGTATTCTCTGCATACACTTCTTTTAATTCTTCCTGTTTGAAAAGAACCTCATCAGGGGTCTTCTCTATGGCCGGTTCTTTTACTGTATCATCGGTATGAGATACTTTCTGAGCGATCTTGCTTTCCTGATGAAAAGGCTCCATTACAGCCGGAAGTTTGATGATTTCATGAATATCCTGAATATTCCCTACTTCATTTTTTTCTTCAGTATTAAAATATTTCTGTCCTGACTTTTTCTCCGGACCACCTGCTTTTGATATTTTTTCAGCTAAAAAAGGTACTGTTCCGGATTTCACTTCACCGTTTGAGAGATGTTCAGTTTCCAGAGGTTTTAAAGAATTCTTTTCCTTTTCTTTTTTCACATCTGCCGGTTTCTGAGACAGGGTTTTACCTGTATCATTCTGTGGCAGGAGTTTCGTCAGTAAAAAGAGCAGTGCAATGGCAGCTGCAATACCTCCGAGACGATAGAATAATGTTTTTTTTCCTGCACCGGTTCCCTTCTCTTTCTTGTTTTTTCCTCCTTCATGAATTTCTGGGATAAACCCAGGAATACTGTTGTTTTCTTCCCCGGAAAATAGTTCATCTTTGATGTCATCCCACAATCCTTCCGGAACGTCCTCTTCATGGTCATCCATTCTGCTTCGCAGGTTATTTAGCCATTCATTATTCATATTGTGCTTTTTTTGACATTTTAAATTCTTTTATTTTCTGAACAAGCAGTCCTTTTGCACGGTGAAACTGAGATGCAGAAGAATTTTCTGCAATTCCCAGCAGTCCGGCAATCTCCTTATGGCTTTTTTTCTCAAATACAAACAGGTTAAAAACAGTTCTATACCCTTCAGGAAGCGCTCTTATCATCATCATAATATCATCACGCGGAACCTCTTCAAAGTCCGGTTCTTCTTCATTAGGAATATCCGGAAGATCATCCACTTCCACCGCAGAATTAAAATCTCCTTTCTGTTTGATATGTTTCAAAGATTCATTGACAGCAATACGGGTCATCCAGGCTTTCAAAGACCCACTTCCTCTGTATTCAAAAGATTCTATCGAACGGAACATTTTGATAAAACTGTTCTGAAGTATATCATGAACATCTTCTTTTTCAGCTACATAACGGGAGCAGACATAAGCCAGATTTCCGGAATAAGCTCCAAAAAGCTCTTTCCAGGCAGCTTCCTCCTTCTTCAGAAGGTGCTTTACCAAAATCTGTTCTTTACTTTCTTCCATATACTGCTGCCTCCGTATCCATTGGGATGTTATAAAACTGTCAAGCAAAAATAGATTGCATCTTAACAATAAAGTGCAATCCATTGATGATAATATCTATTAATTAATTTTTTATACAGAATGGAAAATTATAATCAATCACCTCATAAGGGGTAATCAATGTACCATCTACTGTAATTTTTTCTGCTGTTACAGCATACCTCAGTGTCTGGTCCAATCCTACATAATATCCTTTTTGTTTCGCTACAAATTCTACAACGGTCTTTTTATTCACTCCGTCTACAGGGATCTGAAGTTCCATAGCCTTAGGAGCAAATGTAAGTTCTATCACATTATTCGCAGTATTAATTACTGCAGCATACTTAAGGTCATACTTCACTTTTCCCATTGATTTCAATGCGGTTTCTGCTTTTGCAGGATTTTTCACCACAGCTTTTACAATTTCTTCTATTGGAAATTCAGCAAACGAGATTGTATCTTTTTTTACTTTAAATTCTTTTATTCCTTCTCTTTTGCTATTTCCCTGTACAATAACCAGCTTACCTTTGTAGTTTCCTTTTAAGTCTTCCATTTTTACAGGAGGTATGTCCGGACCATCATTATCATTACAAGAGGATAAAGTAAATCCTACTAAAACCATTAAAACTGTTATAAAAAATCGGGGTACTGTCAATCTTTTCATTGCATTACTTTTTTCGTTAAACATTAATTATTTTCGAGTACTCATCTATATAAATCCTACTTTTCAAAAATCTTGCATCTATTTTTGAAAAAAAGATAAAATTTTTCATAAATCACTGATTTAATGAGTGTAAAATTTCATCACTCCTGTGCAAATTCCGGACCTTATGCTCAATTAAATTGTATTTACCTTTAGAAATAACAAAAAAAAGGAAGCTATAAGATGCAGCTTCCTTTTAATTTAATATCTATTATTTACATGTTATTGTACTCCTCCTCCAAGCGATCTGTACAGGTCTACTTCTGCATTTAATCTTTCAAGGGTTACATTAATGGCTTCCAGGTCATTCTGAAGTTTATTGTTCTGAGCTGTAATGACTTCAAGATAGGTTGCCATCCCGCTTTTATACAGTTTCAGGGCATCATTGATTCCTTTATCCAGAATGGCTGTTCTCTGTTCTAAAAGCTGCAGTCTTTCTGAAGAACCTTTAGACTTGGCCATGGCATCGGAAACTTCTCCCACAGCAGTCATTACAGATTGTTTAAAGTTGATGGCTGCTTTTTCCTGTTCAATCAATGCAGTTTCGTAAGCTGTTTTCAATTGTTTTTTCTGAAAAATCGGGGCTGCCAGATTTGCTGCAATTGTTTTGGTAATAGATCCGGGAATGTCAAACCATGAGCTGAACTTATTTGAGTTCACTCCTATCTGCGGGCTCAGGCTGATACTTGGGTACATGGCTGCTTTTGCCAGTCCGGTTTTGGAATTCAGGCTAATTACGTTAAATTCTGCCATTTTCAGATCCGGTCTGCGGCTCAGCAGCTGGGCGGGCAATCCTTCAGACAATCTATTTTCCGGAATCATTGTTTTAAGATTTCCTTCTCTTTCTATTCTGGTGGGATATTCCCCACAAAGAATGCTCAGTGCATTTTCCTGAATAGAAATATTCTGTTTTGCTAAAGGGATCAGTAGCTCAGCTGTTTTCTTTTGGGCTTCTGACTGCTGAACTGCCAATGAATTAATCTGTCCAGCTTTAAACTGCAGATTCATCATTGTAAGAGTATTGTCACTGAGTTCAATGTTCTGCCCGGCTATTTTCAGCTGTTCATCCAGACTTATGAGATTATAGTAAGCCTGCGCAACCTGAACTACGATCCTGCTTTTTATCGCATTCAGGTTTTCTTTCTGTCCAAAATATTCTGCCGCGGCAGATTCTTTCTGCATTTTAGCTTTTCCCCAGATATCTATTTCCCAGGAAAGCCTTAGGGCGGCACTAAAATCATCCATATACTTTGTTCCAACAAACTGTTCATTAAGAGAGCCGTTAAGAGTATTTTTGGATGCCCAGCTTCTATTCGCCCCAGCGGTTAAATCCAATGTCGGCATCAGTCCCAGCTTGGCTTGTTTATAGATCAGATCCAGCTGTTCGATATTTTTCAGGGCTACGTTTACTTCGTTATTTCTTGAAAGTGCTTTATCTATTAAGCCTATCAATTTAGGATCTTTGAAGAAAGTCTTCCATGGAAGAACCACCGTATCTCCTGTTACCTGTACAGATTCTTTGTACGTTTCCGGAACCTGAAGGTCTGTTCTTGTATATTTTTTCCCTACGGCACAAGACATCAGCAGTGATGCCATTGCGCCTGAAATAAGGAAGTTTTTTATATTAAATATTCTCATTTGTCAATTGATTTTCTATCGTATTGTACTTCTTTTTGGCAGAGAATTTCTCATCCAGATACTGGAAAAACATGTAGAGTACAGGAATTACAAAAACTCCCAAAACCACTCCACTCAGCATTCCCATTGCTGCACTTGTACTGATTGATTTATTTCCTGAAGCCATTCCTCCTGAAGAAATCATCAGTGGAACCATTCCCACAATAAAGGCTAATGAAGTCATGATAATCGGACGTAATCTCGCCTTCGCTCCTTCCAGTGCAGAATCCAGGATCGAAAGCCCTGATTTTCTCCTTTGGATAGCAAATTCAACAATAAGAATGGCATTTTTGGCTAATAATCCAATAAGCATAATCAATCCTACCTGCACATAAATATTGTTATCCAGTCCGATCGCTTTTATTCCCAGGAACGCTCCTACAATTCCCGTTGGGATAGAAAGCATTACTGCCAGAGGAAGGATATAACTTTCATACTGAGCTGCCAATAGCAGGTATACGAAAAGCAAGCATAATCCGAAGATGGCAATCGTCTGATTTCCTGCAGATTTCTCTTCCAGGCTCAATCCCGTCCATTCGTAGCTGTAGTCAGAAGGCAATTTGCTTAAGGTCTGCTCCAGTTTCCCCATCAATTCTCCGTTACTTACTCCCGGTTTTGGAGATACGTTGATATTTAATGAGTTGTAAAGGTTATAACGCTGAACAGATTCCGGACCATAGACTTTTTTCAAAGTGATCAGTGTATTCACCGGCACCATATCTCCTTTTTCATTTTTCACGAAAATATCATTGAAGGCCTGCTCATCCATTCTGAAAACACCATCTGCCTTAATATTCACTCTGTAAAATTTCCCGAATCTTGAGAAGTTCTGAGACTGATCTCCTGAGAAATACGTCTGAACGGTTCCTAACAGGTTTGAAATGCTTACTCCCAGCTGTTTTGCTTTATCTTCATTCACTTCAAGCTCCATCTGAGGATAATCTGCCCTGAACATCGTGTAGGCAAATGCTACTTCCGGGACCTTCATCAGCTGACCAATTAATTCATCCGCTTTGGCCTTAAGAACCTGAGGATCTCTTCCCATACGGTCCTGAAGTACGATCTCTGCATCATTCGTCATTCCGTATCCTTCTACCGGAGGCATTCTGAAGGTCATCACACTTCCTTCTTTGATCACTCCCAATTTTGCATTAGCCATATCTACAACCTCCTGGATATCCTGAACTTCACCTCTTTCTTTTTTGGGTTTCAGTTTAACAAATCCCATGGCGTAAGCTGGCCCCGCACTGTTACTAAGCAGGTTGTATCCTGTAATGGAAGTATTTTCCTGAACGGCATCTACTCCTTTTAAGATTTCATTGATTTTGTTGGAAACTTCCGTAGTTTTTGTCAATGCCGTTCCCGGAGGCATGCTTAAGGTGTACATAAAGAATCCGTCATCTTCCATGGGTACAAAACTTTTTGGCGTGCTTGACATGAGCCATCCTGCGACACCGATAACCGCTACTATTAACCCTCCTGCAATCCATTTACGTCCAATTAAGAATCGAACTCCTTTTGCATAACGGTTGGTCATATTATTAAATCCGGCATTGAATGCCACCGCAAATCTTTGCCCGAATCCTTTTGGTTTTTTACCTTCTCCCGAATGGTTATTCTTCAAAAATACAGCACATAAAGCCGGAGTTAAAGTCAATGCATTAACCGCAGAAATAATGATCGCTATAGCCAATGTATAGGCAAACTGCTTATAGAATAATCCTGCTGAACCGGACATAAATCCGATAGGAATAAATACTGCAGACATTACCAGCGTAATAGAAATAACAGCTCCTGTAATCTCACTCATCGCTTTGTGAGTAGCCTCTCTTCCTGAAAGGTTAGTTCCTTCCATATTACTGTGGACGGCTTCCACTACTACAATCGCATCATCGACGACAATACCGATGGCCAGTACAAGGGCAAAAAGCGTCAGTACGTTGATGGTAAATCCTAAGACCAGAAGGAAGAAGAAGGTACCGATAATCGCTACCGGAACTGCCACTGCCGGAATAATAGTAGATCTGAAATCCTGTAAAAAGATAAATACTACAATAAATACCAGTATAAATGCTTCTATCAAGGTAGACTTCACCTGTCCTGTAGCCTCATCCAATCTCTCTTTGGTACTCATTACCTTTGTATATTTAATACCTGGAGGGAATGATTTTGACAACTGATCAAGGGCTTTGTTTACTCCTATTTCAATCTGATTGGCATTGGATCCTGTGGTCTGCATAATCGCTACAGTAACCGCATTTTTCCCATTGGAAAGGTTATCTCCCGTATTTGAAATCGCTCCGAACTCTACACGGGCTACATCTTTAAGCCTGATTACCTGACTTCCGGTATTTTTAACAATGATATTCTCATATTGCTCCGGCTTGTTCTTTTTCCCTTTATATCGGATGACATATTCTAAAGCCGCATCAGATTCTTCTCCCAACTTACCCGGAGCTGACTCCAAACTGTGGTCAGCAATCGCTCTGGAAACATCTGCCGGCTCAAGACCGTAAGATGACATTTTCTGAGGGTTAAGCCATATTCTCATGGAATAATCTTTCAACCCAAATACCATGGCCTGCCCTACTCCTTTTACCCTTTTGACCTGCGGAATAAGATTAATATTCGCGTAGTTCTGAAGGAAGGTTTCATCATATTGTTTATTATCTTCAGTATAAATATTGAAAATCAATACCATACTGTTCTGCTGCTTGGATGTAGTCAGTCCCATTCTCACCACCTCCTGAGGAAGTATCGGAGTGGCCTGCTGTACCCTGTTTTGGACATTTACAGCAGCCTGATCTGCATTCACACCTTGTTTGAATATGATGGAGATCGAAAATGTGCCGTCATTACTTGCACTGGATTTCATATACTCCATATCTTCCACTCCATTAATCTGTTCTTCCAGTGGAGTTACCACGGAACGGATCACTGTTTCACTGTTTCCTCCCGGATACGATCCTGAAACAGTAATGGTAGGTGGGGAAATATCCGGGAATCTGGTCACTGCCAGCTGGTTTAATCCTATGATCCCTAAAATAACAATGATAAGGGATATTACCGTCGCCAGTACCGGACGGTCTATTATCTTTTTTAACATTTTTTGAATTTTCTAAGAATGGTTATACAACTATTTCAAAGGAACTGTTGTCGCAACAACCTGTGCGCCGTCTGTAAGAGCATCAATTCTGTTGATGGCAATCTTGTCTCCTGCATTCACGCCTTCGTTGATAAAGTAATCCTGAGATGTGCTTCCAGAAACGGTAATCTGGGTCATTTTCACTTTATCCTTACCATTCAGTTTATAGACAAAGAACCTGTCCTGAATATCTTTCACAGATGTTTTCGGAAGTTTGATCACCCCATTCAGTGCATTGTGAATCATTACTCTTGCTGTTCCTCCGGCTCTCAATAATTTATCGGGATTTTGAAAAACAGCTTTCATCTGAATACTTCCTGTATTTCTATCGAAGTTTCCGCTGGCATTTTCCAATTTTCCTTTAAGAGAATAGGTGGAACCATCTGCAAGGATCAGTTCTACATCTTCTGCATTATTTCCTGATACCGAAGCTTTACTATGCGCGATAAAATCAGCTTCATTCATTGAGAAGTATACATTCACACTATTTATGCTTGAAAGCGTTGTCAAAGGAGAAGCATCTGACGGACTGATAAGGTTTCCTACTCTATTTGGAATTCTTCCTATATATCCGCTCACGGGAGCTTTGATATAGGTAAAATTGGCATTGATTTTTGATGATCCTAATGATGACTGTGCCTGTGCTACTTGTGCTGAAGCGGCTTTATAGCTTGCCTGAGCTGTTTTCAACTGCATATCAGAAACTACTTTTCCTTCGACAAGAGGTTTTAGTTTTTCAACTTCAAGTCTTGCTGTCTCCTGTGCCGCCAGAGCAGATTTTAAAGCGGCTTCATTGGTATTTACCTGTTCGTTGTATACGGATGGATTTATTCTGAAAAGGGTCTGTCCTTTACTTACATATTGTCCTTCTTTGATATATACTGCTTCCAGATAACCTGTTACCTGTGCTTTAATATCTACATTGTCCTGCCCTTCTATGCTTCCCGGGTATCCTGTAGACACATCGGCATCTCCGGACTTCACCTGGATAAAATCTGTAGGCAATGCCTGCTGCATCTGCTGGGCATTTTCCTGGCCATTCCCGGAACCGCACGAGGACAGTATTGCTGCAGCTGTAAGTGAGAGTACCAGATATCCTTTTCTGTAATTCATAACATGAGTTTTTAAATTTTACAGGAGCAAAATAACTTCATATAATAAGGATATTCACTTAGAAATTGGGTGAAGTGTCATTAATCGCAGGTGAAACGTATGATAGTAAAAATGAAGGGAAAACAGCTGTTTTCTCTTATAAATCTGATAAAAAAAAGCTTTTCTGGGTAAAATAAGACTGAAACAAAAAAAAGACTGCTTTTAGATAAAGTAGTCTTTTTTTGTTTTTATGAGATTAATAATCCATCCAGGATTTGAAAATAGAGGCTTTTTCACGGCTTACAACCACTTCCATATCGGGCTGTTTTCTCAGTTCCAGTTTTAGCTTTCCATTAAAATGATTAAAGATTTGCTTTACTGAATTGATGTGAATAATAAATTGTCTGTTGGCCCGGAAAAAGAATTTGGGATCTAACTGTTTCTCAAGTTCTTCCAGCGTTTGCGGAACATTCTCTACCACCCCTGTATTCAACATCGCTTTGCTGATTCCCAATTCAGTATAAATGTATAGGATATCTTCTGCCAAAACGGTTTTATATCCATCTCTGTGGGCTATGAGAAAGCGCTTTCTGTAATCTTTCGGCTGAATATAATTCAATAATCCTTCAATAGCTGTTCCTACTACCGGAACGGCTTCCATAAAGGTTTCATAACGTTTTAAAGCGGCATCCAGCTCTTCTTCTTCAATGGGTTTCAGCAGATAATCTACACTGTTGTATTTAAATGCCTGTACTGCATATTCATCGTATGCTGTAGTGAATATAACTGCACTTTTAATTTCATGCTTGTTGAATATTTCAAAGCTGAGCCCATCTGCAAGGCGTACATCCATCATGATGACATCCGGAACGACATTATTTTCCAGCCAGTGTACTGTTGAGGTTATCGAGTCTTCTACAGACAGGATTTCGATATGGGGTCTTAACTTCAACAACAGTCTTTTTAATCTTTCAGCATTGGGTCTTTCGTCTTCAACGATTAAAACTTTATTAATCTTCATATCAATGGGAGTTTTACAATAAATTTATCTTCCGTTTTTTCAATTACAGGCTTAGGATATCCCAGGATTTCGTACCGTGCAATAATATTGGTGAGTCCTACTCCTGAGGAATCCGGCTTATTGATCAAAGGCAGAAATGTATTGGAAACCACCAATTCTCCTTCAGGGTTTGTATAAACGTGAATTTCCAGAGGATTTAATTTAGAAGTTTGATTATGCTTAATGGCATTTTCAACCAACAATTGTAAAGACAGTGGAAGGGTAAATCTGGACCTGTATTCTTCCTGAATATCTATTTTGAATATAACACCTTCACCAATTCTTTTTTCAATCAGAAAGATGTAGGATTCTAAAAATTTGAGCTCCTCTTCTACTGCAATAATATCTTTTTTGGAATTGACCAACAGATATCTGTATACTCTTGCAAACTTCTCTGAGTATTCATACCCCAGCTGCTGATCTTCAAGGATGAGTTCTGACAGTACACTTAAGTTGTTGAAAATAAAATGAGGGTCTATCTGAAGCTTAAGAGCCTGAAGCTCTGCCGCCATAGCAGCCTGCTTGTGTTTTGATGCCCTAAGTTTATGCTGGGCTGCTTCTACGGCAGTTTTTTTCCAGTTTTCAAGTAAATAATCCACGGTATTAAAGGCACTGATAATCAACGATATTACAATATTAGTTGCGATCCATTGTCCCAACAGCGTGTATTCTTTGCGGGAATCCATTTCGGGTAATGTCACTGAGGTACAGTCTACAATGGCATTAATAATGATCACAATCATGACACTTCCCACGATCTGAATCAAACACTGGATGAGCAATCGCTTCACGGTTCTGTTACTCCAGGGAAGCAGCTTATTGAGTGTTCTGTCTATAAATATACTTACCTCTGAGATGATGATAGAAAAAAAGACAATCCATGAGGCATCTTCCAGAATCATCCTCAGCGGAGCGTTCAAATATTCTTTCCAAACAGGGTCAAAAGGATCAATAAGATAGGAAAAAACACAGAAAGTAACTACTGCTACTGCCCAGATCACGAGCCTTCTCTTCATGGTAGAAAGAATCTTCTTATTTCTTACTATATTTTTTCTGATGGTAGAAATCCTATTCATATCCGGGATTTTATGAATGTAAATATAGAAATAGATTTTAGACGAATCCCTCCTATTTTAGCCGAGACCGCCAAAACCGTACCTGAAACGTAAAATAGCAGCGTTCAAATGGATGTGATGCTTCATCACCTGAAAAAGACAGTTCATCATCATTTTATGCAATGTCACCTTATTTTTACCATAGGTGAAATCCTGTATACCATAGTTTTGCAGTATTAAATCCGGAACAATGAAAACAATAATTGTCTGCACAGATTTTTCCCACGAAGCTGAAAATGCTACTCATTATGCAGCATCTATGGCTAAAGAAAATAAATACAGGATTATACTTTTTAATCTTCAAACCGTATCTATTCATGCTTTGAATGCCCAGGCTTCAGCAGATTTTTTCTATGCTCAAACGCTTAAAAATCAGAAAAAACTGGACGACAAGGCCGCCGGACTTACGACGCTTTATGCTATAGAAACCGGATATCATCTGGCTTCCGGCAATTTTATTGAAGAGCTTGAAAAGTGCATACAGATCCACGAATGTGATTTTATTGTGATGGGAATGGCAGAAAAAACGCTTGAACAAAAGCTTTTGGGTAACAGTGTAACAAGAGCTATCCATAGAATAAAAAAGCCGATATTAATTGTCCCTGCCCATATAGAGTATACGGGAATCAGGAAAATTCTTTTTGCTTATGATACCCACAAAAGCATGACCTGGACAGCAATGAATGATATTTATTATTTCATTAATAAGTTTAATGCTGAGATTGAGGTATTCAATGTAAGTGAAAGGCTGGAAGATTTTGCCGAGGTTATTCATGATATTGACCTGAATTCCGGATATGATCTGGATGATATTAAATATAGTTTTAAAATGACTCAATCCATAGAAGTTATCAAAGCTATTGAGGAGGAAATCAGACTCACAAACCCGGATCTTCTGACTATGGTTCCCTACAAATACAACCTTATAGAATCTCTTTTTCACCGAAGTAAAACAGCTATAATGGCTTATAAAAATAAAGTACCATTACTATCAATTCCCCTAAACATAGATTAAGATCAATAAAAATCTGAACACATTTTGAATTATCCTTTTTGCCTTTAAAGGCTAAATTTTACACTTAATCTTGTTTGACAGGACCGGAAATCTCTTCCCGGTCCTGTTTTTTATACTTAGTTTCGGAACCAAACAGATATTGTTATTTTAATAATCATAATTAATATTTTTTTTTAAATAAAAACAAATCAATAATTCATATTCAACTGAATATTAAAAAGCCGTAAATTTAGTAAAGGATAAAAACAGTGTTTTCCCTCTTTTTTATAGTTGTGCCGTTAGCTAATTTTGTTCCATAAAATTAAAAACCATAAAAATGAAAACTTCCTTTTTTACTAAGACTTTAAGTTTGCTTTGTGCAGCATTTATTCTAACGCTCTGTTTTTTAAGCTGCACCCGCTGCTCTGAACCTCCTAAAGAACCCGTTAGTAACAGTTATAAAAAGAAACTGATAAGCTATCGTGAAGGCCGGGTCCTTTTTGATGAATACACGAGAACCAATCATGAAATTCTCATGAAATACAGAAACGGTGAACCTGATTCCCGATGGTACTGGTTTTCACTGGAAGATATGGAAGGCTATATTAAATACGTAAAAGAAAATGCCAAAAAACAAAAATTAAAAAATCCGGGAATCAGGATCTATATGGGAAAATATCCTGTGAATCATCCTAAAAACAAAATGGCAAAACCTGAATATGCAGGCTATCAAACCATATTTTTAGTTCCTACATCCCAAAAAAGAAAAGGTGACAATGCGATGGCCAGATCGGCGTCCACCGAGGAAAATACAGACGTCCCTTCTATAGAATCTATGAATATGACCAATCTGGCACCACCTCCAAAAACCCTGTCAGGAACCATGCCTTAAAAACACAAAATTATGAACTGGAATATTGAAACAGGGAAACAGATATCGATAATCCTATCCATCATAGTGATGCTTTTAATGGTCATAAAACATAGAAAAACCGGAAAGGAGAACTTATTTTTTATTATTGGATATCTGTTGTTTTCCCTGATTGATATTTTCTGTTATTTCTACTACGACCTGACAAACCTGCCTACGGACATATTTTATGTAATTGGGTTTTTAATGATCGTATTCTTTTTGTATTTATTTTATTATCACCAGTTATTATATGTTCCGCTGCTCAAAAAGATACAGACTATCATCCTGGCTCTTTTCGTCCTCAATATTGCTGTAATGTTTTCTACGGAAGACGATCTGCTTCATCATTTTTCTTTTAATATGCTGTATGTAGATATTCTTCTGTTGTTATTTTCAATTATTTTGTTCCTGTACCAAACCTTTAATTCTGATAAGATACTGGAAATAAAGAGCTATTTACCATTCTGGATATCAGTGGCTTTACTGATCTTTTTTATTGGAAGTATTCCGATACTCTTTTTCAGAACTACTGTTTCGGAGACTATTTATTTCTTCATTTTATTTATGCTGAATCTGATCAGTAACGGTATACTCATATTGGGCTTAATTTGGAACAAACAAGAAAAAATAAGATAAATCCTTTTCAGATATGGAAGAGAATAATTTGGTCATCATCTTTACGATTACTTTATTCATCGTTGTTTTGACAATGATCTTCATTTATGCTGTTTTCATTAAGAAAAAGACAACCTTGCTGATAGAGCAAAAAGAAAAAGATTTGCGGTTTGAAAAAGAGCTGGCCACTTCACAGGTAGAAATGAAGGAACAGACCTTGAATTATATCGGACAGGAATTACACGATGATCTGGGACAAAAACTTTCTGTGGTCCGGCTGCGGCAAAACCAACTGATTACCAAATTAAAAAACAACGAAAAAGAAGATCTGATTGAGCTCAATGAACTATTGGGCGAATGTATACAGGATATAAGAAACCTGTCTAAAACATTAATTACCGAACAGATCATTCATTTCGGACTGGCAGAATCCATTGAAAGAGAAGTTCAGCGGATCAAAAAATTGAAATTATTAAAAATAGAATTTATCACTCAAAAGCAGGATATTGATATTTCCCCTAAACATGGTCTGATCCTTTTCAGGATTGTCCAGGAAAGTATTAACAATATTCTAAAACATTCCAAGGCCAAAAATGTTTCCGTACAGATAGAAGATGACTGTGAAAAATTACACATCAGTATCTCCGACAACGGAAGAGGCTTTGATACAAACATTATTCAGGATGGCTCAGGATTAAAAAACATGGAACTGAGAGCAAAACTGATTCATGCCGAACTGTCTATACACTCAGAATTGAATAAAGGAACACAAACTTTGATAACCTATCACAAAAATTTATTATGAAAACTATCCCCATAGCGATCGTTGATGATCATACCTTAATTTCCAAAGCTTTGGAAAATATGATCACAGAAAACACTCAATATCGGGTAATTATGAATCATCCCAACGGAGAAGAATTTATTGCAGATGTGGAAAAAGCTTCTGAATTACCCGCCGTAGTACTGATGGATGTTAATATGCCTTATAAAAACGGTATAGAAACTACAGAATGGCTTACGGAGCATTATCCTGACATCAAAGTCATTGCCCTGACCATGGATGATGATGAAAAAGTTCTTATCAGAATGCTGAAGGCAGGTGCTAAAGGATATTTACTGAAAGACATGCAGCCTGCTATTCTCTTTCAGGCCATAGACACTGTATTCGAGAAAGGTAGTTTTTATACTGATTTTGTAGCTCAGAAATTATTGAAAGTAAAAACAGAGGAAATGAAAAATGCATCCCTGCTTTCCGAGCTTAAAGACAGAGAGAGAGAATTTATAAAATGGGCGTGCAGTGAGCTTACCTACAAAGAAATTGCTGACAAGATGTGCCTGAGTCCGAAAACAATAGATGGTTACAGAGATTCCGTTTTTGTAAAACTGGATATCAAAAACAGAGCAGGCCTAGTCCTTTTTGCCTTGAAACATGATCTATGTTGATTGAATAGTCTCATTTTAAACTTATTTCTTACCCAATATAATAAACATCTTTACATTCTTTTTACGTATCCGGCAGCTTTTCAAGCTGCCGGATTTTCAATTCATAACACACTCATATACAATTAAAAAGGTGTTTTTCCTTTTTCAAAATACGGTTTTCTCCTCTGTTTTTGTCCTTCAGAATAATGGAATTTTGTCATAGAAAAAACACAGAAAGGCAGAACCTGAAAAGCCGAAACAGAGTAGGGAATATTTTTAAAACTAATACAATGAAAAAAGCACTTATCGTAGGTATTAATGATTATGCACCTATCGGTTACGGAGGACCGGATCTTAATGGTTGTGTAAATGACGCAAGAGATATGGCAAATACATTGGTGATCTGTGGTTTTAGTCCGGCAAAGATTAAAATTCTGACCAATCAAAATGCAACACGAGCGAATATATTAAACTATCTGAAATCCATGATCAGCACAAGTGTAAAAGGAGATTCTCTTGTTTTTTATTATTCGGGACACGGGACCAGAGTGGCTAATATAGGATCAGATCTGGAACTGGACGGTTTGGATGAAGCCATTTGCCCACACGATTATGCCAATAACGGAGTCATTCGTGATGATGATTTTAAAACAGTTCTCAGTAAGCTGAAAGCCGGAGTCAATATGGAAGTCATTTTCGACTGCTGCTATTCCGGAACAGGAACCCGAAAAATGGATCTGGGACTGGAAGCGGATTTTCTCAACGAAACCGCCCGCTATATTCCGCCCATGCTTGAAGATGAATTTTATCTGACCTATGCCAGTGAAATGGAATCGTCTAAGAATTCAAAAAAATCAACTGTTCTTACTAAAGCACTTATCCCTGTTGCCGGAATGAATCATACGTTATGGGCAGCTGCAAAAGACAATCAGGTATCTATGGAAGGCAGTATCAGCGGACAGATACGAGGATATTTCACCTATCATTTCTGCAAAATTTTGCGCGCTACCAATGGGAGTATTGTCAGAAAAACGCTTGATAAGCAGGTTGCTATTGCATTGGCGGCTATGGGAGCAGCCCAGATCAACCAAACAGAAAGCATCACTGCAGAATTTTCACAAAAAATATTTACTTAACCAATAACCTTTACCGGCGGAATCCGAAAAGCCATTAAAAGAGTAGGAATACACTAGATTAAAAATAATAATCATGTCTAAAATTGAAAACAACAACCCAATGACAGCAGAAGAAGTTTTAAGACTTAGAACTGTTAAAGCAAAATCAACTGAAAAACCGTCAGCAATTGAAAAATTATCCAGCCAGCTTCCAGCTATGGAAACCCTTAACGGAAGAACTTTTCCGAAAGGAATGAAAACAATAGGAATGCCTATGGATGAAAAAACAGCTGAGATCCGATCTCTGGAAACTGATCATTTCTACCCTACCCATGCTGATTTTGAATACAATCCAAAGCTTGAACCGAAAAGAGACCGTAAACCAAAATTCATTGACAGAGATTCTTTCCTGACTCCGGAAAATGCAAGAACAATTTTCGGAGCAGATCAAAGAAAAGTATATAATTCTACAGCCTATCCATGGAGATGTGTCGGCAGGGTAGAAAGTTCTTTAGGATCAGGAAGTGGTGTAATGATAGGACCAAGACACCTTCTTACCTGTTCTCATATTGTTGACTGGCAGCCCAATAACACAACGGGATGGCTGAAGTTCACTCCAATGTATTATAACGGCAGTGCTCCTTACGGAACCGCTTGGGGTACATTAACCTATTACAAGTATAAAGTAGCAGGTCCATCTATTGATTCAACAGAAATACAATACGATTATGTTGTCATTGTATTAGACAGACCTATCGGAAACAGCACAGGATGGCTAGGTTCAAAATCCTACTCTGACTCATGGGATGGAGGCGCTTACTGGACTCACGCTGGATATCCGGGAGACCTTACAGGAACTCAAAGACCAACATACCAAACAGGTATCGCACTGGATGGAGATTTCTGGAGTGCTGATGACAACGAAAGCATGAGCCATAAAGCAGATATATGGCCTGGACAAAGCGGAGGCCCTTTCTGGGGATATTGGGATGGCTCTCCGTATGCTGTGGCTACTCAAAGTGCCCACAACCCAAGCGATAATTTTGCAAGTGGCGGCTCAGATTTAGTAAATCTGGTCATCAGAGCAAGAAATGAACATCCTTAATTTTTTTTAGTTTCAATAACCAGCCCATCTTTGAAAGGTGGGCTGGTTTTATTTTATGCTTTAACAATTTTACTTTTAAAGCATTTTCAAGTAATTCTTCGGAGTATTCTCAATATTTTAATACATTTGTTACAAAACATATCTCAGATGAATTTCGAGCAGATCAACTTACACCTTGAGGCTTATAAAGAACATGATCAGATTCTGGATGCAGCAAAATATCTGATCCATTCCTTTGATCTTGAACATGAGAACTTTGCAGGATTTGGATTCAGGGAAGAACTTTCTCCCACTTCAATGCTTCTTACAGCAGAAGGAGGTCTGGGCGGGCCGCAAACCGTAATGATCCCAAGAAATTTATTTGATTTTGACCTGAACCTTGTCCTTAATATGGTGGCGCACGAAATGCTCCATGTAAGGCAGAAAGCTCCCGGACAGGTAATTGAAGACAAAAATGAGAGAGAATTTCAGGCCTATTATGAAATGCTTTTTCACAAAGTTTTTCCACAAATTCCTGAAGTTTCAGATTTTCATAAAAAATTCTTCGGGGGAAAAGCTCTGGAGTATTACAAAAGAATGGGTGAAGGATCAGTCTTACAGCAAAAATATGCAGAACAGAAAACAGAAGTAGAACATTTAATCAACGAATTACCATGACAGTAAAACCAGATATCACCTGGGCAGATTTTGAAAAAATAGACATCAGATGCGGAACGATAATCTCTGTGAATGATTTTGAAAAGGCAAGAAAACCGTCTTACCAGCTGGAAATAGACTTTGGAGACTTAGGAATCAGAAAATCATCTGCACAAATTACCTCTCTTTACAAAAAAGAGGAACTTGTTGGAAAGCAGATCTTAGCGGTAGTTAATTTCCCTAAAAAACAGATTGCCAATTTCTTCAGTGAATGTCTTGTGTTGGGATTATATGGTGAAGACAAAAGTGATGTCACTCTTGTAACCCCTTCATTACCTACAAAAAATGGGATGCAGGTAGGATAATAAAAAACACAACACATATGATACAGAGTATACCTTTAGAAAGAGTTTTATTCCTTGATATTGAGACCGTTCCACAGGCGGGGTCCTGGGACGACTTATCCGAAACTGAGCAATATCTATGGGACAAGAAAACCCGGTTTCAGAGAAAAGAAGAAATCTCTGCAGAAGAGTTTTATGACAGAGCCGGTATTATGGCCGAATTTGGAAAAATCATCTGTATCTCCATCGGAATGCTTGAAAAGAATGAAACTCTAAAAATAAAAAGTTTTTCCGGACACGATGAAAAGAAAATGCTTCAGGAATTTGGCGAAATCTTCAACAGCCCAAGACTTTACAACGTGATTCTCTGTGCTCATAATGGAAAAGAATTTGATTTCCCATGGATTGCCAGACGATACCTTATCAACGGGATACTGCCTCCTGCTCCGTTTCAGATGTTTGGAAAGAAACCCTGGGAGGTCCCTCACATCGATACGATGGAACTATGGAAGTTTGGAGATTATAAAAGTTTTGTATCCCTTGAATTACTGGCGCATGTCTTTGGAATTCCTACTCCAAAAGATGATATTGACGGCTCAATGGTTTCATCAATTTACTACATAGAAAAAGACTTGCAGAGAATTGTAGACTATTGTGAAAAAGATGTCTTAACTTTGGCGAATATTTTCCGGCGCATGCGTCAGGAAGATTTGTTGAAAAGGAATATCAATCTAGATTAAAAAATGAAATTTACAGACGATCAAATTGCTGACATTGGTGAGGAAATCATTGGTGTACTGAAAACCGTATATGACCCCGAAATTCCGGTAGATATTTACGAATTAGGACTGATTTACGATGTTCAGATCTCCGATGATGCTGACGTAAAAATTATAATGACCCTTACTACTCCCAACTGCCCTGTTGCAGAAACACTTCCTCAGGAGGTAAAAGATAAAGTGGCTGAAGTAGAGAACGTAAAAAGTGTAGATTTAGAGTTGACTTTCGAACCAAGCTGGAATAAGGATATGATGAGCGAGGAAGCGAAGTTTGAATTAGGAATGCTATAAAATCATTCAGAAAATAATGGCAAAAAAAATCGGAGCAGTAGTCCTTGCCTTTCTTGGAATATATATGCTTTATTTAGGAGCCCGGATGCAGGCACAACCTCCTTTTATTACTGGAGTAGGCTTCATCATTATTTCTCTGTTTCACTTAACTAAAAAATAAGTACAGCTGAAAATATTGTACCATAAAAGAAAAGGATGTCTGATTAGACATCCTTTTTTCTGTATTCATATTGCTTACATTTCTTTTGCTATTTCCCTTCCATCTCTTCTGCTCCACTCACTCCATGAACCTACATACAGATCCGGCACTGGGAAGCCTGCATAGTCCAGCGCCAAAATAGTATGACAGGCGGTAACTCCTGAGCCACAATGAATGATCAGATGCTCAGGTTTATTCTCTAATAACTGCTTATATTTTTCTTTTAACACTTCCGGGTTCAGAAAGTTTCCGTTTTCATCAAGGTTTTCAGAAAAAGGAATATTAATCGCTCCGGGAATATGCCCCGCAACCAGGTCAATGGGTTCAGATTCCCCTTTATAACGATAGGCATCTCTTACATCAATAACCGTAGAAGAATTGTTTTTCAACTCATTTTCAACAACTTCCAAACTCGAAACAGGAAGAAACCAATGTTCTTTTTTGATTAGAGAAGCTTTCTCAAATGTTTCCTCTCCAGAAGAAAATTCAAGTCCATTTTTTTCTGTAGCCTGCATTCCGCCATCAAGAACCTGAACTCTTTCAAAACCGAAAGATCTTAACATCCACCAGGCTCTTGCAGCAGCATTTGAGGCATTTTTATCATCATACACAATGATATGAGAATTTTCTGCAATTCCAAGGTTTGAAAGTGTTTCCGCAAATTTTTCTACGGAAGGAAGCGGATGTCTCCCGCCAAAAGCAGCATCTTCCCCTATCTCAGCCAGATCTTTATCCAGATCTATGAATCGAGCTCCTTTTATGTGTCTTTCAAGGTAATTCTGCTTTATGTCTTTTCCTGTTCTTGCATCAAGAATGATAAGATTTTCTGTTTGAAGGTTTTTCAAATCGGATGGGGAGATTATTGGAGTCATTTTGTCGATTTTGGAATTAATACTAAATATGATCATGGACACAATCCATTATATTTGAACGCATTAAGAAGACAGATAGTTCAGCCGTATTTTTTTCATTCCGTAGGAATCTTAATTCCATTATTGAAAAAACAATCTGGATTCCTACGGAATGACAAATTTAACTCTTATCCATCCTAAGATCTATTTAAATTGTTAGATCTGTGAAATTTATGATTTATTCTTTTTAAAAATGAAAAATATCCTTCGCTTTATTATAAGAACTTTCAAAATTCAGAAGATTCAGTTTATGTTCTGCTTTTTCAACGCTCATAAAGTTAATCACCTGCTCAGTAGGCATATTTCCAACAAGATCATCTTTAGCCATAGGACATCCTCCGATTCCCTTGATGGCGCTGTCAAATCTTCTGCAGCCTTTATCATAAGCCGCTTTTAATTTTGAATAAGAATCTTCATAACGGTTATGAAAATGTCCTCCGAAGTTGATTTCAGGATATTTTGAAGGTATTTTTTCAAACAAAAGGGCAATAGTTTCCGGTGTTGCCACCCCTGTTGTATCCGATAATAAAATATCTTTCACTCCGATATCTGAGAATCTTTGTGCCCAATGATCAACATCTTCCCATTTCCACATTTCTCCGTATGGATTTCCAAAAGCCATGGAGAAATAGATGTTAAGCTGCTTGCCTTCACTTTTTACCAGATCAAGCATTTTAATGATTTCATCAAAAGCTTCTTCCTGACTTTTATTGGTATTTCTGTGCTGAAAAGTTTCGGAAATAGAAAACGGAAAACCAAGAATATCAACAGATTGGTGTTTCAATGCTTTTTCAGCACCTCTATAATTACCGATAATTGCTGAAACCTTCGTTTTGGAACGTGATTTGTCAATATTTTCGGCCACCTCATCAGAATCAGCCATCTGCGGAATTGCTTTCGGAGAAACAAAACTCAGACAATCCAATACATCAAAGCCAACATCCATCAAGGAGTTGATATAATCTATTTTTTTATCGGTAGGGATAAATTCTCCCCATCCCTGCATGGCATCTCTAGGACATTCGGTAAGAAACATTGTTACTTTTTGATTTTCTCAAATATAATAAAACTAAACTACTTAATATACTGTACATACAAAGCTAACACTATTTTGATTTTCAAAGTTTTATATCTGATTTATAATTTCGATAACTGATATTAAATCGCAAATAACGTATTCTCAGCATCAAATTTGCTAACTTTGTTAAAATTTATGATATCTGATGAGTACAATAGAATTCAACCCATTGTGGAAAGAGAAATTACTGAACCGTTTTCTTAGCTATGTAAAAATATATTCAACCAGCGATGCAGAAAGTGAAACTACACCTTCTACTCCCCGCCAGTGGGATATTGCCAATTACATTACTGAAGAGCTGAAAACTATCGGCCTGGAAAATGTTTCAATTGATGAGCATGGATATATTATGGGATATGTTCCTTCTAACCTTGAAAATGATGACAGACCTACGATCGGATTTATTTCACACTATGATACTTCACCGGACTTCAGTGGAGAAAATGTAAAACCTCAGGTTTGGGAAAATTATGATGGAAATGATCTTCTTTTGAACCAGACGACAGGATTCACATTATCTCCTGCAAGATTTGAAAGTTTAAAAAAATATATCGGCCAGACGTTAATTACTACTGACGGAACTACTCTTCTCGGTGCTGATGATAAAGCGGGTTGTGCAGAGATTGTAACGGCTGCAGAATATCTTATTGCTCATCCGGAAATCAAACACGGAAGAATTGCTATAGGATTTACTCCTGATGAAGAAATCGGAAGAGGAGCACATAAATTTGATGTCGCTAAATTCGGTGCTGAATGGGCGTATACAATGGACGGTGGAGAAGTTGGAGAACTTGAATATGAGAACTTTAACGCTGCCGGAGCTGTGGTAAAAATTCATGGATTGAGCGTTCACCCGGGTTATGCTTACGGAAAAATGATCAATGCAGCTCTTTTAGCGGCTGAATTTGCTCAGACACTTCCGGCTAATGAAACACCTTCAACAACAAAAGGTTTTGACGGATTCTATCATTTAATGGATATTACCGCTGATATCTCTGAAGCTAAACTTCAGTACATTATCCGTGATCATGATGCAGATAAATTTGAAGCCAGAAAGAAATTCATGGAAGGAAAAATCGCGGAATTCAATCAAAAGCATGGTGAAGGAACTGCTGAAGTGGAGATCAAGGAGCAATACAGAAACATGAAGCAGCAGTTTGAAGGTAAAATGCACATTGTAGATCTTGCTGCAAAAGCAATGACTGAAGCTGGTATTGAACCTAAGATCAAGGCAATCAGAGGAGGAACAGACGGTGCTCAGCTTTCTTATATGGGACTTCCATGTCCGAATATTTTCGCAGGAGGAATCAACTTCCACGGACCCTATGAGTATGTAGCTCTGGAAAGTATGGAAAAAGCGACTGAAGTAATTATTAATATTGTAAAAGCTTAATAAATCATGAAAAAGGTCTTAGCATCAGCATTCATTTTCACTTTTATTTTCGGCAGTGCCCAGATTTCTGAATTTCAAAGGGCAGATTCACGCTATGAAAGAAAGAAAACGGCTCTGTATAACAAATATCCTAAGCCTAATGATTTAAGAACGAAAAAAGAATGGCTTTTGACGGAAGATAAAATAGCGGCTTACCAGGATGCTTTAGATAAAGCCTCTCTTGAAGATCAGAAAATGATTGCTGCAGATCCTCCGACAAAAGCAAAAGTCACTAAAGAAGCTGAATATGATAAAGGCAAAGCAGCCTTTCAAAAATTATTATATGAAGCTGTGGATCTTGATTTTTTAAACTTTTCTTCAGAAACATACAAATCAACAATAACTTTTGTTGTTGATTCTAAAGGAAATGCTCTGAATCCTAATGTAAAAGGAAATAATGAAGATGTAAATGCATTTATTGAAGCCGCTTTTTACCGGATGAAAGATAAAGGCAAGTGGAAACCGGCAGAAGACAAAGGAAAACCAGTGTCATCAAATGTTTCTATTCCTTTGGCGTTGACTTTTAAAAAATAATATAAGTAACCCGCTCCCATAAGAGCGGGTTTTTCTTTGCCTTTTTAGGAATATATTATGAGGAATTAAAATATAAATTCCATTGAAAACCATTATGTTATTGACAGTAATTTAATATGATTCTTTTGTAATCTTTAAATAATTCACTTAAATTAGAGAAAACTTAAAATCACTGCTTATGAAAAGGAAATCTAATTTCTTCAAAATCAACAGAAAATTTTATTTTTCTCTTCTTTTTTCTATTTTCTGTTTGTTTCTTTTAACGTCTTGTTTTCATGAAGATCCGGTGGAAGCTCCTGTTGAAAATCCTGCAGAGTCATTTCCTATGAAAACATTAGGAAATCTTACTTTACAGAGAAATGTTATCATTCTGAATGATGAATCTGTCAATGCGATTTCCATTCACAATGACAGGGAAATTACATTTAGCCGTACAACTCCGCAAACGGATAGTATTTCGGCAGGAACCGTTATTGTTGGTACAAAAGTAGAAGGTGACCAGGTGAGCACAATCCTTTCAAAAGTAAGCTCTGTTTCTAAGGCCAATAATCAGTTTACTGTACAAGCCTCCAGCGCGAAGCTTGAAGAATTTATCTATAGCGGAACGTTAAGCGGAGTGTATGATCCTTCAGATAAAGCACCTGTAAGCATCAATGGGAAAATGGTGAATTATGTTCCCGTAGAAGGCTTGGTTTCCCAGGAAATTAATCGTAAAATACTTTCTATTGAAGCAAAGAATCTCCAAAATCAAAAGATAGTTGCCTTCAACCGTTTTAATTTTGATAAAACTTTTTCTTTTCCTTTATCTTCAGCAGGAACATCCAGCGTGAACGTAAAAGGTGGATTTACTCCAAAAATTGATTATAATATCACATTCTCATGGGGACATTTAGCTGATTTTTATGTCAATCTTATCATGGATGACATCCAGCTTAAAAGTTCTGCGAGTATTGTAGGAAGCTTAGGGTATACAGCAAGTACTACAGATTACCTGAATATTCCTATTGTTCCTATTGTGTTGGGACCTACAGGACTTATTTTAAGTCCTACCCTTTCTGCCGGACCTTTTCTGGGTGTAGAAGCGGCAGGAAAAGTACAGGGACAGCTTTTGGATCTTGAAGGAAATGCCAACTTTCTGGTAAGCAAAACCCCGGCACTCAATATCAATCTGAAAAAGAAGTCAGATCCCGTTATCACCGGTGCTGAAGGAAACCTGTCTGCTGAAGCAGGCGTAGAGGCTAAAGGAGCAGTAGGACTGATGTTTATTTCTATTCCAATTGCTAATTCCGGATTGAGAGGAAGAGCTTCTGCCCTTTCATCTTTAGGGCTCACATTCATTCCTGAAAGAAAAGGCGTGATCTCCGTAAAAGGCAAAATTCAGGCTGATATGTTTTATGGTTTTGGAATAGCTCCTCTCAGATATGAAGGAACGATTCCTCTTTTCAAAAAAGAATATATGCTGTATCAAAAGGATTTCAGTTTCTAAGACAAAACTTTCTATCTATCATAATAAAGCCACTCCTGTAGTGGCTTTCTTCATATAATGCATCTGCATGCAATTCATTTACAATCCATTAAGACAATTTTATTATATTTACAAGGGTGTACAATTTTAAACAATAACATTTAATACCAAATTAATCATGAAAACAATGAAAAAACTTTTGAGAAAGGACTTAACTACAATTCTGGGCAGCGGAATAGATGGCTGCCACATGGGAGGCAATTCTTATAATTGTCAGGACGACTGCCAATGTGCCTGGGGGCATGCATGTGAAATGTATGAAGACGGAAATCCGGGACAATGCATCTTTGTAGGAGGCGGAAATCCTGGCGGCGGCGGATGTAATCCACCTTCGATCTGTGAAGAACAACCGTATTAGTAATAGCAAACCGGAAGTAGAGATACTTTCGGTTTTATTTTTCACCCTAAAACAGATTCTTGTCAAAGTATCTTTACCATTCATCAAATAAAATTTCATCCCATACTTCATAATTGTTGTTTTGCAACAGATTTTTAACAACACTTAATTTATGAAGCAGCAATTTTTAGCGCTGAGCTCACTATTATTGTGCATTTCCTGCACCATAGAAACGAAAGCACAGCAGACCCCGGCTTTTCACATCGGAGTAAAGGGAGGAGCAAATTTTACAAAAACCTCAACGGAATCTTCTTCCTTAGAAGGGAAATACGGATTCGGTTATCAGGCAGGAGTAATGACAAGAATGGATATCGGAAGACTATATGTGCAGGGAGAGGCCCTGTTCAACAAAAGAAAAACATCATACCAATCCCAAGACGGAAGCTCTTCCAAACTTTCATGGAACGCTATTGATATTCCTGTAGTGGTAGGGTATAAATTCATCAAAACCAATGATTTTAATGTAAGAGCATTTGCCGGAGGTGTTTACAGCTATGCCTTTAATAATAATTTATCTTCTTCTGAGGCTTTGCAGGAAGGTTTTAAAAAATTCGACAAATCCAATATTGGAATTACGGGAGGTATCGGGGTAGATTATAAAAACTTCACGGTAGATCTCAGGTATGAAACAGGTCTTTCAAGCATCAGTAAAGAGTTTAAATCCAAACCTCATAGTTTTTCCCTTGGAATAGGTTATTTCCTGTTCTAAAAAACTTAAATTATCTTTACCATTAGAAACTGTTTCCCTGCAGTTTCTATTTTTTTATCAACCTATTTCCAGTTCTATGACAAAATCTTTTGTTTTCAAAGAATACGTATTTACTTTTATATTCTGGCTTACTCTTGCTATTGTATTGTGGTGTAATATTCAGATTTCTACAGAAAAATATCTTGCTGTTATTCAAGCTATTATCATTACAGCTTCTTCTTTTACATTCACCCATTTTTTAACCAATAAGCTTCTATCAAAAGCCTTACGGGAAAAAAAGATGAACCAGTTTCTGATACAGGCAGTCATTGTTATTTTCATATTGAGCCTGATCTTCGCTGTTATTTTTACTTATCTTGAAGTCACTCCAAAAAACCCTCTTCCACAGAGTTTTCCAGATCAGCTGCCTATTGTATGGCAGGGCTTTTATATGTCTTTACCAGCCTCCTTTCTTATTACCGGAGTGGCATGTGGCATAAAATTTTATAAAGAACACGGAAGAATAGAACGTGACCATATTCTCCTGCAGCAGGCCCATCTTGAAAACCAGCTCAAACTTCTACAGGATCAGATCAATCCGCATGTGGTATTCAATATTCTGAACCACATTCATATTCTGATGAAAACGGACACGCAGCTTGCAGATTTTTTACTGATGAAATTTTCAGATATTCTACGGTATCAGCTGTATCATTGTAACCAGCCTTTGGTTCCTTTGTATAAAGAAATAGAATACCTTCAGAATCTTGTGGAGGTAGAAAAATTAAGATGGGGAAATGAGCTTGGGGTAAAGGCTTCCTGGGAAATTGATAACAGGAAAACATTTATTGCTCCTTTACTGCTGGTTCCTTTTATTGAAAATGCCTTTAAATATGTCTGCAGACTTCCCGGGCATAAAGGGTATGTGAAAATCTCCTGTAAAGAAAAAGACAATAACCTCTATTTCTATGTTGAAAATCCCTATTCCGATATGGCAACCCATAAAAAGAAAGACGGAGCGGGCGGAATTGGTCTTCAAAATGTAAAAAAACGTTTAAAGCTGCAGTATCCTGATTCTCATGATCTAACAATTGAATCAGATCATCATATCTTTAAAATAACTTTAATTCTTACTTTATCTGATCATCATGAGCTGTAATATTCCTAAAATGAAATGCCTGATTATAGATGATGAACCTCTTGCAAGATTCCATCTTAAAGAACTGGCTGGTCAAATTGATTTTTTATCCGTTGAAGATACGTGCGCTACAGCACTGGAAGCAGACACCAAAGTAAAGGAAAACCAAATAGATCTTCTTTTTCTGGATATCAACATGCCCTATCTTACTGGTCTTGAATTTCTGGAACAGCTGGAAAATCCGCCTTTGTGTATTCTTACCACAGCCTATTCTGAATATGCTTTGGAGGGATTCCGTTTACAGGTAGTGGATTATCTTTTAAAACCCATTGCCTTTAACCGTTTTTATCAGGCTGTAAATAAGGCCCAGCAGCAGTTTATCATCAGTGAAAAACTAAAAAAGAATACCCCTCTGGATGATCCTTTTCTGTATGTGAGACAGTCCGACTCCTTTATTAAGGTTTCCTGGGTAGATATTTTATATATTGAAAGTATGCAGAATTACACCAGACTTCATTTTAAAGACAAATCACTGACTATTCACCAGACGATGAAGGCGATTGAGGAATCTCTTCCTTCAGATCATTTTTTCAGGATTCATAAATCTTACCTCATCAATATTACCCATATTGATATGATCTCGGGAGGACGTCTTTTCATTAATAAAATTGAGCTTCCTATTTCCCGTACCCGTAAAGAAGAGTTGCTTAATCAGGTGGTGTATAAGAAATTAATAAGTAAGTAGTGGAAGAGAGAAGCTGGAAGCTGGGAGTTATCAAATTCCCCGCCTCCGGCATTTTTTATGGCAGATTCCAGCGCAGTGATACGGCAGCGTAGAATGTACTTGCAAACCTTGGATCTGCTACTTTTTTGTCTCTGAAAATACTTTTGATCTTTCGGTCATTTTCGTTGAAACTTCTCAATATTGCTGTTCCACCCGTGAGACGCAATTTAAGATTGTCATTGATTTTTAATTCCGGTCTGAGTCCTGCAGTGATTTGCTGATAACCCAAAAGTATAGATTTTCCGCCTACATTTCTCTCTGCCGTCATCCCGTTAAGATCTACAACAGCTTTTAAAGCAAATTTATCTGAAAACAGATAACCGGCTTCCATCCCTTGTGGGAAATTGATGTTGAATTTAATTTTCCCGTTGGTCTTCCAGTCAAAATAGATCCATGGTAAAATCATAGGAACTCCAAAAGCTGTGGTGAGCACCGGCCCTCCACCCAACGAAAGATTTGGATTAAAATGTCTGATAAACAAAATTCCTCCCTGTCCCAGTACATCATCAAAACTGACTCTTTCAAGGTCTGTATACACTCCCACGGATGCCGTCATCATCATACTCCACTTTTTGCCTAAAGGTCTCATATGCTGTATTCCGACCTGTGCATTCAGCATCTCATCCGGAAATAATTGAGTTTCATAATTTTTATGCGTCATCTTCGCATAAGATCCGCTCAATAACATCGACCATGATCTTACTTTTCCGTCGGTATCTTTTTTTACAGATAAAGGAATACTCAGGTTAAGATCTATTCTTTTAAAATCACTTTTAGAATTTGTCTTTGTACTGTCTTCAGGGCGGATATAGTTTGAGCCCGGAATATATTCTGTTTTTAGCTCCGCAGAGAGCCCGGATTGTGCATTTACCCAATATCCTAATGGCAATAAACAGCATAAAACTGTCGAAAGGGTTCTTTTCATATTTTAAATTTTATGCAAAGAGAACCCTTTGGTTATTTTTCACAAAAATTACTTGATTAAGTGTCCGGATAGTATGACAACAGGATCAAATAAGAGGATGAGTTTCCGGACTAGAACTGGCAAGTAAGCTTTCTCTTTTTTGAGTTTTAAAAATACAATACCCGAACCATACTGCAATCAATGCCATTGCAGAGCGTGTTACCACCATTGGAATGATAGAATCTGCTTCTAAAAAACCCAGTAATGCTGAGATTAAGAATGTAACCATCAACTGCATGAATCCAAGTAAAGCCGCCGCTGTTCCTCTTCCTTCTTTAAATGGAGACAGCGCATGAGCGGATGTAATAGGAAATAAGATACCGATAGCCAATAATGACAGATAAAGCATTGCAATTTCCAGGGCTACAGAAACGTTTTCAGCGGCAATCAGAATATGAAGGGAACATACCACCAGTAATACAATGGTAGCTATAAATAACAGTGCTGAGTTGCTTATTCTCTTGATCAGCTTTGGGGTAATATAGGCCGCAGTGATCAATGCCAGGGAATTAAAAGCAAATATAAAACTAAATGTACTGCTCGAAAGCCCATGGATCTCCATGAATAGAAAAGGCGCATTTGAAATGTAAATAATAAGGGATGCAAAAGCAATACTTCCCACCATTGTACTGTTGATAAAATCTTTGTTGGAAATGATCATTTTCAGCTGGTCTTTTAATCCTTTTTCATTCACCAGCTCCTCATCAGGAAGATTGATTCTGCTGTTGGTTTCCGGTACATATTTGTATACCATGAAAAATGTGATCAGTCCCATGATGCATAAAAAGGCAAAAGAGCTGTTCCAGCCCCAGAATTTAAGGAAAACACTTCCCAATAGCGGAGCCACAATAGGAGCGATACCACTGATCTGAGACTGCTGGGAAAAGATTGTTACCGATTTTTGTTTATCATAAAGATCAATAATGATCGCTCTACCAATAACAATTCCGGCACTTCCTCCGAACGCCTGCAGAAAACGCATTGCCCATAAAACATAAATATCTGAGGTAAAATAGATGGCCGTAGCTCCTATAATAAAAAGTAAAAGCCCGCAATACAGCATGGGTTTTCTCCCTTTTTTGTCAGATAAAGGCCCCCATAACAGTTGTCCAAAAGCAAACCCGGCAAAGAACACCGAAATGGATATCTGGATATGTCCGATATCGGTATTAAAGATTTTAGCCATACTTGGGAAAGCGGGAAGATAAAGATCTATACTTAGCGACTCCAGTGTGTTGAGCAGTGCCAAAATAAACACTACAATATTCAAATTCTTCTTCATAAATACATAAGCCTTCACAGGCGGTTTTTCAGCTGCAAAGTTGCTGTAAAAAGCACCACATTTCAATAAAAGAACTGAAGGAAGTATAGGACAAACTGAAGATTTAAATACAACAATAAATGAAAAATATTATTTTAAGCCCATCATTACAGTAAATATTGAGGATTATATTTTTTCATTATTCTTAAAACTGTCAGGATTTTGGCTAGTATGTTTCTTAAAAAACCTTGAAAAATATGAAGCATCGTTAAAACCGAGTTTAAAAGCAATTTCCTTTACTGTGAGCGCTCCAAAGCTAAGTTCTCTTTTGGCTTCCAGGATAAGACGCTGGGAAATCATTTTTTTGACTGTCGTTCCTCTCAAAAGGCGCACAATATCATTAAGATGATGTGTACTTATCTTTAATTGAGCTGCATAGAAACTTGTTTCTTTATGCACTATATAATGCTTCTCAATAAGCCCCACCAGTTCCTGAATCCGTTGACGGTCATTCAATAAAGGTTCCTGAGTATGAATTTGTTCTCCAATAATGATACAAAATGCTTTCAGATATGCCTTTAAGAGTTCTGTTCTTGATGTAGCTTTATATTCCTGCTCAATCAATGATATAATTGTACTGCAGGTTTTTTCATTTTCCGGATTTAAAAAAAAGGGAAGCTCTCCTCCTGTAAGTACCGATTCTATATCACAGGCTTCGTTGAAAATCTCCCTGCTTATCGCCATTGCGTATCCCTCCTCTCCTTCCAGCTTCATGTTGAATGCCTGTCCTGGTGCAATGATACAGATCTGATTGTTTTCAAGTTTATAGCTTTCAAAATCCAGTTCCAAACGGCTATTTTCATACACTTCTCTGAACCAGATAATTTCAAAAAAATTATGCCGGTGAACATCATGAAAATTCTCCGGGCCTGCTGCACTCAGAGTACTCATCTGAAATTCTTCGGAAGTCAGATGGTGAACCGGGATTTCTTTTTCGGGTGTAATCATCACTATATTGTAAAGTAATTAACTATAAACAAAAACCACAGCAAAAAAAGTGCTGCGGTTCTCTTACAATATTTAAAATTAAATATAATTTTTCAATTTTATCAGACTGATATTTATAATCATCAGTCTATTTTTAGCTAAAAACAAAATAATAAATCAAACTCCAGACTGTTACGAAGAAAAAAACAAAAAAGAGCGATTCTTTCAGATTCTGATCCTGTTTTTTAATGTAATGTTTATAAAGAGTCACTATTATGAATGCAATAATAACTAAAACCGGTAGTACGGTAAACGTATACATTTTATTGGTTTAAAAAAGCATCCCAACCCTGAGCAGTAAGTGCTACCAACTGGTTAGATCCTCTCGCCACCATAAAGTTTCCTTCTTCTTTTTCTACGGCATGACCTATAATGGTAAAATCCGGGTGATTTTTAATTTTATCAAAATCATCTGGCGAAATCGTAAATAAAAGTTCATAATCTTCACCACCGCTTAAAGCAGTCATTACCGGATTCAAATTCATTTCATCCGCGGTAGAGATCGTAAGGTTGTCCAGTGGTACTTTTTCTTCATACAATCTGAATCCTACTTTTGACTGATCTGAAAGGTGAAGGATTTCGGAAGCCAGGCCGTCTGAAATATCAATCATAGAAGTTGGCTTTATATCCAGTTCTTCCAAAATCGTTTTAACGTCTGTTCTTGCTTCAGGTTTCAGCTGTCTTTCCAGTATATAGTCGTAGCCTTCCATTTCCGGCTGCATGTTCGGATCTGCAAGATACACAGCATGTTCTCTTTCCAGAATCTGTAATCCCATGTAGGCACCCCCTAAATCTCCGGTTACCACAAGAAGATCATTAGGTTTTGCTCCGCTTCTTTTTACGATATTTTCCTCATTTTCAATTCCTACAGCGGTAATACTCATCACCAGCCCCGAATTGGAACTTGTAGTATCTCCTCCAATCAGATCAACCTTGTATCTTCCGCAAGCAGCCTGAATTCCGGAATAGATTTCTTCTAAAGCTTCCACCGGAAAACGGTTGGAAACCGCAAGAGAAACCAATATCTGTGTAGGAGTTGCGTTCATTGCTGCAATATCGCTAAGGTTTACTACCACCGCTTTATAACCTAAATGCTTCAATGGTACATATCCAAGATTGAAGTGTACTCCTTCCGCCAGTACATCTGTGGTAAGAACTACTTTTTTGTTATCAGGATTGATAACCGCTGCATCATCTCCTACTCCAAGCTCCGAAGATTCATTGGATAACGGAAAATGCTCTGTCAAATGCTTAATAAGACCGAATTCTCCTAATTTTGAAATGGGCGTCAGCTCCTGTGATTTATCTTCAAACATGATTTTTTTTTATTAATGTCCAATGTAAAAAGTATGAATGATTTAAAATTGCTTCTCAAACTCTAAACCTTGAACCTTGAATTTTAAACTTTGAATTATTTAATCAATTCTGCCGGGTCGATATTGTGTGGATGGAAAGGAAATTTTTTGAAATCTTCTTTCGATAATACAACCGTTTCCGGGCTTTTATATTTATTCATTGCTTCCACTACATCATCCGGCGGAGTGGTCATTTTTCTAAGCATCATATCAATCCATACTCCTGTAGCTTCTGCAGTGGCGCAGTGCATTCCATCTGGTGTATAGAATTTGTGTACGAAACGATAAATGGAAGAATCTTCTGCACAACCATCTATTTCCACACTTACAATGACAATTTGATCTGCATATATTTCTTTGAAGAAAGAATATCTTTCGTGCAGGATAACAGGACCAATTCCCCATCTGCTTAGCTGGGTAACTCCCATTTTCTCTTTAGTCATAAAAGCCATTCTGGCTTGCGCACAATACTGTACATATGATGAATTGGCTAAGTGCTTATTGGCATCAAGATCGCTCCATCGCACTTCAAATTTATGGTAGAAAATCATTTTTGGTCTCGTTAAAATTATAATCTTCAAAAATACTCAAATAAGATGGTTTATAAAAATTGTACTTTTGAAAAAATAATCTTCCGCATAGGATTACATATACATGAAACAGATCATTATTATCGGAGGCGGTGCTGCAGGCTTTTTCTGCGCATCCAATCTTGACGAAAAGAAATATACAATTACGATTTTAGAACAGAACTCGGATGTTCTTCAGAAGGTTAAAATTTCCGGAGGTGGGCGTTGCAATGTGACTCACGCATGCTTTGATCCCAGAGAGCTTGTTCAGTTTTATCCTCGTGGAAATAAGGAACTATTAAGTGTTTTCAGCAAATTTCAGCCTGGAGACACGATGGAATGGTTTGACCAGCGTAATGTTCCGTTGAAAATTGAAAATGACAACAGAACTTTCCCTGAAAGTAATTCTTCTCAGACGATCATCAATACTTTTCTGAACGAAACCCAAAAGAAAAATGTCTCTGTAAAAACAAAATGTACGGTAAAAGAGATTGAAAAGCAGGATGAAAAATATATCGTAAAGACCAATTCGGGGGATTTTGAAGCCGATTATATCGTATATACTACCGGAAGCTCACCAAAATCTCTAAAAATGGTTGAAAATCTGGGTCATAAAATTGTAGACCTCGTCCCTTCCCTTTTTACATTTAATATTAAAGATGAATTGCTTAAAGATCTTCCGGGAACAAGCTTTGAAAATGCAGGAATCTCCATTCCAAAGCTGAAAACTGACGAGAGCGGGCCGCTGCTTATTACCCACTGGGGACTTTCCGGACCTGCTGTTCTGAAAATCTCCGCATGGGAAGCTATAAGTCTGGCAAAACTTAAATATAACTTTGAAATTGAAGTTAATTTTGTTTCCATAGAAATGGATGAGGCTGAGGAAATCTTCCATAATTTTAAACAAAGCAATCCTAAAAAGACCATCGGACAATCGAAGATTTTTGATATTACCAACCGATTCTGGCAGAAGATTTTAGACATTTCAAAGGTTGACCTGAACAAACAGGTTGCTAATATTTCCGGAAAGGAAATGCAGAAGATCCTGGAAAATCTTTGTCAAAAGAAGTTTCAGGTAACCGGAAAGTCTACTTTTAAAGATGAGTTTGTGACGGCTGGAGGTGTTGATTTAAAGGAAATTAACTTTAAAAACATGTCTTCAAAATTACTTCCTAATTTCTATATTGCCGGAGAAGTTTTGAATATAGATGCAGTGACTGGCGGTTTCAATTTCCAGGCATGCTGGAGTGAAGGATGGCTTATTGCACAGGATCTCAATAATTTGTAAAAAACACTATTTTTACTAAAAACTAAATACATGAAAAAAAATTTCGTATTCCTTCTTCTGTTCTGGCTGTTCTTAGGATATAGCCAGGAAAGATCTATTGTTTCTAGCTGGACCGCATTTGCACAAGCCCTAAATATAGAGAATAAACAAAACTGGAATTTCCGGGTAACGGCAAAAATCCGAAAAGACAATAAAGATAATAATTCCAACTGCGGCCTATGGTGCAGAATAGACAATAAAGACCGTTCTACTGGTTTTTTTGAGAATCAATATTATGGAATCAAAGTCACTAATGAATGGAAAACATATGAAATAAAAGGAATCATCAATACCAATGCGAAAACAATCAATATCGGAGCTTTTGCACAAGACAATGGAGATTTTTATTTTGACGATTTCAAGTTGGAAGTCAATGATGGAAAGTCAAAAAAATGGCTTGAAATTCCTTTAGAAAATTCAGGTTTTGAGAACGATATTACTGCATCAAATGCCTGGTTTGAAGGAATCCATTCTCAGAAAATAACCCATGTAAAACATTTTACGGTTGGATCTTCAGATTACAAGCCATTCAGTGGCCATAAATCATTGCTGATAAAGGGTCAGGGCATTATAGGTTCCATGCCGGATGGAAAATTTATGGAGGTCAATGGTATTAAATTATATTACGAGATCTATGGAGAAGGAGAACCATTGCTTATGCTTCATGGGAATGGACAATCCATCAGTGCTTTTATGAACCAAAAGGATACTTTTGCTAAAAAGTACAAAGTTATCATTGTAGATTGCCGTGAGCGTGGAAAATCTACTTATGACAAAACGAAAGAACTTACCTTTGATATTCAGACAGAGGACCTTAAGCAGTTTTTAGAGAAACTGAACATCAAAAAAACAAAGATTCTGGGCTGGAGTGACGGCGGAATTCTTGCTTTATCCATGGCTATGAAATACCCTCAGCTAGTAGATAAAATTGCCTGTTCCGGAGCCAATATTTTCCCTGAAGGAGTCAAAGATGATGAGTTTAAATCTATGAAAGAAATGCTCGCCAGCCTTACTAAAGAGAATAAAGACCATAAAAATGATGTTTTCATAGACCTTTTGAATCTTGACCTTAAATATCCAAACTGGCAATATGAAGATCTGAAAAAAATTCAGTGTCCGTCATTGATTATTGCTGGAGATAAAGATCTTATAAAAACAGAACATACGGTAAAAATAGCGGAATCTATTCCACAAGGGCAACTGGCTATTATTCCGAATACAAGCCATTATGTTCCTGAAGAAAAACCAGAATTGTTCAATGAACTCGTTATCGATTTTTTTGAAAATAAATAATCTGAATTCCCCATAAACCATGAAAAAAATATCAATACTGATTTTACTGTTAGGAGCTCAGTTTGCCTTTTCCCAAACAACACAAAAAGAAGAGCAGCAATCACCATCTCCTTCGTCAGAGATAAATAAAGATGAGCATAAGGTAGATGATACTATATCTATTGCTCCGGAATTTCCAGGTGGAATGGTAGCCATAAGAAAGTATATAAGCAGTGAAATGGATATTTCTAAATTTTCGAACTCTCCTGGAACATTTAAATCTGTAACGACTTTTGATGTTAATCCTGATGGAAGTATTAGCTCAATTTCTACAACTGGCAATAGTCCTATTCTGAATAAAGAAATGGATCGTATTATGAAGAAATTAAAGAAAAAATGGAAGCCCGGTACTATAAACGGACAACCGGTTAAAACCAAATTTACCATGCCGATGGGCCTAAGTATTTAAAAAACTAATCCAAACAGACTATAAACTAATATGATGAAAAAAATATCAACATTCATTTTATGCCTTGGATTTGGGCTGGCTTTTGCTCAGACACAGGAAACTAAAACGCAGCCCACAGAAGATCATTCCAGAAATGAGAATATACCTGAGCAAAGTAAGCCATCAGAATATCCTGGTGGAATTTCTGCATTCATGCGGGATGTAACTCAAAAAATTAATTCTAATCGAATAAAAGGGCCAAAAGGTAAAGCCCGCTCCAATGCAAAATTCTCAGTCAATGCTAAAGGTGAGATAGAAACTATTATCGTAACAGGAGAAAATGAATCTCTTAATCATGAAGTGGAAAGAGCTATGAAATCTATGAAAACCAAGTGGACTCCCGGAGAATACAAAGGGCATCCTGCGTTGATTTGGTTTACCGTCCCTTTCACTATCAATTTTGAATAATTAAAATGCTCTCTGCTAAAAGAAATAGTAATTCCTTCTTTAAAATCCTTCTCATCATAGGATTCGGGTATTTCTTTTGGCTGATGCTGAAGATCACCTTAGAATACATTCCTTTTAATCCTGAAGTCAGTTTTCTGATGATCAAACAGACGGAAGTTATAGACAGACCTGAATATCTTACATTTTTTTATACTCACGTTTATACAAGCATTTTTGTCCTTCTTTCAGGATTTCTGGCTATTCTCAGACTGAATTTTGGATTAAAAAACTTTCATCGGAATATGGGAAAAATGTATATTTTTCTCATTCTGATTTTCGCTGCCCCTTCTGGAATCTATATGGGACTCTTTGCAAACGGAGGGCTTTTATCAAAGGTTTCTTTTGTTATTTTGGGCTTTTCATGGTGGTTTTCAACATATAAAGCATATCAACTGGCAAGACAGAAAAGGTTCAAAGAGCACAAGCAATGGATGTGGCGGAGTTTTGCTTTTACATTATCTGCCATTACTCTGAGAATGTGGAAAGTAATTATTGTATATTTATTTCATCCCAATCCAATGGATGTCTATCAGATCATTGCCTGGTTGGGCTGGATTCCCAATATCCTTATTATTGAATATTTAATCACAAAAAAACATATATGAAAATTGTAAATTACACTCTTATTTCTTTACTGGCAGTTTCTTTGGCAAGCTGTAAAAAAGAGGGAAATACCAATGAATCGGGGAAAGATTCTCTGACCGCCAAAAAGGACTCTGTCGTAGTACCTGAAGTTCATCAAGAATATTACGGAATTTACACAGGTGAATTTGCCGGAATGGAAAAGGTAGTTGACGAGACAGATGGTTCGGAATATGATGTCAACAATTATAAAAGAATTTCTTTAAAGATCAACAGAATTACAAAGGACAGCGTTTACGGACAAAGTATTGTAAATGGCAACCAACGCCCGTTCAGAGGTGTTTTCAATGAAACATCTACCTCTTTTGTCCTGGATGAACCGGGAAATGACAAAACAGACGGAAGGTTTGAAGTAAAACTAAAAGGTGACAGCTTAACCGGAAAATGGAATGCCTTCGATAAAACAACAGTTAAAGCGCCTTCAAAAACACTTAAGCTCACTAAAAAAGAGTTTGTTTATAATCCCAACTTTATGCTTGATAAGGATTCTGATCTGGTAGACTGGTCCAATCCCAAAGAATTTACAGAAAAGTACAAAGATGAAGAAACCGGAAAGACAGAAAGCTATAAAACGTCTAAGAACCGTATCGCTTCAGAAGCAATATTCAAACTAAATGCCTCCAAGCAGAAACTGACAGAAAAAGATCTTAAAAACTTAAGAAAACTTGATCTTGAGATCATCAAAAATTCCGTATTTGCAAGACATGGTTACTCTTTCAAAAAAGAAACCTACAGAAATTTCTTCGAACAAACAGACTGGTACATCCCGGTTTCCAGCAATGTAGACAATGATCTTTCTCCAATGGAAAAGGAAAATGTGGCTTTATTGAACCGTTTTACCAAATATGCAGAGGATAAATATGACAGTTTTGGGAGGTAGGTAATAGGGGTTAGGTTGCAGGGATTAGGAATTAGAGGTTGAGGTTACGCCTTCACTTTTTGTTATTCTTACGAAAATATAGAGCAGTAGACAGCCTATGGCATAGCAAAGGTTATCAATCCATGAAAAAGAATTTCCAATAACAATATACATCAGGCTTCCAGAACGGAAGCCTAATTTTTCTGCAATATGGAAATACTGTGCAAATTCTATCAAAAATGAAAAAATAAGAATCCCCAGAATCAGTTTCTCATCATTTACTTTTACAAAACTCTTTACGAAAGTATAAAGAAGCATCACCACAATAACATCCCCGAGATAAGCTCTTACGAAGAAAATACCGCTCAGTTTAGTGGCAATCAATACTTCTACAAGAAAAATAAATAGGGTCAGAAGGAGATATTTAAGGCTGAATTGTAATTTCATTTCAAAAGGGATTAGGCATAAAAAATCGGTATTCAAGGAACACCGATTTTATTTTTATGTGAGCAAATATATTATTTCTTTATTTTAATTGTACATCCGATAGCTACCGTTTTAGTCATTTTTACCGGTTCTCCTTTTATCAGAGCATTTACGGCATCCTGAGCATAATATTCGGATACATCATTCGGGTTATCATAATTATTGTCGATAGCACCAATATATTTCACAATATTCTTTCCGTTTTCTTTCTTCAGTACAAAAACATGAGGAGTCTTTGTCGCTCCGTACTGTGGATAAATTTTCTGCCCTTCATCTACTAGGTATGGGAAAGTAAAACTTTTTTGCTTTGCTCTTTCAATCATCTGCTGGAAGCCGTCTTCAGGCTGTACATTAGGATCGTTAGGATTAATCGCGATTACCGGGTAACCCTGAGCTTTATATTTTTTATCCAGCTCAATAATTCTGTCTTCATATTTCTTGGCGTATGGGCAGTGATTGCATGTAAATACAACAATGAATCCTTTTGCACTCTTAAAATCGCTTAAAGAAACCATTTTGCCATCAATATTTTTAAGCTTAAAATCAGCAGCTTCATCTCCTACTTCATAGCCTTTTGAAGAAATATTCTCTTTCTGAATTTTGTTTTTATCATGATCTGTCGTTGTAAAGCTCAGTAATCCAAGCCCAACGATGAATGCGGTCATTAAAATTTTCAGGTTTTTCATAATTGATTATTTATTGTAGATTTTCTTTAATTGTTTTTTCAAGGTCTTCTTTGCTCATTTCACCGTCATTGAAATGAACTTTCACTCCATTTTTATAGAACAGCGTTACAGGAATATTCCCATCCCAGTCTTTTTCAAACTTGGGGATCCAGGTATTCATTCTTTTGATATCATCCAGCAAGAGAACCTCAGCAGTAAGATTTTTATTTTTAATAAATTTCAATACTCTTTCTTTATCTGCAAGCCTGTCCAGTGAAACCAAAATCATTTTAAATTTCTGATTATCAGCAAACTCAGCATTCACTTCCATAAAGTGAGGAAGCTCTTTTACGCATGGCCCACAGGTTGTTGACCAGAAATTGACAACCAATAATTTGTTTTTTTCCTGCTGAATCCGCTTTTCCAGATCTTCATATTTTATCACAGAAACTTCAGTCTGCTGGGCTTTAAAAACCGTACAAAATATAAATATAGCTAATATCTTTATTAAATTCTTCATATTAAAAACCATAAAATACTAAAATTCAACGATATATAAAAATAAAATTCACCTATTTCATAAATTATTTACAAATGAACAATTTATTTTTATCATGGATACATTTTTTTAATACTTTTACAGCCTTAAACTTAAAACCATGAAAAAAACTTATTTGCTTCTGCCAATTTTCTTGTTGGCATCATGCTCTAGCAGCAACGACGATAATGATTCACCTAACAACAACGGAAATAACAATGATAACAGTCCGGTTTTGGTAACAAAAATGACGATGGACGGAGATGTTTTAACGTTTACGTATAACGGTTCAAAAATTTCTCAGATCAAAAATCTTACTGAAGGAAGTGTAACTACATTTATCTATGCAGGTGATCTTATTTCCCAGTCTGTAGTCAATGGTTCAAATACCTCTCTTACTACGAAATTTACCTACGACGGAAATGGCAGATTATCAAAAAAAACAATTAACGGGATTGATTTCGGTGGATCATGGAACTCAGAATCCAACTATACTTATCAAGCGAATAACAATGTGAAAATAGTATACACTGCGTCTACTTCAGGATCAACAAGATCTGAAACAAGAAATGCTGTACTGAATGCTGATGGATCGATGAGTAGCTGGACTGGTACTCTTTCAAGAACTCAAAATAACACTACTGAAACAGCAACTTCTACCTTAAAAACAGTGGTATATGATACCAAAAATGCTCCTTTAAAAAATATTACCGGATACCTAAAAATCATTGATAATGAAGATGAAAGCGGATCTGCTCACAATACATTAAGCTACAATCACATCGTCAGTTACAATAATGGAACCGGAACTGAATGGACAATCTTCAAATCCAATTTTGAATACAATGCCAGTGGTTACCCTACAAAAGAAATTCGAAGCTATTACGAGAAAACAGGGAATACACCTTCAGGTTCCACGGATGTTAATACTTACGAATACAATCATTTATAAAACACAGAGCGCTTAAGGCGCTCTTTTTTATTTTTAGACACAGAGGTGTTAATTTTTTTCACAAGCTATAGAATTATACAGATGATTTTGTATATTTGAGTAGAATCAAAAACTAAATTACCATGAAAAAATCAAAAACTCAAAAGAGAAAGCTTTCCAAAAGCGAACTAAAAGAAATTAATGGTGGAGCACTTCCTCCAAGATGCCTTCGAGGGTTCTGTACACATCCTGATTCGGGAGAAATGGTTCCGGGTCTTGTAGGAAAAGACGGATTCTGTTGCTAATCAAAAAAATTTCAAGAAATCAAATCAAAACTAAAATTATCATGAAAAAATCAAACATTCAAAAAAGAAAATTGACAAAAAGTGAATTGAAACAAATCAATGGAGGTAGCGGCCCCCTTTGCCCGGGAACTTGTTTCTGCAATATTGACGGTGAAATGACTATAGGCTCATGTGACACCAAAGGAAGATGCTGTTAATAGCAAAAAACTTTGTTAAATAAAAAAGATTGAGGGGTTTCCTCAATCTTTTTTATGAAATGATATTTGCGTCAAAAAAAAGTTAACAATTTGACTTACAATATTTTGAACATGATAAAATAACTTGTAAATTAGCTTTCACCAAATTCAAATTATTATGAAAAATTCAAAAAATCAAAAAAGAAAGCTTAGTAAAAATGAGCTTAAAGAAATCAGTGGCGGAGCCAACAGACCCATCTGCCCAAGAGTAATAAGCTGCACAGATCCTCACACCGGAGAAGAACGCTCAGGAGTGCCTGGCATGCAGGATGGATTTTGCTGTTAACCAGGTTGATAATATTTAAACAAGGCGGATATGAAAAATTCAAACCTTAAAAGAAGGCTCACCAAAGCTGAGCTCAAAGAAATCAACGGAGGTGCAGCTGCATGTGCAGAAGGTCTATGTAAACTAAGAGGAGTAAGCCATTTCCTTATTATCGGACCGAGGGGTAAAGACGGCTATTGCTGCTAATTAAAACTAAACTTTAACATCATTAAAAAAAATGATTGGATTAACCTCCAATCATTTTTTTTATCGCATTCAGCTTCATTAAAGCTTCAATAGGTGTCAATGTATTGATATCTATTTTTGTAAGTTCCTCACGGATATTTTCCAGAACAGGATCATCCAGCTGGAAGAAGGAAAGCTGCATATTTTCCTCAGTCACTCTTTTGATACTTTCAGAAGTACCTCCTCCTCCCTGAGTTCTGCTCGCCTCAAGTGTTTTAAGAATTTCATTGGCTCTGTTGACCACTTTGGCGGGCATTCCGGCCAGTTTTGCCACATGGATACCGAAACTGTGTTCGCTTCCACCAGGAATCAGTTTTCTCAGGAAAATGATGTTTCCTTTATTTTCCTGAATAGAAACGTGAAAGTTTTTCACTCTTTCGAAATTGACTGTCATTTCATTCAGCTCATGATAGTGCGTGGCAAATAAAGTCTTGGATTGCGTTGGATGCTGATGAAGGTATTCAGCAATCGCCCATGCAATAGAAACCCCGTCATAAGTGGAAGTTCCACGACCGATTTCATCAAGCAAAATCAGGCTTCGCTCTGAAATATTGTTCAGAATATTGGCGGCTTCATTCATTTCTACCATGAAAGTTGATTCACCTGCAGAGATATTGTCTGTAGCTCCTACCCTTGTGAAAATCTTATCCAGCATTCCTATTTCAGCATGTTTTGCAGGCACAAAACTTCCAATCTGAGCCAAAAGACAAACAATTGCCGTCTGGCGCAGAATTGCAGATTTACCGGCCATGTTCGGTCCTGTCACCATGATAATCTGCTGGGAATCTTTATCCAGAAAGATATCATTCGGAATATACTTTTCACCCAGAGGAAGTGCATTCTCAATGATCGGGTGTCTGGCTTCTTTTAAATCGATAGCATAGCCATCATTTAAAACAGGCTTAGTATAGCTCTCAGAAACAGCCAGTTCAGATAGTCCGGCAGCCACATCAAGCTGTGCAATAATATTGGAGTTCCCCTGGATCTGATCAATATAAACCATTGTTTCTGCACATAAATTTCTGTACAGTGAAGTTTCCAGAACCCCTATTTTTTCTTCGGCACCCAGGATCTGGCTTTCGTATTCCTTTAATTCTTCGGTAATGTATCTTTCAGCATTCACCAGGGTCTGCTTTCTTACCCAATCATCCGGAACTTTATCTTTATGAGTATTTCGAACTTCAATATAGTATCCGAAAACATTATTAAAATCAATTTTAAGGCTTGTGATACCTGTTCTCTCAATTTCTCTCTGGCACATTTCGTCCAGGAATCCGCGTCCTTTATTCTGTAGATTTCTCAATCTGTCAAGCTCTTCAGAAACCCCTTCTTTAATGATATTTCCTTTGGCAATACTTACCGGAAGTTCTTCATTAAGATGATTCTGCAGGAACTTAATCAATTCTTCAAGATCAAACAAAGGTTCCAGCCACGCCAGCACATCCGCATGAGGATGCAGTAATGCTTTGATTTTATGGATATTAATTAAACTTTGGCGAAGATATCCCAATTCTTTAGGTGAAATTTTCTCTGCAGCCAGTTTTCCCATCAATCGGTCTAAGTCAGAAATCGATCTCATAAGCTGGCAGATTTCATATTTCAGATGATCATTTTCGTTTAAGAAATCAATCAGAGAAAGCCTTCTCATAATCTCATCCACTGATTTTAAAGGAAGAATGATTCTTCTTCTCAAAAGCCTTCCTCCCATCGGAGTAGAGGTTTTATCAATGATATCCAGCAGCGATTTTCCCTGTGGATTACTGGGATAAACAATTTCAAGGTTTCTCAGGGTAAAATTATCCATCATCAGATAATCTTCCTGTGGAATGATCTGAAGTTTTGTAATATGGGCCAGCAGATTGTGGTGGGTATCTTCTACCAGATAGGCAAAAATAGCTCCTGCTGCAGTAATAGCCAGTGGAAGGTTTTCTACTCCAAACCCTTTTAAAGAATTGGTTTTAAAATGATTCGTTAATTTCTCGTAGGCAAAATTATATTGGAACGCCCAGTCTTCCAGTTTAAAGGCACTTTTATTCTTAATCTGCTCCGGAATCTGTACACTTCTCTGGTAAATAATCTCACTTGGGTCAAAAGTATTGACAATATGAAGCAGCTTTTCCAGGTTTCCTTCACTTACCAGAAATTCTCCTGTAGAAATATCCACTAAAGCAATTCCATATTTCTCTTTTTCTTTGTGTAGAGAAAGCAGGAAATTATTCTTTTTTGAATTTAAAACCTGATCATTGAAGGTAACACCGGGTGTAACCAATTCAGTTACCCCTCTTTTTACAATCCCTTTCACCATTTTAGGATCTTCCAGCTGATCGCAGATCGCCACCCTCATCCCTGCTCTTACCAATTTTGGAAGATAAGAATCTACAGAGTGATGCGGAAATCCGGCCAGCTCTATATGCCCATCGCCATTGGCTCTTTTGGTAAGGACAATTCCCAGAATCTGAGAAGTTCTGACAGCATCCTGCCCAAAAGTTTCATAAAAATCCCCAACCCTGAATAATAATAGCGCATCAGGATATTTACCCTTGATGGTATTGTACTGCGTCATTAACGGAGTTTCTTTCTTCGCTGCTTTTGCCATAGTAAAAAATGAGCCCCAAATTTAGAAAAATAAATTCAGGGTAAGAGAATTGTTTAGAGGTTAATCTTCCCCACTTTTCTTTATCAGTAATTAATTGTATTTTCACCATCAAATCACATCATTCATGGAATTTCCTGTTTTAGAGACTGAAAGGCTTATTTTACGTCAGCTTACTTTCGATGATATCCAAGACCTGTTCGAGTATTTTTCTCTGGATGAAGTTATGGAATATTATGATCTGGATACCTTCAAAACAGAAGAAGACTCCCGACGCATTATTCAGCATTTTAACAATGAATTCGAAAATGGGAAAGGTTTCAGATGGGCTTTGGAGCTGAAATCCAATGGAAAAGTCATTGGCACCTGCGGCTATCATAATTGGTACAGGGAACACTTTAGAGCTGAAATTGGTTATGAGCTCAATCCTAAATTCTGGCAGCAATCTTATATGAAAGAAGCTATTCTCCCTATTCTGACTTACGGATTTGAATCTATGAGACTTCACCGGGTGGATGCTTTCATTGATCCCTCCAATATTTCTTCTGAAAAGCTACTGTCTTCATTAAATTTCAGTAAAGAAGGAACCTTGAAAGATTATTTTTTTGAAAAAGGAAAATTCGTAGATGCAACAATCTTCGGTCTTATCAATAAATAAAATTAATCCAAAATTTAACGCTAAGAGGCAAAGAAAATTGATATTGACTCCTTTTATTTTCGTTCGAAGGCATTTCATTTAGCAACCGAAAGCTTTCTTCGCTGAGTGAAACGCCTTTGCGAACCCTTATCAGCAAATAAAAGTTTGCGTTCCCTGCGTTAAAATAATCTAAGGTATACTGTCTATTTTCCCGACTTTAGATGTTTTTCCAGGGCTTCCGAACTCTTTCTGTAAGCCCATTTTTGTTTATAGCTCACCCATTTGGCTTTGAAAAGTTTTCTCATGAGTTTATCCGTATATCTCATAATGAAAACATGATACAGCATATTGGCAAAGACATTCGGTTTATTGGGAAGCGCTCTCAAAGAAAGTGAAAAACCAGGCTCCAGATATCTGTTGAAGTGCCAGAAAGCTCCCGGAATAAAGAGTGCATCACCATGCTCCATAAAAATTTCGTACCCTTTGGCATATTGTAAAGCCGGAAACTTTTCATAATCAGGGTTTTCATAATCCAGCTCATAAACGGTATGAACAGATAAAGGAACTTTATATAAAAATGGTGACTGCTTCTGATCAAACAAAAGAATTCTTTTCTTTCCTTCAAAATGGATATGCATAAAATCACCCAAATCCACATCATAATGCATTAAAACATGAGCATCACTTCCCCCGAAGAATAACGTTGGAAGTCTTTTAAAAAACTTCATCCCCAAATCCGGATACGTAAAGTTTTTCAGCAGCTCAGGAAGTCTGTCTGTAATGATATAGAAAAAGATACGCAGATCTGAAGGTTTACTTTTTATAGTATCAATATATTCTTTCATTTTCATCCGGGCTACCGGAGCATCAGAGCTTTTCGCAGCATCCGCAGGTTTATTGTCATACAGCGGCACTTCCTGATCTCCCGCTTTTTCACGGATGTAAGCCAGATTCCATTTGTCAAAAGCATCCCATCGACTGGCAAAATTCTTAATTAAAAGAGGTTTCTGCTTTTTAAAATAATTCTTCTGAAAATCTTCTTTACTGATATCATTTACAATATCTACGTTTTCGAGGATCATGTATTTTGTATTTAATGCGAAATAAAAATAGTGTTTTTTTGAAACCTGAGAAAATTAAGATTAAAAGAGCAGGAAGCTGGAAGAGAGATGCTGGAAGTTAAAATTTGTCTACAAACATCTATACCTCATTCCATAAAAAGATTTTATGGAAACTTAGACCTCTTCTTCGGCTTCAATAATTTCCCTCTTCCAGCTTCAGGCTTCTTTACTTTATTAGCAGAGCTCAGATGAAAAATTTATATTTGTGGTAACAAGTGAATTTATGAGAGTCTACAATACCAAACATTTCCTTAAAATCCTTTTCAGTTTACACAAAAGTGATACACTGAAGATTCTTTTTCCAAGTATGGTTCTTATAGGGTTGTATTCCTGGGGAATTCAGTATCTGGAAGTGGAATATCTGCACCTTACCTCAAAATCAGGAATCAGTAATGTGGGGATGATTCACTCGCTGTTAGGTTTCGTACTCTCGCTTTTATTGGTTTTCAGGACCAATACGGCTTATGACAGATGGTGGGAGGGCCGGAAGCTTTGGGGGAAACTGGTCAATGATACCAGAAATTTCGCTATAAAAATCAATGCTATTCTTGGTGACAACCGTCAGGATGCTGAACAGATTGCAAGATATTTAAAATATTTCCCTCACTTTTTAGCCAAACATCTTTCTAAAGAATCTACAAGGCTGGCTTTGGATGAAGATTATTCTGAAATAGAAAGTTCATTAAAAAACCATGGCCCAAGTGAAATTGTCATCCTGCTCACCCATAAATTGAACTTATTAAAAAAAGAAGGTAAAATTTCAGAAATTGAAATGCTGTATTTAGACACTCAGCTTTCAGGATTTCTTGATGTATGCGGAGGCTGTGAGAGAATCAAAAACACTCCGATCCCTTATTCATATTCTTCTTTTATCAAGAAATTTATTATTCTGTACGTTTTCGCTCTGCCTATTGCTTATGTGATCACTATTGGTCTTTTCATGATTCCTCTTACTGTTTTTGTATATTATGTTTTAATGAGTCTTGAGCTTATTGCAGAAGAAATTGAAGATCCTTTCAATAATGATGAAAATGATATTCCAATGGAGACCTTAGCCCAGAATATTGAGAAGAATGTACATCAGATTATGAACAGAAAATAAAAAATCAAGCTTTTAAAGCTTGATTTCTTTGAGTTCGCCGTCCTGTTTTATTTCTACAAACTTGCTTTCCCTGTTGGCAGCCGAGTATCCATAGAAAAACGTACTGTATATGGGGGTTGAATACAGATAAGCTCCATACCCGTTATAAGCATTTGAAGTTCCTGTCTGCTGCTGATAGCTTGCCGTCGCTGTAAAATTTACGATCGTTTCAAGATAATATTTACCAGGTTTCAGTTTTTCGAATTTAAACCTGCCGTGATCATCCGTTAAAGCTTCCACTCTGTATTTAAAAGCTTCTTCAGACATGTACACCGTTGTTTTTTTGTTTTCATACTTCCTTCTCATGTCATAAAATTCCTCAAAATAAGGAGTGACAGGAAAAAGCATGATAACTGTTCCTTTGGGTGCATAATGTTTTTCTCCAAGCAATGGTTTGATGCCCCAATTGTTTTTTTGTTTTGTGGAAGCAACGCCTTCAATCGTAGAATTCCCGAATCCCAGCATGTCTCTGGCTAGTTTTTTATCAAAAAAAGCTTGAGGATAATATGTATTTTGTGCTCCCAGATACATAAATCCCCACATCAATATGAATAATGTGAATAATTTTTTCATAGTATATTTTTGAGTCAAATATAAGTATTTTACTATTTTTGAAATAAAAATAGCTATGAAGTACATGTTTCTATTGTTTTTTTCCACGTCTGCCATGATTATGGCACAGAAACCATGTGGATATAAAAACGGGTTACAGGAAGGATCCTGTAAAGAATTTTATGACAACGGGCAGGTAAAAAATACAGTAGAATGGGAAAAAGGAAAGCTGGACGGAGAGGCTGTTTTTTATTATGACAACGGAAAAATGCAGTCTAAAGGAGAGTATAAAAAAGGATTTAAAGTAAAAGAATGGTCCTATTTTGATAAGAACGGAGTACTTACTTCCAAAGAGGCTTTCAGAAACGGAGAAAAGAATATTTATGATAACAGTCTTACGGCTACTTTTTATTCTCCAGCCGGCAAAATAACTGAAATTTCAAATTATAAATTCAATAAATTACAGGGTGAAAGCAAAACCTTCCATGAAGACGGAAAATCAGTGAAAGACATTGGCCAGTATGACAACGGCCTTGCAACCGGAAAATGGAAAGTATTTTATCCATCAGGAAAATTACAGCGTGAAACTGAACTTGCCAACGACAAGAGAAATGGCAACAGGGTTCATTACCGTGAAGACGGAAGCATAGAAAAAACAGAGGTCTATAAAGACGGAAAATTAATCTCAACAAAATAATACAATTGGTACAGAAACTAAAACTGGAAGAACTTAACAGAATAGATGTAGAAACATTTAAGAAGGTTGAAAAAATTCCGTTGGTCATCATTTTAGATAATATCAGAAGTATGCACAATGTAGGTGCTGCTTTCAGAACGGCAGATGCCTTTTTAATTGAAAAAATAATCCTTTGTGGAATTACACCACAACCACCCCACCGTGAGATCCATAAAGCGGCATTGGGAGCAACAGAAAGTGTAGACTGGTCTCATAAGGCAGAAACCAATACGGCGATTTCTGATCTGAAAAGCAAAGGGTACGAAATCATCGGAATTGAGCAGACTACCGGCAGCCAGCTGATTACTGATTTTACGATTGACAACTCGAAAAAATATGCATTGATTTTAGGAAACGAGGTAGAAGGAATCAGTGATGAAGTACTTCCAAATGTTGATGTATTTTTAGAAATTCCACAGCTTGGAACAAAACATTCTCTGAATGTAAGTGTATGTGCCGGAATTGTAATGTGGGAATTTGCAAAAGCGTTAAAATAAAAAAAACTGCATATGTCCTTAGTAGACAGTGCAGTTTGAAATAAATCTAATAAAAAGTAAAAATGAAAGGCGACAAAGGTACTTTTTTTTTCCTTACAAACAAATTTTGATGGCATTTTTTTTGTTTCAGCTTAAAAAAAGTCGGGTTTTCAGAAAAAGTTTCATTTAATTTTTTATAAATTAGCACAATGTTTATCAAGGACTATATCTCAAAAGACTTTCCATGTTTTAGCCTGTCTGACTCCATAGAGTCAGCCAGAAATATGTTGGAGGATTTTGGATATTCCCATATTTTCATCAAAAAATCCCACCATTTCTACGGAGCTCTTGCAATGGACTTTCTGTATGAAGAAGATGGCGGGACTCTGAAGGATCTTGAACATCAGATTGAACGGTTCGCTATCCTGGAGGACAGCAATATTATGGACAGTATCCGTCTGTTTTACACCTTCACCAGCAATGTGATCCCGGTGATTAATAAAAATGAAAAGTATCTGGGGTATATTACCTGTGAAGATGTTTTTCAAGACCTTTCCCGTTATCCTTTATTTTCAGAAACAGGTGCTATTCTTACGGTAGAAACTCCTACCAGAAAATATTCTATGACGGAAATTACCAATATCGTAGAAAGCAACAACTCGAAGTTTTATGGAGGGTTTATAAGCTTTATGTCTGAAGAAGTGGTCCAAATCACAATAAAGATCAGCAATGAAAACCTAGCCTCGATAGACTCAACTTTTGACCGGTACGACTACAGAATTGTTGAAAAATACTATTCTGATGAGAAATCCGATCTGTTTAAAGACCGATTTGGTTTTTTACAAAAATTCATAGAAATATAACATGAAGGCAGCCATATATTCTCAGAAAAAAGATCTTGATACTTTTTTATATTTAAGCAAGTTTATCTCTGAACTTGAAGCCAGAGATGTAAAATCTGTTCTGTATGATGAAATGGCTGAAGCACTTCAGTTCTCAAAAATTTTCGAAACCTTCAACTGTAAGCAGGATCTTCTGGATAAGGAAGTTGATCTGTTTTTCACTTTTGGTGGAGACGGAACGATTGTAAATTCTTTAACCTTCATTGAAGATCTTGAAATTCCTGTTGTAGGAGTTAATACCGGAAGACTTGGATTTTTAGCCTTTTTCACTAAGGAAGAAGCCTTTAAAGAGCTTGATTCCATATTAAAAGGAGATGTAAAAACAAGTCGCCGCTCCGTAATTGAAGTTGTTTCTCCAAAACTTGAGGGATCTTTCCCTTATGCTTTGAACGACGTTACTGTTTCAAGAAAAGAAACCACATCAATGATTACCGTAGATTCTTACATCAATGATGAATTTTTGAATGTCTTCTGGGGTGATGGTGTTATCATCTCTACTCCTACGGGTTCTACCGCTTACTCTTTGAGCTGTGGCGGGCCTATCATTTCTCCAAACAACGAAAATTTTGTCATTACCCCTATCGCTCCTCATAATCTGAATGTGAGACCTTTAGTGGTAAATGACAAAGTAGAAATAAAATTCAGGGTGGAAAGCCGTGTACCTCAGTATTCCCTTTCTCTGGACTCCCGACTGATCCATATAGAAACCGATAAGGAAATTATCATCAAAAAGGCCGCATTCCAGCTTCTTCTGGTACAGCCCAACGGTTTAAGTTTCTATGAAACGATCCGTCAGAAGTTACTTTGGGGAAGAGATAAAAGAAATTAGTAATTTCTTAAAAATGATTACCTTTACACGAAATTAAAACACCTAATAAATTTATAATAAAAAGTAAAACATGAGCAGAATTTTTCCGGCAGGAGTTGCCACAGGTCAGTTAGTTACTGATATCTTTCAGTATGCTAAAGAAAACAAATTTGCATTGCCTGCAGTAAACGTAATTGGATCAAGCAACATTAATGCTGTGATGGAAACTGCAGCGAAATTGAACTCTCCTGTAATTATTCAGTTTTCAAATGGTGGAGCTGCATTCAACGCAGGGAAAGGATTAAGCAATGACGGACAAAAGTCTGCAATCTTAGGAGCAATCGCTGGAGCAAAACATATTCACACTCTTGCAGAAGCTTACGGAGCAACAGTAATTCTACACACAGACCACTGTGCAAAGAAATTACTTCCTTGGATCGATGGGTTGATGGATGCTAACGAAGAATTCTTCAAGCAGACAGGAAAATCTCTTTACTCTTCTCACATGTTAGACCTTTCTGAAGAATCTTTAGAAGAAAACCTTGAGATTTCAGCTCAGTATTTCGAAAGAATGGCTAAGCTTCAGATGACTCTTGAAGTAGAAATCGGGGTTACAGGAGGTGAAGAAGATGGTGTTGACAACTCAGACGTTGATAACTCTAAATTATATACTCAGCCTGAAGATATAGCTTACACTTATGAAAAACTAAAAGCTATTTCTGACAACTTTACCATTGCTGCTGCTTTCGGTAACGTACACGGAGTTTACAAGCCAGGAAATGTAGTTCTTACACCGAAAATCCTTGACAATTCTCAGAAATATGTTCAGGAGAAATTCGGAACGGCTGCTAAACCTGTAAACTTTGTATTCCACGGAGGTTCAGGATCTACTTTAGAGGAAATCAGAGAAGCTATCGACTACGGAGTAATCAAAATGAATATCGATACTGACCTTCAGTTTGCATATACAGAAGGCGTTAGAGATTATATGGTAAACAATATTGATTATTTAAGAACTCAAATCGGAAACCCTGAAGGAGAAGAAAAACCTAACAAGAAATTCTATGATCCAAGAGTTTGGGTAAGAAAAGGTGAGGATACATTCTCTACAAGATTGGTGAAAGCATTTGAAGATTTAAATAACGTAAATACTTTAAAATAAGAACTGTACATTTGTACCGATGTAAAAAGTATTCATAAGAAATACATTTACATTGGTACATTTTACATTTATACATTAATACAAGCAAAAATGGCATTCGACTGGTTTAAAAGAAAAGCAAAAAACATTACCACTTCTACTGATGAAAAAAAGGACGTTCCCAAAGGCCTTTGGCATCAGACTCCATCCGGAAAAGTTGTGGAACATGATGAACTAAAGAGAAATAACTATGTTTCTCCTGAAGACGGATTTCATGTAAGAATAGGAAGTGCGGAATTTTTTGACATCCTTTTTGACGGTGGTAAATTTACCGAACTGGATGCCAATGTTGAAAGTATTGATATCTTAAACTTCAAAGATACAAAGCCTTACAAAGACCGTTTGAAAGAAGTAAAAGCAAAGACCAAGCTTACTGATTCTATCAGAAATGCTGTAGGAACCGTAAAAGGAACTGAAATGGTAGTTTCTTGTATGGATTTTGCTTTCATCGGTGGATCTTTGGGTTCTGTAATGGGAGAAAAGATCAGAAGAGCAATAGATTACTGTATCAAGCACAAACTTCCGTATATGATTATCTGTCAGTCCGGAGGAGCAAGAATGCAGGAAGCCACTTACTCTTTGATGCAGCTGGCAAAAGTTCAGGCTAAGTTGGCTCAGCTTTCTGAAGCAGGGCTTTTATACATCGCTTATCTTTGTGACCCTACATTCGGAGGAATTACAGCTTCTTTCGCAATGACCGCTGATATCATTATGGCAGAGCCGGGAGCACTGATCGGTTTCGCAGGACCAAGAGTAATCCGTGAAACAATTGGTAGAGACTTACCGGAAGGATTCCAGACATCAGAATTCTTACAAGAAAAAGGATTTGTAGATTTCATTGTAAAAAGAACTGAAATTCAGGATACTGTTGCAAAAACAGTTAATTTATTAGCTGTAAAAGCATAGTATCTGTAACAAAAACAATACAATCTCTCTCTAATTAGGGAGAGATTTTTATTTATGAGGACTTTTAAGATATTTTTCAATACCATCAGAAGCATGAGTTTTAAAAAGATTATCCGTCTTTTATCACTTATCCTTCCCCATCCTCTTTTTGCCCTGTTGAGCTTTCATGCCACTGTAAAGGCATTTACCATCGCTCAGAAAAGATTCCCTGATACGGCTTCCAATAATGGAATTGGAAATGCTTTCAGACATGCTCTTTGGTGCAGCTTCATTATGATGTACTGCTGTAAAATTTCTTCCCCTGAGAAAGCGCTTGATTTCTGCAAAAGAATAACAGACATGCATGAAGAGCTATTCCCGAATGAACCTTTGGAAACAAAAATGGATCTCCACAATAACAAAATCGGAATGGATTATTTTATGGAACTTCTGCCGGGTATTCACCGCCAGTTTTTTGAAAAAAGTTTTTTTGTGGATGCATTAGTCAAAAAAATGGATGATGCCAAAGTTCTGAAAAATCTGGATGATGATTTTGAAGGGCACCTTGTCTATTTGGAAGAGTAAATAATTCATTTTAAACGCTAAGGATCGCAAGGGAAATCTAAAAACTTAACGTATATTTTTTGTCCGCAAGGGTATTTCATTCAGCAATATTTCCTGATTGTGGTTATTTGCTTAGTGTTAAAGTCTTTGCGAACAAAAAATCATATTTATCTTCATTAGAAACTTGCGAACATTGCGTCAAAATAATTTGAAATCAGTAAACCATCATTAGTTCTCTCACTCCAGAATAACAAAAGACTTTAGTTATTTTTGTGGTTTAAAGTATTTTTGATAAGTTTAAACAATTAAATCAATCAAATGGTTCTCAGCAGAATTTGGTCGGCTTTTATTATCATTGCCATTGCCATTGCCAGTATAAAATACGTTTCGTCAGGTCACTACAAAACCATTTTCAATGATATGGTGGTAGGAAAAGGAGGTGATACAGTGAAGATTGCATCACAACCGATGAACAGCCTCTCCCCTGTTGTAAGAGACAGCCTGATGAAAAAAAATGATTTTGCAGACAGCAGAATTCACTATAAAACAGATTCTTTAAAACAAAATGTAAATGTTTATCGTGTTCAGGAAGCTGATGGAGTCATCGGAACATCTGAAACAGCGGTGAAGATCTGCCTTGGCCTTATCGGGATCATGACCTTATTCATGGGATTCATGAGTATTGCTGAAAAAGCAGGAGGAATCAACCTTCTAAGCCGTCTGATTCAACCATTTTTCTCAAAGCTGTTTCCTGATATCCCTAAAAATCATCCCGCATTCGGACATATGCTGATGAATTTCAGCGCCAATCTTCTGGGATTGGATAATGCGGCGACTCCTTTTGGACTAAAAGCCATGGAAAGCCTCCAGTCTTTAAATCCAAATAAAGATACAGCCAGTAATTCACAGATTATGTTTCTGTGTCTCCATGCCGGAGGTATGACTTTGATTCCCGTATCCATTATTGCTATCAGAGCATCTATGGGCTCAAAGACACCTACTGATATCTTTCTTCCATGTATGATTGCTACTTTTGCGGCTACTTTGGCTGCAATGATTATTGTTTCTCTCTATCAGAAGATCAATCTGCTTCGCCCTGTAGTTATAGCTTATGTAGGAGGAATTTCGGCAGTTATCGCTTTATTGGTCGTATACCTTGTACAGCTGAGTAAAGATCAATTGGATGACTTCAGTAAAGTCTTAAGCAATGGTTTAATCCTGTTCATATTCCTTGCTATTGTGCTTGGAGCCGTTTACAAGAAAATAAATGTTTTTGATGCCTTTATTGAAGGAGCGAAAGAAGGGTTTACTACCTGCGTTAAGATTATTCCTTATCTGGTTGGGATGCTGATTGCTATTTCATTGTTACGAACTTCCGGTGTTTTTGATGTTATCATTGACGGAATGAAATGGGTTGCCAATATAGCCAATATGGATCCGAGATTTGTGGACGGGCTTCCGACAGCGCTAATCAAGCCCTTATCAGGTTCAGGAGCCAGAGGAATGATGGTAGATACAATGGCAACGTTCGGAGCCGACAGCTTCCAGGGGAAATTAGCCGCGGTACTTCAGGGAAGCTCAGATACTACTTTTTACGTGATCGCAGTCTATTTTGGCGCTGTAGCTGTTAAGAATACAAGATATACGGTAATTGCTATGCTTCTGGCCGATTTGGTGGGTGTTATCACTGCAATTGCATTGGCTTATCTGTTCTTTGCTTAACCTACCCCGCTCCTTTAAAAACATTAAACTCTAAACTTTAAACTATTATATGATTACCGATAAAGAATTTACCTTAAGACTCATCCGCCAGTTAACCCAGGCACTGGAAAAACTTATTCTCGATAAACCTGAAGAAAGTTTAATGCAGAAAGAACTGGATTTTGATACTTTGATGAGAGACATTTTCAAGATGAGCTTCACAGAAATTTCTTCTAAAACGAAGGAAGAAATGATTGCCATTGTCAATGAAAGACAGGAAAGAGATCACAAAGATTATTATGAGATGCTGGGAAATCTTTTCTACTTTAACAGCAGACATGATCATAACAAAGATTTTCAGGATAAGGCAAAAACATTCTACGAGCTGTATCTTCAGACCAGTGGTATTTTTGCACTTCCGATAATTAACAGAATCAACGAATTAAAAAAAGCACTTGAATAAAGTGCTTTTGTATTTTTAGAATGTAATTTTATAAGTTCCGGTGGAAGAAGTACTGGCTTTCTCTGCTTTTACATATTTCTTTACCCAAGCTACTGATGTAGATGATACACAAGGATCTGAAACACCTCCCAATCTTCTTGCAGACACCACATTTCCTGCTTTATCTACGGTGTAGGCAACGGTAATTGATCCACTTGCTGTACAGCTGTGAGAGGGTTGTGCTCCTCCTCTGCCCATTGTCCCGGGAATATATCCAACCAGCTTTCTGTCGATTCCTACTTTACTGTCTCCATTTCCGTCACCACCTAAAGGATCTCCTGCGTTTCCTATACCCTCGCCCGTTCCCTGGCTTCCGGCTTTTGTTCCTCTTCCTTTAATCAGGTTTCCAATAGCGGCATTTCCTTTTCCATCTCCATTTCCGGTCTTTGAATTGGCTGTTGCAGCCCCGGATTTCTTAGTATTTTTAGACGCGCTGGTACTTGTTGCTTCCTTTTTTACCGCTTTTTTTGATTCCTCTTTTTTAGGAACTGTTGCTTTTGAATTGTTTCCTGTGATAACTTTCTCCTTAACGTCTGCTTTCTTTGGCTCAGGAGTTGGTTCCGGCTTTACAACAGTTTTTGTTTCCGGGACAGGTGTTTCTGCGGGTTCAGGTGTTACTTCTTCTGTTGCTGCAGCAAGACTTCCCGGCTGTTCAGCAGGTTCTTCAATTCCTTTCCCATTTCTGTTGTCCCCAAAGTTGACCAGCATAGTAGTAATCACTTCAGGATCTTTGTCCAGTTCAGGTTTCAATTTATATAAAAAAACAAAAAGCAAAATAGCAGCCCAGATAAGAACAGAAAGCAGAGCGCTCTTTATCCTATCTTTGTTTTCTTCGTTTCTATTTGCTGTATAGCTTCTCATCTTAGCAGGTAATTTCCGGAGATCCGGATTTATTATTTATCTTTAACTGTTGCAATCGCAATATTAAACTTATGTTTTTCAGCAATTTCCATCACAAAAACAACATCTTTATGCAGCGTGTTTTCGTCAGCTCTGATTGTGAATGATTGATTGGTCTGACCAGTCAATTTATCTACAATAATCTTCTCCAGTTCTCCTTTATTGGCAGGATTGTCATCTACAAAGAATGAGCCGTCCGGCTTAATGCTTACCGTCACAGGATTGGGTATATTATCGTCAACAGCTCCGGCTTTCGGCAGATTCACATCAATGGCACTTTGATTGGCGGCAGAAGATGTGATCATAAAGAAAATCAGCATCAACAGGATAACGTCTGTCATCGCTGCTAAACTGAATTCCGGGTTTGCTTTATTTCTTCTCTGAATTTTCATCGTAAGAAAGATTTATAAAGGTTTATTGATAAGGTCTAAAAATTCTCCTGACATATTCTGAGCCTTTAGTACAAATTTATCAATCCTTGTCAAAAGAATGTTATAGCAGAAGTTTGCAGGAATTGCCACTGCCAAACCTACCGCAGTCTGTCCCAAAGCGGTATAAATACCTTCTGAAAGTGTTTTCGGAGAGAAAGATCCTGTGGCATGGGATAAATTAAAGAAAGCGATAATCATCCCGATTACCGTACCCAAAAGACCTAACATTGGTGCAATACTTGGTACTACAGCCAAAAGATTCAGATTTTTCTCCATATTAGCAACCTCTACCTGGGCCTGCGCCTCCATAGCACTCACGATATCAGAAACAGGACGTCCCAATCTTGAAATTCCTTTTTCTAAAATTCTTCCTTCCGGAGAGTTTTGTGTTTTGCAGTAATCTGCAGCAGCCTCTATTTTTCCTGCTTTAATAAAGTCTTCAATATTATTCATGAAGTTGGAATCCGTTTTTGAAGTCAGTCTTTTGATAAAGAAAAATCTTTCAAAAAACAGATACAGAGAAAATATTCCCAACAGCAATACCGTGACCATCACTATTTTAGCGAACGCTCCTCCGTGGAACATAATTTTCCAGAATGAGAACTCTAAGTTGTCTGCAGCAACTGCAGGGGTGGCGATTTGTGCAAATAAAATCTGAGAAAGTTCCGTTAACAGCATTAAATGTAAATTTTATTAAATTTCAACGACAAATGTAGTAGAATATTATGAATTGAACTCTTAAAAATTGCTTAAAAACAACTTAAAATTTGTTATGATTTACCAATAGCAAATTTCTTTCCAAAAATAAATTTGAAAAGAAATCCGGTATTAAAAAAGGATGAAGACGATCGTTAATCCTCGTCTACCTCAATATCATCCTGCTTGAATTCGCATTTTAATCTAAAAGGAATAGGTGTATCTGATCCGGTGTAGAAATCATCAATGGTACCCTTCCAGATGACCTGAAGCACTCCTTCTTCATTCCTTTCGAAGAGAAGCTCATTGTCATAGATATAGGCATCTTCGTCATCGAAAAGGTCTACTTCTGTGTAGGTTTCTTCATCAGAGTCATTGATTGTGATAGTTTTTCCTTCTATTTCCGCTGATTCGATAGGAAAATCAAAAACTTCAAGTGAAAGCTGCGGAAAGTTGTACTGTAGTGAATCATCGTCTACGTGATCCAAACTGTCATCCGTAATAACTTCAACCTCTAAAAAATGTTGTTGGTTGCTGTAAACTGCCTTACAATAAGTATTTCTGATATTGTATTTTAGCGTCTCCTCCGGATGGTAAATTTTTAAAATCCCTTTCATTTTTTCTTAAAAAAGAACTGTAATAATATGATTGTTAAACGTTTTAGACAAAGATAAAAAATTGATTCAAAGTTGAAAGGATTTTGAAAATAATTTTTTAAAATCAACTCATACCATAAGTCTGAATATCCCAATAATACTTACTTTTGTTTTCATAAAGATTCTGAAAATGAAAAACATTTTATCAAAAGGTATTCTTGGATTAGGATTGATAATCGGGCTTGCTTCATGCAAAAAAACGGACTCTCCTCTTACCAAAGTAACCCCCAGCAACCTGGATTCTATTGCTTCCAACTATTATGAGCAATATCTTAAGCTATACCCTTTAGATGCTACATCTCAGGGAGATACAAGATACAACGACCAGCTTCCTATTAATATTGATAAAGATTTTATCTCAGGAGAAATCGCTTTCTACAATTCTGTACAGAAACAACTGGAGCATGTAGATTACAAATCCTTGTCTGATGAAGATAAAGTGGTGTATGATGTACTGGATTATACTTTAAAAGATAAAATTGAGGCCTATGCCTATCATCCGGAATATATTCCTTTTACCCAATTCGGAGGTCTACCGCTTACTTTTCCGTTGTATGGGAGCGGACAGGGCAGTCAGCCTTTCAAAACTGAAAAGGATTACAGCGACTGGCTGAAAAGAATGGAAAAATTCCCGGAATGGATGGATGCCGCAGCAGACAACTTCCGTGAGGGAATCAACAATAAGATGGTACTTCCTAAAAAACTGGTTGCCAAAATGATTCCTCAGATGAAAGCCGAGGAAATCACAACGTCTGATATGGAAAAAAATATTTTCTACGGACCGGTTAAAAATTTCCCGAAAAACTTCACGCAGGATCAGAAAGATAAATTTTCAGCACTTTTTAAAGAGGCAATCACGAAAAAAATTATTCCGGCTTATACTAAAATGGGAGTATTTTTAGAAAAGGATTATCTTCCCAAAGCTAGAAATACAGACGGATACAACAGTCTTCCCAATGGCAATGAAATTTACAGCTATTACGTAAAAAGCTGGACAACTACGAAGAAATCTCCTGATGAGATCAATAAAATTGGTCTGCAGCAGGTAGCTATGCTTCGTGCAGAAATGGAAAAAGTAAAGCAGCAGGTAGGTTTTACCGGAAGCCTGGAAGAGTTTATTACTTTTGTGAAAACAGATCCAAAGGCAATGCCTTATAAAACGTCTAAAGAAGTTTTAAATGCCTTCAACGGTATTCTGACAAAGATTACTCCGAAACTGAAAACGATGTTCAATGTAACTCCAAAAACAAAGTTTGAAATCAGACAGACGGAAAAATTCAGAGAGGCCAGTGCCAGTGCAGAATACATTCCGGGAACTCCTGACGGGAAGAGAGCGGGTATATTTTATGTTCCGCTTCCAGATCCTACGAAATTCAATGTTACTTCAGGAATGGAGTCTCTTTTCCTTCATGAAGCAATTCCAGGACATCATTACCAGGTTTCTCTTCAACAGGAAAACACAAAGCTTCCAAAATTCATGAGATTCGGATGGTTTGGAGCGTATGGTGAAGGATGGGCACATTATTGTGAAACACTAGGTCCTGAGTTCGGTTTATATACAGATCCTTACCAGAAAATGGGATACTTGAGCGATCAGATGCTAAGAGCTGTACGACTTGTGGTAGATACAGGGCTTCATACGGGAAAAATGTCAAGAGAAGAAGCTATTAAATATTTCTTAAGCAATATTTCTTATGATGAAGGAGCTGCTGTAGCAGAAGTGGAAAGATATATGGCTATGCCGGGACAGGCTTTAGGCTATAAAATAGGTTCTTTAAGAATTCGTGAGCTGAGAGAAAAGTATCAGAAAGAACTTGGAAACAAATTCAATCTGGCGAGCTTCCATGATGAAATATTAAGCCAGGGATGTCTTCCTTTAGATGTTCTGAACAGAAAAATGGAGCTTTGGGCCCAAAAACAGAAATAAACTTATACTAATAAAAAGGGGTACGATTGAAAAAAGTACCTTTTTTTATTTACCCTTCTAAATAAACAAAAATTGATATGATCACAGAAAGCCTTAGATCTCTTTACAACAGAGATTTAAACAAACTAAAATCAGAGATAGAAGCCTATCAAAATGAAGAAAATCTCTGGAAAATTGATAAAAGTATTGCCAATTCTGCTGGTAACCTTTGTCTTCATTTGGTTGGAAATATCAATCATTTTATAGGTGCACAGCTAGGAAATACAGGATATATAAGACACCGTGAGCTGGAATTTTCATTAAAAGATATTTCAAAAGCTGAACTTATTGAAAAAATTGAAGCTACAGCAGCCATGATAGATTCCGTGCTTCCACAATTATCAGATGATGATCTGAAAAAAGAATATCCACTGGTTGTTTTTGAAAGCGCTATGACAACAGATTACTTTCTGATTCATCTGATTGCTCATCTGGATTATCATTTGGGACAGATCAATTACCACAGAAGATTATTGGATATTTAATGTCATTCATTATTTTTACAAAAACTAACTACCGAAACCAATCATGTTATGAAGAAAATTTTTGTTTTCGCTTCTCATCCTGAAAAGTCATGCAATGATTTTAAACAATATGAGGAAAGACATTTTGAAACTGAATTTATTTTCCTTGATAAACAACAAAGCTTCTCAAGTGCATTACAAAATGTAATTAAAAAAAATCATGAAGAAGACTTTGTTATCATTTCTACTTCTCAGCACCGTTTCAGCCCTTATTACACTGATGAGTATATTCAGAGCTGCATTAATAAAGTAAAAAAACTCGATGGAAATGTATTGCTTGGAGGTGTTTTAGGCTTTGAAAAAGTTATTGAGGTTACTGATCACATTTTTTGGATTGATGGTTTTAAAGGAGCACAATTCTTTATTATTTTCAATAGAACATTTCCTCTTTTCTTACAGAATGATGGGAATGATCAAATTCCTCTCGATGTATTTTTGTCATCAAACCTGGAGGATGTTTTCCTAACACACCCATTTATTTCTCTGTATAAAAATGATGGAGACACCCAATCCTTCGAAAACACTATTGATTTTCAAAACCTTAACGAAGATCCAGAAGCTCTTCTGGAGGAACTTTCTCAAATAAAAAAATACTACAGTTATGAGCCTTAATCATTTTTCAGATATAATGATTCCCACTTATATTATTAACCTGAAACACAGGGAAGACCGAAGGGAAAGTATTGTAAAAGAATTTGATGGAAAACCTGAATTTGATTGCCATATTGTAGAAGCCTGTGTACATGAGAAAGGAAATATAGGACTGTGGGAAAGCATTAAAAAGACTGTAAAAATTGCTATTCAAAATGAAGATGATGTCATTATCATTGTAGAAGATGATCATGTCTTTACAGACCATTACAACAGGGATTCATTTATAGAAAACGTCATAGAATCTAATGAACAGGGAGCCGATATCTTATCCGGAGGTATTGGAGGAGGCTTTAGATTTGTTGTCCCTATTACGGAAAACAGATTTTGGATCAATCATTTCTGGTGTACCCAGTTCATGGTGATATACAGCCGTTTTTTTGATCAGATTCTCAATGCTGATTTTGGCCCGGAAGATACTGCGGATAACTTTTTATCACAACTGACAGCTCATAAAATGGTTTTATATCCTTTTGTTTCTGTTCAGAAAGATTTTGGATATTCTGACATCACAGAAGAAAATAATATCAGTGGAAATATTGAACATTATTTTAAAACGGCAGATATTACCCTTCAGCTATATCAGAAAAAATACAAACAATTGGTTTTAGTTAATAAAAAAGAGAGAACAATATAGATTCTCTCTTTTTTATAACCTTGCATAAAATGTTTAGCAACAGATTACTCCTGAAGGTCCGCAATAAGCTGTCATACTTCCGTTGTTTAGACACATCACTGCATTGCAGTTACATGATGTTGGGCCTGAACCAGCCTTAATAACTCTCATTTCGTTTCTGCTCATGTTTTTTTTCATAACATTCATGCTCATTTTTTGTAATTTTTTCATGGTATTATTTTTTATTAATATTATTTAATTACCAGTATATTCTGGTTGGGCTTACATTGTAACTATTAGGGATTTTTGAAGGTACTTTTTCGGGATTGTACACTTTTTTAAGCCAGAACATGTGAAACATAATGGCTTCATATTTATTTTTATAAATAATTTTTCCGTTATCAAATTTTACTCTGCCAGTGTAGCCTTCCATCAGAATAAAATCAAAATGGGTTCTGAGAATTCCATCTCTTTCAGCATTTTTCATGATATGGGTAAAACTTTCAATCTCAGTTTCAATTTCAAAAATAGAAATACCCTCTGCAAGATCATCCCAAACAAAGTTGCATTCATCAAAACAGAAATGATCCGGCATAGAAAACACTTTTTTATAATCTTTACTTCTTTTGAAAAATGTATTTAATAGCTGGTTATTTCTGTACAGCCCAAAACAGCCGGTAGTATAATCATCTCTTACACTGATATAATCATAACTATCGAGAAATTCATTGGAAAAAAAAGCTCTTATATCTCCATAAATAAGATCAAGATCGCAATGTCCCCAGAAGTCATATCCTTCTATCAATTCAGGGAACATAAAGCCATAAGCCGGCTTAAAATCGCACAATTTATAAGGATAATCAATATTAATGGTAAACCCGAGCTTATTTGAGGTTTCATCAATGATATTATCCAGGCTTTTATGAATTATTTTAACATTGTCAGGAACATTTTTTACCGGTTCGGTATTATCCGTAATAATGATAAAATCTACAGTTGGATTAAAAGCACAAGAATGCAGATAATAGGGCATATACCATGGGTATTTGCCATACCAACAGGTAATTAAAACTAAACTTGGTGTCTTCATAGGTAAAAAAATTCTGTAATTGCAGAATTGCAATTACAGAAAAAATATAAGTTATTTTGTTTGACTAGCAGCATTTTGCTGGCCATCCTCCACCACATACAGCTCTCATACTATTCATATAGCAGTACTGTGAGTTACAGTTACAAGTTCCTGGCTCACCTCCTGAACCAGCTTTGATTACTCTCATTTCGTTTCTGCTCATTTCGTTTTTCATAGCATTTAAGCTCAACTTTTGTAATTTTTTCATAGAAATTTGTTTTAATTGTTTGCCTACTCTTTAGATTTTCAGCTTCCTCTTTTATAATTATTATAATAATTTCTTTTAGTTATACTGAATTTCCATTTCTTCCACAGAATCAAACTGCTCATTCCATTCATCTTCAATAAGATCCGGCATAAATACTTCCATGTATTTTTTATTCAGCCTTACGGGATACTCATAATCATTGATAAAGTAATGTGGCGTAAAAAACAGATTGTTTTGTAAATTCTCATAAGAGACAGAAACCAGTTTATTCAATAAAAATGTTCTGTTTTCCAGAGTAGCACTATATTTTTTCAGCCATTTCTCTGCATCTCGGTGGCTATACCAATCATGAAGTGCCTCAATAAATTTCTGTTCGCCTTTTGTTAGGTATATATTCAGTAATTGAATCAGCATTTCTTCTACTTCTGCTGTTACAACTCCTGTCATATTAAACCTGATTTTGATGTTGACCTTATCTTTATATTGATTGTAAATTTTTTGCAAAAAATCATGCGCTTCTCTACAGTATCCACACAAAGGACTTGTAATAAAAGTAATAGTTACAGGAGCATTTGGATTCCCCAGTAAGATAGGTTCAGCTTTTAAAATAAGAGGTTCTGTGCTTGTCAGAATATTTTTGAAATAAGGATAATGTCTTATGTATCTTGAGTCAAACTCTGCGTCTTTTTTTAATTTTCCATAGTTTATTAAGGCTTTTTTAATTAAAAAGTACGTTCCTGCAAAAGCAATTATTACCGCAGCCAAGATCAAAACTATTGAAAGATCAAGATGCATGTTATTTAAAATTCCTGTCGTATTAAATGCCAGATAAATAAGCTGCGTATAGATGACCCCAATAATACTTAAACATATCGGACACCACTTCTTCTCTACTTTCATCTGAAAATAAACAGAATACAATGTAAACGGAATACATGCCAGCAAAGAAACAGCAATCAGAAAATAATAGTTGTTGATAAGCTCATGATTGAGAACAAGCAATGAGAAAAGTTGAGTTCCAAAAAGAAAAACACTGAGATCGCTCAATTTGAACCCCGCAATCTTCCCTTTTTCAGAATTAATGATCTGGCTGCAACTTGATTTCTCACTACCATCACAAAACTGTGCAGAAAAACCTGACTCCAGCCCTAACTCTGTTTTTATGGCTTCAAAGGAAAAGAGTAAGCCCAGCATGGTAATAGCTCCAAAACCACTTAAAAACCATCCCCCGATAAAATACAACATCACAAATACCGCAGAAAAGATAAATGCTGGTAGCAGTTTGTTATAAAAAGAATTGGCTGATTTTGCGACCTCCCCATTGTTTTCAGCGGCCAGGACTGCTCCTGTCCATAAACTTTGTATTTCAGAAAGGAGAATGTTTTTTTGGACTCCTTCCTGATCAGTATATAAAATACTTTGCCCCTTTTTTTCAATATAGGATAAAATCAAATGCCTGTTTCCTACATCTAATATGGTAAGAAAAGTATCTGGTAAATAATCAAAATCTTCAAAACCTATTGTAAAAGCCCCATTGGGAATACCAAAAAAGCCAAGAGCATCACTGAAAGCCAATAGACTCGGTGTTTCCGGATGAGATTCTACCTGATAGATATAATCATTCTTATCAATCTTTATATCAATTGATTTCAGATATAAAAAAACTGCATTAATTTCTTTTCTTAGTTCCATGGTTATAGTTGAGTTATTTATACTATTTCTCTATAGTATTATCATTATCCCTGTAATATTTTTTTATTGCTTCAGCCTGATGATTCATCCTGCTCATAACCTCTTCATTTTTAGAGACATCAGACATGCTTCGCATCAGAAAAGGCAGCGGATCTTTGATAAAGTTTGCTTTATTTTTAATGTAGCCTTCTTTTGGCATCACAGCCTCATCCATTATTGATTCGGTGAACAGTTTGGATCGTACATTTTTTTTACTTCCTATGAATTTCCAGTGATATTCATTATCAGTATCGCTTAGTTCTACGATCAGCCCCGGAAGCCCCATAAAAATATAGGGACCATCAAAAACAGGGATCTCCTGAGTAAACCAGGCTATCCAATGTCTTCCTCCATAGTCTGTCTCTGCCTTTTGTACCTGCAGTGTTCCTATGATTCTGTTCTCTGATGAAAGTTTCCATTGAATGTCAACCGGCTCTTTATAAGAAATAGTCCCTATGAACAAATCATCTTTTATAGTAACCAATGGAGTTTCGAGGTCTTTTACCACTTTAAAGTTCATGGTTTCCAATGATAAAACGGGCAAATAAGCCTGTGCGGCCAATAGAGAGTCTGACTCGTATTTTTCTTTTCGTATGAAGACGGACCCTTTTTCAAGGCTGTCCAAGTGGAAAATATCTTTCTTAAAAGCTTTATTTTTTGTAGAAGGTTTATAAGTAAGTTCATAGTAAAAACGATGAACCTGCCCAGTACAGGCACAGGAAAATAAAATTACAAAAAAAACGAAAAGATTAACTTTTTTCATTTTGGTCTTCATGGTACTGAGCCAAATATATCTCTTTTTGTGGAAATACAATACTTCTGAAGTTATTTACAGCAAAGAAAATTTTGAAAATAATTCTATTGTCTCTAAATGATATTATAAATCAAATAGATAACTCCTTTTTCTGAGAAAAAAAAGTTTTTAATAAAATTTATAAATATCCTTTATTGGTGAAAAAAAAAAGCAAAAAAAACATTATGGAATAAAAAAAAACACCACAAAATGGTGTTTATATGACCCGATTCGCAACTAAAAACAGTTGTAAAAATCTTAAATAATGTTAAAATTATTTTTCAAACATCATTTTCGTAATAAAATCCTTCTCTCCTTTTCCTCTTGCCGGAGAATATTCTCTTCCATAAAAAATGATCTGAAGATGAAGTTTATTCCATACCTCTTCAGGGAATAAACTCTTGGCATCACGCTCTGTTTCCACAACATTTTTTCCTGAAGTAAGTTTCCATTGTGTCATCAGACGGTGAATATGTGTATCTACAGGAAAAGCAGGAAATCCGAATCCCTGGCTCATTACTACTGAAGCCGTTTTGTGTCCTACTCCCGGAAGTGCTTCCAGTTCTTCATAAGTCTGGGGAACAATACCGTTGTGCCTTTCCAATAGAAGTTCAGCCATTTTTTTCAGGTTTTTGGCTTTGGTATTGGATAATCCTATTTCTTTGATTAATTCTTTGATTTCAAATTCTTCCAGCTTCGCCATTCTTTGTGGTGTTCCTGCTACTGCAAAAAGATCAGGGGTAACCTGATTTACTTTTTTATCTGTTGTTTGTGCAGAAAGTGCTACGGCAACCATCAATGTATACGGATCAGTGTGATCTAACGGGATAGGCGTTGTAGGATATAATTTCTCCAGTTCTATCTGAACGAGCTCAGCTCTTTGTTTTTTTGTCATGTAACCCTTAAATTTGAACAAAATTAAATCATTATGCTGAAAGTTGGAGATAAATTACCTGAATTTGAAGAACTCAACCAAGACGGAGAAACAGTAGCCTCATCAAAATTAATTGGAAAAAAACTAGTGGTTTTCTTTTATCCACAAGCGAATACGCCAACCTGTACGGTGGAAGCCTGCAACCTGAGTGATAACTATACTAAGCTTAAAAAAGCGGGATTCCAATTATTGGGAATAAGCGGTGATTCTGTAAAAAAACAAAAGAATTTTCACAGCAAATTTGCCTTTCCTTATGATCTGATTGCGGATGAAAACCGTAATATCATTGAAAAATTCGGGGTATGGCAGGAGAAAAAAACATTTGGAAAAACCTATATGGGAATTGTAAGAACCACTTTTATTTTTGATGAAAATGGTATCTGCACAAGAGTCATTGAAAAAGTGACTTCAAAGACTGCTGCTGAACAGATTCTGGAGGGATAATTTCTCTTTTGAAACACAGATATCACAACTATTTTCACAAATAACACAATTATGTATCTGTGTTATTTGTGAAAATAAATTTTTATGTATTTATTATTCTGTTTCGTAATAGTTTAATTCTTCTGTTTCTCCGGGAAGAGTTACAAAATTTTTAAATCTTAGTCCCAATTTTTCGATCAGTTTTTGGGAAGAAACGTTATCTTTTGAAATGATAGCCGATATTTTTAACAGTCCAAAATCATCCATCCCAATGGATTTGACCTTCTGAGCCGCTTCAAAAGCATATCCTTTGCCTTCAAACTCTTCCAGTAGAGAATATCCTATATCTACAATATCCAGACCTTCTCTTTCAAAGATTCCTACTGCTCCTACTTTTTCATTCCCTTCTTTAGTTACTAAAAGATAGTTCCCAAATCCCAGTCTTTCAATCTGTGGAGCAAATCTGTTCAGGATATAATTTTCGGCATCTTCAATGCTATTGACATTACGGTTGCCGATATGTTGAATAAATTTGGGTCTGTTGTAAAGCTCAAAGACAAAATCACTGTCTTCACGGGACATCGGACGAAGTATTAATCGTTCCGTTTCATAGGTATTATCTGCGCTTGGGTGTTTTTTTAGGCTCATCTTTCTTTGGTTCTTCTTTTTTTTCGATTTTTAAAAGTCTCGGATTATTAGCACATTTTTTATTGTAAAGCTCAATATAGGTTCCATTGTCCTTCACATTACTTACTGCGCCTGTTGATTTATTTACAGTCACTGTATAATGTGTTTTTTGGTAAGGACACTCCTTTGAGGTCAGTTTTCCAAGGTCCAGATAATAGTTTGATTTATCTTCATGATAGTTACCCGCAAGGTCTTTGAATTCTTCATCCACCATATATCCTTCGGCAGCCAGCATTACAGCAGCTTCCTGAGCATTATCAATCCGGTCTATAAACTTCTTAAGTCCCTCAACATCGGCAACATAATTGATTTTACCACCTTCTGAATAAGCAATATAATAAAAGCTGTCTTCACTAGGGAAAAGATTAAATCCAGAGAACTGAGGGGTATAATCCAGTTTACCCGAAACCTTTATTTCCTCCCCTTTTCCATAGCTGTTATATACCAAAATCCATGAGTCTACCCTATTGCTTGGGTTGATCTGCTGTAAAATATTCGGGATGCTTGAAAATTTTTTCTTCTCCTGAGAAAATCCTAAGATTCCCAAAAGTAAAAATGTAAGAATTGTAATTCGGGTTGCGGCTTTACTCATAATTTAAAAATCAGCAGAAAATATACCAAATATTACATAAACTTATCTCCTTTCTTAAAGTTTTTTAAGTCAAGGACATAATCCTTTATAAGCTGGTCGTTATCTCGCGGGCAGATAAGAAGTGCTTTATCGGTATCTACAACAATGTAGTTTTCAAGGCCGTCAATGATTACCGCCTTATTATTATTTCTCAGACGGATAATGTTTCCTTTTGAATTATAGGAAAGTAAATGCTTTAATTTCACAGCATTTCCGTCTTTATCTTTTTCTGTATTTTCGTAAACAGATGTCCATGTTCCCAGATCACTCCATCCCAAATCCGATGGAATCACATATACATTTTTTGCTTTTTCTAAAATTCCGTTATCAATTGAGATTTTCTGAACTTTTGGATAAATGGTTTCAATACAGCTATTTTCCTTTTCTGAATTGTATTCACAAGCCATAAAATGCTGCATCATCTCAGGAAGATAAAGATCAAAAGCATGGTGAATACTTTTTACGTTCCATATAAAAATACCTGCATTCCAAAGGAAATCACCACTCTCTAAGAAGCTTTGGGCAATTTCAAGGATCGGTTTTTCTGTGAATGTTTTGACTTTAAAATAATCAGAACCCTTCTTTTCTACAAATTGAATGTAGCCGTAGCCTGTATCAGGCCTTGTTGGAGTAATCCCTAATGTTACCAGATAATCATGTTTTGAAGCCACCTCAAATGCCAGCTCCACTTTTTCCAAAAATACATCCTCTTTAAGGATCAGATGATCCGCCGGAAGCACAATCATTGTTGCATCCGGATTGATCTCAGCAATCTTGTTGGCCATATACAGGTTACATGCAGCTGTATTTTTCATAAGCGGTTCACCCACAATGTTTTCTTCAGGAATCTCCGGAAGCTGCTGATGAGAAAGAGCCACATACTCTTTATTCGTAATCACGAATATTTGCTCTTTAGGAATTACCTTGCTGATTCTGTCATAGGTCTGCTGAATCATAGTGCGTCCGGTTCCTAAAATATCCTGAAACTGTTTTGGAAATTTCTGCGTGCTCATGGGCCAGAACCGGCTTCCGATTCCCCCCGCCATTATAACGCAGTATCTATCTGATTTTAACATTCTTAGCTACATTTTTCTACCCTCGCTAAAGGCTTGAAAGAATACTTCCTTCCAGTAGCCAGGTTCTTACAAAGATAGTTTTTTTTAACTAGACCTTCTAATAAATACTTTTCGTTGCGGTATATAAAAAATTCACCCTTCTGAAGTTGTTCAATAAAATGAAGAGTATCATCTTGTTTCTCAGTATGAAAATATCTTACCAGATCCGGGCTGGCCATGAAATTGGCCTTTGGGGATTTTGAAAATTTTACAATGATAGGCTTTAGTTCTTCATCATAAATTTCAAGGCTTTCGAGGAGCATATTTCTGAAAGTTTCTTTCCATTCGTTACCGTGAGGAGAGATTTTTCTTCCATATTTTTCAAACGCAATCAGGTGCGCGAGCTCATGGGTCAATACAAAGAAAAAAAGCTGCGGGGTAAGCGTAGAGTTTACCGTTATTTCATGGGAATTGTCCGGAAGCTTTCTGTAATCTCCCAGCTTTGAATTTCTGTTTCTAGTAACCTTTATGTGTATATAGTGATCTGAAAACCAGATCCTTAAATATTTAAGAGTATTGTTTTTAGGTAAATATTTTTCTAATGATTGAATTGGCATTTTACAAACTTAATGGAATTCCTGCATAGAAGTTCAATAGTTTAAGACTAAAAAGATAATTATATTTTGCCTGTGCTACTGATCCCTGTGCATTTGCATAATTATTTCTTGCGACATTGACATCATAAATGGTTGTTCTTCCTGCAGCATAACTTTTGTCTGCAAAATCAAGAGCCAGTTTGGAACTTTTTTCGGCTTCCACAGCTGCCAGGTAATTTTCATAATTGGCGTCTGCATCAAACTGAGCTTTCTGTACATTCTGTCTTACGGTCTGTTTCTGCTGCTCAAGTGTATTTTTAGCAAGACTTTCGTTAACCTTAGATTGTTCTACCTGTAATTTTGTTTTTCCTTTATTGAAAATAGGGATATTAAGTGATAGCCCTACATTTTGTCCAAACTGATCTTTATATTGTTCAAAAAAATTCCCCTGCACAGTACCTGGCATAGGATCAAACTGCCTGTTATAGAAAGTGTTAAGACCAGCGCTTGCTGTTAATGTAGGCCAGAATGCTGTTTTGCTTACTTCAGTTTGTGCTTCGGCAGATCTTATACGGCTTTCCGCTGCTTTTATCTGAGGTTGTATCTCATATGCAGTTGCAAGCACATCATCTGCGGTAGTAAGTTGTAAATCAAGTTTTTCCGGAATATTCACATCTTCCACATCAAAACCCTTATAATCTGACAGTTGTAAAAGCTGAGCGATGGCAAACAAAGCACGTCCAACATTTACTTCTGCTGTTTTAAGGTTTTGTTTTTCTCTTGCCAGTGCTGCTTCAGCCTCTGCCAGAACCGTCTGGGCAGTTGTTCCAACCTGAGTTGTGATTTTAGCTCTGTCAAACTGCTTCTGAGCATTCCCCACAGCACTCTGAGAGATTTTAACAATCTCTTTATTCAACAAAGTGGTTAGATATTGTTGAGCAATCTGAAGAGAAATATCATTTTTAATGGTTTCAATGTCATATTGGCTTGCTTCTACATCAAACTGAGCTTTTCGAACATTCTTCTCTAATCTCCTATTATTATAAACCAAGATATCGGCTCCCAGGCCAACACTGTTATTGAATCTATCGTTTCTAAAGCTTCCGGCTCCTAATGATCCTTGTCCGAAACTCACCCCAGTCGTCATACTCCCTGTTACCGAAGGCAAATATTCTTTTTGAGCTGCTTTAAGATTGTATTCCTGGTTTTGTTTGTTATACTGATTTTGGATAACCTGAAGATTATGCTCCACTGCATAGCTTACACATTCTTTTAAGGACCATTTCTTCTGAGCACTTAAACCCAGATAACCTAATCCAAAAACGATGATCCAAACTTTTTTCATATTATGTAGATGTTTATTTGTTTTTAATGGCATATGGAATCGTGTCACCTGCATTGTAATTTGTAAATCACAGCGATTTCATATTAAGATTTTTCAATATTAGACGAATTAAATATAAAAAAGTTACAGATTGAAAAATTATATTTTTTTTTAAAAAAACTTTTGGGAATTTTGCACCATGACAAATGAACAATATCAGGAAGCTATTGACTGGCTTTTCGTGCAGATGCCCAACTATCAGATAGATGGGCAGAAGGCTTATAAACCCGGACTTGACAATATTACAAAGCTTTGTGCTTTCTTTGAAAATCCTCAAGATAAAATCAAATGTATCCACGTTGGAGGTACCAATGGAAAAGGTTCTTCAAGCAATATGCTGGCATCTGTCCTTCAGGAAGCTGGTTATAAAACCGGGTTATACAATTCTCCTCACCTGATAGACTTTACAGAACGCATCAAGGTTAACGGAAAAAACTGTAATAAAAAATTTGTCTTTGAGTTTATTCAAAAGCTAAGGGCTCTTCCGGAAGATATCCGCCCTTCTTTCTTTGAATTTACCACTATCATGGCTTTTGAATATTTTTATCAGCAACAGGTAGATTTTGCCATTATTGAAGTTGGATTGGGAGGAAGACTGGATTCAACAAACATTATTAAACCACTGATCTCTGTAATTACGAATGTTCAGCTGGATCATCAGAATATTTTGGGAGATACCATTGAAGAAATTGCCACTGAGAAAGCGGGAATTATTAAAAGTAATATCCCGATTATTTCAGGTGATGAGAATGAAACAGTCAAAAATATCATCCAGGAAAAAGCGATTAAAGAAAATGCTCCCCTTATAGACGCCACTCTTATTAATACAAACCTTGAATCTGATTTGAAAGGAAATTATCAGAAGAAAAATATCAGAGTTGTATTGGCTGCGGTAGAGGAATTAAGAAAACTGGAGGTTCCTATTTCCTACAAAGATCTTGAAAACGGACTGCTCCATGTTCATCAGAACACAGGATTCATTGGCCGTTGGTTTGAGTTTTCAAAAAATCCGCTTACAATTTGTGATACGGGACACAACCAGGCAGGTTTGGAATATGTTTTTTCGCAATTAAATTCAATTGACCGTCACAAGCATATTATTTTGGGGTTTGTGAATGACAAAAAAATAGATGATGTGATGAAATTACTTCCTGGAAATTCTGAGTTCTATTTTGCAAAACCATCTGTCAACAGGGGAAGACATCCAGAAGATTATGAAAATCTGCTTCAGGAGGCGAAAATTTTTTATAAAATTTTCGATTCTGTACAGGAAGCGTATCTTGCTGCAAAAGAACAATGTACAAATGAAGAAATGATTTTTATCGGGGGAAGTAACTTTGTTGTGGGAGATTTTTTAGAAAAAAATTTGGAGATTTCCGAATAAGTCGTATATTTGCACCACTCTAAACGAGGAAACAAGTTATAGGGGCTCTTAGCTCAGTTGGTTCAGAGCATCTGGTTTACACCCAGAGGGTCGGGGGTTCGAATCCCTCAGGGCCCACAAAAAGGATACTGAAGCCTTTCAAAAAATTTCAGGGCTCTTAGCTCAGTTGGTTCAGAGCATCTGGTTTACACCCAGAGGGTCGGGGGTTCGAATCCCTCAGGGCCCACAAAAATCTCTCAAGAAATTGGGAGATTTTTTATTTTTATACCTAAGCTATTTTAGAGTTTCCTCACCACTTTTCCTTATATTTATTTACCTTTGCCTGCATTTGAATTTGCTTGACGTGAAGGAACTCCATATCATATCGTTCAACTATCCCTACCCTCCTTCTTATGGCGGCATCATTGATGTGTATTACAAGATCAAGGCTTTATCTGATCTGGGGATAAAAATTCACCTTCATTGTTTTGTAGACAAAATTCCTGTAAAGATTGATCCGGAAATAGGAGGAATCACAGAAAGCGTATTTTTTTATGAAAAGAAAAAGAATTTTCTTCTTTATTTCTCAAAAACGCCTTTCGCGGCCGCAATAAGAGATTCTGAAGCTCTCCTTAAAAATCTGGAAAAGATCAAAGCTCCAATATTGTTTGAAGGCCTGCAGACAACGCATATTATCAAGTTTCTGAAAAACAGTCGTCATAAACTGTATCTTCGCCACCACAACAACGAAACAGCGTATTATAAAGGACTTTCATTATCAGAAAAAAACATCCTCAAAAAGATTGTTTACAGCATTGAATCTTTAAAATATAAAGGATACCAGGAAAAGCTTTTAAAGAAGTTTGAAACTGTATTCTGCCTGTCTGAAAAAGAATATAATGAAGTGAATATTTATTCGGGAAATGCACAATTGATCCATATTTTCCATGGCAATCAATCGGTAAAGCAACTGGATAAAAAAGGAAATTATTTTCTTTTCCATGGAGATCTCACTACTGCTGATAATAAAAAAGCACTGATTGAGACTATTGATTTATTCAAAACTCTTCCACAGTATAAACTGATTGTTGCCTCCGATCGTGCCAATGAAGATATTAAAAAAAGGATGTCAGCGGTTGAAAATATCACCCTCACTCCTATCCTGACGACAGAAAACCTTCACCATCTCCTGGAAAATGCCCATGCCAACATTCTGATTTCTTACCAGAATTCAGGAACCAAGGTGAAGCTTTTCAACACCCTTTACAATAGTCGTTTTGTGATTATTAATGGAAATATTACAGATAACCCTGCTTTGAAGGATTTATGCCTGTATGGGGCTGATATGGCTGAAATTCGCCAACAGATTATCAGCTCTGCCGAAAAAGATTATAATGATACTGAAAAAAGAAAGCAAATCTTAGAAAAAACACATTCGGATCATACTAAAGCCGAAGAGATGGTAAAGATTATTTTTAAAAATTAACCCTATCTATCACTTTCTGAATATTGAATTCCTCAAGACAAGCCCAGTCTCCTCTGTAACATTCTTTATCTCCAAAAACAGAACATGGTCTGCAGGTGAGATCTTTTACCTGAACAACATCTTCTTCACTCTGCCCGAATCCTAAAAATCCTGCATAGGGATGAGTAGCACCCCAAATAGAAACACATCTTGTTCCTACAAGACTCGCAAGATGCATATTCGCAGAATCCATGGATATCATCAGTTCCAGCCCGGCAATATGATTGAGTTCTTCGGTAAGGTTTAATTTTCCGGAAAGATTTTTGGTATTGGGAATCTCACTTTCCCATTTGTCAAGGGTTTCGGTTTCTTTTTTACCTCCACCAAAGAAGTACACCGTATGTTTCTGAGCCAGAATTCTGACCAGTTCATAGGATTTTTCCAGAGGAAGCATCTTTCCTTTGTGTTGGGCAAAAGGGGCAAAACCAATTCCTGATTGATGCTCCGAAGTAGGTCTGAGCTGATGTGAAAGCTCAACTTTGAATCCCATTTTACGGAATACATCAGCATAACGTTCCACGGTTTTCCTCAGCTGCACTTTCTCAAGATTCCAGACATCTGTAAGGTGTTCTTTCTCCTCTTTACCCTTATCTATTTTGAAAACTTTAAGTCCTTTTCTTCTATATATCCTGTCTAAAACCTTGGTCCGGATTACATCATGAAGATTGGCAATACAGTCAGGATTAAACTCCCGGATCAGTTCATTGCTCAGTTTCCTCAATCCAAAGAGACCTTTATAGTCATCAAGATCAATTCCTTTAAAAGTTACATTAGGAACTCCCGCAAACAACGCTTCGAAATTCTTCCTGGACACCATAATAATTTCCACACCGGGGTTCTGCTCCAGAAATTCTCTGAAAACAGGTACGGTCATCGCAACATCTCCGAATGCGGAAAAACGATATGCTAAAATTTTTGTCACGGCTATGATTTCAGTTGATAAGCAACTGCATAAAACTTGATCTGTTTGGTCATTGCCATCAATCCGTTGGCTCTGGATGGCGAAAGAAATTCCTGTAACCCTATTTCTGCAATAAAATCAAAATCAGAATCCAGAATTTCCTGAGTGGAATGCCCACTATAAATACTTACTAAAAGAGAAACGATTCCTTTGGGTAAAATACCGTCAGAATCTGCATTAAAGAAAAGTTTCCCATCTTTAAATTCGGCATCAATCCAAACTTTACTCTGGCAGCCTTTAATCAGATTTTCTTCTGTCTTTCTTTCTTCCGGCAGGCCTTTCAGTTCTTTTCCAAGATCAATGATGTACTCGTACTTTTGCTCCCAATCGTCCAGAAAAGCGAATTCGTCTATTATTTCCTGCTGTTTTTCTTTAATGGTCATTTTTAATCAAATTTCTTTTGCAAAGATAACCAATTTTGTAAAATTTATTACCGGGATGCTTTTTCAAAAAGCTGAAGAATTTTTGTTTCTTCGTTCTCCCAGCAAAATACATCTGCAGCTTTGTTCAATTCGCCCTGATAGTACAGTCTTCCTCTTTCAAGAACCAGATTAATTGCTTTTTCAATCGTTTCAGGCTGATGATCTGTAATGATCTCTCCTACATTAAACTGATTTTTTATACGCTGCATTTCCGGGAAATTAATCATAACAAGCGGCACTCTGGACTGGATATAGTCACAAACTTTATTGGGAAGTGAGTAATAATAACTAACTCCGTTATTCTCTTCAAGACTAAATCCTACATCTGCTGTTTTTGTAATTTCTCTGAGATTTTCCGGTTTCAGTTTACCCAGGAAAAAGATTTTGTCCTGCAGTTTTTCCTGAATGACAAGTTCTTCATATTCTTTTTTCTTCGGTCCGTCACCAGCAATTTTCAGAACAGCATCTTTAATATGATGCATGGCGGCAATCATTTTTTCAATTCCTCTGGATTGATTAATCGCTCCCTGATACAGAATAATTTTAGGATGGTTTTCAGGAATTTCAGGGGCAGAAAGAATTTTTCTCGGGATATTTCTGACAACTACCGGGTTTACCTTATATTTTTCGTGAAACCACTCAGCATAGTTTTCACTTTCTGTCATCATAAATTTCACATGAGGAACCAGCTTTCTTTCCAGCACTCTCCAGAATTTTTGTGAAAACCTGTTTTGTACTGATGGCATTTCCGTGAAAATTTCATGGCTGTCAAAGACCAATGGAATATTGAGTTTTTTGGCAATGAGATAATTTGGCAGAAGCGCATCAATGTCATTGGCATGAAGGATAGTATCTTTGTCTGCTTTTTTCTTAAGCTCATGGTATAATTTCCAGTTGAACTCAAAATAAGCTGTCTTTAGGCTTTTTGACGTCAGTCCTATTCTTGAAAAAGGATAAGGACGTTCCATTGTCTCATTTCCTTCCCAATCGTTTCCGATCAATTCAATGGGATATCCGTTGTCAAAAAGGGTTTTGCATACCTTTTCTATTCGCTGATCGGTATACAAACTGCTAAAGGCAGATACTAGTATTTTTTTCTTCATCAATTTTTCTTGTCTAATATTAAATAATAGATCTGAATGAAACAAATGAGCCCGTTTGGAATGATAACCGGCCAAAGCATTCCATTGAAGATACCATAAATGACAAAACAAATACAGCCGATCATATTGACTACCCTAATTTTTCTTACATCTTTCAGTATGAAACTCAATACGATAAAAAGAGATGCAGAATAGCCGATGTAGGTGGTAATTTCAGTATTCATGGGGGAAATTTAAGGATAACAAACTTAATCATTTTCAATAAGATAATAAAATTTTTTCTGCCATAAAGTCATTAATTGATTTTTGGTAAAATATTTGTAATTTAGATAATGAATAAAAGGTAATGTTGCCTTTGTTCTAATGAGATATATTATGGATTATAAGTTTTCACAAGGTTTGAGCCAGGTGTTCAAACAAAGCAAAAGCGAAGCTAAAAGGCTGAAAAGTGAATTTCTTAATACAGAACATCTACTTTTAGGTATTATAAAAACGGAAAACTCTGCAAAAGAAATCCTTCAAAACCTTAATGCGGATTTAACACAAATCAGAAGAAAAATTGAAACTTTAAATACAGCAAGTCTAAATCCTATTTCTGAAGAGGTTACCAATATTTCTTTCACCAAGATGGCAGACCATGCCATTAAACGTGCAGAGCTAGAATGCCGTCAATATAAAAGCAATGAAATTAATACCGTTCACCTGCTTTTAGGTATTCTTTATAAATATGAGGATCCTACTTCAAATATCCTGGGAGCTTATGACATAGACTATGAGGGAGTTTCAAGAGAATACCAGACTATGCTTAAAAATTCAGGCCAGTCTCCACAGATGAGTGCTTATGATGACGATGATGAAAGAGAAGAATTTGAGCAAATGAGAAAGCCTACAGGAAATCTAGGTTCTGCAAAAAGTAAAACACCTACATTGGATAACTTTGGTAGAGACCTTACTTCTTTGGCCAGGGATGGAAAGCTAGACCCGGTAATCGGCCGTGAAAAAGAAATTGAGAGAGTTTCTCAGATCTTATCCCGTAGAAAGAAAAACAATCCTCTTCTTATTGGAGAGCCGGGAGTTGGTAAATCTGCCATTGCTGAAGGTTTAGCATTAAGAATTCAACAGAAAAAAGTGTCAAGAGTTCTTTACGGAAAACGTGTGATCACTTTAGACCTGGCAAGTTTAGTTGCCGGAACTAAATACCGTGGTCAGTTTGAAGAAAGAATGAAGGCCATCATGACGGAACTGGAAAAAAACAGAGATGTCATCTTATTTATTGATGAGCTTCATACGATTGTAGGAGCGGGAAGTTCTACAGGAAGTTTAGATGCTTCCAATATGTTCAAACCGGCTTTGGCAAGAGGAGAAATTCAATGCATCGGGGCTACGACTCTGGATGAATATCGTCAGTATATTGAAAAAGACGGTGCTTTAGAAAGAAGATTCCAGAAAGTAATGGTGGAGCCTACTTCTATTGATGAAACCATTCAGATTCTGAACCAGATTAAGGATAAGTATGAAGAACACCACAATGTAATTTATACGCCTGAAGCAATTAATGCCTGTGTCAATCTGACAGCAAGATATATTACAGACCGTTTCTTACCGGACAAAGCGATTGATGCAATGGACGAAGCTGGGTCAAGAGTTTACATCAAGAACATGAAAGTTCCTACAGAGATCATTGATTTTGAAAAGAAAATTGAAGATATCAAAGAACTGAAGCAGAAAGCTGTAAAAGCTCAGGATTATCTTGAGGCAAGAAAGCTTAAAGATGAAGAGGAAAGACTTCAGATGGAACTGAATGCTGCTCAGGAAAAATGGGATAAAGATGTAAAAGAGAAAAAAGAAACCGTGAGTGAGGAAAGTGTAGCGGAAGTGGTTTCTATGATGAGTGGAGTTCCTGTAACGAAAGTTGGCAAGAACGAGCTTGATAAGCTTGCCCAGATGGATGAAAAACTGAACGGAAAAGTAATCGGTCAGGAAGATGCTGTGAAAAAAGTTGTGAAAGCAATTCAAAGAAACAGAGCTGGTCTTAAAGATCCAAACCGTCCTATCGGTACATTTATTTTCCTTGGAACAACCGGGGTTGGTAAAACCGAGCTGGCTAAAGTAATGGCGAGAGAACTGTTTGAATCTGACGAATCTTTGATCAGAATTGACATGAGTGAATACATGGAGAAATTCGCAGTTTCAAGATTGGTGGGTGCGCCTCCGGGATACGTAGGATATGAAGAAGGTGGTCAGCTGACTGAAGCGGTAAGAAGAAAACCTTATGCTGTGGTTCTTTTGGATGAGATTGAAAAAGCTCACCCGGATGTATTCAATATTCTGTTACAGATCCTTGATGAAGGTCACGTTACAGACAGCTTAGGGAGAAAAATCGACTTCAGAAATACGATTATCATTCTTACTTCCAATATCGGAACCAGAGATCTTAAAGACTTTGGAGATGGTGTAGGATTCGGAACTTCAGCTAAAAAGACAAGCTCAGATACAAGAGCGAGAAGTACCATTGAAAGTGCTCTTAAGAAAGCATTTGCTCCTGAATTCTTAAACAGAATTGATGACATTGTGATCTTCAACTCTCTTGTTCAGGATGATATCAAGAAGATTATTGATATTGAATTGAACAAATTGTATGGCAGACTTGAAAAATTAGGATATAAAGTTGACTTAACTGAAGATGCTAAAAACTTCATTTCTGAAAAAGGATGGGATAAAGATTTCGGTGCAAGACCATTGAAACGAGCAATCCAGAAATATATTGAAGACTTATTGGCAGAAATGTTGGTAAACAAGCAATTGAATGAAGGAGAAACCGTAGTTCTTGACCTTAATGATGCTAAAGACGGACTGATTGGAAAAACGCAGAAAGCGAAAAAATCAGCTGCTGAGAAGTCTTCTCAATCATAATTGAATAAATAATTTAATTTCAAATAGAAAAGCCCCGGGAAATTTTCCGGGGCTTTTCGTTTTATAAGTTTTACGTTAAAACCAATTATATTGAGTATTGTATTGAACTCCAAATATCTTTGTGCCTTAACATTATGAGGTTTGGCTGAAGCCGAATGAATTTTGTTCTTTGATTAAACGGGCTAAAGCCCGTTCCTATTGATAAACCAGGCATTAAAGCCCTACTACAAAACCGATATTCGGGATCAGACCGCTTGAAAACACACTGGAATTCTGCTTCCAGAGTACATTATACATCAATCCAATCTGCATAAAAGAATTATTCCCGATTCTTTGCATATATCCTCCTCCAAGATACAATGCATTTTCTTCTGTATTGTATTTATAATCATAGTATTTATCTTTATAGTCAACAAAATAATGCTGATAGTTTGCTCCCACATAAAATGATCTGGCAAAATAGTAATTGACAAATGGCCCTACCCCAAACATGGTAGATTTATAAGAATTGGAAGTCTGCCAGGATACACTTCCCACAACACCTGCCTCAAGATCATCCGTAAGCCTGTAACCTACTCTTGGTGAAGCAGACAGATTAAAAGCACTATTACTCCCGAATCCTAATCCGATTCCCCCTCCAAAAGTCCATTTGCTGTTTTCCTGCACCGGAGTTCCTACTGAAACCTGGGAAAACGCTGACCCCGAGATGATCAGCATCATTGAAATAATAATTTTTTTCATATGTAGATATATTTTGTTTTGATGATATTGTATACTCCCATCACTTGTTATAGTACGGTATAATGGCAAATACGATTAATATCGTTTTTATCAATGTTTAAAATTATGGTTTTTTTACGAATTTATTTAGTTGTATTTTTGCCGCATCAAACTAAGAACTCCCGTTAAGAGTTTCGTAAAATTGAAATACAATGAAAATAGTAGTAGGCCTCTCCGGAGGTGTAGATTCTAGTGTTACAGCGTATTTGCTGCAACAGCAAGGCCATGAAGTGGTGGCTTTGTTTATGAGAAACTGGAACGATGCTTCCGTAACTCTGGAAGATGAATGTCCCTGGATTGAGGACAGTAATGATGCCCTTATGGTGGCACAAAAGCTTGGAATTCCTTTTCAGGTGATAGACATGAGTGAACTTTACAAGGAACGTATCGTTGATTATATGTTTGCAGAATATGAAAAAGGAAGAACTCCCAACCCGGATGTATTATGTAACAGAGAAGTAAAATTCGATGTTTTCATGAAGACCGCAATGTCATTGGGGGCAGATAAGGTGGCAACCGGACATTATGCAAGAGTAAACTCTACTTTTGACGAAAACGGAAAAGAAATTTTCCACCTTCTTGCCGGAAAAGACAACAATAAAGATCAGTCTTATTTCCTTTGCCAGCTAAGCCAGGATCAACTTTCAAAAGCGTTGTTCCCTATCGGAGAACTTACAAAACCTCAGGTAAGAGAAATCGCAAAGGAGATCGGGTTGGTAACAGCAGATAAAAAGGATTCTCAGGGATTATGTTTTATCGGGAAGGTGAGCCTTCCACAGTTTTTACAGCAACAATTGAAGCCCAATGAAGGGGAAATTGTAGAAATTTTCAAAGATTCACCTTTATTTTCGGAAGAAAAACCAGAATTCGCTTCTAAAGAAGAAGAACTTGAGTTTTTATCCAGAAAAATCAACTATAAAAAGTCTGACGGAAAAGTAATCGGGAAACATCAGGGAGCCCAGTTTTTCACCATCGGACAAAGCCGGGGCCTTGGAATAGGCGGGCACAAGGAAAGCTGTTTTATTATCTCCAGAGAGATGGAAAACAATATCATTTTCGTGGGAGAAGGAAGCCATTTCCCTGGTCTTCACAAAAAAGCATTGAAAATAGATAATTCTGAACTGCACTGGGTACGTGAGGATATGAAACTTCAGAGTGGAGAATCTATGGAAGTAATGGCCAGATTCCGATACAGACAGGCTTTGCAGAAAGCAATTCTGTATCAGTTTGAAAATGCATTATATATTGAGTTTGATGAACTTCAGTCTGCCATTGCGGAAGGACAGTTTGCTGCATGGTATATTGATGATGAACTTATCGGAAGCGGTGTGATTGCGTAAAGGATGATGAGTTCAGGGTTGAGAATATATAAGTTTGTTTTTTGAAGAAATAATTTTAAAGTTTTCTGTAACGTTTTTTAAGTTGTCTTACTTACTGAGTAAATAACAATAAAAAATTACTATGAAAACAACTACAAAAAACCAGTATGCTTATGTAAACAATATCCTGATCTCAGTTGTATCTGCGGTTTTCGGTTACAATCTTTATCAGGCAATTGTACATCCTGAGAATTCAAATATCGGAATCAGCCTTATTTTAGTGGTGATCACTTCCATTATGGTTAGAAAATATGGCTACCAGCCCATAAAAGAAAAAAAGTAAGAGATTTGATCTCTATACCTTATTATAAAGCCCGGAACAGTTCTGTTTCGGGTTTGTTTTTATGAAACAATTACTTTGTTTTCTTGTTGACGTGGCTCATGATAAGAAACACTGCCACAATACATTCCAGGATTAAAATCATAACGAGAAATCCAACGGGTTTTCCCAGCATGATTCCTCTTACCAGTTTTATAATTCCCAGTAAAAAAATGAAGCCTGTAAAATAAAATGTAGTCTCCGAAATGGTTTCTCTCAAGGAGTTTAAAATAAAAACTGAAGCATAGAATCCGAGAACCAGAATGAGATAAAACTTCAGAAAATCCGGCCCTTTAAGAATAATGGGATTCAATGTCTGACATGCTGTCATAAACCACATAAAGCTTACTCCAACAGGAACTGAGTGAATGGTTAGTTTTTTCATATTGATTATTTTTTATCCTCCACATCCCCCACAACCACCACAGCCTCCGCCACAACCACCTCCTCCGCTGCAGCTCGATCCTCCGCAGCTTCCACCTCCTCCTCCATCATTGCTTTGCTTATCCTTTCTATTAGGATCGGAAATTTCACCATCTCCTATGATTGAGGTTATTGTTCCCAAAATAAAAATAATGGCAAAAATCACTGCCGTGACCAACAATCCGGTGAATCCTCCTCCTTCTGTACAGGAAAACAGCAGCAATAAAATAAAAATTGGAGAAAAAAAGGCCATCTTTTTCATCCAGCGTCTTACTTTAGATTCTTTCTTTTTCCCTTTCCATATTTCTTCGGGTGCTTCCTGCTGAAATATGTTCCTGTAGCCGGACATCGTATCTTCAAACCAATTCTCATGCTTCACTCTTTCTGTGTTTCCTCCTTTAGAAGGATGATGGTGAAGCGGTCTTTTTAAAATATTCGGACAGAATTCTTCCCAATAATTCTGGGTGTAGATCAGATGCAGATGCCATACTTTATCCACTATTTCGCTGGGAGAGGCCCCGTTGGGAAGAATACAGCAGAGATAGACAAACTTTTTATATTCTTCTATCGCTTTTTTTGCAAAATCAAGGCTCCAGCTTTCTTCTTTTGCCAGTTTTTTTGAAAAAGGGAAAGCAACGCCGGGAGCATCCAGCGAAAATCCCTGTATCCGGTTCCAGAGGGATTCATCTTTTAATAACATTCTTGTTTCCATTGTTTTAAATTTTGTTTTCTATTCAAATATCAATGGATTTTAAAATATAAAAATCTCTCAAAAGTCTTTTTTGGCTTGATAAAAATCTTAAATTAGTCTTATAAAACTAAAACGAATCTGACCATAAAAAATAAACAGATGAAAAAGGAAGATATACTGCATCTTGAAAAACTGATGAATTTCTTAAGCCGCCATTTTTTAAAGAAAAACCATTGGGAAGACGTTACCAAAACCGAATGGTCCTACATCAGCGCAGAACTGAATGAGCTCATTATCAATGATCATTCAGAGAAAGAAATTAAAAAAGAACCAGATCTTCTGGGGACTAATTACCTGTATGAACACCTGATTATCAATAAACTGAAAAAATTCAGGCAAAATGAAAATGCTGTTCTGAGCAGACCGAACCTTGCAAAACTGAGTCTAATTGTCAAAGTTCTGGGTTACTCCAATTATATAGACTTCATCAATTCCACTACAGAGTCTTTCAACTTTAATGATCTCAGGATTGAGATGAATAATGTAAATCTGAATACCGCTCTTCTGGACCGCCTGGTAGGCTGCTGGTACTCTTATAACAGAAATCTTCCTGACAATCCTTTAATGGCAAAAGAAGACCGTATATGGCGCTCTGCGATGGAAATTTATAAATCGGAGACAACCGGAGAATATTTTATTGAAAGAAGCGGTGGTGACCAGCATAAGTATTTTGGTAAGGTAACAGCTTATTCCGACTATGTTTTTATCATTATGAACAGCAACACTTTTATCCGCCAGCGGCATTTTATTTCAAGAATTAAAGATATTAAAGAAAAACTTAAGAATCCTGACTATAAACTCCACGAAATCCACTTTATAAGTACCTGTATCAGTTTCAATCAGGAGCCGATAGCCTTGTTTGAAATCTTCAGAAAAGCAGACAGAAAAAACTTTATTTCCGACTCTATCAGCTTTCCCATTGACAGCGATGAAATTCCGGAATCCATCCTTAAACAGCTTGAAGACACTGAATCTAACAGGATTGATTACAGATAGTTATGTAATTATTGATTATTATTTTGAAAATTGTTGTAACGTATTTTGAATTGTCATACTTACTGGATAAATAACAATAAAAAACATCATTATGAAAACAACAATTAAAAACCAATATGCATCCGCTAACAATGCTCTTATCTTTTTTGTCTCAATACTTGTAGGCTACAATATCTACCAGGAAATCTTTCACCCTGAAAAAGCAGATCTTATCTTGTGCATTGTCATGATCATCTTTACAGCTGCTACCATCCAGGAAAACGGAAAAAAAGCGGAAGCAAAAGAGTAAACATCCTTATCAATTTATATATCTACTGCCCCGGAATAAGACTGTTCCGGGGTTTATTTTTTCTCCTATGCCTAGAATACATTTAACTCTTAAAAATCAACATATTATAGCAATAATTCTCTAAATTGATAGTTCTAAATATGAATCCCTTCAATTGTCGTACTATGGAATATTATGAATTGTATGAAGTTTTGAAAAGTCATTTTGATTCCGGAAAAGACAGGGTTGAAATAAAGGAATTAAATGTAACTATTGAGGCTGTTCCTTTTGAATCGAAGGTTTCTGATCTGCTTTATGGTTCGGAACATCAACATTGCATCACCCACCAGCAATTACTGGAAATCAGTGAAAAAGGGTATCTTTTTTATGGTCAGCCTGCAGTGGACATCAAGGATTTCGATATTGAATGCAATAAAAGGTTTACATATTATATACTGAAGAGAGCGGATATAGAAACCGTCAAAGGGTGTATTTTTTTCTTCCATGGCCTGAATGAAAAAAAATGGGACAAATATCTGCCATGGGCATATGAACTGGCCCAGAGAACACAGAAAGCCGTTATTCTGTTTCCTATTGCTTTTCATATGGATCGTGCAGAACCTATCTGGAGTGACCGTCATCACATGATGGAAGTGATTCGTTTCAGGAGGAAAAAATATCCGGAAAATATGAATTTCTCCTATGTGAATGCTGCGATAAGCTCAAGGCTGGAAGCACATCCTCAAAGAATATTCTGGTCCGGCCTGCAGACTTATTCTGATATTACTGAAGTAGTAAAAGAGATTAAAAACAATAAAATAAAAGGGATTTCCCCAGAAGCAGATCTGGATTTATTTGGATATTCTATTGGATCTTTTCTTTCAATGATCATTAAAATGGCAGATCCGAACCATTACTTTACCCGGTCTAAAGTTTTCTGTTTTTGTGGAGGAATGACTATTGACAGGATGTTTCCGATATCCAAATACATCATGGATACTCAGGCTACTATTAAAATGCAGTCTGTCTTCACAGAGCTGCTGAGTTCTGATTTTAAATCAGATACCCGTTTGAAACATTATCAGAATGAAGAACTTCATCCGCAGGAAAGCTGGTTCAAAAAAATGCTTCGCTACAATTATTTTCAAAGGGAAAGAGAAGAAAGAATTCATGAAATTCAGTCCCAGATAAAAGCGTATGTCCTGGAAAAAGATAGTGTTGCCCCTCCAATAGAAGCGTTGAATACTTTACGTGGAGGCTACAGGAACATTAATGTAGAAGTAGAAATCAAAGATTTCCCGTATGAGTATTCCCATATGGTTCCGTTTCCTCTTGCTCATAAGCATAAGAAAGAAGTCACAGAAGCCTTTCACCAGTTTGTACAATCTGCCAGTAACTTTTATAACTCCTGACAATTCCTGTTTTCAGGCATAAAAGAGGGAAAGGAACAGTTTAAAAATCAATAATATAAGATCCATGGTGTTTGTTTTTGTATGATGAGGAAATTTCTTCCTTTTTTATCAACTGACCAGCCAATCTTTGAAGTCTTTGACGCGGTCTCTGCTTACTGTAATTTCTTCTTCAGGCTGAAACTCCATATCCACTTTATAATAAGGTGATGTATGGATATTTTTAATATAATCTGAGCTTACAATAAACTGTCTGTTTACTCTGAAAAATTTTTTCTCATCCAGAACATCTTCCAGCTCATCAAGTGTAAAATCTGATGGATAGATACGGTCTTCTGTCTGAAGATAAACGATTTTATTCTCACTGAAAAAACAGCTTATTTCCTGAGTCTGGATAATTTTAAGGTTATACCCGATTTTTACCAGAACTCTGGACAGTGTAGATTTCTCTTTTCTGATCAGCTGTTTGATATCCTGAGAACCATTCGTATCATTGGCAGGAATAAAGGATTTAAACTTCTCTACTGCGCCTTCCAGATCTTCATCAAGAATAGGTTTTAAAAGATAATCAATACTGTTCAGCTTAAAAGCTTTCAGTGTATACTGATCAAAAGCCGTGGTATAGATGATGAATCCTTTCGTTGGAATTTTTTCAAAGATATCAAAGGACAGTCCGTCACCTAAAACAATATCAGAAAAGATCAGCTGCGGATGTTCGTTTTCAGAAAACCAGACAACTCCTTCTTCTACTGATTCTATTTTCGCAACGATCTCTATTTCAGGAAAATTACTCAGCATACGTTCTAATTTCCTTGAAGCAGGTTTTTCATCTTCTATAATGACAGTTTTGATCATTGAGCTTTAATTTTGGTTTTTAGATTTTAGGAAATAAAGTTAGATAAAAGCGGGCATATTTTAATATTTTATTGGCTTTTTCTCCTTCTCAAGCTCTTTTTCAATCATATTTCTTTCCCATTCAGAATCAAAAAGAAACAGTTTTACGGCTTTAATGAGAATAATAAATCCCCAGATCCCAAGGATAGTATATCGGTCAAACAATCGAAAATTAATAATCTTTTCGCCAAAAATATCATCCGGAATGATAAGAGCAGCAAAGATTGCAAATATAAAAATGCTTTTATAGAATTTTCTGATGTTGTTCGTTCTTGTGCTTGCAGTTTCGTAATTCATGATCGTGTAAGTTTTTAGTTATGATTATTGTTAGAATGTTTTTATTTTTCCTTTTTCCTCTTTCTCCATCAGTTCTTTTATCTTTCTTTCTTCCCAGCTTTTTCCAATTCCGAATACATTTATTGCATGAAACGCAATTCCTATTCCCCAGCCCAGCGCCGGCCATAAAAACCACAGGTATCCGGGAGCGGTCATAAGATTCAGTATTGCCAGAAATGGAATAACAATACAATAAGAAGTAAGATTTCCATAAAATTCTTTTAATTCTTTCACTCTTCTGGATGCTTTTCTGTAAGCAATGGTCTCTTTATTTGGTAAAATTTCCATAATGTTTTGTTTTAAAAGGTTAATTTGTTTTTTTCTTGAATCAAAGGTAGTTCAGGAAAAGGGGTCAAATCAATTTTATATTACCGAATGGTAGATTATGCTATCCGAATCGTAAAAACGGGTAATTAATAGATAAACGGGATCAGCTTCTTTGTACTTTTTCTGTATTCAATATATTCATCACCGAACTGCTCTACCAAAGCCTGTTCTTCGATCTTAATCCTGTAGGCGAAGGCTAAAAACGGAGGTACAAAAGCAAAGACTAAAGACAGCCAGTTATTCAAATACAAACCAAGACCAAGAGAGGTTAGCAGGGAAAAGGCATAAGAAGGATGTCTCAGATATTTATAAAACCCTTCTTTTTTGATTTTATGATCCTGTCTGATGGTAACATCTACGGTAAAATATTTTCCCAGGGATCTGATGATCATATATCTGAAAATAATTCCGGTAAGAATGAGGAGTTCTCCCAGATAAAGAATCCAAATTCCTGCAGCAATCGTAAAATGAGTGTTATAAGATATGAATATCGAACTCATTATAGAAAAAGGAATGGCAAGCCATAGAATATTCAATGTTGATTTATCTTTGTTCTTTTGATCTTCTTTACCGGATTTCAACATGTTTTTGTAAAGAAATTCTGTAAGAAACCAGGCGGCCATTGAAATGTAGAATAGCGTTGACAAAGTGTTCATCTTTAATGAGTTTTTAAAATTAAAAGTGTTTGAATAAAAAAGGAAATTCCTTTAATGATTTTTCTGCTTATCCATCAGTTCTTTAATCTTATGGTCTTCCCATTTCCTGATAAAATTAATACGGGGTAAAAAAACCGTAACAGCGTGTGCTGCAACTCCTATTCCCCAGAAAGTGGCTGTAAAAAAGTTTTTAAACTGAAAATAACTTTCACCGGGTTTCAGGTTCATACAGTTGTATACAACGATCATAGCATTCACTGCGATATAAGCGAATAAATGTCCGTAAAATCCACGTAACCGTTCTACCTCTCTTCTGGCACGTTGGTATTCAATATCATTTTCGTCAAATCTTTCCATCGTTTTATTTTTTTTGTTTGTTCATAATTTCACGAATCTTCTTTTCCTGCCATGATTCTCCTACTCCAAACACCTGAAAGGCATGGGAAGCAACCCCAATTCCCCACCCCAGTACCGGAAACCAAAACCACTGATTTCTGCTGCTGGTGTAAAGATTGATAAAGATTAAAAAGGAACATACAGTGCAGTAAGAAATAAGATTCATATAAAAGCTTTTCATTTCTTTTACTCTCTTCTGTGCACGCTTGTACGCAGCAGAATCATCTTCAGGTTTTGCACTGGAAACTTGCGGTTTATTCAAAAGCATCGGAAGTTTTACTTTAAAATGATCCTCTGACTTTTCTATGAATACATTTCGATCGGTAAGCAGAGAATAACGCTGTACAATATTGGCAAGACCAATTCCCGAACTTTCTTTGATCTGCTCTCTTACCTGTAAGTTATTTTCAATACAAAGTATATTTCCCGCTGAAAAAATTCTTATCATCAAAGGTTTTGATGACGTAGCGAAATTATGTTTGATACAGTTTTCCAGCAGCAGCTGTAAAGACAGCGGAACAACATATTTCTGGTAATCTTCCCGGGCAACTTCAAAAGTAAAATCTACACTGTCTTCAAATCTTGTTTTCAAAAGGTCACAATATGTTCTGGCAAATTCTATTTCATCTTCCACCGTTACAAGCTCTTTATCTTTCTGTTCAAGTACATAACGGTAAATCTTTGACATTGAAGCGGTAAACTTCTGAGCTTGGCGCGGATTCTCATCAATCAGTGAGCTTAAAACATTCAGAGAATTGAAAAGGAAATGAGGATCCAGCTGATTTTTTAAACTTTCAAACTGAGCGTTTGCTGATTTCGCGATTAGCTTCTGCTCTACTACTTCTTTTCTGGAAGTCTTTTTCAGCTCTTCCATAAAGCTTTTAGCATGAAGAAAGGCAGAGATCAAAAGAGCAATATTGATCATAAACCAATTCGTTACCCCATACTTTGAAGAAAAAAACTCTTGTATGGTAGCCGTTTTCTGAATCACCACATAGTTCATATAATTACAGAAATAGACCAGAATAAAGTTCCCGATGATAATGGAAACAATACTTAAAACCGCTCTCGTTCGGGTAGCTTCCGACCATGGGAATTTTCTGTTGAGAAATTCATTGATAAATCCGTTTCCAAACCCCAGTACAAAGGAATACATGGTTGAAAGAAGCAGCGTGATCAGAAAAGAATTCAAAGTCTTTTCATCATTAAAAAACAAAAAGAAAAATAATGTGGTTCCTAATGACGTCCAAAGTAATATGGTAAAGTATTTCCGTTTCATGATCTGTTTTCTTGACTCAAAATTAGTTTTTATTAAAGGTATCAAAAATTAATTCTTACCGAAGGGCTGATTTTCTTCCCTGAACGGTATAAAAAAACCTTCACGAATGAAGGTTAATTTATAAGTAAAGCAAAGAATGTATTATTTCGCTTTTTCTGCCGGAAGGCTTAGAAAATAATCAGCTTCACCTCTTCCCCAGTTAGGATCTAATGCCGTTTTAGGTTTGTAGGTCTTAAATTTTGCCTGTGCATCTTTGAACATTTCCAGTCCTTTGGTTTTGCTTCCTCCGTACTGCTCAGGAGTAAAATAAACGTCTTCTGCTTTGATAAGAGCAATTCTTGGATTTGCAGGCTCTAATTTTTCTGCAATATTAAGTTCTTCAGCAGCTCTGGCTCCGTCTGTCATATAACGCTGTGCCGGATTTACCATCATTCTCAGTGAGTAGGACATTTTTCTCAGCAAGTGAATTTCTGCATTATCTGCTCCGGCAAGATTCTGTGCCATTGACAGTTGTTTCTCGGCCTGATCTGCAATAGCATCCAGTTCCTGCATTTTTCCGTCTCTCATCAAGGTTCTTCCTTTCTGGATATAAGAAAATGCCGAATAGTACGCCGGAAGCCATTTTGTGCTTTCTTTACTTCCTATCCTCTGGAAATCATTGGCCAGAGTCTGGAAATCTTCCGATGTTTTACAGACTTCAATTCTTCCGATTTTTTCAGTCATTATTTTGTCGTAATCTGCCTGTGCAAAAGCTGTTAAGCTCACAAAAGCTAAAGCAAAGCTTAAAAGGTATTTTTTCATGATATCAAATTTTAAAAGTTAGTCTATTTGTTTGCCCTAAGGTATGTTTTTTATAAATTATTATTGATGGCATCATCCGTTTTATCTACTCCGAAACTTATAAATGCTCCAATGAACACAAAAGTATTGACTGGCGGAACGATTGCAGAACTTCTGGATCCGTCTGCAGAGAAATTATAGCCATATACATTCTTTGATCCTAAAATATTGCTGACACTCAATACGAACACCGGAAAAGCTTTCGCATCTTTTTTACCGATATTGGGTAGATAATTGATACTGAAATTCAAAGCATTATAATCTTTTAATCTCCCTTCATTTCTGGTATAATTAATTGCTTTCCCGTTCTCAAACGTAGAGGCAATATCATAATAAGGACGTCCTTTAGCATAGGTATACGATAAGTTTACTCCAAGCTTCCATTCCGGAATAAATCTTTTTGCCACTGCAGAAAGGGTGTGTTCCGCGGCAAAACTTGGCTGCAGGCTAACCGGATAATTAAGAAAATCTCTTTTAGAATTCAGGTATGAGTAGCTGATCCAATAATCAATATTCTCAAATGTTTTTTTATTGTCTCTCCAGAAAAATTCTACTCCTTTTGCATATCCGTATCCACTGTTGTTTAATGCGGATTGAGTCTGCTGATTCTGTTCTTTATCCTGATTAACATTAAATGTTTTAATCAATTGGTCATATTTTTTATAAAACGCTTCAAAACGTAATGTTCTTCCTTCCGAAGCTCTCTGAACCTGAAAAATATAATGCTGAGACTTCTGGAAACCAAGATTTGCAGGACCATTGATATATTTACTTTCCGGATTCTGATAAAAGAGACCATACGCTAAGGAAGTGGTCCAGTCTTTTGCCAGACGGTAAGCAATGGCAAAACGAGGGGCAATATTATTCTTCCCTAAAAAAGAAGAGTGCTCTGCTCTTACTCCTATTTTCGCTGACAATGCATTACTGAATCCCAGATCTGTTTCAAGAAAAGCAGAAGATATCAAATCCTTATAATATTTCTGCACCGCTTCAAAGTTCAGGTTTTCATCCGTATTATTCAACTCAAATCCTCCTCTCAGAGCGCTGATTTTGTTGATCTTTCTTTCAATAACTGCTTTGAAGTTAAAATAATTTCCGTCTGTAAGAAGCTGGCTTCTGTTGGATTCAATATCATTGGTTTCTGTAGAAAAATGAAGATCAGATCTGTTGTAAGAGTAAGAACCTCCTACATTCAGAAGGTATTTTCCAAATTTCTGTTTAAAGGAAAGATTATGAAATGTATTTTTACCGTTAAGCTTTACCAGACTGAAATCATATCCGGGTTCAAGACTTTCCGATCTCACTCCCATTTTATTGGAATTAAACATCCCATAATATTTGAAAAAGCCCCCTGATTTTGTTTTAAATCTGAAATTCAGATCTCCGTTAAGACCCTGTGGTGCTTCAACAAAATCTGTATTAAAATTAAAGACTTTCTGCATCAGACTTAAAATAGAATATCCTGCTGTAGCGCCGTAGGAATAGTTTTTATTGTCTCCAAGCTTCTGAAATCCGGCACTCAGGAAAATAGGTGAAACACCTAAGCTGTAAGAACTTTCATCCGGAAGATCAACACTTTCCAGCATCAAAGCTCCTGAAAGAGCCTGTCCGTATAATGCAGAATATCCGCCGCTTGAAAATATATTCCCTTTGAAAAGTGAGGTATTGAACTGATCTCTTCCTGCAATTCCCGGAACAGAATTTGAAAAATAATTATTGATAAGACTTCCATCCATAAAAATTTTAGATTCCGTTCCTGTACCACCTCTGATAAAAAGACCTTCTGTTCCACCTACTTTCTGCACTCCCGGAAGGTAGGTTAAAGCTGAAGAAATCTGCCCGTCAGCTCCTGCTGTGGTGTAAATATCTATTGGAGAAAGCAGTGCTGTTGCTCTTTTCTTATCACTTGCTTCAATGGATCCTGCAGAAACTACTACTGCATCAATCTCACTGATCTGTTCTTTAAGGTCAACAATCAAAGAAATTTCCTGATTTTCAATAGAAACTGTTCTTTCTATATTCTCATATTTCGGATGGGTAAATGTTATTTTATGCTCTCCTTTTTCTGAAGTTTCAAAAGAAAAATTACCTTGGGCATCTGTGGTTGTCCCGTCATAGGTATCTTTCAGAGTGACGTTTACTTCACTTACCCCTTTGTTTTTAAAGGAAACTTTTCCTGAGATCTTCACCTGCGAATATCCCATTATGGAAGCGATCAGGAAAATAAGAAGCAGTATGTTTTGTCCTTGCGTTTTCATTTTTATTGTTTTCTGGGTCAAAAATAGGATGAGAAATGCCTTCCCGTAAAAAAATTGTTACCGAAAGGCATTCTTTTGTTACCGAATGGGAAATTAATGAATCGGAATACAAAAATCAACGATCATTTTTCCTTCCGGATGTTCTTTAAAGTTGGAGTGATAGATTTCGTAAGGAAAGGTTCTTCTGGTGGTATACTTGTTTTCATTCATCCATAAAAACAAAGAAACCCAGCATTGCTCGAAGTCATCCAAAGTAACTTCGCCACTTCCTACAATGTATTTGCCCGCATCTAAAGTTTCGGCAAATACTTCGCCCTCCTGCTGCCTCAGTTTTTCATCCAGGAGCATGCAGGCATGAATTCTTACTTTGTCAAGAGGGGTAATCTTACAGCTGTCATGATATACAGCGATCATTTTCACATTTTCCCGCGGAAAAAGATTCTTCTTTATCGCCCAATCTATTAATACGTTGAAAGAAGATTCCACATTTGCAATTCCAAGGCTCATTACAGACGCCAGATTCATTTCCGGCATTTCTTTTACTTCGATTTTTAAATTCATATTGGTCCAATTTAACAGGTTTTCAATATTGCAAATGTATTGGCTGAAAACCGTATCAATTTGTCCGTTCTTGCTATGTGTTTGTAAAATCTTGTGAAATTTTTCAGGAGCCGACCTGCGGAATTCTGTAGGGGGCACACCATAATATTTTTTGAATGTTTTGCAGAAAGCTGAGTGGTTTGAAAATCCAAGATTCCAGTAGATCTCTTTGATCTCCATATTTTTATGCATTGCCAGATGAAGGGCGCTTTTTTCTATTTTCTTCCTGATAATATAGCTCTGAAGAGTCTCTCCGGTGACAAGCTTAAATATTCTGTGGAAATGAAAAGGCGAATAAGCGCTTATCTCTGAAACTTTCTCCAGAGACAAATCCGAATCAATATGATTATCAATGTATTGAATTGTTTTTACAATTCGTTTTTTATATTCTTCCAATTCAAAGTTGTTAGTTTACAAAGATATTTTTCCGGGGCAGAATTCTGTTGTCTTTTATTGCTATAATAAAGATAAAGAACCCGCTTTTACTATAGGATATCTCCTTCAAAATGTTTGAAAAGAGGGACTACATTTTTAATTTTTGGATCTGAAGAAGCCATATAGCTATGATAGTCTTTGTGAATAAAAATCTCTTTTATAAAGAACTTCTCATCTTCAATAACACACTCCCCATTAGTTACTTCAAAAGAATCTAAGGGAAGTATCATCCCACCTCCATGTGCTTTTATAGCAGCTTCTTTTCTCGTCCAATAGGTGAAGAATCCTTTCATTTTATCCATGCCATCCTGAATTTCCTGCATCTCATTAGGAGTCATCTGAAATATAAAATCCCGGTAACTGACCTTCGGATCATTGTATTCTACATCTATTCCCAAAGGATATTCTGCAATGACACAGGCAACAAGGTCCGTGGAATGCGATATATTAAAATGAAGGTTATGTCCTTTCAAATAAGGCTTTTTGTTGGGAAGAATACCTATTTCCACCTCCGGAATATTATAAAAAGTTCTTAATCCATGCCGTAAAAGTAACTTCCCCAGCAAAGAAAGCTGTGCATCCTGCCATCTTCTGTATCTCAGAATATCTCTTTTCATATCATCAGAAAAAACAGGCAGATACCGGTCAAGAAGAGACTGGTGTTTTTCTTCGCTGATAAATGTATATAGAATAATCATTTTTTCTATTTCTTCCTTCTTTTGATGTTAGAGATTAATTACTTTCTCCGTTAAAAATAAGCTTTTTTCATCTCTTTTTAAAGCAAGCAATATTCTTGACAAAGCTGCAGAATCTGAGGCCAAAACCTATTGGATTTCGGCTGTACTGCGCCGTATCTTTTGAAAAAAAGACTGGAATCATAAAGCGCTTTGGAAAATCTTTTATAATTTTAGGGATAAAATCACTTTAAATCATTTAAAAAATGAAAGTACAAACATTAGCATTATTGGCAGGATTTGCATTTTTAGCAGCTTCATGCGGAACAACAAAAATGTATTCTGTAAATGCCAAAAGCGGAACACAAACAGGAGGAACGGCAAAGTTTACCCAGCAGGGAAATGACGTGATCATGAAACTGAATGTAACAAACCTTACTCCCGGAATCCATGCAGTACACATTCATGAAAAAGGAGATTGTTCTGCTGCAGACGGAACCTCTACTGGTGGTCACTGGAATCCTTCCAAAAATGATCACGGTAAATGGGGTGCTGAACATTTCCATATGGGAGATATAGGAAATCTGGTTGCTGATGAGGGCGGAACGGCAACACTGACTTTCAAGACAGACAAATGGTGTCTGGGCTGTACTGATGAGTCTAAAAACATCATCGGCAAAGGTCTTATTGTACATGCTGCTGCAGATGATTTCCATACTCAGCCTACTGGAAATGCAGGAGGAAGAGTGGGATGTGTAGAAATTAAGTAAGCCTTTTTACTCAATAAAAAAACCCGCTAATTTTCATTAGCGGGTTTTTTATGTTTAGGATTTCGCTCCCATATCTGATACAATATTCATTGCTTCCTGCAGATAAAGATCTTTTTTCAGATTTTTGATCCACATTTCAGATTTCTTTTTGAAAGCTTCGTCTTTTTTCTCTCTTTCAACTTCACTTGGATACATCATGAACTGAAGTCCGTTCTCAAATTTAGTTAAAGCTTTGAACTTTTCAATCTGAGATTTTCTGTTCCTCATTAGTTCATTGAACTTAGTGATATTCAAAGTGATATTTTCTTCTTTGTCCAATTGTTCTCTCCACTGGGCAGACTCTAATAACAACTGATAATTGCTGTTTTTAGCCATTCTGTCTGCACTTGCTTTTTCCAGCGCCTGAATGTTGAAATAGTTAAGCTTCTGGAATTTCGTAGGCGGAATTTTATCCCATGCCAATGCATAATCATCATATCGCTCTCCTACTTCAGCATAGGTAAAGAAGTCTTTCATCTGGATATCAGAAACGATACCTTTTCTCTGTGTCGATTCTCCGGTAATTCTGTAGAACTTCTGGATAGTCAGTTTTAAAGATCCGAAATCATCTTCTGTATTCAGGAATCTGTTCAGATCAACAAAAGTCTGAACGGTTCCTTTCCCGAAAGACTGCGGAGATCCGATAATCATTGCTCTTCCATAATCCTGCATTACTCCTGCAAGGATTTCTGAAGCCGAAGCAGAAAGCTCGTTTTGCATAATCACCAATGGACCTGTCCAGATAGGAGTTTCATTTTTATTCTTAAGAGTCTGTATTTTCCCGTTTCCGTCTTTCACCTGAACATAAGGTCCAGCTTCCATGAAAAGACCCATAATATCCCCTACTTCAGTTAAAGAACCTCCTCCATTATTTCTAAGGTCAAGAATAATTCCCTGGATATTCTGTTCTTTCAGTTTAATGATCTCATTTTTAATATCATCAGAAGCATTTCTTCCTTTAGCATTTTCAAAATCAGCATTAAAACTTGGAAGGTTGATGAAACCATATTTCTTTCCGTTTGGAGTGTTCACTACGATACTTCTTGCAAAAGTGTCTTCAATAGCTACTTCTTCACGAATCATTGTTACGTCTTTGATGGTACCGTCTTTTTTCTGAACCGTTAGTGTTACCGGAGTTCCTTTCTCTCCTCTGATCAGTCTTACAGCTTCATCAGAAAGCATTCCTACTACATTTACAGCATCGTCTTTCGGTTTAGACCTTACTTTCAGAATTTTATCACCCTCAGAAAGCTGCTTAGACTTCCATGCCGGTGCACCAATGGTAAGAGCTCCTAAGTAAAGATTTCCTTTTTTCTCCTGAATCAATGCTCCGATACCGATTACTTTTCCGGTAAACTGAGTATCAAAATCTTCTTTATCTTTTGGAGAATAATAGTTGGTATGTGGATCAAATACTTCTGTATAGGCATTCATATACACGGTAAACCAATCCATTTTCTTTCTCTTTTTGAATCGGGTAAAGGTATCTTTTACAAGATCTTTTACTTCATCAGTCGCTTTTTTGATCTTTTCATCCTGAGTAAGAGGCTTAAACTTGATCGTATCTTTCAGCTTGTATTTCTGAACAGAGTCTTTCTTTTCTTTCTGAGCTTCTTCTTTGCTGTTCATCGACTCTACTTCCTGAAGGATATTGTACTTGATGAATTTTTTCCACTCATTATACTGTTCCTGCTTGTTGGAAGGTACCTTTTTGAGTTTCGGCTCAAGAGTAAGCGTTTCATCTTCCTGAAGATTGATTGGCTTATTGAAAATATCCTGTGTTATTTTATCGATCTCATCCACTCTCTGGTATAGCCTGTCAATCGTAAGCTTGTAGAATGTAAGGTCACCCTGGCTGATATAATCGTCAAGCTTTGTCTCATGCTTGTTGAATTCATCCATGTCAGATTGCAGGAAATATCTTTTCGCAGGATCTACCAATTCGAAATAATGCTTATAAACGTCCTTCGAATAGGCATCATTGATAGACTTGGGGCTATAATGCAGATAAGAAAGTGTGTTTTTTACGCTCACCATAATCGTCTGCATCTTTTCATCGTCATTCTTTGGCGAGTTGAAACAAAACATTAGACTGGTTAATGGAATAAGAAGTAAAAATTTATTCAGTTTGAAATTTTTCCACATAAACTGTCTTTATTTATTAATTTTTTTAAAATAAGTATAATAATTAGTAGCAGTAAGTTTGGTACTGTTACAAATGATCAAATTTAATACCTTATTTGCAATTATCAGATAGTTTTGAACATTTTTATTAAATAGATCTGCAAATAATAATAACAGTGTTAGCCATTTCCTATTATCAGGCAGTTTAGCTCCAAAATGAAATAATTATCGTTCCATTTTCAGGGAATGGCCGCAACATGTATTTCTCATTGGAAATTAAAAACAGATACCACAAAAATCAATTTTCATCCATAAAGGCATAAAATATGCTGATATTTAACCAAATAACTTTAAAATGTAAAGTCATGAGAAGTTTATTATGGTTAATTGCAGTCATCTGCATCGTTGTTTGGCTTTTAGGAATGTTAGGAATAGTCCCAGGCATCAGCACGGGTTATTTGATTCACATTCTGCTGGTCATTGCCATTATTGTTATTCTTTATAACATCATTACAGGCAGAAAACCTCTTGATTAGTTTATTATTTTGTACAACCACTTAAATTGAACAACCATCAGGCTTAGCAGGTGCTTTTCAGATGAAGTATAAGATTCTTTCTGAAAAAGCACCTGTAAAGTACTGAGGCCATTAATGAAACAGGAATTAATATTTGAGAATGTGAGATCAAATCAATGTATTAATTTTTCTTCATTCTTAATTTATTTTCTAAACTTTAAACTTTTCTTTTTTCCTGCTCACAGCCTCATTTTTTAATTAAAATAGGGCAATCTCTATTCTGAATTCACAACAATTAATAATAAAACAGCTGTTTTATCACGTCTTATTTTTACCTACATTTGATGTGTTGAAAATCTATTTGTTCAATTCTTAAATGAACAAATTCACTCTATTTGAATAAAAAATATTAAAGATAATTTATGGAAAGACCACTTATTCTGGTTACTAATGATGATGGAATTACAGCTCCTGGTATCAGAAATCTTATCAGTTTTATGAATGAAATCGGAGAAGTAGTTGTTGTAGCCCCCAACTCTCCTCAAAGTGGAAAAGGCCACGCTATTACCATTAATTCTACGCTAAGCTACGAAGAAGTTACTCTGGATGGTCCGCAGACTGATTTTTCTTGCAGCGGAACTCCTGTAGACTGTGTAAAAATGGCTCTTGATAAAATTCTGAAAAGAAGACCTGATATTGTAGTTTCAGGAATCAATCACGGAGCAAATTCTTCTATTAATGTGATCTATTCGGGAACAATGTCCGCTGCTGTAGAAGCAGGTGTAGAAGGAATTCCTGCGATAGGATTCTCATTACTGGATTTCAGCTGGGAAGCTGATTTTACCCAGGCTAAAGAATTTATCCAGAATATCGTAAGAAGAACCCTGGAAAACCCAATGCCAAAAGGTATTGTCCTGAATGTGAATATTCCTAAACTTCCGGCTGAAGAAATAAAAGGTGTAAAAGTGTGTAAACAGGCTCATGCAAAATGGGAAGAAAGCTTTGATGAAAGAATAAACCCGCACGGTAAAAAATATTACTGGCTGACCGGTTATTTCAACAATATGGATGATTCCGAAGATGCTGATGAGACAGCTTTGGCTAACGGATATATTTCCATTGTTCCGGTAAAGTTTGACCTTACGGCATACGAATACATGAAAACACTGGAAGAAGTGATGACTTTTGAAAGCGTTAAAGAAGTAAAATAAACCCGGAAATTAAAGATAATAAAAGCGTGAAATTAATTTCACGCTTTATTTTTTATACTGTTCAAAATAATACTTTATCTTCTTTTCTGAGTTCTTCAAGATAAGCCTTTTTTTCATCTCTATAGAAAAGATTCATTGTTTCAAAGGGTATTAACTTCAGGTCTTTATTGACAATGTGTACGCATGATTTTTTCACTGCTCTTACATCAAAATCATGTGCATCCATAAAATTCATAATGATTATTCTAAACAGGTTATCATAATCAAGATCCGGCGCACAAACTTCGGGTAGACAACATAGTAACTGATTTACCTTGGGCTGAACTTTATCTACAGAAATCCCCGTACTGAATATATCCAGCAGTTGCATATGTAATCCCTTATCCTGTTCGTAAACAATAGTATTTCTTGATTCATTATTCAGAAGATCTGCAGGATTGATATATCTGGTTAAAGGAATCGTTTCGTCCTGAAGTTTTAAAATATAACCCATAGCCAGAGCATCCGGATTACATGGTACCGGAATAATATCATCAGAATTTAATAGCGGAAACTGATTGATTATTTCCTGTCTTACCTCAGTTAGAGTAATCTTTTCATGGGCAGAATCTTCCCTGTTTCTTCCAGCAATTTCAACGGGTTGGAAGGTAATTCCTCTAACACATTTCTGCTTCAAGGCAAATTCTATAATTTTTCCTATTTCATCAATATTTTTGTCTTTTTGAAGGACAATAACCAATGTAGTAGAAAGATTAAGCTCATTAAGTTTTTCCAGTGCTTTCATTCTGACTGCAGTAAGATCCTTTCCTCTGAAATCTTGCAGTACTTCAGGTTTAAATGAATCAAACTGAAGATATATTTCAAACTCCGGGGCATAAGTTGCCAATCTTTCAGCAAATCCCGGATCATTGGCAATTCTGATTCCGTTGGTATTCAGCATCAGATGTTTGATTGGTTTTGACTTGGCAATATCCATGATTTTGAAAAACTCCGGATGAATTGTAGGTTCTCCTCCACTGATTTGCACTACATCCGGTTCACCTTCATTTTTTACAATAACATCAAACATAGCCTCTATTTCCTCCAGACTCCTATGACTTCCATAATGTGGAGAGGACATCGCATAACATGTGGGACAAGTCAGATTACAACGATCTGTAACTTCTACAATAGAAAGACAGCTATGCTGTTCATGATCTACGCATAGTCCACAATCATAAGGGCAGCCATATTCTACATCGGTTCCGAAATGTAAAGGTATTTCAGAAGCTTTATTATAGTTTCTGATGTTTTTATAATAATGCACATCTGAAGCTATTTTTGTTTTAAAAAAACCATGATCAGGGCATTTTTTGGTCATAAAAACAGTTTCATCCTCAATAATGATCTTGGCGCCCACCCTTTTAAGACATTCCGGGCAAAGACTGATTGTATAATCGTAATAGGTATAATTTCTTACTGGCATAGCAAAATTTTTAAAGTCCTCCGCAAATATAACCACTGATCAATCCACAGATCAGAAGGGATATAAGCATTGTCTGAATAAATTGTTTCTTGGTAAATTTCCGGTCTCCCTTTCTTTCGTAAATAAGTTTTGTTATAACAGTGACAATAAGGGAAATAACCAGTGCAACCAAAATAATTGCACCAACGATAATTACGACTAAACCTGCCAGATTGCCGACTTCTAAAATAGTTAAAGTTTTCATCTTGAATATTTTAAATATAAAGGCTTGGTATTTTTGATTTTATAAATGTAGTAAATAATTACGCAAATACAGACCATTTGAATTATACCCATATTTCCCATGATCTCTGCCCTTGGTTTTATAAAATCTAAAAAGAATCTAAACGTAAAATAGCTGACCATAAACAGCTGAAAAATAAAACCGGAAGGGTATTTCTTATGATTTTGAATATATTTTAACCCCACCCACAGAAGAATTAAAAAAGCTATTTCATACAAAGCAACTGGATGCCTGAGGTATTGGTCTCCTAAATGCATTCCAAAAACAGAATCAGTAGGGATGCCATATGTTTCTTCATAAATACCAGTGAGAAAACACCCTATTCTACCTATAATAATAGCAAATATCAGAGGAAAAACAATAAGATCTCCTGTGCTTTCTTTATGATGCACTATCTTCTTTGCCAGCTCTACTCCCAATAATCCAAAGGCCAGGCCTCCGACAATGGTATTGTTTGACCAAAACTTTTTGATTGTAAAATTCTCAAATAAGGTATAAGGGTTTTCAAGATTACCAATCAGCTTGGAACCTATCAGAGCACCAGCAGTAGCCCCTATTAAAACCGCAGCTGAGGTGTTGAAAGAAAGTTTTTCTTTGGACTTACGTTTCAAATAAAAATAATATCTCATACCCAAAAACATACCTCCAGCCTCAAAAAGTGGATGTGCAAGAATTGTTTTGCCGAAAATATGAAATGTTACAGGAAAATCCATTATTTCAAAAATACACTATTTCAGATTATTCACTACCTTTATTCTGACAAATAATTACAAAATGCGTATAGAATATGACATAAAACTGGGGTTCAAGGATGTAATGTTCCGCCCTAAGCGTTCTACTTTAAAATCCAGGTCAGAAGTTGATTTACAAAGAGAGTTTACCTTTAAACATACTAAGAAAAAATGGACAGGTGTTCCGGTAATTGCCGCCAATATGGATACCGTAGGAACTTTTGAAATGGCTGTAGAGCTGGCAAAAGAAAAAATTATCACAGCTGTTCACAAACATTACACCCCCGAGCAATGGGATCAGTTTCTACAGAGCCAGCCTGAAAGTATTTATCAATATATTGCCTTAAGCACAGGAACAGGAAAAGCCGATGAAGAAAAAATAAGACTAATCCTTGAAAAGCATCCAAAAATTGAATTTCTCTGCATTGATGTAGCCAATGGTTATTCTGAGCATTTCGTTGGATTTGTGAAGAAGGCAAGAGCTAATTTTCCGGATAAAATCATTATCGCTGGAAATGTCGTTACCGGAGAAATGGTAGAAGAGCTGCTTCTTGTAGGTGCCGATATCATAAAGGTAGGAATTGGCCCTGGATCAGTTTGTACTACCAGAGTAAAAACAGGAGTAGGATATCCTCAGCTTTCTGCTATTATTGAATGTGCTGATGCTGCCCATGGTTTAGGCGGACATATCATCGCTGATGGCGGATGTAAAGTTCCCGGAGATGTTGCAAAAGCTTTTGGAGGCGGCGCAGATTTCGTAATGCTGGGTGGAATGTTTGCCGGTCATGATGAAAGCGGTGGAGAAATGATTGAAGAAAATGGGAAAAAATACCGTCTTTTCTATGGGATGAGTTCCAAAACTGCAATGGATAAGCATTCCGGAGGTGTAGCAGAATACCGTTCCTCTGAAGGCAAAACTGTGAAAGCCGCGTATAAAGGTCCTGTAGCAGACACCGTAAAAGATATTTTGGGAGGTGTACGGTCTACCTGTACTTATGTAGGCGCTTCAAAACTTAAAGAGCTTTCCAAGAGAACCACTTTTATCCGTGTTCAGGAACAGGAAAATCAGGTTTTTAAAGACTAAAAATAAAAACATAATAAAGGCTTTAGAATTATTATCTAAAGCCTTTATTTTATTCTTTTGTTCTGATATATTTTTTGTTAAAGTATTTTTGGAGCTGATCATTTACATAGGTTTCCTGTTCTTTTTCTGAAGCCATTTCATCGAAATATAAAATTCTCGGAATCTCTTTTATTTTATCTACTACAACAGAGTCTTGAGGAGAGTTTTTGATAATATCTACTCTTTCGTTCATTTCTCTCTCATATTCTTTCAAATCTGTAGTCACAAGTTCCATCACAATATTTTCACCATTAAAATCAATATTAAAATAATCATATTTTTCCGGGAAAATTTTAAGTTCAGGAAGAAAAATAATGAACAGAGAAATCCACCAGAATTTTTTAATTTTTTCAAATTTAAAATATACTAACAGAGAAAAAGTAAGCAAAAAATAAAAGAGTATACTTTCAAACTGTCTTGCAATAGAGGTGAGAATATAGCTCGTAAATAACAAGGGAATCAATGAAACAGACCAAAATAGAACTGCTTTTTTCAATGTAATTTGGGCAGTGATCTTTTTGAGTTCTTCTTCAAAAACTTTAATAAATAATGGAAGTACTGCAATAACTTTTAATCCTACATAGAATGTATCAGCACCAAAAAGAGCAATTCTTTTCAGCCATTTTACAATTCCTCTTTCTACCTCTCCCATTCTGTTGAAATTTCCTGGTGCAAGAAAACATGCTAGCAAAAAAACGGTTCCTAACAGTACCAGAAACAGGCTTTCTTTATTCCGTTTCTGATAATAAGATACTAACAGGACGCCTTCAAGAATCAATGCCAGAATTTCATTAGAACCCATCAGAATGATGATAAACAAAACTGAAAGGTAAAACCATATTTTCTGTTTTGTATCCTGATATTTTTTGAAAAAATAAAGTAAGATCCCGGATAAAATAACAGGCACGAAATAGACATTGGAACCTGTGATCCAGAAGTAATGTTCTGGTAAGCTTACAAGAAGCACTGTATAAAAGAAAAACAGAAGAAATCCTTTTTTGAGGGATTCTTTCAGAGAATAGTTGAAATATTCTTTAAAATTTAATGCTGAAATTCCAATAAAGGAAAGTAGTAAGAAAACAGGATATATTTTCGGGAGAATCGTATTGCTGTCGTAAAAGACTGGATTAAACATATTAATTGAATACCCGAAATACCTTCCGCCCCATGTTGTATAGGTATCTATAAAACTTTGCAGCAATCCTGCTTTTCTGGTTGTATAGGACCAGAAATAATCATCGGTCTGATATACATTAAAAAAACTAATGTATGCCAGACCGACGCCTATTAAAATCGACAAGAATAATACTATATTCTGTACTTTTTTCATTTTCTAAGTTAACATTCCACCGTCAACATTTAACGTTTGTCCGGTAATGTAAGCTGACATTTCGCTGCCCAAGAATACACATGCATTTGCGATATCTGCAGGTTGCCCTCCTCTTTTCATTGGAATTTCCTCTCTCCATCCCTGAACCGTTTTTTCATCCAGAACGGCTGTCATTTCAGTTTCAATAAATCCTGGAGCAATAGCATTACATCTGATATTTCTTGATCCTAATTCCAGTGCCACAGATTTTGTAAATCCTATTACACCTGCTTTAGAAGCTGCATAGTTGGCTTGTCCGGCATTTCCTTTCACTCCTACTACAGAAGTCATATTGATGATAGATCCAGATCTGGCCTTCATCATCGGTTTGATTACCGCTTTGGTAAGATTAAAAACTGAATCTAAATTTACTTTGATTACTTTATCCCAATCTTCTTTGGACATTCTCAATAACAGGTTATCTTTTGTAATCCCTGCATTGTTTATTAAAATATCAATCTGCCCGAACTCTGCCATCACATCTTCCACCAATTTCTGGGCAGCATCATAATCTGATGCGTCAGACTGATATCCCTTAATTTGGGTTACAGAACTTAAAGCTGCTTCTAATTCTTTTGCTTTGTCTACAGAGCCAGCGTAGGTAAATGCTACTTTTGCCCCTTGCTGAGCAAACATTTCAGCGATACCTTTACCGATTCCTCTTGTAGCTCCGGTAATTAGTGCTACTTTTCCTTCTAATATTTTCATATCTATTGATAATTATTTTCTTTTAACTCATTCAGCTTGTGACAGCTGACACTTATAATTTTTACAATTCCTATCCGGAATTAAACGGTTTGCAAAGATATTATAAATTGTTATTCAACCCATTTAAATTGTTAAAATACTGGATTATTTTGATAATTATTTAGATTTTTATCAAAGCTGAACAGGATTATTTTTAAATCTCGTGAAATAAATAAAGTCTGTTTTTTTGCTTCTATCCAGCTTCAGTACTTCTTTCTGCCAGAAATATTTATCATAAATAATCTCCTTCAAAGGCTCATTCTGAAAGTTTGAAACTCCGAATTTTCCTTCTTTCTTTACCACAATTTCGTTCTCAGCATTCCCGAATGTAATGATATCTTCGTAAATAAAGGGAACAATTTCCGTTCCTTTCCCATCCAGAATACCATATAAATTGTTTGTATTTTTACATACCAATGGTTTTGAATACTGATTAAGCGGATTAAAATATTCAACGTCTTCATTTCTGATTTCACTGATATTCTTCAGCTCTGCCATGGAGCCATCCTTCACAGAAAACCTATAGTAACGATCCTGTTTTCCAATAATAAGATTCTCCGGATAAAAGCCTAAAATCTGTACTCCTTCTCCAACAATATTTTTAAGATCCTTATCCAGGAATTGTTCTTCAGTTCCTTTTTTAAGATAGATAAAATCTTTTCCGGAAATGCTAAAAGCCTTGATAAAATCGTATTCCAGAGGAAAAATAATATTCCCTTCCAGATCAACAATTCCGGATTTTTTTACTTTATCGTTATAAACACTAAAGAAATTACTCAATAAAGGATTTACATATTTAAAAGTCTGGGAATACAGCTTCTTATCTTTTTTATTGAATACCGTTGTTTTTCCATTTTTTATGAGGTAGATGTATTCTTTTCTGCCAAAGTATTCCGGTGTGATATCATTAAAGATTTCCTCTGCAATTGTATTTTCTTCTGCATCTATCAAACCATATTTTCCTGTACTTTTATTTTTAGTAATCAGATAAGGATATGCATTGATATCTACCACCTGTTTTGAAAATTTATGCAGGGTCTGACCGTTATTTCCTATGATTTCACTCTCATTTTCTTCATTAATGATCAGTGCTTTGCCATATTCAAAGCTGTAATCTTCTTTAAATTCGCGGCTACTGAGCTGTTTTCCGTCAAGGTCATACAGAAACCATTTTTTATCTTTTAAAACAAAGAATCTGTTCTTTCCCGAAAAACGGATTTTTTCAGCATAAGGAATAATTTCTTTCCCATTATAATCATAGACGGCTTCTTTATCCTGTTTCGAAGAAATAATACGGTCTTTGCTCCACCAGGGTGTATTGAATTCCTGATCATCCAAAGCAATGAATTCCTTCCCTTTTTCGTTAATAATGGCTGATTTTCTATTATTGCCATCTTCAGAATAAAGAATAAATCTGTTTTTAAAAATATGTAAAATTCCTCCTCTGTAAGGAGATTCAAAGGTAATGGTTCCTAAAGAGTCTATGATTCCCTGCTTTTTAGAATCCGAATCGTAAACCGTTCCATATCCGTCTGAATAGGAAGTCACCTCCTTCCCTGTCTTTTTTGACAGGATCACTTTCATATATTGGTTGGTCTGTGCTGTACAGACTACAGAACATAATACAAAGACTAATTTTTTCAAGAAAAATTAAATAGAATTGTTGACAATAAGAACGATCTCTCCTTTTAATGTTTTACTCTTGGAAAATTCAATTAATTCATTGATTGTTCCCCGTTTGGTTTCCTCAAATTTTTTAGAGATCTCACGACTTAAGCTTACTTTAGTTTCCTCTCCGAAGAATTCTTTTATCTGCTCCAGCGTTGTATTGATTTTATGGGGACTTTCGTAAAGAACGATGGTCTTTTTTTCTTCAGCAAGCTGCTTAAGCTTTGTCTGTCTGCCTTTTTTCTGTGGTAAAAAACCCGCAAATAAAAATTCATTATTGGGAAGTCCTGAAACTACAAGTGCAGGAATGAGAGCTGTTGCTCCGGGAAGGCAGATCATATCAATATTATTGTCTGCTCCTGCTTTTGCCAGCAAATATCCCGGATCCGAAATACCGGGAGTTCCCGCATCGGTAATAATAGCGATATTCTGACCGTTTTTAAGGTCTGTAATTACTTTCTCCGTTGCCTGGTGTTCATTATGTAAATGATAAGATTTTAAAGGCTTTGAGATTTCAAAATGTTTTAAAAGTATTCCGGAAGTTCTGGTGTCTTCACATAAAATATAATCAACTTCTTTAAGGACATTTACCGCCCTGAAAGTCATATCTTCCAGATTCCCAACAGGTGTGGGAACAAAATATAAGATTCCGCTCAAAATTATAAGAATTTATTTTCCACCAATATCCAAAGTCTCTGAGCATATTCATCCACTTTATTCCATTTTCTTTCGTAATACAGATCACTAAGATATTCTTTGGCTTCTTCCAGTGTTTTGAACTGGTTCAGCTGAAATACCGTATCATTCAGATCTGTCTGACTTCCTTCAAAGAGCATTTTTGAAAAAGCAATTCTGTCATTCAGATCCAGTTTAAATTCCGGTTTCTGTTTGTCTGCTTCCATAAAGTTGGTAGGAATATTAGACTTCAAAATACTTCCGCTATCTTCTTTCTCTGCCACATGTTCTTTTTCGTTAGGAAATTCTCTTTCCAAAGGATCGTCATCAAAAAGTGACTGAACAGCCTTCATTCCTTTGATATTGGCTAATTTTATTTTTTTCTCCTGGTGATACGCTTCTAAATTTTCAAAGCTTTCATCAGAAGGATGTTTTTCTGTTTCTTCGGCAGAAGGTTTATCGATCTCAACGATTTTTCTTCTGTCATAGACTTCAGCAAGGATGCTTTCCTCTTTTGTCTCTTCTACTGAATGATCATTTTTTATCTCACTCAGTATATTTTCCACATTCGAAGTTTCTGTGGCCAATTCACCCTGTTCAATAGAAACATTTGAAGCAACAAACTGCTCTTCGTTTTCTTCAATCAGTATTTCATCTTCCAGAGTTTCTGTATCAAAAATACTTGGAATAATCTCTGTCACAGGAACTTTAGCATCGTTTACCCCGGCAAAATCAGTTTCTTTTTTTGATTCTTGCTCAATGTTTTCCTCTTCCTGCTCATCCATTTCATTCAGCTGGTTGTTGAAAATGGCTTCTTCCTCAGTCACTTCATCATGAAACAGGTCTTCATTGAGATCTTCATCAGAATCTGGTGTAGAATCAGCAAGAATTTTTTCTTCATCTACAAAGCTCAGAACAGCTCTCTGCTCTTCTGAAATTTCATTTTCATCAATTTCGTTCAACTGATTATTGAAAACGGCTTCCTCTTCTAAAGTTTCATGACCAGAAGCCTGTTCCTGAGTGTTTTCCAGTGTTTTTTCTTCGTAACCTTCTTCCACAAAGCTCACAATATTTTCATGGAATTCATTTTCAACAATTTCATTCAGCTGATTATTGAAAGCAGCTTCCTCTTCTTCAGAACCGGTTGAGAAAATTTCATTCTCATCAATTTCGTTCAGCTCATTATTGAAAATAGCTTCCTCTTCTGTTACTTCATTTCCTTTATCATAATGTTCCGTTTCTCCGGATGCAAAAGAGATGTACTCATTGTTCGGAGACTGCTCCGGATGATCTGTAACAAAATATTCAATATTCTTTTCCAGCAGTTTCAAAAAAGAAATCCTGTTAGCAAGCTCATCTACAAGATCTTGCTTGGAAAGTAATTCGTCTACGTTGCTTATTTTGTCCAGATTATCAATGATATTCATGGACTCAAAAAAAATCTTTTCCTTTAAATCTTGGATATTCTGCATAATAAGATTCTTATTAAAATTGCTTACTTTTGATGTTAAAAATATACGGCTAATTTAACAAATGTTTTTAGAAAATACAATTAATCATTCCAAACAAAGTGGTTGGATGGAAGTGATTTGTGGCTCTATGTTTTCGGGTAAAACCGAGGAACTGATCCGCAGATTGCGAAGAGCGGAAATGGCAGGACAGAATGTGGAAATTTTTAAACCAAAAATGGATATACGATATTCTGAAGAGGATGTAGTATCTCATAATCAGAATAAAATCCGCAGTACAGCAGTAGAAAATCCTAATGAAATTCTTCTGTTGGCTTCCAATTGTGATGTAGTAGCCATTGATGAAGCTCAGTTTTTTGATGAAAGTATTGTTGATGTTGCCAACCAGCTTGCCAATAGCGGGATCAGAGTGGTCATTGCAGGATTGGATATGGACTTTTTGGGCCGTCCGTTCGGGCCAATGCCCAATTTGATGGCTACTGCCGAGTATGTCACAAAGGTGCATGCTATTTGTAAGAGAACAGGTAATCTCGCCAACTATTCTATGAGAACTTCCCAGGGAGATAATCTGGTAGAATTGGGAGAAACTGAAAGCTATGAAGCAGTAAGCCGCCGTGTATTTATTGACGAAGTACTTTTAAAAAGAAAATAAGGGATTGAATACACCCATAAAAAATATTCACTCAATAAAAAATAAAAACGGGAAAGCAATAGAGTAAAATCTGGAAAAAAGAATCAGTATAAATTATAATTTTCTTACTTTCTTGAAGTTTTACTTCTGCTGTTTCGTTCAAAAAATAAAGCAGAAAGGGCACCAATGAACTATACAGTACAACACATTGCAGAAATCACCAATGCACAGATCATTGGAGACAGTAATTTAATGATCAAAAATATAGCGTATGACAGCAGGATTATTTATTCTACTAAAAATACAGCTTTTATTGCGATCAATACCCATAAAAATTCCGGCGAAAAATTTATAGATTCTGCAGTAGGCAGGGGAATCAATGTCATTATTTCTGAACATCATTATCCGGAGTTTGAAAATATAACCTGGCTTATTGTTGAAAATTCCGTGGAGTTTCTTCAAAAATTAGCAAAATATCATTTCGAAAATTCTCATTTACAATCTATCGGAATCACGGGAAGTAATGGTAAGACTATTTTAAAAGAGTGGTTATATCAATGCCTCTGGAATGAATTTCCTACTGTAAAAAGTCCTAAAAGTTTTAATTCTCAGATTGGTCTTCCACTGTCTCTTCTTCAGATCAACAGTTCCTATAAGCTGGGAATTTTTGAAGTTGGAATTTCAAAACCACATGAGATGGATAAACTTGAAAATATGTTCCATCCTCAAATCGGGCTGCTCACCCACATCGGGACAGCTCATGCTGCCAATTTTTCTTCTGAAGAGCAACTCATTGATGAAAAGATCAGTCTTTTTAAAAATTCTGAAGTAATCATCTATAATGGTGACAATTCTTTGGTTGAACAAAAAATTAAAAAATCCTATTCTGATAAAAAATTAATTTCTTACGGTTTTAAAAAAGAGAACCAAGTTTTCATCAAAAGCAATATTTCCAAGGATGACAACATTATTGTTGATTATTTTGGCGAAGAAATCAGTTTTCCTGCTCATCAGAGAGACGAAGCTACATTAACCAACGCTATGGCGCTTATCACAGTTCTCAAGGAACTGAATATCGAAAATAAAAAGATCGTTGAAAAAATCAACCTTTTAAAAGCCGTTGAAATGAGGCTTGAAGCGATCGAAGGAATTAAAGGCAATATTGTCATCAATGATTCTTTTAATCTTGATCTTGATTCATTGAAGACTGCCCTGCAATTTTTGAATGAATATAATAAGTCTAAAAAATCCCTGGTCTTAACTGACATCGTAGGGGTGAGTACCAACGTAAAAGAATTATATGAGGAAGTTTCTGAGCTGGTGAATGAACAGAATTTTGATTCTGTTTTCTTAATCGGTGATGAAATATCAAACTTCAGTGAATTATTTAAAGCTAAAACATATACATTTATTGACACTAAGGAGCTAATTGAAAGTAAGCATCTTACTGAAATAGAAAATCAGATTATCTTGCTAAAAGGAGCCAGAAAATTTGAGATTGAAAAGCTTAAAGATATTCTTGAGCTTAGAAAACATGATACGGTACTGGAAGTAAATCTTAATGCTATTCTTCACAATATCAACTATCATAAATCATTGCTGAAACCGGGAACTAAAATGATGGCAATGGTAAAAGCCAATGCTTATGGTCTGGGAAGTTATGAAGTATCAGAATTTCTTCAGCATCATCACATAGATTATCTGGGGGTAGCCTATGTGGATGAGGGAGTTGAACTTCGTAAAAAAGGAATCACAACTCCTATCATTGTTATGAATCCTGAGCAGCACAGCTATCAGACGATCATAGAATATAATCTGGAACCTGAAATTTACAGCTTCAGAGTGTTGGAATTATTCTATGAAGCCGTTCAGAAATCAGGTTATGATAAAAAATATCCTATCCATATTAAACTGGAAACCGGAATGCACCGTCTTGGCTTTAAAGATTTTGAACTGGATCAGTTAAGCGAAACCTTAAGCCAAAAAAATCTGAAAGTTCAGAGCATGTTCAGCCATTTATCATCTTCTGATATGCCTGAAGAAAAAAAATTTACTTTGAAGCAGCTGGAAGTTTTTGAAAAGAATTCCAGTTACCTGATAGAAAAATTAGAATACGCTCCGCTTCGTCATATTCTGAATTCATCCGGAATAACAAGCTATACCAATTATCAGTTTGATATGGTAAGAATCGGTATTGGAATGCTTGGAGAGTCACCGGATAATGAAATTCAAAAGCAACTGCAGTCTGTTGTAAGTTTTAAAACCGTAATTTCACAGATATCAATGGTTGAAAACGGAGAATCTGTAGGCTACAGCAGGAAGTATAAAGCTGATCATCTTACCAGAATTGCTACTATACCTGTTGGATATGCAGATGGTATTCCGAGATTGATAGGAAATCAGGTAGGAAATGTAGGTATCAACAAAGTCCTGGCACCAATTGTTGGAAACCTCTGTATGGATATGATGATGATTAATGTAGATAATATTCCAAATGTAAAAGAAGGCGATACTGTAACTGTTTTCAATGCCAAACCAAGTTTAAAAGAATTCGCAGGCTACTGCAAAACGATAACTTATGAAGTATTAACCTCCATTTCACCTCGGGTGAAACGGATTTATATAAAAGATTAACTATGAGAAAACTCCTGATTCTGCTTTCCATATTCCAACTGTTATTGATCCATTCTCAGGTAAAAAAAGATTTGGTGATTCCTAAAAATCCAAGGATAGGACTGTCGCTGGCCGGTGGCGGAGCCAAGGGGTTTTCACATGTAGGAGTTCTTAAAGTATTAGATTCATTGGGAGTGAAGGTGGACTATGTTTCCGGAACAAGTATGGGTGCCATTGTAGGGGGTTTGTATGCCGCAGGTTACTCCGGAAAAGAAATAGAAAAAATTGTCATGGATACGGATTTCTATTCTTTAATTATGGATCCAAAATCCAGGCAGGAAACCAGCTTTTTTAACAAATCTGTAGACAAATATCTTTTATCCATTCCGCTCAAAAACGGAAAAATCACACTTCCCTCTTCTATCAGTACTGGCCAAAGAAATGTTTATCTTCTGAAAGAACTTTTTAAAAATGTTTCCAATATTGAGGACTTTTCCAAAATGCCCATTCCATTCATGTGTGTTGCAACCAATCTGGAAAGCGGCAATATGCAGATCTTTGAAAAAGGAGATCTTGTACAATCTATTATGGCGAGTTCTGCTTTTCCTTCTTTAATGGATCCTGTTAAAATTGGCGACAGCATTTATATTGACGGGGCCATGACTGTAAACTATCCTTCAAAGCCTTTAAAGGACAAAGGAATCGATATTGTGATTGGAGTGGATCTTAATCAGGATCTTTCAAAAAGAGAGGATTTAAACAATATTATATCCATACTGAATCAGGTAATCGATTTCGGAATAAAGAAAGATACAAGAAAACAGTATAAATATACAGACATCAATATCAAACCCAACCTGAAGGGCATGTCTGCAACGAGCTATGACGATAAGAAGAAAATTCTGGACAGCGGATATGTAGAAGGGCTCAAATATTCACAAGTACTGGATCAATTGCCAAAGCGCCCTTTTGACCGCCTCAGACAACGCATAAACCCTATATATTCCAACGTATACAAGATAGATAGCATTTCTATTGAAGGAAGTAAAATATATGGTAAAAACTACACCCTGGGGAAAATGGGACTTCGTCTACCCTCTTTACAGACTTATGGAAGCATCAATAAAATGGTGGATAAATTGGTGGCGACAAATAATTATCGTTTTATCAATTATGATATCGTTCAGGAAAATGATGCCAACTACTTAAAGCTTTATGTCACTGAAGATGACACCCGCCATTTTATAAAATTCGGGCTGCATTATGATGAAGTTTTCAAAACTGGGCTTCTTTTAAATTATTCAGCAAAGAGGCTGTTATTTAAAAATTCAAACCTTTCCCTGGATGTTGTTGTGGGAGACCGCGTGAGATATTATATGAACTATTTTATAGATAACGGATACATTCCTGGATTTGGTCTTTACTCATCAGGAATGAGTTTCGATATAAAAAATGTTGATAATTATGTTGTGGACCGATGGGAATGGTTAAGAAATGAAGCCTATATACAGTCTATATGGAAGGATAAATTTGCTATTGGAGGTGGTATCAGCCATGATTATTTCAAAGCGGAAAACAGCAATGGAGACAACAGACGTTACAGCCGTTTTCTGAACCCTTACATCTTCATAAAAACCGATACGCAGGATGATAAAGAGTTTCCTACCAAAGGAATTTATTTTGCTGCAGAAGGAAAGGTAGTGGATCTTTTAAAATCTGAAGTTGATAAAAGAATAATTCAGATCAAAGCAGATCTTAAAATCAATATTCCTCTGGGTAAACAATTCACTTACCGTCTGAACGTGTTTGGAGGGGTTACTATTGGTGAAAATCTTCCTGCTTACTACCAATACAGATTGGGTGGAATTTTTGAGCAGAATCTAATGAATTTTAAAAGTTTTGGAGGATTTTATTTTGCCCAGCTTTATACTAATAATGTGATATTAGCTTCAAACGATGTTCAGTTTAAATTTAACAAAAACTATTTCATCAGTGGAAACTTCAGCTTTGCTAACTTATCAAATGATATCAAGTTTGAAGACGCAGTTAAAGTAAATTATAGTTCCCTGGGAATTACGGCAGGTTACAAATCTCCTTTCGGGCAGATAAAAGTTAACTTCAGCCACTCACTTAAAAACAACCAAAAAGGTATATTCAGTGTTATTCTAGGACACTGGTTTTAAAAAAATGATACAGTTCTTTTACGAAAGCTTACCAGAGTCGGTAAGTACAGATTACAAAAAATGGCTGGAAGATCTTATTCTTTCAGAAGGAAAAAAGCCAGGAGAAATCAATTACATTTTCTGTGATGACGAATATCTTCTTAAGATTAATCAGGATTATTTGCAGCATGATTATTATACAGATATCATCACTTTTGATTATGTAAAAGGCAAGACAATAAGCGCTGAGATTTTCGTATCTTTGCAGCGCATTTCTGATAATGCCTCTACCCTATCCCGAGATTATGAAGAAGAATTAAGAAGAGTTTTAGCCCATGGTATTTTACACCTTATAGGCTATAAAGACAAGACGGAAGAGGAAGAAAAAGAAATGCGGAGAATGGAAGATTTGTACTTGGCCAAATACGTGGATTTAAAGTTTTAAAATTGAACAATCACTTAAAGTCCCATATCTAAAGTACTCAATTCTAGTAATAATATAACTTTACCTAGAGTGCATTCTTCAAAAATGTTTCACGTGAAACATTGGTTATAAAGATAAGGTTTAAAGCTTAAAACAAGCGAGATAAAAATGATTTCAGAAATATATGATGTAATAGTAGTAGGTGCCGGACATGCAGGTTGTGAAGCAGCAGCAGCCGCTGCCAACCTAGGTTCAAAAACACTACTCGTTACAATGAATATGCAGACCATCGGACAGATGAGTTGCAACCCGGCAATGGGCGGAATCGCAAAAGGACAGATCGTAAGAGAGATTGATGCAATGGGAGGATATTCCGGAATTGTAGCAGACAAATCTGCTATACAATTCAAAATGCTGAATCTTTCAAAAGGTCCTGCGATGTGGTCTCCGAGAACCCAAAATGACAGAATGCTTTTTGCCGAAGAATGGCGCTTAGCATTAGAGAATACACCCAATCTTGATTTCTTTCAGGATATGGTGAAACAACTGATTGTTGAAAATAACAAAGTAACCGGAGTAGTTACTTCTTTAGGAATTGAGATTAAAGCAAAATCGGTAGTTCTTACTAACGGAACTTTTCTTAATGGTTTAATTCACGTTGGAGATAAACAATTAGGCGGAGGAAGAATGGGTGAACCAAGAGCATTTGGAATTACAGAACAATTGGTCACTTTAGGATTTGAAGCAGGAAGAATGAAAACCGGTACTCCACCAAGAGTAGATGGAAGAAGTTTGGATTACTCAAAAATGGAAGAACAAAAAGGAGATGAAAATCCTCAAAAGTTCAGCTATCTTGACACTCCAAAATTGACAAAACAATTAAGCTGCCATATCGTATATACGAACGAAACAGTACACGATATTTTGAGAGAAGGTTTTGACAGAAGCCCAATGTTCAATGGTACAATTCAAAGTTTAGGTCCAAGATACTGCCCAAGTATTGAAGATAAGATCAACCGTTTTGCAGAAAGAAACAGACACCAGCTATTCGTAGAACCGGAAGGATGGAAAACTGTAGAGATCTACGTAAACGGATTCAGTTCTTCTCTCCCTGAGGATGTACAGGTCAAAGCAATGAAACATATTCCTGGATTTGAAAACGTAAAAGTGTTCCGCCCAGGTTATGCAATTGAATATGACTACTTCCCTCCTACCCAATTAAAACATACCCTGGAAACAAAATTAATTGATAATTTATATTTCGCAGGACAGATCAACGGAACAACAGGATATGAAGAAGCAGCAGGCCAAGGATTAATCGCCGGCATCAATGCTCACAATAAAGTTCATGAAAAAGGCGATTTCATTCTAAACAGAGATGAAGCTTATATCGGAGTCTTAATAGATGATCTTATCACAAAAGGAACTGAAGAGCCTTACAGAATGTTCACTTCACGTGCCGAATACAGGCTTCTTTTGAGACAAGATAATGCAGATATCAGATTAACTGAAAAAGCTTACCACTTAGGATTGGCAAAAGAAGACAGATTAAGAAGGATGGAAACTAAAGTATCTGAAAGTCAAGCACTTGAAGAATTCCTTCGCGAAACTTCTTTAAAACCAGGTATCATCAACCCTGTTCTTGAATCTATAGAAAGCAATCCGGTAGATCAGGCATATAGAGCAGCACAAATTCTTACCAGACCTCATATGACATTAGGAAAACTGGATGAAATTGATTTCATTAAAGAAGTTTCAAGCCAATACAACAATGAAATAAGAGAACAGGCTGAGATCAATATTAAATATAAAGGATATATTGAGAAAGAAAAAGAAAATGTAGCCAAACTAAACCGTCTGGAAAATATTAAAATTCCTGAGGATTTTGATTACACAAAGCTTTCCAGTCTTTCTGCAGAAGCAAAACAGAAGATGTCTAACGTACGTCCAAAGACTATTGCCCAGGCAGGAAGAATAAGTGGAGTTTCTCCAGCCGATATCAACGTTTTACTAGTCTATTTAGGACGTTAAAAAAGATATGTTTCACGTGAAACATAAAAAATAATAAAGCAAAAATTAAGGTATTTGTGAGCATACATCAAGCTCTGGATATCTTAATTTTTTTTACAATATAAAAGATAACGATTTCAATGAAAATAAAAGATCATTTTCTTTCACAGGAAATTTTTGAAATTAAAGAGACAGAAACAAAAGGAGTCTTCAAGACCACTCCTATTCCATCTGACATTTCCAGATATTATGAAAGTGAAGATTACATTTCTCATCATCAGGATTCCGGAAGTCTGAAAGAAAAGCTTTATAAATTCCTTCAGTCTTTTAATCTTCAATACAAGAAAAATGTATTGGTAGACAGAATAAAAAAAGGATCAAAAGTTCTTGATTATGGATGCGGTGCCGGAGAATTTGTTAAATTTATAGAAAATGATTTTGAAACTTTCGGTTTTGAACCAGATGCAGATGCAAGAAAAGCAGCACAAGGAAAAATAACGAAAGCTTCTATATTAGATAATATCAATGCAATTGAAGAAAACAGCTTAGATGCTATTACCCTATGGCATGTGTTTGAACATATCGAGAACCAGGATGAAATGCTTAGTGCATTTCACGGGAAATTAAAAGAAAAAGGAATTCTGATTATTGCTGTTCCCAACCCTACTTCATATGATGCAAAACATTATAAAGAATATTGGGCCGCCTATGATGTACCCAGACACATTTATCATTTTTCAAAAGTTGGAATGGAAAATCTGATTTCAAAAAAACCAAACTGGAAAATGAGAAAAATAAAACCTTTAGTGCTAGACTCCTATTACATCTCAATGTTGAGCGAAAAATACAAAAAATCACCCCTGTTTTGGGTAAAAGCAGTAGTCTACGGAACAATTTCAAACGTAAAAGCATTATTTTCCAACGAATTTTCAAGTTTGATATACATTATCGAAAAAAGATAGAAAGTAGATTTTTGACCCATTTATGAAGGTCGGATTTTAGCATTTCAAGGCTTAAAAAATAAAAACTCAGGATTTTTCTCCTGAGTTTTCTATTTTTCAACTAAAATCATTTAGAAAAAGGAAACTTAAAAATTTAAGATCCTTATAATTTTTATAATAAATACTCCCCTACTCCATTTCAATTAAAAAAGAAAAAACAAGAACTCTTATTCTTGATTCAGTTAAAGTATTGCTTTAATCATTTATCTACTTTCCAGTTTCTGAACAAAATTGATCCAAAAAACACAAAAACAGATATTAGAAATTAAATCCTGACAAAAAAGGTGCAAATCTTGATTCAAAATTACTCAAGATGTAAATACTCGGGAAAATTTAGTTTTTAGATTTTAAAGGTGATTATAAAGGTCGATTTTTGGGGACTTCATTGGAAAAAATAAAAAATTAAGAGCCTTAGTAAATTTCTTTTTGATCAAATCCAAAATCTAAAATCTGTTTAGTCAAAAAATTTTATGTTCAACCAGAAAAGGAAATTTAAAATCCGGAATATAAAACTCCCCTACTCTATTCTATCTTTCACATAAAAAATTTTCAAAGAAATTCTTTAGGTTAATTTAAAGTTCAAAAAAATAATGAAGTTGAAAATTCTGATAAAATAAAAAGTACCGAAAAAAATTACTGGTTGCAGAAAAGAGTAAAGCAAATATATTTCAAAAAAATTCTTGAAATTATTTTTCTTGAAAACTGAGTTCATCCTTCATTTTATAGTATTCAATAAATAATTTCTAATTTTTAACTACCCTTTAAAGTAAAAACAGCATATAATTTAACAATAAAAAATAGTTTAAAAACTGATATACAATACATTACAACACTATCATTAATATGTGAAATAAAAAAATATAAAATTCAGATAAAAATAAAGCTTAAACATATAAAACTTGCTCTTTAAATTAAAAAAAATACTAACAAGTCACATACATATGTAAATTATGGTGACAATTGAATTTTACACCATTGTCATTGACTATGGACGAATCATCGATTTCTGACGAAGGAAAAATCTCATGTAAAGCTTAGATTCCTCATTTCACTACGCTACATCCAGAATGACAGCGTCACAATAGTAATATAGCAGGATTAATGCAAAGTTGTATATAATTACCTAAATTATTATAGAGTTTAAAGGTTCAATGAAACTCCAAGATCCAATTTAAGCAATCACAGATTCTTCGGCAAAAAATTGTTATCAGAAAATACTCTTAGCTTTCAGAAATTTTATGTCACATCACGTCATTTTATCAATCTAATGTTTGTAAAATGCAACATGATAATTAATAAAAAAAAGATATCATGATCTCTCAAAAAAATACAAATTCATATCAAAAATCATAGCTAATCTATCACAAAAATCTGGTTATGAAAACAAGAACACATTCTTTCTAATCCCAAATTTTAAAAAGAAAAACTAAGCACACAATTTATTAAATACCTAAGTGACTGAAAGCGAATTCAAGTCAAACCAATATAACTACAGGTTATATCTAAGATACTATGAAAAATCCGATCAATAAAGGAATTTTTTATAAATTCAAAAACAAAAAAACCTGCTAATATAATTAGCAGGCTATAAAATATCTTTAATTTTTATTTAATTGTTGATTGCAGCTACACCTGGTAACTCAAGTCCTTCAAGACTTTCAAGCATGGCACCACCACCGGTAGAAACATAACTTACCTGATCCGCATATCCGAATTGCTTAACAAAAGCAACACTGTCTCCTCCTCCAACTAAAGAGAAAGCTCCTAATCTGGTAGCCTCTGCAATACTCTCACCTAATGCAACAGTTCCGCCAGCAAAATTTGACATTTCAAAAACTCCGATTGGCCCATTCCAAAGAATAGTTCTCGAATTTAACAATACATCATTAAACTGATCTCTTGATTTATGGCCTGCATCAAGGCCCATCCATCCTTCAGGGATTGCATAGATATCAGCTTCTTTTCTTTCCACATCATTACTAAAACTTTCAGCGATAATAGCATCAGAAGGAAGATATACTTTTACTTTATGTTCTTTTGCTTTGCCTAAAATCTCAAGAGCTAAAGGAAGTTTATCTTCTTCTACTAAAGAATTACCAATTTTTCCTCCAAGAGCCTTAATAAAGGTAAATGCCATCCCTCCACCGATGATCAGATTGTCAACAGCAGGAAGGATATTTTCTATAATGGTGATTTTAGTTGAAACTTTAGAACCACCAAGGATAGCTGTAACAGGTCTCTCACCACTCTTTAATACTTTATCAATAGCTTTAAGTTCATTAGCTATTAAAAAACCGAAATATTTAGTTGAAGGAAAATATTGAGCGATTACTGCTGTAGAAGCATGAGCTCTATGTGCAGTCCCGAATGCATCATTTACATAAGCATCTCCTAGTTTAGAAAGTTTCTCAGCAAAACCTGCATCTCCTTTTTCTTCTTCATTATGAAAACGTACATTTTCCAATAATAAGATCTCCCCTGGTTTCAGATCTGCAGCAGCCTGTTCCGCTTTTTCTCCGATACATTCATCAACAAACTTTACCTCCTGTCCAAGAACAGCAGAAACTTCGCCAAGAATATGTTTAAGAGAAAATTCATCTTTCACTTCTCCCTTTGGTCTTCCAAGGTGTGTGATTAAGATGACAGAACCACCATCATTAAGGATCTTTTCCACTGTTGGTTTTACAGCAACAATTCTTGTATTGTCTGTCACCTTCAGCTGATCGTCCTGAGGAACATTGAAGTCCACTCTTACCAGAGCTTTCTTATCTTTAAAATTGAAATCATTGATTGTTTTCATAAGCAGATTTATTTTTGTCAAAGTTCTATGAAGTCTCGCTGGCCAGATCCCGGTTTGCATTTCCGCAAATCCAGCGGAGACAAATTCATGAAACTCATTGAATTTTCGTTTCACAAATGTAAGGTTTTAAACTTTTTCAACAGATTGATTAAAATAAAAGTTTTCAAAAACTTTCCCCGAACCCAATCACCCATTAATCAACAATTTTTTCTCTTTATAAAAAAAGAATAATGTAGTTGTTGTTGTGTGTTGTTAGTTTCGGGGATAAGTTTTAGGCTAAAAATTGATAACATTCAACTTTTATTCAATTCATATTTAACTCACAATATAAATTCTTGTAAACCCGCTATTTCACATACTTACTAACAAATGTTGGTAACTTTGAGATCAAGCCATTATTAGTTATTTTATTATGGAAAAATCTGGGGATAGCTGAAGAAAACATCTGGAAAGTTATGGTGAAAATTTGCGGAAAGAATTTCTATTACGAAATAAATTGATCTTTAAAAATAGAAAGTTGAGAAAAGTTTTCCACAGTTATTAACATACCTCTTAACAATTAACTCAGGGTTTACTAACACGAATTGTTATTATTCTTACCTTTGTAAGGAAATAAAATCTAATAAAGCTTAATAAGAGTATTATGAAAAGAAAAATTGCTATTGCAGCGGACCATGCAGGCTATGAATATAAGGAGATTGTTAAGAACTATCTTTCAGAACGATTTGAAGTTCAGGATTTTGGAACGTTTTCCACAAACAGTGTGGATTATCCGGACTTTGTACACCCTGCTGCAACCTCTGTGGAAAACGGAGAAAATGAGCTTGGAATTCTTATCTGTGGAAGCGGAAACGGGGTTCAGATCACTGCAAACAAACACCAGAAAATAAGATGCGCTCTTTGCTGGATGCCGGAGATTGCAACGCTGGCAAGACAGCATAATGATGCCAATATGATTTCAATGCCTGCGAGATTTATATCAAAGGAACTGGCGATTGAGATTGTAGATAAATTTCTTTCAACAGATTTCGAAGGTGGAAGACACCAGAACAGAGTTGATAAAATTGCAGTTTGCTAAATATACTAAGGCTTGTAAATTACATTACAAGCCTTATTTATTTTTTATTCGTATATTTGCAGTGTCCAATAGAAATTACATTCTATTATTCTCTAAAGCCTTTCTTATATTTGAAACATATTTAATAGAAGGTTTTTCTCTTTTCTTCTCAAGAATTGTATTAAATTTATACAAAACTAAAGCTCCCGTTCTAAGTAAACTGAAAGATAATTTCTGATGATGTACGGAAAGAATCTAATGATGAAATTGAATAACCTTTATAAGGAATGAACGGGGAAGATTTATAGAAAGGTTTTATTTTAAGTAAGACCAAAATAATTAAAAGAAAATTAAAAATGCCAAAAAAAAGAAAATATATAAGTCATAAAAATGATTTAAAAATGATGGAGATCGGAAGATTGATCCTCCGTTTTATGAATGCGAATTCATCAAAAATTTATAATTATAAGCAGATCGCTGATGGAATAGATTACAAAAATCCAAGACAAAGAGAACTTGTCATCCAGGCACTGCACAAACTTCAGGGATCTGAAAAGATCAAAGAAGTAGAAAAAGGAAAATATATAGTGAACCTGAAAATTGCAGGAACGCTTACTGGAATTATTGACTTCAACCAAAGTGGAAATGCTTACGTAAATGTGGAAGGATTGGAAGATGATGTCTTCATTCACGCCAAAAATGTGAAGGATGCTCTGCAGGGAGATAAGGTTCTTATTATAACTTATCATTATAAAGGAAAGAAATTGGAAGGTTCCGTTCTGGAGGTTTTGGAACGTACCAGAACTGAATTTGTAGGAACATTTCAGAAGGTGGCTCATAAAGATTTCGGCTTCGTTGTTTGCGATAAAAAATCAATCAATACAGACATCTTTATTTCAAAAGCGAAGTTCAACAATGCTGAAGATGGAGATAAGGTCATCGTAAAAATGACTGAATGGAGACCTGGAGATAAAAACCCTGAAGGAGAAATTATCAAGGTGCTGGGTGCTCCGGGAGAACACGAAACAGAGATCCACTCTATTCTTGCAGAATATGGCCTGCCTTACGAATTTCCACAGGAAGTTGAGGCCGATGCCGATAAAATAGACAGAAGTATTACTGATGAAGAAGCTGCAAAGCGTTGGGATATGCGTAACATCTGTACATTTACGATTGACCCTAAGGATGCGAAAGATTTTGATGATGCCTTATCCATAAGAAAACTGGAAAATGGCAACTGGGAAATTGGTGTTCATATTGCTGATGTATCTCATTATGTAGTTCCGGGAACTATTCTTGATGATGAAGCATATAAGAGAGCTACTTCAGTATATCTTGTTGACAGAGTTGTTCCGATGCTGCCGGAAGTTTTGAGTAATGATGTTTGTTCCCTTCGTCCTAACGAAGATAAATATACTTTTTCAGCAGTTTTTGAACTGAATGACGAGGCTGAAATTCAGAAACAGTGGTTTGGAAGAACGGTAATCCATTCAGACAGAAGATTTACTTATGAAGAAGCTCAGGAACGTATCGAAAGCGGGCAGGGAGACCTGGCAGAAGAGATCAATACTCTTGATAAGCTGGCAAAGATTATGCGTAATGAACGTATAAGAAGAGGTGCTATTACTTTTGACAGAAGTGAAGTAAGATTCAATCTTGATGAAAATAATGAACCGATTGGAGTTTACTTTAAAATAAGCAAAGACTCGAATCACCTGATTGAGGAATTCATGCTTTTAGCCAATAAAAAAGTATCTGAATATGTTTCTCTGAGCAGAAAAGATGAAATCACCAACAATACATTTATTTACAGGGTTCATGATGATCCGGATCCTGCAAAATTAGAATCGTTAAGAGACTTCGTTGCTACTTTCGGATACAAAATGGATCTGGCCAATACCAAAAAGGTTGCCGCATCTTTAAATAAACTTCTTCATGATGTGAAAGGAAAAGGAGAAGAAAACATGATTGAAACACTTGCAATGAGAAGTATGAGCAAAGCGGTGTATTCTACTGAACCTATTGGCCACTATGGCTTAGGTTTTGAGTATTACAGTCACTTTACCTCTCCTATCCGTCGTTATCCGGATTTGCTTGCACACCGTCTTCTTCAGCATTATCTGGACGGAGGAAAATCTCCAAACAGAGGGGAACTTGAAGATAAAGCAAAACACTGCAGTGCCATGGAAAGACTGGCTGCAGATGCGGAAAGAGACTCTATCAAGTTTATGCAGGTGAAATTCATGGAAAAACACCTGGGAGAAACTTTCAGAGGGGTTATTTCCGGAGTGGCAGAATTCGGTTTCTGGGTTGAAATTCCTGAAAACGGAGCGGAGGGACTGATCAAACTTAGAGACCTTGTAGACGACTCATATATGTATGATGCAAAATCCCATGCGGTATACGGAATAAGACACGGAAACAAGTATCAGTTGGGAGATGAAGTTCAGATCAAAGTGGTAAAAGCTAATCTGATCCAGAAGCAGCTTGACTTCCAGATTGTGAAGTAAGAAATAGGTATTAAAATAAGACTCCAGATAAAATTATAAAGAGGCTGAATGTTCATGAACATTCAGCCTTTTATTTTTTGAAGCAAAAAACTTTTGAATATACCCTCCTCTCCTATTTTCTTAAAAAATTTACATTAAACTCTCCTTAAAATCCACTTGATATATCACAACTTTATTGAATAATTAAATCATAAAGTATAACTTTGTATAAAACGAAATGAATTTTTTTCATTTTAAAACACATTAAATGCTAGAACTTGTACTATCGGCGGTCATATTAGGATTCATGCTGAGCTTGGTTTTTATAGGACCTATATTTTTCCTGTTAATAGAAACCAGCTTTTCCAGAGGCCCAAAACATGCCTTATCATTGGATCTTGGAGTTATCACTGCAGATTTATTATGTATTGTAGCGGCGTATTATGCCAGTACAGATATTGTAGCTTTAATTGATAAACATCCTGGCTTCTACAGGATCACTTCCATTCTTATTTTTATTTATGGGATTGTGATGTTGGTTACCAAAACCAAGATGCATATGCCTGGTGAAGAGAAGATTATTGGCCAAAATTATATTAAAACATTTTTCAATGGTTTTTTCTTTAATCTTTTGAATGTAGGAGTCATCCTTTTCTGGCTGGTAACGGTAATTTCTGTGAGGAATCAATATCCGGACACCAGCAGTTTTATTTTATACATAGGGATCGTACTGACCACTTACCTTTCAATAGATCTTGCTAAAATATTTCTTGCCAAGCAATTTCACGATAAATTAACACAAAAGCTGGCGAACCAAATCAGAAGAGTTGTCGGCTGTATTCTTATTATCTTCAGTTTCTTTATCTTCCTGCAGAGTTTCAAAAAGTTCAATCAGTTTGAAAGACAACTGGAGGAAGCAGAAAAGAAAGAAGTAAAATATCAAAAAACAGAATGAAAAAAATGATCTTTCCAAAGTCCCTTAAAAAAGGTGACAAAATAGCTGTTATTTCCCCTGCAGGAGCGGTAGATGCCTCTCAAATGGAAAAGGGAATAGAAATGATTAAAAGTAGAGGTTTTGACCCCGTTCTCGGGGAACATCTTTACACCAGATTTTCAAACGGATATAATTATGCCGGAACAGAACAGGAAAGAATAAAAGATATCAACTGGGCTTTAAATGATACAGAAATCAGAGCGGTATGGGCTTCCAGAGGAGGCTATGGCTGTCAGCACCTGATTCAGCACCTAAAAATGAAGGGTTTTACAGAAAATCCAAAATGGTATATCGGCTATTCTGATAATACGGTTATACAAAGCTATCTGTTAAAGAAAGGCTTTGCATCCATTCATGGGCAGACCATTAAAACATCAAGTTTCGGCGTTACTGATGAAAGCTATGATCTGATCTTTGATATCCTCAAAGGAAAAACTCCAAAATACACCCTTGAATCAAATCAATTCAATAAAGAAGGGAATATTGAAGGAGAATTGGTTGGAGGAAATTTAGCCCTTATCTATGCCCTTTTAGGAACAAAATATTCTTTTGACTTTAAAGATAAAATCTTGTTTATTGAAGATATCGGAGAAAATTTCTATGCCCTGGATCGCATGATTATGAGTCTGGAGCTGGCAGGAGTCTTCAGTAAGATCAAAGGACTTATCGTTGGCGGGATGACTAATATGGGAGACGAAAAGGAAAATAAAAGCTATGAAGAAAGCTTTGATGAATTTGCCTATAAACTGATCTCGGAGAGAATTTCAAAATATAAATTCCCTGTAGTATTTGCTTTCCCGAATGGACACATTAAAGATAACCGGCCACTTTTAATTGGTGGTAATCTTAAAATGAAAGTTGGAACTAAAGTAAAGCTCGAATTTTAAAAAGACGACTCTCCTATCTTCAAACTCTTAAATACAAAATATGGCTGATCACAACGATTTTGGAAAAATAGCAGAAGATATGGCCGCCGGTTATCTTCAGAAAAAAGGCTGCAAAATCCTTGTGAGAAATTACCGTTTTCAAAAAGCGGAGATTGATATTATTGCTGAAAAAGATAATCTGATTATCATAGTGGAAGTGAAAGCAAGATCTACTGATGCATTTATGCTCCCTCAGGAAGCTGTAACCAAAGCAAAAATAAAATCAATTGTTTCTGCAGCCAATCATTATCTCGAAGAATTTAATAAAGATAACGAAGTCAGATTTGATATTATCTCCGTTCTTCCTGATGAAAACAGAAACTTAAAAGTTGACCACATAGCTGATGCTTTTCAGGCATTGGATGCAAATTAATAAATCAATAACAATGTATGAAGGGAATAATATCATACTCTAGGTAAAGTATTCCATTCATATCGTTAATAAGCAATTTTATGAAGACAATATTAATCACCGGAGCAACTTCCGGCATAGGTAAAGCCACTGCAGAATTTCTTGCAAAACAAGGAAACAGAATCATCATCTGTGGAAGAAGAAGTGAAGTACTGGAAGCTGTAAAATCAGAGCTATCTCAGTATACCGAAATATTTAGTTTATTGTTTGATGTAAGGAATCTTAAAGAAGTGGAAGCAGCCATTAATTCGCTTCCTGAAAACTGGAAAGAAATTGATATTCTGATCAATAATGCAGGAAATGCTCATGGGTTGGACCCTCTTTCTGCCGGGAAGACTGATGACTGGGATTCTATGATTGATGGGAATGTAAAGGGACTACTCTATGTTTCTAAAATGATCATCCCGATTATGAAAACTAAAAATTTAGGTCATATAATAAATATAAGTTCTGTAGCGGCAAGACAAACCTATGCGAATGGAGTAGTGTACTGTGCAACGAAGAAAGCTGTAGACGTGATTTCAGAAGGAATGAGACTGGAGCTTACGGAATTTGGGATCAAAGTAACCAATATTCAGCCGGGAGCTGTAGAAACCGATTTCTCTTTGGTAAGATTCAAAGGTGACAGTGAGAAAGCTTCAACAGTGTATGCAGGCTATGATGCTCTGAAAGCTGAAGACATTGCGGATGCCATTGCTTATTGTGTGAATGCTCCGAAACATGTTACCGTTTCAGACATGACAATCTACCCGAGTGCTCAGGCAGAACCGAGAACGATTTATAGAAAATAGTCAAAATAATGGACTAAATTTGCAGAATATTAAAAGCAATTTTGCTGTTTAGCTTAAAACAAAAAAATGAAAATTCTATATCTGGAAACATCTTCCAAAAACTGTTCAGTAGCGGTATCAGACAATGAAAAACTGCTGTGTGTATGTGAAGAAGTTTCTGAAAATTATAAACAATCTGAAAGCCTTCATACCTATGTAGAATGGGCGTTGGAAGGGGCTGGAATTGCTCTTAAAGATATCGAAGCCGTTTCTTTGGGGAAAGGTCCCGGATCTTACACAGGCTTGAGGATTGGTGCAGCCTCTGCAAAAGGATTCTGCTATGGTCTTAAAGTTCCATTGATTGCTATAAACTCCCTTGAAAGCATGATAGAGCCCTTTTTAGACAATAACTATGATTTTATAGTGCCTTTGATTGACGCGAGGAGAATGGAGGTGTATACGGCCGTTTATGATGGAAATACGGGAAAAGAATTATCTGAGACCGAAGCCAAGATTTTGGACGAAACTTCTTTTGAAGAATTCAGAGATAAAAAAGTATTGTTTGTAGGTGATGGTGCCAAGAAAGCAAAAGAGATTCTGAATCTTCCTGATGCTGTTTTTAACGAGAATGTGTATCCTTCTGCGAAATATCTTATCAAAAAGACATTGGAAAAAATAGGAAATAAAGAATTTGAAGATATGGCTTATTTTGAGCCTTTCTATCTCAAAGATTTCCATGGAGTAAAGAAGAAGAACCCGTAAGATTATTAGTTCAAATAATAAATAACTGCATAAAAAAAGCGAAGAGTAGATCTTCGCTTTTTTATTTTATTGAGGTCTTGGCGGTGCCTTTGACCCAGGTTTGGTTTCTGTTGATTTTTTATTTTTTTGCTGCTGCTGGTCAGGATTTCCCTGTTGTGGAGTAGGATCCATATTCAGAGTTTTTGTACTGATATTTTCCAGCTTTTGTACTTTTCCATTGTTCATTTGCGGAATGCCGGTGTTCTGGGCATTAGGTTGTACAGGTGCTCCTGCGGGTTGTTGAGGGACGGCATTTCCTTTATTATCCGTTGCCTGGAAGCTGAGGTCGCTTTTCAGATAAATCAACATTTCTTTAGCTCTTATCCCTTCAGGAGTTTTAGAATAATTCAGGGCAATCTGTTCAAGCTGCAGAATCATTACTTCCTTTCCACTGGATTTTCCTGCATTGAATGCATTGAGCAGGTACAATTTAGGAACTAGTGCATCTTTAGGAAATTTTTGAAGAGTCTGATCTATGACCTCCTTACTTTCCAAAAATTTTTCCGATTCAAATAAGGCATATGCTTTTTTATATTCATTTTCAACTTCCTCCGTTGATTTTACGAACGATTTGTTTTTAGGATTTCTGGCAAATTCAGCATAAGAAGTGTAAGGATAATCCGCCAACAGAATTTGTTTCGCTTTTTCAGATGCCTGTGGATTTTTCTCATAATTCATGGCAAAAATTTCATACAATGCCTGTAGCATTACCTTTTCTTCCGGTTTTACATCTACAAGATCATACAGCGTTTTTGTCGCCAGGGGAGTGTTGGTAAAATAATTCTGATACATGATTCCCAGACCTAATGAAGCGGTATCTCTGTCCTTTTTCAATTGGGATAATTTACCCTGATCTGTTGGGATCTGCTCAATATAGTAAGAAGGTTCAAAACGTCTAGGATTAGGTGCTGAAGTTACCCCCAACGCTTCATTCTTCATATCTTCAATGGAAGCCATTTTCTTGGAAAAACGCCAGTTATCAGCAAGAGCACGATCTCCCCAAACTTGTTTAAAGGTAGAGGTTCCTTTGCTTACAGTACCGGTATTTCCGAAGTAAAATCCTTTGGTAGTTACTCCGAAATCCTCAAAAGCATTGGAGCTGTTAGCAAAAATAGAATTAGCGCTATAATCTCCGGTATCAAATCCTTTGTTCCTTTCTGCGCGTCTTCTTTCCTGTTCCTCTTTTTCTTCTTTAATCTTTAATTTTGCTATATATTTTGTGAAATAGTCTGTTTTCTGGCCTTCATCCATCTTTGCCAGTGAAAGAATACTGTCATTCTTTTTGATCAGATAATAATTCCTTGAAATCTTTTTGATGTAGGCAGACTGATCTTTTAAAAGGATTTTTGATGGTTCATACGTCATTACGGCAAGAGCAGAATCATAATAGCTTCCGGCCCCGATGTAATCATTCTTGTCAAGATAGCTTTTTCCTATTTCGTAATAAGCCAATCCACGGATCTGAGGGTCAGACACCTTTTCAAACAGTGATTTTCTGAAGAATTGCTGGGCTTCTTCTTTTTTTCCTGCTTTGTTGGCCATTAAGCCTAAAGCATAATAAAATTCATTTTTTCTGGAACCATAAGTACCTTTTTTACTGATTCCTTCCAGATAGTTTTTGGCTCCGGCATAGTCACCTTTACCATTAAAAGTTTTAGCAATGGCAATCTGAGATTTTACTTCAAATTCAAAATCATTGGCATATTTATAAGCTGCGGTATAGCTTTCTCTTGCTTTATCATTCTGGTTCAGATTTTCTAAAACCTGGCCTCTCAGATAAGCAATTCTACTCTTTAGTTTTCTGTTGCTGTTCAGTTCAAAAGCTTCATCAAGCTCTTTGGCTGCCTCTTCCTTTTTACCTGCATCCAGCAGAGATTCAGAATAATAGATGCTCAGCAGTTTTGCATAGCTTTTATTAATGTCTTCTCCTTTCAGTTTAGCAAAAGTTTCATGAGCTCTGTGATAATCTTTGATTTGGTCATAGGCAAGCCCCTGATAAATTCTTGCCAGTGCAATTCTTTTATCGTCTTTCATATGGGTGAACACATAATTAAGAGCATCCAGCGCTTCCAGGGATTTACCTCTATAAATTCTCGCTTGGGCAAGAATCATATAGGCATCGAAAATCTGCTTGTTTTTTTCTTCACCATTTCTGGTCACAGAATATTTATTAATCGCTTTTAAAGCTTTTGCTTCCGCAATTTCAAGTGTAGTAGCTCCTTTACCTTGTTCTCCTTCAGGCCTTGCAGGGGTATTTCCCTGAGGTCCGCCAGGGATATTCGGCACTCCGGAATTTCCTCTTCCTGAAGGTTTGTTGGCTACTTCAGCCATTTTCATGGAGTTTTCGGCAAAAGCCTCTGATTGTCCAAGATCACTTCCCAAAGGTTGTTCTTCATAGGTAAGAATAGGTATATAAGGAGCATAAAAATTGTCTTTATGTCCCTTATCTCTGGTTGTAAACTCACTGTTTAACGCATCTTTCGCATTAAAAAGAGTGTTGTAATATGTGGAAAATCCTTTCAATAGTTTTGATCGCTGCTCCGGCTTTTTTGTTTTGGTAGCACAGGAAGCAACAAGGCATATCACTAAAAGGAATAATATATTCTTTTTCATTATTCAATTATAACTTGCTAATCTGCTTTTTATTATCAGCAGTTTGATGATTTTGTAAAAATAATAAAATTTTATAATGAATAATATTTATATTTCTTGTGGAAATATTTTATTTCTTCTTTAACTGATATTCGAAACTTCAATAATTTCTTAAATCAGGGAGGTTTCTTTCAATATTTTATAAACAAGATGAGTAGGAAGTCCCATAATGGTATAAAAACTTCCTGTAAGGCTGGTGATCTTTGCCATTCCCAGCCATTCCTGAATACCATAGCTGCCCGCTTTATCAAAAGGCTTATAGTTTTGAACGTAATAGTTTATTTCCTCATCGGAGAGCTCATCAAGTGTAACGTCAGCAACATCAGTTTCTGTAATGGATTTATCTGCAGTTTTGATGGTGATCCCCGTATAAACCTGATGGGTCCTTCCAGAAAGGCTCTGAAGCATTTTGTAAGCGTCAGCTTCGTCTTTAGGTTTTCCAAGAATCTGATTATCAATAGCTACAACAGTGTCAGCGGTCAGCAGAACTTCATCTGCTTCCAAGTGTCTGAAAGCATCTGCTTTTAAATCAGATAGATAAGCTGCAGCTTCTTCTATTTTTATATGTTCCGGAAGAATTTCTTCACAGTCTATTTTTACAACTTCAAATTCAAAACCCAGGTTGGAAAGAAGCTCCTTTCTTCTTGGTGATTGAGAGGCTAAAAGTAATTTCATACCGGTAATTATACAGATTGAGTATTATCGTCATGCCAGTTTCCCTGAACCTTCATCACCTGTTCAATCACATCACGTACAGCTCCGGTTCCTCCTTTTTTCGGGGAAATATAATCGGAGATTCCTTTTACTTCAGGAACTGCATTTTCAGGACATGCCGCAATAGCCGAACTTTCCATAATATGAATATCCGGAAGATCATCACCCATAGTCAGGATTTCTTCATTTTTAAGATTGTGTTTTTTCTTAAAATCTTCAAAATCATCTATTTTGTTGTGGGATTTCGGATAGTAATCCTGGATACCCAGGTAATTGATTCTGTGTTTTACCATTTCATCATTTCCACCGGTAATCACTCCAATCAAATAATTGTTTTTTAATGCTTTCACTACTGCATATCCGTCCAGAACATTCATTACTCTGCACATATTTCCTCCGGGAAGAAGATAAACACTTCCGTCTGTGAAAACGCCGTCAACATCAAATACAAATGCCTTAATATCTTTTAATTTCTCTTTATAACTCATACATTTCCTGAATAGAATGATTCATTGTTTTATAAATTTTAAGACTTTCGTCTTTTAATAACTTTTCATGCAGCTGTAAAATTCTTACATCATTTCTCACTGCAGGGCCAGTCTGTGCCTGTTTGGGTTCAATTTCATAAATTTTCTGAACCGTTTCATCAATCAGCGGTAAAAAATAATCAAACGGAATATCCTGAGAATCCGAAATTTCTTTAGCTCTTGAAAAAAGATGATTCACAAAATTACAGGCGAAAACAGCCGTTAAATGAATGTATTTTCTTTTTTCGTGGCTGCTTTCCATTACTTTCTCTGAAATCTGTGAAGCGAGATCAAGCAATATTTTTTGATCTCCCTCATTTTCTGCTTCTACGAAGAATGGTATTTTTTCATACTCCAGTTCTTTTGATTTTGAAAAAGTCTGCAAAGGGTAGAAGCTTGCTTTCCTGTACTCACCAGACAAAGCTTCTTTTGGAAGTGATCCTGATGTATGGGCAACCAAACAGTCTTTTCTGGAAATACTCTTTGAAACTTCTTCTATAGAATTATCACTGACACAGACGATATAAAGATCTGCTTCCTCCAGATGATCTGTGGAATAAGGAATATTTAATTCTTCTGAAATCTTACTCAATTCTTTTTCGTTCCTGCCAAAAATCTGGGCCAGGGGAATACTTTTCAAAGTGAAAGCTTTTGCCATATGATAGGCAACATTTCCGGAACCGATGATTACAATTTGCATATAACAAATATAAGATTTTAAGCTGAGCCGGAAAAGGAAGATGTCCTCAGAAATCTCACACTTCAATATAGGCACGTTTATTGCGTAAGTGTCTCATATTATTTTAAATATTTAAATTGAAAATTGAAGTTTTAATTTAACTTTCAGTTATTTTTGTAATCCAAAACAATGTAAGGCATCTCATGAAGATTAAGGACGCGGAAATTATTTCGTTGATGCAGAATCCACGGACCCAGGATAAAGGTGTCCGGGCCTTGATGGATGCCTATCAAAGCAGATTGTACTGGCATATAAGAAGAATTATTGTGGACGGAGATCTTGCACAGGATACTTTGCAGGAAACTTTTATTAAAGCTTATCAAAATTTTCATCAGTTCAAAAATGATAGCCAGTTGTATACCTGGTTGTACAGAATTGCAACCAACGAAGCATTGCAGCAGGTGAATAAAATGAAGAAGATGCAGAAAACTGATGAAGATCCGGAGTATCACATGCAGAATCTTGTAGCTGATAATACGGAAGGAGATGCCGAAGAAATACAGCTTTTGCTGCAGAACGCCATACAAAGCCTGCCCGAAAAGCAGAAACTGGTATTTATGATGCGGTATTATGATGATTTACCCTACGAAGAAATATCAAAAATTGTAGATATGTCGGTAGGAACATTGAAAACAAATTATCATTATGCCAAACAAAAAATAGAAGATTATATTAAAGAAAATTACGAAAGATAATTTTTTGACCCAACAAAGATGAAAGAGTTCGACATAGAAAAATTAGAGCGTAAAAACATTTACACAGTTCCTGATAATATGTTTGAAAATATTCAGGAGAACGTTATGAATGATATAAAGACAAGTAAAAAAGCACCTGTCTTTAAGCTGAACTGGATGTATGCTGCAGCGGCATCACTGGCTTTGATCTTTGGAGCAACTTATGTTTTTAATTCAGATAATGATTCTACGCAAAAAGGATTGAATTCTGAAACAACATATACAGCCAATACCAAAGAACCAAAAACAGAGGGCGAGCTTGCTTACGAAACTTTAAAATCTGATTTAACTTCTGTTGAAAATAATAATCAAACAGTTGGAAATCAAAAGAGTAACAATGTTTATGCTTCTAAAAATGTAAGCGAAACTGAAAAAACAATCGAGACACCCAAACCGGTGAAAACCGTGAATAAAAAAGTAGAAACACAAATGAATGAATATCTGGACTCGTTTTCTAACTCTGAAATTGCAGAGCTAGCAAGTAATTCGACTCAGGACGTTTATTTGGATATTTATAATTAAAAGAAAATGAAAAAGATATTATTGACGTTTTTGATTATTTATGGCTTTGGATTAAATGCCCAAAGGACTGATTACGACTGGAAAAAGATGGACCCTAAGGAAAGGAAAGAAGTCATCAATAATCTTTCTCCGGAAGAGAGAAAAGAGCTCCTGAAAAAATTCAGGAACAATATGATTATGGATAATCTGAATGTCGATCCAGGTGATAAAGCCGAATTTACACAATTGTATAACGAATATCTGGATAGCCAAAAGCAAATCAAAAGTCAGTTTAATTCAAGCTTTGATCCTGAAACTCTAACGGATGAAGAAGCAAAGGCCAAATTGCAGCAAAGCTTTGAAGTAGGACAAAAACTGTTAGATAACAGAAAAAGATATGCAGAAAAAATGCAGCAGGTAATTCCCTGCCAGAAAGTTCTGAAGTTGTTTCAATCCGAGAAAATGATGAAGGATAAAATGGATGAAAGAAAACCTCATGGAAACAATAATGCTTCGGGACCTAGACAAAACCCATAATAGTTTATTTTTTTAATGTTGGACGGCTCTTACAGATCTTTCTGTGAGAGCCGTTTAATTTTTACAACAAAAAAAATTACTTTTACCAGAAAGTTCACATATGAAAAAAACACTTTTCTTTTTATTATTTTCGATGGTATTATTGGGACAGAAAATAGAAAAAATTGATCTTTCAAAATCTATTAAAGATAATAAAAACTCTATTAAAAGTTTTACGGTGATAGATCAAAGAGCAAATCAGGAAGTCGGAATGGTCATGTATCATAAAGACGAGGTGAAAATTATTTTCGAAAATAATGCCGGCAAAGACATAACAGATTGGTTTTATAAATACAATCCGGTAAGAGGAAATGATGACATGGTTCTTTTGCTGGAAAGGTTGAATATCTCAGAAGACAAAAAAGAAAAATACTCTATCGGAAAGCTTGAATTAAGAGCAAGTACATTTATTAAGAAAGAAGATGGATATCATTTTATTGACAGAAAAGATACAATAGCAACAGTTTCATCACGTATAACGCCCTATTTAGCCCAAAGCCTGTCCAGAAAAGCGACTTTAATTCTTACTGATCTGTTTAAAGAATCTTATAAAGGAGAACCATGGGAATTTAGTGTTTCAGAAAGTGATCTTCCTAGCTATGGCTCTCTATTAAAAGAAAAACTTAGCATCCTGAACGCAAACGAATTGAAAGAAGGGGTGTACAAAGATTATTACAGCTTCTTTACCCATAATCCTGAACCCGGATTTACTTTGCAGGCTAATGATAAAGGAGTGGTGACAAAAGCAGTAAAAGGAGAGGAGAAAACGGGGATAAGACATTTTTACGCTTTTGTGTATAAAGGAATAGCATATAAAAATATTCCTGTTGGTTACACTGAGATTTTTAAAGATGAGAACGGTGTTTTTATTGAAGTAACAAAAGCAGAACTATTTCCTGAAACAACTGCAAGTGGTGTCACCATTGGAGTTGCTGCAGGTGGTTTGGTGGGAGGTGTTATTGGCGCGGTCATAGATGTTAGTCTCTCAAATAAAAAAAAGAATACTTTAGGCCCCAAAGTTTATCTTGATCCTTTTACAGGAAATTACCTGTTGCCGGAAGACTTTGGTAAAACCAAATAATATTGAAAAAGGGAAAAATTGAGCTTCTCTTCCTATTGTTATCTGTGTTTCAGTTAAAAGAAAGAATTAGAATGAAAAATTCTCTTGCATTTTCTTATCTTTGCAAATTACAAGATTCTTAAATGAAAAACATACGAAATTTTTGCATAATCGCTCATATCGACCACGGTAAAAGTACCCTGGCAGACCGTCTATTGGAGTATACGAATACCGTTACCCAAAGAGAACTACAGTCTCAGACGCTTGATGATATGGATTTGGAGAAAGAACGTGGGATTACAATCAAGTCGCACGCCATCCAGATGGATTATGAGTATAAAGGAGAAAAATATATTCTAAACCTTATTGATACACCGGGACACGTTGACTTTTCTTATGAAGTTTCCCGTTCTATTGCTGCCTGTGAAGGAGCACTTCTTATTGTTGATGCTGCACAGAGTATCCAGGCACAAACCATCAGTAATCTATACCTGGCATTGGAAAATGATTTAGAAATTATTCCAATTCTTAATAAAATAGATCTTCCGTCAGCAAACCCTGAAGAAGTAACCGACGAAATTATGGGCCTTTTAGGGTGCAAATATGAAGATGTTCTTAGAGTTTCTGGAAAAACAGGTGAGGGGGTTCATGATTTGCTTGAGCAGATTGTCAACAGAATTCCTGCACCGGTTGGAGATCCCAATGCTCCGTTACAGGCACTAATCTTTGACTCTGTTTACAATCCGTTCAGAGGAATTGAAGCGTATTTTAAAGTAGTAAACGGAAGTATTTCTAAAAACGAGAAGATAAAATTTTTCGCGACTGGAAAAGAATATGGTGCTGATGAAGTGGGAACTTTAAAACTAAAACAGGTTCCGAAAAAGACAATTGAATGTGGTGATGTAGGGTATATTATTTCCGGGATTAAAGATGCAAGAGAAGTGAAAGTGGGTGATACCATTACCTCTTTTGTGAATCCTGCTGCTGCTGCAATTGACGGTTTTGAGGAAGTAAAACCAATGGTTTTTGCAGGAATTTATCCTATTGAATCTGAAGATTTTGAAGAATTGAGATTCTCATTAGAAAAATTAAGACTGAATGATGCTTCTTTGGTGTTTGAACCCGAAAGTTCTGCAGCATTAGGTTTTGGTTTCCGTTGCGGATTCTTGGGAATGCTTCATATGGAAATCGTGCAGGAACGTCTCGAAAGAGAATTTAATATGAATGTAATTACTACAGTTCCCAACGTTTCATATCACGGATATTCTAAAAAAGATCCTGAAACGGCAATGTTAATCAACAACCCATCTGAAATGATTGATCCCAATCTTTTAGACAGAGTTGAAGAGCCTTATATAAAAGCTTCTATTATTACCAAATCGGATTTTGTGGGTGCAGTAATGACGCTTTGTATCGAGAAAAGAGGGGAAATTGTAAACCAAAGCTATTTAACAGCAGACAGGGTGGAATTAACATTCAATATGCCTTTGGCTGAAGTTGTTTTTGACTTTTACGATCGTCTGAAATCTATTTCAAAAGGATATGCATCATTTGATTATTCCCCAATCGGAATGCGTTCTTCTAAATTGGTGAAAATGGATATCCTGATCAATGGTGACATGGTAGACGCACTGTCTTCATTGATTCACGATTCTAATGCTTATTACATTGGTAAAAGAATGTGTGAAAAGCTTCGTGAACTGATTCCTAGACAGCAGTTTGATATTGCAGTTCAGGCAGCATTGGGAGCCAAAGTAATTGCTAGAGAAACCATTAAAGCCTTAAGAAAAGACGTTACCGCAAAATGTTATGGTGGAGATATTTCCAGAAAACGTAAGCTATTGGAAAAGCAGAAAGAAGGTAAGAAGAAAATGAAACAGATTGGTAGAGTAGAAGTCCCGCAATCGGCATTCATGGCTGTATTAAAACTAAATGATTAATTCATTATAAAATAAAAACCGCTTCAGATGAAGCGGTTTTTTTATTTCCTGATTTATTTTTTACGGGTATATTTTATTTCCATGGTTTTGTACTCTTTGCCTGTTTTGGAATCAGGGCCGTACATTTCCAGTTTTTGATTATTATCATCTACAAATGTGAAAACTTCTCTGAAATCACAATCTTTTCCTGGTCTTGAAGGGTCAGTCATTTTTCCTTTAAACTCAACTGATTTTGTGGATGCATTCCATTCTCCTTCTCCATGCATGATTCCCGTTCCCATATTGTCTATCCATGTACTGATAAACTTCTTCTTTGAGTTGTCATATCCTACAATACTCATCCCTTCAAAAGGCATTCCCATAAAGTCACCTTTGTGATTAGTGATCTGATAACGTCCACCATACATCATTTTATTGGTTGCCTCGGATTTACTCATCATAGGTTTTGCTCCGTTTTCCATCCACATTGTTGTTTCTCCAGTCCAGGTTCCATCAGATTTGGCCAGCATTTTGTGCATTTCTCCAGGAGTAGAATACTCCATCCAGGCTTTCATAGCTGTTGCAGAATCTACAGGTTTCCATTCAGAGGTCGAAGTAGAATCGGCTTTGTCAGTAGTATTAGCAGCAGTAGTTTTTCCTTTCTCACATGCTGTTAATAAAAAAGCAATAAAAAGAATTGTTAATACATTTTTCATAATGATTTAGTTTTAAGATGGTTAGAATGATAACTTAAAGATAGGAACTTTTATTATAACCGAAATTATTTTTTAATTTGAGCATAAATCGTAACTTTGTGTATTCGTAACGCAAATTAATTTATGGAGTCTCCAAAAAAATTACAGGATATAAAAGTGGCTGTAGATGCCGTTATTTTCGGATATTTTGATAAAAAAGATCTTCAGATCCTTCTGATTAAAAGAAATATTGAACCTTTTAAAGGTGGATGGGCTCTTCCGGGAGGACTTGTTCTTGATGATGAAAGCGTAGATGAAGCCGTAAAAAGAGAACTCTATGAAGAAGCAGGCATAAAACCCGATTTTCTGGAACAACTCTACACATTTGGTAATCTGGGTCGCGATCCGAGAAACAGAGTAGTTTCTGTAGCATATCTGGGCCTTGTGAACCCATCTTACCATGAATTGTTTGCAGATTCTGATGCTGAAGACGCACAATGGTTTAGTATTAATAAACTTCCTTCAGTTGCTTTTGATCACAAAACAATCATTGAGACTGCCTTAAAGAGACTTCGTACAAAAATTCAATACCAGCCGATCGGTTTCAATCTTCTCAACGAAGAATTTCCTTTTTCAGACCTTGAAAATCTTTATAAAACCATTGTAGGACAGGAAATCGACAGAAGAAATTTCCGTAAGAAAATCATGAGTTACGGACTGTTGAACGAAACGAATAATGTTAAAAAAGAAGGAAGTGGCAGACCTGGAAAGCTTTTTACTTTCAATAAAGAAAAATATAAAGAGCTTGAAGAACAGGGTTTTTATTTTGAAATTAAATAGTTTTAAACACAAATTTCACAAATTAGTTTACACTAATGGTCACAAATGCATAGGAGAAAAAAAAGAATTATATAAGAAAAATCACTCAAAATACATTCAATAGGAACGGGCTTTAGCCCGTTTTTTATGATCAAATTCTATCAGTTTTAGCCTAAATCAATTAAAGATTAGGGTCATTGTGATAAAAATTAGCGTTATCCGTGTTTTATAAAATAAATTTTTACAACTGAAAATCAGTAGTTTATGTATATTAGCGTAAAATTAACACAAATAAATTTGGCGCAAAGACTGATAAAATTTTAAATTTGTGTATAAATAACGCAATCATGAAATACACCATACAAAATATTACAGAACGGTTTCAGAAGAAAGAAAGAATAAAATTTCTCTTTTTCTGGGGACATACGGCAAAAGATATGGTAACCAAATCATGCTTCAGCCAATGGTTTCCCGGAAAATTTGAAGAAAACGGGATCATTTATAAAACGGCAGAGCACTATATGATGGCCGGAAAAGCAAGGTTATTTAATGATCCTGAAACGGAAGAAGAAATCTTAAAGGCAGCTACTCCTAACCAGGCAAAAGCTTTAGGCCGAAAAGTAAAAAACTTTGATCCGAAACTTTGGGATGATTATAAATATGAAATTGTAACTCAGGGAAATCTTTTGAAGTTTTCTCAAAATCAGAAATTTAAAGACTTTCTTTTGTCAACCGGAGATAAAATTCTTGTGGAAGCGAGTCCTTATGACAGAATCTGGGGAATTGGAATGCTGGAAACAGACAGCAGAGCAGAAAATCCTTTATTATGGAACGGAGAAAATCTCTTAGGATTTGCTTTAATGGAAGTAAGAGATCAATTAAAAAACTAAAACACATAACCAATACAAAATAGGAATCATGGAAAAAATAGAATTACACCCACAGATATTTCTGATTGAAGATTTTCTGACCGAAACGGAATGCAATCATTATATCAGTCTTTCGCAGGAAAAAGTTTTTGAAGAAGCAAAAATCAATGTATTTGGACGTCAGCAGATGAATAAAGGAGTCAGAAATAATGACCGACTGATGATTTTTGATGAAACAATGGCTGAAGATCTGTTTAAAAAGGCAACCGAATTTCTGCCTCAGGAACACGATGGATATCAGCTTCTTAACTTTAATGAAATGCTTAGGGTCTATAGATATGCTCCCGGACAGCAGTTTAAAATGCACAGGGATGGAAGTTATATCAGAAATGAAAATGAGAAAAGTTTTTACACCTTTATGATCTATCTGAATGATGATTTTGAAGGAGGAGAAACAGAATTCGAAAGCCTGTTTACCGTGGCTCCGAAGAAAGGAACAGCACTGATTTTTCATCATCCTCTGAGACATGAAGGAAAGACCTTGATTAGTGGACTGAAGTATGTTTTAAGAACGGATATCATGTATTCTAAAGAATAAACATTCTTAAAAAATGGCATTGCTATGTCTTGTTTAATTAGCGTAATATTAACACAAATAAAAATATTTGATCATGGAAGATGAATTAAAACCCAGATTTATCGAATCATTACAAAGAAATAATGATCAGATCAGAGAAGACCGTGCAAAGATCATCGGAGCAGATTCCGAATTGATTTACAGACGCAGAGTTGAAGATATCGAATTAAAAATCAAAAGACTCGAGCGCGAACAGGAAGGGCTTATAGATATCAGTCCTCTAGACAGGAACAGTCTGACATTCGCGGATTTCAATCCCGAATCATTCGTTCAGAAAGACATGGAATTATCATTAACAATCAGAAACCTTAATATTCAGCTTGAAGTAACCCAGAAGAGATTTGAATATTTATTTGGAAAAACACTATAGTCATGGGAAGTACAAGATACGATTTAGACGCTCGTTATGACAGAGCAAGAAAAGCAGGGTACGGAACAAAATCCGCAGGTGAAATTTTTACCCAGAATGCCAAAAGAATGGCTCACGAATCAATGAATCCTCACGGAATTTCTTTCAGAGAATCCAGAGACTCTGAAGTTCACCCCAACTCAGTTCCGATTATTTTAGGACTGGATGTTACAGGAAGTATGGGACATATTCCTCATGAGCTGATCAGAGATGGATTGCCTAAACTAATGGGAGGAATTATTCAGGGAGGTGTTCCGGATCCGGCTTTATTATTTCTTGGAATCGGAGACCATGAATGTGATGGTTATCCGCTTCAGGTGGGACAGTTTGAGTCCGGAGATGCAGAACTGGATATGTGGCTTACCCGTACTTATATTGAGTCTGGCGGCGGCGGAAATGCCGGCGAAAGCTATCTTTTAGCGTGGTATTTCGCAGCGTTCCATACCAGGACAGATGCCTTTGAAAAAAGAAATCAAAAAGGATTGCTGTTTACCGTTGGAGATGAACCTTGTTTAAAAACACTTCCCGCTTCCGCCATCAGAGAAATTATGGGAAAAGGACAGCAAACCTATACTCATCTTGAATTGCTGGAAGAAGTAAAGAAGAAGTACGAAGTATACCATATCAATGTTTTACATTCAGATCAGGCACTGAGAGCAGACAGAGGATGGAGAGAATTATTAGGACAAAATTGTATTTCCATAGAAGATCACAGAGAAATTCCGAATGTTATTAAAGGAATTATCTGCGATACATTTAAAAATAAAACTTTGGGAACTATAGAAACAGAAGGGTTGGATCAATTTCAAATGCTTTAGAATAAGGTAATTGCCATCAGAAAATTATAAAAAAACAAATGAAGATGGTAAAGACTTTCAAAAAATAAAAGGACATGAAAAAGGCGCAAATAATAATAGGACTTGGTTTTGGTGATGAAGGAAAAGGGATCACTGCAGATTTTCTGGCTTCTCAGAATCCGGAGGCTGTTGTAATCCGATTTTCAGGAGGGCAACAGGCTGCTCATACCGTGATGATTGATGATAGAAAACATGTGCATTCAAGCTTTGCAAGCGGATCTCTTCGCGGTTTACCTTCTTACTTTACGGAACATTGCACTATTCATCCGGTTTTTTTACTCAATGAAAGAGAAGAATTAAAAATAAAGAACGGAAATATTGAGCTGCATATTCATCCATTGGCAAAGGTAACCACTCCTTTTGATGTATGGCAGAACAGAACCAATGCAAGAAATCTGGAACACGGAACCTGTGGAAAAGGAGTAGGAGCAACCATGAAAAGACACGAAAGTCCTTATAAACTGTTTGCCATAGACCTGATTGCGCCCAGAGAAATGTTATTGGAAAAACTGAAAGGGATCGCCTATTATTATGGTTTTGCAGATGAAAAAGAAGTTAATGAGCTTTTACATCCTTTTTTGAAAGCTATTGACAGGATTGATTGGAAAATAAATGATTATACCTGGCTGGCTTCGTTCAGACACCTTATTTTTGAAGGCAGCCAGGGTATTTTACTCGATATGGATCATGGCGTTTTCCCCAATGTGACCTATGCTCATACCATTTCAAAAAATGCATACGAAATCTGTAAGCTTTTAAAAATTGAAGACATTGAAATGTATTATGTCACCAGAAGCTATTCAACCCGTCACGGAAACGGCTGGATGAGCAATGAAAAAGAAATGGATCTGAAAAATAATGAAGAAGAAACCTGTACATTTAATGAATATCAGAAGGAGTTAAGAACAGGAGAAATAGATTATAACCTGTTGAATTATGCCTTGAAACTGGATGCAGCGTATGTATTTCCGGTTAAAAAGAATCTTGTTATTACATGCCTGGATCAGATTGATGAGAAATTTAAGGTAGAAAATATCGATGTAGAATTTGATGTCGTTTATGGATCATATTCTCCGTATTCAAAAGATTTTAAACAGATTTTATAAATTTTGCAGATACAAGTATTAATTTTATTGAGTTAGGGACAAGATATTGATAATGAATAAAAGTAAATAACCATGAAAACGATACAATATTTGAAAGGGGATGCTACGGCACCACAGGCAAAAGGATTAAAAATTATCACCCACATCTGTAATGATATCGGAGGCTGGGGAAAAGGTTTTGTAACCGCTATTTCCAAAAGATGGAAGCAACCTGAGCAAGAATACCGTGATTGGTTTAAAAACAAAGAAAAATTTAACTTAGGGGAAATCCAGATTGTTCAGGCAGAAGGAGATATCTTGGTCTGCAATATGATTGCTCAGCATAAAATCATTACTCATTCAGAAGTTCAACCTATCAGATACGATGCAGTGGAAGAATGTTTGTTGAAACTCGCTGATGAAGCTTTGCAGTACAATGCAAGTGTTCATATGCCACGGATAGGATGTGGCTTGGCGGGAGGAAAATGGGAAGAAATAGAACCCATTATCAAAAGAACACTGCTTGCAAAGAATGTAGAGGTGTATGTGTATGATTTTTAATAAATTAACAACGATGAAAGAATTTGAAATAAGAGCAGATTATAAAAATAACACTGTGGTGGTATACCAGGCTTATAATAAAACAATTGCAAAAGCAGCCGTAGAGAATCAGAAGTTTATGGCACCGTTTTCATTCAACAGAATGACCTGGATAAAGCCTTCTTTTCTTTGGATGATGGAACGCAGCAACTATGGACAGAAATCCAATCAGGAATGTACGCTGGCAATTCACATCAAAAGAGAGGCCTGGGAGAAAGCTTTAAGCAAAGCAATACTTACTTCGCCAGAAAAAAGAGTCTATCCTGATCCCCGAAATTGGGAAAAAGACTTTGAAAATGCTGAAATTTATGTGCAATGGGATCCTGAAAGGAATATTAAGGGAACAAAACTTAATTACCGTTCCATCCAGGTTGGGATCAGCAGATCGCTGATTGAGGAATTCAATGAAGAATGGATTATGAAAATAGAGGATTATACCCCTTTGGTTAAGAAGATTTTGAACTTTACTCAATCAGGGGAATTCGACAAGGCAAAAAAACTGCTGCCTGTAGAAAAGAATTATCCCTTATCAAATGAACTGGCCCATAGAATTGGGGCCACAGTATAATAAATAATTAAAAGAAATGCCATGAAAACAACAACATTATACAGACCAATAGGAGAAAAAGAAATGATATTGATTATAGAAAGTGGGTTTAAAAAATTTCCTCCCAGACTGGATTGGCAGCCCATTTTTTATCCTGTTCTTAATGAAGAATATGCTTCTGAGATTGCTGAAAAATGGAACACCAGAGACGAAGCGGGAAACTATCTGGGCTTTGTAACCCGGTTTGAAGTGTTGGAAGAAGTGGCAGATCAATATCCCGCACAGAATGTAGGAGCCATGAACCACAATGAATTATGGGTTCCTTCGGAAGAGCTGAACAGCTTTAATGAAGCAATTATAGGAGATATCAAAGTCACCAAAGTATTTATAGGAGATGATTTTAAGAATGCCGGAAATACTGAACTGGAAGAACTGATGCTTAACATAAAAAAAACTAACGATGACAAATAAAGGAATGGCAAAAGATACCCTGGATATCCTTGCTAAAAAATATTATATCAACGAACATAGCGAAAAAATAAATATAGAACACGAGCTGGAAATCAGTAAAAAAGAAACCACTCTTTTCACCCCGGAACAGCTTTCAGAAATGATAGAATCCCCAATGCCGGAAACCGGTTTTGAAACGCAGTTTGAAACAAGAAACTGCAGTTCTTTAAAAGCAATTTTACAATTAGCTGAAGAAGAAAATCAGGAAAAAATGATGTGTCTGAACTTTGCTTCAGCAAAAAATCCCGGAGGAGGATTTATCAACGGAGCTGAAGCACAGGAAGAAAGTCTCGCAAGAACTTCCGGATTGTATGAAAGTCTGCTTCAGGCCTGGGACTATTATATGATTCACCGAGCGATGGAATCCTGTTTTTATACTGATACAATGATTTACAGCCCGAAAGTTCCGGTTTTCAGAAAAGATAAAGGAGAATTGCTTCCCAAACCTGTTCTGTGTAATTTCATCACCTCTCCGGCAGTCAATGCAGGGGTGGTAAAACGTCAGGAACCGGAAAGAAAAAATGAAATTCTCCCTGCCATGGATGTCAGAATGGATAAAATGCTTTCGCTGGCTTTACATGAAGGAAATGAAGTTTTAATTTTAGGGGCATGGGGCTGCGGAGTGTTCAGAAACGACCCGAAGGAAATTGCAGGATTATTTAAAACACATCTTCAGGGTAAATATAAAAATAAATTTAAGAGAGTCGTTTTTGCGGTGCTTACAAAGAAAGAAGAAATGCTGAAACCATTTGAAGAAATATAATGAAAATTGAATTAATAAAAGGAGACCTCACAAAGATCCAAGTTGGTGCGATTGTCAATGCTGCCAATTCATCCTTACTTGGTGGAGGCGGAGTGGATGGAGCTATTCATCGAGCAGGAGGGCCACAGATCTTGGAAGAATGCAGAGCGATCAGAAACAGACAAGGTAAATGTAATACTGGTGAAGCTGTAGTAACAAATGCGGGAAATCTCCCTGCAAACTATGTTATTCATACGGTAGGTCCGGTTTGGAATGGTAATGAAGAAAAAGAATCAAAGCTTCTGGCAAACTGTTATCATAATTCCTTGAAATTAGCAGAAAGCCTTGGTGTAAAAACAATTGCTTTTCCAAACATCAGTACAGGAGTATACAGATTCCCAAAAGAACTGGCAGGAAAAATTGCAATAGATGAGGTCAGAAAATTTAAGTCAGATGTCATTGAGAAAGTTATTTTTGTTTGTTTTGATGATGAAAATGAAATGATTTACAAAAAACTATTAGAGTAAACCAATGAAAAAACTAACCATATTAAGCGGCGCAGGAATCAGTGCCGAAAGCGGAATAAAAACCTTCAGAGACGGAGACGGTCTTTGGGAAAATCATAATGTAACAGATGTGGCAAGTCCGGAAGGATGGAGAAAAGACAGGGCTTTAGTGCTGGAGTTTTATAACCAAAGAAGACGTCAGCTGCATGAAGTACAGCCGAACGAAGCGCATCAATTATTAGCAGAACTGGAAAAACATTTCGATGTTCAGATCATTACCCAGAATATTGATGACCTTCACGAAAGAGCAGGATCTACCAATATCTTTCATATTCACGGAGAATTGTTCAAATCATGCTCATGCAACAATAAAAGTCTGATTTATGACCAAAAAGAGGATATCAAAATCGGTGATAAAGCAGAAGATGGAGCTCAATTAAGACCTTTTATCGTTTGGTTCGGAGAAGATGTCCCTTTGTATCAGACCGCAAGAGAAATTGTAAAAGAATCAGATATTTTACTGGTAATTGGAACGTCTTTACAGGTGTATCCGGCTGCCGGACTGATTCATGATATCAAAGATGATTGTCTTTTAATCGTAATCAACCCTAATGAAACAGGATTTGGATACGGACAGAGAGCAGTTGTAATGAAAGAAACAGCAACCCAGGGAATGAAGCTCTTATTTGATAAACTGGTAAACCTTGCCTGATGGAAAATAAAGTAAAAGCAGGAATCATGGGCGTTTGTATTGGAGATGCTCTTGGTGTTCCTGTAGAATTTAGAAGTAGAGAACAGCTTAAGCGCTCTCCTGTTACTAAAATGCGTGCTTTGGGAACCCATCACCAGCCTGCAGGAACATGGAGTGATGATGGTTCTTTGACATTATGTCTTGCAGATAGTTTGTGTAATGGGTATAATCTCGAAGATATGGCATTGAAATTTTTGCAATGGTACAATGCAGAAATTTGGACTCCTCACGGTCGTGTTTTCGATATAGGAACTGTTACAAGGCAAGCGATATATAAAGTCAGTAAAGGATATACTCCTCAATTATGTGGTGGAACAAGTGAATTTGATAATGGGAACGGATCTTTAATGAGGATTTTACCCCTATTATTTTATATTAAAGACTTTCCGATTGAGGCACGATTTGATAGAGTTAAGGAAGTCTCTTCAATTACCCACGGACATATTCGTTCCGTGATTTCATGCTTTATTTATTTGGAGCTTTTACTGGAAATATTAAACGGGGCAGAAAAGTTTGAAGCTTATTATAAAATACAAAAGTCTGTAAAACACTTTTTAGACTATAATCCCGTTTGTTCTCAGGCGGAAATGGATAAATTTGAAAGGATTTTAAATAAAGATATATTTGAATATGAACAAGAGAAAATTGGCTCGAGTGGCTATGTCCTTCACAGCCTGGAAGCTTCTCTATGGTGTTTTCTCAATTCGGGAAGCTACTCAGAAGCAGTTTTGAAAGCAGTCAACCTGGGCGAAGACACAGATACAACAGGAGCTATCACTGGAGGAATTGCCGGAATTTATTATGGATATGGAAGTATTCCGGAAGAATGGATTGCAGAGCTGGTGAGAAAGGAAGATATTGAAGCATTATGTGAGAAGTTAAACCAAAAATTAATGAATTAAACACAAACCATGAACGAAATAGAAAAGAAAAAAATAAGTAAATTTTTAAGCCTGATTCTACGTCATCAGCCAGAAAGTATAGCAATTAAGCTGGATGAAAACGGGTGGGCAGATATAGATGAGCTGAGAGCAAAATCTGCTAAAAAGAGAATGTTTTTTACTCCCGAAGAATTGGATGAGGTTGTAGAAACCAATAACAAAAAGCGTTTTGCTTTTAATGAAGATAAAACCAAGATCAGAGCAAATCAGGGTCATTCTATTGATATAGATCTGGCTTTGGAAACCAAACAACCCCCTGAATTTCTTTATCACGGAACTGCAGAAGCCAATATCACTTCCATTTTAGAAAAAGGAATTGAAAAAAGAACCCGCCAGCATGTACACTTAAGTGCTGATAAAGAGACGGCTGCAAAGGTCGGGATGAGACACGGTAAACCCGTAATTCTTACCATCAGAACCGGAACCATGCATCAGGAAGGATTATCTTTCTACCAGTCTGCAAATGGAGTTTGGCTGACAGATTTTGTAGATGCAAAATATATTTCGAAGTAAAATGAAAAGAACATTAGTAATAGGAGACATTCACGGAGGATTTAAAGCATTACAACAGGTTCTTGAGAGAGCTAAAGTCACAACGGATGATCAGCTGATCTTCCTCGGTGATTATGTGGACGGATGGAGCGAATCTTCTGAAATTATTAAATTTTTAATGGAACTTTCCAAAAAGCAGGAATGTATATTCATCAAAGGAAATCATGATGCCTGGTGTGAAGATTGGTTAGCTTTGGGACAAAGCCCTGATGTATGGCTTTTCAATGGCGGAAAAAGTACAGTGGAAAGCTACGCAGATTATCTCCCGGAAGATCTGGATATTCATCTGGAATTCTTTCAAAGAATGAAAAGCTATCATATTGACAATCAGAGCCGCTTGTTTATTCATGCGGGATATGCTTCGATGCACGGCCCTGAAAAAGAAGTTTATTCCAGCAATTACCGATGGGACAGAACCCTTTGGGAAACAGCCGTAGCAATGGATAAAAAACTGGAAAAGAATTCAGAGCTGTATCCCAAAAGACTGCTTTTATACAAAGAAATATTTATCGGGCATACACCCACTCTTGATATTGGGATTACAACGCCGGCCAACAAAGCTAATATTTGGAATATGGACACCGGAGCAGCCTATACCGGAGCTTTATCAATTATGGATATTGATTCTAAAGAATTCTGGCAAAGCGATCCGCTTCCCTCTTTATACCCAAATGAAAAAGGAAGAAATTAATAAATTTAAATAACCCTTATTTGTTTTTAAAACTGGTGAGGGTTTTATTTTTAAAAACAATTTTGGAGTTTCATATATCTGCTTTTTCATAAAAGATGGCTACTTTTAAAGTCTGAAAAATATGACTTCAATGAAACTGAAATATCTTTTATTCACCCTGAGTTCTACCTTATTTTTTGCCCAAAAATCATTTCAGACCCCATTTGAAAAAGGGAATGGCAATCAAACTGTTACCTACGATGAAATGAATAACTATTATCAGGATCTGGCTAAAAACTTCAATACCATTCAGTACCTTAAAAAAGGAGAAGATGATAACGGAAAACCAATTTATGTGGTGGTTTATAATCCTTTTCTGGAAAAAAGCGTTGAAAAATTAAGAAAAGATAAAGCCGTTCTCTTCGTTAACAATGGTATTCACCCCGGAGAACCGGACGGAATAGATGCAACTATGATGCTGATGAGAGATCTTGCTACCCAAAAGATCAAAACTCCACAGAATTTTATCATTGCCGCTATTTCCGCATACAATGTGAGTGGAATGCTGAACAGAGGGGCTTATTCCAGGGCCAATCAGAATGGTCCGGAGCAATATGGTTTCAGAGGAAATGCAAGGAATTATGACCTGAACAGGGACTTTATTAAAGCGGATTCCAAAAATGCCAGAAGCTTTCAGGAAATCTATCAATGGTTAAAACCAGATGTTTTTATAGATAATCATGTCAGCAACGGAGCAGATTATCAATATACATTCACCTATATTTCAACCTTTAAAGAACGCCTGGGAAACACACTTGGAGCTTATTTCTATAACGATTATCAGGCTAAAAATCTTGAGGATATGAAAAAACTGGGGTATGAAAGTACGCCTTACGTCAATATTCATGGTGATGTTCCTGAAGTAGGATTTGCTTCATTTGAAGACTCTCCAAGATATTCCACAGGGTATACTTCTCTTTTCAACTCCTTAGGAACTGTCCCTGAAACCCATATGTTAAAACCTTATGACAAAAGAGTAGATGCTACTTACAAATATATGTTGGTCAACCTGCAGAATTTAGATAAAGAGTACCACAAAATAAAACAGCTCCGCATTGAAAATTTAAAACAATACCAGGCTGGAAAACAATATGGAATCCGTTGGAAAATAGATTCCACCAGGTTTTCTACCATGGATTTTAAAGGCTTTGAAGGGAAATATAAACCCAGTGAAGTTTCCGGCAAGCCAAGGCTTTATTATGATAGAAACAAACCTTTTACAAAGAATATAAAGCTATTTACTACTGCGGTTCCAACAGGATATATTACCATTCCAAAATATTATGTGATTCCACAGTCGCAATACCGCGTTATTGAGGAATTTAAAAGAAATAATATTCAGATGAAACCGATTCGGAAAGACAGTATTTTAGCGGTGGAATCCTATAAAATCAAAGATTTTAAAACAGTTAAAAACCCCTATGAAGGTCACTATCTGCATTTTGAAACCACAGTAGACAAATTCAATAAAAATCTGATGTTTTCTACCGGAGATTACCTGGTTTCTACCAATCAGCCTGGTGTGAAATACATCATAGAAACACTTGAACCTGAGGCATTAGACTCATTTTTCAACTGGAATTTCTTCGATGGGATTCTAGCTCAGAAAGAATACTATTCCGCCTATATTTTTGAAGATACCGCCGCTGAACTGCTGAAAAAAGATAAAAAACTGAAAGAGGCCTTTGAAACAGCGAAAGCATCCGATAAAAAACTGTCTGAAGATGGAGAAGCACAACTGGATTGGGTGTACAGACATTCCCCTTATTTTGAAGAAAAGACTTTCAGACAATATCCTGTTTATAAGGTGTTGTAAAGGGTTTTCATAAAAGTCTGGGTTATTTTTTGGGTTTTCGTGATTATTTGCTAATCAATTTGTTTATTTTTTATTAAATTAGTATGAAAAATAAACACTATGAAACAAATTTATCAATTCGTAACATTGCTGTGCTTTGTACCAATAGGTCTGCTGGCACAATATTCTCAAAGTTTTGATTCGGCAACAATGCCTGCCGATTGGACCGTCATTAATGGAGGCGATCCGGGAACCTGGGAAACCTGGGATTCTTATGATTCCTCATTCAATGCTCCTCATTCCGGAACTCATTTTCTGGGATTGGAATATGGCAGTACTGCCCATGATGATTATGTCATTAGTCCTGCTATAGTAGTGACTGCCGGAGTATCAGATAAGCTTACTTTCTGGGCAAGAAACAGAGGTGCCGGACTTGCTGAGACGGTAGATATAAAAATATCAACAACAACACCCACCATCGCTGGGCTTACCAATACGCTCGCTGCTGCAGTAAAGCCTCCTACTTCATGGAATCAGTATACTTATGATCTGACCCCTTATGTTGGACAAACAATCTATATTGCTTTCTATTCCACTACAGAAGATATCTGGTTTATCGGGATAGATGATTTCCAGGTTTCTGCAAACAGTCTGTCGGTTTCTGATGTGAAAGCAGATAACAGCCGCGCATCTGTCTATCCGAATCCGGTAAAAGATATGTTATATATCAAAAATAAAACGAAGATGTCTGAAATCAATATCTATGATTTTAGTGGTAAGCTGGTGAAAAAAGAAATGATGAACTCAGAAAACGGAACTGTAAATGTAAGCGAATTGGCTGCAGGAAATTATATAGTAAAGGTTAAAGATAAAGAGACTGAGAAAGGCTATAAAATTATTAAAAAATAACATTTTTATAATAGAATCAAAAAGACGTTTCAATTGAAACGTCTTTTTATTTATCTTGGTAAGCCTCTTTTTAAAGCGATTTCTGCCCTTTCAATAGCAAGCTTTTCTTTCCAGTCCATGTATTTACTTTTAAACTGAGACTTCATAACATCGTCAAATTTACGTTGTACGGTAAGATTCCATAAAGAATGAGCTTTTACTGCCCATGATTTGTCCCATGCTCTTAAAGAAATAGAGAAACTTCCATCAAGGTATTTCATCCAATGCCACCATCCTGTAGGCATGAATAAAGTATCTCCGTGTTCCAGGAAACATTCAATTCCTTCTACGCCATCCAGTGCCGGAAACTTTGTGAGGTCTGGATTTTCAATATCATAGTCTTCTAATGCATAGGTTGAATACGGTATCTGATAGAGTCTTTCTCTCCATTTATAATCGAAAAGAAGAATATGTTTTCTTCCGTTGAAGTGAGTATGGAAAATATGCGCCATATCAATATCAAAATGAAGGAATGTTTCAGATCCTTTTCCACCGAAGAACATATTGGGATATTTATCAAGAAACCCTCCCATGAGTTCTTTGGGCGAAATATAATCTTCCAAAAGATTTGGTGCGTATTTTATGGGGTCAAAAAGGAATATTCTCAGATCGGTAGGCTCTCGCTGAATGAGATCTATATAATCTCCAAATTTCATTTTTGCGGCAGAAGAATTGATGGGAGCAGAAGGATCTGCCTTTGAGCTGTCGTATAAAGGAACCTCTACATCTCCTACAACCTCCTTCATGTATTCCATCGTCCATTTTTGGTAAGCTGGCCACTTTTTTGCCATATTTTTGATGACAACGGGCCTTCTTGGCTTCAGATATTTTTCGTAGAATTCCTCTTTAGAAATGTCATCTACAATATCTATAGGCTTTAAAATAATTCCCATTTTAGTAAATTTATATGACAAAATTATTAAATAAATGTTAACGATCCTTGTCTTTAATTTTTTTTTAATCTATGATTCAAATCAGATTTTACTATTTGGAATAGTTAAAAATACTATTTTTTTTATTAATTGATTAGATCCCTCTTTTTGTTGTAAAAAAAGACTTAAAATGACGCTATATTGTATCAATGATCTAAAATAAGCTAAATTTTGGAGATAGTTTTATTATTGATTAATATGAAATATTTATTTAATAGATTCTTTTTTTTAACAAATCATAAAATTGTAAATTTTAAAACAAATATTATGAGGTAAATTAAAATAGAGTTTTGATATAGTTTATCTATAATGTTTCTGTTAAAACATAAAAAAAGCGAAAATTGTTTTGTTAATTATTGTTAATAATTTAAAAGAAATTACAATTAGTTTTTTGAGACTTGTAAAAAACAAAATTATAACTATGTTTGTAGTGATAAAGGATTTAACTTTTAATAACAAAAGTCATCTTTATAAAAGTGTAACAAAAAACTACAATGATTAACTAATTGAGCAAATAATAGGTATGAAAAAAAATATTTCTTTATTTCTGATGCTTTTCTTTACGGTGCTCACTTTTGCACAGAAGACAGTTACAGGAAAGATTACTGATGATGACGGGGTAGCAATACCAAGTGCCAGTGTGACTATAGAAGAACCAGGTAAAGATGCAATTCTGGCTTACGGAATTACCAACTCTAAAGGAGAATATAAAGTAACTTTCACATCCGCAGAACCCAATGTGGATCTTAAAGTGAAAGCGTTCAATCAGAAACCCCTTACTAAGCAAATCAGCAACAGCGATCAGACTCTGAGCTTTAAAATGCAGTCTGAAGCTACGGAAATAAAGGAAGTACAGCTGAAAACAAAAATGATTACCGCAAGAGGAGATACCATTTCTTACGATCTTAAAGCTTTCAACAGCAAGAATGACAGAACCCTGGCAGATGTAATGAAAAAAATCCCGGGAATTGAAGTCAATAATGACGGAACAATTCTTTATCAGGGAAATGCCATTAATAAATTCTATGTCAATGGAAAAGATCTTATGGAAGGTGGTTATGGTACCATCAACAATTCACTTCCGAAAGATGCAGTACAGAAAGTGGAAGTTCTGGAGAACCACCAGCCGGTAAAAATACTTCAGGACAAAGTGCCTTCAGATCAGGCAGCCATCAATATCAAACTGAAAAACTCCGTAACCATGACTGGTAGAGGGGAAGTAGGAACAGGATTCGGAGATCCATGGCTTTGGAATGTAAAACTGACCCCTATGTTCTTTGGACAGAAAAGCCAATGGGTAGTCAATTATAAAACCAATAATATGGGTGAGCAGGTGGAAAACGAAGGGAATATTCTGGCGTTTGGAAATAGATTTGAAGGAAAAAGAATCAATGCTTCACAAAATGACTGGTTGAATGTAGAAAATGCAGATACCCCTAATCTTCCAGTGAAAAGATATCTGATGAATAATGTTCATTATTTATCAGCCAATTATCTTACCAATATTGATAAGAAAAAGGAGTGGGAACTTAAAGCCAACGCAAACTATACCAACAATGCTGTAGAAAGAGAATCCTATAGTCAAAAGGATTATTTTGGAGGAACTTCCAATAGTATAAAAATCCTGAATAATTTTTATACAGATAAAGCAAAAGGAGAATTAATATTTACAAAGAATGCAAAAAAAGGATTTTTTAAAAATACCACAAGTTTCTCTCAATATTGGAATGCAGACAGGGGAATTGTTGACAGAACAGATCTGAAAAGTGGAATACTGAGAAATGCTAATGAGGGTGTTGAATCTCCTACAACATCATTCCAGAACTCACTAAGTACAATTATTCCTTGGAAAGAAAAAATGGTAAATCTTTTATCCTATGTAAGCTACCAAACGGACAGACAGACTTTGCAAGTTTCTCCATCATCTTATCTGGATATCCCTGGATTTGAACCGGTAGCTAATACAGAATTTGCAACACAGAGTTTAAGACTTAAGACTTTTGAAGCTAATCACTCTGCCAATATTGGTTTTTCTGCTAAAGGATGGACATTTACTCCTGAAGTTGGATTTAATTTTAAAAGCACAGGTATGATGTCAGATTTGTCAAACGTGAAAGCAATTCCATCTACCAATCCTGATAAAGATCCCAAACCAGAGGCATATAGCAATGATTTAAATTACACCATAGCTACACCATACGGAAGTTTAGGGATAAATTATAAAAATGAATCATGGATGATCTATGCCAATCTTCCGGTAAACTCAAACAATATTAAAGCGGAAGATCCATTAAGACTCGTTTCAAAATCGGTAAATAAAGTAACGTTTGAACCTAATATTTTTGCACAATATTCTTTTGCTTCATTCTGGAAAGCATCCGTAAATGCTAATATTAATAATAATTTTGGAGAAATAAATACAGCATATTCAGGATTCTTAATGACGTCACCAGAGGGAATTAGAGCAATGGATGTTAAAAACCCAATTCCTCAGAATAACAATAAATCTGCAGGAACAAGAATAGAATATAGAAACCCATTGAATAATCTGTTCTTCAATGTTAATTACAGATATTCTGATGCAAAGAGAAACTTAATTTCAAATCCGGAGATCAATGGAGCCGGTTATACCATAATGAAATATAAAGAGCAGGATAATCATGTATTGAGTAATGGATATAGTGTAGAAGTTGGAAAATATTTTCCAAAATTTAAAACAAACGCATCTCTTAGTTATAGCAACAATACGACAGAATCTGATGCATTTTTGAATGATAAATCCTATACTAATAAAAATAATGGCCAGTCATTTGGTATTAAATTCAATAATACCTATTTCAGTTGGATGAGCGTTGATTATAATGCAAGTCTTACCAGAACAAAACAAACAAGTGTTGGAGAATTAAACTCAAATGCTACCAGAACAGGATTTACCCATAACCTAGGGGTTTTCTTCTATCCTATGGAAAGTCATACTGTGGGATTCAATTGGGATCAGGTAAATACAAATGCGGCAGGTCAAAAATATCATAATGGATTCTACGATGTATCATATCAGTTCACTTGGACTAAAAAGAAAATTGATTTTGAATTGAAATGGATGAATATCGCGAATAAAAAAGTTTTCGAAACCTATGATATTAATACCACAAATATTACATATACAAGATATCAACTCCGCCCTAGTCAAGTCATGTTTACTGTAAAATTCAACTTTAAATAAAATAAAAACCAATCCTGATGGATTGGTTTTTTGTTGAGATATACTGATGTATTAAAATTAAAAACTTTGCTGGTCTGCTGAAGGCCCATAGCTTCCTGGCAAAGGAATGTTGTTCAGTCTGTAATATACTCCCAATTGTGCTCTGTGATGCGTAATCTGATTTAATGCATGTCGTATCGCTCCGTATTTACTCCAGCTTGCCAGTTCATGGCCGTCATTTTTAATCGTCCAGCTGGGGTTCAGATCGTCCTCCGTACTATTTTCCAATGCCGCTTTACCTGCCTGATAATCTTCTTCCAGTTTTTTCATAAGATCATCTTTTGTAGAAAGAATTGTCGGTTTGTAATCGCCTTTACCAAAATCCAGTTCAGAAGTTTTCAAAATAGTGTTCGGCCATTCAAAAACTTCTACGAGATGGGTGGCAAGAGGCATCATTTTCATGCTTTTTTCATGGGGAGCGAAGTCATTTTTTCCTTCGGGAAACAATTCAATAAACTTTTTTGTGGTTTGGAATTCTCCTTCCAGTTCGGATTTTAATTGAGATAACGTGTCCATAATATTTTGTTTTTTAGAAACTTAAAGGTAAGCGTTTAAAAAATGAAACTGTTTTAAGAAAATCATAATTTTTTAATCACCACTTAATCCGGAGGAGATAAATCTTTTCCTAAAAAATAAAATTTCAAAAAAACTGTAACAAAAGAAGACATGTGATTACTAATTATATAAAACTTGTTATAATGAAAAAGTTATTCTCTATATTTCTTATTGCTCTTTTTGCATTTGCAGGAGCTCAGGAATCAAAGGAAACTGCAAACCGTTTCTTTTATGAACTGACTTTTAAACCGAAGAAAGATTCGGCAAAACTTGATAAGATCATTACCATCCTTGATATTACTCCAAAGAAATCAATCTATCAGGATTATACAATGCCTGCTCAGGATTCTATCATTAAAATTCAGATAGAAGAAATGGAGAAAACCAAGTCTTTCAAGGATATGACCAAACTGATAAAATGGCCTAAATTCTCCTATAAAATTATCAAAAGCTATCCGGACATGAAGGTTCAGTATGTAGACAGAATCAGCAGAAACCTATTTTCATACGATGACGAGCCGAAACTGCAGTGGAGTATTTTACCTGATAAAGAAAAGGTGGGTGCATACAATGCTCAGAAAGCAACTACAGAATTCGGAGGAAGAAAATGGACGGCATGGTTCAGTTCAGATATCCCTTTTCAGGATGGACCTTATAAATTTAAAGGACTTCCAGGTCTGATTGTAAAAATTGAAGACGCTGATAAAAACTATTCCTGGCAGTTGAGCGGAAATAAAAAGATCGAAAACTATGATGAATTGTCATATGCAGATAAGATCAATGCTAAGATGGGAATGATGAGCAATACAATAACACCTACATCCAAAGATAAATTCCTGAAATCCTACGAAGGATATAAAGCTGATCCGTTTGCAGAATCAAGACCTTATATGACGGCAGAGAATATGAGCAGACCTATGCCGGGAACAGATGGAACAGTAGGAGATTTCATGAAGAGATTGGAAAAACAGGTAAAGGATTTCTTCGGATCCAATGATAACCCAATAGAAAAAGAACAAGCTTCTGACAAGAAGAAAAAATAAGACTTCATATCAACTAAATTATATTTTGAATCAACCCAGATACAGCAATGTGTTTGGGTTGATTTCTTTTATCCCTAAACGTTATTTAGATTAAATTTAAATAACGTATATTTGCAGGACTAAAAATTAGGCTTTGAAAGAGAAAGGATTACATAAATTAAGTGGATTCCCTAAAAACAAAATGGGGAAGATATTGGGGTATGATAATGACCATCTGAAAATGCCCAATAAAATCATTGAAATGGGGCTTCTTCCGGAAACCACTTTCAGAATTTTGTATCAGGCTCCGTTCAACGGGCCAATGTATGTGGAGTTTGGAGCAGAAAAAAGCCGGATTGCTCTTCGTGAGGAAGAAGGAGATTACATCATTGTTGAAGAATTGAATTAATGCAGGAAAACAAGAAAAAACAGATACTTTTAGTCGGAAATCCTAATGTAGGAAAGTCAACGGTTTTCAATACGCTTTGCAACAAAAAGCAGAAGACCGGAAACTATGCCGGCGTTACCGTTGCTAGCCATTCGGGGAACTATACTTATAAAAATGAAGAAGTGGAAGTAATTGATCTTCCAGGTTCTTACAGCGTATACCCGAGTTCAGAAGATGAAGCTATTTTTTCCAAATACCTTATTGACGAGCAGAAAAACTATGCAGGAGTTGTTTATATTCTTGAAGCATTAAGTTTAAAAAGAGGACTGCTTCTGTTTCAGCAGATTCAGGACCTTGGGATTCCAATGATTCTGATTGTCAATCAGATTGATCAGGCAGAAAGAAGAGGAATCACTATTGATATTCAAAAATTTTCCGAAGCATTAGGCATTAAAATTATCCAGACCAATGCCAAAGAGCAGATCGGGATTGAGGAAGTAAGAGAAGCTGTTTACAACAATGAGTTTGTAAAAACAGATCAGGTTTCTTTTGAAACACCAAACGAACATAGAGATTTTATTCAGAAACTGGCAGCACATAAAGGTTTCGATAATGAATACAAAGCTTGGATGAGCCTTTCACTTGGGACAGACCTCGGCAGAATAAGCTCTGTAATGGAACAACTGAATGAATCCGATTCTAAAAGCCTGGTTCCAAAAAGGTTGCAGGTTCAGGAAACCGTTAGAAGATATCAGAACGTAGACAAAATACTGGCTGATGTAATTTCTAAAAAAGCCCAATTCAAAGAATTATTAACTGAAAGACTGGATAAAGTTTTAGTACATAAATTCTGGGGTTATGTCGTCTTTTTAGTGATCTTACTGATTATTTTCCAAAGCGTTTTCTTCCTTGCAGAATTTCCTATGAACTGGATTGAAGAGTCCTTCTCTTGGCTGGCAGCATTTACAAACGAACACCTTCCTGAAGGACCAATTAATTCGCTGATTTCAAACGGAATCGTTCCGGGAATCGGAGGAATTGTCGTTTTTGCACCACAGATTGGAATTTTGCTGTATTTTCTTTATCTGTTGGAAGACTCAGGATATATGGCAAGAGTTGTATTTCTGATGGACAGATTACTTCGTCCTTTCGGACTTAACGGAAAAAGTATTGTTCCGCTTGTATCGGGAACGGCCTGCGCTATTCCTGCGGTAATCTCTACCAGAAACATTGAAAATGTAAAAGAAAGATTGCTGACGATATTGGTAACACCATTTATGACATGCTCTGCAAGACTTCCGGTGTACAGTATTATTATCGGTCTGATCATCTCAGAAGGATCATTTTTAGGAATAAAATATAAAGCGCTGGTTCTGATGGGGATGTATCTACTAGGTTTCTTGGTCGCTTTATTGTCAGCAGCAATCCTAAAAAGATTTATTAAAAGTAAAGGAAAAACATACCTGGTAATGGACCTTCCGGCCTATAAAAAACCACTTTTTGGCTACGACTTTAAAATGGTTTTAGGGAAAGTATGGGACTTCGTTACAGGAGCAGGAAAAATCATTTTTATTGTAAGTGTTATCATCTGGTTCCTGAGCTATTTCGGACCAAGTCAGAAAACAGATGAATTGGTAGCAACAGACGTTCATCTTGACCATTCTTACCTTGCCAAAATGGGTAAAGGAATAGAGCCTGTTATTGCTCCACTGGGCTACGACTGGAAAATGGGAGTTGGAATTCTTACCAGTTTTGTGGCGAGAGAAGTGTTCGTAGGGACAATGTCTACCCTTTACAGTTTGGAAGATGATGCTCCGGAAGTAAAAGTGATTGATAAAATGAGGAGAGATGTAAAACCCAACGGAGAAAAAGTCTTCAGCTTTGCAACCGGAATCTCAGTTCTTCTTTTCTATGCATTTGCAATGCAGTGTGTTTCTACACTTGCAGTAGTCTACAGAGAAACCAAAAGCTGGAAATGGACCGGCTTTCAGGTAGTCATGATGACAGGTTTGGCATATTTTGTGTCGATGATAGTATATCAGATTTTAAAGTAATGGACTCATCATTAATTTTTCAATACGTACTTATCTTATTAATTGTAGCATTTGCCTGTTACTCTCTATTTAAAGTACTTAAAAAGAACTTTGCCCCTAAGAAATTCAGCTCCAAAAGAACCAACTGTGATAAAGATTGTGGCTGTTCTTAATACTGGGTTCATCGGATAATTGAAAAAAATGTAGTAATTTCATTTTTCTAACGTAAATTATTCGGTTTGAATTTTTTAAAGACAGGATTACTTGTACTATTTTCTTTATCAGTCTTTCAGGTAAAAGCACAGTCGGATACCGCAAATACCAAGTCTTATGCAGACCAGGTAATGATCCGTGTGAATCTTGATACTAATATCGAAAACTATGTTTTTTCAACAGGAGAAGGCAAGAATGCGTTCGAAATGGACCTGTCAATCAACAATAAAACGAAAACATCATTTTCAGTCGATTATAGAATTATAAGTGCGACCGTATCATTTGCACCCAGATTTTTAGAGGGTAATAATGATGATGAAATGAAAGGAAAGAGCTCTTATACCGATTTGAGTTTCAGATTATTCCCCGGAAGATTTATCCAGAATATTTATTATAAAAATGTAAGCGGGTTCTATGTTGAAAATATGAAAGACCTGTCCCCCGAATGGCAGGAAGGAAGAGATCCATACATTCAGTTTCCGGATTTAAGGGTTCAAACCTTTGGTGGATCCACCTCCTATATTCTCAATAAAAATTTTTCAGCAAGAAGTATCTATACACAGGGAGAATGGCAGTATAAAAGCAGCGGAAGCTGGGTTCCTTTTGTAGACTATGACCTTACTATTTTCAGAAATAAAATTGATGGTATAAAAAGCAAAGAGACCCAATATAATATCGGCGGAAATATAGGATATTTCTATAATTGGGTCATTGGTAAGAATGTTAATATCTCACCTTATCTGGCTATTGGGGTCGGAGGGAAGTTCTCCAGCTACCGTGATTTTCAGAATGGAGGAACCAAAGAAAATGCCCAGTATGCCACCATAAGAATGCAGGGCGGGCTTCACATCGGGTATAATACAGACCGGTTTTTATTCGGAGGTAAAATGAATTTTAAGACCTATGCCTATGATCAGAAAAATAATCAGACCGTAGAAAATAATAACCTCTATGGACTGTTATATATAGGGTATCGTTTTGCACCACCGAAAGTTGTGAAAAATACCTATGATAAAATCCAAAAAAAGATTCCCGTTTTATAAGTTGAAAGGTCTTTTAAGTATCTTTGCGTTGGAAAATTTAGAAAGAACAAAATAAAAGTAAAAACATCATGTCATTAATAAAATCTATTTCCGGAATTCGCGGAACCATTGGCGGTAAAGTAAATGATAACTTAACACCGCTGGATGTAGTAAAGTTCGCTTCCGCATTCGGAACCTGGCTTCAGAATAATAAAAACAAAAAAGATCTTACCCTTATCATCGGAAGAGATGCCAGAATTTCTGGTCAGATGGTTTCTTCTTTGGTTACTGCTACATTGCAGGGATTGGGGATTAATGTAGTAGATCTTGGCCTTTCTACAACACCAACAGTTGAAATAATGGTTCCTGAGCTGAATGCAGACGGAGGAATCATCCTTACCGCTTCCCACAACCCAAAACAGTGGAATGCCCTTAAATTATTGAACGAAAAAGGAGAATTCATCACTGGAGAAAACGGGGCTGAAGTACTTGCTTTAGCAGAGAGTGAAGACTTCAACTATGCAGAAGTGGATGATCTTGGAAAATATGAAACAAGAGATGATGCTTTTGATATCCATATCCAGCAGATCCTGGATTTACCAATGGTAGATGTAGAAGCAATCAAAGCTAAAAACTTTAAAGTAGCCCTGGATGCCGTAAACTCTACAGGAGGTATTGCCATTCCTATGCTTTTGGATAAACTAGGTTGCGAAACCATCAAATTATACTGTGAGCCTACAGGACATTTCCCACACAATCCTGAGCCTTTGAAAGAACATTTGGGAGACATCTGTGAATTGATGAAAAGAGAAAATGCAGACGTAGGAGTTGTAGTAGATCCGGATGTAGACAGATTAGCCCTGATTGATGAAAAGGGAGAAATGTTTGGTGAAGAGTATACATTGGTTGCTGTTGCAGATTATCTGTTGAAACACAAAAAAGGAGCAGCTATTTCCAATCTTTCTTCCAGCCGTGCTTTGAGAGATGTAGCGCGTTCGCATGATTCAGAATACTTTGCCAGTGCTGTGGGAGAAGTGAACGTAGTGACTTTGATGAAAGAGAAAAATGCTGTCATCGGAGGAGAAGGAAACGGAGGAATTATCTATCCTGATTTACATTACGGAAGAGACTCTTTAGTAGGAGTTGCACTATTCTTAACGCATTTAGCTAAAGAAAATAAGACTGTTTCTGAACTTAGAGCAGGATATCCAAGCTATTTCATGGGTAAAAAGAAAATAGAACTGACTCCGGAGATTGATGTAGATGCTATTTTAAGCAAAATGGAGCAGGAATATCAGAATGAAGACGTTTCTACTGTAGATGGTGTTAAAATAGATTTTGAAAACAACTGGGTTCATCTTAGAAAATCCAACACAGAGCCGATTATCAGAATTTATACTGAAGCTCATTCTCAGGAAGAAGCTGATCAGTTGGGTGATGATATCATTGCTAAAATTAAGAGTTTAATCTAAAAAAATAGAAAAAGAACGGGCACATTGTCCGTTCTTTTATATCAGGCATGTTTGAGCATATCAAAAAAAGGTTTCCCTTCCCTAAAGAAAAATGGAGAAAATTCCTGGGCAGCTTCGAACGTATGGAAGTTCCCGCCAAAACCTTACTTTTAAAAGAAGATGAGGTTTCCTACAATGCCTATTATATTGAAAAAGGAATGGTGAGAGCATGGTATAATAATGACGGAAAAGACGTAACATTCCAGTTTTTTCTTGAAAATACAATGTTTTCTTCCCTTGAAAGCTTCAAAAAAGGCTTACCAAGTATGGTGTCATTTGAGACCATAGAGCCCTGTATTTTATATAAAATCAACAAACCTGATGTAGAGGCTTTCCTGGAAGAAGTCTATGAAAATCCAGAGCTCAGAAACCTGTTTATGGATGCTCTTTTTGAAAGGGTATTCGATTATATGAAACATTTCTTTTCATTCATTAAAGACACTCCGCAGCAACGATATCTGAATCTGGTTAAGCAAAAACCCGAGATTATCAAAAGAGTTCCCCAGCATTATATAGCCTCCTATTTAGGCATTACAACGGTGCATCTCAGTAGGATTAAAAGCAAAATATTAAAGGAGAGGCTGGAATAGGCTGGAAGATGGAAGCCAGAAGCTTAAAAAGAAACTGCATAAATTATGACTCATCTTAAACGCAACGTTCACAAAGATTAATATGTATTGTTGAATACGATCGCAAAGGCATTTTACTCAGCAGTGATTGTTGTTTGCTAAACGAAGTGCCCTTGCGAACAAATAATAATCATAATATCATATTTACATAGCGATCTCCGCGTTTTTAACTCTATTATCAGGATTATAAACCTCCAGCCTCCCTCTTCCAGCTTCATTTCCCCAAACTGATAACAAATGTTATCGCTTTCCCATCCCTATCCCTCATAATTTTGTATAAAAATTAAAGAATGAAAGCAGCAGTAGTATTTGAAAAAGGAAGTATCCCTCAATATGCAGATTTCCCGGAGCCTGAAGTACAGGAAAATGAAATTTTGGTTTCAGTAAAAGCAGCCTCCATTAAAAACCTTGACAAAGCCAGAGCGGGAGGGAATCACTATTCAACAGAAAATCAGGAGCATCAGCCAACAATTATTGGAACAGATGGGGCAGGATATCTTGAAAACGGAAATAAAGTCTATTTTTTCAGCAAGAAAGGAACCGTATCCGAAAAAGCCGCAGCAGATAAAAAAATGATCATTCCGATTCCTGAAGAACTGGATTTTTCGTTAGCAGCAGCACTACCCAATGCTGTTATGGGATCAGCGATGGCTTTGAAATTCAAGGCAGGGTTGCAACCGGGAAATACGGTCCTGATTAATGGAGCAACAGGAATTACAGGCAGAATTGCTGTTCAGATCGCCAAAATATATGGAGCTGGTAGAGTTATCGTTACCGGTAGAAATGAAAAATCTCTGGAGTCTTTACTTGAGTTGGGCGCTGATGAGGTAATTTCACTCAAACTGGACGATCATGATTTTAAACAAAAAATAAAAGAAGTTCATCAGGAAACACCTATAGATATTATTTTGGATTATATCTGGGGCCATTCCGTAGAAATGATATTGTCCGCCTTTAAGGGAGACGGAACTTTTTCCCATAAAACAAAACTGGTAACAATAGGAGGAATGAGCGGAGATACCGTTCAGCTTTCTTCACAGATTCTCAGAGGAACTGATATTCAGATTTCAGGATCGGGATTGGGCAGCTGGACAAAAGAAGAATCTGCACTTCTGTTTTCAGAAATTATTCCGGAAATGTACCAGGCAGCTGTTGAAGGAAAAATTAAAATGGAAACAGAAGAGGTTGATATTAAAAATATCGAAGCCGTGTGGAATGCTGAGATACAAAGCGGAAAACGCCTGGTCATAAGAATTTAACCCCAATTTCCATTTTTTTATCCACAATCCTTTTATCGGTTTTCTTTTTTTACTATTTTTATAATAGAAATTTATGAAATGGAAAATTCAAAAAAAAGTTGCAACTTTGCATAAATATTTGAATATCAGTTTCAGATGTATTATTAACTAACCGTTTGCCGAGGTTTGTAAGCAAATTCAGACATCAGGCCGACAAAGAGGACACTATTGGAAGAGTATTTTGGAAATGAACTTGTAAAAAAGTTCGAGGAAATGATGGAAAACAATGACGAATTCTACTTTGATACAGAAGAGTTGGAAGACATTATTGTTTATTATTTGGAGCTTGGTGATTTTAATTACGCTGATATGGCGGTTAATTATGGACTGAAGCTTCATCCCAATTCATTGGATATCAAGATCAAAAGGCTTGAGATCCTTTTGGAGTGGGAAGAGTATAATATGGCGAAAGAACTTATCAACGAGCTGAAAGGTGCTTCTATGGAGAACACAGACTTTTTGGTTTGTTACGCCAAATATTATTCGAGCTTAGGAAATCCCAGAAAATCCATTGAAATTTGTAAAAAAGCTTTGACATTAGAGGAAGAAGAAAACTTTCTCCACAACTTTATTGCGGATGAATATGTGAATCTCGGAGATCCTTTTAACGCCCTTAAACATTACAGAAAAGCACTGAAAGAAGATCCAACGGACGAATATTCGCTGGAAAACTGTATGGTGTGCTTCAGTGACCTGAATAAGAGCGAGGAGGCTATAGCCTTTCTTAATGAATATTTAGATGAATTCCCTTATTCTGAAACCGCCTGGTTTGAATACGGACAATTCTATTTCAACAGAAAAAATTATGATGAAGCCATAAGAGGCTACGATTATTTGTTGGCAATCAATTCAAGCTCTGTAGGAGTATATGCTAACAAATCAGCCTGTTATGAAGCTATGGGACAATACCAGAAAGCCATCGATACTTATGAAGAAATGCTGGAGCTGGAATACACAAAAGCATTTACTTTTTATAAAATCGGATTGTGCAATAAGGCATTAAAACAACCTATTTTAGCTTTAAATGCATTCCAGAAATCATTGAGAGAAGACCCTCAGTTTTATCTTGCAATGATGGAACAGTCTTATCTTTACGAAGAAATGGGCGGAATGTCTGAAGCATTGCACTATGCTAAAGAAGCTACCCAGCTGAATGAAAACAATCTTGATTACCAAAAAAGATTAGCGTTTCTTTTCATTGACTCAGGGAAGTTTGAAGAAAGCCTTTCATGTCTTAAAAAGCTGGTGGATGCAGAGCCTACAAGGTTCTACAACTGGTATGCCTATTCAGAAGTTTTAATGTTGGTAGGAGAGTACGAAGATGCGGTAACGGTGTTGAATAGTGCCATAAAAAAACATCACAGAGCTGAGCTGTTTTATCAGTTGAGTAATTGTTTTTTCAACTTGAAAGATCAGGATAAAGGAACAGAATCACTTCAGAAAGCATTAGAGCTTGATCCGTCTTTAGCTAAGGATATGCAGAAAAAATATCCTTTCATTAAAGATGAAGTGAAAAAGGTTAAAGCTACTAAAGTGAGGAAAAAGAACTAGATTAATCTAAAAAATAATAGAAAAACCTGCATTTATGCAGGTTTTTTTTATTGATAGTTATATTCGTAGATGAATTTATCAGGAGCACTTGTGAGAGGGTTTCCATTACTGTCAAGAGACTGTCTGTCTTCTACAGACGGATAACCTGCGGTATTAAATGTAGCGGTATATTTATGAGAAGTTGTTCCGGTTCCGGTTCCTCCGCCGGCTGTAGTATTGGTAAACTGCCCCTTATAGGTGCTTAGGCTGTTCTTTATATTTGAAAACAACATGCTTACGCCATCGCTGCTTTCATTTCCATTGAATATGATTTTATCAAAACCCTTTACGTTTTTAAAAGGATAGTTTTTATCCGTGTAAGTGTAGGTCTCTGTTTCTGTGTAATTAACAGTGTTTCCATTTACTGTTCCGGTGCCCGAACCTACATTGCTTACCATATTTCCATCGTTGTAGGTAAATACACTGTTGATTGTAGAAGAGCCTGCAGCCCCGGAATTTGTTTGTCTTTTTACATTGATTTCTGTATTGCTTGTATAAACATAAGTAAATGCAACCGTGTTCTGTACTGTGCCTGTAGTAGAATATTCTTTAGTAACTGCTGAAGACATACGACCGTTATTATATCCATATTCAACCGTGCTTTCAAGAACATTGTTTTCGTAATTTTTGATTCCGGTAACATACTCATCGGTATAAGTGAATTCAATTCTTTGCCCATGATTAATGTTGTTAATCATACTGATGATTTTAGTACCGTTGTAATTGATTTTCATTACAATACCATCCTTGATCATTTTTGTAGGAAGAATTACACTTTGATTGGAGGGATCACTGTTGTCAAAAGGAGTGTCATCGTCAGAAGAACACGAAAGTGTTAATAAGGCTATTGAGCCACAAAGTAGAAGTTTTTTCATAGTTATAAGTTAAATCGGTCAAATATAATTTAATTTATAATATGATTTATCTTTTTTGATTTGTTCTTAAAAATATAAGCCCTCCAATGATGATTCCGGCCCCTATAAATTGTAAATAAGTCAGTTTTTCACCATCTAAAATTCCCCAGATAATAGCCACAATTGGCATTATTAAAGTAACCGTGGAAGCAAAAAGGGGAGAAGAAACTTTCAGCAAACGATAATTCATTGTCATCGCAAGACCCGTTCCGAAGATAGATAAGAGACCGACAAACATAAGTCCCAGGAGATTATCTTTCGAAAAACTGAATTCGGAAAAGAATCCGGTGGAGGTCAGTGCTATAATGGATGGAAATAGTAAGACAAATGAGAATACAAAAGCTGATAAAACAGTGGAAGAAACCTCCATAAGCTTTGATTTGACGGTTGTTGTACTTATGGCGTAACATAAAGTAGCCAATAATAACAATAGGATTGGAATCATTTTCAATTCTCCGCTGTCACCCCCTCCAAATGCAAGGATGCAAACCCCGGTAAAACTTATTAAAGTCCCTATAATCTGCTTTTTTGTTGTTTCGAATTTCCAGACCAAAGCCCCTACAATAATGACGAAAATAGGCATCATAGAGTTGATGATTCCCGCAATACTGCTGCTCACTTCGGTTTCTGCTATTGGAAATAAAAACATAGGAATAAAATTCCCTGTAAAAGCAGCCAGAATTAACCATTTTAAATGCTTTTTTGGGAAGAGCTTGTAATTGGAAATCGCAATCGGAAGTAAAATAATCCCCGCAATAAGAACCCTTAAAGATCCTACCTGATAAGGATTAAAATGCTCGAGAGATTTTTTGATCAAAATAAAGGAAGATCCCCAGATAATACTCAGGATAACCAGAAGAACCCATTTTTCTTTATCCGCGTTCATTATTTTCGTGTAAGATTTTTAGAAATTCTTTTTTAGGAATCATTTTAGCACCCAGGCTTTCAAGATGCTCTGTATGGGATTGACAATCAATTAATTCAATATTGTTTCTGTTACTCTCTACAAAATGAATAAATCCTGCTTTGGAAGCATTGCTTACTTTAGCAAACATGCTTTCTCCACAAAAAACACTGCCAATCTGCAATCCGTAAAAGCCACCCACAAGCTCTTCATCCTGCCACACTTCAATACTTTTAGCAAGACCATATTCATGAAGCTGGATAAAAGAATGCATCAATTCATCAGAAAGCCATGTCCCGGACTGCCCTTTTCGGGTTGTCTTTTGACAATTCCTGATTACTTCCCTGAAATTTTTGTTCTCTGAAAAAGTAAAAACGTTTCTGTTTAATATCTTTCTCATTGATTTTGAAACTTTCAATTCTGCCGGGTCAAGTACAAACCTTGGATCCGGACACCACCATAGAATTTCTTCTCCGGGATTGTACCAGGGGAAGATACCAAGTTGATAAGCAAACCAGATACGCTCTACAGACAAGTCGCCTCCAAAAGCAACCACTCCTTCATGACCGTCATACAGCTCAGGGTCAGGAAATGAAATCTCGTTTTCGTCTAATCGAACCATGCTTAGAAAAAAAATCCCACTTCAAAAAGCAGGATTTATATTTGATCTTATTTTCTTTAATTAAAAAGGTAAATCATCATCATCGTCTCCCGCAAACGGATTTTCGTTTGAAACTGGAGTTGCAGATTGCTGAGACATTGCCTGAGTAGGTTCTGAAGCATTTTCAGAAACTTTCTCTACTCTCCACCCTGTAATAGAGTTGAAGTATTTAGTTTCACCTTGAGGAGAAACCCATTCTCTACCTCTGATGTTGATTCCTACCTTTACGTTTTCTCCTTCTTTAAGGTTATCTAATAAACTGATTTTATCAGATAAAAATTCTATGTTTATAGGCTGTGGATACTGTTCTTGAGTTAAAATAACCATTTCTCTTTTTTGAAACCCGCTCGCAAATGTTTGAGCATCAAAAAGTTTCTTTACCGTTCCTTGTAATTCCATATCGTAAATATTAACGATGTAAAAGTAAGAAAATGAAATGTAATAAAAGGTGCCGTGAAAAAAAAATGTAGAAATTTTAATTTTTTTTCTTGAAAAGTTTGGTGGTAAAGGAAATTGCCCTATATTTGCACTCACAAAAACGAAGCAAGCTCTTTAAAACTTACAATATAAAAAAACCAGCGGATGTGGTGTAATTGGTAGCCACGCCAGACTTAGGATCTGGTGCCGTGAGGCGTGGGGGTTCGAGTCCCTTCATCCGCACTATGCGAAAATAGCTCAGCTGGTAGAGCACAACCTTGCCAAGGTTGGGGTCGCGGGTTCGAATCCCGTTTTTCGCTCCACACCATGCCCTGGTGGTGGAACTGGTAGACACGCAGGACTTAAAATCCTGTGTCCGCAAGGACGTACGGGTTCAAGTCCCGTCTGGGGTACAAGACCCTCTGTAATATCTTACGGAGGGTTTTTTGTTTTAATAGAGAGCGTTCTTTAAATAAAAATCTTATATTTGTAAGAAATATAGCTGAAATCTGTAAAAACAGATTGGCAAATCAGCGGATGTGGTGTAATTGGTAGCCACGCCAGACTTAGGATCTGGTGCCGTGAGGCGTGGGGGTTCGAGTCCCTTCATCCGCACTATGCGAAAAGACTCTTCAGAGTCATTCAAAAGGTTGGAACGCTAGTTCGAATCTTTTTTTTTGCCCACACCATGCCCTGGTGGTGGAACTGGTAGACACGCAGGACTTAAAATCCTGTGTCCGCAAGGACGTACGGGTTCAAGTCCCGTCTGGGGTACAAGTCCCTCTGTAATCTGATTACGGAGGGGTTTTTTATGTCTGGTAAGATGAAGATCGGTTTCGATTACAAATAATTTTATATAATTAAAAAATTGAGGCTGCTTTTGGTACATTTGTTTCAGAAATAAAACAACCATGAAATTATTGAATACCGTTTTAGCAGTTACGATGATAACTGCTTCTCATCAATTATTCTCACAGACAACCAACGAGAAAAAAGCCCGGGAAATTATTGAAAAAGCCATTCAGGCAGAAGGAGGGAAAAAGCTTTTAAGCAGCATAAAAACACTTTATTCCAAATCAGAAACGGTAATGGACGGCCGTAAGGTAAACTGGATCACAAAAGAAATGGTGCCTAACAAAGGAAGTTTTGAGATTGAATATCAGGGAAGGATCGTATACAGATCCTGGTTTGATGGGAAAACAGGATATGAGTTGGTTAATGGTGAGAGAAAACTGGTTGATCCTGATGAATTCAAAGATAAAGCTGACAGGAAATATATCATCAATGAATTAGCCTACATAGATCCTAAACTGTACAAAATTGAACTTATTGATGAGAATCCTGATAAGATATATTATAAAATAAAAGCGACCTATGTAACAGGAAAGGTGACTTATCTATATTATGATGTGAAATCATTCTTTCTAAGCAAAGAAGAAACTGTTGAAAATGGAGAAAAGAATACGTTTTCAAAGGTTTTAAAAAGTGATTACAAGAAGTTCGGTGATCTTTGGAATGCCACTCAATCTACTTTTGTTTCTGAAAGTGGAAATCAGGAAGCCAACCTCGTGGAATTGTATTATAATAAGGGTATTGAAGAAAACGATTTTAAATAAAATATGATAGCTCATAAAAATCCCTATACAATCAAATGCATAGGGATTTTTTATTTCTTGTCTGATTGACGGGCTATCCTTTATTTTCCAGCCTTTCCAGTCTTTCAAAGATGCTGTCAAAAATATTCTTTTCAGTAGTAGAAACATATCCTACAACCTTATAGTATTCCTTATTTTTTTTGTTTGTTACTTGATTATCAGTTGAATGTTGAAGATTTCCATTGATGTGAACTAATAGATTATCAATAGAGTCTGTTGTCAGATCAGCTTTATTCAGAAATATAACATCTCCGTATTGATATTGTGGTAATAGATGCTTTTCTATAGTAAATTCATAGATCAAATCAACGGATGCTAATATTTTTTGCAGTATTGATGTGTTGAGACTCTTATTTTCCGTTGTTACTTGCGTTTCCTTATCATTCTGATGAGTCAATTCCGGGAAAAGCATGAGCTGATCAGTGCTTGAAATACTTCCCAATTGGTTTGACTGCAGGGTTTCTGTCAGAAATTTATCAAGATTAAGATTAAAATGATTGGCAACTTTCAGTATTGTTTCTATTTTTGGTTCTGCACGTCCTTCCTCATAAGAACTTATTACCCCTCTGTTTAAATCAAACAAGTCTGCAAAGGCCTTTTGGCTTAATCCTTTAACCTGTCGTATTTTCTTAATATTACTTCCAAAGAAGCTCATGTTGTCTAAAATTTTTTGCAAATATAGATAATGCGAATAAATGATTGATAAAAATATTTGCAATTCTGTGCAACTCAACGATAAGCAACCATTTGGTATCACAATATTTCAGAGAATGAATAGAGATTGCATAATTTGTTTTAAGAATACAAACTGCTACAAATGAAGTTCCTTATAATATCAATTTTCTATGCTGTTTGTGGAACTGTTTTTCTTTCGTTATCACAAATTCCTGCGAGTATAAATCTGTACCCAGAATATTGTATAGTTCTGTATCTGTATCCAAACTTAAAGACTCCATAATTTTGTTAAATAAGAAGAGTACTTATGGAAATGATGGTTCAACCTCAGGAGCAGATTCAGTATGCCGAAGCATATATTTCGGACATGCCTGAACTGAAAAAGATTTTCCTGCAAATGAAAGAAGTAAAGAAAGTAGACCCGAATTTCGGACTTCCTTTTATGTTGGCGAAAAAGAAAAATGAGACCGTTGCATTTGCCAGTCTTATTGTGAATGAAAAGGATGAAATATCTTTCATAATCTATGATAAAAACAGAATAACAGAATCCGAAAAGAGAAATTTCTTTTCCCGTGCTGAAAGATATTTTAAAAATAATAGTACCCCTAATTTCAGGGATTCAGAACAATTGAATAGCAGTATAAGAAGAATGGTCAGCTGGCTGAATCTTGAATAAAGCCATGATAAAATTGTACATTTACTTAAAACCGTAATGCAATGCCCAAAGATGTTCTGTACCTTAAAATAGCAAACTCTGTCACAGAGCAGATCAAAAGTGAAACCCTGCAGTTTGGAGACAGGCTGCCTTCGCTGAGAAGTGCCCAGAAGTTATATAACGTAAGTCTGAATACCATAAAACAGGCTTATATGGAGCTTGAAAGCAGGTCTCTGGTAGAATCACGTCCTAAATACGGATATTATGTAAGCCAGACTTCCCAGCGGAAACTTGCCCTGCCGTCTGTAGCTCAAATGAAGCATTCGGAAGGAAAAAATACGCCTGAGGATCTCTTTGATAAAGTATTCGGGACGATTGCCGGTACTGATGTAACGCAGTTTGCTCTGGGAATTCCCGGGAAAAGCCTTCTTCCGGTAGCCAAGATGAAAAAATGCATGATTGATGTGGTGAAGAGGAAAAGTGACAGCGGAGTCAATTATGAATCGGTACAGGGAAGTGAACAGCTTCGGCGTGAAATAGCAAAATGGGCGATGGTAATGGAAGGGAAAATCACAGAAGATGACCTGGTAATTACATCCGGAGCAATGAATGGAGTATATAATTGTCTGATGGCAGTTACTAAGCCGGGAGATTGCGTAGCGGTGGAAAGCCCGGTCTATTTTGGAATTCTTCAGGCCATTCATTTATTAGGGTTGAAGGCCGTAGAAATTCCTACTCATCCTATTACAGGGGTAGATCTGGATGCTTTAAAAAAAGTGCTTCCAAAGCTGTCTGCGTGTTGTTTTGTGGTAAACTATAACAATCCGCTAGGATTCCAGATGCCTGATGAGAATAAAAAAGAACTGGTAAAAATGCTTACCGAGCAGAATGTTCCGCTGATTGAAGATGATGTCTACGGAAACATCTATTTTGGTGCAGGAAGACCCAAACCCTGTAAATTTTATGATGAAGCAGGAATTGTGATGTGGGTGGGATCTGTTTCCAAAACATTAGCTCCTGGTTTTAGGACGGGATGGGTGGCTCCCGGGAAGTTTAAAGATAAAATTATCCGTCAGAAACTCGTTCAGACGGTTTCCAGTCCGTCATTATTTTCAGATGTAATCTCAGATTTTCTTGCCCACGGACGGTACGACCATCATCTGAGAATGTTCAGGAAGAAACTCTACGCCAATTATCTTCAAATTCAGAAATCAGTGATTGAATATTTTCCGGACAATACCAAAATCTCCGAACCAAAAGGAGGTTTTATGCTGTGGCTGGAACTTGATAAGAGAATCTGTACAGAAGATCTTTATGATGCGGCTGTCAGTCAGAAAGTAAATTTCGCCCCGGGAAGAATGTTTTCACAATATAATCAGTACCAAAACTGTATGCGTCTGAATTATGCATTAGAATGGACAGACAGAGTGGAAAGTGATCTTGAAAAGCTCGGAAAAATGATAAAAAACAGAATTTAATAAACCTTATAGCGATGAATGATAATAATAATGAAGTAAAAATTGTAGCCTATGAACCTCAGTATAAAGGAGCTTTCAAAGCTTTAAATGAAGAGTGGATCAAAACATTCTTTGTGATGGAAGCCAGTGATTATAAGCTGTTGGATAATCCGGAAGAACATATTTTAAATAAAGGAGGGCATATTGTTTTTGCCCTGTTAAATAATGAAGCTGTAGGAACTTGTGCATTGGTGAAAGCGAAAGAGGAACCTCTTACTTTTGAGCTGTCAAAAATGGCGGTAAGTCCTAAAGCTCAGGGTAAAAAAATAGGATATTTACTGGGAGCCACATTAGTAGATCTGGCAAGAGGCCTGAATGCTGAAAAAGTAGTTCTGGAAACAAACTCTGTGCTGGTTCCTGCAATAAAACTTTATGAAAAGCTTGGGTTTAAACATGTACCTATTGTAGCTGCAGGATATGACCGTGTAGATGTGCAGATGGAGCTGGATTTGAAGATATAACAAAAAAAATATTAGAACTCGGATAGGAATATCCTTGTTCTAATATCAAAATTTAAATCTAATTGCTTTACTGTTTTATTTCTTGATGAAAGTCTGGGTCAGTGGTTTTTTACTTCCGTTGATTTTAATAAAATACATTCCTGCCGGAAGATTTCCGATATTTATTTTTTCATCGTAATATTCTCTTGAAGACTGTAAATGTGATGTTGAAACAATCGCTCCTTTACTGTCGATGATTTCTACTTTAATTTCCTTATCCTCAGACTTGTACTGGATTCCAATGAATGTTGAAACAGGATTGGGATATATTTTAAAATCATCAGCGATGACCTTCGTCTCTTTTGATGCCAATACTTCTTTGGAACATGCCGGAATTCTGTTCACGCCGTCAATTCCCCATGAAGACTGAACCGGAATACAAAGCCAGTTCAATACAGTAGGGAAATGATCTGTTTCTCTTGTCGTTGAAGTATAATCATACACTTTAAAATTGTTAACAGTACCGGTGTTATAAGTAGGAGAACCTGTTACTGCCATATTATTAGCATTTGGGCTTGAATCCGTCAATGTATTTCCTGAAGTTCCATTACATTTCCAGTTGGCTAATAATTGAGAATAATAAGGGTGTGAAGCCGTAATATCCTGATTAGCCCAATTCACAATCACATCATTAGGAAGAGCCGATTTCCAGATTCTTACATCTTTATAAGAAGCCGCCAGATTGATTCCATAAGTATTTGTTCCATCCTGATTTAAAGTTAAAGGAAGCCCGGAATCAATATTTCCGATCGTATTCATTTTAGCAAAAGTTACCGGAACACCATCTTCATACAGCGTTACAAGGCCGTCTCTGTCAAAGCTGGCAGCAATATGCTTCCATTTATTGGTTTCCACTTTTCCGCCAACAAGATCTATTCTGCTGGTACCATCACCAATATTCATCTTGAATGTCTGCCCGGAATATCCTGAGAAAACAAATCCTTTATTTTTCCCATTAGCCCAGTTTTTATTACTGATCATTACCGGATCACTGGAATAGGCTGCATTAGGTTTTACCCAAAATTCAATGGTAAAATCCTGATTGGCACCAAAATTAAAAAGTGTCTGGTTAGATGGTTTTGCATAAGTTCCCGCTGGAAAATTCAACTGATTAAATGTTTTATTGGATTCCAGAACGGTTTTGCTGATCTGCTGAGGAGTAAATCCCGGATTAGAATATACTGTAAAAATATTTCTTTCAGAAAGATTTCCACCACCATGAGAGCTGTCTACCGCACCATGATCTGTAGTAAGAACTACGAGCCAGTCTTCATTGTTATAAGAGTGTCTATTTTTCATCGCTGCAACAATCTCTCCAATGTAAGTATCTGTTGTTTTAATAGAAGATACATATTGAGGAACGGTGGAAGAGAACCCGTAAGAATGTCCTGCGTGGTCTACATCGTCAAAATCTACAAAGAGAATATCAGGATTATCATTCTGCAAAGCAGTTACAGCAGCATTTTTCACTGCAAGATCTGTTGCCAGATTGGTTTTTACATCAGCGTTTTGGATAATTTTATCGTTGATGGGTGCCCAATGAGCAAGAGAAATAGTTCTCAGACCAGGATTGTAAGTTTCAGCTCTTGTTAAAAAGTCAGGATAATTGACGTAGTTCGGGCTTGTAAAATTATTGTCCTGAACATTATGCTTGGTGTGCCATACACCGGTAAGCATCGTACTCCATCCGTTTCCGCTCCAGGTAGTGGCAGCACAAAGCCCGTCGACAGAATAGATCGACTGACTGATAAGATTTTGAATGTTGGGAGTAGGAGTAGACATCATTACGTCTGCACGGCAACCGTCAATACCGATAAAAAGTACTTTTTTGGTCTGAGCTCCAAGGAAACAGCTCATTACAACAGCCATTGAGAATAGTTTTGTTTTCATAGGGAAAAGAGTTTTTGAAAATAGAAAAGTTTACAAATAGTAATTTATTTTGAACTATTGTAAAATTAGTTTACTATTTGTAAACATGCGTGAACTGAAAATTAATTTATTGATAATTAAAAAGTTCCAGAAAAAGAATGAAATGTTTAACCACAAAAGTCACAAAAGAGAATAAATCCCGTTTATTTTAAGTAACAAACTTTGAGAATATAAAGTTCACAACAGCGTCCGAAAATCTTCAATTGTACGTACTATATTCCCCTCCTCCGGAGGGGTGTCAAATTTATAATTTGACGGGGTGGTAAAAAACACAAACGTTTCCAATGATTTGCCTTGAAAACATTTGTGTAAAGAAGTACTAAAAAATAGTTTGAAAAAAGATGTGTTTAAAGAAGATCTTCAGCCTCAGAAATTGTATTTAGAATATAATCAGGGGATGCTTTTTTAAGTTCTGATCGGGTCTGAGCTCCGGAAAGAACGGCTACCGTAAGTCCGCAGCCTGCATTTTTACCCTCTTCAATATCAATAACAGAATCTCCTGCTTTTAAAACCTTATGTGCTTCAGTGATATTGAATTTCTTCATCGCAAGATGAATCATTTCAGGGCTTGGACGGCTTTCCGAAACATCATCCGCAGTAATTAAAGCATCAAAATGAATACTTTCTTTCCAGTTGAGTTTATTCAAAAGCTGATGAGCGATTTCAGATGTATATCCTGTATTCAAAACGATCTTTTTGTTTTGAGACTTCATACTGAGAAGGAAATCTTCCGTTCCGGTGATGGGTTTTACTTCAAGATTTTTGTAAGACTCTTTGAGCTGATCAGAGAAATTCTCAAAGATTTCGGGAGCGTCCTCTTCATTGCCATTAATTTCCTTTAAAAGGCTTGTAATAGCTTCCAGTTTTTCCATTCCGGCACAGCTGGATAATACCTTTTCCAGACTTACCACATAGCCGTAATCATTCACGGCATTGGTAAGTGTTTTGTACACTACATTATCCTCATCAATTGTTGTTCCGGCCATATCCAGAACCAGTAATTCTATATTTTTCATTTAAATTTTAAGCGTAAATTTTTTCAATATTAAATTTTGAGAAGCCACCGCTTCCTGTCATTCCTTTCCCTCCGATACCCGTTACAATATGAATATTGGCAGATGGGCTGTGTTCAAAAATATCTTTGGTTTTGCACTGAGAATAAATTCCGAACCATCTTCTCTGAATATCATACGTGGGAAGATCAATGATTTTTTTAGCCTCAAGAATCATGAATTCATCAATCTCCATATTAAGATCATATCCAAGATCATCCGCATTTTTAGCATCGGCATACTCATGAGAATCTCCAATGATGACAGAACCGTCAAGAGCCTGTTTGAATAAAATATGAACTCCGTATTTCTTTTCAAAAGAAATCGGGTCTTCTAAAGCCTTGATTTTCTGGAAAGAAGGACATTCGCTGAATGATTCATATCTTCTGACAGAAAGCCCGGTAAGAATATTTCCCTGAAGCGAATAAATCCCCTGCGGTTTGGTCTGAAGCATCTGAAGTTTACTGACTTCCAGATCACTGTAATTGAATACTTTAGGATATAAAGTCTTAAACTCATGTCCGCCACAGATGATGATTTTAGATGCATTGAATTCCATTCTGTCTGCAGTTACAGCTGTACATTTCTGATCATCTTCATGGGTTTCAAGAACCGTTGTATTGTAGAAAATCTGCAGTCCCATTTTTTCCTGAAGCAGCTTGTGAAGTTTTACAATCATATCTGCAGAATCTACTGAAAGTTCCTGAGGGAAAAACAGACCTCCTTTACAATAATCCGAACGGAGCCCGTCATATTTTTTAACGCAGTCATTTTTTGATAATAAAATAGATTCATAATCATTGTTTCTGTTGATTTCATAAAGCTCTTCAATCAGCTGAAGCTCTTCATCATTGGATGCGATATATACAGATCCGTTTTGTCTGATGGTAAGATCCGCCTGGGTATGAAGTTCATTGTATATGGTGAGACTTTCTCTTCCGAAATTCTGCCATTTCAGATCCATTCCGGACGGTACTACCTGTCCGAAGTTCCTTACAGTGGCTCCCTGAGGAACAGAATTTCTTTCCAGTAAAGCTACTTTAAGATTTTTCTTCAGCGCATGATAAGCATGGAATGTTCCTAAAATTCCACCTCCTACAACGATTAAATCAAATTTTGTTGTCATTGTATTATAATTTATAAAATTTTCGATGTATCGAAATTGATGAATTGATTAGAGTTTGATTTTGGCTTTGATTTATTTCTGAAAGCCAGAAAAGCAATCACCGAAAGAATGAAAACGGTAACGGTGATGATGTAATTTAAGTTGATATAGAAATTTAACCATGAAGTCTGAGCCGAACCAAAATTTTTATACAAAAGAATCAGAACACTTCCCAGATACCCGAATGAATCTACAATATAAATGAGAAAACCTACATTTCCTTTGATTTCAAAAGCGGCAATCATCCGGTCAAAGTAAATTCCGTTAAAAGGAATATAACAGATATACATTCCGAAGCCGGAAATCGTCATCCATAAAAAAGGAGATAAAGAGCCCTGCTGAAAAAGATAAGTAGAAAGCCCTACTGTTAGAATTCCTATGAAAAGTATATAGTGATAGTAGGCAAATGCTTTTTTGTTGTTCTTTACTTTGACCATGAAACTGAAGATCAAAAGGACCATCACCGCAATAGGAATTTCCGTTAAAGTGAAAATGGAACTGTCAAAAGTAAAATGCAGTCCGTCCCAGATCTCACGGTTGAAATTATCTCTGAAATCTCTTAAAACCGTTAAACTGATATATAAAAAGATAATACACATGATGGGAACAAAAAACTGTTGGATCAGTGCTTTTCTTTCCCTGCCGTTCAACGGTTGTCTTTTGTTTTTAAGCAAAATGTCTTCTTCTGAAGGTTGGGGAATTCTTTCAAGAAGCAGCCCGAAAAGAATCAATGGAATAATAAAAATAAGTCCGGCTGAAAACGGCATCCAGAACTCGGAAATGGAGAACGTATCCATTAAAAATTTTCCTGCGGATTTTGTAAATCCTGAAGAAACGACAAAGCTTGAACATAAAAACAGACCGATGATTTCCGTGGTTTTTCGCCCTTCGATGTAAGAGAAAACAATTCCCCAGATCATTCCCAACGGAATCCCGTTGATAAACATAAATATAATATTGTAAGGAGCAGGAACCGCTGCAAATCCTAACAGGGCAAGCTCTGCAATGGCAATAAAAACAAACAGATAAGTAAGTCTTTTTTGTGGTTTCAGCTCAGAAATAAATTTGATCCCGATGAATTTTGAAATAAAATAGCCTACTGCCTGCGCAATAATAATCAGAATCTTATAATCTACTCCGAAATAGGAAAATCCCTCGAAAGAAGCTACAGTAAAAGGTTTTCTGAAGCCGTACATGCAGAAGTAAACACCAAAAGCAGCAAAAGCGGCTTTCAGTGTTACTAATGTTTTTTTATTGATGGTTCTGGCCATGATAATGGTTTAGAAGTTCAGTTTTACTCCAAGATTGAATCGTACTCCGTAATATTCTACCTGTTCAGGGCGGTCTTCATTTTTACCGAAGTGATAGATCAGAGGTTTGTTCAGAATATTGTTTACATCTGCATATAAAGTCAGATATTTTGTAAACTGATAAGACCCTCCGAAATCAAGATTGCTGTATTTACCATAATAAGAATCGTTGATATCTTCCTCAGCATATTCTACAGTATACTTTCCTTTATAGTTGTAAGCCAGCCTTGCATTGAATCCTTTTTTCTCAAAGAAAAGTTGTGCGTTGTATAGTTCTTTTGCCTGATAGGGCAGTGCTACCGTTCTTCCGCTTGGCTTCTCCATTTCAGAGGTCATGAATGTGGCATTCAGCTGTACTCCGAAGTATTGTAAAAACCCTGGAAGGAAGTCGAATCTTTTGTTAATTCCAAGTTCAATACCTCCAAGCCATGCTGCTTTTCCATTATTAGGTGCTGTAAATTGTACACCCGTAATTCCGTTATAATTTCCGATAAAAGAATCCTGAAAAATAGGATCTGTAATCGATTTATAGAAAACGCCGCCACTCAGAATCCCTACGTTGGAGAAATAATATTCTCCCATCAAATCAAAATTCAAAGAATAGGTAGGATTAAGATTTGGGTTTCCTCCTTTAAACTCATTGTCTGCTTCAATATAAGTTCCTCCAGGGGTGAGATCTCCAAAGTTCGGTCTTGAGAAAGTTCTAGTCGCAGCAAAACGAAGGTTGGTTTTATCATTTAATGTATATTTCAAGTGAATCATCGGAAGAACAGCCAGATAGTTTTTGGTGTTTTCTACTGGAGTCAGTACATCATCATTTACGCTGTATCCTCTTACTTTGGTATTGGTATTTGATAATCTGATTCCTCCTAAAATGATGATCTTATCATTCAGTTTATAGGTTGCCATCCCGTAAGCGTCTGCATGTTTTTCAAAGACATCAAAATTTCTTCCTAATGCTTTATTGTACTGCAGTGCTTCGGAATCAGCCGTATTAATCTTTAGATTCCCTTGATTCTGATACCAGAACTGGTTCATTCCTGTTGTAGAAAGTACGGGTCCAAAAGTATTGCCGATATGAGCATTCATTTCACTTAAATATTTCGGTCCATTGGGCTGTGTTGTGATATATTGTGAATACTCAGACAGAAGTGGGGCAGTACCATTGTTCCAGTTGTAGAAAATATCAGAGAACTTTGCATTACGTTCTTTATCTCTGTATTTAAAACCATATTTTAAGGTCAGTTTATCAGATGCATTAATTTCGTGGTTGAATGCTGCTACGATTTTGTCTTTTTCCTCTACAAAAACTTTATAGAACTCAAGATCTGTAAATCTCATCTGGGAAGCATCCATCTTAAAATTCGGATCACTGTAGAAACTAAACAGAGCATCCGGATTTTTATAATCTAATTTTCCGCCATCGGCTTTCCAGTAGGCTCTGGGACCATTTCCATGATTGGAAATGTAATCTGGATTGATCCCTACACCAGATTGGGTATACTTGATGACATAATAGGAATTGTTCTGTTTATCAGGAATGTTTCCATACTTGAATTTGTTGTCGTAGTAAGATAAGTCCCAGTCGATTTTTCCTTTATTTAAATTATGAACGGCTCCCAAAGAGACAGAAGTAAGCTCTGTAATTAATAAATTGTGGATATTCTGAAGCTCTACTCTCGCTGTATTGTTGGCGCTGCTGAATTTATCAAATCGGATTCTATGTTTGTAGTGGGTTTCATCATCCGATAATGTACCATACATTCCTTTTAAATAGAAAGTAGTTTTTGGAGACAATACATATTCAAAAGCCGTATTGATCCCTGTTGTTTTTCTTACTCCGTTATAATCACGAAGTTCCAGTCTGAAAACACCTTCGTCACCACTTCTCCTCGCTTCAAAGTTATCTGTAGACCAGTTTCTGATGAAATGGGCAAAGTTGAATAAATACCCGAATTTTTTATCTTTCGTTCTTCCTCCATATAAAAATCCAAGGTTGTAAACTCCTTTATCAGCTTTAGCATTATATCCACTTCCAATAGTTGCTTTGAATTCTGTTTTCATTGGCGGAGTCTTGGTGATAAAATTGACACCACCACCAATTCCGTCTGCTTCCATGTCTGGGGTAAAAGACTTGTTTACATGTACATACGAGATCAGTTCCGTAGGAAAAAAGTCGAATGCTGTTGCTCTTGATGTTGTTTCCTCCTCAGCGGTAGGAAGTCTGTTTCCATTGATGGTTGTAGAAGCCCAGAATGGCGGAAGTCCTCTCAGAGAAACAAATCTTCCTTCGCCCTGGTCTCTTTCAATAGAAACTCCCTGTACACGCTGTACGGTCTCTGCCGCATTTCTGTCCGGTAGCTTTCCGATTCCGTCAGAGGCAATGACATTGGTAATATTGATTGCATTTTTCTGAAGATTCAACGCTCTTGCTTCCGTATTTTTCAGCGTTCTGGTAACGACTACTTCATCAATGTTTTTTCGGGGCTGGGAAAGTTTGATGATTCCCAAATCAACCGTTTGTTCTGGCTTCAGATCTACATTGATGTCTGTAGATTCATATCCGATGTAGCTGATTTGTAGCGTGTACTGACCTTCTTTGATATCATTGATGGTAAATTTTCCTTCAATATCAGTCGCTATATTTTTAGATAAGCCTTTTATTTTGACTGTGGCCCCGGGGAGAGGCTGGCTGTCGTCCAGAACAGTTCCTATAATTAACTGTTTCTGTGCTGAAACAAAGACAATGAAACAGACAAAAACAAGGGTAAGTAATTTCTCTAAATTTGCTTTCATTTTTACATATATTAAATTTTTTATGCAAATCAAGCTAATAATTTTAATATATATAAATATTCTGTATTAAGTATTGTTTAACAAATAGACACTGTTTATTACGACTATTTTACTTTGGAAACCATTGAAATTGATCTTTTAAAATAGAATAAAACAGAGATAGAGTTTGTTCACACAACGTTTTTTATAAATATTGCTTTATAGTTATTCAATGGGAAATTGATCTAAAATAGGGGTGTTTTGGTTCATATTTCGTTCATTTTGGGAGAAAGTAGAAAATCAAAAATTGCATATTTGTAAACTTTTGTTTTGTCTGGAAATCAAAAATTGAAGAAGAATGAGTAAAATGATTATTATTTTAAACGCAAAGTTTAATGATTCTAACAGTATATTTATAAGGATGCAAAGGTTGCGACTTTGTCGCTGATGAAGCGTTCTTGTGATGCGTGTACTCATAAAGAATCAATGAGATTGATTCTACTCTAGAATTGTCATTCTGAATGCAATGCAATGAAGAATTTTATACTATTGAATGTAAATAGGATTCTTCCTTCGTCAGAATGACAAAGTCAAATAAAAAACTTTGCGTTAAAAAAAATGCGATTAAGCAGTATAAAAATAAAGGACAAGCATCACACAGCTTTCATCGCTGATGCTTACCGGAACGTGAGGAAACTTACCATTGAAATATAGAGAATCACCTTCTTTTAAAATGATTTCTTCATTATCAATCACGTATTTCACTTCTCCCTTCAGGATATATTTGAATTCCCAGGCATCGGTAATAACTTTTTCCCTTTTTGAATTGGGTTCAAGGGTAAGGAGTGCCGCTTCAAATCCCAAAGAATGAAGACTTTTGCTGAAGATATGCATATACTTGAATCCTTCAGCTTCTACCTCTTTTTCTATTACCTGCTGGCTTTCTTTCGGAACATAGATGAATTTTGCATTGGATTTTTTCTCAACCCCTTCAAAAAAGTAGCTGGCATCAATCTCAAGAGACTGAATCAGATCCAATAAGACAGGAAGTGAAGGAATCGTCCTTCCGTTTTCAATTCTGGAAACAAGACCGTTACTCACATTCGCTTTGAAAGCCAGATCATTGATGGTTAAATTATTCTTTTTTCTAATATCCTTTAATCTCTTGCCGATACCTATTAAAAAGTCGTTCATACTCTATGTAATTTAACCTGAATTATTTTTTCATCATTCTATTAAAAGCAAAGGTAATATTATTATATAGAGTTTGAATAAGGTAGGGAATCAATTCATTGAAAATTATTATTGAAAAAGGAATACTGAATTTGCCTTCTGCTTGCTCTTTTTGTCCACCCCAATAAAATTTCCCTATTTTTGTGAAACTCCTTATTTCATTTATGAAAAAAATTATTCTTATCGAAGACGAAACCAGTGTAGTTTCTTTTATTAAAAAAGGACTTCAGGAAAATGGATATGAAATTTCTGTAGCTTTTGACGGCCGTACAGGAGTACAACTGGTGCAGGCTAACGATTTTGATCTGGTAATTTTAGACATTATGCTTCCGGAAATGAATGGTCTGGATGTCTGTAAAGAGATAAGAAAAACAAATCAGAGCGTTCCGATTTTGTTTCTAACTGCTTTGGGAACTTCTGAAAATATCGTTCTTGGACTGGAAAGCGGAGGAGATGATTATCTTGTAAAGCCTTTTAAATTCATAGAGCTGGTAGCACGTGTGAAGTCTTTGCTAAGGAGAAGCAACAACAACGGTCCGCAGGAAGCCATTGAATCTGAACCTGATAATGAAGATGTTTTTCAGTTTTCAGACCTGATGGTGAATGATTATACCAAGAAGGTAACCCGCGCAGGAGAAGACATTTCGCTTACTTCTACAGAATATAAACTCCTGCTATATTTCCTGAATAATCCGGAAAAAGTAATTTCCAGAGCTGAAATTCTGGATGCAGTATGGGGAGTGAACTACGAACTGGGAACCAATGTGGTCGATGTATATGTCAACTATTTAAGAAAAAAAATGGATAACCAGGATGATAATAAGTTGATTCATACAGTGATAGGAATGGGATATGTGTTGAAAAAAACATAATGGATGTTTAATAAAGTGATTACAAATCAGACCAAAACGATGGTGCTTTTGATGTTGGTTTTTACAGCCATCATTTTGCTGTTCAGTGGTTTGGTATACTTTTCTATCGTGAATTTTTCCCATCAGAGATTTTATGAGCTCCTAAAAATCAGAACGGCGACCATTGTTCAGATTGAAAAAAGCAAAGATCATCTCGACCTTCCGGAAAATTATATTCTCAACAGTCTGAATGATGAGGAACTTCCAATGGAAAAGGACTATGTTTTTGCCGTTCCCAGAGATTCCAATTTCAAAAAAATATCTCAGGAAGTTCATATTCCTGCTTATTTCTTTAAAAATATTATCAAAGAAGGAGAGTCCAATTATAATGATGAAGAATTCTATTATATAGGACAAAGCTTTAAATATGATAATAAAGATTATATCGCTATTGCTTCAGCTAAAAATCATTATGTCATTTATTATCTGGGCTTTTTAAAAAGAACACTGCTTACCTGTATCGTTCTTTCTTTGTTCTTCAGTATGATCTTCTCTTTTTATCTTTCCAAAACGTTATTCAGACCTATCTTAAAAATTACAGGAAAAGTAAAAGAGATAAGTTCTGAAAATCTTCACTTAAGGCTGGAGTCTCAGCCTGATAACAAAGAGCTGAACGAGTTGGTAGATACTTTCAACGATATGCTCAACCGTATTGAAACCTCATTTGAAACTCAGAATCACCTGATCGGAAATGTTTCCCACGAATTGAGAACTCCTCTTACCTCCATTATGGGAGAAGCTGATGTTGCTCTTTCCATCAGCAGAACAGCCGATGAATACAAAGAAACTCTTGGAATCATTCTGGATGAAGCTGAAAAGCTGGATAAAAAGATTAAAGCTCTCTTAATGATTGCCCAAACCGGATTCGATGGGAAAATCCAGAAAATGGATAAGGTAAGAATAGATCAGCTGCTTTGGGATGTTATTGAAACGCTAAGAAGAATAGATTCCAGAAATAATATTTATCTTGATATCAGTATGCTTCCCGATAATCCGAAAAAGCTGAAAGTACAGGGAAATGAACAGCTGCTCCATCTCGCGGTAGCCAATATCATCAGTAATGGCTGCAAATATTCTAATTTTCAGCAGGTAAAAGTCTCTTTGGGAGCTACCAATACAGATGTCTACATTATTGTAAAAGACAATGGTATCGGAATTCCTGAAGTAGAGATGAATAAAATCTACGACCCATTCTTCAGAGCTTCCAATACGAACAACTATGAAGGCTATGGAATTGGGCTTCCTTTAGCAAGAAACATCGTAAGAATGCATCACGGGGAACTGATCGTAAGTTCACACGAAAACCAGGGAACTACAGTACAGATGCGCTTCCCGAATTTCTATAGTACGCAGAAAGGAGAGTAGCCTGATCTTATTCAGCCTGAAGAACAATCCGGAAACAAACAATGTCTATGAGCAATTTCGTCCTTTTACGATTTTGTTTTTTGCTATATGAACTCTCCTTAACAATTTTCTAATCTCATTTTAATCTCTTTAATCACATTTTAATTTCGTTCCAAAGATGTTCTAATGTGGTCGTTCTAGTTTTGTATCATCAAAAAAGATAAACACAATACAAAATAATAAAGAACATGGCTAAAACAATTTTAATTGCGACAGATTACTCTCTTGAGTCATTGAATATATTGAAAAAAGTACTTAAGGAGAAAGATGCATCAGAAGATCAGAACCAATATAATATCCTTCTGACATCCGGGTATGATGGCGGAGATTCTATCAGAGATCTTTTATTCACAACCAAAACATCGGTTTTTAATAAAATAAGACCGGAAGAGTTCTGTGATGCCTATGGAATTATCAGTAATAAATATCCCCACCTGATTAATAAAATCACTTGTGATATTTTTACAGGAAGTTTCCAGAGAACATTCAACCAATATGTAAAGGCAGAAAATATTGAAGAGGCTTATTATTCTCCATCTATCAAAAGTAAGGGAAAAGGTAAGTTTGATCTGATTCCTTACATCAAAAAATGCAAAGAACTGCAATCCCAAGAAATTACCGTTGAAGTAAGAGAAAGACTTCCGGAAAGAGGAAGATTGGCAGAGATCTTTGTAGAGGTCTAAATAAAACACAAATAAAAAAATGTTAAGAAATTATAGTAACAGCAGGACACTGGGAGATAATATCAGGTTGGGGACGCTGACTGCCTTTACGGCGGGTACTATAAATATTGCTTCCCTATTGATATTTCTCTCTTTTACATCGAATGTAACGGGACACTACGCTATTTTAGCAGCAGAAATAAGTAAAGGAAACTGGACGCAGGTAGGAGTAGTAGGAGGATGGATCTTTTTATTCTTCTTCGGAAGTTTTCTGTCCAACTTTATCGTTATCAACTTTAACAAGAAAAGTAAATATTTTGCCCATTCTATGCCTATTGCGCTGGAAATTATATGTCTCCTTTTTGTGGGAATATACGGGCAGTTTTACTATCAGAAAACATTAGAGGAAACAGAATATCTGGTAGCATTGATGCTTTTTGCCACCGGACTGCAAAACGGTCTTACGGCAAGTATCTCCAACTTCTCCGTGAAAACGACCCACCTTACGGGAACAACCACCGATTTAGGAATCCTGGTGTCTATGTTTACGCAGAAAAAATACAGAAGAAACGGAGAGCTGATTGGCAGAGCAAAACTTCTGATGAGTATTATGCTTGCCTATATCATGGGAGCAGTGTTCTCAGGATTGACTTATTACTATCTGGAATTCAGAGTGTTCTATGTAATCAGTCTGTGTCTTCTGATTGTCATCGGGTATGATGCTTATAAAATTCATGTTCGACACTTTAACACGAAATATAGATATAGCAGGATTTATAAAAAGCCTAATCTCTTTGCATATCTCTATGATAAAATCCATGGAATTCCTAAAAGAGAGAAGAAAAGAAAGCTTGTCTTTGAAGATTAAAATATAAAACACACTATTGATTTTTTGTATAAACTAGCTGTAAATGCCCTTATTTTATTATGAAATAGGGGTGTTTTTCTTTAAAAATGTCTTAAAAATCTATAAATCTGTTGTTTTTTATCCTGTTTTTCAAAGGTGTTAAAATGAAAATTTCCCGATCAGATTAATAAGTGAGCTAACGCCCTTCATTACAAACATTAAAAAAAATGGTTGGGGATAAATAAGTAAAAATGTTGATAATTAAATATTAAATCACGATTTTGGTATTTTAATTCCCGTTTCCATTGACTATTTTTGTAAGTTGATTTACGTTTTTATGTCAGATATTATTCAGCTTTTACCGGATCATGTAGCCAACCAAATTGCAGCGGGAGAGGTGGTGCAGCGGCCTGCATCCATCGTGAAAGAACTTTTGGAAAATGCTATTGATGCAGATGCAACGAAGATTGAATTGATCATCAGAGATGCCGGGAAAAACCTTATTCAGGTGGTAGACGACGGAAAAGGAATGTCCGAAACAGATGCCCGTATGGCATTTGAAAGACATGCTACCTCCAAAATCAAAGGAACAGAAGATATCTTTAAGATTGCTACAAAAGGCTTCCGGGGTGAAGCACTGGCTTCTATTGCCGCAGTTTCACAAGTAGAGCTCAGAACGAAACAGAATGACACATCCATTGGTACCAACATTTATATTGAAGGCGGAGTTTTCCAGTTTCAAGACCCGGTTCAGACAGCAGACGGATCAAATTTTTTAGTAAAAAATCTTTTCTATAACGTTCCTGCAAGAAGGAAGTTTTTGAAAAATAACAATATTGAATTCAGACATGTAATTGATGAATTTCAGCGTGTTGCACTGGCTCATGAAAATCTGGAGTTTTCCCTTTTCCATGATGATGAAGCTGTTTTCAGGTTGAGAAAAGGAAGTCAGATGCAGCGTATTGTAGATGTTTTCGGAAGGAAACTTCAGCCGCTTTTGATTCCTATCAAAGAAGATATTATCTGGTGTAAACTTCATGGATTCGTTGCTAAGCCTGAAGGTGCCAAGAAAGCAAGAGGAGAACAGTTTCTTTTTGTGAACGGAAGGTATTTCAGAAGCCCATACTTCAATAAAGCAGTACAGGAAGCCTTTGAAGGATTGCTTCAGCCCGGATATGTCCCTTCATTTTTCCTTTTCCTGGAGCTTGATCCTGAGAAAATTGATGTGAATATCCATCCACAGAAAACCGAAGTGAAATTTGAAGATGAACATCTTATTTTTGCTTTGCTCCGCTCAACCATCAAAAGGTCGTTAGGGATTTATAATGTCTCTCCAAGCCTTGATTTCGACAGAGATCCGGAGTTGGATGAAATGATGAATAAACCGATTCCAAGCAAAGGAAACGGAGGTGGAAGTGGTTTTGTAAAAATGCCGGAGATTATTGTAGATAAGGATTATAATCCGTTTCTGGAAGAAAAAAATGTAGTGCATCCAGAAGAAATTCAGAATCTTACAGAAATGTACCATCAGAATATTACTGCTGAACCTTCAAAGATTAATTTATTTGAAGATGAAGATTTTGACGAAGATCTGATGAGGCTTCCAAATGGCTACTGGCTTTTCAATAAAGGTGATGTGACCTTGATGCTGGATCTCGGAAGAATGCACAGATTATTGGTTTCTGAAGGGAATAAATCTACCAGAAAATCAAATACAAACAGCCATGCTCTTCTTTTCTCTCTGGAATATCATATGAATGAGATTGAGAAGACAAAATACAATTCGATCAAAAAATATCTTCCGGAATTAGGGTTTGACATGAAAATTGCTCATGAAAGCGTACTTCGAATAGATTCACTTCCTGAAGGGCTGAAAGAAACCCAGGCAATGAAATTCCTGGAGAACCTTTTTGAAATTCTGGAATACAAAACAGAAGACGAATTTTTGCATTACTACCATAATCAGTGGAACAAAATGCAGTCCAAGTCAAGATTTGACTTTATTTATAAAAAAGATGCGGAACAGCTTATCAAAGACTTTACAGCACTAGGTTTCCCGGAGTTTTTGCCGGATGGAAAAAGATGCTATTATGAAGTTCCGTTTAATGATTTTAAAAACAAATTTTAAATTATGTTTAACAATATACCGCCCATTACAAGGAATATTATTATAATCAATGTTATAGTATTTATTGTTACTTATTTCATGGGAAACCAGATGATTGGTTATCTCGCGGGCTTTTATCCGTTCTCCCCTTTTTTCCATTCATGGCAGGTTATTACCCATATGTTCATGCACGGAAGTATCATGCATATTTTATTTAACATGATGACGCTCTTTAGCTTTGGACCCATTCTGGAGCAGACATTAGGAGATAAAAAGTATTTGATTTTATATTTTGCAAGTGGTTTAGGTGCATTTTTCCTTTTCAATTTGTGGAATTTTGTAGAAGTTCAGCAGCTTTCCAGCGAGTTGGAACAGCTGGGGTTTAATGTAAATGCATATTTGTCAGGTGCCAGTGTTGGGTTTGCAGGGAATGCAGATTCCATTCTTAAACAAAAAGAATTACTTGAAAGTTTCAAAGACATTGTAGCTACACCCATGGTTGGGGCTTCTGGAGCTATTTTCGGAGTTGTAGCGGCATTTGCGACGCTTTATCCAGATTCTAAAATTGGAATCATGTTTATTCCGGTTCCTATAAAAGTAAAATACCTTCTGCCAATTATTGTTGTTGTTTCTGTGTTCCTTGGTGTCTCCGGGAATGGAGGTGGCATTGCTCACCTCGCTCACGTAGGGGGAGCTTTGGTAGGATGGCTGCTGGCAGTAATTTGGAAAAAGCATTTGTACAGATTCAATTAAAATAAGATTGTGAAGGTTTTCCGACTCATACTATTCATCCTGCATCTGGGAATTCTGTTTTTACTGCTGGGTACATTATTGAATGCTTATGTTCCACCGAAGGTTTTCCCATGGTTTAACTTGCTTTCCTTAGGTTTTCCGGTACTTATGATCTCTTATATCATTCTGACGGTATTCTGGGTTTTCAGCTGGAAAAAAAGAGCTTTTGTATTCATGTTTGCAGGGCTTGCATTTATCAACCCGGTAAAAAGATGGGTGAATTATTCTTCTCCTAAAAATGGAAATTCAGAAATAAAAATAGTCTCTTTCAATACGAGGGCAGGGGGAAGAGGAAATGCCGGAATTGGACCTTATCTGAAATCTCAGCGTGCAGATGTTATCCTTTTACAGGAAGATGCTGGTAAAGATTATCAATTTGAGGGATATCAGAAAGTAAATCCGGGAGCAGGGTTAACGATTTTGACCAAACATAAAATTATTAATCATAAAATTATCGACCCACAGGATGAAAATATAAGAATTCCTGGTTTACAGGCTGATATCGAGATTAATGGAAAGGTATATCGGTTTATTGATGTATATCTTAATCCGTTCCACTTTGATAAAGATATGGTAAGACTTAATGGAAATACCGATTCCAACGAACAAAAAGCAAAAGATGTTGTAAAAAGGCTGATTCCAACTTTTAAGAAACATCAGGAGCAGACAGTTTTGATCAAACAGGTTATTGAGACCTCACCTTACCCCGTTATTCTTACAGGAGATTTCAATTCTGTTCCTAATTCTTATGAATATTATCATTTATCGGATGGGCTTGAAGATGCATTTTTATCGGCCGGAAAGGGCAGTGCAACCAGTTTTCACGACTATAAATTTCCAATCAGGATCGACTATGTTTTTTCTTCAAAATCATTAAGGGCAATATCTTATGAAGTTGACCGTTCTGTAAGTATTTCAGATCATTATCCTGTCATCGTGAAATTTTCCACGGAAAGCAAATAATCATAAAAAGAGTTAAAGTTATCTGCTTGGTAGGATTTTTGTTGAAAGAAAAGCGTACCAAGACCGTTTTTTCATGAAGTCGAATCAGATATTACTATTTATACATATCGTTATTGCTGTTTTGCTGTTAAGCACATTAGGGAATGCATGGATTCCGCCTAATCTTTTGGGCTACCTTAACCTGCTATCACTTGGTTTCCCCTATCTGATCTTAGCACATTTGATTCTTACACTGATATGGATCTTCAAAAAACAAAAAATAGCTATCGCTTTTGCACTGGGTACACTTATCTTCTATAATCCCATCAGACGATGGGTCAACTTTTCACCAAAAACAGAGAATGGAAAAACAATACGGGATATTAAAGTATTGACATTTAATGTAAAATATGGAGAATATGGTTGGGATAAAGTGAAAAATTACATTAAAGAACAGGATGCAGATATTATTCTTGTACAGGAAAAAGATACTAACCGTGCCATAAAACGGGATCTTATAAAATATCCTTCTGTTATTCTGAAAACAAAACATAAAATTGTAAGACAGGCAGAGTTGATTGATGAGAAAGCAAGAGGAAATTCATTCTATGCTGATATTGATATCAATGGAAAGGTAGTCAGAATCATTAATGTCTATCTTGAACCTTTCAGACTTCATAAGTCAATGTTTACGAAGTTAGATGCACTTGGATTTGGAAATGTTTCAACATTGCTGTCTCACATGACTCCTACATTTCAGGCCCATGAAGATCAGGTAAAAAGAATCAGAAAGATGGTAGATTTATCACCTTACCCGGTTATTTTAGCCGGAGATTTTAATTCTGTTCCCAATTCTTATGAATATTATAATCTGGGAAAAGATCTTCAGGATGCCTTTTTAGTAGCAGGAAAGGGAAGCGCAAGCAGTTTTCATGACTATAAAGTACCTTTGAGAATTGATTATATCTTCAGTTCAAAATCTATTATTCCTCTAAGCTATAAAGTAGATCAGTCTGTGAAATTATCGGATCACTATCCTGTAATTGCAGAATTTCTGCTAAATTAGTTCCATGAAAAATATACTGTCTGTGATTTTTATTTTCACAATTCTTCTCACTGCATGTTCCAAGAAGGAATCTCCGGGTTTCGCTGCGGAACAGGATGTTAAAAGGAACTATGATACTATTGCTGTTGATTCCTTTTCTACCGGCGCTGTTTCAGTAGATATTGCCCGAAAGATAAGAATGTCTTCCCCCCAGTATCTGGACTCTGTAAAACAGGCTAAAAAGCTTCAGGAAGAGGAGAGCAAGCTAAAGGCAGAGCTTGAAAAAGAAAATAAAGCAAAACAGGAAGAGGAAAAGAAAAAAGCAGATGCAGAAAAGAAAAAGAAGTCTGTAGAAACGCCTTCGGGTCCAGACTCTAAAACACAATAACGCCTATATCATTAAAAAATAGACAATATGAAAAAACAAATCCTTACAGCAATGGTGATCTCAGTATTCACTGTAGCATGTACAAAATCAACAACGAAAACAGAGCAGGTAGATAACGCTGACGGATCAGTTACTACAACCACTACTACCGTTACAGAAACTCCAACTACTGTTGATACTGCAAAAATCAACAATGCAAAAGAAGATGTGAAAGCAAAAGTAGATGCCGCTGGTAATAAGATTGATGATGCAGCTCAAAAGGCTAAAGATAAAATTGATGCAACAGCTGATAAAACGAAACAGGATCTTCAGAAGGCCGGTCAGGATATCAAAACTGAAGCAAATAAAGTAGGACAAGATGCTAAAGAAGCCGCGAAAAAAGGAGCTTCAAAAGTAGAGGAAGCTGCGAAAAAAGTGAAAGAAGACTTAAGTAAATAAAATAAAAGCCGTAATTCTAATTGAGTTACGGCTTTTTTTTATTAATTGACCAGAATGGATATTCTGTATCTTTATTTATTCATTTCCAGCAAAGGTTCAATATATTCTCTGTCATTGCTCAACCTTGGCACCTTATTTTGCCCGCCAAGTTTTCCTTTAGCTTCCAGCCAGTGATAGAAAAGGTTGGTTTTAGCAATATGTACAATAGGTCTTTTAAGCGTCAAATTGTTGTATCTCTTTGCTTCATAATCAGAGTTGATTGTTTTTAAATGCTTGTCAAAAGCATCAATAAATAGGTCCAGGTTATCTGGATGCTGACTGAACTCAAAAATCCATTCATGGGCACCTCCTTCGTTTCCTTTCATAAAGACAGGAGCTCCTGTGAAATCGGTGATCTGCGCTCCCGTAGCTTCACATGCCTTTGAAAGGGCAGATTCCACATTGGTAATCATCAGTTCTTCACCAAATGCATTGATATAATGTTTTGTTCTTCCTGTTATTTTTATTCTGAATGGATTGGTTGATGTAAAGACAACGGTATCGCCAATCAGGTATCTCCACAGACCGCCGTTGGTTGTAATTACCATGGCATAGTTTTTACCTACTTCCACATCTTCCAGACTTACCACTTTCGGATTTGAAAAATGGAACTGATCCATGGGAATGAATTCGTAAAATATACCGTAATCCAGCATCAGAAGCATCTCATCACTGTCTGATCTGTCCTGTATCCCGAAGAAGCCTTCAGAAGCATTGTAAATTTCGTAGTAATTGATGTTTTTTCCGATGATCTGTCTGAATTGCTCCCTGTAGGGCTTGAAACTGATTCCGCCGTGAAAAAACACCTCCAGATTCGGCCATAGTTCTGAAATACTTCCGATATTGGTTTCCTTTAATACTTTTTGAAGGAGAACCATCATCCAGCTTGGTACCCCAAGGATACTTCCCACATCTTCATTTTTTACTTCAGAGGTGATCGCCTTCAGTTTGCTTTCCCATTCTCCCATCAATGAGACTTTTTTGCTTGGGGTTGTGGTTATTTCTACCCAAAATGGAAGGTTATCAATTAAAATAGCGGATAAATCCCCAAATTTTGTGTTGAAATCAGCATACAGTTCAGAACTTCCTCCTAAACGTAAATTTTTATAATTAAAAAGCTGATTTTCGGGATGGTTATTGGCGTAAATGGAAACCATATCCTTTCCTGCCTTCATGTGACAGTATTCCAGGCTTTCTGCAGAAATGGGTATAAATTTACTCTTGGCATTGGTGGTTCCCGACGATTTGGCAAAATGTTTAATGAGCCCGGGCCAGCTTATATCTTTCTGACCCTGCCTTGCTTTTTCAATATAAGGTTCCATTTCTTCATAGGTAACGATCGGGACCTTATTTTTAAAATCCTGATAACTTGATATAGAATTGAATCCGTACAGTTTACCGTATTCCGTGTCTTCTGCATGAAACAGCTGGGAAAAGAGTATACCTTTCTGGGTCTCAATGGGATGATCCATGAAATTCTGTATCTGATCTATCCTCTGACGGATGAACCAGTTGACTACGGTATTGAAAAGTGCTTTGGTTGCCATTCCAACAAATATAATGATATTTGAATTTTCTGAAAATTTTTTGCGTGATTAAATAAAAAAACCGTTACAAAATTTGTAACGGTTTGATATTTAGATTATTGTTTCTTAGCAATACTCATCATATGCAGCCTGTAGGTTTGCTGCGATAGCTCCTGCAGGGTTTCCTTCGATGTGGTGTCTTTCCAGCATGTGAACCAATTCACCATCTTTGAAAAGAGCTACACATGGAGAACTTGGAGGGAATGGAGCAAGGTGTTTTCTTGCCTCAGCTACAGCCTCAGTATCAAATCCTGCAAATACAGTTGTTAAATGATCAGGTTTCTTATCTCCAGTCAAAGAGTATACAGCTCCCGGTCTTGCAGCACCTGCTGCACAACCACATACGGAGTTAATTACCAATAATGTAGTTCCGGACTGCTTCAATGCATCTTCTACCTGAGTTGGAGTTGTCAAGTCCTGGAAACCTTTATCTGTAAGCTCTGCCTTCATAGGCATTACTAAATCTGTTGGATACATATATTTTGTTTTTATCTGTACAAAGTTAAGCATTTCTTTGCGTTTGTTCAATATATAAAAACTATCAATCGATTAGTCATATAAAATTAATCAAATATTAATATTGTAATAATATTCAAAAAAATGTGAATTAAGACTAGGAATAATGGAAAATTATTATTAATTTTGAAATGATTCTGAAAAACAAACGACCATGAAAAAAACATTTAAGGCTTTCCCTCAAGCAATCAATCACTTAAATACTCTATGAAATATGGTAGTATCTTAATTCTTTTTCCAGTTTTAGAATCAAAACTGATTAACAAACTTTAATATCCAAAGAAAGCGAAGCCCGGAACTGAAAAGTTCCGGGCTTCTTTAATCAAATCGATATGCAAAGGTTGTATATCCTAATATAAATAGTTGATAGAAAATAAGTTGAAGGGTTATGGATCGCCGTCAACGGTTAGTTATCAACTAAGACAGGAGCTTTTTAGCCATCTCGGAAATACTTTTTCCGTCAGATTTTCCGGCTAATACTTTTGATGCTGCTCCCATTACCTTCCCTAAATCTTTAATAGATTCAGCTCCGGTTTCAGAAATAATATTTTTAATTTCTGTTTCAAGTTCTTCAGCAGAAAGTTGTTTAGGTAAAAACTTCTCAATTACTTTCATTTGAGCTTCTTCTACTTCTGCAAGATCCTGTCTTCCTTGAGCTGAAAACTGCTCAAAAGAATCTTTACGCTGCTTGATCATTCTCTGCAGAATAGCAATTTCCTGCTCTGCGGAAACTTCAGCGCCTCTTGCTTCTGTCTGTAAAAGAAGAATCTGAGATTTTACAGCACGAAGAGAGTCCAGAGCTACTCTGTCTTTTTCTCTCATGGCTGTTTTTATAGCTTCGCTTATTATATTTTCTAAACTCATGTTATTCTTATTTGTACTAATGTGAAAGGATTAATGTATTGATGATTTTACAGAGTGACTCATCAATACATTAATACACTTATTTTAGTCTACGTCTTTATTTAAAAATCTGTTTTCTCTGATCTGCATAGATCCATTGTTGTCAGACAGATACGTGTTGATGTTCTGATCTGAAGCATTGGTTCCGTCGATCGAAATATTTTTTCTTTTGAAAGCAGGAATAGATTCAAACTCACTCGTGCTGTCAAAGCTCTGGTAGCGTGAGTTGAATTCTTTCAATTTATTTCTTCTTTCAATCACTCTGTCCTGGTCGATCGTTTTATTCACAAAAGTGAATTCTGATTCTTCCGTTTTTGGAGCTTCAATTTCTGTTTTGTTTTCAAAAGCAGTTTTTGTTTCTGCTTTTGGTTCTTCCTGTTTCTGATAGAAGGTTTCAATCTTCTGAGCCGGTTCAGCTACAGCAGCATTGCTTGGGTTGTTAAATTCTGCTTTTGGCTGTCCGAAATCGGTATTAGGCTCGTTTCTCACAGGTTCGTTTACAAAGAAGCTGAATTCAACAGGTTTTTCTTCTGTAAATGAGCTGCTGAATGGAGTTCCTGCCTGCGGTTCATCTTTTTTATTTTCAAAATCAAATGAGAAAGACTGAATTTCCAGGTCGTTTGGATCTTCATTCTCTTCGTCAATAGAAAATAAGCTGTATTCCTGCTCACTTTCTTCTTCGTTTTTCCACGCCTGTTCAGGAGCGTTTATAATATCTTCCTCTTTATCAGAGAATTTTATTTCGGGTCTTACCTGCTCTTCTTCAAGAATCATTTTTTTTTCAATGGATGTAACCTTGAACTGTGTGCTGTGGTCTTCATCATCTAATCTGAAATGATTGGCTCTGCTGGAATCATAGGTGGTATCAGGTGCAGACTCTCTTTCCTCTCTTGTTTTGAAAGGGGAGTTTTTCGGAGCATCGAAGCTGTCGTTAAGACTGATTCTGATTTTCTCTGTAGGTCCTGCAAATTTCTTATTGTCGTTAGAGAATCCTGTTGCGATAACAAGAACGCTTACTGCATCTCCCAATTCCTCATCAGCACCTACTCCGAAGATAATATCTGCGGTGTTTCCAGCTTCTTTCTGAATATGGTCCATGATGATACCGATCTCATCCATGGTTACTTCTTCAGCACCACTTCTGATCAATAACAGAACGTTTTTGGCACCTGTAATCTTATTATCATTCAATAATGGAGAATCAAGGGCTTTTCTTACCGCTTCTTCGGCTTTATTTTCACCTGAAGCAGTTCCTGTAGACATCAAAGCGGTACCTGAATTCTGAAGTACAGATTTAGCATCTCTAAAGTCAATGTTTACATCAAAGTAACCTGTAATAACTTCTGCCATACCTTTGGCTGCATTAGCTAGAACTTCATCGGCTTTTGAGAATCCCTGCTTGAATCCAAGGTTTCCGAACTGCTGTCTTAGTTTATCGTTGTTGATAACAATTAATGAATCAACATTATTTTTTAGTTTATCAAGACCATTTTCAGCCTGATCAAGTCTTCTTTTACCTTCAAAACTGAAAGGAACGGTAACAATACCTACAGTAAGAATTCCCATGTCTTTTGCTACTTTAGCAATGACAGGAGCCGCTCCGGTACCGGTACCACCGCCCATTCCGGCAGTGATAAACACCATTTTGGTGTTTTGTCCCATAGCTGCTTTAATATCTTCAATACTTTCGATTGCAGATTTTTCACCAACCTCAGGGTCTGCACCTGCTCCAAGACCTTCTGTGATTGTGGTTCCTAACTGAACTTTATTAGCAACCGGGTTATTATCAAGAGTCTGAGCATCTGTATTACAAATCACGAAATCAACTCCGTGAATTCCTTTCTCGTACATGTGCTTCAGAGCGTTGTTTCCACCGCCCCCTACACCGATTACTTTTATGATGGATGAATTTCCTTTTGGCAAATCAAATGAAAATCCTTGTGTACCTATATTTTCCATAACTATACTTTTAATAATTATAATTGATAATTGATTGATGATAATTGATAAGGAAAAGATCGTTTATCGCTTATCATTCACCATTTATAATTTATTCTACTTCTTCAAAGAATTTTTTTACTTTTTCCATAAGCGACTGTCCGAAGGTCAATTTCGCCTTTCTGTTCTCCTGTCTTTCATTTTCAAAAGACTGCTGCTCCTGAATGGGTGTTGCATGCTGAACCGGCTGAACAGTTTCTGTCTGTACTGAAGCGGTTTCAGGCTTTGGCTGTTCTACAACAACTTCCATGATTTCATCAGCATTCTGCTTTTTGTCTCTGATCTTTAAACTCTCCATCAGTAACCCGATAGACGTAGCAAATTCAGGGCCTTTCAGGTACTGATTTTTATCGTTGGCGATATATTCATTCGCAAAACCTATTCTGCTGTCAAAACCAGTGGTATAATTGGCCAGCTGACGAAGATGTTTTAAGTTTGAACCACCACCTGTAAGAACGATTCCTGCAATAAGTTTTTTCTTTTGTTCAAAAGCACCATAAGCTTTCAGTTCTGTATTGACCATTTCTAAAACTTCTTCTACTCTTGCATTGATGATTTGTGCTAAAGTTTTTAAAGAAATTTCTTTGTCCGGTCTGCCATGAAGCCCCGGTATGGTTACAAAAGTACTATCTTTTTCTAATTCGGGAACAGCCGAACCAAACTTTACTTTAAGTTGTTCTGCATGTTTCTCTATGATGGAACAGCCTTCTTTGATATCTTCGGTAATAATTCCGCCTCCGTATGGAATCACACAGGTATGACGGATGATGTTATCTTTAAATATCGCAATATCTGTTGTACCACCACCAATGTCAACAATAGCGACACCAGCTTCTTTTTCTTCTTTTGTAAGAACAGCTTCAGAAGATGCCAATGGCTCTAAAGTAAGGGCTTCCATTTCTAGTCCGGCTTCACGAACGCATCTTGCAATATTTCTGATGCTGCCCATTTGGCCTACTACAACGTGGAAGTTAGCTTCTAAACGCTTTCCATGCATTCCAACGGGTTCCTGAATTTCACCCTCGGAATCCACTTTATATTCTTGAGGAAGTACGTGGATAATTTCTTCTCCAGGAAGCATAACCAGCTTTTTCACCTGATCTTTTAATGCTTCAATGTCATCGTCTGTAATAAATTTATCAGGATGTTCACGCATAATATAATCGGAGTGCTGCAGAGAACGAATGTGTTTTCCTGCAATACCTACCGTAACTTTGCGGATAGGAACACCAGCACTGGACTGTGCTTCGGATACTGCAGCCTTGATTGAATTAATAGTCTGTGAAATATTATTCACAATACCTTTATGAACACCAAGACTTTTAGCTTTTCCTACACCGAGAACTTCTATTTTCCCGTGTGCATTCCTTCTTCCGACAATCGCGACTATCTTTGTTGTCCCGATGTCCAGACCCACTGAATACTCTTGATTTTCCATTTTTATATCGATTTGATTTTTTCTACTTTTTCCTTTTTTTCTCTAAAGATGATCTCCTATTTGTGTATTGAATGTCCCGAAAGGACTTATTCTATTTTTACTTTTGCCTTTGGCTTGGTTAAGGCCTTAGCGGTTGTTTTTTTTTCTGTTTTTTTCGCTTCTTTTGTATGTGTTTTCGGTTTCGCGCTCTCTTTCGGTTTTGCCGGCGTGGAGCTCGTTTTTTTTGCTTCCGCTATTTTTGGTCTGCCCTCTGTCTTCTTTGTTGCTGCCATTGGAGCAGGAGCTTTTGCCAGTTCTAATTTTCCTGCTTTTAAAATACTGTCATTTTCTTTAAAATAAGGGTTTAAAGTAGTAACAATCTGATTCTGGTATTTTACAGAAATCATACTGTACTTCTGTGGATCCTGGTAGACAAGATATTTTTCCACGAAGGTTTTAAATCCTTTTACTTTAAAATCAATATTATCCAGATCTCCAATCTCTACCCGGTAATTTCCTTCACTTGTCAGAAGATTGTAGCTTTCTTTGCTTTTTGAAATCCCGATAAAATATTTCTTACTGAAATCATCTTTATCGATCTTTCCTACCAGCTCTGCCAGTTTTTCATATTCATCCGGCTGTACATTTCCGGTTACCAGCATACATGGATGCGAATACGTTCTTGAAATTGGAAATTCAACTCCTTTTTCATCTACGTAAAAGTCTTTTCCTTCTTTATTAAGCCTGAAAACAGGAACTCTCTGCTTGATATCCAGATTCAGTTTTCCATTCAGGTTCAGGTAGACATTAGCACTATCTACCGCCGGAAGTGAATTGATTCTTTTTTCTAAAGAAGGAATATTAAGGTCGCCTACTTTTCCAGAAGGGTTTTCTTTTTTTACAATCTCCCTGATGTCTTTTTCATCAACAAAATAAACCGGAGTTTTTTCACTCATTTTTACAGAAATCTTATTGTCTGTAATCTGTTGGTGGCTGAATCTCTTCAACGAGAAACTCAGTAACAATCCAAGGATGATTACAGTGACAGCAATTTTTAATATTCTGTATTTATTTTTCATATTTTTTGTACAGCACTTATCCACTCACAAATAGGATCATACAGGGTATCTATATTTCCTGCACCTACGGTAAGAAGGATATCAAAATCTTTTTCTTTTATTTTTTCAAAAGCATCGGATAATGTCGATACTTCTTTCTTATCTAATGTCACTTTGTCCAGCAGCCAGCTTGAATTAACTCCTTGAAAATTCTCCTGAAGTTCTCTTGCAGGGTAAATATCAAGCAGAATAAGTTCATCGGCTTTGCTTAAACTTTCTGCAAATCCATCTACGAAATCTCTTGTTCTGCTGAAAAGGTGAGGCTGGAAGACCACCACTAGTTTTTTATCAGGGTAAAATGTTCTGATTGAGCTCACTACAGCATTGATTTCTGTAGGGTGGTGAGCATAATCATCAATATAAATTTTACCGTTTTGATAAATATGTTTGGTATATCTTCTTTTAATTCCTTTAAAGTTGGCAATAGCTTTTTTCAGCGTATCAAAATCTGCGCCTAAATTATGCAGAATCGCTAGTGCTACAGTAGCATTCTCCACATTATGGATTCCCGGAATTTCCCACACAAAATCCTTTATTGTTTCGGTAGGAGTATGGAAGTCAAAATAAATTTTATCATGATCCATTCTCAGGTTGTCAGAATAGTAGTCTGCAGGCTCATTTACAGCATACGTTTGATGTCCTCTGCCAATTTCTACTCCTTTTCTTACAAAGAGCTGTTTATCCTGAGGCACTAAAGCCGCAAACTGTCTGAACCCTTCTTCAATATGACTTTTATCTCCATAAATATCCAAATGGTCTGCATCTGTAGAAGTTACAACTGCCCAATCAGGAGAAAGGTTCAGGAAGCTTCTGTCATATTCATCCGCCTCTACCACAGAATATTTGGAACCGTTGTACAGGAAGTTCGATTTAAAGTTTTCAGAAATTCCTCCTAAAAAACATGAGAAAGGCAGATCTGCTTCTTTGCATAAATGAGCTACAAGGGTTGACGTGGTTGTTTTTCCATGAGTTCCCGCAATAGCGATACAATCTGTATTTTCAGTGATTAATCCTAAAACTTTAGCTCGCTTCAACACTTCAAATTGATTTTCATTGAAGTAATCCAATATTCCAAGCGTTTTAATAGCCGGAGTATAGATGACCAATGTATCTTCTTTCTGAAGAGAAGTTATCCTTTCATCAATAAAGTCTTCAAAAACAATATCAATCCCTTCATTCATCAGATTCTGAGTCAATTTTGTATTGGTTTTATCGTAGCCCAATACTTTTTTTCCGGATGCATTGAAATAGCGCGCTAATGCACTCATTCCGATACCTCCGATTCCAACGAAGTAAAAAGTCTGATATGTTTGTAAAATGTTCATTTATATTTTAATCTTTAATGACTCTTGAACCAATTCAGAGTTTAATTACTAATATTTTTATTATAAAGCTTTAATCAACTAACATTCATGACTCGTTAATGAAATAAGTTTTAACGGTGTCAGGCTGAGCTTGTCGAAGCCTTTCCTAATTATTTTATTACTTTAAAAATCTCATCTACAATCTCTTTTGCGGCATTTGGCTTGGCAAAATATTTAAGATTGTCAGACATTTCTTTTCTTACCCTTTCATTTTCGCAGATTTCTGATAATGTATTCCAGAATTTTTCCTGCATTTCAGAGTCTTTTACCATTCTTGCTGCATTTTTTTCAACCAGATTCATGGCATTTTTAGTTTGGTGGTCTTCCGCTGCAAAAGGGAAAGGAACCAAAAGGACCGGTTTTTGTGCTACGGCCAACTCTGAAATGGCAATAGCTCCGGCTCTTGAAACGATGATATCAGCTGCAGAATAAGCCAGTTCCATATCTTTGATGAATTCAAGGATCTGAATATTAGGAGTGTCTGTATCTTTTGTTTCGTTTACAATATCTTTATAATCAAGCTTTCCTGTCTGCCAGATCAGCTGATAATCTTTATCTGTCATTTGTTTTAAATGAGATTTCCATGCATTATTCAATGTTCTGGAGCCTAAAGAACCACCTACAGACAGAATCGTAAGCTTATCTTTATTCAATCCCATTTTTTCTTTTGCCTGGGTTGTTTCCTGCATTCCTGAAACAATGTTCTCACGAATCGGATTTCCCAGAAATTTTATTTTTTCTGCCGGAAAACCTTCCACTTTTGGATAAGCTGTAAAAACGGCTTTCGCTTTCTTGCTTAAAATTTTATTGGTTACTCCCGCATGAGCATTCTGTTCCTGTATGAAAATAGGAATTCCCATTTTGCTTGCTTCATAAAGAGCGGGTCCGCTGGCAAATCCTCCAGTTCCTACGGCAAAATCAGGAGCAAAATTTTTAATAATCTTTTTAGACTTTGATAAACTCTTCAGAATTTTGAATGGCAGGCCTAAATTGGATAACAAATTTCCTCTGTCAATTCCTGCGATATCAATTCCCTCAATTTTATACCCTGCTTGTGGAACTTTTTCCATTTCCATCTTTCCATTGGCACCAATGAACAAAAATTCTGCATCAGGAAATCTTTTTTTGATTTCATCAGCAATGGCGATGGCTGGGAAGATATGACCTCCTGTTCCTCCGCCTGATAATAATATTTTTAATTTTTTGTCCATCTTAAGCGATATCGTTTATTTCTGCTACACTTTGTTTTTTGCCCATTCCTTCTTCATCATAAATCTGAATCCTTGAGCTTATATTTAAAATAATACCTAACTGTAAATAGGTTACCAGCATTGAGGTTCCTCCGTAACTTATCAAAGGCAGCGGCTGTCCTGTTACCGGGATCAGGTTGACTGCAACGGCTATGTTTACTGAAAGCTGTATAAAAATCATTACCCCGAGACTGAGAACGAGCAAGGATCCGAAAAATGCCGGCATTTTACTGGCGATCATCACGATCCGTATCATCATAATCAGATATAAACAGATGAGAAAAGCAGCTCCAATCACTCCGTATTCTTCTACAATAACCGCGAAGATAAAGTCGGAGGCAGATTGTGGAAGCATTTGTTTCAATGCACTTTTTCCTGGTCCCATTCCGGTGATTCCACCATGTACGATGGCTGCTTTAGCCTGCATTACCTGATAGTTTTTTGCTTTTATACTTTCATCATCTACATCGGCTGATTTTGCTTTGCTTGAAGTAAATGTTTCTACACGGCTCATCCATGTATGAACACGGTTTCCGCCAATCATGTTCGTATTCAGAGCTATTAATAAAAATAAAACAATAGCTACAAATGAGGCAGAAATAAATCCTGCAATGTATTTCCAGTGAAGCTGTCCTATGACAAGAACCACTACGGAAACCATTAAAATCATTAATGCGGTGGAACCGTTATCTTTTGCTACCAATACAAAAACAAGCAGGATAGGCCCGAAAATATACATGATATTCTCTATTGGAAGCCTTTCTCTTGTGATCTTTTTGGTTAAATATCTGCACAGGTAGATAATCAGCATTAAAAAGGCAAATGATGAAGGCTGGAAGGAAATTGGTGTTCCCGGGATTTTCAGCCATCTGGAAGCACTGGCTCCGTCAATGGTTTGCCCGGTAAACATGGTAACAATCAGCAGAACAATCATAAGACCGAGCAGAATACTGCTGAGCTTTCCGATATATTCATATTTTATTGTTCCTACCAGTCGCATAATTGCTAATCCTAAGACTACAAAGAACATATGTTTGATAACGTGACCCGTTGTAGTCCCGTTATTAACAATGTATTCGAGATTTGAACTTGCAGAGTATACAGGGAAAATAGAGAAAATGGAGATCACAAGGATGACCATCCAAAGTACTTTATCACCCTTTAGAAATTCAAATCTGCTTTCTGTGTTCTGTTCGTCCATAATTTTGTATTGATGTATAATGTACTTTGTACAAAAAACATTTTACTTTAGTACCTGCTCTTTAAACTGGCGTCCTCTGTCTTCATAGCTTTTGAACAAGTCAAAACTTGCGCAACACGGAGATAATAAGACGGTATCGCCTTTCTTAGCCAGTGATTTGGAAATCCTCACGGCTTCTTCCATGCTTGAAGTATCATAAATAACTTCTTTTTTGTCTTTAAAGAAATCTATGATCTTCTTGTTATCTACTCCAAGGCAAACAATTGCCTTTACTTTTCTTTTGACTAAATCTTCAATTTCGGTATAGTCATTTCCTTTATCTAATCCACCAACGATCCATACGGTTGGTGTTTTCATGCTTTCTAGAGCATAATAAGTAGCGTTCACATTGGTTGCTTTACTGTCGTTGATGTATTTTACACTATCAATTTCAGTCACCAATTCCAATCTGTGTTCTACAGCCTGGAATGTCATCAATGAATGTCTGATGCTTTCATTGTTGATTTTTAATATCTTACCTGCAATAGATGCTGCTAAGCTGTTCGCTACATTGTGATTTCCCAATAGAGACAATTCATCAACTTTCATTGAGAATTCGTCTTTCATTTTTACAACAATCTCATCTTCATTTACAAAACCTCCTTCAGATAACTTCTCTTTTGTTGAGAATGGAATCATTTTAGCCTTTATTTCAAGCTTTTCAAGAAGATTTTTGCTCATTTCATCATCCTTGTTATAGATGAAGAAATTATCATTTTCCTGATTTTCAGTGATTCTGAATTTTGCCAAAGCATATTCTTCATAGTTGTAGTTATACTGATCCAGGTGATCCTGAGACAGATTCAACAGTAAAGAGATATAAGGTCTGAAATTTTGAATATCATCCAACTGGAAAGAGCTTACTTCCAATACATAATATTCATGGTTTTCATCTGCCACCTGCTTGGCAAAGCTGTATCCGATATTTCCTCCCAAACCTACATTCAATCCGTCATTTTTCAGGATATAATAGATTAGGGAAGTAGTGGTTGTTTTTCCGTTGCTTCCGGTAATGGCAATAATCTTTGCATCTGTAAATTCAGAAGCAAATTCAATTTCAGAGGAAAGTCTGATTCCTTTTTCATGAATTTTATGAATGATCTCCGCCTTTTTCGGAATTCCCGGGCTTTTTACGATCCAGTCAGCGTTTAAAACCCTTTCTTCATCGTGGTTTCCTTCTTCAAATTCAATTTCATTATCGGTAAGAAACTGCTTATAGTTATCCTTAATGGCTCCTTTATCTGAAAGAAATACTTCCAGACCTTTCTTTTTAGCCAAATAAGCAGCTCCGCATCCGCTTTCTCCACCTCCTAAAACAACTATTTTCATATTATTTGGATTTAATGATTAAAAGATTTAGTGATTAAAAAATTCTTCAATATTTCAATCTTTTAATTTTTAAATTGGTTTTTATCTCATTTTTAATGTGATCAGACATACAATAGCCAGTATTACCCCAATGATGATCATTCTGTTCACGATTTTACTTTCGTGGAAACCTTCTTTCTGATAATGGTGGTGTAATGGTGACATTTTGAATAGTCTATTGTTTTGGGCATATTCCAACCCGTATTTTCTTTTTCTGTATTTGAAAACAACTACCTGAAGCATTACAGACAGGTTTTCAATTAAGAAGATTCCGCATAATACAGGAATCAGCAATTCTTTTCTTAAAATAATGGCTAAAACGGCAATTACTCCTCCCAGCATCAAACTTCCGGTATCTCCCATGAAAACTTGCGCAGGATAGGTGTTGTACCAGAAGAATCCGATCACCGCACCTACCATTGCCACGGCAAAAATGGTGGTTTCACCCATATTGGGAAGGAACATGATATTGAGATAGTCTGCAAAAATGATGTTCCCGGAAAGATAAGCAAAGAGCGCCAGCGATAGTAGTATAATGGCACTTGTTCCTGCCGCCAGACCGTCGATTCCATCTGTAATGTTGGCACCGTTTGAAACAGCTGTTACAATGAAGATGACAATAGGAATAAACACAATCCATGCCCACTCATGAGCATCTTTATCATTCATCCAAAACAAAATTCCGCTATAATCGAACTCATTGTTTTTGGCAAAAGGAACGGTAGAAACAGTAATTTTTTCAGTAGGCATAAAGTTTTGCTCGACATTATTTCTGTTGACCACTTTAGCATCGGCATATTTTCTTTTAACGGTAATGTCCGGGTGGAAATACATTGTAATTCCGACAATTAGCCCTAAACCAACCTGGCCTACAATTTTGAATTTACCACTTAAACCGTCTTTATTTTTTTTGATTTTCTTTAAATAATCATCCAGGAAACCAATAGCTCCCATCCAGAACATTGAAACCAGCAACAGAACAATATATACATTGGTAATTCTTGTAAACAGCAATACGGGAATGATGGTTGCCAAAATGATGATGAGCCCTCCCATGGTAGGAGTTCCTTCTTTTTGTTTTTGACCATCCAATCCAAGATCACGTACCAATTCTCCCATTTGTTTTGTTCTCAGGTAATTGATTACTCTTTTTCCATAGACAAGAGCAATAATCAGAGAGAATAGTACAGCCATCCCGGCACGGAAGGAAATGTATTTCAACAATCCTAATCCCGGAACGTGGATTCCATGGTTGGTTAGATATTCGTATAGATAGTATAGCATAGTTTCAATTGTTAATAAATAATCATTGATAATTGATGAATGATAAAGTTGTTATTATGTATCAATTATCGCTTGTAATTTACTTGCTCATTAATTTCCAAAGCTCATTAATTACTTCTTTGTCATCAAAATGATGTTTTACACCATTTATCTCCTGATAGGTTTCGTGCCCTTTTCCGGCAACCAAAACAATATCTTTAGGTTCTGCAAATTTTATCGCCATCTTTATGGCTTCTCTCCTGTCTGGGATTGAAGTGTACTTGCTGAAGTTTTGAGGTTCAATGCCTGCTTCAATTTCTTTGATAATCTGGGTAGGATCCTCTGTTCTCGGATTATCTGAAGTGATAATTGCCAATGTTGATTTTTTAGAGGCAATATTTCCCATTTCAGGTCTTTTGGAGTGATCTCTGTCTCCTCCACAGCCGAATACGGTGATTAATCTTTCGTTTTTGGTTCTGATATCGTTAATGCTGTCCAGAATGTTTTCCAATGCATCCGGAGTGTGTGCATAATCTACAATAAAGAAAATTCCGCCATCGGATTTGAAGGTTTCAAATCTTCCGGAAACTCTTTTTAATTTGCTGACCGCCTGAAGAATTTCATCCTGCTCAAAACCAAGTTCAGCAGCAATCCCGAATACAAGCAGCAAGTTGTATACATTGAACTTCCCGGTAAGTGTCGTCCAGAATTCCTTTCCGTTGAAGTTCAACAGCATTCCGTTGAAATCTACTTCCAACAATTTTCCGTGATAGTCTGCCATGGTTTTCAAAGCATAAGACTTTTTTGAAGCCTTAGTATTCTGAAGCATGACATTCCCATTTTTGTCATCTACATTAGTGATGGCAATAGCTGTATCTTCTAACTGGTCAAAGAATCTTTTCTTTGTTTTTAAATATTCTTCAAAGGTTTTATGATAATCTAAATGATCATGAGTAAGGTTGGTGAAGCCCGCTATTTTGAAGTGTAGTCCTTCAATTCTGTTTTGGGCAATTCCGTGTGAGCTTACTTCCATAAAAGCAAATTCGCATCCTTTTTCTACCGCTTCTGCTAAAATTCTGTTGATGGTAATCACATCAGGAGTGGTATGGGTAGCCGGAATAATTTCTTCACCGATTCTGATCTCAACAGTGGAAAGCAAAGCAGAGTCATAGCCCAGGTTTTTGAAAACATAAAAAAGAAGGGTAGAAACAGATGTTTTTCCATTAGTTCCGGTAACTCCTATCAGATTTAGTTTCTGAGAAGGGTTTCCGTAGAAATTGGAAGCAAGGTGACCCAGAGCTTTAGATGAATCTTTCACCTGAATATAGGTTATATTTTCAACCAACGTTTCTGGAAATTCTTCGCAAACGATTGCTGCAGCACCTTTTTCAATAGCAGATGCAATGAATGAGTGACCATCCACCACTGTTCCTCTCATAGCAATATAAAGAGAGTTTTCTGTAACTTTTCTGCTGTCAATCACCAACTCAGCCACCTCACGGTTGCTATCACCGTGGATTTCCAGTACTGGGATTCTGTTTACTAATTCTGTTATAATCATCTTTATCAATAAGGCTTGCCCTATTTTGTTTTAAATGGTCCTTGCGGGACTTTGTTCTTAATGTTGCAGAGACAAATAAATTCTCTGGTTCTTGCTGATCGTTGTGCCTTCCAGAGGGAATTGTTCTTTAATTCTTCCCACTCCTTTATAGTCGACACGGTATCCTAAGTTTTCCAATTGCGGGATTACGTTTTTACCGATTAATCCTACCACATTAGGCATTTGTTTATCATTTACTGCTACTTTTACATTAGGTTCAACCATTTTGCTCAGGTTTACCTTTTTGTCTACAAGCATTTCTTTTTCGATATTCTGAGGAGTTTTCAGGAATGTTTTTCCTGCAATTTCCTTAAATACGGGTGCTGAAACGGGTCCTCCATAAAATCCTATTGATGTATTGGGTTCACTTATCATTACATAGCAGGTGTATTTTGGTGCGTCTGCCGGATAAAACCCTGCAAATGATGCGCGGTATTTCATAGGGCCAGGCAGCCAGTATTCAAATCTTGCAGTTCCTGTTTTACCTGCCATTTTAAGGTTGGGAGTAAAGATGCTTCGTCCTGTTCCTTTTTCTACCGCTTTGGTTAAAGCACTGGTCATCATTTTAATCGCTTTTTCAGAAGCCATTTTGTTTACCATTACTTCAGGTTTGGCATTGTACATTACTTTGCCATCTTTCATGATTTTATCAATGAATAAAGGTTTAAGCATTTTTCCGCCATTGGCAACGCCGTTGTAGAAAGTTGTCAACTGCAGAAGGTTGATGTTGGAAGAATACCCGTAAGAAATAGAAGCCAGCGTGGCGGCATTCCATCTTTTATTTTGTGGAGTTACGATCTTTGGTTTTGTGATTCCCGGAAGTTCTATATCCATTTTGTCGAATAACTTCCAACGTTTCAGGTGGTCAAGGAAAATCTGAGGCTTCTCTGCATAATATTTTGTGATCAGTTTTGCTGTTCCTACATTACTGGATTTAGCTAAAACATCACTGATATCATATGTTCCTCCGCCGTGTCCGTCAGAAATTCTCTGTTTTGCATAAGTCCAGACACCGTTTCCTACGTTTACAGTTGTATTTTCATCAATGAAGCCGTCATCCATTGCTGCTAAAAGCGAAATGGTTTTAAAAGTGGATCCGGGCTCAATATTATCTTTTAGGGCGTAGTTGTAAGAATCTTCATAATCTCCTGAATCTGTTCTTCTTAAGTTCACAAGGGCACGTACCTTTCCGGTTTCAACTTCCATTACAATCACAGTTCCATGTTTTGCTTCAAAATGGACCAGCTGCTTCTCCAGAGCGGAGTGTGCAATGTCTTGAATTCTGAGATCTAGGGTTGTATATACATCTTCTCCATCTACCGGTTCCTGAACTTTCCAGAAGTCGATAGGTTTCCATTGGGAAGAGTTAATTCTCTGCTCCAGTCTTTTACCGTCGGTACCCGTTAAATATTTCGAGAAAGCACCTTCTAGTCCTGATCTAAGCTCTCCGTTATCCATACCGATGGTTCCGGCACCGATTTCTGAAGTGGCCAACTCTCTTTTGTAGTTTCTGTCAACGATAAATCCTCCTTTATTTTTACCTTTTTTGAAGATAGGGAACTGTCGGATTCTGTCATATTGATCGAAATCCAGTCCTTTTACCAAAGTATAGTACTGGTTTTTCTTTTTCTTCTGTTCGTCAAATTTCTGTCTGAATTCTCCTCTGGATTTTCCGAACATTTTGCTCAGAGAATCTGTCAGCGCTTCGATGTGGTTGGAGTACACCGTATCTTTCATCGTTTTGAAGTCAAGAAAGATGTCATATCGCATCACTGTGGTTGCGAGAATAGAGCCGTCAGACGCAAAAAGATTACCGCGGGCAGCCTTTAAAGTAGCTTCACGATAGTTTTTATTAATGTAATCGTCTTTAATTTCCTGAACATTGGTATTCTGAAGAATAACAATTCTTGCCAAGAACATTACAAACACGCACAAAGCTACCACTGCAAAGAGGTAGCCCCATCGTAACGTTTTCTTACGTTTATTGTCGTATTCATTTTGCTTTTGCATCTGTACTGTCCAGTTTTATTAGCAATTTGTGAGGGTGGTTTTCCAGGGTCATCAATGAATCCCTGGCAACTTCTTTCCCCAGTTCTGATTCCATTTTTACTTTGATCAGCTTACTCTGGGCGTAAGCATTTCTCGATTTGTATTCTTCTGTTTCCTCTTTTAAGGCGTTTACAATTTTAATTTTTTTATTGACGAGATGGTTGGTATAAATCATTGCCATCATCAATATAAACAACAGGAGAAAATACTTGTAATGTATTTTGATCTCATCACGATTCAGAAAGTTTCCTTTTATAATATCTATAAAAGTGAGTCTTTTCTGGGGTCGATTTGTTGTTCTTTTTGCCACTTTATAATGTCAGTTTGCTTTGTAGTGAATTCGCTTTGTTCATCAGTCGTGAATATTATGATATTAAAAATTGACCATTGACGATTCACTATTCATTTTATATTTTTATTCCTGTTCTCATTTTGGCACTTCTTGCTCTTGAGTTTTCTTCGATTTCCTGATCATCAGGAATGATTGCTTTACTCTTTATCAATTCGAATGCCTTTTTATAATTTCCGTAAATATCTCTTGCCGGTTCTCCTTCAAACATTCCGTTTTTCAGGAATCTTTTTACCAAACGGTCTTCTAAAGAGTGGTAAGAAATAACGACCAGTCTTCCTTCCGGTTTCAACACATTATAAGCCTGAACCAGCATTTCTTTTAATACTTCAAGCTCCTGGTTAACTTCAATTCTTATTGCCTGGAAAAGCTGTGCATAAAATTTATTAACCTTATGAGGCGGAATGTAGCTGAAAAGCTTTTTCAAATCCTCAGTTGTATTTATGCTCTTTGTTTTTCTGTGGTGAACAATTTCTCGCGCCAGTTTTCTTGCTTCTCTTAATTCTCCATAATGATAGAAAAGATCTGCAAGCTCACTTTCTTCATATTCATTGATCACTCTTTTAGCATCAAGATTCTGCATTACGTTCATCCTCATGTCCAAAGGAGCATTGCTTCTTGTAGAGAAACCTCTGTCTGCTTCATCAAACTGGTGTGAAGAAACACCCAGGTCGGCCAAAACACCATCTACCTGAGGAACTCCATACATTAGTAATGAATTTTCCAGAAATCTGAAATTCTGATTAACTAATGTGAATCTAGGATCATCAATTGTATTTTTAAGTGCATCCAGATCCTGGTCAAAACTGAACAATCTCCCTTTATCAGAAAGTCTGCTCAAAATCTCCCTGGAGTGGCCTCCGCCTCCAAAGGTGCAGTCCACATATATTCCGTCAGGATTCGTCACCAAATCATCAACACTCTGCTTCAACAAAACGGGGTTATGATACATGCTTAATTGTGTTTTTTATTTAATATATAATCAATTAATAACCTACAGTTATTCTTCCTCGAAAGAGCCCATCACATCTTCGGCAAGGCTTGCAAAATCAGTTTCGTTGGTTGAGATTACCTTTTCGTAGGCTTCTTTATCCCAAATTTCGAAGAGCTCTCCCGCGCTGGTAATCACAATATCTTTCTGAAGATTTGCAAAATTCGTCAGGTCTTTAGAGATCTGTAACCTTCCTGCATTATCCAATTCTACTGTCTTTACTCCTGCCGTAAACATTCGTATGAAATCAGCATTCTTTTTTATGAATCTGTTCAGTTTATTAATTTTGCCCATCAGTTTGTCCCATGCATTCATAGGATAGACTTCCAGACAGGGTTGGAACACAGATCTTTTGACTACAAATGCCTTGTCTTCGAAGTTTTCCATCTGTTTAATTAAAGATGAAGGAACTTTTAGGCGGCCTTTGTCGTCAATTTTGCACTCATATGTTCCAATGAAATTTTTCATTTGGGACAAATTTATATAATAATTTCCAAAATTTCCCACTTTTTCCCACTTTTTGACTCAATGTTAATAAGTTTTATTAGAGATTGAATTTCAATAATGTAAAATACTGATATGAAGACAGTTGTAAAAAGTGTTATTTAGGCCATAGTAAAGCATGTTTGAAAAAAAAAGTTAAAAAGGAGAATATTATATTATTTTTATCTTAAATTAGGATAATCAAAATTTTTTTGAGGTTTAATTTGTATTTTTGCAGGGCTTTATTAAGGCGTTTTATGATATTTAGTACAAAAAAAGAAAAGAAATATTCCTATGTAGAAGCGGGAGAAGGACATCCATTAGTGCTGTTGCACGGGTTAATGGGTGGTTTGAGTAATTTCGATAAAATGGTAGATTTTTTTTCGGAAAGAGGCTTCAAAGTATATGTTCCTCAGTTGCCGATCTATGATCTGCCGGTACTCAATACGAATCTTACCACTATCGCAAAATATATTATCAAGTTTATAGAAAGTCATATTTCAGGCCCGGTTACCATTATGGGAAACTCAATGGGTGGGCATGTAGGGCTTATCTTGACGTTGGCAAGACCTGATTTGGTGAAAAATCTTGTGCTTACAGGAAGTTCCGGATTATATGAAAGAACTTTCGGGGACAGTTTTCCAAGAAAAAATGACCGATCTTATATCAAAAAGAAAACGGAAGAAGTTTTCTATGATCCAAAGATTGCGACAGAGGATCTTGTAGATGAAGTTTTTGCGGTGGTAAATGACAGAATGAAAGGAATAAAAACGGTAATGCTGGCAAGAAGTGCCATCAAACACAATATGCTGAACGACCTTCCTAAGATTTTGACACCTACGTGTCTGATCTGGGGAAAACAGGATAATGTGACTCCTCCGGAAGTGGCTGAGGACATGCACAAGTTTATTCCAAATTCAGATTTATTCTGGATAGAGCATTGCGGCCATGCAGCCATGATGGAAAAGCCGGATGAATTCAATGAAATCCTGTACAACTGGATAAAAGATAAAGTTTAATAAATACATCATAAAATGACCATTAAGAGCTTTTCTTAATGGTTTATTTTTCTAAAATACATTCAAAAATGATTATCAAGACAGCAGAATTTGTAAAGAGTAGTGGAAAATGGCAGGAATGCCCTGAACCAAATATTCCCGAATATGCTTTTATCGGAAGGTCGAACGTAGGAAAATCATCACTGATCAATGCCATGATGAATCATAAAGATTTGGCTAAAACTTCGGGGACTCCGGGAAAAACTCAGCTGATCAATCATTTTTTGGTGAATGAAAACTGGTACCTTACCGATTTACCAGGATATGGATATGCAAAAGTTTCAAAAGTTCAGCGAAAGGATTTTGAAAAACTGATCACCAACTATATTCTGAACAGGAGAAACCTGGTGAACCTTTTTGTTTTGGTAGATTCAAGACACTCTCCACAGAAAATTGATCTGGAATTTATCCAATGGTGCGGAGAAAGTGGAATCCCATTTTCAATTGTCTTTACAAAAGCAGATAAGCTAAAACCGAATGTGGTTATTAAAAACGTTGAGGATTATAAGACCGAACTTCATAAAACATGGGAAGATCTTCCTGAACTGTACATTACGTCAGCAGAAAAGAAAGAAGGCGGAGACAACATTCTTGATTTTATACAAAAGACCAATGATTTTTTAACGAATAATAATATAAGTTTCGATGAGTAATATTGTCTGGAAAATCAAAACGTTTGATGAGTTCACCGTTCCTGAATTGTATTCGGTATTGAAAGCACGTATAGATGTTTTTGTTATTGAACAGAACTGTCCTTATCCTGATCTGGATAATTATGACCAGAAAGCGGTTCATATCTGGGCTGAAGAAGATGGACAGGTGCTGGCATACTGCCGTGTTTTTGATAAAGGAATAAAGTATGATGAAACTTCCTTCGGCAGAGTTCTGACTACGGAGCAGGCAAGAGGAAAAAGTCTTGGGAAACAGCTGATACAATATGCTGTAGAAACCATAGAAAATCGTTTTCATACTTCTGAAATCAAAATATCCGCACAAGATTATCTTTTAAGATTCTACAGTGGATTTGGATTTATAGATACAGGGAAAAAGTATCTTGAAGATGATATTCCACATACGGAAATGATAAGAAAATAAAAAGGTATCTCATTTGAGATACCTTTTTTCGAACTGTATAAAATTATATTGGGTGTTATTAGTTTTTTTCATCATTTACTACTTCAAAAGTAGGATAATTAAGAAAAATAACCTTACGGAAAACCGTAATAGGTTAAATAATTCCCAAATCTTTACAAAAAGCTACAAGCTGTTCATTGCTTGTTATCTGAAGATCTTCTTTCATGCTGTTCAGTTTTTTCTCTATACTGCTTAAACTATAGGGCTTAATATCATTATTTTGAAGATAAACAGGGATGTTTTTCTGTAAAACACCCTGAGACAGGAGAGATACCAAAGTTATGTCATAGGTGGAAAACTCATAATTATTGAGCTTCTTTACTTCTTGTTTAAGATCGAGAGAAAGATAATTTTCATTCACATAAGTTGAGGCAATTGCTTTTTTCAGTTCTTTTGAGTCATTTCGGGCTTTACGAACAAAACCATTGATTCCGTATTCGTTGAAAAGGCTATCAATAATTCCGGACCTATGCTCTGCTGAAAAAACAATTATTTTCAAAGAAGGCTGTAGTTCTTTAACGGCTTTTATCAGCTCTTTTCCATTTTTAAGATTTTGTATGTTGTGGTCTTCTTCAAAAGAAAGATCTGTAATTAACAAATCATAAAGATCATTTTCACGAATGGATTTTTGAATTTTAGCTAATGCATCATCACAATAATAAACATAATCTGTGGTGGAAATAGTAAGGTCTTCTAATGTTTTCTGTACAGAAATACTGCTGCTTTCGTGATCTTCAGCTATTAAAATTTTTTTGAACATTCTTTTTCTTTTTTAAGAAGCAGGAAATGAAATATAAATTTTCAACCCTTTTTCGGTTTCAGTGTCAAAAATAATTTCTCCATTGATAGCTTCAATACGGGAATCCGTATTTGTCAAACCATTTTTGTAGGTAATTCCTTCTGAAATGCCGATGCCATTGTCTGTATACTGAATTTGTATCCTGTTATTTTTTCTTTCAAATTTAAAAGCAACATGGGTGGCGTGGCTGTGTTTTTTCATATTTACCAAAAGTTCACGCATAACCTGATAGATTTCTTCCCGCGTAAATTCTTTTAGCGTTTTCCATATATTTTCATCATTTCCGGCCAGGTACGTTTTTACATTTTCATTATTAAAAGATGCAATAAGAGTTGATACCTTTTTGCTGAATTCCTGCTTATTTTCAGAGGCTGTTTTCTCATAGGAAATATCTCTGGACTTTTCGTACACAAACTCAAGCTCGTCGAGTACTTTTTCTTTATCAAAATCTTCCTGATTTTCGATCTTTGTCATCACCTGATAGATACCATTGGCTACCACATCATGCACTTTTTTGGAAAGATGAAGCTGATTTTCTTTTATTCTTAATTCATTTTCCCGTTTCAGTCTTTTTTTTCTTCTCTTGTATAATATTGAGCCACCAATTAAACTTAAGGAGAGAATTCCTAAAATAACATTCTGTTTTAAAATTCTGTTTTGTTTCTGGACGGTAATCACTTTAAGCTGCTGGTTTTCTGCATTCTTTTTTTCTACATCAAACTCTATCAGTGCAAATCTGTTTTTTGCCTTATCTCGGGATAATTGAATGCTGTCATTTAGATATTGATATTCTGTGAAATAGTTTTGTAAACGAACTCCTTTATCATTTTTAACCATAAATTCAAGAGCCTCTAATCTATCATTAGGGTTTTTGATTACTTTTGCTAAACGATATTTTTCATTGATATGATGTAAAGCTTTGGTCTTATCAGAGTTTAAATAGTATTCAGCAAGATGAGAATGGCTGGATATAAGTCCGGATTTGTCATTGATTTTTTGTCTTAAGAAGAAAGCTGATAATAAACCTTCTTCTGCTTTATAATTATTGTTTTCAAGCCAACTGATATAATTGTAATTATCTAAAATTCTTGCATAATCTATATCATGTTGTAGCAGCTCTTTATCCTTAAGGATAGATTGATAGATACGGATTCCCTGTGAATAATTTTTCAGTTTTCCATAGGTGTCTGCAATATTATTTTTAATTCTGATTTTCTGATAATTATCTGAACTTGCATGCAATGCCTTATGATACCAGGTAAGAGCTTCTGCATAGTGCTTGAGATTTTTTTCAGATATCGCAAGGTTATTGTATATGGAAGGCAGATAGGCAGAATCTTCAGGCAGTTTTAGAAAGGTTAATGCATCAAGAGCTCTTTCATTACAGCTAAGATAATCTCCAATATCATTCAGTATAATTGCTTTGGTTGTTAAACAGGATGCTATATTAAGTGAGTCATTCTTTAGTTTATAGATACTCTCTGCTTTTGACAGAAGTGTAAATGCTCTTTCGTTATCATTATTATACAGAGCTGTTGCTTCATTATACATTTTGTCCGCTTCAGCTGAAGGGGTTTTCGCCGGAGAAGTTCTGTTTTCGGAAAAATTACAGCCAATGAATAAAAGAAAGACTCCTAGAAATTTTAACCCGGCATACATGATAATAGTTGATAGCAACTAAAGGTATTAAAAAAAGGACAATTTTCATTGCCCTTTTATTTAATTATTTTTTTGGTGGTAAAATCTGTCCTGTCTCGCCACTTGTATCTTCCAAAGCTGTTCCTACTGTTTCGGCAGAAAAGCCTGGTGCAGACTCGTAATTGTTGTTATCTGTTGTTGATGTACTGGCATTATTATTTGAAAATGCTAAACCTAATAGCATCAATATAATTTGGATCATTTCCTTTAAAATTTTCGAAGTTGAAACCGTATTTCTTCCTCTCACGAAGTATTTATCATGAGCTGTACACTGTTAAAATTTCGAAGCGCTTCTTAATTTTTCAGGGAAGTGAACCTTTAAAAACGGAGATGAAACGTCTGCTTCCCAATCCGGAGTTTAGCCTCTGTTTTTTCTGGTTTTTTTGAAATCAATTTTTATAAACGTTTTATTTGTTGTTGATTTCTAAGGCAAATTTGCAGTAAAACAGGAGAGATATGGTAGACAAAACATAGACATCAATAGACAGTAAGTAAGTGTGGAGTTATTACGGAAATCCGTAATGTGGTATGATTGAAAATCATCTACTTTGTAATGCCCGAAAACGTTGTTTATGTCCAAGAAAAAACTACTGATTAATGAAGTATTTGAGCAGGCAAGAAGAGAATCAGAAAAAACCACAAAAAGTGGCTTAGCTTCTTATCTGCATCTTTGTTTTATTGATAATCTGAAATTCTATGATATTTCGGAGAAAACATTTATACGATATTACGAAGACTTTGTTGAAGGCAATAGCAGCAGGAATATTGAGTCTGAGAGGCTTAATAAAATGAGTCAGTATGTTGGATATGAAGATTTTACGGATTTTTCCAGAACTTTTATCAGGAATGATGAAAAAAAAAATCTGACTACAGTAAAAATCAGTGTGGATCAGGATGAGGAGATTATATCAGAAAGGCTGTCCAAGATCAATATTAATATCATCAATGAACAGCACTTTAGAATGCCGGAATTTGTCAGACAGAATAGTTTTGGCCTTGTCGGTATGTTTATCCTTGGAGGATTTTTGATTGGTAATTACTATTGTTCAACGGGAAATAAGACTCCATATGAACCATTGAGTATTTTGAGTACGTATTCGATTGAAAAGAACTGCATGTATTGGAATAATAATGAATACAAGCTAACAGATTGTAAGGAAGGAAATCCTGTTCTGACTGTTGTTCCGAAAGATAATGTTCAGATTAAATACTTTAAACGTATTACAAGAAAAGATACACTTACAGTAGAAAATGCTCTTGGGAAAACATGGTATTCCAAGGTCAACGGAAAAGTTGAGTTTTTTACAATGGACGGGATTGATCCGGAGAATAAAAAAGAGCTAAAAAGATCAACCGAATATATTATTAAAAAATATTCCGGCAAAAACTCTGATATGATACCAATAGAATAAATTTCCTTCACAATAATTTAAAACTTAATTAAAAGAATTCCCCATTCATTCCTGTAATTTCGTCTTATTTTTAAGATGGATAAACAAATAGTCTTCGTTTTATTGTTTATAAGCACGTTTTTCTCGGCGCAGAAACCTGTACAGATTGCTTTTCTTTCTGACGTGCATTTTCAGGATTTATATGGAAGTTTTTCAGATCATGATTTTAAAGGAATTCTGAATCCTAAAACGGGAAAATATACAATCCTGAGAACGATGGATTCTCAACTGCATTCCACAAGAATCTTCAATGAGAACTATTTTGCCTTTCTCAAAGCGTTGGATGATATTGCTGCTAAAGGAATTAAAATCGTAGCGATGCCCGGAGATTTTTCTGATGATGGGCAGGCTTATAACCTTCGTGGGCTTCATAGAATTTTAGAACAGTATCACCAGAAATACGGGATTAATTTTTATCTGACCACAGGAAACCACGATCCTGTTGGGCCGTTTCGAAATGACGGAGGAAAAGATGATTTCCTCGGACAAAATGGAAACCCATTGGGGGTTTACAGTAAAGAAAGTATCGGAAAATCAACAGATAAGATCATCACAAAAGATATTGCAGAATCCGGATATTTTGAAATTTTAAATGAATTAAAAGATTTTGGTTTCTATCCTAAAAAAGAAGATCTGTTCTGGAGTACACCCTTTGATCATGATACTTTTAAAAATTATACTTACAAAAAAGGGTTAGAGGCTGCAGAGTATTCCAAAAGGCTATATGAAGTGGAGAATGGTTTTTCTGTTCCGGATTTAAGTTATGTTGTTGAACCAGTGAAAGATGTATGGGTGATTGCTATTGACGGAAATACCTATATTCCTAAAAATATCAATGAAAATTCCCACAGTCCGTCTAATTATAAAGGAGCAAGCATTGGTTATAATAATGTGCTGACCAACAAACAGCATTTGATAGAATGGATAAGAAGACTTACCGGTGAAGCAAAGAAAAACAACAAAACCCTGATTGCATTTACCCATTACCCAATGATTGATTTCAATGACGGTGCAACCAACGAAATTAAAAACCTGTTGGGAGAGAAAAAGTGGCAGTTGGAGCGTGCTCCTCAGGAAGAAGTGGCAAAGGTATTTGCTGAAGCAGGATTACAGATTCATTTTGCAGGGCATATGCATATTAATGATACAGGAATCAGAAAATTCGGTGAGAATATTTTGGTCAATGTTCAGGTTCCATCACTGGCCGCTTATCTGCCGGCGTATAAAATTCTGACGATACAGTCTCCTGACAAACTGGAAGTACAAACTGAGGTTCTAAATGAAGTTCCGCGTTTCAATGAATTGTTTCCTTTGTACGAAAAAGAATATAAATCTTTACAGCATGATATAACTAAAATACTTTGGAATAAAGACATTTTAAAAACAAAATCCTACCATGATTTTATGCTTTTCCATTTAAAAGAATTGGTCCGTTTGCGAATGATTCCTGATGACTGGCCAAAAGACTTTATAGAAAAAGCAGGGAAGCTGAATGGTGAAGATCTGTTGTTATTCACCCAAAATAATAATCAGCTCAAAGAAAAGAGAATCAGATCTGAAACTTTTACAAAATGGTCTTTTGATGATCTGTTGCTGGATCTGTATAAATTTCAATCAGCAGATGAGCTGGCGAAAAGAGATATTCCCAAAGAAAGGCTGAAGCAGTACCAAATATTGGAGAAACTCTATCAGGAGAATCAGTCACAGAATGTATTTGTAAGACAGTTAAAATCTATTTTTAAAATTCTTACACTGCTTTCTAACGGAGATCCGGCAGATCATTTTGAAATAGATTTGACAGAACAGGAAATAAGAAAACGGTAATTAATTTGCCGTCTATTACCGATTCCATGGATTTTCCGTTCAAAAGAAAAGGCCGTCAATCTGACGGCCTCCTCAATTATAAATCTAATAGCAAAACAGGATTAATTTCCCGTTATAGGATTTTTTCTTTCATAGGTATTGTTGTCAAAACCCACCTTATAGTTGGATTTGAATAATTTGCTGGGATAATAATAATCTGTAGTGATAATTTGTGCACCGCTTTCCTTTGCTTTTTCAAATCTTGAATAATCCTCACTTCGTGCTTCCATCGTATCCGCATCGGCTCTGGTACGGATGATATATCCTTTTTTAACCAGATCTTTGATTATCACATCGTCCTTCTTCGGTTCATTCATAAACAGAACAGCCGATTCTTGAGTTCCGGGAGTGGAGTTGGTGAAAATCATTCTTCCTTTCAATGAAGGATGATCCATTGCGTACAGATCCCTGTTTTCTCCATTGTTATCTAAGACAAAAAGAAACTTTCCCTTGGCATCTTTTACTTTTGGCCAGTTTTTATTTAAAACAGCTTCGTTCAGCGTTTTATAAGAACCTCTGATATCATCCGGTGTAATAATTTTCTCTTTTCCTAGGTACTTTTTCAGTTCATTATCCAGATCATTAAAAAGCTGATTGGTATAATGCTCAGGCTCTGTCCCGAATTGATTTGCTTTTCCATCTTTGGGTTCAAGCGTGATAAAAACCGGATCGTGATCAGGATGCCTGTCAGACCATTTTTTCAAATCCTTCAGACATTCTTCCAGCGTATAATACCAGGTCTGAAAATCAATATCCGTAATATGAATCATCTTGTAACCCGGTTTTTTCATTTTTCCTTCCGGATCAAAAGATTCGGTGGTCTTTACAAGATCCAGAATTTTCGGATGGGCATATTTTTCTCCTTTGCTGTCTGCATAGACATCAATCTCAAGATTTCTAAGCCCAAGATCCAGCTGCTGAGGAATAGGAATGTGTTCATATTGAATCTTCGGTAAAGAGTTCTGAGTATCTTTTTGGGATAAATAATGGTATACTTCAGGTAGAATGGCTTTTTTATAAGAATTGTGAGAGCCAATTATCTGAATTTCATTGATCTTAAGCTCATCGAGTTGCTGAGATTGTGACCAATAAAGGTTAAATGAAGATAAACAGATACCAAGAAAAACAGCCTTTTTCATTTCTATACATTTTATATGCGAAATTAAGGACTCTTTGTTGGTGATGATTTGTATATTATGTTAAGTAATTTTTAAAATTCTGTGAATGTTGAAAAAATAGGGGTGCATAAATGTTTGATATATAACAAGTTTATATTCTCTCAATTTGAGATATTTATATTTTGTTGACTTTAAGATAATATTATGTTAAAATAGATTTGTAGCAGATCCTTTTACTTTGTATGCCGAAATAAAAACTAACCGTTGCCTGAAAAGAAAACCACTGTTGCGGGAACAACAGCGGCTTTTTGATAAGCAATGTAACGTCTTGCAATTACTTTACTTATTGATATGTACCACAAAATTAATTTTTTTAAGTTTAAAAAGCTAATCCCGATTGCATTAATTTTTTTGGTGGCCCACCAAGCTGATGCTAAAGGATTTACTTCAAACTATCCTGTGTTTTCGCAGGTAAACGAAACCATTTCCGGAAATGTAACGGATCAGAATGGTTCTGCAATAGAAGGCGCAAAAGTGACTGTTGTAGAAACCGGAGATACTGTTTCTACCGACTCATCAGGAAACTTTTCAATTTCGGCCAGCATTGGGCAGACCTTATCCATTTCATATGACGGATATGGAGAACAGATGGTGAATATCTCCAGTACTTCAGTTTCCATAAAATTAGAATCCAAAAAGGGCTCAACCTCTATTGAAGAGGTAACTCTGGTTGGATATGGTTCTCAGAAAAAATCTGATTTAACAGGAGCTGTAAGCCAGCTGAAAGCAGAAAATTTCAAAGAAGGAATGAACATTTCCGTGGATAATCTGATGCAGGGAAAAATTGCAGGTGTCCGTATTGTTCAGTCGAGTGGTGAACCCGGAGCAGGAGTGAATGTTTCCATCAGAGGTATTGGTTCCATCCGAAGCGGAAGTACACCATTATTCGTTGTGGACGGTATTCCTTTGAATAATGATCCGGTAAGTGCACAAAGTCCGAATGTAGGACTTGGAAATACAACTGCAAAGAATCCGCTCAACTTTTTGAATACAAGTGATATCGAATCCATCACGGTTTTGAAAGATGCTTCTGCCGCTGCAATCTATGGAGCAAGAGGTTCAAACGGTGTTGTTTTGGTAACAACAAAAAGGGGAAAGAAAGGAGAACCAATGTTTACGTACGATACGTATTTAGGTTTTTCTTCAGTGATTAAGAAATTAGATCTGATGACTGCCGATGAATACAGAGCGGCAGGGATTGATAAATCGTATGATCATGGCGGAAATACAGATTGGCAGGATGAAATCTACAGAAATGCGGTCTCATCCAATCATTCCGTATCATTCTCAAAGGCTACAGAAACAGGGAATTATTTTGCATCCCTTTCTCACATGGATCAGGACGGTATAGTCCTGAACAGCAGCTTTAAAAGAACAACAGCCCGTTTGAATGCAGAAGAATCTTTCTTTGATAACAAGAGATTAAAGGTTAAACTGAATCTTACGGCCAGTGATATCAGAGAAACGGGAATTCCAAACGGTGGAAATGCAGGGTCTGATGGACAGCTCATTATTCATGCTTTAATGGCCAATCCTACGCGTTCTGTCTATGACCAAAATGGAAATTATACCAATTTCAATATGAACGCCCATTACAATCCACTTTATTTATTGAGCGTTTACGAAGATAAGACGAATACTTTCAGAGTGTTGGGGAATACAGAAGCAACGTTGAGAATTTTACCCGGATTGAATTATAAATTTAATTTAGGGGTGGACAGAAGCTTGTCAGAAAGAAACACAACAATGTTCCCGAATATTACAGACAGAAGTCCAAAAGGAATCTATTCACAGGCCAATCTGGATTCTTATAATATTCTTTTGGAGCATTATTTAACGTATGACCTTAGCTTAAACAGACATAATTTCAGCGTATTAGGAGGTTTTTCTTATCAGAAGTTTAAAGCTACTGCTACTTATCTTGGTGTAAGAAACTTTGTTAACCAGGGAGCGGGGATTTCGCCGGAAATTAATCCTGGATATTCCGGAGACGTATTTATTCCACAGCCGGGAACTTCTCAGGAAAATGAACTGCAGTCTTACTTCGGAAGAGTAAATTATAATTTTGATAAAAAATATTTCTTAACAGCTTCATTAAGAGCCGATGGTTCCACACGTTTTGGAGATAACAATAAATATGGATATTTCCCGTCAGTGGCTGCAGGCTGGACCATTTCAAAAGAAAATTTTCTGAAAGATGTTTCATTTATCAATGAGTTGAAGTTAAGAGGGAGCTGGGGAGAGACAGGAAATCAGGAAGTTCTCAATAAAATTACAAAAGCAAGTTATCTGTTATCACAAAGTGCAGGATACTATTTGTATGATAACTTAAATCTGATCAATGGAGTTCAGGTGGTAAGAACACCCAATCCCAATCTGAAATGGGAAATTGTAGCGCAAACCAATATTGGATTGGATTTCAGCTTGTTCAGAAACAAACTGTACGGTTCATTGGAATACTACAACAAAACCACCAAAAACCCGATATTATTTATTCCTTCCACTCCATTAAGCCCCACAGATTTTGTCTGGCTGAATGCCGACGGGAAAATCGTTAATAAAGGTTTTGAATTCTCTTTAGGTTCAGAAATTATTAAAAACGAAAACTTTACATGGAATCTTGATATCAATGGAGCTACTGTAAATAATGTGGTGAAAGATCTTCCGGTTTCCGGAATTAATTCCGGTGAAGTTTCCGGACCAGGGCTTTCAGGCGTTACCGCAAATATCTACAGAAACGGATATGAAGCAGGATCTTTCTATATGTACAATTATTTGGGGATTGATGCCAACGGAAAATATATCTATGAAGATCTGAACGGAGACGGAAAGATTGACCCGAATGACAGAAAGATTTTTGAAGGAGCGATTCCCAATTTTACTTTCGGGATCAATTCTTATATGAAATACAAGAAGTTTGATTTTGCATTCTCTTTCATTGGGCAAACGGGAGGGTATTTGGTGAATAATACGGCTTTGGACTTAAATATCAACAATTTAGCTTCAGACAGAAACGTGTTGAAGAAATATTATGACTCAGGAGCAAGCTTTGCCAATCAGCCGCAATTATCTTCTTTATACCTTGAAAAATCAGACTTTATTCGCTTAAGCAATGTAAGATTAGGATATACTTTTGACATGAATCAATTGAAATTTTTGAAAAGTATCAATCTGTATGTAAGTGCACAGAATCTATTTACAATTACTAATTATTCAGGATACGATCCACTTGTTGACACCAACAAGCAGGTGCAGGGAAATCAGTCTTTAGGAATTGATTATACGACCTACCCGTCTGCGAAAACTTTCATTTTGGGAGCTACTATTAAATTTTAATTTAAGTTAAAAGAAATCATGAAATCTAAATTTTTAAATCTAAATAAAATCGTTTTGTCCATTGCAGTAATGTCTTTAGTGGGATGTACCAATCTGGATGAAAAAGTAATTGATGAGGTAATGGGAACTGAAAATGCAGACCCTGAAGCATCTCTTGCTGCGGCTTACGGACAGCTTGGTGACGGGACTTTTGTAGACCATGGAAGTGTGTTTGCCTTACAGGAATATTCTACCGATGAAGCCATTTTGCCAACAAGAGGAAGTGACTGGGGAGATGGAGGAAAATGGAGAGCGATGCACGAATTTACCTGGGACGCGAATAATGATGTGGTAAAAACCACCTGGAATCAGCTGAACTCAGGAATTACAAAATCTCTGTTTGCTATAGGAAGTATCAACAAGAGTACGATCAATAATAAGACTTTATTTCTGGCTGAAGCAAAAGGGTTATTGGCATTTTACACGTATACAACAATCGATTTGTATGGACAGGCTCCGTACAGAGATCCGGATAATTTAAATGCTCCCATACAGATCAGAAAGGCTGAATCTACCATTGATGCATTAATCACTGAAGTGGAAGGTCTTATTCCAAATCTGGCAGATATTAAAACCCAGAATACACATGCAGGAAGGTTTACAAAACAGGCAGCGTATGCATTATTGGCTGATATGTATCTTAACAGAGCGGTTTTAAAGAACAAGACGGCAGGTAGTTTTAACTTTAAGGAGCAGGCTTTAAGCGGAGGAGGGAATGATATGGAGATGGTCATCAAGTATTCTGATATGCTGATTAATGGAGGTCTTTTTAGTTTAGAATCAAATTACTTCCACAATTTTGATATCAACAATGATACAAGTAAGGAAATGATCTTTACTATTGTTCAGAAAAAGAATTCCAACAGAAATGCAGACAATGATCTTGCATATATGTCTATGGAAAGAATCCAGAAGCCGTCGCCTGATAACAGGGGAACCAATGCAAATTGCGTTACTCCGGAATTTTATTATTCATGGAATGGAAATCATGATGACCCGCGTTTCCAGAGAACCTATCAGTATGAAGACGGAACATGGTTCAGAAATGACGGAACTGATGTAAGTGTGCCATCAACAAGTAAAGTGGAAGGAACAGGAAAACCATGGTTTCACTTCAACAGGGGATTACAGGTTGGGCAGCAATATGGACCTAAAATTCTTGCCAATGGTAACTTCGACTTAACGGCCGATGGAAGAATTAAAGTGTATAAGCTATTCACAGAAAAAAATACAACACTTGCCGCAGATTTTACTCCGGACCTGAATTTTGATAATCCTTCAGAGGCGGTATTTACACAGGCTCAGATCAACAGAGGAGTAAGAAATTTCAAGTTTGAATTTGATCCTGGTTATGGAAACAACGGAACAAGCGGAATGGATGTTCCATTATACAGATTAGGAACCATCTATATGATGAGAGCAGAGGCCTTTTTCAGAAACGGGAACGTATCGGGAGCGCTGGCTGATGTTAATAAATTAAGAACAATAAGAACGAATGATGCTTTGAAGAATAATGCCCCGGGAGTTGCACTTACTTCTTTGGATGCTGATGCTCTTTTTAAAGAATCAGGATATGAATTGTATTGGGAAATGTACAGAAGAAAGGCAATGATCAGGTTCGGAAAATTTGATTTGCCGGGAACTGCAAAAGCAGCTACTCAGCCCTACAGAAGAATTTTCCCGATTCCTCAGGCAACCCTTGATGCTTCAAAAGATTTCGCTCAAAACCCAGGATATTAGTTTTTTTCATATAAACAATTATTTTTGCGTAAACAGAAGCGAAGAGATTTCCTCCTCGCTTCTGTTATTTTGTATCGGTTTGTAGCCGTTCTATTGATATCAATAGGAGCGGACTTTAGTCCGTTTAACTCAATATACATTATCAATCTGGCTTTAGCCAAAATTTAAAAAGCAATTTTTTTACTCTGCGTTCAGCATTTCCAATTCTCCGTAATGCTTTTTGAACTTCTGGATTTTTGGACCTACTACAGCGCTGCAATAAGGCTGTGTTGGGTTTTCATTGTAATATCCCTGATGATATTGTTCTGCGGGCCAGAATTTTTCGAATTGAGTCAGTTCTGTCACATAAGTACCAGCCCATCTTCCTGATTCCTGAGATACTTTGATGGCTGCTTCAGCTTTAGCCTTCTCAGCAGCATCTTTATAATAAATCACAGAACGGTATTGAGTTCCTACATCATTCCCCTGTCTGTTGAGTTGAGTAGGATCATGAAGGAAGAAAAATACATCCATCAATTGTTCATAAGAAATAACAGCAGGATCATAAGTGATCTGTACAACTTCTGCATGTCCCGTTTCACCGGTACAAACTTCCTGATAAGTCGGGTTATCTTTATGTCCTCCTGAATATCCCGAAATAGCGGATTGTACTCCTTTCAGCATATTGAAACAGCTTTCCACACACCAGAAACATCCACCACCGAAAGTAATCTGCTCTAAATTATTGTTGTCCATTTTTGGTAATTATATTGTTTTATAATCCTTTCCTTATCCGGAAAAGACTGATCAAAAATAGGAAAAACTTTTCCATTTGAATATGATTTTAACCTCTTAAACTTAAATTGTCGTGATAGATGTGACAAATGATTTGTAAACCATTTTATGAATAAATATAGGATATAAATCAAACAGATCATCTTCGAAGTTATTTTAAAGATATTAATATTAGCAATGTCATGCTGAGCGGAGTCGAAGCATTTCAATTAAATTTAATCTTTAAGATGTTTTTTCGTCTTCTGTTTTTTAATTCCAAGACCAATAACACCAATGTTTTCACAAATAATCACAAAAAAAGCACCCTAAGAAGGATGCTCTATATTATTTAAAAAGGTTCAGTTATTTTTCCCAAACCAAAGCACTTGCTCCAAGAATGGCAGCATCTGCTTCGTCAAGTTCACTGAAAACAAGTTGTACTTTATTTCTGAAGATAGGAAGAAGGTTTCTTTCCATATGAAGTTTAGCTGGTTTCAAAATAAAATCTCCTGCTTTGATCACTCCGCCAAATAAAAGAATGGCTTGCGGGGAAGAGAACATCACAAAATTGGCTATTGCTTCACCCAATTTCTGACCTGTATATCTGAAAACTTCAATAGCAATTGGGTCTTCTTTGATAGCACATTCATATACTGTTTTAGAATTGATTTCATCTTCAGGATACTGGTTCAGCATAGATTCCGGAAACTCAGCTCTCATTTTCTTTGCTGTAATGGTAATACCGGTTGCAGAAGCATAAGCTTCCAGACTTCCTTCAGATCCTGTGCTCCAATGTTTTCTTCCGCCTGGCTTTACAATGGTGTGACCCAACTCTCCGGCAAATCCGTCGTGCCCATAGATTAAACTTCCGTTGGCGATAATTCCACTTCCTACTCCTGTTCCCAACGTAATCATGATGAAATCTTTCATTCCTCTGGCTGCTCCGAAAAGCATTTCCCCCAGGGCTGCAGCATTGGCATCATTGGTCACTGTACAAGGAAGGCCGAATTTTGCTTTCATAAGCTCAGCAAAAGGAATTACCCCTTTCCATGGAAGGTTTGGAGCTAATTCTATGGTTCCTTTATAGTAGTTTGCATTAGGAGCTCCTACTCCGATTCCGTCAAAGTGTGCTTCAGTACCATATTTTTCCATCATTGGACGAACACTTTCATATAACGCATCGATGAAATCCTCAACTTTGTCATAAGCATCGGTTCTCAGATTTCCTTTATCCAGAACTTCTCCACGGTGGTTTACGATTCCGAATTTAGTATTGGTTCCGCCGATGTCAACTCCAAGGGCAACTTGTTTTGATAAATCTATTAATGACATTTCTATTATTAAATTCTAGGGGCTAAAATTATAAAAAAGATTGTATTAATGGATTATTAACTGGATTTTATTTAGTATGTTAAGCTGTTTTTAACGGTTTTTTCTTTTTTCTACCCCACCAGATCATAAATCCGGTAACCGGAAGAGAAGCACAGATAAGACTTACAATAAAGGCAATAATCTTAGTAGGAAGGCCCAAAATAGCACCTACGTGGATGTCATAATTGGCACTCACCGCTTTTTCTCCAAAATTTTTGTCCTTCGGATCATGAGTGTGCAGCAATTCTCCAGAGTTTTCATCAAAGATTAAGCTGCTGCTTTTATGATAAGAATAAGAAAGATGTTTCACATAGACCTCAAAGTTGGGATGCTCATGATCATCCATATGTGGGTGGCCTAAATCTATAGCAAAACCATAGGAATCAGGATATTTTGTCTGTACTGTATTAATGATTTTATCCAATGTACCTTCTGTTCTCAGCTCAATAGGAGCCTTTGTCTTGATATGGGAAAAGTCCGGGTACTTTGTTTCTCCTCCTGAAAAGATGACATAGATCATCGCCTGAACGACAAAAAATGCATAGAAAAGACCTGTAATGGAGAAGATCAAAGCAAAAATAGATGCATAAAAACCCAGCACATTATGAAGGTCATAGTTCTTACGCTTCCAGCTTTTAATGTTTTTCCATTTGAAGGCAAAACGCTGTTTTCTTGCTGCTTTGTTCTTAGGCCACCATAGAATGATCCCGGAGATCAGCATAATGATAAAAATAATAACCGGAATACCTACCACATAAGTTCCCCAATCCTGTTTTAAAAGGTAGCTCCAGTGGATCATTTTTACGATATTGAAGAAACCGTTTTTTTCATCATAAACTCTTAGTACTTTCCCGGTGTATGGGTTTACATAAGCTTGTTTATAGATAGGAAATTCATCAAAATAATTCCAGGCATCCGTATTATGTTCATACCAGAAGAACATATAGGACATCTTTTTGTCAATAGGAACATTTACCCAGTGAATCGGATATTTTTCCTTGACCTGTTCTGCAACAGCTTTTTCCATTACTCTGATAGGAAGTACCTGTTTCTGTTCTATATTTTGCTCCTGATGATAGATAACATCTTTTCGGGTGATGTTTTCCACTTCGTCCTTAAAAACGTACAAGGCTCCGGTGATAGAGATAATAAAGATCAGAAAACCTATTCCCAATCCGAACCAAAGGTGTAGTTTGGCAGACCATTTCTTAAAGAATCCCGGTTTCTTTTTATGATGATGATTTTTCTTCATATAGCAGTAAAAAGTAAAGCAAAGATATGCTTTACTTTTTATTTAGTTTAATTAAAATTTGTATTCAATCATAAATGTTCCTCTCAATCCAAGAGCATTCGTAAAGTCACTGTCTCTTGCTGTCCACCATGAAATGGCAGGCTGATATACTTTATTGAAAAGGTTTTCAATTCCTAATGATACCCTCCAGTTGTTGTTAACTTCATAGCTTGATTTGAAATTGAAAACGGTATACTCAGGAACATATCCTTCTCCATAGGCATATAATCCTGTTTTTGCATTAGGCTCGAATCTGTTTTGCTGGAAAGAATGAAGCATATCTAAACCAACTGATAATGCCGGAACAGGTCTTGCCTGTACATAAGCCAGAACTTTAGGAGCAGAAATTCTGCTGTTATTGATTTTTGCGGAATAATCACCATCATCTTTTACAGAAGTAATGCCTTCCATCCAGCTGTAGCTTCCTCCAAACTGAATCCATTTTGTAGGGGTGAAGTGTAAAAATCCTTCCACTCCGTATACAATTTCGGGAGATCTCTGAATCATCAGCGCTCTGTCCGGGCTCTGTACAAATGATGCTCCTAGCTTGGATGTACTCACATAAGACGTCAGTTCATAATTCAGCCAGCTGGAAAGCTGTCCTGTCGCCCCCAATTCATAATTGTTAACAATAATTGGTTTCGTTTCCAGGCTATTAATCGTTTCAGAAGTTGAGGTTCTCAAAATTCTGCCTAACTCATTGATGGAGTAGGCTTGAGAAAAACTTCCAAAAAGGTTGATATAAGGTTCAATATTATAACGTACTCCGATATTTCCCACCAACGCATTATAGCTCAGTTTTCCGCCGGCTACAGGAATGCTTTTGGTGAAAGTTCCGTCACTTTTAAGGGTAGAAAGCGTGTTGAAATCATCTACATTCACTTTGATGTTTTCGTAACGAAGACCTCCTTTGATGGTAAATTTTTTGAAAAGATCAATTTTTACCAATACGAAAGGAGCGATATTGGTCATGCTCATATTAGGGGTCCAGAAACGTCCGTCTTCCAGTTTTTGTACGGTTTCATCATTCAGAATATCAGCTCCGTAGATGATTTCTCCCTGTGAATTCGGAGAATTCCATAGTTGGGTATCCAGGTTGATTCTTGCCCCTTTTTTATGGGAAATAACATTGGATTGCCCACCATTGAAGAATGTGTCACTATATCCGTAAACGGTTTTAAAATCCTGATAATAAAGATTAATATTTAAAGAAGTTCCTGCAAACAGGTTCTTATTATCATAGCTCACTCTGATGTTGTGGTTTTTCGGAGTTCCCTGAGGTGTGGTTTCCAACCCTTTTCCTATTCCTTCACCAATGGTAGGCGTGATGCCGTATTTTCCTGTTTTCAATCCTACAGTCAGGTCTGATTTTGAAGAATAGCCAATATAAGAAGCTTCAATTCTTTGATTCTCATTGATATCATATCCTATTTTCAGCAATCCATTGTAGTTGTCCATCTTGGCAATGCTGTAAGTAGGGCTGATCAAAATGCCATCTCCATCTTTTGTATATCCCGTTCTTTCGTAGGCTAATGAAAGGGTATAGTCAAATTTGTTGATTTTTCCGGATAAAAGCTGGCTGGCTCTTACTCCTAAAGTGCCACCGTAAGGCTGTCCTGTAAGACCGATCTGTGAAACCCCAGAAATTTTTTTATCTGTTTTGTTTCTTTTCGTAATATAATTGATGATCCCTCCATCTGCTCCGTTACCATAGATGGACGAAGCTCCTTTGATTATTTCAATTCTTTCGATTGCAGAAGGGTCTATAGTCCTTAAATCTCTTGCTCCGTTACGAAGTGGGGTAGACTGTGGAATCCCATCAATCAAAACCAAAACCTGACGCCCTCTTAACGTCTGCCCTGTGTTGGAAGTCTGCCCGGAATTTGTTCCTAAACTGGGAACTGTATACTGCAGGATGCTCGTAATATCTGAGTTAACAGTCAGCTGAGACTGAATCTGTTTTTCTCTTACAACTGTAATAGAGCTTGGAACCTCCTTTATATTTTCCTTTTTTCTGGAGGCGGTCATTACAACCTCGTCTACATTTTTAGTTTGTAGAGTATCTTTTACCTGAGCAAAAACGGTAGTAGTTCCTAAGCAGGCAGCTGATAAAAGCGCTTTTTTCATTATATTTTCTTTCCTTTTTTCTTTCTTTTTCCCCACCAAACCAGGAATCCGGTTACAGGGAGTGATGTACATGTGAGGCCGGCAATAAACCACATGATTTTTCCAATGATTCCGAAATAGGATCCGGTATGGATATCATAATTGGCGTTGGAATATTTCTCGGCAGTAATGAGCTTGTGATGAGGTTTGTTGGCCAGTAGTTTTCCGGAGTATTTGTCAAATGTCAGGATATTTCTTTCACTATATCTTCCATCCAGTCCGTAAACGGTTACCGGAAGGTTTTTCAGTTCTTTTCCTTTTTTATTCTTTCCGTTCAGAGTAATTCTGAAGCTGGATGATTTTGCATACAGTTTTTCTGTCTGTGCCGCAGCCAGATCAAAAACAGCTTCATTCTTAACCGTAAGGGAGTCCGGTGATTTTCTTTCTTTTTCTTTTGGAAGTTCCCATGAGCCGGATAATGCAAAAGTAAAAGTGTTTTTTACATAAGGATAAGCAAAATAAAGCCCTGTAACACTTAAAAGCAGGGCAATAAATGATGCATAAAAACCAAGGATATTATGAAGATCATAGTTTTTACGCTTCCAGTTTTTTACATTTTCCCAATTGAACCAAAAACGTCCTTTTCTGGCATTTTTATTTTTAGGCCACCATAAAATAATTCCTGTAATCAGCATGATAATAAAAAGAACAGTTGGGATTCCTACGGTGTATGGCCCCCATTCTGAATTGAGCAGAAGCCCCCAGTGGATATATTTCAGAATATTGAATACATCATATTTTTCATTGTACACCGCAAGAATTTCTCCGGTATACTGATTGACATAAGCCAGCTTATTGATGCGCACCTGCTGAAAATAGTTCCATCCTTTTTTGCTTTTGTCATAGTATTCAAACTGATAGGATTTTGTTTTGTCCAAAGGAATTTCTACAGCGCTTATCGGATACTTTTCATTAAGCTCCAGCGATACTTTTTCACGAAGAAGGTTAATTGGTAAAGGTTTTGATCCAATCTTGTCTTTTTTCAGATAAATCTCGTCTTTGCGCAGGGTATTCTGTATTTCATCCTTAAAAACATATAAAGTCCCTGAAAGAGAGACAATAAATACAATGATGCCAACGGATAAACCAAACCACAAATGCAGTTTGGCAGACCATTTTTTTGAAGGAGCTTTCTTTTTATGATGATGCTTTTTTCTCATAGCAAAAAGTTAACCCCGTGAGGGGCTAACCTTTGATTTTTTAAAATTTATATCCTATTGATAATCTCCAGTTACGTGGAGCATTGTAGATCCATGCATATTCACCTGCATCTCCTCTGTATCCGCTGTAAAGCTTTTTATTAAGGACATTATTTAACATTAAATTGACATCGAATTTCTTGGCAACATAAGAAACTCCAAAGTTGGTATCAAAATAATCCGGAAGGCTCTGATCTTTCGCAGCACTTACTCCATACCAGGATTGTCTTCCTCCCTGATACTGATACCCTGCTGAAATACCAAAGCCTTTCATAAGACCATTTTCAAACCTGTAGTTTACCCAAGTATTTTGTACATTTTTTGCATTTCCAGGAGACTGGATTCCTATTCTTGTAGGATCTGTGTCTTTGATAGTTTTTGCATCTGTATAAGCATAATTGATAATAATATTCAAACCTTTGATGATCTCTCCTTTGATATCTGTTTCAAAACCTCTTGCTCTTTGCTCGCCTGTAGCAACCTGAAATGCAACGCCATTGTTTTCATTTGCATTTCCTGATACAAGAATATTCTGTCTTCTGATCTCATAAACCGCAAAAGTAGAATTCCATTTTCCTCCGAACCAGTCTTTCTTTAATCCGAATTCAATATTCTGTCCTCTGAAAGGATCTGTAATCAATGTTTGATTGATTCCAGTTCCGGATTGTGGAACAAAAGTTTTGTCATAGATACCGTAAGCTGAGAAGTTTTCATTAATAGAATAACTTATTCCTACTCTTGGTGTAAATTCACCTGCTTTATCTGGTACTATAGGAGTGCCAGGGCTTAGATTAGGATATGCAGAATAGGTTTTTCCACTTGTATATCTTCCTGCTAATGTTAATCTTAACTTATTGTTAAACATTTCAATCTGATCCTGAGCGTAATAAGAAGTATATTTTACTCCCTGATCATTATAAAAAGGAGCAGATTTGTTTAATCTATAAAAATCAGAAGAAGGAAGTTCCGAAGGATCCACTCCATAATTCACATTATAAATGTCAATTGGAAAAGGTCCTCCTGTAAAAGATGAAAAGTCAGCAATGTATTTTCTGTCTCCATAATCAAACCCTGCAATTATTTTATGAACAATATTTCCTGTATTAAGCTTTCCTCTTACATACGTCTGGAAAATATGATTTTTTCCTTTTGCCTGCCAGTTGCTTAATGTTCTGTTTAAAACATTTTTATTGGCTGGATCAAAAGTTCCCCACCATGAACCTCCATCATAATTCAGGTCCATATAAGCATACTGTGTACTCCAAACCCAGTCTTTGAACAGTTTCTGGTCTAAGCTTAAGAATAAACTCTGATCTTTTACTTCAGTTTTTTTGAAGTTCGGATCATTAAAATTGGTATGTACATTCAATGAAGCATATCCGTCATTAGACATCAGGTAAGCTCCCGGCTGATTGAATTTTAAATACTGATAGTTGTATTGTGCTGTAAATGTAGTGGTCTTCGTAGGTCTGAAAGTAATCGATGGAGCAACAATGATTTTGCTTGTTTTATCATTTTCTACCCATGAATTGTTGGAGCTTCCCATCAGATTGATACGGTAATCTAAAACACCGTCTTTTACAAGTACTCCATCCAGATCAGCTTCTCCTCTGAAAAGGTTATAACTTCCCGTAGTGAAACGTACACTGTTGGCAAACTTTCCGGTAGGCTTTTTAGTTACAACATTATAAAACCCGGCAGGATCTCCCATAGAACCCATAAATCCGGCTGGACCTTTTACAAACTCTATTCTGTCTATGATAGAGGCATCAGGATTGATTGGGCCCCAGGTAGAAGAAACATTCATTCCGTTCATAAAAGTGGAAATACTGGCACCTCTCATGAAAACATTGGAGTATACATTATCCCAGTGCTCCACTTTTCTTGCCCCACTTACGTTACGGACAATTCCTTCAGACATGTTCAATGTAAGTTGATCAGCAAGAACCTGAGAACTTACAGACTGTACATTTTGAGGAAGCTCAAGAATAGGCGTCTGGATTCTTAATGAACCTGAAACCTCATTCAGTTTGTACTTCTGATAATATCTTCCGCTTACAACTACTTCTTCAATATCGTTGGATTTGATGGTGTCTTTTTTTTCCTGTGCAAAGCTTAACATAGATGTTAATAGTGCAGCTCCTATTGTTATTCTTTTCATTGTTTATAAGGAGAGTAATTTTACTCTAACAGTTTAAAATTTATAAGTGAAGCTTCCTAATACGTTAGCTAGTACCTGAGCATTGGCAGTTGTATACCCGCTCCAGTAATGTTCGTTGGTAAAGTTGTCTACCTTTACACCAATTCTGAATTTTTTAGTATCATAAAACGCGTTGGCATTCAGTACCAGATATTTTGGAAGGATGAATGTACCCATGGTTGTAGAGTTCACAATCTTGTTATCACTCGCATAGTTTCCTCCTACCCCGAATCCAAGACCTTTTAAATTTCCGTCTAAGAACTGATAACTTGCATTGAAATTAACCAACCATGGAGATGATGCTGTAGCGGGTCTTCTTCCGATAACCGTTTCATCAGCTTCTGTATATTTCATATCGTTGTAGCTTACTCCGGCGATTACGGAGAACCCTTTGATCAGATAAGCATTTGCTTCCAATTCTACTCCCTGGCTTCTCAATAATCCAGCCTGGTTTTGTACAGCCTGTCCTGTTCCCGTCATTTCACCAGTATTTAGGAGCGTATTTTTTACCTGAATATTATAGTAGCTTAAAGTTGTAGTAACTCTTCCTTTGATAAGATTTGTTTTGAAACCTCCTTCAAATTGATTGGCTCTTTCAGGAGTTGAAAGTGCTACATTTCCTGTCTTATCTGAAGTATAATATCCATTTACTGAAAAACTGTTCTGATAGTTTCCGAATACGGATAATTTCTCAGGGAGTATTTGATAAACGACACCAAATTTTGGTGACCATGCTCCCTGGCTGTATGAATCAGTAAGTTTCTGTCCGGTTTGTCCTCCTTTAAAATTTACACTTTCGTATCGTACTGAAGTAAGAATATTAAGACCGGTTACGGGAGTAATTACATTGGAAATATATCCACTATAGGTATCTTTCTTACCGCTGCTTATATAGGCGTTGTTTTTCTCAAAATCAGGCTGATTTCTCAGATTATCATACATTGCCCCCAATGTCTGTCCATTCATATTAGAATAGTCTGTACCTGTGAAAGGAACCCAGTCAAAATTGGTAAACATAAAGTATTGATTGTCATTCAATCTCATATAATCGAAACCTGCTACAGTTCTGTTTCTCACGCTTCCGATGTTGAAATCAAAATTAAAGTTCTGCTGAACCTGGAAATAAGTTCTTTTGCTGTCTTTAGTTGACTGGTCAGCTCTTACAATTCCCAATTCTGTATCTGTAGGAACTCCTGTTACCATTCCTTTCGGAGCAAAATAGAAGTATGGGTTAAATCCATCTGAGTAAGAATATGAAGTGCTTACATTGGTAGAGGATTTAATGTGCTCATTAATTTTATAGTTAACCTGTCCAAAGAAGTTTCTTGCTTTACCAACAGTTTTAAGCCCTTCTCCTGTGTAAGATTGCTTATAGTCATAACCAAGTTTTTCCAGTTTATCCATGCTGTCTGCACCAAGCTGCGCACTCGGAACATAAAAGAAGAAAGCTGTTTCAGGATATGAATTGGTTTCAAACATTTCCAGTTCCGCATTGATCTCTAAATTATCCGTAGGACGGTAAGTAATGGATGGGGTAAATGCATAGAAAGAATTCTTTGCATTGGTTCTCTGGAAGGTTCCCTGGTTTGTATAAGCTGTATTTAATCTGAATAATAATTTTTTATCTTTTGTAAGGGGAGCATTTACATCTGTCTGTACTCTGTAATAGTTATAGCTTCCTCCTGCCAGAGAAACGGCGCCTGCAAAAGTTTCAAATGGTTTTTTGGTAACTCTGTTGATAACACCTCCATAAGATGTCACGTTACTACCAAATAATGTGGCAGAAGGTCCTTTTAACACTTCAATTCTCTCCACATTGATAGCGTCCATAGAAGTTGTAATAGGAGCTACCATACCATTTCTGATAGAGTTTCCGGCCACAAAACCTCTTAAATTAAGATAAATACCTCCATCTCCGGCTCTGTTTGTTGCACTCCACATTTTCTGTGCACCTGCCACATTTCTGAAAGCATCATCTACGGTGAATAACAATTGATTTTCCAATACTCCTTTGTCAATAGAAGAATATACCTGTGGATCCTCTATTGCCTTCAAAGGCATCTTATTGGAGTATTCACTGTCTTTCTTGACGTATGTATTGATAATTACTTCATCAATGCTTTTAGTGGCTAATGAATCTTTTTTTTGGGCAGAAACCAGCATTGTTCCCAGAGCGGAAGCACAGATCAGTACATTTTTCATGAAAGTCAAATTTTTTGCAAATATATTATTTTTAACTGTTCTAAATAAATAATAAGATTGATATTTATCATAAAAATATTATATACTGAATAACAAAAAACCGCTATGACCAATGCCATAGCGGTTTTTAGATGATATTATTAAATTTTTCTTAAGCTGGAATTTCTCCTTTGTATAAGAAAGAAATAATTTCTTTGTTTAGTTTGTCGATCATTTCGCTGAATAAGTGGAAAGATTCCTGCTTATAGATTACCAATGGATCTTTCTGCTCGTAAACAGCTCCTTGTGAAGATCTTCTTAAATCATCCATCTCACGAAGGTGAAGTTTCCAGTTCTCATCAATGATAGATAAAGTGATGTTCTTTTCGAAATCGTTCACTAAACTTTCACACTGCGTATCGTAAGCTTCTTTAAGATCAGCTACAATAGTCATTGTTTTGTGTCCGTCTGTGAAAGGGACCTGGATCATTTTGAACATTGAACCTTGATTTTGGTATACATTCTCAATGATTGGGAATGATTTTTCTTTCAATAGATTCAGTTTCATTCTGTAATCTTCCTGAGCTGCGTTGAATAAGATATTCGTCAGATCCTGAACATTTTTATTATTAAAATCATCTTGGGAAACCGGAGATTCCATTGTAAATGTTTTAATGATTTCGTATTCAAAATCTTTATAACTTCCTGAAGCTTTTCCTTTCGCAACGATAGAATTGGAAACATCGAAAATCATATTCGTAATGTCATACTTCAGGTGGTCTCCGAATAGAGCATTCTTTCTTCTCTTGTAGATTACGTCACGTTGTTTGTTCATTACGTCATCATACTCAAGAAGTCTCTTTCTTGTTCCGAAGTTGTTTTCTTCTACTTTCTTCTGCGCTCTTTCAATAGACTTACTGATCATAGAATGCTGAATTACTTCACCTTCTTTATGACCCATTCTGTCCATCATTTTAGCGATTCTCTCAGAACCGAACAAACGCATAAGGTTATCTTCAAGAGATACATAGAACTGAGAACTTCCAGGATCTCCCTGACGTCCCGCTCTACCTCTAAGCTGTCTGTCAACACGTCTTGAGTCGTGTCTTTCAGTACCGATAATAGCTAAACCTCCAGCTTCTTTTACTTCCTTAGATAGCTTAATATCTGTACCTCGACCTGCCATGTTCGTTGCAATAGTTACAACTCCCGGCTGTCCTGCTCCTGCCACGATCTCAGCTTCTTTCTTGTGAAGCTTCGCGTTCAGTACCTGGTGAGGAATTTTTCTTAACTGAAGTGCTTTTGAAAGCAATTGTGAAATTTCAACAGAAGTTGTCCCTACAAGTACAGGTCTTTTTGCCTCTGTTAATTTTTCTACTTCTTCAATTACAGCATTATATTTTTCTCTGTTAGTTTTGAAAACTAAATCCTGTTTGTCATTTCTTAGAATTGGACGGTTTGTTGGGATAACCACTACATCTAGTTTGTAGATTTCCCAAAGTTCACCAGCCTCAGTTTCAGCTGTACCAGTCATCCCCGCAAGTTTATTGTACATACGGAAATAATTCTGAAGCGTGATTGTTGCAAAAGTTTGAGTAGCTGCCTCAATTTTTACATTCTCTTTCGCTTCAATTGCCTGGTGAAGACCGTCTGAATAACGACGACCTTCCATGATACGCCCTGTCTGCTCATCAACAATTTTTACTTCACCATCAATCACTACATACTCATCATCTTTTTCGAATAATGTATATGCTTTCAATAGCTGGCTCATCGTGTGAACACGCTCAGACTTTTCAGCAAAGTCCGCAAATAGTCTTTCTTTCGCTTCAAACTCCTCTTCTTTAGAAAGGTTTTTAGCTTCTACTTCAGCAATTTCAGTCCCGATATCAGGAAGAACGAAGAAGTTATTGTCAGAGTTTCCTTGAGACATATACTCAACCCCTTTATCAGTAAGGTCTACCTGATTGTTTTTCTCCTCGATAACGAAGTAAAGATCTTTATCTACAATCGGCATGTCACGGTTGTTGTCCTGCATATATTGCGATTCAACTTTTTGAAGCAAAGCTCTGTTTCCGCTTTCCGATAAGAATTTGATTAATTGTCTGTTTTTTGGAAGACCTCTGTAGGCCTGAAGCAATTTGAATCCACCTTCTTTTGTATTTCCTGCAGCGATTAATTTTTTTGCTTCGTTGAAAATAGCAGAAACGGTTTTCTTTTGTACTTCAACAATTCTGTCAATAGAAGGTTTAAGAACATCAAACTCCTGTCTGTCTCCCTGAGGAACCGGACCGGAAATGATCAATGGCGTTCTTGCATCATCTACCAATACAGAGTCAACTTCATCCACGATAGCAAAGTTCAATTCTCTTTGTACCAATTCTGAAGGTGAAGTTACCATGTTATCTCTCAGATAATCGAAACCAAATTCATTGTTCGTTCCGTAAGTAATATCTGAGTTGTATGCTTTTCTTCTTCCGTCTGAGTTCGGCTGGTGGTTATCGATACAGTCGATAGACATTCCATGGAATTGATAAAGAGGACCCATCCATGCGGAGTCTCTTTTTGCAAGATAGTCGTTCACGGTTACAACGTGTACTCCTCTTTCCGGAAGTGAATTTAAGTAAATAGGTAATGTTCCTACCAAAGTTTTACCTTCACCGGTTGCCATCTCGGCAATTTTACCACTGTGAAGAATAACCCCTCCGATAAACTGAACATCATAGTGGACCATATCCCAAACTACTGGAGTTCCGGCAGCATCCCATGAGTTTTTCCAAACAGCTGTGTCTCCCTGAATGCTCACGAAATCTTTTCCTGCATCAGCCAGTTCTCTGTCCCAGTCACTTGCCGTTACACGAATTTCTCCATTCTGTGCCCATCTTCTTGCCGTTTCTTTGATCAATGCAAAAGCTTCGGGAAGAACCTGAATAAGAACTTTCTCTTCAATTTCGTATGATTCCTTCTTTAGAGACTCAATTTTTGAAAAAAGAGCTTCTTTTTCGTCAACATTTGTTGAATTTTTTATCTGCTCTTTTATCTGTTCTATTTGAGCTGTGATCTTGCTGGTTGCAGATTTTATATTCTCTTTAAACTCAGCGGTCTTTTGTCTCAAACCATCATCCGACAATTGTTGAATGTTAGGTTCTACAGCCTTGATTTTTGTTACAACTTTTTTTACTTCTTTTAGGTCCTGCGCTTTTTTGTCTCCCAAAAACCCTTTAAGAACTTTGTTTAAAAAACTCATAAATTTTTTGCTTTATGCTTAATGCAAAATGCTTTAAGCGTTTTAAATAACACTTATCGTGTAGATTAATATATAAAAAGGGCAAAAAAGCTCTAAGCACGCAGCCTAAAGCTTATCGCTTTATTAATATTCGTCCTCGTTCCAAAGGAAATCTTCGTCAGTAGGATAGTCGCTCCATACTTCTTCGATAGATTCATAAATCTCTCCTTCGTCTTCGATTGCCTGAAGGTTTTCTACTACCTCCATAGGTGCACCAGTTCTGATTGCGTAGTCAATAAGCTCTGCTTTTGTCATTGGCCAAGGTGCGTCACTTAAATATGAAGCTAATTCTAATGTCCAGTACATAATTTTCTAATTTTTTGCAAAAGTATAAAAATAGGTTGTATAATAAACTTTTTTATACTTGATTTTCAATTCTTTTTATAATTTTTTCTTATAAACGGCTGTCACAAACTGAATGGCAGCTATGTCAGCAATTTACTTATTGTCGTTTTCTCAAAAACCATTCCACAAATTTTTTTATGCCATTTTGGAAGTCTGTGGCAGGTTTGTACCCTATTAAATCCTTTGCTTTTGTAATATCGGCATTTGTTTTTGTGACATCTCCCGGCTGCATTGGCAGAATTTTTTTGATGGCAGCTTTTCCTAATACATTTTCTATAGTAGAAACCATCTCGGATAAAGTGATCACCTGGTTTTCTCCGAGATTAAGAATCTCATAAACCCCGGAATTATTTTCCAGGTAAAGGATAGACTTGGTAATTCCGTCAATAATATCATCTATATAAGTATAGTCTCTGGCGGTACTTCCATCACCATAGAATGGAATTTCCTGATCCTCTGAAATAAGCTTTACAAACTTGTGTATTGCGAGATCTGGTCTCTGTCTTGGCCCATATACTGTGAAGAACCTAAGCTGGATCATATCTATATGGTATAGATTGTGGTAAACATGTCCTATGACTTCACCACTTTTTTTAGTAGCTGCATAAGGAGAAATAGGATTATCTACATTATCTGTTTCTGCAAAAGGAATCTTTTCATTGTTTCCATAAACACTTGATGAGGAGGCGCAAATAAATTTTTTGATATTAAAATCCTTACACAATTCCCAAAGGTTCATAGTACCTCTTACATTGACTTCCTCATATTCTAAAGGACGCTCAATGGAAGGACGTACACCAGCAAGTGCAGCCAAATGAATCACCATGTCGATATGGTGGTTTTTAAAAATGTTTTCAAGACCTTTCTGGTCCCGGATATCCTGCCAATAGAGGGAATATTGGTCAGAATGAGCAAGTGATACTAAATGACGGATATCAGTCTCTTTGTCTGAGTATTCAAAATCCGAAATTTTACCAATTGACTCTAAAGTATTTTTAATTTTTACCTGATAGTTATAGAAATTATCAAAATTGTCAATGTTTATGACAGAATGTCCATTTCTTAATAATCGTTCAATTAAATGAGATCCGATGAACCCACTACCGCCTGTTACAAGATAAACCATTTGTATTTTTTATTAGTACAAAAATATAAATTTTACTTTTTGAAAAATATAATCATTAAATTTACTTAAAAAAGTAATATAAATATAATATGCAGTTTCAAGGGCAAATTTTAAAGATGACAAGCTACGATGCAAAGCCAATCCAATACTATCTCAATCTTTCAGGAGATCTGGTTCATATGAATGAGTTGATTGGAAAGGAGTTAAGCATCAGGCATACCGGATTCCAATGTGTAAATTGTGGGGAAAACAAGCCTATTTACAGGATGGGATTCTGCAAAAACTGCTTTTTTGAAAGTCCTTATGCAAGTGATACCATTATCCGTCCGGAGCTTTCTACGGCACATTTAGGAGTTGCTGAACGAGATCTGGAGGTTGAAAAACAAATTCAGCTTCAGCCGCACACCGTCTATCTGGCTTATACCGGAGATGTAAAAGTAGGAGTAACGAGAAATACTCAGATTCCAACACGATGGATTGATCAGGGAGCAACTTTTGCATTACCTATAGCAAGAACCGAAAACCGGTATGAAGCAGGAATGATAGAAGTGGCTTTAAAAGAACATCTGGCAGATAAAACCAATTGGAGAAAAATGCTGCAGGATGATTTTGAAGGGGAAGTAGACCTTGCGGACTTCAGACAAAAGATCAGAGAATATTTTCCTGAAGATTTTCAGAAATTCTATAGAGAAGGAGAAGAATTATGGATGTTTGATTATCCTTTTGAAAAACCGGAAAAGGTTACTTCATTTACATTAGATAAAAAACCTGAATTTACCGGCAGGCTTTCCGGCATCAAAGGACAGTACCTGGGATTTGAAGGAGGAAACTTTATCAATGTAAGAGGACATGAGGGATATGTGATAGATCTTGAAATAAGAAATTGATTGATGTAAAATAAAAACCAAATCGCAAAATATGGGAAAATGGGTTAAAAGACTATTGATAAGTTTCGGAATCCTGGCAGGAATTCTTCTGGCTGCGAATTTCGGACTGAATATATGGCTTAAAACCCAGCTTCCAGAGTATATAAAAAAGAATACTGACTACAAAGTTTCCTACAAAACCCTGGATGTAGATTTAGGAACAGGAAATATCTTCGCCTCAGGAATTTCTGTCAACAGTAAAGATCCTCAAAACATAGACGTTATTGGACTGCAGGGAACTATTGATACCCTGAAAATAAGCCGTTTTGGGATTTACGATGCTATTTTTAATAAAAGAATAAGCTCCTCTGATCTGTTGCTTGCAAAACCTAATTTGAATGTCATTCTCGCAAAACCTGTTGATCGTAAAACAGGAAAAAAGAGAAACCCGTTTTTGTTTGAAAATATCAGGATCAGCAACGGGAAAATTGCTATTTTCAAACATACCAAACAGAAGTTTTTGTCTGTACAGCAACTGGATCTTTTTGTAGAAAACTTACAGATGACAGAAGAATCTGTTGAAAATAAACTTCCTGTAATTTTCGATCGATACAGCATTAAAGGAGAGAAATTCTTTTTCCGGCCTAATGAAACGTATGCTATTACTATCAGTAGTATCAATACAAGTAATGGGCAGATGTCAGTTGGAAATTTCAGACTGACTCCGCTTCTTTCTTTTGCTCAGTTTAAAAAGTTTTATCCCCAAAAGACTCAATTATTTGAATGCATCATTCCCAAAATGGAATTCAAAGATGTGGTTTTAACTAAAAATAAGGTAGCACTTACCAACGCGGATTTTCAAAATCCAGCTTTTACAGTATATAAAACAGGAATAAAAGCTAAAAAGAATGAAAAAAAATCAAATTTTGAGGTTGATTTAAAAAATATAAAACTAAATAATGCCATAGTTCAGGTCAACAAACCTGATGGCAATACACTTTTGTCTGTCGGAAATCTTAACTTAAATATTAATGAGCTTAAGTTTGATAAGGAAAGTTCAGAACAGGTCATTCCTATCGGATATAAAGATTTTCTGCTTTCGGGAAGGGATATACTATATTCTAATCATCAGAATATTGCAATAAGAAGTCTTGCCCTGAAGCCTACAAATGGTGAAATTCTGGACGTTGTATTGACGCCAGGTTCTTCCCCAGCTGGAAAAACAACAATTAATTTAAAAACAAATCATATTGCTTTTAATATCAATAAGCTGGAATTTGTTGATAAAAAACTCAATCTGGATATCAAAGATGTTGTTGTTGATAATGTAAACGGAACGCTCAAAGCAGGGGAGAAGAAGCAAAATAAAACTTCTGAGCCAGGTATTATACAATCTGTTATTGTAAGGAAAATGTCTTTGAAAAATTCAAATATTACCTATGATAACGGAAAAGAGCCATTGAGTTTTCATGATTTGAATGCCACAATAAATAATATTGAGTTATCACCCAAAGCCAATCAGCAGGGACTATCTTTTAAGGTGAAAGATTATTATCTCACCACCCGGAACTTTGCTTACAAAACACAATTCTATAATATGAGTTTAGGATTGCTGAAGCTTAACAAAAATAAAGTTCAGATCAATAATTTTGCAATGAAACCTCTTGTTTCGAGGGCGCAGTTTATCAAAATGATTCCTGTGGAGAGAGATCTATATGATATAAAAGCCGGGGAAATAACAGCAGAAGGAAACTGGGACCTGTTTTCTCATCATAAAATGATAAATGCTTCCCATGTCATGATCCAGTCGGCAGATGCCAATATTTTCAGAAGCAAAATTCCGAAAGACGATCCAAAGGTAAAAGCTTTGTATTCCAAAATGCTGCGTTCTATTAAAATTCCGATGACGATCAATAATCTTGATATTAAAAACTCAGTATTAGTATATGAAGAGGATACTCCGGAAAGTATGGGACCCGGAAAACTGATCTTTAGTAACTTTAATATGAATGTCAGAAACCTGAATTCTGCTAAAATAAAAGGAAAATCCACAAAAGTAGACATCAAAATCAACTGTTCATTCATGAACCTCTCACCACTTTCCGTAAACTGGAACTTTGATGTTGCTGATAATAACGATAATTTTGCAATTTCCGGAAAAACCACCAATCTTCCAGTCAGTGGTATTAATCCGTTTATCAGGCCCTACCTTCATGTGACAGCTACTGCGGGAACAATTCAGGAAATGCTCTTTAATTTTAAAGGAAACCCTGCCGGATTACACGGAACCTTTAATCTTAAACATAAAGATCTGAAAATTGCCGTACTCAATAAGAATAATCATGAGGAAAAAGGCTTCCTTACAGCCGTTGCCAACGTTTTTCTAAAATCAAATTCGGGTAATTTCCCTGAGGCTGTTACCGTAGAAAATGTAGAGCGTGATCCGACAAAATCTTTCTTTAATCTGTTCTGGAAAGGAATTGAACAAGGATTAAAGAAAACCCTTATTGGTAAAAATGTAGAAAAAACAGAAAAAAAGGTAAAAGAAGCGGTTTCTTCTGTGAAAGAAATGAAACAGTCTGTAAAAGAAATAAAACAGGAGATCAAAAATAAAAAAGAAACTCCCAAACCGGAAGCAGAAAAAAAAGAAAAGAAAGGTTTTCTGAATAATATTTTCAAGAAAAAGGAAAAATCTGAAGAATAATTCTTTAAACCATTAAGATTGACCCCATTAATTGATGATCATATAAGAAGATGTCTTTTTTAATTTAAAACAACCTTAATGGTTTAAAAAATTAATATAAGTATAGATTCAGTTAAAAGTTGAATTCGTCACTTTCCAGAATGGGAATATCTCTTAAAAACTTATCAAACTCTTCACCGGGATAATTGCTGTCCGCCCCGTAAGAGTCTATAATCATTCCACGGTTTCCGGCACCATCTTTTACGACATAAAGCACCGCGTTGTCATCAGGATTGCTGTCTCCTTCAAAACGATATGTTTTTAAAATCACCAGTTCTGCAGGCTGATAAACTTTATCAGAATTTTCAAACTTCATTTCACATTTTTCGTTCATTCTGAATTCTCTGTGTATTCCTCTTTCAGAAAGCGTTTTCATGACTTCACTTAAGGTTGTCATTGCATCAAAATTCCCTGAATTTTCCATAATAATATTTTTCTTGTTAAGTACAATAATTAAACCATTGCAATCTTTAAATATAAGAAAAATAGTGGATTGTAATTTTCCTAAAAATAAAGTTTAATGTTAACAAAATTTATAATTTAAAAAAATAAAATAGGTATACTTTTTGCAATGCTAACAATATTAAATCAATGAAAATATGAAAAAAGAAGTTGGAGTTCTACTGGCAGGAGGAGTTGGTCTTTTGGCAGTATTAAGTTTAATCAGCATCAAGAAAATATTGACTAAAAAAGATAAAAAATATAGTGATTCCTATTCGGACTATCACAGACACTTTGATGAAAAGAATCAGGAAGATGAAACTCATGGAGTGGAATTTTACGCACTGAAGTAGTAAAAAAATATATTTAATTATGTTAAATCCAACGCTTTTGAAAGTGTTGGATTTTTTTGTGGAAAACTTTAATGTTAAAACTCATTATTTTATACAAATTCCATTCTAATTTTACAAAGGAATTGCAAAACGAAAATTTCATAAAAGGTCAGGGCGCTCAGCGAAACGTTATTAATCGTTTCGACAGATATACCTATGAGCCTGAAGATGAAGATTTCGAAACAGTAAAAACCTCCTTCACTGAAGTTTTTCCCAAAACAATTGTTAATCAGGTGAAAAGCGAAGACCTTCCGATGGAATATTCCATGAATCCTTATCAGGGATGCGAACATGGCTGCTCTTACTGTTTTGCAAGACCTACCCACGAGTATTGGGGATACAGTGCCGGGATTGATTTTGAAAGAAAGATCATGGTAAAGAAAAACGCTCCCGAATTACTAGAGAAATTTTTTCAAAAAAGAGGCTATAAAGCAGCCCCAATTCTGCTATCCGGAAATACAGACTGCTATCAGCCCGCCGAAAGACAATTTGAAATCACCCGAAAACTCCTGCAAGTTTGTCTTGATTACAGACATCCTGTCAATATTCTGACAAAAAATGCAATGGTACTAAGAGATCTTGATATTTTAAGACCCATGGCGGAGCAGAACCTGGTTTCAGTTTCTTTAAGTATTCCTACTATCAACGAAGAACTGAGACGAAAGATGGAGCCCAGGACGAGTTCTGCAAAAAATAAATTAAAAGCTGTAGAAATTCTCTCCGGAAACAATATTCCCGTACATGTGATGGTTGCTCCCATCATTCCCGGACTCAATAGCGATGAGCCGTTGAATATATTAAAAGCGATTTCCGATGCAGGTGCTTCAGGATTCGGATATACCCTGGTGAGATTAAATGATACTGTTGAACCTGTTTTTGTTAATTGGATAGAAACCCATTTTCCGGACAGAGCACAAAAAGTCTTAAATCTTATCCGCTCTATGCGGGGTGGTAAGCTTGGAGATAAAAGATATTTTGAAAGACAAAGGGGAGAAGGTAACATCGCTGAAATGATTCATACAACTTTTAAGATCGGCAGAAAGAAGTTTTTTGAAGGCAAAGAATTTCCAAAACTCTCAACGGCCAATTTTACCGGAACCCGTGATCAGCAATTGAGATTGTTTGATTAATTACGAAATCCGGATTAATCCTACCTATTATATTATATATAGTATAAAAAGGAGTTATTTTCGACATTGTTGTTCTTAATAAACTTTCCACTGCTCATGTTTCCTGGGTTTATCATATATAGTATATATAATATATAATGCGAATCTTTTTCAGGAGCTATTTCCTGCTATCCATTCATACTCCTCACGCCCGGGCTGTGCGATTCTCAAATCCGCCTGCTCTCCAACGCATGCTGCGGGGTACCCATTTCTATCAGGGCTAGGGGGAGGTTAATGATGAATTATGAATTCCCCCGAAATACCCTATACTAAATATACATCATCATCTGTGCAAATGCGTGATCTGTGGTTAACCAGTACTCATTCCATAAGAACGCACTATTATCCTGAGCGTAGACGAAGGGAGCCTGTTTTATAAAAGCTTCCCCTTGCACCTTTCCCCCAACCTTCCCTTTATCTTATATATATAATAGAATGTATCTTTCATTACCCCATTACTCATGATTTCTTCTCCCTCAAAGCGCTCCCTTGAATCTCCCAAACAAATGTTTAAAATTTTTCTCTCTGCGTTCCAGCGTATTAGGGTTAAATATTACGGGTGTGTAAAATTTATGTTAAATAAAGTTGTTTTGCGTTGCAATAAGTTGTTATCTTTGCCCCACTGAAAAACGAGAGTAATACAGTAGCGCAGGAGAGCTTTTAGATAAGCATAGACATTATGATACTTCAAAAAGAGGCAGACAAAAAACTTTAATTTTTTTATCAAAAAAAGTTGCGAGTTTAAAAAGAGTTTGTATCTTTGCAGTCCCAAATAAAGGGAGCGCAGGAGTAGAGTGATTAAGGTTTAGGAGAGGGATTAAGGTTACTTAAAAAACTTTAAAATTTTCTTTCAAAACATTTGGTCATTAAGAAATAAAGTTTTACTTTTGCACTCGCAAATACGGAGCGCCACTGACAGAAGAGAGTGCTTCGTTACAAAGCGAAAGATATAAAGATCATTGACATACAATATAACAACCAAGTAAGGAAAAACTAAAGCGTAAAAAAAACTTTGAGTGAGTCAGACAAACATACAATGGAGAGTTTGATCCTGGCTCAGGATGAACGCTAGCGGGAGGCCTAACACATGCAAGCCGAGCGGTATTGTTTCTTCGGAAATGAGAGAGCGGCGTACGGGTGCGGAACACGTGTGCAACCTGCCTTTATCTGGGGGATAGCCTTTCGAAAGGGAGATTAATACCCCATAATATTTAGAATGGCATCATTTTAAATTGAAAACTCCGGTGGATAGAGATGGGCACGCGCAAGATTAGATAGTTGGTGAGGTAACGGCTCACCAAGTCAACGATCTTTAGGGGGCCTGAGAGGGTGATCCCCCACACTGGTACTGAGACACGGACCAGACTCCTACGGGAGGCAGCAGTGAGGAATATTGGACAATGGGTGAGAGCCTGATCCAGCCATCCCGCGTGAAGGACGACGGCCCTATGGGTTGTAAACTTCTTTTGTATAGGGATAAACCTACCCTCGTGAGGGTAGCTGAAGGTACTATACGAATAAGCACCGGCTAACTCCGTGCCAGCAGCCGCGGTAATACGGAGGGTGCAAGCGTTATCCGGATTTATTGGGTTTAAAGGGTCCGTAGGCGGATCTGTAAGTCAGTGGTGAAATCTCACAGCTTAACTGTGAAACTGCCATTGATACTGCAGGTCTTGAGTGTTGTTGAAGTAGCTGGAATAAGTAGTGTAGCGGTGAAATGCATAGATATTACTTAGAACACCAATTGCGAAGGCAGGTTACTAAGCAACAACTGACGCTGATGGACGAAAGCGTGGGGAGCGAACAGGATTAGATACCCTGGTAGTCCACGCCGTAAACGATGCTAACTCGTTTTTGGTTTTTCGGAATCAGAGACTAAGCGAAAGTGATAAGTTAGCCACCTGGGGAGTACGTTCGCAAGAATGAAACTCAAAGGAATTGACGGGGGCCCGCACAAGCGGTGGATTATGTGGTTTAATTCGATGATACGCGAGGAACCTTACCAAGGCTTAAATGGGAAATGACAGGTTTAGAAATAGACTTTTCTTCGGACATTTTTCAAGGTGCTGCATGGTTGTCGTCAGCTCGTGCCGTGAGGTGTTAGGTTAAGTCCTGCAACGAGCGCAACCCCTGTCACTAGTTGCCATCATTAAGTTGGGGACTCTAGTGAGACTGCCTACGCAAGTAGAGAGGAAGGTGGGGATGACGTCAAATCATCACGGCCCTTACGCCTTGGGCCACACACGTAATACAATGGCCAGTACAGAGGGCAGCTACACGGTGACGTGATGCAAATCTCGAAAGCTGGTCTCAGTTCGGATTGGAGTCTGCAACTCGACTCTATGAAGCTGGAATCGCTAGTAATCGCGCATCAGCCATGGCGCGGTGAATACGTTCCCGGGCCTTGTACACACCGCCCGTCAAGCCATGGAAGTCTGGGGTACCTGAAGTCGGTGACCGTAAAAGGAGCTGCCTAGGGTAAAACAGGTAACTAGGGCTAAGTCGTAACAAGGTAGCCGTACCGGAAGGTGCGGCTGGAACATCTCATTTTAGAGCGTCGTAAGACGATAAAAAAACAAAGGTACTTAAATGTACCATGCACTTACTTCAAAGTAAAGCTTTAGTTTTTTGTTTGGTTGGTTATATTAAAAATACAACACCCACTAGAAATTAGTATAGGGAAAGAGATTGAGAAATGAAGAAGAGGAAAAGTATAACTTACTTACTCATTCCCATAACTCATATAAAGTCTCGTAGCTCAGCTGGTTAGAGCGCTACACTGATAATGTAGAGGTCGGCAGTTCGAGCCTGCCCGAGACTACTAATTAAAGCGGCTGGCAAATAGCTTATAGCTGATGGCAAAAATGCCAGAAGCCAGAAGCAAATAGCCAACAGCAACTAGAGGGGAATTAGCTCAGCTGGCTAGAGCGCCTGCCTTGCACGCAGGAGGTCAAGGGTTCGACTCCCTTATTCTCCACAGTTTTGGAAGACTGATTTAAAAGTTACGGATAGAGCCAAAAACAATATCTGTTCATCAGTTGTACAAAAAGAATTTAAGATCATTGACATTAACGGTAAAGACATCACAAAGAGATAACCGAGCACTTTCGAGTGCCGAGTTTATAAAAATATCGATAAATTAAATTTATCAAAAAATACTGAACTAATATAATTATTAGGAAAGAAATCGTTAAGGGCGTATGGCGGATGCCTAGGCTTTCAGAGGCGACGAAGGACGTGGTAAGCTGCGAAAAGCTGCGGGGATTGGCACACACGAATTGATCCGCAGATGTCCGAATGGGGCAACCCGGCTGGTTGAAGACCAGTCACCTCGTAAGAGGAGCAAACCCGGAGAACTGAAACATCTAAGTACCCGGAGGAAAAGAAATCGAAGAGATTCCGTAAGTAGTGGCGAGCGAAAGCGGATTAGCCCAAAAGCTGATATATGTTTAATAGAATGTTCTGGAAAGAACGGCCGTAGAGGGTGATAGCCCCGTATATGAAAGGCATATTTGAGTGATAAATGAGTAGGGCGGGACACGTGAAATCCTGTCTGAATATGGGGGGACCATCCTCCAAGGCTAAATACTCCTGAAAGACCGATAGTGAACAAGTACTGTGAAGGAAAGGTGAAAAGCACTTCGAATAGAAGGGTGAAATAGAACCTGAAACCGTACGCCTACAAGCGGTCGGAGCAGCATTAAGCTGTGACGGCGTGCCTTTTGCATAATGAGCCTACGAGTTAATTTTACTAGCGAGGTTAAGGTATTAAGTACCGGAGCCGGAGCGAAAGCGAGTCTGAATAGGGCGTATAGTTAGTAGGATTAGACGCGAAACCTTGTGATCTACCCATGGGCAGGTTGAAGCTCTGGTAACACAGAGTGGAGGACCGAACCGGTTGACGTTGAAAAGTCTTCGGATGACCTGTGGGTAGGGGTGAAAGGCCAATCAAACTGGGAGATAGCTCGTACTCTCCGAAATGCATTTAGGTGCAGCGTCGTATATAAGTTTATTAGAGGTAGAGCTACTGATTGGATGCGGGGGTTTCATCGCCTACCAATTCCTGACAAACTCCGAATGCTAATAAATGTTCTACGGCAGTGAGGGCATGGGTGCTAAGGTCCATGTCCGAGAGGGAAAGAACCCAGACCAACAGCTAAGGTCCCAAAATATATGTTAAGTTGAAACAACGCGGTTGGACTGCATTGACAGCTAGGATGTTGGCTTGGAAGCAGCCATTCATTTAAAGAGTGCGTAACAGCTCACTAGTCGAGCGGTCCGGCATGGATAATAATCGGGCATAAACATATTACCGAAGCTATGGATTTGTATTTTAGATACATCTGGTAGGAGAGCATTCTATTTGCGCTGAAGCAGTACTGTGAGGTATTGTGGAGCGGATAGAAAAGAAAATGTAGGCATAAGTAACGATAAAGCGGGCGAGAAACCCGCTCACCGAAAGACTAAGGTTTCCTCAGCCATGCTAATCAGCTGAGGGTTAGTCGGGACCTAACGCGAACCCGAAAGGGGTAGTGGATGGACAATGGGTTAATATTCCCATACTTGCTCACACTAAAAAGGGGACGGAGTGCCGTACTTACTGGAGACTGACGGAATAGTCAAGGCCTAGCCTTCGGGCGAAGCTGCTGTAGGGAAAGTGCTTCCAAGAAAAGCCGAAGTGAAGCAACCCGTACCAAAACCGACACAGGTAGTCGAGGAGAGAATCCTAAGGTGCTAGAGTGAATCATGGTTAAGGAACTAGGCAAAATAGTCTCGTAACTTCGGGAGAAGAGACGCCATCAGCAATGGTGGCCGCAGTAAAGAGGCCCAGGCGACTGTTTATCAAAAACACAGGACTCTGCAAAATCGAAAGATGCAGTATAGGGTCTGACACCTGCCCGGTGCTGGAAGGTTAAGGAAGGTGCTTAGGGTTAAACCGAAGGCATTGACTGAAGCCCCAGTAAACGGCGGCCGTAACTATAACGGTCCTAAGGTAGCGAAATTCCTTGTCGGGTAAGTTCCGACCTGCACGAATGGTGTAACGATCTGGGCACTGTCTCAACCATGAGCTCTGTGAAATTGTAGTATCGGTGAAGATGCCGATTACCCGCAATGGGACGAAAAGACCCTGTGAACCTTTACTATAACTTCGTATTGACTTTGAGTAAGTAATGTGTAGGATAGGTGGGAGGCTTTGAAGCTTGCACGCTAGTGTAGGTGGAGCCAACGTTGAAATACCACCCTTTACTTACTTGGAGCCTAACTTCTTAAGGGAAGGACATTGCGTGGTGGGTAGTTTGACTGGGGTGGTCGCCTCCAAAAGAGTAACGGAGGCTTTCAAAGGTACCCTCAGCACGCTTGGTAACCGTGCGTAGAGTGTAATGGCATAAGGGTGCTTGACTGTGAGACCTACAAGTCGATCAGGTGCGAAAGCAGGACATAGTGATCCGGTGGTTCCGTATGGAAGGGCCATCGCTCATAGGATAAAAGGTACTCCGGGGATAACAGGCTAGTCTCCCCCAAGAGCTCACATCGACGGGGAGGTTCGGCACCTCGATGTCGGCTCGTCACATCCTGGGGCTGGAGAAGGTCCCAAGGGTTGGGCTGTTCGCCCATTAAAGTGGCACGCGAGCTGGGTTCAGAACGTCGTGAGACAGTTCGGTCTCTATCTATTGCGGGCGTTAGATGTTTGAGAGGGCTTGATTCTAGTACGAGAGGACCGAATTGAACAAACCTCTGGTGTATCAGTTGTACCGCCAGGTGCACTGCTGAGTAGCTACGTTTGGAAGAGATAAGCACTGAAAGCATATAAGTGCGAAACTCGCCTCAAGATGAGACATCTTTTAAGGGTCGTTGGAGATGACGACGTTGATAGGCTACAGGTGTAAAGACAGTAATGTCATAGCCGAGTAGTACTAATTACCCGTAGATTTATAGCCTAATATGGCGCACGAAAGTGCAGCAAGGTTACCTCTTTGTGAAAGTTTTTATCGAAAATAACCAGGTAGCAGATGGTAGCTATTGGGAAGCAGGTAAAACCTGTATCCTTTTATCTATACCGTGCAGCCTTATATACCTTCTTTAGGGTGGTTTTAGCGGTGGGGCTCACCTGTTCCCATTCCGAACACAGAAGTTAAGCCCACCAGCGCCGATGGTACTGCGAAAGCGGGAGAGTAGGCCGCCGCCAGTTTTTATTTTATTTTTAAAAAATCCTTTATCATAAGATAAAGGATTTTTTTTTGCGTTATACCCAAGCACTATACCCAACTAAATAAAGCAAAACAAAACAAAACAAAACACCTGAACTCATAAATAATGAGTAATAAATAAACAATCAATCATTATTGATTGTCCCTACTGTTATCCAATACCATTGATACATATTCCACTCCCCATGAGTCTATACAATACCTTTTAAATTTTATAATTAAGTAGATCTAAGATTATCAATTTATCAATCACTTAAATATTAAAACATCTATAGTATTCCTTTGAACTCTTAAGATTCTAATAAATAAGCCTGGATTCCTACGGAATGACATAATCGGAAAAAGGGATATTAGTTCGATTTAGAACTTATCATTTTTCATCCACAGTTCATACGCAGAACCCAGAGCCACACAACTCATCATTCATAACTTATAACTTATAATTAGACTCCTTCCTAGCCCCGATAGTAATGGTTACCCCGCAGCATGCCTGGGAGAGCCAGTGGGATGCAGCGCAGGACAGCCTGGCGTGAGGAGTATGAATGGATAGCGGGAGAAGGCTTCTGAAATTTGTTAAAGTATTTCCTCATCAATCCTATTTTATAGTATATATAAATCTTACTTAAGAATACTTTAAATTTAAGCTTATAAATCGATTATTATACTTGAAGGCTTACTTAGATGTAAGAAAGATGTATAACTTACCAAAATCCATCTTATTTTAATTCAAAAGAAATAAAAAACCGCTTCTCTAAAGAAACGGTGCTATTTTATCACATTTTGATTTTCAATCTTACATATCACTGTTTGTGTCCGGGCATTTGAAATCATCACTGCAGGTAGCGCAAACAATTACTCCGCTGCAATAATACATACAGAAATCTATTTCAGGAAGAGTAGCACCTCCAGAAATGTTTTTTAACTGGTTTTTTTGTAGTTTTTTTAAATTTTTCATATTTTTTTAATTAAAAATTTGTAGGTAAAGTAAAAATAAATAAAATATTTTAAATTAAACAGGATATGGTATATAAAAAAATAAATTTTAATGAAACCAGTGTCTCTTGAATTTATTAGAAACTCAATTTTATTTAAATGTTTGATTATTAAAGGAATAAATATTATTTTTAAGTAAGCGTTATCCGAAAAGCTTATAGAGTAGGAAATACTAAAAATCAAAAACTATGAAAAATCTAAAAAAACTTTCAAGAGAAGACAAGAGAAGTATTGTAGCCGGAGTAGATTTCCCGGCCTATTGTTTTGAAGGCGGAGGCCCAGGAGAAGGAGGATGCTCTGCGGGGGAGATCTGTTCAGGTGGAAAATGTGTGCCTTACGGAGGAAATCCGGGAGGTGGAGGAAATCCTGGCGGTGGTGGTGATTCTTATACCTGTATCTGTCCGTGGGGAACTTTTACACAGCCTACACCATGTCCTGAATTTTATTGTATAACAGGATAAAACAAAATGATTAAACATCAATTTGCTATGTAAATGTGTTTGTATATTTCTTATAATAAGGAATAGAATAAAAAAGGCTGTCTCAACGTTGAGACAGCCTCTTTATTTATTTTTTAATCAATCCTAATTCGATCAAGCGTTCATGCAGGAATTCTCCGGCAGTTGTATCTTCGTATAGTTTTGGATTATTTTCGTCTACACAATTTTCAAGTGCATTTAAAGACATTGCACTGATAGGATGCATAAAGAAAGGAATTGAATATCTTGAAGTACTCCACAGCTCTCTTGGCGGGTTTACCACTCTGTGGATTGTAGATTTCAGTTTGTTGTTGGTATGTCTTGAAAGCATATCTCCAACATTAATCATCAGTTCATCCGGTTCTGCAATGGCATCAATCCATTCTCCGGTGTGGTTCTGAACCTGAAGTCCTTTCCCTTGTGCTCCCATTAAAAGAGTAATAAGGTTAATGTCACCGTGAGCAGCAGCTCTTACAGCATCATCCGGCTCTTCAGTAATTGGAGGATAATGAATAGGTCTTAAAATAGAATTTCCTTCTGCTATTTTGTCATCAAAATAAAATTCATTTAAACCAAGGTGCAATGCTAAAGCTCTTAGAACATACTGTCCTGTTTTCTCAAGCATCTGGAATGCTTCTTTACCCACTTCGTTGAATTTCGGAAGTTCTTCAACGATTACATTGTCTGGATACTCAGTTCTGTATTTTGAATCATCAGACAAATATTGCCCAAAGTGCCAGAATTCTTTTAAGTCTCCTCTTTTGAAACCTTTTGCAGTTTCTTTTCCAAATCCTACATAACCTCTCTGGCCGCCAATACCTGGAATCTCATACTTCTTTTTTGTTTCCACTGGCTGTTCAAAAAAGTTTTTTACCTCTCCATACAAATCATCCACTAGGTTGTCATCAAGAAAGTGGCCTTTTAAGGCTACAAAACCAATTTCTTCATAAGCTTTTCCGATTTCATTTACAAATTTCTGTTTGCGTTCCGGGTTGTCCGAAAGGAAATCACGCAGGTCTACACTAGGTATTTTATCCATTTTTAGAAATTTACGAATAGCAAAATTACATTTTTTTTAAATTAAATGATTTTAAAATCATTATTTATAAGTTAAATTTGCTGTATGAAAAAATATTCTTCTAAGAGAAGTATCCAAATACTTGCACATCTTCTTCAACAGTACGGAATTGCTGATATTGTAATTTCTCCGGGGTCAAGAAATGCTCCTTTGGCCATTCATTTTTCAGAGGTAGATAGTTTCAACTGTTACAGTATTGTAGACGAAAGAAGTGCTGCTTTTGTGGCAATGGGAATGGCGAAAAGCGAAAAGAAGCCGGTAGCAATTACCTGTACCAGTGGATCTGCAGTGGTAAATTACTATCCTGCTGTTACTGAAGCTTTTTATCAGAATATTCCACTTTTGGTACTTACTGCTGACCGACCGACTGATTATGTTGATCTGTTCGATGGGCAGACGATAAGACAGAAGGATGTTTTTCATCAGCATTCTTATGGTGACTTCCAGCTTTTGGAAGACAGCAAAGAACATGCAGAAGATATTAATTTCGATATCATTAAAAAAGCCATTGAACTTTGCTTTGAAAAGCAGGGGCCTGTACATATTAATATTCCATTGGAGGAGCCTTTGTATGAGCTTGTATCAGAACTTCCTACTTTTCCTACGGTAGAAAAAACAATCAAGCATAAAGAGTATGAAATCCCTTCAAATTTAATTGCAGAATGGCACACTTCACAAAGAATTATGCTGTTGGTAGGAACAAGAGATTACAGTCCTGAGTTGGAAAATCAATTGACGCAATTGGTGAAAAACCATTCTGTTATTGTTTTAAGCGAAGCTAATTCTAACCTGCATCATGAGAAGTTTTTCAAACATATAGACCGCTATATATTTAATTTTACAGAAGAAGACTATAAAACCTATGCCCCCGACCTGTTGATTACAGTAGGGCAGAATGTAGTTTCCAAAAAAGTAAAACAGTTCCTGAGAAGTGCCCGTCCTAAGCAGCACTGGCATCTGGATGAAGTATGGCAGCCGGATACTTATTTCTCACTGACAGAAAAAATTGAAGTTAAGCCTGAAGTTTTCTTCTCAAAATTGTTGAAATTTATCAATCTGGAGCCTAGACCTTATTTTAACCTTTGGGACGTTTTAAGGGATAAAAAAGATGCTAAACACGAGCAGTTTTTAAATACGATTGATTTCTCAGATTTTTATTTCTTCAATAAGGCTTCACAGACGATTCCTGAAAATTATAACATCCATTTCAGTAATTCTTCCGGGATCAGATATGCACAGCTGTTTGATTTTGGAAAACGAAAAATGTACTGTAACAGAGGAACAAGTGGTATTGACGGATCTACTTCTACGGCAATGGGGTTTGCTATTAAAAATGAAAACCCTACTTTACTGATCACGGGAGATTTAAGTTTCTTTTATGATATCAATGGACTTTGGAATCAATATATTCCGCCGTTCGTAAGAATTATGATCTTCAATAATGGTGAAGGAAATATCTTTAAAATCATTCCTGGTCCCGGAAATGCCAACCCGAATACATTAGACGAGTTTATTGCCACAAAACACCGTAAAAATGCAGAATCTCTTGCCAAGCACTTTGGGTTCTCCTACATAAAGGTAGAGGATGAAATTACGCTTGACAGAGTTCTTGAGAATTTCTTCAAACCTGACGCACAGCCAAAAATCCTTGAAGTAAATACTCACGGGAAGAATAGCGCAGATGTACTGAAGTCATACTTTGAATTTATGAAATAATCTTAAAGATCAAGATATTCTTCATTCCCCGGCAGATTGATAATTCTGTCGATGGGATAGATGAACATATCATCAAAATCATTCAATGCATTAATGATCTGGAAATGGGTGAATTGCTTTATATTTTGTAAAGTGATCTCCGTTTCTTTGATCTTTTTATGCTTTAAAAGATGTTGTCTTTGTACCCCGTTCAGAAGATAGGTAGCGGGAGTAAACCAGTCTTTCCCTTTTAAAAATAAAAGGTTGGAAAAAGAGGTGTCGGTGATATGATTATTTTTAACGATGATAATTTCTTCTGCTTTGGATTTCATCTTCATTTTATCCAACTCTTTACGGTCTTCAAACTTAAATGAATAATCAAAACTGTTGTTCTCTACCAGCTTGAAATTCTGAATCTCAGGAATAGCATAAGGAATCATCTGTGTCCTGACTCTTTTGTCGAGATCATAAGAAATTCTTAGTTTGAAAAGACCATCCTCGTCATGCTGCAGATTTTTGTAGATCTTGGCCAGATCAATAGAGTCTTCTTTCCCAAAATGGGAAAATGTTTGATTGACACGTTTCTGGTGTAGGTCTAATAGAAAAATCTCCTGATCTTCTACTTTAATGCTTTCAATGAATTGGGACATAGATTTTATTTTTCATTTCCTGATACTCGTCTTCTAATTTACTCATATGCGTTATACCGCCTCCGCTTTTGAAATAGAGTTGATTTCCTTCTTTTTCTATAAAACGGATCATCACACAGCTGTCAACATTTTCGCCGTCAAACCAGCCGCAAACGCCCGTGTAATATCCTCTTTCATACCCTTCCGCATCCAGAATTATTTCCAGCGTTTTAGGCTTGGGAGCTCCTAAAATAGAGCCAGCAGGAAGAAGCTTCTGCATAATACTTCCTACTTTTCCATCAAATTCAGGTTTTATTATTCCTGAAATTTCAGAACTCATTGCATACAGATCCTTTTGCTGGGTTTTGATGAAATCAATATGCTGGAACTGGTCCACGCTTACATCATCAGCCACCATGCTCAGATCATTCCTGAGCAGATCTACTACAGTGTAATGTTCTGCTTTTTCCTTTTTATCATTTTTCAGTATTTCCGCAGCATTTTCAATAGAGGCATCAATAGTACCTTTCATGGGATAGGTTAAAATTTTACCATTAATGATCTTTACAAAAGTTTCAGGAGAAAAAAATACAAAAAAATCTTTATAAAAAACTTTATACTTTGCATTTGAATGATAAAAAATCTCTTTTAAGGTTAAATTTGTCTCTATTTTCGTTTTTCTAGTATAGTTTACTAAATAAGAGTTTCCCAAACGAATATTTTTCTGAACCTTATCAAAGCCGGTTTTAAAGCTTTCCAACGTTTCAGGAAACGACTTCCAGAGTACTTTTTTATCTAGCGTGTGTGTTTCTTTTATGTTTGAAAACTCTTGAAAATCAATAATTAAACCTGATTTTTCAATTTCATGTTGCTGATATATTTCGACATTCTCCGAGAGAAAGTCGATTACGAAAAAATAGGGAACCTTCTGAAGAGAAAGCTCGTCCATTTCCATAAATTTTTGATGATTCATTGAAAACATTCTGCAAAAATAATTATTGATGTTTACTTTTGCATAAATTTTTTATGATGCAGAACAAATATCCTCAGAAACCGGGACTAGATTTTATATTGAAGCAGGCTTTTTTTTATTGGAATAAAACACTGGTCTTTCAGTTGATGTTTTCCATCATCTTTTTTGCAATATTGCTTACCGCTGTTATGCTTTTTGGAGCGAAATATGACGTTTTCTCTTACAATAAAGAATTGGAGGAGGCCTTTTTGCAAGGCACTAAGGTGTATCTGAAAAAAATGGAAGAAATAACAGCTACCGAAAATTATCAGATGTTTACACTGGCCATCTGGGGAACTACAGCGTTTTTGTATCCATTAAATCTTGGGATGTTCCAGATCTTCAGGAAAATTGATCTTAAAGAAAATATTGTGATCGGGGATCTGTTCGCAGGGTACAATGGGCTCAACTTTTTTAAATATGTAGGGTATTTTCTTTTCTGGTTCTTTATTTACAGATTTACAATTCCTACCGTAATACTGGCGGTGGTTTGGGTTGCAGTGACCCTATTTGTAGCGCCGCTCATGTTTTTTACGAATAAAAGGATATTTGAAGCAATTTCTCTGAACTTTAAAGCCCTTAAAATGTATTTTGTGGAAATAATGGTTTGTGTAATTGTTGCTTTTCTATTTAAGTATTTGGGTTTTGCTCTGTTTTTGATAGGAGGACTTTTCACATTCCCGTTTTGGAATGCTATGATATATTCACTTTATAAAACTGTTTTTTCAGAGAAAAGTTAAAATTCATTCGTGTTTGATATGATTTTTTACTAAAAAAAGCTAAATTTGGTAAAATCATTAAATATTTAAACTATGTCTGAATTTAACGAATTTGATCAGCAAGGCTCTGTGCCTAACAGAGATACGGGGTCGATTATTTCTCATGCCTTTGAAATGTATAAAGGTGTTTTCGGTTACGGAATCGTAGCAATGATTATTTATCTGGTTGGAGGATCTGTTATTCAGATGCTTACTGGATTTGACTCTGCTTCTATCGTAGAAGATATGAAATCTTCAGGAGGTGACTTTAATTATTGGAGTGCTCCGGGACTTCCTTTGTATATGGGTGCTTCCAGTCTTTTCGGTCTCTTATTATCTCCTTTGTATGTAGGATTGATCTACATGGTGAATAAATATAATACCAAAAGTCCTATTGAGTTTTCTGATCTATTCATCGGATACCGTCAGAATTTTGTAAATATATTGATCTACAGTCTTCTATCGGGGATTATTTCTTCAGTTGCTCTTGCATTGTGTGTGCTGCCTATTATTTTTGTATATCCTTTCCTTTTATTAGGGTATCCAATTCTGTTATTTGAAAATGCTTCAGCTACAGATGCCTTAGGGAAATCTTTCAATATTGCTAAAGAAAATTATGGGATTTTCTTACTAACCGGATTCTTAGGGTTTCTGATCTCTATTGCAGGGGTTATTCTTTGCGGAATTGGGGTAATCTTAACCGCTCCGTTTATTATGATTGTAATGTACTCTACGTATTGTGCTTTCTTAGGAAAACCAAGACAAATTATGTACAGTAAATAAATATAAAATACATGATGAATAAGGACAAACAAATAAGCAGTGTTGCGATAAAGCAGATGTCGTTGCTGGCCATTATTGTGGTATTGGCAGGGTTGATCTGTTTTAATCTGGCATTGTTTATTCCCTCCGTTTTGGGAGCAATCACCATTTATGTAGTCTGCAGGAAGTATAACTTTTATCTGCAGGAAGAAAAAAAATGGAAACCTTCGCTTGCTGCGTTTGCATTAATGTTTGCGAGTCTTATCGTTCTTATTCTTCCTATCTATTTTATTGCCGATCTGATTATTGATAAGCTGGGAAATGCACAGGCTTATATGGCCAAGTTCAATATTTTCCTGGATAAAATACATTCTTATATTTTCTCTAAAACAGGATTTGATATTCTGAGCAAAGAGAATATGGCAAAACTGAAAGATAATGTAGGGAAGTTTTCTACATCTGCAGTCAGTGGTACTTTCAATACGCTTACCGTAGTGATGTCCATGTATTTTATACTCTATTTTATGTTGGAAAGACCAAGACTCTTCGAAAAGATTCTTACTTCTTCCGCACCATTGAAGAGATCCAACATTGCTTTGATTGGCGATAAAATGAGAAAACTGATTATGGCCAATGCTATCGGAATTCCCGTTGTGGCAGTAGGACAGGGGATCGTAGCGCTTATAGGATATCTTATTTTTGGGGCACCGGGAGCAATACTCCTTTTTGCACTGACGGCAGCAGCTTCAGTAATTCCTGTGGTAGGAACTGCTATTATATATGCTCCGGTGTGTATCTTTATGATTGCTGAAGGAAATACAGTACAGGGAGTCGGCTTAGCAATCTATTGTGTTGTTGTGGTTGGCCTTACAGATAATCTTCTTCGTTTTACCCTTTTGAAAAAACTGGAAAATATCCACCCTTTGAATACTGTATTCGGAATTATCATGGGAATGAATCTTTTTGGCTTCATGGGGCTTATTTTCGGGCCTATTCTGATCTCACTGACACTTCTTCTGGTTCAGGTGTACAGAAATGAATTTTCAGACGAAGATACGCCTCCAGACCTCGAATTACCCAATAAGAATGATCTTGAAGAAAAATTAATTTAATTATATAAAAGCGTGGAAGGAATCAATCCGGAAATATTAAAAGAAATCTGTGTCATGAAAATGCCTTTCGGGAAGTATGAAGGAACGGTCCTGGTAGATCTTCCGGTAAGCTACCTGGAATGGTTCAACAGAAACGGAATGCCAAAGGGAAAACTGGGAATGCAGCTTTCAACAGTTTATGAGATCAAATTAAATGGTCTGATGGATCTTTTGACTCCTATCAGAGCAGCAGTAAGAAACGGATTATAAAAATTAAAATATTTCAATCTCAGAATAAAGCTTCGGCGGCATCAAAGATGCCGCCGAAACTTTTTATAAAACAGTTTTATTTAAGCTTTCAAAGCTGTAATTTCATCTCTCAGTTTGGCTGCTTTTATAAAGTCAAGATTTTTTGCAGCAGCTTCCATTTCTTTCTGCTTCTGCGTAATCATTTTCTCTATATCTTCACTTGCATAGGTTGCTTTTGTTTCGGCAACTTTTTGAAGAATCTCTTTTTGAGTATATTTTTCATCAGGGAAGTCTTTGCTTCTTCCGACAAGATTTTCAGAAATCTTTTTATTTAATGCTTTTGGCTTCAGGCCATGATCATCGTTGTACTGTATTTGTTTAGCACGGCGGTATTCAGTTTCATCCAGGGTAGCCTGCATAGATTTGGTGATTTTGTCAGCATACATAATCGCTTTTCCGTTCACATTCCTTGCAGCACGTCCCACGGTTTGAATCATTGATCTTCTGCTTCTCAGCATTCCTTCTTTATCAGCATCCAGAATAGCAACCAACGAAACCTCCGGTAAATCCAATCCTTCTCGTAATAAGTTAACTCCGATTAGCACATCGAAAAGACCCAGACGTAGATCCTGCATGATCTGAATACGTTCCAGCGTTTCAACATCAGAGTGAATATATCTTGTTCTGATTCCGAATTTAATAAAGTATTTCGTAAGCTCTTCCGCCATTTTCTTCGTTAAAGTGGTTACCAGTACTCTTTCATCAGCATCAGATCTTTTATGGATTTCCTCCATCAAATCATCAATCTGGTTAATAGTAGGTCTTACCTCAATAATCGGGTCAAGAAGTCCAGTTGGGCGAATGATCTGCTCTATATAAGCTCCTCCGGTTCTCTCAAGTTCATAATCTGCAGGAGTTGCAGATACATAGATTACCTGATTCTGAATGGCTTCAAATTCTTCAAACTTTAAAGGTCTGTTATCCATTGCAGCCGGAAGTCTGAAACCATATTCCACTAGTGCTTCTTTTCTGCTTCGGTCACCTCCATACATGGCATGAACCTGTGGAACTGTTACGTGGCTTTCATCAATAACCATTAAAAAGTCTTTAGGAAAATAATCAATCAGACAGAAAGGTCTTGTTCCCGGAAGACGGCCGTCCAGGTATCTCGAATAGTTTTCAATTCCTGAACAATAGCCCAGCTCTTTAATCATTTCAAGATCCAGTTCGGTTCTTTCCTGAAGCCGCTTGGCTTCTAATGGTTTTCCAATAGAGCTAAAGAAATCAACCTGTTTTACCATATCATCCTGAATATCTTTAATGGCACCATTTAAGGTATCCTTCGATGTTACAAAAAGATTGGCAGGGTAAATCTGTATTTGATCAAAATTATCCTCTACATTTCCCGTAACTGGGTCAAAACTTTGAATTTTTTCAATTTCATCCCCAAAAAACTGAATTCTGATCGCATTATCAGTATAAGCAGGGAAAACATCAATTACATCTCCTTTTACACGGAATGTTCCTCGTTGAAATTCATTTAATGTTCTGGCATATAATGCATTGACTAATGAGTGGAGAAGTGCTGTTCTTGTCACTTTTTCACCAATAGTAATGGAAATTAAAGATTTATGAAATTCTGTAGGGTTTCCGATACCATAAATACAGGAAACGGATGCCACAATCAAAACGTCTCTCCTTCCGGAAAGCAGACTGGCTGTTGCAGAAAGACGTAGCTTTTCAACTTCTTCATTGATGCTCAGGTCTTTTTCAATATAAGTTCCTGTTGTGGCAATATAAGCCTCAGGCTGGTAGTAATCATAGTAGCTTACAAAGTATTCCACGGCATTTTCCGGAAAAAACTCTTTAAACTCCATGAAGAGCTGTGCCGCAAGAGTCTTATTGTGTGCCAGAACTAAGGTTGGACGCTGAACATTTTTTACAACATTCGCAACAGTAAAAGTTTTTCCGGAGCCGGTAACCCCGAGAAGTGTTTGATATTTCTCACCGATCTCTATACCTTCAGTAAGTTTTTCAATAGCTTGGGGCTGATCTCCGGTAGGTTTATATTCTGATTGAAGCTTAAAATCCATAGAAAAGAATGTATACAACAAAAATACAAAAGAAATTATTAGACAGGATAATGTTTTGAAGATGAATATTTTGATAATAAAATTTTAACAGTCTCAACAAGAATAATTGAAATAATAAAAAGCGCTAAAAATTAGCGCTTTTTATTATTAAGGTTTGGTAAAAGTCATTGTTGCGGGGATTTTTAATACCGAAGCGATGGCTTTGCCATCTTTTGTAGCGGGTTTCCAGACTGTTTCGCTGCTTATTGCAGTCATCGTTCTAAGGAATTCCTTATTGAAAACATCGTTGTCACCGGAGGCTGTCACATTGGTTGTTTTCCCTGTTTCGTCTATATGAACATACGCAAATGCTTTTATTGTTCCGTTTACTGAGTTCAGAGTATTGAGATCCATGATTTTTCCTATTTTTGTTCTAAGGTCTTTCATCCCATTTGGATATTCAGCACTCACAAAGGTTTTGTCTTCCTGTAAGTTTGTGTTTTTACCTTCGCTGCTCATTATATTGTTTTCTCGTGGCGTTATAGTATCCTGAGTTTTTTTTAGCTCTTGTCTTTTAAAGCCCATCATCATTGAAGATTTTCCCTCTTCTTTAGTTTTTGCAAAATAGGGATGAGTCATTAAGCTAACCTGATAAGGCTGAGGATTTTTTGCTGTTTTTGCATTCGGATAAATTTTGCTGATAGAAACATTTGAAAAATCTGTTTTTTTATAGTTTTTCAAAACGCTGTTTTCAATTTTTTTTGAATCAATCCAGACTGCATACTCATTTTTATTTAAGAATGATTTCAGCTCATTCTCTGTTGGAATTCTTTTTTTCAATTCAGGCAGCGCAAAGAATGTGATTTTCTGTTCATTCTTCTGATTTTCATTAAGTAAAGGATAGAGTTCTGCCAGCCTTTTTTTATCACTTTCAGTAACGTTTTTTGAAAACTCAGCATATTTCCCATGATTCAGCAAATCTGCATACTTAGCTAATATGTCCTTAAATTCCTGGTAAGAATTCTGGCTATTAGCCTGAACAGAAGTTTCTGCTATTTTTTCAGGCATCTGAACATTCGCTGGATTGCCTGCATAAGTTCTTTCAGAAAGTAATACTGCAGCGACGATCAATGTTGTGATTCCAGCTGTTTTCTTTAACAGACTGAATTTCGATTTTTTTGTTTTCATCATAATAAATCTTTTTTTGGTGTTATTAAAATTAAATGAATGAGTAAGAGGAGGATTTTGGCGGCTAAGAATCTCTTCAAGAATAAGGTTTTGGTATTCCTTAATATTATAATTCTTTTTCAGAACCGCTTCATCTGCTAAAAATTCGTGATTCGTGATCACTGCTTTTTTGTATAAGAAAAGAACAGGATTGAACCATGTAAAAATCTTTAAAAGATTCAATATTACTAGATCTATGCTGTGTTTCTGGTCAATATGAGCCTTTTCGTGCAGGAAAATCCTTTGGTCAATGACATTATTTTCCATATAACTTTTCCCCATATATATTGTATTCCAAAAGCTGAAAGGAGAAAGGCTTTCACTCGTTAATAGGATATTGTAATCCTCATAAATTTGTTTTTCTCCCTGAATTCTTCTGACAGCTAAAAGAGCGAAAAGGCTTTTTATCAGTAGAAAAAGTGTGATTACAGCATAAATAGCCCATATAATATTCATCCAGTTGAAACTTTCCAGTTCCGGCTGAATAAAGACCATTTGCTGAGCTGTTTCTTCAATGATCATTTGTGGTTTAGTCTCTGCTTCAGGTCTTTGTATGGTAATGTTGATCAATGGAATTATATAAGAAAGGAGTATAGCACTTAGCAAATACCATCTGTTGAATCTGTACATTCTTTCTTTTTCCAGGAAGAGATAATAAACGGCAATGAAAATAGAAGAACACAGAACTATTTTCAGAATAATAGCTGTCATATCTATTCTTTTATCTGTTCATCTATAATATCGCGGAGTTCTTTCAGCTGCTTTTGGCTGAGCTTGGCATTCGATGTAAAAAAGGATGCAAACTGTGTTACCGAGCTGTTGAAAAAACGATCAATCATGGATGACATTTCCTCCTTGAAATATTCCCCTTTTTCTATTTTCGGATAGTATTCACGGGAATTTCCATACACTTTATAGCCTACAAGTTCTTTGTTCTGCATTCTTTTAAGCAAGGTTGCAATAGTAGTTGCAGCAGGCTTAGGGTCTGGGTAGGCTTCCAGAATATCCTTCATGAAAATCTTTTTCTTCTCCCAAAGGATGTCCATGAGAATTTTTTCAGAATCTGTTAATTTAATCTCTTTCATTCTACAATGTTATAATTTGTTCTACAAATGTAGAATAAAAAATGAAACACACAAACTTTATGGCATTATTTTTCCATTCATTGTACAATCACCAATCATAATATTATGAAAATCAATCAATTTTATATCCCGGCACTGAGTTTTTTTCTTATTTTTTCTTCATGCAAAGAAAATCATGCGATTGCTCAGAAAACCGGAAATGATGGAAGTGTAGAAACAGAGAAGCCTAATTCTGACTACAAACCGGCATTTAAAGGGCAGACAAGAATCAAGGCAGTAAAGAGCACAACGGCCTATAATGTAGAGGTATTGAATAAAGATTTGGGAAGACCGTGGGGGATTATCAATTTACCTGACGGAAAATTTCTGATCACAGACAAAAAAGGTTACATGAATGTTGTTTCAACAGATGGAAAGCAGGTATCAAAAATAGAAGGCTTTCCAAAAGTAGATTCAAAAGGGCAGGGTGGAATGCTTGATGTAGCTCTTGATCCTGATTTTACTACCAACAGTATTATTTATTTCAGTTTTTCGGAACCGTTTGGAAAAGGAAATTTAACTTCTGTAGCGAAAGGTAAGCTGTCTGCAGATCTCAAAAATATCTCAGAAGTAAAAGTTATTTTCCGTGCGGAACCTTCTTATGACGGAGATAAACACTATGGAAGCCGTTTGGCTTTTGATAAAGATGGAAACTTATTTGTCAGTACCGGAGAAAGATCAGATAAAGTAACCCGTGTGTATGCTCAGAAAACGGATAATTATCTTGGGAAAATTCTAAAAATCACAAAAGACGGAAAACCGGCTCCGGGAAATCCTTTTATCGGAAAATCTGGCTATAAACCTGAAATTTATGCTTATGGTGTACGTAATCCGCAGGGAATGGCCATTGATCCTAATGGAAATCTTTGGGATGTGGAGATGGGGCCGAGAGGCGGAGATGAGATCAACCTGATTCAACCCGGAAAAAATTACGGATGGGGAGATGTGACGTATGGAATTGAGTATTCAGGAGACAAAGTAGGACAGGGAATCACTCAAAGAGAAGGTACTGAGCAGCCCGTCTATTACTGGGATCCTGTGATTTCACCAAGCGGAATTACTTTTTATACAGGAAATATCGAGGAATGGAAAGGAAACCTGATTATCGGATGTTTAAGTGGTGAGCATATTGACAGAATTGTAATGAAAGATAATAAAGTAGTGGGTGAAGAACGTCTTCTTGCAGATCAGAAAGAACGTTTCCGGGATGTATTGAATGGAATGGACGGAAATCTTTATGCGGTAACCGACAGTGGTAAATTGTATAAGATTTCAAAAAAATAAATAAAAAAACTCCTGAAAATTTTCAGGAGTTTTTATTTTCAGTTAAAACTTAAAGTTAAGTCTGGCAAAAACCTGTCTTCCGGAAAATCCCATCTGAACAGGGTCAAAAATACCTCCGCCTTCTGTATTTCCCTCGCTTACATGAGTGGTTTGCAGCGTAGGATATCTGTTGAATAGATTTTTACTACCTAGAGTTAGGTTCAGATTCTTACAAAATTCATAACCAAAAGAAAGATCGGTAGTTACTTTGGGATTATATAGTTGTTCTGTACCATCATAACCAATTAGTGTTGCTTTGTCAAATCTTACCAACTGCAGATTCGCATTGAATTTGTTGATCTTATAATTGAGGTTTAAATTAACTTTTGTTTTTGGAGCAGAAGCAAGGATAAAAGCTTTTTCTCTCTTACTCAGGTAAATATCTTCTTTTCCTGCCAGCTGTTCTGAAGTATTCACTTTGGTAATTTCCATATCATTATAGTTTCCGGCTAAGGTAGCAGTCAGTTTCCCGGAACCAAGATTTTCAGTATAACTTAAAATAAGGTCAACCCCTTTTGTGCGGGTATCTATTGCATTGGAAAAGAACTGTACCTGATCAATAAATGGATTATCTGCCTGAACATCTGCAGGCAAGTCTGCCTGTGCGAAATATCCGGTAAGAACGATTCTGTTTTTTACCTGAATATAATATCCATCCACTGTCGCTGTGAATTTTCCTGTATTGAAAGTAAATCCGGCACTTCCGTTCACAGAGGTTTCCTGCTTCAATTGAGGAATTCCAAGACTGCTTGCAATTTTACTATCGTTAGAAGCTAGCTGAATAGTAACCAACTGCCCACCCTGAAAATTGGTAAACTGCTGGCTGTAGTATTTCTGAGCCAGAGAAGGTGCCCTGAACCCGGTGGAAACGGAACCACGAAAAGCGAACTGCGGTGTGATCGCATATCTTGTCGCAAATTTTCCATTCAGGGTACTTCCGAAATCATTATAATTTTCAAATCTTCCGGCAACACTTATCATCCAGTTTTTTGTAACATCCAACTCGGTGTCTACATAGGCGGCAAAGTTATTTCTGCTTTTGCCAATATCTGTTGAATATCCCGGGAATCCCTGAGAACCGCCTGGTCTTACATTACCGCTTAAAGGGTTGGTAACAAGAAGGTTTGGAGGAGTACTGGCGGTCACAGGATTTCCATTGACATCATACATGGCATAAGAAGCTTCTTCTCCTTTGATGATATCAAATTTCTCATACCTGAATTCCGACCCGAAAGCAACGTTTAGCCCTTCCAGCACTTTGAACTGTTTCACTGCATTAAAGCCGGTTGTATTCTGTAATAATGAATGTCCTCCGGCATTAAAACTTGTAGGTGATTTGATGCCCAGAGTAGCATTAATCGTATTGTCAATCTGATAGGTAAATCTGTTGTTGCCAAAAGCATTATAAAAATCTACGTCCCAGTCAGCAACCTTAAATTTCAGACCGTTATCAAACGTAAAATCTGTAATACTTGTATTTTCAATCGGATTAAATCCTGTAGGGTAAACTTCGGGAATATTTCCGTCTGCATCTGCTGATCTGGTCCATGCGTAAGCTTTGGTATTTCTATGGGAAAAGCCCTGACGGGAATAGAATTTCAGACCATCAGATAAAGGAAGCTCAATATTTCCGAAAAAGTAAATGTTTTGAGCTTTTGCATCCCCGAAACGCTGCCTTGGTGCAGTATACACATCAGGATTTGCATTTCGTATCGCATAATCTTTGTTCATAAACTCTACTGTAAAGTTTCCAAAACCTCCTTTTGAACCTATTTTAGTTCCTAAATTTCCACTGAAATCAACGGTTGTTCCGTCTATTTTATGATCAGAAACGACATCATTATTTCCGGGACTTTTAAAAAGGTTCATTCCTGTGAATAGATTTCCCTCAAAACCTTTATCACGATCATTCAAAATAACATTGATTACCCCTGCGATAGCATCTGAGCCATATTGAGCTGAAGCTCCGTCACGAAGGACCTCCACTCTTTTTATGGAACCAATGGGAATGGTATTCATATCGTATCCCGTATTTCCTCTTCCTTTAGTTCCGAAAAGATTGATCAGTGAAGACTGGTGATATCTTTTTCCATTTAACAAGAGTAGGGTTTGATCTGGGCCTAAGCCTCTTAAAGTGGCAGGATCTACTGCATCAGCTCCATCAGACCCTGATTGTTTGTTGGAATTGAAAGAAGGTGCAGAGAACTGTAAAAGCTGGTTGATTTCTACTTGCCCAGTTGACTGGCTTACCTGTTTGATGTCGATGATATCAATAGGAACGGGTGTATTTACTACAGTTCTTTTTTTATTCCGGCTTCCGGTAATAGCGACTTCGTCTATCTTAGATTCTTTCAGGGTATCCTTTATTTGCTGGGCATAGGATAGGGTGGAAACTCCAAGAAAAATAATGCTGATGTATTTTATTTTCATATAGATAATTTTGAGTGGTGATTTAATCAAAATTATCAATATTTATTTTTAAATCCATACTAAAATTAAATATTTAGTATGGATATCTTAATTTAATAGAGATTAGCGTTAATTTAAGAAAAATAATAACTTATTATTTGAATTTAATGAAAAATTTTAATGTTAAAAGCTGGTAATGATTCTGTTAATTCCTTCTTCTAAAATTTCCTGTGAGGTGGAAAAGCAAATTCTGATATGTCCTTCCGCTCCTTTTCCGAACCATCTTTCTGATCCTGGAACAATGGCAACTTTCCCCTGTTTTAAAACATGTTGGGCAAATTGATCACTGGACATTCCGTTTTCAATCTTTGGAAAGAGTACGAAAGTAGCCTCAGGGAGATTGGGGTTTAGAATTTCTGAGCGGCTTAATAATGTAAACGCAAGATTCCTGTTACTCTGTAAATGAGCTAAAAATTCCTCATACCAAGGTTTTGCTTTCTCCAAAGCTACGCTTCCGGCAATCTGTGACAAAGTAGAAACACCTTCTATCGTTGAATTGAAATTGGATTTCTCTGTAAAATCCTCAAGGATATCCTGATCATGACACAAGACAGCCCCGATTCTCAATCCTGCTATTCCAAATGATTTTGAAAACCCATACACGGTAAAGCTTTTTCTCTTTGCTTTTTCAGAAACAGAAGAATAGGTATGAAAATCTTTGTTGTCATAAATAATATCACTCCAGATTTCATCGCTCATCACCCAAAGATCATGAGCTGAAGCGATCTCTGCTATTTTTATTAAGACTTCTTTAGAATAAACCCTTCCCAGGGGATTGTGTGGATTGCAAATGCTGATAAGTTTGGTTTTGGAACCAATTAAAGAGACCAGTTTTTCAAAGTCAATGTCTCCGGTTATTGTATTTACAGGACAAAGCATCACTTTTCCACCTGCTGTTTCTACTGATTTTTTGAAAAGAAAATCTACAGGATCCAGAATAATGGCTTCATCTCCCGGATTCAGAACATAAGAAGCAATCAGGAACATTCCCTGAGCAGCACTGTTGACAGCCAGAACATTTTCAGGAGAAAAAGTTCCGTGTTTCTCTTTGTTGAAATGGTCTGCAACACTTTTTTTGAATTCCGGAAGACCAGAAAACGGTCCGTAGCTTAGATAGCCGTCTTTTAGGTATTCAATAATTCCCTGTTCTATTTCAGGAGCTGTCCTGAAGTCCGGATCAGCAGCGGTAAGGGGAATAATTCCTTCTTCCAGGGTTGCCCATCTTCCGTTATAAGCCTTTCTTTTCAAAGCTTCAAAATTGATATCATTATTGCTGAACATAGTTATTTATAAGATATGGGTAAAATATTTTCTGATTGTTGACTGAGTGGCAAGAGGAACTGATTGAGCAATGTTCTTCCGTTGTTGATATGAACCTCAATTTCAGGCTTCCTTTTTTCTTCATATTTTCTGAAGGCTTTCTTTATGTTTTTATCTTCAACTAAATGTTTCGTTAATGTAAAAGAATCTTTTAGTGCAGAGGTTACTCCCTGGCTTGTAAAAGGAATCAGCGGATGGGCTGCATCTCCTATGAATACAATATTATCTTTATAAAACGGATTGAGCTTTTCCAACTCATACACACACCATAAATGTACGTTTTTATAGTCTGATTTCTGTATAATTGACGGGACTAAAGGATGCCAGTTTTGAAAAACTTCAAGCATATATTTCCTTAGATTCTCTGGTGAACACTCATTGATCGTGTATTTCTCATTATCAAACTGTGAATACCAAAGAATAGTATCAGTAGAAAGTTTAAGGATTCCAAATGTAAGGCCTCCTTCTTCATGATGGAATTTTATAAAGTCATTTTCAATAGAATCCGCAATTTCCTTATCCTGAATAATATTGACTACTTCACTTTCTCTTACCGCTTTCAGTGTTTCACTTTTGAAGAGACTTCTTCTGATGCGGCTTTTTGAGCCATCAGAAACAATAGCAACATCCGCGTCAATATCAGTGCCATCCGAAAGTTTCAATTTTCCATTGCGTCTATCATCCGGGGTGATCGTTTGTTCATAGGTTATTTTTTCTGGGGAGATGTTTTGTACCAGCAGATCAATTAATGAATGTCTTGAAATGGCGAAGACATTGTTCAGCTCCTTTTCTGCCAGCATCTTTCCTGTATGGGAGTACTGTATGTATTTTTTTAGAAAATTTCCATGCTGAAGAAGAAGACCAGGATCGAGAATCTGATAAAGGTATTCCATCCCTTCCTGTGGAATGAGAAAGCCATGACCTGCCAGATCTTTCTTTTTTCTTCTTTCGTAAATGTGGTAATCAATCTTGTGCTTTTCTAAGTAATTCGCCATGCTTAAACCGGAAATACCGGCACCCACGACAGCAATTTTCTTCATTTTTTTCGGAATAACGGATTTTTCAGGTTGGTTCTCAAGTATTTTTACATCTGTTTCATCAGATGGATACAAAATTAAAATTAAAAACATTCACTATTTCAAAAAATGGATTAATTTGATTTCGTTTTCTTAAAAATAGAATGAAAAGAATAATATGTTATATGTAATAAAGAAATATGCTTGATTTATATTTATTTTTAAAATGCAGTATCTGCTTGATTTTGAATTTGTTATTAGTGTGTGTTTTGGAATATAAAAAACAATATTGTCTTAGTGTTGGAGGATTTTGAACTTTAAAGCATAAAAAAACCGGAAAAAATTCCGGTTTTATGATTAAGCTTTTTCAAGCTGAACAGTAAAGTGTCTTAAGATTTCCGGCTCCCAGGTGATCTTGTACCCTTTTGCTATTTCTTCACGTCTTTCATAAACGTTCTTGATAGCGGCAGCAATATAATCCATATGGTTATTGGTATAGGTTCTTCTAGGAATTGCCAGACGTACCAATTCTAATTTCGGATAACGGTTTTCTCTTGTTGCAGGATCTCTGTCTGCCAGTAGTGTTCCTATTTCTACGGTTCTGATCCCTGCTTCTTTATAAATTTCAAGACCTAATGTCTGTGCCGGATATTCTTCACGGGAAACATTGGGAAGGAAGTTTAGAGAATCAATGAATACAGCATGTCCTCCGATTGGTTTCTGAACCGGGATTCCATATTCAATCAGCTTATTGCCTAAATATTCAACCTGAGAAATTCTGCTTTCAAGATAAGCAAACTCAGTAGCTTCATCAAGACCTACAGCTAATGCTGCCATATCTCTTCCGGCCATTCCACCGTAAGTAATAAAGCCTTCGTAAATAATTGTAAAGTTGGAAGCTTTTCTGAAAACCTCTTCATTATTCAAAGCAATAAATCCTCCGATATTTACTAAACCGTCTTTTTTAGAACTCATTGTCATCCCGTCTCCGTAAGAGAAAATTTCCTTGCAGATTTCTTTGATGCTTCTGTTTTCCTGTCCTGCTTCTCTTTTTTTGATGAAGTAAGCATTCTCAGCAAATCTCGCTGAATCAAAGAATACGGGGATTCCATATTGGTCAGAAAGTGCTTTTACAGCCTTCATGTTTTCTAATGATACGGGCTGCCCTCCTGAAGAGTTACACGTAATGGTAATTAAGCAGAAAGGGATGTTTTCTTTAGGGTGGCTTTTATAAACTTCTTCCAGTTTTTCAAGGTTGATATTTCCTTTGAAGGGGTGAAGGTCATTAATGTCAAAAGCTTCATCAATTGTACAGTCGATGGCATGTGCTTTTCTGATCTCGATATGTCCTTTTGTGGTATCAAAATGTGAGTTTCCCGGAACTACATCTCCTTCTTTTACCAATACTGAAAAAAGAACGTTTTCAGCAGCTCTTCCCTGGTGTGTAGGTAATAAATATTTGAATCCTGTAATTTTTTCAACAGTTTTCTGTAATTGTTCAAAAGAACGGGATCCTGCGTAGCTTTCATCTCCGGTCATCAAAGCAGACCATTGTTTATCAGACATTGCTCCGGTTCCTGAATCGGTAAGCAGGTCAATATAAACATGTGAAGATCTTAAATTGAAAAGGTTATAATTAGCTTCTTTAAGCCATTGCTCTCTTTCTTCTCTGGTGGATTGATAGATTTCTTCCACCATTTTAATGCGGAAAGGTTCCGCGTACGGTAAATTCATGAGTTAAATTATGTTTTAAATTGTTTGTAAAGAAAATGTGTTTGAAAATAATTTTCAAAATTCATCAATGTATAAATAAGGCTTGGGAAGTATTATTCCGGAGCTTTAAATATGTTTTCATCAGAATGGAATCCGGCTACACCGCCGCTCACTGCAAACTTCATTGCAGAAGCTGCTGTCATTCCCACTACAGGTTTGATGTTTTTTTCTTCAGTAACAATTACCCAGCCCGAGATGGCGTACGAGTGGGGAAGATATACCGCAACGTAATTATGCTTGTCAACGTCCGACATTTCTTTTTGAGTTAAAAAACCAATTCTCCAGATCTCCGGATTTTCATTGGTTTTTACCCATACAGGATCGTTGAATTTTTTCTTATCACCTACAAATGAAGACATCACGTCTTTTGTGGGAGTGTAAATATGTTTTACTCCCGGAGTTTTCTCCAGTAAACTGTCCATAGTATCGAAAAAGAATCTTCCGACCACGAATTTATTTCCCAGATATCCTAAAATAGCTGTAAACAGAATAATGGATACGAATACAAGCCCTGGAATCTGCTTGGCCAGCGAAGGAACAAGATTGTCAATGGCGCTTACAATATACCAGATTACAAAAATGGTAAGCCCGATAGGGCCAATGATAACGAGTCCCTGAAAAAAGTTTTTCAGAAATAGATTGGCAATATTTTCAAAGCTTGGCTTCTTCAATGTGTATTCTTTACTGTTTCTATTTTAACCGTGAATAGTTTCTTTGTTTCCGTAGGATTTAATAATGTTAGCTTCATATTCCAGCCATTCTTCCCAACGTTTGTTTACTTTCTCCGGATCTCCAAGCTGTCTTGCAAATCCAATGAATGTAGTATAATGATTAGCTTCAGAAATCATAAGTTCTTTGTAAAAAACTTTAAGTTCTTCGTCTTTGATGTTTTCGGTAAGAACCTTAAATCTTTCGCAGCTTCTGGCTTCAATCATAGCAGCAAAAAGCATTTTGTCTACGATGAGGTTGTCTCTTGTTCCCTGAACGATAAATTTCGCCAGTTCATTCACGTAATCATCTTTTCTTGCTCTTCCAAAGGTATATCCTCTTTTCTTAATGATCTCATGAACCTGATTGAAATGATCCAGTTCTTCCTGTGCAATGGCAAGAAGTTCTGTTACAATCTCAGGATATTCCGGAAGCATTGTAATCAGGCCTATGGCATTAGTAGCTGCTTTTTGCTCACACCAGGCATGATCTGTTAAAATTTCTCCGATGTTTCCTTCTGCAATATTTGCCCACCTTGGATCGGTAGGGAGTTTCAACTTAAACATGTTGTAAAATTTCTGTAAATTTAAACAAATTGAGGTAAGAAATGTGACTTTATTTCAATTTGATCATTAAAGTCTTAAGAGGCGGTCTTTCTTCTTAGGAATTCCAAAATATTCCAACCCCAGATATCTACTTTTTTTAATCCTGCAGAGATAACAAAAGCTAAAACGATATTGATCCCATAAATAATGATCATTAAAATCCACCATGACATATTTTCTTTTAACGGAACGACCAGAAAATACACCAATGAAGAACTGATGCCCTGTGCAAAGTAGAAAAAAATAGCATTCTTCCCGATGTGGGTGATAAAATTTTCTTTTGTGATCTTTAATCGGTTATAAAGGACAAATAATGTTACGAGTGAGAATAATGTCCAGATGATATAAGGTATTTTTGGTGGGAATTTGTTTTTGTTGATTTTATAGAAAATTTCTCCCCCATAGTACCAGAACATCCATATAAGAGCTGCCCCAACACATGCATATAGTATAGGAATTGCTTTGGCAGGAATCTTTTTTCCTCGCATCCTGTGACCAATTAAAAATACAGCAAGATAAAAAGCTACATACCCCACCTGTCCTGTTGGATAATATTCCGGGAAAAGATTGAATAATAAAGTCAGACCCATACAAAGCCCAATGAACCAATTGATATGTTTCGGGAAGAACCTTAAGATAAGGACACCAAAAACAGTGAGAACATAATAAACTTTAAGATACCAGAAGCTTCCCATCACTACAGGAAAAGTGTCAGCATTGGTATATTGATGAAGATACCAGTTGCCCAGATTTTCCCATTGAGGGGTTGCTGAAATACTGGTGGCCGAGTATTTAGATCCAAATGTGGAATAAAAGTTTTGAAGCCATTCCATGGAAAAGAAGCTCAGTCCAAAAACTTTAAAGAAGTAATCTAAAAAGAACAGGAAAGTCACAAATATCATATAGGTAATCTGCAGTTTCAATAGCCGGTACAATGTTTTTTCAATATTGGCTCCGGAAGTGATTCCACTCAGGGCATAAAAAAGAGCAACGTCAAAAACAAGCGAGAAGACTCTTACTTCTGCGGGAATATAAAACTGTCCAGACCAGAAAGCGGTATGGATAAAGATGATAGAAAGTGTTGCCAGTCCTTTGGCGAAATCAATATAGAGATCTCTGTTCATTATAAATTGCTTGGAAGATTTTTATTTTTTCAAAAATACAAACAAATTGATTTTATAGAACATAAAAGATTTTAAAAACAAAAAAGGGGCGGAACATACTGTCCGCCTCCTTTCTTAAATATGCTAAAAATGAATGTTCTCGTTTATTGAAGATGTTTAAACTCTTCTGCGGAAATTTCTCCGGACTGAATTTTTCTCAGCTCATCAGTATATTGACTCATATATGCGTCAATTTCAGGATTTACTGTATTCTTAGCCATCTTATAAGTTCCGTTTAATACTCCCTGATAATAATAGAAGAAGTTATAATCGAAATTTGATGCATTAAGATCATATTGTCCTAAAAGGAATCCTAAACGTACTGCTGATCTTCTTTGAGCAGGAGTTCCGTGGTGTCCCGGACTGGTGGTCTGATAATCTCCGATGCTTTGTGCAAACTCGTAAGCTGCTGCAATTTCAGGAAAGCTGGTTTTATTATAACCATTAGGTCTTCTCAGGTAGTATCCTGCAAAGCCATCAGCTTCAAGCTCATTAGGTCTGGCTGTATTTTCATTTACAGAAGGAAGCCCAAATATATATTGCAGCTGATGCCCGTATTCATGTGCAAGAATCATCGCATTCACAATATCTCCGCCTTTTGCTTTTGCATCATAATAGATGGCATATCCATAATAGATCTTTCCGGTAGAATAGGAAATTGCATTGTACGTTGAATTGAAATTGGATGCATCATTCACAAATCTCAGTGTAGGATTGCTTCTTCCCCACAAACTTGCGATTTTAGTCATCTGACTATTCATAAAATTGGTATCTGTGGAGTTTTGTAGACCGGTTAATAAAACCGAATTGTTGCTCCAGTTGTTGTCTACATAGGAGCAGATTTTTTCAAGATCTCCGGGTTGATCAATTTTAGCACTAAGTGCTTCTTGCTGGGGTTGAACATTGCTGTCCATTTGGTCATCACTACATGCTGTCAGTGAAGTGACAGCAATGGCACCTGCTAGTAAGCAGAGATTAAAGTTTCTTTTCATATATAAATTCAATTTGGTAAAACGAAGGTATGAAATTATCTCTTAAGTGTGAGTACTTTATTAAAAAAAATTATTCAAAACATAGTGAATAGGATTTATATTAAAAAAACATTACTTTGATTGTAAGCTATTTAGAAAATTATATGTATATTTGCACCTCGAAATAACTAAAAATTTATAAACAATGTTTGCAATTGTAGAAATAGCAGGGCTTCAATACAAAGTTGAGCAAGACCAGAAGTTGTTTGTAAACCGTTTAAAAGGAGATAAAGGAGGAAAAGTTTCTTTCGATAAAGTTCTTCTTACTGTAAACGGAGCAATCACTGTAGGCGCCCCAGCTGTAAATGGAATCACTGTAGAAGCAGAGATCCTTGACCACGTAAAAGCTGATAAAGTAATCGTTTTCAAAAAGAAAAGAAGAAAAGGTTACAAAGTGAAAAACGGTCACAGACAATCTTTAACTAGAATCGTAATCACTGGTATTACTGGTTTTGAAGGTGGAGCTAAAAAAGCTGCTGCTAAAAAAGAAACTGTGAAAGGTGAAGTTCTTTCTGACAACGCAACTGTTAACTTTGGTGAAGATCATGAATTGAACTATCACTTGAAGAAAAACAACTTGTCTCAGTCTAAAGAGAACAGAGAAACTTTAATTACTTTAGGTAAAGCAGTTAAAGTTGAATTAGAAAAGAATATTCTTACTCATGAAGAAGTAGATGCTGCTATCATTAAGAATATCGATCAATTTAAAGCACTTAATAAATAATCCAGTAATAAAATGGCACACAAGAAAGGAGTCGGTAGTTCCAAGAACGGTAGAGAGTCTCACTCTAAAAGATTAGGTGTGAAGATTTTCGGAGGACAAGCAGCTATTGCCGGAAATATTATTGTTAGACAAAGAGGTACTCAGCACCACCCAGGTGATAACGTGGGAATCGGTAAAGATCACACTTTGTTTGCATTAGTAGATGGTAAAGTAGTTTTCAGAAAGAAAGCAAACAACAGATCTTTTGTATCTGTAGAGCCAAACGCATAATTTTTAAGCGTTTTATAAAAATTAAAGCCTCAGCATTTGCTGGGGCTTTTTTGTTATTTCTACTGTAATATTTTTTTCTGGATATTCTATTGTTTGTGAAATATTTTTATATTTGTTAACTGCCCAATTATGAGTCAGTTGCGAGAGCCGAAAAGTATAAAGAGTAGGCACGTATTAAAACAATATATCTATGAAAAATCTAAAAAAATTAAGCAAAAAGAATTTAAAAGAAATAACCGGAGGAGTAGCGGCAGTCTGCCCTTCTATGTTTCAATCCTGTGATGAATGGTGCAGATGGTCACCATGGCAAAAATCACACTGTATGCTTTCTCAGCCGTGTATAGAATGTTTTGAATGATATTAAATGAGATCCCTTTGAGATTTTTTAGAACTGAATCTTTAAACAGGGTTCAGCTTTTATATTGAGTTAAAAAAACTTAAAAAATATCCTATGATAGTGAAATAATTATATATTTGTTTATAATCAACTAGAAATCGTTGCGGAAGCCGAAAAGCAGAGAGAGTAGGCAACAAAATAAAACTAAATATAATCATGAAAAATTTAAGGAGATTAACGAAAAAAAATCTGAAGAGTATTAACGGAGGTGCTGTATGGTGCCCGCCAAAACCTATTACATCATGTAGTACATGGTGTGGGCTGACAAAGGAGCAGAAAATGCGCTGTCTGCTTGATGTAGAAGAACCTTGCGAATGCTTTTAATATCTTATATGAGTTAGAAAATAAAAGTTCGGCGGCTTCAAAGAAGCCGCCGAACCTGTTTTTGTATTGTATTTTGTTTAGAATCCTACCTGGAATCCTGCTTTAACACCGAATTTTGAAATATCCGGCCTGTCAAGATAATTTCCTCTCCAGTTGAAATCTACCCTGAAAATTCTAATGTTTCCGATTCCTATATTTTCAATTCCAAATCCATATTCATAATAAATATGTTCGCTTGGCGCTGAGTATCTAAAACCTTCTACGTTGATTGCCTTAGAAGCATCGCTTAGCGTTCCGTAGGCTCCTCTGATGAATGCTACTTCCCTGAATTTTAGCTTTTTAATCAAAGGAATATAAGAAAGGATCTTACCGTTAAAATGATGTTCCAGCTGAAGCGTGGTATAAGCATCAGTCACAAATTCATAATAGTTAAGCTGAGAGAATGTATTCGGTACCAAACCATATGAAAGGTTGGCCGGAATGATATTCTGTAATGCTAAAGGAACTGTACTGAAGTTCTTTCCAGCCTCAAAATTTACTACCAGTTTTCCCATGCTTCCAATCAAAAACGGCTTATAAAGCATGAACTGAAGCTTGTCATAATTGAAGTCGGCATTAAATAAACCTTCAATACCTCTGGTGTATCTTAAAACAATGGTTGGTGCCAGGTTTCTGGCCTGATAACGGTCAATTCCGGTTTGAGAAAATTTAGCGCCCGGTTTAGCAATTAAACTGATGGTAACATGTGAGTCATTCACTGTTTGCCTTAGTCGGCCATCTTTGTAATACATCAGGTTGAATTTCTCCGGAATAGCGGATTTAATGCTCTGCATCACTCCATCCACTCTTATCTGAAAGTTTTTCCAGGGTTCAATAGCCGCAAAAACACTTGTTTTGTTTACAGAACTCAAAGAAATATTTTCTCCTCTAGCAAAAAAGGTACTGGAAGATGAAGATTGTGGAGTGACACCATCACCGGATGTAAGCTGGCCTCCAAGCTGAACGATGTCTCTGCTGGTTCCTGCTCCAATCATAAATCGGTTAAGCTTATTGAACATATATCTTGCCTCCACTCCATATTTAAACTGCTGATCTTTGAAACCATAGGCTGTATAAAACTGAGCCCTCCAGGTATCATTCAATCCGAAATAAGTTCTTGCTCCTAATCTTATTCTGTCCCCTTCCACTTCATTCCTTCCGTAAATAGAGAAAATAGGACCAATATCTATTCCTTTAAAGGCATTGTAATACCGTGAGCCAAGGGTTTCAAACAGTTTTACCATTCGGTTGAATTTTGGCGTCTGCTGAAGCTGATCAAGCATACTGTAAACACCCTGTTCTGCTTTAGATAAAGTATCAGGTCTGGCTTTGGTCCAATAGGCATCATCTTTATTGGTAAATTTATCTTCATATTCCTCTTCCGTGCGTTTGAATACTTTCGGATCAAGAGGTTTATTAAACTCATATTCGGAATAATCTACCGATCTTTTGGCTATAATACTTTTCGATCCCTTCTTTTTTGAAAAAGGGCTCATTTCAAATTCTGTAACCAGTTTTTTAGGAAGAAAAGTCGTTTCATCAGGATTGTCATACTCCACCTGCGTATAGACACTGTTGACGAAATTGACATTGATTTTTTGGGTTGACTTTAATGTTGCCCCTAAAACGGCATAGGTGTCCGTATCTATATAAAGATTTCCCTGAAAGGCGAGGATATCTTTTCTTTTAGGCTGATATCTGATCTGAAAGGCTTTCTCACCACGAACAGTAATGGTATCCATAAGACTGTAGTCGTAGGTACTGAATCCATCTGTTCCCACAGGGCTTTGGAATCCGATATCAAAATAATTTAAGGTATTGTCGTAGATATTAATATCACGATATAAATTTTTAGCTGAAACGGTAATTACCTGATTGTCCTGGAATCCCGAAGTTTTCTGAGCAACCAATGTTCTTTTGCTGTCTTTGTCTGGTTTGTTTTTACCATAATTTTCATAAACAGCTTCGTTCAGGAAAACAGGAAGTCCAAGTCTTCCGCTTGCAGTGGAATCAGCATAATCGAAAATGAAATCCAGTTTATTGAAAATCTTTTTCTTCATGAAAGCACTGTCCAGGTTGTTTAGGTCAAATTGGGTTTTTTCGTATTCTTTATACGAGTAGGTATCAAACTTTTCTAACCCATTGTTTCTTTTTTGTGCCCAAACTTTTTGCATAATGGCGTAAGCAGGGTTTTCTTTTTTATTCTTGTATTTAGTCTTACCACTTTGAAGAACGATCTCCTGAATATCACTTACTTTAGCCTGAGAAAGCTGCACAAAAATATTTTCAGCATTTTCAGGGGTAATGTCAAGTGTTTCTGTAGTGTAACTTTTTCTGGAAAATTTTAACTGATGGATAATACTGTCTGACTGAATAGTGAAACTGCCTGAAGTTGTCGTCAGGGATGGAGTCTTATCATTGTTGATAAAAATATCAACTTTATTGAGTTCTTTATTGCTTTTTTCGTCAACTATCTTGCCACTGGCTCGGTTTTGAGCACATACGGAACTGGAGAGAATCAGGAAAAAAAATAAAAGATAGTGTTTTTGGGAGTTATTGTTTAACATCATTCGTTTCTTCAGGCAATTAGCATAAACAAAAAGTATGCAGTTTATTAAAAAAAATAGGTAAAAAAATAAAATATTTTTAGTATACCCTATAAAACGGCAAATGTAGGAAAAATTATATATGTGATTATTAAAATTAAATGAGAAATTTTAATGCTTAAAGGATAATAATCAGGGTATTAATAGAGTAAGGGAGATACTGTGTTAACGGGATGCTGTTTGCTGCTGCGCTAAAATTATAAACAAAAAAAAGACCTACATTTCTGTAAGTCTTTTTGCTCCTCCTGCTGGGCTCGAACCAGCGACCCTCTGATTAACAGTCAGATGCTCTAACCAACTGAGCTAAGGAGGAATGTCCTTTGTTTTAAGTGGTGCAAATATAATAGGAATATTAATATCAGTCAAGTCTTTCTCCTTATTCAGGGTGACTTTTGACTAAATGTATTGAATTTCAATAAGAAATATTTCTGAATATTTTTATTTAGATCTAGAGGTCTTCAAATAAATGTTGAAAATACCGTTCCGGTGCTTCTAAAAAATTCTTTGTTAACTGATAATGCTCTGTTTCTTTATAGTGGATTTTTTGAATTTTGTCATCAAGTGCATAAATTTCAGCAGATGGGTAACTCATTAATATGGGTGAATGGCTTGAAATTATAAACTGAGCCTTTCCTGTTTTTTCTAATTTATGAATAATAGATAGCAAAGAAAGTTGTCTTTGTGGTGATAAAGCAGATTCCGGTTCATCAAGAATATAAATACCATGCTGGAAATGGTTATGGAATAATGATAAAAAAGCTTCACCGTGAGATTGCTGATGCAAAGATTTTCCTCCATAGGCTTCCAGCACTCTTTGATCTTCTTCCGCCACTTCATCAATATAGGTAGCAAAGTTGAAAAAACTTTCTGCTCTCATGAAAAAGCCTTGAGAAGTCTTATTACGCCAGGAAAGAGTAAGATAATCTGACAGTACAGACTCTGTTTTATGAAAATTATAATGATGATTGCGGCTTCCACCGGCCACATTGAAATTACATTGGTCTGCAATGGCTTCAAGCAATGTGGATTTTCCAATTCCATTTTCGCCAATGAAAAAGGTAACATTGCTTTTTAGCCTTATATCTAAACCGTTGCGTAGAAAAGGCAGATTGAAAGGAAAGTCTTGTGGATGATTATCTTTTAAATAAATCTTTGATAAGTAAGGCATTTTGCTTGATAGAATTATTTATCCTATCAAGCAAAATATGTGCAAAAAATAAGAGCAATTTTCTTAATTCTTATTTCTTTAAATCCTTAAGTATTTCCTGAACAGCTCTTTCCAGCTGAGGGTCATTGTCCTGAAGACGGTCCAGAAAGGTATTTTTAACATAGATATCAGGTTTCACGCCCGTTTTTTCAAGATTTTGTCCGTCCAAAGTATACGTTCCCCATGAAGGCAGTCTGTAAGAAGATCCGTCTACCAAACCTTTAGCTGAAGTGAAAATAATCCAGCGATAGGTATCCTGGCCAATAATTTTACCCAGTTTTAGTGCTTTAAATCCGGCTGCAGTCATCTCGGCATCGCTTAGTGAAGCTTCATTAATCAGAAGTACAATAGGTTTTCCGGAAGGAGCAAAGTTAGGCTGTGTCGTCATTTTTCCTTCACGATATTTCCATTGTAAATAAGGCTTCTGAGAAAGGAAATTTAAAACCTTATCATGAACATTTCCGCCTGTATTGTAACGCAGATCAAGAATTACAGCGTCTTTTCTGTTTTCCTGTTCTACCATATCCAGAAGGAAACGGTCCAGCTCATCTGTAGACATATTTTTCATGCAGGAATAGGCAATACGGTTGTTGCTAAGCTTATCAACACGCTGGTGATTGTTGTAGATCCAATCATCATAAAGCAATCCTTTTAATTCTCCATTAGAAATCGGATGTACTTTGGTGGTTATATTTTTACCATCACGGTTAAAAGTAAGAACAAGTTCTTCCTGTTTTTTGGGGCTTGTAAAATACGTTTCGATATTTTCGTTTAGATCCACCTTTTTCCCGTTTACAGACATCAGCTGGTCGCCAGGCTTAATATCAACTCCTGAGCGGAAAGCCGGAGATTTTCTTACAATACTTTCTACAGTGTAAGGCTGATCTTTTTTGAAGATAATTCCTGTTTCGTTAGTGAAATAGTTCAGGTACATTGTTTCTTCTTTTCCGGTTGAAGAAAATCCGGTGTGTGAAGAATTAAGCTCTCCTAAAAGATCATTTAATAAAATTCTCAGATCATTTCTGTTATGTACATACGGAAGATATTTGGCATACTGTTCCTTTTTTGCTTTCCAGTCAATCCCATGGAACTTCTCATCATAAAAATTTTCTTCCACACCAGTCCATGCTTCAGCAAACATCTGAGTAAATTCTGATGCCAGGTCTTTATCAAAACTATATTGAATATTTATTTTCTCAGGTTTTAAAGCAGCTACAGTTGTTTTATAAATATTACCTTCTATCAGCGCAAACAGGTTTTTCTCATTTTTGGTAAGATAATACGCTGCTTTATCGAAAACTTTTTCGGATTTGGCAGGCTCAAAATCTGTGAACACTTTTTTGTACAACTGTCTTTTCCCATTATCCTGATTAGAATTGAATAATAGAATTTCCTTTTTTTCGTCTGCAAAAACTGCAGGATCATCCTGATATCCATATCGGTCGGTTACCAGTTCGATTCTGTCTAGGGTATCTTCAGGATTTACTTTCAGTTCTTTAATTATTGGTTCTTTTTCTTCCTTTTTCTCCTTATCCTTGTCCTCCTCTTTCTTGTCCTTCTTATCTTTATCTTTCGCTTTATCAGTAGATTTTGTTTCCTTCTTTTCTTCAGTAAAGAGAGTATCGAATTTTTCAGATTTAAAAGGTTCGTCAAACCAGTCCAGAGCCATGCGGTAAATGTTAGACTTCTGCATGCCTAAAGGATAAGACGGATTGGTTCTATCGCTGGCAAAATAAATGTATTTGCCGTTTGGAGACCATACAGGATCTTCCTCTGAAACACCAGTATTGGTAAGATTGAGCGTCTGTCCTTTTTTGATATTATAGATGAAAATATCCAGTTCAAAGTTTCTTTTCGCAGAGAGCAGTACGTATTCATTGTTTGGCGAAAAAGAAGGTCTTGAGTTTTGGAAAGCCCATATTTCGTCTTTTACGATCGTTGTAGATTTGAAATTTTTTAAATCCAGCAATCTTACTTCATCACGGCCGCTTAAATAAACCGCTTTTGAAAGGTCGCTATTAAGCGTGATGCTTCGGTTATTGCGTAAATCTTCTGTTAATTGTTTGAGCTGGCCTTTTCCGTCTGCTGGAATAGTAAACCAGTTTTGGTATCCATTGTAGGTCTGACTGTAAAGCAGGGTACGGTTGTCTTTCAGCCATTTTACTTCCATGGCACGTTCTTTCCCGTCAGAAACCTGTTGTGCAAATTTTCCTTCAATATCAGATACAAATAAAACACCGCGGCTTATAAAGGCCATTTTTTTACCATCCGGAGATACATCATAATAGGAAATATTATTTTCCACGTTGAAGTTTTGTTCTTTTTCCAGCGTTTTATTAGTATTCAGGCTTACATTCAGAGGTTTTGCATTTTTTGAAGCGATATCGTAAATATAAAGCTGGTAATCTTTTTCAAAAATGACTTTAGATCCGTCTGCTGAAACAAAAGGTTTTTTAATAGAAGTGTCAAATTGGGTTAATGAAGCCTTCTTACCATTTTCGAGTTGATAAAGATTGTATTCTCCATTATTCTCATCGGAAATAAAGTAAATAATACCTTTTTTATCTACACTTGGGTTGAAATCTTTTCCTTCATAGTTAGTGTACTGTTTGAAAGAATTGCTTTTAGGGTTGTATCCTAAAATATCAGGATTATTTTCTCCTTTATAGCGCTTGCGTTGTACCTGATGGGCACTTTCTGAAGAGCTGGTGAAAAGATATTCTCCCGCCGGCGTTTCTACAAGTCCATTGGTGTTGTTAAAATAATTACTGAAAAGCTTTTGTGGTGTTTTTCCTTCAATTGTAGTTTTAAAACTGCCGAAATTATTATTTCTACTGGAAGTAAAATAAATGGTTTTGCTATCCCATGCCCAGCTTTCCATTTCGTCTCTTCCGGTGTGGAAAGTTAGCTGCTTGATCGTTCCCCCGTCTGCAGGCATTACATACACATCATAATTTCCATATTGGTTAGAACTGAATGCAAGCCATTTTCCATCCGGTGAAAGGCGGGGATTGATTTCTTCTCCATCCAGGGCTGTAATTCTTGAAGCGTTTCCACCATTTGAATCTACTTTCCAGATATCGCCGTCATAAGAGAAATAGGCTGTCTTGCCATCCGGACTCAATGAGGGGCTTGATAAAAAATAAGACTTTTCCTGTGCTGAAATCCCTATAATAGAAAATGCTGTTAATAACGAAATAATAGTTTTCTTCATGGTATAATAAGGTATTTATAAAATACAATAATGTTGGTTTTGTTATTTTTTTTAGATGCAAGTTATTAGAGAAGTATTTATAAGATGTTAATTTCTCAAATTCTATAATTCCTTAAGTAAGAATAGTCGGATTATTGGGGAAATCGTTACATGAAAATACCCGAAATGGTGGGTGATATTCCGTAAAACAGATAAATAGTTCATAAAACTTAAGGTAAGTTACAAATATCTATCTTTTTAAATGATATCTTCAGATGAAAGCACAAAAAAAAAGACTTACATTTCTGTAAGTCTTTTTGCTCCTCCTGCTGGGCTCGAACCAGCGACCCTCTGATTAACAGTCAGATGCTCTAACCAACTGAGCTAAGGAGGAATGTCCTTTGTTTTAAGTGGTGCAAATATAGGACGAATATTTATACCTTACAAATATTTTTATAAAAATTTCTAAAAAAATTATAATTTCCCTGTAAACACCTTGAAGATGTCGCTTCCGAAGATCAGTAACATCAATCCTAACAGGAAGATAACTCCAATCATTTGTGCGTTTTCCAAAACCTTCTGTGGAACCGGTTTTCCTACAATAATTTCATATAAAGTAAATAAAACGTGTCCGCCATCAAGTCCCGGAATAGGAATAAGATTCAGGAATGCCAACCATACGGAGAACATTGCTGTAAAGCTCCAGAAAGCAACCCAGTTGATCTTAAAGTTTCCGTCTGCATCTTTATCTACAGGCATATTCTTTACAATCGCAATAGGACCTCCTACATTTTTATACCCCTGAACTTTAGAGTTGAACATGATTTTGAACTGCTTAACCTGGGTAGTTAATGCTTCAATAGTTCTGGTAAATCCTCTTGGAATAGCCTCCCCAAAAGAGTATTTTTTATTTGTTACAACAGCTTTTGCGATGTTTTTTGTATCAATTGCTACCCCTAGTTTTCCGTTTTTATCAACAGAAACTGCTGGTAATGTCTGCAAAGCCCCATTTCTTTCAACATCTACAGTAATCGTCTTACCTTTATTTTCACTTAGAAGAGTGCTTACTTCATCAAAGAATGCCGCTTTTTTACCGTTGATTCCTACAATTTTATCTCCTTTCGCAAGACCTGATGCCTGAGAAGAAGGAGTTGCCAATGAATCAATGACCATAGAAACTCTTGGAGTGATATACAATTTTGCTTCTCTCTGCTTAAGAACATCTGCAACACCGTCAGCATTTACCGGGAAAGTAACTTCCTGGCCGTTTCTGTTTACGGTAACATTGTCTCCTAAAAGAATATTGATTGATGTATTTTCAAGTCTCTCTGCAGGTTTTCCATCTACGCTGATGATTTTGTCACCATTCTGGAATCCCATTTTCTTTCCTGCTGAAGTCGCTTCAATACCATTGTCGAATTTCGTGATATCTGTATAGGTTTCTCCGTTGAAGAATGATAAAGAGCTATAGATCAACCATGCAAGGAAAAAGTTAACCGTAACTCCACCCAGCATAATAATAAGTCTCTGCCAAGCCGGTTTCGATCTGAATTCCCATGGTTCTGCCGGCTTTTTCATTTGGGCAGTATCCATACTTTCATCCACCATTCCTGCAATTTTTACATACCCTCCGAAAGGAAGCCATCCAATTCCGTATTTGGTTTGTTCAGGATGTTTTCTCCAGTCATTGTCCGGTAGTTTTGATATATCGATAGGAACTTCTTCCTTCTTTCCGTTTACCTCTATTACTTCAGAATCCGGCAGGTTCTTTGATAAAAACTTATACTGCCATTTCCCGTTGATTTTCTTCATGGAGAATATGGAGAAGTAAGGATCAAAAAACAGGAAAAACTTCTCTGCTCTGGTCTTGAACCATATTGCCGGTAAAAAATGCCCAAGCTCATGAAGAAGCACAAGTATAGAGATGCTCAGAATGAACTGAAAAAGTTTGATTGCTATTTCCATTAATAAATTTTAGATTTTAATTTGCAAAGGTAACAATTATCAAAACTATGCCAAATAAAAAAGCTCCCCGAAACGAGAAGCTTTGTCATATTTAAAGACGATTTGATTATAAATTGAAAGAAACACCCAGACTGCCATTATTACCTACTTCTGCAAATACCCCTATTTTCTCTGTGAAGAAATAACGGGCTCCAATGTGAGCGCCAACTCCGAAGTCTCTTCCGAGAACTCCAAGGTCTACACCAGGGTAGATATCCCATTTTGAGGGAAGGTTCAGTGCTTCCTGTAAATGAAAGTTCAGTCTCCCGAAAACAAAAACACGATTATCCTTATCGTTGTTTTTATAATTGTCAAAATAGCCGTTGATTCCGGCTCCTACTGAAATAAGTTTATTGAGCCCATAGTCGTAGGTTCCCGTTACTCCGGTTCCATATCCCCAGGCACTCAGCCCCAGTTGTACTTTCTGATCCCCTTTTCCCGTCCAGGCCTGAGCATTAGCCATGGCCCCAAAAAAGAAAATCGTCACCATAAAAAACAATTTCTTCATAAATTTTAAATTTTTAAGGATAGTAATAAAAAATATCTCTATCAAAAATGAAACCGAAAGAGAATCCGTATTATAAAAATGAAAGACTTTAATAAATTATTATGAAATATTGTTTGATATTGGAGAAGGAGACACTGTTTTTCTGCAGTTGAATTCTCCTGAGAGTTTTCTTTTTGTAATGATAAAAGGCGTATTTTTATACTTCAGATTTGAAATAATTTAAAAAGAATAAAAGATGAAAGTTGTAGGGCTTAATTTAGATATCATCTGGAAAAATAAAGCTGAGAATTTTAAACTCATAGAAAATGAGCTTCATAATGTGGAAGCGGATCTGTTTCTTCTACCCGAAATGTTTTCTACTGGCTTCTGTATGGACGCTTCTGAAGTTTCGGACAGAAATAATGAATCACTGGAATTTTTGAAGAAACTTTCAAAAGATAAAAATGCAGCATTCTGTGGAAGTGCTCCGGTAGAACACAACGGAAACTTTTACAACAGAATGTATTTCGTACGGCCGGGTGGTGAAGTTTCTTTTTATGATAAACGGCATCTGTTCTCTTTTTCAGGAGAAGATAAAGTATATACACCTGGAAAAGAGCGGGTAGTTGTTGTGTATCAGGGAATACGATTTCTGCTTCAAGTATGTTATGACCTTCGTTTTCCTGTTTTTGCCAGAAACAATGATGACTACGATGCTATTTTATATGTGGCCAACTGGCCCGAGAAAAGAGTAGGAGCATGGGAACATTTGCTAAAAGCCCGGGCTATTGAAAATTTATCTTTTGTATTTGGCTTAAACAGAATTGGAACTGATGGAAACAATTTGTTTTATCAGGAAAGTTCTCACTGCTTCTTTGCAGACGGAAAAGAAATTTCTGAAAAACAAGGGAATCTTGTGTCCGCAGAACTAAATATAGATGAATTGAAAGATTTCAGAACCCATTTTCAGTTTTTAAATGACCGGGATAGTTTCTCTATTCAATTGTAATAAAAAATAAAGGCTGAAATTCAAATGAATTTCAGCCTTTATTTTGGTCCTTATCTAAGCATATTGCTGGAGAAGATTAGTGAGTGTATTCACATCATGTACACCACTTTCTTTCCATAATAGTTCTCCTTTTTTGAAAATGGCAAGAGTAGGAACTCCGCGCACTCCATATTGAGCTGCTAATGCAGGATATTGGTCTACATCTACCTTGATGATTCTTGCTTCTTCGCCAACATTCTCCTTTACCGTATTTAATACTGAAGACTGTACTTTACAAGGCTGACACCATGTTGCGAAAAAATCGATCAGTACAGGCCTTTCGGAATCAATGATTTCCTGAAATTTTTGTGACATAGTTTTGGTTTTATTAGTTTACTTTTTTGTTTGTTTCGTCCTGGATTGCTTTTACATTCTTCCAGCTTGTACCATCATAGGCTTCCACTCCGTTTTTCTTCAGAATTTCCATAGCCTGATCTGCCTGAACTCCTTTATTACAGAACACAACAACTTTTTTACCTTTCAAGGTTTCTATATTGCTTTGAAGCTCTGCTAATGGTATGTTGACAGCATTTTTTGCTGTTCCTGCAGCATACTGTTCCGGAATTCTGACATCCACCAATGTTACATCAGAGCTATTGACTACTTCTTTGATGTTAGCTTTGGGTGTGAAAGCGGTATGAGATGTTTTACAGGCACTTAGCGTAAAAGCCATTGCTAAAGCAAGCCCAAAAAACTGTATCTTCATGATCTTATGACGTTTTAGATTGGCATACAAAATCTGTAGTCGGGAATTTTTCCGTCTTTTTGATGCCGTTAAAACCTCCTTCTATTTCGGTAAAGTTTCTGATTCCGTGTGAGTTAAGGATGCTTGCTGCGATCATACTTCTGTATCCGCCTGCACAGTGAAGAAAGAAATGTTCCGAATCATCCATAGTGCGGGCCCAGTCACTGATCGTATCCAGTGGCCTGTTATAAGCGTTGTCAATATGCTCTGCAGAATATTCAGTCAGTTTTCTTACATCAATTACTTTTGCATCTTCTGTAAACTGTTCAGCAAACTCAGATGGGGTAATTCTTTTGATCTCATCAGTTTCCTTACCTGCATTTTTCCAGCCTTCAAAACTTCCTTCCAGATAACCTACTACATTATCAAAACCTACTCTGCTTAGTCTGGTAATTACTTCTTCCTCGGTTCCTTCATCTGCTACCAGTAATAGAGGATGCTTTACATCCACGATAAGATTTCCTACCCATGGGGCGAAATCACCTTTCAATCCTATATTGATAGAGTTGGGAACAAATCCTTTATGGAAGTCCGCCGCTCCTCTTGTATCTAAAATTAATGCTCCGGTTTCTTCAGCCAGTGCCTCAAAATCTTCCGGCGCTACAGGTTGTAATCCTTTGTTCATTACAACATCCAGACTTTCATATCCACCTTTGTTTAATGCGACATTCATTCCGAAATATTTTGGTGGTGCTGTTAAACCATCAAGAACCTCTCTGATGAAAGAGGCTTTATCGGGTTGATTAAGCGCATAATTCGTCTTCTTTTGGTTTCCTAAAATATCTACCGTTTCCTTCTGCATGTTTTTTCCGCAGGCAGAACCTGCCCCGTGAGCAGGATAAACGGTAATGCTGTCATCCAAAGGCATAATTTTGTTCTGAAGACTGTCGTATAGAATTCCCGCAAGGTCTTCCTGGGTAAGATTGGTTGCTTTCTGTGCAAGATCTGGTCTTCCGACATCTCCTAAAAATAAGGTGTCACCTGTAAAAATTGCAGTTTCAATACCGTTTTCATCTATTAAGAGATAAGTGCTGCTTTCCATGGTGTGTCCGGGAGTGTGCATTACCTTTATTTTTACTTTTCCGATCTCAAAAATCTGATTGTCTTCGGCAATAATTGCTTCAAATTCAGGAGCAGCAGTAGGTCCATATACAATCGGAGCACTTGTTTTCTTGCTTAAATCCAAATGGCCTGATACAAAATCTGCATGGAAGTGAGTTTCAAAAATATATTTTAAAGTGACATTATCTTTTTCCAGACGATCCAGGTAAGGTTTTACTTCTCTTAAAGGATCTATAATGACTGCTTCATTCTCTGATACAATATAATAGGCACCCTGAGCCAGACAGCCCGTATATATTTGTTCAATTTTCATTGGGGTCTTTTTTTAATGAGTTAAAGATACAAAGTATTAGATAAATTCTAAATGAAATGTTAAATCCCATTGATAGTTTCTTTCAATACTTTGTTAAACGGATGTTTAATACATTGTCTTTTTCAGCAAAAAGAATGCCTTACAACCTGTGAATTTGCAAATGCTGTTTTTTATCATGTTCTCTTTAGAAATCATATATTGTTCGCAGGTTAATACATGTGGTTTAAAATTTGTTTATGCAGATACAAATTTATTTTTCAAAGAAATAAAGATAAGTTCATTGGAAAATATCTTTACATATTCTCCAAAAATTTTATATTTATAAGTTAAAAAAGCGATCAGATGGCAGACAAAACACAATTTATTGAAGAACTAAACACGAGATACACTCCAAAAGGAGAACATATTATATTGGGAAAAGGAATGCTGGATGGTGAAGTGGTCACAGAAGTAAATGTAACCATTCCCCTGAAAACGATTAACCGTCATGGTCTTATCGCCGGAGCTACGGGAACTGGTAAGACAAAAACATTACAGGTATTTGCAGAACAGCTTTCTCATGCAGGAATTCCCTCTTTGGTTCTTGATATTAAAGGAGATTTCTCCGGGATTGCAGAAGCAGGCCAAATGAATCCTGTTATTGAAGAAAGATATGCTAAAACACAGCTTCCTTACAATCCACAGAGTTTTCCGGTAGAATTGATGAGTATTTCCGGTGGTGAAGGCGTGAAGTTGAGAGCTACCGTTACAGAATTCGGGCCCGTTTTACTCAGCAAAATCCTTGAACTTAACGATACGCAGCAAAGCATCATGTCGATTGTCTTCAAATACTGTGATGATAAAGGGCTTCCGTTGATTGATCTTAATGATTTGAAGAAAGTACTGCAGTATGTGACGGATAATGCGCAAGGAAAAGCCGAGCTTGCAGCGAATTACGGGTCCATTGCATCAGCATCTCTTGGAACAATTTTAAGATCTATTGTCGCGTTGGAACAACAGGGAGCGGCAGGATTCTTCGGTGAATTAAGCTTTGATGTTCATGATTTACTGGAAACAAGGGACGGAAAAGGAGTGGTCAATATTTTAAGAGTATCAGATATTCAGAATAAACCACAGCTTTTTTCTACGTTTATGCTTTCGCTTTTTGCAGAAATTTATATGACGTTTCCTGAAGAAGGAGATAGTGGCAAACCAAAGCTGGTGTTATTTATAGATGAAGCACACCTGATTTTTGATGAAGCTTCCAAAGCTCTTCTTTCACAAATTGAAACAATGGTAAAACTGATCCGTTCCAAAGGAGTAGGGATCTATTTTATTACTCAGATTCCTGGTGATGTCCCTGAAAATGTACTTTCTCAATTAGGATTAAAGATTCAGCATGCATTAAGAGGTTTTACAGCAAAAGATAAAAAAGAAATTTCCAAGGCCGTTGAAAATTACCCTACCACAGAATATTACAATGCTTCCAGCCTGATCCAGAATTTGGGAATTGGAGAAGCATTTGTCACGGCTCTTGATGAAAAAGGAATACCTACACCATTAGTACACACTTATCTGATCTCTCCGGAATCAAGGATGGATGTTTTGAGTGAAGCGGAAATCTCTGATCTGACTTCAAAATCAGCACTTGTTGCAAAATATGAACAGCCTATTGACAGAGAGTCAGCTTATGAAATGCTAACCAACAGAATGGAACAGGCAGCACAAAATCCAGCGCCTACTCAAAAGACAAAACCGGTAAAAGAAGAACCAGGAATGTTTGAACAGGTATTGCAGAGTAAAGCCGGCCGTACTTTTACTTCTACATTAATGAGAGAAGGAGCAAAAGCTATTCTCGGAATGTTTGGTCTGGGAGGCAGAAGAAGATAATTTTGAAGGATAACCTGCTATATTTTGCTATATTTTTTGTTATTTTAGCAGGTTATCTTTACATAACAGTAAAAAATAGAACCAGATTTTATCGGGGAATAAGCTTTGGTTTTAAATATAAATGACAAAACAGCAGTTAACACACATTCAATGTATTCAATTATAGATATAGAAAGTAATGGTGCAGGTTATAGAAATGAATGCATTATCGATATCGCCATCTACAGATATGATGGTCAGAAAATTACTGACCAGTTTATTTCTCTGGTAAACCCTGAAGGAGATATTACCCCTTTTGTACAGAAACTGACCAGTATTACCCCAAAAATGGTCAAAACTGCTCCGAAATTTCATGAAATTGCCAAGAGGGTTATCGAAATAACTCAAAATACAACCCTGGTAGGTCATAATATTGATTTTGATTACAGAATGCTTCGTCAGTCATTCAAAAGGCTTGGATATGACTTCAAAACCAATACTTTAGATACAATTCCGTTGGCTAAGAAACTGATTCCTGATGAGGTAAGTTATTCACTGGGAAAACTGGTGAAATCTCTGGGAATTCCTTTGACCAATCATCACAGGGCTGAAGGTGATGCAAGAGCTACATTAGAACTTTTCAAACTTCTGATTTCAAAAGATACTGAAAATGAGATCATTCAGAAACAACATGATGAGTCTAATGCAAAAACCTATATCAACAAGATCAAAGAGCTTACTCAGGATCTTCCCAACGATAAAGGCTTTGTCTATTTTCAGGATGAAGCGGGACGGATTATGTTCTCAGATTATGTTCAGGATATCAACAAGTTTTCAAAAAAAGTTTTCAATTCGAAATCAAAAAAATGGGAACAGATTCAGAAAGATGTTGAGCAGATTAATTTTGAGCTTACCGGAACAGACATTATTGCCAAGCTGATCCTGAACTCCAAAAATATTAAAAAGAAAGAAGTACTGCCTTTCGGATTGTATTTCAGGAACAATAAATATATAGTTGAGAAAAATACACTCAATAAAACCGAAAAACCGGTTTTAAAATTCAGATCATTTACGCAAGGAACAAAAGCGGTTCAGTTTATTGGTTCTCAGGAAGATTTTAAAGATTTTTCAGTATTGAAACAGAAAATTGAATTCAGAAAAAGAAATGAACTTTGGCTGGGACCAGGAAGAAAACTGGGGGAAAAATTATTTTTAATTATAGAAAACGGGAAAGTGGTTTCATTTGGTTTCTATGAACTGTTTACCCAAATTCAGACTTTAAGTAAGCTGGCTAAATTAAAAATTGACCTGCCGTTATCTTCCACAGATCTGAATAATGAACTGCAGCTGGCACTCCTTCGCAGCGATTTTGAAACACTGCCTTTACCGAAATGATATAGGAATTAACACTTTATAAGTTGATCTGAAAGAAGGCGCTTTTAAAATCAATTTTCGAAAAATAAAAAATAAATAGTATTTTTGCAAAAAATAAATGGAAGCAATGCAAAATTTTAAACAAATTAAAACTGGAAAAAAGGGAGCTGTAAGGTTCTCTAAGGTTTGGAATATTTAAAAGAGTTGTCTTGCATAAAAAATAATCAATGCGGCAGGCTCTTTTTATAAGAATCTGCCTTTTTTTATGTTAAAATGAAATTATGAATTCAAAAGAATTATTAAAGATTGCCAATGAGTTTGGCACCCCGGTGTATGTTTATGATGCGGAATCCATCAAAGTTCAATACGAAAAACTTACATCTTCTTTTTTAAAACATACAAAGTTCTTCTATGCAGCGAAGGCGTTGACAAACATCAATATCCTTAAGTATGTCAAGAATCTGGGAGCTTCTTTGGATTGTGTATCCATTAATGAAGTAAAACTTGGGTTAAAGGCAGGATTTTCAAAAGAAAAGATTTTGTTTACTCCCAACTGTGTTGATCTTGCTGAAATAGAAGAAGCAATGACTTTCGGAGTTCATATAAATATTGATAACATTTCTATTCTTGAGCAGTTCGGTAATAAATATGGAAATTCATATCCTATTTTGGTAAGAATCAATCCGCATATTTTTGCCGGAGGAAACTACAAAATTTCAACGGGGCATATCGACAGTAAATTCGGTATTTCTATCCACCAGGTTCGTCACATTGAAAGAGTGATGAAAAGTACAAACCTGAATGTGGAAGGTCTTCACATGCATACAGGAAGTGAGATCAAAGATCCTGATGTATTCCTGCAGGCTCTGGAGATTATGTTGGAACTTTCTGAACATTTCCCGAACCTGAAATATCTGGATATGGGAAGTGGTTTCAAAATTCCTTATCAGGATAGTGAAGAAGAAACTGATGTGAGAACATTAGGTAAAAAAGTAGAAAAAGTAATTTCTGAGTTTTCAAAATCTACAGGAAAAAAATTCGAATTATGGTTTGAACCTGGAAAATTCTTGGTTGGTAAAAGCGGGTATTTATTGGTGAAAGCTAATGTGATCAAGCAGACAACGGCTACTGTTTTTGTGGGTGTGAATTCCGGATTCAATCACCTGATTCGTCCAATGTTCTATGATTCTTACCACATGATCGAGAACTTATCCAATCCAAAAGGTGCTGAAAGAATTTATACGGTAGTAGGAAACATTTGTGAAACCGATACTTTTGCCTGGGACAGAAAACTGAACGAAGTGAGAGAAGGAGATATTCTTGCTTTCCACAATGCTGGAGCTTATGGTTTTGAAATGAGTTCAAACTTCAATTCAAGATTAAAACCTGCAGAAGTACTATTCTTAGACGGAAAAGCACATTTGATCCGTAAAAGAGATGAATTTGAAGATCTGTTGAGAAATCAGATTGAAATAGTAATGTAAACTTAAGTGATACGATATAAACAGCCACCTTTTTGGGTGGCTGTTTTGTTTTTTAATCAATTTGTTTGAGGGGTAAGTAGAAAGAAAATTCAAAATTAAATTACAAGTTTTTAACATTGAAATCGGATGAAAGTTCCAATTTTATTAGCTAAATTTGATAGAGATAGGGGCATTATTATCCCTGTTAAATACTATTTTTCACCAAAAACAACCACCAAAATAGAATAATTATGGCCAAAAACATAGCAGAGCAGATTGTTGAAATGCTCGAAAATGCCAATGTGAAAAGAATTTATGCAGTAACTGGCGACAGTCTCAACCATCTGAATGTTGCTGTTAAAAAAAGCAGTATCCAGTGGATTCATGTGCGGCACGAAGAAGTGGGAGCTTATGCAGCTGCTGCAGAAGCCGAACTGGATGGCCTGGCAGTATGTGCAGGGAGTTGCGGCCCGGGACATGTTCATCTTATCAATGGAGTGTATGAAGCACACCGCTCTCATGTTCCTATGCTGGTTATTGCCTCTACGATTCCCAGTGATGAGATGGGAATGGATTACTTTCAGGAAACCAATACAATAAAACTGTTTGATGACTGCAGTTACTATAATCAGATGATTACCCGTCCGGAGCAGGTGCAGAGAACTGTGCAGACGGCTATTCAGCATGCTATTTCCAAAAAAGGAGTTGCCGTAATAGGCCTTCCGGGAGATGTTTCTGAGCTGGATGCAGAAGAAGGATCTACTTCTACTCAAATCTTTAAAACCAATCCTGTTGTAAGACCTTCTGATGATGAATTGAAACAGCTGGCAGCATTGGTAAATAATAGCAAAAAAGTAACATTGTACTGCGGAGTTGGAGCGGGTGAAGCAAGTGCGGAAGTTATAGAATTGTCTAAACTATTAAAAGCGCCTGTAGGATATTCATTCCGGGGAAAAATGGCAATTCAGCCTAATAATCCTAATGAAGTGGGACTTACCGGGCTGTTGGGATTTCCATCAGCATATCATGCAATGCACGAAGCAGATCTGGTTCTTCTTTTGGGGACTGATTTTCCTTACCAGAAGTTTATGCCGGTAAAAAATAAAATTGTACAGATAGATGAAAGTCCGGAAAGATTGGGAAGAAGGGCAAAACTGGAATTAGGTCTTGCAGGAGATATCAAAGAAACAATAAAAGCATTACTCCCTTTATTAGAAGAAAAAACAGATGTTCACTTTCTGAATGAGCAACTGGCATTTTATGAAAAAGTAAAAGAAGGTCAGTTAGAATATGTAAAAGATTTTGGAAAAGAGAATGCTATCCAGCCGGAATATGTGGCACATACCTTAGATAAACTGGCCAAAAAAGATGCTATTTTTACCGTAGACACCGGAATGTGCTGTGTTTGGGGCGCCCGGTTTATTACAGGAACGGGAGAAAGAAAAATGCTTGGCTCATTTAATCATGGATCAATGGCTAATGCAATGCCAATGGCAATCGGAGCAGCTTTAGCCCATCCGGAAAAGCAAGTTATAGCAATGTGTGGAGATGGAGGCCTATCGATGCTATTAGGAGATATGGCGACTATTTTTCAGTATAAACTACCCGTAAAACTAATCGTTTTCAATAACAGGACCCTTGGAATGGTAAAACTGGAAATGGAAGTCGGCGGAATGCCCGATAATGAAACAGATATGATTAATCCCGACTTTGCTATGGTAGCACACGCAATGGGGTATCCGGGTAAGAATGTACACCTTCCCGAAGAAGTGGAAAGCGCCATCAAAGAATGTTTAGATCACAACGGACCTTATCTTCTGAATATCTTTACCAATCCCAATGCATTGGCTCTTCCTCCTAAAATTGAGTTTGATCAGATTATGGGAATGACCAAATCTATGGCTCAATTGATGCTTGGAGGTAAAATGGATGAGGTTTTTGAAACAGTGAAAAGCAATTATAAACACATTAAAGGTCTCTTGTAAGGCTTCAAAGTAAATCTTGTATTTACCATATTCGTATTTTAAACTTCATGCTTTGCGTGAAGTTTTTCTTTTTTATAAATGAGCTAAATATTTACCTTTGCTTATTATTAGGAAACAAAATTATGAGAACAGTACTTTTATTTTTGGCTTTGTGTACAGGGACTTTTTCATTTGCACAGGATCAGGAAGAACGGGATGATTCCTTCATAAGAGATAGTAATAAAACCCTTTTAAAAATAGATATTAAAGAACCTTTTATGCAGGTTGCCATAAAATGTAATGATTTTAAACCGGCAGCTTATGAAGGTGGAGTTGCAGCTTACAAAGACATCCTGAACAAGTATATGTATGCTTATCTGAATTCGGATTTTTATGCGCTGACAGGAGACTTTACATTTACTTTAGTGCTTGATGACAAGGGAAAAATTGTGGATGTGAAAGGGATGCCTAAAGTACAGAACAGCGAAATTTTTTTTGATGACATGCAGTATGTCGTAAGAAGAATAAAGAAAAACTGGACTCCGGCGTCTTGTAACGGGCAGCCTGTAGCTTCACAGGTTAAAGTTAAAATGAACTTCTCTTCAATGTCAGCAGATATTGATTAACAGATGAGAAAGTAACTTTTGATTACAAAAACAATACTGAAAATCAGATTTGATAATCTCAGCTATGATTATGATTAAGAAAACTCTACAACTACTTGGATTGATGCTGGTTTGTGCTATGGGCAAAGCGCAGACATTTGATCTGCTTCAGGGAGATATGAACCCTTATAAAGGAGGTGCTGTCCAGTTTTATAAAGATTTGAATACAGTTCTGATTGAAAGTCATTCAGAACACTGCAATAACAGAATGTCTGAAATGTTTCTGGCTGAACTTGAAATCGAAAAGGGACAGGCTAAAATTATTAATAAAACTCTTTCTGATAATTGCCCTACCGCTGTATTTGTAAAGGCTCTCAATGAAATAAATAAACTTAAAAAATGGAAAAAAGGTGCGGATGTACAGAAATATGTTTCCATCATATTCTATCCGATCGATTATTTTGACAACTTTAAAGAAAATTATACTACACAGGGATTAAAAAAATCTGCTGAATTTCCAGGAGGAATGGGAGAATTCAGAAACCGTCTGCTCATTAATCTGAAAAACCAGAATATCAGAAATGCTGATGGAGTAACAGCTGAAATACGATTTAAAGTTAATCAGGAAGGTTTTTTACAAGATATTATAATACAACCTGATGATTTACAGGATGATATTAAAAACAAGGTAATGAAAGCTGTAGGACAAATTACCGAAAAATGGCAGCCGGAATCTTTTCGCAGTGTTCCGATAACATCCACTTACACTATGCGTGTAACTTTATGATTTTGTTAAAATAATAGCGCTGACAATCTGTCACAATATTTTGTATCTTTGCAAACTTATTTGTTCGTAATTTAAAATTGCGGGCCTTAAATTGATTATCGTGCAGGAAAAATATATAGACGAAACGAAACAGGGCGAAGCTTTTGCCATTGCTGAAAGACCGGAGAATTCTAAAAAACTGTTTTTAGAAAGCTATGGCTGTCAGATGAATTTCTCTGACTCTGAAATTGTTGCATCCATCCTTAATGAACAAGGATACAATACAACAATGAAGGTAGAAGAAGCAGACCTGATTCTTTTAAATACATGTTCCATCCGAGAAAAAGCAGAACAGACCGTAAGAATGCGTCTTTCCCAATTCAAAAACCTGAAAAAAGAAAAACCGAATATGACGGTGGGCGTTTTAGGCTGCATGGCGGAAAGATTAAAAACCAAGTTCTTAGAAGAAGAACAGCTGGTTGATCTTGTTGTAGGTCCGGATGCTTATAGAGATTTACCTAATCTTTTAAAAGAAACCGACGATGGAAGAGATGCAATTAACGTAATCCTTTCCAAAGAAGAAACTTATGCAGATATCAATCCTGTTCGTCTGGGCGGAAACGGTGTTACAGCTTTTGTTACCATTACCAGAGGTTGTGATAACATGTGTACATTCTGCGTAGTGCCTTTTACAAGAGGAAGAGAAAGAAGCCGTGATCCACACTCAATTATAGATGAATGTAAAGATCTTGCTAACAACGGATACAAAGAAATTACCCTTTTAGGACAAAATGTAGACTCTTACCTTTGGTATGGAGGAGGTCCTAAAAAAGATTTTGCCAAAGCTTCTGAAATGCAGAAAGCAACAGCAGTTGATTTTGCCCAGCTTCTTGATTTGGTAGCTAAAGCCGTTCCTGAACTGAGAATCAGATTCTCTACTTCAAATCCACAGGATATGAGTCTGGATGTGTTCAAAATGATGGCAAAGCATGACAACATCTGTAAATACGTACACCTCCCTGTACAAAGCGGAAGCAATAACATGCTTGAAGCAATGAACAGACAGCATACCCGTGAGGAATATCTGGATCTGATTAAAAAAGCGAAAGAAATTGTTCCTGATGTGTCCTTTTCTCAGGATATGATCGTTGGATTCTGTAATGAGTCAGAAGAAGATCACCAGGATACCCTAAGCCTTATGAGAGAAGTGGAATATGACTACGGTTATATGTTCGCTTACTCAGAAAGACCGGGAACTCCGGCTCACAAGAAGATGGAAGATAATATTCCTGCCGATGTGAAGCAGAGACGTCTTGCTGAGGTTATTGCTCTTCAGGGTGAACTTTCAAAACAAAGAATGAAATCTTATGTGGGAAGAACACACCAAATTTTGATTGAAGGAATTTCCAAGAAAAACAAAAACCAATGGAAAGGAAGAAATTCTCAGAATGCAGTATGTGTCTTCGATCAGCTTGAAGGTCAGAAAATAGGTGACATTGTGAACGTTTTTGTCTATGATAATACACAAGGCACGCTTTTAGGGAGAACAGCGGAATAATATAAATATATCTTCTGAAAAGAAAATCAACGGTTATATTACCGTAAGATTTTTAGTAAATTGTGAAGGAAAGACAGGATTCTTCAGATTATAGCATATGAGCCCGGATCTGAAAGATACTGTACTGGATGAAGAATTAGAAAATAAACTGCTGCAGTTTATAAAATCACTCGATGGCTGGATGCCAAAAGAGATAAAAGGTTTAAAAGTAGATTATTATCAGTATTTAACCTATAAAATTGAAAATGGAAAAGTTTCAGAGGTATTACCTTAGCTTTTTGTTACTTATCGTTTACACCAATACTATTGCACAGGTCAACTGTAATGCAGTAGAGGGTGAGAACTGCAAAAAAGCGTGTGAGTTATACAACTGGGCTTCAAATTTACAAGGTTTCGCAGAATCTCAGGAGGGTTTTGATAAAGCCATTGAGCTGTGTCCTGATTTCTCCCGTGCTTATATGGAAAAAGCAGTTCCATATCTTAAAAACGGAGATTTTGTAACCTGGAAAATTTTAATTGATAAAGCAGTTGCCTTAGACCCCCAAATGCACCTTGGTTACAGAGGTTGGACCAAGTTCCAGTTTTTGAGAGACTATAAAGGGGCAATTCAGGATTTAGAAGGTTTAAAAAAATATTATCCCAAAGACTTAGGAAGATCTCAAAACGGAGACTATAACCTGGATGTAGTAAGAGCTATGTCCTACAGTGCATTAGGCCAGAAAGGAAAAGCAGCGGGAATTATAGAAAGACTTCTGGCAACCAGAGGTTATGTGAAGGGAATGTTTGATCATTACCAGCTGGGAGTTACTTATTTCGAGCTGGGAAGGTATGACAAAGCCCTGGAAAATTTTGAAAAACAAAGCAAAGAATACAACTTTGCCGAGAATATATACTTTAAGAGTAAAGTTTCTAAGATCAGAAACAAAGATTATTTAGATTTAAAAATGTTAGCCCTGCAAACGTATGATGAAGGAAAGACGATGAAAGATGTCTACACTCATCATTTCAACAAAGTCTACAGAAAAGAGATTGAAGAGCTGTAGAAGAGTAACATTAAATCAATAATCAAAAATTTACTTATGAGCAACGAGTTACAAAACATAAAAAACCGTTTCGGAATTATAGGGAACTTTCCGGCACTCAACCGGGCCCTGGAAAAATCTATTCAGGTAGCACCTACAGACATTTCTGTCCTGGTGATAGGAGAAAGTGGTGTGGGAAAAGAATTTATTCCGAAAATTATCCATTCAGAATCCAAAAGAAAACATCAGCCTTATATTGTGGTCAACTGTGGAGCAATTCCGGAGGGAACCATAGATTCTGAGCTGTTCGGGCACGAAAAAGGAGCTTTTACAGGTGCTACAGCAACAAGAAAAGGGTACTTTGAAGTCGCAGACGGCGGAACAATCTTTTTGGATGAGGTAGGAGAGCTGCCATTACAGACGCAGGTGCGCCTTTTGAGAGTACTGGAAAGTGGGGAATTTATGAAAGTAGGGTCTTCACAGGTACAGAAAACCAATGTGAGAATTGTAGCCGCTACCAACGTTAATATGATGAAGGCAATCCATGACGGAAGATTTCGTGAGGATTTATATTACCGGTTGAATACCGTTCAGATTGATATGCCGCCTTTGAGAGAAAGAAAAGGAGATATTCATCTGCTGTTCAGAAAGTTTGCGATAGATTTTGCAGAAAAGTACAGAATGCCGGAGCTGGAACTGGAGCAGAGCGCTGTTCATTATATAGAAAGTTATTCCTTCCCGGGTAACATCCGCCAATTAAGAAACTTAGTAGAGCAGATGACTGTTGTGGAAAGAAACAGAAATATCACTGCTGAGAAACTTGCCGAGTATATTCCGATGGAAACACACCTTCCCATGGTAGTGAGCACTCAGAATACTCCTAAACAGAATGATTTTGGAAGTGAAAGAGAAATCATGTATAAAATTCTGTTCGATATGAGGAATGATATTAATGATTTAAAATCCTTAACTTCGGAATTGATTAAGAACAGAGGAACGGCAGATCTGAGCAGCCATGAGAAAAACCTGATCAACAGGATTTATACTCCTGAAACTCAGCCACAGGTAAATTCCGGATCTTTAGTCTATTTTGAAAATAATAATGACACACCGGTAGTTCAGAATCCTACGATTATGTCAACACCTGATGACAGCTATGAAGATATCGAGGATATAGAAGTGGAAGAAAACAGACCGGAGTCACTTTCTCTTCAGAATAACGAGAAGGATTTGATTATCAAGGCGCTGGAGAAGCATAAAGGTCGCAGAAACAGAGCTGCAGATGAATTGGGAATCTCACAAAGAACTTTATACAGAAAAATAAAACAATATAACCTGGAAGATTAGCACAACATAAATAATGAAAGTAAATTTAAAACCTAAGCCAATCAATTTTAAACTCGGAGAATATATTAATAAAGGGGTCGAACTTTTAAAGAAAGATTTCGGGAATATATTTGTAGCATTTTTAGTGTGCTTTATCATGTCAATTATTCCTTTCTGCGGACTATTAGCGATGGGTAATTTATATAAATACCTTCAAAGGCTGAACAGAAATCAGCCGGCAAGTCCCGGAGATATCTTTGATTTTAAAGACTTCATGCCTTACTTTATGCTGCAACTCATTGTTTTTGGAGGCGTTTTACTGCTTTACATTCCTTTATTTGCTGTATTGGGTGTATCGGGGGCAATGTCAGAGGGTAATCAACCCAATCCGATGGTAGCTCTTTTTGTGTTTCCTTACGTGTTCTTATTGATTGCTGCGATATATTACTTCGTATTGAAAGGTTTTTATATCATTCCATTAATAAGTCTTAAAGGAGTTAAAGAAATAAAAGAAGCCTGGAATATTTCAAAAGTAATGACCAAAGGGAATCTATTGTCAATTTTTCTTTTCTCATTAGTAGTAAGTATTCTAGCACAGATTGGTATTGTTGCCTGCGGAATAGGAATTTTTCTTACCCTGCCATTTTTATACACAGCAAACTATTTTGCCTATGAAGATGCTATTCAACAAATTGAGTATGATGAAATTACTGAAATTGGATCTAAAAATGAATTTTAACATTAAAAATATCAGCCTGAAACAATCACTGCTTACGGTAATGCTTTTTGCATTGCTGGGAGTTTTAAATTCATGTTACAGCTTTACGGGATCATCCCTTACAGATGAAAAAACCGTTCAGATCAATGAATTTCCGAATAATGCACCCCTTGTAAACCCTGCATTATCCCAACAGTTTTCTACAGCAATACAAAACAGATTCCTTCAGAGAACAACTCTGAAAGGAACCAAAGAAAATCCAGATATCCTGATAGAAGGAGAAATCACAGACTATTCCATTACACCTACCACAATCAGTTCCAATACCCAGACAAACCCTTCTGGTGGAGTGATTCAGCAGGCACAGAATAAACTTACGATTACAGTAAAGGTACATTATGAAAACAAAATTCATCCGGATGCAAGTTTCGACAGAACCTATTCCGATGAAGCAGCTTTCAACAGTGATGTATCACTAAGCCAAATCGAAGACCAGCAGGTAAAGCTGGTAACAGATAGAATTATTAATAAGATATTTAACGACATTGTAGCGAATTGGTAAGATGAATCCGAGAGTTTTAGAATTAATAAAAAATCCGAAAAATATTCAGTCCGAGGACCTTGGTCTTTTGAAAGAAGAGATTCATACTTTTCCTTATATTCAAAATATCAGGGCGCTTCACCTGTATGGAGTCCATCTGTACGAAAAAGAAAATTATCAGAAAGAGCTTTCTACAACGGCGGCATATACTACTGATAAAAAGATTTTGTATCAGTTGATCAACGGAAAGATCAAGCAAGAGGCCAAACCAGAGGTTGCTGAAGAGAAGAAACCTTCTAAAACAATTGAAAAACCTGCTCAATTGGCCCAGAAAACTAAATCTTTCCCTATCAAAAGAGAAGAGGAGGGTTCTGTAGAAAAACCAGCAGAAGAGCAGGAAACGGCATGTGTTTTACCAACTGTACAGGAGATTAAACACATTTATATCAATGGTGAACGAAACAGAATTTTATTTGAAGGAGAAGAAAACTTCCTTGATGAGCAAAATTCCGAGACAATAGATATTGAGTCTACTCTGGAATCAGGAACTTTGGTAACCCAAAAGACTGAAACTGTAACAGAACCTGTTGCCGAACAAAAAGAAGAGATTCCATCTGAAACAGAGAAATCAGAAGAAAACTTTACACCGGAAACAATCATTCATGAAGATCAGATTTCTTCAGAAAAAGAAGAAGAAAAGGTTGACGACGAAGAAAATATCAGTTTCCATGAAGTATCTCCTTTATTACAGGAGGAAGATATTGTAAATGTAGCAGAAGAGCCTTTAAATACAGGATCAACAGATAACGAAGCTAAACCTGTTTCTGAAGAAGAACCTGCTCAACAAGAAATACGAGCTGAAATAGAAGAGAATGCTGGAGAAAACTTTACGCCAGAAACCATTATCGACGAAGATCAGATTTCTGCTGAAAAAGAAGAGGCAAATAGTAATGAAGAAGAGTCATTAGTAGAAGTATCTGATGCTGAAGTAAGCTTCCATGGAACAGATTCGTTCATGCCAGATGTTAAAATCCAGGCCAATAACGAAGAAATTTCTGAAACAGCTGAAGTTTCCCAGCCCCATGTCAATAAACATGAGGAGGAAATGAGACGTCTGATTGAAGAAGTTGAGAAAAAGATGAAGGAGGCTAAGCCTGTTTCTCAAGAAGAAAAGGTAGAGCCTGAAACAACTGGGGGTCATGAAATTAGCTTCGCGGAAACCCAGAATTTTCATTTTTGGTCAACAAGTGAGGACAAGCCTGAGGAAGTTAAAGAAGAGCCTGTAAAAGAAGAAATTGTTGAAAACCAATTGCCTGAAGAAGAGGTTAAAGTTGAAATTCCAGAAGAAAAAGAAGAAGATATTCCTAAAGTTCAGACAGCTTGGAAACCTATGAGTGTGGAATCCAATATGCCTGATTCATTAATCAGCAAATCAAAAGAAGTATCAGCTCCTGAAATAAAAGCTCCGGTAGCAAAAATTTTCCCTGCAGAAAAAAAAGAACAGGTAATTGAGACTGAAACACCATCTGAAATGATGGATACCGCTACAGAAATTGTTCAGGAAGATACTCTTTCAACAATAGAAAAAAGTTCGGAAGTTTCTGAAAATCAATCTGGATCTGTGGAAACGGCCGAAGAGAATACTGATAAAGCTGTTGCAAAAGAAGAAGTTCCTGTGATGAATGTTTCTTTCTTTGGAACCGATATTTCTACCCTTAAGGTTGAAGAAAAGCAGAAGGAAAGTAAAGAAGAATCTGTAGAACAAATGCAGGAAGTTACTATGAAGAATACAACGCAGCCGCAATTAGACAGTAATGTTCCCGGTTTTATCAATACCTGGCAAAGCTGGCTAAAGATTGACAGAACTGAAGAGATCGAAAAGGATAAATCAGAAATCAAAGAAAAGGCTATTGAAACCTTCATTGAAAAAAATCCTAGAATCAGTCAGTTAAAAGAAGAAAGCTCCTATGTTGTTAAAGAAAAGAACGATGATATCTCACATTTGATGACAGAGACGTTGGCGAATCTTTATTTTGAACAGAAATTATATACAAAAGCAATAAAAGCATTTGAAATATTAATCAAAAAGAGTCCAGAGAAAAAAGAATATTTTGAATCTAAAATTCAGGATATTAAGGACTTCAGAAGTAAAAATTAAAATAAAAAAGGTACTGTTTTAAAGCAGTACCTTTTTTATTTATAAATTCTGGGGATTACTTTTATTGCCTCTTAATTTTTTCCAGGCTCTCCGCCCAAAAACAACAACAAGAATTAAGATAATTATGGCAAGAATTGCTGCGATTACCGGCGCTGCCATAGCAAGAACAGACATAAGACCTGCTCCGGCTGTTTCCGTGGTTCCTACCACAGAATTTCCCAGTCCTCCGGTTGTTGCCGTAGAAGCAGCCCGTATTCCTGCAAATCCGGAGCTGATTGTGGCCGCTGTACCTCCACCCGCAATTAATGCCAGCCCCCATTGTGGAAATGTTCCCAGTTCGGCAAACTGACTGGCAAATAATATAGAGCCTGCTACCGTCGCCATCGGAATAGAAACCGTATCCAGCAAATGATCAACAAAAGGGATGTAATAGGCCAGGATCTCTGCCACCGTGGCAATTCCTGTTGTAATCAACGCAGGAAGACCCGCAAGCCACTCAAAATGCTCATTCATGGGAATCCAGTTGAAATAAGACGCAAGACTTACGATAAACATCGGGAGAAATACCCGAAATCCAGTAGCCGCTGCCAGTCCAATTCCGATAAATGCACTAATGATATAAGAAAAATAGGGAATATTATCTAACATATTAATTTTCAGATTTATTGTTTTCCCTAAAATTACAAAAAGTATATGATATTAAGACGTGTTAATTTCTAAGTTTGAGGTACAGGATTCAAGCTTTGTTATTCATGATTTGCTGTAGAATAAAAGATAGTATCTACGCAATCATCTGTGTGGTCCAAAGGAAAATAAAAATCTGCGAGATAAAATACCTCACAGATCTCTTATTTTAATAAAAAAATTATTTTTTCTGCGTTTCACAAAGCGTTATAAACTGTGCTTCCACATCCTGAAATTTCAGAGGCATTTCAGGGGATGCCCAAAATAGCATGGCCATTGTTTTTTCTCCGAAGGCTTGTTTAAATAAGTCTTTATTCAGACGGTATGATTCTCTCAGCAATCTTTTGATCCGGTTTCTGTGTACAGCTTTTTTAAAATATCTTTTTGAAACAGAAACCCCGAATCTGGATGCTTCTACTGGAAGGGTGGGCTTGTCTTTCAGAATAATGATTCTCAGATTTCCACTGGTTCTCCATTTACCCTTATCAAAAAGCAAACTGATTTCCGTGTTTTTTTTGAGCTTTTCCGCTCTGGGATACTTGGAATTTGTCATTTACGGAGTGTAAATATTGTTTTTTATTTTTTTTCACAAATTTCTCAGATTAATTTACGAAACCGTTTTTACAAATCTGCAGAATGGGTGGGAAAATATTTTAATCCTGGTTTAATAAATGATTAATCACTTCTGAAGCGGTGTACAGGCCGAAAATGGCAGGCATGTAGCTTATTGTTCCGTAAAAAGATCTTTTATAATTGGTTCCGTCAGTCATTTTCAAACTTTCTTCATCCTGAATATCATTGGCAAAAACACAACGGACTCCTTTGTCAATTTTTACTTTTTTCAGTCTTTTTCTTACTTGTCTTGCAAGGTGGCAGTGTTCTGTTTTGCTGATATCTCTTACCAATACTTTGCTTGGGTCGGTTTTTCCGCCGGCTCCCATTGAACTTACGATTTTTATCCTTCTTCTTTTGGCAGCAATAATCAAGGAAAGTTTTGGCGTAACACTGTCGATACAGTCTAAAACATAATCAAATTTTGCGGAATCTAGTACTTCATCCATTCTTTCCGGATTCAGAAATTCATTGATTTTCGTTAAATTAAGCTGTGGATTGATGTCAAGAAGCCTTTCAGCAACCACATCTACCTTATGCTTTCCGACAGTAGAGTGTAAAGCAGGCAGCTGTCTGTTGATATTGGTAATATCTACCGTATCACCATCCACAATGGTCATATTTCCTACTCCGGCTCTCGCCAGAAATTCTGCGGCAAAAGAACCTACTCCGCCTAAACCTACAACAAGCACATTCGCTTTGATCAGTCTGTCCAATCCCTCTTCCTTTACCAAAAGTTCGGTTCTTTCCAGCCAGTATTTATCCATTTTTTATTGAGTGTAAATTTTCTAAAATTTGTTCATTCAGTTGTTCCAGAGAAATAGCTTTTATTTCCGAAACTTTAATGTACAATTCTTCAATGTTAAATTCTTCATTATCAGTTTCTAAAAAGATTCTGTCTAATGGAGTGTTTTTTATAATATCCTGCAAAGATAAATTATACAAAACAGCTTTTCCAAAACTCAGGTAAAAATTATTGCGCAGAAGATCTTCAGCAATTCGTTGTTTTTTATTGAAACCATGGATGACCATTGGTTGTGCGGCCTTCTTTTTAAAAGAAATCACTTCATAAAATTTTCTTACACAATGAATAATCAGGGGCTTTTTTACCTCATTGGCGATCTTTATCTGTCTTAAAAAAACTTCCTCCTGAATTTTCTGGTCTGTAGAAACCAAAGAATCCAAACCACATTCACCAATGGCAAAACAGTTTTCAGACATCATGCTCATCATCCATGAAAACTGCTGCTCTATAGTATTAATATCAATATCATTTGGGTGAATGCCGATGGAATATGGGAAATCAGGCGGAATACTCTCAATGTCCAGATTATAAATTCCGTTTCTGATATATTTTTTATGGTGGTGAAAATCAAAAAATTCCATATCCAAAAATAGTGCTTTTCAGATTTAATTTAAAATTATTAAACGATCGTTTATAAATGTGTTAAAAATTTCTTAACTTTACTCAAAGTGCACTTCATGAAAAAAAAATTTACGGAAAAACAGATTCACATATTGGATATTGCAGAAGAGCTCATCGCCAAAAAAGGATATGAGGGAACTTCTGTAAGAGATATCTGTTCCAAAGCAAATATTAATGTTGCTATGATCTCTTATTACTTCGGTTCTAAAGAGAAAATGATGTCTTATCTCTATCAGTACAGGGTATTGAAGACCAGAGAGAATTTTTCAGAATTTGCGGATACTATCAAAGATGGGAAACCGGAAATGCAGATGCGGGAGATGATCAAATATATCGTTTCTCAACTGTTCAAGTATAACTATTTCCATGGGTTTGTAACCCAGGAACTCCGTCATACAGAAAATCTGAAAGACGAACTGCTTGATTTCTACCAGTTATTCGTAAAAAAACTGGATGAAGTAATTAAAAAAGGGGTGGCTTCCGGTGTTTTTACTTTTACTCCCAAACCTGAAGATATCCTTACCATGATTATTGGATCCACTTTATTTGTCATCAGGAATAAAAACTTTTATGAGCTGTATGTTCCGAGTAAAAACGAAGAAACCTACACCAAAGAAGCTGAAAAAAAGGTAAGAATGAATCTTTTATTAAGTGTTTTTGCAATTTTGGGATACGCTGCAGACTAAAATTACGTTAAATATTCATAAAAAAAAATCTATTGACAAAAAAGTTATATTTTTGCAAATTAGTAAATCGGCTGTATAATCCGAAAACTGTTGAACTTTTTATATGAAAAAATATATTTTAGGTCTTTTTGCTGTAGCGGTGATTTCATCTTGTGTAAGCCAGCAGGAAAGAGCAATGAGGAGTGCTGATAAAGAATTTATCTTGAAAGCAGCTAATGAAAACTTTGCTAAGAAAAAGTGGAAAAATGCATTGGCTCTTTATGACAGACTTGCAAATCTTGTGGCAGGAACAGATGATTTCCCTAACGTAGGTTTCAACACTGCTTATGCCAACTATTATGACAAGAGCTATAAGCTGGCAGGTCACCAGTTCAAAAATTTTGCAGTTAGTTTTCCAAAAGATCCGAGAGCCGAAGAAGCAGCTTATATGTCTGCATTGTGCTACTATGAAGGATCTATGGATTACAACCTAGATCAGTCTAGTACAGAATTAGCGATCAATGAACTTCAGGACTTCCTGAACAATTATCCAAACTCTGAGAGATCTAAAAATATCAGCCAGCTCATTGATGAATTGTCTTATAAGCTTGAGTTTAAAGCATATGAAAATGGAAGACAATACTACAAAATGGGAGAGTATAAAGCAGCGAATGTAGCATTTGAAAACGTTCTGGAAGATTTCCCAAGTACAAAACTTCGTTCAAAAATTTATGATTATATCATGAAGTCCCGTTATGAACTGGCGATGAAGTCAATTTATAATCTTAAAGCTGAACGTATTGAAAGTGCGTTAACTTATACAAGAGTGGTAGAGAAAGAACTTCCTAATACAGAATATTCTAAAGCAGCAATAGATCTTAGAGAAAAACTGGAAAAGGAAAAAGAACACTTTGCTGTCGTTAAAAAAGAAACAGATGCAAGAATTGCAGCTTTAACGGCAAGACAGAAAAAAGAAGCTGAAAAATTGGCTGATCAGGGTAAAACTGAGCAGCAAGTTAAAGATCAGATAAGCAATGAAAAGAAAGCAATGCAGTTACAGAGGGACAGTGCAGCACTTAAGACCCCTCCTCCTGCAGCGACTTTCAAAATTCAAAGATAATTCGTAAATTTGCCATCTTAAAATAAAAATAATTTTCTCAAAATGAGTGTAAAAGATACAAAAGCAGAAGTAAATACAATTACTTACGATAAAGATAAGATTGAAGATAAAGTAGGTTCAATCTATGAAGCTATTGTTATCATGGGAAAGAGAGCAGAGCAGATCAATGCGGAGATCCGTACGGAACTTCACAACAAATTAGATGAATTTGCGGTTCACAATTCTACATTAGAAGAGGTTTTCGAAAACAGAGAACAAATTGAGATCTCTAAACATTACGAAAAGCTTCCAAAGCCAACTTCAATTGCTATTGAAGAGTGGTTAAACGAAGATGTTTATTTCAGAAAAACAGAAGAAAGAAAATAAATCTTCTGTATTCTTATAAATGAAGGTCATAAAGGAAATCTGTTCTTTTATGACCTTTATCGTTTTAAAGCCAGATTGTGTGGGAAAAAATAAGTATTTTAGTATTTCAAAAAAATTAGAACTTAATGAGTGTTTCCGGTAAAAAGATTCTTATCGCCGTCTCTGGTGGGATTGCAGCCTACAAAATTCATTTTTTGATAAGGGATTTTGTGAAAAAAGGAGCAGAAGTACAGGTTATTATGACTCCTGATGCAGAACACTTTGTGACAAAACTAAGCCTGTCTACACTATCCAAAAAGCCGGTGTATTCAGAGTTTTACAGCGATAACGGAACATGGAACAGTCATGTGGAAATGGCACTGTGGGCAGATGTTATGATCGTAGCTCCCTGTACAGCCAATACACTGTCTAAGATGGTTCACGGAATGTGTGATAATCTGGTTATTGCAACTTATATGTCTGCAAAATGCCCGGTTTTCATAGCTCCGGCAATGGACCTTGATATGTATATACATCCTTCCACAAAGAAGAATCTGGAGCTTGCAGAAAATTTTGGACATATTGTAATTCCTGCTGAAAATGGTGAGCTGGCTAGCGGACTGATCGGGCAGGGAAGAATGGCCGAGCCTGCAACTATTTTTAGTGAAGTTGAAAATCATTTTACAAACAGTAACCACTCCAAAAGCCTTGAAGGAAAAACCGTTTTAATTACTGCAGGCCCTACGTATGAAGCTATAGATCCGGTAAGATTCATAGGAAATCATTCATCAGGTAAGATGGGATTTTCTCTGGCAGAAGAAGCTTCAAAAAGAGGCGCAAAAGTGATTCTGATTTCAGGACCGAGTTTCCAAACCATTAATGATCCCAATGTTGAACTTCATAAAGTAACTTCAGCAAAAGAAATGCTGGCAAAAGTATTTGAATTTTATGACAGCATAGACATCGGTATTGCAAGTGCTGCGGTAGCAGATTATGCTCCCAAAGAAGTAGCAAAAGAAAAGATCAAGAAAAATGATGATAACCTTACCATTGAACTGGTTAAGAATCCGGATATCCTTAAAACGATGGGCGAAAAGAAAACACACCAGTTTTTGGTAGGTTTTGCACTGGAAACCCAAAATGAAGAAGAAAATGCAAAAGGAAAACTGGAGAAGAAAAACCTTGATATGATTGTTTTAAACTCTCTGCGTGACGAAGGCGCCGGATTTAAAAATGATACCAACAAAATAAGGATATTTACCAAAACGGAGAAGAAAGAATTCGACCTGAAATCCAAAGATGATGTAGCGAAAGATATTCTCAATTTTGTTGAGTCTCAACTTTTAAAATAATTTTAATAAATTTCCGTTCTCAATTTTTAATAGACAATGAAAAAAATTATAAGTTTATTTTTTCTGTTTTTTATCTATACCCAAAGTTTTTCTCAGGAGCTGTTGGCAACTGTTCAGGTAAACTCTCAACAGGTAGGAGGAAGTAACCAGCAGGCATATAAAGCATTGGAGAAAAGTCTCAGGGATTTTATCAATAATACGAGCTGGACAGGGAAAAAGCTTCAGAATTTTGAAAAAATAAAATGTGGTTTTTCCGTTGTTATTGGAGAAAGAGATGGGAACAGATTCAAAGGATCCATTGTTGTTCAGGCTATGCGCCCTGTTTACAATACAACTTACGAATCCCCGTTAATTAATCTTCAGGATCAGAGATTTGGTTTTGAATATGTTGAAAATGAGAGTCTTATTTTTAATGAAAGACAGTTTTCAGGAAAGAATCTTACGGATGTGGTTAGTTTCTATATTTACCTTATTTTGGGACTGGATGCAGACAGTTTCCAGTCTATGGGTGGATCTCAATGGTACGCAAAAGCACAGCAGATTGCGCAGAATTCTCAGAACAGAAACTATGAAGGCTGGAATACCATCAATGAGCCAAGAAGCCGTTCTATATTGATTAATGAAGTTATGAATCCTAACTGGAACCAATTGCGTTCTACTATTTATACTTACCACAGAGCCGGAATGGATAATCTTTTCAATCAGGACCAGACTGCCGGGAAAAAAGTAATCTTTGATGCCCTGATGCAATTGAAAATGTATGAGAACACATTTCAGCAGGCATTTTTCTTTAACCTGTTCATGGATACAAAAAGTGATGAGATCTTCAATATATTCAATTCCGGAAATAATGGAGGTTTGATTCTGAATGATCTTAAACAGACATTGATTATTCTTTCGCCAAAAAACATTGATAATAAGTGGAATAAGTGGAAGGTGTAAGATAGTAGGCTTTAAAAATTTTTGAGAAACAGCTTTATAAAAAATTAAAGAGGCAAAAAGTGTCAAGAACAGAAAGCATATCTAAACATTTTCTCAATTCATTAAAAAAAAACTTATTTTTACAGTTCAAACTCAAGTTGGATCATAACCCGGATTATCAATGCTTTCGAGAATTTACATTAAAAACTTTGCCCTGATTGATACTCTTGAAGTATCTCTTAATAATGGTTTACAGGTTATTACCGGTGAAACGGGAGCGGGTAAATCAATTATTTTAGGAGCGCTCCGGCTTATTTTAGGAGAAAGAGCAGATGTAAAGTCCATTGCCAAATCTGAAGAGAAAAGCGTGGTGGAAACTGAGTTCTCCCTTAACAACCAGTTTAAGAAATTCTTTATTGAAAATGATCTGGATTACGAGCTTCAGACGATTATAAGAAGAGAGATCCTGCCATCAGGGAAATCCCGTGCATTCATCAATGATGTGCCGGTAACGCTTGATATTCTTAAAGAACTTTCCTCACAGCTGATTGATATTCATTCCCAGTTTGAAACATCCAATCTTTTTACTTCAGAATATCAGTTTAAAATTATCGACGGACTTTCTGAGAATAAAAAAATTATTGAAGAGTATCAGAAGGAGTTTTCTGACTTTCAAAGCCTGAAAATGCTGTTGAAAAAATTGAAGACTCAACTTTCAGAAGCCAATAAAGAAAGTGATTATAAAGAATTTTTACTCAATGAGCTGGAAGAACTGAAACTTGATGATGTAGACTATGAAGATGTTCAGAACCAGCTTTCTATTCAGGAAAATGCTGGGATGATTTCAGAAAACGTAGGTCAGATCCTGTCCAGGTTTCATCAGGAAGAAATAGGGATTCTGTCTTTCTTTCATGAAGCTACCCATAAGCTTTCAAAAATTTCGGAAGTTTCTACCAGTTTCGCAGAGCTTGATGAAAGGCTGGAAACCTCTTTTGTAGAGCTGAAAGATATTATTTCTGAACTGGAACATGCGGCCGAAAGAGTTGAAATCAATCCTGAAAATCTGGTATACCTTACCGATCTTAATAATAAAATCAACGCTCTGTTTCTTAAGCATAATGTTTCAGATCTTAATGAACTGATTGAAATCAGAAACCAGCTGGCAGGAGACCAGAAGGGGGCTTCAGAACTGGAAGCACAGATTGAAGCAACAGAAGAAAATATTTCTCAGAAAGGAAAAACACTTCAGAGCCTCGCTGCAAAGCTTTCTAAGAACAGGCACAAAAATATTCCTGTCTTCATCAAAAAAGCAGAAAGCCTACTGAAAAAATTAGGTCTTGAAAAAGCAAAAGTAGATATTGAACTGCAGGATGCCGAGGAGTTCAATCAGTTTGGAAAAGAAAATATCCAGCTGCTATTCCAGGCCAATTCCGGTTTTCCTTTAAAACCCATTCAGACCGCTATTTCCGGAGGGGAAAGATCAAGGGTAATGCTTGCTGTTAAAAAGATTATTGCCGAAAGTGATGAGCTTCCAACCCTTATTCTTGACGAAATAGACACCGGAGTTTCAGGGAAAGTTGCCGAAGAGATCGGAAACCTTATGAGAGAAATGTCTGAAGACATGCAATTGATTGTTATTTCACACCTTGCACAGGTTGCTGCAAAAGGAAATGACAACTATAAGGTGGTAAAGCAGGATGTTTCCGGCAGAACACAATCTACTATAATTCCTTTGAGCAAAGAAGAAAAGCTGAACGAAATTGCCCAGCTGCTGTCCGGAAGCAAAATTACAGAAGCTGCGCTGGCACAGGCAAAAGAGCTTATTGGATAATTACATAAATCTATTTTTCTTTAAAAACTTGTAACATATTTTACATTATATTTACTAATGTAAAAAACTAACATATGTTTCTAAAGTTACTTAAGCTTGAAATAAAAAGCTTCTTCCGTGGTACATCTTTAGGGATCAATCTGACCATGAAAATCCTCCGGTTTATTGGAATACTTTATTTCGTGGGCTGTCTTGTAGGCGGGGCTTTTATTGCTTTTTTCTATGTACAGGAGGAGATGCATCAGAATCCTGTAAAGGTGGTTTCAAAATTCATGATTGTTGCCTGGATTATTGATCTTGTTCTTAAATATCTCTGGCAGGAAATTCCAACCCAGAATATTAAGCCATTTCTTACCATGAATGTCCGGAAGAATACATTGGTTAATTATATGCTGGCCAAAACCTTTCTTTCCGCATTCAGCTGGCTGAGTTCTCTATTCTTTATCACATTTTCATTGATTGCTTTATTTAACGGATATAGCATTTTAGGAGTGTTGGTGTGGCTTATAGGAGTTATTTCATTGCTTTATCTGAATAATTTTATCAATATTTTCTTTAACGGTAAAGAAACTCTGGCGGTGATCATAGGGGTATGCTTTTTGGGCATAGGAATGTTAGGATATTATAAAATAGTTCCTGTTCTGTCTTATTCTGAGTCTGTTTTCTTTAGTTTCTATGAGAAACCTTACTTTGCACTGATCCCTGTTGCGTTGTTCGTAATACTGTGGTGGATGTGTTTCCGGTACCTGCGCAATGAATTTTATCTTGACCAAGGGCTTGAAGCCAAGAAAACAGTAGGAAAAACAGAGAATATTGCTTTTCTGAACAAATATGGAGTTATTGGAACATTTATCAATAATGATATTAAAATGCTGAGACGTAATAAAGTACCCAAGGGGATTTTACTGGGCAGTTTTATGTTTCTGTTCTACGGATTGCTGATGTTTACTTCTTCAATGTACAAAACACCGGCAATGATGATGGTTATGGGACTTTTTGTAACAGGAGGCTTTCAGTTTCTGTTTGGCCAGAGAGTTCCTGCTTTTGACAGTTCTTATTATCCATTGATGATGACCCTGAATGTTCCATATAAAGAATATTTAAAAGCGAAATGGTGGCTGATGAATATTGTAACGGGAATTTCTATCATTATAGCGCTTTGCTATGCATACTTCGGCTGGGAAGTCTACGTTACATTTTTTGCAGCAGGATTATATAATATCGGTGTGAATTCTCAATTTACCTTGTGGTCAGGAGCTTTCAATAAAACTCAGATTGACCTTAATACAAAAGAAAAAAGATTAGGACAGAAAGGGAGTTTCAATATGATAGCTATGCTTCTGCTGATTCCTAAAATGCTTCTTCCGATGGGTGTATTTGCTTTAACAAAATATTTATGGGGAATTACCGGAGGAGTGATAAGCATTGCAATTATCGGGATTATAGGATTTTTCCTGAGAGAGAAAATCTTCGATATTATCGTAAAACTTTACAAGAAAGAAAAATACAGCACACTGGATGCGTTTAAAAATATAAGTTAAGCCATGATCAACATACAAAATTTATCTAAAACATACGGAACGGCAACGGTTCTTAATATCGAACATCTTGAAATTCCAAACGGGGAAACATTTGGTCTCGTAGGAAACAACGGAGCAGGAAAAACAACTCTTTTCAGCCTGATGCTGGATTTAATTCAGGCTACAACAGGTTCTGTAAGTATTGACGGAATTAAAGTAGATGAATCTGAAGCATGGAAAAATAAAGTTTCAGCATTTGTTGACGATACATTTCTCATTGGATACCTTACTCCTGAGGAATATTTTTATTTCATTGGAGAGTTGAGAGGGCAGAACAAAGCATCTGTAGATGAATTCCTGAAGCCTTTTCATGATTTTTTCAATGGAGAAATCCTTAAATCAGGAAAATACGTCCGTGACCTTTCAAAAGGAAATCAGAAAAAAGTAGGAATTGTAGGAGCAATTATTGGAAATCCTGAGATTATTATTTTGGATGAGCCTTTTGCCAATCTCGATCCATCTACTCAGATCAAACTGAAAAATCTTATCAAGGAATTATCAAAACAGGATGGTGTTACTTTTCTGATATCCAGTCATGATCTTTCCCATACAACGGAAGTCTGCAACAGAATTGTGGTAGTAAACAAAGGCCTTTTGGTAAAAGATATTCAGACCAATCCGGAAACATTAAAAGATTTGGAACAATATTTTGCAGATCAGGTTTCTGTTTCGGATATTTAATACCACAAAAATAGAGGTATGAATACGATAGAATCACAGAATGTAACAGATTATCCGAACAGCAATACTATTTTCATGGTCTGGAAACTTAATGACAGCCCACAGCTGAAAAATATTTTTCAGGAACTATGCGCTTTGGTATTAAATCTTAATAATTCCGTTTTTAACCGTTTTCCAGACAGCAGGGCAAGCTGTGTAATGGGAATTGGGGCTGAAGCATGGAGAAAACTGGATCTTCCTACACCTTTGCCAAAAGAATTAATCAATTTTGAAGAAATAAAAGGAGTGAAGCACACAGCTGTTTCCACTTCTGGAGACCTTCATTTTCACTTGAGAGCGGATAATAAAAGCCTGATTTTCGATATGGCTGTTGAAATATCCAAACTATTGAGTTCAGTGGCAGAAAGTATTCTGGAGATTCATGGATTTAAATATTGGGATGCACGTTCCATTCTTGGTTTTGTAGACGGAACAGAGAATCCACATGGTGATGACCGTGATTATTTTGCAAAAATCGGAGATGAAGACCTTCAGTACAAAGGCGGAAGTTACCTTTTTGTTCAGAAATACCTGCACAATATGGATGCCTGGAAAGGGCTGTCAACAGAAGATCAGGAGAAAGTCATCGGGAGATCAAAAGAAAACGATATTGAAATGTCGGATGATGTAAAACCTTCCAATTCACATATTGCTTTAGCCAATATCGAAGGAGAAGATGGGGAAGAATTGAAAATAGTCAGAGATAATATGCCTTTTGGAAATCCTTCTACTAATGAGTTCGGAACCTATTTTATTGCCTATTCAAGCACATTCGCAACAACCAGAAAAATGCTGACCAATATGTTCATAGGTGATCCTCCGGGAAATTATGACAGAATTTTAGATTTCAGTACAGCGGTTACAGGAACGCTTTTCTTTGTTCCTACCAGGAATATGCTTGATGAATTTTCAGGATAAAATACAAAAAAGGCAGCTTCGAAATTAAGGCTGCCTTTAACAATTGTTTTACAATACTATACTGGATTTCCGGGGTTGTACGAATCACACATTCCGTTTTCCACCAGACATTCTCTTTTTTTCAGTTCACAGGGATTGGTTGTAGGTACGCTGCAACATGCATAAAATCCGTTGTATTGTACCAGATACATATTACAAAGTGGCGTATTTCCTCCGTTAATTGTTTTCAGGTTCTCCCTTTTTAATTTTTTTAAATGCTTCATGGTTTTAGTTTTAAATTAATTATATCTCCAATATAGGAAAAAAATGAAACACTGAATAGATTAAGTAAAAAATTATACCTCAGTTTTTTAATTAAAATCTTTCTCGCCTTTTTGAAACAAAAAAGAAGGTAAAATTTGTAACTCTGAACAAAAAAAATCAACTTATTGCAATAAATAGTAAAATATTTTTTTTCAAGTTGTAACCTTTTTTTGTTTTGATTGTCTTTAGTATAGAAACAGCATAAGCATGAAACTTTTGTTCGGAAATAAAAAGAATGATTTGTTGAGCCTCCTGAAAAAACAGGATCCGGCTGCACAGAAGATTTTCTATGAACAGAATGTAAAGAGATTCCTGAGCGTAAGCAAAAGCTATGTAAGCGATTTGTATCAGGCGGAAGATTGTCTCATTAAAGCATTCTGTAAAATTTTTAAGCACATAGAAAGCTTCAGAGGAGAGTCGAACCTGGACAGCTGGGCAAGAAGAATTGTCGTGAATGAATGCCTGAATTTTATCAAAAGCCATAAAACGGTATTCTATCTCGATGAGATCAACCAATCTTTTCATGAAGACATCCATGAACCGGGGATTGATTGTGATTTTAATGCGCAGGATCTTTTGGATCAGCTTCCCGATGCCTACAGAATGGTTTTCAATCTTTATGTCCTGGAAGGATATTCCCATCAGGAAATTGCTGATACTTTGCAGATTTCAATGGCTGTCAGCAAAACACAGCTGTTCCGAGCTAAAGAAAAATTAAGAAAGATCTACTTTCAACAACAAAAAAAAGTGAAAAATGAAAACGTCTAAAGATAATATTGAATGTCAGATCAAAAAACAGATTGAAGAAAGAGAGATTACTCCTTCCCGTGATTTGTGGTCTGAAATTGAGTTTCAAAACAGCAGCAATAGCCGTCCCAAATCACAGATGAACTGGGTTTTAGTGGCTGCCTGTCTGGTCTTGACATTGAGTTTAGGAACCGTTCTGTTTTTTCTTAATCAACCTTCAGAAATTCAACCTGAAATAGTAAAGAAGGCAGAAGAAAATAAGGCAGATGAAATCATAAAAAAACCGGCTCAATATAATACACCTCTGGCTGTTCAGAATAATGATAAAAAGGAAGTAAAAATAATCCTCCCCCAGGATAAAGAAGAAGTGATTTCTGCAGTAACAATAGGTCAAAATAAACTTATTCCCAGAGAAACCGCAGTGAAAAAACTGGATATTCCTCAGATTTCTAATCCTAAGCTTATAGCAAAAGCTGATTCTTTGAAAACTCCGGTTAAAAAGAAAAAATATGTAGACCCTTCTACCCTCCTTTTTTCGGTAGAGCATAAAGATGTTATCGAAAAGACAAAGGATGGAAGTAATGTGGCCACAACTATTGACCTGAATGCCAGATAATTTGTCCGTAAAAAATTAAAAATTAATAATATGATCAAGAAATTAATCGTAATGGGATTGCTATGCTCTATTTCAGCATCATTCCATGCACAAAAAGCTTTGAATATTAACCTGTCTTCTAAAAAAGATACTGAGGTAAGCCCTATTGTAAAAGAGAAAGTGGAAGAATATGCCACAAAGATCAATACCATTATTCAGGAAGAAAAGAAACTGATGGAAGAAGAATTGGTTGTTTTACAGGCAAGAAACCTTGATAAAACAGATTTTGACAGAGAGAAAGCCCAGATTGCAGACCGTTATTCTGAGAAAATGGATAAAAGAATTGAAGAACTTGGATTTGATCTGGATGACGTTATTCAGAAACAGGTAAGATATTCACTTTTAAATACTGATGTTACTTCCAAAGAAGAGCTTAAAGAAAAGCTGTTGAAAAAATTCCGTCCCAGCAGAAGTTTTACAGGGTATTTCTCTTACGGAATTATGACATTGACAAACAGTTCTCCGGATAATGAACTGGACAAAAATATAGGATATGCCAATAACCTGGAATTTGGTCTGAAACTGAATTATCAGCTTAGCAGAACAAGCCCTTGGGCAATTACCTCAGGATTAGGATTCTCATGGAGAACCGTAAGAGCAGATAACAATATGCTTTTTACAAGAAGTGCAGATCAGGGAGTGGCTTTGGCTCAGTACAGCGGAAACCTTGAGAAAAGTAAGCTGAGAACCGGGTATATTATGGTTCCTCTTGGTGTACAGTATAATTTTTCCAAGCTTAAAAATGCAGGAATGGACATCCAATACCGAAGTTATTACACCGGATTTAAAATAGGAGCCAATGTATATGGCGGGGTGAAAATGTCTACCAACAATATTGTAAAAGGAAATGACGGAGAGACAAGAGACCGGGGAAACTATCAGGTGAATCCTTTTGTATATGGGGCACAGATTACATTCTCATATAACAGTTTCAGTCTTTTTGTGAAAAAAGATTTCAGCAATTTCTTTAAAGACAGTTATTTCAAAAATGATAAAGCGCTGATATTCGGCTTAGCCATTGGATTGGATTAAATACATTTTGACAGCAAAACGAAAAACTCCGGGAAAAGCTCCCGGAGTTTTTGCATTGTATCAGTTATAGAATCATTATTTTAAACTTCCTACCATATCTTCAGGTTTTACCCACCCATCAAACTGCTCAGCAGTTAACAAACCAAGATTGACGGCTTCTTCTTTTAAGGTTGTACCATTTTTATGGGCTGTTTTAGCAATTTTTGCTGCATTTTCATATCCGATATGAGTATTTAAAGCTGTAACAAGCATTAAAGATTTGTCTACAAGTTCTTTAATTCTCTCATGGTTGGGTTCAATTCCTACAGCACAATGGTCATTGAAAGAAATACATGCATCAGCGATCAATTGGGCAGACTGGAGAAAATTATAAGCCATTACCGGTTTGAAAACATTCAGCTCATAATTTCCCTGAGTTCCTGCAAACGAAATGGTTGTATCATTTCCTAAAACCTGAGCGCAAACCATTGTTAAAGCCTCATTCTGAGTAGGGTTTACTTTCCCTGGCATGATAGACGATCCCGGTTCATTTTCAGGAATATGAATTTCCCCGATTCCGGAACGTGGCCCTGATGCCAGTAATCTTACATCCTGAGCAATTTTATATAAAGAAACGGCCAATTGTTTTAAAGCTCCGTGAGATTCAACAATTGCATCATGAGCAGCAAGGGCTTCAAATTTATTTTCAGCAGTAATGAAAGGGTGTTTTGTAAATTGAGAAATATATTCTGCAACCTTTACATCATAACCATTAGGAGTATTCAATCCTGTTCCTACAGCTGTTCCACCTAATGCAAGCTCAGAAAGGTGAGGTAATGTATTTCTTAAAGCTCTCAATCCGAATTCCAATTGAGCCACATACCCGGAAAATTCTTGTCCCAGAGTAAGCGGAGTAGCATCCATCAGGTGGGTTCTCCCGATCTTTACCACATCTTTGAAGGCTTTAGACTTTTCAGCCAGCGTATTTTTTAGTTTTTCTACTGCCGGAATGGTTACCTCTACTACTTTTGTATAGGCAGCGATGTGCATGGCAGTAGGATAGGTATCATTAGATGACTGGGATTTATTCACATCATCATTCGGGTGAATTTCAGATTTTTCACCCAATGTTCCTCCATTATTGACATGGGCTCTGTTTGAAACTACTTCATTGACATTCATGTTCGATTGCGTTCCGGAACCCGTCTGCCAGATCACCAACGGAAACTGGTCATTAAGTTTTCCTTCAAGAATTTCATCACATACCTTGGCGATCATATCTCTTTTTTCAGCAGGAAGCACTCCCAGATCAGTGTTGGTATAAGCTGCTGCCTTTTTCAGATAAGCGAAAGCTTCAATGATTTCATGCGGCATTGAACCTTCAGGTCCTATTTTGAAATTATTTCTGGAACGTTCCGTCTGTGCACCCCAAAATTTATCCGCAGGTACCTGCACTTCTCCCATGGTGTCTTTTTCAATTCTGTAATTCATAGTGGTTGAAATTTGTATGATCTGTTTATTTAAAAGCTATAAAAATCTTTAACATTATTGATTTTTAATGAAAGAAATAATGTTTTGGCTTTGCTTATTAAGCTTTTATAAAGTTAATTATAAACTCACAAACCCGCAATTTATAATCATTATAAATATCAATTTAAATGACTGATTTTACTCATATTTTTTTAATGAGACGTATTTTTGCACAAACAAAAATTGAATGGACTTTAGATATCAGGATCCGTATCCAATTCAGAAAGATGATACGGTGTACAAGAAGCTTACATCAGATTATGTAAAGGTTGAAAAACTGGGTGACAGAGAAATTTTAACTGTAGATCCGAAAGGACTGGAATTGTTAGCTGAAGAAGCTATGGCAGATGTTTCTTTCATGCTTCGTTCTTCACACCTGGAAAGCCTTAGAAAAATCATTGATGATCCTGAAGCTACTGATAATGACAGATTCGTTGCTTACAACCTTTTGCAAAATGCTGCAGTAGCCGTGGAAGGAGCTCTTCCTTCATGCCAGGATACGGGAACGGCTATCGTAATGGGGAAAAAAGGAGAAAATGTATATACAGGAGTAGATGACGGGGAATATTTGAGCAAAGGAATTTTCAATACCTATCAGAAAAGAAACTTAAGATATTCTCAGGTAGTTCCTTTGACGATGTTTGATGAAAAGAACTCAGGATCTAATCTTCCTGCACAGATTGATATCTACGCTAAAAAAGGAGATTACTACGAATTTTTATTCTTGACAAAAGGAGGAGGTTCTGCTAATAAAACATTCTTATATCAAAAGACGAAATCTTTATTGAACGAAAAATCTCTTGAAGAATTCGTTAAAGAAAGAATCTCTGATCTTGGAACAGCTGCCTGCCCGCCTTATCACTTAGCGCTGGTAATTGGAGGAACTTCAGCAGAAGCCAACCTTGCTGCAGTGAAAAAAGCATCAGCAAAATATTATGACCATCTTCCAACGGAAGGAAATGAGGCCGGACAGGCATTCAGAGACCTTGAATGGGAAGCTAAAGTTCAGAAAATCTGCCAGGAAAGTGCAATCGGAGCTCAGTTTGGAGGAAAATACCTTACCCATGATGTAAGAGTAATCAGGCTTCCGAGACATGCCGCATCTTGTCCGGTAGGAATGGGTGTTTCCTGTTCTGCAGACAGAAATATCAAAGGAAAAATTACTAAAGAAGGTATTTTCCTTGAGCAGTTGGAGCAGGACCCAAAAAGATTCTTACCTGATACACCTCCACATCTGGAAGAAGCAGTTGAGATTAATCTAAATAAACCAATGCCGGAAATTCTTGCAGAGTTATCCAAATATCCGATCAAAACAAGATTGAAACTGAACGGAACATTGATTGTAGCAAGAGATATTGCACACGCAAAAATTAAAGAAATTATCGACAGTGGAAAACCAATGCCGGAATATTTCAAAAACCATCCGATCTACTATGCAGGACCTGCAAAAACTCCGGAAGGAATGGCTTCAGGAAGTTTCGGACCTACTACAGCCGGTAGAATGGACGTTTATGTGGATGAGTTTCAAAGCCACGGCGGAAGTATGATTATGCTGGCAAAAGGAAACAGAAGTAAAGATGTTACCAATGCCTGTCATAAATACGGAGGTTTCTACCTTGGATCTATCGGTGGGCCTGCTGCTATTCTTGCCAAAGACAATATTGTGTCTGTAGATGTAGTAGACTTCCCGGAATTAGGAATGGAAGCAGTAAGAAAAATTGAAGTAAAAGACTTCCCTGCATTCATTATTTCCGATGATAAAGGCAACGATTTCTTCGCAAATCTTGCTCACTAATTAGTTTAAAATTAAAATAAATAATAAAATAGAGCGCTGATCTTTTGTGTAAAAAAGAAAAAAGCTTTATTTTTGCCTAAAATCTTTAAGAGAATGATAACGATATTATCAGCATTTTGGCCGTTTTACCAGTTCCTTTGGACTATATTCTTCATTACTATGTTCTTAGTAGGATTCTGGTGTATTTTTATGTTCTTCGGATTAGTAATCCCAATGTGGCTAACTGAAGGTTTGAAAGAGTATTTCGGAAAAGTAAAGCCTTTCGATCCTGAAGACATCAGAAGAAAGCTTGTTTCTGAGCAGGAAGGTGTAGAAGTTATCTATAGCGAGCCTAAAGGAAACGGACCTTTCCTTCACGATCACGGACATCATCATTAATTGATTGTCATTGCTTTTTCACCTGAATTCTGAAAAAGTAATATCAAAGCAAAACAACATATATAAAACCGCTTAATTCGTTAGGCGGTTTTTCTATTTATTATTCCTGAGGCTTTCCGGAGATACTCCAAATTTCTTTTTAAAAGCCCGTGTAAAGTTCTGGAGATATTCATAACCGCATTCAATAGCGATCTCTTTGATCATAATCTCTTTGTCAGTAATCAGTTTCCTCGCTTTCAGCATTCGGAGTTCCGATATATAATGAGCAATCGTTGTATGATAGTAGGCCTTGAATTCCTTTCTGATCATATTCTGATTCATTCCGATATACTTTCCGATCTCTTCCGCTTTTATATTTCTGTGGTAATTTTCATCAATGAATTTCCTGATCATTTCAGGCGTTTTTGGTGTGGATTCCAAAATATTTTTCTCATTGAACTGTTCAAAAATCAAAATCAGAAGCTTAATAATCTTGGCTTCTATAAATAATTTCTGCATGATTCCTTTCTTGGTATATCCCAGAATTTCCTTTACAATCATATGCATTTCAACCGTCATATCCGGTGGTGTCTCTTTGTGAAGGAAGATGAAATTATTATGGGTCATGTTTTCCAGAATTTCTGCATTCTCGCGGTTGAGATCCGGATTGATGAGGTTGAAAACATATTGATAATTGATCTGAATCTGGAGATATTTAAGAACTTCCTGGTTTTCCGTCCATAGTTCAGCGACATTTTCTTTGGGCGAGTAATGAAGAATGTATTGGTTTTTCTTAAATGAAAATTGGGTTCCGCAGTCATGAGCTTCCAAATTGATTCCCTCACTCAGCAGAAAAAGAAGATTAAAACTTGCCTTCCCTTCCAACATGTGAGATTTGAAGGATTGATCAGGGCACAGATCTTCCTGCATGATGATTTTGATGTCTTCGGATCTGAACAAAAGTCCACTTTTAGATGATTTCCTCATGCAACACATTTTTACAGCCATGGTACAACTACTTAAGGTAAAAGTCCTTCGCAGGATAACCAAAAGTTCAGAAATGATAACTCGGGGTTAATTATGTGAGGTACTTTTGCGCAAAATTAAATTAAATTTAGAATAATTAAAAATAATATTTTATATGTTTAGAGATTTACATTTTGCAATACAGAAAATCAGAACGGGATTAACGTTGCTGATTATCGCCGGAAGCTGCTTGTATGCTCAGCAATGGGAAAATGTTGGAGGCATTCAGGATGTATCAGCAGGAGGAAGTAGTTTTAACAATTTAGTTATAGACAACTCAGGAAATTATTATCTGTCATATTATGATGTTTCCGTAGCCAGAGGTTCTGTTCAGAAATTTAACGGGAGTTCATGGTCATATTTAGGAGGAAGTGCGGGAGTTACAGCAGGAACGGCAACTTACAGTTCACTGTCTATAAGTCCTAACGGAAACAGTCTTTATTATACCAATCAGCTTGGCTATCCGGATTCTGGAATGGAAGTACGTTTGTTTACGGGGTCTTTATGGTCTCAACTTCCGAATGCTACAGACAGTCCTGTAAATTATCAGGCTTCTGCAGTTTCTTCTGATAATATTATATTCACTTATGGATCTTATGGTTCAGGAACGGTAAAAAGATATTTTGGAGGAACCTGGGAGCAGGTAGGAAATGCCGGCTTTTCAGGAGGTGCTGAATTTGCTGAAATGGTTATCGGAACCAATAATATGGTGTATACGTGTAATGTTTCCGGAGGTTTAAAAGTGTATCAAAACAGCACTGGTGCAGATTCTTCACAAAACTGGAGTCTGGTAGGAGGTGCTGCTGCAGATGCTTCTTCTTCAGGAGAACAGTACAACGCCGATATTGCTTTGGATGGATCTAATACGATCTATGTAGCCTATGTTTCAAACTCAGGAGGAGGAAAAAAAGTGAATGTTAAAAAATTTGACGGTAACTCTTGGATTCAGGTTGGAAATGCTAATTTTTCAGAAGGAAAAGTTCAGCATGTTGCCTTAGCTGTGACGGAATCCGGGAAACCGTATGTCGTTGCCAGCCGTTTTGAAAATGACAATTTCCTTAGAAATACGGTTTATAAATTAGATGATTCTCAAAACTGGGTTGCTTTTGGAGGTGATTTTGTTTCAGATGGTGAGGCAAAATACAATGATCTTGCTATAGATAAAGCGCATAACTATCTTGTTCTTGCTTATTCTGACAATACCACAAAAGTGAAAAGAATTTCTCTGACACTGAATCCTCAGACATGCAGCAATACGGACCCGGGAACCAATGTGGGTGATGTAGGCTGTGTAAGTTTTATGTATCGTGGTCAGCAGGTTGCTTATACTACCGTAAGAGGAGCAGACGGAAAAATATGGCTTCAGCAGAATCTGGGAAGTACACAGGTTGCTTCATCAGTAGCCGATGCGAACGCATATGGAGACCTTTTCCAATGGGGAAGATGGGATGACGGCCACCAGCTTAGAAATTCACAGACAGCGCAAGCACCTTCATCCAATACTCCCGAAGGAATTGCAGCGGCTGGAGGAGTGTATATTGCAGGATCTCCGGCATGGTGGGCGGGTTTTGCAAGTTCAGATACATGGGCTGGTACATCAGTGGCAGACGTTAATGCATCCGCTGGGGTAGATCCTTGTAAAGCGATCGGAACAGACTGGAAAATGCCTTCTCAGGCAGATTGGACTGCTTTGGTAGGGGCTGAAGGTATTGGGAATCCGGCAACTGCTTACAGCAGCAATCTTAAATTACCGGCAGGAGGAAACAGAAGTTCCAGTAATGGCGACTTTAGTTTTGTAGGACAAAGAGGGTATTTTTGGAGTTCAGATACATCAAGTTTAGGAGCGAAATATTTATATATCGGATCCACTATTGCCAACCCATCAGCCGGAGGAATGAGAGGTCAGGGGTCTTCAGTAAGATGTATTAAACCGACATCTTCTTTAGGTACTTCAGACATTAAGCTGAATAATGTAGTAATAGGAATGTATCCCAACCCGACAAAAGGAATTCTTACTGTTAAATCAGACTCCGCGATTGACAAAGTGAACGTTATCAATGCGGTAGGGCAAAGAATGAATGTGCAGTTCTCAGATAATCAAATCAATATGACTGAACTTTCTTCAGGGTTATATATCGTAGAATTAAAATTAAAGAATGGACAATCCGTTTCTAAAAAGATTATAAAAGACTAACTGAATTTCTATAACAAAGATTTTCGTCCAAAAAATAGTTCATTACAATTACTTTTATTGGGAGGCTCATGAAAATTTCATGAGTCTTTTTTTATTTTATTTTTTCCCGGAAAATTGAAATATTTGATGAAGACTGGACAAGAATAGTCACTATGAAGAAAAATTTATACTATATTCGATAAAAAATAAGAAATGAAAAAACTTTATTCCGTTGTTTTTCTGTTGATTGCAATGGCAGTTTTTGGGCAGATCAATTACTCCATCAGCCCGAATCCATTCAATGAAACCGATGCCGTAACCCTTACTGTTCCCGGAGATCAGATTGATGAGTCGGCATGGGGCGTGTCTAATAATGCCATTTATATCTGGACATGGTCTTTTGATACTAATTATCAGAACAGTCAGGACTGTCCTACCAATGGCAGCTGGAACAACTCCAATGACCTGAATAAACTAAATTATAATGCTGCTACAGACAGCTATTCACTTACTTTTACCCCGACTTCTTTTTTCGGAAGAACAGGAATCGGGAGGTTCGGGTTTTTATTAAAAGATAAAACAGGATCTCATCAGAGCTCACCGGACATTTTTGTAAATGTGGGCACTTTAAGCTTAAATCTTACCAATCCTCTGGCTAATAGCCTGACTTCTGTTCCGGCAGGAAACTCTATTAATATTACGGCTACCACAAATAACAATGCAACATTTCAGTTAAAAGCAAACGGAACTGTTGTCAACTCTACAACAACTCCTTCACAATCCTATTCTTACAGTTATACGGTTACTCAGGATGCCAGCATGGAACTTGTTGCCACAGAGGGAGTTAATTCTAAAACTGCGACATTCATTTTACAGGTTCCGAGAAATGTAGTTGCTGAAGCCATTCCAAACTGGATTAAACAGGGGATTAATTATCATCCGACAGATCAGACCAAAGTAGGACTTGCGTTATATGCGCCTGGCAAAAGCTTTGTACATGTCATTGGAAGTTTTAATAACTGGGCGGTGAATGATACTTATTTAATGAAAAAAGATACCACAAACCCTGATCTTTATTGGATTGAGCTCAATGGGATTACGCCTCAGCAGCTCTATACTTTTCAGTACAGAACGAATGATCTGAGAAAAGTGGCAGACCCTTATTCACCCCAGATCTTATCTTCTTATGATGATCCGTGGATCTCAGCTTCTACCTATCCGAATTTACCTGCATTTCCTGCCGGACAAGGTTTTGAAGTTTCAACATTTAAAACGGGGCAGACAGCCTATAACTGGCAGACAACCAGTTTTCAGAGACCCGCGAAAGAAGATCTGGTGGTCTACGAATTATTATTGAGAGATTTTACACAGGAAAAGAACTGGCAGTCTCTGATCAATAAAATTTCTTATTTAAAAAATCTAAAGATCAATGCAATAGAATTACTTCCCATCATGGAATTTGACGGAAACCTTTCCTGGGGATACAATACTTCTTTCCATTATGCATTGGACAAAGCTTATGGAACCCCCGAAAAATTCAAAGAATTTGTAGATATCTGCCACCAGAACGGAATTGCAGTTATTCTGGACGTCGCATTTAACCATGCAACAGGACGTTCTTCTCTGGTAAGGCTTTGGAATGTAGATCCTGATGGAGACGGTTACGGGGATGTTGCTCCAAACAATCCTTATTTCAATCAGGTCCCGAAACATTCATACAATGTATTTAACGATTTTAATCATACAAGCCTTTCAACTCAATATTACGTTGAAAGATGTCTTCAACAATGGCTGACAGAATATCACATTGACGGATTCCGCTGGGATTTAACAAAAGGATTTACCCAAAGCTGCTCCGAAAATGATGAAGCATGCACCAACGCTTATCAGCAGGACAGAGTGGATATCATGAAACATTATGCAGACAGACAGTGGGCAATCGATCCCAATTCTTACATGATTTTTGAGCATCTGGGAACGGATGCAGAAGAACAGCAATGGGCAAACTACAGGGTAGCAGAGGGAAAAGGAGTGATGCTTTGGAATAAACAAACGGAGCCTTATAACCAGAATACCATGGGATATAAAGACAACAGTAATTATGACAGAATGAACCATAGTCTTCATGGGTTTACCAATATGCGTGCTGTAGGGTACGGAGAAAGTCATGATGAAGAAAGATTGATGTTTAAAAATCTTGCATATGGTGCTGCGAACGGTAGCTATGACGTTAAAAACCTTAATACAGCTCTTGAAAGAATGAAAACTTTCGGTGCGACATTCTTTACTATTCCAGGTCCGAAAATGATCTGGCAGTTTGGGGAATTAGGATATGAATTCAGTATCAACAGATGTGCTGACGGTACTATCAATAACGGGTGCAGAACGGATGAAAAGCCTGTTGCATTTACTTTAAACTATGATACCAACGTAAACAGAAAAGCTGTATATGATATATGGGCTAAAATAATCACGATCAGAAATACCCATCAGGTTTTTAAAACTAAAACGTACAGTATAGAATCCAATAATCTGGCTAATGATCCGGACGGATTGATCACAAGAATTTATCTCTATGATTCGGCTATTACAACCGGGATAAAAAATGTTGTCGTACTGGCCAATTATGATATATCTGCAAAAAATGTTGTTCCTTTCTTTCCTTACACAGGGCAATGGCAGAATCTCATGGATGACAGTATTTCGAATATCGCCTCTACCACGGCTCCGATAACTTTACAGCCAGGAGAATTCAGGATTTTCGGGAATTATGGAGGTGCACTGTCAACAACAGATCCAAATACTGTAAATAAATTATCACTTCAGATCGCTGATAATCCAATACAAAACGGAGTGGCGAAATTAATTTTTAATAAAGCAAAAAACGGAGAAATTTTGATTTTTGATATGACGGGTAAAAAACTGGATTCATTCAAACTGAATAAAGAAAACGGAACTTATGAAATGAAAGTCAGTTATCCTGCAGGAACTTATCTGGTGCAGTTGAAATCGGAAACCGGAATTGCCATTCAAAAGATGATAATCAGATAAAAACAAATTATGAAGTTGTTTAGACTTAAAAATGTAGGATATATTGAAACCATTAAGAAGGATTTAAGAAATAAAGTGTAGTTAAGATGAATCATTCTGATTTTTAAGCTTAAGGCGAAGCTTATCTTAATACTCTTATCGCCTTACTATAATCTTAATGTTTCAAAAATAAAACTTTAAACAAGTTCTATAAAATAATAAAAGGCAAATTTGCAGTGTAGCAGATTTGCCTTTTTTGTCTATTTAAAAAAATAGTCTACTTTTGCAGTAGATTTATCAAGAAAGGTGGAGGGATTTGGCCCAAAGAAACCTTAGCAACCTGCACGATTCGAGAAGTGTAAAGGTGCTAATTCCAACCCTGAGGGGGAGATAAGCGAAGTCAATATTCTTATATGAATTCCATTTCTTGAAGTCTTGTATATCTGCGGAAAAATCCGTCAGACTGTAATTATTAATTGGCAAGAACAAAAATGAAAAAATTAAGTACAGCTGTATTATTGCTTGGGGCAATTTTGGTTGCTGCTCAGGAGAATGAGGAGAAAGGAAAACAAATAGAAGATATTGTTATCGTTGGAAACCGTAATGTAAAAAGAACAAAACTGGAAACACCGGTTCCTGTAGATGTTATCAATATTGACAAAATTCAAAGGAGTTCTCCGCAAATGACTGCTCAGGATCTTCTGAATTATGTTATCCCATCGTTTAATTCCGTAAGACAGTCTGCTTCTGATGGTACGGAACATATTGATCCTTTAACCTTAAGAGGAATGGGCCCTGATCAGGTTCTCGTATTGCTGAACGGGAAAAGAAGACACACCACTTCTTTAGTCAATTATCAGAATACCGTGGGGAATGGCTCTGTAGGAACAGATCTGAGTACAATTCCTGTTATTGCTATTGATAGAATAGAAGTGTTAAGGGACGGAGCTGCAGCACAATACGGTTCTGATGCCATTGCAGGAGTGATCAATATTATTCTTAAAAAAAATACGGGAGCCTCAGCAAGTCTTACGTATGGATTGACCGGGAGAAATGATGGAGATACCTATCAGGCAGGAGCCAATTATGGTACTTCATTAGGAAAAAAAGAGGGTTATATCAACCTTTCTCTACAATTAAGCCACAGAGGAAAAACCACAAGAACTCAAAATCACGATCTAGATATTTTCGGAGATAATTTCGCTTACGCCTTTGCAAATGATCCTGAAGCGGCAAGAGCTGCAGATGATGCGAAGATTAAGGAGCGGGGATTGTCACGTGATGATTTCAATTTCCAGATTGGAGATGCGCAGATCAGGCAGGGACAGTTGTTTTTCAATGCAGAATATCCTTTTAACGATCAATTTAAAATCTATTCTTTCGGAGGTTTTAGTATCAAAGAAGGAAAAGGCTTTGGTTTCAGAAGACTGCCGAGCGAAACATCCAATGTGGTTTCATCCATTTATCCGAACGGCTTTCAGGCAACTCTTGGATCTCAGGTATATGATATTTCCTATGCTGTAGGAGCAAAATATAATGTCAATGATTGGGTATTAGATCTAAGCAACACATTCGGAAGTAATACCTTCAATTATAATGTAAGCAATACCAATAATGCTTCTCTCGGGGTAAAATCGCCAACCCGGTTTTATGCAGGAGCCCATAGTTTTCTTCAGAATACCGTGAATCTTGATGTTTCCAAAAGTATAAACCGTTTCAATATCGCATTTGGGGGAGAATTCAGGTTTGAACAATACCAGATCAAACCAGGGGATGAAGCTTCTTATACCCAATATGATATCAATGGAAATGTAGCTACAGAAGGGTCAACAGTATTGGGTGCGGGTGGATCTCAATCTTTTATCGGGTTTTCTCCAAACAATACCTTGAAAAAAGACAGACACTCAACTGCTGTGTATGCGGATGTTTCCTATGATTTAGATAAAAAATTAAATATTGACGCCGCTGCCAGATTTGAAAATTATTCAGATTTCGGAAATACGTTGAATGGAAAGCTTGCCGTTCGATATGAGTTCGTAAAAAATTATGCAATAAGAGCTGCCGTTGGAACAGGATTCAGGGCACCTTCCCTTCAGCAGCAGTATTTCAATAATTCATATGCGGATATTTCTACTTCAGGCTCAAAGATTGTTACCAAAGGAATATTCAGTAACGATAGCGAAGCCGCCAGAATTCTGGGATTTGATAAACTCAAACAGGAAACTTCTGTCAACGCGAGTGCGGGATTTACCCTGAAACCTTTACACAATTTAACGGTCGCTATAGATGGATACTGGATTAAAGTGAAAGACAGAATTGTGATTACCAGTAATATAACAGACCCAAGACTAGACCAGTTTAAGGTGGAAAGCGGAAGGTTCTTCGCCAATGCCATTGATACAGAAACGAAAGGAGTAGATGTAGTGGTTTCTTATGACTGGATTCTTGGTAACGGAAAATTAAATATGAATCTTGCCGGAAATTATACAGAAACTAAAATTACAGACTTTCATTTTCCGGAAAACTTAGGAACTCCTCAAAATCAGTTTTTTGGTCCGGATCAGATCAATATCATTGAAACACTGTCTCCAAAAACAAAAGCTTCATTTGGATTAAATTATGGAATCGGGAAGTTCAATTTTCTCGTGAGAAATACCTATTTTGGTAAAGTAATAAGAGATGGTTATCCATTTGGAGGCGTTCAGGAATTCTCCCCAAAAGTAGTTACGGACATCAGTATTGGATATGATATCACAAAAAGTATCAACTTTACAGTAGGGGCCAACAATGTATTTGATGTTTTTCCGGATCGCCAGATTTATGAAAATTCATACTATGGAGTATTCAAATATGCGCCAGTTCAGATGGGAACACTGGGGAATTATTTCTTCGGAAGGCTTAATTTTAATTTTTAATCATTAAATGAGTACTACCTCACATCAGATTGGCTGGAAAACAGCAGCAGCCATCGTCGTTTCCAATATGATAGGAACAGGGATTTTTACAACCCTGGGATTTCAGTTATCCGATATTACCAATACCTACAGTATTTTCCTGTTATGGAGCATTGGAGGAATTCTCGCCTTATTCGGGGCTTTTTGCTATGCCGAATTAGGCTCACATTTCAAAGGAAACGGAGGTGATTTTATCTATCTTAAAGAAACCTATCATCCGCTGTTCGGATATCTGATAAGCTGGGTTTCACTCATCATCGGATTTTCCTCTCCGGTTGCGCTGGCTGCATTGGCAATGTCGAAATACCTTTCCGTATTCAATTATTCTTTTGGAAATGGGTTTGCAATTGCCGCTATTTTTCTGGTAGCAGTGGCATTGTCATTCAGTTTAAAAACATCCAGCAGGTTTCATAACTTTTTTACATTCATCAAGATAGCCTTTATTATTGTACTGGTTATTCTGGGAGTTGGGCTTTCAGAATCTACACAGATTGGCAACAGTCTGAATTTCAGTGACAGCTGGCAGAATGAGATCATGCTTCCTGCCTTTGCTACGTCTCTGGTGTTTGTTACCTATTCTTATACAGGCTGGAATTCTGCTTCCTACATCGCAGGAGAAATAAAAGACGTCCAGAAAAACCTTCCCAAATCTTTGATCATTGGAACTATTTTCGTGACGATAAGCTATATTTTGGTGAATTATATTATGCTGAAACATGCTCCTGTGAGTCAGTTGGCAGGAAAAGAAGACGTAATGGGGGAAGCTGCTGTCAATATGCTGGGGCCTATCTTTGGAAAGATTGTCAATATTTTTATTGCGCTGCAGCTGGTTGCAACAATTAGCGGATATTTATGGGTAGGTTCAAGATTGACACAGGCTTTTGCAAAACATACTTACATCTGGAAACCGTTATCAGCGGGTAATGCAAGAGGAATTCCCGTAAGAGCTATTTTTGCCCATGCAGTTATTGCTGTGGTTATTATTCTCACCGGAAGTTTTAAAGAAATCTTTGTTTACACAGCCTTTATTTTACAGCTTTTTGCAAGTCTGGCGATTTCTACCGTATTCTTCCTGAAGAAAAAAGACAGGAAAATTTTTAAATCCAATGCTTTCCATATTTTTCCAGCCGTTTTTCTATTGTTCAGTATCTATATTCTCTATTTTACATTTATTCATAATCCTAAAGAAAGTCTTATAGGAGTAGGAATTATTGCTGTAGGAATTATTTTATATTGGGTTGACAGGAGACTTTCCAAATAACATCAAAACAAACCTTAATGGCATAGAAAGGTTAATATACAATTGATAAATTCACCTTTTTACAGTTTAGCCCCCTTTATCCCTAATGCTCAAAAATTTATGATGCTCAGTAATTTTAATTTTGAATTAATAATCCTTATCTTTGCACCCACAAAATTTCTACAATGTCTAAATCATTAATTCCAAAATTAGAAGCTATAAAACAAAGATATAATGAGGTTGCAGACCTTATTATACAGCCTGATGTCATTTCAGACCAAAAAAGATATTCTTCTTTGAACAAAGAATATAGTGATTTGGGAAAAATTGTAAGAGTTTACGATCAGTACAAGGGAGCACTGGACAGTATTGAAGAATCTGAAGAAATTATTGCAGACGGCTCAGACAGAGATTTGGTAGATCTTGCTAAAGAAGAAAAGCTGGAAGCTCAGGCTAAACTTCCAGGATTGGAAGAAGAGCTGAAAGTATTACTGATCCCTAAAGATCCTGCTGACGACAAAAACGTTATTGTGGAATTACGTGCCGGGACAGGTGGTGATGAAGCCGCTATTTTTGTAGAGGACGTGTACAGAATGTATACCATGTATTTTAAAACAAAAGGATGGAGACATGAGGTAACAGACTCTAACGAAGCTGCCAAAGGATACAAGGAATTGATCATGAAAGTGGAAGGAGAAGGCGTTTACGGAATCATGAAATTCGAATCCGGAGTTCACCGTGTACAGCGTGTACCTGAAACAGAATCTCAGGGAAGAGTACATACTTCTGCCATTACAATTGCTGTTCTTCCGGAAGCTGAAGAAGTAGATTTTGAACTGAATCCTGCTGATATTGAAATGCAGACATCCCGTTCAGGAGGTGCCGGAGGTCAGAACGTAAACAAAGTTGAAACGAAAGTTCAGCTTACCCACAAACCTTCAGGGATGGTAGTGGTATGTCAACAGGCTCGTTCTCAGTTAGCTAACCGTGAACTGGCAATGGAGATGCTAAGAACAAAATTATACGATATCGAATTGCAGAAAGTACAGGGAGATATTGCTGCACAACGTAAATCTATGGTTTCTACCGGTGACCGTTCTGCAAAAATTAAAACATACAATTACCCTCAGGGAAGAGTTACAGATCATAGAATCAACAAGTCTATGTATAATCTGGATGCTTACATGAATGGAGATATTTCTGAAATGATTGATGCCGTAATCATGGCAGAAAATGCAGAGAAAATGAAGGGGGAAGAAGAAAATTATTAAAATTAAAAACAAAATAAGAATAAAGCCTCTGATCCTTCAGGGGCTTTGTTTTTTCAAATAACTAAACATAAAAATATTAACTATGAAAAACTACAAAATTATTTTACTGCTGCTTACCATGATAGGGCAGCATCTTATGGCTCAAACTGAAGTGAAGAAGCCCAAAGAAGCCTTCGAATTATTTTTCGGAACTTTTGTGAATAATGATGAAGCGGCGTTGAATAAACTGAATGATTACTTAAAACCAACAGTGGAAGGACAGAATGCTTACCAGGTAGATTTTAAAGAAACGTCAAAAGAAATGATGGATGGGAGTGTAGAGAATTTTCTGTCTGCTTTCCCTAAGGCAACGGCTGCAGCATGTAAAAAAGAAGCGGAGGAGTACTTTACCGCAATGTTTGGGAATTTTAAAACAGGAAAACTGACAATTAAAAATGTAAAAGTTGTCCCGAATGAATATATTGAAGGACAAAAAATTGCAGAAATAAGTTATTCCGTAAGCTTCCTGGTTCCCTCAAAATTAACTTCCGGACCCAAGGGTGATCTCAATAAAATAAAAGCAGAAGACCTTAAGAAATATTTGATTCAGGCGGTTCAGGACTTCAAAAATGCTGATAAAACAGTAACAACCGATCAGAATTTTAATCTTTATGAACTTAAAGAAGGCGATAAAATATACTACTGGAACGGAAGTCCCGATGAGATTGTTACCAATCTTACGGATTTCTATTTTGAAAGCTTCGGAGCCAATGAATAGTTGAAAAATATTCCATTAAAGAATAAAGAGTCCCAATATAAAGGGACTTTTTTTATTTCACATACTTTACGTATTTTTGAGAAAAACCGATCAGTATGAATTTTAAACCTATATTGTTAACCGCTGGAGTGTTGTTTTCAGCATCTTTTTATTCTCAGAAAATGAATTACCCTAAAGCATTAAAAGGAAGTCAGACAGATACCTATTTTGGAACTGCTGTTTCTGATCCTTTCAGAGATCTGGAAAACGATTCTGAACCTACAAAAAAATGGGTAGATGAAGAAGTAGCTTACAGTCAGAATTATCTTTCTAAAATTCCGTTCAGGGATAAAATTAAAAATCAGTTGAAGGAAATCTGGAACTATGAAAAAATTTCAGCACCTTTCAAAGAAGGAGATTATACCTATTATTATAAAAATGATGGTTTGCAGGCGCAGTCTGTTTTGTACAGAACAAACAACAAGACCAATGCTACAGAAGTATTTTTAGATCCTAATAAATTTTCGGAAAAAGGAACAACTTCTCTTTCCAATCTTTCATTCAATAAAAAAGGAAACCTTGCGGCTTACTCTATTTCTGAAGGAGGAAGTGACTGGAACAAGATCATCATCATCGATGCTGTTACCAAAAAACAAATTGATGAGACTTTACTGGATGTGAAATTCAGTGGAATTTCATGGCAGGGAGATGAAGGATTCTATTATTCAAGCTACGACAAGCCGAAAGAAGGAACTGTGCTTTCCGGTATGACAGACAAGCATAAAGTATATTTTCATAAATTAGGTACAAAACAGTCTGAAGATAAATTGATCTTCGGAGGAGATAAAACGCCAAGAAGATATTTGGGGGCCGGAGTTTCTGAAGATCAGAGATATCTGATTATTTCTGCCGCTAACGCTACGAATGGTAATGAATTGTACATCAAAGACCTTCAGAAAGGAGGAGATTTCGTACAGATTGTAAACGGATTTGATATCAATGCCAGCATTGTAGATACACAAGGTGATGATCTTTTCATTTTTACAGATAAAGATGCTCCGAATATGCGTCTTGTAAAAACTACGATAAGCAATCCTGCTCCGGCAACATGGAAGGATGTAATTCCACAAACTGAAAATGTGTTAGGAATTTCTTCAGGAGGTGGATATTTCTTTGCAACCTATATGATTGATGCCATAGATCAGGTAAAACAATTTGATAAGGCTGGAAAACTGATCAGAGAAATTACATTGCCGGGTAAAGGAAATATTTCAGGATTCGGTGGAAAAGAAAAAGAGAAAGATGTTTATTTTTCTTTCAGCAATTATATTACACCGGGAACTACTTATAAATTCAATGTAGACTCAGGAAAATCTGAAGTATATCAAAAACCTAAAGTGAAGTTTAATCCGGACGATTATGTTTCAGAACAGGTATTCTATACTTCAAAAGACGGCACGAAAGTTCCTATGATGATCAATTATAAAAAAGGAACTAAGCTTGATGGTAAAAACCCTACGATCTTATACTCTTATGGAGGTTTTAACATCAGCTTACAGCCATCATTCTCCGTAGTAAACGCGATCTGGATGGAAAATGGAGGTATTTACGCTGTTCCAAACATTCGTGGTGGCGGTGAGTATGGTAAAAAATGGCACGATGCCGGAACAAAACAGCAAAAGAAAAATGTCTTTGAGGACTTTATTGCTGCAGGAGAATATCTTCAGAGCAAAGGGTATACTTCAAAACAATACATGGCGCTTTCAGGAAGATCAAACGGAGGTTTGCTGGTAGGTGCAACCATGACAATGAGACCGGATCTGGCAAGAGTAGCCTTCCCGGGAGTTGGTGTTTTGGATATGTTGAGGTATAATAAATTTACAGCCGGAGCAGGATGGTCTTATGACTACGGTACTGCAGAAGACAGTAAAGAAATGTTTGAATATCTTAAATCTTATTCTCCCGTACACAATGTAAAAGCAGGAACTTGCTACCCATCAACAATGATCATCACTAGTGATCATGATGACAGAGTTGTTCCGGCACACTCATTCAAATTTGGAGCAGAACTTCAGGAGAAGCAGGCATGTAAAAATCCTATTCTTTTGAGGATTGAAAAGAATGCAGGACACGGAGCCGGAAGAGCTACAGATCAGGTAATTAGTGAAAATGCAGATCTTATATCATTTGCTTTATTTGAGATGGGAATAAAGAAATAATTGTAAAAAGTATAATATTTAAAAAAACAGTCGATTTTGTTTAAAATTGACTGTTTTTTTTATGTGGTTGTGTTTATAATTCTTATTTTTATGGCGGATATTTAAAGTTTATTAATTCTAAATTAATTAAGTAATTATGAAAAAGAGAATTTTACTAGTTTGTGCATTGGCTGCTGGGTTGTCCAGCTTTAATGCACAGAGGTGGGAACCAGCCTCCCAAAGGACATCACAAATCAGAAAAGAAGTAGAAGTTCAGTATTCTTACAGATTTGATTTGCAGTCGCTTAGAAACATTTTAAAAGATGCTGTAGAAACAGGAAAAGGCGCTCAGGCTGTTATTGTATCTCTTCCTACAGCGGAAGGAAAGATTGAAAAGTTTGCGGTATATAGTGATCCTGTTATGGAAAAATCTATGGCAGACAGATATCAATTAGGATCTTATATAGGAGTAGGGGTTGATGATCCGGGTAAATATGTAAGATTCAGTACTGCACCTACTGAAATGCAGTCAATGATTATAAAAGACGGGAAATTCCAGTTTATAGAACCTATTACTACAGACAAGCAGGTGTATGGAGTTTTTTATAAAACGAAAAGAACAGATGCTGATCATGGCTTTGAATGTACTACAGAAGAGAAAAGCTTAAAAGATATAAAGTCTTTAGAAGCTTTCGGAAAAAAAAATCTTTCTAATCTAGGAATTACAAACAGACCGGCAAGTACAAAATACAGGACGTATAGATTAGCTCTTTCTACTACAGGAGAATATACAAAGAAATTTGATCCGTCTGGAGGAACAGCCAATACGGTTACTCAGATGAATGCTACGATGACCCGTGTAAACGGTATTTTCCAGAAAGATTTTGCAATTAAGCTTATTATTCAGGATCTTCCGAATATTATTTTCACTGATTCCACAACAGACCCTTATACTGGAAATTTAAATCTAAATCTTCAGCAAACTTTAACAAGCCTGGTTGGAAATGCTAATTACGATATGGGACACGTTTTCAATGCCTCAGGAGGTAATGGAAATGCTGGATCTATCGGATCTACATGTGTTGATCCTGCAACAGCTACTTCATTAGCAAAAGGATCTGCATTTACACAGAATACAAACCCGGTAGGAGATTCTTTCGATATAGATTATGTTGCTCATGAAATGGGACATCAGCTGGGAGGTAACCATACATTCTCGCATGTTTCAGAAGGTTCAGGGGTAAACATAGAACCAGGTGGGGGAACTACCATAATGGGATATGCAGGAATCACAGGAGATAATGTTCAGGATTTTACAGACGCTTATTTCCATTATTCTTCTATTAATCAGGTTCTTAATAGTTTAGACAGCAAACCTGGATGTGGAACATCAGAAAATATTACAACAAATACCGCTCCGGTAATTTCAGCTCTTCCTGCTTACAGTATTCCAAAAGGAACAGCATATTATTTGGATGCTTCAGCTACAGATACTGATCCTATTAAATATACATGGGAACAGTATGATAGTGTGGATTCTTACAACTCTATCTCAGGAGACAGCGGTTGGGGGTATAATGCTCAGGGAGCTTTAACAAGATCTTATTTTGGTACAGCAAGTGGAAGAAGATACTTCCCAAGTCTTCCTGTAGTAATGGGAGGATCTTTAACTGATAAAACTAAATGGGAAACTGTTTCTTATATTCCAAGAGTACTTAAATATGCAGTCACTGTTAGAGATGAGAATGCTGCTAAACCTATGCTGGTATCTGCTGAAACTACGGTAACTGTTACCAATGACGGGCCTTTCAAATTTAATGGTCTTATTGATAATACTACATTATACAATAATGCAACTAATACAATTTCATGGGATGTAGCGAATACCAATGTGGCACCTTATAATGCAGCTAATGTAAAAATTGAATATACAACAGATCTTGTTAACGGATCAGCATGGACGGAACTTGTTGCGTCTACCCCTAATACGGGAAGCTATACGGCTCAAATGCCTTCCGGTTTAACAGGTCCTATTAAATTGAGAATTTCTGCCATTGGAAATGTATTCTATGCGGTGTCTCCTAAGGTTATAGTGGGAACTGCTCCTACTTCAACTACAGATGCTCCAACAGGGGTAGGTTCAATAGCTTCAGGAATTTTGAAAACATCCGCTACGATTGGATGGAATAGTGTTCCAGGTGCTACCTATGCTGTTAAATATAGAAAATTGGGAGAGACTAACTGGACAAATGCTACCAGCACTACTAATTTTGTATTGTTGAACTCTCTTGAAGATGAGACTAACTATGAGTTTCAGGTGGCTGCAGTAGTGAACACTGTTCCAGGAACATTCTCTTCTACTTATGCATTCAAAACAAAAGGGTTAAGAACTGGTTCAGACTATTGTTTAATGACAACCGGTGGAAATAGCTTTGCAAGCTTTAGCTTTAACAGTGGTTTAGCTCAATTAAACTTAGCTAACCTGGCTTATTCTCAATTAACATATAAAACTATTTTCAGTACATATCAGGATTTTACTGAAGATGTAACTAAACAAGTTAATTTAGTTAAAGGAACACAATATACACTATCTTATTTCAATGTTGGTAACACAGCAGGTTACAATGACAAAATGGAAGTTTGGATTGACTTTAACAGAAATGGAGTTTTTGAAGCTTCAGAGAAAATAGGGACTAAGACTACTGTTCCTCCTGCAAATGGACAATATACAGGAACTATGGTATTTACTGTTCCTGCTACTGCCTATGCTGGAGACAAACTCCTAAGAATGAGAGTAGCAAATACTTTCTTTAATGCTGCTACAGGGCCGTGCGGTAGCCCGTCAGTTCCTGTACAGGGAGGAGGCGTTATTTCACAAGGTTCATTCAAGGATTTCTCTGTGAAAATTTCAGAAACCCTTGCTGTAAATGAAACAAAAGATGTAAAATCAACTGAAATTTCAATTTACCCGAACCCTGCAGATACTTTCATAGAAGTGAAAAACCTTAAAGGTAAGGCAGATTACAAAATCTATACTGCTGACGGAAGATTAGCTCAGGAAGGTCAGATTGATGGACAAAGAATTAATGTTGCTTCATTAATCAAAGGAATGTATGTGATCACGATAAAAGATGACAAAAACACTTACAATACGAAGCTTATCAAAAAATAAGCAGACGATATAACAATAAGAAAGGCCGGGCATTTGTCCGGCCTTTTTCTTTTGCTAAATTTAAGTAAAACAGAACGTTAACAGAAGTTTCATGTTTCGTTCAAAAAAATTAACTTTACGGAGACAAAAATAATTGGAATGCGAAAGACAATTTCTGTGAAAAAACCGGATTTTAATGTATTACCTCAGGAAAGAGAGATTTACAATTTTGAAAAAGACGGGCTTGAACTCAAATCTTCCTATGAGAAAAAAGATGTAAAAGATGAATCATTAACGCAGACTTCTCCAGGAATTGCTCCTTATCTGAGAGGACCGTATTCTACGATGTATGTACAGAAACCTTGGACGGTTCGTCAATATGCAGGGTTCTCTACTGCCGAAGAATCCAACGCTTTTTACAGAAGAAATCTTGCCGCAGGTCAGAAAGGACTTTCAGTGGCATTTGACTTGGCAACACACCGAGGATATGATTCTGATCACTCAAGAGTGGTGGGTGACGTAGGAAAAGCAGGAGTTGCCATTGACTCTGTGGAAGACATGAAAATCCTTTTCAATGAAATCCCACTGGACCAGATTTCAGTATCCATGACCATGAATGGGGCGGTACTTCCTATTTTGTCTTTCTATATTGTAGCAGCAGAAGAGCAGGGAGTAAAACAGGAACTGCTTTCAGGAACCATTCAAAATGATATTCTGAAGGAGTTCATGGTAAGAAATACCTACATCTATCCGCCGGCACCTTCCATGAAGATCATCGCAGATATTTTTGAATATACTTCGCAAAATATTCCAAAATTCAACTCCATTTCTATTTCCGGATACCATATGCAGGAAGCGGGTGCCACACCGGTACTTGAAATGGCGTATACGCTGGCCGATGGTCTTGAATATGTAAGAACAGGAATAAAAGCAGGAATGAATGTAGACGATTTTGCTCCAAGACTATCTTTCTTCTGGGCAATCGGCATGAATCATTTCATGGAAATTGCTAAAATGCGTGCTGCAAGATATATCTGGGCAACCCTTTTAAAACAGTTTAATCCTCAGAACCCAAAATCTCTTGCATTAAGAACCCACTCTCAGACGTCCGGATGGTCTCTGACAGAGCAGGAACCATTCAATAATATTACAAGAACAGCCATTGAAGCTTTGTCTTCAGCTTTAGGAGGAACACAGTCTCTCCACACCAATGCACTGGACGAAGCCATTGCTCTTCCTACAGATTATTCAGCAAAAATTGCAAGAAATACACAAATCATTCTTCAGCAGGAAAGCGGAATATGTGATGTGGTAGATCCGATGGGAGGAAGTAACCTGGTGGAAAGCCTTACTCAGCAAATGATCGAAGAAGCAATGAGGTACATCGATGAGGTAGAGCAGGAAGGAGGAATGACCAAAGCTATCGAAGCCGGAATCCCCAAAATGAGAATTGAAGAAGCTGCAGCCAAAAAACAAGCGAAGATCGATAGCGGGGAAGAGTTCATTATTGGAGTGAATTCATTCAAATCCTCATTAAAACAGGATCAGATAGAAATCTTAGACATTGATAATACAGAAGTTCGCAGAAAGCAGATCGAAAGGCTGAATACCATTAAAGCAGAACGAAATACTGACGCTGTAGAACAGATCCTGAATGAAATCCGTGAAAGCGCAAAAACAGGAAAAGGAAACCTTCTGGCATTATGTATCGAAGCCGCAAGAAGAAGAGTTACTCTTGGCGAAATGAGCGATGCCATGGAAGAAACCTTTGGAAGATATAAAGCAAATATTAAAACAATCTCTGGTGTATACGCAATGAATGCCGGTAAAAACGAATACTTTGAAAAAGCCCTTCATCTGACTCAGAAATTTGAAGAAGAAGAAGGACGACGTCCAAGGCTTATGGTTGCCAAAATGGGACAGGACGGTCATGACAGAGGAGCAAAAGTAGTAGCCACAGCATTTGCCGATATGGGATTTGATGTGGATGTAGCTCCGTTGTTTCAGACACCGGAAGAAGTGGCTAAACAGGCTGTGGAAAATGATATTCACATTTTAGGAGTATCATCATTGGCTGCCGGACACAAAACATTAGTTCCGCAGGTAGTGGAAGAATTATCTAAATTAGGTGCAGATGATATCACCATCGTTGTAGGAGGTGTAATTCCTCAGCAGGACTATGAATTCCTTTATGCCAACGGTGCAGATTTTATTTTCGGACCTGGAACCAACCTTCCGAAATGTGCAGTGGAAATCTTAGAAAGATTTTTAGAAAAATAAACAGAAAAGCTTTAATTTCAAGTTGAAATTAAAACGCAACCTATGAATCTGAAAAATATAATAAAGCCTACGAGGAAAAAACTGTTTCTTCTCGTAGGCTTATTTCTTCTCGCTGGCGTTGTCCTGTTAGCTTCAGGGAAGAAAAATGTATCCATACAAAGCTCGAAGATCATTGCAGATACTTCCTTGGTTAAAAAGCATTTGACGGTACTTACCCAAACGCCACAGTTTAGAAACCATAAAAATATAGACCAGCTGAATGCGGTTGCAGACTATATTCATCAGACTTTTAATGTCTATGGTGACAGTACCGCCTATCAGGAATATAAAGTGGATGGAAAAATATATAAGAATGTCATCTCTTCTTTTGGAACTGAAAACAAGAAACGAATCATTATAGGAGCTCATTACGATGTTTGTGGAGACCAGCAGGGTGCAGATGATAATGCAACCGGAGTTACAGCTCTTTTGGAGTTGGCAAGAATGCTTAAAGGACAAAAGCTGAAGTACAGAGTAGATCTTGTAGCCTACACATTGGAAGAACCCCCTTATTTCAGAACTGAAAACATGGGAAGCTATGTTCATGCAAAATATTTAAAAGACAACAAGATCGATGTCTATGGGATGGCCAGTGTAGAAATGATTGGATATTTCAGAGATGAAAAGGGATCACAGAGCTTTCCTTTAGGGATACTTTCATGGTTTTACGGTGATAAAGGAGACTTTATTACTTTAGCTAAAAAGTTCAGTGGGGCAGGTCCGTTTGTAAAAAACTTTATTAGCAATTTTAAAGGTTCAGAGCAGATAAAAACAGAAACCTTCTCAGCTCCAAAATTTGTAGCAGGAATAGACTTTTCCGATCATCTCAATTATTGGAATTTTGATTTTCCCGCACTCATGATCACTGATTCATCTTTTTTCAGAAATAAAAATTATCACGAACCCACTGATACTCTGGAAACCCTAGATACAAAGAGAATGACAAAGGTTATTGACGCCATTTTTCTCAGTATTATTCACCTTAGGTGAAAAAAATATTTTGATTCTCAGAAAAATTTATATATTTGCACCTGAAAATCAAGTTTAACCAATTAAAAAGCGACGAAGCAATGTTCAAAACAAAACAGAATTCTACAGTTGGATTGCCACTTATGGTGGTAAGGCTTCGCGGTTTGGTACATTCTTAGAATAATAGTACAATACAATATCAAAACCCGAAGTCGTAGAGATTTCGGGTTTTTTATTGCGCAATATTTCAAACTCCCAGGTTTACCCGAAATCTTTTTTAGTGTCATTTCGAACGAGGAGAAGGAATCTCAATATGCAGAACTTTCTCATCAGTTCATAACATTCATCTTGTCATTCTGACGGAGGAAGAATCTATTTCTTTTCCCGTTAAAAATGATAAATATTAAGTCAACTAACTGTTTAGTTGAGCGAGAATTAATGGAAAATGATAACCTTCTGTTTTTCCGTCTGAGAAGCATGAGAAGCAGGAAAAGAACAATTAGAAAAGATGTAGAAAAGCAGATAAGAAAAAAATATCAACGTAGTGATGAACTTTGGGATATCAGACGAAATACCCCATGGATTCCTTTGGATAAACCTTATCAAAGAGGATTTGTAAGATTCTTTGCGGTAAGGGAAGATGTATTAAGATCCAAAGACGGAGAATTCTTTGAAGGAATATTGAAGAAGATTAATACATACATGTATTCAGAAAGCCGACAGTTTTTAAAAAAGAAAAGAAAATTTGGGCGAAGAATATATGTAGAAAGAGTACAGAAACTCGAACATATCTCTTCATATTCCTGGAATGACCCAAAGCTGGGACTTACTCCAAGGGAAAGACAGTATTTTCTGAAACAGGAAGAATATTGTCCTGCCCGGAAGACTTATGTGCCTTACTACGAATTTACTGAACCCTGGAGATTTATCCTGCGTATAAGACCCAATATGATTACCCACTATAAACCTGTAGACTTTGAATTGGAAAAAGAATGTGCAGAGCTGGAAGATTATTTGGGACAGCATAAAATTGTAGGAATTATACATAAAAAAATTTATGGCAGGTCATATCCATGGAGAAGAAAAAGAGAAGATATTCCACTTATCAAAAGCAGGAAATATATTACCTGCACTATGTCTGCAACAGAGATTGCAGAAAGCTTACAGGACTTATGAGTCCAACTGTTATTTAAAACAAAAACAATGGGAAATTTAAAACTAAAAGGAAAAGATATATTAAAACTGGGCTATCCAAATAACCAAAGCGTAAACGTAGCATTGGAAGTTATGAAAAGAAATTTTGCAACAAAAAATATTCACCATGTAAAATCTCTTTTAAAAGAAATCCTGCTGAATCCGGAAGAATTTGAAAAAGATCTCACTTTCGGACAAATCGCAGAAACCCTGCTTTCATCCAAAAAAACTGAAAAAAGAATGTTGAATTCACAGCGTGCTTCATTTCATATTTTTGGTAACAATATCTCAGAAGAGGCAAAAAATCAGTTGTACACTGCTTTGAAACTGCCTATTTCTACTCAGGGAGCATTAATGCCTGATGCCCACAGTGGGTACGGACTTCCAATAGGAGGAGTTCTGGCAGTGGAAAATGCAGTAATTCCTTACGGAGTAGGAATGGATATAGGCTGCAGAATGAGCCTCAGTATTCTGGATACACCCATTTCATATCTTGAAGGAGCAAGAGATAAATATGAAAAAGCTCTTGCAGAACATACAAAATTCGGAATGTATGAAACGCACAAATCTCACATAGATCATGAGATTTTTGAAAGAGATACATTCGATATGATCCCTATCTTAAGAAGACTAAAGGGAAAAGCAATCAAACAGATGGGATCCTCAGGCGGAGGAAATCATTTTGTAGAATTCGGAGAAGTAGAAATCAGTGAAGAAGACGAGCAGATTGGCCTTCCAAAAGGAAAATACCTGGGAATCCTTTCTCACAGTGGCTCAAGAGGTCTCGGAGCAGAGATTGCCCAATATTACTCAAGAGTGGCTGCAGAACAGTGTCCATTACCAAAAGAAGCGCAAAACTTCGCCTGGCTGGATCTGAGTACACACCTGGGACTGGAATACTGGACGGCCATGAATCTTGCCGGAGATTATGCTTCGGCCTGTCATGATGATATTCACAGAAGGCTGGTAAAAGCAGTCGGTGGAAGAGTAAAAGCCAGAATTGAAAATCATCACAACTTTGCATGGAAAGAAATCCATAACGGCAAAGAAGTGATTGTTCACCGCAAAGGAGCAACACCTGCCAATGAAAATGAGCTTGGAATGATTCCAGGATCCATGACAGCGAAAGGATTTATCGTTCGCGGAAAAGGAAATCCGGAATCCCTGAACTCAGCATCTCATGGAGCGGGAAGAGCCCATTCAAGGGGAGAATGCAGAAGCCTTTTCACTCAGCATGATATTAAAAAAGAATTAAAGCTTAAAAATGTCACACTGATGGGCGGAAACGCAGAAGAAGCACCAATGGCCTACAAAGACATCAATGAAGTAATGAATGCACAGAGTGAACTGGTAGACATCCTGGGAACATTCCAGCCGAGAATTGTGAGAATGGACAGATAATTTGGTTGATTGTTTATAGTTGTCAGTTGAAAATACTGAATTGTCAGCTATAAACCTTCAGCTTTTAACTTAAAAACAAAGAAATGGGAGCACCACATAACATAAAAAGATACGGTGAAGTCTGGCCGGAGTTCAGAATCCGGTGGGGACTCGAAATTTTGAATATATTAAAAGATAAAATCATTATCTCAGGTGGCTGGGCATGGCATTTTATGTCAGAAAAAGGACATACGGAATACAAGCATGCTCACGACCACAAGGATATTGATGTTTTTGTAAAGAAAGAAAATGTCGCAGAAGTCGTTATCATTCTTCAGCAGGAAGGATTTCAGAAAGTCTGGACCCGATATGATCATCTGCCGAGTGAAGAAAATTTTCGCAGGTATGAGAAAACGGTAGAATTGGAAAATGATAAGTTTCACAGAATTACCATTGATTTCTTCGAAAGAGATGATCTTGAAACCATCGAAGCCAATGGTTTTACCGTTGTGAAACCTGATATTTTACTTTCATTTTACAGAAATATTCACTCCAGCGACAAATGCTGGGCAGTAATGGCTGCAAAAGATTTATTACAAAAGGGAATAGATCCTGTTGGACACCCTTTATTAAGCAAAATGCCAACATAAAATGGAAAAATTAATACAGATCACTTCAGGAAGAGGGCCTTTAGAATGCCAATGGGTAGCAGCCAAGGTCCTGAAGACCTTTATTGAAGAGGCAAAACAAAATACAATAGATTACGAAATCATTCATCGTGAAAACGGTGATGAAAACCTGACATTAAAATCAGTAACCCTGCTTTTAAAAGGAAAAGAGGTAAACCTGTTTTTAAAAAACTGGCTGGGAAGCGTTTGCTGGATAGGAAAAAGTACTTTCAGAAAACTGCATAAAAGAAGCAATTGGTTTATCGGAATTTTTGAACTGGAAGATGTAAAAATGATTGATTTCAATGAAAAAGATATCCGGTTTCAGACCGCGAGAAGCCAAGGGAGTGGAGGACAAAATGTAAACAAAGTAAATACTGCCGTTCGTGCCACTTATATTCCTACTAACGAAACTGTTTTTGTGCAGGATTCCCGTTCACAGCTGGAAAATAAAAAACTATCCGTTATCAGATTAAAAGAAAAGGTAATGGCAGTTTATATACAACAGCTGGAAAGAAAACTGAAAGACACCTGGTCTCTTCAGATGCAGATAGAACGTGGAAATCCGGTTCGCACATTTTCAGGAACAGATTTTAAAAAGAATTACGAAGACAGGACATTCAAAAAACAAAGGAATGCCTTGAAAAATGAACTCAAAAACTACAAAAATGACCTTAACTAAAAGTAAATATTATTTTGAAGCATTAGATTATTTTCCATTCAATCTTTCCGAATGTATGGATGCTCTGAACTATGCTCTGTCTTATGAACCTGAAGATGCAGACAGCCTTTGTCTGATGGGAAGAGTATATTCCGAAGAACTGAAGGATTATGAAACGGCAAAGAAGTACTTTGATGAAGCCATGCAGAGTAACATTGGTAATGTCAATACTCCCAAATATTATATTGAATGTCTTTTGAATAATGAAGATTATAAAGAAGCAGAAAAATTGATAGCATTTGCCTTAGAGCTCAAAGGAATTGATAAATCGGAAATCCTGAACTGTCTGTCTCTTCTGCATGAAAGAAACTTTGAGTATAAACAGGCTCTAGGAACGCTGAAAGAAGCTAAAAAATTTGCTTACAACAGGGCTGCGCTTGAAATACTTGAAGACCGGGAAAAACTGGTTAAAGGAAAGGTAACCAGAACAAGAACTATAAAAAAGACGGAATAATCTGTTTTTGACTTTTGTCATTCTGACGAAGGAAGAATCTTGTTAGTAATCATAATAAGAGATTCTTTACTCCATTCCATTTCGTTCAGAATGACAATTTTGAGGCAGTCTTATTTTTTGTTTACAGAGATCAGATAGTCATACACCATTTGATGCTGGTCATCAGTCAGTTTAGCCTTTGGAGCCATTCTGCTTAAAGTGTTGATCCATCCCTTGTCGTCATGCTTGGTAGGTTCTGGCAGCTTATGACATTTTGTACAGGAATTTTCAAAAATGGTTTTTCCTTGGGTCAACTGCTCAGATGAGGTATACTTCGGCCCTGTTACAGCCACACTTTTTGGTCCGCAGGATACCAGAAATGCTGATGCTGCGATACCTGTTAAGATGAATTTTTTCATATCCTATTTTTGTTTGATGATTACTTCTTCGCAGAAACAATATAATCATAAACCCATTGGTGCTGTTCATCCGTTAGTTTTGCCTTTGGAGCCATAGAATTCATGATTCCTACCCATTGTACAGGATTGTGTGAAGCAGGATCAGGTAACTTATGACATCTTCCACAAGAGTTTTCAAAAATGGTTTTTCCTTGGGCAATCTGCTCCGCAGTAGATGTTGAAGTTCCTGCAGTAGCAGTGGATGTAGCAGCTTTTGGCGTACAGGAAACCAGCAAAATAGCAGTAAACGAAGCCGCAGCGATGAGTTTTTTCATGTTTCTTTTTTTTGAGATATAACAAATGTAATAAATTCCTTAAGCCTTTGATACAGGGCGTTCTAGTTTTAATTTAGAAGAAATAAAAATTGAATTCATGAAGAATCGATAATCCAGAATGAAGACAATTTTTAAATCTTTTGTCTCATCATTATGAGCCGGCTATTGATCATTCCCATTTTAATTATTAATTTTGAATCAATGAAATTTTCTACAGAAGAGCTAATAGAAGGAATACAGTCAGGAAACAAACGCCTGATTGCAAAAGCTATTACATTGGTTGAAAGTAAAAAAGCAGAGCACAGGGTACAGACAGAAGATCTTCTGAAGAAGATTATGCCTTTTACCGGAAACTCTGTGAGAGTAGGAGTAACAGGCGTTCCCGGAGCCGGAAAATCCACCTTTATAGAAAACTTCGGCCGCTTGGTTATTGCACAGGGTAAAAAAGTGGCTGTTTTGGCGATTGATCCCAGTTCTGCGATCAACAAAGGAAGTATTTTAGGGGATAAAACCAGGATGGAAGAACTTGCAAAAGAAGAAAATGCGTTCATACGTCCTTCCCCAAGCTCAGGTTTTCTGGGCGGAGTAGCCAATACTACTTTTGAAACGATGATGATCTGTGAAGCAGCAGGATACGATTATATTTTAATAGAAACAGTGGGTGTAGGGCAGTCAGAAGTCCTTGTTGCTGATATTACTGATGTTTTTTTATTCCTTAAAATCATTGGAGGTGGAGACGAACTTCAGGGAATAAAACGCGGTATCATGGAAATGGTAGACCTTATTTTCATCAATAAAGTAGATCAGGACAATCTCCAGAAAGCAAAAAATACAAGGCTGGAATTAAAAAGAGCTTTAGACTTTATCCCTCCTAAAGAAAAAGGCTGGAAAATTCCGGTTTTATTAGGCTCTGCTCTTCATAACCAAGGATTACAGGAAGTTTATGATACAATCTCTGAATTTATTGATCTGAAGAAGAAAAGCGGACGTTTTGAAGAAATCCGTGTTCAACAGGCAGAGAAACGCTTTGAATATTGGGTTCAGGAATATATTTTATCCCTGATGAAAAAGAGTGATGCGGTAGAAGAAGCTTATCATATGCACAAAAAAAATGCTTCAGCGATGGTTTCCAATCCAAGTACTGAAGCAAAATTATTTGTTGAAAAATTTTTATCGAACGAAAACAGGGATTAAGGTTTCTCTTTTTCCTGTTTTACCTCAGTTTTTGAAACATATCCGTCATAGGAAATCGGCTGTCTGTCGTTACTTCTCATAGAAACGAAAGCTTTACCGTTTTTAAAAATTTCAATATTCACTTCCTCCACATTCCTTACATCATTAGGCTTGAATTTTAAAGTCCATTTTCCTTTTTTATTCTGAATTTTATTGACTGTGAAATCTTTAGAAGTAAATCTATAGCCATTTTCACTAGTGTTTCCATAGGTTGGATTGAATAATCTTCCGAAATATGGCAACACTACTTCCAGTGTATTTTTACTGACATCAATGGTATAATCTCCGTTCAGGTTCAGTATTCTTGTGGCAGTAGCATTAGGCATTGAGTTCATGACATTAATAACGTCATAATTCGTAGGATTGGCTCTTTCTGCATGGAAAGTAAACTCCTGAGAACTTACTAAAGTATCCACTGTTTTTGAGTCTAATGAGCCTTGTGATGCACAGCTCTGAAATAAGAACAGGAATCCAAAAATCATCAGTAAAGAAATATACTTTTTCATAATGAGATAATTATTAAATTTAAACAGCAAAATGTATGCAAATATATTCTTTCTGAAATATTTTGGAATAAAAATTGTTAAGGTTGAATTATTAACACTCAAACTATGAAAGTTACACATCTATTAGGAATGGGAGCTATTGCTCTGTCGGCTGTTGCCTGTACTACAAACCCGATTACTGGAAGATCGTCTTTACAGCTGGCCAACAACTCGGAAATTTTAACAATGTCTTCACAGGAATATAAGACGACATTGTCTAAGGGTAAGGTGATTACCGGTACGGCAGATGCAAAGAGAGTGGTAAATGTAGGAAACAGAATTAAAAGCGCTGCAGAAAGATATTATCAGAGCATAGGAAGATCAGCAGATCTTGCGAGCTACAGCTGGGAATTTAATCTTCTGCAAAGCAGTGAACTGAATGCCTGGTGTATGCCAGGTGGTAAAGTAGCTGTCTATACCGGAATATTACCGGTTACAAAAGATGATAACGGACTTGCAGTAGTACTGGGACATGAGGTTTCCCACGCACTGGCAGGCCACGGAAACGAAAGAATTTCCCAGGCAATGGTAGCCCAGTACGGAGGGGCTATCCTGGGAGGAACAATCTCAAATTCACAATGGGCCAGTGTTTTCCAGAAGGTATATCCTATCGGTTCACAGGTGGCATTATTGAAATACGGAAGAGGTCAGGAGTCAGAAGCTGATGAAATGGGGCTTTATCTGATGTCTATGGCAGGATATGATCCAAGAGCGGCAATCCCTTTCTGGAACAGAATGGAAGCGGCATCTACAGGAGCAAGACAACCAGAATTCTTATCTACCCACCCAAATCCGGAAACAAGAATTTCAGATATCAATAAGGATCTTCCAAAAGCTTTGGAATATTATAAGGCTGCGGGAGGAAAAATATAATTAGAATTTTAATCTTGAATAAGGCCTTATTAAATTTTTAGTAAATTTGGTAAGGCTTTTTTATTTAAACCACCTAAACACAATATTATGAAGAGTTTATCAATTACCGGACTTATACTTTTGGCTGTTTCTGCATTACTTTTCTATTTAACGACTGATTTTGCCGTAGAACAAATAAAAATTTCTCACATTATGGGAATAATGGCAGGAGTAGGAATAGGACTTATCATTGGAGGAATGGTAGGTTATCTAAGTAAAGGAAGCGCTATAAAAGCAGACCAGAAGAAAAAAGAATTCAAACAACTGCAGAAAGACAAAGAAGAGCTTGAAAAACAGGCTGCAGATATTGCAAAACGCCAGGCTGAGCTTGAAGACCAAAATAAAAACCCTCAAATTTAATTTGAGGGTTTTAAGTTGTTATTTCGATATCTGATTAGAATTTATATCCTAAACCTACCATAAACAGGTTAGGTCTGTTATCATATCTGATTTCCGAACCGGAAACTCTGTTGATAAAGTTTCTTTCATCTTTACTGAAAGCGCCTTCATATCTTGCATTTACAATGAGCTTCTTGATTTCTAGCTGTGCCCCAAACTGGTAGCCAACGGTAAAATCATTTTTAGCATTTTCTTTGAAATCGTTGTAAGTATTGTCTTTATTTAAGTTAAAACTTCCAACAGGACCTACAAAAACACCTAGCATATTCCCCAAAAGGTTATATCCTAAAAGAACCGGAACATCTATACGGTTGCTTTTAACATCAAAAGTAGTGTTCTCTGTAGTAAACTCATTTTTGAAATGAGTATAATAGATTTCGGGCATCACAAACAATGAAGTAGGAAGACCCACTTTTAATGAAAGTCCTACATTGAAACCTACATTGTTTTTACCTGTTCCGTCAATGGCATCATTCACTGTTCCTTTAATATTAGACCAGGAAGGAGATCCGGTAGGAAAGATTAAGTTAGCCTTACCTGCCAGTGAAATCTGTGCAGAAGCCCACATTGAAAATCCTATTAACGCTATACTAAGTACCTTTTTCATTATCGTCTATTTTTGTAGTTGTAGTTTCAATCGTTTTATTATTCTCAAGTAAATATTCTCTCAGCTCTTTAAACAGTTCTGAAGAATAAACGAAATCAATCAGATTTTTATTGCCTGCGGTAATCAGGATGTCTTTATTCCCTTCCCATTCTTTGATTCCAAGTCTTAGGTATACAATTTTCTCGCCAATCGTCATTACAGAGTTCATATCGTGAGTATTGATGATGGTGGTCGTATTATATTCTTTGGTGATCTCGTAAAGGAGATCATCAATTATCTTAGAAGTATAAGGATCCAGCCCGGAATTGGGTTCATCACAGAATAGATACTTCGGATTGTTGACAATAGCTCTGGCGATCGCTACCCTTTTCTGCATTCCTCCTGAGATCTCAGAAGGATACTTTCTTTCCGCTTTGTCAAGATGTACTCGTCCTATTACTTCGAAAACCCTTTTCTTTTTTTCTCTGTAGGTAAGATTGGTAAACATATCAAGAGGAAACATGATATTCTCTTCCACAGTTAAGGAATCAAATAATGCACTTCCCTGGAATACGGTTCCGATTTCTGAACGAAGATGCTGTTTTTCTTCCCTGTTCATGGTATTTACATTTCTGCCGTCGAATAAGATTTCTCCTGAAGAGGGCATATAAACATTCAATAAACTCTTTAAAAAAACGGTTTTTCCGGAGCCACTCTGCCCAATGATTAAGTTTACTTTTCCTTTATCAAATGAAGTTGAAATTCCCTTAAGTACTTCAACATCATCAAAACTTTTCTTAAGATCTTTTACCTCAATCATCAGCTTAATATTAATTGGGTTAAAATTAATTCGGAAATGATAATAAATACCATTGTCCATACTACAGCCTGTGTACTGGCTCTACCTACTTCCAGCGATCCTCCTTTTACATTGTATCCGAAATAAGACGGTACAGTAGCAATGATAAACGCAAAAACGATAGTCTTGCTAAATGCATAGTAAATAAATAAATTCGGCATATACATCTGAATCCCAACAATATAGTCGTTTTCCGTCCAGTTTCCTGTTAAAATCCCGGCTATATAGCCTCCTCCAATACCAAATACGATACTGATAGCAATAAGAAGGGGATTAAAAATCATACAGGCGATAATTTTAGGTAGTATCAGAAAATTGGGTGAGTTTACTCCCATAATATCTAATGCATCAATCTGCTCGGAAACCCTCATTGTTCCAATACTGGAAGCAATGTATGAGCCTACTTTTCCTGCCAGAATCAAACTGATAATGGTAGGTGCAAATTCCAGAACCAAAACTGCTTTTGTAGCATATCCTACAAATGAAGGTGGAATAGGAAAAGAAGAAGCATCAAAGTTGTTGAACATCTGAATAGCCACTACAGCTCCAACGAATATGGATGTGAAGATGACAAGTCCGAAAGAATTTACTCCCAAATCATTAATTTCTCTCATGAACAGCTTCCAGAAAACCTTCATTTTCTGAGGTTTCTGCAGGGATTTCCCCAAGAGGATCATGTATTCTCCTACTGCTGTGAAAAACTTTTTTAACATACTGCTAAATTAGACTTTTTTATTTAATTGGGCTAGAGTCGAGAATAAGACTAAAGCCTGGTTTTGTGTTAAAATTATTTCGATATTGAACTGGTCCTGTTCTTTATTTTGCATTTTTATCTCCCCCTATAACCAGAAAAACGGTTTTTAAAGTAATCACAAGATCGAGTACAAAACTCCAGTTTCTTACATAGAAAGTATCGGCCAGAACCCGTTTTTTCATCTCTACTTCCACATCTCCGAAGTCACCGCGTAATCCATTTACCTGTGCTAATCCTGTGATGCCGGGGCTTACCATACTTCTTAAGCTGTATCTTCCGATTTTTGGTTTATAATAATTATCAACGGAAAGCATATGAGGGCGCGGCCCTACTACAGACATTTCCCCCTTCAGTACATTGATAAATTGCGGAAGCTCATCAAGACTTGTTTTTCTTAAAAACTTACCCACTTTGGTAATCCTTGAATCGTTTACTGAGGTGGTTTTGGTTGTGGACTCATCATTTACAACCATTGTTCTGAATTTAAGACAATTGAATACCTCTTCATGAAAACCGTATCTCTTCTGAAGGAAAAATACCGGGCCTTTGGAAGTAGCCTTGATTAAAACGGCAATGATCGGGAATACCCACGAGCAGATAAAAACCAGTATAATAACAGAAAACAAAATATCAAACGTCCTTTTCATTAGAAAATTAGAATAATAATCTAAAGGATATCTTGCCTGATTAAGAACCGGCTGGGTTTGTATATATCCCAGATCATACAGGAAAAAATCACTTTGTGTGATACTCGGAATGAGTGAAATATGAATCTTATTATCTTCTGCCAATTTGAAAATCTCATTCTGAATCCATTCATCATAAGAGTTTTCCATTGATAAAAACAGAGTATGAATCCCGTTCTTTTTCCAGAAAGTAACCAGCTCATTACTATTGATATCAGAATTTTCATATTCAAATATTCTGTATCCGTAGTCTTTACGGTCTGTAAAAATATTTTTCAGGATCTCCGTGGAGTGGCTGTCTCCTAAGAACATCACATTCCTGTAATTGGCTCCAAGGGATCGTAAGTACTTGATTGCAAAATAGATAAAAGACTTTACAAGGAAGATGAAAATAAAAAGATAAAGAGAGAGCCAGTATATATCCGAATTGAAAAATACATTGTTACTTACCTTTCCTATAAGCAGTACGCCAAGTATAAAAAAGAGGAAGTGGATTAAAAGGCGTTCAAGAAACAAGGTATAAGTAAGGTTTCTAGGAATGTTGTATATTTTTGTCCTACCGCTCAGAAGCACCCAGAACAAAAACAACAGAATCAGAGAAAAAATATTCTGATACCAGGTTTCTTTATTGTATTTTAAACTTTCGTTTCTGCTTATAAAAAAGAATATGAAGATAGATGCAATAACCATAAGGTCAAGCAACATAATGATCGATTTCAGGTATCTAGAGTATCGAATTCTCTGCATCTATCGGTATTATAGCGGATAAGCCCAGCTAATTTAAGCTTTTTTACGGGATATTCAGATATTTGTGAGTCTGAACTGAAGCCTGCCATTCCGGATGTTCCAGGATGAAATCTGTGATCTTAGGATACATATCATCTCTTTTGCTCCATTCACTCTGAAGATAAAGCTTGCAGTTTTCAGAAACTTTTGCTGCCTGTTCCTGTGCAAATGTAAAGTCATGCTGATTGAAAATGATAACTTTAAGCTCATGGGCCTTCTGATAGATTTCTTCTTTAGGAAGTCCTGTTTTCTTTGGCGAAAGGGTGATCCAGTCCAGCTGTCCGCTCAGAGGATAAGCTCCCGAAGTTTCGATATGCACTGTACATCCCAGCTCTTTCAATCTGGAAGTCAATATATCCAAGTTCCACATTAGAGGTTCACCACCCGTCAGAACAATTGTTTTACAATGTTTTGCAGCTGTTTCTGCAATTTCTACTGTATTCATCAGAGGATGGAGTTCCGGATCCCAACTTTCTTTTACATCACACCAGTGACATCCTACATCACAACCTCCCAGCCTGATAAAATAAGCGGCTTTTCCGGTGTGTGCTCCTTCTCCCTGTAAAGTGTAAAAATGCTCCATTACAGGGAGCATTTTACCTTCTTTTAATAAAATATCTTCTTCTTTATTCATTTTAAAATTAGTCGTTATAGACCGAAGTTTTGTAAGCAATGATGGTGTTTTTCATCAACATCGCTCTTGTCATTGGGCCTACTCCTCCAGGTACCGGAGTAATCCAGCTTGCTTTAGCTGCACAGCTGTCAAAATCTACATCACCTGCAAGGTAATATCCTTTTGGAGAGTCATTATCTACTCTTGTAATACCCACGTCAACAATTACAGCTCCTTCTTTGATCATATCTCCTTTTAAGAAATGAGGATCTCCCAAAGCGGTAATTACGATGTCTGCTTTTCTTGTATATTCTTCAATGTCTTTTGTATAGGAGTGTGTAAGGGTAACTGTAGAGTTTCCAGGGAAATCTTTTCTACCCATCAGGATACTCATTGGTCTTCCTACAATTTTACTTCTTCCGATAATTACACAGTCTTTCCCTTTAGTTTCAATATTATATCTTTCTAATAATGTTAAAATACCGAAAGGAGTTGCCGGTAAGAAAGTATCCATTTCAAGAGCCATTTTTCCAAAGTTTTCAGGGTGGAAACCATCCACGTCTTTTCTTGGATCAATTGCGTTGATAATTTTTTCCTGATCAATCTGATCTGGTAAAGGCAACTGAACGATAAATCCGTCAACTGCTTTAGATTTATTAAGCTCGTCAATTTTTTCCAATAGTTCAGATTCAGCAACTGTACTAGGAAATTTGATTAAGCTGGATTGAAATCCTACTTCCTCACAGTCTTTTACTTTAGAGTTTACATAGGCTTTGCTTGCTCCATTATTTCCTACAAGAATAGCTACCAAATGGGGTGCTCTTCTTTTGCTTGCGAGAATCTTTTCTACTTCAACCTTGATCTCTGCTTTAATTTCCTTGGATACTTTAAGTCCGTCAAGAATTTCTGCCATTTTTACTTTTTTACTTTATAGATTTACTTTTACTTTCTTTTTACTTACTATTTGTTTTCCTTATAGTAATTGATCAATCCGTTGGTTGAGCTGTCGTGAGTACTTATTGCTTCATTGTTCTCAAGCTCAGGAAGGATTTTGTTGGCTAATACTTTTCCTAACTCCACTCCAAACTGGTCAAAGCTGAAAATATTCCAGATTACTCCCTGAACAAAAATTTTGTGTTCATATAAAGCAATCAGCTGACCTAATGAAAAAGGAGTTAATTCTTTGAATAATATAGAGTTAGTAGGTGTATTTCCGTGGAAGACTTTGAAATTGATCAGTCTGTCTATTTCTTCATCAGATTTCCCTGAATTTCTAAGCTCTTCTTCAACCTCTTCTTCCTGTTTTCCGAAGGCAAGTGCTTCAGTCTGAGCGAAAAAGTTAGCTAATAATTTATCCTGATGATCCGAAACTTTGTTCGGACTCTTTGTATAGGCAATAAAGTCTGCAGGAATCAATTCTGTTCCCTGGTGGATCAATTGATAGAATGCATGCTGACCATTTGTTCCAGGCTCTCCCCAGATGATAGGTCCTGTTTCATATTCTACAAATTCACCGTTTCTGTCCACACATTTTCCGTTACTTTCCATATCTCCCTGCTGAAGATAAGCTGCAAATCTGTCCAGATATTGAGAATAAGGCAAGATAGCATAAGTGGTTGCTGCATAGAAATTACGATACCAGATTCCCAGAAGTCCCATTAATACGGGAACGTTTTCAGAGAAATCAGCAGTCTGGAAATGTTGATCAGTATCAAAAGCTCCTCTTAAAAGCTGCTCGAAGTTGTCATATCCTACAGAAAGAACGATGCTTAATCCAATAGCGCTCCAAAGAGAATATCTTCCGCCTACCCAGTCCCAGAACTCAAAAATATTTTCTTCTGCAATTCCGAACTTCTTAACTTCTTCAATATTAGTAGATAAAGCAACAAAATGCTTTGCTACGTCTTCCTGCTTTCCGGCCTTCAGGAACCAATCCTTTGCTGAATTTGCATTGGTCATTGTTTCCTGAGTCGTAAAGGTTTTGGAAGCAATGATAAATAAAGTGGTTTCAGGATTTAAGTTTTTCACCACTTCTGCGATATGATTTCCGTCCACATTGGAAACAAAATGAACGTTTAATCTTGTTTTGAAATGCTTTAAAGCCGAACAAACCATTACAGGACCCAAATCTGATCCTCCAATACCAATATTTACGACATCCGTGATCTCTCTTCCACTGAAACCTTTATGTTCTCCTGAAATAATTTTCTCAGAAAAAGATTTCATATGATCAAGAACTCTTTTGATCTGTGGTTTGATATTTTCTCCATCCACAAGAATTTCACGGTCTGAAAAATCCCTTAATGCCGTATGCAGAACAGCTCTTCCTTCCGTTTCATTGATTTTATCACCGGAGAACATTCTGGAAATAGCATCTTTTAGCTGGCTTTCTTCGGCCAATTGTAACAAAAGATCCTTCGTTCTGGAATCAATTAAGTTTTTAGAATAATCAAACAAATAGTTGTCCTTTTGCAGGGAAAACTCATTAAAACGGTTCGGATTATACTGGAAAAGAGTTCTAAGATCAAAGTCATTTCCACCGAAGTGTTCGTCAAGCGCTTTCCAGCTGTTAGTTTGTGTTGGATTTATTTTTGATAGCATATTACAGAATTTTTATCGCTCAGAAAATCATGTATCGGATGAAAATAGCTCATAATCCATAATGATTTATTTCTGATGTGCAAATTTACGGAAAAATAAAACCTCAGATAAATTTGAAGATGATAAATAATGATTTTTTAAAGAACAAAGCCTCAGATATTCTCTGAGACTTCATTTTTAGTGTTTATAAAGAATGGTTTATTCTTCCATTTCATTCAGAATCTTTTCCAATTGTCTGGCACTGGGGCCGTAAATATACTTTGTCCATAAGATAATGCTTACTACGACAGAAAAAACGCCTACCAATACTAATAAAATGAGTGATATTTGATATTTATGAGTAATATCAGCTAACGATTCACCCTTTTTCTCCAACATATTAAATGCAAGTAAACCTAAGGTTATTAGAAAATGGGGAAGTAACAAAAAACCAAAAGATTGATATCTCTCCATGTTTAACCTGAGCTCGTGATATATCTTCCACAGGCTGTTTCTTGTGTTTCCAGTATAAAGTTCAACTTGTTTGTAAAATTGATAAAACCCAAATAAATAATAACAGGAGACTACCACCAATAAAGTATAGGATATATAATAAATGGTATATTGTGAAGAAGGAAATTGGAATAGCAGCGGGAAAAAGCCAATAAGCATGATAGAAAGAACCTGCGCAGGAAATTCCTTTTTCATACTCTTTTGAATCTTTTCTATAGGGTGTTTGCTTTCCTTTAATTGTTCTATGTTGTCAGGAATATGGACGTTACCGTCTTCATTATTCCATTGTTCTTTTAATTGATCAAAATTCATAACCTGATTTTTTTATGATTTGTTGTATTTTTTCTTTTGTTCTGTTAAGTTTTACGCGGGCATTGCCTTCGCTGAGTCCTAAATTATTTCCAATTTCTTTGTGTGAAATTCCTTCCATGAAATAAAATATGACTGCTTTTTCTAAAGAATTCAGCTCCTGAACGGCACTGTAGAAAACTTCCAGCTGCCTGTCCTTTGAAGGGTTATAATCTTCCTGCTGAACTTCAAAATGAGCAGGAGCATCTGTATGATTACCGGATCTCTGTTTTTCCTTTTTTAAATAGGTAATAGCAGTATTGATGGCAACCCGATACATCCATGTAGAAAACTCGCTGTTCCCTTTGAAATTCTGATAGGATTTCCAAAGCTGGATAAGAATTTCCTGCTGCAGGTCTTCCCGGTCTTCTACAGAATCTGCGTAGATCCTTGAAGCTTTGTATAAAATGCCCTTGTGCTGGTTGATGAGCTTTAAAAAAGCAGTTTCAGTTGGAGTACTCACAATAGTTTCATGGTTTGGTTAGTGTTATAAACTAGACACAGGTTTTACTGTGTAGCCTTTTGACTGAAGAAGAGGAATAATGCCGTTTTCCCCCATAAGATGAGAGCCGCCCACCGCAAAGAAAGAACTTTCCTTTTTCATCATTTCAGGCATTGTCTTTACCCAGTTTTGATTTCTGTTGGTCAGCATTGCTTTTTCCTGTTGAGCATTCATAAACCTTTCATCCTTAAATAGACTGTAAAGTGACTGTGCATTTTCATTTTTGAAGGCTTCAATCATCTGTCTGAATAATATTTCATATTCATTACCCATTTTAAGCTGTGCGATGGTGCTTTTCAGATCATAAGCTTCATTAATACTTCTCATCTGCTCTTCTACTTTTTCCAGACCCTTAATATTCTTTTTATCTTTTATTGCCTTTTGAAGAAGTTCCATTTCGTAAAGTTTTACTTCGCTCTGAGAACATGGGATTGCTTTGGTGGAAAGCAGTGCATAAAGCGCCTGTGGACTTGAAGAATCTATGCTTTTCAGATCTGTTCCGTAATTGGCGAGAATCGTATTGAGTTCCTTAGCTTCTTCAGGAGAAAGCTGCTCAGATATTTTCTTATCTGTCTTAAACATTTTTTGTAATGACATTATTTCAGTAGGATCTGTATAATTGATTTCCATAACAAAGTTGTCAGATTTCTCAAGAGCTTTTAATACCTTAGGTTTTATTTCAAAATCTTTACTGCATAAGATATGAAAAGTCCCGGTAATATAAGAGGGTTTAGAAAGGCCGTTTCCGGATACTTCCCAAAGCAGGCTATTTTCATTATTTTTATTTGTGTTCTGTGCTTTTGTGGTTATCGTGCTTACAGATAATAAAGCTGCGAATCCAATTTTTACTAAATTTTTCATATTATTAATTTTTTTGATTTTCTGTTCTTTTAAACAGTGGGTAAAGAAGGCATTACAATCGTTACAGTTTTTTTCAAAAAAAATAAAAACCTCCCGAAAACAGGAGGTTGTAAAATCTAAAATTATGATGATAACCAATTGGTTAGTAGAGTTTTTTTTATTGTTGAATCTTCGGTCGTTCAGGTTTTGAAATTTTTCTTTTTCTTAGAAAATAGATCAGCGTAGCTGCAATTAATAGAATAGGCCAGACGTTGATAAGGGCTATTATAATTCTCTGGATCAGATAAAAACCATACACAAAACCATCTTTTGCATCGTAGATGAAATTGTATTTATATTTATTATCAATGCTTGTAGTGTTCGTCACAGCAATTTCAGCAATACGTAACTGAGGTTCTTTGATGTAAATATCAATGGTGCTGTATTTCAGATCGTCTGTCATATTCATACTCGCCAGCTTTTGAAGATTTCCTTCAGACATATTCCCATCATCCAGAGTTACTTTATCTTTATTTGTTTTCAGTTTGCTGATATTGTCAGATGTTTTTTGGTTTCTTTTTCCTTCCAGTTCCGAATATTTGATGTTGGCAGTCACATCCTCTGCATTAATGGATCTTGAATTAAGAAATAACTTGTTTGTATTGATTGCTGTCAATAGTTCACCAAGCTTTTCCGTAGGAATACGTACCTGCATTCTGTTTTCCGACTGATATTTTTTGACAAGCATTGCTTCTTCATTGGATGTGTTATAGGTGTTTTCAGAAACCACATTACTTTGAAGATTACTATTGGTGACAAACCCTCCAAGCTCCTGAACCGATTTTTCAATAGCGATGGTTGCATTATATACATCTTTTACTTCCATACTGACATCTGCTGTCTTGATGAACTGTTTATCCTTTATCTTCATATCGGCAACAGATGAGATGCTGTCTGAAACAATGGCAGAGGCAGAATCTGTTGTAGCGTAAGCATCAAGGTCTGCTGAAGAAACTTCACCCTTTTTACATGAATAAATACCTAATAAAAGAACAGCGGATAGAGATAGTTTAATGTAAGTCGTTTTCATAGCGTTGATTTTTGTTGTTTTCCTTGAGTCAAAGTTCAGTCAGGATCTTTTGTAACGCTTGAAAATCAAAAGTAAAAAGCTTGTAAACGGAATATTCTGTTTTAATTGATTGAAATTAAGTGTTTTGTAAAACAAGGTGCAGTTCCGGTGCTTGCTTTCGGAGCAATTTTTGCTTATCTTTTACAAACCAAAACTACAAACGATCACTATGTCAAATACCTTTTCCAAAATCAGAAACGCAATAGGACTATTCACATCCATAGATTTTGATCAGTTGAGTGCCATTTCTCAAAAAGTGGATCTACCCAAACTGATGCATAATTTCTCAAAACTGGATGATAAACAGCTTTCCGGGCTCATGAAAATGCTTGATCCGGAAAAGAAAAAGAAAGAACTTCCTCCTATTGATGGTGATTTTTATGATATCTACCATACCCTTACTCCTGAACAACGTGAAATTCAGCTTAAAGTAAGAACATTCATGGAAAAAGAAGTAAAACCTTTGGTCAATCATTACTGGCTCAGAGATGAATTCCCATTTGAACTGATCCCGAAATTTCAGAAACTTGATATCTGCGGAGTTACCTATGAAGGCTATGGGTGTCCGGGAATGCCTTTCCTGATGGAAGGAGTCATTGCAATGGAAATGGCGAGAGTGGACGCTTCCATTGCTACATTTTTTGGAGTGCAATCCGGGCTGGCAATGGGTTCTATCTATATATGCGGATCTGAAGAGCAGAAGCAGAAATGGCTTCCACAGATGCAGAAATTTGAAAAAATAGGAGCTTTCGGGCTTACCGAGCCGGAAGTAGGTTCTGGTGCTGCTGGCGGACTTACAGTAACCTGTAAAAAAACACCAGAAGGCTGGGTTCTGAATGGTCAGAAAAAATGGATTGGTAATGCCACTTTTGCTGATATAATAATTATTTGGGCAAGAGATCTGGATAGTGGAGAAGTGAAAGGGTTTATTGTAGAAAAAGATAATCCGGGATATTCTGTAGAAAAGATCAAAGGGAAAATGGCTTTAAGGATTGTCCAGAATGGATTGATTACTTTAAAAGACTGCCTTGTAACCGAAGAGAACCGTCTGCAGAATGCCAATTCTTTTAAAGACACAGGAAAAGTACTGAGAATGACCAGAGCAGGAGTGGCATGGATGGCCACAGGCTGTGCACGCGGAGCTTATGAAAGCGCTTTGGATTATACCCGAAAAAGAGAGCAGTTTGGAAGACCTATTGCTTCGTTCCAGATGATTCAGGGGCATTTGGTAGAAATGCTGTCCAATCTTACGGCGATGCAGACTATGGTGTTCCGGTTGTCCGAAATGCAGGATGAAGGAATTTTAAAAGATGAACATGCTTCTTTAGCTAAAGTTTTCTGTACTCTAAGAACAAGAGATATTGTTTCCAGAGCAAGAGAGGTGATGGGAGGCAACGGAATTCTGCTGGAGTACGATGTAGCCAGATTTGTTGCTGATGCAGAAGCTATTTATTCTTATGAAGGAACAAAAGAAATCAATTCATTGATTGTAGGGCGCTCCATTACAGGCTTTAGTGCTTTTGTATAGGAAGCAGGTAAGATGATAGGTTGTAGTTTTTAGTATGTTTTTAAAATTGATTAAAAACAATAAATTTTATTTGAACACTATAAGAACTGCAACCTATTATCTGCAGCCTTATGAAACTAAATGTTTATATTTTTCCTTGTTGTCAAGAATCATCCAAAGATTGATCAGGAACATTACTCCGGCAATGCCCATTCCCATTGGAGATTTATCCATAGTGAAAACATGAGTGACAATTCCTACCATCACGGGTAAAATAACAATAGCTCCCAGTGCTCTTGTCTTTGGAAAAATAAATAATAATCCGCCAATGACTTCAACGATGCCCACTAATGGCATCAGCCAGCTGATTTCTCCAAAAGCAGCGAAAAGTTTCATTTGCTCAGGAGTGGGTTTCTCCATAGGCATATAATTAAAAAACTTGTTTAATCCGGCATTAATAAACATAAGACCGAATAATAAGCATAAAATGAATTTTATAATTTTCATGATTGATGATTTGATATCAAATGTAAAATAAAAATAGGATATTTTATGATTAATTTAACAAAAAATATTAAATCAATTGTTAATTTGCGTTAATTGATGTTTTTGTATAATTTTATTTTATATCTTTGAAGAACAAACAAAAACTAATAGATCATGCTAAAAAATCTTAAAAAATTAAACCGCACGGATTTAAGAGAAATCCAAGGGGGTGGAGGAGTTGGAAAATGTGATATAGGACCAATTGGTTGTCCATGTAAAATTCCACCAGGAGATCCTTGTTTAGGTGGCCCTGGAGGAACGCCGCCACCTCCGGATTATGGATACTGCCCGGACGTCCAGTCTTATATTCTATGTACAGACACTTGCCCAAATGGAACGAGCCCTTTGTGTCCTCTTTCATAAAAAATAAAAAAAAGACTGTCTTGAAAAAGGCAGTCTTTTTATTTAAAGTTCAAAGTTTAAGCTTTCAAAGTAATTATTTATTACTCATTGCATATTGCTCATTATTCACGATCAGTCCATTTCTTTCAGTGTAATATTCTTGGATATCTTATAGCTTTTCTTCTTCTTGTGAGGTCTTGGTTCTTCTCCCAATAACCTTCCCCAAGGTTTAAGATCGTCTACTCTTTCACAAATAATCTTAATAATAGCAATAGCCGGTATACACAGGAACATTCCTGCAATTCCCCAAAGATGCTCTCCTAAAAGAATACCGATAAAAGAAAATAAAGCATTAATTTTTACCTTGGAACCCACGACAAATGGCAGCACAATATTTCCGTCTACAGCATGAATGGCAATATATCCCAAAGCAACATAAATACACGTTGAAGGAGTGGAAGTTGCAAAAGCTATAAAACAGGAAATTAGAAGTGAAATAAAAATTCCAAGATAGGGAATAACGTTTAGTAGCCCGGTAAGAACTCCTAAAAGAATAGCGTATTTCACTCCCAGAACTGTAAGGAGAACAGATGTTAAAATTGAAACGATAACCACCTGAAGAAAAAGCCCGAAGATATATTTCTTGGTCATGATACGGATCTCATTCACTGCTTCCTGTACGCTTGATTTATGTCTTTCGTTGAAGACGGTAACGATAAAATTATTTAAAAGCCTTCTGTAATTTAAAATAAAGATAAAAAACAGGGTGAAAAATATAATAAAACCGAATCCCGTAGAGAAAATCCCAAAAGTAAATCCTAAAATAGCGCCTGAAGAAGACAGCAGTTTATTCAATCCCTGGTTAATATAGTCTACCTGTTCATCAACTTTTACATTGAATGTTTTGGAAACCCAATGCTGAAGGCCATTGAAAACAGTTGTAAACTGTTCACTGAGATGAGGAAGATCCTTGCTGAAGTCTGATAGCTGATTGGTAAAAAAGTAAATGATCCCGCCTAAAATAATCAACATAATGAACACGGAGGTCATTGTGGACATTGATCTTGGAAATCTTAGCTTTCTTTCCATAAAAGTCGCTGCCGGTAAAAACAGCATAGCCATCAGGAATGCAAGAAAAAACGGAGCTAAAATAGTCTGTCCTAATGCCAGAAGATAGCCAAGACCGATGATAGAAATTACCACAAGTGTAAGCTTGACAAGGAAAGGAAGTCTAAGAAAATTCATAATCTAAAAATCTGCAGTGTGGAATAAAAATAAGAAAACCCTTCTGAATTTAAAAATTTTTTATTCAATCCTTCAGAATTTTCTTCTATTACATCAAATTTTATTCCATGCAGCCAAGAAAAGAATGTATTTATTTATAAAACAGAAACACGCTCTGAATATCAGAACGTGTTTCCTTATTGAGAAGTTAATATGTTATAAATTGTTTTACTCTTCAATGGCGATATCAATGACTTCTTCCATTCTGTTGACGTAATGTACCTTCAGATTTTTTAAATAATCTTTTTTGATCTCTTCTACATCTTTTCTGTTGGCTTCACAAAGGATAACATCTTTAATTCCAGCTCTTGTAGCGGCAAGAAGTTTTTCTTTGATCCCTCCTACAGGAAGTACCTTGCCTCTTAAAGTAATTTCTCCGGTCATCGCAAGGTGGGGTTTTATCTTCTTGTTTTTGAAAGATGAAACCATTGATGTAAGCATTGCAATACCTGCAGATGGTCCATCTTTAGGAGTTGCTCCTTCAGGAACGTGTACGTGAATGTTTTTCTTATCCAGTTCCTCCTGAGGAATTCCCAGTTCATCGTGCTTCGCTTTAATATATTCAAGTGCAATAGTAGCAGATTCTTTCATTACCGTCCCAAGGTTTCCGGTCATCGTTAATGCTCCTTTACCATTGCTTAAAATACTTTCAATATAAAGAATATCTCCTCCTACGCTTGTCCAGGCAAGACCTGTTACAACTCCGGGTACTCCGGTAATTTCTGATAAACTTTTCGGTCTTGGAACTCCAAGAATTTCATCTACTTTATCAACAGAAATTTTTGGATCATATTCTTTTGCCAAGGCAGTCTGTAGCGCTACCCATCTCCCAACGGCAGCAATTCTCTTCTCCAGAGTTCTTACACCGCTTTCCGAAGTGTGGGCTTCTATAATATGCTTAAGCTCTGCATTTCCAAGTTTGAATGATTTTGCATCCAGACCATTTTCCTCCTGCTGTTTCTTGATTAAGTGTCTTTTCGCAATTTCAATCTTTTCCTCCAAAGTATAACCGGCAATCTGAATGATCTCCGTTCTGTCTAAAAGAGGAGTCTGTATCGTTGAAAGAGAATTGGCTGTAGCAATAAACATCACTTTTGACAGGTCGTAACCCATCTCAAGGAAATTATCATAGAAAGACTTATTTTGTTCAGGATCAAGAACTTCCAGTAATGCTGAGCTTGGATCCCCGTGAAGACCTTGCGCAATTTTATCAATCTCATCAAGTACAATTACCGGGTTTGAAGTACCGGATTTTTTGATCGACTGTAAAATTCTTCCTGCCATAGCACCGATATACGTTTTTCTATGTCCGCGGATTTCACTCTCGTCATGAAGACCACCTAAAGATAATCTTACGTATTTTCTTCCTAAAGCATCTGCAATAGACTTTCCTAAAGATGTTTTACCAACTCCTGGAGGTCCTACCAGTAATAGAATAGGAGACTTCATGTTGTTTTTTAATTTTAAAACAGCCATGTGTTCCAGAATTCTTTTCTTGATATCTTCCAGTCCAAAGTGAGCTTTGTCAAGCACTTTTTCTGCTTTTGCAATATCAAAAATATCTTTTGTATACGTTTCCCAAGGCAGGTCTGTAAAGAAATCCAGATAATTTCTCTGTACATTATAGTCCGGAGAATTAGGATTCTGGCGTTGCAGTCTGCCGATTTCCTTCTGGAAATGCTCCTCTACTTCCTTGCTCCATTTTTTTGATTTAGCCTTGGCAAGAAGATCTTCAACATCGCTTTCAGGTCCTCCGCCCAATTCTTCCTGAATGGTTCTGATCTGCTGATTCAGGAAATATTCTCTCTGCTGCTTGTCAAGATCCTTTGATGTTTTCTGATGAATCTGGTTTCTCAATTCCAGCTTTCTGAAATCTTCATGCATCATTTCGTAGCATTGATTAGCTCTTATCATCAGGTTTTTCTCTTCGAGAAGCTTTTGTTTTGCTATTGAAGAAAAATTGGCATTGGTGCAGATGAAATTAAGAAGATCATCATTGTTATTGATGTTTTTGATCGCAAAGTTGGCTGCATTAGGAATATTCGGGTCCAGTTCAATGATCTTTAAAGCAAGATCCTTGATATTCTCGAGCAATGCTTCGTATTCCTCCTGGTTTTTAGGACGTGTATCTTTTAATTTTGATATTTCTGCCCTGAAATAGGGCTGGTTTTCAACGATCTTTTTAATCTTGAATCTATGGAAACCTTTCGTGATTGCTGTAATATTTCCTTCCGGAAGCTTAATGATCTTAATGATCTTTGCCAATGTACCGGTAGCATAAATATCTTTTTCGGCAGGCTGTTCCATATCCGAATTTTTCTGGCTTACAATTCCAATGAAATCTCCGTTCTTCTGTGCTTCCTCAAGAAGCTGTATTGAGGTTTTTCTCCCGGCAGTAATAGGAATTACCACATTGGGAAACATCACCATATTTCTTACGGGAAGTATCGGGAATATTTTTTGTTCGGAATTTTTATCAGTCTCAGCGAAGTCGGAAAGATTGATTTCTTCAGCTACGATATCAAATCCGTCACTGATCATTTCTTCTAAACTAATATCTTCAAATTCTGTCATAGTCAATCGAATGACAAATTGTCATTTTCGTTTTTTATCGTTAAAGGAATTTTTTATAATATGCTCTGAAAACGTGTGGCATATTATAATGTCCTAAAAATGCACAATACTTATGCCATTTGTTTTTTACTTAAAAATACGGTCAAAATTTCCTTTTTTAGATAATCTTTGCATTAAAAATCAAAATAAAGCAGTTCTGTTTCTGTAATTTCTTAAAAATGTGTATTTTCGCAAACTGATAAAAAACTATAATTTATAAAATGGCAATTTTAGGACAGATTAGGAGTAAGCCTTGGCTTTTAATGGGAGTAATAGCCTTAGCGCTTTTGGCGTTCTTGGTGAACCCCGATAGTATCGACAAGGTTTTTGGTAAGAATCCTGACGTTTTAGGAAAAGTAAATGGTGAGAAAATCACCCGCGAAGAGTTCAATGATCAGCTTTTCGTGTTGCAGCAGCAGGCTGATCAACAAGGTCGTCCGAAAAGCGGTCTTGAAGAGCAGGCTTGGCAGTTACTTGTACAATCTAAACTTATCAAACAACAGTTTGAGAAACTAGGCTTTGAAATGACTGATGATTATTTCTGGAACCAAATCCAGTACGATCAGATGTTTGCCCAGAATCAACAGTTCTTTGATGAGAAAGGTAATTTTAAAACTCAAGAGCTTAAAAAAGAAATTGAAACATTAAAAAACACCAATCCTGAAGGATACAATCAATGGTTGAAAACTAAAAAGACGATTGAGTACAGACTGATGGCAAGACAGGTGTTTACCAATATTTCAGCAGGTATCACTACCGGTAAGAAAGAAGCAGAAGAATTGATGAAGCAGAGAGATCAGCTTGCAGATATAGACTTTGTGAAAGTGGATTATGCCGCTTATCTTCAGAAAACAAAGATCAATGTTACAACACAAGATCTGGCAGACTACATCAAGCAGCACCCTGTAATGTTCAAAGCTGAACCAAGCAGAAATATCGGGGTTGTATATTTCCCATCAAAACCTAGTGCAGCAGATGATGCAGCAACTTTGAAAGAAATTACAAAATTATATTCAGGAGGTACAGATGCAAGCGGAGGTACTGAAAACTTCCAGAATACGAAGAACGATTCTATGTTTGTAGCAGCAAACTCTGATGCGCCATTCAATCCTCAATATATGAATCCTGCACAATTGCCTCCAACGATCAAAGATCAGATCACTGCAGCAGCAATAGGTCAGACTTTTGGTCCTTACAAAGAGCAGGATGTTTATGTAGTTTCTAAACTTGTAGGTAAAAGAGCTTCAGATTCTACGTTATCTAGACATATCCTTATTGCATTCAAAGGAAGTCCTGCAGGTGAAGGGGTAACAAGATCCAAAGAGCAGGCTAAAAAATTAGCAGACTCTATTGGAGCTATTGTAAAAGCAGCTCCTGCTAAATTTACAGAATTCCTTAAGCTTTCCAGCGATCCGAATTCTGCAGCTCAGGGAGGTAGCTTAGGATGGACAACTCCTGAAACACCTTTCGTACCTGAATTCCTTGCTTACCTTGCAAGCAATCCTAAAGGAGCTACAGGGGTAGTAGAAACACAGTTCGGTTACCATATCATCAATATTGAAGATAAAAAATCAGGATCAATGGGGTATAAAGTTGCAAACCTTGTGAAAGCAATTAAACCTTCAGATGCTACTGAGGCTGAATCAGACAAAAAATCAAGAAAATTCATTCAGCAGGTTCAAGGGAAATCTTTCAACGATTTCGTGAATATTGCTAAAAAAGGAAATTACCAGTTCTCTAATCCAAAAGCAGCAAAAAGATTTGAGGGTCAGATTCAGGGCTTGGGAACTGAAAAAGACGCAGAAATCCTTACTTGGGCTTTCGATAAGAAAAGAACTAAAGGAGATACTGAACTATTTACTGTAGATGGAACAGGTGATAAAATTGTAGTTTATCTGAACGGAAAACAAGATGCAGGTCTTGCTGATCCGGAATCTGTAAGAGATCAGATCGAGGTTATAGTTAAAAATAAATTGGCTGCAAAACAAATTTCTGATAAGATTACAGCAGCAAAAGCTTCTAGCTTAGATCAGATTGCTAAATTATTCGCAGCTCCAAAACAGTCTGCTCAGGTAAATCTATTGAACCCTTCAGTAGCTGGTGCTATGGAACCTAAAGTTGCCGGTGCAGCATTCGGTGTTGCAAAAGGTAAACTTTCTAACCCGGTTGAAGGAGGAACAGGAGTTTATGTTTTGATCAAAAAATCAGAAACAATCAACAAACAACCTGGTGATCTTAAGCAGTTCACAGAGTCTCTTACTCAGAGAAGTTCTGGAATGTTCGGACAGGCTTGGATGAAGAGTCTTCAGGACAATGCAGATATTGAAGATTTTAGAATTGAAATCTGGGGTAAACTTGGAAATCAGCAACAATAAGAAATTCATTTCAATGATATAAAAAGCGACAAATTTTTTTGTCGCTTTTTTTTGTATTTAACGCAGAACAATATTGGAAAAGATTTATTTAAAATGTGTTATATTTGCTTATTAGAAAAAAATTAGCAAGTGAAGTTCAGTAAAGAATTAAAAGCTGGTGTGATCACACTTCTGGCTATTGTAGGCTTTGTGGTGTTGTTTCAGTTTATGAAAGGGAAAAGCCTTTTTACTACCGACAATATATTTTACGCAAAATATGATAATGTAGAAGGTCTGGCGCAGTCTTCGGCAGTTTCTATCAACGGATTGAAAGTAGGGCAGGTGGACAAAATTATTCCTCTGACCTCAAAAGACGGTAAAATTAATTTTGTTGTAAAAATTACAGTAGATAACAAATTTGAATTTTCAAAAAATTCATCATTAGAAATCTTTGAACCAGGATTGATGTCCGGCAAAGAAATGAGAGTAAACCTTATGTATGGTGGCCCGACTGCAAAAGACGGAGATACCCTGAAAGGTGCTTTCAAATTGGGAACATTGGGAAGTCTTTCTTCTCAGGTAGGCCCGGTAAAAGATCAGCTGCAGGTCGTTCTACATAGAGTAGACTCTTTAATGGCTAATGCCAATCTGCTTGTTGATGCACAAAACAGAGCTGAAATAAAAGCTTTATTATCCAACCTTAACAAAACCGTAGGTGCATTGCAGACTACAGCAGGAAGTGTAAACAGCCTGGTAGGACATAATGATCCTAAACTGCAGAAAGTATTGGACGATGCGAGCCTTACAATGCAGAGTGGAAAAGTGACGCTGGATAAATATGGAAATCTGGCTCAGAGCATTGATACCAAACAATTGAATGCAACGATCGCCAATTTGGATGCTACTGTAGGGAAATTGAATCAGGTGATTGGTGGAATTGACAAAGGAGAGGGAAGTTTAGGTAAACTGATGAAGGATGATCAGCTTTACAACAATCTGAACTCAGCTTCTTCCAACCTGAATACATTAATCGAAGATATGAAAGCGAACCCGAAGAGATATATCAACTTCTCGGTTTTCGGTAAAAATAATAAAGACTAATACACCTTATGCAGTACATCGATAACATTATTTTTCTGATTTTATTAGTGGCCGGATTTGGGTTGTTTACCAAAAGCCTTCTGAAGATCTATAGAAATATCAGGCTGGGTCATGAAATCAATAGAAACGACAGAAAAGGAGAACGTTGGGAAACTATGGCTCGTGTAGCAATGGGACAGAGTAAAATGACAGCACGTCCTGTTGCAGGAGTGTTACACCTTTTTGTATATGTTGGTTTTGTGATTATTAATATCGAATTAATAGAAATCGTTGTTGATGGAATATTTGGGACACATCGTTTCTTATCAAGCATTTTCGGACATACATTTTATAATTTCTTCACCGCAACACTAGAAGTTTTAGCACTTTTGGTAGTAATTGGGGTTGTCATTTTCTTTATTCGTAGAAATTTTTACGGAGTGAAAAGATTGACAATGAAAGAACTTTTCGGATGGCCGAAAAATGATGCAAACTGGATTTTGATCATTGAATTCGCTCTGATGATGGCTTTCTTTATGATGAATGCTTCAGATTTTATTTTACAGGCGAGAGGTATTTTTCCTGAACATGGAAGTTTCCCGATTAGTGAAATGACATTTGTTCCATTTTTGGAAATTTTCAATTTTGATAGCGGATTTTTGATGTTCACAGAAAAAGGAGCCTGGTGGTTCCACTTTGTTGGAATTCTGTTCTTCATGAACTATCTTTATTACTCAAAACACCTGCATATTATCCTTGCATTTCCAAGTACATGGTATGCAAATCTTGATAAAAAAGGAAAATTCAATAATCTTGAGTCTGTAACAAAAGAGATCAAATTAATGATGGATCCTAACGCAGATCCTTATGCGGCACCAGCTGAAGGAGCTGAAGCAGATGTCCCTTCTAAATTCGGTGCTGAAGATATATTTGACCTGAACCAGGTACAGCTGCTTAATGCCTATTCATGTACAGAATGCGGACGTTGTACTTCCGTTTGTCCGGCTAATATTACAGGTAAAAAGCTTTCTCCGAGACTGATCCTGATGAAGACAAGAGACAGACTGGAAGAAGTGGGAAGAAATATTGATGCAAACAACGGGAAATTCGTTGATGACGGTAAAAAACTGCTGAACGATTATATCACAAAAGAAGAACTTTGGGCTTGTACAACATGTAATGCATGTACAGATGCTTGTCCGGTATTGCTTGATCCACTTTCCATTATTTTTGAAATGAGAAGATTCCTGGTCATGGAACAGTCTGCTGCTCCACAGGAACTGAACCTGATGATGACCAATGTGGAAAACAACGCAGCTCCTTGGCAGTACAATCAGGCTGACCGTCTGAACTGGGCATCGGAAAACTAGATAATTAATCAATTTGAAAATTTGAAATTGATACCATTCTACATCATTTCAAATTTCCAAATTCTCACATTTTCAAATTGAAAAAGAAATGGATTTCAATATAAAAACAATGGCAGAATATGCTGCCGAAGGAAAAGCCCCGGAAGTTTTATTTTGGGTTGGATGTGCGGGAAGCTTTGATGACCGTGCTAAAAAAATTACAAAAGCATTTTGCAAGATATTAAATAAGATAGGAGTAGAATTTGCAGTTTTGGGACAGGAAGAAAGCTGTACCGGAGACCCTGCAAAAAGAGCGGGAAATGAATTCGTTTTCCAGATGATGGCCCTTACGAATATTGAAGTGCTGAATGCCTACGAAGTAAAGAAAATCGTAACGGCTTGCCCACACTGTTTCAATACCCTGAAAAATGAATATCCAAGCTTAGGCGGCCACTTTGACGTAGTACACCATACTCAGTTCCTTAAAACCTTAATGGAAGAAGGAAGACTGAAAATAGAAGGTGGAGCATTCAAAGGGAAAAAAATAACTTTCCATGATCCTTGTTACCTGGGACGTGCCAATGACGAATATGAAGCTCCAAGAATGCTTCTTGAAAAGCTGGATGCAGAGCTTGTAGAAATGAAGCGTTGCAAAACCAACGGACTTTGCTGTGGAGCAGGGGGAGCACAGATGTTTAAAGAACCTGAAAAAGGAAAGAAAGACATCAATATTGAAAGAACAGAAGAAGCCTTATCTTTTGAACCAAAGGTAATTGCTACAGGATGCCCTTTCTGTAATACCATGATGACGGATGGTGTAAAACACTTTAATAAAAATACCGAAGTTGCCGTAAAAGATATCGTTGAACTTCTTGCTGAAGCAGAAGATTTATAATTGTAATCCTATACAGGTTTATGAAGGTAGAATGGAGACTCTCCTTTTTGTTTATCATTTCGATACTTGCTGCTCTTACATTCTGGAATTACCAAAACAGAGTATATGACTGGGATATGCCGGGTTATTTAGGGAGTATGTATACTTCAGAATTCCCGAATTCACCAGATAAAGTTAGAATTATCACTTATGATGAAATCAAAAAAGAAGCTCCTGCAGACCATTATACAGATATCATCGGAATAAAGCAGTGGGACATTCCAAGGCAGTATTTCGTAAAAAATACACAATCTTTTACAGAACAATTACCCTATTTTCAAATCAAAGTAGGGTATATTCTTGTAATAACCCTCTTTTATAAGCTGGGACTTTCCTCCCCAATGGCAGTCCTGTTCACCAGCCTTATTTCTTACTTTTTTTCAGGGTTATTATTATTTTATATTCTAAAACTCCTGTTTCCAAAGAAATACTGGTTTATAATAGGACTAACGGTTGTATCCATGCTTTTGCCACCCATGACGTATATGTCCAGAGTTTCCACACCGGATATGTTTATTTTTCAGTTTATCCTGATCTTTATCATCGGTTTGATCAAAAAATGGAGCAAATGGGGGATGTTTGTGCTTCTGTTTGCAATCACCTTTATACGTCCGGACTATATTACATTTACCCTGACTTATATTATTGCCGTTTTCTTCTTTTATTATTTTAGAGAAAAGAAGATTGATATTTCCCTTATTGCACAGGGCACAGTACTTCTGCTGATGTATCTGGCAATCATTAAATTTTACCATTATCCCGGCTGGAAAGACGTTTTTTACGATACTTTTATGGACAGAAGACCTATTATTTCCACACATCCCATCGAAGTAAGCTTAAAAGACTATCTGAGTATTATTTATATCAAGATTATCTACTTTAAAAAAGTAACTCTGTCTGTAAGCATCATGATCGCAATAGTATTCTGGCGTTCCAAAGATGCATGGGTAAGAATGATTTCAGTACTTTTCCTCGTAAATGTGTACATCAAATTCTTTTTCTTTCCGCAGTCGGCGGCATTGAGGTTCTTCTTTCCGTTTATTTTTCCTCTTTTCATTATGATGCTCTATGTGTTGAGTAAAAAATACAATGATCTCAAACTCGAGAAAATTGCGTAATTTTGTCTTTAAGATAATAAGGATTTGAAATCACGATTACAGTATATTCTGTTCAATAATCAGAAGTGAAAGTGATTGCGCAGTTCCTTGAAAAATAAATACTTACATTATGAAAATCGAAGAATCTAATATTGTAGAAACCAACGACTACAGAGTCATTATATATCCGGCTTCAAGACCTTTTGAAACTAAAGAAGCAAAGGTGATTACCGAAAAACTGTTTGATTTCCTTTCTACATGGGCCGCTCATGGAAAACCACTTTCTTCTTCATTTAAAATTGAAAAGAATCAGTTTATTGTGGTGTGTGTAGATGAAGAAAAAGAAATGGCTTCAGGATGCAGCATTGATGCTTTAGGGAAGGTAATGAGAGAAATTGATGAAGAGTATACACTAGGGCTTTTCGACAGAATGAAAGCTAGTTTTGTAGAAAATGGTGAAGTGAAGACTTTAAAGCTGATTGATTTTAAAACGAAATTGAGAAATGGAGAACTTTCAAATGATATTCAGGTTTTTGACTTCTCAAAAAACACCTACCTTGACTTTTTGAGCCACTTTCTTCTTCCTTTAGAGAAGAGCTGGGCAGGTTCTATAAAATAAACGCTATTAAGCTTATACAGCTGAATAATCATAAAGTGAGAACCTGTTTCTCACTTTTTTGTTTTAATGTATCTTTGTATAGATTCGAGTAAGACTAATGCCTAAAGTACTTTTTTTAACGACATCCCACAGCTATAATGATGACCGTATTTTTTATCATCAGGCAAAGGCTCTTAGAGATAATGGGTATGAAGTAAAAATATGCAGCTTGTATGCAGATTATAAAGGAGTTATTGACGGAATTGAAATAGAATCCTATGCCGTTCTGGAAGAAAGTATAGAAAAGAAAATGGAAACATTCCGTAAGGTTTGTGACAATTTTCAACCCCAGACTATCATTTGTTCCGAACCTCTTGCTGTGGTGGCTTCAAAGAAATTTGTAAAAGAATATAATGCAAGCTGTATCTATGATGTTACAGAATGGTATCCTTCGATGTCAATGCTTCAGAAATACCGTTTTCCAACTAAAATTATTAAGGCAGTAAAATTTTCTCTTATTCAGTTATATGCAGGGTTTTTAAGCACTCATTTTATATTTGGTGAAATTACCAAAAAATTTCCGCTGGCCTATTTTTTTGGATTCAAAAAACAAATGATTCTTCCTTATTATCCGGATTCTTTTTATATCAAAGAAAGTATAAAACAGCTTGATGCGGATACAATTACGCTCTGTTACACAGGCCAGATTTCTAAAGATAAAGGCATTGAGAATTTTTTCAATACAGTAGATAAGCTCAGGCAAAAATTACCAACACTTCACATTAAGATTCTGATTATCGGATCGACGGTTGAAAAAAATGATGAACTTTATTTTTCAGCATTACTGAAGAAATATTCTTTTAATACTGTTGAGCTTAGAAAACCTGTGACTTTTGAACGGTTTACAGAAGCATTTGCAGCAGCAGATATATGTTTTGACCTTCGGGAAATCAATTTTGAAAACAACCACTCATTGCCGATAAAATTGTTTTACTTTATGGGAGCAGGAAAACCGGTGATCTATTCAAACTTGAAAGGAATCCGAAAAAATATGGGTTCGCTTTCATTTGGCAGTTTGGTAGATCCACACAATACTGATGCTATTTCAGAAGTTATCCTCAATTATATAAGAAACCCGGAGCTTTATGATTTGTATGCTCTCAATGCCCGGAAAGAATTTGAAGAAAAATATAATTGGAGCACGATAAAAGAGTCTTTTGTTGATTTTGTGAAAAGATCTATTGATAAATAATTGCTATGCAGCTTACTATTATTAAAACTTTTGTCTCACGTTTTCTTATTCTGATCCTGAGTTTCGGACTGGTGATCTATTCTACGAATATGTGGGGAAGCGAAGGAAAGGGAACCATTTCTATTGTGGTTGCCAATGCTGCTGCAGTGAGTTTTTTCAGCAGCATCTTTTCAGGAAGCAGTGCTTCCTATTTTGCATCAAGGTTTAAAATAGAAAAAGTTTTATTATTTGCCTATCTGTGGTCGCTCCTAACAGGGCTTTTAATTCCTTTTTTATTCAGCCTGGCTTCTATTCAAAGTGAATATATTTTGTATCTTATCGGAATATCCGTTTTTTCTTCACTGTTATCTACCAATATTAGTTTGTTTATTGGAACACAGGATATTAGGAAGTTTAATGTTTATACTGTTTTACAGCAACTTGTCCATATTATCTTTATCGGAATATTGGTGTACCTGTTTGGTAAAAAAGATGTTTCAGTATATTTTCTTGCACAAATCGGGTGTCTGGCACTTCTTTTTCTAACCAGCTTTTTTCAGATCATCAAAAAATGCAATCTTTCTGAAATATCATTCAGTAAAGATGTTGCCAGGAATATGTTTGAATACGGCTGGAAAACCCAGCTGAGCGCTTTTGTTCAATTTCTGAACTATAGACTTTCCTTTTATTTCCTGGAATATTTTGAGGGTATTGCCAGTGTAGGAATCTTTTCTATCGGAGTTACTTTTTCTGAAGCTATATGGACGATTACCCGCAGTATTGCCGTGGTTTTATATTCAGATGTGGTTAATAGTAAAAGCAGGGAAGAATCGGTAGGGAAAACCAAGGATTCTTTAAAACTGACGTTTATTCTGATGATAGGTTTTGTACTGGGAATCATTATCATCCCGTCACAGATCTATGAAATTATTTTTGGAAGAGAATTCAGACATACCAAAGAAATCATGCTTCTCTTATCTCCGGGTATTTTTGCCATTGCTGTAAGTGATATGGTAGGGCATTACTTCTCAGGAATGAGGGAGTTAAAGATTCTCAATGTAAAATCAATAGTCGGATTGGTTGTTACGGTGGTATTTTCTTTCATTGCAATACCCAGATGGGGAATTTTGGGCGCTTGTCTTGCCACTACATCATCATATTTGGTTTCAGCCTTCCTGCTGTTCCGGAAATTTTATAGTTCTACTACATTCAGTTTGAAAGATTACATGGTCTCAAAAGAGGAAATTCAGCTTTTAAAAGAAAAGTTTTTGAAGAAATAATTTATTCTGTTAAGGTGCAGAAAACAAAGTCATTTTCCTATTTTTACAATTCTATTAAGTCATATTATGTGCGGAATCAGCGGTTATTATTCATTTCATAAAAGTATTTCCTCTACAAATATTCTGGAAATGAATCAGGTGATCAAACATCGTGGACCGGATGATGAAGGATTCTGGCTTTATGATCATGACCTGGGAATTTCTTTTTCAGGAAATGATTCTACCCTGAAAATTAAAGAGCAGTTTTCGGTTTTACAGGAAAGAAGTTCCGAAATTGCCTTGGGTTTCCGCAGATTATCCATTATCGATCTTTCTGAAAAAGGCCATCAGCCGATGCTTTCTGAGAATGAGCAGATCATTGTTACTTTTAATGGTGAGATTTATAATTTTAAAAAATTAAGAATAGAGCTTGAGATATTAGGTCATTCTTTCCGAAGTAACTCCGATACTGAAGTTATCCTTAAGGGGTATCAGGAATGGGGAAATTCAACCTTTGTGAAGCTGGATGGAATGTTTGCGATCTGTATTGTTGATCTTATCAATAAAAAATTGATACTGGCAAGAGACAGAGTAGGGATGAAGCCGCTCTTTTACCATCAAAGTGAAGAAGGATTGGTTTGGGCTTCAGAAATAAAAGCGTTGTTGAAAAATGAATTTGTAAAACCTGAAATCAACTGGAATGGAGTGTATACCAATTTTCTTTTTCAAACGACATTGGCTCCACGAACCTGCTTTCAGGATATTTTATCCCTGGAACCTGCTTCTTTTATGACCATTGATTTAGCAGATCAAAAAATTACGAAAGAAAAATTCTGGACACTGCCTTCTCCTTCTGTGAAAGGTGTTTCGGAAGAAGAAGCCGTAAGAAAAATAGATGAACTTCTTTCTGAAAGTATATCAGAACAATTATATGCGGATGTTCCCGTAGCATTGATGATGAGTGGTGGAATAGATTCTACGTTAATTGCTTCAAAATCAAAACCTTTTAATCCTGATATCAATACATACACCATCTCCTACCCGTTTTCTGAAGAAGAAGTGAAAAATGCATCGCTGGCTGCCAGACATTTTGGTGTGTTGCATGAAATAAAAGAAGTGAATGATGATGAAGCACTGGAGCATCTTAAAGAAAATATTCAGCATTTTGAAGAACCTTACAGCAGTTTTGAAGTCTTGATCAATGCGGCGAAATATGTACATGATAAAGATTTAAAAGTGGTATTAAGCGGAAATGGTGCCGATGAGCTTTTTGCCGGCTATTCTCATACATTGAAGCTGAATAGATGGCTGTTGATGAGGAATTTTAATTTTGTAAGACCTTTTATTTTTACAAAAGACAAATTTTCGCAACGGGTAAAAAACTACTTCTCCCAGGATGATATGTTTGATTTTTTCAGACAGAGCCAGATCAGCATGATGCCTCTTGAAGCCAAAGCTCTCATCCAACCAGATATTTATGCTAAAATTGATGTAAAGCTCTCAAAATACCATGCTTCAGAAAGAAAAAACTATTCCGGGTATTTTGAATACGATATGAAATATTCTTTGTCTTCCCATCATGTATTCAGGGATGATCTGAGTGCGATGAAATACAGTGTGGAATTTCGGTATCCTTACCTGAGCAACAGTTTGATCAATTATGTAGCTTCACTGCCTGAACATATTAGATTTAATGGAATTCAGAACAAACCATTACTGCGTAAAACAGCTGAAAAATATCTTCCTGAATCAGTTTTGAATATGCCTAAGAAAGGATTTTCTTTTCCGGTTTATTATTTCATTAAAAATGAAAAAAGAGTAAGGGATTTCATTGTTGAAAATCTTAATAGCTTAAAAAAGAGAAATTTTTTTAACGCTGCAGTGATTGATGAATGGTGGAATCACCAAAAGCAAGAGTATGACTGGGTGAAAATCTGGCAGCTGGTTACTTTTGAACTGTGGTATCAGAAATATTTTGAAAAATAAAGAAGCAGCCTAAAGATTAATATTTTACCTTTGTATTTATGATGAAATATTTTTGGGGCATACTTATTGTGGTTTTTGCACTTGTAAGTTGTAAAAGTGATGATGATTCTTTGCAGAGAATAGATCAGTTACTTAATATCTATGTGAAAAACAGCGCTGGACAGGATCTGCTGAACAATAAAAAAACCGGATCTTATACCGGATTTTCTGTAAACGATATTTTTGGAACAAAAGATATTTCTCCGGTAAGTATTTCGTTAAGAATGACAACGGATTCATTGTTCTACATGGAGTATCTGGCAGGGGCAAAAAGAAGAAAACTGGATTCTATAAGCCCTGATAATCCGGGGACTGGGAATTCTTACTATTCCAGAATGCAGATTACATATACAAAAAGTACTAATGTAAGTGATAATGTGATTGATACTTTGGAGGTTCAGTATCGCAATACACCAACGGTATTCCAGGTTTCAAAAGTTTTGTATAACAGAGTTCCTGTGTTTTCAAAAGATGCTGATGCGCCAACTTCGATAAATACCGTGACTATCACAAAATAATTTTTAAATTTGTACAATTGTTAGCTTATTATAAGCTAAACATCTAATATTTAACATCTAAATAAAATGTTACAAGTCAATTTTTTGCGCGACAATAAAGAACGCGTTTTAGAAGGTCTTAAGAAAAGACAATTCAAAAATCTTGAGTTGGTAGACGAGGCTATCGCTGCCGACGACGAAAGAAAAAGAATCCAGTTTGAACTAGATTCCCAATTATCGGAAATCAACAAAATTTCGAAAGAAATCGGGCTTTTGATGAAAGAAGGGAAAAAAGAAGAAGCGGAATCTGCAAAATCTAAAACAGCACAATACAAAGAGTCGAGCTCAGAATTGAAGTCCCAGTTAGAAGTTAAGGAAAACGACTTACTGAATGTCCTGTACCAGCTTCCAAACATTCCAAATGAATTGGTAAAAAGCGGAGCTTCTGCTGATGATAATGAAATGATTTTTCAATCTCATCCGGTAGAAGGTCTTGGTGAAGGAGCTATTCCTCACTGGGAACTTGCAAAAAAATATAATCTTATTGATTTTGAATTAGGGGTTAAAATTGCAGGAGCAGGATTCCCTGTTTATTTAGGAAAAGGAGCAAGATTACAGAGAGCTTTGGTTCAGTATTTCTTAGATAAAAACGTAGAGAAAGGATATACAGAAGTGAATCCTCCTCACGTAGTCAATGAAGCATCTGGATTTGGAACCGGGCAGTTACCTGATAAAGAAGGGCAGATGTATTATATCAATGAAGATAAATTGTACCTGATTCCTACAGCAGAAGTTCCTGTAACGAACCTTTACCGTGATGTATTGCTTGATGAGAAAGATCTTCCCATCAAAAATACGGCATTCTCTCAATGCTACAGAAGAGAAGCAGGAAGCTACGGAGCTCACGTAAGAGGCTTGAACCGTCTTCATCAGTTTGAAAAAGTAGAAATTGTAAGAATTGAAAAGCCTGAAAATTCTTATGCTGTTTTGGAAGAAATGGTAGAGCATATCAAAGAAATCCTTACAGATCTTGAGCTTCCGTTCAGAGTATTAAGACTTTGCGGAGGGGATACTGGTTTTGCATCTGCAATGACCTATGATTTCGAAGTATGGAGTGCTGCTCAGGAAATGTGGCTGGAAGTAAGTTCTGTTTCTAATTTTGAAACATTCCAGGCGAACAGATTGAAATGCCGTTACAAAGGAGATGGTAAATCTCAATTGGTTCATACCCTGAACGGATCTGCAATGGCATTGCCAAGAATTATGGCGGCATTGCTTGAGAATAACCAGACAGCGGAAGGAATCAAACTTCCTAAGAAGATTGCAGAATATGCAAGATTTGAAATAATCAACTAAACTAATCAGTTAATTTAGTATACAATAAAACCCACCGGAATCCGGTGGGTTTTGCTTTATTCTGTAACGATGATAATCTTTTTATCTGCGTTTTTAAGTTTTTTATCCTTATCATAAATGGCTTTCAGATCATATTCTATTCTTATTGAATGATCATCGATCTGCTTTATCCAGTCATGCTTCCCTGTCATTGATTTTATGTGATTTTCAAACTTTAAAGTAGTACCGATCTTTTTGAAAAACATAATCATCATTCCGTCCATCTTCTCAGTTTCTTCCTTTGAGCTTTTGGAGCGAATAGCCTCTTCAATACTTTTAAGATTAAAGTTTTCGGTATCAATCGTCAGGGTTTTTCCATCCCAATTATTGTAAATATTTTGATCCAGAGGGATTTTTTCAGTTTTTGTAAAGTTTTTCAAAGCCTGATAATCTTCCGGAGCAAAATGTTCCATTTTAAAAGAAAACTCTGCAAGTGTGTTATCTTCTTTCGTAGACTTCATGAAGATCTTTTTCATGATCCTGATTGAATCCGGATTTTCGGTTTTCAATTTGCCTTCCTTTTTGGCAACATCGTACATACTTGTCCAGGCGGTTGGAAGCCTATCCATTTCTCCAAATTCTTTCTGCTTTAACGAATCCGGTGTCATGGCCATCATTTCTGACATGAACTCTCTCGTATCGATATCAGTAACAGAAGTGGAAGCTGCATCTTTATGATAGACAATTTCAGAATTGACACTGCAGGATTGCAGCATAAAAAGGCTTATCAGAAATAAGGCAATGGTTTTCTTCATGGTATATTGTAAATACTGATTAATGGCAGTTGACAGCTCCGTTTGGATCTTTAGAGATTGTCATTGCTTCTGCTTTCGGGGAAACATATGGAATTCCCAGCTCAAGACCTCTTAGAATGAATAATCCTCCTAAAATGATCATAATTACAGGAACGGCTTTCAAAACCTTTACCCTGAATGCCTGATTCATGAGATTTCCAGCCAAAACAATGGCAAACATGAACGGAAGGGTTCCCAATCCAAATAAAGCCATATATAAAGCTCCCTGCCATATTCCTCCGCCTGCAAGACTTGCTGTAAGCGCCATGTAAACCATTCCACACGGTAAAAAGCCATTAAGAAGCCCCGTGGTAAATCTTGATCGGTAGTCCGCTTTCTGAAGTAGTCTTCCCAGATTCATTTTTACAGTATACAGAAATTTGGATAGGAAAGGAATCTTTGAGGCAAAATCTTTTCCACCAAAGGAAAATACAGCCATGATAATCAAAAGAACACCTGCTGTAATAGTAAGATATTTCTGAAAGCCTGCCATTTCAAATCCTTGCCCGATAATTCCAAGAAGTGCACCCAATAATGAATAGGTGAATATTCTCCCGAATTGATAGGTAAGGTTCTGAAGGTAGAAGTTGGCTGCCTGTTTTTTGGTTAATCCCATCGACAGGGCAATAGGACCACACATTCCGATACAGTGAAAACCGGAAGCAAAGCCTAAAGCAATAGCCGATACAATAAGTCCTATTTCCATATCACATCATAATCCATTCTGTAGTCTGTTTTATTTGTTGTCCAACTCAGTCTTAGTGTATAGTTACCCATTTTCAATACCTGTGAAGGGATAATGAAAGACTGGCTGGCATCAAGCTGTACAGATTTTTTGATATCTAAATTCTGGTCGTCGGTTCTGTTTAAAACAAATTTTACCGTAGTATTTGAGTTGTTGTAATCTTTTGGAAAAGTAATTTTAATTCCCTTAGGATCCTGGCTGTATGCAGGTTTTTCCGGTAATTCATCTGCTTTTTTCTTGGCATCAATGACATCCTGATATTTCAACTCTTCTTCATAATAATTATCTGTTACCATTTCAGAGTTCTTCTGTCCGTTTGGAAAGAGAAATAACATAGATAATATAAAAACTATGAATGCAAATAATGCAATTACAACACCGTGTCCCCAACTAAAGTTCTTCATTTTTTTCTAATTAAAATTGCAGTTTGAATGGCCCTTCAAAATAAGTCTGATATGAATCAATCAGTTTTCCTTTCATATCGTAAACGCCAATGGTAATATTCTGTTTGGATAGTTTCATTTCATCTTCCGGGAAGCTGATATTAATGGTCCCTTTAGAAATTTTATCCCGGTCTACCTGAATCTTACTGGATGCACTGTACGTGATTTCACCATGTGCAGGATCAATGACTTTGATGGTAACTATTTTTTTGTCGTTCGTTTTATTAAGGAAAGTATAATTATAGGTATTGGTAATTTTACCCTCTTTTACAAAGAATGTACTTCCTGCCGGTTTGATGAATTTAGCTTCCATCTCGCCGCGGCTGTACAGAAGGTACCCTAAGAATCCTACAAGAAGGAATAGGAATACAGTAAATCCTTTCATTCTTCCTGTAAACTTAAATTGGGTCTGTTTTTCAATTTCGTTTTCAGAAGCATATCGGATCAGTCCTTTTGGAAGCCCTACTTTTTCCATCACTTCATCACAGGCATCAATACATGCTGTACAGTTTATACATTCCAACTGCTGTCCGTCTCGGATGTCAATCCCGGTAGGGCATACCACTACACATTGATGGCAGTCGATACAATCTCCTTTGCCAGCAGCCTTACGGTCCTCGCCTTTTCTCCATTTTGATCTGTTTTCTCCTCTTTTGAAGTCATAGAAAACGTTGATCGTATCTTTATCAATTAATACTCCCTGAAGTCTTCCATATGGGCATACCAATGTACAAACCTGCTCTCTGAACCATGCAAATACAAAGTAAAATGCAGCAGTAAGAAGAATCATTACGATAAAATTGGTAGGATGTGCAAATGGTCCTTCACCAATGATTTTAAATACCTCTTCATATCCTACGATGTACATGAACATAAAGTGGGTGATCACCAATGAAATAATGATATAAACAGTCCATTTTAAACTTCTTTTCCAGATCTTTTCACTGTTCCACTCTTGTCTGTCCAGCTTCATCTGCTTGTTTCTGTCACCTTCAATCAGATATTCTATTTTACGGAAGATCGATTCCATAAAAATTGTCTGAGGGCAAATCCACCCGCAGAAAATTCTTCCGAACGCAATCGTAAAAACAATAATAAAGATTAAAGAGGCAATAGCACCTAAAGTAAGGATAAAAAAGTCTTGTGGATAGAAAGGCTGTCCAAAGATGAAAAATTCTCTGTCTATGACATTGAACAATAATAATGGATTACCATTGATTTTGATGAATGGTAATGAAAAATAAATAATTAATAATAAATAGCTTACAATGTTTCTATAGTTGGTATATTTCCCTTTAGGCTTTCTTGGGAATACCCATCTTCTTTTTCCGGATTGCTCCATTGTCCCTATAGAATCTCTGTAAGTTTCAGGGTCCAGAACCTGTCCCTGTCCGCCGCGTACTTCTATTTCTTCTATGTCTGACATTTGTAATAGGTTTTAAAAAAGAAAAAACATAATTCGTTACTATTTTAATCTAATAACAAATTATGTTTTTTTCATATGTTTCTAATTTTTTAAATTATTCTTTTTCCCAATGTGCTTCAGTTCCTTGAGGAGCAGCTCCTCCTTGAGCTGGAGTCACTGGTGGTTGTTCCTGATTGATGTGATATACATACGCTGCAATCTTTTCAATTTCTGCACCTGAAACTTCTCCGTTTTTACCGAATGCTCTCATCGCAGGGTTAGTAGGAGAACCATTCCAGTCCATATGGAATACATTTTTAAATAATGTCTTCTCAGGCTGGTTGATCCAGTAGTTATCAGTAAGGTTTGGTCCGATACCTCCACTACCGTCTTCTTTGTGACAAGATGCACAGTTTGTTTTAAATAATTCTTTACCTTCTGCAATATTATCAGCAGAGTATTTTGCTGTTTCTATTGTTACAGGAGGCTGAGTTTTTTGGTATTCTTCAATACTTGCCAACTGTTCTTTATATTCTTTTTCATATTCGCTTAACGGGTGAGCGAAGTCTGTGAAAGAGTATGCAGCAATATATACAATACAAAAAGCAGTCCCAAAATAGAATAAACCTACCCACCATTTCGGTAACTGGTTATCCAGCTCCATGATTCCATCGAAACCGTGGTCAATAAGGATATCTTTTTCTTCAGTTTCTGATTGCTTTTTGAATGCAGCCAAATACATTCTTTTTAAGAAAGGAACTTTCTTTTCAGCTAAATAAGCTGCTTTTTCCTCCGGAGATAATTTTTTGAATTTGTTGTTTTCAATCAGATCTCCAATTGCACCATGAATATAGGCAAGGATACCAGCGATCACAACAGTTCCCCAGAAGTAAGGTGAAGAAAGGAACGCGTAGCTCTGTACAAATAAATAATAAAAAACTATTAAAAGTCCAATTATTATTAAGATGTTTATAACAACAGGTGTTCTTTGTTTCATAAAAAATAGTTTAATTTTTTAAATTAAAATCGTCATCTTCTTCATCCCCAAGAGGAGCCTCTTCTTCTTCTTTGTAATATTTTTTAGGCCTGCTAAAAACATAAATTACCAAAGCAACGAAGAACAGCATAAAGAAAATCAGAGCCAGTGTCTGGTAGAAGCCAGCATTTTCTGTATTGGATAATATATCTTTAAAGTTCTGAGGAATCATAATATGAGCCTTTTAATGTTTTTTAGTTATTACTTGCTGTTTTGATTTCAGTTGTTTTAATATCTGTTCCTAATCTCTGAAGATAAGAAATAAGAGCTACAATTTCTTTTTTCTCTAATTCTCCCTGAGGTCTCTTAGCATAAGCCTGCTTAAGGTCATTTGCTTCTGAGAAGATATCTTTTACAATTTTTGCTGATTGGTTGTTTGCCCATTTATCTGCAGAATCAATTTCAGCCTTAGAATAAGGTACATCGAATACATTTTTCATCAGCTTCATTTTGTCTACCATCTTAGTTCTGTCTAAGTCAGTAGCAATTAACCAAGGGTAACGAGGCATGATAGAACCTGCGGAAGTAGATCTTGGGTTATACATGTGCTTGTAGTGCCAAGAACTTGGGTTTTTACCACCTTCTCTATGTAAATCCGGTCCAGTTCTCTTAGAACCCCATAGGAATGGTCTGTCGTATACAAATTCTCCAGCTTTGGAGTATTGTCCGTTTTTACCGTTGAACCTTGTAATCTCATCTCTGAACGGTCTGATCATCTGAGAGTGACAAGCATTACATCCTTCACGGATATAAATATCTCTACCTTCAAGTTCAAGTGGTGAATATGGTTTTACCGCTGAAATCGTAGGTACACTTTTCTTAAGAGACAGCGTAGGGATGATTTCAATTGAACTACCAATAGATATTGTGATGAAAGATAAAATACCTAATAATACCGGAGTTCTTTCCAGCCAAAGGTGAGTACCTTCTCCTTCTTTTCTGTTCTTACTGATGTTTGCTAATGCAGGAGCTTCAGCAGGAACTTCTTTCTGGAATGATCCTTTTCTTACCGTAGCAATTACGTTTACGATCATTAGGATAGATCCTGAGATATAGAATAAACCTCCTACGAATCTCATTTTGAAGTAAGGGATAATAGCAGTTACTGTATCCAACCAGTTTTTCCATAATAATGTACCGTCCGGGTTGAATTGCTTCCACATTAATCCTTGTGTGAATCCTGAAATATACATTGGAACTGCATAGAAAATGATTCCTAAAGTACCTAACCAGAAATGCCAGTTAGCTAATTTTACAGACCAAAGTTTTGTTCTCCACATAATGGGTACCAAATAATAGATAACCCCGAATGCCATGAAACCATTCCATCCAAGAGCTCCTAAGTGTACGTGACCGATAACCCAGTCTGTAAAGTGACCAATTTTGTTGATGTTTTTAGTTGCCAAAAGCGGCCCTTCAAACGTTGCCATACCATAACAAGTAACAGCTACAACGAAGAACTTAAGGATAGGATTTTCTCTTACTTTATCCCAAGCTCCTCTTAGCGTAAGAAGACCATTTAACATACCTCCCCAAGATGGTGCAATAAGCATGATAGAGAATCCTGTTCCTACCGCCTGAGCCCAAGCCGGAAGAGCTGTATATTGAAGGTGGTGAGGACCAGCCCAGATATATACGAAAATTAATGACCAGAAGTGAATAATAGACAGTTTATAAGAGAATACCGGTCTGTCTGCAGCCTTCGGAAGGAAGTAATACATTAAACCTAGAACCGGAGTCGTCAATACGAATGCAACCGCATTGTGTCCATACCACCACTGTACAATAGCATCTTTTACCCCTGCATATGCTGAATAAGATTTCCAGCCTGTGAAAGATAAAGGTACTTCAAGGTTGTTGAAGATGTGAAGCATTGCTACCGCAATCCAGGTACCAATGTAGAACCAGATCGCTACATAAAGGTGTCTCACTCTTCTCTTTGAAATAGTCAGGAACATATTGATACCAAAAATGATCCATGAGAATGCGATCAATATGTCGATCGGCCATTCATGTTCAGCATATTCTTTAGAAGTGTTGATCCCCATAAAGAACGTAACGAACGTAGCAACGATCATAAACTGCCAAGTCCAGAAATGTAACCAAGACAATGTGTCACTGTACATTCTTGTTTTTAATAATCTCTGTAATGAGTAATAAATACCCGTGTAAACAATGTTACAAACGAATGCAAAGATTACGGTGTTGGTGTGCAGCATTCTGATTCTACCAAAACCAAATGCACCATGAGTGTTTATTAAACCTTGAATATTACCCGATGCCAAACTCTTAATGGTTGTGTCATCTGTCCCGAAAAAGAATTCAGGTAATTCAGGGTAGAAAAGCATTAATGCCGCCGTAAGCCCGAACGTAAACCCTATAAGACCGAAAACTAAGGTCGCATAAAGGAACGCACGGACAATACTATTGTCATAACTAAACTTCTGTGTTTCCATATCAACTATTCACTATTTTTCTCAATTTTTATTATTTTCTCCTATTTCTTTCTCGTCTTTATCTTTGTTGCCTGCCTCATCATTTTCTTTGATTTTTTCATCATCAAAAAGGATTCTGACAGCCGGAGATTCATCATCTTCAAACTGTCCTTTTCGGGCATACACTATAAATACGACCAAGAAAATCGCAGCCAAAGAAACACTGCAGAGGATCATTAAATATAGAATATCCATTGGACAACAAAATTAACCTATTTTCGGGGTTCAAATTTAGTGAAAAATAATGACTTTCATCACGAAATGACGATTTCAGCTAATTTAAAATCAGTCTAAATAAGGGCGTTTAAGCCTGTTTTTTGAAATACTTACGACCTAAAATCCAGGTTGAAAGTGTAGTAAAAGTAACCACCGTGATAGAACTGATTGGCATGATGATTGCTGCAAAGAGCGGATGCATATGTCCTGTAACAGCGTAACTTAAACCAACGATATTGTATAGAAAACTGATTATAAATGTCATTTTCACAATGGTGATAGAGCCTTTACAAACGTTCAGGTAATTGTCTAGTGTAACTACTTTATCACCGTTCATAATTACATCAGAGGATGGTGTAAAACTGTTTGTGTCATCAGCAATTGCAATTCCTACATTACTTTGTTTTAAAGCTCCTGCATCATTAAGCCCATCTCCAAGCATGGCTACTTTCATGTGCTGGTCCTGAAGAGTTTTAATGTAATTCAGTTTGTCTTCCGGATTCTGATTAAAGGCCATTCCTTTGTAATTTGGAATAAGCTCTTTAAGCTGGTTCTCTTCTGAAGAGTTATCTCCACTCAGGATAAATATTTTGTAGTTGGTTAATTTTGTGAAAAGTTCTTTCAGCTTCGGACGGTATTCGTTCTTAAAAATAAATTTACCTAAATATTCACCATTTTTGCTGATATAAACTGCTGTTTCAAGGTTTTTAGGTTTCTGGTTATTATAACGGGCTGATCCAATTTTATAAAGAGTTCCCCTTACGCTTGCTTCATATCCTTTTCCTGAAATTTCAACAAAATTCTCTACCGGGAAATAATCATCATTTACTTCGATGAATTCATACAAAGATTTTGAAAGCGGGTGATTGGAATTCTTTAATAATGTTTTAATATTCAGGGAATCAAAATCGTTGATCTCTGGCCCTTCATATTTGATATTTGATTTTTTTCTGTGCGTAATGGTTCCGGTTTTATCAAAGACAATGGTGTCAAGCTTCGCGATTTTTTCAATCGTTAAAGTATCTTTTACATAAAACTTATTTCGACCTAAAATCCTCATAATGTGTCCGAAAGTGAACGGTGCAGACAATGCAAGAGCACAAGGGCATGCAATAATCAGAATGGCTGAAATAACCTGGAACATTTTATTTAAGTCAATAAAATACCAATAAGTTCCTGCGACTAAAGCAATCCCTAAAATAATGAATGTGAAATATTTGCTAACGTTATTTGTTAACGTGTCAAGTCCTGTTTCATGTTTTTTAAAAGCTTCTTTATTCCAAAGCTGAGTTAAATAACTTTGATCTACGTTTTTAATCACTTCAAGTTCTAAAGAAGATCCAATCTGCTTTCCTCCCGCGAAAATTTTATCTCCAGGCTGTTTGCTGATACTTTCGCTTTCCCCTGTGATAAAACTATTGTCAATATTTCCTTCTCCGTTGATCAGAATAGCATCTACCGGAATGATTTCCTGATTTCTAACCAGAATTCTATCACCAACTTTTATTTCAGACAATAAAATATTATCCTGTTTTCCTTCGAAATCAACTTTCGTTACGGCAATCGGATAGAAAGATTTGTAATCTCTGTCATAGGAAAGAGCATTGTACGTTCTTTTCTGGAAAATTTTCCCGAGAAGCATGAAGAATAAAAGGCCACAAAGGGTATCAAAATATCCCGGACCATAATCTGTTACCACTTCATAAATACTTCGTCCGTATAGAACAAAAATTCCTAAGACAATCGGAACATCAATGTTGACAATCTTGTTTTTTAAACCATACCAAGCAGATTTATAGTAATCAGAAGCTGAGTAGAATACAACAGGTGTTGCCAGGAGGAATATCAAGGTTCTGAACAAGCCTTTATAATGTTCCATCCAATAATCTTCCCCTCCGATATATTCAGGAAAAGCAAGGAACATTCCGTTACCAAAAGCAAAGGCAGCAATGGCAAATTTTACTAATAAGGATTTGTCGAGATGATCTTCATTTTTATCAGCAGTTTCAAGGCTGATAACCGGCTTATATCCTAGATTGGTTAAAAATTTAGCAAGTTCGCTTAATTTCAGATCGTTATGGTTGAATGAAATCTGTAAGGTCTTTCTTGTAAAGTTGACCTGTGAATATTTGATGTGGGTATTTAAAGTATGAAGACTTTCTAATAACCAAATACATGAAGAACAGTGAATTACTGGGATTTTGAATGTGACAAGACTGGTGTTTCCTTCAGAAAAATCAGTGACTTTTTCAAAGATTTCCGGTGTGTCCAGGTAGTCAAATTGAGTAGAGTTTTCATCATTCGGACGAATTCCCGCTCCTTTATTAAGCTCATAGAAATTGCTTAAATTATTTAAATTTAGAATTTCGTAAACAGACTTACATCCATTACAACAGAAAGTCTTTTCATCAAATAAAATTCTCTCTTTTTCTATCCCTTGACCACAATGAAAACAGTTCTCGCTCACCCCATAAAATATTGAACTACAAAATTATAACAAATTTTTTTGTTTATCGCGTTAAAAAGTTCTATTTTTGTGATAAATATCATATAAAATGCCGCAGGAACAACAGATAGCAATTGAAGAGAGGTTCGCCAGAGTTTTTAATGATAAATCATTTAAAGAAAGACTTTCTAGCGCAGATTTTGAAAAATACATTAATGGCAAAAAGAAACTGAGTTTTCAGAAACACGATACCATTTTCGAGGATGGTGAAACTCCAAAAGGAGTTTTTGTTTTGGAAAAAGGGGCTGCCAAACTTTCGAAATCAGGAGCGTTCGGGAAAGATCAAATTTTAAGATTTATCAAAGAAGGGGATATCATCGGCTATCGTTCTTTGCTTTGCGGGGAGAATTTCCAGGCCAAAGCAGAAGCAATGACAGATATTGAATGTGTTTTCTTACCAGCAGATATTTTCATGTATCTTCTGGAAGTAGATCCACAGCTGTCTTTCGTAATGCTTCAAAAAATCTCATACGAATTAGGAGAATCTTCAAATACCATTACCTTCCTTGCCCAGAAAACGGTAAGAGAAAGATTGGCTGAAATACTGCTGCTTTTGGAACAGAAGCTGGGAGTAGATCCTGAAGGGTTCATCAAGATCTCATTGACGAGAGAAGAAATTGCCAATATCATCGGTACTGCTACAGAAAGTGCCATCCGTCTGATCTCAGAATTCAAACAGGATAGTCTGATTGAAGTAGACGGAAGAAATATTAAGATCTTAAATCACGATAAACTCATGAAACTCGGTCACGTAGTTTTATAAATCATACAAAAACTTAAGTCGGCTGAAGGCCGACTTTTTAACTTTTAAAAATAGATAAATTATGTCTGTTCACTCTGAAATTAAAAAAGTTACGACTGAAACCTTGCGTAAAATGAAATTCGACAAGGAAAAAATAACAATGCTTACAGCCTATGATTTTACCACAGCAAAGATGGTAGATGCAGGTGGAGTAGATGCTATTTTAATTGGAGACTCTGCGGCGAATGTAATGGCTGGTTTTGAAACCACATTGCCTATTACGCTGGATCAAATGATCTATCATGCTCAAAGTGTGGTAAGAGGAACCGACAGAGCTTTGGTGGTAGCAGATTTACCTTTCGGAACTTATCAGAGTAATCCTGAAAAAGCATTGGAATCTGCGGTAAGAATGATGAAGGAAGGTGGAGCGCATGCCGTGAAAATTGAAGGCGGAAAGGAAATTTCCAAATCAATCAAAAAAATTATCAACGCCGGAATTCCGGTAATGGGACATTTGGGATTAACACCACAGTCTATTTATAAATTCGGAACGTATAAAGTAAGAGCTAAAGAAGAGGCAGAAGCTGAAAAACTGATTGCTGATGCGCAGCTTTTAGAAGAATTAGGTTGTTTTTCTGTTGTATTGGAGAAAATTCCTGCTGAATTAGCAAAGAAAGTTACTGAAAGCATTTCTATTCCTACTATCGGAATCGGTGCCGGAGCAGATTGTGACGGACAGGTTTTGGTATATCATGATATGGTAGGAATGAACAAAGGTTTCAGTCCGAAATTCTTAAGAAGGTATCTTGATCTTTACACAGAAATTACAGGAGCTGTTTCTCAGTATGTAAAAGATGTGAAGAATGTAGAATTTCCAAACGAAAACGAAAGCTATTAATCCATGCAGAATCAACAATCTATTCAGGGGATATTATCTATTGCAGCACTGGTTTGCCTTGCTGTAGGATGGTTTAATTTATTTTCTCCGGAAATCAACCATTTACTTTCAAGAAAGGTTTTTTATGTTTTGATAGGTGCGAGTTTCTTTATTCAGGCTCCGCTGCTTACCAATAGGAACTTTGTCTATGCAATGTATGCTGCTGCTGCCATCTGTGTATTAGGAGCATTCATACCGGAAGGTTCAAAGCTTTCAGCCGTTAAAACAGTAGGTCTTCTGGCGGGAATTATCCTGTCTTTATCCAATAGAAGAAGATAGAGAGAAGAAGCATGAAGGAGCAGATTATATATGAAGACAACCATCTTCTGGTGATTAATAAAAAGGTGGGTCAGCTTGTACAGGGTGATAAAACCGGAGATGAATCACTATTAGAATCTATCAAGAATTTTATAAAAATAAGAGATGCTAAGCCGGGAAATGTTTTTCTCGGCTTGGTTCATCGTATAGACCGCCCAACTTCAGGGCTGGTGATCTATGCAAAAACTTCCAAAGCGCTTTCACGCCTTACACAGATGGTAAAAAATCGTGAGGTGAAAAAAACATATTGGGCGGTTGTAGGAAAAGAAATGATCCCGCAAAGTCAAAGGCTGGTACATTATTTAAAGAAAAACGAAAAAAATAATAAAGCCATTGTTTTTCCGAAAGCTACCGAAGGGGCAAAAGAAGCGATTCTGACTTATAATGTTATCAAAACATTAGACAATTATTTGTTGTTGGAAATAGACCTTGAAACCGGAAGACATCACCAGATCAGGGCTCAGTTGTCTAAAACAGGGATTCCGATTAAAGGAGACCTGAAATATGGAGCACCACGTTCTAACCCGGATGGAGGAATTAATCTTCACGCAAGAAAGCTGGAGTTTATTCATCCTGTTACAAAGGAAAATATTGAAATCATAGCTCCCGTTCCGCAGAATGATGCGATCTGGAGAGCTTGTGAAGAATAGCAAGGGATCTAAAGCAATCAAAGAAAAAATATAAAAGTCCGTCTCAATTTTGAGGTGGACTTTTTCTTTGAGTTCATTTAAGATTTTGCCCATTCTAAAAAAATGTCTAACTTCGTCCCAAACTTTAGGGGTGTCTGTTACCAACAGACTGAGACTTTACCCTTTGAACCTGATCTGGATCATACCAGCGTAGGGAAAAGTAGATGACTTTTGCTGTACATTCTATTGTACAATAATGGCCATTCCTAAAGTATATTTAAAATTATTAGGAATGGAACTTATAATCAACCACACCCGAAAAACATTTGATGTACTTCCTGCAAACCTGGAAGCATTACTGGCTATTGAGCTGCCCGGAAAGAAAAAAGGCATCGCTGTAGCCCTCAACAATCGTATTATTCCCCTGTCGGCCTGGGCGGAAACCATCCTTAATAACAACGATTCAGTTTTAATCATTACTGCCACTCAGGGCGGTTAATTCTCATATTTAATACCAATATTTATGGCTCACTCCATTACATGTTCGCCATTTCCGAACTCAAAGAAAATCTATATTGAAGGAACAGTACACCCTATCAATGTAGCAATGCGTGAAATACAGCTTAGCCCAACCAAATTGACCAATGGCGGCTTTGAACATAATGCTCCGGTAACGATCTACGATACTTCAGGGCCTTATACCGATGAAAATGCGGTTATTGACATTCAGAAAGGACTTCCAAGAATCAGAGAACAATGGATTCTGGACAGAAATGATGTGAATATTCTGGACGGAATTACGTCTGAATACGGAAAAGTCCGTCTGGCAGATCCGCGTCTTGATGAACTAAGGTTTTCCTATGATCATAAACCTAAGGTAGCACAAGAGGGAAAAGAATTGACCCAGCTTTACTATGCAAAACAAGGAATCATCACTCCGGAAATGGAATATGTGGCGATCAGAGAAAATCAAAGGATAGAACAGCTTGATTCCGTATCAAAAGAAATGGCTTTTCAACATCCCGGACACAGCTTTGGAGCAAATACTCCGAAAAGTAAGATCACTCCGGAGTTTGTAAGAGACGAAATTGCTGCCGGAAGAGCTATTATTCCAAATAATATTAACCATCCGGAAAGTGAACCGATGATTATCGGAAGAAACTTTCTGGTGAAGATTAATGCCAATATCGGAAACAGTGCCGTTTCATCCAGTATCGAAGAAGAAGTGGAAAAAGCGGTATGGGCCTGCCGATGGGGAGCAGATACCATTATGGATCTTTCAACCGGGAAAAATATTCACGAAACAAGAGAATGGATCATCAGAAACAGTCCGGTTCCCATTGGTACAGTTCCTATCTATCAGGCACTGGAAAAAGTAAAAGGCGTTCCGGAAGATCTGACATGGGAAATTTTCAGAGACACTCTGATTGAACAGGCAGAACAGGGAGTTTCCTACTTCACGATTCATGCAGGTGTTTTGTTGAGATATATTCATTTAACAGCAAAAAGAGTAACCGGAATTGTTTCCAGAGGTGGTTCTATTATGGCGAAATGGTGTTTATTCCATCATAAAGAAAGCTTCTTATACACTCATTTTGAGGAGATCTGTGAGATCATGAAGAAGTACGACGTTGCTTTCTCTCTTGGAGATGGTCTTCGCCCGGGATCTATTGCAGATGCCAATGATGCAGCTCAGTTTGCCGAACTGGAAACTTTAGGTGAACTGACAAAAATTGCATGGAAACACAACGTACAGGTAATGATTGAAGGACCTGGCCATGTTCCGATGCACATGATCAAAGAAAATATGGAAAAGCAGCTGGAAGAATGCCATGAAGCTCCGTTCTATACCTTAGGCCCTTTGACTACTGATATTGCGCCGGGTTATGATCATATTACTTCCGGAATCGGGGCAGCGATGATAGGATGGTTTGGATGTGCGATGCTTTGTTATGTAACGCCGAAGGAACATTTAGGACTTCCAAATAAAGAAGATGTAAAAGTTGGGGTGATTACGTATAAACTGGCAGCTCATGCAGCAGACCTTGCAAAAGGTCATCCGGGAGCTCAGTACAGGGACAATGCATTAAGTAAAGCCAGATTTGAATTCAGATGGGAAGATCAGTTCAACCTTTCATTAGATCCAGAGACGGCAAGAGCTTATCATGATGAAACATTGCCGGCAGAAGGAGCAAAAATTGCCCATTTCTGTTCTATGTGCGGACCAAAATTCTGCTCAATGAAAATTACTCAGGAAATCCGTGAATCTGCAGAAAAAGGAATGCTGGATAAATCACAGGAATTCATTGAAAAAGGGAAAGAAATCTATATATGATCCTGGTAATCACTCCTGAATTGATGGTTCCGAACGAAACTGATGTGATTAATCAGCTATTTAAGGAAGGACTTGATCTGCTTCATATCCGTAAACCATGGATCAACAGAGATGAAATGATTGAATTGATCAGCCAAATTGATGAAGCGTTTCATTCACAGTTGGTGTTACATACACATTACGATCTGGGGAAGGAATATAATATTTCAAGATTTCATTTCAGAGAGATTGATCGAAAGGAAGAAACTTATAAACCTTTTGCAGAAGAAAATACCATTTCAACTTCAGTACATGATATCACAACCTATAATACTTTGGACAAAGAATGGGAATATGCTTTCATAAGCCCGTTCTTTCCAAGTATCTCCAAAAAAGGATATGGATTGGATTCTACTATTAAAGATGAAATAAAACATAGGAACCATCCGGATGTAAAATTAATTGCTCTTGGAGGAATTGATCAGGATAATATTCAGGAAGTTTTCAAAACAGAAGCAGATGGAGCAGCTTTATTAGGTGCCATCTGGGAAAGTGAAGAACCTTTAAAAGTATTCAAAAAATGCAGGAACGCCCTTATGTCATGAGTGTTGCAGGCTTTGATCCAAGTGGTGGAGCAGGCTTGTTATCAGATAGTAAAACCTTTGAGCAATCGAAAGTGATGGGACTTGGAGTATGTACAGCGTTGACACTACAAACAGCCTCCAAATGTCTTAGTCTTGAATGGCGTCCTGTAAAAGAAGTGACTGATGCTATTCAGGTACTGATGGAAAATTATCCGGTTTCAGCCGTGAAAGTCGGAATAGTGAAGGATGCAGAATTTCTGGGTGAAATTGTAAAAACGGTAAAGATTAGCAATCCTGAAGTAAAAATAGTTTGGGATCCCGTTCTGAAAAGCACTTCCGAATTCACTTTTTTTGATCTTAAAACACTTCCTCAATTAAAAACGGTTATTAATAAACTTTGTTTAATAACCCCTAATTATAATGAATACAGTGTTTTAAAGGAACACAATCTTTTACCAGATACAAATCAATGCTCATTGCTGATCAAAGGAGGGCATAGACAAGATCATTTAGGAACGGATATTTTAGTTGAAAACGGAAAAGAAACTCTTTTAGTTCCAGTCGAAGACCATCAAATATATTTTCCTAAACATGGTTCAGGCTGTGTTTTATCATCAGCAATTACAGCAGAACTCGCCAAAGACGAAAGCGTGGAAACAGCCTGTAAACAGGGGAAATTATACATTGAAAAATTTTTAAAAAGCAATTCCTCTTTATTGGGAACGCATTCATTATAAACATGGAAAAACTACAATACATATCACAGGGAAACACAATACAGGAACAGGAACTTCATATCCGTAAGGCTTTAGATAATGGGATCAAATGGCTGCAGGTAAGATGGAAAAATGCTCCTGAAAATGAATTAATCAATCTTTGTGAAATTTCAAAACAGCTTTGTTCAGAATATCAGTCGGTTTGTATCATCAATGACCATATGCAAATAGCCAAAGAAATAGATGCAGATGGTGTTCATTTAGGTTTGAATGACCGGTCTATTGAAGAAGCCAGACAGACTTTGGGAGAAAATAAAATTATTGGTGGAACGGCCAATACCCTTTCAGATGTCATCCAGAGAATTAATGAATCTTGTGATTATATAGGTTTAGGTCCATTGAGGTTTACTATAACCAAAGAAAAATTGAGTCCTGTTCTTGGGTTTGAAGGGTATCAGGAAATTGTCGATGGATTAAAAGAAAAATCAATCGACATTCCTAAAATATTTGCCATTGGAAGCGTTACCCTTGAAGATATTTTGCCGTTACAAGAGATTGGCATTTATGGTGTTGCCGTATCCGGACTTATTACCAAGCAGCCAACGATTATTAATGAACTAAAAAAAGTAATGATATGAACAATCAGAAATTAGAAATAGCAGGAAGAACTTTTGAATCAAGACTGTTTTTAGGAACAGGCAAGTTCGGAAGTCTGAAAGATATGGTACAATCTGTCATCGCATCAGAAACGGATATGGTGACCATGGCACTGAAAAGAATTGATGCACAATCCAGTGAAGATGATCTGCTTGACTCATTAAGAGAAACCAATGTTCATCTTCTGCCTAATACCTCCGGAGCCAGAACAGCTAAAGAAGCAGTATTAGCCGCACAATTAGCCAGAGAAGCACTGGAAACAAACTGGGTAAAACTGGAAATTCATCCGGATCCGAAATATTTACTGCCGGACCCCATTGAAACATTATATGCAACCGAAGAACTTGCCAGGCTGGGATTCATTGTGATGCCTTATATTCATGCCGATCCTGTTCTATGCAAACGTCTTGAAGATGCCGGAACAGCTGTGGTAATGCCTTTGGGAGCACCTATCGGAACAAATAAAGGATTAAGAACCCAGGACTTTCTGGAAATAATTATCAGCCAGAGTAATGTTCCTGTAGTGGTAGATGCTGGAATCGGTGCGCCATCAGATGCAGCAAAGGCCATGGAAATGGGAGCAGACGCCGTTTTGGTGAATACAGCCATTGCGGTTGCAAGAAATCCGCTTAATATGGCTGTCGCTTTTAAAGAAGGTGTGATTGCTGGAAGAAGAGCTTTTGAATCAGGATTGGGAGCCATTGCCAACCATGCTGAAGCCTCAAGTCCGCTTACTTCGTTTTTGTTTGAATAAATCAGGATTATGAAAAGCTTTAAAGATGTTTTTGAACGCTATCAATGGGAGGAGGTAAGGAGTAAGCTTGAAAAAGTAAACCTGTTTGATGTAAGATCCAGTCTTCAGAAAAAGAATAAAACCCTTGATGATTTCCTGAATCTTCTGTCACCGGTGGCTTCTCAGGAATTGGAACTGATGGCAGGAATGACACAGGCACTTACCCAAAAACGATTCGGAAAAACCATTCAGTTGTATGCTCCGCTCTATCTCAGTAATGAATGTCAGAATATCTGTACCTATTGTGGATTCAGTCTTGATAATAATCTGAAAAGAAAAACTCTTTCCGATACAGAACTGATGATTGAAGCATCAGTTCTGAAATCAATGGGTGTGAATCATGTACTGCTGGTAAGCGGTGAAGCCAATAAAATAGTGGGAGTTCCCTACTTTCAGAATGCTGTCCGAAAGTTAAAACCTCATTTTTCCAATATTTCCATTGAAGTTCAACCTTTAATGGAAGAAGAATATAAACTGCTTCATGAAGAAGGAGCACATTCCGTATTGGTATATCAGGAAACCTATCATCAGGATGTTTACAGAGAATATCATCCGAAAGGTAAAAAATCAAATTTCCATTTCCGTCTGGAAACTCCGGACAGAATAGGACGGGCGGGAATTCATAAAATTGGGCTAGGAGTTCTCCTTGGACTTGAAGATTGGAGGGTTGATAGTTTTTTCAACGCATTACATATCGATTATCTTCAAAAACAATATTGGAAAAGTAAGTTTTCGGTTTCATTCCCAAGACTCAGACCGGCAGAAGGAATTATTGAACCTAATTTTATTATGGAAGACAAAGATCTTCTTCAGCTCATTTGTGCCTACAGAATCTGGAATGAAGACCTTGAGATTTCCATTTCCACCAGAGAAAATGAGGTCTTTAGAAATAATATTGTATCTCTGGGAGCTACAGCCATGAGTGCAGGCTCAAAAACCAATCCCGGAGGGTATGCTGTTGATAAAGAATCTCTGGAGCAGTTTGAAACCAGTGACGAACGAAGCATGGATGAGATCAGAATTATGATTAAAAAAGCGGGCTACGATCCTGTGATGAAAGACTGGGATTCTGTGTATAATGGATTTTAAACTTTTAAAACCATTAAGAACTTTGAAGAGCTGAAGCTAAATTAAGAAAAATCGAAGATTTTAAGGCCATATCTTCTTAAAGCAAAGCTCAGCTTAATTTTCCTTAAAAACTTAAAGAATCTTAATGGTTCAATTATCATAAAGTATGAAAAAAGAAGATCATTTTTCGCGATACAGCCGGCAGATATTTATAGAAGAGATAGGACTGAAAGGACAAAAGAAACTCATGGCTTCAAAAGTCCTTGTCATAGGAGCGGGAGGTTTGGGAAGTCCCATTATTCAATATCTGGCCGCTGCAGGAGTGGGAACTTTAGGTGTTGCAGATTTTGATGAGGTTGAAATTCATAATCTGAACAGACAGATCATTTATACTGAAAACAGCGTAGGCGTATCCAAAGTGAAGAGCGCCGAAACATTTGTAGAAAAGCTTAATCATCAGGTTACATTTACAGGAATTGAAGAGAAAATAAATAAAAATAACGCTGAAGACATCCTTTCTCAGTACGATGTAATTGTAGACGGGTCAGACAATTTTTCCACAAGATATCTGGTGAATGATACCTGTATAAAATTGAAAAAAACTTTGGTCTATGGAAGTATTCTGGGATTCTCAGGACAGGTTGCCGTGTTCAATCATAATGGAAGTAAAAATCTGAGAGATCTATTTCCGGAACCTCCTTCTGATGAAGATATGCCGGATTGTGACAGTCTTGGTGTATTGGGAGCTCTTCCCGGAATAATAGGAAGTATGATGGCTCTTCAGACCTTAAAAATCATCACTGATCTTCCAATAATTGTCAATCAGTTGACATTGGTAGACACGCTGAACTGGAGATTTCAGACGATAGATTTCTGATGTAAATATAAACACTAATATCGCTAATATTTTCACCAATAACACTAATTCAATATCAATAGAAAGAGGCAGTAAAAATTATTACTGCCTCTTTTATTTATCTTAAGAATTATTGTGCCTGCTGCATTACGCCTCCGTTATCTTCTTTTTTAGTCTGGTTCAGGATATTGGGATCCTCTTTCGCCAGTTTATTTCTTGTCGGAATTTTATAATTGATAGAAAATCCGAAATTCCTTGTGTCATACTTGCTGCTGATCATGACCGGAGTTCCTGATGGCGGATTAGAACGTACCTGCATCATCTGTCCGTTGAAAATATCATTCGCAAAAACTGAAAGCGTCAGACGGTTGTTCATAAACTTCTTCGTCAGCGTAATATCAAGAGAGTTGTTGAATGGTTTCTCTGCCGTGAAATAGAAATATCCTGCCTTTGGAGTCAGATAGCTGTAATTGGCTGTCATTTTGATGTCTTTAGGCAGAAGAATCTGAGTCATAATATTGAAAATCCAAAATCCTTTATTATTCAGATTGTCGATTTCATGTTTCTGGTAACCAGCATATAAGTACATGAAGTTAATTTTATCAGGATTAAAATCAAACTTCATGATTTCGCTCAAAGGCTTGCTGAAAATCATAAAAGGAACCGGTAATCCCACGTTGAAGTTATGAATTTTCATATTTGAAATATTCACCTGCTCGTTGTAGAGTTTTCTTCCGTCTTTTCGGATGATCTGTGCCACCTGATTGTTTGCTGAACTTACGCTATACCCGATAAATGCATAATCAAAAGCTGAAATTTTCAATTCATAATTATCAAAAATAGTAGGTTGTAGATTCGGGTTACCATTAACTTCCGTACTTGGTCCGGAGAACGTTACGTTATTCGGGTTCAGGGCAGAAATACTTGGTAAGCTGATTTTTCTGTTGTAATTCGCAGCAATATAAACCTGATTCATCATGTTATACTGTACACTCGCGTTCGGGAAAAATTTAAATTTATTGAAAGGAATCAAATTCGCTTCCACCAGTTTTGCATCTTTATCGAAATATCTTGTTACCCCCGAAATGTCATAGTTTTCCGCACGGGAACCCAATGTGAAGTCAAACTTTTTCAGTTTAGCCTGAAACTCCAAATAGGTAGAAGCAGTTTGTCTTTGATATTCAAGATTCGTCAAGCCAAAACTTTCCGTATCATAATCCTGTTTTTCATACAATCCTCCAAAGCTTACCTTTCCACCATCAAGAAGCTTGATAGGCTGGGCATAATCTACTTTAAAGTTGGCAATATTCATTACAGATTCATTGTTCAGAATATCTTTTAAGCCACTCATTGCACTGTTAATTGGTGGATTGGGAGCTGCAGCAAATATACCATCCTGAAAATAATTGTCCTGAGAGAATTTACTGTCTGATCTTGTGTAGCCAAACTGAAAGTCCAGTTTTTGAGATTTGTCAGCAAAACGTTTCTGATACGTTACAACAGCTTCCTGTCTCAAGCTATTGGTATGGGCCACATCAGAAGATGTATAAAAAGCTTCTCTTAAATCCTTTGGATTGTTCTGAAAAGGTAAATCTCCATGACCGTTACTTAAAGTATAATTGTCATTATTATTGTGGTAAATATCGTAGTTTAATAATAATCTGTCCTGTCCTAAATCAAAAGTCAATCCTGATTTTGCAAAATACCCACGTCCGTATCTGTCGGTATGACTTGTTAAAAGCTCATCCTGTTGGCCGTTCAGCATACTTTCACGGTAGTTTTGACCAACATTCAGCTGCCATCCGAAATATTTATTTCTGGCATTTAAATTAACGGAGTTGGTCGTTCTGCTTCTATACTTGTCATAATTTGTGAAAGAATAATTTCCGGAATACGTAGCAGTTAAATATTTATTGGCATTTTTGTTCGTGATGATATTCATGATTGCACCTCCGGATGTAGCCGGAAATTCAGCGCCGGGTTGAGTGATTACCTCAATTCTTTCTACAGAATTGGCAGGCATTCCTTCAAGAAAGGAGTTCAATTCATTGGATGTGATGTTCAGAGGTCTTCCGTTAAGATATACTTCCAGCATTTTTCCCTGGTACATCATTCCTGCGATGTCGGTAGATACCAGTCCAGGAAGCTTTTTTATTCCTTCCAATACGTTTCCGTTGTTCAGCTGAGGTTGCTCGGAAAAGTCAAAAATAGTACGGTCTGCCTTTTGTTCAACTGCTTTTTTAGTTTTGGTGATGACTACACCTTCAATCTGCTTTTCCTGAGGTTTGTTGTTTTTTTCCTGTGAAAAGACAAAAACAGAGCTTAATAAGGATAACGCGAAAATCGTTTTTTTCATAATGTTTTTACTGATATCCGGTTAGACGCTGAAAAAGATAATTTGTTACGCTAAAATGTTGAAAATCGAATTTTAGGTTAAATATTTTTTTATTTACGAAATAATTATATCTTTGCCGGGTAATTATCAAGAATCTCTAGATGGGATAGCAACCTGCAAAAACAAGCAAGGTGCTGCAATCGATAAGCCGGATCTTCCGGAAAAAATGTTTATCATTCTATTATTATCCCATCTTGAATTTTTGTTTTAAAGTTAAATTCAAATGTTTAAAGACAAGGGAAATCTCCTTACATCAGTTATCTTTTATTCTTCGGATCATGAAGTGAATCTTCATTATTCCCATATGTTTTCATGCCATTTCTATATGCGCATGTGTTGTTGCTTCTAGCCTTTTCTATTTCTAAAAAATAATACAAACATTTCGAACATTTATGTAACCTTAAAATTTAGGGATACGGGATTTGTATTGCTCAAAAAACAATTTTTAACAACAAAAAGTAAACAACAAATAACATGTATAATTTCAAGAAAAAAATATTTGTTCCTTCTATTGCGCTTATTTCTACATTTTATTACGCACAGACGGACACGTTACAATCTAAGAAAATAGAAGATGTAGTCATCCTTGGATCAAGAGGTTCCGGAAGATCATTGACAGATACACCTGTTCCGGTAGACATCATTAATATATCAAAAGTTTTAAAACAGAGCCCGACTAATAGTATCAGCCAGGCCTTAAATTATATTGTACCCTCATTTTCATCCACTTCTCACACGGTTAACGATGGAACTGACTTTGTAGATCCTGCTCTTTTAAGAGGTTTAGGTCCGGATCAGGTTTTAGTTTTACTCAATGGAAAAAGAAGATACCAGTCTTCATTGATTAATGTTACCCTCACACCGGGAAGAGGATCTGTGGGAACCGATCTTAATGCTATTCCAGCTTTTGCTTTAGAAAAAATTGAGGTTTTAAGAGATGGAGCTTCTGCCCAATATGGTTCTGATGCCATTGCTGGAGTCGTTAACCTTGGATTGAAAAAAAGATTGGGGCTTTCCGGACAGGTGTTTTTAGGTGGATATGCTTCACCTGTTGCCAATAATTTCTCCGGAGGAGTGGATGGACAGACCATTTCTGTAGACCTTAATTATGGAGCTAAAATTGGACAGACCGGATTTTTTAACGTTACAGGTTCTGCCCAATACCGAGACCCTTATTCCAGAGCCGGAGTAAGAGAAGGAGATATCTTCAATGCCTATAATGCCATTAATTACAGAGCATTACAGGATGGAGTGAATATTGATGGGTTGTATAAAAATATTACCAATACTTCCAATACTCAGCAGATTATCAATACAATTAAACAATATGCAGGTAAGGTTGGATATTTTGCACCGGATTTTCAGTCTCAGATTTCGGGAGCAAATAGTATTTCGGACCTTCAAAAATTATTAGGTAAAGATTTTACCTCCCAGGAACTTAATTACAGAGGATTAGAGAGAAAAGATTTCAGTCTGAGAGCAGGACAGTCTAAGCTGCAATCCGGACAGCTCTTCTTTAATTCTGAAATTCCTGTTAATGAGGAATGGAAGGTTTACTCATTTGGAGGTTACAGCTACCGCCTTGGAAATGCCGGAGGATTTTACAGACTTCCTAATACTGAAAGAAACATCAATGCAGTGACTCCCAACGGATATCTTCCTCAGATTGAAGCAACCGTAAATGATTATTCTCTCGCTGCAGGAATCAAAGGGAAATGGAATGGCTGGAATGTGGACTTCAGTAATACATTCGGGAAAAACGTCTTCAGTTTTGGGGTGGTAAATACCTTTAATGCATCACTTACAGACAGTTCTCCAAGAACTTTTGATGCCGGAGGCTCTGAGTTTTCACAAAATACCATCAACCTTGACTTTTCCAAAAAATATGATGTCCTGAAAGGATTGAACATTGCATTTGGAGGTGAATACAGACACGAAAACTATAAAGTAAATGTTGGAAAGGAAAATTCTTATGCTTCTTATGATATTTATGGACGTGTGGTAACCGCTAAAACCCCTGAAAATGAAAAAGTAACCGATTTCTTTGGAAATATAAGACCGGCCGGAGCTCAGGTTTTCCCAGGGTTTAGTCCGGAAAATGCAGTCTCCGGAAACAGAAACAGTATTGCGGCTTATGCAGATGCAGAGCTGGAGGTTACTGACGGATGGCTGCTGGAAGGAGCTTTACGATATGAGAATTATTCAGACTTCGGATCTACATTCAATTATAAGCTGGCAACCAATGTAAAGCTGGCTCCCAATCTAAACTGGAGAGGTGCTGTTTCTACGGGGTTTAGAGCACCATCTTTAGCACAAATCTATTATAGTTCTACTTCTACACTGATTCAACAGGGAAAAACTACACAGGTAGGTACTTTCAGAAACAATTCTGAAGCAGCACAGGCATTGGGTATTCCAAAATTGAAACAGGAAACCTCACAATCCTACAGCACAGGAATTACATGGAAGATTCCGTCATTAAGCCTGACTTTCACAGCAGATGCTTATTTAATAAAGATTAAGGACAGAGTAGTATTGACAGATCTTTTTTTCCGCCCTAATGGTAATTTTACCCCAGGTTCGGATCAGGCAGTTCTTCAGGACGCTTTTGATCTTGCAAGGGCAAGTGCTGCCAATTTTTTTGCCAATGCGGTGGACTCTCAGACGAAAGGGCTGGATATTACCATTTCTCAGAATTCAAAAATCTCATCAGGGATTTCTTTGGAGAATAACTTCGGCCTTAATCTTAATCAGACCAAAAGAATCGGAGATATCCATGCGTCACCTAAATTAGTAAGCCAGATTGATAATTATTTCTCAGAACCGAACAGAGTATATTTTGAAGAAGCTGTACCACGCGTAAAAGCTACCTTATCCAATACGTTAAGAGTTTCCGGATTTACTTTCCTACTGCGTAATTCTTTCTTCGGTAAAGTGACAGATGCCGATGTTTTAGATGCTAATTTTGACGGAGTAACAGGAAGTACAGAGCACTTCATTCTTAATAATCGTTTGATAACTGATTTATCTGTAGGATATGATTTTAATAAAAATATTTCAGCAACTATCGGGAGCAATAATATATTGAATATACTGCCTTCTAAAAGCCTGAATATAAATTCATTAACAGCTGATAACCAGTTTGTATATTCAAGACAGGTTTCTCAGTATGGTATTGGTGGAAGGTTCTTATTTGCAAGAATTGAATTCAGATTCTAATAAATAAAGCTTAGAAAATTTAATAAAAAAACAGAGAAGATATCTCTGTTTTTTTATATTCTATTACACCATAAAGAATGAATTATCTATTAGGGTGATTATTCTAATTTTATTTATTTCAGTGAAGAAAATTCAATAAAATCATATTCGGCGGAAGAAGAGAAAAGCTGTCTTAGTACTGCTGCATGGCCATTTCCGGCTATCACAAGAATTCTGTCTTCACTGTTGTGAGGAATCTTCTGAATATTGCGGAACATTCTCAGGTTTCTGCTGTACCAATACAAGGCAAGCATATCTGCTCCATCAAATTCTCTAAGTGTAAAATCTCCACTCAGGTAAGCTCCATATCCATACTGATGACTTTCTTTAGAATTCATGTAGGTAAATGTGTCTAAAAGTGATTTGAAATTTTTAGGTTCAGAACTCTTGAAGAAGCTGATAAACTGTTGGGAAATTGCACCATCACTTTTAAAATCATAATCTTTGCTGAGGTTATTAAAAAATGTAGAATCTGTTTTCCCAAATTTTGTCTGGAGATCATTCCAGATAGATTCTGCATCTATACTGAACAGTTCGTTGACTTTAAGTTCATTGGCGATGCGCATAGCAAGCTGATAGCGTTCGTCTCTTTCTTCTCTGTGTTTTCCCTCACCATACTCCTTCAGTTTTTGGTTTGCATTCCAGTTTGGCCAGGCTTCAATAGCAATCTTAGTAGGTTTAAATTTCTTGATATATTCTACAAGTTCAGCAACTTCCTTTGCAGTTTTAGGTGAAAGAACATCTATCTGATCTTCCTTATTGGTTGTATGAGCATCAAGATTAGGATAGTCAAAGTGGAAAGACCCTACAACAAGGACTTTGGTTTTTGGATTTTTGAAATAGTCCGAAGGCTTCTTTTGAGCAAAAAAGAATGTGGGAATGCATAGTAGAAGAATATAAATGAAGGTTTTCATAGGTTTATTTTTTTTGTTATTAAATTATTGAGCACGGTTTTTCTCTTCAAAATCCACCACTCTTTTATTAGATTTTACTTTCTGATTTCCAAAATTGTAAGTGATGCTGAGTGCCAGTCTTCTGGCATCCCAATAGTTGTTGAATGACTGTGTATTATCTGTGAAATACATATCTGCCTTAAAACCAGACTGCCTGAAAATATCACTCACCGAAAGGTTGACCTGAAGAGCCTTTTCCGCAAAACTCATCTTTACTCCTGCATCAATGCTTGCTCTGTTTTTTGCTGCAATATATCCGTCACGTGAAGGCAGATTCTGCCAGTAGTTGACAAACAGCATGAATGTTTTCGCCTTATTCAGCTGAAAAGTATTGTTGAGGGAATAATAAAATGACTGTCCGTTTTTAGGAATCAGATTGAATCTTGTAATCTGGGTCTCATTGTAACTGAACGAAGTTGAGATATTACTTTCCCAGATTTTGAAAAACGTATCTGTGTAATTGAAATTGATCCCGTACACGTTCTGATTATAATAATTTTCATAGGTACTGGTAAGGTCAATGCCGTTCAGGAATGAAATCTGGTCAAAATTATTCGTAGTTCTTTGGTAATAAACATTCGCAGAAAATTTACTTTTAAAAATATAATTGAACTCAATATTATGATTAAAAGAGGGTTGCAGGCTTGGATTTCCGGCATAATATGTATTAGGATTGGAATACCATCGGAACGGATCTAAAGCCCGGAAATAAGGACGGTTGATTCTTCGGGAATAATTAATGCTGAACTGATTATTTTCATTGGCTTTATAAGATAAATAAGCTGTCGGGAAAAACTTTCCGTAATTATTCTCAGATTTTGACTGTGTAGTAAGGGAGAAACCGCTGGTTTGTGAATATTCATAACGGAGTCCTGCCTTTACAGACCATTTTTCACCAAAATCTTTACTGGCACTGATATAAGCTGCATAATTCTTTTCGTTATAATCAAAAAGATTGCTCTTTGCAGGATCTGTGATATAATTTCCATTGATGAAATTAAAATATCCAATATCCGAATTATTGGAAAACTGGCTGTATTTCGTACCGGTTTCTAACTGAATTTTTTTGAAATTTAAAGTTAAGTCAGCCTGTCCGGAATAGATCTTATAATCTACCGAAGAAAGATTTCTCACGACCTGTGTTGCGTTGCTGGTGACATTTCTTGTTGTAAAATTAACTTCCGTATCAGGTAAATTTCCATAATAATTGACTCCGAAACTTAGCTTATGCTCTCCAAATTTCTGGTCAAAATACAGATTAAGCATTTGGGTTGTAAAAGGAGAACGATGCTTTGAATTCGTCTCTGTTTGTAAAGTAGGCGTACCATCTGTAAAGTAACTTTGTGTTGAAGTGATATCCATATTCGTATGCCCCTTTGTAATATCGTATACCAATCCGATATTGGAATTTTTAGAAAGCGAATAATCAAAATTGGCATTCAGACCGAGCCCGTCATTCATATCCCTTCTGTCATCCTTGCTGACAGAAGAACTTTGGCCAATAATATTATATTTTTCTACTGATCTTTTATCTCCGTCATAGCCCATTACTTTTACGGAGGCTTTTATTTTTTCATTCTGATAATTCACTCCTGCCACACTGCTGAAGCCGGCATATGTTTTTTGAGTATAACTGGTCGTCAGATAACCGTTCCATCCAAGATTCTGATTCTTTTTAAGGACAATATTAATGATTCCGCTATTTCCCTGTGCTTCATATTTGGCGGGTGGAGTGGTGATCACTTCTATTTTCAATATATTTTCAGAACGAAGATTTCTCAGATAATTAATCAGTTCAGATCCGGAAAGATTCAGCATCCTGTCATTCACCATCACAGAAACTCCGTTTTTTCCGGCAATAGAAAGACCTTTATTTTCATCCACCTGTAATAAAGGAGTGCCGGCTAAGACCTCGGTTCCCGAACTTCCCTGTGAAAGCATAGAATTCTGAACATTATAAACCAGGCGGTCCACTTTACGCTCTACCAGAATTTTTTTGCCATTCATCGTTACTGCCTCAATTTTGTTGACGTTAGCAGTGTCTTTTGTTTGTGCTGTTGTAAAAGAACAAGCAAGGGCGGTTATAAATAAAAGATGCTTTTTCATAGGTTAGTAATGACAGATTAAATGATCTTTATGTTGAATTTCTCTGACAAAAGTATAGGAAGAGCCTTCCATTGGAAATAGCATTTAGATGAAGCCTGAGATTATACATGTCAAAATAGTTTCGTCGGAAAAAAACAGGTTTTTATCGAAAAGGGTTGATGAATTGTGGGGGTATAGAATTATATTTGAATATGAATAAAAAGCAAATTATCTGGCTTCAGATTTTTTATTGGAGTTTCAATTTTATAGGAAACAACATTACACCTTATTTCTTTTTTCCTGAGCGGAGAGGATTTGAATCATATGTGCTGAACTTTACTTATTTTATTACAGAAATCTCTACTTTTTATCTTTTGTATCTGGTTATTATTCCGAAAGTATTAAATCTGGAGAAACTTTATTCTGCTGTTTTAGTTTTTTTGATCTCTATTTTAAGCTTTGGTGTAATTCGGTATGGAATAGAAGAAGTGCTGCTTCCTATTACCCTTGGATTCAGAAATTATAATAAAGATACCGGACTTTTATATTATTTGACGGATAATATCTACAATGCATCATTGACTGTTTTCATTGCAGGAATCCTGTGGATCGTAGAGAAATATGGTGTTGCCGAAAATGACAAAAAGCAGCTTTTGATTGAAAAAAAACAGGCAGAACTTCAGGCGTTGAAAACCCAGATCAATCCTCATTTTATTTTTAATTCATTGAATAATATCTATTCTCTCGTATATCAAAAATCAGATAAAGCACTTCCTGCCATTGAGGAACTTGGCCAATTACTGAGGTACAGTACAAAAGATCTAGAAAAAGACTCGATTTCTCTGGATAAGGAAATTGGATATATTGACAGTTTAATTGCACTGGAAAAGCTTAGAATCAGAAATCCTGAACTGTTGAATATAGAAAAAGATATTCAGTATCCACAACTTAAAATTTCACCGATGCTGTTGGTTCCTTTTGTAGAGAATGCTTTCAAACATGGTGATTTTCGTGATAAAGGTTTTGAAATGAAAATCTCTGATCATGATAAGATTCTGCATTTTTATCTTTTAAATTTTAAAACACAGAAAATGAAAGATACCGTGTCTGGAATAGGAATTCAGAATGTGAAAAAAAGACTGGAAATCCTTTATCCTAAACATCAGCTTGAGATCAAAAATTCAGAAACGGAATTTATTGTAGATTTAAAAATTGATTTACGGCATGAATAAGATAAAATGTATTATCGTTGATGATGAGCCGCTGGCAATCTCTTTGCTGGAGCATTATGTAGAGAAAATTCCTTTTCTTGAACTGGTTTTCACTACAGAGAATCCAATTCTGGCTTTAGAATATCTGCAGAAAAACGATTCGGATCTCATCTTTCTGGATATTCAGATGCCGGAGCTTACGGGAATCAATTTTATGAAGATTGTTGGACCTGATCAAAAGTATATTCTGACTACAGCGTATTCGGAATATGCGTTGGAAGGATATGAACATAACGTTGTGGATTATCTTCTGAAGCCTATCTCCTTTGAAAGGTTTCAAAAGAGTGTATTAAAAGCTCAGGAGCGGTTTTCTTTTCCACAGGAAGAAAGCACCCATTTCTTTGTGAAATCCTCCGGACAAAGGCATCGTATCGGCTTTCATGAGATTTTATACGTAGAAAGTATCAAGGACTACGTCAATATCCGGACAGAAAATGATGAGTTTATTGTTCTGGATACTCTTAAATCAATGGAAAGTCAGCTTTCTGAAAAATTTGTGCGGATTCATAAATCTTTCATTGTCAATTTGGATAAAATCAAAAGTATTGGGGCAAAAAAAGTTGTTCTTCCTGAGTTTGAAATTCCTATCGGGGAAAGCTATAGAACAAATCTTCTGGATAGATTAAAGTAAGAAAATTGTAAGTTTTGGCTAAAGCCAGATGTATTTTATAATTTTAAAAGCGGACTAAAGTCCGCTCCTATTGAATTTATTAGCAGGAATTTTTGGTATGAAAATAAAAAAGACGACTTCAATTGAAGCCGCCTTTATATTAATTAATCTAACAATTAATTTTATTTTTCCTGTTGTTTGATTAGGTTAAGCGCAGAACCCGCTTTAAACCACTCAATCTGCTGATTGTTATAAGTATGGTTTGCCATGATGATATCTTTAGTTCCGTCAGCATGAACGAATTCTAAAGTCAACTGTTTTCCTGGAGCAAACTGGTCAAGATCTAAGAAGTTAACTGTATCATCTTCCTTGATTTTATCATAATCAGCTTCATTAGCGAAAGTGATTCCAAGCATACCTTGTTTTTTAAGGTTGGTTTCATGGATTCTCGCGAATGATTTTACCAATACAGCTTTCACACCAAGGTGTCTAGGTTCCATGGCAGCGTGTTCTCTTGAAGAACCTTCACCGTAGTTCTGGTCTCCTACAACGATTGTTGGAACGCCTGCCGCTTTGTAAGCTCTCTGTACAGCCGGAACCTCACCGTATTCACCGGTTAATTCATTTTTAACTTTATTGGTTTCCATGTTGTAAGCATTTACAGCTCCGATCAACATGTTGTTTGAGATATTATCTAAGTGACCTCTGTACTTCAACCATGGTCCGGCCATAGAAATGTGGTCAGTAGTACATTTTCCGAAAGCTTTGATCAATACCTTAGCTCCTTCAATGTTTTTACCATCCCAAGCCGGGAATTCTTCTAATAACTGAAGTCTGTCTGAAGTAGGACTTACATTCACAACAACACTGGAACCATCTTCAGATGGAGCCTGATATCCATTATCATCTACCGCAAATCCTTTTGAAGGAAGTTCATAGCCTTTAGGTTCGTCAAGTTTTACCTGCTCGCCTGCTTCGTTAGTTAAAGTATCTGTAATCGGGTTAAAATCTAGTCTGCCTGAGATCGCAACAGCAGCTACCATTTCAGGAGAGGCTACAAATGCATGGGTATTTGGGTTACCATCAGCTCTTTTGGCGAAGTTTCTGTTGAAAGAGTGAATAATAGAGTTTTTCTCTCCTTTTTCAGCACCTTCTCTGTCCCATTGTCCAATACATGGTCCACAAGCGTTGGTAAAGATTCTTGCGTTTTCAAATTTCCTGAAAGAATCTAAGAATCCGTCTCTTTCAGCTGTAAATTTTACCTGTTCAGAACCCGGGTTGATTCCTAAGATGGCTTTAGGTTTTACACCTTTTGATACGGCATCTTCTACAATGGAAGCAGCTCTTGATAAATCTTCATAAGAAGAGTTGGTACAAGAACCGATAAGTGCCCATTCAACTTCCAAAGGCCATCCGTTAGCTTCAGCTTTAGCTCTGAATTCTGCAACCGGAGTTGCCAGATCCGGAGTGAAAGGTCCGTTTAAGTGAGGCGTCAGTTCAGAAAGGTTGATTTCTATTAACTGGTCGAAATATTGTTCAGGGTTTGCATATACTTCTGCATCTCCTGTTAAATGCTCAGCAATTTTATCCGCAGCATCCACTACATCCTGTCTTCCGGTAGCAGCAAGATATCTTCTCATAGAATCATCGTATCCGAAAGTAGAAGTTGTAGCCCCAATTTCAGCACCCATGTTACAGATTGTACCTTTACCTGTTGCAGAAAGAGATTCTGCCCCTTCACCGAAATATTCTACGATGCATCCGGTTCCTCCTTTTACGGTAAGGATTCCTGCTACTTTCAGAATAACATCTTTTGCAGAAGTCCATCCGCTCATTTTACCGGTTAATTTTACCCCGATAAGTTTAGGCATTTTAAGCTCCCAGGCCATTCCTGCCATTACGTCTACCGCATCAGCACCACCAACACCTATTGCTACCATTCCCAGTCCTCCTGCATTTACAGTGTGTGAATCTGTCCCAATCATCATCCCTCCAGGGAAGGCATAATTTTCCAGTACAACCTGGTGAATGATACCTGCTCCCGGTTTCCAGAATCCGATTCCGTATTTATCACATACAGAACTTAGAAAGTTGAATACCTCAGAGTTTTTGTTGATTCCTTCCTGTAAATCTTTATCAGCTCCTACTTTTGCCTGTATCAGGTGATCCGCGTGAGCTGTGGAAGGAACGGCAACTTTAGTTTTTCCTGCCTGCATGAACTGTAAAAGCGCCATCTGTGCAGTGGCATCCTGCATTGCTACTCTGTCTGGAGCGAAGTCTACATAAGAGTTTCCTCTTTCATAAGCCTGTGTAGCATTTCCTTCCCAAAGGTGGGTGTAAAGGATTTTTTCTGAAAGGGTAAGAGGTTTTCCTACGGTTTGTCTTGCTGCAGCAATTCTTTCCGGGTAACGCTCGTACACCTTTTTGATCATATCAATATCAAAAGTCATATCGTATTTTAGTTTTGTTCTTTTTCCGTTTAATGCTTCCTTTTCTACTGTCTGAAAAAGAAAAATCACTTTTTTATATATCAAAAAACGTTCCTATAATCCATAAACAGGGTTGTTTTTGATTCCAAAATCAATAGATTTTATAACTTTCAATTTAAGAAAAAATAGAATCTATTTTCCGGATTTTATCGAAAAAAAAACGTAACTATCTTAAAATAGAAACGTTCTAAACAAAAAATAGGAAGATTTTAAATCCCAAAGGACTAAAATCTTCCAATTATATAATTTTCAATAGTCTTACGACGTATGTGTAAATCTCTTAGTGAGCACTTGTACTTGTTAATTCTTTAATAGAAGGTACAAAAGTGGTAAGGTCAATACCCTCAACGGCAGCTTTGTATTCATCAATATTAGGAATTCTTCCAATGATCGCAGAAAGAACTACAACCGGAGTTGAAGCAAGTAAAGATTCACCTTTTTTACGTTCAGAATCTTCAACTACTCTTCCCTGGAAAAGACGTGTAGAAGTTGCTAATACTGTATCTCCTTTAGCTGCTTTTTCCTGGTTACCCATACAAAGGTTACATCCGGGACGCTCAAGGTACATTACGTTTTTATATTCAACACGAGCTTCTCCTTTTGGAGCATTATCATCAAATTCAAAAGCTGAATATTTTTCCAGTAATTCCCAGTCTCCTTCTGCCTTTAATTCATCAATGATGTTGTAAGTAGGTGCTGCTACTACAAGAGGAGCATTAAACTCTACCTTTCCTTGTTGTTTTTCAATGTTTCTAAGCATTTGAGAAACAATCTTAAGGTCACCTTTGTGAACCATACAAGATCCTACGAAACCAAGGTCTACTTTTTTCTCACCTCCATAATAAGAAAGGTCTCTGATGGTATCGTGAGTATATCTCTTAGATACATCGTCGTTATTTACATCTGGGTCAGCAATCATAGGTTCTACAATTACATCAAGATCTACAACTACTTCAGCATAATATTTAGCATTTGCATCCGGAGTCAAAGCAGGTTTTTCTCCTGATCTGATCTCTGCAATTCTCTTGTTTGCTTTGTCAATTAGTCCCTGAAGAACTTTATTATGGTTATCCATACCTTTATTAATCATGATCTGGATTCTGCCTTTTGCAATTTCCAGTGATTCAATCAAAGTATTATCTTCAGAAATGTTGATAGAAGCTTTTGCCTTCATCTCAGCAGTCCAGTCTGTAAAGGTAAATGCCTGGTCAGCAGGAAGTGTACCAATATGAACCTCAATGATTCTACCCTGGAATACGTTTTCTCCTCCAAACTGCTTCAACATCTGAGCCTGTGTTGCATGAACTACATCACGGAAATCCATGTGTTCTTTCATGTTTCCTTTGAACGTTACTTTCACAGATTCAGGGATTGGCATAGATGCTTCACCTGTAGCTAATGCAAGAGCAACTGTTCCTGAGTCTGCTCCGAAAGCCACCCCTTTAGACATTCTTGTGTGAGAGTCACCACCAATGATGATGGCCCACTCATCTACAGTGATGTCGTTAAGAACCTTGTGGATTACGTCAGTCATTGCATGATATTCGCCTTTCGGGTCGCGGGCTGTAATAAGACCGAACTCATTCATGAATTTCATCAGTTTCGGAATATTAGCCTGAGCTTTTTTATCCCAAACAGAAGCCGTATGACATCCTGACTGGTATGCACCATCAACGATTGGGGAAATCACTGTTGCAGCCATAGATTCAAGTTCCTGAGAAGTCATAAGACCTGTTGTATCCTGAGATCCAACGATATTCACTTCTACACGAACATCTGAACCAGCGTGTAACACTTTTCCTGGAGTAGTTCCAACAGCATTTCTGTTGAATATTTTCTCTACAGCCGTAAGTCCTTGCCCTTCGTGAGAAATTTCTTTTGATGGAGCAAAAACAGCAGGTGCTTCAATTCCTAAAAGCTGAGCTGCAAATGTCTGTAGTTTTTTACCAAATACGATAGCGTAAGATCCACCCGCTTTGATGAATTCCATTTTTTGCGGAGTGAAAGATTTAGTAAGGTCGATAAGTTCTTTATCGCCGTTATATAATTTCTTTTCTTTTGTATTAATCGTTAAAACAGTTCCTGTTGCTACTGAATAAGCTTCTTCAAGAACGATGTCGCCATTTTCGTTACGAATTGGGTTTCCGTTTTCATCAACTTTCTTTACCCAGTTTTTAAGGTCAACACCAATACCTCCGGTAACGTCTACTGTTGTAAGGAAGATCGGAGAAATACCGTTTGTTCCTCCTACAATTGGAGCAATGTTTACGAATGGTACATAGGGGCTGGCTTGTTTACCTGTCCAAAGAGCAACGTTATTCACTCCAGACATTCTTGATGAACCTACACCCATTGTTCCTTTTTCAGCGATAAGCATAACGCTTGCATCAGGATGCTGTGCCTGTAAAGCTTTAATTTCTTCCTGAGCCTCAGGAGTGATCATACATTTACCATGAAGTTCACGGTCTGATCTTGAGTGGGCCTGGTTACCCGGAGAAAGTAAATCTGTAGAGATATCTCCTTCACCGGCAATAAATGTTACTATTTTGATTTCTTCAGCAACTTCCGGCAGTTTCGTAAAGAATTCAGCTTTTGCATAGCTTTCAAGAATTTCTTTTGCGATTTCGTTACCGCTGTTGAATGCTTCCTTCAGACGGGTTGTGTCTGCTTCATAAAGGAAAACCTGTGTTTTAAGAACAGCTGCAGCTTCTTTAGCGATAGCCGGATCGTTACCTAAAGCAAGGTCCAGCAGCACTTCAATAGAAGGTCCGCCTTTCATATGAGATAATAATTCAAAGGCAAATGCCGGGGAAATTTCTTCTACTATGGATTCACCCAGAATAATTTCTTTTAAAAATTTAGCTTTCACTCCCGCCGCACTTGTCGTTCCGGGTAGCGTGTTGTAAATGAAAAATTTAAGAGAATCCGATCGGTCAGCATTACCTGAATCTTTAATCTGTGTAATGATTTCGCTTAGTAATTCAGCACCATCAATAGGCTTTGGATGAAGCCCTTGGGTTTTTCTTTCTTCAATCTCTTTGATGTAATCCTTATAAATATTCATAATAGAAGGTCTTTCAACATTAAAGGTAGGCCTGCTTCTTCTTTACCGGTCTGTACAAATACAGTTAATGACATTTTGAGTTTTCGCATTTTGATGCAACATTAACCGAATAAAGTCAGCATAATCTACACTTTCTTAAAAGTTTTTTAAAATTATCAAACAATTCAAAATGTTCCCAAAATTACGAATTTTTAATATTTTATAGAAACGAAATTATTTAGATTCTTTATAAATATGAATTTTATAATATCTATTTTTGGTCATATTTTTGTAGACATATGGCGAATATGAAAAATATCCTAAATGTTTTATGCATTTTTACTTCGGTTTTCATTTTTTCACAGACTAAATCTGTGAAGAAAATAAAGGTGAAGCAAGGCGTGAAAATAGCGGTTAAGAAAGGGTCTGCAGCTAAAAAGCCTAATCCTGATTTAGTAATAATCAATAAAGATCTTCCGGTTTTGATTCCTAAGAAGAAAGGTGATCATTTTGGGTATGTTAACCAGAATGGGAAATTTATTATTCAGCCGGAATATCATATTGCCGTATTTTTTTACGAAGACTGCAACCTTCTGAATTCTCCTAATGAAAAAGTTAGAAAATTCGGAACAAAAGAATATGCTACAGTAGAAAAAGATATGATTTCTTACCGGGTAGATCAGTCTGGGAAGAGAGTATACCAGTTCAAAGAAGCCGATTTTGGAAAATGTATATTTGAAGAATATAAACAGCAGCTATTTCAGGCTTATACTCTGAATGGTTTTTACGGCATTATTGAAAAATCAAAATTTGTGAATGCTGCAGATTACAGGCAGTTTCAGATCTATCCTCAATATCAGTATCTGTACATTATGGAAGGTGATGATGTGGCTAATCCCATGATTGTTGCTTCCAATAATGATAAATTTGGAGTGATTGACGTTAACAATAAGATCATTATTCCTTTTGAATATGCCAATATTAAAAGAAACTTTAGCTGGAAACTGGGGAAGATGTTTGAAGTCACGAAAGACGGAAAAAGCTACTATTATGTTGATGCGGACAATAAAACCTATTAGAAAATTATAAATTATGAATGATGAATGATGAATGATGAATGATGAATGATGAATGATGAATGGTTCATTCAATAACTCCTATTTTCCGTGATGTTTTTATTATCTCATAACCCAATATCCCGCAACCCGTAACCCGGATTTTACATTCTCTTTTATCTCATATATTTTTTGTAATTTTGCGGCTGAAATAAAGGGGTGCTTTAACAGGCTGAGATTATACCCAATGAACCTGGAACAGGTAATGCTGTTTAGGGATGCGTCTTCATCAGGCGCTTATTGTATAATATCTTATCGATCCCCTTTTATTCATTAAATGTCAAAGATTTATAGAATGAAAGGATTATTTTTTTTAGGGCTTAGCGTAGGCTCCGTAGCCTTTATCCAGGCTCAGAATAAGGATTCTCTGAAAATCAGAGAAATTGAAGCCGTCAACTTTACCAAAAGGCTGCCGGTAGCAAAGGAAATCATCAACGTACAGAAAGATTTAGACGGTAAAAATTTAGGACAGGATCTTCCTATTCTTTTAAAAAATCAAACCTCCATTATTTCTACCTCAGATGCAGGAAATGGAGTAGGATATACCGGTTTTAGAATTCGTGGAGTTTCAGGAAGCGGCATTAATGTAATGATGAATGGTGTTCCGTACAACGATTCTGAAAGCCAGGGGACTTTTTTTGTGAATGTTCCGGATTTAACAAGTTCTGCGTCTCAGATTGTTATTCAAAGAGGGGTGGGAACTTCCAATAATGGTGTTTCTGCTTTTGGCGCAAGTATCAATGTGATTTCTAAAGATCCTGAAGAAAAATTTTATTTTAAAACAGATGACAGCTACGGCTCATTCAATACCTATAAATATTCGGCTGAAGTAGGTTCCGGTAAGTTCTGGAAAAACCGTCTTTCCATAATGGGAAGATATACGCATATTCACTCTGACGGATATATTGACAGAGCTTCATCAAACTTACATTCTTATAATTTCACTGCTTTATTTGAAGAAGGAAACACAAAGCTGCGTTTAATGGCTTTCGGCGGAAGAGAGAAAACCTACCAGGCATGGAACGGGATTGACCGTAAGACATGGGAAACCGATCCTAAATTCAATGTTTCAGGTGCTATTTATGATGCCAATTGGGAGAATATTGTAAGTTTCTATGACAACGAAACAGACAATTACAGACAGAACCACTATCAGTTGCTTTGGGAACAAAAATTCAGTGACCGATGGAATCTTGAAACTACTTTTCACTATACCAAAGGAAAAGGATATTACGAGAACTACAAGCAGGGAGATCCTTTTTCCAGATACAATTTACCTGATTTGACTGAAGTAGGGCAAACTATAAAATATTCAGACTTTATCAGGAAAAAATGGCTGAATAATGATTTTTATGGAGTTGTTTCAACGCTTTACGGAAAGTTTGAAAACTTAGATCTGAATGTTGGTGTTGTTGCCAATCAGTATTACGGAAGACACTACGGAAATGTTACCGGAGTATTTTTTCCTCAGATTGATGAAAGCGAGTATTACAGAAGCCGCTCGATAAAGAATGAAGTATCCGGTTTTGCAAAAGCCTTGTTCAGAGTAGATAATTTTGAATTTTTTGGTGATTTACAGCTTAGAAAAATCAATTATAATACTAAAGTCCTGATGGCTGGTGATGGTGAAGGTGCAGATTTAAGTAAGAACTGGTTGTTTTTTAATCCAAAAGCCGGTGTAAATTACAGAATTGAAGGTGGTAAAGTATTCCTGTCATACGCTCATGCACACCGGGAACCGAACAGAGATGACTTGATGGCGAATAACGATGTGAAAGCAGAAAAACTTCACGACATTGAAGCTGGTTTTGAAAAACAGTTCGGGATTGTATCCTTTACAGCGAATCTCTATTATATGTACTATGTGAATCAATTGGTATTAAATGGTGTACTTAATAATGTAGGAGCATTCATCAGAACCAATTCCGGGAAAAGCTACAGAAGAGGTATTGAGGTAGGTGCCCTGGCAAAGCTATCCAAGCAATGGGAAGTTTCCGGAAATGTGACGCTAAGCCAGAGCAGAAACCAGGATTTTAATATTCAAAATGGAGATGTTCCTAAAAGCCTTGGAAATACACAGATTTCATTCTCTCCAAATGTAATTGCCAATGTAGGTCTGAAATTCAACCCTACAAAGAATTTTCAGTTTGCTTTAATGAATCAGTATGTCGGGAAACAATATCTGGACAATACGGAAGATGCAAATCTGCAGCTTAAAGATTATTTCCTGACAGATTTCAACGCTCAGTATCAGTTTAAAATTGCCAATAATGAAATTGCATTAAAACTGTTGGTGAATAACCTGTTCAATAAAAAATATGTCAACAACGGATCCGTGTACGAAGGACAGCCGTATTATTTTTCACAGGCAGGAACGAATTTCATGTTTGGAGTGAGCTGGAAGATTCAATAATGAGAAGGTCGGAAAGTAAATAAGTGAATTTGTAAATCTGCCCTTTTACCCGTTTCATTATAACTGTTAAGCTTAAAAAAAGAAGTTTAAATACCTGTATTCCAGTTTTGATACAGAATAATCAAAAGACTGTTTCGGCAGTCTTTTTTTATATAGGTTAAATATCTTAAAAAGTCATGAAAAAGTTATAAATTTGCTGCCAAATGAATATTTCAGCATACATTTTAGAATACTTAAAACAATTTGGAACTGCCACGGTTCCAGGCTTTGGGGTGTTTTCACTGAAAAATTCTAAGGCAATTATCAATTCCGAAAACGGGAGTATCTTACCTCCAGCCAGTCAGATTGAATTTACAATAGACTACGAAGTACAGGCTGAAGATCTTACTGCTTTTATTGCAGGACAGAAACAGATGTCCTTAGAGGCTTCAAGAAGTGATCTGAAGATCCAGACAGATTTTTGGAAGAAGAAACTTCAGGCCGAACAGGTTCTTGAAATTCAAAACCTTGGAACAGTTTTCATTGAAGAAGGACATACCCATTTCAAAGGAAAAAGAATAGAATCAGGACGTCCGGACTTTTATGGACTTGAAGAGATCAGATTTTCAGATATCAATAACGGAGAAAAGGTAAATCCTTCAGTTAATCGCGAAAAGGATTTCAAATTCAGAAAAACTCTTCTCTGGGTTTTCCTTTTGATTATTCCGGTTTTGGGGATTTTATATCTGGCTTTTACCCAGCAGGAACTTCTTTTTGGTAAAAAGTCTTTCAATAAGGTTTCCGTACAAACCTCTACCCACAGAATTGTAAAAGATACCATTAAGGTGATGGTACATACCCCAAAAGCATCCGTTTCAGATTCTTTGAAAAAAGATTCATTAGCAAAACCTGTCGGAAAAGTAGTAAAACCAGCTCCGGCCGTTCCAAACAACACTAAGACTAGATGGCAAAAATAAAAAAAGCGTCAGACTCTCTGACCATTATGACCAATATCGTTCTTCCGAACGAAACCAATTCTTTAAGAAATCTTTTTGGAGGTGAACTTTTGGCAAAAATGGACCGTTGTGCGTCTATTTCTGCGGCAAGACACTGCGAGAGAAGAGTAGTAACAGCTTCTGTAAACCACGTGTCTTTCAATCACCCGATTCCGGAAGGCGGAGTAGTGGTATTGGAATCTAAAGTTTCCAGGGCATTTTCTACCTCCATGGAAGTATATGTGGATGTATGGTTGGATGACCCGATCAATCAGAAGAAAATTCATACCAATGCTGGTATTTATACTTTCGTTGCAGTAGATGAATTCAACCGTCCGATTCCGATTCCGGAAATGGTTCCTGAAACAGAAGAAGAAAAAGAAAGATTTGCAGCAGCATTCCGTAGAAAAGAACTTTCATTAATTCTTTCCGGAAGAATGAAACCTCTGGAATCTGTAGAGCTTAAAAAACTCTTCCAGGAACCACAGGAGTCTAAGAAAGATAAGAAATAACCTCCTATAAAACACAAAAGACACAAATATCTGGCACGAATTTCCACAAATGGTTTATGCCTAATCAAATGAAAAAAAATAATCAAAATGGATATTTCAGAAAATGATATATCAAAAATTGTCTACGAAGCAGGGTATATAGTTCATAAGACATTGGGTCTAGGACTTTTAGAAAGTGCTTATGAAGAATGTTTGTTTTATGAATTAAATAAACAAGGTATTCTTGTAGAAAGACAAAAATCGATGCCATTAGTTTATGATGAAGTGAAAATGGATGTGGGCTATAGGCTTGACTTTTTGATTGAGAAAAAAATTGTACTGGAAATAAAATCTATAGAATCATTACAAGATATTCATTTAGCACAAATACTTACATACTTTCGCTTAAGTAATTGTAAACTTGGAATGTTGATTAACTTTAATACGCTTCAATTTAAAAATGGAGTTAAGAGAGTGATTAACGGGATATTATAATTTGTGTTATTTGTGAAATAAATTAGTGTCATTCGTGTTTAAATTATGAAAATACTTCTTTTAGATAAAAATCATCCTCTTATCACTGAGCAGCTTTTGGCTCAGAATTTTATATTGGAAGAGGATTTTACATCGTCTTATGATGAGGTTTGCAATAAAATTGAAAATTACGACGGGATTATTATCAGAAGTCGTATTCCTTTAGACCAAAATTTTCTGGAGAAGGGTAAGAACCTGAAATTTATTGCAAGGGTAGGAGCCGGAATGGAAAACATAGATATTCCTGTTGCTGAAAAACTGGGAATCCAACTGATCAATTCTCCGGAAGGAAACAGAGATTCCGTAGCAGAACATGTGGTAGGAATGCTGCTTGTGATCATGAACAGACTTTTTATTGCCTCTCAGGAAGTGAAAAATGGGATCTGGAAACGTGAAGAAAACAGAGGAGATGAATTGCTGGGGAAAACTGTAGGGCTTATCGGATATGGAAATATGGGGAAAGCTACAGCTAAAAGGCTTTCAGGATTCGGATGTAAAGTGATCTTCCATGATATACTTCCCGGCCTTTCGGATGAATATGCAATACAGGTTTCTCTGGAAGAGCTGAAACAGTCTGCTGAGGTTGTAAGCTTACATATTCCTTTGACTTCAGAAACGCATTATCTTATAGATGAAACATTCATTGCAGAAATGAAAAACAACTTCTATTTTGTCAATACGGCAAGAGGAAAGAATGTGAAAACTAAATATTTAGTAGAAGCGTTGAAATCTGGAAAAGTAAAAGGTGCCTGTCTGGATGTATTAGAATACGAAAAATCTTCTTTCGAGCATATTGAAACTGAAAATGAAGATTTAAAATACCTTCTTGAATGTGAAAAAGCCATTGTAACACCACACATTGCCGGGTGGACACACCAGAGCAAAGAAAAGTTGGCTCAGTTTATTGTAGATAAAATTGTAGCTTCACATTGTTAAACAATGAAAAATAAAAGATAAAAGGCGAATTTACAAAAAGTGAATTCGCTTTTTTATTAACTTTCACTTTTTCGCGATTTTGTCCTTCCAAATTTTATATCTCCCTTCATTTATGTTAAATAATTCATAATGTCCCTTTCATGTTTATTATTTATTTTTGAGTTTTATTAAATTGCCGCTCATTTTGAATCTCATGACGAAGCGTAATTTTATACTTATCCTAACTGTTCTTTTAGCAATATTTTCTTGTAAAAAAAAGTCTGAAGCCAAAGAAGTTTCAGCTGAAAATACGACCAATCTTCCCAACTATGGAAACGTAGATCTGGGAGATATTTTCACGAAAGGTGATGGGCAGCTTCTGAACAGGCAGACAACAATAAGCTATATAGATCAGTATTACAAAAAAATATGGGAAGAAGGCAACCTTAGCGGAGGAATTCTGGTTGCTAAGGGCGATGAAATTCTTTACGAAAATTACAGAGGTTTTGGAAGAGAAGGCAATCAGATGGCGATTGATAAAAATACACCGTTGCATGTAGCTTCGGTTTCAAAGACTTTAACGGCAATGGCAATGATGAAGCTGATTGAGGCTGGAAAAATAAAACTTACAGATCACCTTACTCAGTTTTTTCCAGGATTTCCATATCCCGATGTTACTGTTCAGACTTTATTGGATCAAAGAAGCGGTCTTCCGAAATACGAATATTTTATCACCAAAATACAGCCTGCACCGGCAGAACTTTCAAAACCGTTTATTACGAACCAGGATGTATTGAATATGATTATCAAATACAAACCAGATCTGGCGCGAGATACCGATACAGGATTTATGTACTGTAATACCAATTTTGCTCTATTGGCTTTATTGGTTGAAAAAATAACAAAAACTCCTTTCCCGCAGGCGATGAAAGAAATGGTTTTCACACCCTTGAAAATGAATAATACTTACATTTTCCAGGAAAAAGATATTCCTACAGCCTCTCAGTCATTCTATTATGGGGGAAATAAACTGTATCCTTTAGACAGATTAGATCTTATTTATGGTGACAAAAATGTATATACTACTCCAAGAGATTTGTACAATTTTTCAAAAGCAATGTTTTCGAAAAATTTCCTGAAACCGGAACTCATGGAGATGGTTTTCACTCCTTACAGCAATGAAAAGTCAGGAATGAATAATTATGGATTAGGATTCAGGATGAAAATTTTTGATAATGGTGAAAAGCTGACGTATCACAACGGATGGTGGCATGGCACAAACTCTGTATTTGCCCACCTTTTAAAATCTAAAGTTACCATCGTGGCTATCGGAAACAAATATTCAAACAAAGTATATACAGCTCTTGCGTTATCCGGATTATTTGAGGATTTTCCTTTACAGAAGGAGAAGTTGCACACCGTTATGCATGATAATAAAGATACTTTAAATTCCGGACAGGAAGTTTTTGGAGAATAATGTTTATTTTTGCTTAAACATTTTCATGAAAAGGTTTCTTTTATTATTTGTTATCTGTTTTCTTGTACATTCATGTGCAAGAGTGGGATCTCCTGTCGGAGGGCCTAAAGATACTTTAGCACCAAGGTTTTTAAGTTCAAACATTGATACTACAAGAATTAATGTCAAAAAAGATATTCACGAGCTCCGTCTGGATTTTGATGAATATGTAACATTGAAGGACATCAATAAAAACCTGATTATTTCACCACCTATTAAAGGGATAACGAGAATTCTTCCTTCGAATATAGCCAACAAATTTGTGCTGATCCAATGGACTGATACTCTTCAGGCGAATACAACGTATAATTTTAATTTCGGAAATTCCATTGTAGATAATAACGAGTCGAATATACTGAGGTATTTCAATTTTGCTTTTTCTACAGGAGACAAACTGGATGATCTTTACATCAGTGGTGAGGTAAAAGATGCAATGGATATTAAAAAGAAAACGGGAACAACAACGGAAAATAAGCTTGTGGTAGGATTGTATCAGGTAAAAGATACGATGGATTATAAGAAAAAACCTTACTATATCACCAAGGTAGATGAAGACGGGTATTATGAATTGAATTATCTGACTCCTGGAAAATATAAAATTATTGCTTTTGACGACGAGAATGGAAATTCTATGTATGACCCAGGAAAAGAAAAGGTTGGATTCCAGAAAGATCCCATCAATGTAGAGAAATCTATTTCAGGATTGAATTTGAAAGTATATCCTTCCAGAAAAGCAGTGAAATATTCAGAAATGAAAGAAATTGCAGGTGGGATTTTAATGTCATTTGAAGGAAATCCAGATGAAGTAAAAGTTCAGTCACTGAATGAGAAAATAAAAGATATCAAAATAATGCATAACCCAAAATCCGACTCTGTCAGAATCTGGTTTGATGCAGTAAAAGATGATGTGGGGCAGACAGCGAATGAAAAACTCACATTTACTCATAATAAAGGTCCCAAAAAAGATAGTGCCTACAGCGTTTCTTTATTTTACAGATATAATAAGAAGAATGCGATGGATGTCGTGAGCGATAATGACGGAACTTCAATCGCTCCAAAAGCAGATTTAAAGCTTGCATCAAACTATATTGTAGATAAAATTGATCCTTCAAAATGGACATTAAAGATCAAAGGTGACAGTTTAACAACTTTACCGTTCACTGCTAAAATTTCAGAAACAAATCCTTATCAGATCCATGTTCAATCAGATTTTGTGATGGGAAAAAGCTATGAACTTACTGTTCCTAAGGAAACCGTATCTTCGTACTATGCAAAAAACAGCCAGTCAAAGCGTTTCGATTTTGATGTTGCTAAAGCAGATCAGTTTGGAAGTGTTGAGTTCTCTATTACCAATGCTCCGGAAGCAAATTATTGGATTCAACTGATAGATTCTTCAGATAAAATTGCCTATCAGAAATATATAAAAGGAGACAAGGTAAAATTTGATATATTGAGACCTGCAGAATATATTGTAAGAATTCTGGTAGATAATAACGGGAATAAATATTGGGATGAAGCAGATTTCGCTAACGATATATTTGCTGAAGATGCTTATATCTTCCATAAAAAAGTAATCGTAAGAGGATTGTGGGAAACAAGAGAAGACTGGGATCTGAAGGATACCAGAACACTTGACAGTCCTAAATCAACATCGGGAGCTCCGGCACCCACATCAACCTCTGTTCCAGCATCAGAAACTCCGCAGCCTGTAACACCTACGGTAACGAAGGAACCGCTGAAAAAAGAATTTAAATCCGGTAATGCTGTTTTAACTCCGGCAAAGTAAGCAGATGAAAATGGCTAAGAAAATCATATTTTGGATATTGGTGGGTTTTGCCCTGATCCAGTTTTTTCCTATTGATAGAATCAATAAACCGGTTGATTCTGCTGCGAACTTCGTTGATGCAAGGAAAGCACCTGAAAAAATCAGAACACTGCTTAAAAATGCGTGTTATGACTGCCATTCCAATGAAACAGTTTACCCGAAATATGCTTTTATTGCACCTGTATCATGGTCTGTAAAAAGCCATGTAAATGAAGGAAGAGAACACCTTAACTTTTCTACCTGGGAAACGTATAATAAGGATTTGAAGAAGGATATGATCACTAAATCTATTCAGACTATCCAAAGCAAAGCAATGCCAATGCCGGGTTATATTGTCTATCATAAAGAAGCTAATCTTTCAGAAGCAGAAAGAGCACTGTTGATTCAGTATTTTGAAGAAATGCTGAAAACGAAGACTTATTAGTATCTAAAATAAAGCGGGAAAAAATAAAAGAGATAGCTTATTTTCAATGCTTTATTCTTCTGTTATATTATTTTAAGATTATCATAAAATAAAAAACTCTCGCAGATTTTGCAGACCGGCAGATGAATGTGTTTTAACAATCTGCTTAATCTACAAACTCTGCGAGAGAATATATTACAAAAATTATTTCTTTAAATAGCTCCCAAAAAATCTCTTCTGAGAATCAAAGGCAATATCTTCAAGGTCTAGCTCCTGTAAAGGAATCCATACTGCTTCTGAGATCTCTGAGAGTTCAAGATTTACCTCAAACTTTTCCGAAACATTATACTCATAAAAGAGATCGATGGTATTGTAATCAATTTCTTTGTATTGATAGATGTTTGGAAGGCTGGTAAGGTATTTCAGGTTAGAAATATCGATATCAAGCTGAAGTTCTTCAAAAAGTTCTCTTTTACAGGTTTCCTCTGCACTTTCTTTAGGGTCAACGAATCCTCCGGCAAGATCAAGTTTTCCTTTTTTAGGATCTCTGTTTCTTCGGGTAAGGTAAATTTCGTTACCACATCTGATGACAACCGCCACTGCGCCTGCCACATTATTATACAAAGTAAAACCACATTCCGGACAGCTCCATTTCTTTTCGCCGTCCCAGTGTAAGGACTCTTTGCCACAGCTTGGGCAATATTTCAATAGTTTCATTGAGCAATATTAATATTTCTCGGGTGATAACTCAAAATAACATCCCTTAATTCTTCCGTCTTCAGATGCGTATAGATTTCCGTTGTTGTAATACTGGAATGCCCCAGCATTTCCTGAATATAACGGAGATCTGCTCCGTTCTGCAGTAAATGCGTAGCAAATGAGTGTCTGAAGGTGTGTGGAGATATTTTTTTGTTAACCCCTGCTTTATCTGTAAGTTCTTTAATGATAAGAAATACAATCACTCTGGACATAGATGTCCCACGGCTGTTCAAAAACAGAGTGTCTTCATATTTCTTATTGATCTTACCTTTAGAACGTACCTCTTTGATATAATTTTCAAGCAAATCAGCAGTATAGTCGGCCAAAGGTACAAAACGGGTTTTGTTTCCTTTTCCGTTTACCTTGATGTATTGCTCTTTAAAATTGATATTGGAGATCTTCAGATCAATGAGTTCAGAAACACGAAGCCCGCATCCATATAGTACCTCTATGATGCAGTGGTTTCTTTTTCCAAGATCTGTATTGACTTCAATAGCAGTGATAATTTTGTTGATATCAGGCAGGCTTAAGGTATCAGGGAGGTATAATCCCAATTTAGGGCCTTCAAGTAACGCCGCAGGATTGTCTTCACGATATTCATCTTCAAGCAGAAATTTGAAAAAGGCTTTGATGGAAGATATCCATCTTGCTTGTGATCTCTCACTGAATTTCTGTTTAGAAAGATTGAAAATGTATTCCTGCAGGTTTTCGTAACCGATAGAATCTGGGCCGACGTTTGCCAGATCTTCTTTTGCATAATCTTTTAATTTCTTAATGTCCCGAACGTAGGCGTCGAGAGTGTTTTCTGAAAAATTTCTTTCGAAACGAAGAAATATTTCAAAATCTTTGATCTTTTCATCCCAAGTCATTTGTGCTTATTTTTTTAGTTCACAGTCCGATATTTGTTCTATTTCAATGTTATGGTTTCTCAGGAACGATATTCCATCGTCATCTGAATACTCATTAATATACACCAGTCTCGCAATTCCTGCCTGTAAAATCAGCTTGCTGCATTCTTTACAGGGAGACAGCGTCAGATATAACGTTGCCCCTTTTGCAGATTGAGTAGAAGCGGCCAGCTTTAATATAGCGTTCGCTTCAGCATGCAATACGTACCAGTGTGTTTTCCCTTCTCCATCTTCACAGCAGTTTTCGAATCCCGAAGGAGTCCCGTTGTAACCATCTGAAATAATCATCCTATCTTTTACGATAAGAGCTCCCACCTGTTTTCTCTTACAGTAGGAGAGTTTTGCCCATTCCTGAGCCATTTTTAGATAAGCTTTATCAAACTTATTCATACCGCAGCATTGTTTTTTTTCGAAATAATTTGGATTAAAATCTTTTAGAAAGATTTAAAAGTTAGGCTTTCTCTTCTCTAGAAACGCAGTAACTCCTTCTTTCTTATCTTCCATTTCAAAAAGTTGCCCGAAATATTTAATTTCAGTTTCAAAACCTTTCTCTGTATCAGATAAATTTACGGCGTTTATAGCCTTGGATATTGCCATTGGTGAATTGTAGGCAATCGTGTTTGCTAATTCTTTCGTTTTGGTTAATAATTCTTCAATAGGGTATACTTCATTGACCAGGCCGATCTCTTTTGCTTTTTGAGCAGGGATCATTTTGGCAGAGAAGATCATTTCATTGGCAATACCTTTTCCTACAAGCTTTGGAAGCCTTTGAGTTCCTCCGTATCCCGGGATTAATCCAAGAGTTACTTCAGGAAGTCCTAATCTGGCGTTTTCCGATGCATATCTGATATGGCATGCCATAGCAAGCTCTAAACCTCCGCCTAATGCAAAACCGTTTACGGCTGCAATGACAGGTTTAGACATATTTTCAATTTTATTGAACAATATATTTTGTCCGTTTCTTGCAAGTTCTTCAGCTTTTTCCTGTCCGAAGTCGCTGAACTCCTTGATATCAGCTCCTGCTACAAAAGATTTTTCTCCACTTCCGGTAAGGATAATTACCCTGCAGGAAGTATCAGCGTTAAGCTCATCCAGTGCGGTACTGATTTCCTGAATTGTTTTTGCATTTAAAGCATTTAAACTTCCAGGTCTGTTTATGGTAATAATAGATAATTTATCTTCTTTTTTTAATAATATGTTCTCGTAACTCATTTTTCCACTTTAAAATATCATCCTTTGCAAATTATGAATTTTTTACAAAAAAAAGGAAAAAATATTATTTTTTTTTTCCTTTTTTTTAATTTATTATTCAATATGATTATTTGGAATGATTCATCATATTTGCATCAATATTGACATTTAACTGAGAAGCTACTTTCATGCCAAGCTCAATATTAGCACGGAAAAAGTGACATAATTGTCGGTTGATAATCTCGTCTTTTTTAGGCCCGCTGATGCCTTGCATGCTTCCGATAATATTTTGAATCAGACGATCTCTGTCTTCTGCGTTCATTGCTTTTGAATAAAGCAGACCCGGCTGAGTATAATGATCGCTGTCATTATCATTTCTGTTATAACTGGCTACATGAGCACTGTCTAATTCATATTCAAAACCTTTGTAATCAGAATCTGCTTTGATATCATCGAAACTGTTCGGATGGTAATTCGGTTTGTCCTGATAGTAGCTTGAATCTGCCATATAGCCATCTCTCTGGTAGTTATTGACCGCAAAAGGACATCTGTTCACCTCCAGTTGATGTGCGTTGACACCCACTCTGTAACGGTGTGCATCAGGATAAGAAAATAGTCTTCCCTGCAGCATTTTGTCAGGTGAGAAACTAATTCCGTTAATCAGGCTGCTTGGTGAAAAAGTAGATTGTTCAACATGAGCAAAATAATTAACAGGAACTTCATTAAGTTCCATTTCTCCTACCTCAATCAATGGGAAGTCATCATGAAACCACACTTTTGTTACATCAAAAGGATTCCATCTGAAGTCTTTTGCCTGTTCCTCAGTCATCACCTGGATATACAGGGTCCATTTCGGGAAGTCTCCGTTTTCAATAGCATTGCAAAGGTCTTCCTGGGCGAAGTCCGGATTTTCGCCGGCCATTTTTACCGCTTCTTCATCAGTGAAGTTTTTCACCCCCTGCTTGGTTTTGAAGTGGAATTTTACCCATACTCTTTCATTATTGTCATTAATCATGGAGAAAGTATGAGACCCAAATCCATGCATATGTCTGTATCCGTAAGGCGTTCCTCTGTCTGACATTAATATAAGAACCTGATGAAGCGATTCAGGATTTAAGCTCCAGAAATCCCACATCATGGTGGCGCTTTTTAAATTGGTTTTTGGAAGTCTTTTTTGAGTATGAATAAAGTCTGGAAATTTTTTTGCATCCTTAATAAAGAATACCGGAGTATTATTTCCTACAAGATCCCAGTTTCCGTCTTCTGTATAAAATTTTAAAGCAAAACCTCTAGGGTCTCTTGCTGTATCTGCGCTTCCTTTTTCTCCTCCTACAGTAGAAAAACGGGCAAACATTCTGCATGAATTTCCTACTTTTGAGAACAGTTTTGCTTTTGTGTACTGGCTGATGTCATGGGTTACGGTAAAAGTTCCATAAGCACCGCTTCCTTTAGCATGCACAATCCTTTCAGGAATTCTTTCCCTAACGAAATGCGCAAGATTTTCCTGAAGAATAAAGTCTTGCAGCAATACCGGGCCTCTTGGTCCTACCGTCTGTGAATCCTGATGCTCAAAGTAAGGTGCGCCGTTGCTTAACGTTAATTTTTTAGAATCCATATAATTGAAGATTTGAATAATTCTTTTTCCTTTTTCTAAATCGAAGTGTAAAGGTAATGAATATCAAATTTACTTGAATTTTTAATTGCTAATAACAAAAACGTTATATCTTTGTAATAGATAATATTAATCAAATGAACATTCAGCAACTGGAGTATCTTATCGCTGTTGATAAGTATAAACATTTTGGTAAAGCAGCTCAGGCATGTTTTATTACACAACCTACGTTAAGTGCCATGATACAGAAATTTGAGGATGAACTGGATGTGAAGGTTTTCGACAGAACTACTCACCCGATTCGTACCACAGATGTAGGTCTTCAGATTATTGATCAGGCAAAAGTTATTATAGAATCTGTCAATGAGCTGAAAAACAAAGCGAACCTTTTGAATAATATTTTAGGAGGAACTCTTAATCTGGGAATTATTCCTACGGTTTCTTCTTTCATTCTGCCTACGGAAATTTTCAAGTTCCTTGAAGACAATCCAAAGATTCAGATGAATGTAAAAGAAATGACAACGGATAATATTATTAAAGCTTTAAAAGCAGGAGAACTGGATGCGGGAATTATCTCAACTCCTTATGATACTGCTGACGAGTTTTATCAGGATTTCTTATTCAATGAGGAGCTGATGATTTACAGTTCCAATACAGAAGCCAACAAAAAGAATTCTTACATCATTCCGGAAGATCTGAATGTAGAAAAAGTATGGTTACTTGAAGAAGGAAACTGTCTTAGAAATCAGTTTGAGAACATCTGTCATTTGAAAGAAAATACCCTGAAGCCTAAAAATTTAGACTTCCTGGCTTCCAATATCCAGACCTTGGTACACATGGTAGATAAAGTAGGAGGAATCAGTATTCTGCCAGAACTTGCTTTGAGTCAGCTTTCAGAAGAACAGAAGAAAAATGTTTTCAGATTCAAAAAACCTTTCCCTTATCGAGAAATCAGTATTATTTATTATAAGCCAACATTTAAGCAAAAAATAATTGATGAATTGTCACATTCTATCAAAACTTCTTTAGAACTTAAGCTGAATTATCACGAAAGTCCAAAAGAATTTGTAAGCATTAAGCCTCAGTAATGGAAATGCTTTAAAGTGATAGAAATCATCAATTTAAATAAAATTATAATTAATAAACAAAATTTTTGAGTATTACAAAAATAGTGCTTAAATTTGCTGACGTTTATTACGAGGAAAAATTTGACCTGATTGCAACCTCTATAAAAATATGCTAAAACAGTATTCTTTTTTGGGCAATTTTATTTCATATTTTTCTTCAATACAATTTTTTTAAATCTTTAAAAACAAAAGAATTATATGTCTTATTTATTTACATCTGAATCCGTTTCAGAAGGACATCCGGATAAAATTGCCGATCAAATCTCTGATGCATTAATCGACCATTTTTTAGCATATGATAAAGACTCAAAAGTAGCATGTGAAACTCTTGTAACTACCGGACAGGTGGTATTGGCAGGGGAAGTAAAATCAGATGCTTATCTTGATGTGCAGACTATTGCCAGAGAAGTAATCAACGGAATTGGATATACAAAAGGTGAATATATGTTCAATGGAGATTCTTGTGGAGTGATCTCTGCCATCCATGAGCAGTCACCTGATATCAACCAGGGAGTTGACAGAGCTGTAAATGACGAGTCTTTCGAAGCAAAAGCAAATGCACAAGGAGCAGGAGATCAGGGAATGATGTTCGGGTATGCTACCAATGAAACGGCTAACTATATGCCTCTTGCATTGGATCTTGCCCACACGATTCTGAAGGAACTTTCTGCCATCAGAAGAGAAAATAAAGAAATCACTTATCTTCGTCCTGATGCAAAAAGCCAGGTAACTATTGAGTATTCTGATGATCATAAACCAATTAGAATTGATTCTATCGTAGTTTCTACTCAGCACGATGATTTTGCAGCTGAAGAGGAAATGTTGAATAAGATCCGTGAGGATATTAAAAACATTCTGGTTCCAAGAGTTGTTGCACAACAGACTGAGGAAATCAAAGCTTTGTTCAACGATCAGATCAAATATCACATCAATCCTACAGGGAAATTTGTAATCGGAGGACCTCACGGGGATACAGGTCTTACAGGTAGAAAAATCATTGTTGATACCTACGGTGGTAAAGGAGCTCACGGAGGAGGTGCTTTCTCAGGAAAAGATCCTTCTAAAGTAGACAGAAGTGCTGCTTATGCTACAAGACATATTGCTAAAAACTTAGTGGCTGCAGGAGTTGCTGATGAAGTTTTGGTGCAGGTTTCTTATGCTATTGGTGTAGCTGAGCCTTGTGGTTTATATATCAATACTTACGGAACTGCAAAAGTAGATCTTCATGATGGAGAGATTGCGAAAAAAGTTTCTGCAATTTTCGATTTAAGACCTTATGCTATTGAGCAGAACTTAAAATTAAGAAATCCTATTTATCAGGAAACTGCTTCTTACGGGCATATGGGTAAAGAGCATTATATTGCTGATAAAACTTTTAATAAAGGACATAAAAATGAGCTTACATTGGAAGGGCTTGAGTTCTTTACTTGGGAGAAACTAGACAAAGTAGAGGAAATTAAAACCGCTTTCGGAATTTAATTTTCCCCTTAAAGAATAATAAATGAACTGCTTTATCTCTTGATAAGGCAGTTTTTTTTTAATTTTACACCTTAATAATATAGAAAGATGATGAATTTTAGAACTGTAGTTGCTGTCCTGTCCCTGTTTTTGCTAAGTACATTAGCAAAGGCACAATATACCATGCATAAAATGATTACTGTGGGGTATACTTATCAGAATCAAAGTTTTGGTGAAATAGGAGGGAAATTGCTTTTTCTTAAAAATGACGATGTGATTTACAGATTGGGAGGATCTGCACTGATGGGAGTTGCGGACTCCAAATTTGCTATCATGCCAAAGCTCCAGGCGGATGTTCTTCTTAATTTTGAAAAAAATGTAGACTTCTATCACTCGTATTATTTTTTAGCAGGGGTAGAAGGAACCAATAAATACATTGCCCCTAAAATAGGAGTCACCTTATTTGGGATGCTAGACCTTACCGGAGGCTATGCTTTTCCTATCGGAGATACCCGATTGAACGGAAAAGAGATGAAAGGTCTGAATATTAATTTTACATTAAATATCCCTACCGTATTCATTCATGACATGTTTAAATGATTTTTTTTAGATTTTTCTCTAAAAAATTTAATAATAGGTTAACAGTTATTAAAAAAATATTATATTTACATCATAATAATTGTACTACCGCCTATAGAAGAGACTCTACTCTAGAACTGTTTTGTTTATACAGCAAAGACCAGAAGAAATATCTGGTAGAATGGCTGTCTGCAAATATTTATATTGAGAAGAGTTATGAAATCAAAATCGGATAGTTTACTAATTTCCCTTTACCAGAAAGGAGACGAGGGTGCGTTGTCAACCCTTATTCATCGACATCAGAGAGAACTGTTTACATTCATTTTTTATAAAATTAATGATGAAGATTTAGCGAATGATATCTTTCAGGACACCTTTATGAAGATTATTGTTATGCTGAAAGAAGGGCGTTATAACGAAGAAGGTAAATTTATCCTTTGGGCGAAAAGGATTTCCCACAATTTAATTATCGACCATTTCAGATCAAAAGCAAAGAATATAAAGGTTTCAGAAACTACTTTTGAAACCGATGAATATTCTATTTTTGATTTGATCAGAGAGCCTTCTGAAAATATTGAAGATCAGCTTGTGACGAATCAGATACAGGAAGATCTTTTAAGGATGCTGCAGTTTTTACCACAAAATCAACAAGAAGTAATCAAACTAAGATTTTTTGACGGGCTGAGTTTCAAGGAAATTGCGGATCATACAGATATGAGCATTAATACTACTCTTGGAAGAGTACGGTATGCGCTGATAAACCTGAGAAAAATCATGGATGAAAATAATATAATATTAACCAGATAAATAATATTTTGGGAAATTTCACGTTTTAAGGAAAACATACTTCGCTTATGAAAAAAAATGACTCCTTAAAAGTGAAAACTTTGAAACCTAAGAAACAAACTATTGATTTTTTGCTGAATTTTTCTAAAAGCCTTGAAGTTGTGAAAAGCAAGAGCAAAAATTATCCAATTTTAAAAAATTAAAATGATTAACTTTGTGCTGTATGAAAATGCAGCATGTTTTTTTTGACCTGGATAATACACTCTGGGATCATCGTAGAAATGCCTATCTTACCATCAAGGAACTTTTTGAAAAACAGGAAATTACTTCAAAGTATCATATTGACTTTGAAGAGTTTCATTCTGTTTACCATGATATCAACGAAGATTTATGGGAAAAGATCAGAGATGGAATTATTGGCAAAGAGTATTTGAGAGAACACCGTTTTTATGACTCATTTAAACATTTTGGAGTAGAAGATAGAGAACTTGCCCTTTATTTTGAAGAGCACTTTCTTGATAATATTGTGAGTCATAATCAATTGGTAGAAGGAGCTGAAGATGTTTTGGAATATCTGAAAGCTAAGAATTATACATTACACATTATTTCCAATGGATTTCAGGAGGTAACGGAAAGGAAATGTACCTTGTCCGGAATTGCCCCTTATTTTAAAACGATTACCAGTGCAGATGCTGTAGGAGTAAGAAAACCTAATCCCAGGATTTTTGAATACTCTTTAGGACTTTCTGAAGCCAGAAAAGAAGAAAGTATCCTGATTGGTGATGATTGGATTGCTGATGCCATGGGAGCAACAGACTTCGGAATGGATGCCATTTTCTTTGATGTTTATAAAGAAGATAAACGGAAAGAAGGATTAAAAGCCATTACCAATCTTCAGCAGATTAAAGAATACTTATAAATGTAAGACCATAAAGTCTAAAGTATAAATATAGGCCACTAAGATTATCTTAGTGGCTTTTCTGTTTTATAGACTTGAGAAATCAACGTAAAGATGTTTGATTATCCACGAAAATCTGCGATTAAGACTAAATCATAAATTCATTTATTTTTTTGCTGGATTAGTTTTCCCAATTCTTTCCCAAATTGATTTGCAACTTTGCTCCATAATAATGATAAAAAAATTAAATGTTATGAAAAATGTAAAGAAAATCACAGGAGTATTGATGATCATGTTTTTATTAATAGGAGGCTTCGTTTCTGCACAGGACAGAGCAATCAATGTTAATCAGTTACCCAAAACAGCTAAAAACTTTCTTGCTGCCCAATTTAAAGGAATACCTGTAACCTCGGCCATTGAAGACAGAGAAATTTATGGAGTAGATGAATATAAAGTATATCTGACCAATGGAATGAAAATAGAGTTTGACAGCAATGGAAACTGGAAAGAAGTGGATGGAAAGCATCAGAAAGTTCCGTATGGTTTCATTCCTGTATCGATCAGAAACTACAGTACAAAGAATTTCCCGAACACTTACATCATCAAGATCGAAAAGAAAAGATGGTCTTATAAAGCAGAACTTTCCAACGGACTGGAGCTTGAATTTGACAGAAACGGAAATTTTAAAAGAATTGATGATTAATACTTAACCGATGCAAACACTAAATTTTAATATTATGGTCAACTGGAATTTAATAAACAGTAACGGAAGAAAGATTTCTTCTGCTCAGATTAGAAAGAATATAGTTTCATTTATCACAAGGAATCATCCTTGCAGTGTCATTGACTCTATTGAAAAAAAATATAATGCTTATAAGATTCATTTGATGAATGGTCTATGTCTTGTTTTCGATGCAGATGGCCGTAACGTGAAATCAAATTAGATTATTCATGAAAAAATACCTGAGGGAAGAGGGCAGAGAGCATTTTCATTTTATAGATATCTTATCGGTTATCTATCATATAACCCTTATATTGATCATATTCTCGTAGACTCTTGGATGTGTATCTCTATCTCCAGCTTCCATCCTTATAATTTCCTATATTTGATATTAGTTAATCATGCAGCAGAGCATATACACCCAGAGGTATGAAGATTTTAATAGTAGAAGATGAACCCGAACTAAAAGATACGGTACAGAAGTTTCTGGAAGCAGAACATTTCATTGTAGAGTATGCTGAAAATTACAGCAATGGGCTGGAGAAAATTATTTCTTACGAGTATGACTGTATTTTGCTGGATATTATGCTGCCGGACGGAAACGGAATAGATCTGCTGAAAGAAATAAAAAAAATGCACAAGAAAGATCCCGTGATCATTCTTTCTGCCAAAGACTCAGTAGATGATAAGGTAACCGGATTGGAAATAGGGGCTGATGATTATCTTGCCAAACCTTTTCATCTTGCAGAACTGATGGCGAGGATCAAGTCGGTGATCAGAAGAAAAAATCAGGATGGTGAAAATATCATCCGATACAAAAATATAAGTATTGATCCGGAGAACAGAACAGTGAAAGTGGGAAATGAGGAGTTAGTCCTTAACCGCAAAGAATACGATCTATTGTATTATTTTGTGATCCATCCGGAAAAAACTTTACAGAAAACGACGTTGGCAGAAGCTATCTGGGGAGATTACATCGATCAGGCGGACAGTCTGGATTTTATTTATTCACAGATTAAAAATCTTCGTAAAAAATTAAAAACACTTAATGCAGAAGCTGATTTCCAGGCTGTATACGGAATAGGATATAAATTCATCTGATGAAAGTCTCTTTAAAATATTATACCATAAAATACCTGATCATCATCCTGCTGTTTGTTATTGCAGTTTGGGCAGGGTTGTTTTATGCCTACATTCTGGATGAAGTACATGATAATGTGGATGACGGATTGAAGGACCGGAAAATACAGATTATCAAAGCTGTTTATCTGAATCCCCAGCTGCTGAATAATAATGATTTTGGATTTAATGAATTTAAAATTAATCCCATTAAAGCTGAAGAGTATCAAAATAAAAGCAGGCTTTACAATAAGATGTATTATATGGAATATGATGATAAAGACCAGCCTTACAGAGTTCTTGAGGCAGACTTTATCGATCAGTTTAAAAATCAGCAGAGGCTTGTCATAAGAACGTCTACCGTAGAAGAGGACGAATTGATCTACGACCTTACGACTGCTTTAATTGTGCTTTATATCCTTTTGGTAATAAGCATTGTTGTCATCAACGGATATCTTTTGAATAAAGCAATGAGACCTTTCTATCTGATTTTGGATAAGCTTAAAAAATATCAGTTCGGAATCTCTTTTTCACAGGAAAAGCAGACATATAAAATTACCGAGTTTGAAGAATTGAATGTCGAAATCAATGAAATGATTGAACGTAACGAGCTTGTTTTTTACCAGCAGAAACAGTTTATTGAAAATGCGTCCCACGAACTTCAGACTCCTTTGGCTATTGTTATTAACAAAATTGACCTTCTGATTCAGAATGATGACCTTGATAAAAAGAGTATGACCTTTCTTACTGAAGTTAAAAATGATCTGCGAAGAATGGTAGGCTTAAACAAATCTTTATTAATGCTTTCCAAAATTGAAAACAGTCAGTTTAATAAAACTTCAGATGTTGACTTTAATGGAATGATTGCTCAGTTAGTTCAGAATTATGAAGATTTCATCGCATTTAAAAAAGTAGAGGTCAATATTATAGAGAAAGGAAAATTCGTTGCAGATTTTAACCAGGATCTGGCAGATATTCTGCTGTCCAATCTTCTTAAAAATGCGGTTAAATATAATAATGAAGAAGGAACGTTAAATATTATTGTTGAATATAACCGGATTACATTCCAAAACAGCGGTACAGCCATTCCTTTAGATAAGTCAAGGATCTTTAACCGTTTTTACAAGCAAGGATCAGATCATACCTCTACAGGATTAGGATTGTCTATCATTAAGACCATTATAAAACAATACCCGGGTTGGGATATTGTCTATGAATTCGGCGATCAGATGCATTACTTTATCCTGACAAAGAATAACGGAAAATGATATTCAGAAAATCATAATAAATAAAAAAAGCCTTTCGTTTGAAAGGCTTTCTTATGTTTACAACTTAGTATTAAAATCCTAAGCTTGTTCTTACTCTTTTAAGAGTTTCCAGGGCAATAGGTCTGGTTTTCTCGGCACCTTGCTGTAGTTTTGCTTCCAGCTCATCAAGGTTGTTCATATAATAAGCGAACGTTTCTCTTTCTTTCTCAAAACGTACCAGAATAAGATCCAGTAATTCCTTCTTAGCATGTCCGTATCCGAAGTTTCCGGCAAGATATTTTACTCTTAGCTCTTCAGTTTGTTCAGGTGTTGCAATAAGTTCATAGATCTGGAAGGTTTTATCAGTTTCGGGATCTTTAGGTTCCTCCAGAGATTTAGAATCTGATTCAATGCTCATTACCTGTTTTTTCAGTTCCTTTTCAGGTAAGAAAATATTGATAATATTTCCCATTGATTTAGACATTTTACGCCCATCAGTTCCGGGAACATATTTCGTGTCCTGCTGAAGTTCTGCTTGTGGTAATACAAGCACTTCTCCCATTTGATTATTAAACCTGGAAGCTACATCTCTTGCAATTTCCAAATGCTGAAGCTGATCCTTTCCTACAGGTACAATCTCTGCATCATACAGTAAAATATCTGCAGCCATCAGAATTGGGTAAGTAAATAAACCTGCATTTACATCCTGAAGTCTGTCAGCCTTATCCTTGAATGAATGAGCCAATGTTAATCTTTGATAAGGAAAAAAACATGATAAATGCCAAGAAAGTTCACAGGTTTCAGCGATATCACTTTGTCTGTAGAAAAATGTTTTTTCAGTATCTAATCCACAAGCAAGCCAAGCCGCAGCAATCTCGTAGGTATTTTGTCTTAACGTTTGCGCATCTTTAATCTGTGTAAGCGTGTGAAGATTCGCAATAAATAAAAATGATTCATTTCCTTCCTGCTTGGATAGTTCAATAGCAGGAATAATTGCCCCTAATAAGTTTCCAAGATGGGGTGTTCCGGTGGCTTGAATGCCGGTAAGAATTCTTGACATTTGTTTAAAATTTATATTAAAGAATTAATGAATTACAAATTTACGAGGTTTGTTGGGAATAACGAAAGATAAAAGATAAAAGATAAAAGATAAAAGATAAAAGATAAAAGATAAAAGATAAAAGATAAAAGATAAAAGATAAAAGATAAAAGATAAAAGATAAAAGATAAAAGATGTTGTCATTTAAAATTCAATGGAGGTGGGATATAATTCTGAGCGGAGACGAAGAAAGCCCAGCCAGCTTTAAATTAAGAATTCATTATTGGCTTTAGCCAAAACCTCTCAACTCATAATCCAGTATCCTTCTCCACCATTATCTGTGAAATCCGTGGTTAAAAAATATTAAGGAATCACAATTTTCTCCCCACCAAATTTAGGTTCTACTCCGAAAAGAAGGTCCCAGTATGCCTTAGCTTTGGCAGCGTACTCTCTCATATTGGTCTTTAAACCTGCGTATTTATTTACATCAGCAGCATTATAACCAAAGGCTTCCATTCCGTTTTTTCTGGCCAGGAAAACAGCTCTTTCATTGTGGAATTTCTGAGAGATAATCACCAGTTTTGTCTGGCTGAAAATATCTTTTGCCCTTACCACAGAATCCAGTGTTCTGAATCCGGCATGATCTAAAATGATTTTATCCTGTGGAACTCCTTTCTGCATTAATGCCAGCTGCATATCTTCAGGTTCATTATAGTCTTTGGTGCTGTTGTCACCACTTACAATAATATATTGGATTTTTCTGCTTTTGTATAAGTTGGCAGCAGCTTCAATTCTATTGTAGAAATAAGCATTCGGGGTTCCGTTGCTCAGAAGTTTTCCGGTTCCCAGTAACAGACCCGTTTTTGCTTCCGGTACATCTGCAATATTATAGGAAACGAAAGATTCGCTGTCCTTTTTTATGCTGTAATTTGCCCAGGCAATAAAAATAATTCCTGCAACCAGAAGAAGCAGGAAAATTTTAAAAATATTTTTGATTATTTTTTTCATCCGAAAATACATCTTTTAAAACTCAAGCCCGTTTGGAAATGCTTTTTTTCTGAAGATTAGAAGGAAAGCTGCACCTACTGTGATCGCAGAATCGGCAACATTGAAAATATATTTGAAGAACTCAATATGTTTTCCTCCTATTAAAGGCCAGCTTTCAGGGACGTACCAGTCTACTACCGGGAAATGAAGCATATCCACTACACAGCCTTTCATAAAGGTAGAATATCCCTGCCCAAAAGGAACAAGCTTAGAGATACCTCCATACCCAATCCATCGGTCAGTACTGGCGTCATACACTGTTCCGGTGTCGAAGATCATCCCATAAAACATTCCGTCAATAAGATTTCCGATTGCTCCGGCGAAAATGATGGCCATAGGAATCAAAAGATAATTGGATGCTCCGTCTTTCAACCATTTTTTAAACATATATACCATTCCTCCAATCAGGAAAACTCTTAGGATTACCAGAAAGTATTTCCCGATGATTCCGCCAAAATGAAATCCATAAGCCATTCCAGGGTTTTCAACAAAAGTTTTGTTAAAGAAACCATTGACTACAGGAATACTTTCATTCAGTTCAAAATGAGTTTTGATGTAAATTTTTGAAGCCTGGTCAATCAACAACACTAAAAATGTTATCGCTAATATCTTTTTCATTACTCTCCTTTAGGTTTTGAAGGTTTTGCAGCAGGTTTTATATTTTTATTATCACTTGCTTTCTTAACCACTTTCTGTCCGTTATACGAACTTTTAACATGAGCTTTTTCAAATTTAATGTTCATTTCTTTCAGTACACTTTTCAGTGCGCTAAGCTCCATTGCATTTTTTGGATGTACTATAATAGATTCCATTTCTTATATTTAATTTTTACATTTTGGACAATTCGTCGAGTCGTTTTCTATCTTTTTCAGATAAATCACTGATTCCGTTTCTGCCCATTTTGCTTAAAAGTCTGTCGATCTCTTTCTCCCGCTCGCGTTTATCAGAATTGAATTGATCATCAATAGTATAGTTTTTCTGAGGTTCAGAAAAGAATCTGTTTTTAATCCATTCTCTATTGAAAAACAGTAATGCTATTGCGATAATAAATCCTAAAATTAATAATTCGCTCATAGGTATACATTAAAAATTAGGTTTATAAAGTATCCGTGAATACGATATAAACCCAATATTATTTTTTACAAACCTTGCGGTTATTTTTGCATGTTTTTCGCTTCGATGCTCAGCGTAGCATGAGGAACGGCTAAAAGTCTTTCCTTAGGAATCAGTTTTCCTGTTACTCTGCAAACACCATACGTTTTATTTTCGATTCTGATCAAAGCATTTTTAAGATCACGCACAAATTTTTCCTGTCTTCCTGCCAAAATAGAGTTCTGCTCTTTGCTCAATGTTTCTGCTCCTTCCTCAAAAGCTTTGAAAGTAGGAGAGGTATCATCAGTTCCATTATTCTGGTCATTGATGAAACTTTCTCTGATAAGCTGAAGATCCTTTTCTGCTTTTTCTATTTTTTCTTTAATAATTGCCTTAAATTCCTGTAAATCAGCATCGCTGTATCTAACTCTTTCGTCTGACATATTCGTTCTCTTTTTTAATAAAATTATGAAATGGAATTTGAAATATAATAACTACATGTTAATTTTTTTCAACATTTATCTTAAAATTAACCTCATCTATTTCGATTTCGTTAAAATTTGAAAGTGAAGATACAATTTCTATTTTATTTGACAAGACTTCAGAAGAAATATATTCTTCATTTTTCTTAATATCATTAAGGAAAGGTGAGTTTTCTTCAATGGAGATATTAATCTTGTCTGTCAGTTCAAAGTCTTTATCTTTTCGCAGGTTTTGAATTCTGTTGATGAATTCTCTTGCGATACCTTCAGATTTTAGCTCATCGGTTAACGTCAAATCTAATGCCACAGTTGTTTTACCATCTGAAGTAACCGTCCATCCCGGGATATCTTTTGTAGAAATTTCTACATCATCAAGTGTGATTTCATATCCCTGAACATCTAGTTTTCCTTCTTTTTCAAGACCGGCAATCTGTTCTGTATTAAGATTTGCAATCTCGGCACCTACCACCTTCATGTCTTTTCCTAATTTAGGACCAAGAGCTTTGAAGTTGGGTTTTATCTGTTTTACAATTAAGTGAGATGCTTCTTCAGCATTGATTAACTGTAATTCTTTCACGTTTACTTCCTGTTTGATCAGATCCGCAACAGCAAGAATTTGCGCTTCTGTTTTAGAATCCAATACAGGAACCAATACTTTTTGTAACGGCTGACGAACTTTTACATTTTCTTTCTTTCTTAGTGAGAAGACCATACTTGTAATGTTCTGAGCAAGATGTGTTTTTTCAACCAGATCCTGATCAATTAAGCTTTCATCAGCTACCGGGAAGTCTGTTAAGTGTACAGATTCACAGTTCTCTTTACCTGTTACTTTATTCAGGTCCTGGTATAATTGATCCATAAAGAACGGAGCAATAGGAGCAGATAGCTTAGCCACTACTTCAAGACATGTGTATAATGTTTGGTAAGCAGAGATCTTGTCATCAGAATATTCTCCTTTCCAGAAACGTCTTCTGCATAATCTTACATACCAGTTACTCAGGTTATCATTTACAAAAGTGCTGATTGCTCTTGCTACTCTTGTGGGTTCATAGTCTTCATAGAAAGCTTTTACTTCTTTGATCAGAAGATTCAGTTCAGAAAGAACCCATCTGTCAATTTCAGGACGGTTTTCCACTTCCTTTTCTGAATAGTTGAAGCCGTCAACATTCGCATATAAAGCAAAGAATGAATAGGTATTGTAAAGCGTTCCGAAGAACTTTCTTCTTACTTCGTCAATTCCTTCAATGTCAAACTTCAGGTTTTCCCACGGATTTGCATTGGAGATCATATACCAACGGGTAGCATCCGGTCCATATACAGAAAGTGTTTCAAACGGATCTACAGCATTTCCTAAACGTTTTGACATCTTCTGTCCGTTCTTATCCAGAACAAGACCGTTACTCATTACATTTTTATAAGCAACAGAATCAAACACAGCAGTTCCGATCGCGTGAAGCGTATAGAACCATCCGCGGGTCTGGTCAACACCTTCTGCGATAAAATCAGCAGGGAATGCCTTATTGTTGTCGATTAATTCTTTATTTTCAAAAGGATAATGCAATTGAGCATAAGGCATAGACCCTGAATCGAACCAAACGTCGATCAGGTCGCTTTCACGTCTCATTGCTTTTCCTGAGTCAGAAACCAATACTATTTTGTCTACTACGTTTTTGTGAAGATCCACAAGCTCATAGTTAGACTCAGCCATATTTCCGATGATAAAACCTTGGAACGGGTTTTCAGTCATCAATCCAGCTGCAATTGATTTCTCGATTTCGTTGTATAACTCTTCTACAGAACCTATGATCTTTTCTTCTTTCAGGTCATCTGTTCTCCAGATTGGCAACGGAATACCCCAATATCTTGAACGGGAAAGATTCCAGTCGTTTACATTTTCCAACCAGTTAGCAAAACGTCCTTCTCCGGTAGCTTTTGGTTTCCAGTTGATTTCTTTGTTCAAATTAACCAATCTGTCTTTTACAGCGGTCATTTTCACAAACCATGAATCCAGCGGATAATACAATACCGGTTTGTCAGTTCTCCAGCAATGTGGATAAGAGTGAACATATTTTTCTACTTTGAAGGCTTTGTTCTCTATTTTCAATAGGATCGCAAGTTCTACATCCCATGATTTCTCAGGAGCAGTTCCTTCATCGTAATATTCGTTTTTGATATAGGTTCCGGAGAATACCTCAGGAACATTTTCACCTTTGATGAATTTACCCTGTAAATCTACCAATGGCACAAGGTTGTCATTTTCGTCCTTCACCAACATTGGCGGGATCTCAGGCTGAGCCATTTTAGCAACTCTCGCATCATCAGCACCAAAAGTAGGCGCTGTATGAACGACACCTGTACCGTCCTCTGTCGTTACGAAATCTCCCAGGATTACTCTGAATGCATTTTCAGCATTATCGTTGGGTGTAAACCAAGGAACTAATTGCTCATATCTCGTGTCAACAAGTTTTTCTCCTGTAAACTCTTTTAAAACCTTGAAAGGAATTACTTTAGTTTCTGAAGTATAGTTGGCAAAATCTTCATCTGTACCTTCTGTATATTTTTTACCGAAAACTTTAGGTAAAAGAACTCTTGATAAAACAACAGTTACGGGTTCAAATGTATATTGGTTGAAAGTTTTAACTACAACATATTCAATATCTCTCCCTACAGTAAGAGCCGTATTGGATGGCAATGTCCATGGAGTTGTCGTCCATGCAAGGATATGAACATCTCCGTCCACATCATTGAATAATGCTGAAGAGTCTTTTTTTACTTTAAACTGAGCGACAACCGTTGTGTCTGAAACATCACGATAGGTCCCGGGCTGATTCAGCTCGTGAGAAGAAAGTCCTGTTCCTGCTTTCGGAGAGTAAGGCTGGATCGTATACCCTTTATACAACAAGCTTTTGTCATATAATTGTTTCAATAACCACCAAACGGTTTCCATATATTTTGACTTATACGTGATGTACGGATCATCAAGGTCTACCCAATATCCGATTTTCTCCGTAAGATTATTCCAAACATCGGTATAACGCATTACCGCTTCACGGCAAGCTCTGTTATAATCTTCAATAGAGATTTTTTTGCCAATATCTTCTTTCGTGATTCCTAATTCTTTTTCTACACCCAGTTCCACAGGAAGACCATGCGTATCCCAGCCTGCTTTACGGAAAACCTGCTTTCCGTTTTGAGTCTGGTAACGGCAGAAAATATCTTTCAATGCTCTTGCCATTACGTGGTGAATTCCAGGCATACCGTTTGCTGAAGGCGGACCTTCATAAAAAACAAACTCAGGATTTCCCTGACGAATCTCAACACTCTTATTGAAAGTTTTATTTTGTTTCCAAAATTCCGCTACATTCTCTGCTACGTCAATAAGGTTGAGGTTTTTGTATTCTTTAAATTGGCTCATTGTAAATATCTCAATATCGTTGATTAATTAAGTCTGCAAATTTACTAAAATTTGTCGGTTTATAATATATGTTTTATTTTGATATCATCTATTAAAAAGTTCAATCTCAGAAATATAAATAGAGAAAGTGAAAAAAGTGAATAGTGAATGGTCAATAAGTGAATTTTTCTGGCTGTTTTCATGTGAAATTTTATGTAATTTATTCAATAGAAGTGGCTTTAGCCGAAACTAAAAAGTTGTCTACATCTAAAAACATAAACATCTGTGAAAATCCGTGTAATCTGTGGTTAAGAAATACTTATATCAATTCAAAAATAAGGACATGATGATTGGAAATTCGTATATTTAAGTAGCTCTAAATCCAAATGCTGTATGAAAACCTTTTATCAACTGATGCTTTTTGTTTGTTTTATCAACACGAGCATTATACAGGCTCAAAATAATTACCCTCAGAATTATTTCCGGAATCCTTTGAATATTCCCATGCAGCTAGCTGCCAATTTTGGTGCTGTAAGGACAAACCACTTTCATATGGGACTTGATTTAAGAACGAACAGTCAGGAAAATTTGCCGGTTGTTGCCGCAGCAGAAGGATATGTGAGCAGAATAAAAGTGGAACGGTACGGTTTTGGAAATGCAGTGTACATTACTCATCCCAATGGCTATACTACTGTGTATGCCCATTTGAACAAATACTTCAATAAGCTTGATGAATATGTAAAGGAAAGACAATATAAAGACGAAAAGTGGGAACAGGATATCACGTTCCAGCCTGGACAGTTTCCGGTGGAAAAAGGACAGCAAATTGCACTAAGTGGAAATACCGGAGGCTCTGCTGGTCCGCATTTACATTTTGAAATAAGAGATACCAAAACAGAAGAATGTCTTAATCCCTTGCTTTTCGGTTTTGCTATTCCAGATACTGTAGCACCCATTATCAGCGGACTGTATTGGTATGACCGACGTTTCAGTACCTACGAACCTGGCGCGAACGGAATTGCAGTAAAAAAAGCTGGAAATGTTTATACTTCTCATCTCGTTCAGGTTAATTCTCCGGAAATAAGTTTTGCCATTAAAGCCGTAGATAAAGCCAATCAAGGGTTTAATCTGGGGATTTATAACGCAGAATTATTGATGGATGGCAAGTTGATTTATAGTTTTAAAATTGATAAAGTACATTATGACGAGACTCGCTATATCAACGGCTGCATAGATTATACTAAATTCATCAGGGATAAAATGGGAATTCAGCATTTGTCAGTTTTACCGGGGATGAAACTTCAGAATTATAGTCTTTCCAATCTGGCAGGGATTATCAATCTCCCGGATGAAGAGGTTCATACGATTGAAATTATCTTGAAAGATACAAAAGGAAATACAAGCCGGTTAACAACAAAACTTCAGTTCAATAAAACTTCGGACAAAGTATCTTCTACAGGAAAAACGCTAATGCCTAATGAAGGAAAAACAATTTCTACCGAAAATACTGAGATTAATTTCAGCAAAAATACAGTATATGATGCAGTAAATTTCAATGCCTATGAAAAACCGGATAGCGATCCCAATGCGATTTCAAATAGTATTGTTTTGCATAGTCCATATATCCCGGTTCATGTTGAATATACTTTGAAAATAAAACCGAATAGAAAATTAACCAATACAGAAAAAGATAAAGCCGTTATTCTCCTTGATTATGGCAGTGACAAAGATGTCGTCAAGGTACAATGGAATAACGACTGGGCAGAAGGTAAATTCAATAGATTGGGTACCGCAAAATTATTAATAGACAATAATCAGCCATCTGTTTCATCAGGCTGGAGTGAAGGAGCACTGGTTAATAACAGTTCTTTATTGTTAAAAGGAACAACAAAAGTGGGAGATATTGTTTCATTCCGGGCCGAACTGGATGGGAAGTGGCTTCGCTTTGCCCGTGTAAAAGATAATTTTATCTACACCTTTGATGAAAAGTGCCCGAGAGGATCAGGTTCTCATACTTTAAAAGTTACAACAGTAAATACCGCTGGAAATACAAACATACAATCCTTTACTTTCCAGAGATAAATAATCTTTTAATACTTGAATCTTTAAATCTTTTAATTTTAATTAAATAAATTTGCTCTTTAAAAATTAAAATCATTGGAATTTCATCCGTCAATCGAGAAAGCAGGGACTCAGGAAATCAAACTATTTCAGGAAGAAAAACTTCATGAACTTTTGGGGTATCTGGAAGCTCATTCACCTTTTTATCAAAAACTGTTCAGAGAAAATAATATCCATATTGCTGATATCCGTACTTTGGAGGATCTTCAGAAAATCCCTACAACGACGAAGAATGATCTGCAGCAGTACAACCATGATTTTTTCTGCATAACACCGGATAAGATTGTGGATTACAGTACCACTTCCGGAACGTTGGGAGATCCGGTTACTTTCGGGCTTTCGGATAATGATCTCGAAAGACTGGCTTATAACGAAGCGATCTCTTTTGCCTGTGCCGGAATTCAAAAAGGGGATGTTGTTCAGATGATTACCACCATAGACAAAAGGTTTATGGCGGGACTTGCTTATTTTCTGGGGTTAAGAAAAATGGGAGCAAGCGTAGTGAGAATGGGACCTGGAATTCCTGAACTGCAATGGGATTCCATTTTCAGATACAAACCTAAATATCTGATTACCGTTCCTTCTTTCCTGTTGAAAATGATTGACTATGCCGAGAAACATGGATTGGATTATAAAAATTCCAGTGTTTATGGAGCTGTGTGTATCGGAGAAAGTATCAAAAACCAGGATTTTACAGATAATATCCTTTCTCAGAAAATCAAGGAAAAGTGGAATATAAAACTTTTTTCAACCTATGCCTCTACAGAAATGAGTACCGCTTTTACAGAGTGCGAATTTCAGATTGGAGGACATCACCACCCGGAACTGATCATTACAGAAATTCTGGACGACAACGGAAACCCTGTACAAGAAGGAGAAAGTGGCGAGCTTACCATCACTACTTTAGGAGTAGAAGCTATTCCTTTGTTAAGATTTAAAACCGGAGATATTGTAAAAGCGCACTATGAACCATGCCTGTGTGGAAGAAGTACAATGAGATTAGGGCCTGTGGTAGGCAGGAAACAACAAATGATCAAATACAAAGGAACAACTTTGTATCCGCCGGCAATGAACGATATTTTGAATGATTTTAATACTATCTTATGCTACCAGATCGTCATTCAGGCTAACGACATCGGACTTGATGAAATTATTATCAAACTAAGCACTGAAGAAGAATACGACAGTTTTGTCAATGAAGTCAGAGATCACTTCCGTGCAAAATTGAGAGTAAGTCCGAAAATTGAAATCATTGACTTTGATATCTTATCTAAAACAGTTTTTAATCCAAACAGCAGGAAACCAATCACTTTTATTGATTTAAGATAAAATTAAAAAATAAAGAGTCAATAGAAGCTTCCTTTTATAATATCTTTGGGCTCTAAAAGTAAAAAGCTAATACACTATGAAAAAACTATTATTGCTGGTCTTTGTAGTTATAATGACCACTGCTTTCGGACAGGAAAAAATGAAATTAGTTGCCGGAAGTTTGGGTGTTTTGAAAGATCAGACTGAAGTAAACGTTGAGGTTAAGTTTGAGAATGTACTATTTATGAAAGAAAATATTACAGAAACTCAATATCTTGAAAACAGGAAAAAACAAGTTCTGGACAATCCTAAAAGAGGAGAAGAGGCATGGAAACAATGGATTGAAGAATGGGAAAAATACAAAAAGGAATATTATGTGGACTATTTTGCAAAGGGTTTGAATAAGACCTATAAAAATATTTCATTTAAAAAAGATGCTGCTGCAAAATATACTCTGCGCTTGGAAACAAATTGGATATTTCCGGGCTGGCATGCCGGAATTACTGCAATGACTGCTGAAATATCAGGTAAAATAAAACTGGTGGAAACAGATAATCCTTCTGTTGTTTTAGCTGAAGTAGAACTTAATAAGTTTGATAAATTTGTGCAAAATAAAGAATTTGTAATGGAGTACGGAAGAATAGCCTCAGCCTATGATTCTGCCGGAAGGTATTTAGGAAGAGAAATTAAAAAGTCTTTAAAATAAAACAAAAAACGGTCTGAAAATTCAGACCGTTTTTTTTATGCTTGGTTTTGCTGCTCCTGTTTTTCTGATTTGATCAGGTTCGCAAGGTTTTTAATAACCGTATCGTGCTTTTTCACAAAAGGATTGTCTTTGTTCCAGACATAACCTGCTAAAACAGCACAGATCTTTTTCTTTACATCCGGATTTTCCGGCTGGTGGAAGAAGAGCTCCTGAAGGTTTCCGGTATACCATTCTTTTACGTATGTTGTGAAAACATCCACTCCATATAAAATGTAGTCTGTGTATTCCCTCTGCCAGTCAATTTTTTCTCCGTTTAATTGTCTTAATGCCAGTTTGGCGGCCAGCATTCCGGATTCTGTAGCAAAAGCCATTCCTGAAGAGAATACCGGATCAAGGAATTCTGAAGCATTCCCGGTTAAAGCAAATCCGTCTCCGAATAAACTTTTTACCGAACAGGAATAATCTTTCAGATGTTTTGGCTCAAAAAGAAAATCTACATTCCCAAAACGTTTTACATAATAATCAGAAAGAGAAATAGCTTTTCTTAAAGCCTCTGTTGTATCTCCGTTCTCAGATAATTTGTCGATATATTCCGTTGGGCCTACAATTCCTAAACTTGTATTTCCGTTGGAAAAGGGAATTACCCAAAGCCATACTTCTGTTTCAATAATATCAAAAGAAATCAAAGTTCCTTCCTCTCCCGGTTCTCTATTGATATCGTCTACATGAGAGAAAATTGCAGAGTGAGGAGACAGTTTTGAAGGTTTTTCTAAATCAAGCAGACGAGGCAGTACTCTTCCGTAGCCGCTGGAATCAATAACAAACTTAGCATGGATTTCTTTCGTTTCTCCATCTTTAGTTCTTACCGTCGTTACAGAATCTGTTCCGTCAAATTGTATGTCAATAACTTCAGTTTCAAATTCAAGATCAATTCCTTTATTAATGACTTCCTGAGCAAGAGTATTATCAAAATCAGCTCTCGGAACCTGCCAGGTCCAGTCCCAGCCTTCCCCGAATTTGTTGCTGAAATCAAAAATGCAGACTTCATCGCCGCGAAGAAAACGTGCTCCAAGCTTTTTTTCAAAGCCCATTTTGTCTAATGCAGGGAAAAGTCCGGCCTCTTCAAAGTGGTCCATTACCCTTGGAATTAAGCTTTCTCCGACAACCAGTCTTGGAAACTTTGTCTTTTCGACTACTTTTACGCTGACGTTATTGTTCTTCAGGTAAGAAGAAGACACGCATCCGGAGGGTCCGGCTCCGATTACAAGAACGTCAACAAATTCTTTGCTCATCTTTGATTTTTTATTTTAATAATAACTTTTATCTTTGCCGCAAAATTAGTGACAAATAATTAATATTTTACAAAATTATCAACTATTACTTTTAATTGATGAAAATAAATAACTTTTTAGAACTGAAAGACTTTCAAAAAATTATCATTGAGAATGAAAAAATAGAACTGGATGAATCACTTTTATCAAGAGTGGATAAGAGTTTTCAGTTTTTAAAGGAGTTTTCAAAAAATAAAGTAATATATGGTGTAAACACCGGCTTTGGGCCGATGGCTCAGTTCAAAATCAGTGATGAAGATACACACCAGCTTCAGTATAACCTTATAAGAAGCCATTCTTCAGGAATTGGAAACCCTTTACCTGCAGATGAGGTGAAGGCATGTATGCTGGCAAGACTGAATACTTTATCATTAGGGAATTCAGGAGTACATCAGTCTGTGATCTATCTTCTTCAGGAGCTGATCAACAGAGATATTACCCCATTGATATTTGAACATGGAGGAGTAGGAGCAAGCGGCGACCTTGTTCAGCTGGCTCACCTGGCTTTGGTACTGATAGGAGAAGGAGAAGTCTTTTATAAAGGAGAAAGAAAATCTACAAAACAGGTTTTTGAAACTGAAGGATTGGAACCGATAAAAGTAGAGATCCGTGAAGGTCTTGCTTTGATGAACGGAACTTCTGTAATGTCAGGAATCGGTATTGTGAATGCTTATAAAGCGAATCAGCTTACAGATATCTCTCTTAGACTTTCTTGTGCAATTAACGAAATTGTTCAGGCTTATGATGATCATTTATCAGAAGCTTTGAACGGAACCAAAAAACATTACGGTCAGCAGAAAGTAGCAGAAAGAATGCGTGCTCACCTGGCAGACAGTAAACTGATCAGAAAAAGAGAAGATCATCTTTATACTCATTTCGAGGAACAGGAGAAAGTATTCAAGGAAAAAGTTCAGGAATATTATTCTTTAAGATGTGTTCCCCAGATTTTAGGTCCGGTATTGGATACGTTGGAATATACAGAAAAGGTGCTTGAGAACGAGATTAATTCTGCCAATGATAACCCAATCATTAACGTTGAAGACCAACATGTTTACCACGGAGGAAACTTCCATGGAGACTACATCTCTCTGGAAATGGACAAACTTAAGATTGTGGTAACCAAACTGACCATGCTAGCTGAAAGACAGTTGAACTATCTTCTGAATGCTAAAATCAATGAAATTTTGCCTCCTTTTGTAAATTTAGGTAAATTAGGTTTCAATTTCGGGATGCAGGGTGTACAGTTTACGGCAACTTCTACAACGGCGGAGAGCCAGATGCTGTCAAATTCTATGTATGTTCACAGTATTCCAAACAATAATGATAATCAGGATATCGTTAGCATGGGAACCAATGCTGCGGTGATCTGCAGAAAAGTGATTGAAAATGCCTTTGAAGTATTAGCAATCGAAGCGATTACGATTATTCAGGCTGTTGAATATCTTGGGTTCCAGGATAAAGTTTCATCCTCTACAAAAGAGCTGTATGATGAAATCAGAAAAATAATTCCTGCTTTCTCAGATGATATGGTAATGTATCCGTATCTGGAGGAAGTAAAGAGATATCTGAAAGGAATGTAACTATTTGCTGTTCTGGATTGTCTTCAAAGAAAGACGTATCACTCAACTTAAAAAAACTAAAAACGATATAAACACTAACGCATGAAATGTGCAATTGTAACAGGAGGCTCCAGAGGAATCGGGAAAGCAATCTGTATAAAACTGGCTGAAGAGAAAAACTATCATATCCTTATCAACTACGCTTCAAACGAAGTGGCAGCAAAAGAAACATTGGCTAAAGTTGAAGAATTGGGTGCTACCGGAGAAATCCTTAAATTTGATGTAGGAAACACTGAAGAAACACAAGCTGTTTTAACTGAATGGCAGGATAGAAACCCTGATTCAGTGGTAGAAGTTATTGTCAATAATGCCGGAATCACAAGAGATGGCCTTTTTATGTGGATGCAGAAAGAAGACTGGAATAGCGTGATCAATACAAGTCTGGATGGATTTTTCAATGTAACTAATTTCTTTATCCAAAAGCTGCTTCGTAACAAATACGGAAGAATCATCAATATGGTTTCGGTATCCGGTGTAAAAGGAACAGCCGGTCAAACGAATTACTCTGCAGCAAAAGGAGCTGTGATAGGTGCTACAAAAGCTCTTGCTCAGGAAGTTGCCAAAAGAAATGTTACCGTAAATGCTGTTGCTCCGGGTTTCATCAAAACAGATATGACCCAGGACTTTAATGAAGAAGAACTGAAAGCAATGATTCCTGCCAACAGATTTGGAGAAGCGGAAGAAGTGGCGGATCTTGTAGCATTTTTAGCATCTAAAAAATCTTCTTACATTACAGGAGAAGTGATTAATATTAACGGAGGAATTTATTCATAACATGGAAAATAGGGTTGTAATTACCGGAATGGGAATTTATTCCTGCATCGGGACGTCTTTAGAAGAGGTCAGGGAATCCCTATATCAAGGAAAATCCGGTATTGTTTTAGATCCGGATAGAAAAGAATTTGGTTTCAGGTCTGGCCTTACAGGAGTTGTTCCAAAACCCGATCTGAAAAACCTCTTAAACAGACGCCAGCGTATCAGTATGGGAGAAGAAAGCGAATATGCGTATCTGGCTACTATGGATGCATTGAAGCAGGCGAATCTGGATGAAGAGTTCCTGAATTCTCATGAAGTGGGAATTTTATATGGAAACGACAGTGTTTCCCAGGCAGTCGTAGAATCTATTGATATTGCCAGGGAAAAGAAAGATACTACATTGATGGGGTCAGGAGCGATCTTCAAATCAATGAATTCAACAGTGACAATGAACCTTTCAACTATTTTTAAACTGAAAGGAATCAATCTTACCATCAGTGCAGCCTGCGCAAGTGGATCCCATTCATTGGGACTGGCTTATATGATGATCAAAAATGGTTTTCAGGACATGATTATCTGTGGCGGTGCTCAGGAAACTAATAAATATTCTATGGCGAGCTTTGACGGACTGGGAGTTTTTTCAGCCAGAGAAGATGAACCCACAAAAGCATCCAGACCTTTCGATGCAGAAAGAGACGGATTGATTCCAAGCGGAGGTGCTGCCAGTCTGATTGTTGAAAGCTTAGAATCTGCCCAAAGAAGAGGTGTTCCAATCATTGCAGAAATTATCGGATACGGTTTTTCTTCAAACGGAGGTCATATTTCAACACCCAATGTAGACGGACCTGCTTTGGCCATGGACAGAGCATTAAAACAGTCAGGATTAAAAGCTTCAGACATCGATTATATCAATGCTCATGCGACTTCTACTCCAATTGGTGATGCCAACGAGGCAAAAGCAATCTATGAGATTTTCGGTAGTGAAGTTCCTGTAAGTTCTACCAAATCTATGACCGGACATGAGTGCTGGATGGCGGGTGCAAGTGAAGTGATCTACTCTATTCTGATGATGCAGAACGATTTTGTAGCTCCCAATATTAATCTGGAAAATCCTGATAATGAAGCACAAAAGATAAATTTGGTCGCAAAAACAAAAAATCAAAAAATTGATGTATTTTTGTCGAATTCTTTTGGGTTTGGGGGAACCAATTCTGCACTAATAGTAAAAAAATTTGATTAAAAACATGGAAAGGGAAAAAATTGTTGCCATCGTTAATGATTTTCTGGTAAACGAATTCGAGGTAGACGGAGACGAAATCAGTAATGATGCCAACCTTAAAAATACACTGGGCTTAGACAGCCTGGATTATATCGACATGGTAGTCGTGATCGAATCCAATTTCGGCGTGAAATTAGGAGAAGCTGATTTCAAAAAAATGGTAACATTTGATGATTTCTATACAACGATTGAAAATAAGATTGCTGAAAAAAACGCTTAGTTATTGAGTAAATCTTTATTCTATAAAATGGGCCAATGTAATAATATCAGGGTGATCCGGTAACGGTTACTTTTAAAAAAGGTATTATTACATTGGTTCTCTGTTATATTAAATTCTATATATGAACAAGTGGAAAGGTAAATCTAAAGGAACAGTACTCGGATACAGAATATTCGTCTGGTGTATTAGAAATATCGGAATCAGAAGTTCATATGGGGTGCTTTACTTTGTAGCAGCCTATTATTCACTGTTTCAGAAGAAGAGTAATCAATATATACGGTATTACTTTCAGAAAAGACTGAACTATGGATACTGGAAATCCAAAGCCTTTATATTTAAAAGTTATTTTACCTTCGGAAAAGTTCTGATTGATAAAACGGCAATTTCTGCCGGGCTCAGAGGCAAATACACTTATGAGTTTGACGGTATTGAAAATCTCAGAGATCTTTTAGGTGCTAAAAAAGGAGGAGTGCTGATCAGTGCTCATATCGGTAATTTTGAAATTGCAGAGCATTTTTTTGCAGATATCGACTTCGACTGCCAGATCAATCTCGTGACCACAGATCAGGAAGTTACCGTGATTAAAGAATATCTGGAGAGCGTTGCCGTAAAAGAAAGTAATATCAAGTTCATCTATGTAAAAGAAGATATGTCGCATATCTTTGAGATCAATAAAGCTTTATCCGAAAATGAGCTGATCTGCTTCACCGGAGACCGTTATTTTGAAGGATCCAAATATCTGGAGGCAGAATTGTTGGGAAAGAGCGCAAAGTTTCCGGCGGGTCCTTTTATGATCGCCTCAAGATTAGGAGTTCCTGTGATCTATGTCTATGTAATGAAAGAAAATAATCTTCATTATCATCTGTATGCAAGAGTGGCCCAGAATATCAAAAACCGAGATTCACAAGGGCTTTTGCAGTCTTATGTTCAGAATCTTGAAACCATGGTGAAAAAATATCCTCTTCAATGGTTTAATTATTTTGATTTTTGGGATGATGTTGATTAATTTTTCTATTTTTATCCTGTAAAAACAAACGAAAAACTAAAAACCATTAAGATTTACTGAGAATTAAGATCATTAAATAGTATTTTCCAAATAAAATTTCTTTGTTTACTGTACCAAAGTAATCTTTAAATATCTTAAATTCCCTGTTTCTTAATTATTAAAAGCACGTTCTCTTTTGAAGAAAGCATATGACATACTTGTAATCGGCAGCGGATTGGGAGGTCTTGTTTCGGCTCTTATTTTGGCGAAAGAAGGTATGAAAGTGTGTGTTCTTGAGAAAAATAATCAATACGGAGGAAATCTGCAGACCTTTTCACGGGACAAACTGATTTTTGATACAGGTGTCCATTATCTCGGAGGGCTGTCCAAAGGGCAGAATCTGAACCTCTTCTTTTCCTATCTGGAAATTATGGATGATCTGGAGCTTCAGCTGATGGATGAAGATGGCTATGACAGGATCAGTTTTGGAGAAGATGAAATAGAATATCCACATGCACAGGGCTATCAGAATTTCGTTGAGCAGCTTTCTAAGTATTTTCCTGAAGAGAAAGTAAACCTTGAAAACTACTGTGAAGAGATTCAGTATGTCTGCAGCCAGTTTCCAAGATATCATGTGGTAGGAAAAGATAATTACAACGAGGAAATACTGCATCTTAATACCAAAAGATTTATTGAATCCGTTACCCAGAACAAAAGGCTTCAAGCTGTTTTACTGGGTTCCAATTTTTTATATGCCGGAGACTCTGAAGATATACCTTTCTATGTACATGCTTTAACGGTAAATTCTTATATCCAAAGCGCCTACAAATGTGTAAAAGGAGGCAGCCAGATCTCTAAACTTCTGATCAGAAAACTTCGGGAATATGGAGCGGAAATACACAAACATTCAGAAGTTTCGGACTTTGTTTTTAATGAAAATAATGTACTGGTATCCGTAAAAACGAAAGAAGGAAAAGAATATTCAGCAAAACAGTTTATTTCAAATATAGAGATTCGTTCCACTATTAAACTAATCGGAGAGGAAAGACTTAAGAAATCCTTTCTGAACAGGGTTTTGAGCTGGAAGTCGGTTTCATCATGCTTTAGTATTTATCTGGTTTTAAGACCTCACAGTCTTCCGAATTTCAATTACAACAGATATCATTATTCATCAGAAGAACAGGTCTGGAATGCATTCCGTTACCGGAAAGAATCATGGCCGGAAACCTATATGCTTTCATCCACGCCCTCGAAGCATCATCCTGAATTTGCAGAAAGTCTGACTGCAATTTCCTATATGGATTTTGATGAGGTTAAAGAATGGGAAAATACATTCAATACCGTAGCGGATGAGCATGAAAGAGGAGAAGCGTATGAAAGATTTAAACTTGAAAAAACAGAAAAAATGCTTGATGCTCTGGAAAAGAAAATTCCTAATCTAAGGCATGCCATCAAAACAATATATACTTCTTCTCCCTTGTCTTACCGGGACTATATCGGGAATTTTGAAGGAAATATGTACGGATACATGAAAAGCTCGGAGAATCCTCTTAAAACAATGGTTTCTCCCCGTACCAAAATCGACAATCTGTTTCTTACCGGACAATCCGTTAATATGCACGGGATTTTAGGGGTTACCATTGGTGCTTTTAATACGTGTGCGGAAATCTTAGGAAAAGAAACCATAGATATTCGGTTGACACAAATGATTAATAAAAACTAAAGTGAAAAAAACGAATTCCATTTATTCATCCTATAAAAGAACTCTTCTTTACCTTACTTTTTGTTTTTTCCTCACTTCCTGCGGAATATCAAAATCTATCCGTCATATTCCTGATGTAAAACAGTATTCGCTGGAGGTTCCGAAAGTAGCCCGTATCAATGACAGTACTTTCAGTTATAATCAGAATTACCTTACAAAAAACAAGCAGCAGCTCTGGGAACTTTATATCAAAGGAAATCCTTTGCAGCTGGGATATAATAATGGAGCATTGACTCAAAGTTTAATGCAGAAACAGGAAGGAATCTTCTTTTCAAAAGTTGAAGGATTTGTACCGTCAAAATTTAAGCAGAGGCTGCTAAGAGGCTTTTTAAAATGGTACAACAGAAAAATGTATCTCAATGTAAGAGAAGATTATCAGGCAGAATTGTATGGTTTGTCACAATATTCATCTGATCAATATGATTTTATCGCTCCGAAATATTTAAGAAACCTTTACCTGCATGGAGCTCATGATATTGGGCATGCAATGCAGGATCTCGCTATGGTAGGCTGTACTTCTCTTGCGGTTTGGAATGAAAATACAGAAGATGGTGATCTGCTGATCGGAAGAAATTTCGATTTTTATGTAGGAGATGATTTTGCAAAAAATAAGTTGGTAGAATTTGTTCAGCCGGAAGAAGGAATCCCATACATGTCAGTAAGCTGGCCGGGAATGATTGGTGTGGTATCCGGGATGAATAAAGAAGGAATTACAGTAACTATTAACGCTGGAAAATCAAAAATTCCTTTAACGGCAAAAACGCCTATTTCCCTTGTTACAAGAGAAATTCTGCAATATGCTAAAAATATTGAGGAAGCGATTGCCATTGCTAAAAAAAGGAAAGTTTTTGTTTCAGAATCCATTCTTGTGGGAAGTGCTGCGGATAAAAATGCAGTCATCATTGAAGTTTCACCTAAAAATTTCGGAGTGTACAGAGTACAAAATACCAGCAGGGTTCTTTGCACCAATCATTTCCAGTCTGACGCCTATAAAGATGATAAAAGAAATCAGAAACATATTGAAGAAAGCCATTCTGAATACCGTTATGAAAGACTTCAGGAGCTTTTACAGGAAGAAAAAAAGATGACCCCGGAAAAGATGGCTTCCATTTTAAGGAACAGATCCGGTTTAAAGGATGAAAGTATTGGTTATGGTAATGAAAAAGCACTCAATCAGCTTTTAGCTCACCATGCCGTTATATTTTCGCCTCAGAAAAAACTGGTCTGGGTGTCTTCAAATCCTTATCAGCTTGGAGAATTTGTATGTTATGATCTGAACGAAATCTTTTCAGAAAAAGGATTGCAGCCTGATGACTTTTCAAAATCAAGTCTGAATATTCCACATGATCCCTTCGCAGATTCTGAAGAATTCCAAAACTATGAATTGTCTAAAATGTACGGTAAAGAAATAAATGAGGCTGCCGACGATAAAAATACACTGTTAACAGATGATGTTATCCCTTCTTATCAATCTATGAATCCGGATTTTTGGCTGGTCTACTATCAATCAGGAAAATATTATTTTAACAAAAAAGAATACTTAAAGGCAAAAATTGAATTTGAAAAAGCTTTGACGAAAGAGATTACGACTGTTCCAGACAGAAAAAATGTAGAAAAATACCTGAAGAAGACTTTAAAGAAACTGAAATGATCCCTAAATATATAAAACTGCTGTTCTGCATTCCCTTTGTCATCATTATTGGCTATTCTGTTTATTTGTGTACGGTTTACAGCTCAATACCTGAAATCATAACCATTCATGGATATGGAAATATGAAAGACAATTACGGAAGTAAAATATTTCTGATAATGCCTGTAATTATGAATTTAGTTATTCTGCTTTTTATCTGGTTGATTATCAGAAGGCCGGATAAGATAAAATTTACTTTTGAAATTGACGAAAACGAAAGAGAAAAAATATATCATATAACGCAATTAGCTCTGGTAATTATTGCGATATTTGTCACCATCATGATGACGCCATTAGCATTTTCTGATATTGTTTATAAATAATTGAATATGACAAAACTTTTAACCCTATTCCTTACTGTATGGTCTCTCTTATCATTTTCTCAGGACAGAAAAGAGATCGGAAATACTTTTATCAAAACCTTACTGGTAGATAAAAATATAGAAAAAGCACATTCTTACTTTGATCCTTCAGTAGCAGGACAGATTCCCGTGGAGCAGCTTAAGGCTATCACAGAACAGCTTCAGGGACAGATAGGAGGATTAAAAAATATCCTGGAAGTGAATAATGAAGGAAATATCTATTATTACTATTCCGAATTTGAAAAAACAAAACTGGATGTTCAGCTTACTTTTGGTGAGAATAATAAAATGCTGGGTTTCTTTTTAGTTCCTCACAAAACATTTGAAAAACCGGATGAGAAGACTACACTGAAAATAAAAAGCGATGGTATTGAACTGAATGGAACATTGCTGGTTCCTCCGTCGAATGATAAAAAGAAACTGGTTATTTTTGTTCATGGTTCCGGAGCGAATGACAGAGACGAAACAATTGGAGAAAACAAACCCTTTAAAGATATTGCAGAATACCTTTTAGCCAACGGAATTGCTTCCTACCGATATGATAAAAGAAACTATTCTTATCCTGAGACATTGAATGAAAAATCTACCGTAGAAGAGGAAACCATCAATGATGCCGTAAATGCAGCTCTTTATTTTAAAAATAATCCTGAGTATAAAGGATATCAGATTATCATTCTGGGACACAGCCAGGGAGCTTATATGATGCCTAAGATTGCAGAAAAAGCACAAGTTTCGAAGTATGTTTTTATGGCTGGAAATGCGAGACCACTACAGGATTTATTAGTAGAACAGTACGAATATCTCCACTCTATGGATCCAGCTAAAGTACCTGCTGAAGCTGTTCAGGAAGTGAAAAAACAGGTCGCATTTTTAAATTCACCCCAATTTAACTTAAATTCACCAGCAACAGAGCTTCCTTTGGGGCAGCCTGCTCCGTATTGGAAATATTTAAAGGACTATAATCAGCTTAAAGAGGTAAAAAAAATCAAAGCTCCCATGTTCTTTGCACAAGGAGGGAGAGATTATCAGGTGACAGAGAAAGATTTCAACCTGTGGAAAGAAACATTGAAAAATGATAAAACAGCCGTTTTTAAATTTTATCCAACATTAAGTCATTTATTCATTGCAGGTTCCGGAAAACCATCTCCAAAGGATTATGAAACAAAGGGGAAGGTGGATGAACAGTTTTTAAAAGACCTTACACAGTTTATTCTGAAATAAATGCAATGAGATCATTGCTCTCATAAGCCTGGAACTTTGTTCCGGGCTTTTTTAATTATTTTCCGGGCTTACTTTATTCAGAAACAGAAAAGAAGTTATCCCTGCAATAGCAGAAAGTGTAGTGCTTAAGATAAAACTGCCGATGATATATTGTACCAGATTGTTTTTAATCAGTTCAAAGTTTAAATCCTGGTTTAAAATATCGCTGTCACCACTTACAAATGGAGCACCCAGAAACAGAGAAGCCGCAATAATAAAAGGAATAAACGGAGGAAGGCTCACATTGGAGGCCACAAATGCAAGTACTTTATTGAGTTTAAAAAGTACAGATAAACTGATGACTAAAAGTGTCTGAAACCCCCAGAACGGTGAAAGTCCTATAAAGACTCCCAATGCAATAGAAAAGGCCTTTGTACGGTTGCTTCCGTCACTTTCTAAGACATCTTCCTGAATGAACTTTTTAAAGCTTTTTTTTTTGAAATTATTCAGAAAATTTCTAGGAATAATATAAAATAAAGTGATCGTTACCAGAATTGTATTCAGAATACTGATTCTCGTAAAATCTTTGAAAGGTCGGAAATGTGAAACACGTTCTGCCGGATCATACAAAACTTTGATTGGAACATTCTTTACCGGAACATGTCTCCATGCAGTTCTTACAATGATTTCAATTTCAAATTCAAACTTAGGGGTAAAATATTTCTTTGGAATTCTATGCAAAGGATAAAGCCTGTAACCGGATTGTGTATCTTCCAGTTTAATTCCGGTTTCAAACCAAAACCAAAAATTGGAAAAACGGTTTCCAAAGCTGCTTTTCTTGGGAATACCATCCTGAGACATATTTCTGTTTCCAATCAGAAGAACCTCCTCTTTTTCCTGAAGAAGGGCCTCTACAAATACAGGAATATCATCCGGATAATGCTGCCCGTCCGAATCAATGGTGATAGCATAACCATATCCTGATTTCTTTGCCGCTCTAAAACCTGTTTTAAGGGCATTCCCCTTTCCTTTGTTCTCCGGTAAAGAGATTATCGTGATCTGAGGATATTGGGCAAGAATCTGAGGGGTAGAATCGGTGGAACCGTCATTGACCACAATAATACTTCCGGTGTAGTTGAGAACACCGTCAATAACCCTGTTCAGAGTCTTTTCATTATTGTAGGTAGGTATTAAAACGCATATCTTCTTTTCAGAAATTGCATTTTGTACTTCAGCAAGGGACATTCTTTTATTTTAAAGTGGCTCTTTCCGCCTCTGTAATGGTTTTAGACTGCATTGCAAACCTTTTGATGTAGCTTTTTAATGCTGCATTTTGTTTGCTGTAATTATTCAGAAGAAATGCTTTATCATCCTTCAGGCTTCCACGGTATCCAACAATTTTAGGGATGTTTTCCTGAACACTCATTCTGATCAGACGAAGTTCCGCATTGCTGGGGTTACTTTTGATAACCGCTTCAAGACTTGTAGCACCTGTTTTAACCAGCGATTTTCTGTTGCTTTTGACAACTTTTGCTTCCATAATCTTCGCCGCGGCTTTATACCCTACAGTCACCGCATCAGAACCGGATTGTTTTTCCGCGGTTTCAATGAAGTTTTGTGTATTACTGCTAGATTCATTGGCTTTAGCATAGCTGTTTCTCAGCGTTTCAAGGTCAGACTGAAAGAAAAAGACAAATGCTGTTATGAATGAGAAGATAAGATTCATGACGATAATTTTTTATAGCTTACAGACAATTTTAATGCAATAGTCTCGCCAAAAGAAGTTATATTTTTTACTTTCACATCTTCTTCACTTTCATTAATATCCAGTTGAAGTACCAGATCAGGTGTTTCAAAAGGATTGATAATTGCCATGAATTTTACATTGGATGCTGTTTTCAGAAACAATTTTGAATCTGTAAATTCCTCTGTCAGTTCTTTAATGATCTGCATCATACAAACACCGGGAGTCACCGGATTTCCAGGGAAATGGCCTTTGAAAATATCGTGGTCTTTATTGAGATGGATGTGAGCAGTAAACTTTCCGTCTTCTGCTTTCTCATAGGATGTTAATGTATAAAAATCTGTAAGAATGGTTTGCATGATCTTATTTTTTAAGATTAAATGTACAATACAATCTGATCTGAAAAGAACTCAAATAGGGTACAATTTTTCTATTGGAAATTACTCTGTTTCGGTTATTTGAAATAGTTTTATATTGATCTTAAAATCTTTGTGCTGTAGATTTAAGCTATCCGCGAAGATAGGTTTTTTTGCATCAAAAGTAAAATCGATTTTTTCCTTATTATTTTTAGTGTAAATGATTTGTTTTAGTAAGTTGTTTTCCTTGTTGAAGAATAGATAATAGCTTTTATTCTCAATTTTTGAAAGATAGATTCTAGCATTGTCATTCTCAAAACTTTCGCTCACAGGATATTGTCTTTTCAATAGCTGCTGAAAATCATTTTTTAGAAAATTGATGACTATTTTTTTATCCAGATCAGGAAGTACATAATTTAACTTGAAATTATCATCAGAAACCTCGAAATCAATCAGTTTATTCCCAAAATCTGATGTTAAAGCGACACGGTGCGTTGTTTCATTCAGTTTTTTGATGATCAGAATTCCGCTCACATGGTTTTTATAAATGTCCATCTGGCATTTGTATACATAATCTTCACCTGAAGAAAAGTATAAATTCTCAACCATCTTTTCAGAAGAGGAAACAGGTTTTACTTCTGTTAACTTGTACGTTTTACAGGAAGCAGCCAGAATCAGGATCAGGCTATAAAGTAAACTCTGACGCAGGAATTGAAGCATTGATCTTGGTGTTTTTGAAAACAATATTCGTGGTATCTCCGGAAGCCTCGGTCATATTCACCTGAGAAACCGTCGACTGATTCTTTGGAAAACACAGCTCGATCTGTTTGATGTATTTCAACAGTTGTGATGTTTTAGGAATAAACTTCGCGATATTGTAATTTCCATTCTTAAAATAAGTTACTGTAAATTCCGGATCATTGAACATCGTTCCGTTTGAGCTTCCTACAATCAGCTTATTGATTTTTTCAAATGTTTTGCTCTTGGCATCTACAGACGATTTTTTCCCCTGGTCATTGATAAAAATCTTGTTGCTTTTAAAAACAATACTGTATTGATAAGGTTTTGTATATTTCCAGCTCAGCATGTTGGGAGTCTGCAGGGACATTCTTCCGTAAGTAACAATGCTCTTATCCAGGAAGTCCATTTTTTTTGTCTGGGTAAAATCACTCTGTAACGTTTTGATCTCTTTAGTCTCCGAAGATACTTTCGACACAAATGCTTTGGCTTCAGCTCCTGACATGGCCGCGTTTTGTGCAAAAAAGAAACCGGAAACTAGTAAGAATGCTCCTAAAGCAATATTTTTAATCATTTCTATTTGAATTTATAATTGTATCAACCGTAAAAGTTGAATATTTTTTGTCCTCCAAAAATACTAATAAATCTGCCAGCACGCGGAAGGTCTTTTCCGAAGTGTCATGAAGGAGGATAATACTTCCTTTTTTCAAGCTTTTAGTAACTCTGCTGTAGATTTTCTTTTCATCATCAATGATGGTGTCCAAAGACCTTACATTCCATCCGATGCTTACTTTATGCGTTCTTTTGATCGCTTTTGCAATATTGGGATTCGTCACTCCAAAAGGAGGTCTGTAAAGATGGGTTGTTATATTTCCCGAGTTTTTAATGACATCGTCGCATTTTTCAATTTCTTCAATCATTTTTGAAGCAGATAAAAATCCTGTGGAATTGGCATGTGATAAGGTATGATTTCCAATCGTATGACCTTCTGCAATGATTCTCTGAAATGTTTCAGGATACTTCTCAACCTGTTTTCCAATACAGAAAAAGGTGGCTTTTACCTGATGTTCTTTAAGCAGGTCTAAAAATTTTGGTGTAAATTCAGTTGGGCCATCATCAAAAGTAAGAGCAACTTCTTTGATCTTTGTACGCTTATGAGTGATACTGTTGACAAAATATCCCAGTTCAATATCAAAAGAGCCCCAGACTACCACCGCAGAAAAAGCAAAAAAACAAAACAGATATACCCAAAAACTTCCGTGGAACGCATAAATAAAAGCGTTACAGAAGAGATAAAACAGGATGAATGGATAGTGTTTCATTGCTGTGGTTTATTTATGTTGAACTTGTTATTATGAGTTGTATGGTCATAATATTTATTGTACACCATTGTCACTCCGTAGGAGTCTGGACTAATTCAGATTCCACGCTCTCTGAATGACAAATACACCGTGTAATTTTCAATTTCAACAATTATGCCTTTTCCAATAATACCAGGCTGTGATCATTTCCTGCCAGGTGATTGTAAAGAAGTATATTTTTTACACTTTCCTTTTTCTCAGAATTGATCATCATAATTTCCGGGATCTGCTGTTCCTTAAGGATATGACAGGCCATAAATGTTGAAAAACCGCTGGCTGTATTGAATTCTCCGCTCAAATGCTTGTAATAAAGCAAAGATGAGTCCGGAAACAGATTCACTGCTTTGGTATAATAAATATCAGAATCCGCATCTCCACTGAATCCTAAGATAACAGCATCAATATCATGAGTAGAAAGATTGTTTTGAGTTAAGAAATTCCGGATAAAATCCTGTACTTCATCCAAATCTACTTTATTACTGATACGAATGTTTTTAAGCTTTGCGTAAGAATTTTCAGCCTTATCTTTTCCTATCACAAAGAAGCTCGCGCCTTCACCCCAAACTACTCCATTGGTAGTGGAATGCAAATAATCGGCAGGAAGATCAGTTTCCTTTTTTATGGTATTATTTAAACAGTAAAGCTCCATTGTTCTGTTTGTCTGTTCATCTGTAGAACCTACAAGCACATTTTCCGCTTCACCATCATTGATCTGAAGCTGAGCATCCAACAATGAAAATTCCAGTGAAGAAGAAGTATTTACATACGTGAAGTTGTAAGCATGGCACTGTAATCCCAAAGCAATCTGTCCTGCTACGGTATTGTGCGTAGACTGGATGAAAAAGGTAGGCGTAAGGAATTCTTCATGATTATCAATTACATTTTTCAGAAACTTCTCTGAATCCTGTGAGCAACCCATTCCGGTTCCTACGATGATGGCATCCGGTTGTTTGATACCTGCTTCTTTTAAAGCGTAATGCGAGGCTACGGAACTCATTTTTACCGTTTTAGACATTCTTCTGATCATGGCTGGCGGAATGAATTCTTTGTAATTAGGTTCTATCGCTTTGATGATATTTGAAGAATGCCCAGAAGTAAGGTTCTGAAGAATATTTCCGTTTAAAGTGTCCTGAACTGAGATACAGGATGCACTGTTGATGTATACTGCACTCATGATTTAGAGAAAATTAAGGTAGAACAGTTTCCTCCAAATCCGAATGAGTTAGAAAGCACATGATTGATATTTTTCTCTTTCAGTTCGGTAACAGGAGTAAGGTGAAACTCTTCCATTTTTGTTTTGAAATTCAGGTTCGGGAAGATAACATTGTTTTGCATAGCTAAAATTGAAAATACCGCTTCAATTCCTGCAGCTGCAGCCAAAGTATGTCCTGTAAATGCTTTTGTAGAGCTGAATTCAGGAACCTGGTTTTCGCCGAAGATTCTTATCATAGCAATTCCCTCAGATAAATCATTATTAGGAGTCGCCGTACCGTGAACGTTGATGTAATCTATATTTTCTTTAGCTAATCCTGAGATTTTCAAAGCCTGCTGCATTGCTAAAAATGCTCCCTGTCCGTTTTCTGAAGATGCGGTCTGATGGTGTGCATCATTGGCATTTCCATATCCGGAAAGATAAGCCAGGACTTTTTTGTTTTCTTTTTTGACTATTTCTTCAGATTCAAGGACTAAGAAAGCCGCAGCTTCCCCAAGGTTCAGCCCTTTTCTGTTGTGGTCAAAAGGGGTGTTATAGGAATCCGTAAGAATCATCAGGGTATTGAAACCATTCAAAGTAAATTTTGACAGTGAATCTGTTCCTCCCACAATGACACGGTCCAAAAATCCGTTTTTTATCAGCTTAGCACCCATCATAATTGCATTGGCTGCTGATGAACACGCTGTACTGATGGTGGAAACCATACCTTTTAATTCCAGATAATCTGCAATAGCCAATGAAGAACTTCCGGCATCGTGAGCATCAATATATTTTTGCTTTTCAGGAAAGTCTTCGTAAGAGTAGAAGTATTTTTCAGTAATATCCATTCCTCCAACGCTCGTAGAAGAGATAAGCCCGGTTCTGCAGCTATTGATATCTGAAATTCCTGCACTTTCTACAGCTTCTTTAGCAGCAATCATTCCCAGTAAAGAAGTTCTTGTTACATTATTGTCTTCATCAAGCTGAAGTTTCTGTACAAGCGCTTCATTGGATAATTTTATTTCACCCGTTTTAATGATTCCGGCATGACGGGTTTCAAACATTTCGATATCCGAAATTCCGTGTTTTCCGGTTTGTAATGAAATAAAATTTTCCTCCACATTGTTTCCGATGGAGGAAATGATGCCCATTCCTGTTATGGCAATTTTTTGACTCATGGTTTAAGATAACATAACAATGCGGCAATCTGATAATTCACTAATCATTACCACATCGTTATACTGTTAGACTGTTGTATTAATTTATTTTGTTCTGTTGTCTTCGATAAATTTAGCCATCGTATCAATAGACTGGAAAATTTCCTTTCCTTTTTTAGGGTCAGCTAATTTTATTCCGTAGTCTTTATCAAGAAGAACAATCAGTTCCAAAGCGTCGATAGAATCTAATCCTAATCCTCCTCCGAACAACGGATCAGTATCTTTGATTTCTTCTACAGATACATCTTCAAGATTAAGAACTTCAATAATTTTGTGTTTCAATTCTGTTTTTAAGTTTTCCATAATTAAGTTGTTTATCAGTGTTTCAGTAATCATGAAGATCATTACATCATTACACTGTTATATTGTTACATTTCTATAAGGTTAGCAAATATACAAAAGCTTTGTAATTTTCCTGATACAATTCTACCCAGCCACATAGTACTTTGTCGGCTTTACCGGATAGCAGAATTTGTTCAGAATAGTTGTTTAAAAAGTTTTCATCAAATTCATCCAGAACAAAAAAAGCATTTTCAGTCTGCATTTTGTGCTTAATGCTGATTTCTCCTACACAGATGTTGGGCAAAGTATACACAAATACTGCCGGACTTGGATAAAAATTATCCTGATCGTTGATGCTTTCCTGATATTTGAAATCCGTATCCAGGCTGGATGACCTATTGGCAAAAACAATGGCCGTTCTGCTGTGATCTTCGTCTTTCAAAATGATTTCGGCGGAAAGAAAAGCCAGTTTGCTCAGGTTATCCATTTTATGAAATTTTGGATAGCCGATATCCAGACTTTTATAAGCTTCTTTGGCAAATTCCTGAAAAGTTTCGCTTTGATTTTCAAAAATAAGATCTCCGTCAACGGTTATCTTTGAATGTTCTATGGTACAGGTGTTCGTTTTCTTCATCACGTTCAATTTAACATTTTTCCAGTACAACAGCCGCATTACACCCTCCAAAACCAGAAGCTGTCTTTAGAATATATTTAATTTCTGCAGATTGATTTTCTTTGATGATATTCAAAGGCTGGGTTACTCCCATTTCTTCAAAATTCTTTGAGGGAAGTAAAGTCCTGTGAAGAGCACTTTCCATAGAGATAATACTCTCAAGAAGCCCTGATGCACCCAGGCAATGTCCGTAATATCCTTTCATACTGTTGAGAGGAACATTCTGAAGTTCCATTCTGTTGAAGGCAATAGCTTCCATTTCGTCGTTATATAAAGTTGCCGTTCCGTGGGCAGAAATAAAATCGATGTGTTCCGGAGAAACCTTCGCTTCATCCATAGCATTGCTGATACTGGCATACAAACCGTCCCCGGTTCTTGAAGGTCCGGAAATATGGTTGGCATCATTGATTGCGGAATCTCCCAGAACTTTAAATCTGAATTTTTCGTTTTGTGAAGGATTGCTGGTTATATAAACTGCAGCTGCAGCTTCACCAATATTGATTCCGTTTCTGTTTTTATCATAAGGCTTACAAGGTCCCGATCCTATAGCCTGGAATGAGTTGAATCCTGAAATAACAAACTCAGAAAGCTCATCCCCAGCAATGACAAAGGCATCTTTATACTTTCCTGCCTGAATCATATTCTTTGCAACAGAAATTGCCATTACCCCTGAAACACAGGCGTTGGAAACAATGATTGGTTTTGTTTTAAATCCAAAAAAATCTGCTATTTTCTGCGCTAATTTTGATAAATAAACGCCTTCAGGTAATTCAGACTGGTTTTTTAACAGGCTGATATTCCCTTTTGTGGTAGACAGAAGAAAGGCAGTGTCCTTTGATACAGTATGTTTTTCAACAAGAGGAAGCAGGCTTAAAAGAAGCATTTTTTCAAGTCTTGTGAAATTGATGGTATTCTGAGCAAAGAATCTGTTGAATTCTTCATTCAGTTTTTCAGAATCAATCATGGAAGCATAAAAAGCATCCTGATTGTCTATGATTTTATGTAAAGCAACTCCTGATTTTCCTTCCAAAAGAGCGTTCCAGTTGGAATCCACATTGAAGCCTAAAGGAGTTACACAATTATAGTCTGTGATATAAATTTCTTTCCTCATGATAATCCCATTTTATCTTTCCAGTTTTGAAAAAACTCCGGGTTGTACAGGCATAAGCTTCCGTTACTGTCCAGAAATACCTGAATTGTTTCTCCACTGCAAACCAATTGATCTTCTTTGTTGAAGATTTCATATCTGTATATCAGCTTGGCAGATATCGAATTTACGTACGTTGTTACAATTCTGAAGGTTTCTCCATATTTTAAAGGAAGAAAATGTTCGCAGGTACTTTTTACAATGGGTGTCACATATCCTGCATTCTGAATATCAAGATAGGTTAAGCCATGCTCACGGCCAAAAGCTTCTCTTCCATCTTCAAAATACACGATATAGTGTCCATGCCAGACAATTCCCAATGGATCTGTCTCATTGAATCGTACTCTTACTTCTTCAGTACAGGTTAATATATTTTCTTTAGACTGCATTTTGTTTTCTTCCGGAATTTTTATTGTTTTTTTTGGCCGTCAGGAAACTCCTGGTAATATCTGTCATAAAAATAAATTAAATATTTTGGAGTTTTCTTTCGTAAAAAATGGAAATAGCTACGGTGGCAATATAAAATAATAATAAGAATGCTAATTCTTTAGCTATTTCTCCAATTCCGCTGTTTCTTAAAATAATATCATAGTAAGCATTCAGTCCCCAGTTCATGGGAGAAAATTTAGCAACGGTCTGCATGAATTCCGGCATTAAAAATACAGGAACCCAGATTCCTCCGATAGCAGCCAAAACTACTACAGATGTCGCTCCGAATGGGGCAGACTGCTCTTGTGTATCGGCAATAGTACCCAGTAAAACGCCAAACCCAATAGCTGCCAGTCCCGCAAACAGCGTTACTATGACAAGCTGGAACATTTTTCCGGATACATCAAATGCAGGAAGATCCATATAAGGGAAAAGATAAATTCCTACTGCAACCATCAGTAAAAACTGAATGATACAGATGATAAGATAGGTAAATGTTTTACCTAAAATATGTACAAAATATGGAGTAGGGCTTATTCTCGCTCTTACACTTGTTCCCTGACTTTTTTCTTTAACCAGATTGATGGATAAAGGAACTACAATAAAGAATATTGCAAAAAGGGTCCATGCAGGAACGTTGTGCTGAACAGAATTCGGCATTACGTCCATTTCTCCTTTCTTGGGAGTTATTTCTTTAAAACTGATCAGGTTTTTATTTTCGTCAAGATTTTCCGTGGTTCCCAGCTGATCCTGAAATGCTTTGTAAATCTTTTTATTTTCAATCTCAAAAACCATTTTGTTGACAGAATTCATCACTGAGTTTTTGAATCCTGCATTGGTAGCAGGGTCAAAGTACAAATGAATTTCTTTGGTCTTTGGGGCAGCTGTTTTTACTTTTGCAGAATCTCCTTCCAGTCCGAAAGAACTTACAATGGTCTGAACTTTTGAATCAATATTGGAATTTAAATCTTTCGTTAAATTTTCAGGAATGACGATCGCCATCTGATAATCTCCGGAAAAAACAGCATTCTGAGCAGACTTTTCATTGAAATTGGTCAGCAGCTGGAATGTTTTGCTGTTTTCCAGCTCAGCTTTTATATTTTTTGAAACTTCAGATTTATCCTGATCAATAAAAATGATCGGAATCTTTGATCCTTCAAGGTTTTTAAAGGTAGAATCCTGGATAAGGGTAATGGTTACAATCAAAAGTAATGGCATCACAAAGATGATGACAATCCCTCCGACATCTCTTTTCAGCAGAAGGATTTCCTTAATGAAGCTTCTCCACAATTTATACAACAACATCTCTTAATTCTTTTCCGGTTAATGAAATGAAAACATCTTCAAGGTTTTCTGCGCTTGCTACTCTGTTTACCAATTCTTCAGGTGTTCCTACTGCATGAATTTTTCCGTGGTCGATAATGGCAATTTTTGTACAGAACTCTTCCGCTTCCGAAAGGTGATGGGAAGTATAAATAATGCAGGTTCCCTGTTTATTTAAATCTAAAAGATAGTCAATAATTGCTTTTTTAGACTGAACATCAACTCCTACAGTGGGTTCATCCAGGAATAAGACTTTAGGATTGTGAAGTGTTCCTGCGATAAGGTTGCAGCGACGTTTCATTCCTCCTGAAAACTGTCCTACCTGTTTATTGGCAAATTTTGAAAGCCCCATAATTTCCAGAGATTCATCAATTGCTTTTTTAAGCTGGTTGTGCTTCAAACCATACAGACTTCCAAAGAACATTAGGTTTTCTTTAGCGGTAAGAGTAGGATATAGAGCATATTCCTGAGGTACAATTCCAATAATCTGTCTAATTTTAAAACCCTCTTTTTGTGGAGATAAACCATTGATGGTGAATTGTCCCGAAGTTGGCTTTATCAATCCTGAAAGCATAGAAATCAGCGTTGTTTTCCCGGCGCCGTTTGGTCCGAGAATTCCATAGATTTCATCTTTATTGATGTTCAGGGAAATATCATTTACAGAAAACTCATCAGAATTTTTGTATTTCTTATATAAGTTTTTGATCTCAATCATATTTTCTGCCATATCAGATCGCTTTTCTCAGTTTTTTATAAAAAGCTTCTTCTAAATCTGCAATGTGCAGCATCGTTTTAGAAAGTTCGTTATAAATATTGCTTTTTGAGTTTCTGTTTTTGTAAACTCTCGCAATATCTACAGCAAAATCTCTCCACAGGTCGCCAATGGAAGTGATTTCTTTTGATAATTCCTTGAGTTCATCGTTTTTAAGAATAACAGAAGCTTCCTGAAGAAATGCTCCATAGATGAATCTGAAACCTCCGCCTCCGGTCCCGATTTCTTCCTGCATTCTGATCAGTTGGCCCAAATAATGGTTGGTCACTTTTGTTCCCTTCTTTTCGGCCCACTTCGGAATGCTCTTTGCTACCCATCTCATGGCTTTTACGCCGATAAGCGGTACCGGTGCCAGCATATTTTTGCAGGTGTCTTTAATTCCTTTTTTAATGGCTTCTTCAAGGTTTACATTTTCCGGAACATAAATAGGATAGTACATATGTCCTTTCGGAGGAAGCGCTCCTTTTGCATATCTTACTTTTTCCAGTTCTGCTTCGGAAAGGGATGTTGTATAATCCATTACAGGGTCGCTGATAAGGAATTTTCCGTCCTCTTTTCCGTATACCACAAGATTGTGGGCATTGAAGTGGAATTTATATTCTTCAGGAAAGTAGGTAAGGTTGAAAACTCCTACCTGAAGTCCTGTAGGGATATTTTGTTCCAGATTTCTTTCTAGAGCTTTTTGGGCGTCTTTAGGGTTTGAGAATTTTTCTCTTTTGATTTTAATTCCTAATCTTTTGGCTGCTTTACTGAAAATAGCACCCGGCATTGGACGATAGCTGAAGCCCGGCGCAAAATTCACCTTTAAAAAAGGGAGATAGACAAAAAATAGTCCGGAACCAATTCCGAAAATCATAGGCTCACTTAGTTTTAAGCCTTTATTAAGCAGTAGATTAGAAGCAACACCGTTTTCGCAATGCGCAGTCTGATGGTGTTCAAAGTTTAATTTCATTTGCTGATTGTATCTTTTCATTGGAAAATGAACAGGCATATATAGCCTTATTTCATTTATTTTCCGTTGAAGTTTTTTAATTCATCCACCGAAATTCCGAATGCATCGGCATATTTTTTCAGTGCAGTTTCGCTTAGTGTTTTAAATACCTTGGGTTTAAAATGTCTTTTTACCCTCCATTGCCATAATCCTACGTAAGAAGCAAGAACACCCAGATCCATTTTATTCAGTTCCATAAAATAGGCGATAGGGCTTGCCGTATTATTGGCAACATTTTGTTTTGCTTCCTCAATTCTTTCATGAATAAGTTCCATAGATTCATCCAGAGCAGCTTTCTTGGCATCCCAACCTGTACTGTTTGCTGTGGTGTAATTATCGTTCTCATCCGTTACATACAGAACTTCAGTCATGTTGGCGGATTTCAGGTTACTTTCGTCTTGAGGTAAGTCTTGTTTTTTCATCTAAATAATGTTCATTTTTTTAGATTTCAGATGAAATAAAATTCACCTGTTTTTTTGATTATCTAATCAGGTGGCTAAAATAGTGAAAATACATTATATGTAAATCATATTAAATCTGAGTGAGTTATTGCTTTGACACAAAGGCTGTATCAAACATATTTAGAGGTACTGATAACCTAATCCAATTATGTTAAATTGTTGATATTTATAAAGTTTTGTTAATTATTAGGGATATATTTTTTATTTGATTGTTTTATCTATATTTGTCTGTGTTAAACAACAAAAACTAATAATCAAAAACAAATTAAATTAATGAAAAATTTAAAATTGCTTACAAAGAATGAGTTAAAAGAAGTGAAAGGAGGATTAACTGCTTACATTTCATGTGCTAATGGAACTAATGGTCAAATCCGTAATGTGAATGTCAATACTGATATTGCTTCTTCTGCAGAACAGATTTGCGGCGGAAATGATTACGAGGTGATTATCTAAGGAGATATTCAATACTTCAGTTAAAATTTAATCCTACTTTATTGTTTTATAAAAAAATAAAACCTTTAAGTAAATCATAGGCGGGGCAGAAATGTTCCGCTTTTTTCTTGTTTTAAACTGTTTCTTCCTGATGATCAGAGTTTCACGGATCTTTGAAATGTTTCACGTGAAATAATTCCTCTTGTGAGGATGTTTTTAATTTGTATTTCATTGGTTTTCAATTATATTATGATGGTTTTTTTTAATTTTAAATAAATAAAAAATGTTTTTTATTGTAAGGCAGTTGTAATCAATTCAATAGAAGTAGGCTTTAGCCCACTTGCAAAAAAGAAAAAATCACCTGGCTTTAGCCAAAACCTATATTTTTAACACAAATGGCACCAATGAATTGCACAAATATTCACAAGCCATAAGATCAAAAATAAAAAAGCTGTACGTTTTGTACAGCTTTTTTATTCTATGTTGAATTGATCTTTACGATTTTACCTCCTGAATAAACAGGTTGATTTCTGCTCTGATCAATAATTCGTCATTATAAAATGTTTCACAGAAGATGTGGCAGATGTTTTCAAACTGTGAAATAAGAGATGCCTTGGAAATGATTTTGTCATTCACTTTTGGAAGGACAAAAACTTCAATCTTCTTGATATTGGTAATGAATCCGATTACTTTAGTATCTGCTTCAGGATTTTCAAAGAAGCTTTGTCCAAGAATTGATGAACAGGTTTGTGCCAGATTCTCAATTAATCCGGCTTCCACGAACTCATTGTTGTGAACAAAGACATTGTCTTCTTTTATTTCAAAGGAAGTCACTACTTTTTCTTTGGTCAGTTCCAGGATATAGTCTGCCATAAGCATCGGTTCACGATGCGGTAAAAAGTTGTGTATATTGATGATATTCTCTTCCTTTATTTCCATTTCCAGTTTATTTTACAGCGGTTTTCATTTGAGATTTTGCAATCACTTCACCGTTTAGTTTGGTAACAATATCCACAAGAGTTACTCCCATTACTTCATTGAGGATGGTTACCTCAGATTTCAGTTGGTCTCCTACTTTGGGCAGCATTTCAGCTTCAAAAGATTTGATGGCTCCTATATACCCGGTTGGGGCATCTTTTCCCAGCAGATAATATTTATATCCGGTATGAAGGGCAACACTCTGTGCCTGATGCTCAATAAGCCCAGAAGCCTGAAACAATCCGTCCTGGATGAAAAGATTGTCTTCTTTGATCTCAAAACCGGATAAAAGATGGTTTTCAGAATAATCTGATAACTCATGTACCATTACAAAAGGAAACCGTTGCGGAATAAGGCTTTCTACAAAATCTTTATCGGATGTGGGCAGTCTGTTTTCCATTAGCAAACTGTTAGTAAAGCACAAGAGTAAGCGAATCTTCCACTTTCAGGAACACAAAGAAGTACTTTTTCTCCTTTTTTCAATGTCCCGGAATTCATCAGTTCTTCAAGGGCAATAAATATAGATCCAGCTCCGATGTTTCCAACCTCAGAAAGATTATAGAACCATTTTTCTGCCGGGAAATCCATTCCTTTTTTAGCAAACTCTTCCTTCAGTCCGTCTTTGAAATATCCTGATGAAATATGAGCTAATACATGGTCGATTTTTTCAGGATCTAAATTATGTTTGTCAAAAGAAGATCTTAGACTTTCCGCTCCTTTTACAAGGATATATTTATCAAGGATTTTAGTATCCTGTTTGATGGCAAAGATAGATTGCTTCAACCATTCATCAGAAGGGTAATCTGACCATGATTTCAGGCTTCCGTCTTCAAGTTTGTCACATCCCGCATACATACATGCTTCAATTTCGTGTGCATAAGAATAGAAATCAATGAATTCTACTTTTAATGAAATACCGGTTTCTCTCGGTTTGTTTTGCAACAAGAAAGCACCTGCACCGTCAGAAAGCATCCATCTCAGGAATTCTCTTTTGAAAGCAATGATAGGTCTTTCTTCCAGTAATTTTAAATTTTCAGCCTCGTGGTTGAATTTGTCAGCAGTCATCCATGCAGACATTCTTTCGGAACCTGCGCATACAGCACTTTCCTGCACACCAGCTTTTACAGAAAGGAATCCATAGTTCAGGGCATTCATTCCTGAGTTGCAAAGGCCGGTTGAAGTATTAATCTCAATAGATTTTCCGATGTTCAGTTCACCATGTACCATAGAAGCGTGAGAAGGCTGTATCTGGTCTGGTGAAGTAGTTCCTACGGATAATAATTTCATATCTTCCTTTTTGAAATTCTCATCAAAAAGTCCTTCAATTGCTTTTGCAGTAAGCTGCGCATTAGAGTGCGTAGGGTTTCCTTCTTTGTCTAAAGCGTAGTATCTTGTTGTGATTTTATTATTTCTTAGGATAAGTGATTTTGCTTTAGATGGCGCATCATTGATAAGCCCAAGATAAGTCTCCATTTCATCATTCGCTACCGGCTCATTGGGTAAGTATTTTGATGCTTTTGTTATAAATACGTCGTACATTCTATTTTAAATTAATTCCTTGTAAATATCTTTTTTGTTTTTGTCTTTTAAACCAAAATATAGGGGTTGTAAGCAGGTGTAAAACCAAAACGACAGGTGAGATAATCCATATCGCTGCCATCAAATATACCTTAAAGAATTTTATCAGCAATGGGCGTTTCTCTTTTTTCTTGATAATCAGGTTAGACCATACGGTGAAAATTTTATTTCCTACCTTTTCTACCCGTACCAAAAACGCACGGATTTCAATGGCACCGTTTTTAACAAGGTCCGGCTGCAAATTATTAAGGTCATTATTATTAAAATGTCTTTCAATAATCTCGCCATACTTTACTGAGCCCGTGATTTCTTCATCAGAAACCCCTGCAGCGGGAAGCATCCCTGATTTTTCTTTCTGCCCCGTTGTAAGCCATCGTAGAATAGTCAAAACACTCGTATAATTGTCATGTCTGTCTACCAGTGCAATATTCCCTACAAGTTTAGCTTGTAAATCTCTTAAGTATACCTTTAATTTCTCCTGGGAGAGCATCCACATATTTCTGGTTCCGGAGATGGTGACTACAGGCGTATCTTTAAGGATGCGTTGTGCATAACCACTCTTTAAAAATGAAATAATAGGAATGGATGGTGTGAGATACCATACCTGATATCCGAAAAGAATAAGGTCGTACTTTTTGTTCAGAATTTCTTCCGAAGGAGGAAGAATTTCTTTTGGAATCTGTAAATAAGACTCTGGGAATGTATTGAAAAAAACATCACCTGGCCAGGGAAAAGGAAAATCTTCCTTTAGCTGAATGTTGTAATATGTAATATCATAAGCCTCCTTTTTAGCTTCAAAAGGTTTGGCTATGTTTCTCACGATATCTTCGAGTTGTCCGGTTTGTGAATAATATATGACAAGTATATTTTTCTTCATTAGTTTTCTTTAGCGTTTACAAAAATATGTTTTTCATATTTATTATTTAGTTTTAAATACTTTTAATGATTCAGAACTAAATTCCAGTGTATAATTATCGTTTTCAAACGAAGCATTCTTTGTGTCGACAAAAATAATGGTCTCGGGAAGAACCTGAATCTCATTGAAGCTGAAATGATCATGGGAGATCAAAAGAACATCAATCTTTTTAGACACTTCCGAAAGGTCTTTTATATACTGTATCTTTCTTCTTTTTACCAGATAGCTGTGCGCAGCAATTGCTCTTTTTTCATCACTTTGTATCAGAGAAAAAATTCTTCGGCTGGCCTGATATAAAGTCAATAATACATCTTTCTGTCCGAAGTCATCTGCCATGTGAAGGATATTGGCTTCATTGGAAATATGCTTATTCAGTTCGAAATATACTGATTTTTTGGTGTTGAAGTCTTCTTTTACTTCATTTACCACTTCACTGTCTTTATAAAGGTAGCTCAGGAACAGTTTCTTTTTAAAATAATTCTCATCCTCAATCTCTTCTCTCAGTGTTGCAAACTCTTCTCTGAAATAAGCATTGATCTTCTTTGTTCTTTCAGAATAGTTTTTGCCGAAGCTCATATCGTCTTTACTTATTCTGTTGCCTACTTTTACGGTAATACTTCCGTCATAGATAATGAAATCTCCTTTCGGTAATACTTCGGAATTTCCGTGGATGTAAAGTGGAAGAACATCCAGACCAAATTGCTCAGCAAGGTAGAATGCTCCTTTATGGAATCTTTTGACATCATTGGTATAAGAACGTTCTGCTTCAGGGAAAACAACCAAAGAATATCCCTGTGCAATTTTTTCTTTCAGCTTATCCATTCCATTTTCAATTCCCTGTGAAACGGGATAAAAGCCAAGTGCTTTTACCAGTTTTCCAAAAACGGGAGATTCATATACCCAGTCATTGACCAGATAGATGATTTTGTGGGTAGCCATTGCAATCGCCAGCGTATCTAAGAAAGACGTGTGATTGGCAATGATGACAGCCGGTTTGCTGAAGTCTTCTGACGGATTTTTAATCACTCTTTTCTTTACAAAAGGGGTTAAATAAAGTACTGATGTCAAAAACTTAGCGAGAATTAATTTGATAATATCTAACGTTCTTCCCTTGGAGTTTTTAATAAATAAACTTCCGAAAGCTGAAAATATCAATCCACCCAATCCGTAATATAAAAATGAAAATATAGCCCGTAAAAATAACCTGAGCGTAATAGGCGACAGACCTTTCTTTGCCCGGTTGGTAATGAATAATCTGAACCAGAAAGGATATAGGGTAGAAGTGATGATAATCACGGAGAACATTCCGATCAGGGCAACTAATGCTAAAGAATGCAGCGCAGGATGCTTGGCAAAGATCAGGGAGCCAATCGAAAGAATGGTGGTGAAAACAGCAAGAATAATGGACGTTCTGTAGGTAGGTAATTCATTTTTGCCTGTTGTATGCTCTTTTTGCATCGCCTGGGTCAGGAAAATACTGAAATCATCCCCAACTCCAAATACCAGTGTACAGACTACGGTACTGAAAATATTTAATTCCAATCCTAAGAAATAAAGAATTCCAGCGGTTACAACACCCGTTAAAACAATCGGGAACATGGTAAGAATGGTGAGTTCAAGATTTCTGAAGAATACAATAATTGTCAGAACAATTGCTAAAAGAGAATAATTGATCAGCGTATTGAAGTCTCTCTTCAGCAAGCCGAGGAAATTTTCGTTCATCTGCTGGCGGTCAATCGCAAGAGTATCATGTTTCTTTTCAATATCTTTAATGAAAGCATCTCTTTTCTTTTCATCCACTTTTACTACATTGGAAACGGTGTAAAAACCATTTTCGCTGCTCATGAATTCTGAGATCTGAAGAGCCTTTACCTTTTCATAGTCTTTCAGGTTTAATGCAGTATAGTTTTTATGCAGAGCTTCATTGAAGCTGTCAAAAGCTGAACCATTGAACCCAAATTTGTTTCCATTACTGACCAGTTCAGAAATAGTCTGATTTTTCTTAGAATCATTCCAGAAGCTGTTCCATTTCTCAATCTTTTTTTGCTGGTCTTTTTCTGAAAGAACAATATTTCCGATAGAATTGTAACTTAATATCTTACCTTCTTTTTTCTCTTTTTCAAGGAAGCTGCTTAACTCAGAATTACGGGTTAATGCCTCCTCTTCAGAATTTCCATAAGAAATCGTATAAATAGATTTTGAAGTAATATCCGAGAGCTTCTGTAATTTGGCTTCACTGATTTTCAGATCTTTTGGAATATAATTAAGATCACCAATATCTTCATTAAAACCTACATGCCTGAATCCGAAAAGGCAGGCAAGAATGATGATAGAACACCCTATAATCAAAGGTTTGTTTTTCTCATAAGGATAAGATCCTATCTTGTCGATGAAATTCGTATTATGGTTTTCTCCTTTTTCTTTGGGTTTATACAGCTGAGGAACGATAATCAATGCTGAAACTGAAGAGAGAATGACGGTGATAGCAGCGAAAATCCCCAGGTCTTTCAAAGCTTCAGAGCGTACAAAAACCAGACACAGGAATGAGACAGCTGTCGTCGCGCTGCTTAATATAATAGGCTGGGTGATTTCTTTATAAAGCTCTTCAATATTATTGTTGTGCTTGTAATGGGTAAGAATATGCAGGGCGTAATCTATTGTAATTCCGATCAGAATAGCTCCTACACTTAATGAAATGGCTGAAATTTTGTCTTTAATAAAATAAAGAACAAGTAAGGCTAGAAGTACAGAGAATACTGTTGGTAAAAAGACAATGATAGGCGTAAAGAAATTCCTGAAATAATAGATCAGAAGCACCAGAAGTACTGTCATAGAAATAACTACTGTATTCTGAATGTCTTTTTTGATCTGTTTAGCATTCGCCACAGCAATCACCGGAGAACCAAAATAACTGGTTTCTGTTTTTCCCTTGAACTGTTTATTAAGACCATCTTTTATTGAGTTGAGTTGGTCTACAAAAACTTCATTGGCTTTCGTGTCATTACTTTTATTCTTTGGATCAATAAAAAGTAACAGGTTTTTGCCGTCTTTGGTGACAATATAACTGTCTTCAAGCTTGAAATCTTTGCTGATGTTTAAGGCATTTAATTTTTTAATTCCTAAAAAAGTAAGTCCTAGAGGATCTTTTTTTATAAATTCCTTAGTAACAAGACTTGTTGGGGAAACCAGTGATATATAATTATTCTCTACCTGCTTGGCAATGCTGTCTTTCTGAAGTTTACGGTCTATTTCCCTGTAATCATTTTCATTAAGAAATAAGGGTAAGTTTTGGCTTACGAAATCAAATGTTTCCGAAATCTCATTATCATTCACTTTGCCCTGAACAGAACCTATATACTTTTGTAAAGGCTCTATCTTCTGCAAAAAAGTATCTGCCGTTTCGGAAAGCTGGAAGCTGTCTTCACCAGATTTATTCTCTATAATAACAATAATTTTATCTGAAAAATTAAGCTGCTTAAGAACTTTTGCTGTAAGATCAGATTTTTCATTTTTAGGAATGATCTGATTGATATCTTCCTCAAAATTGATCTTTGATGCAAAAAATAAGCATAAAACAGCAATTCCTAAGGCTGTAAGTACAGATAGGATTTTATTTCTGGAAATCAGATAATATAAAAATATAAAAAAACGATGCATTGCATGTGAATCAAGTCTGCAAATTTAATTTTTTAAGCATTAGTTCAAAATAGTTAGAGATAAGTTTTGTCTGAAAATCAATAAAATATTCTAGGAAGAATGAAAAAATATTCTACTTTTGCAAAAGTTCCCCTTTAAAAAAATGTATTTTAAATCACAATTATTATTAAAAAATAAGAATCTGTTTTAGATATGTTGAAAAGAAATGATGAAAAAATAAACGGATTTCTATTTGTAATAGTACTTCCGCTTCTGCTGTTTGCTATGTCTTATTATGGATTTGAATCTTCCTATACGAGACTGAAAACATCAGAAACAACTCCCGACTTCTTATTTTCCTCGGTATACGCCTACAGGGTGATTCCCAATTACCTGAGTGTGCAGATGACAGATCTGATGTATGATCTGATCAATGGTCCTTTTTCTTTCTTTAAAGATTTTTTGTCCAAAAACGGAACGCCGTTCTATCATGGGCTTTTCCTGATGAATAGTGTTTTTTTTATTGGATGTTCCCTGATCTTAAATGCCGTATTTAAAATGAAGTCCACAGGTCTTCTGCTCAATCTTAATGCAAGAAGAATTATCCATCTTTTGTCTGTTTTTTTTATCGTAATTACTCAGTATGCACCGACAAATTGTGATACTATTGCACTTTTCTGCTATCTGGCCGGCGTATTTTTAACATTAAAATATTTAGATACCGGGAAAAATATCTTCTTTTTTATTCTCATTGGTCTTATCGGAATCTCCACATTGGTAAGAGAGACTGCCTGCCTGAATATCGCTTTTTTTGCCGCCATATTTTTCAATATTGCCGAGTTGAAAAAAGGAAATTATCAGGTGATCTGGAAAATAATACCTCTGGTTATAGCTTTTCTTGTTCCTTATCTGGGATTAAGAGCACTGCTTATTCAGGATGAAACTACATTTGTAGAAGGCTTTTACATCAACAGGAACTTTTCCAGTCCTTTCAATCTTGCGGGATTGATTTTTGCCGTCATTGTGATTTACTTTATATACAGACTTTGTACTGATGAAGAAAACAGGAACATTTTTGGAAAATATTTTTTCTTTTCAATTCCTTACCTCATTATGATCACTTTAGTGGGCCTTTTTTGGGAGGTGAGACTTTTTCTGCCTTTAGTTCTAACGGGAATTATCGCAGCATATCATCAGTTTAAAAAAACATAAGAGATTTAACATGAGTTTACTACATCCATATTATATTATTGCAATTGTCTATATGCTGTTCTTCAGTATTCAGGAGGTGTATGGAAAAAAAGTTGATAAAAAATGGTTCTGGTTCCTTGCTGTTTATTTCATTCTTATTGCCGGTCTTAGAAATGAGGTAGGTCCTGACTATGGAAGTTACAAAGGGATTTATATTTACTCTGATACCAAAAGCTATTACAGTATCTTTATGAAGATGCTCCATATGGAAGGATCTGAAAATCTGGATGTAGAATGGCTGTATACATTGATTAATAAAATACTCCTCAATTTTTTTAACGCCCCTTTTTATATGTTGACGCTGGTCATTGCTATTTTTGCGATGATCTTTAAAGTAGAATATACAGAAGACAATACATTTTATCCATTTACCTTTACCCTTTTTATGTTTATCCCCAACTTTTTTATTGGGGAAAGTGGGCAGATCAGACAAAATCTGGGGACCTTTATCGTTTACTTTGCGATACGGTATATCAAAGAACGGAAATTCTGGCATTACTTATTTTTCATATTTATAGGATCAGGTATCCATAGTGTCTGTTATTTATTCCTGCCAATGTATTGGCTGGCCCGCGTTCCACTGAACAAAACAGTGATGCTGGTTATGATCATTGGCTCTGTCTTCCTGTCTCCGTTTGAAATATACAGAAGTTTTGGGGGACTCTTGGATGGGATGGCCTCGAATAGTACGCTTGTAGAAGGCTTCAACGGATATATGGATGAAACGGTACAGCGATTGAACGGTGGTGTCGGTATTCCTGAAGTAATGATGGCGATCCTGACTTTCTTTCTTTTTGTTTTTGATACTAAGATGAAAGAGCTGTACCCTTATTATGAATACCATAGAAACTATGCAGTGGCTGGAATTTGCATGTATTTTATCTTTAGAAATAACCCTATTTTCTCATCGAGGCTTGCAGGAGCATTCATTGGGTTCTCATATATCATTATTCCAAATGCCATGTATGTTGTTTCTGCAAGGACCAAGAACATGATTTATGCATTTATTATCTCACTCGTTGTCTTCAATTTTGTTGTCTTCTCTCTCTTTAATAATATCAAGGCGGGACGATTTTCAATAGAACGTTACAAAAACCATATCCTTCCATAGTATTTTGGAAGTAAAAATATAAAGGCAGCTTTTTAGCTGTCTTTTTTTATATAAAGTGATTGTTTGGATTTGTACTGTTTATAAGGTTTTTAATTATGTTATTAATAACATAATATAAATATTTTATTTTTATTTATAAAATAAATCTATTTTTGTTGATGAGGGCTTAAAAATTGTATTTTGATAACACTCAAATCCATAAGATATGAAAAGGTTAGTTGGAAAATTAGCGGCAGCTATCTGCCTGATATCGTTGGGAATTTGTTCTAAAGGTAATGTTAGAGGATATCTTCCCTTAGTTGAGCATGATGTATTGAGTACTCATAATATAGACTCACTCACCAGACCGGTGCGTGAAAGGGCAAAATTATTACTCCCGGATTGGAAAAAAGCTCCTAACAGCTACATCTTTGACCCTAGTCAGAATAGTGAAGGCTTGCTGGTTCCCGTAAAGAAAGCATATGCTATGTGGGAAGGAGGCGGCTATCTCAACGGAAATGGCATTCCGGCAGGAGCTGTAACGGCAGATGTACTGTGGGAAGATGTTCATGGTCTGATAAAATCAGGGGTAAATTATGCTCTCGAAATAACAGGGACAGGTCAGGATGCGAAGATCAAAGTTCCTGTCAATAAAACAAAAAAAGGAAATGCCGTGGTTGCCTTTAAGGTAAATGGAGAAATCTATTGGAGCTGGCATATCTGGGTTACTGATGATCCTACAAATGGAACGGTTTATCGAAGTTTCAATACTATTAAAAGGATGAAGTCAGATGGCACAACAGAAGTGATTCCGGATACAGATTGGAAATGGATGGACAGGAATTTGGGTGCACTTACAAGCTCCATCACCGTGTCAGACTGGAACAAAAGTATAGGACTTCTTTACCAGTGGGGGCGAAAAGACCCAATTCCGCCATTGGTTACCAGAGGGAATGATTTCTATGAAGCTTCGGGATCCATAGGAAGAGTCAGACATAGAGGAGCAAAAAATATGACCAATGCTGTAAGTATTGATGATCTTAGGAAATTCGTGTTACTTTCCGGAGCAGAGGTTACCAATAACTTAAGACTTTCTGTAAAAAATCCGCTGAGTCTTATCTATGTCAATAAAGAGGACAATTCCGGTCAGGCTTACTACAATAATAATGTCAATCTGCCTGTCAATTGGTTTGGGAAATCTACAACCTTGCCTAATAACCGGCTTTCAGAGCTTAACCTTTGGTCTGATAATGCACAGGGAAAAATAGAAGCTGTTTACAATACCGATGACAAAGCAAAACCTTATCGGGATAAGTCTTCTTATGATCCTTGTCCCAACGGATGGCGAATACCCTCTATGCTGGTGGCGAATCTTGCCTCCGGATCCTATATTGATGATATCAGAATAGATTTTTCACCTTTCGGCGTAAAAACCAATATGGCGAAAAATGTTTTTGAGACCAATAAATACCATATTATAAAACCTACCAATGCCGGAATTCCCGCATTTATGACAGGATTTAAGGTGTATCCTAATCTTGGTTTTGATCTTTCTGCTGTTGGAGGGTACAATATGGGAATCTTTCCCGGAAATGGACAGCTTATCAGAGGAGCTCATTTGGGGCAGTACAGCGATCAGCATCATATTGCATTGTGGACAGCTACCATGGCCCGGCAGTTCGATGCTTCTCCGGCAGTTACCGTTAGAGGGCTTTCTATGATTCCGGATAAAACGCAGCCTGATATTCCGGATGCTAATTATCCTAATATTAAAGGACGTTATTATTACTTTCCTATGTCAGTAATGTATACTTCAGATGCGAACGGATGCAGATGTATAAAAGACCCTTTATATCTCGTCAATGATTATGATTTTCCTACAGAATATCTGCCTGCTGCTACAGAATATAAAGAAGGGATTGATAACCCGAATACCTACCAGATTGTTAAAAGCGGGGCAGCTGCTGTCATTGAAATTCCAGTGAGTAAAGCATTTTCAGTACAAAGTCAATTGTTGAATAATCCTGAGATATTAAACTCTTCCAGTTTTAATAATTTAAAAGGAAATGTTCTCTGGACTACGAATATCGGTCTTATCAGTAAAATTTCAATAGTAAATCCGTCGCCTTCTTCACTGCAGGGTATTGCTAACTCAAAAATAGAGGTAGAAATAGCTCCTGATCAGAGTGGAAATGCCGTGGTGACTCTACATAACGGCAGTATATCAGCTCCTGTATATTGGAGTTGGCATATCTGGGTTACGGATTCTCCTATACAGTCTTACACCTATACTACAGAATCTCCTGAAGTAGTAGCGAATTATGTGAATTATGTGAACAAAGCGGATGTGATATTGCAGACCACTTTCATGGATCGTAATCTTGGGGCAACAGATGCTTTTCCTAATGTTGCAAATCCTCTTGCACCCACCGCCGAAGAGCTGCTGAAGATACGTGCTTCTACGGGATTGCACTATCAATGGGGAAGAAAAGATCCTATTCCTGCATTCCAAAATGCAGATAACAGAAATTTCTACAATATTTCTTTAGGAACTGCTGCTGCAAATGGAACAGTATCCTATGCTGTGCTTACTTCAGCTGATTATAACAATCTTTCCGGTAGTTATATAGTGCCTTACAATACCTACGCTGCTGCATCCAATGTGCAGAGTACAGATAAGCCGGTAGAAAAGATTTCCAAGATACTGTCTTATTCCGTTAAAAATCCTTTGGTATATATGATTCCAAGTACGTTTGCTCCTTATAACAGCGCAACACCCAACTATACTAACGGAACTGACTGGCTGGCAACAGAACCAAACCTGGCTCCTGACAGATGGGGAAGAGGAGGAGAGAAATCTCCTTTCGATCCTTGCCCGGAAGGCTGGCGAATTCCCGATCTGATGAATGTTGCTTTGGTTTCGGGGAGTGATTTCGGACAGACTCCATGGTATAAAAAAGACAAAAACATAGCTACATCATATAATATAGCCACTGATTATTTAGGAACCAGAGTGAGAAATTCTGCCAATGCCACCGTAGGATATATCTTTAATAATCCTGCATATCCTTTAGGAAACTACCCTGATTCCGGATCAAGAGGTTTCAGAAGTGTAATTGCCAATCAGACATCACAAGGAACCTTTAATATTCTCAATTTTCAATACCCTGCTGTATGGACAGCAGCTTTAAATTCAAATTATTTGGGAAGACCTGTTAATGTACTTTTTGATGCAGCTTCTACTACCAACAGGATGATGGTTTTTCATGATAATAATGATCCATATTTTGGTGTGGGGTGCCGATGTGTAAAAATAGAATATGACGCAAACGGCAATGAAGAAGGACCTGCTTCCAGAATCACAGTAGTCTCTAATGGCTCAACTTTGAGTACTGCTAATGCAGAATTTAAAATGACGGACAATAAGATTATTCTATACCCAAGCCCGGTTTCCAATATTTTGTATATCAAGGCTTCGGAAAACAAAGAATATCATTTTCAGATTTTTAATGCTTTGGGGCAGATTGTGAAGTCTGGCCAGTTTATAAATAATCAGACGGACCTGTCATCTTTGAATGCAGGAGTGTATTTGATAAGAATAAATAATTCGGAAGCAGTTGTCAAAATTATAAAACGATAAATTCCGGAAATGAGGATTTAAAAAGCGGAATGAGATCCCTTGTTCTGCTTTTTTATAGGTAAGCATATCTTTTACATCTATGATGGTTGATGAAAAATTCTATATCATAAAATGTTGATAACTATATAACTCTCTAAAACCTATACTACAAAGGGCTTGAATCTTTAAAAAATGGGTGCTGAAAAGGGGTATAAACCATCTGGATTGTTAAATTAAACCCGTTTTACAAAAAGTATATAATAAAAAAGCTTTACTTTTGCAAAAATTTTTAGTTAGAATGTCGAAAAATTTAGTAATCGTAGAGTCCCCGGCAAAAGCAAAAACTATTCAAAAATATTTAGGAAAGGATTTTGAAGTGAAATCCAGTTTCGGGCATATCCGGGACCTTCCTAAAAAAGGAATGGGGATAGACCTTACTACATTCAGTCCTGATTACGAAGTTTCCGCAGACAAGAAGAAATTGGTAACCGAATTAAAGGCTGCAGTAAAGAAAGCCGATATGGTATGGCTCGCTTCCGATGAGGACCGCGAAGGAGAGGCTATTGCATGGCACCTTGCGGATGAGCTGAAATTGAAGCCTGAAAACAGAAAAAGAATTGTATTCCATGAGATTACCAAAAACGCCATTCTAAAAGCAATCGACAATCCGAGAGATATAGATCAGAACTTAGTAAATGCCCAGCAGGCAAGAAGAGTGCTGGACAGAATTGTAGGTTTTGAAATGTCACCCGTTTTATGGAAGAAAGTAAAACCTGGATTATCTGCCGGAAGAGTACAATCTGTAGCAGTACGATTAATTGTTGAAAGAGAAAAGGAGATTCGTGAGTTTAAACCAAAAGCAAGTTTTAAACTTGACGGAATTTTTTTAAATAAAACAGAGCAGGAAATAGCTGCCAAACTGAAAAAAGACTTCGAAAAAGAAGAAGATGCAGAAAAATTTCTTGAGCAGGCAAAAACTACAGAATTTAAAGTTCTGAATGTTGAAACCAAGCCGGGTACCCGTTCTGCTTCAGCTCCATTTACAACCTCCACATTACAGCAGGAGGCTTCCTCAAGACTTGGGTATAATGTAACCAATACCATGCGTATGGCACAAAGGCTGTATGAAGAAGGATACATTACCTATATGAGAACAGATTCCGTAAACCTTTCTCAGGAAGCAATTGAAGGAGCTAAAAAACAAATTACATCAGAATATGGAGCAGAATATTCTTCTCCAAGAAATTATACTACAAAATCTGCTTCCGCACAGGAAGCTCACGAAGCAATCCGTCCTACGGATTTTGGAGTGAAAAGTATAGGAGATGCACAGCTGAATAAGCTATACCAACTCATATACAGAAGAACACTGGCTTCTCAGATGGCCAATGCGAAAATTGAAAAGACTGTGATCGAAATCGGGAATGCATCATTACGCCATCATTTTGAAGCACAGGGAGAGGTGATCATATTTGATGGTTTCCTGAAAGCTTATGGTATTGTGAAGACAGAAGATGAAGATGAGGAAAACAATGATAAGTTACTGCCAAAAGTAAGTGTAGGAGAGGTATTGAACTATAAAACTATTACCGCTACTGAAAAATTCACAAGACCAAGTGCAAGATATACCGAAGCCGGATTGGTGAGAAAGCTTGAAGAATTAGGGATTGGAAGACCATCTACTTATGCTCCGACAATTCAGACGATTCAGAACAGAGAATATGTGGATAAGAGGGAAATCGAGCCGCATACCCGTGAAGTGATCAAAATGTCTTTAGCCAAGGATAAAATCAAAAAAGTAGTTCTTGAAGAGAAATTCGGAGGTGATAAAAATAAATTCTTACCCACAGATATAGGTGAAGTGGTAAATGATTTCCTGACTGATAACTTTAGAGAAATTCTTGACTACGGTTTCACGGCAAGGGTAGAAGAAAGTTTTGACGAAATTGCAAGTGGTGACCAGAAATGGAAAGAAATGATGACGAATTTCTACTCAAAATTCCACCCGAGAATCGAAGATGTAGAAGAAAATGCAGACCGTGCAACAGGAGACAGACTATTAGGGGTAGATCCGAAAACTGGTAAAAATGTTCATGCAAGAATCGGAAGATTTGGAGCGATGATCCAGATCGGAGAAACTGATGATGAAGAGAAACCAATTTTTGCTTCATTAATGACAGGTCAGAATATTGCTACCATTACTTTTGAAGAGGCATTAGAACTATTCAAACTTCCTTTCGATTTAAGTGAAGTTGATGGACAGCCGGTTTCTGTAGGGGTTGGTAGATTTGGACCTTACGTGAAATGGGGAGAAACTTATATCAGCATTCCAAAAGGAGAAGATCCTCTTTCTGTAGATCAGAAACGTGCAGAAGAAATCATCAATGAAAAGAAAATTGCTGATGCTCCAATTGCCACCTATAAAGGTGAACCGGTAACGAAAGGAACAGGAAGATTCGGGCCATTTATCAAATACAAAGCTATTTTCGTAAATGTTCCAAAAAAATATGACTTTGAAAATCTTTCTCAAAGCGATATCAATGAATTAATTGATGCCAAGCTTGAAAAAGAAGCCAACCGATATATCCAGCAGTGGGAAAAAGAAAAAATTTCCATTGAAAACGGAAGATGGGGACCTTTCATCAAATTCGGAAAGGCAATGTTCAAAATTCCGAAGAAAGCAGATGATACAAAATATGAAGCAGATGAGTTGAAAGAGCTTTCTTTAGATGAGGTTAAAAAATGGATTACAGATCAGGATCCTAAAGCTTTTGCAGAAAAGAAAAAACCTGCAGTTAAAAAAGCAGCCACAACTAAGAAGGCAGCTACAACAGCTAAAAAACCTGCGGCCAAGAAACCTGCAGCTAAGAAATAAATAGTCTTTATTAAAATATGAAAGCACAGATTTTGGTCTGTGCTTTTTCTGTTTTTATAAAGTAAGATAATAAGTGATGACATGAGTTTTTAACTTGTGTTTTTTCATTTATAATCACTTCAAAAAATGCAAAAATTATAACAAGATAATAACTAAATAAATTTCTCTGTATTGAGAATTAATATCTGTACACGCTTATTACTTAGCTTTAAGTATAAATACGCAAATGAAAAATTCAGTACTAATACTTTGATATTCAGTGTTTTAATTCTATAGATTTACATCGTAATATTACAGACGGTGGAGTTCAGGAACCACTTTAAAAACGAGGCGGATTCTGAAAAGCCAAACGAGTAAGAAAAACAAAACTATCAAATCATGTCAGAATTTAATTTTAGCAAAGAAGCTATCTCGAACGCATTAGAAGCGGCAAAAAGATCACACGAAGACAGTCAGGCAAATCTTCGTTCATCAGGAGCAGACACAGACTTAAGCCTTGCCAATGCCAGTGCAGGTTATCTTCTTGTAACAGCAGAGTGTATCTCAATTACTGTTGAGAACAACAAAGTTTGTATCAACTTACCATTAGGTTTTGGGAAGTACTGTTTCAGTATACCCTTAAGTATTCCTAATGGAACAGCTGGTCAGGCTTGTTTATCTATATGTACTACCTGGGGAATTCCAACAGGAATCAGAGTTACAATTATTATAGGCGGAATAACAATTATCAGCCAATCATTCGGAAAGTGCTAATTAGTTAACATACGAATTATAATAAAAAAGTCCGCCTCATACAATATGTGAGGCGGATTTGTTTTTATAAGGTTGATGAAAAATAAGGTTGGCGAAAATATAAAGCTATTAAAAGATGTTGAGGGCTTTTTTATGAACAAAATATACCACATTCTGCTCAGTTCCCATGTTTTTTGTATGTTTGTTATATCAAGCAATTAATCAATTATTACATTCAAATTAAAATATGGATTTCGAAGACTTTATCATTTCACCAAGAAATTTCAAAACAGAAAGCTGGCAGATAGGAAATCGGATTACAAAAGATATCAGAGAAGACAGTATTGTTCTTTTGTTTGTGTCTGATTACAGAGGTGTGGGCGGAGATGCAGAAGTGCAGGATTTTACAGCAGTGAGGAACGAGTTTTATAAACTTTCGCAGATGGATTTTGAAATTCCTGTTGTAGATCTCGGGGATCTGGTATCTGGAAAATCTGTTCAGGATACCCATTATATTTTGCAGGAAGTACTGTCGGCATGTCATTACAAAAGAGCAATTCCGGTGATTGTGGGTGGATCCAATGATTTTGCGTTCTCATTATTTTCTGCTTTGAATTTTCATCAGAAAAATATCAATTATACCCAAATCAGTAATATTATTTCCCTTCAACAGGGTGAAACAATCAATGAACATACTTTTCTAGGCAAAATTTTCGGAGCCAAGAATTTCTCTATTAAAAATTACCACCATTTAGGATATCAGAAGCATTTGAATGAAATGGATTCTGTAAGACTGATCAAAGAAGTAGAGTTTGATATTATCCGTCTCGCTGAAATGATGAATTCTACAGAAAAAACAGAACCTTTCTTCAGAAAAGCAGATCTGGTGACCGTAAATTGTGATGCTGTGGAAAGCTTCAGCGAACCTTTTTCTATGAATCCACAGGTCAATGGACTCAACAGAAGAGAGATCTGTGCCTACATGAAAGAAATCGGATTAAGTGAAAATCTGAAATCTGTTGGGATTTTTAATTATAATATTTATTCAGAAAACCAGTTGAACCACCAGCTTTTAGCACAAATGTTATGGTATCTGATTGAAGGAATCAATATTCAGCATTCCCATCCGAAAGAAAGGCATTATGAACTGTTCTATGTTTTGATAGATGACAGGCAATATGCTTTCAAGCGTGATACTTTCAGTAATTTGTGGTATTTTGGCGATGATGAAAATATAGAAAACTGCATTCCATGTTCCAGAAAGGATTTTGATGAAGCTAAAAAAGGCTGGCTGAATGCAAGACTGACGAAAATTTAATGTATGACAAATGCTCCCCCAAAAGTATCCATTATTGTTCCTGTTTACAATGTCGAAAATTATCTGACAAAATGCCTTGACTCCCTGGTGAACCAGAGCCTCTCTAATATTGAGATTCTTGTAGTGAACGATGGAAGTAAAGATGATTCTGGAAAAATCATTGAAGGATATGCACAAAGATATCCGGAAAAAATAAAAGCTTTTACTAAAAAAAACGGAGGTTTAAGTGATGCCCGTAATTTTGGCCTTGACAGAGCTTCCGGAGATTATATAGGTTTTGTAGACAGCGATGATTATGTTTCCGAAACAATGTTTGAAGAAATGTTTCTTTTAGGAGAAAAACATCAGGCAAAAATGGTGATCTGCAATATTCAGAAAGTTGACGAAACCGGGAAGGCTACCCAAAAACTGACTCAGCTTCCAAACATGCCCGAGAAAATAACCCTTGAAAATAATTTTTCAGTGTTCTCGGATATCAGCTATTTTGCATGCAATAAGCTGTTCAAAAAAGAACTTTTTAACCAAAGAAGATTTAAAAAAGGAGTTCATTTTGAAGATATTCAGTTGATTCCACAACTTTTGCTGGAATGTGATGCCATTGCCCAGACCCAAAATTTCCATTATCAATATCTTGAACGTACAGATTCTATTACGAAGACCCATACGGAAAAAGGACTTGATATGCTGAAAGCAGTGGCCGATGTGGAAAATGTATTCACCGAATCCCAATATTCTCACAAAAAAGAGGAATTAAAAAACTTCCAGATTTTTGAAGGAGTTTATTCATTTCTGGCTTATCTGGCCTTTGTGAAAAAAGAAGAAATATTTTATAGTATGTCTGAGCAGCTGGTCCTTTTTATGAAGGAAAGACAAATAAAAATTCAAGATATATTGAAGTATAGTCGTTTTGGTAAGAATTATCTTTTATCTTTGCCTTTGAAGAAAAAAATTTTTTATCTGCTGTTTTTTGGAGGACAGAAAAGATTGATAAGGAAGTTAATTTAATAAACACAAATGTACGTGCTATTGTTTCGAGCAGTAGAAAATGATGATGAAGTTCTTTATAAGTTCTACATGATGAGTTTTTATTGAGAGAGACAAGTGCTGAATAAGAAAGAATGAAAAATTTTGAATTGTTCTTAAGCGGATCGGGAATACCTATTTTCTATGTAAAAATAGGACTTGGTTTCGTATTCGCCTTTTTAATTACTTTTTTCTCTATTCCTACCATCGTCAAGATCTCAAGAAGGAAGAATCTGATGGATGAGCCTGGGATAAGAAGTTCGCATCTTAGAGAAATTCCTAACCTTGGTGGAATTGCTATTTTCTATTCAATTGGAATTTGTGCTTCTATTTTTGCCTATGAGCTTTTTGACCTCTACAAATTTTTATTTGCTTCATTGATTATCCTGCTTTATGTAGGGGTAATGGATGATATTGTTGTAATGAGGGCTTATAAAAAACTTGTTGCACAAATTGTAGTGTCTTCACTGGTGGTGATTGGGTCAGATATTAGAATAAGAAGTTTATTTGGGATATTTGGTGTGTATGAACTGCAGTATTTTGTAAGTGTACTGTTCAGTATTACCACCTTTATTATTCTGATCAATGCTTTCAACCTGATCGATGGGATAGACGGACTGGCAGGCGGTTATTCTGTAATCTGCAGTGCTTTATTTGGAATAAGCTATTACCGGTTGGGAGAATATAATTATCCGCTGGTGGTATTATCTGTTGTTATTATCGGGACTGTATTGGCTTTTCTGTATTATAACCTGTCTAACTACCGTACCCGTAAAATATTTATGGGAGATACCGGATCTATGCTGCTTGGCTTTTTACTGGCCTTTACCTCCATTTGTTTCATAGATATTTTTATTGATAAAAACCTGGTAGATGTACCAAGATATCACCTTCAGTCTGCTCCTGTAGTAGCTGTAGCGATCCTGATTCTTCCGATCGTAGATACATTAAATGTAATATTTATAAGGCTTTACAATAAGAAATCACCATTTGACGCTGATAAAAATCACATTCACCATAAGCTGTTGAAGCTAAATCTTACCCACAGAAGATCTACTTTTTATATCATTCTTTACTATTTGATGATTGTGGGAGTTGCTTATTATTTAAGACATATTAATGTCAATCTGTTATTATTGGTGATTATTTCATTAGGCTTTTTCGGAGCTTATCTGCCAGATTTGCTATATCGATTAAGAAATAACAAAAATTAACAATTAAATATTACTTTTGTAAACAATATTCAAATATGATGAAGAATTTTAAATATTTATTTTTAATATTCCCTTTTTTAGTTACCTCATGTATCACAACAAAAGATGTGAGGTACTTGCAGCCAAGCGAAAGTCTTGTCATTAACGAAGAAGGTCTTATCCCGTACAATATTCCCGTGTACAGGATTACTAAAAACGACATCCTTAATCTTAATATTGTGACTACTCCCAAAGGAGATGCAGCACAGTTTTATTCCTCTTACAATACTTCAGGCGGAGTTACCGGCGGAGGGGCAATAAGTTCTGCAATATCAGGAGGTGGTAGTGCAGCAGGTGTAGTGAGTGCTAATTCCGGAGGTGGAAGAGGTGGAAATATGAATTTTTACTTTAACGGACTGAAGGTGGACTCCAATGGTGATATCAATGTGTTCGGGATAGGATATGTAAAAGCTGAAGGAAGAACTCTTGACGATATTACAAAAGAAATACAGGATAAAGTAAATGAAAATTTCCAGGAAGGTAAATCTGAAGTACGACTGAATACAGACGGTATTACATATTATATTCTTGGTGATGTGGAAACTACAGGACTTTCAGGCGAAAAAGTAGTCCACAAAAATACCCTTACCATTACTGAGGCATTGGCCATTAATGGTGGATTGAACAGAACTATTGATAAAAGAGAAGTCGTTATTCACAGAAAGCTTCCAGAAGGAATCAAAATTGCAAAAATAGATCTTACCCGTGAAGATCTTATGAACTCTCCTTATTATTATATACAGAACGGAGATGAAATCTATCTGAATACAAGAGCGAAAAGCTTGAATGGATTCGGAAAAGACCCGATCCAGACTTTGACTACAGGAGTTTCTGTAATTACTACTGCATTATCTATTTATTTACTCCTTAAAAATCTTTAGTCATGATTCCAGAAAGAGTAAACACTACAGAGAAGACTAATTCTCAGAAAGATAAATCCGGGACATTTGCCTTATTTGATTTAGAACACTTTTTAAAAAGGATTCTTAAAAACTGGTACTGGTTTGTATTAATGCTTATCATTGGCTATGCCATAGCGTGGGTATACAGTAAATATTATGCACAAAATATTTATGCATCAGACTTATCATTAAGTACCTCCAGTAAAGCTTCGGAGTTTCTGCCAACTCAATCTAACCAATCTATTAACTTCATTTGGGGAGATACAGGAAATCAGGATGGGCTTTATTTGAAGAAAATGCTTTTATCCAGATCTCATAACGAATTTTTGGTAAAAGAATTAGATCTTTTTGTAAACTATTCTACCAAAGGGCTTATAAAATCTACTTACCTGGACAAAGATGATTCACCTGTTTTTCTTCAGATTGATAAAAAGCACCTTCAGCAGATCAATTATCCTATTACATTGATACCGAAAGGAAATGGAGCATATGAAGTGGTTTTGCCTGAAGAAGGAGAATCAACGAACTTATATAACTATGAAGTAGAAGGATTCCAGGATATTAACGCTTATAGCAGGCCAGCGGATAAAACCATCAAAATTAATGAGTGGTATAATTCGCCTAACCTGAGATTCAGGCTGCTTCAAAATCCTGTTGCTACCAAAATTAAGCTGGATAATATTATTATCAATCTGAACTCTGTAAACCAGAGTGTAGATGAAATTGTTTCTACTACAGGAGTAGACTTTGACAAAGAAATCAGGTCTATTATGATTATTACTAAAAAAGGATACAACCTTAATAGTACAGTTAATTTCCTGAATAAATCTGTTGCAGAGCTGCAGAAAAAAAGACTTGCTGATAAAAATATCGTTAATAAGAATACGGATATTTTTTTAAAAGACAACCTTGGGAATATCCGTAAAAAACTTGATTCAAGCGCAAATGTGCTTAATTATTTAAAGACTTCAGAAAAACTTTATAATATTAAAGACAGAGATGAAAAATCTCTCGAAAAAATAAAAGAACTTGAAGCTAAAAAAGCTGATATCATCAGTAAAATCAGCTCTCTGAATAATATCAAGAACACACTTCAGTCTCAGAATTTTGATAAAATGATCGGAACAAATGCGGCAGGTTTTGAAGATGGTGTTTTCACAGCAACGGTTTCTGAACTTAAAGCTTTATATATCAAAAAAGCTGAAATGGCCACTATTTATAAACCGTCATCAGAGCCTATGAGAGAAATCAACAGGCTTATTGATGAGGCAAGAATGGGGTCGTCCAATAGTTTGAGAAGCTATTATAACCGATATTATGAAGAAATCAATAAGATAGACCGTGAAATGGCTGGTGCCAATTCTGATTTAGCGACTTATCCTGAAAAAGAAAGAAGATATCTGGACGCAGAGAGAGGCTATAACATGATTGAAGCTACTTATAACAGTCTTTTGGGCAGACAGAGTGATACCCAGATGAGAATGGCTACCAATCAGTCTGATATAACGGTCATTGACCCGGCTAAAAATTTAGGACAAAGACCAATTGGGCCTAATGTTAAATTGGCGAAAACGGCTATTATTTCTGGAATGTTACTGCTTCCACTATTATTTATCCTGATTGGTGAGGTGTTTGACAACAAGATCCGAAATATTAAAGACCTTTTAAGTGCTACAAAAATTCCGCTTCTTGGGGTTATCGGAAATAACAACAATGAAAATATGCTTACTGTTCTGGAGCAGCCAAAATCATCCGTATCAGAAGCCTTCAGGGGAATAAGAGCCAATATGAGATTTTTGATGGATAATGAAGATCAAAAAGGGAAGGTCATATTAATCACATCATCCATCGGAGGAGAAGGAAAAACTTATATTTCCATTAATCTGGCATCTGTAATTGGATTAAGTGATAAAAAAACAATCTTATTGGGAATGGACCTTAGAAAACCAAAAATCTTTGGAGACTTCAAGATTGATAATAAATATGGTATTTCAAATTATCTGACCGGGGAAGTGGGAATTGATCAGATTGTCAACAAAACAAAAATCCCAAATCTGGATGTTGCCACTTCAGGACCTATCCCGCCAAACCCTTCTGAGCTTTTAATGAGCCAGAGAAATATCAAATTTATAGAAGAACTGAAAGAAAAATATGATTTCATTATTATAGATTCACCACCGGTAGGATTAGTGGCAGATTCATATGAGCTTATGAAGCATTCTGATGCCAATATTTATGTTGTGCGCCATGAATACACAGAAAAGTACATGCTGAAAATGATCACGGATAAGTATCATAATGATGAGATTGACAATTTAGGACTTGTTTATAATGATTATAATACAAAACAAGGCTACGGTTACGGTTATGGCTACGGCTATGGTTACGGATATTTTGATGAAGATAAAAATTATAAAGAACCATTGTTGATAAGGATCAGAAATAAAGTACAGGTATTATTTAATAAAAAATAAAGCATTAAACCCTCATTTAATGGGGGTTTTTTCATATTTAATGTATTTTCATTCTATGAAAAAAAGAATATTTTTGCCACTTTGCCGTTTACTTTATAACAAATTATGTTTTTTTGTTTATTTTTAACTAAACATTAAGATTATCATTAATATAAAAATGTTTTATATTTGCAAAAATTAAATTTTAAAATAACCATAAATCCATATTCTTTTATGAATAAAAAATTATTGTTTAGCTTCCTTGCCTTCCTTGGAGTGGTAAGTGTTAAAGCACAAAGAAACGAATTGGGAGTTCGTCTAGGTATGAGTAACCTAGTGGGAGATGTAGGAAGGACAAATTATATTTTACAGAAGCCGTTGGATTTAAACAGAGTGTCAGATTGGGGCATCCCATTTTATGGAGGTTTGTTATATAGATTTAATTTTAACCCGCATCAGACCGTTAGATTGGATTTAGGATACAACCAGGTTCAGTTTAGTGATAAAGCTGCGAAAGAAGATTATAGAAGAAATAGAAACTCATATGGGAAAAATAATGTGTATGAGGCGAGTTTAATGTTTGAGTATAACTTTTTCCCGGTAAATAATGAGCAGATCAGCATGCTAAGCCCTTATATCTTCGGAGGTGTTGGTGCTTTAATGTTTGATGCTCCTAAAGCAAATCTTGTGAATGATTTCAGAAGAGATGCAGATGGGGTGGCGCAGGCTCCAATCAATGAATTGGACTTCACCACAAGAACAGAGTATTCATTAGGGAAAAAAGTAACGATGCATATTCCTTTTGGAGTAGGTTTGAAGTATAAATTCAACCACTCCTGGGCAATATTTGCAGAAGCTACATTCAGATATACATTGACGGATCAGCTGGATCATAGTAAGATCCTTTCCGAAGATGTAAAAACTTCTTTTAATGCTGATATTTTGGACCCTGCAACAGGAGGTTCATTATTACAGTCAGGAAATTATTATGCGGTTTCTAAAGAAAGAGAAACAGAGTTTATTAATAAGAGAAATATTGGAGATGGCAGATCTAAAGATTGGATGAATACGTTTAGCTTAGGGCTCACGTATTCGTTCGGAAGGCCTCCATGTTATTGTGAATAATATGTCGTTGATTAAAGATAAAATAAATTCTGAGAATTTACCAAAACACGTAGCCATCATTATGGATGGTAATGGAAGATGGGCAAAATCTCGTGGCGAAGAAAGAACTTTCGGTCACAAAAATGCCATTAATGCAGTAAGAAATGCTATTAATGCCTGTAATGAGATTAATATCCCTTACTTAACACTTTATACATTCTCTTCAGAAAATTGGAGTCGTCCAACCGAAGAAGTAAATACCCTTATGAACCTGCTGGTAGAAACATTACTGCTTGAAGCAGAAGAAATCTTCAGCAAGGGATTGAGAATGCATGTGATAGGGAACCTTGATAAACTGCCTGCTTTGGTAAAAGAGCAGTTGGAACGTGTGGTAGAACTCACAAAAGAAAACACAAAAGGAAACCTTGTATTAGCTATAAGCTATGGCTCACAAAATGAAATGCTGGAAGCCGTTAAAAATATAAGTTCTGATGTAAAAGAAGGAAAAGTAGAGATAGAAAATATTAACGAAAGTTTATTTGAAAGCTACCTTTATACAAAAGATTTTCCTCCTGTAGACTTACTGATCAGAACCAGCGGTGAAATAAGAATAAGTAATTTCCTGCTTTGGCAGATCGCTTATGCAGAACTACAGTTTTTAAATGTTCTGTGGCCGGATTTTACCAAAGATATTTTCTTTCAATGTATTGTAGATTATCAAAACAAAGAAAGAAGATACGGTTTAACCGGTGAGCAAGTAAAAGGCCAATAAAATTTTAAGAAAAGAAAGACTCGATAAAATGAAGTTTAGACTATTACCCATCATTATGTTTGCTGCTTCTGCACATTTTTATGGACAAGTAACTCCACAAGACAGCACAAAAGTAAATAATGCTGTCCACGCAGAAAATGAGGCAGGCACTTATACACTTAAAGACATCGTTGTAGATGGGGTAAAAAAATATACACCAGCTCAGATCTTAAGATTTACAGGTCTTACTAAAGGAGAAAGCGTAGACATTCCGGGACAGAAAATCAGCAATGCTGTTAAAAAACTTTGGGATACCCAATCTTTTTCTGAAGTGGAAGTTTATGTTCAAAGCATTGAAGGACAGACAATCGTTCTGAAATTTCACCTGCAGGATCTGAAAGAACTTGGAGAAGTGAAATTTGCAGGAAAAGGAATTGGTAAATCTAAGAGTGAAAAGCTGGCAAAGGATAACAACCTTAAACCAGGAACTAAGATTACTCAAAACTTAGTGTCTAGTCTTAAAACAAATGTCCCTAAAGACTATATTAAGAAAGGTTTTGCAGATGCTAAAATCAGTATTCAGGATAAAGTAAACGCAGGAGATCCTGCTTTAGTAGACTGGACTATTAATGTAGAAAAGGGAAAAAGAATTAAGATTGATCATATTGAATTTGAAGGAAACGAAAATGTAACCGATAGAAAGCTTAGAAACAAAGCTTTCAAAGAAACAAAACAAAAACGTTTTGGTATTGGTGGTATTTTGAAATCCTCAAAATTCATTGAAGATAAATATCAGGAAGATAAGCAAGGTCTTATCAATTATTATAACTCCCTGGGATATAGAGATGCGAAAATTGTTTCAGATTCAGTGTGGAGAAACAAAAGAAATAACTACGAAATCAATGTAAAACTTAATGAGGGTAAAAAATATTACATCGGGGACGTTACATTCACGGGGAATACAGTATACGCTACAGAATATTTACAGAGATTATTAGGATACAAGAAAGGAGATATTTACGATGCAGTAGGATTCAACAAAAAAGTTGGAGAAGATGGAGGTAAAGAAGATGATTCAGATATCAAATCTGTTTACATGAACAACGGTTACCTTTTCTCCAATGTTACACCTGTTGAAAAATCGGTATCAGGAGATGCTGTAAACCTTGAAGTTAGAATTAATGAAGGTGAGCAGGCTACCTGGAATAAAGTAACATGGCAGGGGAATACTACAACCCATGACCACGTTATCCTTAGAGCACTGAGAACAAAACCGGGAGAACTATTCAAGAAAACGGAAATTAAAAGAACATATTTCGATTTAGCAGGGATGTCATTCTTTGACCCTCAGCAGATCGGACAGGATATCCAGCCAAACCAGCAGGACAACACTGTTGATATTAACTGGAAGCTTGTAGAAAAAGGATCTTCCCAAGTACAGCTGCAGGCAGGTTACGGTGGTAACAGCTTCATTGGTACTTTAGGATTAACTTTTAATAACTTCTCATTAAAGAACTTCCTTAAGTTTAAAGACTTCAAACCAGTACCTCAGGGAGACGGACAAACGTTCTCTATTCAGGTGCAGGCAGGACAGTATTTCCAAAATTACGGGGTATCATTTACAGAGCCGTGGTTATTTGGTACAAGAGCAACAGCCCTTTCTGTAAGTTTGAATAACTCCAGAGTAAGATATACGGATCAATATGGAGCAGCTCAGAAGCTTAATATCTTCTCTGCTTCAGCTGGTTTAAACAGACTATTGAACTGGCCGGATGATTATTTCTCATTGTACACAGGATTACAGTTCCAGAAGTATGATTTCAATAACTATCCATTCCAGTTTGGAAATACTACAGAAACGAATGGTACTGCCAATAACTTCAGTGTGAACTTAGGGTTGAGCAGAAACTCAGCAGGTATCGACCCAATCTTCCCGACAATGGGATCCAATATTGAGCTTTCAGCAAAACTGACACCTCCATACTCATTGTTTAAAAAGAAAGATTATTCTACAATGTCAGCTATTGACAAGTATAAGTGGATGGAATTCTATAAGATTAAATTCAAGGCAGATGTATACAATGAAATCGTTGGAAAACTGGTCTTGAGATCTTCTGCAGAAATGGGATTCATGGACGGATATAACAGTAAACTGGGAGCTCCGCCATTTGAAAGATTCTATATGGGAGGTACAGGTCTTTTCGGAGGTAGATATGACGGTAGAGAATTGATTCCTTTAAGAGGATATGAAAATGCCAGCACAGAAGGAGGTCAGGCAGATGATATTACTCAGACAGGTGGTGGTACAATCTATAACAGATTTACTTTAGAATTAAGATACCCGATCTCAATGAGCCAGACTGCAAAAATCTATGCATTGACATTTGCTGAAGGAGGTAACGTATGGAATTCATGGAGTTCTTACAGCCCGTTCCAATTGAAAAGATCAGTAGGTATAGGAGTAAGAGTTTATATGGGAGCATTTGGATTAATCGGATTTGACTTCGCACTAGGTCTTGATAAAACATTATCAGGTGACAAGTCAGGATGGAGAAACCACTTCTTGATGAACCAAACATTATAATTACAAATATGAAGCACTTTAAAATAATTTTCACGTTCGCATTACTATTGCTTTTTGGATTCAGCAATGCCCAGAAAATAGGAGTAGTGGATACTAATGAAATTTTAAATAAATTACCTCAGTATAAAGAAGCTGAAGCAAGATTGAATTCTCAGATCGATACCTGGGAGTCAGAACTTCAAAGTCTTCAATCTGAATATGAAAGAAAAAAAGCTGCTTTTGAAAGTGAAAAAGTATTATTGATAGGTGACCAGCTTAAACTGAGAGAAAAAGAAGTTGTAGACCTCGATAAAAATATTAAAACGACTACTAGCTTACGTTTTGGAGCTAACGGTGAAATTACAAAACTGAGAACAAACCTTGTTTTGCCTTTTCAGGACCAGATCTGGGGAGCCATCAAAACAATGTCCGAAAAAAATGGATTGGGCATAGTTCTTGATAAAAGCAATAACATTAGTGTTATTTTCCTTCAGTCAAAATATGATTACACCGAGAAAGTATTGTCTGTTTTGTTGAAAGGAACAGATAAGAAGGAAAAAACAAATAGCAAAGGCAAAAAATAAGTTTAAAAATTAACTTTTGCTATATTTTAAAATCTAAAAACAAATTAAATTATTTATTTACCAGTTATGAAAAAATTAAGTGTATTATTTGCAGCAGTAATGATGGTTGTATCTGTAGGTATGGCAAAAGCTCAAAAAATTGCTACTTTAGATGTAATGGGAGTTCTTAACGCTATGCCGGAGAAAAAGAAAGCAGATGCTGATCTTAAAACATTCTTAGATACTAAACAAGCTGAGATTAAGAAAAAAGCTGACGCAGCTCAAACTAAATATCAGCAATATCAAACAGAAGCTCCGAAAAAAACAGCTGACGAAAACGCAGCAAGAGAAGCTGAAATGAAAAAATTAGCTGAAGAAATCCAGCAAATGCAGGACAAAGCTCAAAAAGATCTACAAGCTAAGCAGGATTTGGCTTTCGGTCCAGTTGAGAAAAAACTGAACGATGCAGTAGAAAAAGTAGCTAAAGCTAACGGATACGATTATATTATGGATGCTAACTCAACTGCATTCCTTTATAAAGCAGGACCAGATGCTACTCCAGCTGTAAAGAAAGAACTTGGAGTTCAATAATTTCAGCAAATTAACAAAGATTTATAAAACTAACCATCTCTATTAGAGGTGGTTTTTTTATTTTTGCGGAATGGAAAAAGAAGTATCAACTACGGTAAAAGTTAGATTTAGTGACTGCGATCCGATCGGACATTTGAATAATGTAAAATATCTTGATTATATGTTCAATGCCAGAGAAGATCATGTGGAAACATTCTACGGATTTACCTATGAAGAATATACCAAGAAAACCGGCTGTACCTGGATTGCTATTCAAAATGAAATAGCCTATTTAAAAGAAGTAAGATATAACACACAGGTAGTAATCAGCAGCAAAACCATCGATGTACAGGATAGAACGGCAAAAGTGGAAATCCTTATGAAAAGTTTAGATGAAAAGACAATCCATGCCGTACTTTGGGTAACTGTTATTTATTTCAATGTTAAAACAAGAAAATCTGAAGTTCATCCCGAAGATGTCAAAGAAATTTTCGACAAGTTTTATGTAGATTTGATTCAGAAAGACTTCCAGTCAAGAGTGAAGTTTTTAAGAAGCCAAAATGCAAAAAATTCTTAATCAGCAACTCTTATTGAAGATTTTAACTTAAAAATTAATAATATATAAATGAAAAAAATAGCAGTAATAGGAAGCAACGGACAATTGGGAAACTGCATTAGAAAAATAGCTCCAGACTTTGAACATCAATATGAATTCTTATTTACAGACTCATCCACTCTTGATGTTACCAATGAAGACCAGGTGAATGACTTCTTTTATGATAACAAACCTGATTACTGCATTAATGCTTCAGCATACACAGCGGTAGATCTGGCTGAAACAGAAAAAGAAAAAGCTTTTGCAGTAAATGCTTATGGGGTAGCTCATCTTGCCCAGGCGTGTGTAGATTATAAAACGACCCTGATTCATGTTTCTACAGACTATGTTTTTGATGGAACCACAAATCTGCCATACTCGGAAGATGATTTTACAAATCCGATAGGCGTATATGGAGAATCAAAAAGAAAAGGTGAAGAACTTGCTCTGGAAATTAATCCTAAAACAATTATCCTGAGAACCTCATGGCTGTACTCAGAGTTCAATAAGAATTTTGTGAAAACCATGCTGAACCTTTTCTCTCAGAAAAAAGAACTGGGAATTGTTGCTGATCAGTTTGGACAGCCAACCAATGCAAATGATCTTGCGGAAGCTATCATGGATATCATCAAAGCTCACCGTAAAACCTATGGAGTCTTTCACTTCTCAAACTATCCGGAGACAACATGGTTTGAATTTGCAAAAAAAATTGCTGAATTTTCAAAATCTTCAGTAAAACTGAATCCACTAACAACCGAACAGTATCCAACACCTGCCAAAAGACCCGTAAGAAGTACAATGTCTTTGGATAAAATAGAAGAGACTTACAAAATAGAACCCAAACATTGGGAAAACAGCCTTGAGGAATGTGTTGATACACTTTCACAACAATAATATATATATGAAGAATATTGCAATCATCTTTTCCGTATTGTGTGTCCAGCTGTGGAATGCACAGAATGTTTATCTGACTAAAGTTGAAAAAACAAATGATAACCCGGATAAATTCTTTTATAAAAAAGAAACCGCCACTGCTGATGCCGTTTATTTAGGAGAAGTAGAAGTTCAGGGCTTTTCAAAAGATGATGCACTTACATTTTCCTTAGTCTATAAAAAGGCAAAAGAGATCGGTGCCAATACTTTTGAATTAAAACCTTTCGAAAGCATAGATGGTGTAGCTCAGCCATTCAACGCTTCCAATTATAAGATTGCTTTATATTATACACCTAAAGAAAAGCTGGCAGCTCAGCATGGCGAGATGTATATATTTGCATCCTCTGAAAAAGATCAGAAAATAAACATCAATCGTAAAGACTATATTATCTCTCCAAGATCATTTTTAAAATTAAAAATTGTTCCGGGGGAAGTCTATACAATTTCAACCAAGAAACTTCTGGGTTCTACTATCAAAGTTCAGCCAAAAGCGAATGATGATAACTTATACTTTCAGGTTTCATCTTTAAAAGTAAAGCCGGATAACTCAGGAGTAGGAGGGTTGAATCTTAAATCCGGTGATATTATTGGGTTGGAAAAGTCCTATGCCGAATTTTTAAGCGCTATTTACAAAGAAAGAAATCCTTAAAAAATTACCTGCAACAGTATTATGACAGGTTTTCCTTTTGGTAGATTTAAATTGAGAACAAATGTTTAAAATTTTTCTCTCTGCGTTCCAGTGTATTAGGGTTAAATATTACGGGTGTGTAAAATTTATGTTAAATAAAGTTGTTTTGCGTTGCAATAAGTTGTTATCTTTGCCCCACTGAAAAACGAGAGTAATACAGTAGCGCAGGAGAGCTTTTAGATAAGCATAGACATTATGATACTTCAAAAAGAGGCAGACAAAAAACTTTAATTTTTTTATCAAAAAAAGTTGCGAGTTTAAAAAGAGTTTGTATCTTTGCAGTCCCAAATAAAGGGAGCGCAGGAGTAGAGTGATTAAGGTTTAGGAGAGGGATTAAGGTTACTTAAAAAACTTTAAAATTTTCTTTCAAAACATTTGGTCATTAAGAAATAAAGTTTTACTTTTGCACTCGCAAATACGGAGCGCCACTGACAGAAGAGAGTGCTTCGTTACAAAGCGAAAGATATAAAGATCATTGACATACAATATAACAACCAAGTAAGGAAAAACTAAAGCGTAAAAAAAACTTTGAGTGAGTCAGACAAACATACAATGGAGAGTTTGATCCTGGCTCAGGATGAACGCTAGCGGGAGGCCTAACACATGCAAGCCGAGCGGTATTGTTTCTTCGGAAATGAGAGAGCGGCGTACGGGTGCGGAACACGTGTGCAACCTGCCTTTATCTGGGGGATAGCCTTTCGAAAGGGAGATTAATACCCCATAATATTTAGAATGGCATCATTTTAAATTGAAAACTCCGGTGGATAGAGATGGGCACGCGCAAGATTAGATAGTTGGTGAGGTAACGGCTCACCAAGTCAACGATCTTTAGGGGGCCTGAGAGGGTGATCCCCCACACTGGTACTGAGACACGGACCAGACTCCTACGGGAGGCAGCAGTGAGGAATATTGGACAATGGGTGAGAGCCTGATCCAGCCATCCCGCGTGAAGGACGACGGCCCTATGGGTTGTAAACTTCTTTTGTATAGGGATAAACCTACCCTCGTGAGGGTAGCTGAAGGTACTATACGAATAAGCACCGGCTAACTCCGTGCCAGCAGCCGCGGTAATACGGAGGGTGCAAGCGTTATCCGGATTTATTGGGTTTAAAGGGTCCGTAGGCGGATCTGTAAGTCAGTGGTGAAATCTCACAGCTTAACTGTGAAACTGCCATTGATACTGCAGGTCTTGAGTGTTGTTGAAGTAGCTGGAATAAGTAGTGTAGCGGTGAAATGCATAGATATTACTTAGAACACCAATTGCGAAGGCAGGTTACTAAGCAACAACTGACGCTGATGGACGAAAGCGTGGGGAGCGAACAGGATTAGATACCCTGGTAGTCCACGCCGTAAACGATGCTAACTCGTTTTTGGTTTTTCGGAATCAGAGACTAAGCGAAAGTGATAAGTTAGCCACCTGGGGAGTACGTTCGCAAGAATGAAACTCAAAGGAATTGACGGGGGCCCGCACAAGCGGTGGATTATGTGGTTTAATTCGATGATACGCGAGGAACCTTACCAAGGCTTAAATGGGAAATGACAGGTTTAGAAATAGACTTTTCTTCGGACATTTTTCAAGGTGCTGCATGGTTGTCGTCAGCTCGTGCCGTGAGGTGTTAGGTTAAGTCCTGCAACGAGCGCAACCCCTGTCACTAGTTGCCATCATTAAGTTGGGGACTCTAGTGAGACTGCCTACGCAAGTAGAGAGGAAGGTGGGGATGACGTCAAATCATCACGGCCCTTACGCCTTGGGCCACACACGTAATACAATGGCCAGTACAGAGGGCAGCTACACGGTGACGTGATGCAAATCTCGAAAGCTGGTCTCAGTTCGGATTGGAGTCTGCAACTCGACTCTATGAAGCTGGAATCGCTAGTAATCGCGCATCAGCCATGGCGCGGTGAATACGTTCCCGGGCCTTGTACACACCGCCCGTCAAGCCATGGAAGTCTGGGGTACCTGAAGTCGGTGACCGTAAAAGGAGCTGCCTAGGGTAAAACAGGTAACTAGGGCTAAGTCGTAACAAGGTAGCCGTACCGGAAGGTGCGGCTGGAACATCTCATTTTAGAGCGTCGTAAGACGATAAAAAAACAAAGGTACTTAAATGTACCATGCACTTACTTCAAAGTAAAGCTTTAGTTTTTTGTTTGGTTGGTTATATTAAAAATACAACACCCACTAGAAATTAGTATAGGGAAAGAGATTGAGAAATGAAGAAGAGGAAAAGTATAACTTACTTACTCATTCCCATAACTCATATAAAGTCTCGTAGCTCAGCTGGTTAGAGCGCTACACTGATAATGTAGAGGTCGGCAGTTCGAGCCTGCCCGAGACTACTAATTAAAGCGGCTGGCAAATAGCTTATAGCTGATGGCAAAAATGCCAGAAGCCAGAAGCAAATAGCCAACAGCAACTAGAGGGGAATTAGCTCAGCTGGCTAGAGCGCCTGCCTTGCACGCAGGAGGTCAAGGGTTCGACTCCCTTATTCTCCACAGTTTTGGAAGACTGATTTAAAAGTTACGGATAGAGCCAAAAACAATATCTGTTCATCAGTTGTACAAAAAGAATTTAAGATCATTGACATTAACGGTAAAGACATCACAAAGAGATAACCGAGCACTTTCGAGTGCCGAGTTTATAAAAATATCGATAAATTAAATTTATCAAAAAATACTGAACTAATATAATTATTAGGAAAGAAATCGTTAAGGGCGTATGGCGGATGCCTAGGCTTTCAGAGGCGACGAAGGACGTGGTAAGCTGCGAAAAGCTGCGGGGATTGGCACACACGAATTGATCCGCAGATGTCCGAATGGGGCAACCCGGCTGGTTGAAGACCAGTCACCTCGTAAGAGGAGCAAACCCGGAGAACTGAAACATCTAAGTACCCGGAGGAAAAGAAATCGAAGAGATTCCGTAAGTAGTGGCGAGCGAAAGCGGATTAGCCCAAAAGCTGATATATGTTTAATAGAATGTTCTGGAAAGAACGGCCGTAGAGGGTGATAGCCCCGTATATGAAAGGCATATTTGAGTGATAAATGAGTAGGGCGGGACACGTGAAATCCTGTCTGAATATGGGGGGACCATCCTCCAAGGCTAAATACTCCTGAAAGACCGATAGTGAACAAGTACTGTGAAGGAAAGGTGAAAAGCACTTCGAATAGAAGGGTGAAATAGAACCTGAAACCGTACGCCTACAAGCGGTCGGAGCAGCATTAAGCTGTGACGGCGTGCCTTTTGCATAATGAGCCTACGAGTTAATTTTACTAGCGAGGTTAAGGTATTAAGTACCGGAGCCGGAGCGAAAGCGAGTCTGAATAGGGCGTATAGTTAGTAGGATTAGACGCGAAACCTTGTGATCTACCCATGGGCAGGTTGAAGCTCTGGTAACACAGAGTGGAGGACCGAACCGGTTGACGTTGAAAAGTCTTCGGATGACCTGTGGGTAGGGGTGAAAGGCCAATCAAACTGGGAGATAGCTCGTACTCTCCGAAATGCATTTAGGTGCAGCGTCGTATATAAGTTTATTAGAGGTAGAGCTACTGATTGGATGCGGGGGTTTCATCGCCTACCAATTCCTGACAAACTCCGAATGCTAATAAATGTTCTACGGCAGTGAGGGCATGGGTGCTAAGGTCCATGTCCGAGAGGGAAAGAACCCAGACCAACAGCTAAGGTCCCAAAATATATGTTAAGTTGAAACAACGCGGTTGGACTGCATTGACAGCTAGGATGTTGGCTTGGAAGCAGCCATTCATTTAAAGAGTGCGTAACAGCTCACTAGTCGAGCGGTCCGGCATGGATAATAATCGGGCATAAACATATTACCGAAGCTATGGATTTGTATTTTAGATACATCTGGTAGGAGAGCATTCTATTTGCGCTGAAGCAGTACTGTGAGGTATTGTGGAGCGGATAGAAAAGAAAATGTAGGCATAAGTAACGATAAAGCGGGCGAGAAACCCGCTCACCGAAAGACTAAGGTTTCCTCAGCCATGCTAATCAGCTGAGGGTTAGTCGGGACCTAACGCGAACCCGAAAGGGGTAGTGGATGGACAATGGGTTAATATTCCCATACTTGCTCACACTAAAAAGGGGACGGAGTGCCGTACTTACTGGAGACTGACGGAATAGTCAAGGCCTAGCCTTCGGGCGAAGCTGCTGTAGGGAAAGTGCTTCCAAGAAAAGCCGAAGTGAAGCAACCCGTACCAAAACCGACACAGGTAGTCGAGGAGAGAATCCTAAGGTGCTAGAGTGAATCATGGTTAAGGAACTAGGCAAAATAGTCTCGTAACTTCGGGAGAAGAGACGCCATCAGCAATGGTGGCCGCAGTAAAGAGGCCCAGGCGACTGTTTATCAAAAACACAGGACTCTGCAAAATCGAAAGATGCAGTATAGGGTCTGACACCTGCCCGGTGCTGGAAGGTTAAGGAAGGTGCTTAGGGTTAAACCGAAGGCATTGACTGAAGCCCCAGTAAACGGCGGCCGTAACTATAACGGTCCTAAGGTAGCGAAATTCCTTGTCGGGTAAGTTCCGACCTGCACGAATGGTGTAACGATCTGGGCACTGTCTCAACCATGAGCTCTGTGAAATTGTAGTATCGGTGAAGATGCCGATTACCCGCAATGGGACGAAAAGACCCTGTGAACCTTTACTATAACTTCGTATTGACTTTGAGTAAGTAATGTGTAGGATAGGTGGGAGGCTTTGAAGCTTGCACGCTAGTGTAGGTGGAGCCAACGTTGAAATACCACCCTTTACTTACTTGGAGCCTAACTTCTTAAGGGAAGGACATTGCGTGGTGGGTAGTTTGACTGGGGTGGTCGCCTCCAAAAGAGTAACGGAGGCTTTCAAAGGTACCCTCAGCACGCTTGGTAACCGTGCGTAGAGTGTAATGGCATAAGGGTGCTTGACTGTGAGACCTACAAGTCGATCAGGTGCGAAAGCAGGACATAGTGATCCGGTGGTTCCGTATGGAAGGGCCATCGCTCATAGGATAAAAGGTACTCCGGGGATAACAGGCTAGTCTCCCCCAAGAGCTCACATCGACGGGGAGGTTCGGCACCTCGATGTCGGCTCGTCACATCCTGGGGCTGGAGAAGGTCCCAAGGGTTGGGCTGTTCGCCCATTAAAGTGGCACGCGAGCTGGGTTCAGAACGTCGTGAGACAGTTCGGTCTCTATCTATTGCGGGCGTTAGATGTTTGAGAGGGCTTGATTCTAGTACGAGAGGACCGAATTGAACAAACCTCTGGTGTATCAGTTGTACCGCCAGGTGCACTGCTGAGTAGCTACGTTTGGAAGAGATAAGCACTGAAAGCATATAAGTGCGAAACTCGCCTCAAGATGAGACATCTTTTAAGGGTCGTTGGAGATGACGACGTTGATAGGCTACAGGTGTAAAGACAGTAATGTCATAGCCGAGTAGTACTAATTACCCGTAGATTTATAGCCTAATATGGCGCACGAAAGTGCAGCAAGGTTACCTCTTTGTGAAAGTTTTTATCGAAAATAACCAGGTAGCAGATGGTAGCTATTGGGAAGCAGGTAAAACCTGTATCCTTTTATCTATACCGTGCAGCCTTATATACCTTCTTTAGGGTGGTTTTAGCGGTGGGGCTCACCTGTTCCCATTCCGAACACAGAAGTTAAGCCCACCAGCGCCGATGGTACTGCGAAAGCGGGAGAGTAGGCCGCCGCCAGTTTTTATTTTATTTTTAAAAAATCCTTTATCATAAGATAAAGGATTTTTTTTTGCGTTATACCCAAGCACTATACCCAACTAAATAAAGCAAAACAAAACAAAACAAAACACCTGAACTCATAAATAATGAGTAATAAATAAACAATCAATCATTATTGATTGTCCCTACTGTTATCCAATATCATTTATCATCTATACCCCCATTATCACTTCGTAGGAGTCTCAACAACCCATTATCTTATTTTATCTCTTTTTTTCAACTAAATAGCCCCACCAGGTATTAAGTTTTGGTCAATCTAATTTCGAATTTTACTTAATCGTTTAAGTATCATAAGCTTTAGAAAGATTCAGTTGCTTTTATGAATGTATTTAACATAAATAATTAATGATTGTGTATTAATTTAATAAGAATTACGTTTATTTGTTATAATATCCTGTGATATTATTAAGTATATACCAAATCTAATTTTTATGAAAAAAAACATTTTTAAGGTTGGGCTGCTCCAATCCTTATTATTCTGTTTCGGACTGTATGCACAAAGTGATTCAACTAAAACGTCAAAGATTGACGAAGTAGTTGTTACAGCCTATGGTGTAAAAAAAGAAAAAAAAGCGCTTGGATATTCTTTCCAGGATGTGAAAGGCCAAACCCTTGTTGATGCTAAAGAAAATAACATGACCAATGCATTAGTAGGGAAGGTTGCAGGTTTACAAGTTATTAAAGGAGGTTTTGGGCCAGGTTCTTCTTCCAAAATTAATCTACGGGGGTTTAATTCTTTTACTGGAGATAATCAGCCTCTTATTGTGGTGGATGGAGTTCCATTAAGTAATAGTTTAGGATCAAAGGTTAAGCAGAATGGAAAAGACTTTAATAATGATTTCTGGAATCCGGATCTTGATATGGGAAATGGTTTAAGTGATATTAACCCGGATGACATTGAAAGTCTTTCTGTTTTAAAAGGTGGTGCTGCTTCCGCTCTTTACGGTTCCAGAGGTGGAAATGGAGTTATTTTGATTACTACAAAAACCGGTAAACGAAAGGGAGGATTAGGAATTACATATTCTACAAGCTTAGGCTTTGAAAATATTTTTATGAAACCTGATTTGCAAGATAGTTTTGCACAAGGTAGTATTGGTTTACCCAATCTTCCTGGGGTTGACAATACCACTTCCTGGGGACCTGCTTTTGAAGGATCCAATATGACGGTTCATGACAACTTAAAAAACTTTTTTAAGACAGGAACAAATTCACAGCATACACTGAGCTTTCAGGAGAGTTTAGGCGAAGGATCAAGCTTGTACACTTCGGCTAATTATTTAAACAGTAATAGTCAGATTCCTAATTCAAAATATGAAAGATTCAATTTCATGGCTAAAATGAATTCTAATTTTGGAGCTAATAAAAGGTGGACTAGTGAGGTGAAAGCCCAATATATGAGTATTAAAGGAACAAATAGACCTTCTGGAGGACAGGGTGATGGAAATTACTATCCGAAAATACTCTTAATGCCTCAAAATATTGATGTAAGAGATTATCGTGAGGGGCAGATGCAAAATGAAGTTACTTCGCGCTGGATAACTTCAAATGGAATTAACCCCTATTGGACAGCTTATAATGCATTGAACGCCGATAAAAAAGATAGGTTTTTATTAAACGGTTATCTCAAGTATCAATTTAATAATTGGCTGAGCGCAGATGTAAGGTTAGGAACAGATTTCTATTCTTTAAATACGGATGCAAGGGTTTGGACGGGATCTGGCCGTAATAATTCTTACTCTACCGGTCAGGAAAAGTTTTATGAGAATAATTATATCATAAGTCTTAATGCCAAAAAGGATAATATTATTGGCAAATGGGGCGGATCGCTTTCCGTTTATGGGCAGATGATGGAAAGCAGGGATAAGGCATTATATTTTTCCACTCAAAATCTTATTCTTGCCAACGTTTTCAGCACGTCTAATACGAGTGATCTTGCATCTATTACTACAACTGAAGTTGATATGTGGAAAAAAATTAATTCAGTATTTGCTGCTGCTGAAATTAATTATGATGGATACTGGTTTCTGAATGCTACAGCAAGAAATGATTGGTCTTCTACTTTGAATATTGATAACATGTCTTATTTTTATTCTTCTGTGAGTACTTCATTAGTTTTAACGGATATGCTGAAGAAATTAAATGGTACAACTTCGAATGTTTTAACGTTTGCTAAACTTCGTGCAGCTTACGCAGTTGTAGGGAACTCTTTACCTCCTCAAAGCTTATACAATACATATCTTGCTTCCACAGATCCAAACGGGCATATTGTACTTGCAAGAAATAAAATACTTTTTAATCCGGATTTGCATGCGGAAAAGCTTAAAACTTTCGAAGTCGGTGCAGATATGAAGTTTTTTGACAGAGTGTCTTTGGATGTAAGCTATTTTAATAATAATGCGACTGATCAGCTTATAGCTATTCCAATAAACCCGCTATCCGGATATGAAAGAATGATGATTAATTCAGGAGGGCTGCATAATAAAGGATTTGAATTTGTTTTGAATACAGATATTTCTAAGAAGGAAAATTTTGCGTGGAACGTAAATGCTAATTTTTCAACTTTAAAAAGTAACATCGATAAAATTGATGGAAATATTTCAAAATATCCTCTATCAGGTTTTGATAACGTTGCTTTCTTCGCTGAAGTAGGAAAACCTTATGGTGCAATTTATGGAACGAAATTCTTGAGAGTAGAAGATACCGCTAGTCCTCATTACGGAAAACTGATTGTGGATCAAAATGGATTGCCACAGGCTACTCAAGACCAATATTATCTTGGAGATCAGACTCCGAGGGCTTTGTTTGGCTTTACCAACAGCTTTGTATATAAAAATATTGGACTTTCATTTTTAATTGACGGAAGAATCGGAGGTAAATTTTTCTCCGCAACGCAAGCAGCATTACAAGCTAATGGACTTGCTGCAGACACTGCGCCCGGAGGAAAACGTGATAATATGATTTTGGATGCCGTAGTGGAAGGAAATGGCGGTTATACAGCAAATACCAAAGAAATAACTCAGCAGGATTATTGGGGAGCTGTAACATCTGGAAATTTAGGAATTACGGAACAGAATATTTATGATGCTACCAACATTCGTTTAAGAAATATTCAGCTGACGTATAATTTCCCTAAAAGTATTTTCCAAAAATTAGCCTTGCAGAGTGCTAAAGTTGCTTTTACGGCCAATAATGTCTGGATGATCTACAGTAAAGCAAAAGGAATTGATCCGGAATCTGTATTCGCAATTAATTCTAATGCTACAGGATTTGAAAACCTTGCTTTTCCTACTTCAAGATCTTATTTATTTACAATTACTTTAGGCTTTTAATTAAAAACTGAAACAATGAAAAAATATATCTTATCATTTTTTACCATCGGTTTATTATGTACTTCATGCAATGATTTTGAAGAAATCAACAATAACCCATTTGCCGTAGACGCTAATAAGGCAGAACCTGAATATTTCTTAAATAACTCAATTCTTGGCGCTCAGCAGGATCCTAATATTGCAGAACGTGTTTTTGTTTTATACTGGAAAACGGCAGCGAGACAGCATTTATCAACAGGAATTGGAGGTGGAACTTACGACGATTCCTGGACTTCCGAATATTGGAAATACGTTTCAGATTGGTTGAATAATGCGAATGCGGCTATTCAATTGGCTAATGAAAAAAAGGCGGCCGGGCAAGGAAAACCTTATTATGACAATGTCATTCAGGTTTCCAGAATTTGGAGAGCTTATTTAATGAGTGAATTTTCGGATAATTTCGGACCTCAACCTATTCAGGCTTTTCAGGGAACGAATCCTACTTTTAATTCTGAAAAAGAAGTGTATTATTTTATTTTAGAAGAATTAAAAGATGCAGTCGCAAAAATGGACACAACCCAAGGAGCACCATCAAATGCTAATGCCCATGATATGGTGTATGGGTTCAATTGGACGCAATGGGTAAAGTATGCCAACTCTATGAGAATGAGAATTGCTATGAGAATTGCTGAAGTAGATCCTTCAAAAGCAAAAACAGAATTTGAAGCAGCTGCCAATTCAAATATGTTTATCGCTACAAATGCAGATAATTTTAAAGTTGCTGAAAAATCCGGTTGGGATGCCTTAACGGGTGTAATGTCCAGAGAATGGAACTCCCAAATCTTGTCAGCAACCCTTAATAATTTATACATTGGTTTAGGAGGAGTAAGTTCCACAGAGCAATTACCTGTAGCTCAACATACAGCAGTTAAGGCATCTGACTATGTTGGCATAAAGTATGATCAACAGTTCACCACAATGACCAACGATCCTAGTGCAGGATATTGGTTGGATGGACTACCCAATAAAATTGATCCGAGAGCGTATAAAACGTTCTATATTCCGGGTGATCTTACAAGCCCGGTTTATTCATTATATCCCACTTATACCAATCAGGCAACTACCAATCATGGAGATCTTACATTTGAAGATAACTCTAAAGTAACAATAAATACAGTAAATACCTGGAATGCCTATACCATTGGAAATTGGGGGGTAAAAGGACAGAGAAACGGCTTGAGAAATGTAGTAGGATGTATGCCGGCTTTGGGTAAGCAGTACCGGGAAAGTACGAATTCAAGAATATTTTTTGCAAGCTGGGAAACTTATTTCCTTTTGGCGGAAGCGGCATTGAAAGGCTGGGCTGTTCCAATGGGCGATGAAGCGGCATATAATAAAGGAATTCAGGAAAGTTTTGCTTATAATGGAGTTTCACAATTCTATGGTCAATATATTGCTTCAACAGATTATAACCGTGATGGGACTTCTGTTTCTTACAGTCATATTACAGAACCGGGAGTGAGCCATACGATGAAATATAAAGATCCTGTAAGCGGGAACTTAGTTTCGGTAGACATTAAATATCCTGTAAATACCATTTATAAAAATGGATCGGTAAAGAATGATAAACTGACAAAGATTATTACCCAGAAATATATTGCCAATATGCCTTGGTTACCGTTAGAGTCCTGGAGTGATCAGAGAAGGCTTGGACTGCCGTTTTTTGAAAATCCTGCCATCGAAACTCCATTGGCAAACCTTCCTAATCTGAGTTCAGGGAATTATATGACAAATTCTATTCAGAATTTCCCTCAGAGATTAAGATATCCAAGTACTTTCAGAAATACGGATCAGCCTGGATATGATAAGGCTGTACAGTTACTTGGTGGTGCAGATGCTGTACTGACTCCTCTTTGGTGGGCCAAACATTAATTAGTTTTAAATACAATAAAAAAACAATCCTTTTCTGATTTTGAAAAGGATTGTTTTTTTTTTAGATATAAATTGACTGATTATGTCTTTAGCTGGATTGGTATTGGAGTATTTTTAATTGGGACCTATTGTGAAAACTATTTGCGTGTTATAGGTTGTTGCAGGAACGATTACAGAAACACCACTTATTTGTAATTGTCCATTAATGCCTGAAAAAGTAACACTATTACCCAATCCCAAAATTCCCGAGAAATTTATTGTAAAGAATGCTGTATCTACAGCTTGTGGTATTTCTACATAGGTTGTCCCACCATTGATCGTTGCAGTACAGCCAAGGCAAAGTCCGCTGATATTGGTTGTCCCGCCACTTCTTTTGGCATAAAGGTGTAGATTGCTGTTCCAGGTGGTAGGAGTATGATGCATGCTTATTCTTGCCGCCCCACTTGTGAGCAGATTTAGAAAAGATCCTGGCAGTGTTCCTGATAATGTTATCAAATTAGTAGCGCTCTGATACGTTCCGGCATAGTTTGTCCCTGCTTCGGTAATAGAAGGTACGCTTACTGTCCAGTTACTTCCACCTACAGTTATTGTTTGGCCTGTCAAATAACTACTTATTATTAAAGGAATAACATATAGATATTTTTTTAAGAGGATTTCCCTGAAAAAGTGGCTGTAGACTTTCATTTTTCAATTTTATTCTGTGATGGTGTAGGTGATGACAATTGCTGTATTGGCCTGTGCCTGTAAATTAGCATAAGTATTGGTCGTTAGAGAAATAGTGAGCGCATGGCCATTGTTGGCACCATTTCCTGTGTAGGCACCTCCAATGCCGCTAATAATTGTAACAGGAGTCGTCGTAAGGGTAACCTGTCCTGAGGAAGTTCCCAATGTTCCGCCTCCAGCTCCGGAAGCGGCAGCTGCCTGTAATCTTATATTGACTCCTGCAATAACTTTATTCACAGATGCTGTAATTTTTCTGGTAAGCCCTCCGGGTGCAATTGCAGAGGTATAGTTGACCCATTTGGAAGTATTGGGTGTTGGATTACCAAGAGCATTTCCTGCTTCGGTAGGAGCTGTAAAATTGAGCGTAAAACTTCCTGTAGGTTCTATATCCATTAAAGTTACGATAGGTAAAGTCATCGTAACAGTAGTCTGGGAATAGAATACGCCCGAGAAGATGAAAAACACTAATAACAATAGGGAACGGATCAAAATCATTTTTTCTTTTTTATTTCATTATATCCTACCTTTAAGGATTCCTGCTGGTATTTTATTTCTATTTGCTGTTTGACAATATGAATATTTAATTTTTTTGTTTCCGAAGGGTTAAGCGTAAACTGAAATTTGTCGTTCGAGACTTTATAACGTTTATCAAGACCATTGCGATAGACTTTAACGGTCCAGTCTCCGGGTCTGAGGTAAGTAAAATCAAAATCTTCACCTATAAAGCATATTTTACGGTAGGTCTGATCCTTACCTGTAGCTTCTATAATAATACTTTCTTTCTTCTTTTTCTCTTTTTTAGCAAGCAGTTCAGTAAGTCCGGTTTGATCCTTATCTTCCGTTTCTACAAACTGAATATGACCCTGAACATTAGCCGCTGTCGTTAATCCGAAATTAAAAATATTTTCCTTATTACTTAAAGAAAGAGCTGCCGGAATAGTCAATGTGGGAATATCATTGATCTCAGTTGTTGAACGGTCGATTTCCAGAAAATAATTTCCGGGAATCACATTTTTGAATAAATAATTTCCTTCCTGATCGGTAACTGAAAGGTAGCTTCCCAACATGAGTCTTATCCCTTCCGTCTTTTTTATCCCAAGATTACTGATATTTCCGGATAACGAAATATATTCAGCGGTTTTCTGTACCGGAACATTGGGACGCCAGGTATAACGCATGGAGAATATAAAATCTTTATCCCCAATTTCTCCCCTCTGCAATGAATATCTGCCGGAAACATCAATTTCATTTCCGGGAAACAGATGCTGGTGGAAGAGAAGTTCAAATAAATTTCTGTCTTTAAAATATTCTTCCGGCATATAATTGTTCTGATAAAAAATACTTAAACTAGTCTTATCAGAAAAACGACTGTAAATTCTTGCCCCATAATAGAGCTGTTTCTGGTTCTGCAGCTGGTATCTCGAGCTGATAGCATAGCTTCCGAATACATTAAAATAGGTCCTGAATTTTTGAAATGAAAGATTGGCAGAATAAAAACTTGAATTACCACTAAACCCTGTCAGATAATTGTCTGTTTTACCAAACTGCCCTTCAACATTAACCTGAAACATTCCGAGCTGCTGATCAATACTCACTTTGAAAAAACGTTCATAGTAATCAAACTGTTTTGGTTCTAAACGATCCTGATACTTTTGATAACCGCTATTAACGATAACAGATCCATTGGAGCGGTATTTATATTGTACTCCATATTGCAGATACTGTCTGTAAGGAGCTGCTAAAAACAGCGTATCTCTCTGGAAATTTTTAACATCCTGTGTATAGTTGACAAAAGCACTGAGCTTTCTGGAAATTTTATAGCTAATGTTCCCGTTAAAGGTATTTGTATTCGTAAAATATCCTGCAAATTCCGGACTTGCTTTTACATACATTAAACTTCCGTTGAACTTTTCAAAAATAGCATCAGCCTGAAGCATGTAAGCTGTTCCATCCGTTTTTTTTGTAGTACTGTAAGCCAATTCTCCAGATACATTAATGTTTCTTGATATCTTGAATTTTCCTTTGGCATAAGGAAGATGTGCATCCGAATCCAGCCTTAGATCTCCATATCGGATTTCCTCCTTTCTTGGAGTTTTGTAAAGATATCCGACCGAAATTTCTGATTCCTTCTGGATTTTGAAACTGGAATAAAGGTTAAATTCATCCTTAATATCTCTGAAAAATCTTGGATGATTATAGAATCCGCCCAGACTGAATTTGTTAAAATCATAGCGGATTTCTGCCCCGCGGCCATATCTTGCAAACTCCGTTAAATAAGATGAAGAATACGTTTTATCACCAAGATGAATAAAGAACTTATCCCGTTTATAATTCACAAAATATTCTTCATATTGAGTAAATGTATTGAGATCTACAGGATTGTGGGTTACCGACCGGAATTCGATCTGGTTTTTGTTGTCTTTATCCAGAGTCCCTTTCCCGTAAATTTCTCCCTGAAAGCCATCCTTGTAAACCCCCATATTCTGCATTCCGATAAAAGATAATGAAACGGCAACAGGAAGTCTGTGGAAGATATCGTTCTCAGATGGTTTTACGGATATAATCTGAGTACTTACATAAACATTTTGAACTTCCTTAAGATTACCTTTTGAGTATACCGAAAGATTAAGGTTCTGAAATTCATTTTGACTGAGTTCAGGGTTTGTTACTTTGTGTATTGTAATGATTTTTGATTCATTGGGTTCCAGTACTAATGAAGTATCATTGTCAAGAATGGCATTTTTACTTTCAAGATGAATATCCTCTGTTATATTACCATTATTTTTTAAGAGAAAAGAAGCCCGAATCATTTCTCCGGCCCTTACAAACTCAGGTGAATTCAAAGGAGTCAGGGAAATATTTCTGTTTCCTGAAACTGTTATTTTTGATGTTTTTGTAAAGGATATTCCGTTATTGCGGTTAGTAATGTTCAATGTTACAGAATAATTTCCCTGGCTCGTTTCCGTTGCAATACGCAAAGGAACCAGATAAACTGATGCTTCATGTGCCGCAATCTGAAATTCTCCTTTTGCTAAAATAGGTGTAATAGAAGGACTTGAGGTGGTAACTGATATCTCATAAGTCCTGTTTTCATCCGAATTATTTTCTAATGTAAAAGGAATAGAAGTTGACATTCCCGGTAATATACTATCTTTTTTACTGGACAATCGGTTCGATTGCTGTTGAGAAAAAATAAATATCGGGAATAATGATATGATAATAAATATAGTCCAAGTTCTAATCATTTTTTACTTCTAATTCCACATTGAGTGCAAATGCATTCTCTTCTTCATCCGTAGCTATTATGGCGGCTTTGTATTTGTCCGGCGGTATTTTACTGATATCAATGTAAAATGTTTTGGAGGTGTCAGGCAGCAGTCCCATCGTTAAACTTGAATACGTTCCTATTTTTTCACCTGTTTTACGGTTATAAATTTCAATGGCTGTTGTCGGTTTACAGTAAAGATTACCATTATTGGCTACAGCAATCTTCACGGTTTGCTTTCCCTCCTGTTTCTCTACTTTTACACTCTCAAACTTAAGGTCCGGTTTGGCCTTTTCTGTTTCAAAATCTGTAATGACCTGAATCGCGTAACGTATCACAGAAGTGATATTCACTCCTGCCTTACTGTCGCTGGGCTTTATATCCTCTACCGGTTCTACAATAATGACACTCCAATAGCTTCCGGGATCTCTGTTTTGATTGGGAACTGTAATCTCATAAAAAACCTCAGTTTTCTCCTTACCTTTCAGGGTAATCAGGTTGGTATTGAGTTTAATCCATTCTCCATTGGTCCGTTTATTTGTACGCAAAGCCGAATAATTGATCGTTCCGTCAGCATGGTAAGCAAAGTCCTGTAAAAATAATTTTACACTCTGAGGATTATTGCTTGTGTTTTCAATGGCTACTTTTCCCTTGTAAACCTTTCCGTTTTCAATTTTGTAAGAATGTGTAAGTCCATTGAGAATCACAATGCCCGCATGTAAAAAGCTAAACTGCAAAATCAAGGTGATCAACAGAAGAATACGCTTTATCATTATGTAAAGTTTGGAGTTAAATGATGAGTAATACAAAAACAGGAAGAAACTGAATGACAACTTCTTCTTGTTTTTGAAATAGAGAATAAAATTTTATTTAAATTCTAATTGTCGGATATCGTATAAGTAACGGTAGCTGCTACAGTGGCTGTTGCCTGTAAATCTGCGTAGGCTGCTACCCCTCCAGGACCACTTCCTGCAGCAATTGCGTACGTAAGATTGTGTCCGTTGTTGGCACCATTTCCTGTATAAGCACTTCCGATTCCTGAAATGATAGTCTGGTTGGCAGCACTTAAAGTCAACAGACCTGCAGATGTTCCCAATGTTCCTGCTCCTGCTCCGGTAGCTGCTGCTGCTGTTACCTGAAGATCAACTCCGGGAATGATAGCATTCATGGTTACACTTATATTACGGGTAGGATCTGCAACAGATTTAATGGATGAATAATTAAGCCATAAAGTAGTGTTGGCTGTTGCCGGAACGATAGGATTTCCTGCTTCAGTAGGTGCTGTAAACCCAAGGGTAATGTTTTTGGTGGCAGATGGTTCAATATCTACCAATGCAACTTCGGGAATAGAAATGGTAACCGTATGGTTATCTGTAGCGAGGTCTTGGGCGCTCAGATTCCCGGATAGAGCCAATGCAAATACAGACATTGCAATAGTTAAATTTAGTTTTTTCATGATGCAAATAATTAGTTAAGTGAATATAACAAAATTCAGTGCATTGTGAAAAAAATATATTATAATTTTTATATTATTGCTTATTTGCACTATGTAATGCATTATATTTAAAGAATAACTCAAAAAAAAACCTGTACGTTTTTGGTACAGGTTTTTATTAAATTGTAAGCGTTTTTCTATGCCCAGTGTGGATCAGAAACAGAAACCTTTCCCGTTTCTACTCTTCCGGCAAAATGCCACAGACATTCATCTGACGTTAATTTCAAATCATACCAGCCTTTAAATTTATCAAGATCAATAATTATTTTTTCTTCTGTTTTTTGTACAGAAATTGTTTTTTTATTTTTTGTGTACAAATCTTCCAGATTGATGGAGAAATTTTTCTTTTTGTTATTTCTTATAGTCAGTTCCACTTGGTTTTTTGTGGTCATATTCTCTAAAATTATCTCTATTTCCGGTGAAATACTTCCCTGAAATCTCCTGAAAAAGCCATTGGGACCGAAAATTTCATAATAATAAGCTCCGGAATGTACAGCATGGGATAATTCCTGCTTTGAATATAAGGCATATGAAAAATGATAATCCTTACTGTCGAATTGAGTCCTGTCATACACCAAAAGCGGAACGCCATTCTCTTTTAAATTGGACATTTTTATCTGTTCACCTTCTAAATTGACATGGAAATGATACGGAAGCGGATTTGATGGCTTCAGACCTCTTTCCTGAATTTCAAGTAAATTACCGTTAAGTTCATTTTCAGAATACCATTTCAGATCAGGAACAGGTTTGTTTTTGGCTGCATTGATGGTTTTAGCATAGTCTTTCTGATCCAGATAATTTATTTGTGGAACTTTTACACTGGAAGAATTGAAGGCAGACGTAAGATCACCGCATACCGCTCTTCTCCAGTCACTGATATTGTCAACATGCACATCCTTTTTGAATTTTTTCATGATAAATTTCTCCAGAAACTGCAGTACAGAAGTGTGATCCGATACTTCGGAATTTACAAATCCTCCTTTCGTCCATGGGGAGGCGATGATCATTGGAACCCTGTAACCCAATCCAACGGTTCCTTCAATTTTTTCATAATTTTTTAAAGAAGGATTGCTCATGTATTCCTGGGATTGATCCACATATTCCACCCCTTCTTTGCCGTTCATATCAACAGGCTGGCTTGGATTTACGGGTGGCGCGAAAGGGAGTACATGATCGAAATATCCGTCGTTTTCATCATAATTGATGATGAATATGGTTTTTTTCCAGGTTTCAGGATCTTTGGTCAGAATATTCAAAACTTCAGAAATATACCACGCGCCATACCATGGTGATCCCGGGTGGTCTGAGAAATGTTCAGGAGCTACCAGCCAGGAAACCAGCGGGAGTTTCTTCTCTTCCACATCTTTTCGGAACTGAAACAGTACGTCACCTTCAGGAACAACCAGCCTTTCTCCGTTCTCATCCTTTCCGATTTCCAGTTTCCAGTAATCAGGATCATTGGAGTTGGTGGTGAAGGCTTTTTCGTGAAGGTTTTTTTCCTCTTTTGAAAGTTTTGAATAATTATCCGGATGGTATTTCACCTGATCTTCCTGAACTTCAGCGAGCATAGTTTCCAGCCTTTCTTTCTGTTGAGGATTTTTTTCAATTTCCTGCTTCAGATACGCTATGATATTAGGAATATTCTGATAATATCCTTTTGAAAATTTAACGTTGAATTTTGAAAACCATTCAATAGGGTTATCGGTAAAATTACTTAACCACGCTTCCTGCTCTCCGGACATTCCTTTTGGAAGACTGATTTCATTCTGATAAATTCTCCACGAAACATTCTGTTGTTCTAAAATTTCCGGGAAACTTTTCCATTTGGCCTGCCTTGCTTTGTCATAATCAATATTTTCATTCACAACATTAGCCTTTACCTTTCCATTCTGCTGCGCTCTCAACGTTCCGGACCATAGAAATAATCTGTTTGGAGTAGTGCCGGTAAGTGAAGAGCAGAAATATTGGTCGAATATGGTAAATGCATCTGCCAGCTGATAATAAAACGGAAGATCTTCACGGTTGTAATATCCTAATGTCAGCGGAATATTTTTGTAATCTTTATTCCCTGAAGCTTTAGCCTGAAGCCACTGGTCGTATTTTCCCTTGTTCAGTGCTTTTTGCTGATCAGCCCATGAATGAGGCAGTGAGCTCATCCAGGTTGATTTGGTATTTCTTAAATCCAGGCGGGCTGGGGATGCATATTTCCCGTCATCATTCTTTTGAAAGAAAACGGATTGCCCATCCTGTTTTACAAAGGCTCTTTTATCTAAAAAACCTCTCACTCCTTTGAGAGCACCGAATGCATGATCAAATGAACGGTTCTCCTGCATCAGGATTACAACATGCTCTGCATCATAAAATGTAGACTGGGCAGCCGGATCAATGGCTAAAGCTTTTAAAATGGAAGGATGCAGAACACTTGAAGTTCCCAATCCGGCTAATAAAAGACTTGATTTTTCTAAAAATTCTCTTCTGTTCATGTTCAATCGAAATAAGAAAGAAACCGCAAGTTAATAGGATTTTCCTGCGGTTTCTTTGTTTTATATAAAATTAATCAGATTTCTATTGTAACCACCAAGGTTTAGAGTTAATATTATCATTCCCTCCATACTGAGCAGCTAAAGCAGATTTTAAATTACTGCTGTTATAGTTGTACTCAGACTGTGGATATCTGAATCTAAATGGTGCAGCAACTCCAGCTTTTAAAGGATAGTTTGGATATCCGGTTCTCAGATAGTCATAATAAGAAGTCCATTGTGCCTGGTGAAACATTGTCATGTATTTTTGAGTCATGATTTTTTCCAGCTGTGTCTGTAAAGGATCAGCATTATTATAAACTACTAAAGGCGTTGCCAGATATTGATTCACATCAAATCCTGAGAAATATTGTCCCGGATTTTTCACATAAGTCTGATAAAAATTGAAACTGGCTTTGATTGCATTGTCGTAATGTGTTTTTGCAGATCCGGAAATCCAGCCTCTTGCAGCAGCTTCAGCCAGGATAAACTCAAGTTCTGAATAACTTAATACAGAAGCAGGTTCATTGGTAGGATCTTTATAAAAACGATCGTTTACTTTGGAAATATTCTTAGCCGTGATCAGAGCGGCATTGTCAGAATATGGAGAAGTAGGATTTCCACCGTTATATGCTGTATAATCAGTAATAGCTTTTCCTGCTTCTTTTGCTCCGGTAGTCTGTGCAGCAAAAGTGAACAAACGTGGATCATGTCTGTCTTTGAACATATTGATGAAATAATCCGCCATATATAAGCTGGAACCATATCCGCTGTTGTTAAACATTGTATATCTGCTGTCGGCAGCATCAGCAAACTTAAGTTCACCGTTATCTGCAATGGAGGTCATTAAAGACTGGCTTCCTGCAATAGATGCAAATTCTGTAGCAATATTATAATTTCCTAACGTAGTTTTCTTAGATAAAGTAATCAGGATTTTAAGACGGAATGAGTTAATCAGTTTTTTCCACTTTAAAGCATCCCCGTTGTACACAATGTCACCCTCAATTTTATCATTGGTATTAATGAGATCATTGGCTTCTTTTAATTCTGATAAAATTCCGGACATAATCGCTTCCTGAGTGTCATACTTAGGCTGTGTAATTCCTGATTCACCCTTAGCAGCTTCAGAATAGGGAGCGCTTCCTACTTTTAAGCTGATATTGAAGAAATGATAAGCTCTCAAAAATTTTCCGATTGCCAGATAATTTTTATTTCCTCTCTTTTCTGCTTCCTGCATCATTTTTCCTGTATTCAAGAGGCCTTTTGTGTAAACTTCAAAAGAAGCATCATTCCATTTCATATACTGGTATGAATTCTCACCATCAGTACCAATCATCATTCTTGACGCATACATATTCTCACCATTTACCTGGAATGTATATTTTTCAACGTAAGTAAGAAGGTTTTTCGGATCAATGCTTGCCTGGTCATTAGGGTTCTCATTGATCGTATCAAGGCTGGTTTCGCATGAAGCCAGTGTCAGAAGTCCTGCCGCAAATAGAGACCTCATCAGCCACTTTGCCGTTTTACCCTTTTGCCCTTTTATATTGTTTATATTATTTTTCATTGTCTTGACGTACTTTTTAGTTAAAACTTAAGATTAAATCCGATTCCGAACCATCTGCTGGACGGATCCTGGATATCATTAGCGATATCTCCACTTCTACCTGATCTTATCTGGAAATCCGGATCGGAGTAAAGGTTCTTCGATTTTTTCCACATGGCTAAGTTGTAGGCAGAAATATTGGCAGTGAAACCTTTCACCATCCCTTTCGGATTAAGCAGCGAAGAAAAATCATACTCCAATACTACAGATCTCAGCTTGATGAAAGTTCTGTCAAAAACGTTGGCAAACTCTTCACTTTCATCCTGCGTTACCCTTGCCTGGTATGGATAATTCTGTGCCCAGTCCTGGAAACTGATAGCTTTTGTGTGTGGAGTATAAAGACCGGTAGCAGGATTGTAATTAACTCCATCCGGCACAAAATAATATGTTCCCGGATTGGCATATTCAAGATCTCTGTACGCTACAGAATTAGGATGTTTTCCTCCCCACCACATCTTCTCAACAACCTGCGACCTCATCACACCTCCGATGCTTCCATCAATTCCTATATTTAAAGAGAATTTTTTGTATTTAAACGTGTTGTTGAAACCAAAAGTCCAGTCCGGATTGAAATGTCCAAGGTTACTTGGGGTATTGGCTCTTGTCGGCATTCCTGAATTGACATCAAGAATTACTTTTCCGTCCGGAGACTTTTGCCATGTATAGTCATAATAACTGTCCATTCTTTCGCCTAACTTAATATTTTTGTAGTTCGGCATATTATCATAAATGGAAGTAAGCTTTTGCTCATATGTACTCCAGTTGATCAAGGTTTTCCAGGTGAAATCAGAGGTTTTTATGGGAACTAAACCTAACGAAACTTCAAATCCTTTCGTAGTATATTCATTTCCGTTTACATATTGTGAAGTGAAACCTGATGATTCAGCAGCCGGGAATTCAAGAATGTTATTATAATCTAATGTTCTGAAATAAGTAGCATCTAAAGTAATCCTGTTGTTCAGGAAGCCGGCACTTAATCCTAGCTCATAAGATTTTGTCTGTTCAGGTTTCAGAGAGTTTTCTACATTCAGCGTGGTAGGATAATAAGAAGTAGGATTTCCGTTGAATGTAATTCCCTCATTATTCAGATAATAATTTCTGATGGAATAAGGCTGGAAATCATACGCCACTTTAGCCCATGAAGCAGAAAGCTTCAACATATTGATAGACTCAGGTAATTTTACCAGGTTTGAAATAACAGCACTGATGGATGCAGAAGGGTAGAAGTAAGATCTGTTGGCCTTAGGAAGGGTAGAAGACCAGTCATTACGTCCTGAAATATTGATGAAGAAAGCATTGTACAATCCGATATCAATCGTTGAATAAGCACTATAAATCAACTTTTCCTTCAGATAGGTATAATTTTTAAGCGCTCCGATAGAGTTTTCAAATGTGTATACTTCAGGAGTTCTCAATCCGTCCGTAGATCTTTCATTGTTATTGTTTTTGAAATAAAAAGCTGAACCTCCTGCATTGATTGTGAAATCAAAGTTTTCAGATATCTTTTTCTTGTAAGTAGCCAGAACATCATAGTTAAGATTCCATGTTTTATTATCTTTCAGAATATATCCTCCACTTCTTGGCGCACTGTAATTGAAATAAGAATAAGGACTTAGTATTTCCGTTTTGCTGTGGTTTTCCACGAGGGATACTTTCCCTTTTACTGAAAGATCCTGAGTAGCCTTATATTCTAATCCTGTCTGAGCATTGATGATATTCGTTCTGTTCTGATTTTTATAATACTCAGCGCCGAACCATGGGTTGTTGTACCATGCATAGTTCCAGTTGGCCTGTGCTCTTCCTTCTTGTCCGGGAATCCACATATGATTTTTCAGTGCCTTTCCATCTACGTCGCCTCCCATCCAGATCAGAATGGTATACATATGTCCGCTTGGGTTGTAATCGTAGTTAGGGACATTAGGCGTAAAAGCCTGATTGAAATTGAATTTCGTATTAAAGATTAATTTATCCCCCAAATGGTTTTCAGACGAAAAGTTGAGCCCATATTTTTGAAGATAAGAATTCGGAACTCGGTCATCGTAGTTCATGAAGTTTCCTGAAAACCTGTAGATATCTTTATTATTTCTATAGCTTATGGCGAAATTATTGTTGTTGATAACCGCAGGCTTTAAGAATGTACTTAAGTTATCATGGTATTTCCAGTCAATGGGAACTCTTTCATACCTTGATTTATTATCATATTGAGTTCCTGTCACTGCTCCATACCATGGAACTACCTGTCCTGTTACTTTATCTCTGATCGGGCTGTTCCATTGGGCAATTTGTAAACCAGGAACGAATTTTGGTCCCCAGATCATATCCCCGTCATTCACCCCGCCATCGGCTCCATCCCAGAATTCGTACTTTCCATGAGATCCGTTTCCGTATTCCGTTTGGGTTTTTGGAAGATTGGTAAATCCTGCCGTAATCATGGTGTTCTGAGAAAACTCTACAGAGAATCCTTTCTTCTTAGCTGTTTTTGTTGTTATTAAAACAGCTCCGTAACGGCCTCTGGAACCATACAGTGCAGAAGCAGTGGCACCTTTCAGTACATTGATATTCTCAATATTGTTTGGATCTAAATTCTGAAAAACTTCCTTTTCTACAATTACTCCGTCAATCACAAAAACTACATTGGAATTTCCTCTCAAGGTAAATTGTGGTGCCTGCTGCATTCCTGTCGGATTGGAAACACTCAGACCGGCAACCTGTCCTGAGAATAAATTACCAATACTCGGTGTTGTAATGGTTTCAAACTGTTTGGTTCCCACTTCCTGGGTAGAATAACCGATTTTTTCTTTCTTCTTGGCAATACCTAATGCGGTGATGACAACCCCTTCAATCTGCTTTTCGTTTGGCTTTTTTAAGACAACAGAATACTGTTTTTTTGAAGAAACCTCAACGGTATAAATAGAAAAATCAGGAGCAAAAAACTCAAGAATGTCTTTCGGGTTTGCAGAAATGGTAAAATTACCATTTTCATCTGTAGTGGCAGTCTTTCCTGTATTTTTATCAGTGATGTTTACACCGGAAACACTAGAGCCATTTTCTGATTTTACATTTCCGGAAATATTGATTTCCTGTGCGGAAAAATATAGAGGAAGTAAAAAAACGGCAAAAGTAGCTAGAGTCTTCTTCATTTTTTTTGAAGGCAAATTTAGCGGAGCACTGTTACCTGTACTTTAATGATGTATTAAAATAAAAATACGATTTAATATTTTTTAACATGAAGAGTTAATAGAAAGGTAAAATGAAAAATATCCTTTGTATGGGAATTTTTGTTTTATTCTATAAATATTACTATAAGGTAGGAAGCTGGAAGAGCGAGGCTGGAAGTTACTGTGGTGTTGTCAACTTCTTGCAATCCTTAGTAATAAATTTTGAAAAAACTTCGGTCTTATGAAAGAAATAAATTGCGAAACCAAGACTCCGATAACTTCTATCCTCCAGCTTCCTTCTTCTTTTCTTTTTTAAAACCTGCTCAGGATTCCCCAGTGAATTTTGGTATCATTAAACTTAAAAGGATTTCCAAACTCGTTACCATTAGACAGCTGAAAGCTCATCAGACCGATAGGAATGAAGAAATTGAAACCGAGTCCGACACTGTAGAGTTTGGGCCTTACATTCAGTGATTTATTATTAAGCTGTCCATATTGTCCAAAGATGTCGAAGAATGCCTGACTGCCGATCAGATACCGGTATTCCAGACTTCCATAATAATAGAAATCGGCGGCCAGTGATTTTTCATTGAATCCCCGCATGGAGTTCCAGCCCCCGAAACGGTATAATTCGTTGGTGGTGAACTCTACTTTAGAATCCATCATGGCACCTTCTCCCTTAATGTTCAGGAAGTGGTTTCCGGAGATATGGTAATTGTGTTCTCCAAAGAAATAAAACTGGTTTTGGTTGGCTTTGATATTGTCTTTAGAATAGGTGGTTGTTAAAAAATCGTAACCAGCATTGATCCTTGTCTTATAAAGGAAAAGGTCAATATCAGTAGGCTCTGTCATTTCAAACCATACTCCGAGTCCCTTTTTGTTATAATCTTTCCCCTGCACATACAGCGTGTCAATAATGGTAGAGGATTCCAAAGTTGCCCTTAAACCTATTTTGTTACGGTTGTTGATATGGTAATAGAAGGCAGGCAGGAATTTTACATTGGCAAATGTAGAATCCTGGCGATAGATATTCACTTTTGCATTCATCCCGACATTCGATTTGAACAGATATGGGATATCCACCTGAAGATCAAAAGTCTGCCCTCTATCCGGGTTTCTCTGCCAGTATAAATTGACGGTTTCAAAACCGTTGAACATATTCCTGAAATTTACATTCATGGTTCCGTTTAACGTAAACTTGGAGGTTTTGTCATTCCCGAAACCGATTACTCCGTCAAAAGTATTGGTCTTTTTCTTTTCCAGGAACAGGTAAATACTTGTAGAGTCTTTTGTAAATAAAGTTTGCGGCTGCCGTTCAAGAGTCAGAAAAGGATGGCTCTGAAATGTTTTATTGATGGCCAAAAGATTTTTATCATCGTAGTTTTTGCCTTTAAATTCCTTTTCAAGATTTTTGATGAATCTTTTAGGAACTTTTTCATATCCTTTTACGACAAAATTATTGATCGTTCTTTTATCGTTCTTGTTAATGTCAAGTTCTACGATGGGGTAGCCGTTTTTCTGTCCCTTATATTTGGATTTGATTCTGCTGAAAGAATATCCGTCATCAATATAAGTTTTGTTGATGCTTTTCTTGGTGGAATCTAAGTTTTTAGTGAAAAAATCTTTCTGAATCTTTAGCTTCTGAACAAGAGAATCAGTGAGGTTTACATAGGTTTCATTGAAATTCTTGCCTTTGTCAAAGAAAATTTCAGTGCTGTCACCCTTTACTTTTACATCCTTAAGTTTGGTAAAGAAATAATTATTCTGAGCTAATGAATCCAGAAACTTTACTGCGGAAGTAGAATCTTTTACTTTTTTCCTGACATTGGTTTCTGTATCAATCAGCCAATACTGCTTTTTCTGCGCTTGTGTAAAAACGCAGAACAGCACAAAAAATATTTTTAAAAGTAATTTCAATTTATCAGCTTCTGAATGTGAAGAGGATTGAGAAATCTTCAGTACAAAAGATTCTTCACTGCATCGCATTCTGTTCAGAATAACTATGCGCCCTATCAATCAACTAATTTTTATCCAGTTTATTATATTTTTTCATTAAATTCTCATAAGTTCCCTGTGGAAGAATCCATTTCAAAGGAACCCCGATTTTCTGCCCGAATTTACCAAAATAATAATGAGCTTTCCACTTATTTTTTGCTAAAAGTTTTTCAATGTATTCTGCAACTTCCAAAGGTTCAGTTCCATCGTTCACATGAGAGTTCATCAGAGCATATACTTTATCAAAAACATTTTTATAAGGTTGGGAAACTTGTGCAATAACTCTGTTGTCTGCAATATTGGTTTTGATATCTCCCAAATGCAGTGAACATACTTCAATATTCCAAGGGTATACTTCATACCTCATTGCTTCCGTTACTTTATCCAGCGCAGATTTTGAAGCCGAATAAAATCCGCGGAAAGGCAGACCCATCTCACTTCCGATGCTGGAAACATTGATGATCTTCCCAAATTTGTGTTCACGCATTTTCGGAAGAACAGCGCTCATCATCTGTACAGGTCCGGCAAGATTTAGGCTGAACAATTTTAAAATATCTTCTTTCGTAGAATCTTCTACTGCTCCTACCATTCCCATTCCAGCATTATTGATCAGAACATCAATTCTGGATTCTGTTTTTAAAACCTCAGCGATAGCATTCTGAACGGCTGTGTTATCGGTAACATCAGTGGGTATAGATCTGAAATACTCACTTTCTGTATGCTTTCTGCTTAATCCGTATACTTTATGCCCTTTTTTACCAAAATATTCGGCCAATGCAAACCCGATCCCTGATGAGGTTCCTGTAATAATGATGGTCATTGAATTTGTCTGATTTTATTGTTTTTATTTTTCTTCTGATGCCAGTGAGACGTTTTTAAAGGTCTGTGTTCAAAAGTAAAATCTATTTTCAGCAAATGTAAAAAAAGAAAAATGAACTCAGTTATTTATTATTCCTGAAATAATTTTAATGATTTACTGATCTATTGCTATCAGTTCATAATAAACTTAAGACAAACTTAATCTCAATTCTGCATGCAATATCAGAGAAATGATTACTTTTAATTACTTATATAATTGATATACAATGTTTTACTTACAACGTGTGGTAGGTGGTGTCTTAAAAAAGCTAAAATTTATTAATAAAAACATAAGGAAACCTTAATGGGGCGGGGGAGCGGACTGATCTAATTTTGCACCTAATCAAAAAGGAGATCATGAATGTATTTAAAATCCCTGTCTCAGTAACGTATTTAACGGGAAGGGTATTACTTATTGGTGCAATATCAGCTTCACCGATGTTCCTCGCTCAGAAAAAAGACAGCTTAAAAGAAAAATCCATCGACGAGATTGTTGTTGTAGGATACGGAACACAGAAAAAAAGTAAAGTTTCCGGCGCTGTTTCGGAGGCTTCGCTGGATAAGCTTACTTCCAGATCTTTGTCTGGTGTAGGAGAGGTTCTTCAGGGTAAAGCTCCCGGAGTAACTGTAGTGAACGAAGGTGGAGATCCTAACGGCTCACCTAAAGTAAATATTCGTGGTCTGGGAGGAATCAATGGAGAAACTCCTCTTTATGTAGTAGACGGAGTAGTTTTTAATGGAACACCCTCTATTAACCCAAATGATATACAGGATATTTCTGTACTTAAAGATGCTTCTGCAGCCATTTATGGAGCAAGATCTTCCGGAGGGGTTATCCTGATCACCACTAAAAAGGGGAAAAAAGGAAATCTTACCGTAGATTTTGATGTAAAATATGGAGTGAACCAGGCATGGAGGCTAAAAGAGTCTCTGAATGCAGCGGAATTTCAGGATGTAATGTACAAAGCATATGAAAATGCCGGGAAACTGGGAAGTTTACCCATTGCTTTTAATCCTAACCAATATCCGGACGGAAGAATTACCAGAACAGACTGGATGAAAGAAATTTTCAGAACAGGAACTATTCAGGAATACAATGTTAACCTAAGCGGAGGAAGTGAGAAATCCAGATATTTTGTGGGAATGAACCATAGAAATCTGGAAGGAATCTTACTGAATACGCAGGCAAAACGATATAATTTCAGAGTCAATTCTGAACATAAAGTAAAAGATTGGCTGACGATTGGAGAAAATATGTATTATAATTACTCTGACGGCAATACAGCAGATACAAAAAGTGGTTATACGGGAGCTTTAGTGGCTGCAATGTACTATCCACCGAATGTTCCGGTATACACACCAAGCGGAGCTTTTTCCGGATTACCAATTGATGTGGCAGGAGGTTACGGAGATATGATCAATCCGGTAGCTTATCTTAAAAGGATCAGTATCAGAAATCCTACGCATGAGATCTTGATCAATCCATATGCTGAGATTACGTTGGCTAAGGATTTAAAATTCCGTTCTAACTTTTCGCAGACTTTTAAACTGGGTGATGTAAAAAACTTTACCTATAGAGTATTGGAAGTCGGGAAGATTTTTGATACGAATAATTTAGAGTACCAGTCCAATAACTCATCTACAGCACTTGCAGAGCAATTGCTTACCTATAAAATTGCTGCAGGAAAACATAATTTTGATTTCCTGGGAGGGTTTACTTTCCAGAAAACAATTGATGATGGTTTTGTAGCAAAAGCCTATGATTTCAGAAGTGAAGCTGAGGTTTTCCAACATCTTCAGAATGCTGCAGATACCAATAAAGATGTTTCCAGTTACAGATTCAAGCAATCTTTGGTTTCTTATCTGGCGAGAGTAAATTATGACTATGCAGGAAAGTATATCATAAGTGTATTGGGAAGACGTGATGGTTCTTCACTGGTAGCAAAACAGAACAGATTTGCTAACTATTATGCGGTTTCCGGTGCATGGGTAGTTTCGAAAGAAAATTTTATGAAAGATATTTCATGGCTTTCCAGTCTTAAACTGAGAGGAAGTTATGGTATTCTGGGTAACCTTGGAGGGATTTCTCCACAAGCTGTTAATCCATTAATGACCAGAGATAATAATGTGATTTTCGGACAGGATCCTTCTCAAAATATTGCTTATTACGCAACTACACGTCCGAACCCGGATCTGAAATGGGGGAAATCTGAGCAGACTAACTTTGGGGTAGATGCTTCATTCCTCCACAACAGCCTTTCTTTACAGTTTGATTATTTCGTAAAGAATTCCAAAGATCAGATTTTCAATGTAAGCTTACCAAGTACGGCAACATATAATAATCAGTATGTGAATGCAGGATTATTTCAGGATAAAGGATTCGAGTTGGGAATCAATTACAACAAAGTAGTTTCTGATGATTTCACATTCTCTGTCGGAGCTACAATGAGTCAACTAAAAAACACGGTGAAGCAGCTTGCCAATGTGAATGAGATCTTTATCAATGATAATGGAGTAAGAGGTGTGCTGAAACCAACACGCGTGAAAGTGGGTGATCCTCTCTATTCTTTCTATGGTTACAAGACCGGAGGAATTTTCCAGACTCAGGAAGAGATCAACAATTATAAAGATGCCAACGGAAATCTTATCCAGCCGAATGCAAAACCAGGTGATATCAAGTTCCTGAAGAAAGAAGGTAACACAGGAGTGCTTAATAATAATGACTTTGTTAATCTTGGTAGCCCATATCCTAAGTTTTCTTACGGATTTTCTTACAACATGACATGGAAAAACTTTGATCTGAACTTATTCTTCCAGGGCGTATACGGAAATAAAATATTCAACGGGATGAAGTTTATTTCTTTGAACCCGGGTGGTACAGGGCAGAACTACAACATGGATAAAGATATCCTTAATGCATGGACTCCTCAGAATACGAACACCGATATTCCAAGACTGGTACACGGAGACCCAAGCGGTAATTATTCCAAAGTATCGGATTTCTATGTGGAAGACGGATCTTATCTAAGGCTGAAGAACCTTACCATTGGTTACTCATTACCAAAAGAATTGTACAGCAAGCTGGATGTGAATAAGGTGAGAATCTATATGACTTCCAATAACCTGTTTACGATTACGAAATATACAGGATTTGATCCTGAAGTAGGAATGAATTCTTATGGTGTAGATACCGGAAGATATCCTCAGGCACGCTCATTCATCTTTGGGGTGGAGATCGGGTTATAATTTTTAACTAACAAAAAAGTAAAAAATGAAATTTTTCAATAAAATATTTTTAGTATCAGGAATATCCGTAATGCTTTTATCATGTACAGGAGAGTTGGATGTTCAGCCGGAAGGAACACCTACTGAAGCCAGTTTCTGGAAAACGGAAAATGACCTGATTACCGGTGCTAATGCCATGTATAAACCTTTGTTCGACGGTGAATTTTACGGAAGAGGACTATTTTGGTTTATCAACGCCAGTGATGATATGGTAACCGGAAGAGCAAAGAGCGAAGCGGATAACGCAAAAAACTTCAGCAGTAATTACATCGCAGCGGGAGATCTTGAAACTCAATGGAACAAAAGATATAATGTAATTGGGGTGGCCAACCGTGTGATCCGTAATATTGATAACATCCAGACTTCACAGGCCATTAAAAATAAATACCTGGGAGAAGCTTTGTTCATGAGCAGCAGAATGTATTTTGAACTTTCTTATTCTTACGGAAATGAAAAAGCGGGAGTGCCTATTATCGACCGTTCTAAGGATCCTGATCCAAACCCGATTCCGAGAGCAGCCAATGTGATGGAAAATTACACCTACATTGTAAACGATCTGAAAAGAGCAGCAGAATTATTACCTACTCAGGCAGAACTTCCTGCAAAAGATTATGGCAGACCACATAAAGCTGCAGCATGGGCACTTTTGGCAAAAGTATACTTGTTTATGAAAGACTGGAAGAATGCAGAATTCTGGGCTAATGAAGTGATGACAAAAGGAAACAGAGCTTTGCTGGGTAATTTTGCTGACGTCTTCAAAGCTGAAAACAACTACAGCTCAGAATATATCTGGTCTGTCCCCGGGACACCTAAGTTTACAGCATGGGGAAGTATTCTTCCGGGCGTAATGCTTGAAAATAAAGGATGGGGCGAATATAACGGATGGGGATATTTTCAGCCTACAAAAGAACTTTATGACGAATATGAAACAGGGGATCTTAGAAGAAGTGCATCCATCCTGAAAATAGGTGACAAATTTACCTTTAACGGGAAAGAAAGAATATATACTTCTACCAATTCACTTACCGGATATCAGTTCAATAAATATATGGATGCTTTCAAATATCAGCTTAACAGCGGTCATGTGAGTGCCAACGGAGATTATCCGTGTACGGATCTTGCCGTTCCGATCATGCGTTATGCTGAGGTTATCCTTATCAAAGCAGAAGCTGCATTGATGCAGGGGAAATCTGCAGATCAGGAAATCAATATGATCAGAGTACGTGCAGGTTTATCTCCGAAAAACGGATGTACAATGGCAGATCTTAAACATGAAAGACGCTGTGAGCTGGCAGGTGAATGGGCAGACAGACACAGAGACCTTGTACGTTGGGGAGATGCACAGGCAGCTTATGCCAAGCCTCTGCATGGTATTAACGGACAGGAGGTTTGGGCAGCAAGAAATTTTAATCCAGCTGTACATAATGTTTGGGCAGTTCCGCAGGCTGAAATCGTAAACAGTCATGGAATCATCAAGCAAAATGAAGGCTGGTAACATCTTAATCTTATATATTATCCACTATATCATTGCAGAAACTTCTGTGATGATATAGTTTTTTACAGAAATTATGAAACGGAAACTATCAAAAATTTTGGCTGTACTGGCCCTGGCTGTTTTTTCTGAAAATCAGGCACAGAATTATTTAAACTACAATGTTGGCAATGCACATTCACATAATGATTACATGCAGGAGATCCCTTTCTGGCAGGCTTATTATGCCAACTTTGGTTCCATAGAAGCAGATGTATTTCTTGTAAAAGGTAATCTTTGGGTAGCTCATACCGAAAAAGAACTTTCTGCAGACAGAACACTGGAAAACCTTTATCTCGATAATATTTCAAAACAGATTAAGCTGAACAAGGGGAATATCTATCCGGATGCCGGCAAAAAACTCCAGCTGCTGATTGATATTAAGCAGGATTATAAAACATCATTGGATGCTTTGGTGGCTACATTAAAAAAATATCCTGAGATCACGGGAAATTCAGGAATTAAAATTGTGATTACCGGCGGAAGACCCCAACCGACAGATTTTAAAAACTATCCAGACTATCTTTACTTTGATGGAGATCTTGACAAAAATTATTCTGCAGACCAGTTAAAAAGAGTAGGAATGTTCAGTGCAGATCTTCCCGGATTGGTAAAATGGAATGGAAAAGGAATCCCAAGAGACGAGGAAACGACAAGGATTAAAACTGCTGTTGAAAAAGCACATTCCCAGCAAAAACCAGTGCGTTTTTACGGGGCTCCGGACTTTCCTAATGCATGGGTGAATTTTATGGATATGGGAGTAGATTATATCAATACCGACCATATTCCGGATCTAAAAAAATTCATGAACTCTATCCCGAAAAACTTTTATAAAAATACAAAAGAATACAGCACCTATACTCCGACTTATGCATCAGACGGAGTGGTTAAAAAGGTAAAGAATGTGATCCTTCTTATACCAGACGGAACTTCTCTTCCGCAATACTATGCTGCCTTTACAGCCAACAAAGGAAAGTTAAATGTTTTCAATATGAAAGCTACAGGACTTTCCAAAACCAATTCATCCAATGCCTATATTACAGATTCAGCACCGGGTTCTACAGCATTTGCAACAGGAGTGAAAACTAAAAATACTTTTGTAGGAGTTGACAATATGGGAAAAGCACTCGCACAAATTCCTGATATTATCGCTGAGAAAGGAATGGTCTCCGGATTGATTTCTACGGGTGATGTTACAGATGCAACGCCTGCTGATTTCTATGCACACTCAGACAATAGAAATAGTTCCGAATCTATTTTGAAAGATTTCGCAGCTTCAAAAACGAGAATTCTTATCGGAGGCCCTACAAACGGACTGTCTCAGGAAAATGTACAGAAATTTAAAGATGCCAAAGTCGATTTGTATAAAGATTTGAAATCAGTTACTGCAATTAAGAACCGTACTTTGGTGATTGATCCTCTGGCTTCACAAAGAATAACCAACGGAAGAGGAAACTGGCTTTCCGATGCGTTCGATCTTACCTTAAATAATTTAAAGAATAATAAAAACGGATTCTTTATGATGATAGAAGCTTCTCAGACTGATGGAGGAGGTCATAGCAACAATATTGAGCAGCTGGTTACAGAATTACTGGATTTTGATCATGTGGTTGGTAAGGCAATGAAATTTGCTGATGAAAATAAAGAAACCCTGGTAATCGTGGTGGGAGATCATGAAACAGGTGGTTTGACGCTATTGGACGGAAGCCTGAAAGATGGCTGGATATTCGGAAACTTCAGTACGAATGATCATACCTCCATTCCGTCAAGTGTTTTTGCATACGGTCCGAACTCTAAAGAATTTACAGGATTATTTGAAAATACAGAGATTTTCAACAAGATATTGGCAGCCTACGGAATACAGAAATAACTTTTGATTTTAATACTTTTACTTTTACAAAGAGAGACCGTTTCAAAAAACGAAACGGTCTTTTTTGTGTATTGATTTAAAGCCAGAGATAAAACAAGAACAAAATTTAAAAAGGCTGCCTCAAAAAAGAAACAGCCTATAAATATATCTAACAAATAATGAATTAGAAATTGGTCTTCACTATTAATTCAGACAGTTCCGCATTTACAAAGTCAATCGGCATTATTCCATATGAACCCTGAGTATTCGTCTGGAAGAAGGTCTTAAGTTTTGGATTAATGGTATTGGATACTGTAGGAATACTTGGGATCCCAAAGATTCCCGGTTTATAACCGCTGGTGAAATTCACGAAAAGCTTTCCGTTAGTATCATTTTTGGCTTCATTAAGCAGACTGGAAATTCCATTCCACTTATCATCATTGTTGGTAACCTTATAATAATCCTGAACTTTTAATTGTACGCCGGAATTGTTGATATCAAATGTCGTATTATCTGCCCACGGAGAAGCATTGATTCCTTTAGTTGTTCCTGAAGAAAACCTTCTCAACAATTTGATCTTTCCTCTTACAGCTCCTAATGCAGGAATGTTTGCCCCAAGATCCCATTTAGAAGGGTTTTTCTGTACATAAGAATCAAAGGTCTGCTCAAAACTTCTGGTAGTGTTGGATGCGTCATATTCTTCCTTTACAGACATGATAATTGTTTCTGATGGATGGCTGTTAAGGAACGTATAGCAGGCATTAAGCACATCATCAAAATTCAGATTTTGGTAAATCGCACCGTGATGAATGGTGAAAGAATTGTCAATATGTCTGCAACGGATATCCAGAAAACGGACTCCTGCATTCAGTTGTTCTGCAATGCTGAGGTCTTGAGTTTTAGCCGTACCTGATACAACAGGAGCATCTACACGTGCACCGGAATCATGAGTCCCGGGAATAGAGATTTTTGAAATTGAAATATTATCCTGAAGACCAGACATCCAGCTATTCATGGCAATAGGTAATAATGAAGCCTTATTACTTGTTTTTGCTAAAGAGGCTGCAAGAGTTTCATTATCTCTTTCCATCATGCTGTCATTTGAACAGGAAAAGAAGATCGACGCAGTAACAACCCCAAGAGTGATGGCTGTAAAACGTTTCATGCTTTGTTTGAACATAGTTTTTTTATTTTTTAATGCAGCTTAAAAATAAGAATATATCAAAGTACAAGGAGTTAATTTAATCTTAAGAGATGATTAAGTTGCTATAAAGTCAGGAAGTTGGGGGATGGATGGTGGAAAAAGAGAAATCGTTACTAGTTAAATAGTAATGGATTTACAATAAAGCAGCTATGATAGATCAACCACCTAACAGTAACCTCCAGCTTCAATCTTCCATCCTAAAACACAAAATCCTCCTTCGACCCGGGAACTTTGAACTTGTGGTCTCCGATAAAGAAATCATTCATTTTAATAAGAGCCGGGAATTTATGAGAAAACTCTTTGTGTGAGTTTTCGGGTACTTTGGTGCCATCATCACAGGATGAATATTCTCTGTCAACAATTACTTGCCCTGTAGAAAAATTGATTTCATTTGTAAAACTGAATTCACAGGTGTCTTCAAAATGATCGTGCGAACCTATAAGATAAAAATCTCCGTTCTGAAATCTGAAGGTATGTTTATATTGCTGGGTATGCCTTGAATTGGTAAAAAACTGCTGTTCAATAATAAGACAGTTATTTTTTATATTGATTTCAAGAGTATTATCAGAAGGATAAAATCCGAATCCGCTTGAAAAAAGGAGGGTAGAATTTTCGTTCCATACTTTTAGACCGCTGTTTCCTTTTTTCAGAATATAGAAAACCCTTTTATAGTCATTTGTACCTTCCAGGTTTTGCTTGTCTGATGCTTTTATATTCGTATTAAATATCAGGATAGTTTCATCTTTTCCATCTTTGTCAAGATCGCCTTTGGCTTCCACAATCTGGGTATAACCTTTCGGAACTGAAAAATTTTTCAGATTCTGAGCAGGTAAGCTCGTCACAGATAAGAAAGCCAAAAAGAGAAAGATGAGTCTCATTATTAGTAGTATGATTAAAATGTGGTAATCCAGAATGAAACCATTTCCAAATTACCACATTTTTAAATTAATTTGTTACAATACTTTCAAGGTCTTCCCAAAACATTGGATAAGATTTTTCAACTACATTTTCATCCTCAATAGTAAGCTCATTAATCAGGCAGAACGGAGCAAAACTCATTGCCATTCTGTGATCCTGATACGTTTTGATAGAAATATGATCCTGTGGCTCTCCAAAACGGATTGATTTAATCGTTAAATCTGTAATTTCTGTTTCAGTGCCCAGTTTTTCAAGCTCATTATATAAGGCAAGAAGTCTGTCGGTTTCTTTTACTCTTAAAGTTCCCAATCCGGAAATATCAAAAGGTATTTTTAAGGCTGCGGCTGTTACACAAAGAGTTTGTGCAATATCAGGACAGTCATTCATATCCAGGATAATTTTTTCCGGAAAAGAAAAATCTGGCTGAGGTTCCAGCGTTAGTTGATGCTCATCTTCAGAGAATGTTGTTTTGATTCCGAAGAACTTCTCATAGATATTGGCAATTGCAGAATCTCCCTGCGTTGACTCTTTGTAAAAACTTTTCAGGTGGATGGTTTCTCTTCCCAAAGCACAGATAGAGTAGAAGTAAGAAGCCGAACTCCAGTCACTCTCCACTTCATAATGTACTTCTGCATTATGGTCAGGAGTGAAAGGTTCTACTTTGATCGAATTTCCTTCAAAACTGCTTTGGATACCAAATTTTGTCAGAATATCAAGGGTCATTTCAATATAAGACCTAGATGTAACCTTCCCTACAAGATTAATTTCCATTCCGTTTTCAAGTTTTCCTGCAATAAGAAGCAGAGAGGTAATAAACTGGCTGGAAATATTGGCCGGAACATTCACAGAAGTCTGGGTGATCTTTTTTCCTGTAATTTTTAAAGGAGGAAAGCCTTCATTCTCCAAATACTCAATTTCTACCCCAAGATCCCTCAAGGCACTTACCAGATTTTTGATCGGTCTTTCTTTCATTCTTCCTGAGCCGGTAAGAATAGTAGTCTTTCCTTCCTGGATAGAATAATAAGAAGTAAGAAAGCGCATTGCCGTTCCTGCATGGTGAATGTCTACCACTTCTGTATTTTCAGATAATGCTTTTTTCAGCAACTGAGTATCCTGAGAATTGGATAGATTTCCGATTTTTATATTGCTAAACAGACTTTCCAGAATCAATAAACGATTCGAAATACTTTTCGAACCGCTGATCTGTACTGTTTTTCCTCCTGATAACTTTGATTTTTCTAGCTTCTTCATTATTATCTACATGATATTAAAAAAATTATGAGTTACAAATTCATCTATAATTCATAACTCATCATTTATAATTATTTCAATTTTTCATTATTCTGATGCCGGTCTTTATCCCGGTCAGTCTTGATTTTCATTTTTCTGTCAAAAGCGTCCTGTAAATTAACTCCCGTCTGATTAGCCAGGCATAATGTTACAAAAAGTACATCAGCCAGTTCTTCGCCAAGATCTTTTGTTTTATCGCTTTCCTTTTCGCTTTGTTCACCATACCTTCTGGCAATGATTCTCGCTACTTCACCTACTTCTTCTGTCAGCATCGCCATATTCGTAAGCTCATTAAAGTATCTTACGCCAATGGTTTTGATCCATTCATCAACCTGCTGTTGTAACTGGGTAATTTCCATTATTGATAAGCTCCCAGCGTTGGGTTTGTAGTTCTGGATACATTCACAATATCGAAAGGTACTGTTGCTGCAACAGCCGCATTTCCTTTTCCAAGAGCTGGAGAACCTGGTTTTACCCTTAAATTCATTTTAGCCATAAAATAGTTGACAAACTGTGGATCAGTATTCTTGGTTGTTTGGATTACGTTTGGATTATTGTCAAAAGTGAAACCTGCTCCTGTTGCACTGGTATATTTTATTAATGAATTTTGAAGTAAGAATTCAAACTGCTGTCCCGGAGTCTGTTCAAAATGAATAGCATCATCCCTATCAGAATATATGATACTGTTTTTAATATCAAGCAGCTGTAAAGCGCCCTGTTCTGATTGTCCTGCATCATTCTTCCATTCATTGGCTGCAAAAATTCCGCTTCTGTCAAAAGAGCTCATTGTTCTGGAATAATTGGCAATCGTAGCGTGAGTATAGCTGTGTTTTCCTCCTCTGAAAATACCGATACATGATAAACCGCAATTGTTCATCACAAGGTTATTGGCATTCACAGTAGAACCTACCGCATAGATACCGTATTCAAAGAAAGTATGGATGAATGAATTGGTGATAGTAGCATTGGTTTGTCTCATATCAAAACCTCTTGTTCCTCCGAAAAGTCTTGCATGGTTCATCTTGAGCGTAGAATTTGCTTCCATTTTAATAGAATTCCAGTTTTTAGGAATCGTATCATAATAAGGATCATTTCTGTCTCCACGAAGAATAACCTGATCGGTCTGAGTTCCATTGATATTTAAAACAGCTCCGGAAGAAACTTTCATTCCACTGTTTTTGTGGAAGTATACCTTAGTTCCAGGATTTATGTCCAGTGTTACACTTGGGTTGATGGTAAGATTCCCGTAGATGATCTTTGCTTTATTGTTATTCCATGTAGTGGAATTGGTAATTTCATTAGGGTTGCCGGGAGTCTGAATAAAAAATTCAGCATCCTGAACTACAGAAAATAAGGTCACATGCTGCTGTCCTGCAGGCCCTGTGAAAATAACTTTGTCCTCAGCAATCGCTTCTGGTCCGGTAGCTTCAGGGGCAATTTCAACAAAAATATAAAGACTGTCTTTCTTTCTTAAAGGAACATTTTGAAAATCATATCCAGGTTTTCCATCTACATTGATTCTATATAATGATGCGGCACCTTTCTCAAGATTTACTCTAGGGATCATGATATCCTTATCTTCATTATTATATACTTTTACTACATAGGTTTCTGAACGTACCTGATGATATACCGTATCACAGAATACTGTGTCTCTTGAGAAACTTAGCTGCTGCGTAGGGCTGTCAAACGTAATATCATCCTTATTACATGATACTGCTACAAGTAACATCCAGAAGGAAAAAGCCAGTAATAATTTGAATTTCATTGAAATTAAGGTTTAAGTAAGTTCCAAATTTAACGAAAATACTTTAAATTTCTTACCAATAAAAAAAAATGAATTCAGTATTTGGAATTTTAAAAAAATGTTGTATTTTTGCAACCTAAAATTTAGCAGAGAAATATCCATTACTATTTCGAAAGCAAACTTAATTTTTTTAAAAATAGTATTATGAAAAACGGAATCCACCCAGAAAATTATAGACTTGTTGTTTTCAAAGATATGAGTAACGACGAGGTGTTTCTTTGCAAGTCTACTGCAGAAACAAAAGACACTATCGAGTACGAAGGACAAGAGTATCCACTAATCAAAATGGAAATCTCTTCAACTTCTCACCCTTTCTACACTGGTAAAGTAAAACTAGTTGACACTGCAGGTAGAGTTGATAAGTTCATGAACAAATACAAAAAATTCGCTAAGTAATTTTTGTATACTTAAAAATATAGAAGTCTTCCAATTTTTTGGAAGACTTTTTTTATTGTAAATTTGTTAACCTTGAATTTTAAACTTTAAACCAAAACCTGAATGATGCAGTTAGTATTTTCAGACGCACAATATTGGGAAGATTTTCTTCCGCTTACTTTTACCCGCCCTGTTGCTGCCATGCGATGCGGAATTCTTACATTCTCCGAAAGATGGCAGAAAATCCTTGAAAACACGGAAATTTCCTACTTCACGGAAACGTATCTTCAGGATAAATTTAAAAGTCCGGAGGAAAAAGAAAGTCTCTTTTTAGTTCCGAATTTCATTCCTACAGAAACCGTAATTCAACAGATTAAAGATCTTAAGCTGGGAGAAGCGTTGGTTTATGAAGATGAATTGATCGCCGCTAAAATCAATATGAAAGATTTCTCTCTGAATCAGATTGAAAAAATGACAGACATTAAGGAGGATCTTATTTTCTTTAAAAGACCAAAAGATCTGTTTACCTATAATCATCATGCTATTGATTTTGACTTTGATCTGCTTACCAAAGGAAGAACTTCACAGGAGTTATCTTCAACCAATGGTTTTTTAGGAGATAAAAAAGATCTGTTTATTGAAGAAGGTGCAGAAATTGAATTCTCTACTTTAAATACTAAGACCGGGAAAATTTATATCGGTAAAAATGCTGAAGTGATGGAAGGCTGTCACCTTAGAGGTCCTATTACCCTTGGAGAAGATTCTAAATTTAATCTTGGGGCTAAAATTTACGGAGCAACTACCATTGGTCCACATTGTAAAGTGGGAGGGGAAGCCAATAATATTATCATTTTTGGTTACACCAGTAAAGGACATGAAGGTTTCGTTGGAAACTCTGTAATCGGGGAATGGTGTAATTTCGGTGCTGATACCAATTCTTCCAATCTTAAAAATAATTACAGCCATGTAAAACTGTGGAATTACAGAACAAAAGCTTTTGAAGATACGGGCTTACAGTTTGCTGGTTTGATCATGGGAGATCATTCCAAAACAGCAATTAACACTCAATTGAATACCGGAACGGTGATAGGAGTAGCATCCAATATCTTCAAACCTGGTTTTCCACCCAATCTTGTGGAAAACTTTTCATGGGGAGGATTGAAAGATGATGAAAGATTCAGGCTGGATAAAGTATATGAAGTGGCAGAAAGAGCTATGGCGAGGAGAAAAGTTCCTTTAACAGAAGAAGATAAAGCTATTTTGAAACATATTTTTGATACGTATTAAATTAAAAATAAACCCCTCATAACTTTTTGAGGGGTTTGTTTTTTAGTTTGAATATAATAATTGTAAACTATCCAGATAGCCTTTCCCGGAAATAATTTCTGCTTCTCTATCTTTGAAAAAGAAGTATTGATAATTGGGATTTTCTTTTTTCAACTTATCAAATTTCTTTTCACTCATACTCTTCCCATTAAAGTAATAGTAATCAGGTGGATTTTCAGATGTTACTACTACAGCTCCTATTTCTAAATATCGATGCTGAGACTCAATCTGAAATTCTTTCTCATTTATTTGTTCTTTTTTAGAGAAAATAATTGAGGTATTTTCGTAAATATCGGCATTTATTGTATTGGGTACTTTTCTGTCGGGATTTTTATAGGTTTCATTATTTAATTTATCAAAATCAAAGTACAAAACATTTTTTCTTTTAATCAACTCGTTAGGTATTTCTAAAGTGAAATTTCCATTTTCATCTGCTATTGTTTTTATATATTTTGATTTACAAGTGAAGAAAACTTCAGCATTGGATATTTCCTTGTTTGTTCAATTTTCCTGAAACTTTTGTGATATATGTTGCTTTTTGTTCGGTAACAACTCCTGGATTATTTTGAGTCTGCGCCTGAACAAAAGTAAGATTGGTAATCAAAATAATTCCTGTCACAGCAATAGCTAATAACCGTTTTGAAATTCTTCCGCAGATTTCTTTACCATTAGCAGTCTTAAGAATCTTATGGATTTGTTCATCTGTTTTCTCCGTAAAATCTACGACACATTTAGAACATTTCTCACAGAATTTTCCTGATGGAAAGTCTTGCATATTTTCCCAGTTTTCTGGGCAGGGTGTTGGGATTTTAATTTGGTTTTTCATAATCTGTGTTTAGAAATAAAACCTCCAATGTTGGAGGTTTTATACTATTGTTTGGTTAATACAATATCTTTCGGGAAATTAATAGGAAAATCTCCATACTGATCTACATAGGCGTTATGCTGACAATTAGGATCTATAATACTTGGAAGATATTCAAAATGTAAAGTCATTTGATTTCCTGTGAAATTTGTAATATCCAAAGTTGCAGTTTTTCTACACATATTTTTAGGATAAAAATACAACCTTTTTATATTAACATTTTTTAAATTGAATCCAATCCCATCAAATTCTGGATGTTGATAATCGAAGTTAGAAATTCGGTCAATTTCAATATTTCCATTCGAATTAATTATCTTTCTTTCTCCTAAAATCATATCTCTGTAAATGTAATTAGAATCATTTCCTAGTTTATATTTATTTTTTCTTAAATCTAAATATAATGTTTTCCCATTCCATGTTCCTTTCCATAAGCCTATATACTTATCAAGTTCACTATTTAAATCTTTGTAATATGCCCCATTTGGTACTTCTTCCTTGTGATTTAAAGGGTATATTTGTGCTTTACAAAGAATTGTAAAAATTGATAATAGTATTAATAATATTTGTTTCATAATTTTATTTTTTAATTCGGACAATCTGTTTTCTGTAGTATTCCATTTACTAAAGTTACTGATGAATTTCCACTTGTTGTAGTTTTATAAAGTTGCAACCCCTCCATCTTCATTTTATCATTCATAAATCTAAGAAATTCTGTTTCTAATTTTTCCATGTTAAAATTTGCATTTCCACTCACATTTCCTACAGTCACCGCATTATTTAAATACTTGTATGTATAATCTCTATCTAAATCCTCTAATTGTTGTTGTGTATAATTTGGTAAAGGAGTTGCAGATGTGCCATCGAAAATAAAAGAATAATTTCCATTACTTGTTACTAGGGTGAATGTAAGATTGTTCAATGGTATCTTAGGCATGTTTTTAGGTATTGAGTTCCAATTCTGTGCCCAAACAATCCATTGGTTAAAGAAGATGATGTCACCTGGTGAAAACATTGGATACAATTCGTCATAATGTGAATGCATTAATGTTATTGTATTTGAGAAGGCTTTGAGATCCACTTGTTGTGTTCCAGGCTTATTTTGTAATAATTGATTTTGTAAAGATCCATCAGAATTAGTTCCTATCCTATAACCACTTTCATAGCTGTCAGTAGTTTTTCCTTCGAGGGAAGTTATATTATTTTTAAACGTAATATTAGAAGTTTGTGTTTTTAGCTTATCACAGGGATTTTGTTGATCAGGTGGGTTATTATTAGTTCCGCCTCCTATTGGATAATTATATCCACCGCCGCCGCCTTCTAGACACTCTCCATTAGGCCCTACAATACCTAGGCAAGCTTCCGCTTGTGAAAATGTACAGTTGGTGACTTGATAAGTTCCCCAATGTCCTGATCCGCTCGAAGGATCGGGATTAGACTCATTATCAGGATACCATATAGAATAGACCTTTGTAGTACAAACCAGCTTGCTGGCCTCATCACTCACTTTTGTATCTATTACTCTTTTTAGTTTAGAAGAAAACAGATTTTGAAAGAAAGAAATATCATCATCTGAAGACGTATAAATAAAATACACTTTATCCTGATGTCTCGGAACCTGTAATACAGAAACTACTTTCCCGTTTTCTACTACAGGCACCATCAGAAAGCTTTCATCATACCGGTCTACAGTAGTAGCATAGTTCCAGTAAGGAGAGCCGCTGTTTTTTTTGATCTTAAATTCATTATCCTGATAGATTTTCATGACATTCTGAATGTACTTTTCATCTTCTTTCCATAAGCTCTTATTGGTGTATTCTTTAGAAGCCGGATCTGAGGAAGCTAAGGTTTCATCATGAATACAGGAATGGAACAGGGTAAAGAGAACCATCGGCAGGAAAAGCCGAAAGATTAAATTTTTCTTCATAAGCATTTGTTTTTTAGGTATTAAATATATACTTTTTTTATAACTCTACAAATGTGTGAATAATAAACTGAAACAATACAGTAGAAAAATACTGGTTTCCGTATTATTTTTCTAAAAGAAAAAATATGTAATTTTGGTAAAAATACATTGTGCTATGACGTTAGGAGAAAAACTGAAAAAAGCGAGAATCAATAAGAACTTTACCCAGGAGTATCTTGCGGAAGTATTGAACGTTTCCCAGAAAACCTATTCCAATTTTGAAAATGATAAAAGTAAGCCCGCTTTTTCTCAGGTAGAGGATATTGCAAAAGTGTTAGAGGCAAGCGTTCTTGATTTTCTGAGCGGAGATAGTATAACTGTCAATCAAAATAATAATGAAGTTGCAATAGCTCAGAATTATGCAACCATCAATGCCTCTGAAAAACTAATAGAGCAATACGAACAAAGGCTTAAAGACAAGGATGCGGAGATCGCATTTCTCAAGCAGCTTCTTGACAAAAAATAAAAACTTCAATTTTTTTTGAAGTTTTTTTATTTTTGATGTAATAGATCTGTAACGGCAATTGTCTTACCTATAAGAAACAAAACTCATGACCCAAGAAACTTTCAAGAATACGGTGTTTATTCTCAAAGACGAGATGTATCGTTTTGCGAAGCGGTTTGTCATGAGCAGTGATGAAGCAGAAGATGTAGTGCAGGATCTCATGATAAAGTTTTGGCAGAAGAGGGATGAACTGGGGCAATTCGGAAATTTTAAATCCTATGCGCTGAAGTCTGTCCGGAACGAATGCCTGAACCGGCTGAAACATCACGATGTCAAGATCGGCTTTGCGGATATGCAGCTTCATCGCTCGGAGCTTTATAGTATGGAAGTTGATAACCTTAAGGAACATATTATAGGATTTATCAATCAGCTCCCCGAAAAACAGAAGATGGTCATCCACTTGAAAGATGTAGAAGAGTATGATGTTTCTGAAATTTCTGAAATGCTGGAAATGGAGGAAAATGCAGTAAGGGTAAACCTGATGCGTGCGAGACAAAAAGTAAAAGAACAAATCTCACAACTGATGAGCTATGAAAAAAGATCAATTACAAGATAAATACAACGAAGTCTTCCGGGATATTAAGGAAGAAAAAATGGACTGGAGTTTTGAAGACTTTCTTCAGACTGCTGAAGGCGCGGAGCCTGAACAGAATGCAACACCTGTTATTCCATTGCAAGAAAAGAAGAAACCCTCCTTTCCTAAATGGTTCTGGATGGCCGCCAGTGTAATGCTGGTCTTAAGTATCGGATTTTTCCTGAATAACAATAATAAGAATGCGCAGGATAAAGAAAAGCTGGTAAAAGATGAAATCTTAAAGCAGAAGTCCGGATTCATTGAAGAAAACAGTGATCACCAGGAACAGGTTGCCATAAATCATACAGATTCTATTTCCGGTGTGAAAAAAGATTCTGTTTTTCAGGATAACCAGGTAGCGGAAAAAGATGTAATGGATGAAATCCTTCCAAAAAGAGGAAGACTTAAAAAGGAAACAAGACCCAGATACGTAAGTAATTCCTCAAACAGTAAAAGTTTAAATGATTCTGCTACAGCATACAATGACTCCTATGTAATTGTAAACGGCAAAAGAATCAGCAGTGAAAAAGAAGCCATAGATGTTGCTAAATATTCCTTTATGAAATTAGGAACTGAGTTTAAAAAAACAGTAGCATCTTCTCAAAAAAATGAAAATCTTGACAGCGAATACTAAAAATCAGAACAATCCCATGAAAAAAATATTTTTTATAATAGCCGTAATGCTAAGCAGCTTTGCAACTTATTCTGCACAGACTGAGAAATTAGACAAGCTTTTTCAGGATTTTGAAAAAAAGGGTAGAGTGACCTCTATCAATATTAAAAAACCGATGTTCAAGCTATTGAATACCATTGATGTTGATGATGCCTATGTCGGAAAAATAAAACCGATTTTGAACGATGTGGATGGGCTTAAAATTTTAATTATTCCTAAAATTACCTTCCCAGATCGTTTAAAAGATGAGAATCTTGCCAATATAAAAATGAACGAGGATAAAACGGCGAGAATAAATGATGCCTTAAAATCATTAAACTTCAACGAGCTGATGTCTATGAGCAGCGATGGAACTTCTATGAAATTTCTGGCTGAAGATGAGAAAGATAACTATCTTGAAAATTTGGTGTTCAATGTTGATTCTAAAGAAGAAAATATTATTTTTATCCTTAATGGAAAAATGAAATTATCTGATGTTAACAAGATTATTAATTCCGGCGAAACAACCACTTCTTCTGTAACAACTTCCGTGAGAAATGATCTTACTTCGGGTAATACATCGTCTTACCTGAATGGAGATAACAGAAATGTGGGTGAATTTTCCAAGATAGATGCCAGCGTAGGAGTAAATGTTACCTATAAACAGGAAAATACAAAAAGTGTAAAAGTTATTGCGGATGCTGATAAGCTTCAATATGTGATCACAAAGGTGGAAAACGGAGTTTTAAAAATATATGTTGACAATAAAGGAGTTCGGAACCTGAGATTTAAAAATCTTAATGTTAATGTTTCTGCACCTAGTATTAACGCTATAAAAACATCATCAGGAAGTGTCTTTACAGCTGTGAATCCGGTTACAGAAAACAGTTTGGCAATTGAAGCAGATTCTGGTTCTATTATTAAAGGAACATTCAATGTAAAAGATGCTACAGCAGTGCAGGTAAGCTCAGGATCTGTACTGGATGTTGATATTAAAACGCCAAAGCTTGCATTGGATACTTCCAGTGGCGCAAGTGTTAGCATATCCGGAGAGGTAGCCTCTGCCGTAATTGATATCAGCAGTGGAGCCTCTTGTAAAGCAGATGATCTTAAGATCACTACAGCAGTGGTAGAATCTACTTCAGGAGCAAGTCTTTCCTTACTGGTAACAGATAAGCTGAAAGTAAGTGTTTCATCTGGAGCGGCAGTAAAATTGAGAGGAAACCCTGAACTGGATGCCAAAGTAGATAAAATTTCAGGAGGAAGTTTCAGACAAATCAAATAAAAAACTAAACTATGAAGACTCTTAAAAACATTTTCCTAGCTATTCTGACAATAGGTATGCTTCAGTCGTGTATTGTATCAGAAAAGCCGAATATCGATTTTTTTCAAAATTCAAAATATGATTTCAAAGGAGCGCGGTTTGCAAGTATTAATGTACCTATGGCTCTTGCTAAATCGTATATTAAGAAAGCGTTAAGGGAAGAAGGAGAAAGTGAGGAAACAGTCAACCTGGTAAAGAAAGCTTCAAAAATAAAAGTTCTTACCGTAACAAACGGGAGTAAGGAAATGCTGAATGATTATAGCCAATATTTGAGTGATAATCACTACGAAGAATGGGCTACCATTAAGCACGATGGAGATAATGTCAATATAAAGGTAAAACAAGACGGAGAAGCTATTAAAAATATGCTGATCACTGTAGGTTCCAATAGCCAGGATATGGTTTTTGTGGATGTGAAAGGGAACTTTACTCCTGATGATATTTCAAAAATGATTAATTCAGTTTCTGCTAAATAATCCTTGCACTAATCTCAAAACTTTCGCAGCCTGGAAAAACTAATACATTATACATCCATAAAAATAATTTAGGTGAAAATGAAAACCAGGTCAAGTAAGCCTTTTAACAACCAGTTTAATCAGATTTAACAAGTAGTTTCTACATATTCAATTATTTTGTACCGTAACCGTTCTGATAAAAGAACGGTTTTTTCGATTTAAGTTATTGATTATTAAATTTTATTTAAACTATTAAAAAGGATTTTCATATCTCACTAAAATAACCTAATTTTGCAAAGAAAGTAAAGATGTCTATTCATAACAAAATTGTAGAGACAGCCATCACTTTCGATGACGTTCTTCTAGTCCCTTCTTATTCAGAAGTTTTACCTAACCAGGTTTCATTAAAATCAAGACTTACCGACAAAATCACGCTGAATGTTCCGATAGTTTCCGCTGCGATGGACACTGTTACTGAAGCTGATCTGGCTATTGCTTTAGCAAGAGTTGGAGGATTAGGTTTTATCCACAAAAACATGACGATCGATGAGCAGGCAGCTCAGGTAAACCGTGTAAAGCGTTCCGAAAACGGAATGATCTCAGATCCGGTTACATTATCTAAAGATCATACTTTAGGTGAAGCTAGAGATCTTATGTCAAGATATAAGATTTCCGGTCTTCCGGTGGTAGATCCTAATAATGTTCTGATCGGAATTATTACCAACAGAGATGTAAAATATCAGGAAAACCTTGATATGAAAGTGGAAGAGATCATGACCAAAGAAAATCTGATCACTTCAGACAAAGATACCAACCTTGAAAAGGCAAAAGAAATCCTTCTTAAAAACAGAGTTGAAAAACTTCCTATTGTAGATAAAGATAATAAGCTTGTAGGATTAATCACGATCAAGGATATTGATAATCAATTGGAATATCCAAACGCTAATAAAGACCAGAATGGTCGTCTTATCGTAGGAGCAGGAGTAGGAGTAGGAGAAGATACATTGGCAAGAATTGAGGCTTTGGTACAGGCAGGAGTTGATATTGTAGCAATTGATTCAGCTCACGGTCATTCTAAAGGAGTTTTAGATAAAATCTCAGAAATCAGAAAAGCATATCCAAACCTTGATGTTGTAGGTGGAAATATTGTAACTGCAGAAGCTGCTAAAGACCTTATTAAAGCTGGAGCTAACGTACTGAAAGTTGGAGTAGGCCCGGGTTCTATCTGTACAACAAGAGTAGTTGCAGGAGTAGGGGTTCCTCAGTTATCTGCGATCTATAACGTTTACGAATATGCTAAGTCACAAAATGTAACGGTAATTGCTGATGGTGGAATCAAACTTTCAGGAGATATTGTTAAAGCGATTGCAAGTGGAGCAGGAGCAGTAATGCTTGGTTCTCTTTTAGCGGGTACAGATGAAGCACCAGGGGAAGAAATTATTTTCCAGGGAAGAAAATTCAAGTCTTACCAAGGTATGGGAAGTCTTTCTGCTATGAAGAGAGGAGGCAAAGAGAGATATTTCCAAAGTGAAGCTAAAAAATTCGTTCCGGAAGGAATCGAAGGAAGGGTTCCGCATAAAGGAAAATTGGAAGATGTAATTTTCCAGTTGACAGGAGGTCTAAGAGCCGGTATGGGATACTGTGGATCTAAGGATATTGAAACACTGCAAAGAGATTCTAAACTGGTAATGATTACAGGAAGCGGATTGAAAGAATCCCACCCTCATGATGTAATTATTACACAGGAGGCTCCGAATTATTCTTTATAAAATTATAATTGAATTTATATATTAAAAACCGCACAATTAGTGCGGTTTTTTTATTTTGTATTTGTATTTTAACTTATTGATTAATAGTAATTTGCTTTTATATGTTTGGTTTTTAAAATTATATATTTCTCTTTATTCTGTGTATTTTTTTTAAGGAAAATTTAAATAAAGTGATAGTAGTTTGAAGTGATGTTAATTTTATTTTGGTTTAAAAATGTAACAATAATGAACTTTTTTCTACTAACTGAAGTGAAATTTAAAATTTTACATTGGTTTTGATGATAAATATTGTTGATTGATATGTGAAATTAATGAATTTTCAACTTGTTTAATTTTTTTAAATTATTGTAATGAAGAAAACTATCCTTTGTGGGGCATTGCTACTATCCCTTTCAATATCAGCACAGCAAAAAAAAGAATGGTGTGACTTTGATAATGAACAGAGAGTACACCAGAAACAGAATGCGGAAATTGATGAAATGGTTCGCAATATGCGTAACAAAATTATTAGCAGTAATCAAAATACTACTGCTAAAGGTGGAAGTGCATACAAAATTGTAAATGGAGTTTATGAAATTCCTGTTGTAGTACACGTAATAGCACCTACAGGAGCTGCTATTGGAACTACTTATAATAAGAGTGATGCACAAATTCAGGCGTGGTTGGATCATTGCAATCAAATGTATGCAGGTACTTATCAGTGGGCTCAGGGAATTCCCGCAGATTTTGGTACTGCAGCTACAATGCCGATTAAATTGGTGTTGGCTAAAAGGGATCCTAACTGTAATGCTACTACAGGTATTGTTAGATATAACGGGGGAGCTCTTACAGGATATGATACTTATGGGGTGAAACGTAGTGGTACAAATGGTGTTACTACAGATCAGATTAAATCAATTGCTCCGCACTGGTCTGAGGCATCTTACTTTAATATTTATATTATGAATAAAGTAGATGGTGGTGGAACATATGGTATTATGGGATGGGCAGGTCTGCCTCAAAATTCTGATGATAACTACGAATCGTTTATGAAATCTTTTGTAGTTACTTTACAGGATGATATTACATTAGCACACGAATTTGGACATAGTATGGGATTACTTCATACATTTGGTAATGCTAACGCTCAACCGCCACAAGGTACTACTTCTACTACCTACTGCCCGGCGATGACTTATAATGATTGTAATAAAGATGATGATCAGGTATGTGATACAGAAAGATCAAGAAGCTTACTGAATGATCCTGCACCTACTAACAATGATATGAATTATTGTACAGGAGCAAACTATCAGGGAGTACAGTATAACATGATGAATTATACCAATCCAATAGCATTTAAGTTTACCAATGGACAGCATGACAGGGCTGCTCTTTACTTCTTTTTAATGAGAGGATCTTTGAGTTCTTCATTAGGAGGAACAGCTCCATCTACTGCTGCTGCGATTGGAACGCCTATTGCTGCAACATGTAATCCCGCAGGTATTACTACAGCAGATGATTATTTTGTAGGACCAACTCTTGTAAAACTGGGAAGTATTAATAATGCAACTACTGGATATTGGCATAATAATGCTAGTTTTTATGAAGACTATACAGGAGCAAGCTGCCTGAAAGCTACATCAACTGAACTTTCATCAACGGGAACACATAACCTTCAGGTAAATGTATCAGGTTCAAATAATGAAATAAGAGTTTGGATTGACTATAATAATAATGGAACGTTTGAAGCTTCTGAACTTGTAGCTTCTGCTGATAATATTATAGCAGATCCAGCTACAGAAATAGGTACTTACAGTACTACAATTACAGCTCCAGCTTCAACGGTATTGAATACTCCATTAAGAATGAGAGTTCTTGTAGATGATGAGAATCCTAGCATGACCCCTTGTGGACAATTAATGTACGGACAGGTTGAAGATTATACAGTGAAATTTGTTACTAACTTAGGAACAAACGAAGTGAAAGCTGATAATAGTGATTTGACAGTGTATCCTAACCCGGTAGCAACCGGAGATAAAATCTTCATTAAAGCTAAAAATGGTAAAAACCTGAAAGTTTCTATTTCTGATATGGCAGGAAGATTGGTAGCAAGCCCGTCTGCAACTGAAGAAGGAAATGGTATTTTCAAAGTAGATCAGCAGTTAGGAAAAGGAGTATATATGATTCAGGTTTCTAACGGAAAAGACTCTAAAACTTCAAAATTGATCATCAAATAAATTGATCAAATTTTAAAATAATATAAATGTCTCCATTTCAATGGGGACATTTTTTTATTCAATTCTAATGTATTTAAATCTGGGCTTTATGACTTTGTTCAGGAACTGTCCTTTAGATTTTGCCTTTCCGAACTTTTCTATGATATCAGAGGGTACTTTAAAATAGTCATAAACCGCTCCTGACTGATATATAATCCTCAATATTTCAGTATCCGGGAAATAGATGAAATGATGTACAACACTTGAAGGCATGCTACAGTTCATACAATAAATGTTCCTTATCATCAAAAATAAAAAGCTTCCGGTAATTCCGAAAGCTTCAAAGATGTGTTCCTGTAAAATAGTAGTTTATTTTTTCACGAATTTAAATTGATGAGTTTGGAAATTCCTGGTATTTATTTTTAATATATAACCACCTGGAATAAGTTGTGAGACATCAATTTTTGAATCAAACATTTCAGTTTTTACAAGTCGTCCGTCCATATTATAAATTTGGATAGATAATCCGTCATCAATGCCGGAAATACGAATGAAATCTGTCACAGGGTTCGGGAAGATCTGGATTTTATGTTGAGAAAGATCTGAAGTTCCCAATGTTGTGGTCTGTACGTCACCCGTCATGGTGGAATTTACCGCAGTAAGGTTTCCGCCACATTGTCCGTTAGTCATTACTGTATTTTCAACCCAGGTTCCGACGCTGTTGCCTGGTGGTATCGGAACAGAATTGTTTCCTGTTGAATTATAATAGATCAAATAAGGAGTCGTAAAAGTTCCATTGCCTTCATCACCAAGAAATTCCCATCTTGTAAGGGTGTTGTTCCATTGGATTTTAAATTCACAGGTGCCTAATCCATCACAATCTTGTCCGCCGTCAATAGGGGTCGTCATATAAATATTTTTGTTAAAAGCATCTACTCCGGTTTTGTTAAAAGTATATGTATTCGGCGGGCTGCTAAACAGATTAGGACATCCATTAAACGTTATGGTCTGTGCAAAAGCTGAGCTTCCGGCGAGCAGACATAATAAGTAAAGAATTTTCATAACCGTTAATTTTGTGATGGGAAAACTCCGGCCAATGCAATGATGCATTTCAGCGTGATAAAGGGAGGTCTGTTTTCATGAGGCTGGCTTCCTCCTGTGTTTCCTACCATTGTGCTTTTCATCGTAGTATTGGCCGCTGCGTCGGAATATTCTTTATCGAGAATTTTGGTGTCTGCCGGAAGATTATTTGTTGGTGAATTTTGATTTCCCTCCGCTGTTACGGCATTTACAGTATGATTGTGAGCTGGCATTTGTGTTATCAATAATGTTACACTTTCAGTTCCGCCGGTTTCTCCCATAGTGTAGCTTGTTGGCCCTCCAGGAGCCTGTCCGTTATGAACAAGAACTCTTCCCCTCATATCGGGTAAAGCAAATGTGGTTGTTCCATTTCCTCCATAAGTAGTTCCTAACAATGAAAAAAGTGCTTGATTTTGAGCGATAGGCAGGATCTGCCCATTACATTCTGCCCAGTATTTTGGTGCAAAATTATAAGGTACAAAGGCTATTTGCCCTAAAAATGGTTCTGATGCCTGAGCTTTTAAAGCAGGGGCAAATGCACCGCAGATCAGCAGTGTACATACAAGAAATAAATTTTTCATGATGACAAGATTTTAAGTAATATAAAATTAGAAAATATTTCACATATAATCAATGATAAAAATAAAAACCTTTCATTAATTTAACGAAAGGTAGATTTTATTAATGAAATATTAATTTTTTATAGATTTTTTCTCTAATGTTTAAATTGCCAATGCAGATGATCATTAATTTTTCAGATTATCCTTAAAATCTTCAATTCTGAAATCTGTCAGAGCGTTTCCTTTTTCAATTTTCTCTTTGGAATACAACCTGAAATCATTTTCTGTTTTTTCTAAAAGATAATCGTAAGGCCCTATATGAGAAATTAATTTTACCAGAACCGGAGAGATTTCAAGACAGATGAACAGTCCCATAATAAAAGCTGCTGCCAATCCTATAATCGCTGAATTCTTACCCAGTTCATCCAGTGCCTGAAGTCTTGCTGCAAACCCATTGAATTTGTCCTCAAAAGTCTCTGTAGATTTTCTTTCTGTTTCCAGATTCGTATATACCTTGGATATTTCTTTGTCTAAATATTCCAGTCTGGGAGCAGCTTGTTTTTGATAATTCTCAAGATCCTGTCTGCGTTGCTCTTTTAATTCCTGTTTACGTTTAGCATTCGGTCCGTAACCCTCTTTTCCACTGGTTAGACCCGATTGTTTTCCCAGAATTTCTTTTTCAAGTTCTACTGAAGCAGAATCATAGGATTTCTGATACTGTGCTATTTTTCCTGAAATCTGCTGTTTTTCGGTTTCAAAAGGGCCGCTCTGTTGAAGAATCCTTCCATTCATTTCACCCTGAAGCTGCTTTTTATTCCTTTGAATGATGGTATTCAACTGTTTATTTACCTCTTTCTCAAAAATTTTAAGCTCTAATGGTTTAGAAATAATAATCCCTAAAAATGTGGCTAGGATAAGACGGGGAATAGCCATCAGAATCTGATTCCACCATGTTCCTGTTTTTTTAATGGAAGAAACGATATAACGGTCAAGATTAAAAATCATCAATCCCCAAAGAATTCCAAATCCTACAGCTGCCCAAATGTTGTCAAAAACGGTATACATCGCGTAGCCTGCAGATAAAGTGGCAAATACTGCAGTGAAAAGTACAATCCCTCCAATCCCTGAAAATTTATTCCATTCACTCGGAGTCTTTCTTAAGATATGGATGTTCCCGCCGGAACACACCATCAGAAACTTTTGGAACCAGTTTATTTTATGAGTCCCTTGATTTATAGTTTGTTGGTTTGTTTTCATAACTGAAAATTTATACAAAGGTAATACTAAAAATCATACCAATGTAAAAGATAGTATTATGTTTTACCAAGTAATTGAATGTGTTTTCGTAAAAAACTGTTTTTAAGACGATTAAATTTACTTTTTTGAAATTTTCAAGGAGAAGATCAAGATCACTTCAATCTATCAGGATTCTGTTTCAAAAAACTATCCCATCCGGAATATGATTTGGTATCTGCTATTGTTCCGGAATTAAAATGATGACATACGGCAACGGCAAGCCCGTCAGAGGCATCCAGGTATTTGGTAGGGAATTCTTTTAAATTAAGAAGATTCTGAAGCATCCCTGCCACCTGTTCTTTACTGGCGTTTCCGTTTCCGGTGATGGCCATTTTAATTTTTTTCGGAGAATATTCGGTGATAGGGATATTTCTGTAAAGGCTGGCAGCCATGGCAACTCCCTGTGCACGGCCAAGTTTAAGCATACTCTGTACGTTTTTTCCAAAGAAAGGAGCTTCAAGAGCAACTTCATCAGGATGAAACTCATCGATGAGAGACAGCGTTCTTTCAAAAATATATTTGAGCTTTGTTTCGTGGTTGGGATATTTTTTTAAGATCAGTTCATGGATAGAAACCATCTCCATTTTTCCTTTTTTTACGGAGATAATGCCAAACCCCATCACAGCTGTTCCCGGGTCAATACCTAAAATTATTTTCTCTGAAATCATTGCCCCAAAGATAGGACTTTCTGTGTTTTAAGCTGAAAAAAGTATTTGCAATGATTTTCGTTCATATTTAAAACTTTAGTAACTTTAAACAAAAATGATTATGAAAAATGTATTTAATGTACTCATTGTTCCTGTTTTTCTGTTCTGCAGCTTTCAGAAAGAAAATGGATTAACTCAAAAAAGGCAATCGCTTTCAGAAACTGTGGCAAGAAAAGGCGATAGGATTATTTATTTGTTTTTCAAGGCAGATAAAGATCAATCAGGAAATGCAAAAATTACCCTGCAAAGTTCTAAAATTACAGATGGCAGGTTGAAACACACCCCTTATTTTGAAAGAAATGGAGTGGATAAGGGAGATCTTATCATCACATTAACAGAGTCTGGTGGGAAAGAAGTTGCCAAACAGCTTGTAAAAGATCCTTTTAATCCTGAATTGGAAGTGTATGAAAAAGAAGGTATTTCCCGACATAAAGCTTCCCTTCAAAGCGCGGAATTCAGTGCCCGTTTTTCCTATTCTGAAAATGTTCAGACTATAAAGATTGAAAAGGCAACTGATGATGGAGCACAACTATTATTCACACAAAAACTATAATTATGGAAAAAGTTTTATTATCCCTTTTAATAGGAAGCAGCTGTTTTGCCCAGTCATTTGAGACTGTTCCTCTTTTACAGAACGGAGACAACAGTAAGCGGGTAGTGATTGCTGTTTTAGGAGACGGCTTTACCGCTGCTCAGCAGGCTGCTTTCACGACATCAGCTCAGAATACAGTCAACTATCTTTTTACAAAAAGTCCCTATACAGAATATAAAAATTACTTTAATGCCTATGCGGTAAAAGTTATTTCTACAGAATCAGGAGTGAAGCACCCGGGAACTGCCACAGATGTTACTGAACCCGTAATTCCTGTAACCAATCCCAATAACTATCTTGGTTCTACCTTCGATGTTGGAGTTCACAGATGTATATACAGTAATACAACCAATAAGGTAGGGCAGGTTTTGGCGGCCAATATCCCGGATTATGATATCACCTATGTATTGGGTAATTCTACGGAATACGGAGGTTGTGGAGGTACCTATGCCTTTGCTTCCTTAAATGGTTCTTCTAATGAAATTGTGGTACATGAGCTAGGACATTCCTTTGGTAAATTAGCTGATGAATATTGGTTTTCAGGTACATTGGAATCCGCAAATAAAACCCAAAACTCCAATCCTGCGACGATCAAATGGAAAAATTGGATAGGATTAAACGGGGTAGGTGTCTATGCTCATGCTGAAAGCCCAACCTGGTTCCGTCCGCATCAGAGTTGTGAGATGAGATATCTTAACCAGCAGTTTTGCTCCGTATGCAAAGAAGCAATTATCGAAAAAATCCATAGTTTAGTGTCTCCTGTAGATTCCTATACACCGGCAAATAACACTTCAGTAGATGCCACATCAAATGTTACTTTCACGGTCACTGAAATTCTTCCTATTCCTAATACATTGGTCAACACCTGGACATTAAATGGAACAGCTTTGGGGGCTACAGGAAATAGTGTTACCATTACTCCCGGACAACTTAACAATGGAAATAATACTTTGACATTTTCGGTCGTAGATAATAACCCGCTTTTAAAAGTTGATAATCACAGCACCCTTCATGTTACCAATGTTTCCTGGACTCTGAGTAAATCAACTCTTAAACTTTCAGAAGTAAAAGCTGAAGAAAGACGTTTCAGTATTTATCCGAATCCTACAGATGGTGAATTTTTCATTAAAGGGAAACAGGATTTTTCAAAAGATGTAAAAATAGAAATCTATGATACTTCTGGAAAATTGATTCCATCCAGATTTGAATTCAAAGATGCCGGGATAAGAATTGATATTAAAAACTTTCCGGCAGGTACTTATCTGCTGAATGTAAAAGAAAACAAAAATCTGATTCTCTCTCAGAAAATCATAAAAGAATAAATTTGAACTTAACCGGCTCCTGCAGCCGGTTTTATTTTTCCAGTTTTTTTTCTGCTATAGGCACCCATTGTCCATCGTGGCGGAGAAGTATTATTTTATCAACTAAGAATTTAGTTTTATAATCCTTTGTTTCATATTTTTCCCAGGCTTTAAGATAATTTTCCCAACTCAGATCTCTGTAGCCTACAGTCATATGTGGGCTAAAAGAATAAGGGACAAAATTAAAATACTCTTTTACCCTATGATAAAGCTCAGTTAAATGAATATTTGCTTTTGGCTGAATATAGAGTACAGGATTTTTAGGATTAGGAAAGCTTCCAAAGCCATCCAGTTCTACTTCAAAAGGGTTGATTTCCGTATTGATCTTCTGAAAAGCAATATGAATATCGTCCTCCATTTCAATTTCTCTGGAAAAGGGAGGGAATAGTGTAATATGGGCTTCATTTTTCAAAGCCTTGGAATTGGCATAATTCATTACCAGATCTCTTTTAAAGGCTTTTATTTCTTCAATAATCTCCTGAGGAGGATAAATGGCTATGAAGTACATTTTTTTCATAAGACAAATTAAAAGTTTTTACATTAAATTTATATACATAAGAAAATTATGCATATGTTTGCAATGTATAAATCATTCTATGAAAAAGAATAGTCTTTATAAAGGTACCCTGCAGAATATTATTTTGAAGCTTCTTTCAAAAGAAATCAAAATGTACGGATATCAGATTACTCAAAGGGCAAAAGAACTCACGGAAGGTGAGCTTGAAATGACGGAAGGAGCACTTTATCCATTATTGCACAAACTGGAGGGTGACGGAATGATTATTTCTGAAATTCAGAAAATCAACGGAAGAGACCGTAAATATTATCTGCTGACTGAAAAAGGGAAAAAAAAACAGGAAGAAAAAGAGACTGAGATGAAAAGCTACTTATTAAACCTACAAACCATATTCAATTTATGATAACGGAGGAACAGGAAAATAAAATTACAGATTATCTGGTAGCTCAACAGCTCTCATTGGATATTCTGGTAGAAATCAGAGACCATATGATCAGCCAGATTTCAGATCTTCAGTATAAAGAGAATATCAGTTTCGAGGAAGCTTTCTTACAGATAAAAGAATCCTGGAGTGGAGAATTTAAATTAGTTAACTATCTGCTATTCTATCCAACGACAATCCCTTTGATTGCCAAAAAGATTATACAGGAAAAATATGCCGGACTTTTCAGAAAATCTTTAATAATAGGATTGCTGGCTTTAGGAATTAATTTATTGCTGATTTTTACAGCACAAAACCAGGAAGTTTATAATATATTTTTTAAACTGCTTAACGGATCATTTTTATTGGGATCAGTATTGATATTGGTTTTTAATTATAAGATCTGGAAATACCTGAAAGCAGATTTCAAATACAAGGAAAAAAGCCTTTATACAATGTATCAGCAGAATATAGGATTATTGGTTGTTTGTGCTTCTTCAATGGTACAGATTGTAATGAAGAACGGGACTTATGCTTATCAGTTTTTCAGAGAACACAATCATTCTGAAGTTGCTCTGACCTTAATTACATTGATCTTCCCTTTCATATTGCAGACGGCACTTGTTTTTGCTGTATTCAATTTTATGGAACACAAAAAGAATTTAGTGAAAATGCAGGAATTCCTTAAACCCGCATAAATAGCACGTTATTCAACTAGTGTTGTGATCTTAGTTGCGTAAGAGTGTTCTCAAGATGATCTGTAATCTTTTTTACTTCAATATGAGGTCTGAAGATAACTCCTTTTCCCTTTTCTTCATCGGCAATATTAGAAAGGATGATTACTGAAGTTTTGGTGTCGGGATAATAGATATTTAATGAAGGGGAACCTTTTATATAACCGCTGTGGAAATAAGAATTGGGTTGGCCAATATTAAGCATGATGCCGTAAGCGTAGCCCATCTTTCCAAAGATTGCATGACGTCTTTCTGCGCTTTTTGCCATGAATAGCTTCTGCGTTTCTGGTTTTAAAATTTTCCCACCATACAAAGCATTGTTCCATGAATGAAGATCCTGAATAGTGGATAATATTCCACCAGCCGGAGTTCCTATTTCCTGTCCGCCTAATCTTTTCGGCATATTGGGAACTTCCTGAAATCTAGCAGGTGTACCGAGATAAGCACTGGCAAAGTTATTTCCTTTAAAAGTATCTCCGGTTGAAGAATGGTTCATTCCTGCTTTTTGAAAAAGTTCCTGAACGTTTTCAGCATATGATCTTCCGGAAACTTTTTCCACAATCTTTCCAAGGGTATTGAATCCGTCGTTGGAATAGAAGAAGTCAGAACCGCTTTTAAACATAAGCTTTCCTCCCACCATATTTAACCCTGAAGTATGGTTCAATAGCTGATGAATTGTAATGTTTTCATATTCTTTGATCTGGAATTCCTTTAAATATTTTGAAACTTTATCTGTCACGTTCAGTTTTCCCTGTTCCATTTGAAGTAATACCAAAACAGCGGTAAACTGCTTGCTTACAGAACCTATGGCAAAAATGGTATTACTGTCAATTTTAGTTTTCTTTTTAAAATCAGAATATCCGTTTTCTCTTCTGTAAAGGGATATGGTGTCTTTAAAAACAGCAATACTTCCATTGAAATGGTACTTTTTGAAAGCAGAATCAATCTGTTGTTCTAAAAGTGTTTTCTGAAAAGCGGCAACAGTAGAATCGATAATGGCTTTTTTATCAACAGGAGAAGCCTTTGGAGCCTCAGTTGTTGTACAGGAAAATAAAAAACAGAATAGAGTCAGGAATACTAAATTTTTGATCACAGGTGTTGTATTTTTATATGATGGTTGTTACCCTTAAAGATACTAAAATATCCAGGAGCATTTAGGGATGCAAATTGCGTGCTAGGACGGGCTTTGGATCAATTTAATATTAAATTTAATAATTCTTTAGCAGGTATTTTTAATACATTTGATATAGAAATGTATCACAAAGTATGAATGAACACTTGAAAAATGATTCAGCAAACATCGGATACCTGCTGAATATCATCAAAGAACAGGGAACGGATTATCTGAACTCTATTGAAGACAGATCAACATCGGTAATCAATAACAATCTAAACACTCTATTGGAAAAACAGGAACTCCCGGAATCAGGATTAGGAGCAGAAGAGGCTTTGCGGATTTTCAACGAAAAATTTGAACCGATCATGGTGGGTTCCGGAGGGCCCCGATACTGGGGATTTGTGACGGGAGGTGCTACACCGGCATCGGTAGCTGGTGACTGGCTGGCGACGGTTTATGATCAGAATACCCAGTCTGTAAAAGGACAGGGAGATATTTCCGCAACCATAGAAATGGAAACCGTACAGCTTTTGCTAAAACTTCTTAAGCTTCCGGAAAGTTTCTTTTGTGGTTTTGTATCAGGAGCTACAATGTCTAATTTTACCTGTTTGGCTGTGGGCCGTCAATGGCTGGGAAAAGAGCAGGGAAGAGATATTGCGAAAGAAGGCATTTCGGGAACAGTAAAGATACTCACAGCGACTCCTCACTCTTCTTCTATAAAATCATTGTCATTATTAGGACTGGGAAGCGCCAATATTATTAAGATTAAAACGGAAGAAGGAAACCGGGAAGCCATCCATATCAAGGATCTGGAAGAAAATATTCTAAAGCTTGATGGGGAGTCATTTATATTGATTTCAAGTGGAGGAACAGTAAATACGGTGGATTTTGATGATTTCAAAGCGATCAGCAAATTAAAAGAAAAATACAATTTCTGGTGGCACATCGATGCCGCTTTTGGTGGTTTTGCAGCTTGTTCAGAAACCCATCATCATCTTGTGGAAGGTTGGGAATATGCCGACAGTATCACAGTAGATTGTCACAAATGGCTGAATGTACCTTATGAAAGTGCCGTATTTTTCATTAAAGAGCAATATAAAATTTTACAGATAGAAACTTTTCAGAATTCAAATGCCCCTTATCTGGGAGATCCGTTGGATAATTTCAACTATTTAAATTTCCTTCCTGAAAACTCAAGAAGATTAAAGGCGCTTCCTGCATGGTTCTCTCTTATGGCTTATGGTAAAAAGGGGTATCAGGAGATTGTGGATAAGAATATATCATGGGCGAAACAGTTTGGACAGCTGATTGAAAACAGTCATGATTTTAAACTGCTGGCTCCGGTAAGACTGAACACAGTTTGCTTTACATTGAAAGATGATGCAAAGCAGGATGCGGTAGGACGATTTCTTGAAAAGCTAAATAATACAGGAAAAGTCTTTATGACCCCTACTTTTTATAATCAGCATAAAGGAGTAAGAGCTGCTTTTGTAAACTGGATGACTAGTGAAAACGATATCAGACAGGTATTTGATCTGATGAATGAAATCATTACTGAAATACAATAATCTATTGAAAAGCCTGTGAAGATTTATCCACAGGCTTATTTTGACAGCAGATCACAAAACCAGAAAACATATTCGCCGTCTTCTTCTTCAGCAGAGGTTTTAGGTTTAGGATAAGTTTTTTTAACTGTTTCCCCGATTTCAAAGTGTACCGGATTTTTGAAAATAGGTCCATCAAAAGTGAAGGTGTGAAACTCACCGTTTTCTCCGCATGGATCTACATTTTCAGGAAGATCATCTATAAATTTCTGATCAATGATTCGTCCTGCAAAGCTTTTATCCAGATAAGTTCCGTTTACACAGGTTACAATGGTTTTAAAACCAAGCTCTAAAAATTCATGGATGAGGTTGGAGGTATCTTGTTTCCAGAGGGGAAATAGAGCCTTCATACCGATGGCATTTAATTGGTCTTCCCTGTATTTTCGCAGATCTTCCAGGAAAATATCACCAAAAACGGAATGGGTAATCCCCTGAGCCTGAATTCCGGCCATTGTTTTGCTCATGATTTGCTGGTATTCTTCCATTGATGGTTCTTTAGGAAGCTCCATTTTAATTAACGAAATCCCGAGGCTTTCGGTCTGTTTTTCCAACAGAGAAACATGAACACCATGCATGGAAATCCTTTGAAATTCTTCATTAATACTTGTAAGCAAAGTAGAAATTTCATATTGATCTGCCTGTAGTATTTTATAAAGAGCAAGCGCAGAATCTTTTCCGCTGCTCCAGTTGAATAAAGCTTTTGGTTTCATTTTAAAAATAAAAATCTCCCAAAAGTAAGGAGATTTTGTGGGTTAATAATTTTTGTTTTGAATTTCTTTGATCGGAACAAATCCACCATTGAAGTAATCTATCTTCATTTCAAAAGGATAGGCTGGATTGCTCATAATCAGAACACCAATGGCACCAAAGAATGCAGCTCCAGTCAGCATCATACTTCCCGCATTGGGATTCGACCTTATTTTACCAATAAAATAATAATCATTATCTCTTTTTACTGCCTTGGTAAAAAGGTTTTCTATGGAAAGGTAGATGTATGGTTCTCCTTTATACACGATAGCATAGATATTGTCTTTTTTGATTTCTTTTTCTTTGCCGTCTGCCATTTCATAGATTCTTACAATTTTTGGAGCATTACCGTAGAATTTGACATTTGCGATTTCTTGGTCCGGCTGTTGATTCTTTAAAGAGTTATAGTTTTTATATACTCCATCTTTCAGTTGAGGTGAATTGTAAAAACTGATTGACTGCTTGGCGGTATTATCAAAGTTCTTTACTTGTTCAATGGTATAAGAATTGGTTGTTTCTAGCTTTTTAGATGCGTTTTTACTGATGAAATCTACGAGCATTTCGCTTCCTTTTTCAAGTGTTTTTGTGGTAACATCAGTTGCTTTGATATCAATTACTGTATCGGTCTGATCCATCAAAGAGTAAGTTCCATCACTGTTTTTTGAAAACAGAAACCCCTGAAAATAGCAGTAGCCATGCTCGCTGAGTTTGGCAGTAACCTCCGCAAAGTATAATTGTTTCAGGTACAGAACCATCGTTCCATCTTCGGTATCATCTCCATTGATGCTGTTCAGGATACTTTGAAATTGGCTTGATATACTGGAGGTGGGAATCACTTTAGCTTTGGCATTCAGCATTCCCTGCTGTACAATTCCTAAAGAAGTAGTATCTTCTCTTTTATCAATAAGTGTTATCGTTTTATAGTAGCTCTTCTCTACTTTGTGGCTGGGAAGGCTTATAGTAAATGGTTCGGTACGTTTCTGGCTCCATAAAGCAGATGTAAGACAAATGAGGATTAAGAGCAGGGTTTTCTCAAAATTAATGTTCATGGTTATCTTTTTCATTGTTAATTAGTTTTTAAAATTAAAAATACAAAAAAACCTCAAAGAATTTCTTTGAGGTTTGATTTATAAAATTTCCTATTTTGAGGCTGGCTTTCCGTAGTTGTTTTGGGGGCTTGTGATATCAACCTTTTCCTTTTCCGTCTGATCTCTTTTTTGTAATTCTTCAACATTTCTAGTCATGTCGCTTTTGTAAGATGTATCTGTAGGATTCGTTTTACAGGAACTTAATCCAGCCAAAAGACCAAACACCGAAATAATTTTAATAAATGTTCTCATTCAAATTTTTTGATGGCAAATATATATCATTGGGTTAGCTTATTTTTGGTTTTTAACAAACATTATAATGATACCGCTAAAATTTAGATTTTTTCACACTAAAAATAAAAAAACCTCAAAGAATTTCTTTGAGGTTTAATTTATAAAAAATGTATGCCCAATTACGGTTTACATATTTCTTCTGTATTTACCACCCACTTCAAATAAAGCGTTGGTAATTTGTCCTAGAGAGCAGTATTTTACAGCATCCATCATTACTTCAAATAAATTTTGCTGGTTGATGGCTGCATGCTGAAGTTGTTTCAGAGCTTCTTCAGATCTGTCGTCATTCGCTTGCTGGAAGTTGTGTAGAGATTCAATCTGTGATTGTTTTTCTTCTTCAGTAGAACGGATAACTTCTCCTGGTAAAACAGTTGGTGAGCCATCTTTCCCTAAGAAAGTATTTACCCCGATAATCGGATATTCACCGGTGTGCTTCAGCCATTCGTAATGCATAGATTCTTCCTGGATTTTTGAACGCTGATACATTGTTTCCATAGCTCCAAGAACACCACCTCTTTCAGTAATTCTGTCAAATTCTGTATATACAGCTTCTTCCACAAGATCCGTTAATTCTTCAATGATAAATGATCCCTGAAGCGGATTTTCGTTTTTAGCCAGTCCTAATTCCTTGTTGATGATCAACTGAATTGCCATCGCTCTTCTTACAGATTGCTCAGTAGGAGTCGTGATCGCCTCATCATAAGCATTGGTGTGAAGTGAATTACAGTTATCATAGATCGCATAAAGCGCCTGAAGAGTTGTTCTGATGTCATTGAAATCAATTTCCTGAGCGTGAAGAGAACGTCCTGAAGTTTGAATGTGATATTTCAGCATCTGGCTTCTTTCGTCAGCTCCGTATTTTAATTTCATAGCTTTTGCCCAGATTCTTCTTGCTACACGTCCGATTACCGAATACTCAGGGTCGATACCATTGGAGAAGAAGAAAGATAAGTTCGGTGCAAAATCATTGATGTCCATTCCACGGCTTAAGTAATATTCCACATAAGTGAAACCGTTGGCCAGGGTGAATGCCAATTGAGAAACTGGGTTTGCTCCTGCTTCAGCAATATGATATCCTGAAATGGAAACAGAGTAGAAGTTTCTTACTTTCTCTCGGATGAAATATTCCTGAACGTCACCCATGAGTCTAAGGGCAAATTCAGTAGAGAAGATACACGTATTCTGAGCCTGGTCTTCTTTTAAGATATCAGCCTGAACGGTACCACGAACGGTAGCAATCGTTTTAGCTTTAATTTCTGCGTATACATTTGCAGGAATTACTTCATCACCCGTTAATCCTAAAAGCTGTAATCCTAAACCATTATTGGATGGAGGAAGTTCGCCTTTATATTTTGGTCTTTCTAAACCTTTATCGTCAAATTTCTCCTTAAGTTTAGCCTCTACTTTAGCTTCTAAACCGTTTTCTTTGATATATTTTTCAACATTCTGATCAATGGCAGCATTCATAAAGAAAGCCAATAGCATCGGTGCAGGACCGTTGATCGTCATGGAAACCGAAGTCAGTGCATTAACCAGATCAAATCCGGAATACAGTTTTTTAGCATCATCCAATGTTGCAATAGAAACTCCTGCATTTCCGATTTTACCATAAATATCCGGTGGTAAAGCAGGATCCTGACCATATAAAGTTACCGAGTCAAATGCTGTGGATAAACGTTTTGCAGGCATTTCTGCAGAAACATAATGGAATCTTCTGTTGGTTCTTTCGGGACCTCCTTCTCCAGCAAACATTCTTGTCGGATCCTCACCGGTTCTCTTGAACGGATAAATTCCTGCTGTATAAGGGAAACTTCCCGGAAGGTTTTCCTGTCCTTTCCATTGGATCAGATCACCCCAGTCATTGTATTTTGGTAATGCAATTTTTGGAATTCTCAAATGAGATAAGGATTCTGTAGAAGTTTCCACCTTAATCTCTTTTCCTCTTACAAAATAAGAGTAGAATTCTTCCTGGAAAGCTTTTTTAGTATCATCCCATGTCTTCAGGAAGTCGATATTATCCTGTTGAAGATGTTTTTCTGCCTTTTGATATTCAGCCTCTAACACCTCATTGGAAATTATTTTTTTTACGCCTTCAATATGATACATTGTTCTGGCCAGCTCAGCCTGTTTTTCGATATTGATGTCGTATTGCTTGTTGTTTTCAACAATTTCAGAAAGGTAACGAACTCTTTTTGGAGGAATAATTGTTACTTCGTCTGTGATTTCCTGTTCTACGAATGTATTTAGTTTTAAATCAGCAAACTTTTCGTTTACTTTAGAAACCAATCTGTTGTAGAGTTCCGTTGTTCCGTGGTCATTAAACTGAGATGCTTTTGTAGCATATACAGGCATATCTTCTAATGGACTTTCCCATAAAAGGTGGTTTCTCTGGAACTGTTTTCTTACCGCCTGAAGAGCATCAAGAGCCCCTCTTTTGTCAGATTTATTTAATGCGACAAGATCCGCATAGTCCAACATGTCGATTTTTTCCAGCTGTGTAGACGCTCCATATTCAGGAGTCATTACATACATAGAAACATCGGCAAAATCTGATACTTCTGAACCAGACTGCCCGATCCCTGAAGTTTCAAGGATGATAACATCAGGATGAGCCAGTTTCAGTACATTCAAAGCAGAATGAATGAATGGAGAAACGGAAACGTTATTTTCTCTCGTTGCCATAGAACGCATATACACTCTAGGATCATTGATCGCGTTCATACGGATTCTGTCTCCTAATAAAGCCCCTCCGGTTTTCTTTTTTGAAGGGTCAATAGAGATAATGGCAATTTTCTTATTAGTATTTGAACGTAAGAAACGTCTTACCAATTCATCTGTTAAAGAAGACTTACCAGCTCCTCCAGTACCTGTAATACCAATAATTGGAATGGTTAAATCTTTAGACTTTTCGTCAATTGCTTTTACAAGCTCAGGTTTTTCTTCTGAGAAGTTTTCAACAGCAGAGATAATACTGGCGATGCTTGTTGAGTTTTCAAAACTGATGGCATCCAGGTCTTCTGCAGTTACATCTTTTCCTGTCGCAAAATCTGATCTGTGCACAAGATCATCAATCATTCCCTGAAGACCAAGTTCACGACCGTCATCCGGAGAATAAATTCTGTCTATTCCATAAGACATCAGATCTTTGATCTCTTCCGGAAGGATTACACCGCCACCACCGCCAAAAATTTTGATCTGTGGTGAATTTTTTTCTCTCAACAGGTCGTAGATATATTTGAAATATTCTGTGTGACCTCCCTGATATGAAGTTAATGCAATAGCATTGGCATCTTCCTGGATTGCTGTATTTACAACTTCCTCTGCTGATTTATCGTGTCCTAAATGGATCACTTCGCATCCTGTTCCCTGAATAACACGACGCATAATATTGATCGCAGCATCATGCCCATCAAATAATGAGGCAGCAGTTACGATTCTTACCTTGTTGGTTGGAGTATATTTTTGGGTTTCCATAAAAATTCTAGAAAGTTTCTAAGTTTTCAAATATAACAATAAAAAAAGAACCATGTGTTTGATTTTATTCTTTTGATTATCAATTGATTGTTTGTGTTTATTTAATTATATATCCCCTTTTTGAGCAGGATACTTTGAAAGTTGGGAAACGACAGAGTTAAAACAAGTTGCAGTGACTTCGCTTTCAAAGCTCCTCATCTTTACATTCTCAAATTAAATTCTCTACTTTTGCAGAATATTTTTACAGACATGCAAAAAGCTTTGATGTACTTTGGATTAGGAACCGTAATTAGCTTCCTGATCAACTATTTCTTTTTAAGTTCAGAGAATATCGGACTGGATATTTATTATGCTGTTGCCTTTGGTTCTGCCTGGGGACTTGCTTATTATTTGGATACACCCAATTTTTCACTACCTAAGAAATTAGGACTGTCTTTTATAGGAATGGGAATTCTTGTTCTTGTAGGAGCTTTAATTTTTAATCTTGAATTGGCAATTCCATCTATCCTGAAATTTTCTACCGTTTTCGTTGCGTATTATTTATTTGCGAGTTTCAGAGGGAATAAATCCCTTAGAAATTAATGAAGCATAATAAAGCTTAAGTACATCAGTATCATAAACATCAGAAGTAATCCGATATAGTTAATAATAAATAATAAGGAACCTTTGAGTATACTTATTCTTTTTTTTGTTTCATATACCCTGTGATGTGCTACAAAGAAATAGATCGTCATATAGACTGCCAGTGCTATACAGGCTAAAACATATAACAGGGTAAGTATATTATTGTCCGGAAGAAAGCTTACTATCTTTTCTCCTACTATAAATACTAATATTCCTAATAAAAGGAAAGAGAAATAGTGAAGGGTAAATATACCGTGGTCAAAGTACCACCATTTTTTCTTGTTATGGAATAGCCATAAAAAGAATGCAAATATAGGAAGGTATACAAAGAGCGCTTTAGGAATCGTATGAATGAAATTGTCTTTATATTTTTCCCAGATCTGATGTTTGCTGTATCCTTCTTCCTTTAAAGAAAAAGCTTTTTCTGCCAGGGGTCTCGCTAATGAATATATCCCTGTTTTATCCTTTGCAAGTATAGAATCATACTGTTTTATTGTATAGGCATTCATAATAGACTCTTCTTTCGTATCGAACGTACGGTCAAAAAGTTCAGTCTTTTCTCGGGTGTCTTTAATTTTTAGGGTATCCAAAGTTTTTAAAGTATCCAACACCTTTTGAGTATTTGTTGCTACTTCATGGGACAGAACGCCTTCTTTTTGTAAATCTTTTACAATGTCTTGTGAAATTTCTTTTGGCTTTTTTGCCTTTGTTTCTTTTTTTATCTGGCTTGGTCTTTCTGTTTCTTCTTTGGCGTGAGGTAAGATGTTGGGTAGAAAAAATGTAATGAAGCTTATGAATATGTACAGCTTTACAGGAGCAACATACAATTGTCTTTTACCAGCCAGATATTCTTTGGTAAGTGTCCCCGGACGGGTAAACAGATACTGCATAGTTTTCCAGAACTGCCCGTCATAATGGGTGAAATCCTCAATGAAATGAGTAAAGAGAAAATGAAAGGGCTGTCTGCTTTCAATATTTTCCTGTCCGCAGTGTGGGCAAAATCTTTCATCAACCTGATGTCCGCAGTTCAGGCAGGTTTTATCATCTCTTAGTTTTCCGTGGCTCATGGATTATGAAATATGATTGACACAAATATAATTATTTCAGCGAAACTGTAATTATATTAATGTCTTTTACGGAAATCTTTAAAGTAAATTTAATAAAAGAAAGAGTTGAGGGAATGAACTCTTTGCTGTATCACTTGTGTTTTTAGAATCTTCTGAGCGTTTTTTTCATCGCCACAACATTTTACAAGATGCATGCCAAATTATAATAGTGTTAAAATCTATTGATATAGGGGTGTGTAACCATGATTATATAGATAAAATAAAATATGTTTTTGGGTTACAAAAATAATGTGTACCTTTGCACACCCTTTTAGGGGTAAATTATGTTTAATCTTTAACTAAAACGTGTGAATACATTAAGTTACAAAACTGTTTCAGCGAACAAAGCTACTGCGAATAAAGAATGGGTTGTGGTAGACGCTGAAGGACAGCCGTTAGGTAGACTAGCTTCTACGGTTGCAAAGATTTTGAGAGGTAAGCACAAAACGAACTTTACACCTCACGTAGATTGTGGTGATAACGTTATCGTTTTGAATGCTGGGAAAATTACACTTTCCGGAAACAAGTGGGCTGATAAGACTTATATCTGGCATACAGGATACCCTGGTGGACAGAAGTCTATGACTGCGGCTGAACTTCAAAAGAAAGATTCTTTAAAGGTATTAGAGAAGTCTGTAAAAGGTATGTTGCCTAAAAACAGATTAGGATCTGCTATCCTTAAGAACCTTTATTTATATGAAGGAACTGAGCACAAACATGAAGCTCAACAGCCTAAAACAATTAATGTTAACGAATTTAAATAATTAATTATGTCTATAGTTCACAAAATCGGAAGAAGAAAAACTTCTGTAGCAAGAGTTTATGTAAGACCAGGTTCTGGTGTTATTACAGTAAACGGTAAAGATGCTAAAGAATATTTCTCTACAGACGTGATGGTTTATAAATTGAACCAACCGTTTATCCTTTCTGAGACTGTTGGCCAGTATGACGTTACCGTAAACGTATTCGGTGGTGGTAATACAGGTCAGGCAGAGGCTATCAGATTGGGTATTTCAAGAGCTTTATGCGAAATCAACGCTGAATTCAGATTAGCATTGAAACCAGCTGGTTTACTTACAAGAGACGCAAGAATGGTGGAAAGAAAGAAGCCAGGTCAGAAAAAAGCAAGAAAGAGATTCCAATTCTCAAAACGTTAATTTCGGGATTCAGGATATCATACACAAGATTCAAGACTTTGCTCTCAGATCTTGGCTCATGGTTCTTGGTTCTATTTTATCTAAACAAAAAAATTGCCCGTTACGTTTAGCATCCAAACGCTTCTCCCATCTAAAGAAGTTGTTGATTGTTTAAAAGACGGAAAGTAAACTAACAAAAACAGAAAACATGGCAAAAGCAAATGTAAAAGACCTTTTAGAGGCTGGCGTACACTTCGGTCACATGACTAGAAAGTGGAACCCAAATATGGCTCCATACATTTTTATGGAGAAAAACGGTATTCACATTGTAGACTTACATAAAACAGCAGTTAAATTAGATGAAGCTTGCAGCGCTTTAGAAAAATTAACTTCTGCAGGTAAAAAAGTTCTTTTCGTAGCTACTAAGAAGCAAGCGAAAGAAGTTGTTGCAAAACACGCTTCTGAACTTAATATGCCTTATATTACAGAAAGATGGCCAGGAGGTATGTTAACGAATTTCGTTACTATCAGAAAGGCTGTAAAGAAGATGAATGCTATCGACAAAATGAAAAAAGACGGTACGTTCGAAACTTTATCTAAAAAAGAAAGATTACAAGTTGACAGACAAAGAGCTAACTTAGAAAAGAACTTAGGTTCTATCTCTGACATGGTTCGTCTTCCTTCTGCAATCTTCGTTGTAGATATCTTGAGAGAACACATCGCTGTAACTGAAGCTAAGAAATTAGGTATTCCAGTTTTCGGTATTGTTGATACAAACTCTGACCCTAGAAAAGTTGATTTCGTTATCCCAGGAAACGATGATGCTTCTAAATCTATCGATATGATCTTGAGCATTGTTTCAGAATCTATCAAAGAAGGTCAGTCTCAAAGAAAAGCTGATAAAGAAAAATCTAAAGAAGAAGGAGAAGTAGTATCTGCTGATAAAGATGCTGACTTCGATGCAGAATAATTAAAGATTTTCTTTACTATAGGAAAAACGCTGGATTTCGATCCAGCGTTTTTTTGTTGTTTATAACTAAGGTTTTTTAGGGCATACCGTTAATTCAGGGAAATCAGGATCTGTTGTTGGTACAACGACTCCAATTCTGCATACGCCGCTGCAGCACATTTCTCCCATTTCTATATTACAGCCGTCTATACAACTTCTGTATCCTCCTTTGATGGTTCTTAGCTCACTTCTTGAGACTTTTTTTAAATTTTTCATGGTTTTAGTTTTAGCTTTTTTCCTACTCTATATGCTTTTCGGATACCGCAATTATATTTCTAAATATATGGAAATATTTTTATGTGTATGATTTACAATGAGATATTTTTTATTTTACTTCGTTTAAACTTTTAATAATGGGATTTTGTGATCGCTTTTAAAGCGATGAAATGAGTCTGTTCAGACGACTTTAACGTTTTTAGTTGGTTTAGAATAAGAAAGAACATTAAAAATAAAAACCCACAGAAATCTGTGGGTCATATTTTAGTTTGAAAGCTTTATAGAATATGAGGTTGTGACAAACTTTGTAGACTGATAGGTCGAGTTACAAATAAGTCCGGATAATCTGTAGTTTTGATTTTTAGGAACCATTGTATATCCTACTTTTCCAGAGCCGATAGGGATTTTCTTGAAGAAATTATTTCCGCTTACCGTAAGTACCATGTTGCATGGAGATTTGTTTTCTACTGAAATGGAGGTTCTGGGATTTTTCGGATCATCATTGTTAAGAAGATCATTAAGAACGTCTGCTGTTTCCGGTTTATAGGTCTTTATAAGTTCGTTATATTCTCTTTCCGTATTGGCTCCGTTACCTGAATTACTGGTAGAGGAAGGGTAGGAGGTTCTTACCGGATAACTGCCATAATTTACATTACAGCTGGCAAGGATCATTGAAATCCCGGCAAAAACTAATAGTCTTTTCATACTAGTTTACTTTTTGGTTTTTCTTTTTTTCGAAGACTTCTTTACTTTGGCAGGTTCCTTTTTGGAGGGTTTTGCTTCTGTGTCAAGGAGTCTTGGATTATCAATCGTTACAAATATACTTTTTTTAATGTCTTTCTGGGAGATGTATTTCATATCGCAGATATTGCTGTTGAGCATATATGAACCCTTATTGATCACAATGAAATTTTCTCCGTGAGCGGGAACGGCAAGATTGTAATAATCTTTTCCTTCAATCCTCAGTACAATATTGCAGTCTGAATTATTTTTGAATAAGAGTATTGCTTCCTTGCGGGTAATATCTTCATTGAACATTGCATTCAGAAGTTTCACCGTTTTTTCTTTGTGCTCAGCAGAGGTTTCAGCGATGAGCTTTTTAAACTCCTCAGCATCATCTGAATGAGGGTTTCTCATGATACTTTTAGGAATATCGGAGATAATAGGCCTTGCTTCCATCGGCTTGGCTGTACGGACTCCTTTTGTCCATTCTGCGTTTTTTAAAGCGATAAGCTTAGGTTTTAGCACGCTTTTCTTTGGATCATCAGGATGGGTGTTCTTAATATACTCTTCAATTTCTTTAATATCAATGCTTTTCAGGATGTCATTACCTCCTTTTTTCTGAGCAGATATTGAGTTGGGGAACAAAAATGTGAAGAATAAAAAGAAAACAGGGAAAAGTTTTTTTTTCATCAATTGTTATTTTACTTCATCAGCTTATCCGGAATTTAATGTAAGTAATTGTTTTTCCTTTCGCTGAGAAAAGTTCTTCATAATAGGTTTTAATGTCTCTAAGGTGCTCCGTATCAGGGTCATATTCTGGTGCTCCGTAGATATCATGATGGGCACTAATGATTTCATAGCCAGCCCCCTGCAGATATCCCAGTGTATATCCATGTAAAAATTCTGAATCAGTTTTTAAATGAATAATACCGCCAGGCTTCAGAAACTTTTTGTATCGGTTTAAGAAATCAGGGTGAGTCAATCTGTGCTTTGTTCTTCTGTATTTGATCTGTGGATCCGGGAAAGTAATCCATATTTCATCTACCTCATTTTCAGCAAAGAAATAATCTACAAGTTCAATTTGTGTTCTCAGAAAAGCCACATTAGTCATATTACTATCTACAGCTTCTTTAGCACCAAACCAAAATCTTGCGCCTTTAATATCAACTCCGATAAAGTTTTTTTCAGGAAATGTTTTGGCAAGCCCTACAGAATATTCTCCTTTTCCACAACCTAATTCCAATACAATTGGATTGTTATTTTTAAAGAAGTTTTCTCTCCATTTTCCCTTAAGTTCGAAACCGTTTAAAGCATCTTCTCTTGTTGGTTGGATTACATTTGGTAATGTTTTGTTTTCTGCGAATCTTGCTAATTTATTCTTGCCCATTGAGTTATAAAATGAGTGCAAAAATAGTGAAAATTTATGGAGTATCTTTGTCTTTTTGGGGTAAAAGACATAGAGATAATTCGTTTTTGATCGAAATTATTGGCCTCCTAAAGCGACCATAATTGCCCTTTCAATTGTTTTTTGTGAAGCATATTGAGCTCCGCAAACAAGGCTGGTGAAAAGATACTGTCCTTTTTCTATAACAATTGAACCTTCACCATGAGCAGGAACAGCCAGTCTGTATTTCGTAGTGCCTACGCCTTCCATTCTTACAATGATATTACAGTCTGACTTATTTTGAATCAATATTATAGCTTCTTTAGCATTTGGGTCATTATCAAATAAAGAGTTAAGGATTTTTACAGTTTTGTTTTTATGCTCTACAGGGGAGACAGCCATAAGCATGTTGAATTCCTCAGCTTCAGCATTAGGAATTGCCGTATTAGCAGCAGTATTTACAACATAAGTATTCTGGGCGGTACTTGGTGTATAAACATCGGTAGGTTGTTTGGCGGCCAATTCGGCCTTGTATTTTGCAATTTGTTTCTGTTTGATGATCGCATTCATTTCATCAAAGGTAATCTTCGTGGAAGGCCTTCTCCTCAGCATGGCAAGCATTTCCTGCATATCTTTTACTTTCTGATCGGCCGGATGGGCATCTTTGATGTATTCTTTCATCATATCCATTACCCTTGGTTTCAGAACGGATCTCCGCGGATCATCAGGATGGGCATCTCTTAAGAAGGCATTGATTTCATAGATATTCTTACTTTTCAGAATATTACTATAGTCTTTCCCTTTTTTTTGAGCAGACATAGTAAAGAAAAACATACAGCAAAGAAGTAAAAGTACTTGTTTCATTAATTAATATTAAGTTAAAAAATAGGTGCTTCTCTCTTAATTTGCGTTTTGGGTTGGTTAGTTTTTATTTGAATAACGAAATACAAGTGTTTTTATTTTTAAACACCTGTTTGTGAGATAAAATTAAACATATTTTTGAATATTGAAGAATGATATGTAATAAAAGTTGAATAATCTGTATTGGACGTAGTGTGGAAGGGGTATACCACGGAATTTCTGTTTATTTCAAAAAAAATAATCCATGTGAAAGACATGGATTATTTATATATATTGGAATTATTTCTTTAATTACTGCTTACAACTTCCTGAAGATGTGAACTTCTAAGTCTCTTCTGATAGATTGGCAGATATTTTTCAATAGGAATCTTTACGGCTTCAAAATTTCCGGCCAATACATAAGCCTGAATATTTTCAGAAGTATAGACGAATTGAAGGAAATTATCAATTAAATTCTCAGGAATTTTAAACCTTGTGAAATAATCTTTCCCCAGATAGTTTTTGATCTGTGTAACGGAACTGTTCATTCTTTCGTATTCCTGATAACGCTGTTTTTTCTTTCTCTCACCGGAAAGAATATCATAGATACTTTCAAGACTGAAGGTAAGCCCGCCATCTCGCAATCCGGCAACAGGAAGTTCAGGAGGAGTTCCGTCACCTTTTGGTTCCGGAAGCCCGATTACTTTCTTAAGAGCATGTGCTTTGTCTTCTTTTCTTAAAGAATTGACATCATACCGAAGGTTTCCGGTAGGTTTGAACCTACTGAGTACAATTTCCTGAATTTCATAGTACGCAATTTTTAGCTCAACCAGATTTTTTTGTGTCATAGATTGAGGCGTGAGCTTAATATCTTTTCTTTCCGTAACAATAGAAGTAAACCGGATCACATCTCCGGTATTGGCAGGGATATTAAAATTACCATTAAAGTCCGTAAGAACGGTTTTCTGGGTATTTAGGTTAGTGACATATACCTGATTGAGATATAAAATAGAGTTGTCTCTCAGAAATACCTCTCCGGAATATATTTGAGCATTAATTTTTGCCAGAAAAACCAATAGCAGTAGAGTAAACAGTTTCTTCATATAATGCGCAAAATTACATAGAAATATAGCAATTTTGTGTAGTTAGATGAAGAATAGTGGTTAAAGTTATATTAAACTTTAACATTAAACTGTTAAGGACTGTTAGAAATTTACAGTTGCCTTAAAAAAGTGTGTATATAAGTAAAGAAGCCGGAAGAAAGCACCGCTGAAAATTCAGCTTTCTTTCTTCCGGCTTCTTTTTTACCTATGTTTTACAAGCAGCCAGCTTGAATATTTTACAGTGAGGGAAGAACCATACTCTGTCCAGGTGATAAAATACCAATAGGTTGCTGTAGGGACATATCTTCCACCTATTCTTCCGTCCCAGGTATATCTGTTTTCAGGAGTTCCTCTGAAGACTTCCGCACCGTACCGGTCAAAGATCCTGAATACAAGATTATCATTGGCCATTAAAGCAGAATAGTCTATTCCTTCGTTATAACCATCTCCATTCGGAGTAATTGTGTTGATCAGGTTAATAATGGCAAATGGTTTCTTTACTTCTTCACACATTTTAGAGTCTCTTACAAATACATTGTGCGCTCCTCTTGGTACATTGTAGAATACATTGGAACTCTGCCATACCACACCATCCAAAGAATATTCATAAGGCGGGATACCACCACTTACTCCGACTTTTACCGTTGTACCATCAATTTCAATAGACGTAATCATAGGAAGCGGCAATTCTGTAACATTCACATATTGTTTGTAAACACAGCCATTGAAGGTAAGCTCTACCCAATAACTTCCAGGGGCAACATTGGTGATGGAAGGGGTAGTAGCTCCCGTGCTCCACAAGTATCTTTCAAAGCCAGGTCCTGCATCCAGTGTGGTAGTGGTTTTCGGACAAATGGCTTTATCTTGTAATACATCCGACTTTTTAGGAATTTTAATGTTGATTTTAAGAGTCCCTACTTCCGGACAAACCCCATTTTTTTCAAAACGGATATAATAGATTTGTGAATTTGTAATATTAACAGGTGATGAAACGATGTTCACATTATTCTGAGCATCCGCCAAGGTTGCATGAAAAGTGAAAGTAACATTGGGATCTAAAGTAAACTGGGGGATAAACTGAGCCAAGTTCACACTTTTTATTCCATCCAGGTCATCATCACAAACACTTTCCGTAACAGTTTTGGTAATTAATGTTACTTTAGCTCCGATACTGAACTGTAAAGGCTTGATCACAGAAGCACAGCCATCCGGAGAATCTACTCTGATGTAAATGGTAGTTGTTGCGGTATAACTCCAGCTGTTAGGAAGAGTATTATTGTTTCCTGCGTTAGCATCCGCCAGATTTGCATAATATCTTACATTGGTAAAATAATTAGGATTATTAAGTACAATAGGAGTGACATTGGAAAGGATGAGAGTAACAGTTCCGTCCAGGTTATCATCACAGAAAATACCATTGTAGTTGTCCAGGACAATCGCTTTATTGTAAAGAGACAATGTGATCTGCGCGATACTTTTACATCCAATATTGTTCTTTACAACAGCATATATGATTGTTCCATTAGGTGCAGGATAAGCTGTAGTATTGGTGATCAATGCTGCGGCATTTTCATTCTGAGCATCCAGAAGAGTAGGATAGTAAGTAATTGTAACGGGGGAGTTATTAGTAATATTTGCTGTCGTCAAATTGAATGTTCCCTGTCCGTTGATATCACAGGCAAATAATGTTGTATTCATTACTGTAAGCGCCTGAATATTGATGGTAACTGTTATTGTTTCACAATCCGGAAAGTCCGGATCATTTCCGCAGAATGTATAAGTGAATGTATCTGTTCCTGATGTACCGGGAGTATTTACAGTATAAGTAATGATTCCTGTAACAGGGTTTATCACAGCAGTACCCAAAGAAGGAGCTGTTGTAATCGCTACCGTGCCAGGAACAGGAGTTTGTGATGAAGTACTGAAGGCGGGTGTTATAGTCTGCGAAGTGCATACATTGTAGGAAGCATTGCTGAGTTTTGTACAATTCAGAACCTTAAATTTTTCAGTAATTAAAGGTGCGCAGCTTCCCATTGTTACAGAACAGGTATAATTTCCGGGTAGTGTAGGGGTAATTGAAGATGCCGTAGCTCCCGGAACAAGTGTGCCGTTTCTATACCATTGATAAGTGTCATAGATAAGTGGATCCACAGTAAGAACAATACCAGGAATACAGCCGTCGCCTGATTGTAAGATAACGGGCTGCGTAGGAAAACCGGCGAAAAAACCTCCATATCCTACGGCATCACTTCCGGCAGTTATGCCTGCCATAATGGCCTTGTTTGAAACCACAGTAATAGTACCCGTCACATTGGGAATTCCATAAGTAACCCAGTTGGTAGTTCCGGTCATATTGTAAGGACCTGTTACCGCAGGAGGATTGGCTCCATTTACTGTAATAATAGCTCCCCTTTCTGTTATAAGATTTAGTTTTGTTGGGATGTTCAGAATACCGCCGGGATTACCATTGGAATGAACAAAATTTTCATTGATAAGTCCCAGTTCATTAATCTGTTTCGGAAGGTAGCAGTTCAAAGCCGGAATGAAATTGAATCCTCCGGTAGCCGTTTCATTTCCCGAATTTGAATCTCCGGCTAAAATCTGGTAGACATAAGCATTTTTGGATGTTTTTAGATATAAATTATAATGTCCGTTTCCCTGAAGGATATATTTGGAATCAGGAATAACGAAGTATTTTCCTGCATTAATGGTAGCTACGGGAGGTATTTCATTATTGACAAAGATCTGAGTGTTGTCCTCTGTAGCAATAACAACAGCGCCTTCCATATTGGAGCCAAGCGGGCCGTTACCTTTTACAAGGGCAAATTCATTTCCAAGCCTGTTGACAGGTACTGCCTGGTCCATTAAAATATCAGAACTGGAGGGGAAATTTCCTGCATATTGCCCGTTAAAATTTCCATTGGTAACATTGACAGGTTTGTTTGAAATAATTTTAGAGCCGATGAAACCATCAAAGTTTCCTGCTATATCCCCCATTCCGTCAATGATGTAAGACTGCCCTTTATTTAAAGTGAAAGTCATTGTCGGGTTGGTGGCTCCTGTTGTTCCATTAGAAAACTGAACGGCAGGGGTGTATCCGGAAATAGTAACGGTTGTGTTATCTTCAGTTGCCAGTACACTGGTCATGAAGTTCAGAATATTGTTGCTCACCGTAATAGGAGCGGAGGCTGCATAAAATGTTTTTCCCGTGGAAGGGATCCCTTTGGAAGTGATAATTTCTGCGTGGTTGAATACCGAGAACCTTAAATTGGCATAAAAAGGAAATTCTGCTTTAAGATATAACCCTTTGGTTGTAGGGGTAAATAAATCCGTCTGCTGTGTGGTAATTATATAATTCCTTAGTACATCGAATTTCTGTGGATTATTTTTACTGATGTTCACCGTTCCGATGAGAACATTATTGTTATAAATATTTACAGGAAAAGGAGTTGTTCTGCTGGTGGATAAATACAGTTTCTGATAAGGATTGGGAGCGCCGGTCCTGTCTACCATCGGAGCAAACCAATGCTCTCGGTCCAATTGGGCAAAAGCAGAGGTGAAAATATAAAATATAAATAAAAAAGATAGAATTTTCTTCATTCAGTAGTAGTATTTATCACAAATTTAATAATAAAAAGTATTAAATGCTTGAAAATGTAATAAAAAAGCCACGATTATGAAATCGTGGCTTACCATTATGGTTTTAACTAATTATTACTCTCTGTTTTTAACAAGAATCCAACCTGTATATTTTATTGGAGTCTTTTCTTTATTGGATTCAGTCCAGTTGATATGATACCAATATGTTCCTGTTCCAAGTTTCTTATCAAAGTGTTTTCCGTCCCATCTGTAGTTGTTGAATTTATTTCCGGTAAATACCATATTTCCATATCTGTCATATACTACAAAACTTAGGTTTTCTTTATAAGCAAGCTCACTGTAATCTATATAGTCATTTACGTTATCTCCATTAGGAGTAATGGCATTCAATAGATTAGGAACTGTAATTTCTACCTCAGTAGGAGTACAGTTATAGAAGTCTTTTACATAGAAAGTATGTTGTCCTCTTGTTAAGCCTGTGAAGGTATTTGAATCCTGCCAGTTAGCAGTTCCGTCAACGGCATATTTATAAGGTGCTTTACCTCCGCTTACAATTACTGTTGCAGTATTGTTGTTGAGCTCAATCGTTTGGATTACCGGATCTTCAACTTTTTTAACTTTTACTGTCTGAGTAAGGAAACATCCGTTCTTACCAAGTATTACCGTGTATTCTCCAACACCTATATCTCTGATACCTGAAGTGGTAGCGCCTGTGCTCCATTGGTAAGAGTCATATCCGGAACCAGCATCCAGGTTGGTTTTAGCATCCATACAGATATATTGATCTACCAATATCGAAGATTTTTTGATTGGAAGTACAATTAATTCGATTTTTGCATTTGCAGTACATCCTTCAGCAGTTGTTACTTTCACATATACAAATCCTCCTGTTGAAGGGAAGTTATCTGGTGTTGTGATTTCATTGATACCTGCAGTAAGGTCATTCAGAGTACGGTAGTATTTTTTAGTAACGGCATTATAATCTGTTACTTTAGCTTTCGTAAGATCAAAATAAGCGTATGGAGCTACATCATACCAGCATGCCTTAATAGAAGTATCCGTTACAATGAATGGTACTACAGTAAGGTTTAGTGTTATCTGCTCACAATCTGTAAACTCAACTGAGTTTCCACAGAATTTATAAACTATTTTATCAGGTCCTAAATATCCAGGATTTGGGGTATAAGTGATTGTTCCGTTTGGATTAACCACTGCTGTTCCTTTTGTAGGAGGAGTTAAAATTACTACGGTAGTCGGTACCACAGTCTGTGTTGACGAAGTAAACGCAGGGGTAATAATTTTAGTAGAACAAGCATTAAGCGCTTGAGTTGTTTCCTTTAAACAGGTTTGTACTTTATAGATAGGAGTTGTCACAGGAGGGCATGTTCCCATTGTTACTTTTACGGTATAATTTCCTGATTGTGTAGGAGTATAGGTATAAGAAGTTGCACCCGGAATAATTACTCCGTCACGGTACCATTGGTATGTTTCATACCCATCATCAAGTTCAAGAACGATTCCCGGTACACATTCACCTGTCTTTTTAGCAATTACAGGGATAGATGAGAATCCGGCAAAGTAACCTCCGTATCCTGCGGAACTAAATCCTCCGTTGATACCTGCTGTTACAGCCTTTGTAGAAGTAATTTTAATATTTCCTGTTACTCCGGTGATCCCATACGTTACCCAGTTAGTATTTCCTGCTACCGGATAGGGGCCGTCTGTCGCTGCAACTGGGTTATCATTTACCATTACTGTTGCTCCTGTCTCTGTTAAAATATTTAATTTTACAATAATATCCTGAACAGCACTGGCTCCTCCTGTACCAATAGGCATTTCATTGATCTTTCCGATTTCATCAATTTTTCTCGGAAGGAAACAGTTCAATGGGGGTATATAGTTGAATCCGTTCGTAGCATCACTTCCCATAATTCCAATAAATTGGTATAGGTATACATTTTTAGTAGTAGAAATGAACATATTTGAATGCCCTGAAGTACCTTGAGCCACATAGCTGGTTTCATTTATTCTGTACCATTCTCCGGCAGCAAGTGTCGCAACAGAAGTACCACCTCCATTTAAAAACACATCAGTATTATCTTCAGTGGCAACAATAAGCCCTCCTTCCATATTTAGGTTAGGAGCAGTAGACCTTGTTTTTACCATTGCAAAAGTATTTCCAAGCCTGTCAACAGGTACAGACTGATCCAGAACCGGATCACTTCCTGAAGGGGCAGTGGAGAAGTTAGCATTACAGCTTCCGTTGGTAAGTGTTACCGGTTTGTCAGCAACTATTTTTGCACCGATAAAGCCTGTCTTGTTTGCAGACTGAGTTCCGGATCCTGCAAGAATGAAAGATTGTCCTTTCTGCAATGTAAAAGATTGAGTGTTACCAGTAGGAGTTCCATTGATAAAAACTACTCCGGCAGTAGGGTTCCATGAAACGGTTACATTGGTATTATCTTCAGTGGCAAGTACACCTGCTGTAAAGTTTTGAATACTGCTGGTATTGGTATTGGGAGCAGTAGCAACAAAGAATGTTTTTCCAATTCCTGCCCTTCCTTTACTGGTGATTACTTCCCCGTGAACACTTTGAGCAAGTCTTAAACTGCAGTAGAAAGGTTTTGCTGCTTTTAGATAAAGTCCTTTATTGCCCACATTGAATGCATCAGTAGAGGTACCTGTAGAAATAAGGCTGTTAGTAACCTTATAGGTTTGTGGGTTAGTTTTACTGATGGTAACCGTAGTAACTACGGCGTTATTATTGTAAATGGTTACATCAATGGGAGTTGGTGAATCAGTGGATAGGTATAGCATATTGTTATACCCTCCGACACTGTCATAATAAGGAGCAATCCAATGCTCGGTATCCCTTTGTGCAAAGAGTGTATTAATTGTAAAAAAAATTAATACCAAACTGAGTAGAAATCTTTTCATGTGTATGGAATTAGGATTTCTACAAAATTAAAATAAAAAATGAAATACTTTTAATAAAATGTAAATAAATGTTAAAAAAATATTACCAATTTTTAAATAAATGCCATCTTGAATATGAAACTGGTAATTCGATTTCAAATCAGTCTGTCTGATAATATGTAAATATATCTCTTTATTAGGACTTATTTTATTCGGTTTTCCGATGAATACAATTTTATCAGAAAGGCTTATAAATGGATGCTCTTTACCGGCCAGCAGCTTCAATGGTGAGATTCTGCTTAATTCCGCCCGATATCAGTTTGTGTAATATTGTAGTTGAAGGGTTTTGTGAATAAAAAAATCCCGGTGAAATTCACCGGGATTCAATATTTTTTTGAAGATAATAAGCTTATAGGCTTACTCTTACAAATCCTGTTACTTTTAGATCTGCATTTACAGATTTTACATAATCAGCAACTGAGATACTTCCGTCTTTAATGAAGTCCTGGTGTACCAAAGTGTTATCTTTGTAGAATCTCTGCATTTTACCTTTAAGGATATTGTCGATAATGTTAGCAGGCTTACCTTCTTCAGTAAGTTTATGTCTTTCGATCTCTAATTCTTTATCAATAGTCTCCTGAGAAACTCTTGTTTCGTCCAAAGCAATTGGGTTCATAGCAGCAACCTGCATAGAAACAGCTTTAGCAGCTTCGTCAGCTCCGTCTACTTTAGCAGAAAGAGAAGAGATTGCAGCGATTTTGTTTCCAGCGTGGATGTAAGCTCCTAAGAAATCTCCCTGGATTCTTTCGAAAGATCCGATTTCGATTTTCTCACCGATAACTCCTGTTTGCTCTACTAATTTCTCAGCAACAGTCATTCCGTGGAAATCAGTAGCTAAAAGCTCTTCTTTAGTAGCAGCGAAGATAGCCATCTCAGCTAATTCGTAAGCTAGCTCGATGAAAGCTTCATTTTTAGCAACGAAGTCAGTTTCGCAGTTTAGAGAGATAACTACACCTAAAGTGTTGTCTTCGTTTACTCTTGCGATTACTGCACCTTCAGCAGATTCTCTGTCAGCTCTGTTAGCAGCAACTTTTTGTCCTTTTTTTCTAAGGATATCTACCGCTTTTTCGAAGTCTCCTTCAGCTTCAACTAGAGCTTTCTTGCAGTCCATCATACCTGCACCTGTTTGGTTTCTCAATTTTGCTACGTCTGCAGCAGCTGGTGTATAAGACATAATATCTATTATTTTTTTTATTTAAGATTAGTATTAATTTTTAGCTTAAATTTAGAGCAGTGCAAAGATAATGATTTTAATGATAAACTAAAAAATGACTTTTCACGTTATTAATATATTTAATACTATTTTAAAGATTTGATTAATGAAAAAAATCTTATTCCTTCTATTTATATGCATTTTCTCACTTGGTTTTTCCCAAAAAAAGAAAAAAACAAAATCTAAAGCTGTTGTTGAAAAAGAAACTGTAATTATCTATACAGAGCAGGAAGCTGAGATTTCAAAAGAAGCCAGAGTAATTGCAGGCTTTTTGAAGCAGAATCCTGGACATGCTAAAACTGATTATTTTAAAAGAAAACTTATTGATATTATTATGGCAGGTAATTCTCCGGAAGCAAAACCTACAATTAGACCAATCAGTAAAGAAAAAATTGAAAATATCGTTAAGAATAATGAGTTAAACAGCGGTAAAACACTTGCTGCAAATAAAACTTATACAGCGAATGGCAAGCCTGTTTCTAATAATACAGCAGCTGCTATTGAAGCTTTAAAAGAAGAAAGAAGAACAACTACGTTTGCATCGGTAGGTTCTGCCGGCTCAGCAAAAAGTGCCGGTACTTCTACAGGAGCATCTAAAGCAGGCCCAAGTGAAGAAAATAAAAGAACAGCAGCAATGCTTACCCATCTTTTTAATAATGACACTAGCAAAAATGAAGCTTATATCAATATTAAAAACAGATCTACCTGCAATCTTATTGTAAAGATAAGCGGTAAAAAATATTATAATCTGAGTGTTCCTGCAAAAGGAGAGAACTTTATTCTGGTAGATAAAGGAGAGTATGTCATGACAACAATGGTATGTGATGCCAAATATTCTGCTTTGAAAAAGATTAGCCAGGATATTGAAATAGCACTTAATGTTGCAGATTAGAATAGAAGAAAGCTAAAGTAAAAAAGGTTAAGAAGAAATTCTTAACCTTTTTATTTTTATCCTTTAAACTGACCCATCGCAATGAATTTATCTTGTCTCTGGGTTTCAAGCTCCTGTCCTGTAAATTTGGAGAAAGCTTTGATGTTTTGTAAAATTGAATTTTTCAGATTTAGGTAGGTAGTCTCCTGATCATACTGAGCTCCACCAAGTGGTTCCTCAATGATTCCGTCGATGAACTTTTCTCTTAAGGCATCTGCTGGAGTAAGGTTCAATGCATTGGCTGCATCTTCCTTGTGATCCCAGTTTCTCCATAAGATAGAAGAGCAACTTTCCGGTGCAATTACAGTATACCATGTATTTTCCAACATATACACTTTATTTCCAACACCTATTCCTAATGCACCACCACTGGCACCTTCTCCAATGATGTAAGTGAAGATAGGAGTTTTCAGCTGAACCATTTCAAAAATATTTCTTGCAATAGCTTCTCCCTGTCCTCTTTCTTCAGCTTCCAATCCTGGATATGCTCCCGGTGTATCTACCAAAGTTACCACAGGAATATTGAATTTTTCAGCAAGCTTCATTAGTCTTAAAGCTTTTCTGTATCCCTCAGGATTTGGCATCCCAAATCTTCTGTACTGTCTTTCTTTAGTTGTTCTTCCTTTTTGAGTCCCTATGATCATTACTTTTTGACCATCAAGGGTAATCAATCCTCCAATCATTGCCGGATCATCAGCGAAATTTCTATCTCCATGAAGTTCTAAGAAACTGCCTTTGTCTGCCATTCCGTTGATATAATCCAATGTATAAGGACGATCCGGGTGACGGGACAGTTGTACTCTTTGCCAAGGTGTAAGATTTCCATAGATTTCTTTTTTCTTTTCTAAAATCTTATCCTCAATCTGGCTGCATGCTAATTTTACATCAACACCACTTTCTTCTCCTACTAAAGAACACGTCTGGTATTGATCCATCAATTCTTTGATAGGAAGTTCGAAACTTAAATATTCCATTTCTTGAAGTAAATTAAATCTTTCAAATGTATGAAAAATTATGGTTATTCTATTTAAAATTATTTATAGCATTGCTTATTCTGGAGGTACTTTCCTCTTTACCAAGGGTTTCCAGGATATCGGGAACGTCCGGTCCTTTTAATTCTCCTACTAAAGCCAAACGTAGCGGCATCATTACTTTACCCATACCCAGTCCTTTGCTTTCCGCGAAATCATGCATTGTATGTTTCAATGTCTCTGAAGTAAAGTCTGTAGATGCAAAAGCTGATGCCAATTCTGCTAAAATTGCAGATGTTTCATCATTCCATGCTTTTTTAGATGCTTTTTCATCATAAGAAGCCGGAGCTTCAAAGAAGAATTTTCCGTTTTCATAGATGTCTTTAGGGAAAGTTGCTCTTTCTTTCATCAGATGAATTACTTTCAACAGTTTTTCATCAGAAGCTCCTGCAAAATCAATAGCTGTGTTTTTCAATATCTGAAGAAGCTCTTCGTCAGATTTCATCTGAATATACTGATGGTTGAACCACTCCGATTTTTCTTTACTAAATCTTGCTCCCGCTTTATGTACTTTATGAAGGTCAAATTCCTTAATCATTTCCTCTAAAGGAAGAATTTCTTTATCATCTGCCGGAGACCATCCCAATAATGCTACCATATTGATGAAAGCATCAGGAAGATAACCGTTTTCTCTGTATCCTTTGGAAACTATGCCAGTAGCTGGATCTTTGAAGTCAAGCGGGAATACCGGAAATCCAAATTTATCTCCATCTCTTTTACTTAGTTTTCCTTTTCCTTCAGGTTTTAAAATTAAAGAAAGGTGTGCAAACTGTGGTGCTTCCCACTGCATTGCTTCATATAATAAAGTGTGGAGTCCTAAAGATGGCAGCCATTCTTCTCCACGGATGACGTGAGAGATTTCCATTTCATGGTCATCAATGATGTTGGCGAAATGATAAGTCGGCATTCCGTCATTCTTTACCAAAACTTTATCATCTAAAGTATTTGTATTTACAGAGAATTTTCCACGAATGATATCCTCAAGATTTAATACTCTGTCAACAGGCATTTTGAATCTTACGACATACGGAGTCTTTTCGTCTAGTAGTTTTTTAACTTCTTCTTCAGAAAGTGTCAGGCTGTTTCTAAGACCGTTTCTTGTTTTATTGTCATATGAGAAAACATCACCTTTGGCTTCATATTGTGCACGAATGGCATCCAGTTCTTCTGCAGTATCAAAAGCAATATAAGCATAATCTGTTTTTAAAATCTGCTCCGTATAGCGGTCATAGATGTCTCTTCTTTCAGACTGTCTGTAAGGAGCAAATTTTCCTCCTTTCTTAGGACTTTCATCCGGGATGATTCCGCACCATTCCAAAGCTTCTTCAATATATTCTTCAGCTCCTTCCACATATCTGGCAGTATCTGTATCTTCAATTCTCAATACAAATTCCCCTCCCTGGTTTTTAGCAAAAAGATAATCATATAATGCGGTTCTTACGCCTCCCAAATGTAATGGTCCTGTAGGACTTGGAGCAAAACGTACTCTTACTTTCTCCATTTCAATTTTAATTTTTGCAAATTTACTTAAAATTATGCGTTTAAGAGGTGATTTATGACCTGGTATTCTTTTTTTTAATTCCAATTTTTGTATTTATTTCTGCGGATTTTCGTGAAATACTGTTTTAAAGCTTTCAATCTTATTATTTCGGATTATGATTTTAATTCATGGAGGATCATGTATGACTGATCATATTATGAAAATTAAGCTCATAAAGGAAAAGTATTATATTAATGTTTGTGTCTTCTAATGGATGTAATAAAGTTGGTTTTTATAATTTGTTTTTGTTATTAAATCACAAATAAATGATATATTGTTTCTTTATTAATGGTGTGTTAAACCATATTTGAATTCACTAAATAATGATATATATCATTGTGTGATTCCTTTTTTCACTAAGTGTTGAATATTATATTTGCCGGAAACTTTTAATTAATACTATGAAAAAACAAATTTTATTTTGCTTCAGTAGTTTACTGATGCTTTTCATGAGTTCATGTTCAACGGAAGAACTGAGCAATGAGGCAACACCTGAAAGCCCGGCGGCAAAAGCTAATCACCGATTATCAGCAGCCAAATTTGCAGGAGATGGAATTTACGATGTCTTAGGGCATGGTTATAATGTTGCCGGTGAATATGCCAATGCAACTGCAGCTGGTTTTAAAGTGATTGATATTGATCGTTTTAAAGTGGAGCAGACAAACAGATTGATCAGCGAAAACACTTTCTCACAGGAATATACTGAAGAATATGGTGAAAATGCTGAGGCGTATTCTAAAATGGTTTCAACCAAAGTGAATGTTACTGCCGGTATTCCATTATTCAAGAAAACACTTTCAGTAGGATTTAACTCTGCGGTAACTACAAACAATAAGTTTGAAGGAAAATACATCTACGGAAGTTATAACCTTACCATTAAACAAAAAAGAGTAAGATTCAATGCAACTACAGACATGTTGGGAGACTATCTTACTCCAGAATTTGTTCAGGATCTGCAGACAAAAACGCCACAACAAATTGTACAGGACTATGGAACTCACGTAACACTTGATATCTATACAGGAGCAAAACTTGATGTTTTATTCCAGGCGGAAACAAGAAGCCAGAGCCGTGACCGTGCTGCAAGAATTGGAGTAAAAGTAGGAATGAAAGATATCTTTGATGTAGATGTAACCAATGATGTGAATACTTCAGAATCCTCTATGAACTATTCTAAAAAATTATCCTTTAAAACAAGAGGAGGAGATCCATCAAAAGGGTTATTAGGAGAACTGAATCTTGATATGTCAAATCCAAAAATCAACTTTTCCAACTGGCAGAACAGCTCTAATACGAGCAATTCTGTTTTGGTAGATTTCGGAAACAACGGATTGGTTATTATCTATGACTTAGTGAAAGATGCTGCTAAAAAAGCTCAGCTTAAGGCTTATGTAGATCAGTATCTGATAGACAATAAAGTTTATATGGAATTCAATACCATTCCGGTATACAGATATTACAACGGAGTAGATCATTATTATACAAAAACTCCGGGAAGCTACAGTGGCTATTCTTATGAAGGAACAGAGTTCAACGCATTCTTATATAAAGCTCCAAATACAGTTCCTGTTTATAGATATTATAATGGGAAAGATCACTACTATACAAAAACTCCTGGATATTATCAGGGATATGTAGATGAGGGAATTGAGTTTAATGCTTTTGCTACTCAACAGCCTAATACAGTTCCTATTTATAGATATTGGAATGGGAAAGATCATTATTATTCAAGATCAAGTGTAAGACCTTCTGGTTATGTTTCTGAAGGAATTGAATTCTACGCATACTAACTAGATAATATTAATATTTTACAAAAAACCGTCTCAGCTTTGAGACGGTTTCTTTATACAACGAAAAACCAAAATAAATATTTGTAAAATATTTTCGTTGATATTAGGAACACTGAAAGAATATTTCCGGCAGTCTTATCATTAAAAATGTATTTTTGTACCTTATAAGTTTAGTTTATCAATGAAAGAGCATTTTGTCTTTACAGATGAAATCTGTGTCAGAAACTACAGAAATAAGATTATCGTATTCCTGTTTCTGTCATTGAATAGGATAGAAGCTAAATAATTTAACTTATTTACTAACAAATGAAAATTATTTTCCACGAAAATCAATTATGTTATAGAGGGACTTCCAATGCCCTTTTTGATTACGCTTATTATAATGAGGAAATGCTTGGCAATGAATCAATGATTCTTTATCCCCAAAATAGTCCGAATAATGCAGAAGAAGCTATCGGGCGTTTTAAAAAGAGGTTTAATGTTGTTGGATATAGTGATATAAAGGAAAGAGATGCTCTTATTAAGAAATCAAATGCTGATCTTTTTTATGCGATAAAATCTGGTGAAAAGGAAACGGATACCCCACAAGATCTTATTAAAACGGTTATTCATGCGGTTTTTAAGTATAATGAGCCTTACGGTGATGTCTACGCATATGTCTCCGAATGGCTGGCAAAAACCATGAGTGATGGAAAGCTTCCTTTTGTTCCTCATATCGTAGATCTTCCTGAAATAGGAGGTGATCTTCGGGCCGAATTGAATATTCCGAAAGATGCTGTGGTATTTGCAAGATACGGAGGAACCGAAACTTTTGATATAGATTTCGTAATGGATGCTGTAAAGAAAACAGCCCTGAAAAATAAAAATATATATTTTGTTTTTATGGGAACCGATGCATTTGTAAAGAGAAACTTTTTCAGGTCTTACAAGAATATTATTTTCCTTCCTCCTACAACAGATGTTGAAAGAAAAGTGAAATTTATTAATACTTCTGATGCATTTTTGCATGCCCGTAGACAGGGAGAGAGTTTCGGAATGGCGGTAGGCGAGTTTTCCATTAAAAATAAACCTATTATAACATGGTCCGGATCTGATGAAAAGTCACATCTTGAGATTTTGGGAGATAAAGCGTTCTTATACAGCGATAAAAAAGATATCCTGCAGATTCTGAATAATTTTGAACCGGATCCTGATAAAAACTGGGATTGTTATTCTGAACTTTTCAATCCACGGACAGTCATGGAGAAATTTGAGAATGTTTTTATCAAATAATAAAAAAGGCTAGTGTTACAACAACATTAGCCTTTATATTTTTGGTCTGAAGGAATTAAAAAAGGCTTTTAATTCTCATCTTTATTTTTTTTGTGAAAGATAAGTTCAGATTGAGTTTTTGCTGAGGATATTTCTTAGAAAAGGACAGAATAAATTCATCAATGTTTTTTGCCGGGAAAAAAGAAAGTTCTTTCCAGATCCCTTTATATAATGGATGGAAATCTATGAATGTTTTGTAATTATCAGAATTGACCTCTTTCCAGGAATTTAAAAATTTTGAAGTGTCAAAATCATTTTTATGCCCCCAGTTATTGATCTTTTCTGAAATTTCCATTTCTTCACGCGCCCAGGACTGATGAATTAAATAAAAATCTAATGGGAGAATTCTTCCCTTATTGGTATTTCTGGCATATTCATATTTAGGATAGTTTGTAATAAGCATACACTTCTCATCAAAAGGTGTAATAACGAAGAAACCTTCAGTATTATGTTTGAATAATGTAACGAAGTTTACCTGAAAATTAAAAGGATTTTTAGCTGGATTCTTCAATAAGAATTTATTTTTTTTCAAAAACTGAGCTAATACCTTGAAATCATAGGCATATTCATCACCATCCATCTGGATATGCCATCCGCCAGACCCCATCTTTTCAGCCATCATATTTCTTTGTCTGGTCTCCAGATCCATCGGCTGCATACCTTCAATAAAAAAAGTGTCTTTATAAAAGATGATTTTATTCTTAATATCCAATTTTTTGATATCACTGAAAACATTTTCAGGAATATGGATGTCATTTCCCGCCCATGTTTTATTATTGGCATCATAGCTTATCACGATACAGTCTGCATGCTCATAAATATGCTGAAGAGATGTAAAGATGTAAGAGTAGTCATACGATAAAAGATATCCTACTTTAATAATATTTTTTTTATTACTCATTTTTTATTTTCTCTAAATTGGAATAAAGACCGTCTAATATACCTTTAATGTATGCTTTCGCCATAGAAAATTTTCCTTTTTTAAGTGCTTTCCTTGCGAATTTCCATCGTTCTTTGGTTACATATTTTATATTTCCATCGTATAATCTGCACATCCAGATTCGGTTTCTGGTGATATAATATTCGTAAAAACTGCCTTTATCACTGGCAAGGTTGAAAGCTTCACATTGGGTATTCACCGCAATCTTCCATTTGTTATTCCTAAGGAGGCGCAGACACCATTCAGACTCTTCATAATACATGAAAAAACGGGTATTCATTAAACCCACATCATCTAATATTTCCTTTCTGAACATTAATGCACTTCCATCTACATATTGTATGTTGTAGTTATAATGAGGAGCATTTACATGATTCTTATCCTTTTCAGAATTGGTATGTCCACCCTGAAAACCCTCTTCAGGGAATAGCAGTCCGCCGTCTGAAAATATTCTGTCACGAATGTTTCTGTAGCAGATGCGGGGACCTATTATTCCAATATCTGGAAGCTCTTTTAAATCTTTGTATAATTGGCAGATCGTACTACGCGATATTTCAATGTCCGGATTTAATAATAAAAAATAATTCTTACCGTCTTCTATCGCTTTTTTTATGGCCAGATTATTACCGAAAGCATAACCTCCATTATAATCACTTAAAATATAGTGTATGTGTTTTTGAGATCCCAGTTTCTCAATTTCTTTCCTGTCTTTTGAATTATTATCCACTACATAAATAGATTTTTGAGAAATTCCTTCGCTTAATAATGAATTAACTTCCCTGTTGGTGTCATCAAAAGAATTGTAATTCAATATGATAATTGCTAAATCATCCATTAATGTAAAATGTTTTTCCATTTTTCTATCGCTTTTTCTTCAGAAAAATTATTCTTAAAATAGACTTCAGCCTGTATTTTCATTTCCTGATAAGAAGATTCATTTTGTAGTAAAGACATTATCTGATCCCTAAAAAATTCCGGATTGTCAGTTACTAAGCAGCCATTTGAAATTTTTGACGGAAAGCCATCAATAGCTCTTTCAGTTCCTACAACAGGAAGACCGTAAGATAATGCTTCTATTACTTTTATTTTGATACCCGTACCTTCCAGCATCGGGCAAATTGCAATTTTCGACTGGTGGTAATATTCTTCTAAATTTTCTGCAAATTCTACCAATTTGACCCCTTCCCGTTCTTGGAAGTGTTTGCATATCCTTCCAATAATTACCATATGAATGTTTTTGGGAAGTAATGGATATACATGATCAAAAAACCATTGCATTGATTGTATATTGAAAATATTTTCAGACCCCACAAAAATTAAATCATACTTTTTATCAGTGTCATTTTTCTCGAAATGAGGGGTGAAAGAAGGAGGAATATTGATTACCTTTTCTCCTAAAAATCTTTTAAAAACAAGATGTTCATCTTCTGATATGGTGATCACCTTATCAAATTTTGAAAGGTTATTTATCTCCTCATTGAAGCGCTTTCCAATATCTAATGATTTGTTTTTGTAGAATTCATTGAGTGTAATCCAATCATGAGTTTCAATGATTTTTAAAGTATCTTTCATAGACTCATTATCAATTAATCCGGCCCAGAACTCATAATTGATGACGATGGCATTATATTTTTCTTTATTGAAGATATTCGTAAATTCTTTCTTTGCAAAATCTGTCAATAAGTGGTTATACTCATTAGATTTTTTAGAAAATTTTGATATTTTGTATTTCCAGTAATCTGATGACGTCTTTATTTTCGGTGGTTTCTGATTGATTAAGAACAGATTGTCAACAATACTTTTATCAATTTCCGTAGTGTCGTTTTGTCCCTTATAAATCTCAGTAGCCCCCACCAGATCAATACTATAACCCAGATTTTTTAAAACGGTAAGAGTCGTTTTTGCTCTTGTGGTATTTCCGGCCCTGTTTGAAAAAGGATTTTCAGGGAAAAAGAATAGAATTTTTCTTTTCATTATAAAGATTTGATGGCTGAATTAAATTTATTGATAATAGTGTCCCATGAATAGTTTTTCAAGACGTAATCTTTTGCTTTATTACCCTCTGAAATCAGATTTTCCTGTGTTTGTTGTAAGTAAAAAGTCAGAGCCTCGGAAAATTCATTACTGTCTGTGAAGCTTTTCCCGGTTTCACTCTTTTCAATATGCGAATACAGTACTTCACAGTTTTTGTTTACAATGACAGGAACTTTCAGTAACATGGCTTCTAATGTAATTAATGACAGACTTTCATAAAACGAAGGCATTATAAGTGCACTTGCATTTGCCAGCAACGCATTTTTAAGCTCATGATCTACAAATCCTGTCAGGATAATATCATCTCCCTGAGTTATTTTTTCATCAAGAGAATTTTTACCTACCAAAACTAACTTTATATCGCGATATTCAGGTTTTTTTTCTTTAAAATCTTTAAAATATTCAATCATCATGACACAGCCTTTGTCTTCAACAATTCTTCCAATATAAATGAAATATTTGTTCTGATAAAGATCCTGCGGTAATGTGCCTGATGTAACGTCATAATCATCGAAACCAATTCCTGCAATTTCAGATTTTAATTTTTGGGCCTGAGGGTAAACTTTCTCCACAAAATCCTTTTCAATCTGAGTATTATACATGATGAATTCTGGAAGAGAAAACAATTGAGAATAGCCATCAAGATAAAACTGAGGCTCATCGTGTGCCGTAGGAATGAGAATGCTTTTATCAGCAACTTCTCTTATACCTATATTGGTAGGGTGGTATAAATAGGTGAAGAAAATAAAAGCCTTATAATTTTCTTTTTTGTCTTTTATAAATTGAATTAAATCATTGGAATAGGGTCCCTGTACTTCTAACCATTCATTGAAATTAAAATCTTTTTTGTTGTATTTAAATCTCTTATAAATCAAATAAGGGAAGTTTAGAACACTTAGCTTTCTGCTATAATACTTATATAAGTTACGAGCTATTTTACTTAGCTCGTTGAATTTTTTTAAGTCTTTTTTTAAAGTTTTAAATCTTCTTACTTTAATGTCGTTGATGATTTCAATTCCTTCCGGATAATGATTATCCCAACGTTCGAATTCTATAGCACAGGTTGTAATAATTTCAATATCATAGATGGCAGATAATTTTTCAGCTAGTAATCTTGCGTGAAGCTCTGCGCCTCCGTTGATCTCCAATCCATATCTTTGGACTACTATTGCAATTTTGTCTTTCATATGAAACATGATTATTATTTCATTATTAATCTATAGACCTGTCCATTGGATGACGGCCCGGAAAATTAACCAAATAAAATTATTTTCTGCCTTTTTTAAAAAACGCGTTTACTTTTTTTCTTATTTTATTATAAAGAGTACGTTCAAGATAATTGACTCTGGTGTTTAATCTTTCAATTTCGCTCAAATAGAAAACATTATTTACATCACTGCCTCCGCTGCTTTCTTTTTTGCCAAAACCATCAATGGAACCCAGTCTTATTTTGAATAAATCCCCGATAGACTGGATAGAAAAATTCTCAGCGATTTGTGATTTTGCCTTTTCTCTCATTGAGGTCAGACTATCAAAATTGTTTTTGATGTATTGGAGTTTTTCAACAGCATCTTTCAGACTTGGTTTAGCAAGTGTTAAACCTTCGTCGATCAATCCTTTTGTATTGGAGGTTTTGATGAAATCATACTGAATGAGAAAACTGTTATTTACATTCATGAAATCAAGGTTTCCGGAATAACCGGTTCCGACTACAATTTTTCCATAAGCCATGGCTTCTGCCATTGTAAGCCCAAAACCTTCCGAACCATGAAGAGAAATCAAAACATCAGACTGCTGAATCAGAGAATGCAGCTTTTCCTTTGAAAAATGTTCATTAATGATAACCACGTTCGGGATATTATTGTAGGCTTCCAAAGCTTTCTGAGCATCTTTGCTTCTTTCAAGATTGTGTGTTTTTATAATAAGAACACTGTTTTTATCCTCTTTGAAAACCGTTGTGAAAGCTTCAAGTGTCGCTTCCGGGTTTTTTCTGATGGTTGTACTCAAAGAGTCAAAAATCGTAAGATAGATCTTTGAATCTGAAGAAATAGTATACTGGCTCAGTTCAAAATCCTTAGATTCTGCCATCTTTTGAATCGGGTGAGAAAATCTAATGACCGGAATTCCCGTATATTTTGTGAATATATTGACACAGAAATCACTTGGAACCCAAAGCTCATCAAAAACATTTAATATTTCGACAACTTTATCGGAAACTTCGGGAAATTCCCAGGCCCAGTAAATAATGTTATAATGATCCTTAAGATTCAGATCCTGATTCTTAGAGAAAAAATTGTTAATAAAATTGATGTTAATGTGGAAAACATTAATCGAAGATGATGTTTCGGAACCTGTATCAATTCTCTCAAAAGTTTCGCTGGAATAATTAATCCGGTTTACTTTGATACCGATTGTTTCCAATGCTAAGGCATTCAGTCTGGTTGCTTCAGAAATTCCAAAATTTCCGTCAAAAAAACCATGGTAATTTACACTTAATGACATGGATTATAATGTTTTAAGTTTTTCTTTTACTTCTTCCGGTGAAAATGCTCTCAGACTGTCCACAGAATGTTGGCTTAATGTATTCCAAAGTTCTTCATTAATATTCAGCTGAATGATTGCTTCTGCAAAACTGTTTTCGTCATTGGCAATCAATACATTTTTTTTATCTGTAAGCTTCATCCCTTCAGCACCAATGTCTGTGGTAACCACCGGGAAAAAGTATTCAAAGGCTTGCCCTATTTTTCCTTTTACCCCAGCCCCAAACCGTAAAGGAGCCACCATGATTTTAGAATTCATGAAATGCTCTTCAATGCTTTCTACAAACCCTAAAAATTTAAACTTAGGATATAGTTTAAGGTCCAATTTTTCGGAAACATTTCCAATGATACTTACTTCCAGTTCAGGATTTGTTTTCCAGACAATGGGCATTATTTTTTCATAAAGGAACTTTACCGCATCAATATTCGGTTCATGGATAGACCCGATGAAGGTGATTCCTTTACTTTCACTAAAGTTCTTCCTTTCTGAAATATCAATTTTAGGATAGTGAATGTTCGATATGGTAATGATCTTATTTTTATCCGCGTACTGGCTCATAATCTCTTTCTCTTTATCCGAGATGGCAATAATGTAGTCCAGCTGTGGTGCAACAACCGTTTCCAGGCGGAAGAAATGCTTGTAATTTTTCTTTAAAGAAATACGGGTTGGTTCCAGTTCAATCGCTCTTTTAAACCTTAAAAAATGAATATCCACCATATCATAAATGAATCGGGTAGAAGGGAGAAGAGCCTTCATTTTTTTGTAAAACAGATTCAGGGCAAGGGGCCCATTAAACCAAATATAATCTACCTTTTTAAAGGAAGACAGGAAATCATAGATATTCTTATATTTATTGTTCTCTATATACACGATAACATCATGCTGCTGATAAAACTTTACATATGAATCGTCTTCAAAAATATGAGGAGCAAATAAAATGCAGTTGTATCCTAATTCTTTGTAGATTAATATGAGTTCTTTCAGTCTGTTAGCCCCGGATTCTTTATCATGGGCAGGAAAATCTCTTGAAGCAAACAGAATTGTTTTTTTGGAATCGTCAAACAGATTGATATTGACTATATCCTTAGATTGAAGATATTTGAGCTTTTCTTTTCTTTCGAAGTGTTTTTTTATTTTTTTTAAGATTCCCATTTGCTAGTTTTTAGTATCAAGTTCAAAAACTTTGTTTACCCAACTATCCAAAGTATATCTGTGATAGATTTCCTCAGGAATTTTTTCGTAAGGTGTTTCAAAAAAAGATTTGTCAAGATTACTAATATTTTTGTTTAAAATCAAAATATTATTGGGATTGTAAAAATCATAGGTTTTAATGGCTTCATTATCAGTAATGATTTTCTTCTCCAGAGACATCGCTTCAAAAACTCTGAAACTAAGCCCATATTGACCTTCACGCATCAGGTCAAGCAACACTTTTGAATTTTTATAATACTTAGGAAGATCATTATGAGGAATCTTTTTGATGCTGAAAATCAGAAAGAGGTTTTTAGGTACCGTCATGAAAATATTCGTCAGCTGATGTTTCCATGATTTTTTCCCGATAATCATAATCTGGAATTTCAGACCCTGCTCAATCAACTTTTTAGCCAGTAATTTTATCAGCGAAACCCTTCTGTTATCATAAGAGGTGATATAGAAAAGATCCATTTCAGGCTGCTGGATTTCTTTTGCGCAGTGGGGCAGATAAATATAATTCGTTAGTTTTTCAAATCCATGCTTTTTAACATCTATATAGTCAAAGGAAAATACTTTGTCAAAAAGGTAGAGTTTGTCTTCTACAGGAACTCTTTCAAGGTTGTCATAAAGATAGGTAACGAGGCGGTCTGTATATTTTCGGATTTTTTCAAGGGTTGAAAGATCAAATGTATCAGGGTTCATCACTAATATCTGATCCTGATGTCCTAATTTTTCCAAGGCATCCAGAACATATTTCTGTCTTTTTTCAGTCTTAAGATTTTTGTTTAAAAAGGTTTTGCTTAAAGCATTTACAGCTCTTTCATTGAAATTGGAATGAGTAACGGTACTGATCTTTATATGATGGGCATCAATACCCCGTTTGCATAATGTTTCAACAATATACTTATCATAATCCCAAAAATCATAACTAATGATACAAATCTTCATTCAACTAATTTTGCTCTTTTTTTAATGATTCATAGGTTTTGAAAACGCTTAAAGATTGCAGGTAAGATAACTGATACCCTTCTTTTCCGTCTAAAATACCTAATCTCATTATGTAGGCTTTAAAGAATTTAAAAGCTGTTTTAAGATATTGCGCTAAAACATTGTACTTTTTCCCTTTTGCAGCCAGTTCTTTCCCCTTTAAAACTCCGTAATGAATCATTTTTTTTCTATAAGATTCATAATCTGAAACGGAGTAATGTAGTAATTTATTTTTTAAAATCCCAATGGTTCCGTTGACTTCCAGAGTTTCGTGTACCTTTTTCCCTGCCATGTATCTGGCCTTCGATTTTCTGAAAAGCCTGAAATTTTTATCAGACTGTGTTCCTGAAAAATGAATCGGTTTCTGAGCAAAAAAGAATTTCCTGTAAAAATAATAGGCATCTTTTTGCCCGGGTTTATTCAGCTCACCTATAATTTCCTGCTTCAGGGCTGGTGTAAGCCTTTCATCACCGTCCAAAAATAGAACCCAGTCATTTTTTGCAGAATCCAGAGCCAAATTTCTTTGCTTTGTAAAGTCTTCAAATGTATTTTGAACCACTTTTACATTAGGGAATTTCTTTGCAATTTCTACAGTTTTATCCGTGCTAAATGAGTCTATCACTACTATTTCATTACAGAAATCAAAAGACTCAAGGACAGCCTGTATATTTTTTTCTTCATTATATGTTATGATTAAACCACTTATATTCATCACAACGATTTGTTTGATAGAGGAGTACATCAAAATACTCCTTTAAAATTGTTTTTTAAAATAGTTTTAATCTTCCAAAGATAAGTTTTAATTTGAACTTTATGATCGAATCTTTGCCTTTTATATCAACTCTACACAGTTCGTATGGGTGCTGTGTTGGGTAGTAATTAACTCTATTTCCAATTCTTACTGCAAAATCAATTCCTATTTTTTTCAAAATAGAAAAAAAAGCAGATTTTTCCTCTTTTTGATTAGGATATTTTCCATAAGGGTACGCTAAAACCTTTGAATACGGTATCTTTTGGGCATCGAGAATTTGCATATTCTTTTCTAGATCTTTTTCTATAAGATCTAAAGACATGTTTTTCAGATTTTCATGGGCATGGCTGTGAAGAGCAATCTCAAAATATTTTTTATCCAGACTTCTGATCTCATCAAAGGTCATCATCGGATAATTTTGATATCCTTTTTCGATAAATCCTGTGGGAATAAAAATGGTTGCTTTGAGATTATATTTTTCCAGTAAAGATGGCAGATATTCAAAATTGTTTCTGTAACCGTCATCAAAGGTGATAACAATATTTTTTTTCGCAGAAACACTGAGTTCTGAAAAAAACTTTGAAGTATATTTTTTATGGCTTAGATATGAAAACTGTTGTTCAAGGTTTTCTAAACTTACCGTAAGGTCTTCATGACTTTCTTTTTCAACCTGATGGTACATGAGGATGATCAGTCTGTTGTGTGGGAAGGTAAAGAGATACAGACGAAAATATATGACGATAAATACCGCCAACAAAACAGGAATAAGATAAAAGATCATGCTATTTTACCGTGTTTTTTTCAATTTCCAGTAGTCTTACTTTTTCGCGCAATTTAATATATTTCAAAAAGGTGTAATAGGACATTGTTTTGGCAATATAATATCCAGGGAATCCGTCCAGAAACCCCAATTTGAAAATAAATACCTTGATAAATTCAAAAACAGGACTTACAATGATTTTAAATCTATTGATTTTTTTTCCTCTTTCAAACATTTTCTCCGCCATCATATCGGAATATTTATTGATTTTTGAGACATGATGGTGAATACTTTTGTAAGTATAATGATTCAGCCTTCCGTCCAATAACCCCACTTTTTCATAGGTAATCAAAAATTCATGAACCTTGTCATGTGAATACGCGGCATATTCTTTTTTGAAAAGCCTTTCACGGCATACATTTCCCCAACCACCGTGTTTGATCAGGTGGGGGCCTAGATGATTATTAAATCTGGCCTTATACACATTGAATTCTGTACTTGCTGAAGAAACGATTCTCTGTATGGATCTTTTCAGATTTTCATCAGGAACTTCATCAGCATCCAGAAACAGAACCCATTCATGAGAACATAAATTAAGGGCATGGTTTTTTTGTTCACCATACCCGTTAAATTTTTTCTCAAAGAATTGTACCTGTTGATATTTTTGAGTGCAGATTTCTTTTGTCTTATCTGTTGAAAAGCTATCGACAATGATAATCTCATCAGCTATATCTACTAATGAATCTAAAAGTCTTACGATGTTTTCTTCTTCATTATAAGTGATGATTGCAAGGGAAAGAGCCATTTATTTATACTCGAGAATAGTCTTTTCAATAATCTTTACACAATCTAGTAATTGCTCTTCAGTAATTACCAATGGTGGTGCCAATCTGATGATATTACCATGGGTAGGCTTTGCCAGTAATCCGTTTTCTTTTAGTTGCAGGCAAAGGTTCCATGCAGTAGAACTGTCAGGGGTGTCGTTGATCAGGATAGCATTTAAAAGTCCTTTTCCTCTTACTTTGGTAATAAGATCTGACTTTTCGATCAATTTTTCAATTTCAGATCTGAACAGTTGGCCAAGTTCTTCAGCTCTTTCAGACAATTTTTCATCTGCTACTACATCCAATGCTGCTACGGCTACCGCACAGGCAATCGGGTTTCCTCCGAATGTAGAACCATGTTGTCCGGGCTTAATGACATTCATGATGCTGTCATTTGCTAAAACAGCGGATACTGGGTACATTCCTCCGGAAAGTGCTTTTCCTAAAATTAAGATATCCGGCTGTACATCCTCGTGATGGCATGCAATCAGTTTTCCTGTTCTTGCGATACCCGTCTGAACTTCATCTGCAATGAAAAGAACGTTGTATTTTTTACATAGTTCAGAAGCATTTTTAAGGAAGTTGTCATCCGGAACATATACTCCAGCTTCTCCCTGAATAGGTTCTACAAGGAATGCAGCAATATTATCTGCTTCTCTGCTCAAAACTTCTTCTAAGGCGGCAATATCATTGTAAGGAATTTTGATAAATCCTGGTGTAAAAGGTCCGTAGTTCTGGTTAGCATCCGGATCATTAGAGAAAGAAACGATAGTTGTCGTTCTTCCGTGGAAATTATTTTCGCAAACGATTATTTTTGCTGCGTTTTCCGAAATCCCTTTTACTTCATAACTCCATTTTCTTGCTAGCTTTACTGCGGTTTCCACAGCTTCAGCTCCGGAATTCATTGGTAAAACTTTATCAAATCCGAAAAGAGTCGTGATTTTTTGTTCGTATTCTCCCAATTTAGAGTTGTAGAATGCTCTTGATGTTAGAGCCAGTTTTTTTGCCTGCTCTACCAATGCTTCTACAATTTTAGGGTGAGAATGCCCCTGGTTCACAGCAGAATATGCTGAAAGAAAATCATAATACCTTTTGCCTTCTACATCCCAAACGAAAACACCTTCTCCACGATCCAGAACTACTGGAAGCGGGTGATAATTGTGTGCTCCATGTTTGTCTTCAAGGTCAATAAAATACTGTGAGTTTTTTGTTTGTTCTGCTGTTGACATATATTTTGGTTTTCAACAAATTTACACAATATTAATGATATGCCTGAACAAATACCTTGTGTCGTATGGAGGTCTAATTAAAGTAGATTTTAAGGCAAAATAATGAGGTGTCAAAAATATTTTCTTTGTCAACAGGTTGTTTTAGGTTTTATATCTTTCTTATGGCAGAATTTTATTTTTATTAAATTTTCATTAAATAATTAACGATAGATTACTTTTAATTGTTTTTATGATATGTAATCTGAGATACTGTATGATGGGTGGAAAAAAAAACTGCCTCTTTTTGAGGCAGTTTCATTATATATTTTAAAATAATCTTAGTGATTATCATATTTTCTATCCATTACAAAATCTTCCATGAATTTTGTCGTATAGTTTCCTGCAAGATAATCTTCATTATCCATTAGTTGTCTGTGGAAAGGAATAGTTGTTTTTACTCCTTCAATATAGAATTCCTCAAGAGCACGTCTCATTTTTGCAATAGCTTCTTCACGGGTTTGAGCCGTTGTGATAAGCTTAGCAATCATAGAGTCATAGTTGGAAGGAATGCTGTATCCGGAATATACGTGAGTATCTACTCTGATTCCGTGTCCGCCAGGGATGTTTAATCCTGTGATTTTTCCTGGAGATGGTCTGAAATCTGCGTAAGGATCTTCTGCGTTGATTCTACACTCAATTGAATGTAATTTAGGGTAATAATTGATTCCTGAAATAGGAGTTCCCGCAGCAAGAAGAATCTGTTCTCTGATCAGGTCATAATCAATTACCTGTTCAGTAATAGGGTGCTCTACCTGGATTCTTGTATTCATTTCCATGAAATAGAAATTTCTATGCTTGTCTACAAGGAATTCGATAGTTCCTACACCTTCGTACCCAATGAATTCAGCAGCTTTTACGGCAGCATCACCCATTTTCTCACGAAGTTCATCTGTCATGAAAGGAGAAGGAGTTTCTTCAGTTAATTTCTGATTTCTTCTCTGTACAGAACAGTCTCTTTCAGAAAGGTGGCATGCTTTACCGAATTGGTCACCGGCAACCTGAATTTCGATGTGTCTAGGCTCTTCAATCAGTTTTTCCATATACATCCCTCCGTTTCCGAAGGCAGCTACAGCTTCCTGAATGGCAGACTCCCAGTGATCTTTAAGGTCTTCAGCTTTCCAAACAGCTCTCATTCCTTTTCCACCACCACCAGCAGTTGCTTTGATCATTACCGGGTATCCTGTTTCTTCAGCCACTTTTACAGCGTGTTCGTAAGATTCTATCAATCCGTCAGAACCTGGTACACATGGTACACCTGCAGCTTTCATGGTAGCCTTAGCATTAGCTTTGTCTCCCATTTTTTCAATCTGCTCAGGAGAAGCACCAATAAATTTGATGCCGTTCTTTTGACAGATTCTTGAGAAGTTAGCATTTTCAGATAAGAATCCATACCCTGGGTGAATAGCGTCAGCATTGGTAATTTCCGCAGCTGCAATAATGTTAGGGATTTTAAGATAGGAGTCTTTACTCATTGCAGGGCCAATACATACCGCTTCATCAGCAAATCTTACGTGAAGACTGTCTTTATCAGCAGTAGAGTATACCGCAACGGTTTTTATCCCCATTTCTTTACAAGTACGTAAAATACGCATTGCAATTTCGCCACGATTGGCTATTAATATTTTTTTGAACATCTCCGAAATTTTAAATTATAAATTTTGAATTTTAAATTATTTTAAATGAAAAAGATTCATCTAAAATTTATAATCTTTAATCTAAAATTCCTTAAGATGGATCTACTAAGAATAAAGGTTGGTCATATTCTACAGGAGTAGCATCGTCAACTAAGATTTTAACGATTTTTCCGCTGATTTCAGATTCAATCTGGTTGAATAGCTTCATTGCTTCAATAACGCAAACTACTTTACCAACAGAAACTTCGTCACCTACATTTACAAATACATCTTTATCAGGAGATGGTTTTCTATAGAAAGTACCAATCATAGGAGACTTGATTGTTACATACTTGCTGTCATCAGATGCAGCTTCAGCTTTCTCAGCAGCAGCAGGAGTTGCAACAGGTGCCGGAGCCGCTACAGCTTGTGGCGCAGTGTGATATACTGCAGGCTGTGCATATACAGCGTCGCTTCCAGCTAATGGAGTTTTAATAGTGATTTCGAAATCTTTAGTCTTGTATTTTACTTCTGAAACTTCAGCTTTAGATACAAACTTAATAAGATTTTGTATGTCTTTAATGTCCATAAATTTGATATTTGATTTTGGGTCAAAGATACCAAAAAAACGTAAAAAACAACAAAAAACCGCCAAATTTTATCAAAATTGGGCGGTTTTTGTATTAAAACGAGGCTTTTTCAATGAAAAGCAACTCTTAGTTTTCTTCAGTAGCAGCTACTTCTTTTTCCAATACTACTTTACCTCTGTAGTAAAGTTTTCCTTCATGCCAGTGAGCTCTGTGGTATAGGTGAAGCTCTCCTGTTGTTGCATCTTTAGCTAATTGAGGAACTACAGCTTTGTAGTGAGTTCTTCTCTTATCTCTTCTTGTCGACGACTGTCTTCTCTTTGGATGTGCCATTTTCTAATAACTTTTTTAATTGATGAGCGATGAGATTCATCATCTCATCATATTTAAATTATTCTATTTAATTATTCTCTCTTAACTTTCTTAAAGCATCCCATCTGGGATCGCTTTCATGTTCTTCCTCTTCTGTTTCCTCAATATCTTTCGGACTGAACTGGTCAAGAATTTTAAGATCTTCATTGCTTACATTCGGTGAAATCTTTTTCATCGGGATAGAAAGCATTACATTTTCATAAATCAAATGTGCTACGTTGAAAGCATGCTCTGCGGTAGGAATGGTAATAACATCTTCATTGCTGTCATCATATTCTTCCCCGAAATTCACCAAAATCTTGATTTCATTTTCAATAGGATAGTCAAAATCTTCGTTTGTAATATCACAAACCAATTCAACCAATCCATTAATTTTAATCTCAAATTCTAAAAAAGTAGTGTGTTTATCAAGTGATACATTCACTTCTATTCTAGGATTTGTAAATTCCTGCTCAGTGTCAAATAATTGAAAGAACGTTTTATCTATCTCAAACTTGAACCCGTGTTTTCCGTTTTTTAGTCCGGAAAAGCTTACGTCATAGTTTCTTAACTTGTCCATAAAATGAGTGTGCAAAAATATGCATTTTTTTTATAATAACAAATAAAATTTAAAACAAATTAATTTAAAATTTGTTTTAAAGATTTATCCTTCAGTTTCATCCGGTAGATCCTCGTCTATTCCATTGTCTACAACCATTTTTCTAGGCTGCATGCGGTCGTTCATAAGTTCGCTGTATTCACTTCTGTTCTTGAAAATTTTAATAGCTGTAAATATTGCTTCCGTAAAACTCTGCTCATCAGCAATATTTTTTCCTGCAATGTCATAAGCTACGCCGTGATCCGGAGAAGTTCTGATAAAAGGAAGTCCTGCTGTATAGTTCACACCTTCTTCATATGCTAAGGTTTTGAAAGGAGCTAATCCCTGATCATGATACATTGCTAAAACCGCATCGAAATTTTTATATTTGCTTGGCTGGAAGAAGCTGTCTGCCGGGAAAGGGCCAAATGCCAATGTTCCGTTGTCCGAAAGTTCTTTGATTGCCGGGCTGATGATTTCAATTTCTTCATTTCCAATAACACCACCATCTCCGGCATGAGGATTTAATCCCAATACGGCAATTTTAGGCTTTTGGATACAAAAATCTTCTATAAGGGTTTGGTTCAGAACTCTGATCTGTTTCTTTATTTTTTCCTTGGAAATATTTTCAGCGACCTGTGCAATTGGAATATGGTGTGTGGATACAGCTACTTTAAGATCTTCAGTTACAAGGAACATTAATCCCTTTTTGCTGAATTTCTCTTCAAAATATCCTGTATGTCCGGCATGTTTAAAGCCCATTTTCACCATTTCATCTTTGTTGATAGGAGCAGTTACCAAAACATCAATCTCTCCTTTTATCAAAGCTTCAGTAGCTGCTTCCAAAGAATCAATAGCCATTTTGGTGGACTCTTCCGTGGGAACTCCCAGTTCTACATTAACGTTTTCCTTCGTCAGGTTAAGCATATTAAGTTTCCCTGCCTGAGCCTGCGAAGCCTCATTAATATAGTTGAAATTAAGATTCAGCTTAAAAATATTTTTCTGATAAGTGAATAATTTTCCCGAACCAAAAATTACAGGAGTGAAAAAATCCGTAATGGTTTTGTCTTTCAGAGACTTCATAATGATCTCCGGGCCTATGCCGTTGAAATCACCGATTGAAATTCCTACTCGTACTTTATGGTTTTTTGGGCTCATTTTGATTATCTTTGAAGATTATAATTTACAAATTTAGCAAAAAATAATATGTTCACAGGAATTATTGAAGCAGTTGGTGTTATTGAGAAGATTGAAGAAAAAGGAAGCAATATAGATTTTACCTTGACATGCCCCTTTACAAACGAATTAAAAATAGACCAGAGTCTTGCACACAACGGCTGTTGCCTTACAGTTGTTGAAATAAAAGACAATCAATATGTGGTAACCGCAATCAACGAAACACTGGAAAAAACCAATCTTGGAAAATGGGAATTGGGAACCGTTGTGAATCTGGAGCGCTGTATGAAGATGGACGGAAGACTGGATGGACATATCGTTCAGGGACACGTTGATAAAACCGGTGAAGTTGTGGGTATTGAAAATAAGGACGGAAGCTATTTTATTACCATGAAATATGATCAAGACGGAAGTTTTGTAACGGTACCTCAGGGGTCAATCACGGTAAATGGAATCAGTCTTACAGTTGCAAAAAGTGAAGATGCTCAGTTTTCTGTAGCCATTATTCCTTATACATGGGAATTTACCAATATGAAACATTTGAAAATTGGTGATAAAGTAAACCTGGAATTTGATATCATTGGTAAGTATATTGCTAGGTTAATTAAAAAGTAGAATGTCGATTAATAAGTATAAAGGATATAGCTTAAGGAACCGTGTGTTTTTCGGTTTCCTGCTGGTATGTTTTTTAAGTGTTGTAGCTACGTCGCTTGTCCCTTATTTTGTACTGAGAAATCACTCTCTGCAGCAAAGTAATATCGATATGCAGGATAAGACGAATGCTGTAATGAGATATCTGGACTACGCGGTAAGCCAGACACTTATTGAAACAAAAGATCTTCCGGAAGTTTTGGGAAATAAAATTTTCGAAATAGCGGATATCAATCAGCATGACATTTTTATTTACGATCTGAAAGGAAACTATTTACTTTCCAATAAAGATGAAGCTTTAGTTGAGCAGAAAACGATTCCTATCGAAATCATCAACAAGATTCTGTCTACTGATGCAAGAGTAGATATGATCAATTATGATGCTGCTAAAGATGCTAAGCTTACTTCTTCATATCTTTTGTTGAAAAATAATGAGCTGGAACCGATCGGAATTGTCTATATTCCTTTATATCATAATGAATCTGCTTACCTGGAGGTTCTTCATCAATATGTAAAATATATTCTTTTAGTCGATATATTTCTTATTCTGTTTAGTATCTGGATTAGCTGGGTGACGTCCAACAGTCTTGCGAAAACAATTACGAAATTCTCTGATATGATTACCCGTATTACATTATTTGAAAATGAAATGCGCCCTATCAGATATTATAAAAATGATGAGCTTAATGCTTTGGCAAGAGCTTATAACAGAATGATTCTGCAGATTCAGGACCAGAAAGAAAGACTTAGATTCAAAGCCTCTGAAGAAGCCTGGAGGGAAATGGCCAAGCAGGTTGCTCATGAGGTGAAAAACCCGTTGACACCGATGAAATTGACCATTCAGAATTTTGAAAGAAAATTTGATCCGGAAGATCCGAATATCAGAGAAAGGGTAAAACAGATGAGTAAAACAATTGTGGATCAGATAGATCTGATTGCAACGGTAGCTTCTGCCTTTTCAGAATTTGCGAAACTCCCAGAAAAAAATAATGAGGTTATCAATCTGAATACCGAGGTTGAAGATATTCTCCGTGTCTTCAATGACGACAGTATCTTTATGCATGCCAATAAGACCAATATTATGATCAATATGGATAGAATTTATCTTTCCAGGATTATAACCAATCTTGTTACCAATGCAAAACAGGCAGAAAGTGATGAAAGAAAACTGATCATCAATGTAGATGTGGAGCAGCATCAGAGAAGGGTAATTATTTCTGTTCAGGATAACGGAATAGGAATTCCTGAAAGTATGTACGAAAGAATCTTTGAACCTAATTTTACATCTAAAAGCAGTGGAATGGGGCTGGGGCTATCTATGGTAAGAAAGATGATTGAAGATTATAAAGGAGAAATCTCGGTGAAATCCGAAGTAGGAAAGGGTTCTACATTCATTATTACACTGCCTACCAATTTATAGTGAAACCTTTTACATTTAAGCAATTTAAAATTGAACAGTCTAAAGACGTCTTCCGTGTAGGAACAGACGGTGTTCTGCTTGGTGCTTTAGCGGATGTTCACGGCGCTTCCAGTGTTTTGGAAGTCGGGACGGGAACAGGGCTGATCTCCTTAATGCTGGCGCAAAGAAATCCACAGGCTTATTTTCTTGGACTGGATATTAACGAAGATGCAGCAGCGCTTACTAAGCTTAATTTTGAAAATGCACCCTTTCATGCAAGGCTAAAAAACAGGCATCAGGATTTTAAAACTTTCGAGACAGAAGAACAGTTTGATCTTGTTGTTTCCAATCCTCCATATTTTGAAGAATCAGGATCAGAAAAAGACAAGATTGCACGCCAGACTGTAGAATTAAACTTCAGACAGTTAATTGCCAATTCGGCGCAATTATTATCTGAGAACGGGATTTTTTCCGTAATTATTCCTGTTGAAGCCGGAGAAATTTTTATTTCAATAGGTAAAGAAAATCATCTGTTTTTACACAGAAGGATTAATATCAAAGGAATTGAAAATTCAAAAGCTAAAAGGTTGATTCTGGAGTTTTCATTACGAGAGAAAGAAATCAATGAATCTGACTTTATTATAGAAAAAAGTCCGAGGCAATACTCGGACCAATATCTTGAACTCACCAAAGAGTTTCATGTTTTTAAATAAAGAGCTGGAAAATTAGAGTAGTTCATACAGGAATTCTATAGTCTGAATCTCTTAATTTCTAAATTTTCAATTCTTACTCAAACAATTCTGCTGTATCCAGTACGGATACTTTTCCATCTTCACATCTGATAGCTTCACCAGGGAAGTTTTGAATCATGTGGTAATCGTGTGTTGCCATTACTACGGCAGCGCCATTTTCAAGGGCAACCTGCTTCAATAGTGTCATAATTTCGTTGGAAGTTTCAGGATCCAGGTTTCCTGTAGGCTCATCCGCCAAGATAAGATCTGGATGGTTAAGAAGAGCTCTTGCGATGGCAATACGCTGCTGTTCACCTCCGGAAAGCTCGTGTGGCATTTTGTGCTTTTTGCTTTTCATGTTCACGCTTCCCAAAACCTCATTGATGCGGTCTTCTATTTTTACTTTATCATTCCAGCCTGTTGCTTCAAGAACAAATTTTAAGTTTTTTTCAACCGTTCTGTCAGACAGTAACTGGAAATCCTGGAATACAATTCCTAATTTTCTTCTTAGGTTAGGGATATCAGAAGGTTTTAGCTTTGCCAGGTCAAATCCTACAACAGTTCCGTGTCCTGAAGCCAATGGAATGTGTCCGTAAAGCGTTTTCAGAAGGGAACTTTTTCCGGAACCTGTTTTTCCGATAAGATAGCAGAATCTACCTTTTTTAATGTTAAGATTTACATCAGAAAGTACAGTGAAGTTTTTTTGCGCAATCTTTGCGCTTTGTAAACTTATAATATTGTCTCCGGAGATATTTGTATGTGGCATAATTTAATTTTAAAGACTGTTTCTAACAAAAATATTTCAACTTTTAAAAATAGAAAAAGATGTTGATCTAGCCTAAATTTTAGTAAATTTTAACAACAAAAAATGCCTGAAAAGGAACTTCTCAAGCATGTTTTGTATATGATAATAAAAAGATTATCTCTTAGCGCGTGCAGCACTTACAGTTAAACTCTTTCTGCCTTTAGCTCTTCTCGCAGCCAAAACTCTTCTTCCATTTGGCGTAGACATTCTTTCTCTGAAACCGTGTTTGTTTCTCTTTTTTCTTTCTGATGGCTGGAATGTTCTTTTACTCATTACTATATGTTTAAATCGTAATTAATCTATTAATTTTCAGGTTGCAAAGATATATAAATTTTTATAAGTTACAAACTTTAATTATTATTTTTTTTAAATTAAATGCAATGTTTTTTTATTGAAGAATGGCAAACCCCTGATAAGAATACCATTTCTCTGTGCAAAAATAATATTTAAATGATTTATATAAAAGCTCTATCTTTGAAAACTTTAATTTTAACGAAAATAAACACCAGATGTTTACACCAGCAGAACTTTTAGATATCAATACATTACTTACTCAAGAGAGCAAAATAGTTATCCTTACCCATTACAACCCGGATGGAGATGCTATTGGTTCAAGTTTGGGATTGAAGCACTATCTGAAAGCAAAAGGAATTCATGCTGAAGTTATTGTACCTAATGATTTTCCTAAATTTCTGAAATGGATGCCGGAGTCTAAAAAAGTTATTATTGCAGAATATAAAAGAAAGCTGGCATCTGATATGATTGCAGGAGCAGATGTTATTTTCTGTCTGGATTTTAATTCTCCATCACGAATTGGATTATTAGGAGATTGGCTGGTGAAAGCTCAGGGGAAGAAAATTCTTATTGACCACCACCAGCAGCCGGAAAAATTTGATTTTGTTTATTCTGATACCGTAATTCCGGCAACTTCACAGATGATCTATCATTTCATTGAAGCAATGAATGATGAGAAACTGGTGAATCAGGATATGGCAGAATGCCTTTATACCGGAATTATGACCGATACAGGAGGGTTCCGTTTTCGTTCTACCAGTGCTACGACACACAGAATTATTGCTAACCTGATTGAAAATGGTGCAGATCCGGCGATGATCACATCCAATACCTGGGATACCAATACCGTTTCCCGTCTGCATTTGCTTGCTTTGGTTCTGGGGAGAATAGAAGTGGTGAATGATGGAACGGTAGCAGTTTTAAGCCTTACACGAAACGAATTAAAAGAATTGGGCTTCCAGAAAGGAGATACGGAAGGTTTTGTAAACTATGGTTTAAGCATTGGAGGCGTAAAAATGTCTGCATTTTTCATGGAAGATCTGTATGAGGATTTTGTTAAAATTTCGTTCAGAAGTAAAGATGATGTGGATGTAAACCAATTCTCAAGAAAATATTTCAATGGAGGCGGACACATCAATGCCGCCGGAGGAAAGTCTTTGGAGTCTTTATCCGGAACTATAGAAACCTTCAAAAATAAAGTAAAAGAGGAAGGCCTGTAACAGGCAAAAAGAAAGTCCCTGATCTGATAAACTTCCGGAACTTTTCAAACTCACAAAACTTTACGAAATCCTTTCTCTTCAAGTTCCTGACAGGTATATTCATACACCTGCTGAAACATTTCATCCATATATCGTTTGTTGAAAAGGCTGTATTTCGTCATCTTAGGCGGATCTAAAAAAATATTACAGTATTTTGCCTTAGAATACACAGATTTTGCAATGGCTAAGTGAAGGATTCTGTCAAATTCTTTCATCAGACTCATTTTGTTTAATTGATCGTAGCTGATGGAGTTCACATGGGATGCAATAAGGAAGTTGCATTTATCCATGATAGGTTCAATGGGAAGATTATCCAGAACACCGCCATCTACATAAATTTTTTCCCCTATCCTTACCGGAGGAAGAATAAAAGGAACACTGGAAGAAGCCAGTAATGGACCGAAAAGTTCTCCTTCAGAGAAAAAGTCCACAATACCATGGGTCATCTCTGTCGCAGCAACATATATAGGGATTCTTAAAATGTTGAAATTGTCTTCCGGTAAATAATCTTTAAGCAGTTTTAGAATAAAATTGGAGCTGAAAATTCCGTTTTTTGATAATTTTAAAGCTGATCGGGAAAAAAAAGAGGTCTGACGTACAATTTCCATCATCTCATCCGGTGTTTTTCCAAAAGAATAAAAAGCACCAATAATAGAACCTGCGCTGGTTCCGGAGATAATGTGCGGTTTCAGATTATATTCTTCAAGAGCTTTCAGTACGGCAATATGGGCAATCCCACGCATTCCTCCGCCTGAAAGTGTAAGCCCGATAACCGGTGGTGCCGGTGGTTTCTTTTTTTTGAATGAAAATAAAGCCATTGACAAAATTATCCTCTACTAATATACAGGATTTTTTATTAAAGGCGATTTTAATCTATCAGGAAACTGATGTTATAAAACAAGTTTTTTAGGAAGGTTGTGGAGAAGTTCCGTATTGATGATTTCAGCACAGATGCCGGGCTTTTCCCAATGTCCGTTGTGTCCGCAGTCCAGAATATAAGATTTGATATTTGTCCTGTCCGGAAGATGTTTGATCATCATGTCAGTTTTCACTGCGTTATCATGCTTGCCGGCTAATACTAAAATTTTAGCTTCCAGATTTTCCAGGATATGTTTTTTGTCGGTTCTTTCCACCATGCCTTTCACACAGGCAAGAGCCCCCAGATTATTTGTAGATAGGGCTGTTTCAAGAGCAATTTCAATTTTTCCTTCCAGGATATCCCTTTCATTTGGATTAAATAAATTGGGAATGCCCGCTCTTGCATAATGGGCAAATGCATCCTTAATGATCCTGTAGCTTTTGATGCGCTGTTGTTTTTTCTCTTCATCATCCGGAAAATAAGTAGAGAAAAATAAAGTTAAGCTTTTTAAAGAGTTGGGATATTTTTCTGCAAAAGCAAGAGAGGTGTATCCTCCCATGGAATGTCCCAAAAGGTGAACTTTTTCTACATGCTGATCGTCTAAAACTTTTTTTACTTCTTCGGCCATCAGTTCCATGGTGTGAACTTCCGCAAGAATTTCAGACTGTCCGTGGCCGGGAAGGTCAATTTTGAGCAGTGAAAAATCTTTGGAAAGATGATGCTCCATATCGCTCCAGATGGATAGGTTTTCCATAAATCCGTGAAGAAGTACCAATGCTTCTTTTCCGTTTCCTTTTCTTTCAAAGTTCAGCATGATTTCAAAATTATAGAAGGTTAAAAATAATACAGCTTTTACGTACTGCAGATCAATTTTCCTTTCAAATGTAAACAAAAAAGAGCATTTTAAAAATGCCCTTTATCTTTTATTGAGTTAATTCCTTGTAAATCTTTGTTTCCCAAGGCTTGATATCGGTTACGCCATATCGTTCTTTTTTGGAAATGGCCAGGTTGTCCAGCATATCCACAAAATTCTTATAATTGGCTTCGTCTGTTGGCTTCACAATTACGGTGAAGTTTTTAGGTGCCGGTGCATTTTTATAAGCTTCAGAAATAATTTTTGAAATTTTTATTCCACTGAAATCTGTTTCTTTAAGATTTCCTGTAGTTAAGTCTGTAGCATTACTTTGATGATAAAACACACGGTTGTCTTTTCCAAGGATAAATGTAATCTGGTTTTTATCGCCAATTACATTAATGTTTTTTGGATCAGGGTTTGGATCTTTTGCTGGTAATCCTAAATCCATTACATTAGGTTTTGTAAAGTTAGTGGTGAACATGAAGAACGTGATGAGTAAGAATCCCAGATCTACCATAGGAGTCATGTCTACTCTGATCATTTTTTTCTTTTGTTTGCTGCCTTGTTTTTCTTGTGCAATTACTTCTGCCATGATTGAAAGTTTTTAAATGTTAAACGGTATTTGTTGTATAATTCTTGCAAAACATATGCCTTGTTTGATGAATAATTAATAGATTCATGAATTTATTGATTGTTTTTATGGCGATTTTAAACTTTCCTGTCTTTTTAATCTATTTTTTTTAAACCGATAATCATGATGTTGTTGGTTTACTGATTATTAAATTTTCAGGATACTCTTTGTCTGAAGATTATAAAAAAAACTCGCACAATAAAGTGTGAGTTTTTCAATTATAAAGAAATAATTATTTTGTTAAGCTTAAATATTTACCAATAACTTATCTGCTGACTGTTATTTTCTTGGAGAGAATGATTCCGTCTTTGTTTTTGATCTGCACAATGTAGATTCCTTCTGAGAATGTAGAAGTATTGATTTTTATTTTTTCTTCGTTATATTTTTGAGAGAAAAGTTTTCTTCCGGACATATCCGTGATGCTGATAACTGTTTCTTTGGGAAGATGATCCGCATAAAAGAAATCCTTTGAGGGGTTAGGGTAGAGGTTAGGCTTATTTGTCGGGTGGTTTTCTGAGATTCCTAATTGTTCCGGGCTTAGTTTCACAACCCAGGCATCAATTAACCCATGATTTCCTGTAATATCTCCACTTGTAGAAAATGTATTTCCTGAAACAATATATCCATTATCATTGGTTAGCTCAATAGAGCTAAAGTATTCGGTGTCTGGACCTCCCAGAGTTTTTTCCCATTTCAGGTTTCCATTAGTATCCAGTTTTACGATCCAATAGTCCAGATCGCCATGATTTCCAGTTACCTGTCCGTTATTGGAAATTGTCCAGCCTCCGACAATATATTCCCATTCAGGGGTTTGTCTTATTGTTATTGCGTTGTCATGAAGGCTTCCCCCCAAATATTTATCCCACTGTATAACTCCGCTATTATTTAGTTTTACTACCCAATAATCAGGAAGACCGTTTTCAATGTTTGTGGGGTCATAAGAAGTACCCACCACAATATAACCGCCATCGAAAGTCTGTTGTGCAGAATATCCCAAATTATCACCAATATTACCCAGTGTTTTTTCCCATTGTATATTTCCGGAAAGATCAAGTTTTACCACCCAAAAATCGTTGTTTCCGTAGCTTACAGTAATATGGCCATCTGTAGATACGGTGGTTCCTGCAATAATGTATCCTCCGTCAAAAGTTTGCTGAACAGAATTCAGCTGATCGCTGTCACTTCCTCCCAATGACTTCTGCCATTGTATATTTCCGGAGCTATCCAATTTTACAACCCAATAATCCTGTCCTCCCTGATTCCCACTCACATCCCCATCATTAGAACTGGAGGTTCCGGCAACAATATATCCTCCTTCGGCGGTCTGCTGAATAGATTGAGCTTCATCAATACCGCTTCCTCCTAAAGATTTCTGCCATTGTATGTTTCCGGAGTTATCCAATTTTACCACCCAGAAATCAAAATTCCCATGGTTTACAGTAGTATCTCCGTCTGTAGATTTAGAAGATCCGGCGGCAATGTATCCTCCATCTGTAGTCTGGCGGATAGACTGAAATATATCATTATTACTTCCTCCCAGTGCTTTTTGCCATTGTATATTTCCATTGCCATCCATTTTTACTACCCATCCATCTCCTTCGCCATGGTTTCCACTAACATCTCCGTCGTTTGATGATGTATCTCCGGCCATGATGTACCCTCCATCAGAAGTTTGCTGGGTATAATGCGCGGTTTCGCCCTGAGTTCCTCCTAAGGCTTTTTGCCATTCTATCGATGGAGCAGTCTGAGCTGTAAATAATGAATAGGTAAGGAATGAAAAAGTAAATATATAATATCTCATATGTATTTGAATTGGTGATAGTTATTCAAATATAATTAATTTTACACTACGCTTGGTGTTTTATTGTTTATTTAGTTGATTATAATAAAAATAATTATTTTTCTAAGCTTAAATAATGTATTGATGTTATTGGTGAATGACTGAATTTTATCAATAAACTATCTGCTGACGGTTATTTTCTTTGAGAAAATGATTCCGTCTTTGTTTTTTATTTGCACAATATAGATTCCTTCTGAGAATATAGAAGTATTGATTTTTATTTTTTCCTCATTATTTTTTTTGGATAAAAGTTTTCTTCCTGACATATCAATAATGTCCATAACAGTTCCTTTTGGAAGATGGTCCACATAAAAGAAATCTTTTGCCGGATTTGGGTAGAGGTTAGGTTGATTCATTTTCTGACTTTCCGAGATTCCTAATTGTTGCGGGCCTAATTTTACGATCCACCCGTCAATGTTTCCGTGGTTCCCTGAAACATCTCCATTGTTGGAGCTGGAATATCCAATAATAATATATCCACCATCCACTGTCTTTCGGATAGATCCTGCGCTCTCATTACCAGTTCCGCCTAAAGATTTTTGCCATTGAAGCGTTCCGGTATTATCTGTTTTTAAAATCCAGAAATCACTGTTACCATGATTTCCTAGCACGTCGCCATTGTTAGAATTGGAAAATCCTGCAATAATATATCCCCCATCAGCGGTTTGCTGAATAGAGTTGGCGACCTCACTGTTGCTTCCTCCAAAAAATTTTTGCCACTGTATATCTCCATTACTGGCTAGTTTTATGATGCCATAATCGGAATTTAGAGCATAGGGAGGAATTGCCCTTTCGTATACTCCAGCAACAATATAACCTCCATCAAAAGTCTGTTGGATAGAATGGACAACATCAAATCCGGTTCCGCCTAAAGATTTCTGCCATTGTATATTCCCATCCGAATCCAGTTTTACGATCCAATAGTCTGTTCCTCCATATATCTGTGTGACATCTCCATCTGCAATATTTCCGGTGGTCCCTCCAATAATATATCCATTATCAGAAGTTTGTTGAATAGATTGTACTTCTTCGGCTGAACTACTGCCTAAAGACTTTTGCCATTGTATATTTCCTGTGGAATTTGTTTTAATGATCCAGATATCTGAACCTCCATGGCTTCCCAGTATATCACCATCAGTAGAATAGCTTGTTCCGGCAATAATGTATCCTTCGTCAGACGTTTGCAAAATATCTTGTGCAATATCACGATCGCTTCCACCCATAGATTTTTGCCATTCTATATTTCCAACTGAATCTAATTTTACAATCCAATAATCTTCAAGACCGTTGTTGTTGGTAAGATCGCCATCTACAGAAGTTGATGCTCCTGCGAGAATATAACCTCCATCGGAAGTTTCCCGTATAGACTGGAATAATTCTGCCTGGCTGCCTCCTAATGATTTTTGCCACTCTATGCTTCCGTTGAAACTCAACTTAAGAATCCATGCGTCCCTGCTGCCAAAATTTCCCGTAAGGTCTCCATTATTGGAAAAGGTAGAACCTGAAATAATGTATCCCCCGTCGGAAGTTTGCTCAACAAAATGAAACATATCTACATTACTTCCGCCCATAGATTTTTGCCATTGAATGGAAGGAGCAGTCTGGGCGGACAAAATAGAAGTTAAGAATAATGATAGAATCACCGTAAAGTTTCTCATTTTTTTTGATTGGGTATTAGTTTGCTCTAATGTAATTAATTTATTTTGATGTTTATTCAAGTCATTAGAAATAAAAAAACTCACACGGTAAAGTGTGAGTTTTTCAATGATATGTAAATGTTTTATTTACTCTTTTTATAGTAATTAACACCGCATTCCAAGAATTTCTTGAAATCCTCTTTTGGCATATATCCTGAAACCGGAGTATTGATTACTTTTCCGTCCGGAGTTATCAAAACATAGTGAGGCTGCGAGTTATTGTTAAAGTTAACCTGCTGGAATAAACTCCATCTGTCACCGATTGTTTTTACCTTTTTGATCTGCCCTTCACCAAGGTCAATTTTAGTTTTTTGATCCTCCGGAAGCTCTTCTTTGTCATCCACATACAGAGATGCTAATACTACATCGTTCTGAAGGATAGGTAAGATATCTGGTTCGCTCCATACAAACTCCTCCATTTTTCTACAGTTTTCACAACCGTATCCGGTGAAGTCAATTAAAATAGGTTTATCTTCTTTTTTGGCAAGTTCTATTGCTTTGAAGAAGTCGTGTTCCGGATGCATTCCTAAAATTCCATCTTTTTCATCATGGAAATAACTTACGTTCAGTGGAGGTAAAATCCCGCTTAACAACTGCAGTTTTGGACGGTCAGATGGTATTAATCCCTGGATTAAATAGATTACAAAACCTATTCCCAATGCGCCTAATATCTTTCTTGTAATGGATATTTTAGGCTTTTTATCATCATGCGGGAATCTGATGAATCCTAATAAATATAATGCTAATCCTAATGCTACGATGATCCAGATTGCAATGAAAAGTTCTCTTTTTAAGAAGAATGTCTTAGAAACAAGATCTGCTTTAGATAAGAATTTCAAGGCTAAAGCCAATTCTACGAAACCTAAAACTACCTTTACCGTATTCATCCATCCTCCGGATTTCGGAAGACTTTGTAATGCTTGCGGGAATAAAGCCAATAGTCCGAAAATGATTGCCCAGGCAAGACCAAATCCTGCCAATGCAAATGTCAATAACATCGGAACGTTAGTAGAACCCGTTACTGCACTTCCTAGTAAACTTCCTAAAATTGGCCCTGTACAGGAGAAAGAAACAATCACCAATGTCAATGCCATGAAGAAAATACCGATAAGTCCTCCTGCTTCTTCCGCTTTAGAAGATTTATTAGCAATTGAACTCGGTAAAGTGATATCATAATATCCGAAGAAACTTCCGGCAAAGAAAATGAAAATGATAAAGAAGGCGATATTCAGCCATACGCTGGTAGAAATCTCGTTGAAGATATTTCCTGCAATCCCGTCGATAATGTGGAAAGGAATACTTAATAAAACGAAGATAAGAAGAATGAAAAACCCATAAATAAGAGCATCTCTTTTTCCTTTCGCTTTGTTCTTGCTGCCTTTCGTAAAGAATGAAACTGTTAATGGAATCATTGGGAAAACGCAAGGCGTAAGCAACGCGATCAGACCGCCTATAAATCCTAGGAATAAATAGGTCCAGTAATTTTCGTCCACTTTAGTAGAAGCAGTACCACAATCTGTTAATGGTTTTTTGAAATCTATCGTTTCAATTTTCAGCTGCTTAGGATCCAGTTTTGAAGTTTCTGTGATCGCAACTTCTGTTTTGGCAGGATTCTCAGTAACCGTTTCAGTTATTTTTACAGAGTCTTTTACAGGAGCCGCTGTTTCCTCAGTTGCGGCCTCTTCTGTTGCCCCTTTTGGGGTAACTTTTTGGTTGAATTCTAATGTATTGGGAGCAAGACAAACTCTGTCGTCACAAGTCTGATAAGTAATTTCAGACGTGACATCTGCAGGTTTTGTCGGATCTTTTAATTTAAATTTCTGCTTAAATCCTGCTGAATTGGAGTAGAAGACAATTGTTCCACCAAAAGCTTCAGAAAACTCTTCATGTTTTTTACCTACTTCGGTAAACTTCCCAATCAGTTCAATATTCTTTCCCGTAACTTTATACTCAGTAGGAATTCCGGTATCTTCCGGTAAATCTTTTGAGTAAATGTGCCATCCGCTTTCCATAGTAGCATTCAATACAGCTTCGTACTGATTGTTTCCCAGGTCGTTGATGGTGAATTTAAACTTTACAGGATTTTTTATTTGCGCATTAATCCCTGTCGCTAAAAATAGTAGAATTAATAAAAACCAATTTCTAAATTTCATTGTTCATTTCATTAAAAATTTTGAGACTCCATTTTGTCTTCTCATTCTTTGCATATCTTCTATCCTGTCTGAAGGGAATGATCCCTAGTACAGAATCATTACTGTCAGTCAGTATCCAGATTTTTTGCCTCGCTAAAATAGATAATTTTTCGTCCCTAAAAAACTTAGAAACTTTCTTTTTCCCGGAAAAACCGGTTGGATACAACTCGTCACCCTCTTTTTGTTTTCTCAAACGTAGTGGGAAATGAAGTTTGTCAGCATCAAAATCCCATTCAAACCCCTTATTGATTCCATCAATGCTTTCAATGTAATCTACGAGATTGATGTTGATTTGGTTTTCGGAAAAATCAAAATGATCAATCAGTACAATTTCCTCTTCGATTTCCTTTTCATTGCTTTTGTCAATAAAAATCAGTTCATCACGATTGACAATCAACTGATATTCTTTTGAAAAAAATGAACTGTTGTTTTCGGCTTTAAAAATTTTTGGTATTTCTTCCTCCTGGTTGAATCCGTATTTTTTTAAAATTTCAAATTTTACGAAGTCGCTTTCCTGATCCAGCTTTTCCTTTGATAAGATTTTATTGTTTTGGTTAAATACCGTAAGACGATTTTCGATCTCCTGAATCTGTTTCTGGACAAAATCTTTAGTTTGGTTCAGGTACAAAGAACTTTTTTTGAAGTTTTCCAGAAAATGGTCGTTGGTTTCCATCAGCATCGGAACAATCTCATTTCTAATCTTATTCCTCAGGTAATCATTTTTTTTATTAGACAAATCTTCCCGGAATTCAATCGTATTTTCCTCAGCAAACTGATAAATTTCTTTTTTTGAAAAATTCAATAGCGGTCTGAGAATATAATTGTCATTTGATGGAATCCCACTGAGTCCGTTGATGCCAGCAGCTTTGGAAAGGTTGATGATGAATGTTTCCAGCTGGTCATTCAGATGATGAGCAGTAACCAGAAATTCCAGTTTTTCCTTTTTCTGAATTTCTTTAAAAAAGGTATATCGAAGTTCCCTCGCCCAAAGCTGAATAGAATTCTCAGGTTTTCGATCCTTTTCCGAAACTTCATACAAATGAAATTTTATATGATTTTTCTCACAAAAATCTTGCACTGTTTTTTGATCCAGATCCGAATCATTACCACGAAGTTTATAATTGATATGGGCAACGTGAAACTGGAATTCTGAATCTTGGTTTTTGTTCCCAAAATCCCTGAATAAAGAGGCAAGAACTATAGAATCTGCTCCTCCGCTTACCGCCAGAAGATACGTATGATTTTCCGGTTCGTGAACGAGATTTTTTAATTGACTGATAAAGCTTGATTTTTCCAACATAGATGTTGAGAATTTCTTTTATGCAAAGATAACCGATATAATTCAATTGAATTTTCCTAACTTTGAGTAGTCTAAAAATGATTATTTATGAAGATTTTAAAAATTGTAGCAGTTTCTGCAATGGCGCTGGGAATGACATCTTGTGTCAGCAAGAAGCAGTATGATGCTTTGAGCTCAAACTATAAGCAGTGTATTGAAAATATCGGAGAAAGACAGAGAGAAATTCAGGATTTGAAGTCTCAGAACTCTGCATTGTCCGGTGAAAATAACTTGCTGAAAAGCCAGCATGATGCTTTAAAATCATCACTTGATGCATGTCTTTCCAATACCGGAAAAAGTTCTGCTAATATTGATAAACTGGTAGGAGAAATCAATGCTTCCAATTCTTATATCAAGCAATTGATCTCTAACAATGCTAAGAATGACAGCCTGAACCTGGCGTTGTCTAACAAGCTGAAGAGATCTTTAGATAATGTATCAGATCAGGATGTACAGGTGAAGGTATTGAAAGGAGTGGTAATGATCTCTCTTTCAGATAATATGTTATACAAAACAGGAGATTACAACATTCTGCCTGCTGCTCAGGAAGTGTTAGGTAAAGTAGCAAAAGTAATCAATGACTACGATAAATATTCAGTATTGATCGAGGGTAATACAGATAATGCTCCACTGAACTCTCCAAATCTTCCGAGAGACAACTGGGATCTTTCTGCATTGAGAGGTACTTCTGTGGCTAAAGTTCTTCAGACTCAGTTTGGAGTAGATCCGGCAAGAATTACAGCTGGAGGTCGTTCTGAGTACAACCCGAAAGCAACGAACATGAGCGTTTCAGGTAGAGGCGAAAACAGAAGAACGGAAATCATCATTATGCCTAAGCTTGATGAGTTTATGAAACTGATGGATATCGCTCCTAAGAAATAATCACTCAACCATACATACAAATAAATCCCGAAGCAATTCGGGATTTATTTTTTTATGAGTTAATCTGTTTCGGAATATAATGAGCTGATATTTTTTTCTTTGAATAAGGAACTGCTTTTTTCGCTGTTTGCTCAAAATAAAAATTGGTGATATTCCATACGATCATAATAGCTGAAAAGTAGTATAAATTAAGAACGAGTGCGATTCCTATATGCATAGAAATTGTTAGGAAAAGCCATGTCTTCTGAGTCGGTTTGTACCAGATGAAAAACGGGTAGCACATCTCGATGATAATGGTACTCCATCCCATGAAACTTAAGAGATAAGAATGTTCTGTAAGCCAGCTGAAATCAAAATTCAGATCTCTGTTGGAATAGGGCAGATGAATGGCTTTCCAGATAGATTCTCCGTTCCACCAGTTGAAACCTAAAGCTTTATCCAGTCCGGAAAAGAAGTAAGCAATTGAAATATGAACCTGAAATAATCTTTTTACCGGTGTGGTATTTATCTCTCGTGATTTTCTACTGAAAATAAAATTCCTGAGTGAAAAATGTTGGTCTGAAGGAAAAAGGATGAGATAAAATAAAGACATGCTTGTGAAAAAGTCTGCACCATATGCAAAGAAAGAACTTCCTTTGAGTAATGCAATTTGAAGTATAAGTAAAAGAAGTGCAGAGCCTCTGGAATAAAATCCGGTAATGATCAAAATGCACAAGGTAATAAATGATATTTTGGTCATCACAATTGTTGTACTTTCTTCAATGCCGAAGCCCTGTAAAAAGGTGATGATTTTTGAGAAAGTAATCAGCCAGTCAGGAGTGAAAACACTCATAATATCCTGTGGAATAATACTGCTGCTTGAAAATAATTTGTCAAAATCCGGGATCACTGCGAGAAACTGTAAGAGGATAACAGTTCCTATAGCAACACGGAAGAAGCTTAAGAATTCCGTTTGATTGTCCTGTTTGAAAAAGAAGCTTTCAAGTTGGGTATAAAGTACATTCAGCTTTTTCATCACTTTAATGTTTGAATTCATCAATAAGAATAAGATTTTCATTCGTTTTTCCCTGTTTAAAATCTGCAATAGTAGGGTAGTCGTACAGATAAAGTTTTGTAGTAACACTGGCAGCTTTTGGGTTTTCTTTCATCACATGTGCTGCAATCTGTCTGATAATAATATCCAGATACTGATAATATTTTTTGTCATAGGTATTTTTATCGGAAATTTTATCCAGAAACATATTAAAGACAGTAGTATATCTCACTCTGCTCTCCTTACTTTTGAAATAAGGCATGGTCTTTTGTTCCAGGAGAGTTCCATTCTTGTCTTTCAGCTCAAAGCTCATTACAAAATCACTGGCAACATTCGGTGCATAAAAACCATATCCGGTATCAAAACCGGTATAAGCTGTAAACATATTGATAGGTTTTGATTGGGCAAAGTTCTCTGATATCACATAAACCAGAGGTTTATCATAGTTTTTGTTTTCATAATAAAAACCGTAGTAGCCATCAAACGTTCCCTTCATACCAATGGTAAATACCATCAATATGATAATGAATATTCCGGATAACTGAAGCTTTTTTTTCATGACAAAAAGATTTAAGAAAAGGCTGTCTTCAGAACAAAAACAGCCTTTAACTGTTATTTGTAGTTAGCCAACACACTATTAAGTTTTACATTGATTCTTGGATCAATAGCTGTATTGACTTTGTAAGATTTTATGATCACATTGGTAAGATTCTTTCTTCCCATAGTTGGCGGACAGATCGTATATTCTTCAGCACCTCTTATGGTAAGTTTACCTAAAGAAGCAATATCTTTCTGGCTCAGCAGGGCAGCATTAGTAGCAACCTGATTGTTTTGAATTGCATAATAATCCGTTCCAAGTTCTTTGGCTCCGTATTTTTTCAGGATGCCATCTACTTTAGCTCTTAGGTCACCGTATTTTTTCCAGTCGATATTAGCTTTCATTAAACATCCGCGGATGATATACTGTCTGTTGATTTTGTATATAATAAAATTGGTACCCAAACTATTCTGATGGAGTTTTTGTAGTTTTAATAAACTCTTCATGTCTTCATCAGAAATTTTTTTAACATCTTTAAGGATGTAATTGTTGTCTACAATGTAATTGCCTTTTTCTTTATAAAAAGACATTTCCTGAGGCTTTAGCTGGGAAAATATCATAACAAGTCCCACTATTGCTCCAATTAAAAATAAAGTCTTTGTTTTCATGTGGTTGTTTTAAAATATCCCTACTCTGTTTTAGGATTTTCGGGGGCCTCCTCGTGTGAGTGTTTCATGGTTGAGAAACTTAGATCAAATGTAGAATTATGTAAGTGCTTAAGAATAAGTGTTTATCCTGTTTTTTTATAAGGACTTTAACCTGTAATATTGAAATGTGAAGATTGGAAATATGAGGACCCCGGAATAACAGGCTGCTTAATGATAATCCAGACTGTTTTTATTGATGTTTATAACAATGGTTTGTCAGATGAACTCAGAAAAGTTCTTTTGAATTGAAGTTGGGAAATGTTGGTCCCGGAATGGGATTAGATTGTTGATCCAATGATCAGGAAGAATAGCTGATGGAGTTTGAAAAGAGATACTACTGCTTAAAAAAAAATAAATCCCGAAGGTGGCCGGGATCTATTTTTAATCAAATTAATTCTTCCTTTTTCAGGAGTGAAATAATTCGTAGCAAAAATGAAGTGGATATTTCTTTCTTAGTTTTTGCTGCAGAAGAATCAGTTTTGCCTTTCAGCATAACTTTTTTGTGATTCCCATGGTTAGTTTGTGTCTCTCCTGCAATCATCTTGTTTCTCTTAGTGTTTTTACCCCTTATTCTCATTGCAAACTTACAACGGATACCACAAAAATACCATCCGTATTTTCACGGTATTTTATATGGGGGTTTTCCCGGTATGATGTGTTTTTTTAATTTCTAACCAATTATTAGCGTATAATTGTTTGGTTAACAAAAGAATGTGTATATTTAAATCCCTTTAAAAGGAAATAAAAAAGAGGTGTCCGAAAATCTTAAAGAGTAGGAAATTAATACTAAACAAAATAATTATGAAAAATTCAAAAAAACTTTCAAGAGTAGAAATGAAAACTGTACAAGGTGCTATTAGAGGATGTAATCCACAGATATTTTGTACTAGCCCACAAACAGAGTGTTGCCCAGGATGGGTTTGTGCTGGTATAAGACAATATTGTATAGCAGTATAATGATTTTTACATAAAATTTAGATATGGCTAAGAAAAAGAGAGGGATTAATTTCTCTCTTTTTTGTATCTTCTTGTTGAATTTAAAAACTAGCTTTAAAATCCTTAAATTTGTTTTAAATTAAAATTGTATGAGTTTTTTTGAAGAAAAGAATCCTGAAATGGACAGATATTTGGAAGCACACGCTTCTTCGGAATCCGAAATTCTGAAAAAACTGAGAAGAGAGACTTATCAAAAGACGACACAGCCTCATATGATTTCCGGATACCAGCAGGGAAGGTTATTGACTATTATTTCCCAGATGCTGCAGCCAAAAAGTATTTTGGAGATAGGAACATTCACAGGATATGCTACTCTATGCCTTGCATCAGGATTGGCAAAAGAGGGGAAAATTACAACGCTGGATGTGAACGAAGATCTTGCCTATTTGCCGAAAAAGTATTTTGAGACCAGTGAATATGCCAATCAGATTGATTTTAAACTTCAGGATGCCAAAGAATTCTTGCAAGAAACAGATGAGTTTTTTGATCTGATTTTTGTGGATGCTGACAAGGAAAATTATGCAGAATATTTTAGATTGATAAAACCTCACACCAAATCCGGAACGGTAATTTTGTTTGATAATGTTTTGTGGTACGGGAAAGTGCTTGAAGAAAATCCGAAATTGAAATCTACGCAGTCTATCCAGGAATTGAATGATTTGGCGGCAAAAGACGAAGATTTTGAAAATCTTATTTTACCTTTGCGTGATGGAGTCAACTTTCTTCGCAGAAAGTAATTAAAATATTCAAAGAGTAAAATAGTTAAAGATTGTACAGATCGTATTTTAATCTTAAATTATTCAATCTTTAAATTGAGAGTTAATGAATAAAGGAATTTGTATTGTTACAGTAGCGCCGGTTCGTGCAGAGAATTCTGACAGAGCTGAAATTGTTACGGAAATATTGTTTGGAGAAAGTGCAGATATTTTGGAAGTAGATAAAAACTGGACCAAAATAAAAATGCATTACGACGGCTATGAAGGATGGATGGATACCAAACAGCTGAAACCGGTAACGGATGAAGAGCTGGCAGGCAGAAAAGTGACTGTCGTTACTGAAGATTTTTCTTCCGTTTTAATGAATGATGGGAAGACACTATTGTCTATGGGATCAGAAGTGGAGTTCCCGGTGGTTGCTTCAAGAAGAAGTCATGATGTACGTGAAAGTATTGCCCTTACGGCAAAAGAATTCCTTAATGTACCTTATCTGTGGGGAGGCAAAAGCTTTTTTGCTGTAGACTGCTCAGGATTTACTCAACTGGTATATAAAATTCACAATATTAAAATTCCAAGAGATGCTTCACAACAGGCTGAGGTAGGAGAGCCGCTTACTTTTATAGAGGAAACACAGCCCGGAGACCTTGCATTCTTTGAAAATGCAGAAGGAAAAATTATCCACGTAGGAATTATGCTGGGTAATCAAAAGATCATTCATGCTTCCGGGAAAGTAAGAATTGATACATTGGATTCCACAGGGATTTTCAATAAAGAAATGAACAAGCATACTCACAAGCTGAGAGTATTGAAAAGTGTAATTTAATCCTAATTCAATCTCATCTGAAATGGAAAATACTCTTTTTATAATTTTTGATATTTTTAATTTTGGATGGGTCGCTTTTTTGTGGGGATTTACCCTGAAAAACTATAGCGCATTGCCAGAGAGAATTCCTGTACATTTTGATATGGAAGGAAAGGCTGATGGATTTGGTGGGAAAATATATGCATTTCTGATGCCTGTATTAGCTCTTGGGCTATATGCCCTGTTCGTCTATGGATTAAGACATCCTGAAGATACTAATTTCCCTGTAGAAATTACAGATCAGAATATGAATGCTCAGTTTTTAATTATGAAAATTGGATTGAGAATACTTTTTGTTGTACTGGCAATCATTTTTACAAATATTCAGGACTATATGTTCAGATATGCTGCAGATGATCAGGCAAAACCCAAAATTTCATTTGCCACCATATTTTTATCCGTTGTGTTATTTACTCCTGCACTACTTTTTATTGCCCATATATTCAAATGATACATTCTAAAGATAATTCTGAGCACTATATCTGGGGAAACCATTGTGACAGCTGGATTCTGAAAAACACAAAAGGCTTATCTGTGAAGCAGGAAAAAATGCCTGCGGGAACATCAGAAAAACTGCACTTTCACAGAGTAGCAGAGCAGTTTTTTTATATTCTGAAAGGAGAAGCTGTATTTTATATTAATGAAGAGAAATTCCAGGTTAAACAGGGGGAGTCTATTTCTATTGCACAGGAATCAAAACATTATATCTCCAATGAATCCACCAAAGAAATCGAATTTTTAGTCATATCCAATCCACCTGCGGATCACGATAGAATTGAAATAAAAGAATAATTAAAATGGCTTTTCTATACACTATATTTATCAGTCTCCTTACTTTCGGAATGAAGGTTTTTGCATTGATTAATGATAAAACTAAAAAAGGCGTTGAAGGAAGAAAGCAGTCTTTGGATAAAGTAAAATCAGCATTTACAAAAACAGATAAAGTAATCTGGATGCATGCTGCCAGTTTGGGAGAATACGAGCAGGGATTACCTGTCCTGGAGAAGCTTAAAGAGAATTTCCCTCAGCATAAAATTTTGGTGACTTTTTTCTCTCCCTCAGGATATGAGAATGTCATTAAAAAGAAATACATCGCAGACGTTATTTGTTACTTGCCATTCGATAAAAAACATACTGTGAGGGAATTTATATCGCAGTTTAATACTGAACTATTTTTTACGGTTAAATATGATTATTGGTATAATCTGCTTGCTGAACTGAAAAGTAAAGGGACAAAAATATACGTTATTTCCGCTCTGTTCTATGAGAGACAATCCTTTTTTACTTCCTATGGTAAATGGTTTGTAAAGCAGCTTCAGAAAGATGTAGATTGGTTTTTTCATCAGACTCAGTTTTCCTTAGCCTTGGCTAAAAGTGTGGGATTGATAAAATCTTCCGTAACGGGAGATACAAGATTTGACAGAGTAAAACAACTTCGTGAACGGAACAACCATGTAGACTTTATAGCAGACTTTAAAGGAGATCATAAAGCTGTAGTTTTTGGGAGCTCATGGCATGCTGAAGAAAAGATAGCAGAAGTGATTTCCCGTAAAAACAATACGGTGAAACTCATCATAGCACCACATGATCTGAAAAGAGTAGAACATTTGCAAAATATATTTCCCGATGCTTTATTATACAGCCAAATTCAAAACATTCATATTTCCAGCACTCAGGTTCTGATTATAGACAGCATTGGTTTACTGTCAAAATTATATTCTTACGCAGATGCAGCTGTTGTAGGAGGGGGGTTTCATGATGCCGGACTTCATAATATTCTGGAAGCGGCAACTTTTGGCGTTCCTGTGATTTTTGGAAATCAGTACAAAAAGAATCCGGAAGCCGATGATCTCATCGCTGCGAACGGTGGGAAATCATTTTCAGACGAATATACAGCTGCAGAATTTGTTTTATTTCTTATGAATGAAGACAATCAGGAAGAGCTTACAGAAATGTCTCAAAATGCGGAAAAATTTGTAGATGGAAAACCAGATTCTACCAAAATGATTCTGGAGAAAATTTTATCGTAAATATCCCTGGCTTTTCATTTCCTTCATGATCTGATCTATGTTTTCAGGAATCCTGTCACATTCCAGCCAGCTGGTATCAAGGCCATTGTTGACGCAAAGTTTTTGTAGATAATGATTTTCTGAGATCTTCTCTTGGGTGTCACGCAGATATTCATCAATTTCCATCCAGTAATCCTCATCCAGTTTTTTAATAAGAGTCAAAGATTTGAATAATTTGTTGATGACATAAATATAAAGCTTGTAAACATTATCAAACCTTTGTCTGCTGAGGTCACTGTTGTTTTCCAGGATTTTATTGATAAGAAGAAGATTCAGTGAAACTTCCCCGAATTTATCTGTGGTAATTTTGATGTGTTCAGTAATCTCTGCACTTATCTTTCGGATGATCGTCAGGAAATAGGGAGCGTTTCCGGTGTATTTTGAGGCTAAAAGAACCTTTTCCGTTACAATTTCCTCCATTGCATCTCTCTTATCATCTGTAGTTTCCGGATCAATAAGTTCGAAATACAGCTTTTTCGACAGTAATTTATCCTTTCTCAGAAGTCTGAAAATAAGTTTGTCTTTCTCGGTAGCGGAAAAAGCGCTCAGAGCGGCTTTAAACTCTTTTGAATACTCCATTAATTGAAAATTTTCGAATATTTCATGAATCCGTTCAGTGCCCAGTTAGCTGTATAATACAATGATTTTACTGTTGAAAATCCCATGAAATCTTTATAGACAAGATATTGATCTTTGATGATGTTTTTTTTCTTTCTGGAAACACTGTTTTCGCGCATTCTGTATTTTGCCAGGGTCTTTTGTACAGGAATCCCTTCAGGAATTACTTTTAAAAGATTAAGCCACATGACATGATCTTCACGCTTACTTTTTACAGGGAACAAAAACTTACCTGCTCTTTTGGTATCGTACATCGTAGAAACCGGTGCCAGACGGCATGTCTTCAACAGATTGGAGAACGTAACGACTTTATCAGCCAAAAAATCTTTTAGAATAGGCTGAAGCTGTTCATCACATCTGGAATAATTGCAGTAGACCAGTTCTGCATTATGTTCCTGCATGTAATCCGTCATTGTTTCCAGATATTCCGGATACCAGTAATCGTCAGAATCCAGAAAAGCAATATATCTTCCCTGAGCTCTTTCCAGGCTATTGTTTCTGGCATTTCCTGCTCCGCCATTTTTTTCCAGTACCTGTAGTTTTATTCTTGGATCATTATATTTTCTGATGATCTCAACAGTATTATCTGTGGAAAGGTCATCAGTAATCAGCCATTCCCAGTTTTCATAGGTTTGGTTAAGAACAGACTGTATGGTTTCCTCGATAAATTCTGACGAATTATAACAGGGAGTGATAATGGAGACAAGATCTTTCATTTATGTTTTTTGAGACTGTAAAATTATAAAAATCTTTTTTCATAAAAATGCCATGAGCTTACCCCTACAGCAATGACTACCAACATGCATACCAGAGCCATTACAAACGGATTGTAATCTTCAAATAACCCTAAAGTCTGGAAAGTTCTGATAATTGGGAAGTGAAAAATGTAAATTCCGTATGTGAAATCACCATATTTTCCAAAATTATTTAAGAATTTGAATGAATAGGCAATATACATTACGATAACACCGATCATCATTGGGGAAAAAAGCTGAATTTTTAAGTATAAATCAATCCAAGCGGTAGCGAGAGCGATGATGAAAATTATATTTTTATGTTTGATAAATTTATCAAAATTAAAGTAAATCAACATTCCAGGGATAAAATAGGATAATGTTCCGGGAAGCTGTTTAGCAAGTGAAATTTTATGTAATGATTCAAAATAATTTAGATAAATAAGTGACAAAAAGTATAAAATAATCAAACTTATATTTCTGTATTTATTATTCTTTCCAAAAAGCAAAAACAACAACGGTACTGCGAAATAGTAGCACATTTCTATTTTCAGTGTCCAAAGAGCACCATTTACTGCTTGATTTCCAAAAACTCCGGGAAGCCAGGGTGCTTTGAAATTTAAAAATAATGAATTCCAGAAAAGGTATTTGTAAACTTGTGTATTACTGAAATATTCGGTGAAAGAATATGTACTTACCAAACTTAATAAAATTGCACATAAAAAAATAACCAATAAGTAAGCGGGAACAATTCTTTTGATTCTCTTTTTTAAATAACTTTTCAGGCTTGAAGACCTGTCATAACTCCTTGCTATAAGAAATCCGCTGACTGCAAAGAAACCGAAAACGGCAATTTCTATAGGGCTGTGCTCAAAAATTTTAAGATCAGGAGAATTACTGAGGGTGCCCAGATGTCCGAGAAAGACAATAAAGGCAAGGAGAACGCGTATAAAATCAAAATTGTTTTTCGTAATATCCTGCATTTGTATTTTCTTTTTTGCAAAAATAACTTTTTTAATAAAATGAATGGGTTCATGTATTCATTATTTGTTAAATAAAGGGAAAATGAGGTCTGAGGGTTTTAAAATATATATAAATAAAGGTCGATGAAATAATTTTTCATAAAAAATAGTAATATAAATCAAAAAAATTATAATTTTAGCGCTTGAAAAAATTGATCTATGAAGAAATTAGCATTACTATTTGCAGGTTTGTCTTTGTTTGCAGCTACAGGATGTAGTGATGACAATGATCCTGTTCTGGAAGCTCCTCTAGTTGGGACATGGCAACCGTTAAAAGAAGTAGTTACCACTGTAGAGGTTGGTGAAGACCCGGTTTCTAACACGATTACTTATACTGACTGTCAGAAGCAGACCAGATGGTTTTTCAGCGTTGACTCCAAAGGAGGAAAAACGAACTGGGGAGATACCGCTACACCTGGCCAGTGTGCTATTCTTTCTGATATAAAATTCAATTATACCTATAATAAGGAAGGAAAAGACGTTCAAATGAAAATCCAGGGGATCGTAGAGCCGCAAAATGCAAAGGTTATTACTTTGGATGCTACAACGCTCAATCTTGCTGTAAGAGAGGAAACTCAGGATCCTACTATATTCCAGACAAGAACATATACCTTCAAAAGAATTACTCAATAATAGGATGTACTTCAGGATATAAAACAGATCTCATCTCCGGATGGGATTTTTTTGTTGGGGATAGAATTGCAATTCATCATAAATTAAATTTCCATTTACTTTAAAATCATTATTTTTGTGAATCTTGTTAAAAAGAAAAATAATTCAATATTTTAAAGTCTAACATATAACATATATATAAAGTGTTTTACGATCATCAGCAGATAGAAAAAAAGTGGCAGAAATACTGGGAGGAAAATCAAACCTATAAAACCTCTAATAACACAGATAAACCCAAATTTTACGTACTCGATATGTTTCCGTATCCATCCGGAGCAGGTCTTCACGTAGGTCACCCGCTGGGATATATAGCATCTGATATCTATGCAAGATATAAGAGACATCAGGGGTTTAATGTTCTTCACCCCGTAGGATATGACAGTTTTGGACTTCCTGCTGAGCAGTATGCTATCCAGACAGGGCAGCATCCGGCTGTTACTACAGAACAAAATATTAACAGATACGAAGAGCAGTTAAGAAAAATCGGATTTTCATTTGACTGGAGCAGAGAAGTGAGAACTTCAGATGCCTCTTACTATAAATGGACACAGTGGATCTTTATCCAGCTGTACCACTCATGGTATAATAAAAATACCGACAAGGCAGAATCTATTGATTCCCTGATTCAACACTTTGAAGAAAAAGGAACGGAAGGATTAAATGCCAATCAGAACGACGAATTAAATTTCACAGCAGAAGAATGGAAAATGGCTTCTGATCTTGATAAAGAAGATATCCTGTTAAACTATCGTCTTGCTTACAGAGCAGAAACCACTGTAAACTGGTGTCCTGCGTTAGGAACTGTATTGGCAAACGATGAAGTAAAAGACGGAAAATCTGAAAGAGGAGGGTTTCCTGTTTTCCAAAAGAAAATGATGCAGTGGAGTATGAGAATTTCTGCTTACTCTGAAAGATTATTACAAGGATTGAATACTTTAGACTGGCCACAGCCTTTGAAAGATTCTCAGGAATACTGGATAGGAAAATCTCAGGGAGCGCAGGTTCAGTTTCAGGTAGAAGGCCACGATGAAATCGTTGAGGTATTCACGACAAGACCTGATACTATATTTGGAGCAACTTTTATGGTATTGGCTCCAGAAAATCCTTTAGTAGAAACTATTACTACTGATGCTCAAAAAGTAGAAGTAGATACTTATATTGAAGAAACTTCCAAAAAAACGGAAAGAGACAGAATGTCTGACGTGAAAAACGTGAGTGGAGCTTTCACAGGAAGTTATGCAATCAATCCGTTCAGCAACGAAAAAATGCCAATCTATATTTCAGACTATGTATTGATGGGATATGGAACAGGAGCAGTGATGGCTGTTCCGGCACATGATGAACGTGACCACAGATTTGCAAAGAAATTCAACCTTGAAATTAAAAAAGTTGTAGAGACAGAAGAAGACATTCAGGAAAAATCTTTTGATTCCAAAGATTCCGTTTGTGTAAACTCTGATTTCTTAAACGGATTGAATTATAACGACGCAAAGTCAAAAATAATTTCCGAGATCGAAACTAAAGGAATCGGTCATGGAACAACGAACTACAGACAGCGTGATGCTATTTTCTCAAGACAGCGTTATTGGGGAGAACCTGTTCCTATATATTATAAGGATGGGATGCCTTACACATTGCCTGCTTCTGCTTTACCATTACAACTTCCTGAAGTTGAAAAATATTTACCAACAGAAGACGGAGATCCGCCATTAGGAAATGCAAAAGAATTTGCCTGGGATGAAGCTAACCAAAAAGTAGTTGCTACAAATCTTGTTAATGATAAAACTATTTTCCCGTTAGAATTATCTACAATGCCGGGCTGGGCTGGAAGCTCATGGTATTTCCTTAGATATATGGATCCTCAGAATGACGGAGAATTCTGTGCCAAAGATCTTTCAGACTATTGGGGACAAGTAGATTTATATATAGGAGGAAGCGAACATGCAACAGGCCACCTATTATATTCCCGTTTCTGGAACATGTTCTTAAAAGACAGAGGATATATCAATCATGATGAGCCATTCCAGAAATTGATCAACCAGGGGATGATCTTGGGAATGAGTGCATTTGTGTACAGAATTGACGGAACCAACCAATATGTATCTAAAAACTTAGCAAAAGATTACCAGACTCAACAGATCCACGTTGACGTATCCTTATTAAAAGGGACTTCAGACGAATTGGATACTGAAGCTTTCAAAGCCTGGAGACCTGATTATGCTAATGCAGAATTTATCCTGGAAGATGGAAAATACATCACAGATCGTGAAGTAGAAAAAATGTCCAAGTCAAAATACAATGTTGTTAATCCTGATGATATCTGTGAAGAGTATGGCGCTGATGGTTTAAGACTGTATGAAATGTTCCTGGGTCCATTAGAACAATCCAAGCCTTGGAATACGCAGGGATTAAGTGGAGTATATGGTTTCCTTAAAAAATTCTGGAATCTGTATTTCAGCGAAGATACATTTGAAGTTTCAGAAGAAGAACCTACAAAAGCAGAATACAAAATTTTACATACCTTAATAAAGAAGGTGGTATATGATATTGAAAACTTCTCTTTCAATACTTCTGTATCGTCGTTTATGATTGCTGTTAATGAACTTCAGAAAATAAAATGCAATAAGCGCAATATTTTAGAGCCGCTGGCCGTTATCATCTCTCCGTATGCTCCTCATATCTGTGAAGAACTATGGAATTTGTTAGGACATGATACGTCTATTGAATTTGAACAGTTCCCGGTATTAAATGAAGATTATCTGGTTGAGGACGAAATTCAGTATCCGGTAAGTGTAAATGGTAAAATGAAGTTCAAAATTTCACTTTCAGCTCAATTATCTGCCAAGGAAGTGGAAGATTTGGTGATTTCGAATGAGAAAATGCAACAAATTTTGGAAGGCAAAACCCCTAAAAAAATCATTGTAGTCCCTCACCGTATTGTGAATATCGTAATTTAAATAAAATTTAACATTGGGAAATTAAAAAAAATGGGTGTCTTATTTTTTTGATTTTTTAACTCAAATGTTAAATTTGGGAAAAATAAATAAAATATTTAAAAATAATTATTATATCGAAATCGTATTAAAATTTCTTTATCAAAAAAAAGCAAAATGTTTAATTAAGACTCTTGCATTTTAATTAATTTTGCCTTTAATTTACACCCTGTAAAATTTTAAAACAATATAATTTAGTTAAATATGGAAATGAATGTTTCAAAAAATGATGAGCAAGTAGTTGCTAGAAAGGCAGGAGGTTTAAATCCAGCTGTTATTATTCCTATTCTATTTATTATAGGAGTATGTATTTATTTATTCGTTCTTGGGAGCCCAGGAAACTTTAAAGATGCAGATAAACTAGGAAGTGGTTCTGTAGCCTTTTCAAGTGTTGAAGGAAAAGACATTCACCCAGAATCGTTCTTAGGTATTATCTACAAAGGAGGGGTTATCGTACCAATCTTGATTACTTTCATGATTACTGTAATCGTTTTCTCTTTTGAAAGATATTTCGTTCTTGGTAAAGCTGCTGGAAAAGGAAACTTAGACAACTTCGTTGTACAAGTAAGAAGCTTACTAAACCAAAACAAAATTGACGAAGCTATCGAAGAGTGTGACAGACAACAAGGTTCTGTAGGTAACGTAGTAAAAGAAGGTCTTACTACTTACAAAGCACTTTCTCACGATACTACATTAAATAAGGAGCAGAAAATGGTAGCTCTTAACAAAGCTATCGAAGAAGCTACTACTCTTGAGATGCCAATGCTTGAGAAAAACATGATGATCCTTTCTACTCTAGGTACAGTTGCAACGTTAATCGCACTACTTGGAACCGTAATCGGGATGATCAAGGCATTCTTCGCATTAGGTTCAGGAGGTGGTACTCCGGATGCTGCTGCTCTATCTACAGGTATCTCTGAAGCCTTGATCAACACGGCATTAGGTATTGGTACTTCAGCAATCGCTATTATCCTTTATAACTTCTTTACGTCTAAAATTGATGGATTAACTTACAAGATCGACGAGATCTCTATGAGTATCCAACAATCTTTCGCTGAATTCAACTAAGAATTAGCAAGATATTTGCATTAGCAATTAAAAGAAGTTTAATTAAAAATATTTTATAATAATGGCGAGAGTCAAACCAAAAAGACATGGAGTAGTTACGGACATGACCGCAATGTGTGACGTTGCGTTCCTACTTCTTACGTTCTTTATCTTGACCACTCAGTTTAAAAAACCTGACGTGGAGCAGATCAAACCGCCATCTTCAATTTCGGAAAAATTGCTTCCTGATGCTAGTTTAATGACTATCAACGCTACTCCGGATGGAAAATTCTATTTCCAGCCAGTGGACAATGCATCAGAAAGACTTGCTCTTTTGGATAAAATGGGACAAAAGTATGGTATTACTTTTGACAACAACCAAAAAGTGGCTTTCCAGAAAGTTCAGGCAATTGGAGTTCCAATGAACCAACTTAAAGGTTACTTGGATATGCCTGCAGATGAGCAGAAAAATTATAAGAGTCCTTCAGGAATTCCTATGGACAGTACAAATAAGCAGTTAATTGACTGGGTAAAAGAAAGTTTAAGTGTTAACCCTGACTACAAGTTAGCCATTAAAGGTGACGTTACAACGCAGTACCCTAAAGTTAAAAGTCTATTTGAGGGTTTAAGAGATATTGATTTTCTTAAATTTTGGTTGATTACATCACAAGAAGGTAAACCTAACGAATAATATCGATAGAAATGGCAGAAGTACAAGTACAAGAAAAAGGCGGCAAGGGCGGCAAGGTCCGTTCCAAGAAGCAAAACACCAGAGTTGATATGACTCCGATGGTGGACTTGGGTTTTCTATTGATTACCTTCTTTATGTTCACAACTACATTCAGTAAACCGAATGTTATGGATTTGGGTCTTCCGGCTAAACCGAAAGATGAAAAACAAAAACCACCTCCAACAGAAATTAAACTTTCTAACTCAATTTCTATCTTATTAGGAAAAAATAATAGAGTATTTTGGCACCAGCAGGATGCAACTTCCTTGAATGACCAGACTCTTATGGAAACTACTCTTGATAGAGAAGGAATTAGAAAAGTAATTCAGCAGGCAAAATCTAGAGCTGCAGATCAAACGAAATTTACCGTGATCATTAAGCCAACTGACGATGCTATATATAAGAACTTTGTTGATATTCTTGACGAAATGGCAATTACCAAAAGTGAGCAGTACGGTGTTACTGATATCAAACCTTGGGAAAAAGCTATTTACGAGAAAAAAGTAGGAGGTGCTGCTGCACCAGCTGCTGCTACAAAGTAATTTAACCATAAAATTGTTATATCTAATCTATGGCAGATGAAAATGTATACGGTCAGAATCTTACTCTAGACGAAATCGTATTTGAAAATAGAAACAAGGAATATGGTGCCTACGATATTAGACATCAGTATCCGAGACTTTTAACAAAGTCTTTTATCATCGGAACAGCATTATTCCTTTTGGCAGCTTTGTCTCCGTTCATCTATCTTACGATTAAAAATCTTACAGCTCCGCCTAAGCAAGAAGTAAAGGCAGATCTAGTAGATATTATCGAAGAAGAACCGATTATCGAGCAGCCTAAGGAAGAAGAACCACCGCCACCACCTCCTCCAAAAGAAGAAGAGAAAATTGAGGTGATTCAGAACGTAGTTCCTGAGCCTGTAAAAGCTCCGAAAATTGAAACTCCACCACCACCGATTTCTAAGCAGTTGGAAACTACAACTGGTTTGAATAATCAGGAGGGGGTAAAGGCTCCGGCTTATACGCCGCCACCGCCACCACCATCTACAGGTACTAAAGCTAGTACAGCAGAGGTGAAAACAAATAATCCTAACGAGATCTACAAAGATGTTGACCAGTCTGCAGAATATCCTGGAGGTATGGGAGCATTAAGAAAGTTCTTGGGAGATAATTTTGATACTTCTTTAATGGAAGGAGGCGAAGGAACGCTTAAAGCTAAGCTGAAGTTCGTTGTAGAAAAAGACGGAACTGTTTCTGCAGTTACTATTGAAGAGAAATCTCCAAATGGCGACTTTAACAGTGAAGCTGTACGTGTAGTTAAGAAACTTAAAAAATGGACTCCTGCGAAGAGAAACGGGGAGAGCGTTAGATCTTACTATAGTGTACCATTTACTATGAACTTTGAATAAGACTTATTTGTTCAAAATATAAATAAAAAGAGAAGCATATGCTTCTCTTTTTATTTTTTTTGGTATTTTTGTTACATGATGTTCAATTGGTTATCCCTGATTACGGGATTGTTTTATATCGTTTTAGGAATTGTAGTGATTGTCTATAAATTCTTCTTTACTATTTTGGAACCTGCTGTTGCCTATGCACTAGGTGTAGTACTGGTTATTTATGGTATTTTCAGAATTTACAGGGCGATCTCAAGAATTAAAAAATCGAGAAATGAAGAATAGTTTTAAGCTTGCAGTAATTTTTGTTTTGAGCATAATGCTTGCAAGCTGCAAAAAGGAGAAAAATGCTCCTTCCTATCACAAGGGTGATCTTACAATTTTTACTGACGAGTCCTTTCAAAGCGTCACAGAAGCATTAGCTGACGGCTATATGATCAACTACCCTGACACCCACATCAAAGTAGAAATAAAGAAAGAAGACTTAGGACTTCTTGATCTTCTGAAAGGAAGTGCGAAAGCCGTGGTAATGTCCAGAAATCTTACTCCTGAAGAAATAAAAACATATGAAGAAAGAACTGATCTGAAGTTTCTTCCCTCTAAATTTGCTGCAGATGCAGTAGTTTTTGTAGTTCCTAAAGACTCTCCGAAAGAAAGTATTTCCATGGAGGAAATCAATGCTGGACTGATGTCTGATAAAAAAGAATTTATCTTTGATGGAACCAACTCAAGTAATCTGAATTTTGTCGCTGAAAAATTAAAAAAACAGCCAAAGGACCTCCAGTTTTCAATTATCCCGGGAAATCAGAAGATCATAGAGGAATTAGGAAAGTATCCCAATAAAATAGGGGTTGTAGGGCTTAATACTTTTAGCCGTCCTTATGATAAAACTTCTGAAAAACTGAGAGAAATGGTTAAAATCCTCCCTGTTGTAGAAAAGGGAAAACCCTATAATGCAGATTTTAAAGGGCTAAGTACAATGGAATATCCCTTTACAAGAGTTCTTTATTTCTTGATTAATGAAGGTAATTTTAATATTGCCAATGGATTTATAAGATTTTCATGTACTCATTTAGGTCAAAAAATTGTTCAGAAAGAAGGTCTGCAGCCTTATAATATTTATAAGAGAGAAGTTCAGATGCGTTAAAAAATATTAAATTCACAATTTAGCCTTGTTAAAAATATTGATTTGGTCTGAAAATTGTGTAGAATATAACTCAATTATTAGAAAATATAAAATGAAAGATATAATGAATATGAATGTAAAGAAGATTGCTTTTGGAGCAGCCGTGGTATTTTTTACCGGTTTTGCCTCTGCACAAACATTGCAGGATGGTATCAACAGTATAGACAGTGATAAATTTGCTCAGGCAAAAACGAATTTCACTGAAATGATCGCTAAAGAGCCTACAGCTGAAAACTACTTCTATTTGGGAAATACTTTCTTAAGACAGGGAGAACCAGATTATGCTAAAGCAACTGAAAGCTTCAACAAAGGATTAGCTGCTGATGCAAAAAGCTATCTTAACAAAATCGGTTTAGCTGCTGTTAAATTAGGTAAAGGCGATAAAAACGCTGTTGCTGAAATTCAGAAAGTAGTGACTGATTCTAGAGAAAAAGATGCTGAAGTTCTGTTCAGAGCTGCAGAAGCTTTAACTTTATTTGAAAAGAACAGTTCACCTGATCTTGCTATCCAGTTCTTGACTAAAGCGATTGAAAAAGCTGAGAAAAAAGGTGTTCCTGCACATTATTATTATACATTAGGAGATGCTTACAGATTAAAAAGAATGCCAGGAGAGGCTATGTCTGCTTATGATAAAGCATTACCTACTGCTAAAAATAAAGCTTCCGTTTATACAAGAATGGCAACTTTATGGATGGCTGCACAAGTTTGGAAAAATGCAAAAGAAAGTATTGATAAAGCAATTGCTGTAGATCCTACTTACGCTCCTGCATACAAAGCATTGGCTGGTTATGACATCAGATATCAGCAGAATGCAAAGGCTACACAAGACCTTATCAACTATACAAAATACGCTGACGAAGATCCGTATACTCAGTTAGAAATTGCAAAATTATATTTCACAAACGAAGACTATGCAAATTCTAAAACAGTTTTGGATAAAATTTTTGACAAAATCGAAGATCCTATTAAGTTTAAATTAAGAGCTTATCAGGCATACGCAGATAAAAACTATGCAGATGCTAAGCAGAACATGGATACTTTCGCTTCTCAAGCTGAGAAAACTAGAATACAGCCTGCTGACCAAGGTTTACAAGGGCTTATTGCTGCAGGTTTAGCAAAAGATGAAAAAGATGCTGCTAAAAAATCAGCTTTAATGACGGAATCTCAGCAGAAAGTTGCTATCGCAAAAGCTGCTAAAGATGAAACAATGAAGTGGGATCTTGAACTAGCTAACATCGCTGGAGGTGGAGGTGCTTCTCAGGCAGATGTTGATAAAGGGCCTACTAACCCTGCCATTGAAGCATTGAAAAAGCAGGTTGCAGCTAATGCTCAGGATTCTGATGCATTATTCAAGTTGGCAACAGCATATCAAGATGTTAAAAACTGGAATGGGGCTATCCTTACATGGCAAAAAATGTCAGCTCTTCTTCCTGATTGGGCTCCTGCTTATTACAGCCAGGGATATTCTTACCAACAGGCTGGAAACAATGATGCAGCAAAAATAGCTTACGAAAAATTCATCAGTACAGTAAAACCTGCTGATCAGGAAGCAAACAAGCAGACTCTTGCTTATGCTTACTTTGCAGTAGCTTATATGAGCAAAGATTCTGATGCTGCAAAAGCAAAAGATTATGTAGCTAAATCTTTACAGTTAGATCCTACTTACCAGGATGCTGTAAAATTAAATGCAGAGATCAATAAGTAATTTAAAATTTAAATTATAGATATAAAAACTTCCCATTCGTAATGTTTGGGAAGTTTTTATTTTAAACTTATCTTTGATTATATGAAAACTGATATACTTGCTTTTGGAGCACATCCTGACGATGTAGAGCTAGGATGTGGCGGAACTATTGCTAAAATGGTTTCAGAGGGTAAAAAATGTGTAGTTGTAGATCTTACCAGAGGAGAACTCGGAACAAGAGGTACAGATGAAACAAGAAAGGCCGAGGCGGCAGATGCTGCTAAAATTTTGGGACTTTCAGCAAGAGAAAATCTTGGAATGAAAGATGGCTTTCTGGTAAACTCTGAAGAATACCAAATGAGGATCGTAAAAATGATTCGCAAATACCGCCCGGAAATCGTATTAGCCAATGCTATTGATGATAGACATCCGGATCATGCAAAAGGAGCGAAATTAGTGTCGGATGCGTGCTTTTTGTCCGGACTGAGAAAAATAGAAACTGTAGAAGAAGGAGAAAATCAGGAGGTGTGGAGACCTAAGCACGTTTTTCATTATATTCAATGGAAAGATATCAAACCGGAGTTCGTTATTGACATTTCAGAATTTCTGGATACAAAAATTGCATCTTGTATGGCTTATAAAACTCAATTTTATGACCCTGCTTCTAAAGAACCAGAAACTCCGATTACAACAAAAGACTTTTATGAGAGCTTAACTTACCGTGCACAGGATTTAGGGCGATTATCGGGAGTTACTTATGCTGAGGGATTTACATCTGAGAAGTTAATTTCTTTGAAAAATTTTGATGGAATTGTTTGGTAGTTGAGGAAAATGTCCTATATTTGCACTCACAAAACGGTGATTGTAGCTCAGTTGGTTAGAGCGTCGGATTGTGGTTCCGAAGGTCGGGGGTTCGAGACCCCTCATTCACCCAAAGAAAGTACACTTTTTAAAAGTGTACTTTTTTATTTTATATCTGTTTCAATAATAACAGAGACTTCTTTTTTTACATTCTTTCTAAAAGATTTTTCCATCATACGCTTATAATTTGTAAGTCGGTGGACAAAAATGGTTCTCTTTAAGTTCTCAAAAATAAATTCAAGGACAGGCTGAAAAAATATTTTATATTTGTTAATCAGCAACTATTGAATCTGACATCTTGAAATTATAAACATTTGTATGAAAAATCTTTTTATAATTTTCACTGTTTTATTCTCATTACAGTATTATCCACAATCCTACTATAAAGATTTATTTGATAGCCAAGGATATGATACCTCAATAGGTTATTCTACTAGTGCAAATCAACTTGAATTTTCATGGGGGGTATCTGCTCATATGGAAGCATTGGTACTGATGTATGAGAAAACGAAAGAAAAAAAGTATGCTGAAACTTTAATAAAGTTTATAGGTAATGCGATAGATAGAAGAGACGATCTTAGAAGCCAGGAAAAAGGATTAAGTAAAATTTCTGATTATCGGAAAGTTTCTGGTGCGGCTTGGTCAACCAACCATTATAATACTATTACAGATGAAGGGGCTCCTTATTCACATTTGGTGCATAGTGCTAATTATATCCAATGGCTAAATTTTCTGCGATAATTAAACTTAACAGTTCTGCTCAGCGTTTAATTTCAAATCCAGGCGGTCGCTTGGTAATCAAATTTATAGCCGTATTGCAGATGATATTATTTAAAAAGTAAAAGAAACCCTTAACTATCATGAAGAACAATGGCATACTGAATCTAAAAATATAGGGTATTATAAAGAATGGGGCAGTAGTAATTCTCCGATAGCTCATCCAGATGTAATTTTACCTTTTAATATGCAAAGTGCTATAGGAAGAGTATTAATTCAAATGTATAGGGCAACGTCTCAGCAATCTTATCTTACACAAGTGTATCAAATAGCAAATTTTATAAAATCAAATACGTTCTATAACAGCGATCTACAATCTAATATCTGGAAATATTGGAAAAAAAATGACTTACCTGAAGATGTTTCTCATGTAGGTCTGACTGCAAGTTTTCCATATGAATGCTATAAGATATTATATAATAAAAAATCTATTTATTCATATCAAGAAATACAAAGATATATTAATACTTTCATGAAAGACACTGTAAAATCTTCCTTATTTATGAATGGAGGTGTAAATGATAATGTGCAATATTGGGATCTAAAGTCTAATATGAAAGTAGGCAGTCTGACATTTGATAGCTATATCTGTAACAGATGGCTATGCTTATCAGGTTATGATAAAAAATTATTTTTATTGATTGTTGATATACAAAATAATAAGAACTACTATACAAAATTATCTACAAATGATCCTTTGACAATTGCACTTTTGGCATCTAGTGAAATCTAACTTTTTTCCTCTACTGACTATGTAAGGTATAACTTTCCTTAAAAAAGATTAGATTATTTTTCTTTGATAAGCTATTTCAGAACATAAAAAAAGCATCTTTTTCAGATGCTTGTGTTTTTTAATATTCTTTTTTAAACTTCGTCGTCAGAATCAATTGTGAATGATTTGCTTTTGAAGTCTTTATCATGTTTTTCTGAAATTACATCCTCACCCTTTTCATTAATGATGAAATCTGTGGACTCATTAAACATCTCCTGAAAACTCTTAAAATCTTCCTTGTAAAGGTAAATTTTATGCTTCTCGAATGTAGCTTCCCCATTCTCTCCGAAATTTTTCTTACTCTCAGTGATTGTAAGATAATAATCTCCTGCTTTCGTCTCACGCACATCAAAGAAATAAGTTCTTCTCCCTGCTTTTAACACCTTAGTGAAAATCTCATTTTCATGGCGTTCCTTGTATTCACTCATTGTTAGATATTTTTTAATCTTGTTAAGAACAAATATAAAAGAATTCTTTTAATCACAAAATTTTTTTTATGATTTATTTAACAATTGAGAACGAAACGGCTAAGCGGTTACAGAATTGGTAATTTCCGTCAGGTTGATAATTTGATCTGCTTTTTGAGCGCTAGACTCTCTGTGTGTGATGATTATGGAAGTAGCGTTACTTATCTTTTTATCGATATTTTCCAGAATATTCTGCTCAGTTTCGGTGTCTAAAGCAGACAAGGAATCATCAAAAATGATGATATTCGGGTCTTTAATTAAGGCTCTTGCAATACAAATTCTTTGCTTTTGTCCCCCCGAAAGCATTACTCCGCGTTCACCAACAAGTGTTTTATATTGCTCTTTAAACTCTACAATATTTTTGTGAACATCTGCAATATTTGAATATTCTACCACTTTCTCATGAGAAGGGTGATCAATGGCAAAACCTATATTATTTTCTATAGAATCAGAGAATAAATAGCTCTCCTGAGGAATATATCCAATGAAGTTCCTGTAGTTAATCAGATTATGATCTTTCAGGTTTTTACCATCTATCAAAATCTCTCCTTCGCTGGGATCTATCAATCGGCATAAGAGCAGGGCTATTGTTGATTTTCCGCTTCCTGTTTTGCCCATAATGGCCAAAGATTCTCCGGCTTTAACTTTAAAGTTCAGATTATCCAGTGCCTTAATTCCTGTATTAGGATATACATAAGAAACATTCCTGAATTCTATATCTCCTTTGATAGGATAGTTTTCAAAATTAGTATTAATAATTTCCGATTTCTTATCCATGAATTCATTGATTCTTTGCATGGACGCTTCAGCTCTCTGGTTCACAGAAGTTACCCATCCAACCATAGAGAATGGGAAAATCAGTGTGTTGATATACATAAAGAAATCTGCAATTTTTCCGATGCTTAATTCTCCGGCAATATATTTAGCACCGCCAATCCAGATGATCGCTACGTTTAATAATCCGATTACAAAAAGAATAATGGTGAAGAAATACGCTTCTGTTTTGGCAAGATCCAAAGCTTTATTCTGATAATCGGTCACTTTGATTCCGTAGTTTTTTTCAATGTATTTCTCTCGGGCGAAGAATTTTACTACACGGATTCCTGAGAAACTGTCCTGAACAAAAGTTGAAATTGCAGACTGGCTCTTCTGCATGATCTTCGACTTTTTGTTAATGATAGAACTTACCTTATAAATAGCAAAAGATAAAATCGGAAGCGGAAGTAAAGTCCACATGGTCATGGAAGCATCCGTTTTTACCATATAAATAGCTGTGATCAGTACAAGGACGATCAGGTTGGCTACATACATCACTCCGGGACCAAGATACATTCTTACAGCAACCACATCTTCACTCAATCTGTTCATTAAGTCTCCGATGGTAGTCTGTTTATAATCCGTTAAGGATAAATCCTGATAATGTCTGTAAATTTTATTTTTAAGCTCATATTCTATCCTCCTGGAAGCCACAATGATGGTCTGTCTCATCATGAAGGTGAAAAATCCGGTCAAAAGGGAACACCCAACAATAATTCCTACATAGATCAAAACCTGATGGTTGAAGCCAAGGTTTCCATTTTTTGTAAGCTCATCCACAGACTTTCCTACAAACTGAACCTTATATATATTAAAAAAATTACTGGCAATGATAAATAGTACCCCCCAAAACAGCAGTATTTTGTGTTTCCAAAAATAGGGGTTTAAGGTTTTTAGCGCTTTCATATAGTTTGACAAAATTACAAAAATGTCATCACACTACGAATTTCATCAATTTTAAATTTTGTATCTTTGCACCCATAAAAAAGCTCTTTGAATGTTAGGAAGACGACAAATCCGTGAAAAAGTAGTACAGACAGTGTATTCATACTACCAAAATCCTGTAAAATTTGATGTTTTAGAGAAAAACATGTTTGCCGGGATAGAGAAAATCTATTATCTATACATCTATCAGCTCAATTTTTTGGTGGGTCTGAAAGATTTGGCAGAAAATCAGATCGAAATTGGTAAGAATAAATATCTTAAAACTGATGCTGATATTAATCCTAACCAAAAATTCATCAACAACCAAGTATTGCTTAAACTGGAAGAAAATCCTGAAAGATTATTCTTTACAGGCCAGCATAAGCAGTTGAAATGGGATATGCATGATGACCTATTGGTAAAAACTTTCCAAAGAATTACTGCAGGAAAGCGTTACCAGGATTTCATGAAAGAAGATGGATACTCTTTTGAAGAAGATCAGAAGTTTATCGGAAAATTATTTTTAAGATATATTGCTGAAAATGAAGATTTTCATGATTATCTGGGAGATAAAGAACTTTCATGGTATGATGATATTCACATTGCCAACTCCATGGTACAAAAAACAATCGGTTTCCTGAGAGAAGATGAAGAAAGCAGAACTTTAATTAAAATGATTAAAGATGAAGAAGATAAGACTTTCGCTGCAAAATTGTTGAGAGATACTCTGAACAACTGGGAAAACAATGAAAAGAAACTGGGAGAAAGACTTGAAAACTGGGATCTGGAAAGAGTTTCTTTAATGGATAAAGTAATTTTGTCTACAGCGATTGCAGAACTTGATAATTTTGCTTTCACACCTTCAAGAGTTATCATTAATGAATATATTGAAATTGCAAAAGTATTTGCTACTGACCGTTCCAATATCTTCATCAATGGTATTTTAGATAAATATTGTAAAGATCAAAATAGAATATAAAATGAAAAAGACGTTATCAATTATCGCCTTGTCTATTATAGGCTTTGGGTTAGTTTCATGTAAAAAAGAAAACAAAGAAACTCAAAGTACTGAAACTGCAACTACTGATTCTACGGCTGTTGCGGCTCCGGTAACCACTGATTCTGCAGCAGCACCTGTAACTGGTGAAGCAGCGGCTCCGGTTTCTAACGAACCATCTACTTCTGTTGCTTTATCTGAAAACAACTTCGATTTTGGGAAAATCAAAAAAGGAGATAAAGTGGAACACGTATATGAAGTTACCAATACCGGAAAAAATCCTTTAATCATTTCTGAAGTTAAGCCAGGTTGTGGATGTACTGCTCCTGATTTTACAAAAGAGCCGATTATGCCAGGTAAAAAAGGAAAGGTTACATTACACTTTGATTCTTCAAGCTTTGACGGAAACGTTCAGAAATATGCAGATGTTTTTGCAAACGTAGAGAAAGCTCCAATCAGATTAACATTCACAGCAAACATTCAACCATAATATTTAAAATATGTTGACACTATTTTTACAGGCAGCAGGTGGATCTTCACCTATGATGCTGATCATGATGGGAGTGATGTTTGTAGGATTTTATTTCCTGATGATCAGACCTCAGATGAGAAAGCAGAAGCAAGAGAAAAACTTTCAGGAAAACCTTAAAGTAGGAACAAGAGTAGTTCTTACCTCTGGTCTTCACGGAAGAATTGCTCAGGTTCAGGATGATGGTTTTGTTATTGAAACATTATCCGGAAAACTGAAATTTGAAAAAGCGGCAGTTTCCAGAGAAATGACAGAATCTCGTTTTGGAGATAAAGCAAAATCTGCAGATAAAGCGGATGACAAAAAAGAAACAGCAACTGAAGAGAAAAAATAATTCAGTCTGAAAATATTTTAGCTGCGGCGGGTGAACGAAGTTCACCCGCCGCAATTTTTTTATACAACTTACTGAACAGAACAAAATATAATAAAGATGATTAAGCAGTTTTTGTGTTCATTTGGGATTAGTGTTTAATAAAATTATCTTTGTCCTATGAATCAAAGCACAAACAAAACGGTTCTTATTCTGGGAGCTAATTCAGATGTAGCAAAACAATGTATAAAGCAATATGTTGAAAAAGGATTTACAGTGATTGCTGCTTCCAGAAATACAACATCTTTGGATGATTTTATTTATTCAAATAATCTGGACTCTTCAAAAGTTTCTGTTTTGTTTTTTGATGCAGCAGATTTTGATTCACATCAGAAATTTTATTCCGAACTTTCCGCAAAACCTCATATTGTAGTATATGCCGCAGGTTTTTTAGTAGATAATCAGAAAGCGTTAACAGATTTCAAAGGTGCCAGGCAAATGATGGAAGTTAATTATATGGGCGGAGTATCTATCCTGAGCATTATTGCAATGGATAAAGACAACAAAAACCTTGAAAGGATCATTGGCCTTTCTTCATTGTCTGGAGTAAGAGGAAGAAAAAGTAATTTTGTCTACGGAAGTACCAAGGCTGCGTTTACTCAGTTTCTGGCCGGATTGAGGCAGGAATTGGCTTCCCGAAAAATCATTGTAAATGCTTTGGTCATTGGCTATATCAGAACAAAGATCAATGAAGGATTAGCATTGAATGAATCCTTGATCATGGAACCGGATTATGTGGTAAAATATATTGTCAATGCAGGAAATTCTTTTACCATTGTTCCGAATTTTAAATGGAAAATTATTTATTATATTCTGAAATTGCTTCCGGAAGGGCTTGCTGCGAAACTGCCTTAATCCTTTAGATGAGAATGTTTTTGAACAAAATCCTTGAAAGTATTATAGCCAGACCCTTCAAAACCAGATGCTGTAAAGATGAGATTGATTTTGTTGAAGAAGATTCAAAATAAGATATTGATCAACGATGGTATAACTTGTCTTATTCCAGTTGGAACCATATTGATTGGTTTTTAATCAAAATAAAATAATTAATCAATAAGAAGGTTATAAAAGATTAATTTCCCTTAATAATTGGACTTCGGTATCGTTTTTGTAATTCTATGACCGAAAAATTATTTCTTCCTGCAAGATTCAATTTCTGAATGATTATTGAGTAAGCTGAAACAATCTGTTCTGCTGTCAATCTATTTTAATCTATAATACCATTTACTTTCACTTTTGAAGTGTAAGGTAAATTTCTTTTTTAGACAGATGTATTCAATTTCATTTTTAAATCCTGCAGAACTTAATATCTCATTGATAATAATAAACATATAGTATAAAATGGACGATTTAGAATTGAACAAGATTCAACAGCACTGGGACACGTTAATTTCTTCAGCAATTTCATGGGCACCAAGAGTTTTTACTGCAGTTATTTCTGCATTATTAATTTATCTGATTGGATCATGGATGATCAGAATGATTAAAAAGCTGGTTGAAAAAGCTTTTATAAAACGTAATATGGAAGCTTCTCTGCGACATTTTCTGTTGAATATTATCAATTGGGGGCTTAATATTCTGTTGTTTATTGTTGTTGTAACTCAATTGGGAGTGCAGACCTCTGCATTTGTGGCTATGATTGGTGCAGCAGGTTTAGCGGTAGGTTTGGCTTTACAGGGATCCCTGACGAATTTTGCGGGAGGAATCTTAATTTTATTATTAAAACCTTTTAAAATTGGCGACTTTATTTCTACCAATTCAGGAGTTTCAGGGACGGTACAGGCAATAGATATTTTCCATACAAAACTGGTTACACCACAAAACCAGTTGATCGTTATTCCTAATGGTGTGGTTTCAAATAACAGTATTATCAATTTTACCCAGCTGGGAACAAGAAGAACATCATTGGATATCGGAGTTGCATATGATGCAGATCTTAAGCAGACCAAAGAGCTTTTAATGAACGTTATCAAAAATAATCAGTATGCTCTTGCAACCCCTGTTCCGCAGGTAGTGGTTACAGAACTGGGAGAAAGCGCTGTGAATTTGTCAGTAAGGGTAAGCACTTCTATAGAAAATTACTGGGCTATGAACGAAGAACTCATCATCGGTTGTAAAGAAGCTCTCGATAAAGCGGGAATCGGAATTCCTTTTCCACAACGGGATATTCATGTTTATAATCAATAATTAGATTTAATTTTTTTAAGAAACTCCTCCATTTACAATAATGTAGGAGTTTTTTTAATCAATATTTTGTAGCAACTCCAGAGCCTTCATCATATCAATTCCCTTACCCAGAACCGGTTTGAACAAATCTCCTTTTTCTTTGATTCTGTCCAGAGCATTATTAATATTAAAATCTATAGGTTTCAACCCGGGTTTCAATTCTTCCCAATTCAACGGCATTGAAACTGAAGCTCCCTGTTTAGGTCTTAAGCTGTAAGCACTTGCCAGCGTTTGTCCTGTTCTGTTTTGAAGATAATCGAGATAGATTTTTTTATGATCTCTTTTTTGAAGGCTTCGTTCTAAAGTAGTGATCTCAGGAAGTCTGTCATTGACCTGTTTCATAAGAATATGGGCAAAATCTTTTACCTGGTCAAAATCATAATGAGCTCCCATGGGAATATAAATATGAATTCCTGTACTTCCGGAAGTTTTGCAGTATCCTTTTACTTTAATCGTTTTTAAAACCTCATTCACCTGAAGTGCTGTTTCAATTACCTCATCAAATGTATTTTTGGAAGATGGATCAAGATCTAAAACCAGATAATCAGGATGCTCCAGATCGGGTAAAGAACTATTCCATGGGTTGAGGTCTATACAGCCTAAATTATTCAGGTAGGCTAGAGTTGCTTTGTCATTGCAATACATATAGTCGATGTATTTATCATTGGATTCAGAATAAACCTGTGTAGTTTTTATCCAGTCCGGGATATGATCTCCGGCATCTTTCTGATAAAACCCCTGCTCTTCAATTCCATTCGGAAAGCGGTTGAGAGAAAGCGGACGGTTTTTTAAATGAGGCAGAATATAAGCAGCTACTGATTGATAATAATCAATGACATCTCCTTTAGTAATGCCATCTTTTGGAAAATAGGTTTTATCCTGATTGGTCAGTTTTACGATATGTTTGTCCAAAGTGATCTCTTTTTCTTTCTCAGAAACTTCAGTTTTTTTTGATGATGCTTTCGTTTTCATTTCTTTAGATTTTTCGGTGAAGGATGAATCTTTGATCTCTTTAAGGTCTTTGTCTTCTCGTAACCCTATAAAAACAGGATGTCTGAAGATTCCGTCCCTTGTAATTTCAGAATATTTTATTTCACAAATCAGTTCAGGCTTTGTCCATGTTACCGGCATATTGGTCTTTGGAATAGTTTCGAATGGAGATGATTTTACAATCAGCTTCTGAAGTTTCTGGTAAAGCTCTTTTAAAGAAGCATTATTGAAACCTGTTCCCGTATGTCCGCAGTAAGTAAGCTTTCCATTCAAATATTTTCCTAAAATTAAGGCCCCGAAACTTTTTCGTGAACCTCTGGGTTCTGTGAAACCACAAATAATAACCTCTTCTGTATTGGAAAATTTGATTTTCAGCCAGTCACTGGTTCTGTGATTTTCAATGTATGGGCTTTCTGCCCGTTTTGCAATCATACCTTCCAATTGCATTTTTTTCATCTGTGCAAAAAACTCAATACCCTTTTCCTGAATATGATCACAATATTTAATACGATCAGTTTCTGTCAGAGCCTCTTTTAAAAGTTCCTTTCGCTGAATAAGGGGAAGGTCTTCGGTAGAATGACCATTTAGCCATAGAAGGTCAAAAACATGGTACACAAGCGCAGCATCCGGATGATCTCCAATCTGCTGTAAAAACTGGAAATTAGGTTCCCCTTGTTCATCATACGCTACAACTTCACCATCCAGAATCATATGATGTTTCTGTTTTTCGAATTCCAGTGCAATTTTTTCGAATTTTGATAAAAAGGAAATTCCATTCCGGGAATAGAAGAGAGGAGTGTCATGGCTTAAGTCCGCAATGGCTCTATAGCCGTCCCATTTTATTTCAAAAATCCAGCCTTTATCATTGAAGGCTTCTTCGGAAAGCTTAGCCAACATGGGCTTTATGAAAGACTTTAATTTTTTTTCGTTCGTTAAAGAATTAAAATTTCTGAACGGTTTTTCAAAGGTTACGACTTCTTTTTTTCTTTTATTTTTAAGCTTTTTTTTTCCTCTAAAAATTGGGTAACCAAAGATTTTGGTGAGGTGTTTTCTTCAGCGTCATAAGGGCTTTCTGCAAATTCATCCTTATGTTTGATGAGCAGCCATGCATTGTCGTCTGTGTTTTTCATTTTAACCAAAGCAAATTCACCTTTCAGTTTCTTACCGTGTAAAATGAATTTTAAAGAACCGGCATGCAATTCTTTCAGCAGCTCTTTTTCATCAGAAAGTTTGGTATTTTCTTCCAAAGGTTCATAAGTTCCACTGTCCCATACTTCCACTTGCCCGGCACCATAATTTCCTTCAGGGATATTTCCTTCAAAATCCTTATAATCGTAGGGATGATCTTCCACCATCATGGCCAGACGTTTATCTTTTGGATCTAAAGAAGGGCCTTTCGGAACGGCCCAGCTTTTCAGTACACCTTCCATTTCAAGCCGGAAATCATAATGAAGTCTGGATGCGGCGTGTCTCTGAATCACAAAAATCAATTTATCTTTGCTTTTTTTGGTTTTTCCTTTAGGTTCGCTGGTTTCATCGAACTTTCGTTTTTCATTATAATCTTTGAGAGCCATTACGATGCAGATTTGGATTTAGAGGTATTCAGACTGGCTTTTAACTGCGCCATGAGGTCAATCACTTTGCCCTCTTTTGCAGGCTGTGCTTTTTTAGCTTTTGTATTTTTGCCTTTTGCTTTCTGCTTAATGATTTTCATCAATTCATCAGAATAGGTGTCTTTGTACATCGCAGGATCAAATTCCTGGGAAAGCTGCTCAATAAGGTTAACCGCCATTTTAAGTTCTGCCGGTTTCGGAGCTTTTTGCGCGGGAATTTTTAGATCTTTATAATCCCTTATTTCCTGATCAAACCTTAAACGATTGAGAACGAGGATGTCATCTTTGTACGGGCGGATCATTCCAATGGCTTCAGCTTCACGGAGCACAAATGTTCCGATTCCTACCATAGCTGTTTTTTCAAGAGCTTTCAGTAAAAGTCTGTAGGCATTTTCTCCATTTTTCTGAGGTTCCAGATAATAAGGGTTTTCAAAATACACACTGTCTACTTCCACTTCCTTTACAAACTGGTCAATAGAGAGTATTTTTGACTTTTCGGGGCTTGCCGCTTCGTAATCTTCCTCATCGAGAATGATATATTTGTCGTCCATGAGATAACCTTTGACGATATTTTCCCATTTAACTTCTTTTCCTGTATTTTCATTTACTCTTTTGAAACGGATATTAGAAAAATCAGATTTGTCGAGCATATCGAGATCCAATTTTGTGGTTTCCGTTGCCGAATAAATTTTAACAGGAATGTTGACTAAACCGAAGCCAATGGCACCATTCCAAATTGCTTTCATTGTCTTACGTTTTTAAAAATCAAGCAATTAACATGCCGTTGGAGGCCTGTGTGGTACCTTTAACCGGCTTTTTGTCAAATGACAATTGTTTTTAGCCCCGACTTTTATACCTTTATATTTCCGTAATCTGTGGTTACAAAAAATATGGAAGAACTTTTTAATTATATCAAAAAATTCGGGACACTGAATCCTCAGGATGAACTTTTGATTGCTGAAGGAATTCAGGAAATCACTGTAAAGAAAGGGCATCCTTTCATAGAAGCAGGAAAGGCGAGTCAAAGAATTGCTTTTGTAAAAGAAGGGGTCTTCCGGTCTTTGTATTATAATAAACAGGGGGATGATTTTACGCGCTATTTTATTTACGAAGGAAGGTTTATCGGAGATTTTCAGGGCTTTACCGATCAGCTTCCCGCTCACGAAGATATTGAAGCTATTACTGATGCTGTATTGCTGGTGATAGATCTTAAGCATTTTAAAATACTGGAAGAGAAAATAATAGTCTGGCCAGTTTTATTTGCTAGAATCCATGCTTTTGTTGTGGAGAATAAACTGAAGGTAGCGAGTATCATGCTGAATCAGGATGCGAAATCACGGTATATCCATTTTTTAAATCATTATCCGGGCCTTGCCAACAGGGTTCCGCAATCTATGCTGGCATCTTATCTTGGGGTGACTCCCTCTTCATTAAGCCGGATCAGAAGGAATATAGTTTAGAATATCATTGATGATAGTTTGGGTCATTAATACTTTTTACATTTTACAACTGAATTCCCTTTTTGTCAAATGACAATGGTCTTTCTTGTTGACTGTCATAGCTTTGCCTCATAAAATTAAAGTACGAATATGGATATTGTATTAGGATTGCAATGGGGAGATGAAGGTAAAGGAAAGTTTATTGATCTTATCAGTGAAAATTATGACATTACAGCGCGTTTTAATGGCGGATCTAATGCTGGACACAGCATTGAAAGAAACGGGCGTAGAATAACTCTTAAAATGATTCCTTCAGGGATTTTCATGAAAGGAGTACAGAATGTAATTGGTACAGGAACTGTTCTGGATCCTGTAAGTTTTAAAAAAGAAATTGCAAATCTTCAGATATTTGATCCCACAGTTCAGCCTGAAGGCAATGTGATTATTTCTCTTAAAGCGCACTTTGTACTGCCTACTCACAAGCTTCTCGATGTTTTTATGGAAGAAAGTCCGGATTATACAACGATAGGAACAACCAAAAACGGGATTGCACAGGCGTATTCAAATAAAATTTTAAGACAGAATGTAAGAGTTGGAGATATGTTTGCTCCTGACTTTAGAAGTAGAGTGCTGCATATTTTAGAAAGAGATTATAAAATGCTGACAGCAGGAGGTATGGTACTGCCTTCTTTGAAGGAAATAAGTAATGAGTTTTTTGAAGCCGTAGAATTTCTGAAGAGATTCAAATGTACTGAGACAGAAATATATTTAAACAATGCTCTGACAGAAGGAAAAACAATATTAGCTGAAGGATCTCAGGCTGCCATGCTGGATATTGACCATGGAACGTATCCTCATGTCACTTCTTCTTCCACAACAGCTTCAGGAGCAAGCAGTGGACTGGGGGTTTCACCGAAAAAGATAGGTGATATATTTGGGATTGCAAAAGCATATTGCACAAGAGTAGGGAACGGAGTATTTCCAACAGAGTTATTTGATGAATTAGGTGAAGAGATCCGAACAAAAGGAAATGAATTTGGTTCCAATACAGGGCGCCCGAGAAGAACAGGCTGGCTGGATTTACCTGCTTTAAAATATGCGGTAATGATCAACGGCGTAACCCAGCTGGTTCTGACGAAAGCAGATGTGTTAAGCGGATTACCATCAGTAGCAGTGTGCACTCATTATGAACTGGAAGATGGAAAAACAGTAGATGTAACAGGTTTACTTCCTGAAAATGGAAAACCCGTACTGAAATGGATGAAGGGATGGAATGCTGATTTCTCCACGATGAAAAGTCCTTCAGAATTGCCACAAGAATTAATTGAGTTTTTATCATTTTTGGAGGCTGAATTGGGAATTCCGGTGGCTTATCTTTCAACAGGTCCGGGAAGACATGAAATGTTAAGATTAACAAGTAAATAATTATTGAGCAGAAATTATATACTGATCCGATAAACAAAAGAGGTTAGGAAATACATTTCCTAACCTCTTTAGATTTGTATGAAAAAAGTTTAGTTAACTTTTGTAAGTATAAAACGCTGCTTTGTAGAAGGCTGAACCGTTTGATCTGTAGTGCCAATTACAATAGGGGTAAGATTAGTTGTTAGGCCATCCTTTACTTCTAATCTCAGTGCTGGTGCATTCTTAGGAGCGAATCCAAAGCCATTATTTCCCAGATTGAATAATAACCATTTCTGAGAATCTGTATTAGCATTGGTTCTTAATTCAACAGCCGTTCCATTCACTGTTCCGTTACCTTTTACGGTTAACACCTTTGCAGGATCCAATATAGATTTGATGATGTAATAACCATGATCTGACTTGCTGAAAGTAAATCTCTGGTTATTCTCGGTAGAGGCTGAATACAGAATTATGCTGGTGCCGTCTGCAGTAGAGCTCCCGGAAATATCCAAATTTTTATCGCTAGCTAAAGCTGTTCTCATTGTATAAGTTCCGTTGATGGCAGAAGTAGTATTAACAGGTCCATACAAGTGATTTATTCCAGCATAATCACCGGCAGACAATCCTGTTCTTTGCTTTGTAAAAGTGGATCCGTCTAGCTTAGTCATTACAGGCTGGCTTGGGTCTATAGCAAAGTCTGTAGACTGGTACATCATGACTGAACCGAAATCAAATGCACCATGTCCTGCATAATCATTGTAAAGGTTGAAGTTATGGCGGCTTCCTTCTACTGCTTTGTTAACATCTACAATAATATACTGATCTCTGTCTGGACGGCACTGTTCATGCATGATTCCCATAGAATGCATTATTTCATGTGCGATAATTGCGGGATAAGTAATATTATAAATTTTAATACCGTTAACTCTGTTTTTTTGCCATCCAAGTGGTGAACTGTTGCTTGTTGTATAAGTAAAGGTGATGTATTCTGTTTGATTCGTGCGTTCAACAAACTGCACACTGGTTTGAGAAGAAATCATATCAAACGCTTTGTTGATATTGGTAAGGAATGTATTGTAATTCTGAGTGCTCAGACTTCCCTGACTGGGTAATGTATAATAGACCGTTGCATTCGGCCATGTCTTAATAAAGGAGCTTACAATGGTGCTTTTCTCAACGGTTGAAATTTCAGAATTGGCCTGCATTTTTAATTTGTCAAACTGCTCAGAGCTGATAGTAATATCATCTGCATAAAAATATTCACCATTTACTTCATTGACATACGTGTAATTTCCGTTAATCAGTAATTTGTGAATCTTTGTATTGTCCAGCTTCGTTGTTGTAAGATCTATTGAGTCTGCTTGTGCATTTTCAATATCAGACCTACATGAATTCAGTGCCAGAACAAGGCATGCTGATAAGAGTAATAGTTTGTTTTTCATATTATTTAATATTGGTTGGTTGATCAGGTTTGTAAAATATGAACAGCTATATTATTACCGCACGCAAAAGATTGTAACAATAAATCAAATCCCAGGTTTGATTAAGTCTTCATTATAATTCAGCCGTGTATTGTAAATATATTCATAAAAGTTATTATTTGTATATAACATAATATAATGATTATTTTGTTGTTATTTTGTTTAAAATATGCAATTGTTTCATGTAATAAAATATTTTGATTTAATTTTTACTATTAAATTTTAAATTAAGTTATTTCACAGATATTTGATATAGTAGCTAAAACTGTATATTATACTAACATAAAGTTCATTCTATTGACAAATTAATATAGTATGATAGAATTTGAATTGCTATGACTGCAAAAATGTGACCTCATGAATATTATCAATATAAGGCGTTGTACATTGAAGATTCCTGTAATTTAGAGTATAAAAAAGGAGTATTGGCTCCGCTTTACATTATTGATCCTTTCTAACTAGCTTTTATTTAAACATTTTTTCACAAATTCCATAATAATTGGATTCGGTTCTTTTTCTGTAGAAGTTAAAGCAGGCTGAAATAATGTTCCTACAAAAAAGGGATGGGATTTTATTTCAAATGAACGGTAATTTCCGTCTTCAGATATTGAAGTAAGAGACAGTCCGTTCTTTGTCAAAATATCAACATACTTTTCATTAATGCCATAGCTGCAATAATATTTTCCTATGATATTATCCTGCTGGATGGTTTGATAGAGAAAACTATTTTTATCAATGAGTTTCAGGTTTTCCTGTTCTCCTTTTAAAGAGCAGGGAAGTTTTTTAATCAATGGATCTGCCCCATCCGGGTTTGTTTCTTCATGATCAGCATTCTGAATACCGCAAACATTTCTTGCAAATTCTATAATCATGTGCTGAAATCCGCCACAATTTCCAAAAGTAGGAATATTATTCTCCCGTGTAAATTGTATGGCTTTAAGGACATTTTCCATATCACGATATGGACTTCCGGGAGCAATCCAAAGTCCTGAATACTTTTGGGTCTCAAAAACAATTTTATTATTAAAAATGTCTGTGGGAATCCAGTCAAACTGAATATCCAGATTTAATTTTTTTTGAATGTTTCTTGTGCTTTCATTTAATGCATGAAGCGTAGAATGGACGGGGTTGAAATCTCCCAGAATGGCAATTTTTTGTATCATAATATTTGTGTATAAAAAAAGCGGGGCAAATACCCCGCTTTACATTTATGCTTTTAAATTCAATTGTAATTCTAATTCGTCGAGCTGTGTATCAGCAATAGAAGCCGGAGCATCAATCATTACATCTCGTCCTGAGTTATTTTTAGGGAATGCAATATAATCTCTGATCACTTCGTTTCCATCAAGAATCGCTACCAAACGGTCAAATCCAAATGCTAAACCTCCATGTGGCGGTGCTCCGTATTTGAAGGCATTCATCAGGAATCCAAACTGTGCTTCAGCTTCTTCTCTGGTGAATCCTAACAAATCAAACATTTTAGACTGAAGGTCTTTATCAAAAATTCTGATAGATCCACCTCCGATTTCGTTTCCGTTAAGAACCATATCATATGCGTTAGCTCTTGCTTTTCCAGGATCTGTTTCCAATAAATGAATATCTTCAGGTTTTGGAGATGTAAACGGATGGTGCATTGCGTGGTAACGGCCGGTTTCCTCATCAAATTCCAATAGAGGGAAGTCAACTACCCAAAGTGGTGCAAATACGTTTCCTTTTCTTAGTCCCAAACGGTTTCCAAGCTCCATTCTTAAAGCAGAAAGCTGAGCTCTTACTTTATTTTCGTTTCCGGAAAGAATCAACATTAAGTCTCCTTCTTTAGCTCCGAATTTTTCGATGATTTTTGCTAAATCTTCTTCGTTGTAGAATTTGTTTACTGATGAGGTTTTCACTCCATCATTCTGGAATTTAGCCCAAACCATTCCTGAAGCTCCAACCTGAGGGCGTTTTACCCAATCAACAAGCTCGTCAATCTGTTTTCTTGTATATTCTGCACATCCTTCTACATTGATTCCAACAACCAATTCTGCATCATCAAATATTTTAAAGTCTTTTCCTTTTACCAGTTCATTCAGTTCTACGAACTCCATTCCGAAACGGATATCCGGTTTGTCATTTCCGTACTTTCTCATCGCATCTGCGAAAGTCATTCTTGGGAAATCTCCGAATTCCTGGCCTGTGATATCTTTAATAAGAGTTTTAGTCATTCCTTCGAATACATTCATTACATCTTCCTGATCTACGAATGCCATCTCACAGTCGATCTGTGTAAACTCCGGCTGTCTGTCGGCTCTTAAATCCTCATCACGGAAACATTTCACAATCTGGAAGTATTTATCCATTCCACCTACCATCAATAGCTGTTTGAAAGTTTGTGGAGACTGTGGCAATGCATAAAACTGTCCCGGGTTCATTCTGCTTGGTACAACAAAGTCTCTTGCTCCTTCCGGAGTAGACTTGATCAGAACAGGTGTTTCCACTTCAATGAAACCTTCATCAGATAAGTAATTTCTTACTTTCTGTGCCATTTTGTGACGGAAGATCAGTTTATCTTTTACCGGATTTCTTCTGATATCCAGATATCTGTATTTCATTCTTAATTCCTCGCCACCATCTGTTTCATCTTCAATAGTGAAAGGAGGCAACTGAGATTCATTCAGAATAGTCAGTTTTTCTACAAGGATTTCAATTTCCCCTGTTGGAATATTAGGATTTTTGCTTACTCTTTCAATAACTCTTCCGGTAGCCTGAATCACAAATTCACGGCCCAGTTTTTTAGCTTCTTCCATCAGTTGTGCAGAAGAACGCTCCTGGTCAAAAACCAGCTGGGTAATTCCGTAACGATCTCGAAGATCTACCCAAATCATAAATCCTTTATCACGGATAGTCTGTACCCATCCTGATAGTGTAACTTCTTCATTCAGATTTTTCAGAGATAGCTCTCCGTTGGTGTGTGATCGAAACATAATTATTTGTTTAAAGTTCAATGTTTAAGGTTCAATTCCGAACCTTGAATTTTTCGTTGGCAAAGATAAGATTTTTGCAGGTTTTATAAATAAAAAAAACTTCCTTTCGGAAGTTTCGTATATTGTTTTCAGGTTTTTTAATTTCTATTACCGCCTTTTTCTGTCAGAATTTTCTTTATTTCTTCAGTACCCTTTGTATCATCAGCTACTTCAAGAGGTGTTTTGTTCTGACATTTTTTATTAACATTGGCCTTGTTGTCCAAAAGGAAATGTATAATATTCTTTCTATCAGACATTACACTGAATCCAAGGGGTGAATAAGCTATATTTCCAACAAGGAAGCATTTGTTGTAATCTCCCGGGGCAAACTGTTTTTTAAATGTTGCCACATCATCAGAATAGATCGCTTTCATCTTTTCCTGAGTCATCTTCTGAGCAGAAAACATACTTCCAGATAGTAACATTCCAAATAGAAAGGTAGTAGAGATTATTTTTTTCATAAGGATACTTTTTTAAGAATATACAAATCTAAATTAAATTTTATTACCAATTGCTAAGTTTTGATAATAATTATCGTTCTATTAATCAGATTATTCTCGTATTAATTATAGAATTGCAAAACTGCTGTTTTAAATATCATGAGTTAAAAATTACTCTAAAAGCTTAATGATTTCTGGTTTCTCATATTTTCGGGCATAATCCAGAGCTGTGTAGCCTGCTGATGTTTTAATCTCTTTTTTTGCTCCATTGGCCAGGAGTTTCTTTGTAAATTCTGTATTTCCATATTTTGCGGCAAACATCAAGGGGGTCTTTCCGTCACATACTTTGTCCAAATCTGCTTTTTCATCAATCAGTTTTTGGAATATCTCTTTACTATTCATTTTAATGGCTAAGCCTAATAAAGTATAGGTGTTGTTTTCAATTTGATAACAGGTATTGATGTTATTTTTATTGATCAGAGTATTAAAATAAGCGGTATTGTCATACTTCAACATTTGTTTGTGTTCATTAGTCAGTTCTTGAGCACTTGTAAATGTTGAAAATACAACCAATGTCAAAATGATTGTTCTTAAGGTTAAACTGAGTTTCATATTATTGATTTTAAGGTTTAAATTCTAATATATCACCAGGCTGGCAATCCAGTGCTGTACAGATGGCTTCTAACGTTGAAATTTTTAAAGCTTTGGCTTTTCCGTTTTTTAAAATGGATAGATTGGCCTGTGTAATCCCTATTTTTTCAGCCAATTCCTGGGATTGCATTTTTCTTTTTGCAAGCATTACATCAATATTGATAATGATCGGCATAATTATATTGTTAAGTCATTTTCAGTTTGTAATTCATACCCCTTTTTAAAAAACTCCATAATGAAAAGGATCATTATTCCTAAGGTGAGGTGAAGTAATATAAACATCGGATCTATACTGTATACAGATTTATCCATGAAATATAAAACGGCACAATAAACCGGGACGAAAATTATATTGAGGATAGAAAATAGTCTGAGGTCTCGGATTACTTTTATATTAAAAATAATCTCTTTGCTCATTCCTTTGAAAATTCTGAACAGATAAAAAGTAAACAGACTGTAAAACCCAATGAAAAATATAATTGAAATAAAGGTATACAGGGTATAGTTTCCTCTGATTACAGAACCGGTTAATGGTATGTTGAATTCAAAGGTTAATGAGTCAGCAGCTGTTTTTGGGACTTCATTGTTGAAATCCCCGGTTTTAAAAGTATCTGAGAAATACTGTGTGTCTTGATGTATATTGAGATATACCATAATGAATCCAAAAATTAAGTAACCTAAATACAGCAGCTGAGCTATTGAGACAGCCAGCAGAATTTTATTTAAAACTGTGGAGACAGATTTTTCACCAATTAATTTCATGCAGTTATTATTTTTAATTGTTGTAAATGTATAAATATTTATCGTAATACGATAAATATTTGTTGTTAATTTTATTTTAAAGTCTTTGATTTGACTTTTTTTTCAGGAGTAATCGGCGGTCAATAGTTATTAAAAACTTTTCATATGCCAACTTTTAATTGCTTTTGAATGAATACTTTTGCTAAGTAAACTAAAAGAAATCATGACAAAATATGTTGAATTTTTGAAAAAAGCATTCAGTGGCGAAGAAACAGACTTTACGAAGGTGAATATCAGAAGTGCTGTATTGCTTTTAGCGATCCCAATGATGCTGGAAATGGCTATGGAATCTGTATTCGCGCTGGTTGACCTATATTTTGTCGGACACCTGAAAGAAAGTGGTTTTGCTATTCAAACTGTAGGACTTACCGAATCTGTACTTTCTGTGATGTATTCTATTGCGATCGGTATGAGTATGGCGGCAACAGCTTTAGTGGCAAGACGAATCGGGGAGAAAAATCCGGAGCAGGCTTCCAGAAGTGCTGCACAGGTATTACTGGTGTCATTTGCTATTACTTTCGTTTTAAGTTTACTGGGAGTGATTTATGCTGAGGAAATCCTGATTTTAATGGGCTCAAAGCCGGAAGCGGCAGCCTATGGAAAGGATTTTACCAGAATTATGATGAGCAGCAGTACAATCATTATGCTGTTATTTTTAATTAATGGTATTTTCAGAGGTGCAGGAAATGCGATGATTGCTATGAAAAGCTTGTGGATCGCGAATATTGCCAATATTATTCTGTGCCCTATACTGATAAAAGGTTTAGGACCCGTTCCCGCTTTGGGATTGACAGGGGCAGCTTTGGCAACTACAATAGGACGAAGTATCGGAGTAATTTACCAGTTGTATCATCTTTTAGTAGCGGATACCCAAATCCGCATAAAGATTCCTTATTTTAAACCGAATTATGAATTAATCAAATCCATTGTAAAGATCGCAACTCCTGGAATCTTTCAGTTTGTTATCGCTTCATGCAGCTGGATTTTCCTCGCAGAATTGGTAGCGACTACAGGGGGCGAAAATGCATCGGCAGGCTATCAGACGGCTTTAAGACTGATGATGTTCTTTATGCTTCCGGCCTGGGGACTGAGCAATGCGGCGTCTACGCTGGTAGGGCAGAATATGGGAGCAAACGAAATGCTGAGAGCAGAACAATCAGTAATGAAAACTGTAAAATATAATGTCATCTTTATGTTGATTGTAAGTCTGATATTTATTTTTATGGGCAATTTTTTAGTTGGTTTTTTCACTCAGGAAACGGCTATTAAAGATTTTGCTAAAAATGCTCTTCAGATTATGAGTACAGGATTTATTTTCTACGGAATCGGGATGGTAATGATCAATGCATTCAATGGAGCCGGCGATACCTGGACACCTACCTGGGTTAATCTTTTTGGATTCTGGCTGTTTCAGATTCCTCTGGCGTATTTTCTGTCAAAATATCTTGAAATGGGTCCAAAAGGAGTCTTTATTTCAATTCCTGCCGCAGAAACCCTGATTACAATAGTTGCGTTTATCTTATTCAAAAAAGGAAAATGGAAAACGATTAAGGTTTAATTTAAAAGGCTGGGTGCTGGAAGCTGGATGTAGGAAATGCTCAAAAGTCTAAAATACCTTAAATTGCCCTTATCAGTAAGATGAAGGTGATAAATGATTCAATAACAAAGAATAGAAGATAGTAGCCTAAAAGTAACTTCCAGCCTTCTTCCTCATACTTCCCTCCTTAATTTATAAAACTTTAACAGCTTCATTAATTGGATTTTAAGCTTACATTTTTTAAATTCGTAATACAACAAATACATAATACTATGGGAAAAGGAGACAAAAAATCAAGAAGAGGAAAAATAAATTCCGGAAGTTATGGTAAAAGAAGACCTAAAAAAGCTTCAAAGTCTTTTGCTGCTTCTGAAGAAAAATCTAAAAAATAATCAAAATAAAAAAGACCGAAGATCATCTCTCCGGTCTTTTTTATGAAAATTAAATTAATTATTTACCTCCAAGAATATTACCAAGGATGTTGCCTAAGCCGCCACCGCCTTGTTGTTGATTTCCACCACCCAATACACTTCCAAGTATATCATTCAATGGATTTCCTGATGATTGAGATTGTGTACCTCCTCCTAAAACACTTCCAAGAATGTCATTTAAAGGATTAGACTGCTGAGCCTGAGCCTGGTTGGAAGCATTCCCAAGAATTCCTCCCAAAAGATCTCCAAGACCACCTGCACCTACATTACTCTGTTGTTTCTGCTGCCCAATGTATCCCATTACAACAGGTGCCAGCATCGCCAGGATAGGACCTATTTTGTCAATTGAAATTCCTGTGTTTTGTGACAGTTGGTTTTCAACAGTGCTTTTTTGCCCTCCAAAGATATGATCAAGAATAGATCCGCCTTCAGCCTGTCTTGCTTCAATCTGAGAAGCGTCATCTAAGATACTTCCATTGTGGTCTTTATCTAAAGCATTATTTAAAGCCTCTGCTTCTTTAGCATCCTGAGATTTATTTCTAAGATAAGAAATAATAAGAGGTGTAGCTACTGCTAATAGGGCGATTACCTGATTTTTGCCGATTCCGAATTTGTTTTCGGCCTGTTCAGCAACCTGGTTGCCTGTGTTCCCTGTAAGTAGGTCAATTAAACTCATTTTTTGTGTTTGTTAGTATTAAGTAAATCAAAGTTATCAAAAAATATGCCTCATAAAATGACCGCCTTTCATAATTATTGTTAAAGTTTTCTGATCTGTTCTTCTGTATAGCCTTTGCCTTTTAGTACTTTAATGTATTCTACAGCACTTATTGTCATCCATTCAATAGGTTCGGGTGCCTGTTTTTTATCAATGGTGAACTCCAGAATACCTGCATTGTTATTCATCCATGGAAGAACATAATAATCCAGACCGCCTTTGTACTCCTTATATGCATGAAATTCTTTTCCTTTCTCCGTTAAAAATGCTGCTTTATAGAAGAGAAGGTATCCCATCGGAATCAACAGGCATACCCAGGAGAATTTTCTTAAACGGGCATACTTTGCGGAAGAAAGACCATATCCTACTGATAACGCAAAAATAATATTGAAGGGTAAAAAGAATACGTAATTATCGGATACCGCATAAAACGTAGAAAATCCATATACACATACTGCACCGGCAGTAAAAACAAAAAACATTTTTCGATTAGTCTTGTATAACAACAGAATACCTGCGACTCCGAAATATGTGAATACATTGAAATTATAAATAAGATATGCCAAAGATTGGAAAAAATCTTTCACATACTGAATTGTACTTTTTTTTAAAGAATCTTCTACCCATGTTCCCTGATCAGAGCTATATGGTGATTTGAAGGGGAGTCCCTGGGAAATATTCAGAATAAATAAAGAGCTAAACAATGCTGCAAAAATGAATAGTGAGGCCACTGCATATTTCTTTTCGTTTCTGAAATAAAATAAGAAGACTAATAAAGAAGGTATCAGCAGTATATTTTGAATATGAACCCATAAGCTGATCCCTAAAAACAGACTGCTTAACAGGATGTAAATTCTTTTCTTTTCAATAACACTTTTTATCATTGAAAAGAAAAAAAGGCTTACCCACAGGGAATTGTAAGTATATACTTCTACTATCTCTGCATTTCTCCAAAATGAGAAACTGAAACCGAAAATAAAGGCGGCTGTAAGCGATGCCCATTCTGTTTTTGAAATACTTTTTACAGTGAGATAAATAACGGAAACTGTGGCTGCTCCTGAAGAAACAACCAAAAACCGGCTTGCTTCAATAGCATTAATACCCGCCAGATTTTTAATAAAGATAACAGTATTGATATATAAAAAGTGACTGGTTGCTGAAGCAGTTGTTTCCCATATCCCTTTTTCTGCACTCAACACAAATCCTACACAATCGGCAAAAGGAATTTTTGAAAAACTTCCGAAATAGTAGATACCAAGAAAAATAATAAACAAAAATACAGCTGATAAATATTTGTTCATATTAGTTCTTTATGATAGGAACATTAGAACAGGCTTCTCCAAACATCAGGGATTTTACAATGGGTTTTAACTGTTCAACCAGTTCTATATATGCATTTTCAGGAATATCTTTATCTGAACAGCCTTTTACCAGAACTCTTTTGCCTCTCATTTCTTCAAAATCATGCGTCTGGATAGCATTGTGCATTAAAATAACATCAAGATCCTCCCGGCTTCCGAAGACTATTTTTTTGGCAACATCAGTAAGTTTTGCGGTCAATACAAAATAAGCCCAAAGCGGGATAATCGTATCTACAGAATTGTAAATGTATATGTATGAGTCTTTGTATAGTTCAGTATCTATAGCCTCTACCTTTTCACGAAAATCTTTTTCTTTGAGGATCATTTCCTGAAAAAGAAAATCTTTAAGGTCAATACCTTTTCTTTCTCCCTTTGGAAGTAAAGTGGCAAGGTCAAAATTGATAAGGCCGCTTTCGGCAATTTTATTCCGGATTTCAAATTCTTCTGACATTTTTTATCATTATCTTTGAACAAATTTACGAATTAAGATCATATCTATTTTAATTTGTTCTCTATCCTTACTATAGAAATGAAGTATTATATTATTGCAGGAGAAGCTTCAGGTGATTTGCACGGAAGCAACTTGATGAAAGCCTTAAAACAAAAGGATCCGAATGCGGAGTTTAGGTTTTGGGGTGGTGATCTGATGAAAGCTCAGGGCGGAACACTGGTAAAACATTACCGTGACCTTGCTTTTATGGGGTTTCTGGAAGTGGTGATGAATCTCAGAACCATTCTGAATAATATCAAATTCTGTAAAGAGGATATTCGGAAGAACAGACCTGATGTTTTGATTTTGGTTGATTATCCCGGGTTCAACCTGAGGATTGCCAGATTTGCCAAAGAACTTGGTATCAAAGTCGTGTATTATATTTCTCCGCAGCTTTGGGCATGGAAAGAAGGACGGGTAGAAACTATCAAAAAATATGTGGATGAAATGATGGTGATTCTTCCTTTTGAAGAAGATTTTTACAGAAAACATGGAGTTCATTCTCACTTTGTAGGCCATCCTTTGCTGGATGCTATTTCGGATCTGCAGGAAATCAGTATTGAAAGTTTCAAATCGGAGCACGGACTGAACGAAAAAGAAATCATTGCGCTTCTGCCAGGTTCCAGAGAACAGGAAGTGGAAAAAATGCTTGAAATAATGCTTTCCGTAAGACCGCATTTTAAAAACTATCAGTTTGTAATTGCCGGAGCACCGAGTCTTCCTAAAGAGTTTTATCAGAAATATGTGGATGATAATGTTCATTTTGTATCCAACAAAACATATGATTTGTTAAGATGTTCCAAAGCAGCTCTTGTTACTTCCGGAACAGCTACCTTAGAAACAGCCTTGTTAAATATTCCTGAAGTGGTTTGTTACCGTGGAAGTAAGATTTCCTATGCTATTGCTAAAAGATTAGTGAAAAACATTAATTATATTTCTCTGGTTAATCTTATCATGGACAGAGAAGTAGTGAAAGAATTGATACAAAATGATCTGAATACCAAAAACCTGGTAGAAGAACTCAATAAAATCATAGAAGGAGACAAAAGAACACAGGTTTTGAATGATTACAGCCTTCTGAGAGAAAAATTGGGTGGAAAAGGGGCCAGTGATCATGCTGCTGAGGTGATATTGAAAGTATAGTTTTACCCAAGCTTTTGAGAATTTAATTTACTTTTTAACTATGAATTATTGTAACCGTTTTTTGTTATTATTGGTATTTATATTGTTTTTCTCGAAAAGTGCCGCACAGCAAAGCAGCTCAAGAGATAAAGTTCAGATATTTTATTATGGATGGTATGGAAATCCTGAAACGGACGCAAGTTACCAACATTGGAATCATGAGATCTTACCTCACTGGAGTAATCCGAAGTGGAACAATCTTGGCCACCACAAAGGTGGAGATGATATTGGTGCCAATTTTTATCCAGCACTTGGAAATTACAGTTCCAATGATGCAAAGATCATTGAAAAACATATGAAAATGATCAAAGAATCCGGAGTGGGAGTAGTTGTTGTCAGCTGGCTGGGAAAAGATTCATTCACGGATAAAAGTCTTATCAAATACCTCGATATTGCCGATCATTTTGATTTAAAAATTGCATTTCACATTGAGCCGTTTTATAAAAATACTTCGGAATTAAAAGAACAGCTTTCTTATCTCGTAAAAACATATTCTGGTCATCACGCCTTCTATAAAAAGGAAGGAAAACCATTGTTTTATGTTTACGACAGTTATAAAATTCCTAAAGAAGAATGGTCTGAAATGCTATCTAAAGACGGAGAGAAAACGGTTAGAAATACAGATCTGGATGCTCTTTACATTGGATTATGGGTTGAAAAAGGCGATACGAAATTTTTTGATTCATCGGGATTTGATGGTTTCTATACTTATTTTGCCAGCGAAGGATTTGTGTATGGAAGTACAATTGCTAACTGGGATTTTATGGCCAGCTATGCTAAAGACCACCATCTGATTTTTATCCCTTGTGTAGGGCCCGGTTATTCAGATACAAGAATCCGTCCGTGGAATGAAGCCAACTTCAAAAGCAGAAACAATGGGAAGTATTACGAAAATATGTTTGATGCTGCCATCAAAGTAAATCCGGACTTCATCGGAATCACATCATTCAATGAATGGCATGAAGGAACACAGATAGAACCTGCTATTCCTAAAAAAGTGGGAGATTTCAAATATGAAGATTATGGGAAAGATCCTTTATTTTATATCAAAGAAACGAAGCGTTTGGCGGATAAATTTCTGAAAAAGAAATAACACACTTTCAATCTTTGATTTCATAGCAAAAAATCAAGTGTTCTGTTGATAACTTTAATATGCTGCGAAGTGCTTATTTGGTTATTCAAGAGATAATACTTCATGGATTAATTATCTATTTTACAAGGATAATTAATTGAAATTGCAAAAGCAGCCTCTTCTTATTCTGGTTATATGTTTTATCCTTGGAATTTTTTTTCAAGAGAAAATGGTATTGACAGGTATTGCACTTTATTTGGTTATTGTGATCTGCCTGATTATTTTGGCTGCAATATGTTTTCATTCTTATTTCTTACATAAAATCAAAGCTTTTTTGCTGGGACTTCTATTCTTTGGAACAGGGATTATTCTTCATTTTCATAATACTTTTTCAGCGGATGTTTCTTCATTTGTAAAGAAAAAAGAAACAGTTACTTTTACAATCTCTCAAAAATTAAATACTACTGAGAAATATAAAAAATATGAAGGGACAGCACAGGTAGGAAACACAACTTTTAACTCAATAGTGTATGTTCCGAAGGATATCAAAGAGTTGGATTTTCTTCATTATTACAAAGCGGAAGCTTATATAACACAACCAAAAACGCCCCAATATGATTTTCAGTTCCACTATGCCAGATATTTGAGACGAAAACATATTAATTATCAGGTTTATCTTTCAAAAGAAATTGTATCTGCAGAACGTGATGATTTAACTCCTGCAGATAAGTTGCGCCAATATAGATTTATGGTTCTCAAAAATATTGATGAAACCGGAATTTCAGGAAAAACCAAAGAATTTTTAAAAGGAATCATTCTGGCAGACCGTACAGAGATTGATGCAGATACTGTACAGGATTTCAATAAATCCGGACTGGTTCATTTTCTCGCTATTTCCGGAACTCATATTGTGGTTATTTTCGGGATGTTTTACTTTTTGCTGATTCGTTGTATTCCCTTAAAATTCAGAAAATATGCAGTCGTTCTAAGCCTGGTTTTTATTTGGCTGTTTGCTGCTTTTATCGGATTTGGAAATTCAGTGCTGCGTTCCTGTATCATGCTGAGTGTCTATTTTATTTTTGTATTGCTTCAGCGGAAACCAGACCTGCTTCATTCATTGGCTTTATCCGCTTTTTTTATTTTGACTGGAGATACACAGCAGTTTTTCGATGTAGGATTCCAGCTCAGTTTTTTGGCCGTTTTGGGGATTTTTTGGCTGAATCAGCCTCTCTTGAAATATTTTCCAAAACAAGATAATTACCTTAAAAAACTACTGTTTAATACCATTACAATATCTTTATCTGCTCAATTGGCAACACTTCCTTTGGTACTGTACTACTTTCATCAGTTTTCATTCATTTCAATCGTTGCAAATATTGTCATTGTTCCTTTTTCAGAAATAATCATCGTTTTTTCATTCCTAATGACAGCTCTTATTTCTTTTGGGATTGACTTTGAACTTATAAATGGGATATATGATTTTGTTATTCAGATTTTGCTGAAAATAATCCATTGGTTTGCTGAGGTTGATGTATTATTCTTTGAAAACATTCCAATGAACGGATTGGAGGTGCTGTCAGTGTTTATGATTGTCTATTTATTAAGATCAGTCATCTTAAAATTCAATGTTAAAAATTCTTCAAGACTGATGATGGCTGTCGTCGTATTTCTGATTATAAGAACGGGAAGTAATGTGTTTGAAAATCAGAGAGAAGAGGTGTTGATTCATACATTCAACAAAACCAATATTTTTTCAATAAAAAGGGGAGATAAGGCTTGTTTCTGGATTTCGGATATGGAAAATAAGGACAAGGTTTTACAGTTTGTTGTGAAGCCTTACTGCTCTTCTCGAAGAATAAATCATTTTGAACTTAAAACCTTTTCAGATTCAGTTCAAAAAGTAGTTTTCAGGAATGAGAGTTACGATTTGAGATAATGGTTATCATTTATGTGTTTTCCTGCATTTATAATGTATGGAATTCTTATTTAGAAACATTACAAACTGTCTATTTGTGAGATTTCTCACTTTTCGATATTGTTAAACTTTCTTAATTTTGTAGAAATTCAAATTTAAACTTATATGGCAGGTTTAACGAGTTCTACGATAGGTAGAAAATATGCTATGGCATTATCAGCTCTATTTTTGCTGATTTTTCTTATACTGCATTTGACGACCAATTTGTTATCAGTTCTGAATAAGGATGCATTCAATACAGCATCAGACTTCATGGGCTATAATCCTTTTGTGCAGTTCTTAATGCAGCCTATTCTTGGTTTTGCAGTAATTTTCCATTTCATTATGGGATTTGTGCTTGAGATCAAGAATAATAAAGCGCGTCCGGTAAAGTATGCAGCAAACAATGCATCTGTGAATTCTTCATGGATGTCCAGAAATATGATTATTTCGGGTGCTGTTATTTTAGCTTTCCTAGCGCTTCACTTATATGATTTCTGGCTGCATGAAATCAATTACAAGTATGTAGAAGGATTGACTCCGGATGCAGAACGTTTCTGGCCGGAACTTCATGAGAAGTTTGCTGATCTTTGGAGAGTGGCTTTGTATGTGATCTCTTTTGTTTTATTAGGATTACACCTTGCTCACGGATTCCAGTCTTCATTCCAGTCTATCGGAGCAAGACATCCAAAATATACGCCGGTGATCAAAGCTTTCGGGAAATGGTATTCAATCCTTATTCCTGCAGGATTCATCATCGTAGCAGTTTTCCATTTTATAACTCAATAATATCAATATACTAATATGAGTAAATTAGATTCAAGAATTCCAGCGGGTCCTCTTAAAGACAAGTGGAAAAATCATAAAGACCATATGAACCTTGTTGCACCAAACAACAGAGATAAGATTGATATTATTGTTGTAGGTACGGGTTTGGCAGGAGGTTCTGCAGCAGCTACATTGGCTGAGCAAGGATACAACGTAAAAGCGTTCTGCTACCAGGATTCACCAAGAAGAGCACACTCTATTGCAGCTCAGGGAGGGATCAACGCAGCTAAGAATTACCAGGGTGACGGTGACTCTACTTACAGATTATTCTACGATACCATCAAAGGTGGTGACTATAGAGCAAGAGAGGCCAACGTTTACAGATTAGCTGAAGTTTCTGCAAATATTATTGACCAGTGTGTTTCCCAAGGGGTTCCTTTCGGTAGAGATTACGGTGGTCAGCTAGATAACCGTTCATTTGGTGGGGTTCAGGTAAAAAGAACTTTCTATGCAAAAGGACAAACAGGACAGCAGCTATTATTAGGTGCTTATTCTTCTATGAGCCGTCAGATCGGTAAAGGAAGAATTAAAATGTACAACCGTCATGAAATGCTAGATCTAGTTATTGTTGACGGAAAAGCAAGAGGAATTATTGCGAGAAACCTTGTGACAGGTGAAATTGAAAGACATTCTGCTCACGCTGTAGTAATTGCTTCAGGAGGATACGGAAACGTATATTTCCTTTCTACCAATGCTATGGGATCAAACGTTTCTGCAGCTTGGAAAATCCACAAAAAAGGAGCTTACTTCGCAAACCCTTGTTATGTACAGATTCACCCGACTTGTATTCCTGTTCATGGAACACAGCAGTCTAAACTGACTTTGATGTCTGAATCATTAAGAAACTCAGGAAGAATCTGGGTTCCTAAGAAAATTGAAGATTCTGTAGCCATCAGAGAAGGTAAATTAAGACCTGAAAATATTAAAGAAGAAGATAGAGATTACTATTTAGAAAGAAGATATCCTGCATTTGGTAACTTGGTTCCTCGTGACGTTGCGTCTAGAGCGGGTAAAGAAAGATGTGATGCTGGTTTCGGAATCGAAAATAATGATACTAAAGAAGGTGTTTACTTAGATTTCTCTACAGAAATTATCAAAAAAGGTAAAGAAGCTGCTATTGAAAAGCATATTCATAATCCTAGTGAACAGCAAATTTACGACCTTGGAAAAGCTTGGATTGAAGAAAAATATGGTAACCTATTTGTAATGTACGAAAAGATTACTGCTGATGATCCTTACAAAACTCCAATGAAGATTTATCCTGCGGTTCACTACACAATGGGAGGTGTTTGGGTTGATTATAACCTTCAGTCTACAATTCCTGGATGTTTCGTAATTGGTGAAGCTAACTTCTCAGATCACGGAGCCAACAGACTTGGGGCTTCTGCATTGATGCAGGGTCTTGCGGACGGATATTTCGTGCTTCCTTATACAATTGCAGATTATCTTTCTGCAGATATCAGAACAGGAACTATTCCTACCAATTCAGGAGCGTTTGACGAAGCTGAAAAAGGAATTAAAGAAAAAATAGATTTCTTCTTAAATAATAAAGGAACTCATTCTGTAGACCACTTCCATAAGCAATTAGGAAACATTATGTGGAACAAAGTAGGAATGGGAAGAACTCCTGAAGGGTTAAGAGAGGCAATCAGAGAAATTGAAGAAGTGAAAAACGATTTCTGGAAAAACGTAAAAGTTCCAGGAGATGGTGAAGGAATGAACACTGAACTTGAAAAAGCATTCAGAGTAGCAGACTTCCTTGAACTTGGACAATTAATGGCTATTGATGCATTACACAGAAATGAATCTTGTGGTGGGCATTTTAGAGAAGATCATGCTACTCCGGAAGGTGAAGCAGAAAGAGATGACGTAAACTTCAAATATGTAGGAGCTTGGGAATATCAGGGTGATGATATCAAACAAGAAATTCTGCATAAAGAAGAACTTATCTATGACAATATCGAAGTTAAAGCGAGAAGTTACAAATAATCTCCAACCTATAAATATAACATTATGAGTGCAAAAAAAGGCCTTCATCTTACGCTGAAAATTTGGAGACAAAAAAATAGTAAAACTAAAGGTCAGTTTGAGACCTACAAAATATCAGATGTATCTACAGACTCTTCATTTTTGGAAATGCTGGATATTCTGAATGAAAACTTAATTAACGAGGGAAAAGAACCTATCGCTTTCGACCACGACTGTCGTGAAGGAATCTGCGGTATGTGTTCACTTTACATCAATGGTAGAGCTCACGGGCCGGATACAGGAATCACAACCTGCCAGCTTCACATGAGAATGTTCAAAGATGGAGAAACGATCGTTATTGAACCTTGGAGAAGTGCTGCTTTCCCTGTTATCAAAGATTTGATGGTAGACAGAAGCGCATTCGACAGAGTAATGGCAGCAGGAGGTTTCATCTCTGTAAATACTTCCGGTAATACATTGGATGCTAACGCAATTCCGGTTCCAAAAGAAGATGCAGACAAAGCAATGGATGCAGCTGCTTGTATTGGATGTGGAGCTTGTGTAGCGACTTGTAAAAACGGATCTGCAATGCTATTTGTAGGCGCTAAAGTTTCTCAGTATGCATTACTTCCTCAAGGTAGAGTAGAAGCTAAAAGAAGAGTTCTGAACATGGTGAAAGCTATGGATGAAGAAGGATTCGGTAACTGTTCAAACACCGGAGCATGTGAAGTAGAATGTCCTAAAGGTATTTCTCTTGAAAACATCGCAAGAATGAACAGAGAATACATGGCTGCTCTTGTAGATCAAGGATAGAATTGATTCAAATACATAAAAAATCGCCTTCATTTTTGGAGGCGATTTTTTTATGAAATGCTAAGTCCTGTTAAAGTTTGTTAACTTATTAGCAGGTTTTAGTCATTCTTTATTTAATAAGTATATATTTGGAGGGTAGTTGAAACATTTTTTTTAAACTTTCAAATACAGCATGCCACTCAGAAAGAGACAATTGAAATAATTGGAATAACCCTCTTGAAAGGTGATAATAAAATTTTTAAAAAAAATAATTAGTGTGAATTAGCAAGCCCTAAAAAGCGTATTTTTGTGTAATATTAAAAATTGAAATGAAAAAATATCTTTTATTGTTTATCATCACAGTTTTTGTGATGTCTTGTTCAAAAAAAGTAGAAGTAAAAGGAAAAATTACTGGAAGCTCATCATTAGAAAGAATTGAATTTGTAGAAGCTTCAGGAGTAGGAACCCTGCCTTTGATTAATATAGGTTTAGATAAAGACGGAAACTTTTCAGGAAGCTTTGATGCTCCTAAAGACGGTATGTACGTGATCAACTATGCGGGCAGACAAAACCTGATTTATCTTGAAGGAGGACAAAAAGTGAATATTTCAGGAAACGGAACTACTTTCCCAAATGAATTTGTGATTACCGGAGATGCTAAAAAGAATAATGATTTTCTTACAGCTTCTCAAAAGTTCTTAGCTGAATATGGTACTAAAGTTAATATAGCTGCCTTAATGGGTGGAGATGAAGCGGCATTCCTTAAAGGTATGCATAAAATTGAAGCAGATATTAATAAAAATGTAGATGATCTTGCAAAGAAAAATAATCCTAGCAAAGCACTTTTGGAGTGGAAGAAAAATGATGTGAAAGTTACCATTCTTAATTTGATTGCCAACTATGAAATGTCTCACGGACCAATGTCTGGAAACCCATCTTACAAAGCTACTAAAGCATTAAAGGATTACGAAGCTCAGTTGGAAACAGATAAAGAAGCGATGGTGAAAACAATCCCTCTTTACAGACAATATCTTCTTGTAAAAATGACTCCGGATTTCCAGAAGTATGCAGAAGCAAACAGCAAAGGAAAAACAGGAATTACAACTTCTGAGATGTTTGCTCAGTACTTAAAAACAAAGAAAGATTTATCTCAGACTGCAAAAGATTATCTTTTGGCATTTGTAATGGCTCAGGCGGATATTCATCCAACAACTCCGGCTGCAAATATTGATAAAATCAAAAAGATTATTGATTCAGATATTAAAGATGCTACCATTAAAAGTGACCTTTTAAAAATGCAGGTGGCTATTACTGGACTTAAAATCGGAGATGCAGCTCCTGAAGCAGCTGTAGCAAAGCAGGATGGAAAAGCTTATAAACTTTCTGAAAACAAAGGAAAACCCTATATGCTATTCTTCTACGCTTCATGGAATCCTTACATCAGTGAAGCTACAGTACCTGTATTAAAAGAAGTAGTAAACTTTTATAAATCAAAAATGAACTTTGTGTTTGTAAACGTAGATGACACAAAAGATCAGTTCATTAAAACAAGCAATTCTCTTTTAAAAGGAATTCAGGGAGTGAATGTTTACGGAGAAGGAGGTCTGAACTCTGATATTGCTAAGAAATATGGTGTATACGGATTCAAATTACCTTGCTTTGTGATCATCGATAAAGATGGTAAAATTGCCAGCAGATCATTTGTAAACCTTGGTGAGCAGGAACTGGTAACTATTCTGGATAAGCAGACTGGTCTTTCAGCTCCAAAAGCAGAACCAATGCAGATGCAGCCACAATTACAACTTGATCCTTCTGCAGCTCAGCAGCAAGCTCCACAGCCAGCAAATCCACAGCCGGCTCCAACAAAATAATAAACTTTAACACAGTATAGAAACCTTATCTTCGGATAAGGTTTTTTTTATTGTATTTTTGCAAACTGAAGCGTAAAAGTTTCAATTAGGAAAATAGAAAATTTTAGAATGAGTAGGAAGAAAAAAAGAGATTTAATTCTTGAAAATATAAAGCTATTGACTGCCGGAGCAAAAGGAGTGGCAATAGGAAGGACAGAAGAAGGAAAAGCTGTAATGGTTTCAGGAGCTATTCCAGGTGATATTGTAAATGTAAGAGTGAAAAAAGCGAAGTCAAAATATTATGAAGGCGAAGCGGTTGAAGTTATTGAAAAATCACCTTACAGAGCAGATCCAAAATGTGTTCATTTCGGAACTTGTGGAGGCTGCAAATGGCAGAACATGAGCTACGAAAAGCAGCTTGATTTTAAACAGGAAGAAGTATATAATAATATTAAAAGAATCGGTGGAATTGATGACTTTGAGACGGTATCAATTCTGGGAGCTGAAGAACAGTATTTTTATAGAAATAAAATGGAATTCTCCTTCTCAAATGCAAGATGGCTTACTCAATATGAAATCAGTTCTGAAGAAAACTTCGGAAGTAAAGATGCGTTAGGATTCCATATTCCCGGAATGTGGAGTAAAATTCTTGATTTAAAAGAATGTTTCCTTCAGGAAGACCCTTCCAATGCAATAAGACTGGCTGTAAAAGAATATGGAGTAAACAACGGTCTGGATTTCTTTGATGTAAGAAACCAGGAAGGTTTTTTAAGAACCTTGATGATGAGACAAAATTCCAAAGGAGAATGGATGGTTCTTTTCCAGCTTTACAGAGAAGAAAAAGAAAACAGAGAAAAACTTTTTGAATTCTTACTGGAAAAATTCCCGCAGATTAAAACATTAGTATATGCTATCAATCCTAAGCAGAATGATTCCATTTACGATTTAAATATCAATGTATATTTTGGAGAAGGTTACCTTATGGAAGAAATGGACGGACTGCAGTTTAAGATAGGCCCGAAATCATTCTTCCAGACCAACTACAAACAGGCTTTGGAACTGTACAGAAAGACACTTGAATTTGCAGATCTGAAAGGAGATGAAGTTGTATATGACCTTTATACAGGGACAGGAACAATTGCTCAGTATGTAGCGAGAAATGCAAAACAGGTAATCGGAATAGAATCTGTACAGGAAGCCATAGATGCTGCTATAGAACATGCTGCATTGAACGGTCTTACTAACTGTACTTTCTATTGTGGAGACATGAAGGATATCTTCAATGACGAATTTATGGCAACTCATCCTAAAGCAGATGTATTAATTACAGATCCACCAAGAGACGGAATGCACCAGAAGGTCGTAGAACAGATCTTAAAGCTTTCACCGGAAAAAGTAGTTTACGTAAGCTGTAATTCTGCAACACAGGCGAGAGACCTTGCCTTGATGAAAGACCATTATACTTTAGTGAAGATTTTGCCGGTAGACATGTTCCCACAAACACACCATGTTGAGAACATTGCGTTGCTGATTAAAAAATAATTTTATCTAAATTTGAATTTCAAATCTTAATATGAAGTACTTTAAATTTCTGATAGCGATCTGTTTTTTAGGAATGCTTTTTTCCTGTGGAGGAGATGATGATATTTGTGAAAGCGGAGAAGGAACTCCCAGAATGAAGGTGGCTTTCAGATCACTGGCTACTGGAAAAGAGACGACCCTGGATACCCTTTATGTCGCAGTAGATTATGGAGCAGGAAAAGTGGATCTTGGAAAACTTGCAAAAATTGATTCCCGGTTAATTCCTTTACGGGTTGACAGCTCACCTTATACTGACGTTTATTTTAAACTTACCTATAATGGAGCAGAATCTAAAGTAAGAATTAATTATAGTACGAAGTCAACGTATGTTTCTCCCGGATGCGGAATCAAAAAATCTTACGAGAATTTAAGTTCAGAATTAGTAACTCCGAATCCTGTTCAGAAGCTGGAAGCCGGACAAAATCAAATAGAGAATGAAGACAAGACTAATCTTTACCTTTCTTTTTAGTTTATTGGGAATAATAAACTGGGCACAAGACAAAAAAAAGGAAGCAGAGAAGAAGGTTCAGGAGAAATATGAACCCAATTTTATGGTTGGCCTTGATGTACTGAATACCGGAGCCGGTTTTTTTTCTGACAGAAAATTGTATCAGGGATTTATTTCTTCAAAAATCAGAGGAAATCTCCATGCTGTTGCAGAGGCAGGTTTTGAAAAAAATGTGTATCAGAAAAATGGTTATGATGCGAAGGCAAGCGGTCCTTTCGTGAAATTGGGTGCATTCTATATGCTTGCAAAAGATGCAGAGAATGAATTCAATGGATTTTATGCAGGAGGAAAAGCTGCCGGATCATTTTATAATCAGGAGTATATGGCAATTCCTGTTCGTGGATTTGGGGGAAGCAATTCTTCAGAAGCCTTTCCTTCATCATCACAGTCATCTTTTTGGCTGGAAGGTACGTTGGGAGGCAGAGTACAATTATTTAATTCCAATTTCTACATCGATGTGAATCTTCAGCCAAGATATATGGTATATACTTCCAAGCAGGATGATATCTCTCCCATGATCGTTCCGGGCTTCGGAAAAAGTTCTTCAAAATTCAATATGGGATTTGCATGGAATATTGCATATAAGTTTTAGAAATATTATTTCTTGACATTTAAAATATATAAAACACAAACTTTAGACTACTCTAAAGTTTGTGTTTTTTTTAATGGATATCGTTGATGAGTGTATTATGTTGAAAAATATTAACTTATTTTACTTATAAGATTGATAAAATAGTTATATTTGGCGGAAATTATAATTGTGTTTTAATTTATGAAAAGAGTATTTACTGCTTTAATGTTCACTTTTATAGGGAGCGCCGTGTTTGGTCAATGGACACCAACTTCCCTTAAAAAAGGAGACGATAACAAAAGAAGTACAGGATTTAGAGTAGATCAATCTAATGTAAGAGGAAACGGGTACTATAAATTAGACCTGAACTTACTGAGATCTCAGCTAAAGAATGCACAGGAAATGGGTACAAATGCCACTCCTGTAGTGATTTCTCTTCCCACTATGAGCGGGAAGATTGAAAGGTTTAATGTATACAGTTTTCCAGTAGTTGTAAAAGAACTGGCAGACAAGTATGAATTAGGATCTTATGTTGGAACAAGTGTAGAAGACCCTACCAAGTATTTAAGATTCAGTATTGCTCCTAATGATTTTCAGTCGATGATTATTCATGGTGATAAATATGAGTTTATTGACCCTTCTTCTGCAGATAAAACAGTGTATGCCGTTCATCCTAAAACTAAAAAGGATAAAAATGGATTCTTATGTTCTACAGAAGAATCTCCTGTTGCTAAAAAGGAAATAGATGCCTTATTGAAAAATGGGCAGTCATTCTCAAATCAGGCAACAACTTTCAACAAGAGTTCTGATAAGAAATACAGAACAATGAGACTGGCGATGTCTGTTACCGGTGAGTATACTCAATACTTTATGGGGCTTGCTGGCGTACCTGCTACAGCTACAGATGATCAGAAAAGAGCTCCGGCACTAGTTGCAATTAATAATACTTTAACCAGAGTAAACGGAGTTTTTGAGAAAGATTTTGCATTGCATTTGAATTTGCAGAATTTTCCGACTGTAATTTATATTGATCCAGCTACAGATCCATATTCTGCTGCTGCTACAGGAGCAGGGGGTGCATGGAATGGACAACTACAGACTGCTTTGACAGCCAATGTAGGAAATGCCAACTATGATATCGGACACTTGTTCGGTAAATCAGGAGGTGGAGGAAATGCCGGATGTATCGGATGCGTATGTATCAATCCTACAACTTCAGTTCCTAAAGGAAAAGGTTCAGGATTTACTTCTCCGGCAAATGGAATTCCATCAGGAGATAGCTTTGATATCGACTATGTTGCACATGAGATGGGGCATCAGCTAGGAGGTAACCACACTTTTTCTCACAATCTTGAGGGAAGTGGTGTAAATATGGAACCTGGTTCAGGATCTACCATTATGGGATATGCAGGTATTACTGGTCCTGATACGGATATTCAGCCTAACTCTGATCCTTATTTCCATAAAGCAAGTATCGGTCAGATTCAAGCTAACTTAATTGCAAAAACTTGTGATGTAGAAACTACAATTACCAATAATCCACCGGTAATTACGGATCTGCCAACATATACTATACCTAAGGGGACTGCTTTTGTTTTAGCAGGTGGTGCTACAGATCCTGAAAATGATCCAATGACTTATTCTTGGGAAGAAGTTGATGATGCATTAGTTTCTGTGGATAAATATAATTTAGGAAATACAATGTCTGGAGCTTCATTCAGATCTGCTCCACCAAGTACAAACCCAGCAAGATACTTTCCAAAATTTGCATCTGTAATGAATGGAGTGTTGAATAACGCAAACAATACTTGGGAAGCGGTATCAACTGTAGCAAGAACAACAAATTTTGCATTAACTGTTAGAGATAATAACTCTAATGTAGCTCAACAGCAGTCAGCTTTTAAAGTTCAGACAATTGTTGTAGGAGATAACGGACCTTTCAGGTTAGCTAATCAATATGCTGATGTAAATACACCAACTCCGGTTCAATGGATTGTTGCCAATACAAATGCTGCTCCTTATAATGTAGCTAATGTAAAGATTGACTATACTACAGATAATGGAACAACCTGGACTGTACTATCAGCATCAACACCTAATGACGGAACTGAAAACTTTACTTTCCCTTCTTCATTGAATGGACAGACTATTAAAGTTAGAATTTCTTCAATAGGTAATGTTTTCTATGCTGTAGGACCTGTGAGCATTGCACCTCTATCTGCATGTAGCAGTGCTGCTCCAACGAATGTAGTAGTGAGCAATATTACGGTATCTTCAGCTAGCGCATCTTGGATGTCCTATACTGGAGCAACTTATAAAGTACGTTATAGAAAGGTAGGTACAACAGCATGGACTGAAGCTGATACAACAGTTCCTTCAATCAACTTAAGTAATTTAATTGATGGAACAACATATGAAATTCAGGTTGCATTAGTTTGTGGTACTTCGGTAGGTACATATTCAGCTTCTGTAAACTTCAGCACTCCTGCACTTGCTTACTGTGCATCTGCTTCAACTAGTGCAGCTTATGAGTATATCGCCAATGTGACACTTGCAAATGTAAATAATACTTCAGCAAATAGTACATATACAAACTATACAACAAATACAGCACTTCAGGCGAACTTGGTAAAAGGAACTTCTTATCCTATTTCTGTTACTGTTGGGAACTCTGGTGCTGCGGATTATGATACAGTAGCTGCATTTATCGACTTTAACAAGGATGGTGTCTTCAGTGATTCAGAAAGAGTATTGAATTATCCTGTAACATTAACCCAGCCATCAACTGTAGTTAACGGAACGGTTACCATTCCAGGTAATGCAGTAGAAGGACAGCCATTAAGAATGAGAGTTGTAGCATTCTATGTAGGTGCTGGAACTGGTGGAGGTAACGTTGGATTATCATTACCTACAGATTATATATGTGGAGAACTTTTCGATGGTGAAGTTGAAGACTATAACGTAGTAATTACTAGTAATCTTGCTACTTCTGAAACAGCTGTTAAAAATAACGGTATTCAGATTTATCCAAACCCGGTAAGTGATATTCTAAATATTACTAAAGTTTCAGATAAAGCTACTTATAAAATCTATAGTGCTGCTGGACAATTAGTAGACAGAGGAAATATCAACGATGGAAAGGTGAATGTTTCAACTTTAGTTAAAGGTGGTTATATAATTACAATAGATGATAAAGGAATTGAGCAATTCAAATCTAAATTCATCAAAAAATAAAGATAACCTTTTAAATATTAGTAAATCCCCGGGCTTTCCCGGGGATTTCTTTATTTAAAGCATAAGTGGAGATATTGTTATATTTTTACAAAAAAAACCTAAATGTACCTGTAAATTAATAACAAAAAATGATTAGATTTGTATGATTAATATTATAATGAAAACATTATGAAGAAATTCTTTACCTCTTTAATTCTGTTTCTCTGTTTGATCTGTACAGGCTTTGTATCCAAAGTCTCAGCTCAGGCAGGACAGATCGGGACAGGAACGGGTACCTCAGTGTATCTCCCCATACGTTCCTATTATGGGTATAGTTATTCCCAGCAGATTTATACTGCTGCGGAGCTTACGACTGCTATAGGTACGTCGAACTATATCACGGCTGTAAAGTTTTATTCTACCACCGTTTCAACATCTCAGGATGTCTATAAGGATTGGGTAGTATATATGGGGAACACAACCCAGAATAACTTTGCAACCACTACAAACTGGGTTCCATTAAGTGGTTTGACCCAAGTTTTCGCCGGAAATTTACCTAACCTGACAAATGGGAACTGGGTAACTCTTCAATTGGCAACTCCGTTTTTGTGGAACGGAACAGACAATCTTGTGATTGCTGTAAATGAAAAAACTCCAGGTTATTCGTCTTCGCCAGGTACAGCTTGGGGATCTTATAACGCAGGAGCAAACAGAGGGATGATCTATTATGAAGATTCTGCAAACCCAGACCCTGCAGCACCTCCTGCTGCAAAAGACAGAGTTGCAGATATTCCTAGAATACAGTTGGAAAGCCATCCGCTGCCAGCTTGTTCAACAGCTCCTCCTACCAATATTACAATTTCCAACCTGACAACAACTTCGGCTAATGTAGGTTGGTATCTTTCTGCAGGTGCTACGTATGTTGTACGATACAGACCTGTAGCAGGAGGACCTTGGGTGACAATTAACGTAACAACACCTTTGGTAGGAAACCAGATCATTACCGGATTAACAGAACAAACCCAGTATGAAGTTCAGGTAGCTACTATCTGTGGGGGTACTCAGGGAGCATTCTCTTCCAGTATAAACTTTACAACTCCGGCACTTACTTATTGTAATTCAGCGGCTACAAGTACTTTTATTGATGGGTATATAAGCCAGGTTGCAGTTAATGCACAAGGAGCTCCTTCGATGGTGAGTAACTCTAATCAAAGTGGTTACACAGATTATAGTACAGATCCTACAAGATTAGTTACTTTGGTAAGAGGAGGTACTGCTACTGTTTCTGTAGCAAAAACATGGCCGGGTTACCAGTATAGCTTCTTAACAGGAGTTTGGATTGACTTTAACCGTAATGGTATTTTTGAAGCGACTGAAAGAGTATTGACTTCTCCAAGTAATACGACAACGCCGGTTACGGCCACATTCAATATACCAAATGCTGCAGGTGGTGCATATACCGGAAACCTTACTACCAGAATGCGTGTAGTAATGAATGAGTACAGTCCTATTAATGCTTGTGGAACTTATTCTTATGGTGAAACTGAAGATTATGCTGTTAAACTTATTGATTTATCAGCATGTACTACAGCTCCACCGGCTGACATTCAGGTAAACAATGTAACTCCTTCTTCTGCTAACGTTACTTGGACATCAACTACAGGAGCTACTTATATTGTAAGATACAGAGTTTCTCCTTCCGGTGCATGGCAGCAGATTGCTGTAAATACACCTTTGGTAAGTAACCAAATACTTACAGGATTATTAGAGCAGACTACATATGACGTTCAGGTAGCTACTATTTGTGGAGGTACTACAGGTGCATTCTCTCCGAGTGTAACCTTTACAACTCCTGCTCTTACTTATTGTACGGCAGGTCCTACAGGTAATAGTGCTACTAGCGGATATATTAATAATGTAACCGTTACTCCTACGAATACTCCTATCATGTTGAGTAATTCAGGATCGGATAACTATAAAGATTATACACCAGATCCTACAAGAGTAGTTATATTTGAAAGAGGTTCTGCAAATAATAAAATTTCTGTGAACAAATACTGGCCAGGTTCTCCTACATCTTATGGAGTTTCAGCTTGGGTTGATTTTAACAGAAACGGAACATTTGAAACGAGTGAGAGAATTCTGAATACTACTTATAATACAACTACTCCGGTAACGGCAACTTTTGCTGTCCCTACAGTGGCGAGTGGAAATGTATATACTGGAACTCTTCCTACCCGTATGCGTGTAGTAATGAGATATTTTGATAATGCTAACCCTTGTGGAACATTTACCCAGGGAGAAGTAGAAGATTATGCGGTAAAATTTGTAGATTCTCAACCATGTTCAACAGCTCCTCCAACGAATATTACAGTAAACAATATTGGTGCAACTACTGCAACAGTATCATGGGTTGCAACTGTAGGAGCTACTTATAATATAAGATGGAGAACTACTCCTGGAGGGGTGTGGCAGACGGCTACTGTGCCAGCTGGTCAAAACTTCTATGGAATCACTGGTCTTACTGAGCAGACAAATTATGAAGTTCAGGTCTCTACAACATGTGGAGGTTCTACAGGATCTTACTCATCATCAGTAACGTTTACAACACCACCGCTGTCTTACTGCCAGATGACAGGTACCGGAACGAATGACCATATTTCGAATGTAACAGTTACCTCTTCGAACCTTGGAGTTCCTCCAATGAACAATACTTCAGTACAGACTAATTACACCAGCTATACAACACCTGAGACTCTTATTACTTTAGATGTTAATTCTCAAAATAATAAAATCTCTGTAGCTAAAGGTTGGACTGGAGCAACAGGAAACGATGCTGTAACAGCATGGATTGACTTTGACAGAAACGGACAGTTTACAGACGCTGAAAGAATTTTAATTTCTCCAGCTAACACAACTACCCCTGTTACTGCTACGTTTGCCGTTCCTTCAACATCTTATACAGGTCCATTGACAACTACAATGAGAGTGGTACTAAAACGTACAAGTGCTCCTGTAATGTGTCAGAATGCAGTAGATGGAGAAGTGGAAGACTACAGAGTAAGAATCAGACCTTGTAGCAATGCAACTCCAAACGCACCTACATTTACTACTACTCATACAACAGCTACTGTTACAATTACAGGAGCAGGAGTAAGTTATTTGGTAAGATACAGAGTTCAGGGTACAACAGCTTGGACACAAGTATATGCTTCAACACAATTGGGGAACCTTCCATTAGTAATCACCGGATTGACACCAGCTACCACTTATGAAGTAGAAGTAGCTGCAATTTGTGGAGATATTGTAGGAACAGCAACTCCAATCAAGACATTTACCACAAGATGTGATCCTACTCCTCCGAATGTGACAGTAGGTAACATTACTCCAACAACAGCATTGATTACATGGGCACCACTTGCAGCAAGTTCTACCTATACAATGAGATGGAGAAAAGTAGGTACTACTACATGGAATATTATCAGTTTACCAGCAGCTCCTGCAAATACTTATGTGTTAGGTAGTGTGACTCCATTAGAGCCTTTCACTACTTATGAAGTACAGATTGCTAATATGTGTAACGGAGAAACTGCTCTGAATCCATATTCAAACCCTAAAGTATTTACAACAGAAAGAATCTGTGAAATTCCGCCTCCAGGATTAACAATTACTCAATTGCTTCCTACATCGGCAGCAATCCAATGGGATCCTTTCCCTGGAGCAACATATGTTCTTAGATATAGAAAAGTAGGTATTCCAAGCTGGACAGAAGTACCATCATTAGTTAATAACCTTGTATTAACAGGTCTTACAGAATTAACTAAATATGAAATGCAGGTGGTAAATATCTGTAACGGGACACCAGGAAATTATACTCCTCCATATTACTTCACAACTCCTACAGTAATTTACTGTCAGATGAATTCAGGAAGTTCTATAGGCGAGCATATCTCTAAAGTTACTGTGAAGCCTACCGGTAAGAAAACAATGGAGAATGAATCAGGAGCATCAACGTATACAGATTATACAGGAGTTCCTAAAACATTCATCGAAATGATCCAGGGATCAACAGATAATGAGATCATCATTGAGAAGAAGTGGACAGGAAACACGTACAACGAAGGAATCGCAGTTTGGATTGACTTCAACAGAAATGGTGAATTTGATATCAATGAAAGAGTATTAAGCTCTCCACCAAATACAGACAGCCCTATCTCAGGTAAATTCAATGTACCGGCAGATGCGTTTGTAAGTATGACGGATTACAAATATGTAGTGATGAGAGTAGCAATGGAAAGAGACGGTATTCCTGTAAACTGTACAAGCTTCAAAAACGGAGAAGTAGAGGATTACACAGTAAGAATCTCTAAGCCGATTGTTGCTAATCCAATTGATCAGACGGGTATCATGATTTATCCTAACCCGGTAAGCTCAATATTATTTGTTAAAAATATCAGCAAGAGAGCTAAATATAAGATCTACAATGCTGCAGGACAGGTAATAGGAGATGGTATCTTACTAAACAACCAAATCAACGTAAGCAGATTGATTAACGGTGTTTATGTAATTGATATCGATGATAACGGTAAAACTGTTCAGAAGAAATTTATCAAAGAATAAGTAAACTAAATATCAAATAGAATAAGCCTCCAGAAATGGAGGCTTATTTTTTATCCTTATTATTATTGATTAATTACAATGTACAACGCTTCCGGCCAATTTATATCAGGTAGAATAATATTAGACTGATATGAGTAAATTAATCAATAGTGTATATGTTATCTCTAATGAAGATAATGGAAATATCATCCAAAAGAAATTTATAAAGGAATAATACAAAAAGCCCTCAAAAAAATGAGGGCTTTTTTATTTTTAAGCGAGAAAATAATCTTTAGGAATATTTCTATTCAATGGCAAAGATTACTTTTTCGGTCTGTTCTTTTAATTCTTGCAGATTGGTATTGTTGTAGATGATACAATCTGCCATTTTAATTTTATCCCTTTCAGGCATCTGTTTTTCCATAACAGCCTCTACTTCACGATAGGTTTTATTATCTCTATCCATTACTCTTTTAGCCCTGATATTATCCTCAGCTGTTACCAAAAGAGATTTATAACATTGTCTGTTAAGTTTTAGTTCAAACAATAATGCAGTTTCTTTGAAAACCAAATATTTGCTTTGCCTACTTACCCAATCTTCAAAATCAATTCGTACAGCAGGGTGTATGATTTCATTTAATTGCTCGAGAATATCACTATTGTTGAAAACCTTACTGGCAACGAATTTTCTGTCATACAATCCATTTTCATCATAAGATTCTTCGCCAAGAAGTTCCTTGATCTTTATTTTCAGATCTTCATTCTCATTGACGATTGCCTTTGCTCTTTCATCGGAATAATAAACCGGAAATCCGAATTCCTCTATAAAGCGGGCTACTGTAGTTTTTCCAGAGCCAATTCCGCCTGTTAAACCTATGATCTTGGGTGCTGGTTCCGGTTCAGCCTGTTGTGTTTCTGAATGTAATTCTTCCATGATTTAAAATTAATATCCAAAAACATCATTAAAGGTAAACGTCTCATCAAGTCTTACCCCTTTGTCGGTCATTTTAAGACTTGCCAGCTCATTGTGAGCATCATGTTCAAAGAATAATAAATATTCGTTATCTACACACTGCTTTAGGAATTTTCCCTTTTCTTCCAATGTTAAAAGAGGTCTGGTATCATACCCCATCACATATACCTGGTTGATATGTCCTGCTGTAGGAATAAGATCTGCAGCAAAAACGACTGTTTTTTCCTGGTATTGAATGACCGGAAGCATTTGTTTTTCTGTATGTCCATCCACAAAGATGACATCCATCTTCAGATCAGGAGCAAAACCGTAATTTCCGGTAGTAGGAAGCGGTAAAAAATTAAGCTGGCCACTTTCCTGTATCGGCATAATATTTTCCTTCAGGAAACTTGCTTTTTCTCTCGCATTAGGTTCTGTTGCCCATTGCCAGTGATTTTCATTAGTCCAGAAATTAGCATTTTTGAAAGCGGGCCTGTATCCGGTTCTGTCATCATTCCATTCTATAGCACCACCACAGTGATCGAAGTGAAGGTGGGTAAGGAATACATCCGTAATATCCTCCTTTATAAAACCGTATTTCTTTAGATTTTTATCAAGAGTATCATCTCCAAAAAGAGAATAATGCCCGAAAAATTTATCATCCTGTTTATTTCCAAGACCGCAGTCTACCAGGATTAGTTTTTTTCCGTCTTCAATAAGCAGGGAACGTGTTCCCAGTTCGATTAAGTTTTTTTCGTCTGCCGGGTTTGTTTTTTCCCACAGACTCTTCGGGACGACTCCGAACATAGCACCGCCGTCCAGTTTAAATTTTCCACATTGTATTGGATATAACTTCATATGTATATTTTGATTATTTTTTTATTGCTTTCATTTTCTCCGCAATTTTTTTTGCGTTATCATCAGAACCCTCAAGATGATTGATAATATTTTCATAATCAGTCTCTTTTCTGTTCTGAGAAAGTTTTTGCTTGATAAATATTTCGTTAGGAATTATTTTAATGCCAAAAGCACCCTTCATTTCCTTTTCCACGAATTCTTTTCCCATATCCTTCACCATCATCGGGCATTGCTGAATTTTTTCATATTTGGAAGTTAATTTATCCAAATGAGCATAAAGCTCATCATGATTCATCAGTTCAATCTTTCCATAGATCTGTACTGCTTCATAATTCCAGGTGGAAACATTAATATGATCGTACCAGCTGCTGGATATGTAAGTGTGGGCTCCTAAAAAATCACAAAGAGCCTCATCTCCGTTTTTTAAGGTTTTCGCCTGTGGGTTAGCTCTCGAAATATGAGTTTCAATATAAGCATTTTCCGGATCATCTTCATTTAACATCATCATAGCATGGGTCGCTCGGATCTTGTCAACAGAAGAAATCAATAAAGCAAAAGAATTTTCTTTGATAATCTCTCTCATCAAATTGTAATCTTCGCTTCTGTATAATTTGGGTATAAACATAAACTAATAAACTCTCATTAACCTAAACCTTAAACCTTGAATCTTTGAACTAAAAAAGTTCACCCGGATTTTTAGGTCTGGTAATATTTAAATGTTTGTAAGCTTTGTCAGTAACTTCTCTTCCTCTCGGAGTTCTGATAATAAATCCTTCCTGAATCAAAAATGGCTCATAAACTTCTTCCAGTGTTTCAGGATTTTCAGCAATAGAGGTGGCCAAAGCAGAAATACCAACTGGTTTTCCTTTAAAATTTTCAATCATAACACGCATGATCTTATTATCCATTTCATCCAATCCAAATTCATCCACATTGAGAGAGTTCAGCGCATATTTTGTAATATTGATCTCAATTTCACCGTTCCCTTTGATCTCCGCGAAATCACGTACCCTTCTCAATAATGCATTGGCAATCCTTGGGGTTCCACGACTTCTTCTAGCAATTTCTATCGCTGCATCTTCGTAAATAACAACTCCCAGAACCCTTGCACTTCGTTGGATAATCGTAGACAAAAGTTCAATAGAATAATACTCCAGTCTGCTTTGAATCCCGAATCGGGCAAGCATAGGTTTGGTAAGCATTCCGCTTCTTGTAGTTGCTCCCACCAGAGTAAAAGGATTCAGCCCAATCTGCACACTTCTGGCATTAGGACCTGTTTCCAGCATGATGTCAATCTTATAATCTTCCATTGCGGAATACAGATATTCCTCTACAACAGGAGAAAGACGGTGAATTTCATCAATGAAAAGGACATCATTTTCTTCCAGATTTGTTAATAAACCAGCTAAACTTCCGGGTTTATCCAATACAGGACCAGAAGTAATCTTACAGTTCACTCCAAGCTCATTGGCAATAATATTGGCTAAAGTGGTTTTACCAAGTCCCGGCGGACCATGCAATAAGACATGATCTAATGCTCCTCCGCGTCTTTTCGCAGCGGTAACAAAAACTTCAAGGTTCTCCAGCGTTTTTCTCTGCCCCGCAAAATCTTTAAAGCTCTGGGGACGGATCTGTTCTTCCTGCATCAGCTCCTCGCGTGAGTAGTTTTCCTTATCTGGATGTAAAAAATCTGGCATTAATTCATTTCATTTACCTCAAAGATAGCAAATTTAGACTAAGGTTGAAGGGCAGATTGAGAAAAGGTTAAGATTGATGCTGAGTTTACGCTAAGGTTAAAAATGAGAACAGCTAAGATTTAAATAATTGGGATATTTTAAGTATTTTTGAGAGGAGAAATTATTGATAAAAATTATTGAAATTTTGATTGTTTAGAAGACAGGTGTTGATAATAAATGAATCAGCCTCAATCTGAATATTAGTATTAACTTTAAACTCATGAAATTAATAGGACCATTTAAGCAGGTGGTAACGCTTGCTAACTTACCATTAAGAGGAAAACTTTCCGATGAACAACTTGAAATTATTGTAGACGGAGGAATTGTAATAGAACAGAATATCATTCATAAAGTTGGAAATTTTGAAACATTAAAAGCAGAAAATCCTACCATAAAAATCGAAAACATCGAGGGAGAGCAGATTGTTCTTCCTGCTTTTGTAGATTCACATACCCATATCTGTTTCGGAGGAAACCGTGCCAATGATTTTGCGATGCGTAATGCAGGGAAAACCTATCTGGAAATCGCTGAAAGCGGTGGTGGAATCTGGAGTTCTGTGCAGCATACAAGAAATGCATCAGAAGAAGAATTGCTGAAAACTTTAATAGAAAGAATCAACTTTTTGGTTGATTTAGGAATTACCACTATTGAAGTGAAGAGCGGCTACGGACTGGATATAGAAAATGAGCTGAAGATGCTTAGAATTATTAAAAAAGCACAGAATGAAACTAAAGCTACTTTAGTTCCTACCTGTCTTTCGGCTCATTTAAAGCCTAGAGATTTTGAAGGAAACAATCCTGAATATCTTGAGTATATCATTACTGAAATTTTACCAAAAGTAAAAGAAGAAGAATTGGCGAATAGAGTAGACATCTTTATCGAAAAGTCTGCATTCCAGCCTGAAGAAAGTAAAGAATTCTTGCTTAAAGCAAAAGCATTAGGTTTTGAGATTACCGTTCATGCAGATCAGTTTACGCCAGGAAGCTCAAGAATTGCAGTAGAGGTGGGAGCTGCATCTGCAGACCATTTAGAAGCAACTATTGATGAGGATATCGATTTTTTGGCTAAGTCTGATACCGTAGCAACAGCACTTCCCGGAGCAAGCTTAGGACTAGGAGAAAAATTTACTCCTGCAAGAAAATTATTAGATGCAGGAGCTATTGTAGCGATTGCAAGTGACTGGAATCCTGGATCAGCGCCGATGGGAAATTTAATTACCCAGGCTTCTATCTTAGCCACTTTCCAGAAACTGAGCACTGCTGAAGTGTTGGCAGGAATGACTTTCCGTGCAGCTTATGCCCTTAATCTTGAGGATAGAGGACAGTTGAAAACAGGGAAAAAAGCAGATTTTGTCACTTTCAAAACCAATAACTTCCAAAATGTACTGTATAATCAAGGAAGCTTGAATGCGGAACATGTTTATATTGATGGGATTTCAATATAAAATTTACTATTTTGAAAGCTATTAAAAATTTGATAATTTATTTGGTACTACTCATAGTATCTTTAAATGTGATTACTTTTTTGCAGTCTTTTTGGAATTATAGGAATTTGATCGAAGGGGAAAAACAGTTTTTAGAAATATTTTATTCCGGATTTCTTTTTATAGCTTTTCTAGCGATAGTACTATTATCTTTTTACTTTTTTTTCATGATCATATTTTGTATTTTTCAAATAATGAAAAGTGTATACGCTTCCTTGATTAGAAAAAGTAAACAATAAAAAAACTGGGATAACAATTAAAAATAGTTTGATTTGATTGAACTTTAAAGAAACAATATACAAATTGAAATTATTAATGATGAGTAATATTTGGCAAGGCAGATTGGACGGAGAAGAACTTCTCCATCACAGAATATTTCAAAGAGTAAAAGAAGAACGTAACTACGATAATATCGCAACGGATGACTTCGTACTGCATGGTTTTGCTGTAGATGAAGGAGTAAGGCGAAATAAAGGCCGTCAGGGAGCTAAGGACGCACCTGATGTAATCAGAAAAAACATGTCCAATTTCCCGGTGATTCTTCCTGACTTTTCAATGCTGGATTTTGGGAATATTACCTGTGACGATGGTAATCTGGAAAATACGCAGAACAATCTTGCTAAAAATGTTTCAAAAGTACTTTTAAAAGGCGGAAAATCCCTTGTATTGGGTGGAGGCCATGAGGTTACATATGCTCATTATTTAGGAGTCAAAACAGCTTTTCCGGAGCAAAAAATAGGGATTATTAATCTTGATGCCCATTTTGATAACAGACAGCCGGAAAAAGGAGTAGGGGCAAGCTCAGGAACCGGATTCTGGCAGATTGCTCAGGAAGGTCCTATCAATTCTCTGCATATTGGAATTCAGAGAAACTCCAATACACTGAAGCTATTTGATACTGCTCATCAGTACGGAATGAAATATATTCTGGCTGATGAACTTTTTTTTGAAAACCTTCCGTCAATCTATCAGCGTATTGACGAATTATTGGATACGGTAGATTATGCCTATCTTACAATTTGTATGGATGTCTTTAATGCATCTGTCGCTCCCGGAGTTTCGGCTGCAGCGTATAACGGAATCTTTGCGGATCCGACCTTTATGCATTTTTACAGGCATATCTTAAAAAATAAAAAATTGGTTGCAATGGATGTAGCGGAAGTTAATCCTTCTTTCGATATCCAGGACCGAACAGCAAGACTGGCAGCATGTCTTGTGAATGAATGGCTAATGATTTAAGATAAAGCTATATTCTTCCGATAGAGAAAATCATTATTTTATTGACCTTTAAGGAATGAAATTTGCTGATTTCACCGTGCTTTTAAAACAAAAGCGCTCATAAATTCATTAGCTGAATTTAAAACAGATTTATATTATGGAACAATTAATTGAAAGCAAGCTTATTAAAGCAGATAAAGCGTTTTCAGTGTGGAGAAAAGTGCCGTTTGAGGAAAGGCAGAAGTTAATTGCAAAAGCAGCAGAAATTTTAAAGAATAATTCAGAGAGATTTGGTAGAATAATTACAACAGAAATGAATAAGCCCATTTCAGAATCAATAGCTGAAGTGGAAAAGTGTGCTTTAATGATGAATTATTATGCCGCTGCTGATAATATTTTGAAACCAGAAAAAGTAGAATCTGAATTTGCTTATTCTGAAGTTCATTACGCTCCGAAAGGAGTGATTTTAGGAGTAATGCCATGGAATTTTCCTTTTTGGCAGGTATTGAGATTTGCTACTCCTGCAATTTTAGCTGGAAATACAATTGTTTTGAAGCATGCTTCAATTTGTTTCGGAAGCGGAAATGCAATTGAAGATGTTCTTTTGGAAGCAGGTTTTCCGGAAGGTGTTTTCCAGAATCTTGAAGTAGGACACAAAGCAGTAAAGGAAATTCTTGAGCATGATGCTGTAAGAGGGGTAAGTCTTACAGGAAGTGGAAAAGCCGGCGGTGAAGTAGCGTCAATAGCTGGTTTAAATATCAAAAAATCTTTGCTTGAATTAGGTGGAAGTGATGCATTTATCATTTTTGATGATGCAGATCTGGAAGCAGCAGCAAAAGCTGGAGTAAAATCCAGACTTCAAAACTGTGGACAAACCTGTACTGCGGCTAAAAGATTTATCATTGACGAAAAAATCGAAAATGAGTTTCTCCCTATATTCATTGAAGAATATAAAAAATATGAAATTGGAGATCCCTTAGATAAAGAAACCAAATTGGCAGGAATGGCAAGACCTGACCTGGCTGATGAGTTGGAAGCTCAATTCAACAGAGCGTTGGAAAATGGTGCAGAAATCATTATTCCTCTGGAAAGAATTTCAGAAAATGAATTTAAGCCAGGCTTAATCAGAGTTCAGGAAGGAAATCCAATTTTAAAGGAAGAGCTTTTCGGACCTCTTGGTATGGTTATGATTGCAAAAAATGATGAAGAAGCCTTACAAATGGCTAATGATATTCCTTTTGGGCTTTCCAATTCTGTATGGACAAAAAATAAAGACCGCCAATTATTCTTCATTGAAAACCTTGAATCAGGAACAGTCAATATCAACAGAATGACAAGCTCTGATCCGCGTTTTCCGTTTGGAGGATCAAAAGCTTCAGGATATGGAACAGAATTATCCCTGTTGGCTTTAAAAGAATTCGTGACAGCTAAGACTATTGTAGGTAATTAAGATGTGTAAATGTCATTCCGAGGAATCTCAGAGATTTTTCACTTCACTCCGTTTTGTTCAGAATGGCAAACGAACATTTATAAGTTAAGAGTAGACTTTACACTATAAACAAAAACTCCCGGAAATCATTTCCAGGAGTTTTTTATATGTTTTTTACAAAAGTAATTTTGCTTATACTGTCGTCAATCTCAGCGTATTCGTTTTTCCACCTTCGTATGATGGAGTAGCATTGATATTGATTACAAAGTCTCCGGTTTCAATATAACCGTAGTTATGAGTCAGCATATTTACCTGGATGATTGTTTCATCAGTAGATTTCTTCATATCATAATAGTATGCGTGAACACCCCAAAGAAGGTTCAGCATGGTAATCACTCTTTTGTTACCACTATATACAATGATATGAGAGTTTGGTCTGTGTGCTGCAAGCTGGAAAGCAGTGTAACCAGAGTGAGTAAGCGTCACAATAGCAGAAACGTTTGTTGTTTTAGCAATTCTTACCGCTGCAAGACAAACCCTGTTTGTAATGAATCTCTCATCAATACAGTTATAATCTTTTTCGATTGGCTCATTTTTGTGTTGGTAAAAATGAGTGGTCTCGATATTCTTTACGATTTTAGCCATATTTTCCACTACCTGTACCGGATATCTGCCTACAGAAGTTTCTCCGGAAAGCATTACTGCATCAGCTCCGTCCAATACAGAGTTGGCAACGTCATTTACTTCTGCTCTTGTTGGTGTCAAACTGTTGATCATGGTCTCCATCATCTGGGTAGCGATAATCACCGGCTTAGAATAGAATCTTGCTTTTTCTACCAGGTTTTTCTGGATCGCAGGAACTTCTTCCATTGGAACTTCTACTCCAAGATCCCCACGAGCTACCATTAATCCATCACATTCAAGAAGGATTTCCTCAATATTTTTAACGCCTTCAGGCTTTTCAATCTTCGCAATAATCGGAGTCTTGAATTTACCATTTGGATGCGCTTTGATAAGCTCCTTCAAGTCGATAATATCCTGAGCATGACGAACAAATGATAAGGCAATCCAGTCAACCTCCATGTCAAGCATGAAATTGGCATCCTGAATATCTTTTTCTGTCAATGCAGGAAGAGATACATTCGTATTAGGTAGGTTCACTCCTTTTTTAGAACTTAACGGACCTCCTTGAATGGTTTTTGCTTTTACGGTATCTATTTCATTGGTTTCGATAACTTCCAGCATTAGTTTTCCATCATCAATAAGGATTCTTTCTCCTACTTTTACATCTTGTGGAAACTGTTGGTAAGTCATATACACCTTAGTGGAATCTCCCTCCATCTTTTCATTGGTAAAAGTAAGAATATCACCTGGATTCAGGTAAGATCCTTCCTTTACAACTCCCACTCTCAGCTTAGGCCCTTGAAGATCTCCCAGGATTCCTACTGAATAACCATACTCGCTGTTTAGCTCTCTAATTATTTCAATATTGTTTCGAACTAAGTCGTAATCTGCATGGGAAAAATTTATTCTGAAAATATCAACACCCGCTTTCATTAAATCTAACATTACCTCCTTCGATGACGAAGCAGGCCCTAGTGTTGCGATAATTTTTGTCTTCTTTAAATACTTATTCATAATACTGGATAATTTGATAAAGTTCTTCATCAGAACTCAGTGTATAATCTTGAATTGGAAACACAAGATTTTCAGGGAGCAAAATTACGGAAAAATCAGGAAACTGTTCCGAACTATGCAGAATATATTCCACATCTACCTGATTATTTAATAAAAATTTAATGTTTTCTTCTTCTGTAAAGAGTTCTGTCTGAACTTTTTTTTGCTTACTTTCAGAAGATTTATTTGAAATAAAGGTAAAACAGGTCCTGGAAAACTTGTGATAGGCCTCAAATCGTGGAAAAAAATAATCATAATATCCTCCATGAAAGACAAGATCTTTTTTTCGTGAAAAACTGAGATTGTTGGCTTGATTTATTTTGTAAAAAAACTCATGAGCAGGTACATCTTTTGCTAATCTTACCAATCCTATGGTAATATCTTCAAATTCTATATCATCAAGATCATAAAGTTTTTGAATTTCCAAGTATATTTTCTTTTTTATTTAAAATATAAAATGCCCTTTGTGCTGCCTTTTCCTCTGCTTTTTTCTTGGAAGTTTCTGTTGCATTAGCAATTTTTCCTTCACCCAGCCACACGTGACATCGGAATACCACAGATTTATTAGCTTGTATTTCTTCGCAGGTTTCGTATTTTATATTGACCTTCTTCTTTTGGCTCCATTCGAGCAGTAGACCTTTATAGCTTACAATTTTGTTTTCAAGCTTATTGATTTCAGAAGGGGTCAGCAATTTTTCCAAAATAATCCTTTTACAGGTATCATAATGGAAGTCTAAATAAACGGCACCAATTAGGGCTTCGAATAAATTTCCGGAGATATTCTCGCCCAAAGCAGAAGAACTGTTTTGCTTTTGCAAAAGGTTGGTAAGCTTAAGGTCTTCGCCTAATTTATTGAGGTTTTTCCTATTAACAATCTTAGATTTCATTTGGGTCAGATATCCCTCATTAGCCTGAGGATAGGTCTGGAACAAATGACAAGAAATAATTGTACCCAAAACAGAATCTCCCAAAAATTCAAGCCTTTCGTAGTTGCTGTCTTGATTTTTAGAAGAATTTTTCAAAGAAAAAGCTTCGCGGTAAAGAGCTATATTCTGTACCTCTGTACCTAACACTTTTTTAAGCTCGGTACTGAGAAAATACTCTCTCTCCGTTAATTGTCTTTTTCTTTTTTTGAGAAGGAATTTAGAAAAGTATTTCTGTAACTCCATTCATTGAATTTAGATTTTCTTAAATAGAACGCAAGCGTTATGCCCGCCAAATCCAAAAGTATTGCTCATGGCTACTTTTACATCTTTCTTCACAGCTGTGCTAAACGTAAAGTTTAGTCTGCTGTCAATATTTTCATCATCAGTAAAATGGTTGATGGTAGGAGGAACAATACCATGAATAATAGTTCCCAATGCAGCGATAGCTTCAATAACACCTGCAGCACCAAGAAGGTGGCCTGTCATTGATTTTGTAGAATTAATCTGAATGTCGTAAGCATGCTCGCCTAATAATCTTGAGATTGCATTGGATTCTGCGATGTCTCCTAATGGAGTAGAAGTACCATGCATATTGATATGATCTACTTCATCAGCAGTTAAACCTGCATCTTCCAGGCAACTCTTCATTACCAGATAAGCACCAAGGCCTTCAGGGTGAGGAGCAGTCATGTGATGTGCATCAGCACTTAGACCTCCTCCTAATAATTCTGCGTAAATTGTAGCACCACGTTTTACAGCGTGCTCATATTCTTCAAGAATAATACATCCTGCCCCTTCACCTAATACAAATCCATCTCTGTCTTTGTCAAAAGGTCTTGAAGCTGTTTTAGGATCATCATTTCTTGTCGAAAGTGCCATCATTGCATTAAATCCACCGACACCACTTGCTGTAACGGCTGCTTCAGAGCCTCCGCACACAATCACGTCTGCTTTTCCCAACTGGATCAGCATTTTGGAATCAATTATAGCGTTTGCTGAAGATGCACATGCAGATACGGTAGTGTAATTAGGTCCGTGGAAACCATACTCAATAGAGATATGTCCTGGAGTGATATCCGCAATCATTTTCGGAATAAAGAACGGGTTGAATCTCGGAATTTCCGTATTGGCCCATCCTAACACTTCAGTTTCAAAAGTCTCTAATCCTCCGATTCCGGAACCCCAGATTACTCCAACTCTGTTTTTATCTACATTGTCTTCAATAATTCCAGAATGTGCTACTGCTTCTCTGGCAGCAACAAGCCCCAATTGAGTGTTTCGGTCCATTTTTTTAGACTCTTTCTTGTCGAAATGCTGTAACGGATCGAAATTTTTCACTTCGCAAGCGAACTTCGTTTTAAAGTTTGTGGCATCAAAAAGAGTAATCGGAGCGGCACCGCTCTCACCTTTTACAAGATTTTCCCAGTATTCTTTTGCATTATTTCCTATTGGTGTTATTGCTCCAAATCCGGTTACAACTACTCTTTTTAATTCCATAAACTTTGTTTAATTTCTTTTTTGTTGAAGAATATTATTTATTTACTACTTCTTCGATGTAAGCGATAGCGTGCCCTACAGTAGTAATTTTTTCAGCTTGGTCATCAGGGATCTGAATATTAAATTCTTTTTCAAATTCCATGATTAACTCAACTGTATCTAGTGAATCAGCTCCTAAATCGTTAGTGAAGCTAGCTTCAGGAGTTACTTCTGTTTCTTCAACGTCAAGCTTATCCGCGATGATAGCTTTTACTCTTGATGCAATGTCTGACATAGTAAATTATTTTTTTAATTGTTAGATGGTGCAAATATATAAAATTCTTTACGATAAAACATTTTTTTAGCCTTTTTTGTGGACGAGAAGCTTTCATTTTAAATTGTGTCGCTTTAGTCTTTTAGTTTTCAGTAGGTTATAATTTGTTATGTATTGAGTGCTAGATTTCAAATTCAAATAAGCTGGAAGTATTTCAAAGGATACCTTTTTATAATATGAAAGTGATAGCAGAAATCGTAACACTTTGTATTAGTTTTTGTATTTGGAATTAGTAAGAAATTTGGAAAAAGCAAGATTAAATGTGCTCAAAGAGAAAGAATGATAAGCTAGGTGGGTAGATCCTTTTTTGCAGAAGCAATAGGGTTTAATGATAATATTTCATTTATTAGATATAACTTTTTAAGTTATTTCACAATGAAGTTTAAAAGGTGATGAAGAAATAGAATGGCTTAGGAATTATTTTGTGCAGGTCGTGCTAAACTATCTGAGATAAATTGGAATATACATAACTATACTCAATAGTGACACTGGAGAGCAGGTGATTGAAAGTCTTTTAATTCAAAAAATGGCAACTAATAGTGGTAGTGACTATGAAGAAGTTCGTTAAGTTCAGTTCGATTATAGTAGAGCTATTCGTCAAATTCACAATGATATTCTGAATCAGGTGTAGTAATAAAAAAAGAGAATCTGATTTTCCAGATTCTCTTTTATTTTAGTGGAGTTGGAGGGATTCGAACCCTCGTCCAAACAAGCAATACATAAGATTTCTACATGCTTATTCTACCATTGGTTTTCGACTGAAGGCAGAGGGCAGACACCCAACTTCCAGCTTATCTTCTAAAGTTTTCGAATTTTAGCCGAAGCTTCTAAAATCTTATTCCCGCATTCCTATATCTCAGGATCAAACGCCGCAGAACAGAGCATTTGTGAGATATCTTGCTTCCTTACTATCTTCAGGAAAACGCTTGATCTACTATACTTCGATATTAAGCTGCAAGAGCGAACTCTTCGTTGCCAGTTAAAATTTTGTAGCAAGGGATTATAGAGATCGCGCTACGGTTCTCTGCATGCTTACTTACCCATTGGTCTTGCTGTCGAAACCAGTCAACCCCATGAATAAAGTGAATGCAAAGGTAATGCTTTTTGTTTATATTTCATTAATATGGGTGTTTTTTTAATGAGAAGAGATTGTAAAATAAATAATTTGAAGCGGTTAGCAATTGAATGTTTAGTCATTGTGGATAAAAATATTATCATAGTTAAATGCTTTTAATACTGGGTTTGTAAAGGGTTTTTAAATGAAAGAGTAATTCTTTGTGGTAATATATTTTGTGTTTTAAGAAAAATTGTCTAGTTTTGCAATCCAAAATGAGATGTAAAATATGTTAATAATTCCAGTAAAAGATGGTGAATCCATCGACAGAGCTTTAAAAAAATACAAGAGAAAATTTGATAAAACAGGTACAGTTCGTCAATTAAGATCTAGACAAGCGTTTATCAAGCCTTCTGTAACTTTGAGACAATCAAGGTTAAAAGCTGCTTACAAACAAAGAGCACTTAGTAAAGAAGAGCAGGCTTAAGATTTTTTCTTAACCATATATTAATTCACTTCTTAAATTCTTATATTTGAGGAGTGAATTTTTATTTTTATACCTATGATGCTGGAAAAGTTTTTAGAATACTTACAATTCGAAAAAAGGTACTCTCCTCATACTGTTACAAGCTACAAAAAAGACCTTGAAGACTTCTCCCATTTCTTTCTCCGAACAGAGTCTTCTGACAATCTGGCCAAAGCAGACAAAAAAATCATCAGAAATTTCATTGTTGAACTGAGCGAAAACGATATTTCCAAAAGAAGTATCAACAGAAAATTATCTTCTCTCCGTGGTTTTTATCTTTTTCTTTTAAAAATAGGCGAAATTAAAGTTTCTCCCACCGAAGGTATCTCTTCCCTGAAGTTTTACGCTGAAAAACAAATCCCTATGTCTAAGGAGGAAATGACAGATCTTAATGACAGGATCTTTGAGCAGATGCATGATGTGCTTGAAAAATGCATCATGGAAGTTCTTTATCAGACAGGTATGCGTAAAGCGGAACTTTGTGGCCTGATATTTGAGCATGTTGATTTATATGAAAATGAATTAAGAGTCATAGGGAAAGGAAATAAAGAAAGGGTAATTCCTGTCTCCAATGAACTGTCTGAACTTCTTAAAAGCTATCTGGCGATAAGAAATCCGCAGACAGAATTTAAATCATATTTTTTTGTAAATAAGAAGGGGAAAAAACTCAACGAAAAATTTGTTTATGTGGTAGTTAATAAGTACCTTAGTCTTATAACAACGAAAGAAAAAAAAAGTCCTCACATCCTTCGTCACAGCTTTGCTACTCACGTATTGGATAATGGGGCGGAGATCTCCAAAGTGAAAAAAATATTAGGGCATTCCAGTCTTGCCAGTACTCAGGTCTATACGAATGCTAATATTGAACAATTGAAAAAAGTGTTTAATCAGGCTCACCCTCGAGCTTCAAAAAAAGAAGAATTATGAAGATTTCAGTACAATCAATTGGTTTAACTCCACACGAACCACTAGAGTCACACATTGACAAAAAAGTAAGTAAATTAGATACCTTCTATGACAAGATTCAGGAGTGTAAGGTATTTTTGAAAGTAGAAAATAACGCTGATAAAGTGAATAAAACAACTGAGCTTATTCTGGCGGTTCCGGGAGATGATATTGTAGTAAAAAAGACATCTGCAAGTTTTGAAGAAAGTCTAGACCTTTGTGTTGATACTGCTAAAAAGCTATTAATCAAGAAAAAAGAAATGGCGTAGAAAAAAAAGTTCAAAAAAGTTTATAAAAAATTTGAGAATTCAAAAAATCCGTTCTATATTTGCACTCGCAAAAAAGGAACAGCGATCTTTTGAATTCTTTTTTATATTTGCCTCCATAGCTCAGTTGGCCAGAGCACGTGATTTGTAATCTCGGGGTCGTGGGTTCGAATCCCTCTGGAGGCTCATAAAATATAAACTTTTTGGGGAGATTCCAGAGTGGCTAAATGGGACTGACTGTAACTCAGTTGCTTCGGCTTCGTAGGTTCGAATCCTGCTCTCCCCACTTTATATTTTTATAAAAAAAACTTGCAAGATTAAATAAGTTTTCTTAGTTTTGCACAGCGTTTACCAATGGTTTTGGAAACAAAATTGCGGAAGTAGCTCAGTTGGTAGAGCGTCAGCCTTCCAAGCTGAATGTCGCGGGTTCGACCCCCGTCTTCCGCTCAAAAAAATACCTCAATAAGAGTGATTTTTTTTAACACTGAAATGTGTAGAGTAGATTCTCTCAATCACTTTCAGTCTTTTATTAAAATGCCTCCATAGCTCAGTTGGCCAGAGCACGTGATTTGTAATCTCGGGGTCGTGGGTTCGAATCCCTCTGGAGGCTCATTTTAATATAAAATATCTGGGGAGATTCCAGAGTGGCTAAATGGGACTGACTGTAACTCAGTTGCTTCGGCTTCGTAGGTTCGAATCCTGCTCTCCCCACATTTTATATTATAATAAAACTTGCAAAATTAAATAAGTTTTCTTAGTTTTGCACAGCGTTTACCAATAGTTTTGGAAACAAAATTGCGGAAGTAGCTCAGTTGGTAGAGCGTCAGCCTTCCAAGCTGAATGTCGCGGGTTCGACCCCCGTCTTCCGCTCAAAAAAAATCACGCTACTTAGTGTGATTTTTTTAGTTGATGCCGACTTAGCTCAGCGGTAGAGTGCTTCCTTGGTAAGGAAGAGGTCACGGGTTCAAGTCCCGTAGTTGGCTCTCGATTTTCCCGAATTTCTTCGGGATTTTTTTTTACCCTATTTTTTGAAAATAAGAATGAAGTGATTGTGTTACTTAAGAAGTTTTATTGTTAAACACTTGCTTAAACAAAAGTGTAAATTGATTCCATTCCATTTTTTTCTCCAGATCATTTTTAATGTGTTAGGAGGAGGATATTGGGGTGGCGTGGAAATTTTTACTCAATCTTTAGAATCACAATCATAAAATTTTCGTTAAATTCGTGTAAAATAAATTTTTGATGAATATTCTTTTATTAGAAGATGATCTCATTCTGTCTGCAGAACTTTGCCGATTTTTAGAATCAAATAATTTTAACTGTGATAAAATCTACGACGGGGAAACTTTTCTCCGCCAGATAAAAAATAATACTTATGAGCTGTATTTGCTCGACATCAATGTTCCTAAAATAAATGGGCTTGATGTCTGCCAGACAATCCGTTCTTTTGATAAGAATACGCCAATCATTATCATTTCTGCCTATGGAGATATCTCTGATAAAAAGGATGCCTTCACCAGGCTGGCTGATGATTATCTGGTAAAACCTTTTCAGTTTGAAGAGCTTCTTTTAAGAATGAATTCACTGCTGAGAAGAAAAGCACCCTCCGATAATTCAGATCAGGATATTCTCAGAATTGATGATCTTATTATCAACAAGACCGAGCAGAAGGTCTATCGTGGAGGAAATGAAATCACCCTTACATTAAAAGAATTTCAGCTGCTGGTTTATCTTGCGGAAGCGCAGGGAAGAACGGTTTCAAAACAGCAGATCACAGAACATGTTTGGGAACATAATTTTAACACGAATACCAATACAGTTGAAGTTTATATCAATTTCCTAAGGAAAAAGATTGACAAAGACTTTAAAATAAAACTGATCCATACCCGTTCAGGTTTCGGATATTACCTTAGCCCATTATAAATGTCTTTAAAAAGAAAGATAGCCTTAACGATCAGTATCGCCTTTTCATTACTTTTTGGGATGGTAATGGCGGTCATTTATTTATCTTTTAACGATTTCAGAAGAGATGAATTTAAAGAACGCTTCAGGCAGAGACTTGAATTTACTTCCCATTTCATTTCAAAATCAAAAGACTTTGAGGAGGAAGCTCCGGTTTTCTTTAATGAAAATTCAGATAACATTCTTTTGAATGAAAAGATTTTAATTTTCAATGAAAAAAAAGAGCTGATCTACAGTACCATCAAGGACCGCAATGTCACCTGGGACAGTGCGATGCTTAAAGAACTGGATAAAAAGAAGATTATCTATACGGAAAGAACAGTTCCGGAGATCTATGCCGCACTCAGGACTATTAATGGTGAAAACTATTATATTCTTACCAGTGCCTTTGATACCAATGGAAAATCGAAGCTGGGGTTTCTGAAATACCTTTTGATTACCGCTTATGCCATGAGTACCCTTCTTATTGGCTTTTTCAGTTATTATTTTGTTGAAAAATTCCTTCGTCCGCTGGAAGACCTGAACAAAGAGATTTCTGAAGTGACGGCCCATAAACTTACAACACAGATACCTGTTGAGCAGTCTAATGATGAAGTCAGTGTGCTGGCAAAATCATTTAATACAATGATCGGAAGGCTGGATGACGTATTTCAGTCACAAAAGGATTTTACGGCAAGTGCTTCCCATGAGATCAGGACCCCTATAACAAGAATGGCATTTCAGCTGGAGAACCTCATAAAATTTGAAGAACATTCCCCGGAAACCCTGTCTTCTTTACAACAGATTCAGCGGGATGTATATCAATTGTCAGATTTGACGAATTCACTTTTGCTGCTTACAAAATTTGATAAAGAAAATATTCAGAGTATTTATGAAGAGGTAAGGATTGATGAAGCCATCTTTGAGGCTTTTGAAGCGGTAGAGAAAAGTTATCCACAGCTTAAGCTGGATTTTCTGATTAATGAAGAGAGTTCCGAAAATGCTTTTCTGATGATAAAGGGAATTCAATCGCTATTGGTCATTGTCTTTATTAATCTCTTTAAAAATGCAGCAGTATATTCTGACAATTCAGAAGTGAATGTCTTGATTACCGAAACGAATGATACCCTTTCTGTAGAAGTTCTTTCTCATGGGAATACTATTTCCGAAGATGAGCAGACCAAACTGTTTGAAGCTTTCACTAGAGGAAATAATGCTCAGAATATTGCGGGATCAGGTTTAGGACTTAGAATTGTCAAAAGGATTCTGGAATATCATGATGCTGATATCATATATTCTTCCCCTCAGGAATATATTAATAAATTCACTCTAATTTTTAAGAAATAATATTCAAAAGCAACTGGTCTCAAATGCAGTTGCTTTTTGTTAAACTCCAGATTAAATTTTTGAATAAAAATTCAACTATTGGAGAATAAAACACCTGTTCAACTGCTGTTTTCTTTCTTTGAAACGTCCTGTAGAAGGAGATTTTAATATTTTTTTAAGCACCATTTAAGTTTCTTTTAATAGCATCAGAGCAATTTTGTAATTTAAAAAGAAAAACAATGAACAGAATTGCAGTGCTGTGTCTCGCCGTTTCCTCATTCATGGCAGCACAACAGCAGATGTCTCTTTTGGATTGCGAAGAAGCCTTTCAGAAGAACAACCTCCAGCTGCTCGCCGAACAATACAACATCAATATGGCTGATGCAGATATTCTGCAGGCTAAAATCTGGGAATTGCCACAATTAAGCGGACAGTTCAATGCTTACAATCCTCAGGATAAGAAGATTTTTGATGTAGGACGCTCAAAAGGAGCAGGAATTACTCAATTGATCTATATGGGTGGTAAAAAGAAAAATGAAATTGCTTTTGCCAGATCCAATAAAGAACTTGCCCAACTTCAGTTTTCCCAACTGTTGGCAGATTTAAGATCTCAGCTTCGTTCCGCCTATTTCAACCTTTATTACGAAAAACTAAAACTGGAGAACACCAATAAGCAGTTAGGGTATATGAATGATCTTTTAAACGCTTATCGTGTACAGTCCGCAAAAGGAAATATTTCCCTTAAAGATGCTGTCAGGTTACAGAGTATTGTGATCCAGCTGAATCATGATAAACTGGAGATCAATAAAAATATTCTGGATTTTGAACAGAATCTGAAAGTTTTAACAGGTGTTTCGGAAGAAATAGAGCCAACGATGTCTGAAGCTGAAGCTAAAGAATCTCTGGCTGCGCAGCCTTTCGGAAATGAAGAAGAACTGAAAAGTAAAGCGCTGGAAAATAATGCAGATTACCAATACAATCTGAAACTCATTGATAACAGCAAGTTATATGCACAATGGCAGAAATCCTTAAATGTTCCGGATGTGACCGTAGGTGCTGCATGGGATCAGGCAGGCGGAACTTTCAATAATGAAGCGAACCTTACCTTAGGAATTCCTTTGCCCTTATGGAAAGCGAATCAGGGGAATGTGGTAAAAGCAAACTATGCTATTCAGCAGAATCAGAAAAATGCTGACTTTCAGAAACTGACCCTGGAAACCAAAGTGCAGTCTGCTTATAAAACCTGGAAAGCTCAGTATGACCAGCTTTCGGACATCAAAACTACAGATCTGCAGAATATGGATCTTGTATACAATGGAATGCTGAATAATTTCAGAAAAGGAAATGTCAACCTGATTGAATTCACAGACTTTATGGATAGCTACAGGGAAACAGCACTGCAGATCTATGATATGAAAAATGAGATCATGCAGTCAGCGGAACAGCTCAATCAATTAGTACAAACGAAAATCTTCTATTAATCATGAAAACATATATTATCCCCGTATTGATGGCCCTTTCATTATTGGCCTGTTCAAAAAAAGAGGAAGAGAAAACCAATCACGTCAAAAAAGGATTTGAGTTGAGCAACACGATGTTGAATTCTGTTTCCCTGGCCAAAGTTGAAAAAAAGAATATAGAAGATGAATATAGCTTTTACGGAAAGATCTCTGCCGATAAAAATAGTTATATAGACGTTTACCCGTTGGTAGGAGGAAACGTGATGAGTGTAAATGTAGAGCTGGGTGATTATGTGAAAAAAGGACAGGTACTGGCAACAATCAGGAGTACCGAGCTTGCAGAAATTCAAAAAGATGTAAGCGATGCAAAAACAGATCTGGTAGTGGCGAAAAATAATCTTCGTGTTGCAAAGGAGCTGTATGAAGGAAAGCTAAACACTGAAAGAGATGTCCTGGAAGCCAAAAGCCAGTTACAAAAAGCAGAAGACCAGTTGCAGAGAGCAGCGGCAGTAAGTACGGTTTATAATGTGAAAACAGGAAATATATACAGTGTTGTAGCACCCATCAACGGTTATATTGTTCAGAAAAGTATCAATAAAGATATGCAGCTTAGAAGTGACAGAAGTGATAATATCTTTGATGTTGCCAATACAACCAACGTTTGGGCCATTATGAATGTTAACGAATCGGATATTGATAAAATCAGTCTGGGAATGAAAGCCCAGGTGTCCACTCTGTCTTACCCGGATAAAGTTTTTGACGGGAAAATTGATAAAATATTCAAAATTATTGATCCGCAAACCAATGCCATGCAGGCAAGAGTGGTATTGGATAATGCTAATGGACTCCTCATTCCGGACAGTAAAGCAACTATAAAAGTTTCCAGCCTGGAAAGCAATACGATGCTGACTGTTCCATCCAAAGCAGTGATTTTTGATGATAACAAAAGTTTTGTAGTGATTTTTAAATCCAGAACAGATGTGAAGGTCAGAGAAATTAAAGTATTAAAGCAGGTAGGTGATGTCACTTATATTTCAGATGGTCTGAAAGAAGGAGAAGAAGTGATTACCAACAACCAGCTGCTGATATACCGCTCCCTGAACAGCTAGCCTTACTTAAACCATTAAGAATATTGATATTTTTCTTTAACGGCTTTTTTAGGTCATCAATTTATCTATCATGAATAAATTCATAAAAAATATAATCGCTTTTTCACTAAAAAATAAAGCATTTACCTTTATCTGGGTAGCGATTCTAGCCATCTCCGGTTTTATAAGCTTCAAAAATATGCCTATTGAAGCTTTTCCGGATGTAACCAATACCCAGATTGTAATCATTACCCAATGGAATGGGCGCAGTGCAGAAGAAGTAGAACGTTTTGTCACAACCCCCATCGAATTGGCGATGAGCCCGGTTCAGAAAAAAACAAGTGTGAGAAGTACCACCATGTTTGGTCTTTCCATTGTTAAAATTCTGTTTGACGATGGAGTGGAGGATACTTTTGCCAGAAATCAGGTCAACAACCAATTAAGAACCATTAGCCTTCCTGATGAGGTAGATCCTGAAGTACAGCCACCCTACGGGCCAACCGGTGAGATTTTCAGATATACACTGGAAAGTAAAACAAAAGATTCGAGAGCGTTGCTTACTCTGCAAAACTGGGTGATAGATCGTGCCTTAAGAGGAGTGCCGGGTGTTGCTGATATCAATGTTTTTGGAGGGCAGGATAAAGTTTTTGAATTAAGTATAGATCCAAGAGCATTGGATAAATACAATCTGACTCCGCTTCAGGTATATGATGCTGTCACTAAAAGTAATCTTAATGTAGGAGGTGATGTTATTGAAAAAAACGGGCAGGCCTATGTAGTAAGAGGAATTGGATTGGTGAAATCAGTGGCCGATATCGGAAATATTACTATTCAGAATGACAGTGGAAACCCTGTTCTGGTAAAAAATGTAGCAGAAGTTCATGAAAGTTCAATGCCTAGAGTAGGACAGGCTGCCCTGAATCATCATGACGATACGGTGGAAGGAATTGTTGTCATGAGAAAAGGAGAAAACCCAAGGGAGGTTTTGGTAGGAGTGAAGGCTAAAATTAAAGAGCTTAACGAAAAGATACTCCCAAAAGATGTCAAAATGGTTACTTTCTATGATCGTGACAATCTGATGGATTTTACAACGCATACCGTAATGCACAACCTTATTGAAGGAATTGTACTGGTAACGGTAATTGTTTTAATTTTTATGGCCGACTGGAGGACAACACTGATTGTTTCCATCATCATTCCGCTATCCTTACTCTTTGCATTTTTATGTTTAAAGCTGGCCGGAATGAGTGCCAATCTGCTTTCATTAGGAGCGGTAGACTTCGGGATCATCATAGACGGAGCCGTCGTCATGGTAGAAGGACTCTTTGTAATGCTTGATCATAAAGCGAAACGGTACGGAATGGAGAAGTTTAATAAATTGGCAAAAGGAGGCTGGATCAAACAGACCGGAACCGGATTAGGAAAAGCGATCTTCTTTTCAAAATTAATTATCATTACTTCTCTGATTCCTATTTTCTCATTTCAGAAAGTAGAAGGAAAGATGTTCTCTCCTTTGGCTTTTACCCTGGGATTTGCATTAATTGGAGCATTGATATTTACATTAACTCTGGTTCCTGTTCTTTCCCATATCCTTTTAAATAAAAATGTAAGAGAAAAAAATAACCCATTTGTTAATTTTTGGGACAGAATTGTTTTAAAAGGCTTTAATTTAACATTTAAGCATAAAAAGACGAGTATGATCGTTGCTATCTCTTTCCTGGCAGTTACTTTATTTTCCGGGAAATTTTTGGGAACAGAATTCCTGCCTCAGCTGAATGAAGGTTCACTTTGGATCACTGCCGAAATGCCGATGAGTTCCTCATTAAAAGAATCTCTGAAAACAGCAGACCTTTTAAAGAAAGATATTATGAGCTTCTCAGAAGTCACAGATGTTCTGGCACAGACGGGGAGAAGTAATGACGGGACGGACCCTAATGGATTTGGATTCGTACAGTTTGCGGTCAACCTTAAGCCAAGAGAAGAATGGAAGCGTAAGATCACCTATGATGAGTTGATTAATGAAATTGATAAAAAGCTCAGAAGCTATCAGGGAATTACTTTCAATTATTCCCAGCCGATTTCAGATAATGTAGCGGAAGCAGTAGCCGGTTTTAAAGCAGAAAACGGAATCAAAATCTATGGTGATAACCTGGAAACTCTGGATAAAATAGCCAATGAAGTTTTATTAAAAGTTAAAGATGTAGAAGGGGTAAAAGACCCCGGAATTATTAAAAATATCGGCCAGCCGGAAGTAAGTGTTGTATTGGACAGGGATAAAATGGCGGCTTACGGCGTAATGCCTGCAGATGCACAGGCTGTATTGGAAATGGCTTTTGGTGGAAAAACCGCTTCAGAAATGTTTGACGGTGAAAGAAAATTACCGATCCGTCTGCGTTATTCACAGGAATACAGAACCAATGAGAATGATATTGCGGCTTTGATGGTTCCTACACAGGATGGAGCAAAAATCCCTTTAAAAGAAATAAGTACCATTATTAAAGATAACGGAGCTGCATTTATTTACCGGGACAATATCAAGCGATATATTGGTGTTAAATTTTCAATCCGTGACAGAGATTTGGGAAGCACTATTGCGGATGCCCAGAAAAAAGTTGAAACTATTGAGCTTCCGGATGGTTATTCTGTAGGATGGACAGGTCAGTTTGAAAACCAGCAGCGGGCCTCTCACAGATTGACGCAGGTAGTTCCCATGAGTATTCTGATGATTTTCTTTCTGTTGTTTATCTTATTTGGAAATATGAAAGACTCTCTTCTGGTATTGGCGAATGTACCATTTGCTTTAATAGGAGGAATTATCGCTTTACACGTTACCGGAATCAATTTTGGAATCTCTGCGGGAGTAGGTATGATTGCTCTTCTGGGTATTTGTATTCAGAACGGGGTAATTCTTATCACAGAATTTCATCAGAACGTGAAAGATGGTCTTGATATAGATTCCGCCATATTAAATGGGGTGAAATCCAGAACCAGGCCCGTAATTATGACAGCGCTTATGGCCTCTATCGGATTGATGCCGGCAGCATTGTCTACAGGAATCGGGTCAGAATCTCAAAAACCTCTGGCGATTGTCATTATTGGAGGGCTTATTACAGCTACCGTGCTTACACTGCTTATTTTCCCAATTATTTTCTGGATATTCAACCGGACAAAAAAGCTCAGCCATATGTGATTTTTCTTTCATTTATATATTAGTAGAGCCTGGAATATTCTGTATTTCAGGCTTTTTCATAAAAGGTTTCAGAAAGTTTTTTTCAATCAGGAAAAATATGTAAATTTGCAGTCTCAATACGTTGAAATATAAGGTTTGTCCTTCATTGGAAGAGAATATTGAAAGTTTTTTTAATAAAAAGTTTTTGGTATTTAAAAATTCATTATATTTGCACACCGAAAATTTGAAAAACAATAAATAAATAATTTTAAATCATGGCAAAGGAAACGTTTAATCGTAACAAACCACACTTGAACATTGGTACTATTGGTCACGTTGACCATGGTAAAACTACTCTTACAGCTGCTATTTCTGCTGTATTAGCTAGCAAAGGTCTTGCTGAGAAAAAAGACTTCTCTGCAATTGACTCTGCTCCAGAAGAAAAAGAAAGAGGTATTACTATCAATACTGCTCACATCGAATACGAAACTGAAAAAAGACACTATGCTCACGTTGACTGTCCAGGTCACGCCGACTATGTTAAGAACATGGTAACTGGTGCTGCTCAAATGGATGGAGCTATCGTAGTATGTGCTGCAACTGACGGTCCAATGCCTCAGACTAGAGAACATATCCTACTTTGCCGTCAGGTAAACGTACCTAGAATCGTTGTTTTCATGAACAAAGTTGACATGGTAGATGATCCAGAGTTATTAGAGCTTGTTGAAATGGAGCTTAGAGACTTATTATCTACTTACGAATTTGACGGAGACAACTCTCCAGTAATTCAAGGTTCTGCATTAGGAGCTCTTACTGCAGCTACTGCATCTCCTGCTAACACAGAAGATAAGTGGTTCAAGAGCGTTGAAGAATTGATGGATGCTGTTGATACTTGGATCGAGCAACCACCAAGAGATACTGAAAAGCCATTCTTGATGCCAATCGAAGACGTATTCTCTATTACAGGTAGAGGTACTGTAGCAACTGGTAGAATCGAGGCTGGTGTTATCAACACTGGTGATCCAGTTGATATCGTAGGTATGGGTGACGAAAAATTAACTTCTACTATTACAGGAGTTGAGATGTTCAGAAAGATCCTAGATAGAGGTGAAGCTGGAGATAACGTAGGTCTATTGTTGAGAGGTATTGAAAAAACTGACATCAAGAGAGGTATGGTTATCGCTAAGAAAGATTCAGTTAAGCCACACAAAAAATTCAAGGCTTCTGTTTATATCCTTTCTAAAGAAGAAGGTGGACGTCACACTCCATTCCACAACAAGTACCGTCCTCAGTTCTACGTAAGAACTACTGACGTTACAGGTGAGATCTTCTTACCAGAAGGTGTAGAAATGGTAATGCCTGGTGATAACTTAGAGATCACTGTAGAATTGTTACAACCAATCGCTCTTAACGTAGGTCTTAGATTTGCGATCAGAGAAGGAGGTAGAACAGTTGGTTCAGGTCAGGTTACTGAAATCCTAGACTAATTATCTTAAAATAAATAAAGCTTCCGAAAGGAAACTCTCGGAAGCTTTTTATCTACGGGCATCGTCCAATGGTAGGATACCGGTCTCCAAAACCGTTGATCAGGGTTCGAATCCTTGTGCCCGTGCAAATATAAATTATGAGTTCATTTGTCGATTTTTTAAAAGGTTCTTATAACGAATTCAGGCATAAAGTTGAATGGCCAAAGTGGGCTGACCTTCAGTCATCTACTATTGTAGTGACTATTGCGACAGTGATTCTGGCTCTATTTACTTTTGGAGTTGATGAATTGTTTTCTAAATCAATCAGCAACATCATTGGAATGCTAATCAACTTGTTCAATTAATTAAAAGTATTTTCCCATAATGAGCGAATTGAAATGGTATGTGCTGAAAGCAATCAGCGGACAGGAAAATAAAGTGAAAAACTATATTGAGACAGAAATCAAACGTCTAGGGTTTGATCAGTACGTTACTCAAGTGGTTATTCCTATGGAAAAGGTAATTCAAATTAGAAACGGAAAAAAAGTTCCTAAAGAGAGACCTTACTACCCTGGATACTTGATGATTGAAGCTGACCTGATGGGAGAGATTCCTCACGTTATCAAGAATATTCCTGGAGTTATTTCTTTCCTAAGTTTAACTAAAGGAGGAGATCCTGTTCCAATGAGAAAATCAGAGGTTAACAGAATGCTTGGAAGAATGGATGAACTTTCAGAATTTGCAAGCGATGTTGAAATTCCTTATGTAGTGGGTGAAAACGTTAAAGTAATCGATGGACCTTTCAACGGATTCAACGGTACAGTTGAGAAGATTCTTGAAGACAAAAAGAAAATTGAAGTTTCTGTATTGATCTTCGGTAGAAAAACTCCAATGGAACTAAGCTACATGCAAGTAGAAAAAGTATAATAATTATTTATAAAATATAAAAAAAGACTGCTATTAAGCGGTCTTTTTTGTTTTTATATACTCGCTTTACATTGTTGTTTATAACAGGTGAGGTTTACCCTATCGCGAATTATATTTTTTTAATTTTCTTTACAATTGCTTTTCTGAAATTTTTATATTCTCAACTGCTGTTGTTTATTCCTATAAAGATCTTTGCTTTAATTCAGTTATCACTTTATTGGGAATAAAGTTGTTTTTGCAGATCAGATTTCTTCTCCTATTCTTGATTTACTTTCAGATGGCATGCTTCTTGCAACAACATGGTAATTAATCCCAAAATTTATATTTTTTATTTCATACACTGTTTACAGGCGTATGTCTATTGTATGTTTTTAACTAAAAAATGTAAAATTTGGATTAGCTATTCAAAACACAAGCCTTATATAAACACATAATCCAATGACAAAAATTATTTCGATGGTCATTCTGGTGGGTACGTCCGTACTCGCGAGTGCGCAGGTTGGTATCAACACTGCGAATCCTGAAAAAGAACTTACCGTAAACGGTACAATGAAGACATCAGGAGTTGTTTTCAAGCAGCCTATGGAGAAATTGAAAGCGGATGAGAATTACACTTTCATTATCAAATCTCCAGCTCCGGAAAACAAAATTACGGCGTACAACGATTCCTTTGTACCCAATTCTCCGGCACCAATTAATCTTATTCAATTTAAAATTACCTGTGATCCTTCAGATAAGGATTGGGTAAATCAATTTGACACAAAGATTAATTCCAGTAAATTTTTGGTGGTAATTTCTTCTTTTGGATTTACGCAGCCTACAAGAACTTTTACAGCAGACTGGGTGACACCAATGCCTCAGATCTTTGCTTATTCTTCAGGAGGAACATGGAAACTTAAGGCAGATTATCAAGGATTCGCTCCTGATAACTCTTTCCCTACAGGAATCTGGACACTGAATTTGCTGGTATTTGACAGATCATATGCCAAAGATTTCAACTCAACGCAAAGCCTTAATGCTTCAACTACAGGTGCTGCTGCAGCTCCATTAATTCAATAAGACACACTATGAAAAAAATTATTGCGATACTCTTTATGGGTTTTGCTGCTTTAAGCATGCATGCTCAAGTAGGAATTAATACTAATACACCTAAGGGAACTCTCGATGTAGAAGGAGAAACACTGGTAGAGTCCTATTTAATAGATACTGAAAATACGAAGGCAAGCGGAAACTATCTTCTTCTTACCCGTTCAAAAGATACATCACCGGTAGGTAAAGTAAAGTTGTTGGACATATCGCTCCGTAATGTAGCCCCTGTAAATATGTATAATATTGTATTGAAGAATGTGAGACAGGATGAAGTTGTGAATCTCAATACAGGATTAGATGTAAGTAAATATGTTGTGGCCATTACAGGTGCTGTTTTTACAGGAGCGGTGTCGGCAGCTAATACGACAACCAACCCCAAATCATTTGGATCTTATTCTACTGAAGTTACTCAGGTCGTAAGTGGGGGTAAAAATTACCATGCAGTCAATTTAGCTTTTAAAGGCGCTGGAACTGTTTCAGCCCAAAACGGAACCTGGACTCTTACTCTGAATGTTTTTGAAAAGTCACTGGTTAAAGACTGGGGAACTTTCAACGGTTCTGTTTCAGCATCAGCTTCGCCTGCTTATTCAGGAGTTTCAACCAATACGCCTCTAGGGCTTCAATAAAAAAATATGAAAAGAAAAATTTATATCACAATAATCATGTGCCTTGGGATTTTTTTTAATGCCCAGCAAGGAAAAGTAGGAATAAACACAGCAAAACCTACGGAAACACTTGATGTTAACGGAAAGACTTATACAAACTCTCTATATTTAAGAAATCCGGGAGAACCTACCATGACGGGAGGTAGCTTTTTAGCAACTTCACAAAATGGTTTGCAACTGTACGATCCGGCTTTGGAGAGTAGTGGATTATTCAATTATCTTAAACTTACTCTTACAGGAGTATCCGGAACAGGAATCGCAGATTATGATACCAAAATTGATGCAAACAATTTTCTGGTTATACTTCATAACTATTCATTTAAACTGAATGACGGTACTACCAATGTAATGCTTGATTATGGAGACAATGGTGTGAATGATAACAAACAGGGATCACCGGATGTTGTTGCTTTCAAAAGTAACGGTACGTGGCATATTAGAGCAAGATTTACTGACAGCAGGATTCTGGCAGTGAGTTCAGCCACTCCATCAAGAACTTATAACAACTTTACGGTTGATCTTTATCTGATGGCCTATAGAAGACTGATTGAAAAACAAAATATCAGCGATATCAATGCTGATCTTGGAGGAAATGACGGTTCTACCCAGACGATTAATAAACCAGCAGGTTTTTAATAAATCTTTTCCTTTAAAAATATATAAAACGGCTATTTAATGTAAATAGCCGTTTTTGTTTCTCATGATAGCATTCAAAATATATTGCAGGGCTTTATGATTTTTTTTTCTTAAACTTTTTAAAAATCAGCAATTTCCGTTTGCTAATTCAAAAATATTTTATACTTTTGCAGTCCAAAAAGTAGGTTTATTGTTATGTGAGTGCATAACCTGCTGAATAATAAATGCTTCCAAACTCATTAATTATTCAAATTTAAAAAACAAACAATGGCTAAGAAAGTCTTTAAAATGGTAAAGCTTCAGGTGAAAGGTGGCGCAGCTAACCCTTCTCCACCAGTAGGTCCAGCATTGGGTTCTGCAGGTGTGAACATCATGGAGTTTTGTAAGCAATTTAACGGAAGAACCCAAGATAAGCCAGGGCAAGTTTTACCTGTAGTAATTACAGTATACGAAGACAAATCTTTTGAATTCGTTATTAAAACTCCACCTGCAGCAATCCAGTTAATGGATGCAGCTAAAATCAAGGGAGGTTCTGGTGAACCAAACAGAAACAAAGTAGGTTCTGTAACTTGGGAACAAGTAAAGAAAATCGCTGAAGATAAAATGGCGGATCTTAACTGTTTTACAACAGATTCTGCACTTTCTATGGTTGCAGGTACTGCTAGATCTATGGGATTAAGAGTAACAGGAACTAAACCAACTAACGCTTAAAACTTAAAGAAATGGCAAAATTAACTAAAAAGCAAAAGGAAGCTTTAAGCAAAGTAGAAAAAGGAAGAATCTATAACCTTGAAGAAGGTTCAGCTCTTGTAAAGGAGGTGAACACTACAAAGTTTGATGCTTCTGTAGATATCGCTGTAAGATTAGGTGTAGACCCAAGAAAAGCAAACCAAATGGTAAGAGGTGTTGTATCTCTTCCTCACGGTACTGGTAAAGATGTTAAAGTATTAGCTCTTGTAACTCCAGATAAAGAAGCAGAAGCTAAAGCTGCTGGTGCTGACTATGTAGGTCTTGACGAATATTTACAAAAAATCAAAGAAGGTTGGACAGATGTTGACGTTATCGTTACTATGCCAGCTGTAATGGGTAAATTAGGTCCATTAGGTAGAGTATTAGGTCCAAGAGGTTTAATGCCAAACCCTAAATCAGGAACTGTAACAATGGAAATTGGTAAAGCAGTAACTGAAGTGAAAGCAGGTAAAATTGATTTCAAAGTAGACAAGTATGGTATCATCCACGCTGGTATTGGTAAAGTATCTTTCGATGCTGCTAAGATCAAAGAAAATGCGCAGGAATTGATCTCTACATTGATCAAAATGAAGCCAACTGCTGCTAAAGGAACTTATGTAAAAAGCATTTATTTGTCTTCTACAATGAGCCCTGGTATTGCAATCGATACTAAATCTGTTAACTAATATAAATCCTTAAGACAATGACAAAAGACCAAAAAGTTGTAGCAATACAAGAGATCAAAGACTTGCTTCAGGATGCAAAAGTAGTATACGTAGCAGATCTAGACGGTTTGAACGCTGCGAAGTCTTCAGAATTCAGAAGACAGGCTTTCAAACAAAATATCAAAGTGAAAGTTGTAAAAAATACACTTTTACAAAAAGCAATGGAGCAAATTGAAGGAGTAGATTACTCTGAAATGTTCCAGACTTTTAAAGGAAACTCTGCATTAATGATTTCTGAGACTGCAAACGGTCCAGCTAAATTAATCCAAGGGTTCAGAAAGAAAGAAGAAAAGCCAGCTTTAAAGTCTGCTTTTGTTCAGGAAACTTTCTACGTTGGAGACGAAAACTTATCTGCACTTGCTAACATCAAGTCTAGAGAAGAAATGATCGGAGAAATCATCGGATTACTTCAATCTCCAATTCAAAGAGTTGTTTCTGCTCTTCAAAACAAACCTGAAACTGTAGAAGCTAAAGCTGAAGAAGCTGCTGCTCCTGCTGTAGAAGAAACTCCTGCTGAAGCTCCGGAAGCTGCTGCAGAAAGCACTGAAGAAACAAGTGCTGAATAATTACACTCAAAAAATTAAATAAATAATCAACAAAAACATTACAACAATGTCAGATTTAAAAAATTTAGCTGAAACGCTAGTAAACTTAACAGTAAAAGACGTAAACGAATTAGCAACTATCCTTAAGGATGAGTACGGAATTGAGCCAGCTGCTGCCGCTGTAGTTGTTGCTGCAGGTGGTGGAGAAGCTGCTGAAGAAAAAACTGAATTCGACGTAATTCTTAAGTCTGCAGGTGCTTCTAAATTAGCTATCGTTAAATTAGTAAAAGATTTAACTGGTGCTGGTCTTAAAGAAGCTAAAGATATCGTAGATGGTGCTCCTGCTCCAATCAAAACTGGTATCTCTAAAGACGAAGCTGAGGCTCTTAAGAAGCAATTAGAAGAAGCTGGTGCTGAAGTAGAATTGAAATAATTTCAATTTTATTATAAATATAGAAGCCTGGGCAAATGCCCGGGCTTTTTTGTATGTAAGTCTTTATAAATGTGTGTGTTATTTTATAATAGTATTTGAATATTATTGGTTCTTTCTTTGTTATATTTTAATATTATTATTTATTTGATAAAAATTAACATAATATTTTATTTGTATTTTAATATTTGTTTATTTTATTTAGTTTTTTACTAATAAAGTATTGTTTTGGTTGAAAAAATATTATATTTGTACCGAAAAAACACAACATAATTGGATAGAAATTATTTTCTTTCCTACGGCCACAAGATTACACTTCTGTTGCTTCTGGCGGCTATAGGAAAATTAAATGCTAAGTTTATACCTGATACAATGAGCAAAGCTCAATTACGGTATTGTACAGCTATAAATAATCATCCGCAGGGATGCTTAGCCGATGTTTCAGTTTATCTGTCTGAAGCAGGAAATGATGTGGCGGCTGCAAACAAATTGTCTGCTGCTCAAAATGAAACTTTTGCATTCTATTGCAATAGCCTGCAATACAATTTTTCTTTTTTTAATAATAGCAATCTTCAGTTTTTCCTTCTTAGAGATATAAAATTTGTCGCTGTTTGGGCTAATTGGTATTATGATTCGTTCTCTATCTGCAAAGAACATATGTTCCTGACATTTAAAGAATTCCGAAAGTTCAATGCCAGTTCTTTTAAACTTGTTGATGGCTTTAAGTTTATTATTAAAATTCCTGATAAATTAATCCATTCTTTTATCTCCTAATATTTCTAACAATTTTATGCGCCTTCTTACAGTACTATCTGTTATTTCATTTATTATTCGAATGAGAATGCTCGAGAATTGCCCTTTCAAAAAAACACATATACATAAAAAAACAGCAAATATCATTAGACATGAAAAACAGATTATTTACCATCGCTCTTTTATCAGTTGGTTTACCAGTATTAGCACAGGTTGGGATTAATACAGGACAGGCTCAGGCAACCTTTGATATAGTAGGATCACCTTCCAATCCCGGTAAACTTGATGGCGTTATTGCGCCAAGGCTTACAGGTGTACAATTAAAAGCTAAAAACTATACAATAGCCCAAACAGGAGCCATAGTATATGTTACCTCAGTTGAAGCTGCACCTTCCGGACAGACCGTTGATGTTGTTTCACCAGGGTATTATTATTTTGATGGAATCAAATGGGGAAGCATAAGTGGGAACTGGCGTACAGTAGGAAATGCCGGCACAACAGCGACAACGGCAGCTTTAGGAGCAGATATAGGCAGTGGGAATTATTTAGGTACAAATGACGGTCAGAATTTGGTCTTGGCTACTCAGAAAAACGTAAAAGGAATATTAGATACTAATGGAACTCTGCAAGGGGGAAATTCCAATTCTGCAACAGGTCCTTACGCTTCATTTACTTGGGGATCTAATAATATTCTTACCAACAGTACCTCTTCAAATATTGCATTGGGGAAAGACAATTCTGTCTCTGCGCAGGGTAATTTTCTTGCGGTAGCTATTGGATTGGGAAATACAGCGAATAATGGTGCTAAAGTAATAGGAAATAGTAATAGCGCTACAGGGGCTAATAATTTAGTATTTGGAAACCTGAATACCGTAACAGGACTCACAGGACTCACTATTGGGAACAATCATATAAACAGCGGAGGAATTGCTATCGGAAGCGGAAATACAACATCAACAAACAATGTAGCTGTTGGTTCGGCAAATACGGCAAGCGGTACAGAAGCTTTTGCAATAGGATTTTCGGGTCAGGCCACTGCAGGACAGATGGTTTATGCCAACAAACAACATGTTTTCTTTAATAAAAGCAACGGAACAGATACAATATTGGGAATTAATATGATTCCTACTGCGGCTACATCTACAGGAGCTGCTGTTCAGATGAAGGGAATTGCTTCTGGTGCGGGTGCATCATGTACAGCTGCTGAAGAAGGCGCAATCCGATATAATACAACCATTAAAGCGCATGAAGGCTGTAATGGATCTACCTGGAAAGCGCTTTATAATTAAAAAATAAACACAAACCTTAAAAAATAAAAAATGACCAGAAAATTATTCGAAAAGTTAGCTGCGATGCTTATGACATTGATGATGTCAGCAGTAGTATTTGCGCAGCAGGGCTATGAACCGATCCGTGGGATGGGGGTGGAGGCGAAACCTGTCAACAATTCAGGGATCTGTCTAGCATGTTATAACGGAAGCATGAATCCGGTGGTAGATGCAAGTCTTGATAACAGCGTAAGCATGGGAAACTTTGCCTCCCTGTTAAGTGGAAACGGAATCTCTGTAAAGAATAAAAATACAACCTATCCTGCGGGATATATTACTGGATTCAATGTAGATCTAGGGACGAGTTTTATTACCATAGATCTTTTGAGTTCTTTGCGGATCAGTACTTATAAAAATGGTGTTCTTCAGGAAACTACTACCAGCAGCACTCTTTTATCTGTTCCTGCATTCGGAGGAAGTAAGAACAGGATATTCCTGCACTTTAAAACTTCAAAAGAATTTGATGAAGTAAGATTGTACCAAACCAATGTTCTTTCTGTATTCAGTGCTATGAATGTGTATTATGCATTTGCATTTGATCCGGCAAAAGTACCTACAGATAATAATGGTATTTGTGATGATATTATTGCAGGAAGCGGTGTTGACGGAAATGTATCCGGAAGCAGCAGTTTCTTGGCTCCGCTTTCCTATGTTCAGAATAAAGAAAGAATTGGAGATGGAAATAAAAACTCTTATGGATCAATAGTTCTTCCGATCGGATTGCTGGGATCTTATTCAGTTGGAGTTCTAGATAAAAATCAGGTGTATCCTGCAGGTAACAAAACAGGTTTTGTTATAGAACCGGATGATCAGGGGAAACTGTTAAGTGCTGAGTTTTTAAAGAATATTACAATAGAAACTTATCTTTACGGCCAGCTTCAGGATTCAAAACAACTGTCTGACGGAGGAGGTCTGATTAATATTAAAGTATTAGGATTTGGTTCAGGAAAGCAAAAAGTTACATTAACGACTACTAAGCCTTTCAATGAAGTACGATTAAAAATTACCCAGACCGTAGGATTTAATTTAGGAGCTTTAAAAGTATACTATGCTTTTGAAGAGCCTGTTGCTTGTGAATGTGACGATAAAATTCAGACAAGTGGTTCTGCTGTTCCTGGAAATTTGGTAAACGGAACTACATGGACATCAGGTCCTGGATTCCTTGGTCTTATTTTAGCGAAGATGACCAATCCGGGAGCTATTGTGGATAATAATCCTTCTAATTATGCAACGGCTACTGTTCCGGCGGCATCCTTTCTTAGTATTTTTTCAGCATTTGCAACGGTGAGCAGTAATACTGTGCTTCCTGTCAATACAATGGCTGGGTTTACCGTAGAAAAAGCAGGAAATCTTCTTGGAGTAAGTGTTCTGGAAAATATCACCGTGACATTATACAACGGAAATACCTTGACAGATACCTTTACAAGCTCAGGAAGTCTTATAAGTGGAAACTTCTTCACAACGAATTCAAATAAATTCTATGTTGGAGGAAAAGCTACAAAGCCTTTTAACCGCATTAAAATTACATTCAACAGCGGAACAGCGGTTCGTATTCCTCAGAACTATTATATCTATAACGCTTTTGCGAGCAGAGATGATGATAACGATGGTGTTCCAAACTGTTTTGATCAATGTCAGGGAGGAGATGATAATATAGATAACAACGGAAACGGAATTCCTGACTGTGCAGAAGGATGTACAGCCGTAAATGATAAATCTCCTGTATTGGATACAGACGGAGATGGTATTGTGGATGCTTGTGATCTGGATTCAGATAACGACGGTATTCTTGATGCTGTGGAAGATTTTGATAAAAATGGAAAATTCCAGGATGATGATAATGAAGGAGATATTCTGTTAACGCCAGTATTGGGAGATTCAGTTCCGAATTATCTGGACTTGGATTCTGATAACGATGGTATCTTGGATTTATTTGAATCAGGAATTCCAACATCAGTAATCAATCAGATTGATGCAGATCACAACGGAGTTATCGATACTAATATTCCGGTAGGTAAAAACGGTATTTCAGATATTCTGGAAACGTCACCTGACTCAGGAGTATTAAAATATGCAGTTAAAAACACAGATGGGGATGATAAGCCTGACTTCCTGGATATTATTTCCAATGGCTCAGATACTGATCTTTATCAGATCGGAAAAGGTAATCTGGATACATTAGGAGGTGGATTTATCTCTACAATTAATGATAAAGATAAAGACGGTATTCAGGCTGTTGTAGATACTGATCTGGTGAAAAGAGGTTCTCCTGATTCTCCGCTTTCACCTTATGCTTCATTGTTGAAAACCGCTTCCAAAACTGCTGCGAAAATCACAGACGCGGAAATTACTGATGCTGCGAATGATGTGAAAGTATATCCAAACCCTGTAAAAGCTGGAGAAAATCTTAGAATTACCTCTGCAGAAGAAGGAGTGTATATACTGTTCTCAGCACAGGGACAGGTAATTAAGACAGATAAGTTTAATGCCAATACCGGTATTGATACATCTTCAATTCCTACAGGAGTTTATATCATTAAGATAGAAACCAAATCAAAAATAAAATCTTATAAGGTTATTGTGAAATAGTCATAAGATTAGCTTGTGTTGTGGAGGGGTTGCTCATATTTGAGCAGCCTCTCTTGTTTTTTAAGAGTCTCAAAATGAGATGATTTATTTGTTATTGTGGATAAGTTTTTGTATCTTTGCCCCTCTTTTGGCGCGAAAAATTGTTTGTAAATTTATAAAATACTGAAAATTAGCTCTTTCATTGTGAAAACGTGAGAGGGATTTCGTATATATAGATATTGCGGTAATGCTGCCTCAAAAGTAATAAAAATATTTTGCATTACACTGTGAAAAGATATACCAGTGTTGCAGTTAGAAAGAGCCAAGTGCATTGTTAAAAGAGTCCTAAGGTCTTCTGTGAGCGCCAAAAACACTTTTACCTTTTACTTTTACCTTGTTTCTTGTTCTTTTCTGATATTTTTTAATGAATCAAAATATTTTTTAACCCTTTCTTAAAAGTTTTATGAGTAAAACAAAATCAACAACTCAAGGAAATCCGAGAATTAATTTCTCATCAGCGAAAGGAAAAATTATCACTCCAGACTTTTTGGATATCCAAATTGAGTCTTTCAGAGAATTTTTCCAGCTTGATACACTTCCTGAAGCCAGAAAGACAGAAGCTCTTTACAAGACTTTCCAAGAGAATTTCCCAATTACGGATTCAAGAAACCAATTCGTATTAGAATTCTTAGACTATCTGGTAGATTCTCCACGTTATTCAATTGATGAGTGTGTGGAAAGAGGACTTACTTATTCAGTTCCTCTAAAAGCTAGACTTAAACTGTATTGTACTGACCCGGAACACGAAGATTTCCAAACAGTGGTTCAGGACGTATATTTAGGTCCGGTTCCTTATATGACGCCAAGTGGTTCTTTCATCATCAACGGTGCTGAGAGAGTTATTGTTACGCAGCTTCACCGTTCACCTGGTGTATTCTTCGGACAGACTTACCACGCGAACGGGACCAAACTTTACTATTCAAGAATTATCCCTTTCAAAGGATCTTGGATGGAATTTACAACGGATATCAACAGCGTAATGTACGCGTATATCGACCGTAAGAAAAAATTACCATTAACAACTTTATTAAGAGCTATCGGATATGAATCTGATAAAGATATCCTTCAGATCTTCGACCTTGCGGAAGAAGTGAAAGTTTCTAAAGCTGCTCTTAAAAAAGTAGAAGGGAGAACATTGGCTGCGAGAGTATTGAACACTTGGTTCGAAGATTTCGTAGACGAAGATACAGGTGAAGTAGTTTCTATCGAAAGAAACGAAATCATCTTGGATAGAGAAACAATCCTTGAAAAAGAACATTTAGATCTTATCCTGGATGCTGGTGTGAAGTCAATCCTGATTCACAAAGAAAACAGTAACGAATTCTCTATCATCCAGAATACATTACAAAAAGACCCTACTAACTCTGAAAAAGAAGCGGTAGAGTATATTTATCGTCAGTTAAGAAATGCAGATCCACCAGATGAGGAAACGGCAAGAGGAATCATTGAAAAATTATTCTTCTCTGAACAGAGATACTCTTTAGGTGAAGTAGGACGTTACAGACTAAACAAAAAGTTAAGCCTAAACATTCCAACTACAACTGAAGTTCTTACAAAAGAAGATATCATTGCCATTGTAAGACACTTAATTGAGTTAGTAAACTCAAAAACTGATGTTGATGATATTGACCACTTATCAAACAGAAGAATTAAAACTGTTGGTGAGCAATTAGCAGGACAGTTCGGGGTAGGTCTTTCAAGAATTGCAAGAACAATCAAGGAAAGAATGAACGTTAGAGATAACGAAATCTTTACTCCGCTTGACCTTGTAAATGCTAAGACATTAACATCTGTAATCAACTCATTCTTCGGTACCAACCAGCTATCTCAGTTCATGGACCAAACCAACCCTCTATCAGAGATCACTCACAAGAGAAGATTATCTGCACTAGGGCCTGGTGGTTTATCAAGAGAAAGAGCAGGTTTCGAGGTTCGTGACGTTCACCATACTCACTACGGAAGAATTTGTCCGATTGAAACTCCGGAAGGACCAAACATCGGTTTGATTTCATCACTAGGAATCTATGCGAAAATCAACAACCTTGGTTTCATCGAAACTCCATATAGAAAAGTAGAAAGTGGTAAGATTGATCTTAATGCTGACCCTATTTATTTAAATGCAGAAGATGAAGAAGATAAAGTAATTGCTCAGGCAAACGTTGAATTGAGTGATAACGGAGACTTCTTAACAGACAGAATTATTGCAAGATTGGATGGTGATTATCCGGTAGTGGAGCCTGCTCAGGTTAACCTTATCGATGTTGCACCAAACCAGATCTCAGGTATTTCCGCTTCATTGATTCCTTTCTTGGAGCATGATGATGCGAACCGTGCATTGATGGGATCTAACATGATGCGTCAGGCCGTTCCTCTATTGAAGCCACAGGCTCCAATCGTTGGTACAGGGCTTGAGCAGCAAGTTGCAAGAGATTCAAGAATCTTGATTAACGCTGAAGGCACAGGTACTGTAGAGTACGTAGATGCTGACAGAATCGTTATTAAATATGAAAGAAGCGAAGACGAAGATTTAGTACAATTCGAGTCTGCTACTAAAACATACAAACTTACTAAGTTCAGAAAAACCAACCAGAGTACAACAATTACCCTAAGACCAAACGTAAGAGTAGGTGATGTAGTGGAAAAAGGACAGGTACTTTGCGACGGTTATGCTACTGAAAAAGGAGAATTAGCTCTTGGTAGAAACTTAGTAGTAGCGTTCATGCCTTGGAAAGGGTACAACTTCGAGGATGCAATTGTAATCAACGAAAAAGTTGTACGTGAAGACTGGTTTACTTCAATCCACGTAGATGAGTATTCTCTTGAAGTTCGTGATACCAAATTAGGTATGGAAGAATTGACAGCAGATATTCCAAACGTATCTGAAGAAGCTACCAAAGATCTTGACGAGAACGGTATGATCAGAATCGGTGCTGAAGTGAAGCCTGGAGATATCATGATTGGTAAAATTACTCCAAAAGGTGAATCTGACCCGACTCCTGAAGAAAAACTTCTTAGAGCAATCTTCGGTGATAAAGCTGGTGATGTAAAAGATGCATCATTAAAAGCTGACTCTTCATTAAGAGGAGTTGTTATCAACAAGAAGTTGTTCTCTAGAAACATTAAAGACAAAAAGAAAAGAACTGAAGAAAAACTTAGACTTGAAGAAATTGAAAACACTTACAAGGCTAAATTTGATGAGTTGAGAAATACTTTAATTGAAAAATTAAATACACTGGTAAGCGGTAAAACTTCTCAAGGAGTACAAAATGACCTTGACGAAGAAATCATCGGTAAAGGTGTGAAATTTACTCACAAGTTATTAACTTCAGTTGAAGATTATGTAAACGTTAGTGGTGCAGACTGGACAGTAGACGCTGACAAGAATGAATTGATCAAACAATTAATTCACAATTACAAAATCAAATATAACGACATTCAAGGAGTTAAAAACCGTGAGAAATTTGCAATTTCAATCGGAGATGAGCTTCCAGCAGGAATCATGAAGTTGGCTAAAGTTTACATCGCTAAGAAACGTAAACTGAATGTAGGAGATAAGATGGCGGGACGTCACGGTAACAAAGGTATCGTTTCAAGAATCGTTCGTGAAGAAGACATGCCGTTCTTAGAGGATGGAACACCAGTAGATATCGTATTGAATCCACTAGGGGTACCTTCTCGTATGAACATCGGTCAGATCTATGAAACAGTTCTTGGATGGGCTGGTCAGAAGCTGGGAATGAAGTTCGCTACACCAATCTTTGACGGAGCAACTCTTGATCAGATTACTGAATATACAGAGAAAGCAGGTCTTCCTACATTCGGTCACACTCACCTTTATGATGGTGGTACCGGAGAAAGATTTACTCAGGCTGCGACAGTAGGTATCATTTACATGTTGAAACTAGGACACATGGTTGATGATAAGATGCACGCACGTTCTATTGGACCTTACTCATTGATTACTCAGCAGCCGTTAGGAGGTAAAGCTCAGTTCGGAGGTCAGAGATTCGGAGAGATGGAGGTTTGGGCACTTGAAGCATTCGGTGCATCCAATATCTTGAGAGAAATCTTGACTGTGAAGTCGGATGACGTGATTGGTAGAGCAAAAACTTATGAAGCAATTGCAAAAGGTGAATCTATGCCTGAACCAGGTATTCCGGAATCATTCAATGTATTACTTCACGAGTTACAAGGACTTGGACTTGATGTAAGACTTGAGGAATAATTTTAAATTTTGCCTATTGAATTTTGAACCCGTTCAGAATTCTATAATCCAAAATTTATAATCCAAAATCTAAAATCTAAAAAATGTCAAATAAAAATAAAACAAGTAGATTTAATAAAATAACCATCGGTTTAGCTTCACCGGAGTCTATTTTACAAGACTCAAGAGGGGAGGTTTTAAAACCGGAAACTATTAACTACAGAACTCACAAACCTGAAAGAGACGGATTATTCTGTGAGAAAATCTTTGGTCCTGTAAAAGATTACGAATGTGCTTGTGGTAAATACAAGAGAATTCGTTACAAAGGGATCGTTTGTGACCGTTGTGGTGTTGAAGTTACTGAGAAAAAAGTAAGAAGAGAAAGAATCGGTCATATCGGTTTGGTTGTTCCTATTGCTCATATCTGGTACTTCCGTTCATTGCCAAACAAAATCGGATACCTTTTAGGAATCCCTTCTAAGAAATTAGATATGATCATCTACTACGAAAGATATGTAGTGATTCAGCAGGGTATTGCTAAAAAATTAGATGGTTCTGATTTTGAAAATATGGAATTCCTTACAGAAGAAGAATACCTTGATATCATGGAAACTCTTCCTGTAGAAAACCAGTATCTTGATGATTCTGATCCAAACAAATTCATCGCCAGAATGGGTGCTGAAGCTGTGGAAGATCTATTAAAAAGAATCGATCTTGATGCATTGTCTTTCGACTTGAGACATAAAGCTCACAACGAAGGTTCAAAACAAAGAAGAACAGAAGCTCTTAAAAGATTGAACGTTGTAGAAGCATTGAGAGGTGCTAATACAAGAATGATCAACAGACCAGAGTGGATGATCATGCGTGTACTTCCTGTTATCCCACCAGAATTAAGACCATTAGTTCCATTGGATGGAGGACGTTTCGCAACTTCTGACTTGAATGACCTTTATAGAAGAGTAATTATCAGAAATAACCGTTTGAAGAGATTATTGGAGATCAAAGCTCCTGAAGTAATCTTGAGAAACGAGAAGCGTATGCTTCAGGAATCAGTAGATTCATTATTCGATAACACAAGAAAATCTTCTGCAGTAAAATCTGAATCAAACAGACCATTGAAATCACTTTCTGATTCATTGAAAGGTAAGCAAGGTCGTTTCCGTCAGAACTTACTAGGGAAAAGGGTAGACTACTCTGCGCGTTCGGTAATTGTTGTAGGTCCAAACTTGCAGCTTCACGAATGTGGTATTCCTAAAGATATGGCAGCTGAACTTTACAAACCGTTTATCATTAGAAAACTAATTGAAAGAGGAATTGTAAAAACTGTAAAATCTGCAAAGAGAATTATTGATAGAAAAGAACCCGTAGTTTATGATATCCTTGAAAACGTGATGAAAGGTCACCCTGTTCTATTGAACAGAGCACCTACGCTTCACAGACTGGGTATTCAGGCTTTCCAACCTAAGATGATCGAAGGTAAGGCAATCCAGCTACACCCGTTGGTAACAACAGCATTCAACGCCGATTTCGATGGTGACCAGATGGCGGTACACTTACCGTTAGGACCAGAGGCAATCCTTGAAGCTCAGCTATTGATGCTAGGTTCTCAAAACATTTTGAACCCTGCAAACGGTTCTCCAATTACAGTACCTTCTCAGGACATGGTTCTTGGTCTTTATTTCATGACTAAAGAATTGAGCTCTACAGAAGATATGAAAGTAAAAGGTGAAGGTCTTGCATTCTATTCTCCTGAGGAAGCAGAAATTGCTTATGCTGAAGGTAGAGTTTCTTTAAATGCTAAGGTAAGATGTAGACTACCTGTTAAAGAAGATGGAGTAATAGTAACAAGATTGATCGAAACTTCTGTTGGTAGAATTTTATTCAACCAGATTGTACCTAAGCAGTCAGGATATATCAATGAACTTCTTACTAAGAAATCATTGAGAAACGTTATCGGTAAGATCCTTGCTGATACAGATTTCCCTACAACTGTGAAGTTCCTTGATGCAATGAAAGACTTAGGGTATTCAAATGCATTTAAAGGAGGTCTTTCATTCTCACTTGGGGATATTGTAGTTCCTGTTGAGAAAAAGCAGATGATTGCTTCTTCAATTGAAACTGTAGACGAAATTAGAGCTAACTATAACATGGGTCTAATTACCGATACAGAACGTTATAACCAGGTAATCGACGTTTGGACAAATACCAACGCCGGATTAACTGAAATGATCATGAGCAGAATGAAAACTGACCAAGGTGGTTTCAACTCTGTATATATGATGCTTGATTCTGGAGCGAGGGGTTCTAAAGAACAGATCCGTCAGTTATCAGGGATGAGAGGTTTGATGGCTAAACCGCAAAAAGCCGGTTCTACCGGAGCGGAGATCATCGAAAACCCGATCCTTGCCAACTTTAAGGAAGGTCTTTCGATTCTAGAGTACTTTATCTCTACCCACGGTGCTCGTAAGGGTCTTGCGGATACCGCTCTTAAGACAGCCGATGCTGGTTACTTAACGAGAAGATTGGTAGACGTTGCCCAGGACGTTATCGTTACAGAAGACGACTGTGGAACTCTAAGAGGTACAGAAGTTACTGCACTTAAGAAAAATGACGAGATCGTTGAAAGAATCTCTGAAAGAATCTTAGGTAGAGTATCGCTACATAATATTTACGATCCTGAAACTGACGAGCTTATTGCAAGCGCAGATCAGGTGATCATTGAAGCATTGGCGAAAAGAATCGAAGAAGCTGGATTAGAATCAGTTGAGGTTCGTTCACCATTAACTTGTGAAGCTAAGAAAGGTATCTGTGCTAAATGTTACGGTAGAAACTTAGCAACAGGTAAAGTGATCCACATGGGTGAAGCGGTAGGTGTAATTGCAGCACAGTCAATTGGGGAACCAGGTACTCAGCTTACGTTGAGAACCTTCCACCAAGGGGGTACTGCAGGAAACGTATCAGAAAACCCATCTATCGTTGCAAGAAGAGATGGTATCGTTGAAATGGATGAAGTAAGAACTATTACTTCTGAAGATGAAAACGGTAATACAGCTGAGGTTGTAGTTTCCCGTTCAACAGAATTCAGATTAGTTGCTGATAATGAGCTTAGAACTCCATTAATGGTAGCTAACGTACCTTACGGATCTATATTAGCTGTAAAACCAGGTGATAAAGTGAAGAAAGGGGATACAATCTGTAGATGGGATCCATATAACGCAGTAATTATTGCTGAAACTTCAGGTAAGGTAGAATACGAGGATATCATCCAGGGTATTTCATTCCAACTTGAAATTGACGAACAAACAGGATTCGAAGAGAAAGTAATCTCTGAATCTAGAAATAAGAAAGCCGTACCTACCTTGAAGGTGGTAGACTCTAAAGGTATTGAGCAGAAAGCTTACAACTTACCGGTAGGAGCCCACTTAATGGTAAACGATGGTGAAAAAATTAAGGCTGGTAAAGTCTTAATCAAAATCCCAAGAAAATCTGCAAAAGCAGGGGATATCACCGGAGGTCTTCCGAGAGTTACAGAATTATTCGAAGCTAGAAACCCTTCAAACCCAGCGGTTGTTACTGAAATCGACGGGGTAGTTTCTTACGGAAAAATTAAGAGAGGTAACCGTGAACTTATTGTTGAAGCTAAAACTGGAGAAAGAAAAATTTACCTGGTAAAACTTTCCAACCAGATTCTTGTTCAGGAGAATGACTTCGTAAGAGCAGGTTCTCCGCTTTCTGACGGTTCTATCACACCGGAAGATATCTTAAGAATTAAAGGCCCAACAGCAGTTCAGGAATACTTAGTAAATGAGATCCAGGAAGTTTACCGTCTACAGGGGGTAAAAATCGACGACAAGCACTTCGAAATTATCGTAAGACAGATGATGACGAAAGTATCTATCGTAGATGGAGGTGATACTCAATTCCTTGAAGGAGCTCTTGAGCACAAGTATGATTTCTTGGAAGAAAACAACAGAGTATTCGGTCTTAAAGTAGTAGTAGAAGCTGGTGATTCTAAAGAATTCATGCCAGGTCAGATGATTACTGCAAGAGAATTAAGAGATGAAAACTCTAAGTTGAAGCGTGAAGATTTAAGTCTTGTAGAAGTAAGAGAAGCTCTTCCTGCTACAGCAACTCCTGTATTACAAGGTATTACAAGAGCGGCCCTTCAGACTAAGTCATTCATGTCTGCAGCATCGTTCCAGGAAACAACTAAAGTTCTTAACGAAGCAGCTGTTGCTGGTAAAGTAGACGAACTTAACGGTCTTAAAGAAAATGTAATTGTAGGTCACAGAATCCCTGCAGGTACAGGTCTTAAAGAGTATCAGAACGTTATTGTAGGTTCTAAGAAAGAATTCGAAGACCTTAACTAAAATTAATGATTTGAAATTTGGGATTTGAAATTATTTTTATATTTTCACAATCTCAAATTTCGAATTTTAAAAACATAATTTATAACAATGGACAACAATCAAAATCCACAAGACGGAAACATCAACATCGAATTAAACGAAATGGTAGCTGCTGGTATCTATGCTAACCTAGCTTTAGTAAACCACTCTCCATCTGAATTTGTAGTAGACTTTATTCAGTTGATGCCAGGTGTTCAGCAAGCTAAAGTAAGATCAAGAGTTATTCTTGCTCCACTTCACGCTAAAAGAGTACTAAACGCTCTTCAACAGAACATCGCTAACTACGAGCAGCAGTTCGGAGAAATCAAAGAAGTTGAGCCTTTCGTATTAGGAGGAAACAACGTTCAAGCGTAAGATTTCTTTTTACAATAAAATAAGATGCCCTGGTTTTTACCGGGGCATTTTTTTGACCTAAATTCTCATGTACAAAGGAATATCGAACCCATGTGATTGTTAATTTTATTTAATAACATAAAAATATATAATAACCATTCATCAATTTTATATCTTTGTTTAAGAAAAAGTAGAAAATATAGGATATGATTGATAACGCGTTCGCTGTAAGTAAATTTGGCTTTTTAGGGGCTGATTTTTTAGCTGAGCTGGAAAAGCATGCTGTTGCAATTGATATAAAAGCAAAAACTGAAATCATAAGAGAAGGGCAGAAAAATAAATTTGTCCCTTTCCTGATAAAAGGCTCTATCAAGGTTTTTACCCTTAATGACGGAAGAGAACTTATCTACTATTATATTAAGCCCAAAGATAGCTGTCTTATGACCTTCTCATCCATTCTTACAGACTATGTCAGCAGAGTGTATGCTATTGCCGAGGAAGACTCGGAAGCCATTCTTATTCCCGTTTCCGTAATGCATGACTGGCTGATAAAATTCCCGGAAATCAACAAACTGTTTTATCATGAATATGACCGTAGATTTTCAGAAGTGATGAATATGGTGAATGATGCGGTGTTCCATAGACTGGATAAAAGAGTCCTGAATTACATCAAACAGCAGATTTCATCCACAGGAAACAACCCAATTAAGATAACCCATCGCGAAATTGCAAGCAGTTTGGGAACCTCCAGGGAAGTTGTAAGCAGAGTTTTGAAAAAAATTGAAAGTGAAGGTGAAATTGTTCAGACCAAAGAAGGAATGAAAGTTCCTGTGAATGAAAATGTTAGAATGATCTAATTTTAATTGTTTGAAAAGTTTATTTCTATCATTGATAAAAACAATTTGAATGGTGACTTTTATCACCTGTTTTTGAATTGAGAACTCGATAAGTTTGTTATATCATAATTTAATTCAAATTGTATATGACGAAAACTCTCTTATTTTTGTCAGTATTTTCTTCAGGTCTTGTCTTTGCACAGGAAGATCTGCTGAAGGATATTGACACGGTGAAAACCAATTCAGAAACCTCACAACCCGCCTTCAAAGCCCTTCAGATTGTTACGGGGCAATCTACAAAACTCGCCGCCAAAAAAGAATGGTACATTATCGTTGCCCACAGATTTGGAGATATAAGCGCCGGATTCAAAGACTTTTTCGGTCTGGATCATGCCTCAACCAAATTAGGCGTTATCTATGGTATTTCAGATGCTGTTTCCGTAAGCCTTTCCAGAGAAACGAATATGAAAACGTTTGAAGGAGCAGTAAAATACAGGCTGGTAAGACAAAATGAAAACTTTCCGGTGGATATTGTGGGCTACAATGTAATGGGTGCCAATACTGAACTTGATAAAGATAATTATCCACATCTTAAATTCAGTGACAGGCTTTCTTATCTTACGCAGGCATTGATCTCAAGAAGGTTCAATGATAAGTTTTCCTTGCAGCTTACACCTTCCTTTGTTCATAAAAACCTTTACGAATCCACTATTGAAAACAAAAATCAGTTTTTAGCAGGTTTGGGAGGACGCTATAAAATTTCAAAAAGAGTTTCTGTGAATGCAGAATACTTTGTGAATTTCGACGATCACAGTTTTTATAAAAACCCATTATCACTAGGGGTAGATATAGAAACCGGAGGACATGTGTTCCAGCTTTTATTAACGAACTCCCAGATAAATTCAGATATCGGATATCTTACCAATGCCACTGGAGCATGGGGAAAGGGACATATTTTCTTTGGGTTTAATCTTTATAGAGTTTTTTAATATGAAAAAGCTAACATCCTTATTGATACTGTCGTCAGCAATCATACTGACGGCTTGTGACAGCAGAACTTATGAAGAGATTTCTGATAATACACCTATCACGGCACCTGTAAAATATACAACAGATGTAAAACCCATTGTGGATAACAATTGCATTGGCTGTCATTCCGCCACCGGCTATAAACCCCTTGTTACTTATGATCAGGTAAAAAATAATATAGATGGAATTCTGGATCGTATCCAAAGGCCTAACGGTGATCCGGAAAAAATGCCTCAGGGAGGATCGTTGTCTGCAGCTCAAATCAATATTTTCATAAAGTGGAAAGCTGACGGGTTAAATGAAAATTAAAAAATTGATATGAAAAAATTAGCATTATTAAGCGTATTACTGCTTTCTGCCGGTTACGCTTCAGCACAGAAATACAGTTCTAAGACAGGAAAAGTAACTTTTGAAGCTTCAGTACCTCTGTTTGATGATATTTTTGCACAGGATGACAACAATATTGTGATTCTTAACGCAGACAACGGCGAAATGGCATCCGTTTCTACCGTTAAAAACTTTCATTTTAAAACCAAATTAATGGAAGAACATTTTAATGAAAGCTATGCTGAATCTGCAAAATATCCGAAAACAACTTTTAAAGGGAAAATTGTCAACTTTGATAAAACAAAACTTACGGCCAGTCCACAGAAATATACCGTTCAGGGAACACTTAACTTTCACGGGGTAGACAAAGCGGTTGCTTCTTCCGCAACATTATATGCAAAAGACGGTAAAATCTATATGCAGGGCGGTTTTATAGCCAAACCTGCAGATTACAAAGTGACCATCCCTAAAATGGTTACCAAGAAAGTGGCAGAAAATGTCAACATCGAATACAACTACGTAATGGTAAAACAATGAGAAATGTAATCTTAATTGTAGGACTATTTCTGAGCTCATTGATATCTGCTCAGGAAAAAGCAAAATCAATATTTGATATTGCCAGGAGCGGAACAGTTCCTGAAGTACAGGAGCTGATGAAACAAAATCCGGATATTATTAATCAGATTAATGAAAACGGATTCTCTCCCCTTATTTTAGCTTGTTACAGAGGGAATATTCCAGTTGCGGAATTTTTAATTACTCACGTTAAAAACATGAATTATGCAAGTGGAGAAGGAACGGCGTTAACGGCTTCTGTTTTTAAAGGAGATAAAAACCTTACTCAGAAATTATTAGAGAACAAAGCTGATCCAAATGTGGCAAGCAGCAGTGGAGTAACTCCATTAATATATGCTGTACAGTCACAAAACAAAGAAATGGTAGAGCTGCTACTAAAGAATAAAGCAAATAAGGCATTATCCGATAAACAAGGGAAAACTGTTTTTGAATATGCTTTATTTACTAAAAATCAAGATATTATTAACCTATTAAAAAATTGATTATATGAAATTAAAAACTACATTATTATTGATCGGATTTTTTGCTTTTTTTCATGTAAAAAGTCAATATTCGACAGGAACTGTGCCTCTTTTTTCCACACCGGGAGGAGCAGATTTGGCTTATTCAGTTAAGATAGACCTTACCCCTTCTTTAGTTACCCTTACCCTTATTGGTCCTTCTACAGGATGGCTGGGAATGGCTTTCGATACAACGAATATGGACGATATAGGGAAAGATGTTGTAATTTTTGATGGTACTAATTTAAGTGACAGAACATTTAATGGACAAGGTGTGGTTCCGCCTTTGGATGGAACTCAAAACTGGACTGTAACCTCTAATACAGTGGCAGGGAGTGTTCGTACTGTAGTCGCTACAAGAGCTTTAAACACAGGAGATGCTAATGACCATGTCTTTACCGTTCCTCCTACAAGTCCTTTAAACATTACTTATGGACGCAGGTTATCAAACTTTACGATTGCTTATCATGGTTCTAACAGCTGTGGTACTACAGCCCTTAATTTTGGTACTTTAGGTACTAATGAAACAGTTTTGGAAAGTAAGAAAATAGTTCTTTATCCAAACCCGGCCAAAGAAACGGTGAGCTTTAAAAATGCTGATAAAATAAAATCTGTTGATATTTATGAATCTGCAGGAAGAAAAGTAAGATCTGTAAAACTTGAGGGAGAAAATATCAGTGTCAGAGATTTGAAATCAGGTGCTTATTATTTTGAAATCACTTTAAAAGATGGAACTACATCTTATGAAAAACTGATTAAAGAGTAATTTTTCAGAAAAAACACAACTAAATAATTAGTAATGAATACCTCTGATCTTTCAGGGGTATCATTTTTTGTTAAATGTCGATTCCAGAGGGATTACTGAGAAAAATTTTATATTTGTGTACTATTTGGATACTTATGAAAGTTACCTTTGAAAAATATAATCCTTTCTGGAAAAAGCAGTTTGAAACCATTAAAAATGAACTTGAGAACTATATCGGTTTTTTGAATCCGGAAATTGAACATATTGGCAGCACATCTGTGGAAGGTTTATCTGCAAAACCTGTTATTGATATTATGATTGGGGTAAAGGATGAAAAAGAACTTGATAAAGTTCCATCTTTACTGGAAGGCAAAGATTATGTCTATTATGAAAAGTATAATGAAGATATGCCGTACCGCCGTTTTTTTATTAAACTTATAGATCATACCCATACATTAGGATTTCCTGATGTTATTTATTCAAATGATGAAATTCCTGAGAGAATTCACAATCATCATCTCCGCATTGCTCACATTCACGTTATTCCGACTTCTTCAGAACACTGGCTTCGCCATTTGGCTTTCAGGGATTATCTTCGTATTCATCCGGAGGTAAAAGAAGAATATCAAAAACTGAAAGAGGAATTGAGTAAAAAAGAATGGTTTGACGGTAATGATTATAATCAGGAAAAAGACCCATTTATAAAAAGAGAAGAGCATAATGCCATTCAATGGTACTTGAACCAACAGAAATAAAGTGTAATAACTATATAAATTTAAAATATCAATGGAGTTCAAAACCTTAGCAAATACAAGCATAGATGAAATTTTATCAGTGTTCAACCATTCGTTTTCAGATTATGTTATTCCTTTTCATTTAACGAAAGAGGTGCTTGTCTCAAAAATCGCAGCTGAAAAAATGGATATGAATATCTCTGTCGGAGCATTTGAAGATGGGAAACTGGTAGGTTTTATCCTTCAGTCTGAAAAAGTGGAAAATGGGGAGAAAATTATTTACAATGGTGGAACAGGAGTAGTTCCTGAAAGCAGAGGTAAAGGATTGGTAAGGAAAATGTACGATTTTATTATTCCTGTTTTAAAAGAGAGAAATGCCAATACATTGCTGCTTGAAGTTATTGAAGGAAATCAGCCTGCCATCAGGGCATATGAAAATCTAGGTTTTACAATTGTACGAAGATTACTTTGTTTTAACGGAAGTATTAAACAAGGAGAAGGAAATGCTGAGGTTTCTATTAGGGATTTGAATGACTTTCAATGGAAACTGCTATGTTCTTTCTGGGATATTGAACCTTCATGGCAGGGATCGGTGTTCGTATTGGAGCCTATGCCTGAAAACTATGTGACTTTAGGTGCTTATATGGAGGATAAACTTGTTGGGTATATTGTTTATAGTCCTGCAGTGAAAAAAATATACCAGTTTGCAGTAGATAAGAATTACAGAAATCGTGGAATTGGAACAAAGCTTTTTAATGCTATTAAAGAAAAAAACGGAGGACAAACCATTGCCTTGAATAATGTAGATGATTCTTCAGAAAACACCAGTAAATTTCTTAGTGAAAGAGTAGGACTGAACAATTGGCTGTCACAGTTTGAAATGAAAAGACCTATTTAATGAGTTTTAATTTTTATTCAAAAAAAATAATCGCTTTTAATATACTTTTAATCTCTTAAACTTTTCAGGCAGAAGTATAGGATGTAACTTTGAGAAAAATTTTAAAATAATGAAGCGAGGAATCTATTTTTTACTGCTGCTAATTTCCTTTACGGCTTTTGCACAACAGGTCAATATTGATACAGCCCAGGTGGTGATCCCGGGTAGACAAAACAGTATAGAAGCACAGTCTAAACCTTATGTGATTATGATATCTACAGATGGCTTCCGTTATGACTATGCTCAAAAGTATAATGCTGAAAATCTTTTGAAACTGGCCAATGGCGGTGTGAAGGCTGAAGCAATGATTCCAAGTTATCCAAGTATTACTTTCCCAAATCACTGGAGTCTAATTACCGGACTTTATCCTTCTCATCATGGTTTGATCGATAATTTTTTCTATGATTATAAAAGAAAAGAAGGGTATGCCATGAGCAACAAAAAAAATGCTGAAGATGGCAGCTGGTATGGAGGAACCCCAATTTGGGGACTCGCTGAAAAGCAGGGAATGGTATCTGCTTCTTTAATGTGGGTAGGATCTGCCAGTGATGCAGGAGGAATGAGACCTTCTTATTATTATCCTTATCATGAAAAATTCACACCTTCCGAAAAAGTAGAAAAAGTGGTGAACTGGCTGAAATTATCGGAAGAGAAAAGACCTCATTTTATTTCATTATACTTCCCGGAAGTAGACGGAAGCGGACATCATCATGGACCGGATTCCAAAGAAACAGAAATTGCTGTTCATCTGATAGACCAGGCGATTGGTAACCTTGTTCAGAAAGTAAATGGATTAGGATTAAAAAATGTCAACTTTATTTTTGTTTCCGACCATGGTATGATCAAAGTAGATGGAGGTACACCTTTGGAAATTCCGGCTGTGCTTTTTGATAAAAACAGATTTGATTTTTACAATTCCCAGACTTTGTTAAGAGTTTACGTTAAAAATCCAGATGAGGTAAAAGCAGTTTATAAAGAACTGAAAGCTAATAAAACAGACGATTACGAAGTATATCTGGATAAAAAACTTCCTAAATATCTTCACTTTGCAACAAGAGATGATCAATATCACAGGATAGGACAAATTCTTCTGATTCCTAAAGCCCCAAAAATATTCCTGGAAAAAGGGAAGAAAACATCTGTTGGTAAGCATGGCTACAACCCTAAAGTTGTTCCGGAAATGAAAGCGACTTTCTTTGCCTGGGGCCCTGAATTTAAAAACAATCTGGTCATCAATGAATTTGCCAACATTAATGTTTATCCTTTGGTTGCTGAAGTTTTGGGATTAAAAATTGATCAGCCTATTGATGGAAAACTGAAAGTTTTAAAACAAACACTAAAAGAGCAAAAATAATCTGAAGATTAAAAAATAAAGATTTAAACAGGTTTCGGCGCACCTTTGGTGCGCCGAAACTTATTTTACAGATTAACGTGGAAATTAAAACTTAGAAGAAAACTCTTTCGCAAAATCCTCTAGCTTAACATTTCCTGTAACTGGAGAGCCATGATCAATAAAATCCTTCTGAACAACACCTGTTCTTATTCCTCTACCCATTTCAACATACAGATGAGCCATATCTTCAGGTAATCCGGCTTGAAGCATTCCGTTTAAAGAATCTTCATCAGAGAATTCTACCCATGGAAGTTCAGGCTTGTTAACAGAAGTTCCTAAAACTTTCGCAAAATCCGAAGCTGTTCTTACATCGCTTACAATATATCTGATGTTGTTGGTATTTCCATCTTTTACCAGTTCTTCAGCTGCTGCTTTGGCAATATCATTGGGATGTACTACAGGTACTTCAATAGTTGCAGGATAATTACCACCAATGATTCCGGCATTTTGAATTAAAGGAATATCATTGAAAAAATTATTATAGAAATATCCGGCTCTTAAAAAAGTGAAAGAAGTATTTTCTACGCCGTTATATATTTTTTCAATATGGTGAAGACCTGCGATAGGACCGTTTTCTACAGGAGATTCTGCGCCTACACTGCTTAGCATTACAGCTCTTTTTACGTTGGCATTTTTTAAAGCTTCAGCATAATTTTTTCCTGCATTAGTAGTGTTTTCCACAATCTTATCCGGACTGATAGCCGGAGGTGTCATTACAAAAACAGCATCTGCACCTTCAAATGTTTGAGTTAAAAAGTTAACATCTGTAATAGAACCTATGGCTGGCGTGGCTCCCAGAGATTCAATATCCTGTTTTCTTGCATCGTTGCTGCTTACTACTGTAATAGTATGCCCTTCGGCAATTAATTGTTGCGCTAATGGTTTAGCTACATTTCCTAATGATCCTGTGATTACGATTTTCATATGTAAATATTTTTTTATTTCTGAGAACAAAGTTATATTTGTACTTACTTTTATACAAGTACTTACCCTAAAGTATGTAGATATGACCGCAATCAAAGAAAGTTCAACCATTCAGGAAAACAGAAAGACAGTGCAGGATTGCCCTGTAATGTATGTGATGGAAAGGATTGGAGGATTCTGGAAACCCATTATCCTGTTTAATCTTTCCACAGGAGAAAAAAGATACAGCGAATTGAAAAAAGCAATTCCTGCCGTAACGGAAAAAATGCTCATTCAACATCTGAAGCAATTAGAAATAGATGGATTGATTATCAGAACTGCAAAACCCGTAATACCGCCTCATGTTACTTATAAACTGAGTGAAGCAGGTAATGAGCTGGCTCCTGTTATTGATGCCATGGCAGCATGGGCTTTTCAGGATATGGAAAGAAATGATATCAAATGCACTGAAGGAAATAAATATATCGTGAATCAGGATCAGAATGCTTTTAGCCAAAATCTTAAAAAATAAAAAAACAGGCGCTTCAATCCGAAGCACCTGTTTTTGTTAATATTCTTCAAAAGAATTATAAAGACTGCATATCAATGACGAAACGGTATCTTACGTCACTTTTCAACATTCTTTCATAAGCTTCGTTGATGTCCTGCATTTTGATCATTTCAATTTCTGAAACAATATTATGTTCTCCACAGAAATCCAATAATTCCTGAGTTTCAGCAATACCACCAATTACTGAACCTGCTACAGATTTTCTTCCCAAAATCATAGGAACAGTGTTCAAAATAGGTTCCAGACCTCCCAGATATCCCACAAGAACATGAGTTCCATTGATGTTTAAAGTTGCCACATATGGATTTACATCATGTACATACGGAACAGTATCAATGATCACATCAAATTTTCCTTTTACAGCATCCATTTGTGCTTCATCAGTAGAGATGACAACATGATCCGCACCCAGTTGTTTTGCATCGTCTGTTTTTCCGGGAGTTCTTGAGAATAAAGTAACTTCAGCTCCCAATCCTTTTGCCAGCTTAATCGCCATGTGGCCTAAACCACCCAATCCTACAACAGCTACTTTAGAACCAGGACCTACATTCCAGTGTTTTAAAGGTGACCAGGTTGTAATACCTGCGCAAAGAAGTGGTGCTACTGCTGCAAGATCAAGATTTTCAGGTACTTTTAAAACGTGGTGGGAATCCACAACTACTTTTTGAGAATATCCTCCAAAAGTATGACCTCCCAAATGTTTATCTTTTCCATTGTAAGTTCCCGTGAAGCCATTTAAGCAATACTGCTCAAGATCATGTTGGCAGCTGTCGCAATGTCCGCACGAATCTACGATACATCCAACCCCGGCAAGGTCACCTACTTTAAATTTGGAAACATCGCTTCCTACTTTAGTAATTCTTCCTACAATTTCATGTCCGGGAACTACAGGATACAAAGATCCGCCCCAGTCATTTCTTGCTGTATGAAGATCAGAGTGGCATACCCCGCAGTATAGGATTTCAATTTCTACATCCTTTGAGGTTACTTCTCTTCTTTCAATATTCATTTCTTTCAGATCTGCTGTGGTAGACTCTGCACCATAAGCTTTTACAGTGATTGTACTCATTTTTATATTTAGTTTATTTAGGTTTATAAATTGTTATATTCTTCATCCGTTACAGGCTGCAGCCATTCTATAACCCCGTTTTGAGTGTTGGGATTGATCGCGATATGGGTAAATTCACTGTCCGGGTCGGCACCATGCCAATGGATGATACCGGGAAGAATATTGACGATATCTCCCGGGTTCAAAATCTGTACAGGTTTATCTTTTTCCTGGTAGTATCCTGTTCCTGAAGTTACAATTAAAATCTGCCCGCCGCCATGAGAATGCCAGTTATTTCTGCATCCTGGTTCAAAAATGACATTTCCTATCTGGCAGTTCAGGTTGTCTTCATTGGGTTTCAGGATGTGAACCCACGCCGTTCTCCGGAGAAATAATCTGCAGGAGCTTTTTCCCCTTTTGGAAAGGTGGCTGTATTAAAAGTTTGCATAACGATACAAAAGTCGAAACTTTCCGGTAAACCACACTTATACAGATTACCGAATTACTTACCAATTTTACAGACCCTATTTCAGTTACATCAGAAAGTGGTAATTTTGAATAGTAATAAAAATATACTTCATGGAAAATCAGGAGGTTGAAATCTATAATAGTGTTTCGGAATACAATAAAATGGCCAATCATGAAACTCTGCATCCGCTGGTAAGTGTGATCGATTTTTCTAAATCTGATCCTATCTGCCAGCATAAAAGAAAATTTGGGTTTTATACCGTTTTTCTGAAAGATGTAATGTGTGGAGACATGCAGTATGGAAAACACAGCTACGATTATCAGGAAGGAACATTGGTGTTTATTGCCCCCGGACAGACCTATGGAATTTATAACAAAGATAAATATGTTCAGCCCGCAGGTTCCGCATTAATTTTCCATTCCGATTTGATAAAAGGAACAAACTTAGGTAAGAACATTAAAGAGTATTCCTTTTTCTCATATGATGTACACGAAGCCTTACATCTCTCTGAAAAAGAGCGGGAAATCATATTGGAATGCTTTAAAAATATTAAACTGGAATTGGAGCAGGCTATCGATAAACACAGCAAATCTTTAATTGTAAATAATATTGAGCTGTTTCTGAATTACTGTATGCGTTTTTATGACCGTCAGTTTATTACAAGAGATCATATCAATCAGGGAGTGATCGGCAAATTTGAAAATCTGGTAGATGATTATTTAAAATCTGAAAACCCTAAAAATATCGGTTTCCCAATGGTGAATTACTTTGCAGAAAAACTGAATTTATCTGCTAATTATTTCGGAGACCTGATTAAAAAAGAGCTGGGAATTTCCGCTCAGGAATTTATCCACAACAAACTTATCGATATTGCCAAAGAACAGATTATGGATCAGGCAAAAACAATCAGTGAGATTTCCTATGATCTAGGATTCAAATATCCACAGCATTTTACAAGACTCTTCAAAGCAAAAGTGGGTATTTCTCCAAGTGAATACAAAATCCTGAACTAAGATCTTTTAACACGAATAACACTAATTGTTTCACAAATATCACTATAACAATTAGTGGATATTAATGCTTTCATTTGCGCAATTTGTGTTTAAATAATTAAATTTAAAGAGAAAAGTTTTCACCATTGTAAAGATGACACCAAATCAGCAGGAAACCTTTATTTTTGATACCCGTTTCGGGAGAATTATAGCATTGAAAGAAGAAGGAATTATCAGGGCTAAAAGTATCCGCTATGCCCATTCTGAAAGATTTCAAAAACCTGTTGCTGCAGAATCTTCATCATCAAATATTGTTGCTCCTGAAAAAACTCCGGTGTGCCCTCAAACTTTAAGTCCGCTTGTGGAAAAAATGATTGGAGCTACTCCTGTTGACAGTTTTGAAGCTGATGAATTTACACAGTATCTTTCAATTACCCGTCCTGAAACAGTTTCTGAAAATGAAAAACTTCCTGTTATAGTTTGGATTCATGGAGGATCTCATGAAATAGGCTGTGGTGATCTTGCCACTTCAGATCCCTCCGAATGGGTGAAAGAACAGCATGTCATCGTTGTTGCTGTTTCGTATCGATTGGGATTATTTGGCTTTTTGGGCGGAGATGAAACCAGGCCTGCTAATCTTGGACTCCTGGATATGATTGAAGCATTAAAGTGGATAAAAACCCATATTGCAGATTTCAGTGGAGATGAAAATAATATCACCCTTCTCGGGCAGTCTTCAGGAGGTGATGCGATTGCTCATTTAATGATTTCTGAAGGAGTGGAAGATTTATTTCAGCGTGTTATTATCCAGAGTGCGCCTTTGGGGTTACGCCATCAAAGACAGAAAATGGCCGCAGAATTTCTGAAAAAAACAGAAGCATTGAAAGATGAAACTGACGTGTTAAAAATGATGGATGAATACGGAAAATTTTTACCATCCATCATCAAATACGGTCTGAAAGCTGCGATGCCTTTTGGTACTCAATACGGATGTTTTCCTTTATGTAAAGAAGAAGAATCAGTGGGAATGTGGAAAAAGAATGCTATGAAATATGATGTGCTGATTGGTCTGAATAATAATGAAACTGCATTTTATCTCAAAACTTCTGAAGCTTTAAATAAATATTTTGGAACAGGGTTGGGATTAAAAATCATGGATAAAACTGTTGAGAAAACTACAGAATTTATCTATGGAAATCCAGCGAGGCGGTTTGCTGAAAATCTGGCTGATGCTGGCGGAAATGTTTATCTGTTCAGAATTTATTCAACATTAAAAGACAATCATATCGGAGCTTCTCACTGTATTGATCTTCCTTTGATCTTTGGTAACGAATCTGCGTGGAAATCTTCTGAAATGTTGAAAGATATCCCCTGGAGCCGTATTCATGAGAACGGTAAGAAACTGCGGGCTCTCTGGGCAGAATTTGCCAGAACCGGAAAAATTGCTGATACATCCGAAAAACCGGAAATCCTGGAAATCCGTAAGATGTAATTATATTTTTTCCATTGAAAAATCCTTTATATTAATACATATCCGAACTGAAGATGTAAACATTACCTTTTTAAAGGATGACAAAAAATCAATGAATTTTTGACGGATTATTTAGCTCTGTTTTTACTATTATATTATGATGTTATTATGGGTTATATATACTAAATCAAGTAGTTAGTGTTGAATATTGATTCGTAATTATAATTTTTAATGTATATTTAATTAGTAAACCATAAAATAATAATTATGAAAGCAAACAAAGATTTCAAAGTGAAAAAACTTAAACGTGAGGAACTGAAAAGTATAAAGGCTGGAGATCTGAATTGGGGTAAAGTATGCTGTACTTCCACCGAAGACGGGCAATGTTGTGAATGGGCTACAGATATTTGGAATTGCCGATACATCTATTGCTAATCTGCAGATCCTCATAAACTGAAAGAGGCTTCTAATGAGCGAAGCCCCTTGTCAAGGTTTTAAACCTTGACAAGGGGCTTATTCAGAATGACACTTTTGAGACAACTTCTTATATTTTTATTGAAATTTAATCTTATTCGGGAATCCAAACGCTTACATTTCCTGCCGGAACAAGGAAATTTCCCCATCCGTTTTCATCAATGGTTACTTTTTCTTTGAATCGTTTCAAAAGATCTTTAAATTTTTTACCTGTGTAAAGCTGTCCCACTTCCATAGGCTTGTTGTAAGCATCCTTATTGCTTAATACTACAGCACAACCTGAATGTTCATCATCACCCGTACGAACCCATCCAAGACAATTAGCATCCTCAAAATAATCCTTCTGGTCTCCATAAGCATGCTCTTTTCTGGCTTTTAATAACTCTTCTATTCCATCTACTTTAGGCATAAATATCTCCTGATCATGACCTCCGCGATCTTTATCCACATAATGGGCGCCATACAAATCAGGATAAAAAACGCATGGATATCCATCTTTTCTCAATAAGATTAAAGCATAAGCAAGAGGTTTAAACCAGGATTCTACGGGAGCTTCAAGGTCCTGGAGCGGCTGGGTATCATGATTGGCCACTAAACTTACAGAATGCATAGGATCTGCCTGAGTAAGAGTTTCATCAAAAATTCTTCGGAGGTCATAAGAACTTCCTTCTTTTGAAGCATTATGAAAATTATTTTGAAGAGAGCTGTCAAAAAGACTCATACAGCCTTCCGTCACCTCAATATACTTTTGAAGCAGATGAAGATATCCGGGAGCCCAGTATTCTCCTACAGCGAAGATATTTTTTCCGGAATTGGAACGAAGCATTGTGAGCCATTCTTTATAAAAATCGAACGAAATATGCTTCAAAGCATCCAGTCTGACTCCATCAAAATCAGTCTGATCAAAATACCACTTTGCCCAGCGATTGAGTTCTTCCCGTACAAAAGGATTCCGGTGTTCAATATCATTGTACATCAGGTAGTCGTAATTTCCTTTTTCGTCGTGAATCATTTCCTCCCAATCATTTCCATATTCAGACTGTATTTTATAAATGTGGGATTCCATACCTTCTGCGTAATCTACACCGCTGAAACAGGTGAAATTCCATTCAAAATCAGAATATTTTTTTCCTCTTCCGGGAAAGGTGAATTTGGTATAAGACTCGATTTCAATAATATCAGAAATTACTTTTTCTCTGTTTTCCTCATCTACTTTTACCACTTTGAATTTTTCCAGTTCATCACCTCCGGCTTTGTGTCCCAGAACAATATCTACAATCACTTGTATATTTTGTTTCTTTAGGGTTTTAATGGCTTTTGTATAATCGTTTTTAATACCATATTTTGTAGGTATGGTTCCCTTCTGGTCAAATTCTCCGAGGTCATAGAGATCATACGCATCATATCCGGTAGAATAACCGCCATTTGTTCCTTTATAGGCTGGAGGAAACCATACAGAAGTAATTCCAAGTTTTGCTAAGTATCTGGCCTGTTTTTCGGCTTCTTTCCACAATTTTCCGTCTCCTTCAGAATACCAGTGGAAAAACTGAATCATGGTTGGGTTCATAAATTTACTGATTTGGTTGATACAAGGTAGCGAAAAAATATGACCTACTCATTTTCAAATTCCTCAAACGGGATTTTTAGTTGAACGGAAACTTGTTTTTTTTCTTCCGTATTCAGTTGAGAGAGAGACAACCCGAGCAGGCGTACAGCTTTATCGAAAGGGCGGAGTTCCCATAGTTTTCTTCCCGTGCTGACGTACTGTTCTGGTGACGAGAAATAATCTTCCCTGGTGATACTCCTTGTGAAAAGAGAGAAGTCTTTATATTTTATTTTTAAAGTTAAAGTCCTTCCAAGAATATTATTTTTCTGCAATCTCTGATGAATTTCCTGAGCAAGGCTTTCCAGTTTTTCATTGATCTGCTGTTCATCCAGAAGATCTTCAAAAAAAGTTCTTTCCACCGCCACACTTTTCTGGATTCGGTGAGGTTTTACTTCAGAAGTATGAATACCGCGTACTACATTGTAATAATGTTTCCCGGACTTCCCGAAAAGTCTTACCAGATCTTCAAGAGATCTTTTTTTTAAATCTTTTCCTTTATAAATTCCTAAACTAAACATTTTGTTAGCGGTAACTTTTCCAACGCCGTAAAATTTTTCTACAGGCAGTTCTTCCAGGAAATGCTCCATTTTATCAGGATGAATTGTTTTCTGGCCATTCGGTTTATTGATGTCTGAAGCCACTTTAGCCAAAAACTTATTGACTGAAATTCCTGCAGATGCCGTAAGACCCGTCTGTTCAAAGATTTTCTGACGGATTTCTTTGGCGATCAGGTTGGCAGATTCCATTCCTTTTTTATTTTCGGTGACATCCAGATAGGCTTCATCCAGAGAAAGAGGTTCTACCAGATCAGTATATTCATAGAAAATCTCCCGGATTTTTTTGGAGATCTCTTTATATCTGGCAAATCGGGGAGGAACAAAAATAAGATGCGGACATTTTTCTTTTGCGGTTTTGCTGGGCATTGCAGAACGTACTCCATATTTTCTGGCTTCATAGCTTGCTGCAGCAACTACACCGCGATGCTGCCCTCCAACTGCAATAGGCTTGCCTTTCAATGCAGGATTATCATGCTGCTCCACAGAAGCATAGAATGCGTCCATGTCAACATGAATAATTTTACGAAGTGGCAAAGAAAAATCCATATACAAAGATATGGATTCCTTTATTTACGGTAAATTATTTTAAGAAGGGAAGTCTGAAGCTGGGAGAAGGAAGTTAATGAGGACGATATAAAAATTGAATGTCCATTTATTGAAAATTAAAAAAACTGATTATTAATTGCACTGAAATTACTTCCATTCTCGATCTTCCTGCTTCCATCGTTTTACTATTTCAGTCTCATGGTGAGAAGATGAGGTTCAAAACCTGCTTTTTCATAAGCTTTTATGGCAGATTCATTTTGAGCATATACATCAAGTCTTACTTCACTGATTCCCCTTGATTTTGACCAGGCAATAAGCTCATCTGTAATCACTTTATTGATGCCTCTTCCTCTATATTCCGGCTTTACATACATAAACCCCAGATAAGAATATTTCTCAAATTGATTGTAATATTTTTCTGACTTTTTGATTAGGGCATATCCTGATGCAACGATTTCGTCATTCTCTTCAGCAACAATTACCGTTGCTTCCGGAGACTGTATCAGATATTTTAAATCATAATAATGAATTTCTCCTTCTATAAGTGTACTGTTGAAGGGTCTTTCGGCAGTAACAACTCCCTGTTCAAATTCTAAAAGGATTTCTAAATCCTGTTCTGTGGCTTCTCTTGTGATCATGATGTTATTATATATCTTAAATTTTAAAACTCATTGAAAAGCAACGGTTTCAATGAGTTTTTTATGTTTTTTTGAAGGAAAATAGATGAAAGTTATTTTAAAAGTTTATCTATAGTTTGTTGAAGTTCAGGATCTTCAGGAGATATTGCATAATATTTTGCAATAGAAGATTTCTGATCAATCACCATATATCTTGGAATCCAGTTAAGATCCACATAATTATTAAAATCATTTTTCCACCCGGAAGCAAACCAATAATTTTCTTTGTGTTTCATGTCAAATCTTTCAAGACTTTTTTCAAACCCTTCTTTTGAACGGTCTAATGATAAAAATACAAAATCTATATTCTTGTTATTTTCTTCTAATTCTTTAGCTTTTGGTAGAGCATTTAAGCAATCCCTACACCATCCTGCCCAAAAATCAATGACCAAAACTTTTCCTTTATGGTGATCAAGAATCTGCTGAACTGTAATGGATTTTCCCTCTTCATCTTCCAGTTTCTGTTGTAAAGCTTCTTTTGAAAACCCTGTTTTAAGAACAGCAGGAGCTTTTTGTGAATAACTTATTCCAAAAATACCCATCATAAAAATTACTATCAACTTTCTCATTTTGTACAATTTCATGTGTACAAATCTAAACAATGAATTGCAATCTGAGATTGATTTCTGCTGAATTAGGAAAAATTTATAATATTGATGGCTTCTATGAGAATATTTGGATGATTTTTTATTGGTAATTTCTAATCAAACCTTTAACAACAGCAATTACATTGGGCATTGCTTTATTGGCTGCATTTAAAACTTCTTCGTGAGAAACGGCCAAAGCAATATCGGGTCCGCCAAGGTCTGTGATGACCGAAATACAGAATACATCCATTTCCATATGCCTGGCAACAATGACTTCCGGAACGGTACTCATTCCTACCATATCTCCGCCGATCGCTTTGATCATGCCATATTCAGCCGGAGTTTCAAAAGTTGGTCCCTGTAAGGCAACATAAGTTCCCTGATGGATTTTAATATGATGATCTGCAGCTGCTTGTTCTGCCACAGCAATCATTTTTTTGTTATAAGGTTCGCTCATATCCACAAAACGTGGTCCAAGCTCATCTATATTTTTTCCACGAAGCGGATGTTCAGGCATCATGTTGATATGGTCTTTCAGAATGACAACATCTGCAACGCTATAAGCTGGATTTACGCCGCCGCACGCATTGGAAAGAATAAGATTTTGAATGCCCAGTAAATGAAAAACTCTCACAGGAAAAGTCACAGTTTCCATAGAATGTCCTTCATAATAATGGAAACGGCCGCTCATCATCAGTACTTTTTTCCCTTCCAGGAGTCCATAAATAAGTTTTCCGGTATGTCCGGCCACTGTAGTCTGTGGAAAATGGGGAATGTCTTTGTACTCTAAAACATGGATTGGTTCTACTTCATTTTGCAATTTTCCCAATCCGGATCCTAAAACAACCGCAAAATCAGGGGATTCCTGAATAATATTTTTAATAAAATCTGCGGTCTCTTTAATTTTTTCTAACATAATCTAAGATGATTTGATTGAATTCTTCTTTCTTATCAATAAGTACATTGATAGGCCAGTAGTAAACAATATCTCTAAGATAGTCAAAAGTTTTCAGACGTACATAGTCTTTCTCAGTGGTTAATATCAGCTTATATTCTCCTAATTTTTTATACTCGGCAAGGATTTTTTTAATATCATCATCCGTGAAATTATGATGGTCTCTAAACTTTAAATGTTTCACCCTTTTTGAGAATTTTGCCAGATGTTCCAGAAGCGGTTTAGGATTGGCAATTCCGGTGATCAGTAAAATATCGTAATAATTCAGGTTGTTATCCGGAAGCATTTTATCTTTTCCGTATACATTTTCGTCATAACCAATGGATGAAAAGAAAACTTTCTGTCCGTAAGAAGGTCTTATTCTTGAGATATAATATCTTTTTGTTTCTTCAGTAAGTTCATCAGGACATTTGCTTACCATGATGATATTTGCTCTTTTATATCCGGCTCTTGATTCTCTCAGATCTCCGGCAGGAAGAACATAATCCTTGAAAAAAGGATCATTAAAGTCAGTCATCAGAATATTGAATCCAGGCTTGATCGCTCTGTGCTGCATAGCATCATCCAATACGAGAACTTCAAGGTCCATATCTTCAATTACTTTTTTGGCTCCGGGAACACGTTCTTCTGAAACAGCAATGACAAAACGGTTTTTAAAACGTTCAAAAAGCTGCATGGCTTCATCACCCACCATTTTGTAGTTGCTTTCATAGTTGGTTACTTCATAGCCTTTTGTCAGCCTTCCATAGCCTCGTGAAAGTACTCCGGTTCTGTAATGTTTGGATAGATATTGGGCAAGATACATCACCATGGGTGACTTTCCGCTGCCACCCACAGAAAGGTTTCCGACATTGATTATCGGAGTTTTGAATTTTGTCGACTTAAAAATTCCCAGATCATACATTGTGTTCCGGATACCCGTTACCAAATGATAACCAAGGGAAAAAGGATAAAGGTACCATCTTTTCATACGATTGCAAAAATAGGAATTTTCGTAAGCATTTGGTGCAACATTCTCAAAGACTTTTCAACAAATATTTCGTTAAATTAAAGTATTTTTGTGGAGTTATTACAATACATTGAGATACTTTATTGAATTTTCTTACAACGGGAAGAATTATTTCGGCTATCAGATACAGCCGGATGCCATTTCTGTGCAGGAAGAACTGGAAAAAGCACTTTCCACAATTTTAAGGGAAGAGATTAAAACTACAGGAGCAGGAAGAACTGATACCGGAGTTCATGCCAAAAAAATATTTGCCCATTTTGATACTGAACATGAAATAAATGATCAGCTTCCACGCAGGCTGAACAGTTTTCTTCCGCCTGATATTTCCATTAAAAGGATTTTTCCGGTAAAAGATGATTTTCATGCCCGTTTTGATGCTACATATAGAACCTACGAATATTATATCTCACTGGAAAAAAATCCATTTACCCAAGAATCTGCCTGGCAGCACTGGAAAAGGACTCTGGATATTGATGCTATGAATGAAGCCTGCAAAATTCTTTTTGAATATGAGGATTTCACCAGTTTTGCGAAATTAAAGACAGACAATAAGACCAATATCTGCAAAATGTATAAAGCGGAGTGGGAGCAGAACGGAACAGAACTTAAATTTACTGTTTCAGCTAATCGTTTTCTCAGAAATATGGTTCGTGCTATTGTTGGAACAATGGTTGAAATAGGAACCGGAAAACTGAAACCGGAAGATCTTCGTGCAGTAATTGAAGATAAAAACCGTAACGCAGCAGGAACTTCAGCACCGGGACACGGATTGTATCTGGTGGATGTGGGATATGAATTTTAAAATTTTCATCAATTCATCATAGAAATAGTTTAATTTCAAGAAGAGTTCAGATTGTCTGAAGAGTTTTTATTGTTGATGGTGTTTTTGGCTCTTATGTCATTAATGGAGAAACAGGCGAAGAAAAGAATGCTTAATATATTCATATTGTAAATGGTAGGTATCTGAAATTTTCTATGACGATTTGCAAAAGTTGTAAACGCAGTCCGGTTATAAAGTCTTATTTTTGCATAGAATTTTATTTTAATTCTTTCTTTCGATTCGTACAATGAAAAAACAAGATACCTGGGAGATTATAAAAAGGCTGTTCTTTATCGGAATGAAGTTCCGTTCATGGTTCATCCTTACTCTTATAATTTCTATATTCCTTTCCATTGTTTCTACTTACAGGCCGTATCTTACTATGCAGGTGGTGGATAATGATATTACAAAGCTCCATGATAAGGCTTTGATGATGAAGCATATCTATATCCTTGTAGGATTGGTGTTTGCTGAAACGATTTTAAACTTTTTCCTGGTTTATTTTTCAAATTTTATCTCACAGAATGTAATCAGGGATATCAGAGAGCGGTTATATGCTAAGCTGATTTATTTCAAAACTTCATTTTTTGATAAAACCCCAATCGGGCAGCTGGTAACGCGTGCGGTAGGAGATGTGGAAACAATTGCTACAGTATATACAGACGGTTTCCTGATGGTTTTCGGGGATATACTGAGAATTCTGTTTGTACTGATTATGATGTTCAGCACCAATGTTCACCTGAGTTACATTACGCTGGCTATTTTACCTTTAATGGTAGTCATTACAAGATTTTTTCAAAAAAGATTGAAGAAAGCTTTTGGAGACGAGAGAAACTGGACTGCCAATCAGAACTCTTTTGTTCAGGAAAGACTGGCGGGAATGTCTATTATTCAGGTATTCAACAGACAGGAATCTGAATTTAAGAAATTTGATGATATTAATGTTACACTAAAGGGAGCATTACTGAGAACCGTATTTATTTTCTCGCTGTTCTTTCCTGTAGTGGAACTTATTTCTTCATTATTCATAGGATTTATCCTTTTCTATGGAGGATATATTACAATCAGTGCAGGGGTGGTGATTGCCTTTATCCAGTATATTTCAATGCTGATTCGCCCTTTGAGACAGATTGCTGACCGTTTCAACAATATCCAGCGAGGAATTGTGGGAGCAGAAAGAGTATTGGGATTAATGGATGAAGAAAATGCAATGCCGAATAACGGAACGGTGAAGAAAGATCACTTCGCCGGAAAAATTGAATTCCAGAAAGTACATTTTGCCTATGATGAAAAACAGGAAGTTCTGAAAGGGATTGATTTTAAAGTAAATCCGGGAGAGACAGTAGCTATTGTTGGTGCAACAGGTGCCGGGAAATCAACCATTATCAGTTTGATTACAAGATTGTATGATATCAATTCCGGAAATATCCTGATTGATGATGTGGATTTAAAAGATTACGAGCTTTATAATCTGAGAAGTCATATCGGAGTCGTTTTACAGGATGTTTTCCTTTTCCATGGAAGTATTTTTGAAAACCTTTCCTTTGGAGACGACAGTATAACTTTAGATAAAATAAAAGCTGGTGCCAGAGAAATTGAGGTAGATCAGTTTATCCAGCAGCTTCCTGGCGGATATGATTATGTAGTGAGCGAAAGAGGTTCATCAATATCTTTAGGCCAGAGACAATTGCTGTCTTTCCTGAGAGCCTATTTATCGGATCCGAAAATTTTAATACTGGATGAAGCAACGTCTTCCATTGACCATGAAAGTGAAAAACTTATCCAGAGAGCAACAGAAAAAATTACAAAGAACAGAACCTCCATTATTATTGCCCACAGGCTTTCCACCATCGAAAAAGCTGATAAGATCATTGTGATGGAGCATGGTAAAATTGTAGAAGAAGGGAAGCACCTTGAGCTTTTGGATAAGAACGGATATTATGCTACTCTTTACAAAGCTCAGCTGCGTCATGAAGTGGAATTGGAAGAAGAAAAAGAGTCATAATCCATAAGCAACTATTTCAAAGTTCAGATAAACAATAAAGAGAGTCATCAATGACTCTCTTTATTTATTTTTTAAATAGAATATATACGAATACTTAATGCTTTTTAAAACTGCAGAAAACAAAATTCTGAACGGTCTCAAAAGGAGTGGTATGATCTTCAGTAATACACTTTATTTTTGTAAAAGTTTTTTCAAATTTTTCATACAATGATCCTTCATCATACTGTTGAATATCCAATCCGCTGCATTTGGCAGGACTGTTTTTAGAAAAAGTTCCAAGGATAATAAAGTTATTAACATTCTTTTCCGCAATATCAACATATTTTGAAACCTGTTCCGGAGTTGTCAGAAAGTGAAAAGCAGCTCTGTCATGCCAGATATCATAGGTTTCCGTTGGGTTGAAAGCGATAATATCGGTTGCAATCCATTTTACTTTACCGGCAGCATCTCCCAGTCTTTCCTGTGCTTTTTCCAGCGCTTTGGCAGAAATATCAAGTACTGTAATATCCTCATAGCCTTCTTCAAGAAGAAAATCAACAAGGTTGCTGTCGCCACCGCCGATATCGATAATCTTAGCATCTTTTCCCAATCCTGAGGATTTGATAAAGGTAAGTGAGGTCTGAGGTTTTTTCTGAGTCCAGCTTACCTGGTCAGGATTTTTGGTTTCGTATACGTTTTCCCAGTGATTTTTGTTGTCAGAAGAACTCATCATTCTTTTAATTGATTATTGATCTCTTCAAATTTATTAATTAATTCGTTAAGTTTTCCCTGTTGTTTCTTTATTGTTTTGGGCCTTAAATAAAACCAATTGAAAGCAATCCATGCGAATGTTACCACATAAGCCAGCATGCCTGAACCAAGTGTCATTCTGGACGTGTATTCATACATGTAAAAACATATTCCCAGAGACAGCATAATAAAATATAAGTTGAGTATGGTGGTCTGCATAAATTTCTGCTTACGCTTTACCACATATAAACTCTGGAGATATTCATTGTTCGACTGGGTCTGATCAATTTTGTAAAAAACCATAAACATTTTATTATAGGCAAAAAGGAACATCACCATGGCCAGAATGACAAGTACAATCCCGATTTTTGTAGTAATCATCTGAGGCTGGAAACGATACCAGATATAAATAATTATTAATGAGGTGGTGATTAATGCAATATTAGCCAGGATCAGTTTACGCAGATTTTGATTTCTGAATTTTCTCAGCTTTCCAAGAAGCTCTTCCAGATTGGGTTTGTTGGAAGTCTGCTGTTTCCATATATTTTTGAAATTGATATTAGTATCCATTTTCTCTAAACTTTTGTGTTAATTTTTCTTTTATCCTGTGAATTTTCACCCGTATGTTGGATTCTGAAAGCCCTACGATATGTGCTATTTCAGCCTGTTTTACCTCTTCAAGCTCCAATGAAATAATAATCCTGTCCGTTTCCGGCAACTCCGAAATAAACTGATACAGCATTTGTATCTGAGGTTCCATAGATTCCTGCTTTTTTTCTTCCAGATTAATAGGCAGATCGGTTTTGGTAAATTTCTTTTCCTTTTCAATCTGTCGAAGGCAGTTATTAGAAGCAATTCTGAAGATCCATGTTCCTATGCTGGATTCATTTCTGAATTTCGGAAGCTGCTGCCATACAATGATAAATGTTTCCTGGGCAAGGTCCTGAGCGAGATCAGGATCATTCACATATCCCATACACAGACGGAATATCCTTTGCCAGTAGAGTTCGTATATCTCTTCAAAAGCCATTATTTCGCAGATAAAAAGTGAGTAAGCTGAGTAAAGTACCAATCCTTATCATCGTACATGATGAAGTGTAATCCTTTTGAAGCATACTGCATATTGGCATTTTTTAAATTTTTGTACTGGCCTTCAATAGTAGGTTTCAGATTGGCAAAAAATGATTCCAGAAGAATAAGAGAGGGACATTGTATATTTTTTATTTTATCTCTCAGATCAGTATTAGAAAAATCGCAGTACATTTTAGCGAATGTTTTTCGGTCAGATTTCATGCTCCAGTTGATCACCGTTTCCAGCATAGAAGTATCTGCCAGAAGACGCGGCATAGTCTGTGTCTGCATTTTGCGGAACTGATCATCGCTCATCGCGGTCAATTGAGTAATGGTAGAGGAACAGTCATTATTTTCTTTAGACGTAAAATTAGGATCAGATATTGCAGCCAGGCAAGGAAGTGTGTCTACAATGACGATTTTTCCTGCCAGCTCAGGATAATCTGCGGCAATAGCCAGGGCAAGACCACCTCCCATACTGTGTCCGATGATAATAGGTTTGTCAATTTTATTATTCTTTATATAAGCAGCAATCCCTTTTTCCCAATCTTTAAAGCTGGCGTCTGCCTGTGGTTTTGTTCCCGCAAATCCAGCCATCGTTAAAGTATAGCAAGTGAAGTTTTTTTCAAATTTTGCAGTCGTTTCGTTCCATACGTCTCCGGAAGAAGCAAACCCTGGAATAAATAGTAAAGACTGATTTCCTTTTCCGGTTTTCTTTACTTCAAACGGATACACTGTTTCCTGACCGAATATATTGCATACCGCTAAGAAAAATAACATGATAACAAGAAGGAATGTGAATTTTTTCATGATTTCTAAAGTTTTAAGGTTTATTTGTCTTTTAGAGACGAACCCTTTTAAAATGTTACACAAAATTTCATTTTTTTTTCTGAAAAAAAATAAAAAATTAATAGAATGCTTATAATGAGTGATTTACAGGTATGTAATTGATTGGTGTTTACCAGCAAGATACTTTGATTATGCCAATTATAAAAGCTGTAAGAGATATGAAATGAAATCTTTAAAAATAAACATTTTGCCCTATATTTACAGAATATGGATGGATTTGGTAAACTTGTTGAATCGGGAACTTTAGTATCAATAAAATAAGAACCCAAAACTACTTCTAAAAAAAAATTGATTTAGAATGACATCCGTGATCAATAAATTTGTAAAAGATGAATTTACCACCATACACAGATTTCCCTACAATAATCGGAGAAAATATTATATTAAGAAAAATCGAACCCGCCGATGTCTTTGATATTATTTCGATTTCATATTATGATGCAGTAGCTGCTGTGGGTATAACTGAAGCAGTAGCAATGCAAGATAAGATTAATGCTGATTATGATAAAGGAGATTCTATACATTGGGGAATAGCAGATAAGGTTTCCAATAAAATTGTAGGAACTTGTGGATATTATAGAGGACTGGATCAAGGCGTGGGAGAGCTAGGCTGTGTGCTTCTTCCGCAGTATTATGGGAAGGGATATATGACACAAGCAATTAAATTGGCTGTACAATTTGGGCTGGAGACTATAAAGCTCGCTCAGGTAGGAGCAATCACTTCTAATGATAATGAAGGCGCAATAAAATTAATGAATCGGCTGAACTTTATAAAAGTTGCAGATCTGCCTGATAATGAAATTGAATATCAGTATATTAAGCCCTGATTAGAACAGATTAATCTAATATTTTCCCATAAAATCTACTGATATCAAAATAAAATCCCGGGATTTTGTATTTGTCTTTTTCAAATTCCTGATAATCACATTTTCCATTATGGCTTTGTGCCTTAGTTTCCATTTGGAACCTGTTCAAAAGTACATATTCATCAGTAACAGAAATAACGTGAAACCCCGTCTCACATTTCAATCCATCACCTGAAGTGAGGATAGCGTTTAATAATCCGTGGAAATTCCCAGCGATTTTTTCAGCAGTGGCGTCGTCTTTATTTAAATGATACAGATACGCAAGATAATTCATGGCACGAAGATCCAGCGGGTTTTCATCTAAAGCATCCAGAAATAGCTGTATTCCTTTGGAAAGATCTTTTTGTGAAATGCCTTCCCCACGATAATATTTGGAAACCTCTTCAGCCTTCTTCCCGATTTTATAGGGCTGATACTCCTTTTGAAAGGTATAACCGAAGTAAAGGTGACGGTATTGGCTGCTTGTAAGGAGCGTATCATTCTGTTTTAATCTTTTTAAAAGCTTCGGATAATAGAACTCTGAGTTTTTATCCTCAATATTTTTTTGAATTAAAGAATAATCAGGTGCCTTAAATTCCATTTTTTGTGCAGACAGGAAAGTAAGCAGTGTTAAAAAGAATAAAGTGAAAAATGCTTTAATATTCATGGTTTGTATAAAGTTTTTGTGATTTTTTGATGATCTAAAAATACGGAATATGCATTAATAAGATAAAAGTTTACGGACTGTTTGTAAAAAAAACAATAAAATGTTGTCAAAGTGTTATTTTGTGTCGATAAATTTACTAACTTTATTCGGAATTTAAGAGGTTACCCCTGATATTCAAAGGGGGTACATGTAATTTTTAACTAAAAAACTTAAAATATTAATGAATAATAGTATCCAAGATGAATTTAAAGTCTTCAGAGACGAATTGAAAAAGTTAAATATCGAAGTACAGAAAGTTGTAAAAGTAGGAAACGGAAGTATGGATTTCCACGAGGTTTTCTATAAATCGCCGAGGTATGAAGAGGTAAAAAGTATCTATGTTCAGCGTCATAATCTGGACAATATGATTGAAAAATTTAAGCAAGCCTATCATTAAGAAATAGAAAGTGCGCCGCAGAGAATCTGCGGCGCACAGTTTTTATAAAGCGGTATAATATTAGTCTTTATCGAGGGTAGAAGTTTCTTTTGTATCCTTCATTCCGGCATAAACGATCAGGGAAAATAAAATACATCCAGTAATATACCAGTAGAAATAACTTTCTGTTCCTGTCTGTTTAAACCATAGGGCAATATATTCTGCTGTTCCTCCGAAAATAGCTACTGTGAGTGCATAGGGAAGTCCTACGCCCAGCGCCCTGATCTCAGAAGGGAAAAGTTCTGCTTTTACAACGGCATTAATGGAGGTGTACCCGCTGACAATGATCAGGGATGCCATAATCAGGAAAAATGCGGTCCACATTGAAGTTGTGGTACTTAAAGCGGTGAGAAGAGGTACAGTGAATAACGTTCCCAAAATTCCAAAGCCTAAAAGAAGCGGTCTTCTTCCGATTTTATCAGATAACGCTCCAAAAACAGGCTGCAGGCAGGCAAATATAAATAATGAAATAAATGAAATAAGGGTAGATTGCTCTTTAGTCAGATGAACGGTGTTCACCAGGAACTTTTGCATATAAGTGGTATAAGTGTAAAAGGCAAGAGTTCCTCCTAATGTCAGCCCAATTACCGTAAGCAGAGCTTTGGGATGCTTGAGAAGTTCTGTTACCGTTCCTTTTTTCTTTTCACTAAGTTCTTTTTTATTCTCAAATGCTTCGGTTTCATGAAGATTGGCTCTTAAGTATAAAGCGATAACAGAAAGTAATGCTCCAATAACAAAAGGAATTCTCCATCCCCATTCTTCAAGCTGGGCCTCTGTTAAAAGAAGTTTCTGTAAGATCAGCTGTATTCCCAATGCAATCAGCTGACCACCGATCAGAGTTACATACTGAAAGCTAGAATAAAATCCCCTTTTATCTTCCGATGCCATTTCGCTGAGGTAAGTGGCAGAAACTCCGTATTCTCCTCCCACACTCAAACCCTGCAATAATCTGGCGACCAGTAACAAAGCAGGAGCCAGGATTCCGATGGTTTTATAGGTAGGAGTAAGGGCAATCAGCAGAGATCCGAAGGACATCAGTAATACAGAAAGTGTCATCGCCTTTTTTCTTCCGATCTTGTCCGCAATACTTCCGAATATCCAGCCTCCAATGGGACGCATCAGAAAACCTACTGCAAATATTCCTGCCGTATTCATCAGCTGTGCATTCAGGTCAGAATCCGGGAAAAATGAATGTGAAAAATAAATAGCAAATGCAGCATAGGCATACCAATCATACCATTCTACAAGATTTCCTATAGATCCACCTATGATGGCTTTGATTCTTTGACCGGTAGTGATAGAGGATGTATTCATAAATTATTATTGTTTCAGACAAGTTTTTTGACATCCAAGATACAAATTTCAGAAAAAAATAAACCGTTCTGATATCAGAACGGTTATTAGTATAAGTTGTATGTTTTTAAAATCTGTACCCGATAGAGAGTCCGCTTCTGAAGCCTGCCCATGGACCGTCCACTTTTATTTTGGCTCCATTGGCGTTGGTTTCCACGGTGTAATCTACAAAAGGAATATCCAGATTTTCTATTTCTTTTTTTAATTGAGCCTGCATATCCGGAGTCAATACATAATCTGAGGTCATTATAAAATCACCTTTTCCGCTTCCGTAGTGAGCGCCAGCAATCCAGAAATCGAGAACAAGATTTTGACTTCTGGTGAGAAAGAATTGTACACCAACCATCAGACCTCCACTGTTTCCTTTGGTATCTCCCTGGCCTTTAAGGGGAATTTGATAGGCAATTCCATTCGGGCCATTATAATCATAATAAAAATCAAAAGTATTGGAAGTGACACTTGAATACCGATAATAAGGTGCAAAATAAAATCCTTTTCCATAGCCTTTACCGATATAAAATCTGGGTTCTATGGTGAAGTTGGTAGCTTTTACCCTAAGATTTTGAAATCTTTTCTCATCTTCATCTTTCAGAAAGGCATTGATGAATGGTACTTTCCCTTCAGGCATTGTTCCGAAACCTATGTTTACCGAAAGCCATTGGTTGATGACCCGCTCATAAGACAGGTTAATGTTTCTGAAAGCATAGGCTGTAACATTGGTCTTGATGATATTCATCTTTTCTGCCGAACTGTTTTGGGCTTCCTGAGCTCCTAATACTGAAAAAAGAAAGCACGGAATTAATATGAATGCTTTTTTCATGACTTTACTATTTTGTGATGTTAAATAATACCAGCAAAAAACGGGCTGTATTTAACATAATAATTAGAATTTAAAGAAAAATTATTGTTAAATCCTGAATATTAGCCATCATCAATGTAATACACATCGGGAATTGATTGTCCTAATAGTATAATTCATCTTTTGATATGAAAAAAACTATTTATACCATATTCTTTCTTTGCGGAACTTTTGTTTTTGCCCAGGAGAAGAAAAATGATACAGCCGATGTTGCAGCAACAAAAGAAATTCAGGAAGTTATTTTAAAATCACAACGTAAAAAACAGTTTGCGGATAAGGCCGTTTATACTTTTGATAAAGAAGCATTGGAAAGAGCACGCTATGCAAAAGATCTGCTTCGTACCCTTCCGGAATTGCAGCTGGATCCGGTAGCGAATACCATTACCAGCACTAAGGGAGGAACTACACTGTTTTTGATCAACGGGATTGAAGCTACAGATATGCAGATCAGAAGTGTTGCACCCAGTGAGGTTGTGAAAGTTGAGTATTATGATATTCCGCCGGCAAGATGGGCAACAAGGGCAGATACTGTAGTTAATATTCTGACAAGATCCACAGAAACAGGATATGTGTTCGGGGCAGATGTTTCCACGGCTTTGAATACAGGATTTGTGAATGGTTCTGCCTATGCGAATTATACAAAAGGGAAAAATAATTTTGGGCTTGAATATTCTCTGAACCTGAGGGATTATGATGACCGAAGAGTAAACAGTATTTATGATTACCAGCTGAACGGAAAGCATTATCGTTCTGATGAAAACAGGAAAGATCATTTCGGGTATACTTTCCAGAATGTTGCTTTACGCTATACGAGACTTGTTCCTGATAATTATGCTTTTCAGGCCAAACTGAATATGGATATTTTCAGCAGATTTTCAAAAGGAGTGGGGCAGAGTACCTTTAGTGAAGATGATCTGAAGGAAGAACATGCAATGTTTAAAAATAATGGTTCAGATTATGTGATTCCTAAGCTGGATCTTTATTATTCCAAAAAGATTGGTGAAAAAGATGAGCTGAGCATTAATGTAGTAGGTTCTCATTATACTACCAATACTTCAGAAACAGCGAAGGAGTGGATTACAGATTCCGGACTTTCGGTATATGATAATGATATGATTTTAAAGGCAAAGCAAACGAGCCTGGTGGGAGAACTTGCCCATACTCATGATTTTAAGGCAGGAAAACTTTCATCCGGATATCGTATTTCAAGGTCTTCTATTTCCAATGATCTGAATAACCTTGCCGGATATTCTCAATACAGTGTCAATTATTTGGAACAGTATTTTTACACAGAGTTTGCAGGAAAAGTTGATAAATTCAGCTACCGTATTGGAGCTGGTCTAACGAATATCCACAACAAAAGTGCAGAGAATACTTTTGATGAATGGACTTTTACTCCGAAGGTTATTTTAGCCTATCAACTTAAAAACAATCAGAATCTTCGTTTTACAGCTAGCTATAATCCGGTAAGCCCATGGAGTAATGCTTTGAGCAGTAATGTGGTGCAGCTGGCTCCTAATATTGTCCAAAGAGGAAATCCCTTTTTAGAATCTCAGCAGGTATTTTCTAACAACCTGACCTATTCTTTTAATAACAAGTTCTTTGATTTTAATGCAGGTTTATTTTACCGATATACCAACAGGGTAATCAATCAGTATTATGTTCAGGATGATATATTGGGAGGTTATGCGCTGACTTATGAAAACGGAAAAAACGGACAGCGGTACGGAGTGCAGCTTACAGGATCTTATAAACCTTTTGGGAATAGCCTGCTTGTAATAAAAGCTGTGATTACGCCTACTTCTGAAACGGTAAGAACCAGTACTGGTGCTCTGATTAAGAATGATTATTTAGGAAATTATTTTTCGCTTTCCTCAGAATATAAATCCTTCTCAGTTCAGTATCAGTTCAATATTCCGGTGTATAGTCTTAGCGGAGCTTTCCTGAACACGAACGAAAATCAGAATAATATTTTTGTAAGTTATAAACACAAGAACTGGACGTTTTCCACAGGCATGTACTGGATAGGGATGCCTTCAGAATACAAAACGAAAAGTTTACCGGAAAGCTTAGTGGATTATAAAGTTCATACTCAGATTATGAATAATAAGTCAATGTTTGTATTAGGACTGAGTTATGATTTCTCTAAAGGGAAAAAGACAGAGATTCAGCGGAAGCTTAACAACGAAACAGCTCCTGCAGCTACTTTTTAAAAGCAATTTTGAATGTTAATAAGAAATCCCCGCTCATTTGTAGGAGCGGGGATTTTGTTTTTATTATTTCTTGATGAATTTTGTATTCTTTGTCTCTGTAGTATTTTTCCCACTGATCTCTATGAAATAAGACGCTGGTGGAAGATCTGAGATTTGAATATTTCCGGATTTTACATCTGATGTTTTTACCAGTTTTCCGTCCAGACTGTAAATATTTGCTTTGGAATAATTATCGGTATTCCCTTTGAAACCGATAAAGTCCTGTGCAGGGTTAGGATAAACCACTAAGTTTTCTTTTTTTACTGCATTGCTGCTTGTAGCCAGAAATGCTTCGTTTAAAGCTAGTGCAGTGGCTACTGTCTGGTTGATACTTAACAATGGAACACTGATATTTCCGCTTGTAGAATTTAGCAAAGCATATCTGTGAGAAGCATCGTAATAAGCATAGGCTGTATTGGTAACTGTTCCGATAGGGTTGGCATAAATAATATCAAAAGATGCATATAGGTTAAAGTTCTGTGTGTATTTTACTCTAAGAACATTACTGTATGTTTGATTACCTATAATCAGAGTTCCATATGCATCAGCAATGGCAGCCATTGTACCGCTGAACAATCCGTTGGCAGAAGACGATGAGAAAGTTCCTTTGGCTGTATCATTTTGGGCAGGTCCGTAGGTCAATGGATAACTATTATAGGTCCCATTATCCACGTTAAAATTTAAAGTTGCCTGTGGGTTTACAATTCCCGTGATTTCCAGTTTAGTAGAAGACGCTTTGTAATAAACAGTTGTTGCCCCATCTGCCATTTTAATAGTTGAACCTGGAAAAGTCGATATTTCCGTAGAAGTAGGAGTAGAATAAGTCGTTATTGACGAAACTCCCATGATAAGACCTCCATTTGAAAATGTAACGTTAGCTCCTGTTGCGGAGTTGTTTACCACTCCGGTTACATGATTGTAATTGACAAGGTTTCCGGAAATAGGGTCATTGGCTGCTTTTGTAAGCGTGATCTGCGCAGAAAACATTGCAGAAGCTCCTAATAAAAGGAGTAAAGTTTTTTTCATAGTCAAGATTTTTTTTGTTAAAAATAATTAAAAAATAGTATCAAAATGTTAAATTTATTTGTTTTTGATTAAATTTTTAATAAAAACGCCTGCTGATCATATCAGCAGGCGACTCTGTGCGTTAAAAATATTTAAGTTTAATTGCTCATCACCATTTTACGGTAAGCATAAATGTCTTCGATGGTCACGACGCTCATCCCTTTTTTGATAGCAAAGTCCACAATTTCAGGAAGTCTTGCCATAGAACCGTCTTCATTTGTCAGTTCACAAAGTACGGCATCATCACCCAGATTGGCCATTTTTACAAGATCTACGCTGCCTTCAGTATGACCACGTCTTTCAAATACACCATCTTTTCTGGCAATCAGAGGGAAAACATGCCCGGGACTTGCAATATGCTCTGCCTGAGCACCTGCTGCCACGGCAGTTCTGATCGTTGTTACACGATCTCTTGCTGAAACACCTGATTCCACGCCTTCTCTGGCTTCAATGGAAATGGTAAATGCGGTTTGATTTTTTGAATTGTTGTTTTCCACCATCGGACGAAGGTTGAGGTGGCGGCTTTTTTCCTCAGAAATGCATAGGCAGACGATGCCGCTGCATTCGCGGATCAGAAGTGCCATATCCTGTTCTGTAATAGTGGAAGCGGGAAAGATGATATCACCTTCATTTTCGCGGTTTTCATCATCTACCAGTAGAATACCTTTTCCCTGTTGTAAAGTTGAAAGTGCTTTTTCTACACGTTCTTTGGAGGTTGCTCCGAATTGTTCTAATAATTTTTCCATGTTATTTTACTTTTAAAAGTTAAAATAGTCTTCGGTACATGGAAATGAAATACAACGCAACAAGAATCCATAAGGAATCTTATTGGTCATCTCATTTTCTTCTCCCATCCAGACTTTAACTGTCGGTTCCGGAATTTCACCAGATCAGTCCCTTCATAAGAAAGGAGTCGCGGACTGTAACCGCCGGTAGGGAATTTCACCCTGCCCCGAAGAAAACTTATACTAAGTTTTATTGTATGTTGTAATTTAAATTTTTATTTCATTGAATAGTATTTAACGCACAGACTGCTAATTTCGGGAAGTTTTTTGAAATGGAGAAGAGATTTTGTGAAATTTATGGCCTTTAAAAAGGGTAGTTAAAATCTTTATATTGTCTGTCAAAAGACTTTAGATCATTATCATCATTTTTTTTATTGAACAGTCCGGTTGATAAATTAATCTCTCACAGTCCAAAATAGAATTTTTCACTTTCATAAAGCCGTATTTGATATTTTTGCTCAAAATTCATCATAATATCAGACTGATAAGACCTTGTCACCTTTTCTTTGTTTGACCAAAAGAATGAATGATCTGAATTAATTCCCCCAGTCTTTATCTGAGCATGATCAAAATCCAGTTGACTTAATATATCTTCGAATTCCCGAATAAAGTTTTGTAGTTGCCTCGTATCGTCGATAAGCCATCTTTCTGTTCTTCCAAAAGAAATAAGAATATTGTCATAATAATATGCCGGTTCCTGAGTGGCATGGGAGAAGATTTGCGGATGAAAATAAAAATATTTGTGATCCTTCATTTTATTGTTAATGAAGTCTAGAAAACCATTATAATCCTTGTCCAGCATAATAGCTCCGTAAAAATAATTCCATTCGTACATTGAAATTTTATTTTTTATATTGTTCTCAAAATTTTTTCCATTTTCTTTCCTTTTGCCAGCTCATCAATCAGTTTGTCCAGATACCGGATATTTCTCATAAGTTCATCTTCAATTTCCTCTACACGATAGCCGCAAATAACTCCTTTAATTAATGAAACATTTGGATTCATCTGAGGAGCCTGCTCAAAGAATGTTTTAAAATCAGTTTTGTGATCCAGTATTTCCTGCAGACTTTTTTCATTGTATCCCGTGAGCCAGAATATAATCTCATGCACTTCCTCTCTACTGCGTCCCTTTTTTTCTGCTTTTTGAATATAATGTGGATAAACACTGGCAAAAGCCGTTGTGAAAATTCTGGTATTCTGCATGACTTTATTGTTTATTAATTAATATTTATATGAAGGTTTTAATTACCACTTCCAGATCTGAGGTTCATCTTTCCAGACCAGCAATCTGAATTCCTCATAATGCTTTCCATTTCCGATGGTATGAGCATCTCTGTGTCCTTTTTCTAATTTCAGTTTGTGTAAAATGCCTGAGTGTGCGGCTACCCACAGGGTTTCTTCATCATCAGAAAGTGCCATTCCTGTAATGGTAGAACCAAGGAAGTATCTCCAAAGCTGGTTTCCATTCTTATCAAAGGCTTTGATATAGCCGTAAGCGTCTCCAAGGATATAATAATCTTTTATGGCAATACCTTCATAGACTCTCATTTCCTCATCAATGAAAGTAAAGTCTTCACTTTCCGTATAGGCTTCAATATCAGCTCCTACATATTGATCAGCATTGATTCCTATGGTAATTCCATTGTAAAAATGACAGGAATTTGTAATTAGCTGGCTATCATCTTTTGCAAATAGACAAAAATGTGGATAAGACGATTGAGGTCCTATAGATCCTACAGTATTGCCTTCATGATCCAATATTCTGTGATCATAGCACTGATCTCCGACTACGATATAAGAATTGTCGTTGGATAATGCTGCATTTTCCATATCAATCTGAGAGCTCCAGTCTTCTTCATGGTCTTCATTGATGGGATGGATGAGCTTTTTTTCAGTATTTGAAACCAGGAAAATTCCGTCTGAGGAAACAATCGCTACTTTGCTTCCATCATTGAAAGGATACAAATCAGTAATTCCAAAATCTGGGTTTTCATCTAGTTCAAATTTATTGATGAGGTCTCCTTTCCAACCTTTGTATAAAGATATTTTATGAGAATCTGCAATGGCGAAAATGTTTTCCCGGTTAGATTTTCCGATGGCACGGATATTTTCATCCAGTTGTGTAATAATATCTTTATCAAGAAGATAAGCCTGCCTTTTTTCATATGATGTGCCTGTCATAAAAACAATTTTTTCATCAGAGATAAAGTGCATATGCTCAATATTCTGAGCTTTATTTTCCATTAAGGGAATAATAGGAGCATGGGCAGGTGGGAAATGTTCCCTGAAATTTTCTGTGTCTTCGTTTTTGTTAGCAGTTTTAAGCAGTTCAAAAACTTCGCGGACTATATTGGCTCTGTTATCTTCAGGTTCTTTACCTTTCCAGTTTTCCCAGCCGTTTTTTTCACCAAACTCAACCATTTCATTGATTTCTTTTGCATAGCGTTCCCCTTCTGAGAACCATTCTTTTTGGATTGTAGTGTTGTACATTGAATTTTTTTATATTAAAATTTATTGAAAATGAGGTTGTATTCCTTATCAACTAACTTACAAAAAATCTAATGATTCTGAGAGGATAAAAAACCATCCTGATTATTAGAGTAATTTATTTTTGTGGATAACCTCAAGCGTTAGTTTTAAATAATGTGGGCTAATAATTGCTGAATAATAAGGTTAAAAAAATGTACGTAAGTTATCCATAAAACTTATCCACATGATTTTATATTGTGGAAATTTACAGTAAATTAATATATGATATAAGTAATTGAATTTAATATGTTTATGAGGTTTTGTTTCAATGGGTGAAAAACTTATCCATAGTTTATCCACAGAAGTATATTGAAGCATAAAAAGTTATCCACAAATTTTTCAAGATGTGGATAACTGGTTGTTTTTAATTTAAAATATTTAAAATCAGTAGTTTAATTAGGTTTGTGCTGGGGTTCTGAAATTCTTTATCAGACTTATCCACAAAACGGATAATATTACTGCTTATCCTTATAAATATTCCAGAAGTTGAAATCTGTCATAGGAGCGTCTGTTATTCCGATATTTCGTCCCATCGTTACGATTTGCCCTCTGTGATAAGTCCCGTGAAGAATGGCGTGCTGAATATATTCATATTTTGAAAAATCACACTGAAACCATTGAGATTCTATCTTCACATTCTTTGAAAGATCGTCTTCAGAGAGACTTTCCACATAGTCTACCAGCTTTTGTGAATTGTTTTTAATAGCATTGAAAACATCTTCTTTGTTGGTAGTTTCTGTAGTTTTAGTAAAATCAAAATCATTTTTTTCAGAAATGTGACTCCACCAGTATTCCTGGGTCTGCCAGATATGGTGTAATGTTTTTAAGATAGTCGGAAAACTTGAAATTGTTTCCTGATTAAGCTGTTCGTCAGATTTTGTGGATAACCAGTCAATATATTTGTTGACTACCCAATTATTGTACTGTACGCTTTTGTTGACTAATGCTTTTAAGCTCATAATATTAGTATTTAGTTGGTGTTGGTTTAAAAAAGAAAGACATCAGAGTCCGAAATGCCGGTCGTTATTTATATTCTCAGGATTAATGAGTGCCTTGTTGCTGTATGTTGCGACTTCAAAATCATTGATATTTACAGAAAGAAAGGAAATGTCAGCCAGCAATTCAGAAAGTTTGTTGCAGATCTGTCTGGAAAGATGAGCTTTTTGTTCTGTAGTACGGCCTTCCATAATGTATCCGAAGACATGCAGGAAGTTTTTCTTATAAATGCCTAATTTATAATATTGATAGGGCTGAAGTCTGACTTTTATATCATTGGGAGCAAACAAACCCGTTGCATCAGCCGCTTCATATAAGGCATCCATTATTTCTTCAGGCGTTCTCAGCTGAAGAATTTCCTGTGAACAATCTATAATAAAATGAGGCATAGATTATATTTTGTGGTTTGATTTTGTGTGAGATAAAAATAATAAAAAATATCAACGGATATTCAAAATAAAAACCGCACTCGGAACAGTGCGGTTGAAAAATATGTATTTTTTACTATATAAATACCTGTTTTATTGAACTGATTTTTTAATACTGAATTGTGGTTTTACAGTATTGGTCATGTCGAGAACAATATCATAAAATCCGTCTTCATTGATTGGGAAGGCATATGCATCAAAGGCAAGACTTTTATTATCATTATTCAGTCCGAGGCTGTATCCCCAGTCATTATTAAATCTGAATTTTAAATCGCCTTTATTCAGTTTATAGTTTTTCAGAAAATAAATATTCGGGGTTTTGGGATTTGTCTGTAGTGGGATATCTTTTCCATCCCAACCATTAGGAGTTGCATTTCCTATGATTCCCCAGGTAAGGTTTTGTGTATTTTTTTTAGCTGTTTTCATCGTTCCATCCCAAAACTGAATGACAACAGCATCTATTTTTCCGTTTTGATCAGGTTTAAATGTACAGGTAAATTTATCATCCAGTTGAAATGATGTTTTGCTTTTTGGCAATAAGGCATTTCTAGGATAACTGCCTTCTTTGAAAACCAGAAATCCATCAGCGCTGTTTATATAAAAATTTGAATTTTCAGTGTAATAAACTCCTTCCAGTTTTTTTAAATCCTCCACACTCACTTTTGCAATGGCTGGAATGGTATAAGGCTTATTGTACAGTATTTTTTCTACCAGAGGAAAAATAAAATCGGTGTGTGATAATTCTGAATTTGAAATTACAATCACACAAATATCATCTTCCAAAATTCTGTAATATCTGCTTCTGTAACCTGGCCCGCCGCCATCATGACCTACCCGTTTTTTGTCAAAAACAGTCGAAATCTGAAAGCCTAATCCATAATGATCCTTAAGATAAGGAGTAAAAGCTTTATCTATTGTTTCTTTTTTCAGGAGCGTGTAATTCTTCAGCGCTTCATTGAACTTAAAAAGATCTTCTACAGTAGAATACATGGCCCCTGCTCCAAAAGGATGATCTGTTTTGAAACGTAATGCCTCGTTTGACATGTTATCAGATAAAAACTCATAGCCAAATGCTTTATTTTCATCAGTAACAGTATTGAAATTGAATCCACTATGATCCATTTTCAGAGGTTTGAGGATATTGTTTTCTATAACTTTATCATAATTCAGACCAGTCACTTTTTTTATAATATAACTGAGAATATAATATCCGGAATTGGAGTAATCCCAATCTTTACCAGGTGAAAAATTTAGTGGTTTTGCGGAAATATATTTTAAAAATGTTTCTTCATCTATAGTATACTCAGAATTGGTATCATTGGGAATTCCTGAGGTATGAGAAAGCAGATGGGCCAAAGTGATGCTGTCTCCTTTTGGAAAATCAGGATAATATTTTGAAAGTTTGTCATTCAAAGATAATTTTCCCTGTTCTTCCAGCTGAAAAATAACTGTTGCAGTGAACATTTTTGTGGTAGAGAAAACCCGGTAAAGGCTGTTATTGGTGTTTTTCAGTTTTTTAGGCGCATTTCTATAGCCGTAACTTTTTTCAAAAATAATCTTTCCTTTTTCAGCAATCAGAACAGAACCGCTGAACAAGTCGGCCTTTTCATACGTTGAGAATAACTGTTCCAGTTTTTTGGATTTCTGAGAAAAAAGATGACTGGTTGCAAGCAAGAAAATAATGCAGGTTAAAATAGACTTCATGTAATTTTTTAAATAAGACACTTTTAAGTGTGATAATGTTACATGGGGTAATCGAAATATTTTTGATAAAAAACACTTAAAAATTTATTTGCTATTTTCTGTATCTACGGATTCAAAAGGAATTTGATTTTCATCAATAAGTTTATTTTTAAATTTCTCAGCATAAGTATGTGCAAATTTTTCTTTTTCACTTTTTGAAATCCGAAAATAAAAATCTATTCTCTTCTCCCAGGTATCATAATCTATATCATCATCATTATTCCCAGGTCTCTCAACAACATCTAAATAATGAACGTAATGCCCGAACTCATGAGGTAGGGTTCTATAAAGTTGAGTGTTTCTAGCCGTTTCAGGTATGAGTTCTACAATAAAGTTTCTTTTCGTTTCAGTGAAAATATGTCCATCTGCTTTTAATCTTTCGAACTCCTGCTTATCTTCAATTGTTTGCTTTTTAGACCATGATAATTGCTTTTCTGTATCGATTGCATCCAGGATAATGGCTGGATAATATTCGCCCTCGAAATCAAAACTGTAGATTAATCTTCCCCAAACGGGTGAAAGAATTTCTTCTTTTCGTTTGGGCTGCCGTAGAATAATAAACTTTAATTCTCCATAATCTTTGACCGGAATTTGTTCTATAATTCTTTGAATATCATTTACTGAACAAGGATGGATTGAATTTTCACGAGTTTTTTCAACCACAAATGTAAATTCATGATTGTTGATGATTCGGGTTTCTTTTTGGTAATCAGTAAGTTTTTCGTAAAAAGATTTCAAATTACCATAAGGTGAAGAAATAGTCAATTTATTATCCTGACCATAACCTTGTTTTTTAGTTCCAATATTTTTATTTCTTCGGGTTTGATTATACATTTTAATACCACATTTTTTTTAATTCACCTGCAATTTCATCTGCCTTATCTTTCGTGATCCAGTCTACGATTCTTATTTCGCTGTCTTTTTGTATAAGAATTACAGAATACGTTGAACCACTTATTGAAAAATGGTAACGGACACCCAATTGATGTCTTTCTACTTCAAAATTTTTCGTTTCAATATGATCTATTTCTTCTTTCAGATAAGTTTTAGGACTTGTGAATAATTTGTTTTTATATTGTACTGTCAGGTTTCCATCGTCAATGGTAAGTACTGTTTTTCCGAAATTATTCCATAACCAGATATACAGAATAAAAATAAAGAAAGCAGCAAAAGGAAGCACGAAAGAGATGAAACCTGCAGGTTGAAGAAATCCAATAGAGACGATGATAAGAATTATACAAAACAAAATGAGTAAGCCTACACTTGTTACAAAGGCGACCAGCCAATTGGTTTTGTTTTTAATTTCAAGGATGACTGGCATGTCTGATCGATTACTGTAAAGGTTTTCTTTCATACAACTTTGTCTTCTTAAGCCCAAAATTATTTATCTCCATGGGTGAATCTTCTTCCCAGTCCGGAAGATAGCTGTAAAGTTGATCGGTAAGCCTTACGATTCCTGGGGTTACATTATAATCGAATTCATAGCTTTTTCTTTCGGTAATAATTTCCAGCCCGGATTGTTTTCTTTCACTGAATGGAGATGGAATACGGAAAGAATATATTGAAATAATTTCATCCCATTTTATAAACTCTGTAATATTTTTTTGTTTAAAGTAAAACCCGTCGTTTGTGTATTGAAAAATTCCGTCATCATTATGCAGCTTGTCCATTTCTTTTTCAACTGAATCATAATCCTCTTTTTCATCAGAAGAATACAGTTTTGCTACCGAAAATATGATCACAATAAAGCACATAAAAATAATGGTAAATGTGATTTTTTTGTCGTCAAAAATAGGATAGTTATAAAGGGTAAGAATTAAGATAACAGAGGTTAGGGCAATGATCTTTTTCATGTTATATTTTTTCAAAGTATTTCCCTTTGAACTGATAGCGGATTTTTTTATCTGTAATTTTATAGTCGTCAAGAATCAGTGGGATACTGATGATTTTGTTTTTACCATCATACTCAATATTGTAATTTTCAATCTCATTATTCCAATTAGATTTTGCCGAAAGATCTATTTCATATCTCAATTGGTTTCTGATACCGGTTTGGGTTTTAATAAGCCTGGCATCACTGTTGAGTTTTCCATTATCAATAGAAAAAACTTTTATGCTGTGAGCTGTAAGGGCAGAACTATATGTGGCCATATTTTGAGCGAGATAATATTTCTTATTCTCAGAGATAATATCATTGATTTTATAATAAAATGTCTGGGGATTCATTTCACTGTTATCACCAATTATTTCAGAATATACTTTGCTATCTGCTTCATACTGAAAGATATTTTTGAAGAAATGCATTGTGCCACCGTTCCATGTATCCCATGAATAAATCCTGAGTTTTCCATCCTCGGATGAAGAAACCTGTAAACCACTTTTTCTGAGTGATTTAAAATCATATCTCATAGTCTGCGGATTGGATGTGTGCTTCAGCAATAACTTTTCAAATTCATTATTAGCTGCCGTAAGTGAATCTGCAGCATCCCTGTTGTGGTTCTGATCTGCATACCAGTGACCGATTTTCCGGAAAGAAAGTTCCAGTTCTTTTTCTATAGTGTTTATGTTTTGTCCGGATACAATATGAGATAAAAAGATGAAGAATAAAATTCCTATTGTTTTTTTCATGGTTTTGTAGAATTAGTTTTTATTTTTTGCTCTTTAATTGAAATACATTTCCTTCAGGATCGGTTCCGTCACAGAGCCAAAAAGGGTAGTTTTCAAAAGTTTTGATCTCTCTCATCTGAATGTTTTTGGAGACCAGCTCGTTTCTTGCGGATTCTATGTCAATGTCAATTTCAAAAACGAATTTGGTATTGTTATCGAAGAGATGACCCGTTTCAATTTTTTCAAGATACTGGTCTCCGATTTTGTGAAGTCCGATATGAGCACCTCCGGCATCAAGTAAAACCCAGATCGAATCTTCCTCAATCACTTTCAGATTAAAATGTTCCACATAAAAGTTCCTGAGCAGCTGCACATTTTTCACATACATCATAATAGTTACAAGCTGAGCATTCATGTCTTGACTGTTTTAAGGTTAAGCCTCATAAATAAGTTGTACCACACCGGATTTAAAAATATTGGTTTTGATCAATTTTAGATTTAATCTTTCTTTTAAATCTTCAAAAAGAGGTTTCCCTTTTCCTAAAGCAATCGGATGAACGGATATTCTGTAGGTATCAATAAGGTTAAGCTGAATAAATGTTTTGATAAGGCTCGCCCCACCATACAGCCAGATATCTTTTCCGCCCTGATTTTTTATTTCGGAAACTTTCTGTGCAATATCAGAATTGATAAAAACAGCATTTTCATCTTCTCTGTTTTGACTGGAAAAGACAAATTTATTTTTTGAATGAACTGCTTCCCAAACTTTTTGTTCTTCCGGATCTGTATTGTCTTCCGGCTGATAATTTCCCCAGGCATCATAGCTTACCCTTCCTAAAAAATAGTGTCTATTCTGGAAAGAAATCCATCAAAATCCATATCATCATCCATGATACACCAATCGGTTTCTCCGTTGGGTCCTTCAATAAATCCGTCTAATGTAGTGGCAAGGTCTAGTATTATTTTTTTCATTTTTTTAAGATAGGTATGAGTTGGAAATAACGATAAAGATATGAATGTTTTGCTTTTTTTACTAAAAATAAGGTTTGTATTATTCTTTGATTTTCAACACTTAAATAAATATTTAACTCAAAGCCATTGAGGCAATTATTATAATCAATAAAATACTTACGTACAGAAAGCTTGCTCCTCCTTTTTTGCTCAAATATTTTTTTTGCTGTTCATATTCCGGAAATTTTTCCTCTGCTTTTTCTATTATTTTCTTTGCTTTGTTGAGGTAAAGAAGATTTCCCCAAAAACCTACAATAATAAGCATGAAAATTGTAATAATATAGCCAACCAGTTTGGTTTGCTCCACTCCAATTATTGGGGCTAAGAAAAATTTTTCAAAGCAGCCTTGAACAAAGCAGAATGAGTAAATGAATATGGCTTCCAGATACATTCTTCTATAGAGAAACCAGAATACGCCAAAGAAAAAAGCAGCATAGTTAAAGGTGAATTTTTTCCTTTTTCAAAAAGATTTAATTTTTCAAGATAATATGGACTACTTTCCTGAAAGAAATTTTCATATTGTTGAATTTGGTTCATAGTTGAGTTCATAAAATTTTATGTTGGTTGAAATAATATAGGTAAATTGGTTTTCACATGATTTTCACAACAAACAATCTCCTGTCATTCATGTCAATGTCGAGTTCTTCTGCGTAACAAAATTAGTGCTATCAGAAGCATAATAATCACAAAAGTGGCTATGTAAATAATAACTTTATATTTATTATTTTGTTGGTTAAGTGATGATATTTCTATTTTTTGCTCATTGACCTTTCTATCGGATTGATTGGAGTCATCCACAATTAAATCTGTAAGTTCAGCATGATTGGATGTATCGGAATTTTCAGATAATTTTTTATACTGAGAACTTAGAGATTCCAGTTCTTGTAGTTCTGCAGAAGAAAGTTCGTCTAATCTTTTTTGTACAAAACAATGATCGGAGAGGAGCAATCCGGTATCTTTTTCCTCATAGGCGAAAATCAGATATTTTCCTTTTTGGGTAAAAAGAACATCACAGGAATGCAGCGGAGATCCGAAAAGGGTAGCAGTCTGCTGATAGAACTCTCCATAGTCATTTGATTTGTAGACTTTATTTATTTTGACTATGCTTAGAATGTTTTGGACAGTTTTGAATCCTGAAGGTACTTCTGAGATATCAAATACTTCACCAATCAATACAATGTCAGCATTTTCGAACGAAGATTTTAAAGTGGGTTCTCCATTACATTTGCAGGCTAAAACTTTTAGGGAAAATAATAAAAGGGCTAGTAAAAAAACTTTAAATTTCATGGAGTTTGTTTTTTTCTTGATTGGAGAAATTTTATAGTTGCAAAAGTAAATCCCCATACTGTAAATCCAATGAGAATAGTAAATAGATCAATATTCGTAAAAGAAAAATTTGCAATCGGCCATTCTAATCCAAAATAAGTAACAGTTATAAAGTAAATAATATGGTAGATCAGGAGGGATATTGTAAGACTGAGCTGCTTTTGAATACTAATGATTGAAATTAGAATTGTTGAGACAGCTAAGGAAATACCTGATATGGTAATAATCCCAATAGAAATCATTGCAACATCTCCACTGGGAAGTTTCAGTAGTTTTATATATTCACCGGAAATAAGGGTGTTTAGAATTCCGATTACCAGGAAAATTCCAATTATTTGTAAAATTTTCAACGTGATATTTTTATTCTTCTATACATTAAATAGTTCGATGATTTTTTGATACATATTATTCATATATTCATCTTGAGGAGCACAGTTGCCATTGCTCATTTTTAATAAACTGTTTTTTTTCACTGCATAAATAACTATACCACTTCCATCTGTACACGTAGTAGGAACTTCATAATTATTGTTAAGCCAAAAATGATTTTCAGACAATAGCTTCATGAATTGTACATATTGTTTTTGGGTTAAATTTTTCTGTACAAGAATTTTAAATCTTGAATCTATTTTTTCACCTGTTTTCTGATCATATTCACTTGTATATATTTTCTTTTTGACAAGAATATATTTATGTCCTGTTTTTTCTATTCTGAGTAAATAATTTTCTCGAAATGCAGACCATTTGAAAAACTGATAGACTTCATTATTTTCTTTAATGGTCGACTTATCAATGCATTCTAAAGGTTTCTCTTTAAGTTCTTCAGATAAGTATCTACATATATTATCATTATTATCCTGAGCTGACAGAAAAATAAATGGAAATAATATGAGTAGAGTGAGTATTTTTTTCATCGGTTTTTATAATAATAAAATCGTTCTTACAACGGTTTTAAATGTATTGTAAATGTAAACCTAGCGGTACGGCAGATTGATTTCTTCAATTTTAGCTCTCAGATCTGCAATGGTATAGGTTTCTGAATTACATTGAATTTCCTGAATATCATGTTTGGATAAGAAGTCATTCAAATCATCACAATTTTGCAGAATATTAAATTCTTTGTTGTCTAAATCTAAAACAATTCCCTTGGTTTTCCCATTGATGGAGTAGGTGAGAGGACTTAATGCGCCTAAGAATGCCTTTGACCATAAGCCTTTCATATTTTCTTCAAAATAAATGAATCTTCCATAGTTGATCACTTTACAAAACCTTGAATATTGGTCCGGGTCATATCCGTTGTCTTTCTTATTGGTATATTTTCTGTAAGTCTGAAAATACATTTCTCCTTTATGCGAAACAGCCAGAGGAACTTTAACTCTTTTATTTTTTTGCTTAAAGTAGAAAAAAGCCTTTTCCGGCAGATCAAGAGAATCACATTTTTCACAGGCTTTGAAATATACTTCTTCAGTGGAAGACGGTTTTTTATTCAGAACATCTTCCAGCGTCATATAAATACCTTCAGGAAAATCTCCCTTTTTTATAGATTGATATTCTTTTTCCTGCCCGACAGCGATGTTAAAAATAAAAAGAAGACAAAATAAAATATAAGATTTCATGAGTTTTTTATCGGTTTTTCTGTGGCTAAATTACAAAAAGTGGAGAGAATTTATTCCGTATCATTGTAAGAATTGACTTTATAAATCAGCTGAAACTTTATAGTATCTTTCTTTGTATGTGGATATTTTTCTTTATTAACCTGTTTTTCAAATTCTTTCATGAGTTCTAAATCCAGATCATCCTTAACGGCAAATTGAATTTCGTTTTTCTTTTCTCCCAATTCAAATTGAACCATTATTTTTCCTTCTTTTTTAGAGTCCTTAAATAAATTTTCAAAAATTCTATTGGTTTTTTCAAAAACTGACTGAAGATCTTCAACAGAAGAATTTTTCTGTAATTCCGGATCACTAGTCAAGAATAGTACTTTCTCCAGTTTGGTTTCTTTGTTTCCTTTATCAGTAATATAAACTTCATTTCCATTTTTATAAGTTTTGATCGTTCCTTCGGTTTTGTATGTTCCTTTGTCAATAGGATTGTTATAGGTGTTTTTATTGGGAAACTCATCCAGCCAGAATAACTTCAGCTTTTCCTTTAGAAAGTTTATAATATAATAATGGTTTTCGGTCTGCAAAATAAATAAAGGTTCTTCAATATCAAATGAAATGGTTGACCAGTAATATTTTAATTCATCTTCGTTGGCTTTTCGTATCTGATAATTCCCGGAAATTTCCTTTTTTACTTCATCCCAAATCTTTTTGGAGTCCTTCAGGTTCTTAGACATTTTTCCCTCTACTTCTATATCGTCAATATGAAAAATTACACTATCCGGAATACTTTTTAAGCTTTCAATATTTTTAAACCTCTTCCAAAGTGTGGGTCCTATGATTAAATTATTTCCAAACAGGTCATCATTGGTTGTATTCGTAAGACTTTCAGTAAGTAATTTTTTTGCCTTTTCATTTATTTTATCATCTGCATAATTATAAATAACTCCATTCGGAATGGTTATTTTCTCTTTGATTTGTGCTGTTACAGTGTTGATGATTAATAGAAGAAGCAGAACAATTTTTATTTTCATGGATTGTTTTTAGTTGGATGTAAAATACAAAAAAGAGAGTCCGATTTTTATGTACTTCAAATATTATTTTCTGAATTGTAATGTTTGAATTGCTTGTAAAAGTTCTATCTGACTTTCTTTCTCTAGATTTGTACCATATAAATTGAATCTGATTTTTCCTATTGATTCAGTCTTGAGGCTGTCGATATAAATTCCTGTCATTCCTTTTCCCACTTGTTTGGGCTCTACTATTTTTGCCCTGTAGCCATCAATTTTTTTATAGGTTATTTTACTTTTGACAAAATCTTCTCTATTTGAATTTTTATCAATGATAATAAATTCTGTTGTATCAGCCTTTGGATTCACAGTTAGAATTTCGTTGACATCTTTTCTGCTAATAATCGTGACATTTTCTTCTAATGAATAGGAATAAGGTCCATAATCGTAGAAAATCGAATCATTATTTTTTGTGACGATAATTCCAGCGTTACTATCATAAGCATCCATTTTCAGTTTGCTCCAATCTTTAGGAGCCTGAAATGCAAAACTTCGAAAATCCATGAATTTTGTTTTCTGAGAATTCTCAGAACAACTCAATAATATATAGGAAGCGAAAATAAGTAAGAATGAGTATTTCATGGCTGGTTATTGTTGTTTTTAAAGCTTCAGCTTAATTTTTTGTACTTCAGTTTTGTTGGGCTTGTCTATTTTGTTGGGTAAAGTCCAAGGTACATACAGTTCTTTGTTTTCAATATGAATACTGTCTATACAATAATGAGGAAAAATACTGGAGCAGTTTTCCCAGTTTTCTCCCAGGAACTGTTTTTCTTTTCCCAGAATATTTTCAGCGACTAATTTGTAAGGGAGGGAATCTGTTTCGGATTGATCGTTTCAGCTTTATTTGATGAATGGTATCCTGAGATTAATACACAAAATATAATAGGGGAAAGGTTTCATAAGGGTTTAATTTTTTTAAATATATTATAACTGAATTTTAGAACAAGGGTTCTCCATTCAAATCTGTTGTCAGAATTTCACTCATATAATCGAAAAAAGGACGCATGGCAAGTAAGGTTTGCAGTGCTTCTTTTTGAAAATTGTCAGATAAAACTTCTTTATCGGTAAACTTCCGCATCACCAGAAATTGCTTTTTTCTGATTAAATCTATAGCCGGATGATTTTTATCAAAACCCCGTGGTGCCGTTTTTACAGAATCACCTTTGAGCTCTCCAAAATATTTTATGAAGGTCTTGTCAGAGATAATTTTTTCAATTTCAATACTGCTGATTTCAAATTCTTTACGGATACGGAGTAAATCCTTGGCTTCCGGGCCCCAAAAGCCACCTCCAACAAAGCTGTTACCCGGTTCAATCTGAATATAATATCCACCTCTTAACATTGGTTTCGAACGGGAATATCCGACCCCAAAATTGGTTTTGTACGGTGCCTTATCTTTGGAAAAGCGAACGTCATTGTAAATCCTGAAAATATGGATTCCCTTGAGCTGATCATGTTCCTGAAGTTCATGATAGATCTGAGTGAAAAGAATTTTGTTGTCTTTTACAATGCCATCATATTCGGATTTGTGTTTAGCAAACCATTCACGATTGTTGTTTTTCTGTAACTGGGTGAGAAATTCAAATGTTTTTTTCATATTCGGGTCAGGATTTTCCTTCATTGATATATTCTTTGTAATCTTCTTCTAACTTGTCAATTTCTTTGATTAAAAAATCGTAAATATTTCCGTCAAATACTTCATAATCTTTCTCGTCATATTTGTCGTACTCTATTTTTATGATTCCATTGTCCGTATAGGCTCTGTACAGATTTCCGCTTCGTTTGAAAAATAGCTGTCCCAGAGGTTTTTCTTTATATTCAAGAGCCTCGGCATGTTTTTCTGCAAAATTCATCCACGAAGGCATTTCTTCATCCTGAGAAAGACCATATACAAAAAAGCCGTATCCGAATTTCCAAGCCGGAAGAACATCAAATTCGCTGGGACGTTTCCATATTTCTTCTTCAACTTCAAAAATTAAGGAACCGAATGTCGTCAGAAAGTCTTTAATATCTTCGCTGAGTATAAAACCAGTGCTTTCTTCATACTTTGTAATCTGTTCTTCGGTTGCCGGGTTTGCAAGGGACCCCATCACGAAAAAATCATTATTTAATTTCTTTTTTCTTTCCCAGAATTCTTCTTTTGTTGCCATATTTTGCTTGGTTTTATATCGTAATCATTGATCAGATCGTTGTTGAAACAAATATAGGAGAAAGTAAGAGGGATAAAAAATGAAAGAGGGGAAAATACTCGTTTTCATTGGTGCTATTCAGGGTGAGGTTTTACCTTATAAAAATAAACAAAACCGCTCTGTAAAAAGCAGAACGGTATGTGAAAAATTATTTCAATATTTTTTATTTGCAGATCAGGCACTCGCTGCTCTTTTCAATGGTATTGCACCAGGTAGCTTTTCGGACAATATATGACATCGGATTGACTTCATTTCTGACCTTTTGTAATTGGGATTCAGCTTCAACTTTTGAAGGGTATCCCATAAGAACCGTTCTGAATGAACCTCCTTTTTTAATAATACTTGAATTATGATTAATCTTAACCGCTTTTTCAAGATTAATATTTGCCCCATCTATATCTGTATTTCCGGCTGCTATAATAAACCATTCCGTATTATTCTCATTGGTGTTACTGGATAAAGGAGTCTCAAATAAATCCACCTTTCTTTGGTTCTCTTCCTTTTGTTTCAATTGATCCGGAGTTGGATTTTTGATCGCAGAATCTTTTTTCAAATCTGTTTGTGCTTTTATATACTCCTTATACTCCCGTTTAATCGTATCATAATAATTGGTCCACGATTTTTTCATTTCACCGCTTGGGGCAACAATAGACAGGTATTTTGCCAGCTGAAGCCTTACCAGTGGACGTTCTTCATTTTTAACATCATTTACATACTTATCGAAATACTCAAGTTCTTTAATATCCTGATCCCTCTCTTTAAAGAGATCCGTTACAATTAAAGTGACAGTACTGATAGAAAGAGTTATGATCACCCATTTAAAATAGATTAAAAAGTTCTCAAGCTTATCAGGGTCCAGAGTTCCTTTTTTTATCAGATAATAGACTATAAAAATAGATAGCAAACCTATCACAATAAAGAAAAGGTACAGATAGAATGAAACGGTTCCGGTATTTGATAACATAATACAAGTTTTTATGGTTAGTCATTTTTTTTCTGAATGTTGGAAATAAAACATTGAATAGTCAAAATTACTCAGTATTAACTTAACTGTCAATAACCCTTTTGTGGTAGATTTTATAAAAGAAAACTATTCTGATTTTCAAAACGGTTTCTATATTATTATTTTGTAGAACATAAGCATTCAGGATCTATGCTAAGAGAAGACGATATTTTTAGTTTTTCAAAATGGCTTTTATAGCATCAGAAATTTCAAATAACTTTCCGTTGTGATTGTTTCCTAATAAAATGATAGTAAACTTTTCATTCAGATCCGAAACTAAGAGTGCTTCATAGCTTCCGGCTCTTCCGTCGTGTACATGTTCAATGAGTTTGTTGTTTTTAAATTTTGCCTGGCCTAAAGCAGATTGCGTTTCCGGCAGATTAAATTGCTTTCCCAACTCAAACAATGAATTTGCGTTAATTACTTTGCTGGAATGAAGGCAGTCTACCCATTTTAATAAATCTTCAGTAGTTAAGTATGTTCCGCCAGTGATGAGTAAATCTGGTTTGTCAGCTGCCAGATTATTATTAAATCCTTTGGCTATGTTATTTTCATTTTCAAAAACGGTCATTACAGCAGATGTCATTTTGCAGGGCTTAAAAATGAATTTTTCTGCATAGGTTTTAAAACTCATTCCGGTTAGCCGTTCAATAATAAACTGACGTAGAAACAGATTGTTATTGTTGTAACCGTAATTTGTACCTGGCTTGAACTCTAATGAGTCAACAAGCTGTAACCCTTCAAAAAGGTCTTTGTCGTTTTTAATTTTTTTCCAGTTTACATCGGGAATACCGCTCGTGTATTGTAATAAGTTTTTTATGGTGACTTCATCTGCCCATTTCGGTAACTCCGGAATGTATTGGGAAACATGATCATCCAGCTTTAATTTGCCCTGCTCCTGTAGTTGTAATAAAGCAACAGCACTGAATTCTTTTGTAATAGAGCCTATATTAAATCTGTAATCAGAGGTGAGCCTTTTCGTTTTTGTTACATCAGTAAAACCGAAAGTCCCCTTGTAAATGACTTTATTATTTTTGGCCACTAAAATATTACCATTGAAGCTTCCGGTTTGATTAGCCCGTTTCATTAGAGAATCAATTTTAAATGCTTTTTTTGTTTGAGCAAATGAGTGATTGGGCAGAAGGGAAAGAAGGAAGAAAAGTAAGATTAGCTGTTTACAATATTTCATGTTTAATTTTTTCTTTGGTTATTGATTTTATAGGTTTATCCATTGCAGTTCAACGTATTTTGTACAGTCGTTTTTCATATCATCATATCCATCGAGTACAATTGCTGAACCTCCTTTTTCTACTGCTTCTTTTACTTTTTTATAAGTTTCTTTTGCTCCAATGGGATCTTGTCCTACTAAATCAAAGATAATATTATTTGTTTTTGAAAGAGTGGCATATAAAGTTAATAAGCGTCTCGGATTACCTAGCAGAGTATTGACTTTTATTTTTTCGTTTATCCATTCCGTTTCATAAATTTTTGCAGCATAAGGACTGGCGGGGTTTGCGTTTTTCCTTAAATATTGCTTTCGGGAGGTTTTGTGGATAAAATTAAATACAGAATTAAAGATTAAAAAGCAGGGATATTTTTACTCATTTTCAAAAATAAAACCACTTTCTTTATCCATTTGTTTTCGTTCTTTTTGTGACATTCTTTTCCTTAAAACCTTAGTTGTATAAGCTCCTTTTACAATATTTTTATCAATATACATCCAATCAGTGATCTGTTGAGAATTGATCTCAATAGTATCTCCCAGTTTTACTTCAGTTGTTGAAATGGGATTTCCATCTACAATTCCATAGAATTTATGGTCAGAATATTGAACTTCACTTATCCAGATGTGTTCGCCACCAGAATCAGGGGTAGTAAATCTTTCTTTCAATGCAAAATTGAAATAATCCGGATTGTGGCTTTCTATTGCTTCTTTGAATTTGTATAATGACTTCTGTGCATTTCCTATGGCTGCATTCATTTCATTATCTTCTCCCTGCAGAATATGAACATAAGGTTCATTATCTCTTTTTACAACTTCATCTTTTTTCTGGCAGCTTACTATTATAAGACCTAATAGTAGATAGACTGGGTATTTTAAATACATAATTTAATCTGAACGTTTTAATTCAAGTTCTGTTAGTTATTATTTTGATTCTCCGACAATCTGTATAGAAATTCCATATTGAGAATACTTAAAAAAAATTATTCAAACATCTTTTTTGCTGCGTGGGGTATGATGAAGTACATACTTGTTGTACTGCCATTATCAAAATTAATATCAATAATATCCAAAAAATAACCATTTTTATCTCTTCCTGATCCCATTTTCCCTATTTTCATATTAAAACCTTTTCTTAAGTAATCCTGACCATCAGTAGGGTTTAATGCAAATGTAGGCTCTTCCAGTTTAAATCCCTGCCCGCTGTAAGCCATAGCATGAAATATCATTTTTGTTTTCAGGAGATATTGGTCTGCTATTTCTTTATGATCTGTTTTAAAATAGGCATAGGATGTTTCGAAAAGTGTTTTCAGGTCGAAAGGATGGGTTATCAAAAATTCATCACCCAGTTGAATCACTTCCTTGTATTCCTTTTCTTCATTCAATTGATATAGTCTTTTTCCAAATTCAATATCTTTATACGGATTATAGAATTTATTATCTGTAAAGCCAATTAATAAAGCCAGGACTTGTTTTTCTGTGAGTGTTGTATCTATTTTATTATATCTGTCTAATAAATGATCATAATAAAATTCTGATTTTATATTTTTTGTTTCTTTAAGTATTTTCTCAAAATCTTTTTTATACTTAAATTTTTCTTGAGCAAAAGTTAGAAAGGGAAAGAAAATAAATAGGAGGAGAATTCTCATGTTGAAGTTTTATTTTTATTTATTGAATAATACAATCTATAGAATATATTTTGCATTCTGGTTTACATGGTATTGATTGGTCTCCGGATTATTATTGCGGATTTAGTATGTTTGTGGGTTATTATTATCTGAAAATTTTAATCTGCTGCAAAACCCCTTTCTCATCTTTATAACTAAAAATATAAGTTCCGCGCTGTACTCTTGATAAATCTATCGTTTTATTATAATAGGCAAAACCTTTACTGATCTGCTTGCCATCTGTGGAATAAACAGTGTATTCAAATTGATTGCTGTTGTTTTTATTGCTGATTACAAAACCGTCTTTGGCTGCATTGGTATACACCTTTTTCTCTAATGTTCCATTATCATTGGCTGTATTTGCAGAGAGTACACTTTCGTTAATATCTGCCACTTGTATGCTTTTAATAGCTGAGCTGGTGAGAGACGTTGTACTTCCGCCGATGATGTATAGTTTATTGTTATATGCTTCCAATACAGCATGTCTTCTGGGAATCATATTGGATGATAGCTGATGTAATGTATTGGTTGTAGTATCAAAATAGGCTAGAAAAGTTTGATTATTATACCCTCCTGCAATAAAAATCTTATTACCGGATACCGCTAATGAGTGTCCGGATATAGCAGCCGGCATCGTATATTGATGGGTCCAGAGATTAGTGTTGAGGTCGTAAACATTGATCAGGCGGGATGAGGTACCGTTGAAACCACCAATAACATAAAGCTTGTCATTCACAATTTTGCCCCTTGCTTCTCTGGCTGTGGGCATATCGGGTAACGGATGCCATGTATCTGAAGCAATGTCATAATACTGGAATCTATTAGAAAAGACGGTAGTTGCCACTCCATTCAGTCCGCTGCCGCCAAACACATATATTTTGCCGTTATGGATGGCAGAACCTGCATTTCCGGTATAGGAGCGATTAACAGCGCCCTTCGTTATTTTATGGGTTTCAAGGTCTACAATTTCAAGATGGCTGTTTCCCCAACCGTTAAAAATATAAATTTTATTATTGTAAGTCTCAGAATTAGCAAATTTTTTGGAAAGCAGAGTGGGATTGAGAACACTCCATTTATTATCCGTAATATTATATTTCTCAATATAATTTGCATTGCCACCCTTGTCCTGATATCCATTGCTCACATAGATATTATCATCCACAATTACACTGGTTGCAGCCCCTCTGCCTACAGACATATTGGCGAGATTTTTAAATTGAAGCGTTTGTGCATGGGCTAGCAGTGAGCCCAAAAATGAAAGGAATAATAATGTTGTTTTCAAGAGTCTGAGTTTTAGTGTTTGGTTCTGTTCGATTTTCTTTCAGTGATTCAGGTTTATTTTTTAATACCGGACTTTAAGATAATAACTGTGGTTTAAAGATAGGAAAAAGTTGATGAGGTTCTTTCGGTTCATATAAGGATGTTTTTTTCGTTCAGAAAATATCTAAAACTATATCCACTTTTTTAGATCGTTGCTATTCAGTCTTCTTTGGTTAGATGCAGTTGAATGAAACCGTCTTTAAGGTTATATTCTGTATGTTTAAATTTTGAGTTCAGTTCACTGCTGTTTCCTAAAACACCGCCAACTCCTGTGATTAACGGATGGATATTAAAATAAATGTCCGTTACCAGATCTTTGTCTATAAAAGCATTAAATGCACCTGTTCCTCCGCCAACTGCCATTTCGCGCAAGCCTTTTTCTGACATATATTCAATAGCTTCTTCGGGACTTTTCACAGTCTTATAGTCTTTTGATACGTAAGGTTTTTCAGAGAGTATTACGATTTCTATTCCGTTGAAATGTTCTTTGACTTCCTGTGGAAAGGTTAAAAAATTTTCAAAGGTTTTAAAGCCTATGACAAGGTTTCCCACTTTTTTTGCGAATTCTAAATAAAACTCCATTGCTTCTGGTGGCAGCTGATGATGTGGATGATCGGATAATAATACTTTACCATTAACTGAAATGTTTGCAATTATTGTTATTTTCATTTTTTAATTTTTTACAGTGTAAAATTATCTGAAAGAAACTTTACCTTTACTATCCGTTACCTGTTGGAAAGTAACTATTGTATGAGTACTAAAAAAAATGACATCAATAAAGAAAAAATACTGGCGCTTAAAGATGCCATTGAATTATTAAGCGGCAAATGGAAATTCTGTATTCTGCATAATTTGTATCATTACGAAACCATGCGGTTCAAAGATCTGAAGGAAACAGCTCTGGGAATAAGTCCAAAAGTTCTGTCCAAAGAGCTGCAGGAACTGGAAGATAATTTACTGATCACCCGAACGGTTAATAAAACCAAACCTGTTACCGTTTCTTATGCACTTACTGCACATGCCAAAGAAACTGAAAATGTTGTCAATGCCTTAATTAATTTTGGTTTGAAGCATAGAAAGAAGATAAAGGAGAAGTGATTGTATATAATTAAAAAGTTATAGTATTTATTTTAATTGAATTTCAATTTTTTTATCCTCCATAAATAACTTTATCCAATTCGGATTTTCATTATTTCCTGGAATACATTCGATTAAGCTTTTATTATTTTTATAATTTTCTATAGCTTTTTTCCCAAACTTGATTTTCATTTCATAAATTTCATTGCCATCATGTCCAAGTCACTGTTAATGCCACAGAGATAAATAATAAATCAATAGGAACTTCCAGTGCAGTATGAGTATAGGTAAATCTCATGCAGACTCTTTCCAATAGTTGCTTTCATTCCGAGAGTAATCAGGAATATAGACAATGGAATGATAATAATAAAATGAGTAGATAAATTTTCAATCATATGCTTTTCATTAAATTGCAGCTAATATCCAAATTAATGCATCGCGTCAATATACAATATGTACAATTGCCTAATATTGTTTTGGTTTTAGCTATCTATTTATCAATCATTAAAGTTAAAATATAAATATAACTATTTCCTTACGGAAAACCATAATTCAAACAAAAAAAACCGCTCTACAAAAAGTAGAACGATTAGTCTGTTAAATCAGCTTCGATCGCTGGCCGTTATATCATTCCTGGTATTGATCTATATAGGATTTAAAATATTATTGGTGTATTTCCAGGGAAATGAATAATAGCCAATCCCTTTAGTTAGCTGTCCTGATAGAGTGTCAGAGCATTTCGCAATATAATCTGTTATTTTATCCTTATTTTTATCATCTTTCATCAGCGTTTGCAAACTTGAAAGCCACGCTACATTAACGCCTTGCTGATCCTTATGAGCAGCAAGATATTGCTCAACCTGGGTATCAATAGTATTACCAGGAACACCATTTCTTTTTTTATCCTCCGGAGCCCGGCAGATATTCACCGGATTCCAGGTTACAATGGAGAAAAAACCACCTACTTTAGTCTCCGGATCGCTGTCGTCAAAATCAAACATGGGTGCCCCAATTTTTTTTCCATAATCATAGACAAGCTGCATCCATGAATTTTTTATAAAATTTTCAACATCGTGTAAATTTTTGCAACTTTTTGCCATATTCTCCATCAGAGGATTCAAGACAATATTAAGGGTCCTTTGGGGAACAATATGTCCCTGATGATCATCAACTGGAGCACCAGGCCCATCAATGGTTACTTTTTGATAGATAAAGTTTGTGGGTTTGTTCTTACTGTCAAGATCAAAAGAGTGAAAATTAACGGGTTTTTGTACACGATAAATGGGATTGTAGCCGTGTATTCTGTCATTATCTCCTGCCATAATAATTGTGTTTTACTATTTTACCTACTCTATACAGTTTTCGGTATACCTGTTTAAGAAAAGAATGTTTGTTTGGGAATTTTTATTTTTGTAAAATTAAACGAATGTAAACGTTGAAAATACCGTATTTATTACCCAAAATGAATTTAAGTATTTCCACTAGTTGTGAAATAAAATAATTGGAAAATACTTTCTTGCTCATGTGAGACTTTTCTTTTTCAAACAGTTGATACATAAAAAAACCGCTCTACAAAAGTAGAACGGTTAATATATTAATTTGCTTCGGTCGCTGACCGTTACATCATTCCTGGCATTCCACCACCCATTGGCATAGCTGGTTCAGCGCTCTTTACTTCAGTGATTACACATTCAGTGGTAAGAAGCATTCCAGATACAGAAGCTGCATTTTCAAGGGCAACTCTTGTTACTTTAGTTGGGTCAATGATACCTGCTTCAAGCATGTGAACATACTCGTCAGTTTTCGCATTGTATCCGAAGTCTCCTGTTCCTTCTGCTACTTTAGCAACAATTACAGAACCTTCACCACCTGCGTTAGCAACGATTTGTCTTAATGGCTCTTCGATTGCTCTTTTCACGATTTTGATCCCTGTAGTTTCATCAGAATTGATTCCTGTAAGGTTTTCCAAAGCTGAGATTGCTCTTACTAAAGCAACACCACCTCCTGCAACGATACCTTCTTCTACAGCCGCTCTTGTAGCGTGTAATGCATCATCTACTCTGTCTTTTTTCTCTTTCATTTCAACTTCAGAAGCAGCACCTACATAAAGTACAGCAACACCACCAGCTAACTTAGCCAGTCTTTCCTGAAGTTTTTCTTTATCATAATCAGAAGTAGAAGTTTCCATCTGAGCTTTGATCTGAGATACTCTTCCTTTGATTTTCGCTTCGTCACCACCACCGTTTACAACTGTAGTGTTGTCTTTGTCGATTGTTACTTTCTCAGCAGTTCCAAGCATATCTAAAGAGATGTTTTCCATAGTGAAACCTTGCTCTTCAGAAATCACCTGTCCACCTGTAAGGATTGCGATATCTTCTAACATTGCTTTTCTTCTGTCCCCAAATCCTGGAGCTTTTACAGCAGCAATTTTAAGAGAACCTCTTAGTTTGTTTACTACCAAAGTAGCTAAAGCTTCACCTTCAACTTCTTCAGAGATGATCAATAGAGACTTACCACCTTGTGCAATTGGCTCAAGAACTGGAAGTAATTCTTTCATTGAAGAGATTTTCTTCTCTACTAAAAGGATGTATGGGTTTTCTAGTTCAGCTAACATTTTCTCAGGGTTAGTCACGAAGTAAGGTGACTGGTATCCTCTGTCGAACTGCATACCTTCTACAACGTCTACCGTTGTATCGATACCTTTAGCTTCTTCTACAGTGATTACTCCTTCTTTTCCAACTTTTCCGAAAGCTTCAGCGATCAAAGCACCGATAGTTTCGTCGTTGTTAGCAGATACAGAAGCAACTTGTTTTACCATTTCTGTAGAATCTCCAACAGTCTGAGACTGAGTTTTTAAGTTTTCAACAACTGCAGTTACTGCTTTGTCGATTCCTCTTTTAAGATCCATTGGGTTAGCACCTGCAGCTACGTTCTTAAGACCTTCTCTTACGATAGCCTGTGCCAATACAGTAGCGGTAGTAGTACCGTCTCCTGCGATATCATTAGTTTTGGAAGCTACTTCTTTTACCATTTGCGCTCCCATATTTTCTACTCTGTCTTCAAGTTCGATTTCTTTTGCAACAGACACACCATCCTTAGTTACGTGCGGAGCACCGAAAGATTTTTCGATAACTACGTTTCTTCCTTTAGGACCTAAAGTTACCTTTACTGCATTAGCCAATGCATCTACACCTCTCTTTAAAGCGTCTCTTGATTCAATATCGAATTTTATTTCTTTTGCCATGTTTGTTTAGCTTTTGGCGACTTGCTTTTTGCTTTTAGCTTTTGCAATTCGCGTGTTTAACTTTAATTTTTAATTTCCATTGAGCCTGTTCCATAGGGTGACAAGCTTCTTTTTTAGTATTGTTAGTTCCTCTAAAGTATCTTGATACTCATTTTCATGAATGTATCCTAAATCTTTAGCAAGAATTAATTGGTTTTCGGCTTCATTAGAGGATCCTAATGCAATATTGATGAAATTGGCAAATTCTTTATCCGAATTTCTACCGCTTCCTTCAGAAATATTATATCCTATAGAGGCAAATGATCTTCTGATTTGAGAGGTAAGTCCAAAAATTTCCTCTTTTGGAAAACTTCTGGTTGAAGTATAGATTTTTAAAGTCAACTGATGACTTAATTGCCACACCTCAAATTTTTTAAAATCTCTCATGAATTAATTTCAACACAGAAAAGCCATTTGCCAGAAGCCAATAGTCTGAAGCTTAGCCAATAATTCCTAATAAATCAGCTTCTCTTACGATTAAGTAATCTTTACCTTCCAACTTCAATTCAGCACCTGAATATTTTCCATAAAGAACTTTGTCACCTACCTGAACAGTTGTTGGCTCATCTTTTTTACCAGGACCTACTGCCACTACAGTACCTTCTTGCGGCTTTTCCTTTGCAGTGTCCGGGATAATAATACCTGAAGCTGTTTTAGTTTCTGCAGCAATAGGTTCTACTAGAACTCTGTCTGCTAATGGTTTAAAGTTTACTGACATAATATGTTTATTTATTAATTATTTCTGTGTAATAATTCTCTAAATGTATGCCATGAGACACCGGTGGCTGAAATGGCAGACTTTTATTTCCGAATGTGAAAATTTGGCAGAAAAATTATTTTTTGCGGACTGGAAATCCGAAGAGATAGCTGGTAGCTACGGGAACTACAAACAAAAGAACGGTAATGGCGGAAACTAGAATTTCCATTGTATGACTGGCTAAAAACTGAGCAAAAGCTGTAGCAGGGTAGAAGTGCTCATATAACGACAAGCTTAGTTTAATTCCTAAAATAGCAATCACAATAAACGCTGCTGTTTCCAGAAAAGGAAATATCTGCATCAGACGGACAAACCACTGTGCAATAAATCTCATCGCTAAAATTCCTATAAAGACGCCAAGGGTAATTAAAAGTAAATTGTCTGAAAAGGCTACGGCAGCAAAAACATTATCAATAGAAAAAGCAAGATCCATTACTTCTACAATAGCAACGGTTGCCCAGAACTGTCCAAACAGCCCGATTGAATTTTTATACAGCCAGCTGGATTCTTTATCAGGATTTTCCTCTGGATTTTCTTCATCATTTGTGTTTTTTATTTTTTTGATCAACCAGTCAAAAGAAATATAGAGCAGGTATACTCCTCCCAGTGGTTTCAGCCACCATACGGAAATCAGGACGGATGCAAAAATAAGAGCCAGTCCGCGAAATACGTAAGCTCCAAGGATTCCGTATTTTAAAGCTCTCTTTCTTTGATGCTCCGGAAGATCCATTACGATAGTTGCCAATACGGCGGCATTGTCTACGGAAAGCAGACTTTCAATAAGAATAAGATTGCCGATAATGGCGATAGATTTTGCAGGGTTTTGTAATATGTCATTTAATAGTTGTGTAAAATCAGGAAACATCATTTTTTAAAGAAATAGTATTTTGGTTAAGTTTTGAAATAATGGCAGCAGAAACGGTAATGCCTATGAAATTAGTAACAGATCTGGCTTCATTCATAAAGCGGTCTACACTGTATAAAAGGGCAAGATCTGTAGTAGGGATTTTCCCAAACCGGCTTAAGGTAAACATCAGGGCAAGGAAGCCTGATCCGGGTACTCCTGAAGCAGTTTTAGAAGCAATTGAAATGGTTATGAAAAGCCAGAAATAATCTTTTAAGGTAAGTTGAATATTATAAAACTGGATAAGAAATATACATGAAATTGAAAGGTAGATGCAAGCTCCCGCCAGATTAAAATTGTATCCGAGAGGAATGATAAGACGAAGAATTTTCCGATCATACCCCTGTGATTCCATTTTATCAAAAATCACCGGGAATGCTGTTTTGGAAGAAGACGTGGCTACCACCAGAATAATTTCTTCTTTGATGCTGATCAAAAAATCCCAAAGGTTAATTTTAAAGTAAGCTGTGATAACGCCCAATATCCCGAAAATAAAAAATACACTCGTAAGGTATACTGTGGCAACAATTTTACTTAATGGCAACAGAGTATTAATTCCATATACTGAAATGCCATAAGCAATATTACAGAAAATGACTATCGGAAGAAATATATAAACATATTTGATGAGTTTAAAAAATAAATTTCTTCCGGCGTCTAAACCTTTAAGAATGTTATCCTTTTTCTTTGAAAGGCCAAGCAGTACTCCTGCAGATATTGATATTAAAAGAAAAAGTACATAATTGCTGATGTGCAGAGGGTTTGTAGTCTTTGCTAAAAACCTTTCGGGAAGTGCTTTGTGGGAAGAAATAATAATTCCCGTATCGGCTCCCGGTTTTAAAAGAAGTCCGGAACCTATCCCCAATAAAATACTGATGGAAGTGATGATTAAGAAATAGATCACCATTTGGCTTACAATCTTTAAAGCATTTTTAGTACTGAAAATATAGCTTACCCCATACGTTACTGCAATGAAAATAACCGGAATAATCAAAACCTCAAGAAGCATGAAAAAGTAATTGCTTACCGTTTCCAGATGTTTACTGACTTCCGGAAAATAATACCCTGTTAATGCTCCACAGATAATAGCCGTGAACACATAAAGGGTAAGGTTTCTTAAATAGGAGTCCGTAAATGTTTTTTGCTTAAAAGGTTTCATCATCCGTTTTTTTATATGATAAGATTACAAAATTCAAAGATATAACCTTATATAATACCAAGAACCAATGCACTCAGCAACATTACAATTGATGATCCTATGGCCCATTTTAAAGTGAATTTCAGGTGATCGGAGAATTCAACACCTGCCAGTGAAACGAGCAGATAAGTGGAAGGAACCAAAGGGCTTAATAAATGAGAGGCCTGCCCCACAAGACTGGCGCGTCCCAAAATATCAGGAGGAATATTCAACTGGCTGCCGGTAGCTGTAATTACAGGTAATATTCCAAAATAATAAGCATCATTAGTCAGGAAAAAGGTAAGCGGTACACTGAATATGGCAGTGATTACATTCAGATAGCCACCCCAGGTTTTAGGAATGATACTGATAATACTGTTTCCCATAGCATTCATAATTCCTGTACCATTCAGGATTCCTGTGAAAATTCCTGCTCCGAAGATCATTCCCGCTACAGATAAAGCATTTCCTGCATGTTTTGAAATGATTTTCTGCTGGTCTTTCAGTTTCGGATAATTAATTAAGGAAGCTATGCAGAAAGCAATCATAAAGGCAATTCCCAAAGGAATAATATCAAGAATCATCACGCAAAGAAGGATAATTGTCAGGATAAGATTGATAATAATAAGCTTGGGACGTCTTAATGCCGGATCATTCTCTCCGGCAATATCCTGTCCGCTGTATTTTGTATATTTTCCGTGCTTGCTTATTCTTTTTTTCTCCCGTACTCCTAAAATATAAGCAACAAAGAATACCCAGACCAGTCCGACCAGCATTACCGGAATCATAGGAACAAATATTTCTGTATGCCCCAATTTAAGAGAACTCATTACTCTTGCCGTAGGCCCTCCCCATGGTAAAATATTCATAATGCCGCCAGCTAACATGATAATACAGGTCAGAACCAAAGGATTCATCCCCTGTTTTTTATAAAGCGGGAGTAATGCTGCCACTACAATAATATAAGTGGAAGAGCCATCGCCGTCTAAGGAAACTAAAGTGGTGAGAAGGGCGGTTCCGATGGTTGTTTTTACAGGATTATCTCCTACAGCCTTTAATATGGCATTCACAAGAGGTTCAAAAAGTCCTGTATCAATCATTAGACTGAAGTATAGGATGGCAAAAATCAGCATAACCCCCGTAAGTGCTATTTCTTTTACTCCTTCTTTCATCATTTTCCCCAGATCAGGCCCGAAACCTGCAACTACAGCGATAAGTACAGGTACAAGTACCAAAGCGGTAAGCGGAGTCATCTTTTTGTTCATGATGAGAATCATGAAGATGAAAATCATTAAAAAACCAAGAAATGTAAGCATAGTATGTTGTAAATATTAATGAGGTTATTGTTTCTTTTTTCTCCAGTCAAAATTGTTTCTGAAACCTATAAACCCGTAATTACTTGTTTTTCCGGTTTCCAGCTGATTGATAAAGGCAAGCTCCAAAGCAGAATTTTTTCCTAGTTTTATTCCAAGACCTGCAGTAATACGATTGCTGTCGAAAGGTTCTAGCTTATCAACATTCATTCTTATTTCATTTTTAAGAATACCGTAGAGCTTTTCTTTTTCTCCTTTTTTATTGAAAGGAATTCTGACAGAGATCAGATAACGGATTCTTACCTCAAACTCATCAGGGTTGCTGATAAAACGTTCCTCTACTCTAAGACGGTTGGAGATTGATGTTCTGCCAATATAATAATCAGCGGTTACCTGTTGAAAAGGTCTTTTTTCATATCTTATTTTTTTGGAATCATCAGCATTATAAGATTCAAGGATCAAAAACATAGCTCCTACAGCAGGTTTTATATTCTCAACCACTTCATAATCTACATAAGCATTCACCAGAAAAAGTCTTGTATCGTAAGCCAAATCGAAGGAACGGTACTGAGTAAGTGCAGTTAAAGTACTTTTGTCTGTAATCTTCGCTGACATCAGGTACTGAAACCACATATTGTAATTGTCTTTGCTCTGACTGTGTAAGAGGCCATTTATCAAACAAAATGATAAAATAAGCGTTAATTGTATATTAAGTTTCATGTAATATTTGATTAATATTGCGGTTTCTCAAATATATTTATTCGAAAGAGCGGGGCTGGATTTTTTCAATCAATGACAGTTTTTCTCAACGAACTGCATTTTGAGACAAAAAGATATTATATTTGATGCGTTTCAAAATAAGGTATGGACTATGTTTTTAATCATTAATTTTATTATTATATTATTGATTATCAGGATTTTATTTAGTGGTAAGATTCTGGAAAGCCTTATGACGTACCGTTGGAAATTTTTGTTGAGGTTTCAGCATGTTTTTTTCCTTATTATCTTCATTTTGATGACTTATTTCACCGAAAACTACTTCCTGGATTCAATTCAATTGGTGATAAGCATTATTTTGAATACAATTTTCAATGTTGGGATTTATTATCTGGTGTACTATTATCTTGTTCCCCGATTTTATTTATCCAATAAGTACCCGGAGTTTATCCTTTATGCTTTAATCTGCTTTTTGGTGTCCAGTCTTTTCAGAATTTTGTGGGAACCTGCCGTTTTTCAGATGGATTTCAGTGGAAAAGGTTTTCATGTAGGTTTTCTTTATAATGTGTACATCTCGCAGGGGATCATCATTCTGGTGGGAGCTTTTTTGGGGATTACCAAAGACAAATTTTTAATAGAGCAGGATGTGATCAGCCTTGGAGAAGAGAAAGATCAACTTTATCTTGATTTGCTGAAGTCTAAACTGAATCCTCATTTTTTATTGAATACTCTTAATAATATTTACGCGAACAGTTTTACCCATTCGGAGAAGACTTCAGATTCTATTTTGCAGTTGAGTAAACTTTTGAAGTATATTATTTATGACAGCGGAAAAGAAAAAGTAACCGTTTCTCAGGAATTTGCTTCCTTGAAAGCGCTTGCAGCTTTATATCAGCTTAAGTATAATAACCAGCTTGATATTGTCATGGATATTGAAGAGCAGGAAGAATTTGACATTGCTGAAATTCCGTCTGCTATACTTCTTACTTTATTTGAAAATGCTTTAAAACACTCAGCAATAGGAGAGGATGCTTATGGTTTTATAAAATTATTCTGTAATATTGAGCGCTCTGAACTGTATTTTGAAATTATAAATTCTGTAGGGAAAGATAGAATTCATGCAGCTGAATCTAATTATCACGGATTGGGTAATGATGCAATTATTCATATATTGGAAAAATTTTATCCTGATCAGTATGAATTTTATTCCGGGCCGAAAGAAAATGATCAATATAAAATTGCTTTAACAATTACTATCAATGGCTAACCTGACTATCGTTAATGTAGATGATGAATATCCTGCGCTGCAACTTGTAAAACAATATTGCGGTCAGCTTGATGATGTTGAATTGCTGGCTTCATTTCAGAAACCGGAAGAAGCACTGGCTTTCCTGAAAGCAAACAAAGTGGATCTGGTTGTTTTCGATATCAATATGCCTGGCATCAATGGCGTAGAGCTTTTGGAGCAGCTTCCTGACCCGCCGCTGTGCATTTTCCTTACGTTGGAAACAAAATATGCAGTGAAAGCATTTGAGCTGGATGTTGTTCATTATCTTATCAAGCCTGTAGATTTTGATACTTTTAAAAAAGCGGTCAATAAAGCAAGGGATTTTGTTCAGTTTAAAAGTTCGGCTGGCAGTAAACAGCAGGAAGACTTTATTATGTTCAAATCCAATTATGTGATGAACAAGGTTTTTCTCAAAGATATTCTCTGGATACAGGGATTCGGGGAATATATTGTACTGATGACCCCTTTGAAAAAATATATGATTTTGGAGAGAATGTCAAATTTTGAAGAAAAGTTTCAGCATTTCGGATTTATCAGAATTCATAAGTCTTATATCGTCCTATCGGATCATATCAATTCTTATAATTCCGGTCATGTTTTCCTGAAAAATGGGGAAGAACTTCCATTGGGGAGAACGTATAAAAAGAATTTAAAAACGCATTTAAGCTAAAAAATAAAACCGGAAATTTCCGGCTTTATTCAAAATTGTTATCAGATGACAGAACTATGGGCAATATTGTCCCGGTCCGATCCAAAGGATACACTGTCCTTTGTAATTGTACTCACAGCAAATGCGTCCTGCTGCTCCGCCATTGATTGATTTCTGAGCATCTCTGCTTAATAATTTAGCGTTTTTCATAGTTAGTAATATTTTGATTGGTACGTCCTGAGCATTTAAAGTCAATCAGGATTTTGACATTTGGTGTAAAAGAAGTGGTTCAAATATACTATTTTTCCTTATTATGTGATATATATTATTGCTATTTTTTTTAAATAAAATTTTGATTACCAGTTGTTAACGGTTTTTTATTCAATAGTATAATAAACAATACAAAGGTTGAGAATATAAAAAGAGAAAGCCGGAAACTTCCGGCTTTATTCAAAATTGTTATCAGATGTTAGAACTAAGGACAGTTTTGTCCCGGTCCGATCCATAAAGTACATTTTCCGTTATCGTCGCGTTCGCAACATACAAGTCTGGCAGCAATTCCGCCATTAATTGTTTTCTGAGCATCTCTGCTTAGTAATTTGGCATTTTTCATAAGTAATATTTTGTTTTTTTAAGTCCTGAACATTTATTGTCAATCAGGTTTTTGACATTTGGTGTTTATGGTGATTCAAATATAAAGAATTTTAAGTCAGATTGTTATATTTTTTGTAGACTAGAAATAGGTGTTGGTGTTTGATATTCAGTAATTTATTGAGTTGTTTCCAAAGACATTTTTCTTCCTGCCATATCCATATCCTGCTTTACAATTTTTCTTGTTGCAGCATCAATATAATAGGTGGTAGTCGTACTTTTGTTACTGATATCATCATTTGTTTTAACTACCCAAACCGGTTTTCCTTTATATTCTGTTTTTTGAGTATCCAGAATGTAGGCTTTCATCATTCCTTTTTTCTCAGATTTTGGGTTGTAATCGAAAATAGAAATCTCAGCGGTGTAATTTTCTTTTAAAGGAAGATATCTTATGAGCATTGCATAGCTGCTGCTGTCAAAATAATGAGCTACAGAGATATCAATAACATCTTTTTTCTGCGTTTTTTTATCAAGATAATATCCGGTGGCTTTATCTTTTCCGGACTTGATAACCATATCTCTGTTCAAGTTGTAAGAGGAATGATAAATGGGTGCGAAGTCCGATATTTTCACAAGGGTAGAATCTGTCCATTTTGCATCAGGAGCCTGTTTCAGTTTTACAGTTGTTCTGATCAGGAGATCTGTTTTGTTCAGTTTTTTGTTTTCTGTTGTAATGCTGCCTATTTCGATTTTTGTTCCGGCATTTTCTGTAAACCATAGCGCTTCATACGTTTCATCCTGTATTAATTTCGGATTAATGTCTGCATTTTGTGGAGTAAGCAGGTTCTGGGAAAAAAAATTAGCACTACTTAGTATTAAAAGGAAAAGAATAGCTCTCATGATCTTTTTAATAATAAGTAGTGCTGTATTTGTTAAAAGTTACAACTTTTTGGTTTTTAACTCTTTCCTGCGGCCTGCATTGGATTCACCTTTCCGGTTGAGCCACCTCTCACAGGTCCTCCTTCCTGTTTTTGTTTAAAGAGTTGGAATTTTGAAGTTTCAGTACCGGATCCGGTGCTGCTCCAGAGATTATTCGTGGTATCAATATCAGCAGTTTCTCTCATTGGATCAAGCTGAATAGATTTTACTTTCTTTTCAAAATAATACGTCTTGGAAACCTTTTGCTCATTCAGTCTCCAGATCTGTGCTGCAGATTTATCATACACTTTGGAACCATCCTCAAAAGTGAACTCAAGAATGATAGGCATTACCAGTCCGCCTTTGTTTACAAAATCGATCTGATATCCTGTAATATTTTTGAACTTCTCTTTATCCTTTGCATCTAAAGGAAGACCAGCCTCTGTTTTGATGACATATTCCTTGTTATTGTCTACCTTTTCCTGGCCTCTGTCATATTTATAATAGAAATCCTGTGCAGCTTTGTCAGTATCCACATAGAATTTAATATTCTTATCTTCTCTGTTTCTGATTTTTGAAAGATCTTCAAAACTGTTCACCAATGGTTTTTCAACCTGATATTTCACTTCAGCAGCAGCTTTAGGATCGGTCTCCAGATTGGGAACGACTACCGTTACTTTATCAATAGCAATATCTACAGGATCTGTACCGTAGAACCAGCCTCTCCAGAACCAGTCAAGATCTTCACCACTGGCATCTTCCATTGTACGGAATAAATCTGCAGGTTCAGGATGTTTAAAAGCCCATCTTTTAGCATATGTTTTAAAAGCTTTGTCGAAAAGCTCTCTTCCCATGATCGTTTCACGAAGAATATTCAATCCTGTTGCAGGTTTTGAATACGCGTTCGGGCCATATTGAACAATATTTTCAGAGTTGCTCATGATAGGCTCCAGCTGATCTTTCGGTAGTTTCATATAATCTACGATCGTCCAGGCCGGTCCTCTTTTGGAAGGAAATTTATTATCCCATTTTTCTTCAGTAAGATATTCTGTAAACGTGTTCAGACCTTCATCCATCCATGCCCACTGTCTTTCATCAGAATTGATGATCATTGGGAAGAAGTTGTGCCCCACTTCATGAATAATTACTCCAAGCATTCCGTTTTTGGTCCCTTCCGAATACGTTCCGTCTTTCTCAGTTCTTCCGAAATTGAAACAGATCATCGGATATTCCATCCCGTTGGCAGCTTCTACAGACTGCGCTACAGGATATGGATAAGGAATGGTAAATTCTGAATAGGTTTTAATGGTATGAGCAACCGCTTTTGTGGAAAACTTTCTGTAAAGACCGTAAGATTCTTTTGGATAGAAACTCATTGCCATTACTTTATTATTGTTTTCAGGAATTGTTACACGCATTCCGTCCCAGACAAATTTTCTCGAAGAAGTCCATGCAAAATCACGAACATCCTTCGCTTCAAAAATCCATGTTTTTCTTTGTTTTGAATGATTTTTTTCTGCTTTCTTAGCTTCATCCAATGTTACGATTTCGATAGGTTCAGAGGCATTTTCAGCTTTTCTATATCTTGACAGCTGATCAGGCGTTAATACCTGATCGTAATTTTTACATTCTCCGGTTCCGCCTACAATATGATCGGAAGGAACATTCATTGAAACTTTAAAATCTCCGAAAACCAGTGCAAATTCACCTCTTCCGGTAAACTGATGGTTTTGCCAGCCCTGGAAGTCACTGTATACACACATTCTGGGATACCATTGGGTCATCGTATACAGATCGTTTCCGTCTTCAGGGAAGTTTTCGTAACCGCCACGGCCTCCCATTTTCATTCTGTTGGAGATATTGTAGTTCCAGTCTACTTTGAAAACGAATTTTTCACCCTTTTTCAAAACTTTAGGAAGATCGATACGCATCATGGTTTTGTTGACCGTATACTTCAAAGCACTACCTGAAGCATCTGTTACTTTTTCAAGACTCACGCCGTAACCATTATCTTTTACTGGAAGTTCAGTTGCCTTAAGCTGTTGGTCGGTCGTTGAAGGACGAAGAACGGATGAAGTATCATACCCGGCATTTCTGATGCTTGAATGTTCGTTTTCATCTAGCTGCAGCCAAATATAATCCAGATCATCAGGAGAATTGTTGTAGTAAGTCACCGTTTCTGAACCTTTCAGATTTCTTTTATCCTCATCCAGATAGGCAGTAATGTTATAGTCGGCTCTGTTTTGCCAGTATCCGTGTCCCGGAGCTCCTGAAGCCGTTCTGTAAATGTTGGGTGTTGGAAGAATTGTTCCCAGTTGTTCAAACTTGTTGCCATGGTTGCTGCCCGGGTTATTCTGAATATTTTGTGCGGTGAAACCTGTATATGCAAATACAGAAAATGAAAGTATAATAACTTTTAGTTTCATAACCGAAATGATTTATTGATGATCAAAGATAGTAATAAGCTCTTGAAATAATGAAAATATTTAACTTTTAAAAAGGAATTCTTTCCAAAGTCATTTTTAAGGATAAAGCAAATACCCCGGAAGAAACGAAGAGTATCCAGTCTTTTTTATTCACTTTGAAAAGATTGAGTGAAATAAACAGGAGGAGTAAGATGGCAGCAACAATTACAATCTGCCCAAGTTCCAAACCAATATTGAATCCCAGCAGAGGTAAAGCAATACTTTGACTTTTCGCTATCATTACTCTTGCAGTATTGGCAAATCCCATTCCATGGACCAGGCCAAAGATCAGAGCAAGGTAGTAATTGGCCCTCATCAAGGTCTGTTTCTGATTTTTCATAATGATATTATCCAATGATGTCAGGACAATCGTTAGAGGAATTAAAAACTCAACCCAGTCAGACGGAACTCTGAAGACATCCAGAATACTTAAAGCTAACGTAATGGAATGTCCGATTGTAAATGCGGTGACAAGGATCAGTATTTTTTTCCAGTCACTGTAAGAATAAACAGCAATTAAAGCCAGAACAAATAGCTGATGATCTAAGGCATCCAAAGAAATGATATGTTCCCATCCAAGGTTTAAATAAAAAAGAAAATCCTGCATTTTGGTTAAAAAATTTATATTTTAAATATTTTGTTAAAATGTTATTAATTTTGTTATTTGATTTAGTTTTTACGCTTTTTGTTTGTTAATTGTTGATCTTATTTTTGATTTAAATAAAAATTGTATAATTGTATTGCTTAAAAATGAAATATGGATATTAAAAAATTATTTTTTACAAAAGTAAGCATTTCACACGGAGGATCGAAGCTTCTGAGAAATGCAACAGCAGCCTTTTTAGGATTGTATTCCTATGCTTTTTACGGGCAGGTACAGAAACTGGACTCCCGATTTGACATTTTATTGAAAAATAAAGAAAGTATTGCCAATGGGAGAGCGGTTAAAGAACTTGAACGCCCGGATATGAAACTTGATCAACATCTGGTGGTGACTTCAAAAGGAGCACAAACAATGTATTCATGTATTATTTATACTAAAGAGCCGGAAAAACTGAAAGCAGACGGTTTCATTATTCAGAGCCAGCTGCCAGCCTTTTCTACCGCTTTAGTTACCATTGAAGATATTGAAAGACTTGTGCAGCTTCCGTATGTAACATCTGTAATGGGGCCGGCATTTGATGAGCTTCATAATGATGTGAGCAGAGCCCAGTCCGGAGCAAGCCTTTTGCAGGATGGAGTTTTCAATAATACGGTTTATAATGGCACCGGTGTTTTGGTAGGAATTTATGACAGTGGAATAGACTGGAAACATCCGGACTTCAGAAAAGCTAATGACCAGACCAAAAGCAGAATTGTTTCGATCTGGGATCAGACATTAACGGCACAATCTGGAGAAACTACTCCTACAGGATTTTCAACAGGTGTAGAATATACAAGAGCACAGATTGAAGATGAGCTGGATGGAACGCCGGTAGGATTTGTTCGTGAAAATGATACCAACGGACATGGAACCCATGTTTCAGGTACAGCTGCTGGAAATGGTGCAGCTTTTACAGATAAAAGGCATAAAGGATTTTCATCTGATGCAGATATTGTATTTGTAAAAGGGGGGAATGGTTCTTTTCCTACAACAAATACCATTAATGCCTTAACCTATTTCAAAAACGTAGCAACGGCACTTAATAAACCTATCGTTGTCAATATGAGTATTGGCGGCCAGGGAACGGCTCATGACGGAACATCCAGTCATGAAGTGGCTGTTAATAATTTTACAGCATCAGGACCTGGTAGAGTGGTGGTTATTTCTGCCGGAAATGATTACGGAGCTAACCTTCACAGAAAAGTGGATATTGCAGCTGGTGCGGCACAGACGTATAACTTTACAGTAGCAAGCAATACTTCCGCAACTTCAGTGTTTTCATTCATTATGTATGCCAATGATAATACCGCTGTTACAGCAAAACTGACTACTCCCGATGGACAACAATATACACAGAATATAAGTACGACTACCGCGCACACCATATTGGGAGGAGGCCTTACAGCAACTATGTATAACTATTGGGGAAATGATAACAACAAAAGATACGTACAGTTAGTCGTAACCAGAACCTCCGGAACGACCAATGTTCAGGGAAATTATACATTGGAAATTACCAATAATGGAGCGCAGCAAATAACAACCCATGGCTGGCTGTACAGCCAGGGAGTGCAAACCACATTGCAAAACGGGGATAATGAATATATTGTAGGAAGTCCAGGGAATGCTTCCAATGCGATTACAGTAGCTTCATACATGGGAAGAGCCAGCTGGTATAGTGGAACAAGCGGCTATTTCACACTTACTCCGCAGGAGTCTATATCTTCATTTAGCGGACAGGGACCAAGAACAGATGGTTTTCAAAAACCTGATATTGCTGCTTCTGGCCAGAATGTGATTTCATCAAGATCAGGTGATTCTGCTCCTGGTACTACAGATATTATTGCAGGAACCAATTATTATGTAAAAAACCAGGGAACAAGTATGTCTTCACCCGGTGTAGCAGGAGCTGTAGGATTATTGCTGCAGGCCAATCCGGCATTAACTGCAGCCCAGGTAAAAACACGCCTTACCTCTAATGCAAGAATGGACGGAGCAACGGGAACTGTACCCAACATGAGATGGGGATATGGTAAACTGGACATTTACAAGGCAGTGACTGATGAGCTGGGATGTGTAAAATCTAATTTTGAGACGGTAGGGTATGATGAACCTTATATTATTGCCAATACAGAATCTAATTATTATTTTGATAATATAGCCCTTGCTGTCAGATATACACCAACCCTGACAGGAAAATTGGGAGGATTTTCATTATTAACAGGAACTTCGCTTCCTTCTGACATTCCGGTAGATATTCAAATCAGAAAAGTGGATGCGAATGGAAATCCCGGAGATATTATAGCCACTAAAACAATTACCTCATGGCTAAATAATGTGCAGAGATTTACCTGGAATTACGTGAATCTTTCGGATCTGAATGTACAAATGGTAACCGGAAAAGAATTTTATGTTGTCGTAAACGGTTTAGGGGGAAGAATTGCCGTGAAAGCTGAGAATGCAGTAGTCAACAACAGATCCAAGACGTCTACAGATGGTACAACATGGACTTCCAGAACATTCGATCTCAAAATGAGAGCTGTAGTCTATGAGAATGTTGCTGAAGTGAAGAACTTAGCAACATCCAATCAAACTAAAGCAAGCACAGTAGCCAATGGGTATAACTATTTTACCAATGCCTGCCAGCTTATCTCCAGAGTTGAAAAAGAAACTGCGAGTACTGTAACAGGAAATACAACATCAAAGGTATGGGTAGATAATGCACAGCCAAACTATGTTGCAAGAAGATATGAAATAAATCCGGATACGAATGCAGTCACTGCAACCGGAAAAGTAACTTTATACTTTAAACAGAGTGATTTTGACGCTTATAATCTGACCAACGGAGTGAAATTACCTACTTCCCCTACAGATGTTGCCAATAAAGCCAACCTTCTTATTGAAAAATATACAGGAACAAGTACTACGGGTACAGTAGCTTCTTTTGGAGGAACTGCTACAATTATTACACCTGATATTACAAATATTATCTGGAATGATACCTACCAATACTGGGAAGTGAGCTTCCAGACGACAGGCTTTGGCGGATACTTTGTGAAAACGGGGACTACATTAGGAACAGCAGATATTAAGGTGAACTCAGAAGTAAATATCACTCCGAATCCTGCAAAAGATTTTGTGAATGTAGCATTAGGCAGACATTCTAAAGGAGTGGTAACCATTTATGATGCATCAGGAAAACTGGTTAAAACCGTAAATGTAAATACCAATGCCGGTAAAATTGATGTTTCAGAACTGGTAAGAGGAACTTATCTGTTCACCATTGTACTGGATGATAACACAAAAATTACGAAAAAAGTAATTAAACAATAAATCTTCATCAATCAATTATTATCAGAAGCAGCAGTTTTTATAACTGCTGCTTTTTTTATATTTGCTGTAAAAATAGAATTCATGTCGGGTAAGCTTTTTTTTGGATTTTTTTTATTCGTAACCTTGGTATTTCAGAGTTTTACGGGTGATGAAGTTTTTCATCCCTATCATGTAGGCTCTGTGGAAATTAATTATAATTCAAAATCCAGAACATTTGAAGTGACCGGGCGATTCTTCCTAGATGATATGGAAAACGGATTGGGAAAAAAATATGGGGGATCTTTTCATTTTAATGATGAAAAATACAAAGCAAAATTGAATGAGGCCCTGCAAAAATACTGTTCGGAATATTTCAAATTAAAAGCAGATAACAAATTTTTGAAAGTAAACTATATTGGTTATGAAGAAGATCAGGAATCTGTAGATATATTTCTCGAATCTGAACCTGTAGCCACACCTAAAAAAGTGGAAACTGCGGTAAGTTTTCTGTACAACCTTTTCGATGATCAGATCAATATCGTTCACATCATTGTAAAAGGAGAAAGGAAAAGTGAGAAGATGACGTATCCCAACCGTTATTTATTTAAGCAATTTTAATTCGATTTGTTTTTGCATTTAAAATTATAATCGAAATCATTAATCATCGTTATTTATTTTAAAAACTTTTCATTTAACATAAAATAATATTAATTAGATAGTTTTGCGTCTTGTTTTTATTAGGTTATGAAGAGAAGAAAAGCGCTTACTGTATTTGCCATATTAATTTCTTTCACATTGTTTGCCCAACAGGACAGTCTCATTGTTAATAATGCTTCTGACAGTCTTATTGCAGACAAAGATTCGATATCACTTTTACATTTGGATGAAACTGATCCACAGTATTCTTTCACAAAGAATAGGAACAGGAAAAATGATATTTGGGGACATTTTAAATATGATCTTGTGACAATGGCGGGAGGTTTTGGGAATGCTTTTACGCGTCCTTTATCCTGGGAGAAGAAAGATTATATTAGATTAGGAGCTACTGTTGCTACTGTAGGAATGATATACCTTGCAGATGAAGACATCAGCCGTGCCTTTATCAGAAATAGGGAAAATGTGCCTAATGTTTTAAAAAAATTCGGGTGGTATTTTGGGAGTCCACAGATCAATTATGGTATTACGGGTGCTGTGTATGTAACGGGTCTTTTGATTAATAATGAAAAGCTGAGAAGAACAGGAGTTCTGATGATTACAGCAGCAAGTGCAACAGGAGCTATTCAGCAAATTTCAAAATCGGCAACGGGAAGAGCCAGACCGGGATCCGGACTTGGAAAACACTTCTTCAAACCATACGGAAGAGATGCCAATTTCAGGAGCTTTCCATCCGGACATACTGTGCTTTCCATCACAACGAGCTATGCATTATCCAAACAATTTGAAAATCCATGGGTAAAAGGTGGAATTTTAGCTGTAGGGTCTGTTGTTCCGGTTTCAAGATTGCTTGAAGGGGCTCATTGGTTTTCTGATGTTACTTTAAGTGCTATTATGAGTATTGCCATTGTTGAAGGGATCGATAAATTTATGAAAAGAAAGGAAAAATACGAAGAGGATAAAAAATATAATCTTAAACAGCAAAATAAAAATAAAATTGCATGGGATATTAATGCGGGACCTTTAGGAATAGGGTTTGTGGGACGCTTTTAATTCTCCAGTTGTAATAATGAATTAATTCCTTTTGTGTGTTCCAGCAGGTCAGGAAAAAAATCATCATAACATTGCTGAAGATGATCCTTATTCTTTAAAAAAGCTTCAAAAACAGGAATATCTTTATCCAGATATTTTGCTTTATTGAGCACATTCTGAATACTGAATTTAATTCCCCAGTCTTCACGGTAATTATAAAGCCAGTCATCCTGTTCCATTTTAACCAGCATTTTTTTTAAATTTTCAGGCAGCCATTGTTCATGGGCATTCAAAGCGCTGTAAACCTTAAGAGAATGGGCTTTCCATTCTGTCAGAGAATTAAGGGAAAGGTCTCTTGCCACAAAGTGATCCATTGAGACATCTACAAATGCACCGGCATACAATCTTACCAAAGGAGCAAATACTTTTTTAGCTTCATGAATCGCGGGATGGGAGTCTGTATAAGTATCAATAGCTCTGTGTAAAGTAATTCCGTCCTGAATATCTTTCGGGAAAGAAAAACGATCCCTGTTGCGGATAAAATCTTCGAGAAACTGACCAACGATCTGTCCGTCGGTAAAAGAAAGAAAAGAATGCGCCAGATAATTCATAACTTAAAGGTATGAATTAAAAGTGAATAGTGAATCCGCTTCGCTTGTGAATTTTTTATTTACATCCCCATTGACCATTGACTTGCGCAGCAAAATTGACCATTCATATTAGAAAAGCCTCTCATGAAAATCCTCAATCTTACTTACTTCTTCGATCTTTATCCCAAATTTTCTTTTCGGAATTTTATTAAGATTGGACACAAATATTTTTTCATAACCAAGCTTTTCAGCCTCAGTAATTCTTTGTTCCACCTGTGCTACAGGACGTATTTCACCACTTAATCCGATTTCTCCGGCAAAGCAGTAATGTTCTGAGATGGCGATATCCTCATTGGATGAAAGAACAGAAGCTACCACTGCCAGATCCAGTGCCGGATCGTCTGTTTTTATTCCTCCGGTAATATTCAGGAAAACGTCTTTAGCTCCCAATTGAAAACCTGCTCTTTTTTCCAGTACAGCCAAAAGCATATTCAGCCTCTTGGAATCAAACCCGGTGGAACTTCTTTGAGGAGTACCATAAACGGCAGTACTTACCAATGCCTGAATCTCCAGAAGCATAGGCCGGTTTCCCTCCAGAGTTACCGCAACGGAGTTCCCGGAAAGTTCTTCAAATTTCTTGGTGATCAGAATTTCAGAAGGATTTTTAATTTCTTTCAATCCCTGAGAAACCATTTCATAGATACCAATCTCAGAAGTAGATCCAAAACGGTTTTTATTAGCTCTCAGCAATCTGAAAAGGTGATTCCGGTCCCCATCAAAGTTCAAAACTACATCCACCATATGTTCCAGGACTTTTGGTCCGGCAATCTGACCATCTTTGGTGATGTGTCCTACAAGAAAAACAGGCGTATTATTTTCTTTGGCATATTTGATGATTTCATTGGAGCATTCCCGGATTTGGGAAACGGTTCCCGGAGAGCTTTCTATCAGTTGAGACTGCAGAGTCTGAATAGAGTCAATAATCATAAAATCCGGTTCTAGTTTTTTTGCCTCATGAAGAATTTTTTCCAATGATGTCTCAGTAAAAAGGAAGCAGTTAGGATTTTGAATATCCGTAAGCCTGTCTGCTCTCATTTTAATCTGAGAAGCACTTTCCTCCCCCGAAACATAGAATATTTTTTTCTTCATTTTTAAAGCAAGCTGAAGCAGAAGGGTAGACTTCCCGATTCCCGGTTCACCACCAATCAAAGTAACGGAACCTAAAACAATTCCACCTCCTAAAACGCGGTTCAGTTCATCTGAAGGAGTTTTTATTCTCGGCTCTTCACTCGTTACCACTTCAACAATATTGATTACATGTTGTTTGGTTTTTGAGAAAGGGGGAGTTTTATGAGAAGGTTTTTCAACCACTTCTTCCACCAGAGAGTTCCATTCTCCACAGTTTTTACATTGTCCGAGCCATTGTGGATATTGTGTTCCGCAGTTTTGACAGAAATATGCTGTTTTCAGTTTTGCCATACTGCGAAGTTATAAAAAAGCATTTTTCTTTCAGAATCTAAATGGATTTAATATTAAAAACTAATCCATTCGCAGTAGAAATATCTTTCATATCTTAGCTTCATTCAATTAAAATATTAATGTAAAATATAATTACAATGAAAAAAGTATTTTTATCTTTCGTATTTGCGTTTTTAAGTGTTGTGGCGTTTGCACAGGGAACCTGGCAGGTGGACCAGATGCATTCATCGGTCAATTTTAATATCAAGCACATGGGAATTAGTTTTGTGCAGGGAAGATTTGATAAATTTGACGGAAAAGCGGCGACTAGTGGTGCCAATCTTGATAATGCCGATTTAAACTTTTCAATCAGTGTTCCTACCATTAATACGGGAGTAGACATGAGAGACAGACATCTTATAAGCGAAGAGTTTTTTGATGTTGCTAAATATCCTACTATTGAATTTAAAAGTTCTTCTGTTACAAAAGATAAAAACAACAATTATATCGTAAAAGGGAAACTGACTATGAAAGGGGTAGAAAAAGAAATCAGTGCTCCAGCTACATTCGGTGGAATTACAAAAAATAAAGACGGAAAAGAAATCATGGGAATTCAGACGAAATTTACAGTAAACCGTCTGGATTACGGAATCAAGTATGACCCTACAGGAGCTGGGATTGCGAAAGATGTTGAAGTAACGGCTTACTTTGAATTGGTTAAGCAATAACATTGTAAAATATAAAAGATAGAAAGGTTTTCCGTTCCATGGAAAACCTTTTTTGTTTATAAAAGCTGATATAATATTTGTGTTATCTTCGAAGTTGGAGAGAGGATTAAAAATATTTTAACTTGAAATAAATTCACTGTTAGTTTATAAACGGAAATCATAGTGGCTATAGCTTTGTTTCATTTGCTTATATCAAATATAGATAAAAATTTTTATCAGGTTTTATAATTGTTTGAGTGGTGTTTTTGAATTTTCAAAATGTAAATAATTGCTTTGTATCTCTTTTTCCCATAACTTTGCACAAACCTAATCTAATGAGTAAAAAGAATACAAAGTACATCTTTGTGACAGGAGGTGTAACTTCATCTTTGGGAAAGGGAATCGTTTCTGCTTCTCTGGGACTTCTACTAAAATCACGCGGCTTTAATGTAACGATCCAAAAATTAGATCCTTATATCAATATCGACCCAGGAACTTTGAATCCTTATGAGCACGGAGAGTGTTATGTAACTGAAGATGGTGCGGAGACGGATCTGGATTTAGGCCACTACGAGCGTTACCTTGATGCTCCTACATCCCAAAACAACAACGTTACTACAGGAAAAATTTATCAGACTGTAATTGAAAAAGAAAGAAAAGGAGATTTCCTTGGAAAAACAGTTCAGGTAATTCCTCATATTACTAACGAAATCAAACGTAGAATAAAAATCCTTTCAAAACAGAATTACGATATCATCATTACGGAAATCGGAGGAACTGTAGGGGATATTGAATCTTTGCCATACATTGAAACTGTTCGTCAGTTGAAATGGGAATTGGGAGAGCACAATTCTATGGTAATTCACCTTACTTTACTGCCTTATCTGGCTTCAAGTGGAGAATTAAAAACCAAACCATCCCAGCACTCCGTTCGTCAATTGATGGAAAGCGGAATTATGGCAGATGTTTTAGTTTGCAGAACAGAACATAAAATTCCTAAAGATCAGAGAGCAAAGCTGGCTCAATTCTGTAACGTTGCTTTAGAAAACGTTATTGAGTGTAAAGATTTGGAAACGATCTATGAAGTTCCTATGTATCTTCAGAAACAAAACTTTGATGATGTAGTATTGAAAGAACTGGATCTGAAAAGTGATAAAACAGCTGATCTTAAAGACTGGAAGAACTTCCTTAAGAAATTCCAGAACCCTAAGAAAACAGTTGAGATTGCATTGGTTGGAAAATATATTTCCCTTCAGGATTCCTATATTTCTATTGCTGAAGCTTTCAAACACGCGGGTGCTGACCTTGAAACTGAAGTAAAAGTAAGATGGGTATACAGTGGAGATATCACAGAGGAAAATATTAAAGATACTTTGAAAGGAGTGAATGGTATCCTTGTGGCTCCTGGCTTTGGAGACAGAGGGATTGAAGGAAAAGTTCTTACAGCAAAATATGCAAGAGAAAATAAAATTCCAATGTTGGGAATCTGTTTAGGAATGCAGATCATGACTGTTGAATTTGCAAGAAATGTTTTAGGACATACAAAAGCGAATTCAGTAGAATTTGATACAGCAACTCCGGATCCTGTGATCTCATTAATGGAGGAACAGAAAAATGTAATTGATAAAGGAGGAACAATGCGTCTTGGAGCTTGGAAATGTTCTTTGAAAAACGGTTCTAAACTATTTGATATCTACGGAAGCAAAAATATTTCTGAAAGACACCGTCACCGTTATGAATTCAACAGTGATTATCTTCAGGAATTTGAGAAAAATGGTTTCCTTGCTACAGGTACAAACCCTGAAACAGGCTTGGTAGAAGCACTTGAGCTTCCTGATCACCCATTCTATGTAGGAGTTCAGTATCACCCGGAATATAAGAGTACGGTAGCAACACCGCATCCTTTATTCAGAGCTTTCATCAAGGCTTGCGAAAAGAAATAAGGTAATATTTTATCATAAACGTCTATACATAAACTCAAGCTGATTATTCTCAGCTTGAGTTTATTATATAGTAACATCGTAAAGCATAGAGTTTTGATAAAAAAACAGTATTTTTGTCAGCTCAAAATTATGTACGTTACAGGTACATCCTAAGTTTAAAATTTTAATATAAAATAAAATGCAACAAAACAACGGAATCGATAAGAAACAAATGATTAGTTTCGCGGTTTTATGCCTGGTTCTCTTCGGTTTTATGTTCTATTTCCAGAACAAACAAGCAAAAGAAGAGGAGTTAAAAGCTCAGCAGCAGAAAACGGAACAGGTAAAAAATGCCGTAAAGCAAACTCAGGCAAACAATATCAATCCAAATGTAACTCCTAACTCCATCCAGACTGCAAGTCTTGGGAATAATGAACTGAAACTTGAATTTTCAAGCTTAGGAGGACAGGTTTCCAAAGTAGAGCTTTTAAAATATAAAGCATACAACCACAAAACAGACAATGCAGATCAACCACTTTATCTGATTACTAAAAATAATTCAAACTATGGTTTTCAGTTTAAAGACAAAACAGGAAAGATTGTTAATACTAAAGATTTAGTTTTCTCACCTTCTGTTAATGGAAATGCTGTAACCTTAACTGCAGATTATAATGGTGCTGTAATTCAATTCATTTACACGCTACTTCCAAAATACACTCTTGATTTTAAAGTAAGAACTCAGGGGCTTTCCAAAATTACTTCAGACAATAAAGCTGATTTTATCTGGGACTATAATGTAAGAAACCTAGAGAAAGGTAGAGCTCAAGAGCAGTCTCACTCAGAATTCTCGTATGCATTCAATAATTATAAAGACTATGATTATGATGGAAGAACGACAATGGAAGAGGAAAAGGAAACTCTTAACTGGATTGGTGTAAAGCAGCAGTTTTTTACTTCAGTAATTGAAGCTAAAAACGGATTTACTCAGAGCAAAGGAAATCAGGAAAATGTTGAAGAAGGAGAATATTTGAAGAAACTCAACTATGAAGGTTTTGTTCAGATGACAGGAAGTGAGCTGAACCAGGATTTCACATGGTATTTTATGCCATTGGATTTACCATTGCTTAAATCCTATGATAAAAACTTTGATGAAATTCTTCCGTTAGGTTGGTCATTCATTGGAGCAATGAACCGTTACTTCTTCATGTGGCTGTATAGCATTATTGCTGCGTGGGGATTATCAGCAGGTTGGGTGATTTTTGTAATGACAATTATTGTGAAATTGATCCTGTCGCCAATTATGTATAAGCAGCATAAATTGAGTGCGATGATGAAGGTGATCCGTCCGGAAATTGATGAAGCGAATGCTAAATTTAAGGATGCGGATCCAATGAAGAAGCAGCAGGCTACGATGGAGATCTATAGAAAAGCAGGAGTGAATCAGATGGCGGGATGTTTGCCGGCATTGGTACAGATTCCGATCTTTTATGCTTTATTCCGTTTCTTCCCGAACTTTATTGATCTTAGAGGACAAGGGTTCTGGTTTGCAAAAGATTTAACGGCTTATGATGATTTGATCAAGCTTCCGTTTAAAGTTCCTTTCCTTGGAGATCACTTAAGTATTTTTGCATTAGCTTGTACAGTTGTTATCTTGATATATACTGTCATGACTTCAGGGAATATGCAGCAGCCTCAGCAGGAAGGAATGCCAAATATGAAGGTTTTAATGTATATCTTCCCGATTACATTCCTATTCTTCCTTAATACATCAGCTTCAGGTCTTTCCTGGTATTATTTTGTATCGAATGCGATTAACATCTTAATTATCCTGGTGATTAAATACGTGATTCTGGATGAAAAGAAAATTCACGCTCAGATTCAGTCTAACAAGGAAAAACCGAAAGCAGAAGGTAAGTTCCAGAAGAGAATGAGAGAAATGATGGAGAAAGCTCAGGAGCAGCAAAAAACTCAGGAACAGCAAAAAAATAAGAAGAAATAATTCTTTAATTATAATAAAAAAAGAGAAGCAATTAGACATTGCTTCTCTTTTTTTATTTGGATTTTATTTAGAATGATTTCAAATTTTTGATCTTGGCATGAGAATTTAATAATTGAGAATGAGTTATTTCAATCATATTTCAGTCTGAAAGATTGTCTGTGATATGATGTTGGACCATACTTTATAAGGGCTTCCTGGTGTTTTTTTGTAGCATAGCCAAAATTAGTGTCCCAGCCGTATTCTGGATGCTCTTCATGAAGTTGGATCATTAATTTATCTCTGTAATTTTTGGCAAGAATTGATGCTGCAGCAATAGACAAAACCTTAGAATCTCCTTTAATAATACATTGATGTGGAATGTAATTATAAGGATGGAATTTGTTTCCATCTACCAGAATAAGCTCTGGAATTACGGTAAGTTTATCCAATGCCCGATGCATGGCGTGAATGCTTGCATTAAGAATATTATGCTCATCAATAAACGAAGGAGGAAGTTCTGATATGGCGTAATCTTTCACATTGTCTTTAATATAACTATCAAGGTCCATTCGGGTTTTGAACGTTAATTTTTTTGAATCATTCACCAGGTTTTGTTTGAAATTATCATCCAGTATTACCGCCGCTGCCACTACCGGGCCGCTTAAGCATCCTCTTCCTACTTCATCACATCCTGCTTCGATGTAAAGGTTTGACCAGTTCTTTATTAGCTCCATATTTATCTAAATGACAGATGCAAAATTAAAAAAACAAATATAATTTAATCTATTATTTGACTGGATGATTTTTGCTAATGTATAATGATATGATAAGGGCATTTTTTTATGGATGATTTTTAAATATCTGATATTGATGTTTTTTGTTAAAAAGGGTTATTTTTTTGATAATTATACTATTATTTTTGATTCTTGATGTTTTTTTATATTTTTTTAACGAAAAGTAAAATATGTATGATTTGATGATACTTTATTGTTATTGTTTATTTTTTGAATTTATCTCATGATTATTTGTTTGATTTGATTTTTTGTATGGTTGTTTTGTTTATTTTATGTAAAAATCATCAATTTAATTTTTTATTGTATTTTTTTGAATAATGTAGTCTGATTATTCTTTAGTATTTGTTAAAATTTTTATTTTTAATAAATATTAATATTTTATTTTCGATATTTTTTGATAATAATTGAAATTTTTATATTTTTTTAAGAAAATGCTTTGTGTTTTTAAGAAAGTTTTACAAATTTGTAGCCTGTAAAAAATAATTGAATTTGATATGAAGAAATTAACTGCGAGTGTATTTGCGGTTGTGCTATCATCCTCATTTGTGATGATGTCCGCCCAAAACACGAAGGATACTCTAAAAACCAAAAATATTGAGGAAATAGTTGTTACTGGTGCCTTGGGTATTAAGAAAAAAGCCGACGCTGTTACAAATGCGCAGCAGATAGTAAACACTAAAGAACTAAATCAGGCTGCTGCTCCAGGAGCTGTTCAGGCATTAACAGGAAAAGTGTCTGGACTACAAATTACCAACACAAACAGTTCTGTTGATCCAACTTTTAAAATTATTTTGAGAGGATCAAAATCAATTACGGGTAACAACCAGGCTTTAGTTGTTATTGATAATGTGATTTCAGATGCTACCGTTCTTAACTCTTTACCTCCGGAAATCATTCAGAGTGTGAATGTTATTAAAGGATTACAGGGAGCTGCTTTGTACGGTTCTCAAGGGGTTAACGGAGCGATTATTGTTACAACTAAAAGAGGTACAAAATCAGAAAAAATTCAAATTAATCTAACTTCTGCCGTTGAAGTTACGCAAGGATTTAAATATCCTCTTGTACAGAAAAAATACGGAAAAGGAGTTCAGGATGACAGTTATAGTGATGTTGATTACGGTGGTACTAACTATGTGCCATGGGAAAATATGTCTTGGGGACCTGCATACGACTATCCGGGATTCGGAGGTACATTGGTTCCAAGTGGTTTACCACAAGCAGATGGGAAATTTATTTACGAAAAATTTGCCCCGGTTAAGGATCATTTTTCAAAATTTTTCACCAATGGGGTTAGCTTCCAAAATGGTGTAAGTGTAAATGCAGGTGGTTCTGATGGCTATGCATTTATGTCAATCAACAGACTTGATAACACGTTTGTTGTGGATGGAGATAAAATGAGACAAAATAACTTCTTATTCAAAGGAGGGAAAAAGCTTGGAAAACTAAGAATTGATGGTCAGTTCAATTATATAGGTAGGCTAGTTAATAAAACTGATTCTGATTTGTATGATAATATTTTACAAATGCCATCTACTAATGATATTAGAAATTATAGAAATTCTGGGATCGGAGGGTATCTTACAGCGTATTCTACAAATCCTTATTGGATTGCACAGCATTCAAGATATAATACCAACAGAGATTATCTAAATGGTATATTGTCATTACAATATGAAATTAATAAGCATATCAACATTAGTTATACTGGGAACTTAAACCTTACTACAACTAAGCAGGATAACTGGAATGATGGATCTACTGGTATTATCAGTTATGCTAACACAGGAGTACCATTCCTAGATTCTCATACTTTAAATCAGTTTGGATCTCCAGACGTTACAGCTTATTATTTCAACAGAACATATAATGACAGAAAATATTATGGAGATTTAATGTTGAATTTTGATTATGACTTAACGTCAGATCTAAATTTAAAATTTAATATAGGTAATAATATTCAAGATAGCTATTCTACTGCAAGAACAGTTGGAGGAACAGGATTATTCATTCCAGGATGGTATAACTATAATAATGTATCTAATCCATCTCAATACGGAAGTAGCGATCTTCAAGCAGATGGTGGGTATATGGATAATTATACTACCAGAAACAGAGTATTTGCAGGGTTTGCAAACGTAGACTTAGGATACAAAGATTATTTATTCTTAAATGGAACATTCAGATATGAAAAGAATTCTGTTTATACAGTAAATAGCAGAGACCCACTTACAAATACTAGATTGACTAGTAACAAGCCATATTCTTATTATTCAGTTGGGGTATCTTTTATTCCGACTAAAGCGTTTGATTTTGGAGGAAGTGTGTTGAATTACATGAAAATTGCTCCAAGTTTCACAAAGGTAGGTAACTCATCTGGTATTAACCCATATAATGTTAATGCAGCTGGTATCATTCCTACAGGATATCCTTTTGGACCTATGCCTTCTTATATCATGTCTACTAGTATTACCAATCCTAATATTAAACCTGAGTTCGTAAATACTTTTGATTTAAATATTGCCTTAGGATTCCTGAAAGATAGAATTACATTAGAAGGGTCTGTTTATCAGTCTACTACGCAGGATTTAATTAGTAGTATCACTCCTTCAAACAGTTCTGGATTATCTTCTTACAGAGATAATATTGGTAAGTCTAGAATGAAAGGATTTGAAGTTGACTTAGGGCTAACTCCAATTAAAACACAAGATATTACTTGGAATCTTCATGCAGGTTATGCAATGTCCAGAACAAAATTATTAGAATTAAGCAGTGGTGCAGAAAGAGTTCCTATCTTGACATATACGACTCCTTCAGTTGGTTTAGCAGCTGTAGTAGGTGAGAACTTCTATTCAATTGTTGGAACGACTTATCAAAGAGATCCAAATGGTAATATCATTGTAAACTCTAATGGGGTACCATTAGTGAATTCTGCAACAAAAGTATTAGGAAGTTTGAATCCTGATTACACGATGACATTTAATACTTCTTTTAGATATAAAGCGTTTACTCTATCAGCAGTAGCTGATTATCGTAAAGGTGGTAAGTTTGTATCCTTTTCAAAAAGATTGTTAGCATTTACTGGAGCACTTGAGGAGACAGCAAGCCAAGACAGAACACAAGGTTATGTTGTGCCAGGGTCTGTACAGCTTGTAAATGGTTCATATGTTCCGAATTCAACACCTGCTTATGGTGATGACTATAATGGTGCAACGACATATTGGTCAGGTTCAATTTACAGAAATGTTGGAGAAAATCTTGTGGTAGATGCAACAGCATTTAAAGTAAGAGAAATTGCAATATCTTATGATGTTCCAAAATCTGTTTTAAACTCTACTTTCGTCAACAGTCTTAGTTTGAGCTTATATGCAAGAAATCCTATTATTATTTATTCAAAAGATAATAGAAACTTTGCAGATCCGGAAACGGCAAGTAGCAATGATAATGCTGCTGGGATTGCTTTAACGACTCAATATCCTACAACAAGAACTTTTGGTTTTAAAATTAACGCAACTTTTTAATTAAGAAAATGAAAAATAAATTATATATAATTGCATTGTCAAGTTTATTACTTGGATCCATTTCATGTAATGATTACCTTGATATTAATGAAAACCCGGATAGAATTTCTGTAAATGATCTGACTCCTAACTTTGTTTTTCCAGGGGCTGTTACAAACAGTTATTATGTGCAGGCAAGAAGATTAAATCTTTTTTCAGGAATAATGATGAACAGTGTTGCAGGAAACTCTTATTCCTACGGAACACCTTTTGTAGATGAATATTCTCCGAATATTACCAGTGCATTTTATGCAGATGTTTGGGATCAATTGTTCAGAAATGTTTCCAACTTTCAGTTTGTTTTAGATTATAGTGATCCAACAGGAGAATATACTCAATATAAAGCGATGTCTAAAATAATGAAAGCTTATTATGTTCAGACATTAACAGATTTATGGGGAGATATGCCATATTCTGAAGCTTTCAAAAGAGAATTAAATCTGACTCCTAAATATGATAAAGGAGAGGATATTTATAAAGCTTCCATTGCAGATATAGAAAGTGCTATCCAAATGATTGATTCAAATCAAGGGACTAACCCAGGTAGTGCTGATGTTGTTTTCAAAGGATCTATGAGCAGCTGGAAAGCTTTCGCAAATACACTAAAGCTTAGATATCTTATTAGAATGTCTAATGTTACAGGTGATTTAGCAACCTTTAGAGATCAAAAATTAGCAAGTTTACAAGGTGCAACATTTAATGCTGCTGATGTAACTGTTAATCCTGGGTATTCTCAAGGCTCTGACGCTCAGCAAAATCCATGGATGAACTATTATGTTTATACCAGTGCAGGAGCACAGCCTCAAAACTGGACATTAGTTGTACCTTCAGAACATATTGCTATTGCTTTAAATGGTAATGCTGTTCATTTAGAGGGACAGGCTACAGCTCCTGATTCTAGAAGTGTATATCAGAAGTTTAATGGAATTGTTGATGGAAGAAGGGGTAGAATCTTTACATTGGTTGCAACCAAAGATAATACAGGGACTTCTACAAGTAATGTTGAAGGAGTAAGACAAGGTGCTACTCCTGGACAACCAGGTGCACCATCACTTAGAAGTGTTTCAAGAGCTGGAGATGGATTAATTGCAGGATCTCAAACAATTGGGGCTACAGATGCAGCTGGAAGAAAAGCGGAATTAATTCAAAAAGGTTCTTCAAAAGCTGGTGTTCTAATGACAAAAGCAGAAACAGAATTTTTGTTAGCTGAAGCTGCTTTGCGTTATCCTTCACAATTCTCTGGAGCTCAATCTCACTTTCAGGCTGGTATTACTGCATCGTATACTTACCTAGGTGCTTCTGGTGCTTCTGCTTATATTACAAGTGTAAATGCTGTGCCTAAATTAGGATGGACTGGTACTGATACTAATAAGATTGAAGCAATCATGACTCAAAAATGGATTGCTTTAACAGGAATTAACCCTGAACAATCTTATTTTGATTATACGAGAACATCTTATCCGGAGACTCCATTACCAACAATCTCACTTAAAACTGTTAAGCCTAACAGATTGTTGTATCCAAATTCCGAATATCAATCTAATGTCAACAATGTTCCAAACATGGCAGCAGATGATGTATTTGTTAAAAATAAATTTACCCCATTCTGGGCTAGAAACTAATTTTTATAATACAATTTTAATATATTTTACCGCCTTCGGGCGGTTTTTTTTGTTTTAAGATGTAATGTTTCTTTAAATTTAAAAATATGTCTAGCATAATATCTGTGCTGAATATTTGTGCATTTTATCTTGTTACGATTTTCAAGTTGTTGACATTCAAATTGTTTAATTGCTCTTGGTTGTAATTTAATATAGATATTATCAATTTAAATGATTGTTATTATTTCTTAAATGAAATTAACAATTAAGTAATTTGTTTTTGTTAAATATTTTGTTTTTAACTAATTTTAATACTTTATTTGTTGTTTTTTTTCTAAAATATTGAATAGATTGTAATTTTTTTAAATTTTGCTTTGTGGTATTAAGAAAGTTTTACAAATTTGTAATGTCACAAAAATTAATTTGATATGAAGAAACTAACAGCAAGTCTTCTTGTTTTAGTACTGTCATCTTCCATAGCTGTTGCTAACGCCCAGCAAAAGAATGATACTATTAAAACAAAAGAAATTGAGGGGGTGGTTGTAACCGCGCTCGGGATTAAAAGAGAGAAAAAATCTCTTGGTTATGCTTCTGAAGAAGTAAAAGCAGCAGAGTTAACCGGAGGAACTACCAATACCGGTAACGTAGCCTCTCTTCTTTCAGGAAAAGTGGCCGGACTACAGGTAAATACAAACAACAACTTTGGCGGATCTGCAAACCTTTTGATCAGAGGATATAAATCTTTATCAGGAGGTTCTCCACTTATTGTAATTGATGGTTCACCCGTTAACAATAATACTGTAACCGGGTCTACATTCGATTATGGTAACTTTCTTTCAGACATCAATCAGGAAGATATAGAATCTGTAAACGTATTGAAAGGTGCTGCTGCATCTGCTTTGTATGGTGAAAGAGGAAGTGATGGGGTAATCCTGATTGTAACTAAAAGCGGAAGAGGAAATAACGACGGAAGCTGGGGGGTTACTTTAAATTCAGGAATTACAGCAGGATTTATCGATAAATCTACATTCCCTACTTATCAGAAAAAATATGGAGCAGGATATGGTGGCCAGGCATGGAACGAAGATCCTGGACCTGGAGGTTACAATTATGCTAACTTTGTAGATGACGCATCTTACGGACCTGCATTTAATCCCAACCAATTGGTTTACCAATGGGATTCATTTGATCCTTCTTCTCCAAACTATGGAAAAGCTACACCTTGGGTTGCTGCGAAAAACGGACCTATTAAATTCTTTGAAACACCAGTCACATACATTAATACAATTACCATTGAAAAAGGAAACAAAACTTCAAATCTTTCCTTGTCATATTCCAATATGCTTTCTAATGGTTTGATGCCTAACTCTGAACTTAAAAAAAATACAATTTCTGCGAAATTTAATCACGATTTTACAGATAAATTACATGCCTCTGTTTTTACAACTTTAACTTTACAAGATACGAGAGGGCGTAATGAAACGGGCTATTCAGATAATATTGTTTCTGGTTTCAGACAGTGGTGGCAGACCAACGTAGATGTGTTGGCATTAAGAGATGCTTATGCTAACAATGGAAATAGTAACTTTTCCTGGAACAGATCTACAGCGGCTGATGGAACTCCTCAATATTGGAACAATCCATATTTCCAGAGATATCAGAATTATCAGTCTGATGACAGAACCAGAATATTCAGTTATGCTCAGTTGAAATACGATGTTTCCAAAAATTTTGGAATCACAGGAAAACTATCTTATGATGATTTACAGATGGTTGTAGAAGAGAGATTAATGAATGGATCGCTTCCTCAGGCATTTGGTGCATCTGGGCTTAATGTAAGTTCGGGATACGCAAGAACCAATGTGAAAAACACTGAGATCAACTTTGATTTATTTGCTAATTACAAGGTTGATATTACTTCAGACCTAAGTGTTAGCGGTATTGCAGGGGGGAACGTTAGAAGAAATCTTGTGGATAATATTTTTATGAGTACAGAAGGAGGTCTATCTAAACCTGGGCTTTTTGCTATATCCAACTCTGTAAGAACGATACTTCCACCTGATGAAAATTATGCAAAATGGGTTACTTCCAGTTTATATGCAACAGCATCTTTTGGGTATAAGAACTTCTTATTTGTGGACGGTACTTACCGTGTAGACCAATCGTCTAACTTACCAAAAGGAAATAACAGCTATGGATATCCTTCGGTTACAGGTGCTGTTATTCTATCCGAATTTGTAAAACAACCATGGTTAAGCTTCTGGAAATTGAGAGCAAACTACGCTGAAGTAGGTTCTTCTACCAACAATTATAGATTGGTAAATACTTTCAAAGCAAGAGGTGAAGGTTTATTTGACCAGCCTTATTTCCTTGCAAATCCAAATTTGAAACCTCAAAGATCTAAGGAAACTGAATTCGGTATGGAAGCACAGTTTTTCAAAAATAGGCTAGGTTTTGACATCGCAATCTATAAAACAAGAACATTTGACCAGATTATCAACTTGCCGGTTTCTTCTGCAACAGGATATAGAACATTCCTTGTAAATGCGGGACAGATTGACAATAAAGGGGTCGAAGTACAGTTAAATGGTACACCATTTAAAACAGATAATTTTACATGGGATGTTAACGTGAACTGGTCTAAAAACGAAAATAAAGTTATTGCATTAAATGGTGATTCTCAGAATTACTTAATGGCAAGTTACCAGGGAGGAGTTTCCCTTAACGCACGTGTAGGAGAATCTTTTGGAGCTTTGGTAGGATCAGATTATGTATATAATGCGAATGGGGATAGAGTAATTGATCCAGCTACAGGTCGTTATTTAAGAAATAATAATCAGGTTATAGGAAATATCACACCAGACTGGGTAGGTGGTATCAGAAACAGCTTCCGTTATAAAGATTTCTCAGTAAGTTTCCTTATTGATGTGAAAAAAGGAGGAGATGTATTCTCTACCGATATGTATTACGGATTGGCAACTGGTCTTTACGCAGAAACTGCTGACTACAGAGAAGGAGGATTTGTGCATCCGGGAGTTAATCCAAATGGAAATGTAAATACAACACCTGCGATCAATCCTGGATCTTTTGGTAACGTTGACGGATATAGAAGAATGCCGAATAAAAGATTTGTGTATGATGCATCTTACGTAAAATTGAGAGAAGCAAGTATAGGGTATAACCTTCCTAAATCTGTTCTGGCTAATACTGCTATTCGTGATGCAAAAATTTCAATTGTAGGTAGAAACCTTTGGATTATCCACAAAAACTTACCGTATGCAGATCCGGAAGCGGGTACTGGGAATGGTTTAGGAGCTAAAGGTAATTCTATCGGAGTACTACCTACTACCCGTGATATTGGGATTGATATAACTTTAAAATTCTAGAAAATGAAAAAAATATTTTTAATTATAGGTTTAGCTTCATTATCGTTAACTTTTACATCTTGTGAAAGAGACATCACGTCACTAAATGAAGACCCTAAACACCCAACTGAAGTTCCGTCAGGAGTGCTTTTTGCCAGTGCCGAACATGCACTTCTTGACCAGCTATTGTCTGCCAATGTAAACCGTAACATTACCAGGTTTTTTACGCAGCAGTGGTCAGAAACTACTTATACTGATGAGACGAACTATGATATGGTGACGAGACCAATTCCAAGGAATCATTATAACCGTATGATGGCATCTGCATCAGCTACAATTAATTCTCCAGGAGTATTATCTGCATTAAGAGATGCCAGAAGGTTTCTTGAGACCGAAGGAGTAGATCCCATTACTAAAAATAACAATATTGCTATGATTGAATTAGTAAATGTTTATGCATGGGCTAATTTGGTTGACACATATGGTGATATCCCTTATTTCGGAGCATTGAAAGCTACCGCTGAAAATCCAGGAAGTGCGGAAATTCCTTATGATGATGCAAAAACAGTGTATCTGGATCTTATCAAAAGAATTGATGCTGCTGTTGCTATGATTAATACTTCTGGTAGTGGATATGACAAGGATTTGATCTACAAAGGAGACATGACTAAATGGAAGAAAATGGGTAATTCATTGAAATTCAGAATGGCTGTAACTTTAGCGGATAGCGACCCTGCATTGGCTAAAACGTATGCAGAAGCAGCTTACACTGCGGGATTATTTACTGACAAAATGGATAATTTCGGACTGCAGACTTTTCCATCGGGATTGCTGTCAAACCCTGTGTATCAGGATGTTATTCAATCTGGTAGAAATGACTTTATTCCGTCAGATGTTCTAATTGATTTTATGAATACTACTTCAGATCCAAGAAGAGCAACGTGGTTTACACAGGTTACTGGTGCTTATGTTGGTGGAGTTTATGGAGACCAGAATATTTTCAAAGATTACTCTCACTTTACAAACGTAATTTCTGGAGAAAATGCACAAGGCTTTTTATTAGATTATTCTGAAATTCAGTTTTTAAGAACTGAAGCTGCTGCAAGAGGTTTCAGTGTTGGAGATACTGCTGCTAATTTATATGAATCTGCAATTAAAGCATCAATGACTGAGTATGGTATTACCGAAGCTACTGCAAATACTTTTATAGCTGCTAATCCATATAATGCTGCTAACTGGAAAAAATCTGTAGGTGAGCAAGCTTGGATAGCAATGTTCAATAAAGGATTCCAGGCATGGAATTTTGCAAGAAGATTAGACTTCCCTGTATTTCAAAATCCAGGAGGTTCTGTAGTAGAATCAGTACCAGTAAGAATGAAATATTCTGACCAGGAATACCTTCTTAATGCTAAGAATGTAAATGCTGCCGCTTCAAAAATTGGAGGTGATAAAGTATCAACAAAACTATTTTGGGATAAATTTTAATTTAAATAATAATAATTCTTCAGGCCAGTTTATGGCTTGAAGAATATAAAAACTTTGATATGAGATTTTTTATAGGAATTCTTCTTTTAATGAGTATTGCATCGTGTTCCAATGATGATGATCGTGCAGTTGTAAATGAAGATGTAAGTATTAATGGAAGCTGGAAACCATATAAGTATGAATTTAAAGGTAAAGATATAATGCTGACTGATTGCGAAAAGAAAGGATTCATATTTATAAATCAGGATTTCTCAGGATCTTATGAAAGATATGATGTTTCTTCTTCTTCCGGAAATTGTAATTTGTTTGATTCCTTTGGAGGAAAATGGACCTTTGATAAAATGTATCAGACATTAACTCTTACCTATACAGAAGCTGGAGTTTCCAAAACATTGAAAAAGGAAATAGATTCCTATTCTACTACTGAACTCAAAATTAATGACAACAGCAAAAACTTGGATAATACACCAGGGAATGACGAGGCTGTCCTTGTTTTCAGAAAAGAATAAATATTTTTTTACCTATAAAACCGCCTTCGGGCGGTTTTTTTATTTCCGTATATTTGTAGCTCAGATTTTAGGCGGAAATATACTGTAAGGATGTTTCAGCGATAAGTATTAAAAGAGAATTTAGAAACATGAATATTAAAGATATTATAGAAGAAAAACTTTCAGAAGTTATTTTAAATGTCTATCAGTTAAAAGACATCAAGCTGGAAGTTCAGGAAAATAAAACGGAATTTGAGGGTGATTTTACGATTGTTACTTTTCCGTTGGTGAAACAATTGAAAAAGAATCCCGAAAGTATCGGGGTTGAATTAGGTGAGGCTTTGACAGAGCAGACGGAAATTTTCGAAAGCTTTAATGTTGTAAAAGGATTCCTTAATGTTAAGGTTAAAAACCAATTGTTTGTAGATAACTTCAGATCTGTAAGCAAAAATTTTTCTGTTATAGAAAAGAAAAATGCTACGGTAATGGTAGAATATTCTTCACCGAATACGAATAAACCTTTGCACTTGGGACACATCAGAAATAACCTGTTAGGATTCTCTGTAGCTCAGATTTTAAAAGAAGCCGGGTATGACGTAATCAAAACTCAGATCATCAATGACAGAGGAATTCATATCTGCAAATCTATGCTGGCTTGGGAGAAATTCGGGAACGGAGAAACTCCTGCAACTACAAATACCAAAGGAGATAAATTTGTTGGTAACTATTACGTAGAATTTGACAAAAACTATAAAAAAGAAATTGCAGAGCTTGTAGAACAGGGAGCAGGAGAGGAGCAGGCTAAAAAGGATGCTCCGGTAATGAAAGAAGCGCAGAAAATGCTTCTGGATTGGGAAAATGGTGATGCAACTGTAAGAGCGCTTTGGGAAGAGATGAATTCATGGGTTTATAAAGGATTCAATGAAACTTATAAAAGACTGGGTGTTGACTTTGATCAGGTTCAATACGAAAGCAATACCTATATTTTAGGAAAAGATCTTATTCAGGCAGGATTAGATAAAGGAGTTCTGTATCAGAAAGAAGACGGTTCTGTTTGGTGTGACCTTACTGATGAAGGACTTGACCAGAAACTGTTGCTGCGTTCAGACGGTACATCAGTTTATATGACGCAGGACCTTGGAACAGCAGTAGAGCGTTTTAAACAAAACAATATTCAAAAGCTGATCTATACCGTAGGAAACGAGCAGGATTACCACTTCCAGGTTTTATTTAAAATCCTGAAAAAATTAGGATATGAATGGGCTGATCAGTTGTTCCACCTTTCTTACGGGATGGTAGAATTGCCTGAAGGTAAAATGAAATCCCGTGAAGGTACAGTAGTAGATGCAGACGATTTGATGCAGGAAATGTATGAAACAGCAAAATCTAAAGCTCAGGAATTAGGAAAATTAGAGACACTTTCTGAAGAAGATAAAGAAATATCTTATGAAACAGTAGGGTTGGGGGCATTAAAATATTTTATGCTTAAAGTAGATCCTAAGAAAAAAATGCTTTTCAATCCGGCAGAAAGTATTGATTTTAACGGAAATACAGGACCATTCATCCAGTATACTTATGCCCGTATTCAATCATTGTTGTCTAAAGCGGGTACTTTGCAAACAGAAACAGCTGATATTGAATTAAATCAATCCGAAAAGGAATTGATTATGCAGCTGACAAACTTTAAAACTGTAGTAGCCAAATCGGCGGAGACATTAAGTCCGGCTTTGGTTGCAAACTATGTTTATGATCTGGTAAAGGCCTACAACTCTTTCTATCAGAATAACCCAATTCTGAATCAGGAAGATGAAAATGTAAAACAATTCCGTTTGAATATTTCAGATATCACAGCGAAGACAATCAAAAAATCGTTGGAACTACTGGGAATCGGAACAGTAAACAGAATGTAAAAATAAAGCCTCCTGAAATTCGGGAGGCTTTTTTATTATATGTACATGGAATATTTTAGAATTGTTTTGAATCTGAAATTTCTGAAGTTTGCTGGTTGCTCATCTGCTTCAGACTATCCGCATATAGCTTAGCTGGAGTCCATCTTGCATGCTTGGAAAGAATGGCTTTATATCCTTTTTTGTAAGTATAAACTTTGGTGAATACGGCGCCAAAAAAGATCAGCATACAGGAATAGTTAATCCACATCATAATCAGGATAACCGTTCCGGCAGCACCAAAGGCTGAAGTAGGTTTCACCTGGTTAAAATAAAGACTTAATAAAAACTTTCCGAGGGTAAATAAAAGGGTCGTCAGAAATGCTCCTTTCCATACTGGCTTCCAGCTGATCAAAACATCAGGCAGCACTTTAAACATTAAAGCAAATAAAAGCATGACCAGGCCAAATCCTACAGCAAAATTCACAAACTCTACCAGCATATAGGTTTCAAAACCAAAATATCGGGTAATAATCTGATTGAAAAGGCTGATCAGAGAAGATAAAACCATAGTGATCATCAAAAGAAATCCCATAATAAGAATCATCCCCAGAGAATTGGCTCTATCCAGGAGAAATTTAATCAATGCCTTTTTGGGAGCTGCTTCTACTTCCCAAAGTGAATTTAATGAATGCTGGAGTTGAAAAAAGAGCGTAGTAGAACCGAAAACCAATGATCCGACTCCCACTGCTTTCATAAAAATATTTTTTTTGTCAATTAGAGCCCCTGCCAGCATACCTTCAATACTTTTAGCAACATCAGGGCCCATAATACCGCTGATCTGTGTGCTGATTTGTCCACGGATGGCTTCTTCACCAAAGAAATTTCCGAGTACCCAGATAATAATGATCAATAATCCCGGGATTGAAAAGATGGCATAATAGGCAAGACTTGCTGAATCTTTTGATGCAGTAGAATTGTTCCATTCTGTAAATGAGTCTTTCAGAACCTCCCAGAAAAATTTAGCATTTTTGATCATATTAAAAAGGATATCCAATGGCAATATTTAAAACAAGGTTATCTTTCCTCCAGTTTGAATCTCCGAAATTAATTTTATCGAAGGCCCATCTGTCTCCTTTTTCATAATAAGGAACTCTCAGTGGCATGGCCAGATCCAGTCTTAAAATCAGGATAGAAAAATCCAGTCTCAGACCCACTCCGGCTCCCACCGCAATTTCATTTAAAAAGTCTTTTGAAAATTTAGCTCCAGGTCTTGTAGGATCATCATGAAGCAGCCAGATATTTCCTGCATCTACAAAAACGGCAGCATTTAAAAATTTATATAGATTAGCTCGGTATTCAGCATTTAATTCCAGCTTCACATCACCAGACTGATCAAAATAAGTTCCCGGATCTATTGTTCGCGGATCAAAACTTCCCGGTCCTAATGTTCTTGCACGGAACGCTCTGATACTGTTACTACCTCCTGAGAAAAACTGTTTGGAGAAAGGAATAAATTCTGAATTTCCATATGGATAAGCAATTCCTCCGATAAATCTCGTTGCCAATGAAGACTTTTCAGTAAACTTATGATAGAATCTTAAATCGTTTTCAATCTTTACATACTGACTGAAAGGAATACCGAATATTTTCTTTTCCTTGTCTTTTTTCACATCTGCTCCGGTAACCAAACCTGTAATATTTCCTGCCAGATCAAGTGTTCCTTTATAGTAAAAGGTATTGGTTCTTGGCAGCATGGTATTGGTGTAAGTATAAGAATAAGTAGGGCCAAAAATAAGCTGCTTGTCTACAACTCTTTTCATAGCAGGATTTCCATCGGATTTGACTTTATATTCTTCAGTAACATTGGCAGGAGAAACCAGAGTAATATCAATTACCTTCAGATCATGTTCTTTCCTTGCATTTTCCTTCCACACATATCCGAATGATCCGGTGAAATTATTAAGGGTATAATATTGTGTCCTGTTCTGGAATTCATAACCCAAAGTGATATTCGTTCTGGGAACAAATTCACTAGATGAGTGAAAACGGAATGGTGCTACAATTCTCGGGATAGAAAGCTGTACATTCGTTCCTGCACGGAAAATATTATTAGCATTCTGTGCACCTCCCATCTGGAAATCAAATGCTCCATAGATCGCTGCTTTAAATTGTTCTGCTCCCCGGAAAAAATTTCGGTGAGTCCAGTTCAGGTTAAGTTCGCTACCTGCATAGTTGGCAGAGTTGGTTCTTCCCAATGCTTCCAGACGAAGCGATTGGACTTGTCTTGGAGTTAATAAATAATACGCATCAAATTTATGACTCAATGAATCAGAAACAACGAACTCATTCTTTACAAATTTGAAAACACCCAGACTGATCAATCGGTTCAGGGTAAGATTATGATTGGAACGGTTGTAAAGATCTCCTTTTTTGAAATATAAAGCTCTGTCAAAAATCTTCGGCTTGAATTTATGCTGAGGGTCAATGACATAAATATCATCAAAAGCATATTTCGAAAGAGAATCTTTATTCATTGGGATACTGTACTTGCCATCCTTTACATCCTGAATGTTGTAATTGGGGAATACAATAACATTATCAATGCTGAACTGTTGAGTTGCTAAATCAGGGGTGTTGTCTTTCAGTTTTACATTAAGTTCAACCTTGTGATTTTTGCTCACCGTACTGTCGGCCTGTACAATAATATTATCAGGGTGGAAATAATAAAAACCTCTTTCTTTTAGTCTGTTATCAATCCTTTCTCTTTCTGCTTTGATAACATCCAGGTCAAATGGTCTTCCGTTTTTAAGAAGAGTTTTACCAGTAAGACTTTGAATTTCCTGATTGACCAGTGTAGAATCTTTCTGGAATTTTACTCCGTCAATCAGATATCTTGAACCCGGTCTTACGGTGTAAATGACCTGGGCTTTTTTATTCTTTGAAACCGTATCATAAGAAGCTTTAGCATTGAAATACCCTTTGTTTTCAGAATAATTTACAATAATGTCTTTATTGAATTCACGGTCAACATCTCCTAATAATACAGGTTTTTCACCCACTTTATATTTAAGCCAGTAATTAAAACCTTTATCTTTTTTAGGCTCTTTGGCTATATTATAAAAATACAGCTTGGGGCGCAATCCTAAAAATGTAGAATTGGGCTTTGGAGTAAGATTGGCTTCTAATACTGACTGAAGATCTTTTTTTTCTTTTTTAGAAATCGTATCATTTTCAATCTTTACTTTGGCTCCGGTGTAGAGCATCTGGCCTTCTTTTAAAAACCTTGTATTACTGCACGAAACCACAGTGGATGCCATTCCGGAAACCAACAGGTACTTACAATAGATATGGAACTTATTACTCATTATTTAAATTCTACCACTTGGTTATTTTGATTCTTTTTCTGCTTTTTCTCTTTAGATTTCTGGAAAATCTCCCGGAATTTGTCATAATCCAATGTAATAATGAATCCAACACCGGTTTCTATAATCTGCCCCTGAAGAGCAACCTGATATTCATCCTTACGGTACGCACGCAGCATATATCTTCCATCTTTGGAAAGACTGTAATCTACGGAAACATTACCTGCAATATTGGTCATATTTTCATTCTGACGAGCCTGCCCTTCCAGTCCAAAGTTACTTCCTACCGTTACTTTCAGTCGGTCATTCAATAATTTTTTACTGATATCTACATTCAGATCGGTTCGGGTATTTTTCTCCCCGCTGGAATAGTCTTCCGAAGAATCAAGACCAAAATTAAGATCTACTCCTTTGATCAGGCCTGCTGCAAGATTATTTAGCTGCTGGGAAAGAATTTTACTCACACTTTGTCTTGCCATCGTTTCTGCAGACATTCCGGCTCCGCTTTCAAATGGGTTTTCCCCGATAAAACGGTTCAGAAGTAATAATGCAAATACCTGTTTGTTCAGTTCAGACTCCTGAGTTCTGATCTGGGCAAGCTTCTGATCTACAACATCTTTTACATTCGTAGATACAGAATTATTTTTTTCATCGGTAGTAATATCAAAAGTAAGCTGAGGTTTCAATAATTCCCCTTTCATTTTTAATAATGCATTGAAAGGAACTCTTTGCTTAAACTGATTCAATGTTGAAGCACTTTCTCCGCTGATCTGCTGCTCTACAAGGTCAATAGGCGGAGCTTCTGTTTTATAGACAGCGGTAATATCCATTTGAGCCGTTGTAGGTTCACCTGTCCATGTGATGGTACTGCCTTTCTGGATATCAAATTTACGTTTCAGGAAACTTACAGAAAGATCATAACTTCCTTTTTCTACTTCATATACTCCTACCAGTGTCGTTTTTCCTGAAGGATCTATTCCGCCGGTTAATTCTGCTTCACCCTGAAGCTGTACAAAATCACCATTGGCTTTATCAATGATCAAAGATAGTTTTGCTTCTTTGCTGACTTCAATATTAACGCTTACATCCATCCCTTTGATACGGCTCTGTGCATTGAGAGAATCTGCTTTGATAGTCTTATTTAAAACCACCTGATCCTGATCTACAAATTCTACAATACCGTCTCTTTCCTGTAAAGAAGGGCTGGATTGAGGAAGAACAAAAGTAAAATCTGTGTTATCTGCCACGCTTAATCTACCGTCTACTTTTGGAAGATCAAGATTTCCACGGATATGAAGTCCGGCATCAATGGCCAAAACACCATACATCATCGCATCATTCGATTTCTCTGAATTGACCACTTTAAAATCTTTAGCATTGACATTAAGATTAAAGGCGAAATCTCTGTAGGTCTGCGTCAGAACCTGTCCGTCTACAACAAGGGAATTTCCGTCTTTATCTTTGATTTTAAATTTATCAAATTCGATTCCCCGGTTCGTAAAATCTATTTCATCACTCAGATGTCTGAAATCACTTCCTGTTTTTGCAATTTCTAGTCCGGCATCATTGAATTTTACTTTCCCTAAAATATTAGGTTTATCGGTAGTTCCGGTAATTTTTAAATTTCCTGAAAGATAACCTTCGGTATTGGTGATGGCATTCATAGAAAACCCTTGAATACTCTTCATCTGAAGCTGATTGATCGCCATATTCAGATCGAAAGTACTGGAAGACGTATTATAATCACCAAGGATTTTTACATCATTATTATTTCCGGAAAGCGCAATATCAGCATTTAAAACCTTCGGTGAAGCATTGTTTACTTTTACAGCAAGATTTCCTACAGGGCTTCCATAGACAATTAAATCTGAAATATTCAGATCAGAAGTGAAGGTCATATTTTTAGTAACATCACGGAGCTGTGCTGTCCCATTAATAGTTCCTCTTGCCAGAACAGTATCTTTTTTAATAAGTTCCGTAATGGTTTCAATCTTAAAATCTTTCAACGAAATGTTCAAAGGACTGCTTGGGCTATTGGTTTCAGACTGAACAGCAATTTCACTGTTTCCATTGGACAAAATGAAATTGTCAGCCAGAATTCCTTTGCTGCTGATCTGGATTTTGTTGTTTTCTGCAACGTTCCAATCTGTATAATTGAGCTTTAATCCGTTCGGGTTCAGAGAAATTTCTGTAATATCATTCAATGATTTTGCATTTCCTGCAATCAGGAATTGAGTAGCATCTTTCTCATCTTTAGTTGTAACATTGTATCGGATGGTATTGTCCGCAACGTCTCCATCAATATTAATTTTGTTTAAAGAAAAACTCGAACTTTTCAATGCTGCGACATTCAGACTGTATTGTAATGCCTGATTTTCATTGGTGACTTTCAATGTTCCTTTTTCAATGGTGTTTTCACCATACAATAATCGGGGAATCTGTCCGTCAATTTCAATTTTTTGAGAATCCGCATCATAGTTTCCTGCCAGATTGATGGTTTCAAAATCTTTCAGATCCGGAACAAACTTTCTGATAAGGTCATCGTTTTTGATTTTGGCTGTAAAAGTAAAATGCTGCCCCGGATCTATTTTCTGGCTTTTATCCGGCTTCTGGAACTGATAATACTGATTGACAGTTTGCGTTAGAGCTCCAAAAATCTGGGTAAGTTTATATTTACCTTTCAGTTCCAAATCTGCCACCTGAGAATTGAAAATAATCTGGGTTGAGTCCTGAGTAGATGAAGCCTTCAGGTTCACTTCCTGTACAGGATAGACTTCTTTGGTGTCTGAGAATGCAAAATCTTTAAGGTTTAAATACCCATTCAGATTATTCGGATCAAGACTTGTGAAATCACCATCAATTTTTCCGGCAATAATCATCGGTTTTTCATAGAAGCCAAGTTTGTTGACATCCAGTTTGATGACTTCTCCATTCACTTTTACCGTAGGATTTTTTTCATCATACACTCCGGACGTGGTCAGCTGTAAACTGGCATTCGGATCTTTTGAATCCAGAATAACATGATAAGCCCCTTTGTTGATCTTACCGGTAAGATTCATGTTTTGATAACGGTATCCTTTGTACACCGCAGAAGCAACATGTCCCTTCAGATCTGCATTGGCATTTTTAAAATCAAAACTCTCACCTTTCGCTGCAATCTGTGCGGTGACAGGACCAATATCTTTATTCTGAATAATTTTTCCTACCTGTATACCCTGAAGATTTGCTTTTATATCATATAATTCATGATTTTTCTTACGCATATCTACTTGTGCGATTACGGCTGCATTTCCGAGTGTGGAGTAGAGGTTCAGATCTGTATTCACCACTTTGGTCGTTCCTTTTGCATTTCCTTTGATGCTGAAATGGGAAGGAAGGGAAATATTGGAAGGAATTGTATTTTTCGGGACAAGATTGAATATTGTTTTGGCACTGGAAGAAAATTCTCCAATTCTCAGATCGTAATACAACTGATCAGGATTCATCGCATTTTTAATTTTCCCGGATGCCATTACCCTCAGTTGATCCAGCCCTGAAACTTTAAGATCCTGAATTAAAAGATCATTCACGCTTCCTTTTACATTAGCGTTTACATTTAAAACAGCGTTCGGATATTTATTAAATGGAACTGTATTTCTCAAAGTAGGAACCAGATTCAGAATGTCAGAGAATCCTATTTTTGAATCTTTAATGTTGGCTGAGATCTTTACAGCACCAAGATTTGAGCTTAGTTGGTCTATGGAGTTATAGTTTAAAATAACCTCATCACGCAATATTGTTTTTGGGGTTTGAAGGTAAAGATCTTTGAGGTAAGCCTCCTTTTCTGCATATACGAAATCTGTATTGAATTTCTGAATATCCAGTCCTCTCCCTTCTTTGATTTCTGCAGAATTCACTGTGCCTGCAAAAGTATTATTCTCCATTTTGAAGCTTCTTACTTCCACATTCATTTTTGAAAAATTAAGGTGGTTGAAGTCCATTCCCTGTTTGGTAGGAGAAATAGCAGTGTTGTTGTAATTTGCCTTTACATCATTCAAAACAAGTTTTCCTAAAAGAAGTTTTATGGCTTTATCCTGATCGGAAGCTTTGGAAACCTCAGGTTCCTGTGTTTTTTTCGGATTAGCATTCTGAGCGGGAAGATAAAGGTTGGCATTAATATCCGCACCGGAAAGAAATACATTCGCTACGTTGTAGGCATTGTTTTCAAGATCCAGTTTATTGACCTTGGTGCTCAGTTCTTTGAATATAACTTTTGCAAATGTTTTGGTATTTTCATCACCATAGTCAATGTCGAAATGAGTAAGCTTAATACCTCTCAATCCAATATTCATTGGTTTTTTTTCATTGAGGGAGTCTACTTTTTTTTCAACCTTTTGGGCAACTTCTTCTACAAGCCCCTGTTTTAGCCTTAATTTTAATCCGTCAAGATTAATATCATTAACAGCGTAATTGTTTTTATTAAGATCAAAAGTTTTTACCCTGGTATCAAACGACTTAAAATATAGTTTAATATCATTCCTGGATTGTTGGTCATTGAAGGTTACCCCAATATCTTTTAAATTGATTTTATCAAGAGAAATAATGAATGGTTTGGTAGAACTTTCTTCTTTGTCGCTGGTTGCGAAGGCATCAATGATATAATCGAAATTGAATTTGCCATCCGGTTTCCGTACGACGTTAGCACGGGCTCCTTCCATGCTGACTGAAGTAATATCTGCTGTAGAATTGAGAAGCTTCAGCATATGTAAACCCACATCCAGTTTCTTCACCGCAAGAAGGGTATCTACATCCTGTCCTTTGAGATAGAGATTTTCCATCACCAGGCTATTGGGAAATCCAATGTAGACTTTTTCAAGGCTTACTTTGGTTTTGATTTTTTTCTCAAGGTAAACAATAAGCTTGTCTTTAATGAAGTTTTGAACGGCAGGAAGCCTTAAGCTTAATATCAACAGGGTAAGAAAAACCAATATTGAAATAAAGGTTATTACAATACGCCTTAAAATTTTTGTGGTGTTGATTTTCAGTTTCAAATGCGAGGTGGTTTCTAACAAAGATAATAATACTATTTTACTTAGTCTTTGTTGTGGTATCCTTTGCAAATGCAAAAATCCTGCCTTGGCTGTCTTATTATGGAATTTTTAGTTTGTAGTTGTCAAGTGAATAGTTGAGTAAGACAAGCTAAGGCATGGATATTTATTTTAAAAAGGCCCCCTTTATATCATTTTTAATGTTGAAAAGGTTAGTTAGCAAAAATGAAATTCAAATGTTAGTGTAGTTGTAAAGGGGGCCTGGCATGGTTTATATGATAGATAATAATTTTTTAGTTGTTTCCGTTTTCCCATTTCACCTCTTCTCCCTGTGGAGCGGCACCACCTTGTGCGGCGGTAATAGGAGCGGTTTCCTGGTTGATATGGTAAATGTAAGCGGCAATTTTTTCGGCATCTCTTCCTGTGATAGTTCCTTCCTTGATGAAAGGTCTCATGGTAGGATTGTTTGGAGAACCGTTTTCAAGCATCCAGAATACATTTTTAAACAGGCTTTTTTCTTTCATGTTGATCCAGTGCGTATCGGTAAGGTTAGGACCTATTCCTCCTTTTCCCCCGTCTCCATGACAGGTAACACAATTCGTTTTGAAAAGTTCTTGGCCTTCTGCTATATTATCAGCACTGTACTTTGCGGATTCCAGATTGATCTGAGGAGCTGTTTTTTCATACTCTTCAATAGAAGCCAACATGGTTTTTGCTTCTTTGGTATATTCCACTTCCGGATGGGCATAATCTGTGAAAGAAAAAGCTACCAGATAAACTACACAGAAGATACATCCGAACCAGAACAGGCCAATCCACCATTTTGGGAGCGAGTTGTCAAGCTCTGTAATTCCGTCAAAACCGTGGTCGATAAGGATATCCTTTTCTTCTGTAACGGATTGTTTTTTGAAGGCAGAGTTCCATAATTTCTGATAATAAGGCACATTCTTCTCTGTTAGATATTGTTTTTTCTCTTCCTCTGATAATCTGTTGAAGTTTTCATTTTCCACCAGATCTCCAATAGAATTCATGATCAGCAGGAGGATAATGGCAATTAATATCAGCGCCCAGAAAAAAGGAGAAGAAAAATATCCTGAATCACTGGCGAACATTTCAAAGGCCATGATCGTTAAACCTATCGTTGCTGCGATATATATTGAAATTGGGGTTCTCGTTTTCATTGCAATTAAATTTTAAATGTTACTCTACGCTGGCTGTTTGTACCTGTGTTGTTTTAATATCCGTACCTAATCTCTGCAGGTAAGCAATCATTGCTACAATTTCTCTCTGTTCAAGCGGTACATACGCAGATCCTTTTGCTGTTTTTTCTTTTACCATCTGATCTTTTACATCCGTTGCTTCAGAGTAGATTCTCTGTACAATTGCTTTTGATTGGTTGTCTGCCCATTGGTTGGCAGAATCTATCTGGGCTTTTGTATAAGGAACATCGAAAGCGTTTTTCATCAGTTTCATTTTATCCACCATCTGATCGCGGTCCAGTTTATTGGTGATCAGCCATGGGAAACGAGGCATGATAGAACCTGCAGATGTAATTCTTGGGTTGTACATATGTTTGAAGTGCCATGAGTCTGGGTTTCTTCCTCCTTCTCTGTGAAGATCCGGTCCTGTTCTTTTAGATCCCCATAAAAAAGGTCTGTCATAAATAAATTCTCCGGCTTTGGAATACTGTCCGTTTTTTCCTTCAAATCTTACCACTTCATCACGGAAAGGTCTGATCATCTGAGAGTGGCATGAATTACAGCCTTCACGGATATAAAGATCTCTTCCTTCCAGTTCCAGTGGTGTATATGGTTTTACTGCCGTGATCGTCGGAACACTTTGCTTCAGTGAGAGTGTCGGAACAATTTCCACCAATCCACCAATTGCTATCGTGATAAAAGCTAATATAGAAAGGAGAGTAGGGGTTCTTTCCAACCACAGGTGTACTCCTTCACCTTCTTTTCTTGAAGTACCAATGTTGGCCAGTGCAGGAGCCTCCGCAGGAACCTCTTTCTGGAATGAACCGGCTTTAACAGTTTTGATAACGTTGATGACCATTAAGATTGCTCCGGACAGATAGAGAATACCTCCTAAGAATCTCATTTTAAAGTAAGGAATGATCGCGGTAACGGTATCCAGCCAGTTTTTCCATAATAATGTTCCGTCCGGATTGAACTGTTTCCACATCAGTCCCTGTGTGAATCCTGAAATATACATAGGCACGGCATAGAAGATAATTCCTAATGTTCCCAGCCAGAAGTGCCAGTTGGCCAGTTTTTTAGACCAAAGAGACGTTCTCCACATGATCGGAACCAGATAATATACTACTCCGAATGCCATGAAACCATTCCATCCAAGAGCTCCTAAATGTACGTGACCAATAACCCAGTCGGTATAGTGACCAATTTTATTTAATGATTTTGTTGCCAATAAAGGCCCTTCAAAAGTAGCCATACCATAACAGGTAATAGCAACTACAAAGAATTTCAGAATTGGATTTTCTCTTACTTTATCCCATGCACCTCTCAGAGTAAGAAGGCCATTCAGCATTCCTCCCCATGACGGTGCAATAAGCATGATAGAGAATCCTGTTCCTACAGCCTGAGCCCAGGCAGGTAAAGCTGTATATTGCAGGTGGTGAGGCCCGGCCCAAAGGTATACAAAGATCAGCGACCAGAAGTGAATAATGGATAGTTTGTATGAGAATACCGGTCGTTGTGCTGCTTTTGGCATAAAGTAATACATCAGACCTAATACAGGGGTAGTTAATACAAATGCTACTGCATTGTGCCCATACCACCATTGTACTAATGCATCTTTTACACCTGCATATACAGAATAAGATTTCCAGCTTGTGAAAGATAGCGGAACTTCCAGATTATTGAAGATATGGAGCATTGCTACGGCAATCCAGGTTGCCAGATAGAACCAGATGGCTACATACAAATGTCTCACTCTTCTCTTGGCAATAGTTCCGAACATATTGATCCCAAAAACGATCCATGAGAATGCAATTAAAATGTCAATAGGCCATTCATGTTCAGCATATTCTTTAGAAGTATTGATTCCCATAAGGAAAGTAATCACTACACTCACAATCATCAACTGCCATGACCAGAAGTGAATCCATGAAAGTGTATCACTATACATTCTGGTTTTAAGAAGCCTTTGCATACTGTAGTAAGCACCACAGAAAAAGGAGTTACACACGAAAGCAAAAATTACAGCACTTGTATGAAGCATTCTGATTCTTCCGAAGCCCATTGCTCCCTGAGTATTAATCAGCCCCTGAATATTGCCTGAAGCCAAGCTTTTAATAGTTGTATCATCCGTACCGAATAAAAATTCAGGTAATTCAGGATAAAAAAGCATCAATGCAGCTGTAAGCCCCAGCAGAAATCCGACAAGTCCGAATGCGATAGTCGCATAGAGGAATGCTCTGACAATATTATTGTCATAATTAAATTTTTGCGTCTCCATAAATTCCAATAGTGTTTACCGAAGTGATATTTTCTCTGAAAAAAGGCTTATTTTTGACTCTTTTCTATGTTGAAAATAAATATCATGTAACGTGTATAATGTTTTGCCAAAGGTATTTATTAACTTTGTTAGAAGCTATTAGATAATCTTCTAAAATATACCGAAAACTACTAAAACAAAAACGATGAAAGTATGTGGACAAAATATCAGGAAAATACGGAGGAGTAAAGACTTTACGCAGGAATACATGGCTTTTGAAATGGGGATTTCCCAGAAGGCTTATTCCGATATTGAGAATTCCAAGGTAAAGATCAACCTGGAGATACTGACTAAAATATCAACTATTTTAGACATCAAGCCAGCCGATATCTGCAGCATTTCGCATAAATGTGGAATAGATGGGTATGAAGACAAATATCAGGATCTTTTGGAGTATATGAAAAAGAATAATATTTCGATTCCGAAAGAGTTTTTGTAGACTTTAGTTTTACGCTTAACATTAAATATAAGTCATCATAAAATAATGATCTTCTTCAGCTATCGAAGAAGATCATATTTTTTTGTGCTAAAAATAGACAACAACTCGTAAGCTTTATCAATCATGAGATAAAAAGAAAAGTGGGCTCTTCTGTTAGGGGAAACCCGAATTGTCAATTTACCCCATGGAATGTGAATTTCTCTGAAAAGTTTTTATATATTTAGCGACCGAATAATTCATTCAATGAGCAACGAAAATAAAACAGGAGAAAAGGAGACTTTAGTTAGAGGATTAACAAATCGACATATACAATTAATTGCCCTTGGAGGTGCCATAGGAACCGGGCTGTTTCTGGGAATCGGGCCGGCTGCAGTACTGGCAGGACCTTCAGTAATTTTAGGCTATGCTTTAGCCGGAATTATTGCCTTTTTTATTATGCGTCAGCTTGGTGAAATGGTTGTTCAGGAACCCGTATCAGGAAGTTTTAGCCACTTTGCCTACAAATATTGGGGAAATTTCCCAGGATTTGCTTCCGGATGGAACTATTGGATTCTCTATATCCTGGTAAGTATGGCCGAGCTCACGGCAATAGGGCATTATATTCACTTTTGGTGGCCGGAAATACCGCTCTGGGTTTCCAGTTTGTTCTTTTTTATTGTGATCAATGTGCTTAATCTCGCTTCCGTAAAGGTGTACGGAGAAACAGAGTTTTGGTTTTCCATCATCAAAGTCGTAGCTATTATTGCCATGATTATCTTCGGAGTATACCTTTTGATAAGCGGTACAGGAGGAGAAAAAGCAACCATCACCAATTTATGGAACGATGGCGGATTCTTTCCGAAAGGATTATTTAATAAAACAGAAAACGGGTATTCAGGATTATTTGCTGCAATGGCCATGATCATGTTCTCTTTCGGTGGATTGGAACTTATCGGAATTACTGCGGCAGAAGCTAAAAATCCAGAGAAAACCATTCCACAGGCTACCAACCAGGTAATCTATAGAATCCTTATTTTTTATGTAGGAGCTTTGGTGATTTTATTTTCATTAAGTCCCTGGAGAGATATTACAGAAGGATCCAGCCCGTTTGTGATGGTGTTTCAAAATCTAAATGGTCTTGAATTCAGTATTTTTGGTAAGGTAATTCAGTTCAATACATTGATTGCAAATGTTCTTAATCTGATTGTTTTAACAGCGGCTTTATCAGTATATAACAGTAGTGTTTACAGTAACAGCAGAATGCTTTTCGGACTGGCTCAGCAGGGAAATGCTCCGAAATTCCTGAAAAAACTGAATAAAAACTCTGTTCCTATCAACGCTATTCTTATTTCATCATGCTTTGCCGGGATATGTATTATCATTAATAAACTAGTGCCGGAAAAAGCTTTTGAATACTTAATGGCTTTAGTAGTATCTACTTTGATCATCAACTGGCTGATGATATGCTACACCCATTTAAAATTTAAAAAATCAATAAATGCATCAGGAATTCTTTCAAAATTCCCATCTATATTTTATCCAATATCCAATTATATCTGTATTGCCTTTTTGGTTCTTATATTAGGATTGATGAGTATTACAGGAATGGAAATTCAGGTTATTCTGATCCCGGTATGGATTGGCTTTTTGTTTGTTATGTACAAATTGTACAAACCGAAGTAATAATATAAAACAGACTTAAACATGTTTTGGAAAGGTGAAAATTATTTAGTTTTCACCTTTTTGTTTCTGTATCTGATAGAATGAAGTGTTTTTTTTGTGGGAACAATTCACACAATCTGGTATGTTCTACGGTTATTTTTTTTGTACATTAGTAAGAGGTTATATTTCAAATTCAGGTGAAATTTTAATCTGTTTGAAATACCTGCGGACAAGCCGAACCCGTTTCAAAAAGTAGGCAGAACTAAAAAAGACACCTATGGCTAATTTATTTCAAACTCTTACCAACACTGTAAAACATTGGTATATTCCATTAATCTTCGGAATTCTTTTCCTGATCTGTGGTTTTTATGTATTCAGTGTACCGCTTGCAACCTATGTTACACTTTCTATTTTCTTTAGTGTTTCATTCTTATTTTCAGGAATTACTGAAATATTCTTTTCCTTACAGAACAGTAAGTCCTTACAGGGCTGGGGCTGGTTTCTGGTAAGTGGATTATTAACGACTGCAATAGGAGTTTATCTTATCGCAAATCCTCAGATTTCAATGACAGTACTTCCGTTTGTCATAGGATTTACTTTACTGTTTCGCTCCTTTCAGTTGTTGGGCTTTGCTTTCGACCTGAAAAGTATGAGAATAATGAGTTGGGGAAATGTAGCCCTTGCAAGCGTCGGAGGAATTATCTTTTCCCTGTTGCTGATATTTAATCCTGTGTTTACAGGATTTTCATTAGTTACCCTTACAGGTGTTTCTTTTATTTTTATGGGAATAGCCTCCATTATGCTGGCTCTGGATTTAAGAAAAGTCAAAAAGATTCCAGGGAAAATAAGCCAGGAATTAAGAGACAGAATCAAATCTATACAGGAAGAGATTGATAATCTTAAAAAATAAATAAGTGTAGTATTTGCCAATATAAAAGGCCTTTTGAAAGGTCTTTTTTTTTATTTTTAAAATGATAAAACTGAATTCACATTATTCCCGTTCCAGATATAAATAAGATTAAAAGGATCAGCCAGATAAAATACATCATCAACGAGAAATTTATACTCATGTCTGCCTTTCGGGACTTCAACCTCCGCGTACCAGTATCCTTTTTGCTTCTCAAGAACAATTGGTTCTTTTAGCCATTGGGTAAAACTTCCGATAAGTTTTACATTATGAGCACCCGGCCAGGCATTGATTTTAAAAATAACCTTTCGGGAATTTCTTTTTCCATACAAATTCGCCAGATAATCATCCGGAGAATCCTTAAGTACAGAGCGAAAGTATTTCTGTGATTGTATAGAATCTCCTTTATATTGATAAGCGATGGCAAGCCAGTCATTAATCAGTATGCTTTTACCCGTTCTCTTTTTCAGGTTTTCAATAAATGTGATGGCATCATCGGTTTTATCTGTTCGGAGAAGATCTGCTCCAAAATAAATAGCATCATTATTTTTTAAATTATAAACCTCCGATGAATTTTTAAATAAAGAATTGTAAAGCCGAATAGTTTCGTCCATTCCTTTATTCTGATAAATGGAACTTAAAAAGGTTCTGATATTTTTTGGAAAATATTCCGTAATGTCTGAAGAGTGTTTTCCTTTTTTCAGCTCTTTAGCCAATTTGAATCTGACAGGCGTGGTAAAATCTCCCTTTAAATAAAGCATCATTTCCTGCTTTTTCAGATTAATGGTCATTGAGTAGTTGGTTGTAACGTCTCCAGGTTCTCTTTGTGCAGTTTCTGCAAGAATATGGGTAATATTCTTTTCAGTAAAAGAATGAAACTGGGACAGAAGATCTTTGGATGTTTCTCTTCTCCAGCAGGCTTCCTGATGTCCGTTAGCAATGCAGTAATTAGTCAGTGAAAAATTTTGGGTTGTTTTAGTAACAATATAATTACCATGGATGGTAGCGTAATCTCCTGAAGAATCAGCTATGAATAATTGAGCTCCTGAAAGCTTTAATAAATTATAAGGAGCAATAAGTTGAAGAGCTTCTTTTACACTTTTGCATTTTTTCAGAATATCATTTACTACCTCTTGTTCTCTGCTTATTTTGGATAAATTAACGATTACAGGAATATTATCAATTGCGGTATAATCTAAAAAAAGACCGTGTTCATTCATTCCTCCCTGAGGATATTGCCACATGATATCATTATATCCGTCATGTTTTTCAGACCACAGCATATATCCCCATGATTTTTCTTCTCTGGAAATATACCAGAATCTGTATTTCATATCAGGGCTCTCATCCTCATTATTGCCTATCCATACATTTTTACCGTCATTGGCTAAAAAAATAGTACAGGCATTTATTGGAATGAAAGTACCTACTATCAAAAGCCAGATATATATTATTTTGGTTTTCATTACTTTAAAGATAATTTTTTTTAATAAATGCTTGACAATCTTGTTGTTATTTTTTATAATAAAAGAAGCTGATTACCCATTTTAAAATTTTAGAAAGTAGAATAAAAAACAAAAACCATCCTTAAAAAAGGATGGTTTGTAGACCCACAGGGATTCGAACCCCGACTGACGGTACCAAAAACCGGAGTGCTACCGTTACACTATAGGTCTGCTTTATTTTTGGTGTTGCAAATTTATATATTTTTTTCTTATTTACAAATATCTTCTTTCAATTTTCTACTGTTTACCTAAAAAAAATAGATTTTTAATCAAGTAGGATAAAAACAAAAACCATCCTTAAAGAAGGATGGTTTGTAGACCCACAGGGATTCGAACCCCGAATGACGGTACCAAAAACCGGAGTGTTACCGTTACACTATAGGTCTGTTTTATTTTGGTGGTGCAAATTTACAGCTTTTTTCTTTACATACAAGAACTTTTTGATTTTTTTTTTAAATTTACTGTGGATTTTATTTACGGAAAATATGCTGATAGACTTCAATAATCTCAATATTAATAAATTATCATTCCATACGGAGTTTGAAAAAAAAGTGAAAATTTTTCTGAAAGAATGGTTTTCAGAAAAAAGTGGAGTAAATGTCCAGACTTCAGGCTCTACAGGAGTGCCAAAAATCTTTGAAATCGAAAAAAAGAAAATGATCAATTCAGCGGTGATGACATGTGACTTTTTGGGATTAAAAAAAGGAGATACTGCATTACTCTGCCTGCCTGTAGAATATATCTCGGGAAAAATGATGATTGTGCGATCTATAGAAAGAGGATTGAAGTTAAGAATTGCCGAACCTTCCATAAAACCTGTTGAAAACTTGAATGAAGAAATAGATTTTTGTGCTATGACTCCGCTTCAGGTAGAAAATTCACTGGAGAAACTTCATCTGATTAAAAATCTGATCATTGGTGGTGCCGCCGTTTCAGAAAGTCTGAAAAATAAAATTCTGAAGATGAACCTTAGTTCTTCAACCCGTATTTTTGAAACCTATGGAATGTCTGAAACCCTTTCTCATATTGGATTAAAACAACTGATGCCGGAACAGGAAGACTATTTCACGGTTTTTGAAAATGTATCCATCTCTTTAGATGAAAGGGAATGTCTGAAAATCTATGCACCGAATTTAAATGCTGAAGAATTGCAAACTAATGATTTAGTTGATATTAGAAATGGAAAACAATTTAAATTTCTTGGAAGAATTGATAACGTGATCAACTCAGGAGGCGCAAAAATTTTTCCGGAAACTCTTGAAGCTTTGATAAAAAAAGAAATTCCGAATGAAGCTGTATTTATTGGCTTGCCAGATGAAAGTTTGGGTCAGAAATTAATATTGATTATAGAAGGGTATGAATCAGATGAGGTGATAAAGAAAATTTCAGAAATACCGTTTGAAAAAAGCTTTCACAAACCCAAAGAAATTATTTTTATCAGTGAAATTCTGCGCACACCCAACGGGAAAGTAAACAGATTAGAACTATATAAAAGTTTAAATGTAAATTTATAGTCTTGGCTCTTGATTCTAGTATCTCAAAATCTTAAAAAAATGAAAACCTTTTCAAAAGAACTCAGCTTCAGAACTTCCCGCAGCAGCGGGGCCGGAGGGCAGAATGTCAACAAAGTAGAGACTGCTGTTACCGTACTTTGGAAAGTAGATTCATCTGAGTTTTTCAATGATGATGAAAAAATATTGATTCAGGATAAACTGAAAAACAGAATCAATGCAGAAGGCTTTTTATTCCTTACCGTTTCTGAAAGCAGAACTCAGCTGATGAATAAAAATAAAGCCATTGAAAAAATAATTGAAATTGTAAATAAAGCTCTTGTCATTCCGAAGAAAAGAACAGCAACAAAACCTTCAAGAGCTCAGAAACAAAAAAGACTTGATGGTAAGAAAAAGCTTTCCGATAAAAAAGAGAACAGGCGCTTCAAATTTTAGCTTGTTTCTCCCGGAGAAAATTTTAATTTTGCCGGAAACTTTAAAACCATGATAAAAAAACTAATTCTATTGGGAACTATTTCGAGTTCTTTACTTTCTTTTGCACAGGAAAAAATAACTATCATACCGGCTGTAGGATATGCATGGAGAGTAGCTAAAACAGCACCTGGGCTTTCCATGGCGGAAAAAAATTACGTTAAAGGGTTGAAAAACGGAATTCATTTTGAAATTGCGGCTTATTATAATGTGAAAGATATTGGGATTGGTGCTAAATTTTCCAATTATAATGCTTCCAGCAGCGCTGTATTGAGCGGATACAATATGAATGGACAGACGGTTACAGCTTCTATAAGTACTAAAGATAATATTACATTCTTTGGACCTTCCGTTATGTTCTCCAATTATACCAAACCTACAAACCACAAAATTGTTGCTGATGTATCTCTTGGAGTGATTACCTATACTACAAAAACTGAAGCTGTAAAAGGTACAGGTTCAAATCTTGGTCTGGAGCTGGGGGCAGCCTATCAATATGCAGTTTCGAAAAACTTTATGATAGGTCCGAAGTTGGGAATTACTGCAGGAACCTTGAACAAAATGAAAGTTAATGGACAGACCGTTGATCTTGATGATGACCAGAAAGAAGGTCTTACAAGAGTTTCTTTAAGTGCAGCCGCTACATTCCGTTTTTAAATGCTATATTTGTAAGGATTACAAATAATCTCATAATAATGGCAGCAACAATCTCTTTATCAGCAGAACGCAGACAATCAGGATTGTTGCTGTCATTACTTTATCTACACACAGATTCTTTTCTGAAAAGTTCTAAGGACTTTATCAATTAAGCCCTGTCAGGATCCAAGACAGGGACTCATTTCGGATTTTATTTATTGCTTTTTTGCGGTTTTCTATAGAAGAAGGCTGTTGTATGCCTGGATTCTACATTGGATCGTTAGGGAATAACTGCATTTTAATTTAAAAAAAAATTGAATAAAATGTCCAATCATATTATTGTAACCACCGGAATTTATGATGCTATAAAAGATACACTCAAAAGGAAAAAAGTGAGCATCGGAGAAGAAAAAAGACTTACAGAAGAACTTAGAAATGCAAAACAGGTATTGAGAAGAGATCTGCCTGCTGATATCGTAACCGTTGAAAGGAAGGTGACTTTGAAAGACCATACCTTAGATTTTGAACACGAATATATTTTTGTGCCGTCTACCAAAGCAAAGCTTAAAAAGAATAAACATTCCATACTATCGGATATTGCCCTTGCAGTAGTGGGATATAAAGTAGGAGATGTTATCAACTGGCCTTTCAGAGACGGAGAAAGAAAAATTGAGATCCTGAAAGTGGAAGCCTGGGAAGGATAAATAGATATTGAATATTATTAAGTTGAATTATAATAAAAGCGTGGCTTATTTAGCTGCGCTTTTTATTTTATTAGCTCAACTATTTTTGGAAACGCAAAGACGCAAGATTTTCATATACTAAATGCTTTAAGATGCAAGGATTTTATCTCCGATAAAATTTTGTGCTGTTGATTGCTTTATACACAACCCTTGCTGAAAAACTTACATTGAGCGAAGTCCAAATGTTCTTGCGCCTTAAAAATATCCACAATATTTGGGAACTTTTTGCGTCTTTGCGTTTCCCAACAAAATAACTTTAGCATTTAACAAATGATAAAAAAAGACTCCTCTATCACACTTTCTTCAAGTGCTTTGACTGCATTCCGTTTTTAAGTTTTATCTTTGCAAAAATTAAAAAAATGAGCAAACCGATAACTGAATTCATAGAAAAGTATTACCTGCACTTCAACGCAGCTGCATTGGTGGATGCTTCTAAAGGATATGTTGCACATCTTAAAGATGGCGGAAAAATGATGATTACTTTGGCAGGAGCAATGTCTACTGCTGAATTAGGGAAGATTCTTGCTGAAATGATCCGTCAGGGAAAAGTAGATTTTATTTCTTGTACAGGTGCCAACCTTGAAGAAGATTTAATGAACCTTGTAGCACACTCTCACTATGAAAGAGTTCCTCATTACAGAGATTTGACTGCTCAGGATGAGTGGGATCTTTTAGAAAGAGGTTTAAACAGAGTTACAGATACTTGTATCCCTGAAGAAGAAGCTTTCAGAAGATTGCAAAAACATATCGTTGAGATCTGGAAAGATGCTGAAGCTAAAGGAGAAAGATATTTCCCGCACGAATTCATGTACAAAATGATCCTTTCAGGAGTATTGGAGCAGTATTATGAAATTCCTAGAGAAAACTCTTGGATGATTGCTGCTGCGGAAGTTAATCTGCCAATCGTAGTTCCGGGATGGGAAGATTCTACAATGGGTAATATCTTCGCTTCATACTGTATCAAAGGAGAGCTTACAGCTACTACAATGAAATCGGGAATTGAGTATATGACTTATTTAGCTGACTGGTATACTAAAAATTCAGGAGGTAAAGGAGTTGGATTCTTCCAGATTGGTGGGGGTATCGCAGGAGATTTCCCTATCTGTGTTGTGCCAATGTTGTATCAGGATATGGAAATGCATGACATTCCTTTCTGGTCTTATTTCTGCCAGATTTCTGATTCTACAACATCTTACGGTTCATATTCAGGAGCAGTTCCGAATGAAAAAATCACTTGGGGTAAACTTGATATCACTACACCGAAATTTATCGTTGAAAGTGATGCAACAATCTGTGCACCATTGATGTTCTCTTATATCTTAGAAAACGCTTAAGAATAAAATTCTCACCAGAGATTACAATACGGCGCTTCAATTCATTTGAAGCGCTTTTTATTTGCTAGATTTGGAAATAGATATGTTATGAAAACTAAACTCTTTAAACCATTAAGAAAAAATGAAGAGAGTAAGAATTAAGTTTCATCTTTGATGAATAATAAAGCAGGCAGCTGAAAAATAGCTTTAGCTATTCTCTTAATATTCTTAAAAACTTAAATGCGCTTAATGGTTTAAATAAATAGTGATATTCAATTTGTATCTCAGATAATATCCCTGCGTCTTTGCGTTTTCCAAAAAACTCCACAAGCATCTGTGAAAATCTGTGTCATCTGTGGTCAAATAAAAAAATCAATCTAAAGAATTCACCAGTACAAAATACCGATACGCAAGAATACCTTTCTCAACTTTCGTCAATTGATTAGGATCCTTCTTACTCAACTTCGGAAGCACCTTTTTATTAACTGCATTCAACAGCCTGAAAAATGATTTTTTCATATCTTTATCTTTTAATGAAACATCATCGAGCTTAAGAGAGTTCAAAAATGATGCAAAAAAAGAAAGCCAGCTAAAAATAACAATTTGATATGGACGAGATTTTTAAACAACAGGTATACGAAGTAGCAAGACTTATTCCCAAAGGAAGAGTTTCTACCTATGGTGCCATAGCAAAAGCAGTTGGCTATCCTAACCATTCAAGACATGTAGGAAAAGCGATGGGAGGATGCCCGAAAGATGTTCCTGCTCACCGTGTCATATCAAGCTCAGGAGTTTTATCTGTTCCTGAATTTCAGCCTAAGCTGGAAAAAGAAGGAATTGTTGTGGAAAATCTTAGAATAAAAAATTTCAAAAAGCTGTTTTGGGATCCGTTGGAGGAATTGTAAGTTTCAAGGGACTTAAATAAAAGAATTTTTTAACGCAAAGTTTTTATTTGTTTTCTTTAATATTTTAAGGGGACAAAGTCGAAATCAATTCCATTGATTTTTCAAGCGAATGCATTATCACACAAAGCTTCATCAGCTACAAAGTCAGAACTCTTTGCTTCCTGAAATAAAACCTTAGAATCATTCATTCTTTGCGTCAAAAAATACATTTTGTTTTAAAATTATTTTACAAAAAAATGTCACTCCATAATTTAATATGAGTGACACTAATATTTTAAAAGTTTTAAACCGTATTATTTTCCTCCTTTTGGGAGACTTTTCAGTTCTTGTTTAAGCCTTATATTTTCTTCTTTTAATAAAGTAATATAGTTTTGTAAATTCTCAATAATAGCTCCTGGAATATTATCATAATTATTCTGGTTACTGATTACTCCTGCAGAAGAAGATCTGTCATTAAAGACAGGATGATCATTATTAACAACTACTGTTGGTTCCTCCTCCTCATAAATGTCTTCAATCGGTACATCCAGGAAACGGGCAAGTTTGTCCCATTCATCTTTTACGATTCTTACATCACCGCTTTCTTTTCTGCTGTAATTGGATACATCCGTTGCGATAAAGTCAGCTACCTGTTGTTGAGTATAGCCTTTTTGCTTTCTGATGACGCGTAATTTTTCTTTTTGCATGACCTACATTTTATACAAAAATGGCAAAAAAGCATAATCTATACAATAGAAAACAGAAAAAATATAGAGCAAGACAATGAAAGCGAATAGAAAATGCAGAAAAGCTTTATAATATGAATCTTATTTATGTTAATTGATGATGATTTTTAAGATGGTTTTTGTCTTGTTGGAAAAACGCAAAGGCGCAAGGATTTCTATTTTTATACTGTTTGAAGACGCAGGAAAATCGAAGATTTTCAGGAAGAATAATAGATCATGACTTAGCAGGATACAATTTTATCGAAGATAAAATCCTTGCGCCTTAAAACATAATCTATATAAAAAATAGCGTCTTTGCGTTTTCCAAAAAATTCTCCACAAACATCTGTGGAAATTTAAGATTTTCAAAAAGCTTAAGTACTCTTCCCAACAGTATGATACTTAATTAATAAAACCTTAAATGCCCAAGATCTTTTGTGACTTTTGTGGTTAAAAAGATAAAAAAAGACTGCTTCAAAATGAAACAGTCTCTTGTGTATTATTTTTCAAGTTGCTTATAGCTTCTCTGTATAAAATCTGTCAGGTCTTTTCCTTTCAGTAAGTTTTGTGAAAGCTTGGCAAGATCCAAAGCATATTTGATCAGACTTTCTTTCTCTTCAGCATTCTCAGTTTTTAAAATCTGATTAGAAAGTTCACTGTTGGAGTTTACCACAAGATTGTACATCTCCGGGAAACCTCCCATTCCGAACATTCCGCCTCCGCCTGTAGCCTGCATTTCCTTCATTCTTCTCATGAATTCAGGCTGGGTAATGGTAAATGGAGCATCATTACTGTCAAGATCTTCAAGCTGAACGGTAAACTTAGAATCCTGAATAGCTTCTTCAACATTCTTTTTCAGAGACTCTTTTTCCGTTTCATTCAGTTTCGAAATTACGGGCTCATCTTTTTTGATCAGGTTATTCACGTGATCTGCATCTACTCTTGCAAAAGAGATATTTTCTTTTGATGTTTCCAGCTTCTGGATAACATGTGGAGTGATAGGTGAGTCTAATAACAGAACTTCATATCCTTTATCCTTTGCAGATTGGATGTAGCTGTGCTGCTCATCGGCATTGGTAGCATATAGTACAACCAGTTTATTGTCTTTATCCGTTTGTACAGGCTTGATTTTTTCAACCAATTCATCCCAAAGGAAATACTTTCCGTCTGTTGTAGGATATAGTGTGAATTTGTCTGCTTTTTCAGCAAATTTTTCTTCTGTAACAATTCCGTACTCAATAACGATCTTTATGTCATTCCATTTTTGCTCATAGTCTTCACGGTTTTCGTTGATTAAAGAAGCCATTTTGTCGGCTACTTTTTTCGTGATGTAAGATGAGATCTTCTTCACTGCACCATCAGCCTGAAGGTAAGAACGGGAAACGTTCAATGGAATATCCGGAGAATCTATGACACCTCTCAGAAGCATCAGGAAGTCCGGAACGATACCTTTTACTTCATCTGTTACAAAAACCTGATTTTGATATAATTGAATTTTATCCTTGTCAATATTCAGGTTGTTGCTCAGTTTCGGGAAGAAAAGAACTCCGGTAAGATTGAAAGGATAATCAACATTCAGGTGAATATTGAATAATGGTTCCTCAAACTGCATAGGATACAGTTCGTGGTAGAACTTCATATAATCTTCGTTGGTCAGTTCGTTTGGAGCAATCGTCCACGCTGGTACCGGATTATTGATAATATTGTCTACCTCTTCTGTTTCAGCCACAGCATCTTCAGGAGCGTCTTCCGGTAATGGAAGCGTATGTGTTTTTGTCCCGAATTTAATAGGAACAGGCATGAATTTGTTATACTTTAATAACAATTCGCGGATTTTTCCTTCTTCTAAAAATTCTACAGAATCTTCTGCAATATGAAGGATAATCTCTGTACCTCTGTCTGTTTTGTCAGTAGTTTCTTCAAGAGTGAATTCCGGGCTTCCATCACAGATCCAACGTACTGCCGGTTCATCTTTATAAGACTTTGTAACAATTTCAACCTTTTCAGCCACCATGAACGCAGAGTAGAATCCAAGACCGAAATGTCCGATAATTCCTGAATCTTTCGCAGAATCTTTATATTTCTCCAAAAACTCTTCAGCCCCTGAAAAAGCAACCTGATTGATGTATTTTTCAACCTCTTCACCAGTCATACCAATACCCTGGTCGATAATGCGTAAAGTTTTCTGGTCTTTATCAATTTTAACTTCAAGTTTCGGATTTCCGTATTCCACTTTTGCTTCTCCGATGCTTGTTAAATGCTTTAATTTTAAAGTAGCATCTGTTGCATTGGAGATCAATTCTCTTAAGAATATTTCGTGGTCACTGTAAAGAAATTTTTTAATTAGTGGGAAAATATTTTCCACAGATACATTAATATTTCCTTTAGTCATCATATTTTATATTTTAATTGTTCAAGATACTTCTCAAAAAAAATACCATGCGGAAGAAAGTGACAGAATGGCATTTTTTCAACGTGAAACAGTCTTATCCTATAGATTTGTCAAAGAAATATCTTACTTTTAATTATTAAAAATTTTTTAAAGATGAAGTTGAAATGTACAGTTTTTATTCTGCTTATGGTGACCTGCTGGGTCTATGGACAGAAAAAGCCTTTAGACCATTCTGTTTATGACAGTTGGCAAAATATTGGGGCAAGAAAAATTTCCAATGACGGAAAATGGATTGCCTATTCTGTGGATGCTCAGGAAGGAAATTCTAGCCTTTCTTTATATTCCGTAAAAAATAAAATGACAAAGAAGTTTGCAAGAGGAACAAAAGTAGATTTTACGAATGATTCCAGATTTGCTGTTTTTCAGATCCGTCCGCAGTATAAAGATATAAAAGCGGTAAAAGATAAAAAGCTTAAAAAAAATAAATTAACAAAAGACAGCCTTGCAGTTGTTGATTTTTTAAATAATAAAACGGAGAAAATTCCTAATGTAAAATCTTTTAAAATTCCTGAAAAAGCTGGTTCCTACGTTGCTTATCTGCTGGAAAACACAAAAGATAAATCTTCAGACGATACTTCTGATAAAGAAGATGGGGATGATAATAAGGATGAAGATAAAAATGTAAAACCTTTGCAGCTGGTTGTGCGAAATCTTTTGGACGGGAAAACTACAGAATATGATAATGTAATCCGTTATGAATTCAGCAAAAATGGAAAACAGCTTGTTTTTGTGACTAAAAAACCGGAAGAAAAACCTAAAAAGGATAAAAAAGAAGGGAAGGATTCTGAAGATGAAAAATCTGCAGACAAGAAGGATAACGACAAATCAAAGCCAAAGAAATTTGCATTTCAAACGGTACAGGTTGTAGATCTTCAAAAAGGGACTGTAACTAATATTTCAGAAATGGAAGGGGATTTTTCACAATTATCTTTTGATGAAGAGGGTAACCAGCTGGCATTTGTAGGAACTTCTTCTGCACAAAATGACCTGGTGAAATTGTATCAGCTGTATTACTTTAATTTTAAAGGAAATAAAAAAGAAACGGTCACCAATGAAAACTCACAGATGAAGAAGAATTGGGTGATTTCTGAAAACCGTTTACCCTTATTCAGTAAAAATGGAAAGCAGCTGTATTTCGGCGTTGCTCCAAAACCTATAGCAAAAGATACTGCGATGATTGCAAATGATCATGCGGTTGTAGATATCTGGAATTATAAAGATGATTATCTGCAAACAGTACAGCTAAAAGAATTGAAAAATGATCTGAAAAAATCTTATGCTGCGGTAATGCAGACGGAAAAACCGGACTTCTTTAGAAATATTGACGCTGAAGACCTGGATACATTACGATTGGTAAACGAAGGAAATGCTGAATTTGCATTGGGTATTACAAGTTTGAATAACCGTATTTCTTCGCAATGGGAAGGTGCAACAAAGAAAACGTATTTTCTGATTGATAATAAAACAGGTGAGAGAACGGAAATTATTCATAATCTGAATGGCTCGGTTGCTGTATCTCCACTTGGGAAATTCGTTGTGATTTTTGACAGAGAAAAAGGAAAATGGCTGAGTTATAATGTGAAAACAAAGCAAATACTGCCTTTAAGCAACGGATTACCTGTTTCCTTTGTGGATGAAGAGTTTGATATGCCGGATTTTCCAAATTCTTATGGCATCGCATCATGGACAAATAATGATGAATCTGTGATTATCAAAGACCGTTTTGATCTTTGGGAATTTTTCCTGAACGGTTCAAAAAAACCAAGAAATATCACTAACGGATTTGGTCGTAAAAATAAAATAACATTTGATACCTACGATCTGGATAAAGATATTAAAAGCTTAAACCGAAAATCTGTCATTTACTTATCAGCATTTGATAATACATCCAAAGCGAATGGGATTTTTAAAACATCTGTTCAGTCGAGTTCTGATCCGGTAAAAATCCAGATGGAAAATGTCTGGGGATATAGAAGCCTTCAAAAAGCGAAAAATGCAGAAGAATATATTGTAGTAAAAGAATCATACACTGATTCTCCGAATATTTTTTCAACATCAGATTTCTCAGAACAACAAAAGCTGAGTGATACCAATCCACAGCAAAACCATTATAATTGGGGTACAGACGAATTGGTAAACTGGACAACACCAAAAGGAAATACATCTACAGGAGTTTTATACAAACCTGAAAATTTCGATCCGAATAAAAAATATCCTATGATTGTCTATTTCTATGAAAAACTTTCGGATAATCTGAACCGTTATGTAGCACCGGCTCCAACGCCTTCAAGATTGAATATTTCTTATTTCGTAAGCAACGGATATCTGGTTTTCACTCCTGATATTTCATATACCGATGGTCTTCCCGGAGAATCTGCAATGGAATACATTAATTCCGGTGTTGAAAAATTAAAACAAAATTCCTGGGTAGATGGTACTAAAATCGGAATTCAGGGGCAAAGCTGGGGTGGTTATCAGGTAGCGTATCTTATTGCTCATACCAATATGTATGCAGCAGCATGGAGTGGTGCTCCTGTTGTAAACATGACGTCTGCATATGGCGGAATCCGATGGACATCGGGGATGAACAGGCAATTTCAGTATGAGAAATCGCAGAGTAGATTAGGGAAAAATCTATGGGAAGCTCCAGATCTTTATATTAAAAATTCACCGCTTTTTACCATTGATAAAGTACAAACTCCGGTTGTTATTATGAGTAATGATAAAGATGGAGCAGTGCCATGGTATCAGGGAATTGAGATGTTTACTGCGTTGCGTCGTCTCGGAAAACCGGTATGGCTTCTTAATTATAACGGTGATGATCACAACCTTGTAAAACGTCAGAACAGAAAGGATATCCAAATCCGTGAACAGCAGTTTTTTGATTACTATCTTAAAGGTGCTAAAGCTCCGGTCTGGATGACTAAAGGTATCCCGGCCACCCAAAAAGGAAAAGATTGGGGATTTGAGCTGACAGATGATAAGCCTAATTAATAAAAAACTCGGCGGAGCCAAAGGCTCCGCCGAGTTTTTTATTTTTCTCAGAAAAATATATCACAAAAGATAAACTGACACAATGGCATTTTTTTTATGATGAGCCTGTTGGACACTTTTATTATATTTACCGCCAATTATAAACAACAGTATGGGAATCTTTGATTTTTTTAAGAGGAAAAATAACAACCAGGAAAATATAAGTACTTTGGTTCAGGAAATAGAAATGCCAGAGGAAAAAGTAATAGAGGAAGTGGTGGAAGAAGTTGTAGAAACAATACCAGAAATCCCTTCATCACAAGTAGAAGAACCAAAAGTAAAAAATGATGAGTACGAAAAAATCAGGATTTATAACGATTATATAGTGTATTCTATAGCGCTTCAGTTAAGGGGCGAGTATACACCTATTTCTGCTTTTGAAAAAGAAAATGGTGAGGTAGAAGGCTTTGCGTATATGGTAACGGAAGATGCTTATGCACTTGCTCCACAACAGGCGATCGGGCAAATGGAAGAAAAGTTTGAAAACGAACTTCAGGAGGGTAAGATTAAGTCCTATATGATTTTATATCACTCTCAGTTTGATGATAATGATAATCATAATCCGGCGACAAAAGAGGATGAGTTCAAAGCGATTTCACTTTCCTATCATTTTGAAGGAGCTGATAAGGCAAAAACGGGACTTCCTTATGTTTTCGAAAACCAAAATGTCACTTATAAAGGTTTTGCATCGTTTTCTCACGAAGAAAACAATGAAATCATGAATCATCAGTTGGTGGATGGCAAAGATTATTTTCCAAATACAGAAGGAATTGCTGCTCCTGAGACCACTAACGAAGCAGGAATTATCATAAGAAAATCAAATATTCATAATCTTGTGAATACCTGGAGCGGGGTTTTTGGTCACGAGAATTTCCAGACTAAAGATTACGGTCAATATCTTACCACTGTTTTAATGCAGTCCACGGTTGCAGATCCTGATGGTGAAGATAAAAGCAAAACAGAATTTGAAGATGTAAGATTTAAAACCATTGTTACAGAGGAGCTTAGTACAATAATTCCGGAGGTAAAAACTAATTATGTTTTAGATTTTGAAACAAGATCAATCAGAGAGTGGGAAAATGCATTGAACTTACAGGCAATTGTAGCGGGTCCGGCCAGAGATACTTTTGGAGTTTGGTTTTTTGCTACAGATTATGCTGAAAATAGAAATACATACATGACTCAGCCTCATCTGAAGGTAAATATCAGTGGAATTGTTTTTATTCTTGATGTTCAAACAAACACTGATTTACCTGACGGGACTAAAATGAGTGAAGACTTCACAACCTATGCACCAAGCCAGGATCTTCCGAACTATGCATGTTTTGATTTTATTGCTCAGGTTGTAGACTATAAGGAAACAGAATTACTAGAAGATGGTACTGTTAAAGGATATATCCTGAAGTTAAAACTAATTACAAATGAAGAGAATGAAGATTTCTTCACTATCGATGCTTTCGTTAATAAGGAGAACATGAGATTTGAAACTCCAACAAAAGGAATGAAAGTGACTGGTGCACTTCAGCTTCAAGGTAAAATTGCTGAATAATTTTTTTTAAAATATAAAAGCTTAAAAAGAGGTTGACCTATGGACAACCTCTTTTTATTTTGAATCTAAGAAAAGTTTTATTTAAACGCAAAGAATATGTAATTCAAATACTTTTTTTTAGGAAACAATGATGAGCGACTTTAAGTACTAAATAATACATTAGAAAGGATCAATGAAATTGATTCTGCCTTTGCTCCCTTTAAAATGTACAGTTTATAAATAAAAACTTTGTATTTAAAAAACGTAACCATTTAAAAACAAAAAAAGGCAATCCTAAGACTGCCTTTTCTATATTTTCCTGAAAAATTATTTATTTTTCATTTCCTCTTTGATCTTGTTTTCCAATTCCTCGGAAAGATCAGGATTGTCTTTTAGTACATCTTTTACAGCATCACGTCCCTGACCAAGTTTAGTCTCTTCGTAGCTGAACCAAGAACCGCTTTTCTTCACAATTCCCATATCTACTGCTGTATCAAGGATCTCACCTACTTTAGAAACTCCTTCACCATACATGATATCGAATTCTGCCTGCTTGAAAGGAGGTGCTACTTTGTTTTTCACAATCTTTACTTTCACACGGCTACCGATAGCTTCGTCACCTTGTTTGATAGGTGCACTGGCTTTTCTGATATCAATTCTTACAGAAGCATAGAACTTAAGAGCGTTACCTCCGGTAGTTGTCTCAGGGTTTCCGAACATTACCCCGATCTTTTCTCTCAACTGGTTGATGAAGATCACTGTACATTTCGTTCTTGAAATAGTAGCCGTAAGCTTTCTTAATGCCTGAGACATCAATCTTGCATGAAGACCCATTTTAGAATCTCCCATTTCACCTTCGATCTCAGCTTTTGGTGTAAGAGCTGCAACAGAGTCAATCACAACGATATCAATAGCTCCTGAACGGATAAGGTTATCGGCAATTTCTAAAGCTTGCTCACCATTGTCTGGCTGAGAAATGATCAGGTTCTCCAAATCAATTCCTAATTTAGCAGCATATGTTCTGTCAAAAGCGTGCTCTGCATCAATAAATGCAGCAATACCACCTGCTTTTTGAGCTTCAGCAATAGCATGAAGGGTCAATGTTGTTTTACCTGAAGACTCAGGACCGTATATTTCAATGATTCTTCCTTTTGGATATCCACCTATACCTAATGCGATATCTACTCCTAAAGAACCGGAAGGAATTACTTCTATTGTATTGTCTATAGATTGATCACCTAAAGTCATTACAGTTCCCTTTCCGTATGTTTTATCTAATTTGTCAAGCACTAAAGCGAGTGCTTTTTTCTTATCATCAATGTTACTCATCGCTATTAAAATAATTTCTCAAAAATACATAATTTAAATATCAAAAACTAATATTATTTGTCCCTGAAAACTGTTTTTAGAGTTAAAAAATGATAAAATTTTATAAGTGATATCATTCATAACGAGATAGATGTGGGGTGTGAAGGTATGGGATGTTTTAAAAAAAAATAAGTTGATAAAGTGATCATGTAAGAAAAAGACAAGAGGGTTAAAGCTACTGTTGGTTGGGGGATTTCTGTGAGATGTAGTTTTCACTGCTTATTAAATTAGTCTATTACAACATTTTTTATGTTGATCAGTACGAATGCCTTTTTATCCATTCATATAAAAAAATGCTTATCTTAAAAAAATTGTTTTTAAAGATTATTCTATGAACAGAAAATTAAAACGATTCCTGATCAAATCTTTTGCTGTATTAGCGGTGATGCATCTCGCTTACTTTATCTATGGCTATATAAAGTTTGAAGGTCTGCAAAAAATTGATATTTATACAGAGTTTTACAGATTCAAATTTTATGATGATGTTTCCATTTCTCACTTTTTTGTAACCAGTTTTTTTTTGTTTTTCTTTTTTGTTTTTCTCCTTAGAAATCATTCCCCAAAGAAAAATGAACCTTTAAATATTTGGAGAATGGGCATTATATTGTTATTTGTATCCTTTTTATCCCTCACTTTTTTCATCAGTTATAGTTTTGGGTTAAATGCAAAGCTACGAACTGAATTGCCTGAAAAGAATCTTAATAAGGACAAAACGCTACTGAACGTCTTACAGCCTTTTTTATACAACTATACTTCCTACAGTTCCGAAAAGCTATTTAATCCCAAAAATATTTTATACCCCAAACCTTATCCAGTAGTTGAACTGAGGGATACGGTATATTATGAGCCGGGTAATAATAAGGATTATTTCTCAACAGAATCCAGGTATTATAGTATTGATACCTTGAGAATCCTGAGTGCTGATTATAAAAAATTAAGCAATAAATCGAAATCGGTGCTTGATATTCTGGGGCTTGATGCCGAGAAGCTGGGAAAAAGATTAATTTCTAAAAAAGAGATGGGGGACAGTACTGAAATTCTATTTCAAGGAATCGAAGTACATCCTCAATATGATGAGAAAATGTGTATTTTCCTTGAAAATAAAAGCTTGTTTTCTTCATTGCATAATATCCCTGAACGGAAGCAGGAGTATGAAAATGCCGTCAAAAGATACAATTTGCTTTATAAAGATAATCAGGATTCGCTGCTAAACTCGTTGAAGAGGCTGGATGTTCTTTTAAAAAAATACAATATAGAAACACAGATAATTCCGAAACAGCTAACAAAAGATGTCTTTTATTACAGAGATCATCAGCAGGAGCCTCTGAATGAAATACGAAATACTTACGAAAGAAATAGGTTAAAAGAAAAATTTGAAACCCTTGACCGATTGTTCTACAAACCGAATTATCTTCATCCCTCCATTACAATTATTTTTATAGGGGTTGTCATTGGTGTCTGGATCATCTTACTTTTATTGTACTTGATCTGGAGTGTAAGAAACAGAAAGCTTATTACAGGAAACGTAAAGGAAAAAGAATAAATATAATATTGCCTCTTTTTCAATGAAATGGAGAGGCTCTCAATTTTTATTTTAAATAACTTCCAGCTTTTGATTTCCTTCAAAAATAAAGTTTTTAATGAAAATTTGAATTTTTGGTGATATTCAGGTAATCTTCCAGTACTTTCATCTGATCCTTATTTCCTCTTTTTATTCTGGCATCGCGACTTACGATTCTGTCATAAATCTTGTTGAAAAGTATCTTTGATTTTGGAAACAGATTTTTGTTGGAAACTTCCGGGATCTGCAGTCTTTTGCAGACTTCATCATCCAGCAGAAACCAGGTACAGCAAACGTGGAGATATTTTAAATTTTTCCTTTGAAACTCAAATTTTAAAATAGGATTTTCCAAAGATTCATTCAGCAGAGAGTGGGCAAGGAGTACAGAATCTTTATCGGAAGGAGGCTGAACAGATGTCCATAAATAAAAATATTCAGTAGCTTGCTTTTTGTTGTCAGGGAGAAGCTGTTCCGGAATGCCTAAAAGATAGCCTACATATTTCCACAGGTGAAAAATTCCCTGTTCTTCTTCAATGGAAAAACTATTTCCCAATTTTTGAAGACTGTGAAGAAAGACAAGACTAAAACCAATATACGTTGCCATCATATCCCAGGAGTTGATCGGCTCACCCCAGTTTTCGGTATCCCAGTCTTTATAATGTTTTTTTATGGAAAGTCTCGCATAAGAATGGATCAAACGGGTTTTTATAGCAAATTCATACCCTTTTGCATGAACTTCCAATGCATTATAGCGCGTAGCGTTTACCCAGAAATCCAATGTTTCCGAAAGCCTTTTCACAGCTCCTTTCTTCAAAGCTTCTGTAACAATAAGCGGTTTGTTGAGGTAAGCATAATCATAACCGCCAATCAGGCAATAATCTCTCAGGGAGATCAAAGAATCCAGGTTACTTCTCATACAGAGTTCTGCACCGCTTTTGAGTAAATTGTAATCAAGCCATTCCGGGACTTTTTGAGTTTGGGTGAAAAGCTTTTTTACACTTTCAGGAACAGAATCTGTTTCCGAAACTCCATTTCTGATGTATTGCTCAATTTCTCTGGATGCCTCATGAAATTTTTTAGTAAAATACACATCTCTTACAACCTCATCACCGACCTCATCAACATGATGAAAAAAAGGAGCGAATTTCTCGAATTTTTCAAAACTCACTTCTGCTCCGGAAAACTCAATAAGCAGTTTTCCGTTCCCACTTTCCCAGAAATTTCTGAAATGAGGAGCATCTTTATATCGTGGTTGTATCATGTTCATTCCTTTACCTATAAAAGTACAAGTTTTATGCTGAAGTTTTATGGTGAGATTTGTCAGGCTTCGATAAAGATTTTAGAGATATCCCCATTCAAAAGTTCCATGACAAACTCAATGTCATCGGGATGGATGAGGTCTATGATTTCTTTCAGGTGTACAGGATACTTATGGAGTCCGTGTATTTTCAGAATGTCTTCATGATGATTGCAGATGGGGCTGTCTGCGAAATTAATAACATAATAATAGAACTTTCCCGGCACGAAGATTTCTCCGATAAGGTGCTCAATAGCAGGAACGGGCAGGGCTCTGTTATCATTCTGTAAAATTTCAGGACAGTCATTCCATACTTTGGTGAGGGGATGCGGTTTTTTTGCATGAGTCAAATGTTTTTTCTCCATTGGTTGGTGTTTTCTTAAAAATAATAAAATTATGTTGAAAAATCACCCTTTTGTGGTATTTCGTGTGGTAGGTAAGTGTTGTAGCTTTAAATAAAACTAATGACCACTTCAAAAATTTTAATCTAAAAAAATAAATAACCATGAAAACAAAAATTTTATTATTGTTCCTGCTCGGATGGGTTGGGATAGTGTTTGGGCAGGAAAAAATTAATAAAAATAAAATTGATGAAAAATCGCAATTTATTTTTGATTACTTGACAACGACAAAAGGAGTTGATTGTACTAAAGATGGAATAAAACTAGAAGGTATAGAAGAATTAAATATGCCTACAAATGCAATTTTTACAATTGAAAAAGAAAATGATGATGGTAGTTTTGTTATAAAATTTTCAATATGGAAATCAAAAGATCACTTAGAAGATAATCTGACGTATTATTATAAACAAGTTGGGAAAAATACTAAAATATTAGACGCAATTAAAACAGAAGAATTTGATTTAAAAACTGGAAAAGCTGTTAAAAAAAATATTGTAGATAGTGAATCAAATGTTATAAATGTAACAGAAAGATTCTTTTTAGTAAAAAAAGATGATTTATTACTAAATGGATCGGTTTATAATCTTCCAAAATATGAATTTGTATTTGGAACCATTTCTTATTTAGCAAGAATTAGGCCTTCTGTAAAAGATATTCCCAGTTATTGGTCTACTGATTTAAATTTGGGATTTGCTTATGGTATAAAAAGGAATTTTAATAAGAATTGGGGAATTGCAGCTTTAGGAGGGATTTCATTTAGCAAAGCGAAAATTGATTCATTATCTACTTCACCATCAATTGATAAAAGCATTGAAAAAATTTCACTATCCCCAACTTTGAATATTTTATGTAATTACAAAAATTTTTTCATAGGGATTGGTGCTGGTTTTGATTGGATTAATTTAGATGACGAGGAATCTAAAAAATGGGTTTATAATAAAAAAATATTTTATGCTATAGGAATTGGAATGAATTTATTTTCTAGTAGTACAAGCGATACACCAAAAGCAACAAATTCTCCATAAGTCTTTATTATAGAGTAATTATTTAAAAATACTAATTGTACTATAACACAAAAAACCTTCCCATCGGGAAGGTTTTATATTACTTATTGTTTATCGCTTATTATAAAGAAGCAGCGTGTACAAGCATATCTACTAACTTGTTAGAGTAACCCATTTCGTTGTCATACCAAGAAACAAGTTTCACGAAGTTTGGAGAAAGCATGATACCAGCATCTTTGTCGAAGATAGAAGTTCTCTTATCTCCTACGAAGTCCTGAGATACTACAGCATCTTCAGTATATCCAAGGATACCTTTCAATTCACCTTCAGAAGCAGCTTTGATTACTGAACAGATGTCTTCATAAGAAGCAGCTTTTTCAATTCTCACTGTTAAATCTACTACAGAAACGTCAACAGTTGGTACTCTGAAAGACATACCTGTTAATTTTCCGTTTAGTGAAGGAATTACTTTTCCTACTGCTTTAGCAGCACCTGTAGAAGAAGGGATGATGTTGTTTAGAGCAGCTCTACCACCTCTCCAGTCTTTTACTGAAGGACCGTCAACAGTTTTCTGAGTAGCTGTTGTAGCATGTACAGTTGTCATTAAACCTTCAACGATTCCGAAGTTATCGTGGATTACTTTAGCTAAAGGAGCTAAACAGTTTGTAGTACAAGAAGCGTTTGATAAAATTTTGATATCATCAGTAAGTTCCTTGTGGTTTACACCCATTACGAACATTGGAGTATCATCTTTAGAAGGAGCAGAAAGGATTACTTTCTTTGCACCTGCATTGATGTGAGCCTGAGCAGTATCTTTAGATAAGAAAAGACCTGTAGATTCTACGATATAGTCAGCACCAATTTCATTCCACTTTAGGTTGTTAGGATCTCTTTCAGCAGTTACTCTGATTCTTTTCCCGTTTACTACAAGATCATTTCCTTCTACAGAAACTTCACCTGGGAAAATACCGTGTACAGAGTCATATTTTAACATGTAAGCCATGTATTCTGCATTAATAAGGTCATTGATTCCTACAACTTCAATGTTGTCTCTTTCAGTCATTGCTCTGAAAACAAGACGTCCAATTCTACCAAAACCGTTGATACCTACTTTAATTGTTGACATAATAGTTTGTTTTTATTAGATTATAAAAATAATTAGATTGCTAAAATTTTTGAAATCAGTAAAAGATCTTCATTGATTTCGTTATGTTTTTTAATGGCTTCTTCAATAGGCGTATACGTAAGATCGTTGGAACGCATTCCTGCCATTACATTGCTTTGTCCTTCCATTAATCCTGTTACAGCACCATAGCCTAATCTGCTTGCCAAAACTCTGTCTGCACAGCTTGGAGAACCTCCTCTTTGCATGTGTCCCAAAATTGCTACACGAATGTCATAATCAGGGAATGTCTGTTTTGTTTTTTCGGCAAGTTCATACACATTGGCTAGTTTTTCACCTTCTGCAACCACCACAATGCTTGATGCTTTTCCTGTTTTTTCTGCATCTCTGAATTTCGCGAAAAGTTCATCAATACTATCTTTTTTCTCAGGAATTAAAATATCTAAAGCTCCCGTTGCCAATCCACTGTTTAACGCAATAAAACCAGCATCACGACCCATAACTTCTACAAAGAAAACTCTGTTGTGAGAAGTTGCAGTATCACGGATTTTATCAATGGCATCCATGGCAGTATTCAAAGCAGTGTCGTATCCGATGGTATTATCTGTTCCGAAAATATCGTTGTCGATCGTTCCCGGGATACCGATTACTCTGATTCCGAATTCTTCATTAAAGATTTTTGCACCGGTGAAAGTTCCGTCTCCACCAATACAAACCAATCCGTCTATTCCAAGCTTTACGCAATTGTCATAAGCTTTCTGACGGCCTTCTTTTGTTCTGAATTCAGCGGATCTGGCAGACTTTAGAATTGTTCCACCCTGGTTGATTATATTTTTTACGGAACGGGCTCCCATTTTCAGGAAATCATTGTTGATAAGACCGTTGTAGCCTTCTCTCACCCCGTAGCATTCGATATTATAGTAATTGGCGGTTCTTACTACCGCTCTTAACGCCGCATTCATACCCGGAGAGTCACCTCCTGAAGTAAGAACTGCAATTTTTTTTACAGCACTCTCTTTCATCAAGAAAAAAATTTCGAACACAAATTTACAAAAACAAGTTCAGATTATCGTAGTAACTTTCCAATAGTTTTGAATATAAATTATTAAAAGCTTCTGAAGTTTGTAGGTTTAAAAAAATATCGTGCAGTTTTAGTTTCCTGAGCATCGATATCCAGGTCATACCAGGGTGTAAAATAGGGGTTAAAAGGATTGGAGAGTACATGAATAGATTGTGCCGGTGTAAATCCTTCACTCAATAAAAACAATCTTTTCCCTTCCTTATTGCGGCAGACACCGGAAATAAAAACAATATGTCCCGGACTTCCTGGTGTGATCAGAATATCTCCGGTTTTAAGATCTGAATTTTTTGTTACAGGTTTTGTTTCTTTATGTAATGAAATCGTTCCCGCATAATTAAAGATCAGATCCAGATAATTTCTGAAACTCTGATAAGAGTCATCAAAAGCCGCAGCTTTTCTGAAGCTGACCGAATTTCCACTGACAAATGCTCTCGTCCCGTTTTTGTAGTCATTCCAGCTGAGAAGATCACCACTGGTAAAATGAAATCTGATCGCGTCAAATTTTTTCGATTTATAAAGATATTCAGCCCTCATACGGATTGCCGCATCAGCACATTGCTGCAAGTCTTTATTTCCTGTATCAATATCAAAAACGGCTTCATGAAGATGCTGGGTAGAAATAGGAGTTCCGTCATATTTTAAAATTTGACTGGCATAAGGTTTCAGCTTAAAATTTTCAATAAAATATCCGAAAGAATCCGGTTTTTCTTCACTCCATTCATAGCCTTCAGGAGGAGAAAATCTTTCACGGATGGTATTTTTATCCTTATGGATTTTTAAAGCATTTTCTGCGATTAAATGTTCGTTCTTATCCGGTTCAGGCAGTAAGCGGTCTGATAACTTTTCTTTTGTACAGCCTGTGAGAAGTAAAAATCCTGTGATTCCAGTGATAATCTTTTTCATGTGTTTTTAGTGAACACAAATATCATTTTTTTTCGCAGATCTGCCAATACATAATCTGAAAATCTGTTAGTTTAATGGCCTTTTTTCTCCGGAATCAACAATTTTCCCCAATCATTCCATTGCCAGAGGATTTCCACCAGCTTTTCGCCAAGTTCTGTTAAAGTGTATTCAACCTTTGGGGGAAGTTCATTATAAGACTGTTTCGTTAGAATACCGTCTTCTACCATCCCCATCAATTGCTGATTCAAAACTCTTCGGTCCACTTTAGCGATACCGCGCAGAAATTCACTCGGACGTTTTTTTCCTTCATTGATCTGCCACACAATAGGAATTTTCCATTTTCCACTGATGGTATTAACGGCTACTTCCAACGGACAAATTTTATTTTCTTCAACTCTTTCCTTTGTTTCCATAAAATTGACTTTTTTATCCCTATGGGTGAAAAATATACGGTATTGCTTTTGTCCGGTTAGTTTCAGACTTTTGTAAAGATAATCATTAAAAACAGCATGTCAGAAAAACGAAAAGGGGCCCGTTCCATTAAAGATATTCCACCGGATATTCTGGAACAGCTGAATCGGGGAGAAATTGAAACCGCCAATCTTACAGAATGGCTTGCAGTAGATCAAAGGCTCTTGTTGGAAAATTTACTTCAGCAGAATAACCGGATTGACTATTTAAAACCTGTTTTAGAAAATGTAGATCAACTGAAAAAGCAAACTGTCAACACTGTTAAGGAAGCTATTGGAGTTGAGCTTTTAAATTTAACCATGAGAAATAATGATGACGAATTTTTGTTTGGACTCTCCACACATCCGGCAGATCTCGTACGTTGCTGGGCAGCTTATACCATTGGAAGAAACAATGACTTGAAACTTAAAGAAAAATTAAAAAGCATCCAGTCTTTCGCTTCTGATTCCCATTTTGGAGTGAGAGAGATCTGCTGGATGACTGTGCGTTCGGATATCTCAAAAAACCTTGATGAAAGTATATCTATTTTATCAGAATGGACTCAGCATAACAATGAAAATGTAAGACGTTTTGCCAGTGAATCTACCCGGCCGAGAGGAGTCTGGTGTGAACATATTGATGCTCTAAAACAAAATCCGGGACTAGGCCTTGAAATTTTAGAACCTTTACGATCAGATTCATCCCGATACGTACAGGATAGTGTCGGCAATTGGCTTAATGATGCCAGCAAATCACAACCTGAGTTTGTAGTGGAAATCTGTGATGAATGGCTTCGGGAAAGTTTCACAAAAGAAACCCAGTACATCGTAAAGAAAGCCTTGCGGACTATCAAAAAGTAAAAGTTATCCACAAATTGGAAATGTTGATTCGGTTTTTTAATATGTAGGTCACAGATTTACATAGGTTTATATACTCTTTTTATATTCCTTTTCTTCTTTGGGAATGACTTTGTTTACTCAATTTTCACATAAAAATTGATGTTGAAATATTTTCAATATTAACTATATGTTAATTGAAAAAAGTTATCCACAATATGAGTTTTCGATTAATGTGGATTCTATCTGTCACTAAATTAATAATTTAAATAAAATAAAAAAATGAAGACCTGAAATACAGTCTTTTCTTTGCCGGAAAAAAAAGTTATCCACAATATGGAATTATTGAGCGTAATTTGAGCTCATATGATAAGGATTCAAGATAAACTTATCTGTAAAAATCGCATTACCTGCTGCCGATTATGTTACCATTTTTCAGTCAAATATTTCCAGTATCTTTTCGGAACATGCTGAATATGCAGTTTCATATTCTTTCGTTCCACAATATTGGTTTTTGTAAAATAACGCTGCCAAAGAGTTTGGTAATTTTTCTCTTCATCATGGAATTTCTGCTGATAATTATTGAAATCAATTCTTTCTTCAGGATAGAAAAAGTCACAGGTATCCAGATCATAAAGAATTCCGTAGTTTCTTCTCAGATCATAGATCATCCATTTCTGATCTTGATACCGGTCATTAAAATGTTTTCGGATTAACGGAAGAACATTGAAGTCGGGATCTATTTTAGAGAAGAAAACATCATCTTTCATCTTTTCAAAGCGGACAAAAGCTGTCATTCTATGTCTTTCCCTGTCTACAGATTTCCCGATTTTAGAAATTTTTAAAATATCAGAATCTGCAAAATTTTCAAGAATATTTTCTTCCGGATGCTTGATAGATTGCCTTACAGCAGATAAGATGAGGTTTTCAAGATCGGGTTCCTCTGATAAAAAAACTTTTAAAAGCTTATGGACGCCCACTTTCCCGATATTCTGTTCCAATTTGTTGAGAACCCGCTCAGATTTTTCCGTTTGAGTAATAACTTCATGAATTTCCGCAAAAATATTTTCCTGATGAAAACGCTCTCTGCTGAAAATTTCTACCTCTTTATAACGATATTCGAAAACTTCAAATATCGTGGTGAAAAGACCATCGAAACTTCCATCATAGAGTAGGGTTGTCATATATTTAGCTTAAAATTAAATTTAGTTGGCTTGTCATTCTGAACGATATAAAATGAAGTAAAGAATCTGGTTACTGAAGAGATTCTTCCTTCGTCAGAATGACAACAATGTTTATTATAAATTTGTGGCCTTTCGTGAAAATATTGGTGTGATTTGTGTTGAAATCAAAATAAACTCAACTGTTGTGAGAATTGATTGTGAAACTTTGATGAGCTTCCACCTATCAACAGTTTTCTGAAGTTTTTATCTGTTAAATACCTTAAGTATGCGTTACCTGCATTGAAATCAATAAAATATTTTGCGCGGTTTACAGCTGCTCCTAATTTTTTTAAATGATCCATTGTTAAAATCTGAAAACGTCTTGCACTGATGATTTTTTGAGCCGTTTTTACTCCAATTCCCGGAATTCTTAAGATGATTTGGTAGTCGGCAGTCTGAAGGTTAACAGGAAACTGGTCCAGATTCCGCAATGCCCAGCTTAATTTTGGATCTACTTCCAGGTCGAGAAAAGGAATATTCGGATCTAAAATCTCTTCTGCTTTAAAACCATAAAATCTCATCAGCCAGTCACACTGATACAATCGGTTTTCACGAAGCATAGGAACTTCAGTTGTTAAAGAAGGTAACCGCTGATCTTCCAGAACCGGAACATATCCTGAATAATAAACCCTTTTCAGATTAAAATTTTTATAAAAATGATCGGCAACTTTAATGATCTGGAGGTCGTTTTCATTGGTTGCTCCTACAATCATCTGGGTAGACTGCCCTGCAGGAGCAAATTTGGGAACTTTCTTTAAGACTTTCTTTTCATCCTGATATTGGGTAATTCCTTTCTGAATATACCGCATTGGGTTGATCATATCTTGTCTGTTCTTTTCAGGAGCCAATAGCTTTAATCCACTTTCTGTAGGGATTTCAATGTTTACTGATAAACGATCTGCGTACAGAGCTGCTTCCTGCATAAGATCATCACTCGCTCCAGGAATAGATTTCAGATGAATATAACCGTTAAAGTTTTCTTCGAGGCGCAGCTTTTTGGCTACTCTCACCAGACGTTCCATTGTTGTGTCTGCATTTTTGAATATTCCTGAACTCAGAAATAGACCTTCAATATAGTTTCTGCGATAAAAATTGATCGTAAGATCTACTACTTCTTCTACTGTAAAAGCTGCTCTTTTGATATCATTTGAACTTCTGGAAACACAGTACGCACAATCATAAATACAATGATTGGTCAGGAGAACTTTAAGAAGAGAAACACATCGTCCGTCTTCCGTATAAGTGTGGCAGATTCCACTTGCGGAACTGTCTCCTAAAGCTCCTTTTTTATTCTTTCTGGAGCCACCGCTGGATGAACATGAAACATCATATTTCGCTGCATCAGCAAGGATTTCCAGTTTTTCTTTAAGACGGTCAAAATTCATATTTTTAAATGATTGATATGTTTTGTATCTGAATTGTATTTAAATTTTGTTCAAATTTAGTTCCAAAATTGATAAAAGTCAATCTTTTTTCATAGAAGTTATCAACAAAAAAGAGCCTCAAAATCATTATATTTACGGCTCATTAAAGTTTATATCATGAATCATAAACCAATCGAAGGTTTTTCCAAGCTTCCAAAGCAGGGGAAAATCGACTGGCTCGTAAACGAATATCTTGAAGGAAACCAGGAATATCAAAATATATTAAAACAATATTGGAATGATGATGCAGATCTTCAGAAGCTTCACGATGAGTTTTCTGAAAATACCATCTCCAATTTTTATATGCCTTACGGAATTGCTCCGAACTTTTTGATCGACGGAAAATTGTTGGCACTTCCAATGGCTGTTGAAGAAAGTTCAGTAGTAGCGGCCGCTTCCAAAGCTGCGAAATTCTGGATCGATAAAGGAGGTTTTAAAACAACGATTATCAACACTGAAAAACTGGGGCACACCCATTTTATTTTTGATGTTGAACCTCACAAATTACTGCATTTCTTTAATTTCAGTTTAAAGAAAAAATTACTTGAAGCGACAGAAGATATCACGGCGAACATGAGAAGACGCGGTGGTGGTATTTTAAATATCAGTCTGGTGGATAAAACTGCAGAAATGCCTAATTACTACCAGCTGAAAGCAAGTTTTGATACCGTGGATTCAATGGGAGCTAACTTTATCAACTCATGTCTTGAGCAGTTTGGGAAAACTTTGAGACAGGAAGTGGCAACCAGCGAGGACTTCACTCAGGAAGAAAAGAATTCACTGCAGATTGTGATGAATATCCTTTCCAACTTTACGCCTGACTGTATCGTGAGAGCTGAGGTTTCCTGTAAAATGGAAGATTTAAAAGATGACAGCGGAATTTCTCCTGAAGAATTCGCTTCTAAATTCAAACAGGCAGTCACTATCGCAGAAATTGAACCTTACCGTGCAACAACTCACAATAAAGGAGTAATGAATGGGGTAGATGCTGTTGTAATCGCTACCGGAAATGATTTCAGAGCAACAGAAGCCTGTGCACACGCCTATGCTGCAAGAGATGGGCAATACAGATCTTTGACACACTGTACAACAGACAACGGAGTATTCAGATTCTGGATTGATCTTCCTATTTCTGTAGGAGTTGTAGGAGGACTTACGAATCTTCACCCTTTGGTAAAATTCTCGTTAGCACTTCTTGGAAAACCTTCTGCACAGGAACTGATGAGTATTCTGGCAGTTTCAGGTCTTGCACAGAACTTTGGGGCATTGCGTTCTCTGGTAACTACAGGAATTCAGAAAGGTCATATGAAAATGCACTTATTGAATATTCTGAACCAGTTGGGAGCTACGGAAGAAGAAAAGCAGCACTTTGTAACGTATTTCAAAGATAAGACAGTGAGCCACCATGAGGTGATCAATGAATTTAACAGAATGAGAGGAAACTAATGTTACAGATCATTTTGCCCATTGTATTCCTTCTTTTTGGGTTCTTTTTAAAGAAAACAAATCATGAAGGTTTCAGAAGCTCCAAGAGATTTGCCAATATGTTTATCATACTGGGAATTTCTACATTGGTTGCTAAGTTTATTCTAATGTACCTAAAATCGAAATAGTGAAAAAAAGTATTGTATTTTTCTTACTGATTTCCGGGTTAAGTTTTTCACAACAGCAAAAAGTGAAAATAAGTAATCTGCGGCCAAAAACTGAAAACGCTGTTTTTCCGGTTGTTTCTTATCCTGAAAATCCGAGAGTAGAAAATAAAATCAATACATTTCTGCAGGTAGATCAGCTGGAATATGTTCCCGGATCTGACGGTAATCCTTTTAAACTGGCTTCTACAGCAACAAATTCCTATTCAAACTATGTTTATTTTTATAGTTGGGATAAGATTGAGACTCCTAAAAATATTCTGAGTATTGCAATAGATGGTGAAGCTTCAGGAGCGTATCCGGAAGAGTTTACAGACTGGAAAAATTTCGACCTGAGAACCGGAAACTATATCAACCCTGAAGATTTATTTCAAGCAGAGAGCTTTAAAACCATCAATGGTTTAATTCAAAAGAGAATTCAAAAAAGAGTTGGTGATTTTTTAAACCAACTGAAATCCGAAAAAAATCCTTCGGAAGAAACTCAGAATCAAATTGCTCTGTATGAAGATTGTTTCATGGAGTATACTTTGAACGGCATCAAATATTTTTTCGGAAAGGATAAACTTACTTTTGTAGCAGGTAGATGTTCTAATCATGCGATGAGGGCATTGGATGATCTGGGAAGCCACGAAATAGAATTTACTTATAAAGAGCTTGACAAATATTGGAGTTCCTATGCAAAAAACTTGATTTCCGGTTCTGAAAAACTTAACAAAACAAGTCCTGGCAATAAATTGTTTAAAGGAAAAATTGATGGTAAATATCCCATTACAGTTCTGATTAACGGAATCAATGAGGATGATTCGTTTTCAGCAATGTACTGGTATGATAAGAATAAAAAACCTATCAATTGGAGAGGAGAATTTATCCATGATCATTTTTCCATTACAGAAGATGATTATCATAGCGAGGAACTGAAGGAATGGATTCCAAGAGCTTTGATAGAAGCCGATTTGAAAGGAAATAAAATCATAGGAACTTGGCAAGATTATAAGACAAAGAAATATTTAACCTTAGAATTAGAAGAGTTATAAAATGAAAACAATTACTTTAGTTTTTGGAGCGGTTTACGGAATGGTGTCTGTGATCCTGGGGGCATTTGGAGCGCACGCTTTAAAGAAAATATTAGCTGTGGAAAGACTGGAAAGTTTTGAAACAGGAGTAAGGTATCAGATGTATGCAGCCTTTTTTCTGCTGATCATCGGGTATATCTTAAAATTTGAAACTTCTGCTGAAAAATGGACTGCCATTTTAATGATTGCAGGAACATTGTTGTTCTCAGTGAGTATCTATTTCCTGAGTATGCAGGATTATTTGGGAATGAACCTTAAATTCTTAGGACCTATCACTCCGCTTGGAGGTCTGATGATGATCTTAAGTTGGGGAATGCTTATCTTTTATTTTGCTAAAAACAGAATTTAAGAATGAAAATTAACAGAAGAAGACGGTTAATAAAAACATTCAATCTCTTAGATCAACCCATCAGATTCAATCCGTTTGTATTCAGCCGTACTTTTTTTATGTGGGCTGTTACAGGCCTTGTAGGTGGTATTATTGCCGGAGGATATTGGATCGTATTGGAACATTTCACTGAATTCCTGGCCGAATTTCAAGGCTGGCAAGTGATTCCGACAATGGCAATCTGCGGGTTATTGGCTGGGTTAGTGATTCATTTTATCGGTGATCCGGGAGAAATTCATTTGATCGTTAATAACATCAGATTCAATAAGGGAAAACTGGAGCCTAAGAACAATCCATCAATGATCCTTTCATCTTTATTTTGTGTAGCATCAGGAGGAAGTTTAGGGCCTGAAGCGCCTTTGGTACAGGTCACCGGATCTACGGGAACCTGGCTGGGGAAAATTTTCAGATTGAAAGGCGAAGAGCTGCGTTCTTTGAGTATTGCCGGGATGGCTTCTGGTTTTACCGCATTATTTGGAGCTCCGCTTGGAGGAAGTCTTTTTTCCCTGGAAATACTGCATCATAAACATGCGGTAGAATATTATAAAGCCATTATTCCTGCGTTGGTAGCAAGCTGTTTCAGTTATCTGATGTTTGCTTTGATTATCCATTTAGGAATCGGGGCAACCTGGGATCTGAAAGCGTATCATTATACAGGAGTATATGATTTTCTATATGCTGCACTGTTCGGAATTGTGGGAACATTTTTTGGATGGATTTTCATTTTTGTAGTCAAATTTTTCAAGAAAGTTTTCGAATACAGAGCGTTCCCAATATATATTAAAACATTAGTAGGAGGAATTATTTTAGGAATCATTGCCTATAATTTCCCTATTACAAGATACTTTGGACATAACGAGATCAATCAGCTGATCGGTGGCAATTTCGGATTGAATTTTTTAATCCTGATTTTGGTTTTTAAAATACTGGCTATTGCCATTACGGTAACTTCAGGATGGAGAGGAGGATTTATCATTCCGCTGTTCTTTGTAGGAACAACATTAGGACTCATTATTCATAATTTATTTCCAGGTGTAGATACCACATTAGCGATTGTAAGCTGCATGGCAGCAATCAATGCGTGTGTAACAAGAACACCGATGAGTACTACCATTATCTTAGGAACACTTACCGGGTTTACCTATTTTGTACCAATATTATTTGCGAGTCTTACAGGATATTTTCTGGCTCCAAGAATTCCGTTCATCGGATCACAATCTGAGAAATTAGTGGAAGAATAAAGGAAATTTGAATGATATGTTAAAAATCAAGTCGATCAGACTTTAATTTTTAAGTCAATAAACTTGAACTTCCATGTCTTTTTAGTAAATTTGTCAACCTTTAAATATTAAAATAAAATAATAAAAATAATATGAATCTTCACGAGTATCAATCAAAAGAGATTTTATCAAAGTATGGAGTAGCTATCCAACGTGGTTTCGTTGCAAACAACGTAGAAGAAGCTGTAGCAGCTGCTGAAAAATTGACTGCTGAAACCGGAGCACAGGCTTGGGTTGTAAAAGCGCAGATTCACGCAGGTGGTCGTGGTAAAGGTGGGGGTGTTAAGTTTTCTCCAAACATGGATAAACTTAAAGAGAACGCTCAGAATATCATCGGAATGCAGTTGGTAACTCCTCAAACTTCTGCTGAAGGTAAAAAAGTACACTCTGTTTTGGTTGCAGAAGATGTTTATTATCCAGGAGAATCTGAAACTAAAGAATTTTATGTTTCTATTCTTTTAGATAGAGCTGAAGGAAAAAATACAATCGTATATTCTACTGAAGGTGGTATGGATATTGAGCACGTTGCAGAAGTAACTCCTCATTTGATCCACAATGAACTTATTGATCCGGCTATCGGTCTTCAAGGATTCCAGGCTAGAAAAATTGCTTTCAACCTAGGTCTTGAAGGAAATGCATTCAAAGAATTTGTGAAATTTATTTCATCTCTTTACAATGCTTATACAGGAATTGATGCTTCTCTTTTCGAAATCAACCCGGTATTAAAAACTTCTGATAACAAGATTATCGCTGTAGATGCTAAAGTAACTTTAGATGACAACTCATTGTTCCGTCACAAAGATTTAGCTGAACTTAGAGATACAAGAGAAGAAGATCCAATGGATGTAGAAGCTGGTGAAGCTGGTCTTAACTTCGTAAAACTAGATGGTAACGTTGCTTGTATGGTAAACGGAGCTGGTCTTGCAATGGCAACTATGGATATCATCAAATTATCAGGTGGTAACCCTGCTAACTTCCTTGACGTAGGAGGTACTGCTGATGCTCAGAGAGTACAGACTGCTTTCGGAATCATCTTAAGAGATCCAAACGTAAAAGCTATTTTGATCAACATCTTCGGAGGTATTGTAAGATGTGACAGAGTTGCTCAGGGAGTTGTAGATGCTTACAAAGCTATGGGTAGCCTTCCGGTTCCATTGATCGTAAGATTACAAGGGACTAATGCTGTAGAAGCTAAAAAATTAATTGACGAGTCTGGTCTTCCGGTACACTCTGCAATTACTTTAGAAGAAGCTGCAAACAAAGTAAAAGAAGTTTTAGCTTAATCTGAAACTTTCAAATAAATAGAAAACCGTTCCATTTTTGGAACGGTTTTTTTTGTTATTATTTTAAGTGTTGAACATTAAAATAATATGATTTTATTTCTTGAATTCTTCCAGCCAGTAAAGATCCAGAACATTGGGTGCAATTTTTAAATCCGGCCTGAAAATCAATATTCCTTTTACAAAATTTTTGAGTAACAGATTCCCATTTGTAATCACTATATCAATATTTAAATTGACAGTTTTTCGGGTGGCTTTCTTTAATGCAGGCTCAAAGAGATGAATGCATAAACTAGGAGCAGATTCATCATACTCAGTCAGTAACACATCATATTTCCCCGATTCCGGATTTGAATGAAGCTCAGCATAGGTTATGGAATATAAAATGTCCCGGTTGCAGTAATGGTGGATTCCTTTTTCATCAACAATAATATGGGTAGTTGTATTTTTGGAATTTTTCTGAAAAAGCATCCAGACACAAAAACTTAGGATTGCCATAAAAAGGACAATTAAAACAATCTTTATTCCTACAGAGATTTCTTTTGCATTTATTACCATTACAGCCATTATTATAACGGATAAAGGGGTCAAAATTAAAAAAGATCCGCCAATTATCTTAATCAATAAAGCAAGCCCTTTTGAAGTTTTTGATTCAATAGGTAGGAATGAATTGGATTGTGATGACATTATTTTGTGGATTAAGATCTTATATAAAAGTAAGAAATTATGTAATAACAATTTGGATCCAAAAACGAAGGGAGTATATACCTTAATTAAACCGGTGAATTAATATGAAAACATTTATTTATCCTGGTTTTCATGTAAATTATTCTCCCCATTGGTAATACTGATGCTTGTAGGCGTTACCAGCTGAACTTTATCCACATCAAAACGCTCTTTAATCCCTAAATAAGCCTTACTTCTTACCTGAGCCAGGTTAGCACCCACTTTTATCCAGAACTTCACCTGAAGATTAAATGCACCTTGTTTCAGGTCTGTAAAGATGACCTCAATGGTGTCTAGCTTATCCACATTGTCAAGGTTTTTAATCACATCCAGAATTCCTTTCTGTGCTATACTGATATCTTCATCAGCTGGAATTTCAAAATTTAAAATAATCCTGCGCTGTGGGGAAGCAGTAATATTATAAAACGGCGCATTGAAAACAACCTGATTGGGAATATAAGCCTTCTTTCCATCATCAGTAAGAATTTTGGTCGTTAAAAACCCGATTTCCTGTACCGTTCCTGAATGTGCTCCAATGGTAATGTAATCGCCTACTTTATAAGCTTTATCAATTCCAATCAGCATTCCGGAGAAAATACTGGATACAAGATCTTTCAGGGCAACCCCTGCAATAACCCCTGCAACTCCCAGACTTCCGATAAACTTCCAGAGAAAGCCGCTGAAACCCATTATTTCAAGGGCAATAAAAGTTCCCATCAGCATGATCAGGAATCTGAAGATACTGATTAAAGTAACTAATGAACTCTCTTTTTTGCTCTTCGGGAAGAATTTGTGGAAGAGTTTTACGGCTATCTGGCTTAAATATTTACTGGTGATCAGGAAAAATGTAAATACTAAAATTCCGACAATAAGTTTGGGGGTAAGCTCAGCAAATGTCACATACCAGTTTTCCAATACTTTATAAACAAGATCTACATACCTGAGTCCGGTCTTCTCCATGAATAAAATTTTAATTAAAGATATAAATTTTCATCAAAAAATTTGCCAGTTCCAAAAAGTCTACTAAATTTGTAGACTATAAAAGAAACGCATTATGTCAATTAAACTAGGAGATACGGCACCCAACTTTCAGGCAGAGTCATCTTTAGGTGATATCAATTTCTATAATTATCTGGGAGATTCCTGGGGGATTTTGTTTTCACATCCTGCAGATTATACCCCGGTATGCACTACAGAGTTGGGATATACTGCAAAATTGCAGTCTGAATTTGCTGCCAGAGGAACGAAAGTGATTGCTTTAAGTGTAGATGGAGTAGAGGATCATCAAAACTGGGTAAAAGATATTAATGAAACTCAGAATACCAATGTCCGGTTTCCTATTATTGCTGATAAAGACAGAAAAGTTTCAGAGCTGTATGATTTTATTCATCCTAATGCTTCGGTGACGGCTACTGTACGTTCTCTTTTGATTATTGATCCTTCCAAAAAAGTAAGACTGATTATTACCTATCCGGCCTCTACAGGAAGAAATTTTGACGAAATCCTTAGAGTGCTGGATTCTCTACAATTGGTAGATAATTATCACGTAGCCACTCCTGTTAATTGGGAAAATGGAGAAGATGTCATTGTTCCGCCAACGATTTCTACAGAAGAAGCACGCAAGATATTCCCAAAAGGAGTGACGGAAATAAAACCCTATTTACGATACACGCCACAGCCCAATACATGATTTATTTGATTTTTTATAGTTTAGTTTTAATTTGTACGAAAAGCGCCCCGGAATAAAATTCCGGGGCGCTTTCATTTTTTTATAAGTATTTCAGTGATTACTTAACGTCGTTGATGATTTGTTTTGCTTTAGACGTTGGAAGGTAAATCTGGAATCCTAAACCAAAAGTAATTTTGTTAGTATATCCACCGCTTCCGAATCCTGCATTTGCATCATATTTCACTAAACCTTCCAATCCGATGTTTGGAGTGATGAAGTAAGAATAACCAGGCCCGAATCCGAAGTTAAGACCGTTAGAAGAAGAACCTCCTTTAGAGATTGACATCCCTCCAACACCTACGTTACCTTCGAAGAACCATCTTCCGTGGTGAAGCAAGTTGTTTACTCCTTGTTCTCCTGGGTTAAGGTAATAACGCCCTAATGCTCCTACATTATATGTAAAAGTAGTGGGTGCATCTTTAGCTCCTTTGAAGCCTAAATCCACATATCCCCCAACTGCAATATTATCTTCAATGAAATATGCTCCTTTTGGCTGAATTGCAAAGTCGTATCCTGCTCCTTCATTTAAACCAAAATTTGCCCCTGCAAGGTTACCCCCTACCATCCAATTACCTTTTTGAATCTGAGCGTTTGCGGTTGCTGTTAAACCTGCTACGGCTAATATCCCTGTTAAAATAAGTTTTTTCATAATTTATTATTTTAATAATTAAATGTTTATTATTCACGTGTTATAGAAAAAACAATAAATGTGCCAGACTCTTAATTTTAGATAATTTTTCTAAATAAACGTTAATATTATCAGGAAGTTATAATTCATCTTTTTAACATATTCGCTGAGGATTCCATAATGATAAAGAAAATAAAAGGTGGGTTTTAAAAAGAAAATGATAAAAAAGAATAATAATTTCAAGTGCTTTTTTCCTTTTGTTCAGTTTCCTGATTATTTAAACAAATAAAAGGATTATAGATATGATCAGTCCTGCAATAGTAAACTTGATTCCGCGTTTGAAAGCTTTGGTTTTAGGATTAAACATCCAGAAACTTGAAATTACAAAAAAGAAAAGAGAAACTCCGAAGAATACACTTAGAGGAGATATAGCATCCTTTGACTGTGACTTGTGAAGGGAAACCATTTTATCTAATACGAAAGGTAATTCTTTCTTGGTATACTTTGCTTTTCCGGTTGCACTGTCATAAGTTCCCTGTTTAAAATAAAGAATGCTTCCTTCTGTTTTTTCCACCTCAAGACCTTTCATCTTCAGTTCTTTTTTCAGTTCTTTTTCAGAAAGATTGGCTGCAATGTTCTTTTCATATTTTTTTTCGTTCTTCAGAAAATCAGTGTCTCTGTACACCAGAAGGATTCCACTTAATGAATACACGGCCATAATTCCGGCAAGGAAATATCCCAGATAACGGTGCGTAATTCTCATGAAACTTCTTGTGTCTTTAATCTTATCCATATCTTATTGTTTTGTTTTTGTTTTAAAATTTCAAAAGTGGAAACTGCAAAAATGCAATTTCCACTTTTAATGAAAGAATTATTATAAAAAATAATTCTAAAGTCTATATGTCAGCGTGAAATAGTAGTTTCTCGGAGTGATAGGATTCACTGAATAATTTTCGTGAACATTATAGTTTTCGACATCAAACAGGTTGCCCACTTTCCCTTGGATTGAGAATTTTTTCCACTCATACCCTACAGATACCATTACGGTAGTGTAATCTTTTAAAGCAAATGATCTACTGATTCCATTACGCGCACCTAAGCCGGTAGAACCATTTTTAGTATCATTCCATCCAGCTAATCTATCACCGATGAAGTAAGCTCCTGCGCCTACTTTCAATCCCTTTGCAAAACGTGTGAATTTATAAAATACAGAAGCGTTAGCTGTTGTAGCTGGTGTTCTTACCAATCTTTGTTTCTCAACATATCCAAAACCGTCTGGTGTATCAAGATATACAGAGTTGTTGTAAGAGAATCCTCCAATAATGGATAAATTTTCTGTTGGATTTCCAGTGATATCCAATTCAACACCACGGCTTCTCATTTTTCCTGCGAATTCTTTATAGAATGAATCTGAATTCGCCTGCCCATTTGCTAATTGAGGTGCAGTTTGGTAATAATTATTATAAACAATTTGATATACTGTTAGGTTTACAGCTAAAGCATTATTCCAAAAATTCTTTTTTACTCCTGCTTCATATTGATCAATAGTAGTAGGCTTTAATGCTTGCTCATAAATGTCTTTTCCAGTATTTTGAGCAAAAGAATTGGTGTAGGTTGCAAATACAGAAAGGTTATCATTTGGCATATATACTAAACCAGCTTTTGGAGAAAATGCTCTGTCTGATATAGCAGTATTTTTTTGATCAACATCTCCAAGGTCGTTTGAAAATGTGTTTTTAGTATTAGTCATTGTTTCTAAATAAGACCATCTTAAACCAGCAATTACTTTAAACTGTTTGGTAAGGCTTATGAAATCCTGAATGTAAATACCAAATCTTTGTGTAGGAATTCTTGTTCTGTCTTTTAAAGAAGCATCAGGCATTTTTCCACTAGCCCAACTTGATGAATCATCTAAATAAAGGTTGTTATTAATGGGTGAAGTATTGCCATTAGTCCCATAAATAGTTGGATTGGTATAAGTGTAGTTATTTTGAACACCATAGTCTCCATCAGTACCAATTAAAACCTTATGATTGATTTTTCCGGTATTGAACTCTCCATTAATATTAACTTGTAATGAAGTGTAATTTTGTTCGTTAAATGTTTTATTTAAAGGTCTTTGCCAGAAAAGACGGTTCGTGTTCTTTTCATATCCCCATTGTACTCTTTCAGTAGAATAGTAGTCCTTAGTATAATTCTGATAAGAAGCTACAGTATTTAATGACCATTTTTCAGTAAACTGATGATTAAAAGTGATGTTGGTAGAAACTTGTTCTACATTTTGATATTGCCAGTCGGCTCCTAAGAAAGCATTTTTAGGGAGTAGGTCATTGATTTTATAACTTCCATCAGGATTGGTGATGGATCCAAGACCGAAATCAGGAGTAAAATTATTCTTAAGATAATCTGCTTCAACGATCAATTGCGATTTTGGGCTTAAATTGAAAAGGAATGAAGGATTGAAGTAATATTTTTCTGATTCTACAACATCTCTGAAACTTTCTGCATATTCGTAAGCTCCATTTATTCTGAAAGCAATATTCTTTGATAAAGGGCCGTAAATATCAACTGTTGGTTTATAAGAATTCCAGCTACCACCATTTAATCCAATACTTCCACCAAAATTGAATTTAGGCTTCTTTGTAATCATGTTGATGATACCACCTGCAGCAGCATTACCAAATAACATTGCATTTGCCCCTTTTAAAACTTCAACTCTTTCCAGACCACTTACTTCAGGAAAAACGCCGCTATTTACTCTTGTTCCGTTTTTGAAGATATTATCATTTCCTAAAATGAAACCACGTCCACCAAAGCTATCCTGAGAATTTCCTCTGGATGAAGTAACATACATCCCGTTTACATTCTGAAGAACATCACTAAGCTGTTTTGCTTGTTGCTGCTCAATGATTTCGTGGGTAACAATAGCAATAGGCTGTGGATTTTCCATTACCGTCAGGTTTGATTTTGTAGATAATGGTCTTGCCTGGTTAGGATTTCCTGTTTTGTGAAGATTAATATCCTCAATGGTCTGAGTTCTGATGGTGTCTGCTTCCGCATTTTTCATCTGTGAACTCGCTGAAACAGCGATAAATAGAAGACCTAAAGAAAGTAGTTGTCTTTTCATTTTATTTTTATGTAGAACAGTTTTAAATAAGGCGCAAATGTAAGTATTTGTTTAGAATAGATAAAAATAAATTTATGATTTAAATCATATTCTTGCAGCTGATGAGATGGATTATTTCTATACCTTCTTTAGACTGGAGAATAGAGAATTTTTTATGAATATATTTGTTGAAAATTATAATATGCAATTGGTAAAAGCAGGGCTTTGTGCCTTTGGAATGAGTGGAAAAGTATTCCATGCTCCCTTTTTAAAGGAACATCCGGGATTTTTTATATCTGCTGTAGTGGAAAGAAGCAAGGAAGAATCTAAAGAGAAATATCCTGAAGCAACCATTTACCGTTCTGTAGAGGAAATGCTTCAGCATGCAGATGTAGAGCTGGTTATCATCAATACTCCTGTCCAGACTCACTATGAATATGCCAAAAAAGCTTTGGAAGCCGGAAAAAATATTATTGTAGAAAAACCCTTTACTGTAAATGTTTCCGAAGCTGAAGAACTGGTGCAGTTGGCAGAAGAAAAAGGATTGTTTTTAAGTGTGTATCAAAACAGAAGATTTGACAGGGACTTTTTACAGGTTCAAAAGATTTTAAATGATAAAAAAATAGGGAATATTAAAGAAGCTGAAATTCGTTTTGACAGATTCCGTACAACGCCTAGTGGAAAACAGCATAAAGAAAGTCCGGACCAGGTAGGTTCAGGAACACTTCATGATCTGGGAGCACATCTTGTAGACCAGGCTGTACAGTATTTTGGATATCCTGAAAAACTTTTTGCAGATGTATTTTCTATGAAAGGAAAAGAATTCGCAAATGATTATTTCGAGATTCTGCTATTCTATAAAAATGATCTGAGAGTAAGACTAAAAACATCGGTTTTCAGTAAAGAAGGTCACTACGCATATACTATTCACGGCGATAGAGGAACTTTTTTACAGGAAAGAACAGATAATCAGGAAAATGAATTAGTAGCAGGTGCAATTCCTGTATATGGTAAAGAATGGACCCAGCCATTGAAAGAAACGGATGGAATTTTAAACCTCCTGAATGATCAATCAGAAACAGAAAAAAGCCTTACGTCCAGTGAAGCCGGAAATTATATGGATTATTACCAGCAAATCTATGAGCACATTGTGTTTGGATATGCTTTACCGTCTCCGGGAAGAGAAGTTATTCAGAATATGAAAATTATTGATGCTTCCCTGGAAAGTGCAAAAGAAGAAAGAGTAATTAAATTATAAATTATAAATGATGAATTATGAATGGATCAGATCATCTGAGAGTTTTAGGGTTTGAATGTAACCGGGTTGGAAACTTCTAATCACGACTGCTATCAACCTTGAACCTTAAACTTTGAACCTTAAATTCATTCATAATTCATAACTATTAAAGGATTTCCTGAAGCTCCAGCCATCTCATCTCATGGTTTTCCAGTTTTTCTGAAACTGTTTCCAGTTCGGAAGAGAGTTTGGCGATCTTTTCGTAATCAGCTTCATTGTTGAGTTGATCCAGAATTTTGGAACGCTGGTCTTCCAGTTCAGGCATTTCCTTTTCTATAGTTTCCAGTTCTTTTTGCTCTTTAAAAGTTAATTTTCTTTTTTTAGAGGCAGAAGCTGGAGCTGTTTCTGTTACAGCAACCACTTCTTTAACGGGCTCAGGTTTTACAATAGTGTTTTTTTCTAATGCTTCTTCACGGCTTCTTGCATCTCTGTATTCTGAGAAATTTCCTACAAAATTTCTGATTTTTCCGTCTCCTTCAAAAGCCAGAACATGATCTATAATTCTGTCCATGAAATATCTGTCGTGGGAAACGATAATCAAAGATCCCTGGAATTGCTGAAGGAAGTTTTCAAGAACCGTTAGCGTAGGAAGGTCCAGATCGTTCGTAGGTTCATCAAAAATCAGGAAATTGGGATTCTGATACAAAATATACATCAGGTGAAGTCTTCTCTTTTCCCCACCAGAAAGTTTGGAGATAGGAGAGTACTGAGTCTGATCATCAAATAGAAACAGCCTTAAGAACTGTGATGCAGATAAGCTTCTGCCATTGGCTAAAGGATAGAATTCTGCAATCTCCTTGATAAAATCAATCACACGCTCATCCTCTTTATAGGTAAGACCTTTCTGGGCGAAATAACCGAAAGATATAGTTTCTCCGGTTTCAATTTCTCCCTTATCAGCTTTTTCCAAACCTTGGATAATATTAAGTAGAGTAGATTTTCCTGCTCCGTTTTTTCCGATAATTCCAACCTTTTCACCACGTTGAAACTGATAGCTGAAATCTTTCAGAAGAACTTTTGCTCCAAAACTTTTATCAATATGTTTAAGCTCAAGAATTTTATTTCCCAGACGCTTCATCTCAAAATCCAGTTCCAATCCATCTTTTCTAGTATCAGTTTTGGCAACCTTCTCCGTTTCGTAGAAAGCATCAATTCTGCTTTTTGATTTTGTGGTTCTGGCTTTCGGTTGTCTGCGCATCCATTCCAGCTCCTTTCTGTAAAGGTTATTGGCTTTATCAATAGTAGCATTTAGATTCTCCTCACGAATCATTTTGTTCTCAAGATAAGTAGCATATGAACCATTATGAACATAAAGGTTTCTATCTTCCATTTCCCAGATAATGTCACAAACACTGTCAAGGAAATATCGGTCGTGGGTTACAAGCAATAATGTGATTTTTGCCTTATTCAGATAGTTTTCAAGCCATTCTACCATATCCACATCCAGGTGGTTGGTAGGTTCATCCATAATAAGAAGGGTATGTCTGTGCTCGGCTCTTGTTTCCGTAAGAAGTTTAGCAAGCGCTACACGCTTGATCTGTCCTCCGGAAAGGGTTCCCATCTTGGCATCCAGATCAGTGATCTTAAGCTGGGAAAGAATCTGTTTCATTTCATTTTCAAGATCCCATGCCTTATGAGCTTCCATATCGGCCAATGCTTTCTCAATAAAATCATTATCAGTAGAATGAAGTGATTGATGGTAATTTTTAAGGGCAAGAATAGGTTTTGAATCCAGCGCCATCATAAATTCTTCAATGCTGATTTTAGGATCATAATCAATTTCCTGGTCAAATAATACCACCTGGATATCTTTGTTGATGATCGCAGTTCCACTGTCTGCAATTTCTTTACCCATTAATATTTTCAGAAGGGTAGATTTTCCACTTCCGTTTTTGGCAACAATAGCAATTTTATCCCCTTCATTGATGTGAAAAGTAATGTTTTCAAATAAAACTTTGATGCCGTATGATTTGGTAAGGTTTTCTGCAGAAACGTAATTCATTGGAAATTAATGGTTTGATTTTAATTTTGAATTGAACCGCAAAAATACGAAAATGTAACCTAAAATTTTCCGGAACCTCTTTTATAAAAATGAATATTTATAATTTTTTAATAGAGTTTACAGGCGGGCTGAAAAAACTATTCAGTAAATTTGATAAAACACAATGAATACATTTTTAATAGTAAATAATACAAAATCTGATTGAAGTAATGAAAAAAGTAATTGTCGACATGGACGGGGTAATGGCGGATGTATATCATCAGCTGGTACAATTTGAAAAAAGAGATACAGGAAGAGAAATTGAAATCAGTGATTTGACAGGTAAGCCTGAAATAGAATCATTTCCGAATGGAAAAAAACACGTTAATGAAATAGGGTTTTTCAGAACCTTGCCTGTAATGGAGGGAAGCCGTGAAGCAATGGAATATCTGAATAATAAATATGATCTGTATATTGTATCTGCAGGCATGGAATTTCCCAACAGCTTAAGAGAAAAATATGATTGGCTTGCAGAACATTTTCCATTCATCACCTGGGAGCAGATCGTTCTTTGTGGAAGCAAAAAAGTAGTTTCCGGAGATGTGATGATTGATGACTATCCCAAAAATTTAGATCATTTTTCTGGGCAGAGATTAATATTTACCCAACCCCATAATGAACTGATAGAAAACGAGACTTACGAAAGAGTTCATTCATGGGAAGAAGTTATGAATATCCTTTAAAAACAGGGATTTTAAATGTTTTTTAGAATAATCATAAAAATAGCGGAAAGCTTTAAATGAATTTTAACTAAAGCTAGATTAAATTTAATAAGACGTTGTGAGAACAGGCTGTTGAAAAGAAATAAGTTTGCATCAAACTTTTAACATGAAAAAACGTAATACCTTATTCTTCCTTTTGTTGGCTTCTTCCTTCCATGCACAGATTATTTCCGGAACTATTATTTCTAAAAATGAAAATCAACCTGTTTCTTATGTGAAAATTGGCGTTGAAAAGAAAACAACCGGAACGATTTCTGACGAAAAAGGAAATTTTTCAATAGATCTTTCCAATCTGGATCCGCAGCAAAAGGTAAGAATCGAAGTACCTGGATATGACATTTATCAGGAAACAATCCAGGATTTTAAAAAGCATGATCAACAAAAAATATTTTTAACAGAGAAAACTAAAAATATTAAAGAGATAACCATTAAACCTAAAAAACTTGTTGATAAAAACTGGGGAGTAAATACAAAAACAAAAAGCGTCACGTACTCTGTTAATCCGGAATTTGACAAGAAAAGTTTTTTGGGAGAAACGGCTTTAGAATTCAATGCTAAGAAAAGATCTAAGCTTAAAAATATCAATCTGAATATAGCCAGCTATGTTTCTACCCAGCCGGTTTTAATGAGATACAGTATTTACAGTGAAAAAAATGGTTTCCCGGACAAAAATATTCTTGAAGAAGAGATTACTGTGGAACTTACTGAAAATATGATCAAAGATGGAACTTATACACTGGATGTCAACGATCGTAATATCTGGGTTCAGGGAAAATTTTTTATCGGAATACAGTTTTTAAAAGATTTTGATGGCAGAATTAAAATAAGTGCCGCTTTATTCAGAACCGGATTTATAAGAGAATTTTATGGAGACTGGCAGAAAATGACCATTGCTGCACCAGCGATTAATATTGATGTAAAAATGGATAAAAACGGAGACAATAATCCAGAAAACGAAGGCGGGTTTGCGGATGACAGCGCTGAAGCACTAATGCCTGATGTATCAAAATATGTTCAGGAATCGGAGCAGACGGTATATGGTCAGAATGCAGCTGCCGGGAAATATCTCAAACTTCAGGATACAGACCTTTATTATGAGATCTATGGTGAAGGAGAACCATTGATTCTGCTTCATGGAAATTCCGGAAGTATAAAAGATTTCTATCAGCAGATTCCTGTTTTATCAAAGCAGTACAAAGTAATTGCAATAGATACCAGAGGACAGGGAAAAAGTATAGATTCTTCAAAAAAGGATTTTACTTATAAAATGTTTGCTGATGATGTAAAGGCACTTATTGATCAATTAAAATTGAATAAAGTAAACATTACCGGCTGGAGTGATGGCGGAAATACAGGTCTTGAATTCGCTCTGAAATATCCGGAAAGACTTAATAAATTAATAACCATCGGAGCAAATGCTTTTCCTGATGGAGTAGATGATAAACTTACTGATCATTTTGAAAATAAAATGCTGGTCATGAAAGCACTGAAGGATTCTAAAAAGTTTAATGAACAAAGGCTTCTGAATATCATGCTTACACAGCCTCGTATCGCCAGAAAAGATTTAAATAAAATTGGAAGCAGAGTGTTGGTGATCGCCGGAGATAAAGATGTTATTAAACCAGAGCACACTGAACTTATTGCCAAAGAAATTCCTAATGCGGAACTCAAAATTTATAGCAATGCTACCCATATGATTCCTTTTGAAAATGCAGATCAACTCAATACAGATATTCTGAATTTTTTAGGGAAAAGCAATTAAGTTAAAGGCGGGAAGTGGCAAGATGGAGGCTGGAAGTTATATCAGTCAGAATATATACTCCCATCTTCCTGCTTCTACCTTCCTTTCTTGTTTCTAATCCAGAGTTAGCCTTCTTAGCGACCAGGAATTACCATTATAAATATCAAGATCCACTTTGGCGTTGATGCCATGCACAATTCCGTTTTCTGTAAACTGCCAGAAATCCCACTGATCATCGGGAGACGGAGACGGAACATCATTGTAATTGGCCAGCCATAATGGATAGCCTTCAAATTCACCTTTCAGAAAATCTTTATGATAATGATAATAGGTGTAAATGATAGGTTTTTCACCATAAGCCTCCTCTACAATTTTGCACCAGACTTTCAGATCTTCAATCAGTTTTTTATTCGTTTTACGTTTTGGAATTTTTTCAATATCAAGAATAGGAGGGAGATCTCCGCTTTCAAGTTTTACGTTTGCTAAAAAGTTGTTGGCTTGAATAACAGGATCTTCGTCAGCTCTGTAAAAATGGTATGCGCCACGGATAAGATCATTTTTTTTAGCCATTTCCCAGAACTCCTCAAAATGCTTGTCGGCACTTCGGTTTCCCATCGTAGCACGCATTACGACGAATTCCAGCGGAATGGTTTTGTTACCAATGCTGAGACTGTCCCATTTGATATCTTCCCTGCTCTGATAATGAGAAACATCAAAACCATAGGTCTTATCAAGGTTGCTCGTTAAAATCCTCTGAATTCTTGCGGCTTCTCTTTCACTGTTGTGGAGTTTCTTGTGGGTAAATTTGTTAAAGTACAATGCGTAATAATAGCTGATGGATTGCTTTAAATAAAAGCCGGTTCCGATAAGAGCTACAATTAAAATAGCCAATATTACCTTTCTGCGGAAAAAATAGTTCTTCCGTCTTGTTTTATGGAGCTGTTTGGCAGTTTTTTTGGTGTACTTTTTTGGTGTCATAAAGTTTTGCAAAACTAACTTTTTTCACTGCTAAATGCTAAAATAAAATCAGTAAATTTGTGTATTATGGAAACACGCGAAAAAATCATCATTATAGGAGGAGGATTTGCGGGGCTGCAGCTTGCAAAAACATTGAATAACAAGAACAAAAAAGTAATCGTTCTGGATAAAATGAACCATCATATGTTCCAGCCGCTTTTTTATCAGGTAGCCTCAGGAAGGATAGAACCTTCCAATATCTCTTTCCCTTTCAGAAAGATTTTTCAGCAGTCCAGAAACACTCAGTTCCGTATGACAGAGGTGAAAGAAATAGACCCTGCCAGCAATAAAGTAATTACCGATGAGGCAGAATTTACTTATGATAAACTTATCATTGCAACGGGCTGTAAAACTAATTTTTTCGGGAACAAAGATCTGGAAGGAAAAGCCTTCGGAATGAAAAATACCCAGGAAGCCATCAGCATAAGAAATCATGTATTGATGACCTTTGAAAAACTGATTATTGAAAAAAGCCGAAGCGATGACGGAAACTGGAATATCGTTATCGTAGGAAGCGGACCTACCGGAGTAGAGCTGGCAGGTGCTTTTGCCGAAATGAAAAAAGACATCCTTCCAAGAGATTATCCCTACATGAATTTTGACCATCTGAAGATTATTCTGGTAAGTTCCACAGAAAAGCCACTTGCGGTAATGAGCAGTGAAGCTCAGGAAAAATCTGAAAAATACCTCAAAGACCTTGGGGTGACTTTTATGAGTGGAGAAGTGGTGACAGATTATGATGGAGATAAAGTACATCTTAAAAGCGGGAAAGAAATAGCTTCCAATAATGTAATCTGGGCAGCCGGAGTTACCGGAAATGTGGTAGGAGGTTTCCCCGAAGAAAAATTAGTAAGAAACAGATATATTGTAGATCGATATAATAAAATAAAAGGATACGATAATATTTATGCTATCGGAGATATTGCCTATATGGAAACTCCAAAATACCCACAGGGGCACCCGCAGGTAGCAAACGTAGCCATTAATCAGGCAAAAAATTTAGGTAAAAATTTATTAAAGAAAAGTCAGAACGAGTGGAAAGAATATGAGTATGATGATAAAGGTTCACTAGCGACTATAGGGAAGCACAGAGCTGTTGTTGATTTACCATTTATAAAATTCCAGGGATTTCTGGCGTGGTATTTCTGGATGTTTCTCCATTTAATGCTAATTTTGAGCGTTCGAAATAAGCTGGCTATATTCTTCAACTGGATGTGGAGCTATATCAACAAAGATTCTTCTTTAAGATTAATTATTCTACCTACTAAGAAAAACGAAACATTACAATGAGAATTGACATAATAAGCGTACTTCCGGAATTGATGGAAAGTCCATTCAAAACTTCTATTTTGAAAAGAGCAATGGATAAAGGGCTGGCAGAAGTACATTTTCATCAACTGAGAGATTGGGCTGTTAATAAGCACAGGCAGATTGATGATGAACCTTACGGAGGCGGAGCAGGAATGGTCATGATGATTGAGCCGCTGGATAAGTGTATCTCAGAGCTTAAGTCGCAGAGAAACTATGATGAGGTAATCTACCTTACACCGGATGGGGCTACTTTAAATCAGAAAATAGCCAATTCACTTTCTATAAAAGAAAATCTGATCTTTCTTTGCGGCCACTATAAAGGAATAGACCAAAGAGTAAGGGATCTCCATATCACAAAAGAAATTTCAATAGGAGATTATGTTCTTACCGGAGGAGAACTGGCTGCCTGCGTTCTTGCAGACTCTGTCATAAGACTGCTTCCAGGAGTTTTAAATGATGAACAGAGTGCCTTAACGGATAGTTTTCAGGATGATCTTCTTTCACCGCCCATTTATACCAGACCTGAAAGTTATAAAGGACTGGATGTGCCTAAAATTTTACTGAGTGGCAATTCAGGAAAAATTGAAGAATGGCGTCATGATGAAGCTGTAAGGATCACCAGGGAAAAACGTCCCGATTTATTATAGTCAAATATTGTTGAAATTTATTTAAATTTTTATCCGCTTTGAATTCCGTTTGTCATGAAGATAAATGGAATAATATTTGTTGTAGATTTAATAAATGTGAAAAATATTAATATTTCTAATTTTAAATTAAAAATTTATTTCTATTATTCTGGTTTTTACGTATTGTCTCAATTTTGATTAATGTGTTAAAACTCTCCAATAATTGAAAAATTAATTTATTATAGCTGATTTCATTGGTATTTTTTATTATATTTGAATCGTTTTTTATAGGAAATTGATTCGCTTTTCTTAAGTTGAATCAAAGGAATTTGAAAAAACAATAATTTTACATCTTAAGAAAAAAAGAACATAATAAATTAAAAGTATAGAAATTAGTGTAGATGGAACTGTTCTCTTTTTATAATGTTGAAAATTTATTTTTACCCGATCCGAAACCTGTCCACAAATTAGATCCTACCCGGTCAGGATTAAGGAATTGGGATGAAAAAAGATATAATAATAAGCTTTTCAAAATCTCCCATGTATTTCAGTTGATGAAGGAGGATAATGGTGTAATGCCATTTGTAATAGGATTGTCTGAAGTTTCCGGAAGGAAAGTACTGGAAGATCTTGTGGAGATGGACCCCTTTGATTCGCAATATGGAATTGTACATTACAATTCTATGGACGAAAGAAAAGTGGATGTAGCCATGTTGTATGATAAAAATAAAGTAGAGGTAATAGATTCAGAAACCATTACTTTCTTTTTTGAAATAGTAAACAAAAACACAGGAAATTACGACACAACCAGAGACGTACTTTTTTCAAAAATTAAATATAAAGGGGAAATTATTAATGTCTTTATCGCCCATCTTCCCTCTAAGCGAGAAAAAGATATCAATAAACCTAAAAGAGCCTTTATATTGAATGAAATCCGGCAACGGATTATGAAAATTGTAGATGCTGATAAAGAGCATGTCATATTGTGTGGTGATTTTAACGAAAACCCGGATGATGAAAATTTAGTACAGATTCTCTATAACAATGACCATGAGAAGGTTTTAATGAACCCTTTTCAGCAATTGTTTTCTACAAGAAATTATTCTACTTTTCATTATAAATCTGGATTGCTGTATGATCAGATCATTATGTCAAGATCTTTGCTTGATAATAAGACGCTGAGTTTTCAGGATGCCCAAATATTCAATTCTGAAAAAATCCGCAGCAGAACCAGAAATTTTGAAGGACGGCCTTTCCGAACTTATGCTGGTACAAGGTATTTGGGAGGATATAGTGATCACTTTCCGGTTTTTGTAAAATTTAAAAGTTTACAGTAAAAAAACATAAATAATAAAAAAGTAGAAAATGAAAAATTCGAGCAACACAAGCTATCATTTAGATTCTATTGACAAGGAAATTATCTACATGTTGATGGATAATGCTAAAACTTCTTTAGCCCATATTTCAAAAAATGTTGGGATTTCCACAACTGCAGTGCATCAAAGAATCAAAAAACTTGAACATGCAGGAGTTATTGAAAATTCAATATCATTTCTTAATCCTAAAAAAATAGGATATAAAGTGATTTCCTACATTGGTGTATTTCTGGATCAGCCAAGCCATTATCCAGAAGTGGTAAAATCTTTGCATGATATAAACGAAGTAGTGGAAGCCCATTACACAACAGGAAACTATACCATATTCCTGAAAGTTCTGTGTAAAGATAATGATCACTTAATGCAGATCCTTAACAAGCTGCAGAAACTGAAAGGAGTAACAAGAACAGAAACCTTTATATCTTTAGAACAAGGTATTTACAGACAATTGAAAGTATAACGATATGAACATAGCCCAATATTTGGATTCAACCTACCTGAAAACACCAGAACAATCAGGTATTTCCCATGAAGAAACACTTCAAAAAGATAAAGAACTTGCACAGGAAGCTATAGAGAATGGTATTTTTGCTGTAATGATTCGCCCGGATTATGTAGCTGAGATCAGGAAATATATTCAGGAAAGAAATTCAAATGTTGCAGTAGGAACTGTAATAGGCTTTCACGAAGGTACCTATTCTGTTGATGAGAAGCTTGCTGAAGCCTCAAAAGCAATAGAGGATGGGGCTGATGAATTGGATTTCGTTATTAATTATACAGCTTATCTACAAGGAAATATAGAACTGGTAAAAGATGAATTTGTAAAATGTACAAGATTGTCTCTTGAGCATCATAAAATAGCAAAATGGATTATTGAAATTGCCGCTTTGACAGATGAACAAATTGCAGATCTTACCAAAAATATTTCTACCTGGGCCGAAGAGAATTTCTCTGAAAATGATTGGTCAAAAATTTTTGTTAAATCTTCAACAGGATTCTACAAAACTCCTGAAGGAAAACCTAACGGAGCAACTTTTGAAGGAATAACAATTATGCTCAACAACGCAGGAAACCTTCCTGTAAAAGCAGCAGGTGGTGTAAGAACTCCTGAAGATGCTGAGAAAATGATCAATACGGGAGTGAAAAGAATAGGTACCTCTTCAGCTTTAGCGTTGATTAAAAATGAATCCTCATCAGAAGGATATTAATCTAAGGTTCAAATAATAAAAAAACCATCAGTTTTGCTGATGGTTTTTATTTATATCTGTGCCTGATATTCTTCGTAGAACTGTTGGGTTTCTTTGATTAAGCTGTTCATTTCTTCCAATGTGAAAACTTCCAGGAATTTTTTTCGGAAGTCCTTGAAGTGAGGTATTCCTCTGAAATAATTACTGTAGTGTTGTCTCATTTCCACCAAACCTAATCTTTCTCCTTTCCATTCAACACTCCATTCCGCATGCTGGCGAACTGCCAATAATCGGTCTGATATTGTAGGGGCAGGTAAATGCTCTCCTGTTTTAAAGAAATGCTTGATTTCATTAAATATCCATGGATAGCCAATAGCAGCACGCCCGATCATAATACCGTCACATGCGTACTTTTGTTTATATTCTAATGCTTTTTCGGCAGAATCAATATCTCCGTTTCCAAAGATTGGAATCTCAATATTAGGGTTTTGTTTGATTCTGGAAATATGCTCCCAGTCTGCCTCACCCTTGTACATTTGAGCGCGGGTTCTGGCATGTATAGTAAGAGCTTTAATTCCTGTTTCCTGCAGGCGTTCTGCTACTTCATCAATATTGATAGTATGGCTGTCCCATCCTAAACGGGTTTTTACCGTTACAGGCAGATGAGTGGAACTTACAACAGCTTTTGTAAGACGAACCATCAGGTCAATGTCTTTCAAAACACCTGCTCCCGCTCCTTTGCAGACAACTTTTTTTACAGGACATCCAAAATTGATATCTACCAGATCCGGATTTACTGTTTCAACAATTCTTGCAGACATGGCCATAGCTTCTTCGTCTCCACCAAAGATCTGTATCCCCACTGGTCTTTCATAGTCGAAGATATCAAGCTTTTTACGGCTTTTGATAGCGTCACGAATCAACCCTTCAGAAGAAATAAATTCTGAATACATTAAGTCTGCACCATGCATTTTACACAAACGTCTGAACGGAGGATCACTTACGTCTTCCATCGGAGCCAGCAAAAGTGGAAATTCCGGCAGTTCTATGTTGCCTATTTTTATCATGGTGCAAATTTACGAAATTCTGAAAAAACAATATTTTACTATTTGTAAAACATTAAGTGTTTCACATATTACTGTTTATTTAAGGGATTTTATGATATTTTGTTTAATTTTTATTTAATTTATATGTTTGATTTTCAGTGTTTTTGGTGTTGTATTGAAAAATATTTTTTATATTTAATACAAACAAAAATTAATAATATGAGAAAAATTCTATTTTGCTTGATCGCAGGTTTTGCTGCATCAAATTTTTATTCACAAGTGAATGTGTCTGCTACAGCAGGTACAGCTACAGGAACCTATACTACGTTAAAGGGAGCATTTGACGCTATCAATGCGGGAACACATCAGGGAGCAATTGCAATCAGTATCACAGCTAATACAACCGAAACAGCAACTGCCAGCCTGAATGCCAGTGGTGGTGTAACGAGCTACACTTCCGTTGGGATCAAACCGGCAGTGGGAGTTACAGCTACTATTTCAGGAGATGTTGCCAGTGCGCCTTTAGTGAGAATACTGGGCAGTAATATTACCTTAGATGGAAGTAATGCTGCTTCAGGAACTACAAAAGATCTTACCCTTACCAATACTTCTGTTACAGCACCGCAGGTCCTTACATTTATTGCGGCTTCTGCAGCAGCGGCCAATACTAATATTATGGTTAAAAACCTGAATATTATAAATGGTATCAATAATTCTTCAGCTTTGGTAATGTATGATGGAGCTACAACGCCTACCGGAGGTTTTTTTAATAATGTTACCATTCAGAATAATTCTGTGAAAAAAGCCTATATGGGAATCTATCTATTTGCAGCTATAGGAGCAGGTAATGGAGGGAATACATTGGTTACTGGTAATGATATAAGTGCTTCAGGAGCAGATGCGAACCGTCTTGGAGGAATTTATGTCCAGGGTGCAGATGGAGTGACGGTAAGTAATAATACCTTAGGTAATTTTGAAACTACCAATGCGGAAATAAAAAGAGGAATCTGGTTTGCAACAGCAACAGTGAATTCTTCAATTATTTCAAATACCATTACCAATCTTGGTTATACAGGAACTGGTGCTGGAGGAGCTTCCGGGATCACTATTACTTCCGGTAATACAGGTGCCTCTGCAGCAGCTAATATTATTGTAAGAGGAAATACCATTTCCAATTTTACCTCCACCGGAACGGGGTCTCTGTTTGCGGGAATTTATGCAGGAGGCACATTGACAAATGGAATGACTATCACTAATAATAAAATATCCGGGATCAAAAATACCAATACATTCGGATATGGAGCGCAGGGAATATATCTTGCTACAACAAGTCCTACCTCCAATACCTTAGTAGCCAATAACATTGTAAGTGGTGTAGCTGGCTATGGATATGCAACAACCGGAGGCGTAAATGATAACGGAAACGGAGTTGTCATTACTGCAGGAGGAGGTTATAAGCTTTATTATAATACTGTTGTGATGGATGTAAGCCAGACTGTTGCAGGAAGGCCATCTGCTTTAAACATTACAAGTGGGGTAACCGGTGCAGGAGGTATTGATGTGAGAAATAATCTTTTTGTAAATACCCAGACCCAGGCAGGAGATAGATATGCTATTTATGCCGGTGCGGCCAGTACGGTTTTTTCTACTATTAATTATAATAATTTTTATTCTTCCGGAACTAATCTTGGCTATATCGGTGGAGTTGCAAAAGCTACCCTTGCTGATATCCAGTCAGGATTTGGAGGTAATGTAAATTCTTTAAATGTTCTGCCGGTATTTGTATCAGCAACAGACTTCCATGTATCTGGTACCGGAAACGCAGCTCTTGATAATAAAGGAACTCCGGTTGTTGAAGTTGCATTGGATGCTGATGGCAATACAAGAAACGCTGTAACACCGGATCTTGGAAGTTTTGAATTTACAGCAACAGTATTGGCTGTAAATGAAGCAGCGAAAAAGAATACAGTCAGTTTCTATCCGAACCCAGTTGTTGATTACCTTTACATCAATAATGACAGCAGAATAAAAGATGTTGAAGTATATAATGTTTCAGGGCAAAAAATGCTTAATGAAACAATCAATGCAGAAAAAGGCTCTGTAGATATGAGACGTGCTCCTGCAGGAATTTATATCTTAAAAGTGAATACTGAAAGAGGCTCACAGCCACTTAAAATTATTAAAAAATAAAAATTAACTGATAACCAATACAAATCCCCAATATCACATTGGGGATTTTTTTTTATGGTAAAAAAGGAAATGTTCAGCTTAGAAACTTGCCTTTACCTGCATACTTCCAATATGAATGGTCCTGTCACCGGAGTTTCTTCCTTCGTAATTAAGATTCAGCTGGATAAATGAGTTGATCGCCTGCTGAATAAATACACTCCATACCTGGTTTTTTCCTGGCTTCAGACCATCCAGCATCTGGTTTCCTACAATACTGAAATTGTTTCCGGTAAAATTGTTACTGATGAATGAGAAGTTTCCGCGGATGGATGTTTTTCTGCGCTCCCATTGGATGGTTCCTGTCACATCAAAAGCTTTAAGAAGTTCTTCACCATCCAGCCTTTGTTTTTGACGGAAAGCGGAAGACAGTTCAGCCTGTATAGCGTCTGTAAACTTATAGGTGGCCTTAGGTTTTGTTTCAAAATTATTGAGACGGTAATCCCTTGTTGCAAACAATTGTGAGGAGTTTTGGATATCATGAACAGAATTTTCCCAATCTACTCTGAATTCTTTATTGAACCAGTATCCGATATTCAGAAAATGAGAGGTTTGCTCACGCTCTTCATTACTAAAATTGGCATTGATAAGATTATCATTTGTGATGAATCTGTAATTACCGTTCCAGCCTGATTTGTCGGTAGGATTGAATTGTACTGAAGCCAATATATTTTGATTTTTAAGGATCTGATCACTGTTTTTTTCAAAAGGATTCAGCACAAGAACTTTATCCTTTTTATAGAATGAGTTTTGGGAATTCAATGAAATATTGAAATTCCAACGCTTTAAAAATCCATTTTCTGAGTTGAAAACGATGGCCGGGTTGACAAATAATGCCAACTGTAATTTATTTTTATTGGAAGGAATATACCTTACGGAATTGGTATACACACGAATATATTGGGCAAGATCGGAATACTCGGCAATTTCAAATTCATCAAGCTGCTGTATGCCGTCTCCGTTATAATCTGTCCATTTATATACACCTTGTCCATCCGTTACTTTAATGTACTGGAATTCTCTCTGCGCTTCCTGCCCGTTTCCAAGTTCGTAGAAAGCCTGAAGGCGCATTCCGTTTCTGAAAAGCTGTTGATTGTATAGAATATTTCCTACTACAAAGTCATTATTTCGGGTAACATCACCTTCTGCACCTGAGTAGAAAAATTTTCTGTAGTGAATTAAAGCATTTAGCGTAGTTTTTTCCGTTTTGATGATCTGACTTTCGGCCATGAACCCTAAAATATTATTCATATTCTGAAGTCTGTTGTCACGTACAGAGTCATTATCTCTCATGTATACTTTTGCCAATAGCTTGGTTCTCGTACTGTCACCAATCTTCTTTTGCAAAAAGATTTCTTTCCAGCTGAAACTTGTGACATCCATAAGTTGAGTGTCATTGTATTTTTTCTCATTGTGTTCCATGCTTCCACCGATCGCCCAGCTTCCTTTTTTACCGGTAAATTCAGTTGAAATTCCTCCACGGATAAATTTAGTATCCTGAAGAGTGGCATTGGTACTCAGATAAGATAAATTCCCTTTGGTAAAGAGTTTCCCTGTAATCCATCCGAAATCCAGGTCATTTTTAAGACCTTTGTAAGAGTCCTGTTCATTTAAATAATTGACACGGTAGTTTAAGGTAGATTTATTATTCCATTTGTTCAGGAAGCTGAAAATAAACCTGTTTTGGGTCTTCTTGTTAAATTCCTGTGTAAGGTTGAAATCTCTGGAGAATTCCACATCATTGATACGGTCAAGAATATGAAACTGTCTGTCTATATACTGATATTCAAAACTTGGAGTTCCCTTCCAAGTGTTCTTCGTAAAGCTTTTATTCCCGAAAATACGCCACGCATAGCCCATATTCTGATCAGAATCCTTTGATGAAAACAAATTGACATCATAATTACTCAGGGAAATGTCGGCCCCTATTTTTCCTTCATTTAATAAATACTCAGAATTCAGGGAATATACCTGTGATTTCTGAGGAGAAGGAAGTTTTCTTACCGCTCTGTAATCTCCGGCATTAGGCCCTACATATTCAAAAACACGCCCATTATTAGTGGTCTGTGCTATTTTATAATCTCCCAGATTAACTCCGAAATAAGTGAAAGAAACCTGATAAAGTGTTAAGTTAGGATCAGTAGAAAATTCGTAGAAATTCCCGGCAGTGTTTAATTTGTATAAAATTTTATTGACATCATATTCGGTAACAACTCCTGATGGTGCATACATCAGGTTGGGGTCGTTACCTGCTTCAGCAAGGATCTGTTCATCTTCTTTAGAAAGATTTAAAGAAAGAGGTGCATTTTTGTTGTCATTTTCCATGAACCAGTTTAGGCCCACTTTGAATTTTTCTCTCTGATGCTCAAGTTTTCCGGTAAATAAATATCTTGAATAATTTCTGTTGGCGTAGTTATAAGAAATCGTAATGAAATTCTGTTGGAAAATAGGACGGAAACTGGTAAAAGTAACCTCACCTGTATTGTAATTGATGATATAATCCTGATTTTCTCCTCGTTTCATTAAGATACCGTCAATGAAAACCTGCTCAGAGCCTGAGATTAGGGTAATAAACTGCTCACCATTCTTACCGGTCAGGCGGTAAGGTCCCTGGTTACCTTCAACCCCTTGAAAACGGATTCTATGGAATTCACTTCGTGCAACACCGGCAGAAATATCGATCAATGTTTTATTTTCCTTTCCAAATTCTGTCTGAAACTGAAGTCCCATACTTCTTCTCTGGTATTTCGCGAAATAATTTTTAGCCTCTACAAGATCAAGGTGTCCGGCTCTGAGAATAGACTTTTCCTTGATATTAAGCTGCATATAAATTTTGTCAAATTCCTCCAAAGTCTGGGTATAACCATCAGCCTGAATAGGAAGGTTATGATCTGAAATACTGGCTAAAATCGTAACATCCTTTGACAATCGTCCTGAAATCTGGAGATCCATAGAACTTTGTACAGATTGTCCCTGGTTGTTACCAAAAGTAATTCCACGGATAATAGATCCTTTTGAATTAAGCTCTCCTAAAAATCTTTTTTTATCATTTTTTGCCAGTACAGCCTCATCGATAATGATCTTATTGTGTGTTCTTATGAAATCCAGAGTGTCTTTGGCAAAGATATCCTGCTCCAGCCGTGCGGCGAGAATACTATCCCTTTTAATGCTGTCTTCAGGAACGTTGGGATTTTTCCATGAAAATACCTGAGCATTTCCTGAAAATATGCCTAAGAAGAATAAAACGAATAGAATGATGAAATTCCGCAACTTTTAAAAATAATTCGTAAAAATAATTAAAAAATGTTAACATTAAGGGGTCAACTATAATTAACAAAAACTTAACCTCTTTATTGTCCCCAAAAAAAAATTAGAATGTAGTTTTGTATGGAAAGAAAATTATTAACAACAAAAAATTTAAATCATGAAAAAACTTTATTCTCTTTTTGCAACAGCGATGATAAGTGCAGTTGCTTTTGCACAAACAACTTACCTTTGGGATGGCAGTTCTGTAAATCCTATTTCTGGTACAAATGCTAATATTTCAAGTGTAGCATTTGCAGCAACTCAGGGAAATAATAATGGTACTACTAATTTAATTACCACTTCATCTGTGTCTTCTGGCTATACAGGAGCAAGCGGATCCAGTAATTTTGGTGCTGCTGCTTTTAAAGAAGCTCTTACCACTGCTGCAAGTACTTATTTTAGTGTAACTGTTACTCCTGTTGCAGGTAATAAAGTAACTTTAAATTCTTTAAATTTAGGATCGAGAGGAACATCTACAGGACCTGGAAAGATTACAGTATATTCCAGCATTGATAACTATACAACGGCGATAGGTACTGTAAATGTTAACAATAATAGTACATGGACATTGAATAATATCACTTTTGCAGGTGCTAATTTAGTAGGTGCAGAATCAGCTCCTGTTACCTTAAGAATCTATGGAAGTGACAGTCCTGGTACAGGAACTCCATCTCTTGGTACTGCCAACTGGAGAATAGATGATATTTCTTTAATTGTTACTTCATCTACTGCTTCTTTAGCTGTTATTGATGCTAAAAATGCAAAATCAGGGAGCTTTGTAAAGAATTCTTTTGTTAAAAACAATGAGATTGTTTTCGGATCTGATGTAAAAGATGTAAAAGTTTTCAACATGTTCGGACAGCTTGTAAAAGAAGGTTCTGTGAAACAAAACGGAACGGTAAATATTGCTGAACTGGCAAAAGGAAACTATATCGTAACAGGTACAGTAAACAACCAGCCGGCTTCTCAAAAAGTTCTTAAAGACTAATCTCTTGAAATAAAAATACAAACAGCCGTTTCATTGAAACGGCTGTTTTTTTATATGATTATTTACTGTTTTTTAGATTTTTGTATCTTGTTTATTTCTTAATTTGGTGGTATTATTTTTGATGTTTTTATTACAAATCCATTTCTAAAAATTATTACGATGAAAAAAATCTTTACTCTTGTCGGGCTTGTATCATTAGCTGCCTTTTCGAATGCTCAGATTGTAATCAATGAGATTTATGGCGGTAATGCCGATTCAGGTGCCGTATTGAAAAATAATTATATTGTGCTCAAAAACGTCGGAACGAACCTGGTTTCTTTGACTGGGGCAAGTATACAATATGCTCCGGCAATAGGGGCTTTTACCGAATATCATACACTTCCGGATTTTACTCTGGGTCCTGAAGAAACCTTTCTGATTCAGGAAGCAGCCATTGATGGTGGTGTTGAGAATTTACCGACACCGGATTTTATTGCAACTACTATTACCCGTTTTGACGGAACACCCAATAAATCTTCAGGATTAAGAATTTCCAGTGTCTCCGGAAAAGTTGCTTTAGCCGGAAATATAGTGCAGGTGACCGGACCTTTTGCATCTAATGTCCTGGATTTTGTAGGCTACGGATCAAATGCAGATCAGTTTAAAGGAGATGGGCCAGCTCCTTCTCCAACTACAACCACAGCTATAAAAAGAACATTAGTAGACAGTAATGATAATAGGGCCGATTTTTCTCTGGAAGGCAGCGTGAAATCCGGTTTTGTGCAGAACCCTTTTATAAAGGACAGTAAAATTGTCTTCGGAACTGAAGTAAAAGATGTGAAAATCTATGATACCTTCAGGCAGATTGTGAAGAAATCACCTACTAAATTAGCCTCAACTCTTGATATTGCTGAGCTTCCAAAAGGAACTTATATTGTTACCGGAACAATTAATAATATTCCGATCTCACAGAAAATTATAAAAGATTAATTTTAATAAAAACAGCTTCTTTGTTAAATGTCATTCTGAACACAGGCTGAAATCCTGCGAACATAGTTCAGAAATGTAGTGAAGAATCTCATAAGCTTGGCTATTCATAAGATTCTTCCTTCGTCAGAATGACAAAGCCAGATTATTTGACTTTTGAGACTATCTTTTTTCCGATATTTTAGTACCAGCCTCTTCTTGCGGCATTAATAATGGAACCAAGATTAAGAATCAATGTATATCGGATACGCTTTCCATAATCTTTAAATGAAGGTTCAAATCCTAAAGAAGACTGTATCGGGAAATAAACTTCTAGGAAATCCGGAATGATTCTTACTTTAACTCCGGTGTCCCATATGAATTTGGCAGGAAGATCTTTGTTTTTATAAACTCCGGCATCAGCATACACATGGAAAATTTTCCATATACTTGAATCTACGTTGGCAGAAGTAATCCATTGGTTTACCGTTCCCGGCAGAAAAGATTTAAAACCACCGTCAGCTAATATAAACTGCTGTGAAAGGAGACCGCTGCTGGCACTTTCTCCTAAAAGATTATAAGAAAAGGAGTAGTTAGAAACCCTTGAAATTCCATAGTCGAAAAGATTGTTTCGGGTATTGTTTCTTAAAAAATATCCTGCAAATAAACGTAGACTTAGCTTTTGTTTAGGGGCAAATTCCCATCTATAGAAGCCTTCAGCTGTTATTTTATTAAAATCCTCCATTCCTTGCGTGCTCAGACTAAAGCTTTTTTCATGGATCATCTGACTGTCGCTATAGCCATACCCAACAGTCCAGACGTTGTATTTGCTGTAGTCATTATTGGCAACCATTTTAGGGCTCAGATCTCTTTCAAAATAATTATAAGAAACTCCGATGCTTCTGCTTACTGTACTTCTGGGATTTTTTCTGAAGTTGATAGAGGAAGCTATTGAACTCTTTCTGTAGGCTAATCCATAATCGTAATGAAAATAAGAACCGGAAACACCAAAGGTTAAGCTTCGGATAATACTTTCGGCAGGCAGAATAGAGTAGGAAACAGCACCCGAACCTGTCAGTTTTCCTGTTCCGGTACTGTAGGTTGGTGTAACTGAATACAGGAATTTCTGATCAAATAAAGATTGGTTTTTTAAGTTAATCCCCAAAAGAAATTTATCATACGTATTGTTGAAACGTACTCTTGGGGTGATATAAATTTCGTTGTATTCCGGATTCGGAATGTCTTTTATTAATTTAAGTTTGATTTTTTTTGCATTGGAAAATATTCCTTTTGCATACAGAAAATTATCCCTGTAATTCGATTCAGGGAAGGTGTAGCCACTATTTAATGTAACTTTATAGATGTTATCAGAAGCCGGAAGTGACAGATTGGTAATACGTTCATTTTCTTCAGTATCTATCCAGTACACCTTTTTTTCTCCTTCTTTGGTCTCGGTTTCCAGTTTTACAGGAATGGAGATGTCTGTATTTTTTGTAATTTTTATTTCTAAGGAATCGTTGCCTTTTTTAATGTTTTTTAACTTGAAATCAACTCTGTTTTTCTGTTTAAAAAAGTTTGAAAGATAGGCTGCTGATTTATTTTTCTCAGAAATAGAAGTCAGGAAATTTTCAGGATTAATTTTTTTTCCGGTATTCTGAGTAATATAATCTTTCAGAATATCATTGAAGTTGTCATACCCCATTTTATCAGCTGAATAATTAAAAAGACTTCCGGTTTCAAAACTGCTGACAGCCATGTCATTAAAATTGCTTAAAACAGGGAAATGCTCATCAATTTTCTGATCAAGATTTTGCAGCATGATATACTGATAGGAAAGTCCGTAACGATCCAGAAGTTTTACTTTGGATGCATGGAAAAATTTTAATGGTTTAAGTCCAAATATTCTGGTTTCAGGAAGTGTCCCTAAAAGTTTCGTGTCAGCATAGAATTTTTTCAGATACTGAATTTCCAGATAAGATTTTAAACCGTTTTTGAACCAGTGGTCTTTTTCTTTATCAGCAATAACGTTTTCATCAAGAACTTTCTTGGCAATGATTCCAAAATAATCCAGATCTGTCTTTTCAGCATTGGTAAATAACTGAAATCTGAATTTCCAGAAAGTAATATCATTATTTCCGAAAAAGTCTTCCTTAGCTCTGAATTTATCAGAAATAAAAATACTTTTCGGAAGAATACCAATTCTTTCTTTCAGGAACTTTAATTGTAAAGGAAGGAAGAACTCCAGATTTTGTTTTTCTTCCGGCTTCAGGTTATAACCAAACTTAATTTCGGTTTCAGCTCCGTCAACATTGGTTTTTATTGAAGGATATTCCGTGGGCGAAATCAAAAACTCAGGGTCTGAATCCAGATATCCTTTGAATGAGTTCATCTGAACCTGTGGGAGATTACCTTCCACAAAATTATTTACAGGAATATCAAAGTTGACGGTCCAGAAAGTATTGAAACTTACTGGTTCTTCAATATCGTGGTAGTTTCTTGTGGAAATATTGTCCGGATCAAAATGATCCGGGACAATAAAGAAATATTTTAATACAGTATTCTGAGTGGATGTTCCATATCCCGTAAAGGTTTTGTCGGGAAGCTGCATCCGGTATTGCAACTGTAGAGTAACGCTTTGGCCAGGTTTTAATACATTTTTCAGAGGAATAAAAAGATTTTCATCTGAGATTGTATTAACAGGAATGGCTTCATTTTCAGAATTCTTAACATTCAGTTCAAGAAGTTTTCCTAATTGATCACTTTTTGCAAAATGCAAATCAGTATTTCTGTCTTCCAGTTTTCTGTAGACTAAAGAGGTTCCGCGTTTGTTGTAAGCGGAAACCCAATTCAGGAGTTTTATGGTCTGCAGGTCTTTTTCAGAATGATTGTAATAAACAATTTCCTGACTGATCTCAAGGTTCTTTTTGTCAGGAGAAAGTTTAGCTTCAATATATATACTGTCTTTCTGTGCAGAAACCTGTGCGACTCCCCAGAACAAAATAAGGCAAATGCTGATCTTTTTCAAATATTCGTGATAAAGCCCAAATATAACTTATTTTGTATATACTTTATAGGTTTTTTAACCCTGAATTGCTTTTTTTTCCAAAGAATTAATATACGCGTTCCAACCCTCTGTCTTATAAGTAATCGCAGATGCTTCAGGATTATCAGATTTGTAGATTCCTCTTCCCACAATGATAAAATCTGTATGCAGCGTTTTGAAAACATGTTCCGGTGTATTGTACTGCTGTCCTTTACCATCACCGGAGTCTGCAAGATTAACTCCCGGAGTGAATAATAAAAGGTCTTCAGGGATTTTGTTCTGAGATACTCCACCAATTACATTAGGATGAGATAAAGCTACTTTTAAAGCTTCTTCACGATAGCTTGCGGTTGTCAATGCTCCTTTGGAAGACATTCCAACAATTGCTACCACTCCTACATTTTTGAAGCAGTCTAGTGATTCAAAACCTCCGATAACCTGAGATGTTACGAAATCTGCCCAATTTGTAATTTTGAAAACACCGCTTGTGAACTGAAGCTCCTGAGTATTTCCAATATCGGCAAATTTTCTGTCCTCCATCAGTAAGAACTGGTGTTTTGCAGCAATAGCTTTTAAAGGAGTGATTGTTTTTTCGTAATCAAAATCAGAAATAATATCAATATGCGTTTTTAAAGCAATGATGTGAGGGCCTACTTTTTCAGCAAGTTCCAGTAACTCCTGAGTTGTAGTAACATCTGCAGAAGCAATAAGGTTTGATTTTTTTGCTAAAGCCGTTTCCAGTAATTTTTTTGAAACTGAATGTTGTGCAGTCTGAAGCTTCTGCTCGTAAGAAGATCTTGTTTCCTCTTCAAACTGAATATGGTTCCCCTGAAGGAAATCCTGAATTCTTTTTACTTCTTCATCTGACAATTCACCAGTTTCCTGAAGAATATCACATACTTCAGAAATATTGAAAAGAGTGTGTACTCTGTATCCTTTACTTTCCAATAGCTGTTTTCCTCCCTGCTCTCTGTCCAATACCACTACAATATCAGAAACTTTAAGATCTTCCTGCTCTATTTCAGGAATGGTTTCCAACAAAGATTTTCCTGATGTGATCACATCTTCTACCAAAAGACAGTTTTGTCCTTTCTGATAAATTCCTTCAATCAGTTTTTTCGTACCGTAGCTTTTAGCTTCTTTTCTTTTAATAATTAATGGAATGTAGCTTTCCAGAGACATTGCAGTCGCCATAGGAAGAGCAGCATAAGGAACTCCACAGATTAAATCAAAATTATCCAGCGGAAGCATTTCCAGTAAATAATTAGCAAGATTTTTTAAAATTTTAGGATCTGAAGCCAAAGGTCTTAAGTCTACATAAAAAGGACTTTCAATACCACTTTTTAGGGTAAACCTACCAAATTTGATGATGCCTAGTTTGTAGCACTCTAAGAAGAATTCTTTTTTACTTTCCATTATTTTTTATTAGATATTGCAAATTTAAGGAATTGAAATAAAGCTTAAAAATTAATCGTTCATTTGTAAATAAAAAACCACCCCGAATAGACCAGGATGGTGTGAAAAATATAATAAACTATTATTTTACGATTTCAGCATCAATCAATTGAGCGCCTCTGTATTTTTGTTCGGCTTCCCATAATAAAAATTTGTCAACCTCTTTGATGAGCTTAGGAATGGTGAGCGACAATACTGCCAGATCATCCATGACTCCAAGTACCGGTATAACAAATTCAGGAAGCAGGTCAATAGGAGAGAGTACATATAAAATTCCCAGTAAAGGAAGAATAATGTCTATGGATTTCATCGGATACATTCCTTTTCTCCACATTTTGACCATTCTGAAAATATCAGGGATCTTTTTTATAAAGCCCTTATGATTGATGGCTTCTTTTGCAAGATTTAATTTTGAATATTTCATTTTGTGTTTGGATTTAATAAATTTTTCAATGCTATAAATTTCACAAATCCTGTACCAATAAATTATAAAATTTAGTTAAAATATTATTTGATAATATTGTCAATGAACTGATGTACAGTCTCTGTGTCCCAATCTTTTGTCGCATCTTCTTTGATAAGGATTCTTCCATGCTTATCCAGCAGGAAAGTGGTTGGGAATACCTTGGGAAGAATTTTCTCAGAAATTGGGCTTTGAGCAATATATACAGGAACGGTATAGTTATTTTCTTTCAAAAACTTTCTTATATCATCTTCCTTATCATTCATGGCAATCAATACAAAATCTACATGATCTTTTCTGGTATCATACAGTTTCTGAATAGAAGGCCATTCTTTTCTGCATGGCGGGCACCAGGTTCCCCAGAAGTTCAGAAAAATCCCTTTATCCTTAAAGTTTTTAAGATTCGTACTTGGTGCATTGATTCCTTTAAGTTCTATGTTGTAATCTTCTTCACTGATATGTACAGCGTTTTCAATGGTTGCAACAGGGAAAAATGTATCCTTTAGAAAATTTCTTATTCCCGGAACAAATGCAACAATACCGATGAGAGCTATTATTACAATATAAATGATACTCTTTTTCATGTCTCTTTTTTATAGAAGATCTAAAATTTCCTGAACAGCATCTTTTCCTCTGTTCTTAGCATAATATATCTGCAGATCATTGTAGAACATATCTTTTGGGTACGTTTCAGGATCAGCTTTATATTTCATCAACAGTTCATACCCGTATTTAGGACGAGGGCCCCATGAATTTTTTACATTCAGGTCTTTATCCAGAATAAGTACCTTAGGAATAGATTCCGTACCATTGGTCAGAAACTGATTAATTAGGCTCTTATCACTATCTCTCAGAAATACTCTTACTTCATTATGTCCCTCAAAAAATCTAAAGACAGCAGGAACAGTTGCGCTTGCATCCCCGCACCATGCTTCAGAAATGATTAAAATCTTTCCGTCAAAATTTTTGGCAGCAAGTTCTTTCAGCTGATCTTCATCCGGAACGTATTTCTTTACCGTTCGGTCCATTCTCTGGAGACCCAGTTCATAATATTGTTTATAGTCAGCTTCCTGCTGGTTGGCAGGATTCTCTAATCTTTCTTTTGCAATCTGAAGATATTCCTCAAAAGAAATTCCTTTATCCCAGTAATTTTTCATTACCAAAAATATTTATGTTAAAAATTATTGATATTTCTTGTTTTGTTGATCAGAAACAAGTCTGCCAGCACAAATGCAGCAAGACTTTCCACTACAGGAACCGCTCTTGGAACCACACAAGGATCATGGCGTCCTTTTCCTTCAACGATCACAGGATTTCCGTCTTTATCAATACTGTCCTGAGGTCTCAGAATAGTTGCCACAGGTTTGAATGCTACACGGAAATAGATGTCCATTCCGTTGGAAATTCCACCCTGAATACCTCCTGAAAGATTCGATTTTGTAGTAAAATCTGTATTGAAGTCATCATTATGCTCTTTTCCTGTCATCTTAGCACCACAGAAACCGCTTCCATACTCAAAACCTTTGCAGGCATTGATGTTCAGCATTGCTTTTGCAAGCTCAGCCTGAAGTTTCGAAAATATAGGTTCACCAATTCCTACGGGAACATTTTTAATCACACAAGTGATCGTTCCTCCGATAGTGTTACCTTCTTTTTTGATTTCTTTGATTTTTGAGATCATCTTTTCAGCCGTTTCAGCATCAGGACAACGAACATCATTGCTTTCTGTTTGGGAAAAATCTAAAGCCTGATATGGTTTTTCACAGAAAATATCACCTACAGAAGAAACGTAAGCATTGATCTCAATGTTTGGTAAAAGCTGCTTGGCAAGTGCTCCGGCAACCACCCAGTTCATGGTTTCCCTTGCAGAAGATTTTCCGCCACCACGATGGTCTCTGAAACCAAATTTCTGGTCATAGGTAAAATCAGCATGGCTTGGGCGATATGCCCCTGCGATGTGATCATAATCTTTCGATTTCTGATTTTCGTTTTCAATGATAAAACCAATTGGGGTACCTGTTGTTTTTCCATCAAAGATTCCTGAAAGAAACTTTACTGTGTCACTTTCTTTTCTTTGAGTGACAATTGCTGACTGGCCAGGTTTTCTTCGGTTCAGTTCGTATTGAACCTTATCGAGATCTACCGTTAAACCTGCCGGAAAATTATTGATGATACCGCCATAAGCCACTCCGTGACTTTCTCCAAATGTTGTAAGACTAAGAAGATTACCTAATGTGTTGAACATAGTACAAAATTACCTTTTTTTCTTCAGATAATAAAGTTTCTGGATTTGTTCTATTTATCGGTGTTTTTGATATTATTGATAACCTTTTGGGCTTCCTTTTTTTCTTCTGGAGTCATTTTTTTCCAGATAAATCCTTTTTTGAGATTATTTTTGTCTGAAAGTTGGGGGAAAATACCTGCTTTTACATCATCAAAAATATAGAATGGAGTAACGGCTGGAAGAGGAGTGTCAAAACTGTAAGGGTAATTGTGAGAAACATTAAATTTAAAATTGCCGATTTTAAATGTATTAAACTGATGGTATGCATAGCTTGAAGGCTTGTAAAGCTGTTCTGTTTTAAATCCTGTCATAAAGCTTCCTACCCTGAAACTGGGAATGTATTTTTGAATAAATGCCGGAAAGGATAACATTGAAATGAAAAATAAGCTTAAAACTGAAAAAACAATAATGGATTTCTTCTGATTAAAATATTCATGAAACAGAACAAAAAATACCACAAAGAAAACATCGATAAAAAATCTGTATTGAGCGGAAAACGCAAGGATCAATATACTTTTTACCAACAAAGAAATACAGATCAGCGTGATGAGTTTTTTCTTTTTTATCCAGGCAAATACAGAAAAAATAATTAAACTCAGGACAAAAAGAATATTAATCTTTGATTTGATTCCTTCCAGAGAAAGCCAGTTTTTAATATGATCTGCTGTTGAAAATTTTTGAATTTCTTCATAGGTATACTGCATATCATAGGTCTTCATGATGGCAAACTGTGACGAAATTTTTAGTACTTCCGGATTGGGTTTCCAGGATACACCCAAATCACCCATTGCTACAGGAAAAACAGGAAAACCGTATGTCCATATATTTTTAATAAAGAACAGTAAAAGAATCAGAATTCCTAAAAGTAATTGTCTGAAATTGTTTTTGAAAATAAAAACAGAGCTTGAAAATACTAATAGGGGCAGCCATATCATGGTAGGTTTTATAGCAAAAACAAAAACTGAAAAGGCAAAAAGAAGAGTTGTATTTCTGTTTCCGGCTATGAGCTCATTTAAGATAATCAGTGAAAAAATAATAACAGGAAGGTCCGGGCTTGGAGATTGCGTAAACAATAATAAGACCGGCAGGAAACAAAGGTGTATCCAGTTTTTCCGTTCGATGATATAAAGGGTGTAAATAATCAGTAATACAGCATTGATTCTTAAAAACGGGTCAGAGAAATTGGAAAATCCAGCCTGGAAAATATGCCAGACAGACATTTGTCCCAGCGTGAGATCAACGTTTGAAATTCCTTTTACCAGCCCATATTCTGTAAGCCACTGAAGAGTTGGGATGTAATAGCCAAAATGATCTAGTATATAAGGATAATAAGAGCCTGCGAGTATGATAATAAGAGTTGCAGCACTCATTAATGTGAAATCTTTTTTTGAAAACTGATAAAACTCCCTGTAGAGTCTGTTTCTAAAGAAAAAGAATAATCCCAAAAGTATTGAAATTGTTTCTATATAAATATTTAAAGGGAAAAAAAATGAAATAAGTGTCCATATCAGGCTTATTCCCAAGATTCCGGATAGGATTTTTCCTGAGATTCCCTGGAATAAAACCCCTGAGATATTTTCCATGATTTTCCCCCAACCCATTAAGACAGGAATGATGAGAATTGAAGAAAACAGAATCAATAGCATAAAAAAAGATTGCTTAAAAATAAGCAATCTTTATATTTATTGTGAAAATATTTATTAACGGGGTTGTACCCTTCCGTCTTTTCTATCTTGCGATCTACCGATGGTATAACCTGTGGCACCACCTACAACACCACCAATTACAGCTCCGAGTCCTCTGTTTTTCTTAGCGATGAGTGCTCCTGCCGCAGCTCCACCTACAGTACCAATTACGGTTCCTTTGGCTGCTTTACTCCATCCTTTTTTCTGGGTAGTTCCCTGTGAAGCTCCACTTCCGTTATTGGCATAACTTCCGTTACTTCCTGATGAGCCGGAATTTGAGTTTCTGTCTCTATATATTGTTCTTGTTTCTCTGATTACCTGTGGTCTTGAATTATTTTCAGCAGCAGCTCTTGCTTTTTTGGTTTCAGATATGCTGTCTGCTTTTTTCTGAGCTTCATAGACCATCTTTTCTTTTTCAATAGCCAGTTTTTGTTTTTCTATTTCAAGTTGTCTGGCCTGAAATTCAAGTTTCTGTGCTTCCAGTGATTTCTCAGCAACGCTGTCATCTTTCTTGCAGGCCGTCATTAAAAAGACGGATAAAAAACCTGCTAATACTATCTTTCTCATAATTCAAATTTTAATAAGGTAAAGCCAAAATGACTTTGATTTAAATGTATTTTCAATTATGAAGCCAAAATTTAGTTAAGGAGTGTTAAAATTGATCAGAGAAAAGTGAATTAATTTTAAATACTGTTCACTTTTGTATTATTGATGGGGATTTTATGCGTTTACTATTGAAATTTTATTTTATGTTAAAAATTTCTTCAGAAAAGGGAAATTGATTCTTTAAGTAAATCTATCATTAGTATTTCAGACCGTTCCGGAATTTGGATTTGTAAATTTTAGTTCATTGATTGTTTTTACTCAATTCATATAAGTTGATTACTTTTGAGAACCAAATTACTTTTTAATATGAAAAAATCAATTTTTACAGTATCAGCATGTATCGGACTGCTGGCTGTTGCAACCTCATTTTCCTCTAATGAAATAACAGAGAACAATAAAAACTGTTCAGAAATAGCGGATACCACACCAAAGACCCAGACGTATAAGATCCGTTATGGTCTTCTTTCAAAAAGCGGGGCGAAAATTCTTTCCGGAAATTATGATGTAGGAAGTTTCCTTGCAGAAAACATGGTTACCGGAGAAGTTTATGATACCTATTACAGTGGTGGATTTCAGTCTGTGCCACAATATTATAATGGTCTTCCTGCAGGAACTTATACTTTTTCTGCTATGCAGGGACAAGGTGGTTGGGTAGGTTATGGAACGGTAATTGCTACGGTTTCGGACGCACAGGTAGATTCTGATGGATATATTACGGTGTATATTCCGATCATTTGGGAGGAGTAGACCTTGTGAGCAAGAAATTATTTAACTAAATTTACCCTTTTCGAAAATGAATGTTTTTTTAATCATTTAAATAATTAATTGCATTTTTTATTTTGTTTTTATCAATTTTATATTGAATAAAAACTAATAAATTGCTATAATTGTGTAAAATATTATTAATACAATTTTCGGGATGCTGTTAGGTTCCTATAGAAGTATTCATTCTCTATTTCTATGTTGTATTATGTTTTTCTGAAGAAATGTAATAGTAATAGTTGTATTGAACGATTCTACGATATTCTGTTTGGATTTTTCTAAATAGATTTTTTTCATCATTTGTGTTTTTTAGGCCTCCGTCAGGAGGCCGTTTCTATGTATTAAGTTTTATCAAAGCTTTATGATTCTGCTCATATAATAATTGGAAGGGAGATGGTATCTTTGAGTATAAGAATATTTTCATTCCATATTTTATCAAAAAGACTCTTCGTTTCGAAGAGTCTTTTGTATTATATATTATCTAAGGTGACTTTTATTTTACTGATTAATCGGTGAATTTTTTTAGTCTGATACCCAATAAGGTTATAGATTTCCTGTGAACTGGTGAAAACCTCAGGAACAGTCTGGTTATTGATGGTTTTGATTCCCCGTCTTTTCATTGTATCATGTATTACTCTGGCAAACGATTCTTTTGCGCTTTGTTTTGCTTTGTCCTGGGAAATTCCATCAGAATGAAGCCTGTACAAGTATAAGGGTTCTTTGATAAATTTAGCTTCTCCCTGTTCCAGTATTTTTAAATACAGATCCTGATCTACTGCATTTTTCAAATTAGGATTAATTCCTGTTGTTCTTGAGTAAGTTTCTTTTTTAAATGCAAAGAAATGTGCAAACTGAATGGGACAGTTGAAAAAATGGCGGTTGTTGTAAATTTGCTTGGTGCCGGCATATACTCTTTCAGGAGTGAGATTTTCATCACATAGCATCATTTGGGAATAAACAGCTGCAAGATCATCTCTATCAACGAATTCCTGGGCTGTTTTTTCCAATGCTTCCGGATAAAGTGCATCATCAGGATCCAGGTAGGCACACAAATCTCCCTGGGCATATTTCATACAGGCAGCTTTTGTAAAGCCACAACCTTTATTTGTTGCATTACGATAGAGTTTGAAGCGGGAATCATCCTGGATAAGAGACTGTATAATTTCTACTGAATCATCTGTAGAGGCATCATCAACAATAATCACTTCCCAGTTTCTATAGGTTTGATTGATTAATGAATCATAGCATTCCTTGAAATACTTTCCATTATTATAGTTGGCTATAAGTATAGAAAAAATTATCACGTTATTTTGAATTAATTACGCGAAATTATAAAATAAGATATGTGAAGAATATTACTATGATCATAAGATATCTGATATTTTTTATTATATTTTGAAATCTATGCGTGTGAATTATATCTTAACTACTATTTTTTCAGTGAATCAGTTTTGGAATATTTGAGAATAGCCGAAGAATAGGAATTAAAACAGTATTGTTTATTGTCTTTTTTTGAGAAATATTGTGTGCTGGCTGGATAGCTTACTATTTAAAAGAAATAATAATTTTATGATTGTACTCATAAAATAAAAAAAAAGACTGGTATACCTTTGGTTAAGAATTAATAGATAAAATAATTTTTATCTCTGATATAAAATTTTTTTTCATCATTTGTGTTTTTTGAGGCCTCCATTTTTTTGGGGGCTTTTTTCATATAATAATCTCAAAATGTTTTAAAGATCAAAGAGTATTCTACCGTAAAAAGGAGTATCCCAAATGATGAATATTTTGTCATTTGATTTTTGCAGGGGAGCCTGAATGATTTCATAGTCTCCTTTTTCGGTTAATCTTTCTACAATGAGGTCAGAACCTTTGCCTATTTCATTTACGTTATACTCCAACTGATATTCTTTTTCATTTCTTTTCGTAAAATCTTCTTTACTAAAAATTATTTGTGCCATGACTATTTAAATTTATTGGATTGATTTATATGAAGAATAAATTATGCCAATTTGGTGTTGATTTAGGTTTTTTTTGATCTCTGACTAAATATTTGACAATTTTATTTCCTGAATATGAATTGTATTTTATCAAAATGTAAATTATTTTATTTTTAATGTTTTTATCGGCATGCTGGATTTATTTTAATTAATTATAATTAATTATGAAGTGGTTTTTAAAACATTAGTAAAAACGGTCTAAAATGCTAAAATTTCAAAATGAATAATACCAGAGTAAAATGCTTTTTTTTCTCAAAACTGGCATTCTTGGCACGATTTTTCAATATAGAAATGTAACTCATGTTTAATTTGAGTTTTCATGGTTATTAGTTTTTATCCTCGGAATTTCCGAGGATTTTTTTGTTCTAATATGATGATGCTCATAAACGTAAATTGATCAACCTTCTATTTTTGAGTAAGATAATTTTCTATCCATCATCTTTTTACATTATTTATCAAACTCTTCTTTGATCTGAAAGAGCTTATTTTCTATTGTTAAAAGGAAAAGTCTAATGCAATAAAAAGATATTCATTCAAAAAGATAAGAGCGAATGAAGTGAAGAATAAGTTACTGATGTTGATAAAGTAATTTTGATGATAAAAGAATGGAATATTTGAAAAGATTAAAGGTATAAAAACAAAAAAACCTCTAAATAACTTAGAGGTTTTTTCTGAGGTACCTAGCGGATTCGAACCGCTGTAGATGGTGTTGCAGACCACTGCCTAGCCGCTCGGCCAAAGTACCATTTTTACCATTTTTGAGGTGTGCAAATATAGCAAAATTTCTTTATGAACAAAAGTTTTTAAGCAATTTCTTTCTTTCCAAGAGCCTCGATTTCGCTTTTTGCTTGAATTTCAGCCTGATAATTTTTGATGTTGATAACTCTTGTTTCACTCCATTTGTCATGCCAGCCGTTTTCTCCTAAAAAAGAAAGACCGTCAAAGGGAACGAACCTGGAAATATTCCGGATAAGATAATCATTGAAAGTAGGCTCTGTACCATCAATACAAATAACTTTAGTTCCTGTGATATACTTGCCAATAGATCTACCTTTTGTAAAATATTCTATGAGAAAAGTGTACATAAAATAGATTAAAGAGGTGATCAGTATATCCAGGAATTTATTTATTTCTGACATTTTATACACAATTTTGAGAAGAAAATCATTACTGGTAAGATTATATGTCAGGGCTGCAATAACTCCAAAAGCAAAAAAGATAATGGTGATAATAGCTCTGTCAATTATAAGATTAGCAAGTCTTATCCCCTTTTGGGCTCTGTTTCTGTCTACAACGACTAAATATTTTCTCATGAATCGGTTATTAGTTTTTAGTTTAGTTTTTTATTGAAATTTTAAAATCCGTTGACCAGTAATTTTAATGAGGCATTCGTGTCAATCACTGCTGTAATTCCGGTATTGTTGAGTAGAATTTTACTGGGTTTCAGATTGAAAACTTTCCCGTTCATCTTTAAACCTTTATAGTATTCTTTATTAAAAGCTTCTTCAATACTCTTTCTTGATGCTTCTTCCAGCTCCTGGGTTGGAATACCATATTCATCTTCAATCATTTTTACAATTTTTCCCTGGAAAAGGAGAGAAGCTGTTTTCTGAAGGATATTGGTAGTTTTCAGTTTAAATTTGGTCTCTGATAAAACAATTTTTCTTTTTGTATCATCATACACAGGAATTCCGGAAATAATGGCCGTACCTTTTATATAGCCGTCGGTCTGAGCTTCGATAACCACTCTGTTATCAACTCCATATACTCTGATATCAGTGACTTTCACTTTAGAGTCACGAATATCAAATTCCTTATTCAGGAATGTTTTTCTTGCCATACTGCTTGCCTCTGTAAAAGGGATATTGGCTGTAGTCTGTAAAATAAACTTATCCGCAACAGTAGGAGTGGAGTTAAAATTGGCAACACTGGTTACCGGTGAAGAAGCTGCAGGTTTATTTCCTGTAAAAGTTTCGGAATAAATATCAACACCAAGCGTAGCATTGATCTGGTTACCATAAAATTTCAAAGGAGTAATATTGACTCCCACCGGGCTAACCTTCAGCCATGTATTATATTCTTCGGAGATATTGAAAGGCTGCAGAAATGTATTCCAGGCCATTAAGGCATATTGTTGGAAATTCAGCTGTGTAGCCATTTGCTGATCTATCGTCTTACAGAATTTTTCCTGCTGTTCTTTTAAGCTTTTTTCAACAATAGAGGTAATGGGAATCTGTATTCTTCCGTAATCAAGAACGGGTTTTGTTACCCACCTGAATCCATTGGGCTGTGTATTGGTAGTAATGGTCCAGTTATTCTTAAAAGTAACGGTTGTATTGAATGACATTACCGTTTCAAAAGTTGTATTCTGATATGTGTATACTCCCAAAGTTCCGATTCCTTTTTCTGCCCATATTTTTAAAGGAACTTCAATCAGTAAATTCTGAGTGGTTCCGCCAACAAGACGAATAGGCCTGGTTTTCCATACTTTTACTTTAAACTGATCATTGTTATTGTCAGTATAAGAGTCATCCTGGTAAACAAGCTCTTTCACAGAAGCATTGATCATATTGCTCAGTTCCGAAAGAGGAATTGTCACAGGCATCGTAATACTGGACTTTATCTTTGGAAAATTATAAGCTGCCAACTGATTATCAACGCCGGCCTGACCAAAAACGCTGATACCTGCTACTAAAAATAATATTTTAACGAATTTCAATTTGTATGTTTTTTTAATGAACGAAAATAAGAATTTTAATTTTCCGGTTTAAAGCTTTTTTCCAGCTCAATGCTGGCACCTGTCATTTCTCCCTGCATAGGGGGAGCTGTTTTGGTAATTTTTAATTTAATATAATCAACCTGTGGAAAGCTGTTGTGGATGGTTGAGATTATTCTTCCGGCTACATGTTCCAGTAATCTGGATTTTATTTTCATTTCCTTGTGAAGAATATCATTGATATCCGCATAGCTTATGGTATCATGCAAATCGTCAGATGCTGCTGCTTTCCACAGATCAGTATGAAGTTCTACATTCAGAATATAATACGTCCCGATAATGTTTTCCTCAGGAAGTACGCCATGGTACGCATATATTCGTACATCTTCAAGATATATTTTGCTCATTGCCTCATATTTTATGAAGCAAAAATCGTCTTAATTCTTCAAAATCTGAATTTATTTCTACAGTTTTTTTCTCCTTTTTCATCAGTTCACTCAATGACTCAGGAGTTTCAATCTGAGTATGGATTGCTTTTTCCACAGCATCGGGGAATTTTACAGGGTGTGCAGTTCCGATGATAAACCCTTTTTGACCAGGATTTTTTTGCAGATACTGTTCCATAGCAGCAAATGCTACGGCACTGTGAGGCTCCAGAATATAGGCGTATTTCTTATACACTTCTGTGATGATATTCATTGTTTTATCATCATCAATGGAATATGCAGATATTTTATTTTTTAAAACATCAAACCGATGTCCGAAAAGCTCTAAAATCCTTACAAAATTGCTCGGATCTCCCACATCCATGGCATTAGATAAAGTAGCAACTGCTTTTTGTGGCTGGTAGTTCTGAGTTTTAAAATAATCAGGAATTACCTGATTAGCATTACAGGCTGCAATAAAATGACTGGCAGGAAGGCCTCTGAAATGAGCAAGAAGCCCGGCGCAGATATTTCCGAAATTTCCACTCGGAACACAGATTACCGGTTCTTCTTTATGATGTTGGATCCATTGTTTTAAAGCTATTAAATAATAAATCTGCTGAGGAAGCCATCTCGCAACGTTAATAGAATTGGCTGAGGTCAGAAATAACTGATTATTAATTTCTTCATCAGAAAAAGCCTGCTTGACAAGATTCTGACAGTCATCGAAACTGCCATTTACTTCCAATGCTGAAATATTTTCTCCTAGTGCTGTCAATTGTTTCTCCTGAACCGGGCTTACTCTGTTTTTAGGGTACAGTATGACCACATTGATTTGTGGAATCTTATAAAACCCATGGGCAACAGCACCTCCTGTATCTCCGGAAGTTGCCACAAGAACAGTAACTTTTTTCTGCTGATCTTTCAGAAAATAAGACAGACAACGACTCATAAATCTCGCACCGATATCTTTAAAGGCAAGAGTGGGACCATGAAACAATTCCAAAATAGAGATATGCTCATTGATCTTTACCAGAGGAATTTCAAAACTGACCGTTTCTGCCACAATTTCTTTCAGGACTTCTGAAGGAATTTCATCTCCCACAAAATCTTTCATGCATTGATAAGCAATTTCTTCATTAGAATACTGATGAAGATTTTGAATAAATCTGTCGTCAAACTGAGGAATACTTTCAGGGAAAAACAATCCTTTTTCTTTTCCCTGACCTTTTATTGTTGCTTCTCTGAAGTTAATTTTTTCCAGAGTATCTTTTAAGTTATAATATTTCATTTCTGTTTTTTAGGTTAAACTTCTTCAACGATTTGAATGCCTGTTGGATTTATTTTTGAAACATATATAAGATTTTCTATTTCAATCTCATCATATACTGATTTCATCATCTGAGCAATTTTTTCTGCCGTTTCTTTTTGTTGAGACAGCATAAAAATAGAAGGTCCTGATCCGGAAATTCCTCCTCCCAGAGCTCCCAATTGCAAGCTTTTGGCTTTAATTTCGTCAAATTTCGGAATCAGAATACTACGGATTGGTTCTATAATGACATCGTGAAGACTCCTGCCAATCAATGGAAAATCATTTTTCTGAATTCCTGCTACAAGACCAGCTATATTTCCCCATTGTTCTACAGCGCTTTTTAAACTGATATTTTTCTTTAATATCTGCCTTGCATCTGAAGTTTTGACTTCCACCTGCGGATGTACTGCCGTTACAAATAAATCTGGACTGTTCAGCGGAATGATATCAATGGGATTGGTAGATTTTACCAGAGTAATTCCCCCATAGATACACGGAGCAATATTATCTGCATGACGTACTCCTGAAGCCAGTTCTTCTCCAAACATGGCAAAATGAATCATCTCTTCTTGTGACAATTTGTTTCCTAATAATGAATTAGCTCCAAAGGCGGCTCCGGCGGCACTTGCCGCACTGGAGCCGAGCCCGCTTCCAGGTTTTATATGTTTACGGATAATCACCTCAAAACCATTCTTCAGATTAAAATATTCCTGAATTTTTAAAAGGACAATACCCGCAACATTACTGGAAGGTTCTTCGGGAAGTCCAAAAGAATCGGTATGTTTTATAATGATTTCAGGAGTTTCCAACAATCTGAATTCCATCTCATCATATGGATCATGGACAGCCATTCCTAGAATATCAAATCCGCAAACCAGATTGGCAACAGTAGCCGGGACTTTTAGTTTTACTTTTTTCATAATTGTATTTTAAATAGAACGGATAATATCTGCAAAAACTCCGCTTGCCGTTACATCAGCTCCGGCACCGGCTCCTTTTACGACCAAAGGCTGCTCGGAATATCTAAGGGTTTTAAAAATGACAATATTGTCTTTGCCATAAAGATGAAACAGATCACTGTCCGGAGCGATATGCTGTAAACCTACTTTTGCTTTTCCCTCTTCAAACTTTGCAACGTATTTTAATATTTTGCCTTCGTTTTTAGCTTCGTTAAATAAGTTTTTAAAGTGATTTTCATACACTGAGAGTTTTTCGTAAAAACTGTCAACGCTTCCCTGCATGCATTCTTCAGGCAGAAAACCTATGTTTTCAATTTCGTCAAACTGAAGGGGATATCCGGCTTCTCTTGCCAGAATTAAAATTTTTCTTGCTACATCAGTTCCCGACAAATCGAGTCTCGGATCCGGTTCTGTATATCCTTCTTTCTGAGCCTGAGCTACTACTTCAGAGAATGTTCTGCTGCCATCATATTCATTAAAGACAAAATTCAATGTTCCACTTAGAACGGCCTGGATGGATTGGATTTTATCTCCGCTTTTGATGAGGTCGTTAATCGTTCCTATCACAGGAAGCCCAGCTCCTACATTGGTTTCAAAATAGAAATTACAGCTGTGGTTTCTCGCTGTATTTTTTAAGGTTTTATACTTTTTAAAATCTGAAGAAGCCGCAATTTTATTACATGCAACGATATTCACACTTCTTTTCAATAGGCTTTTATACACTTCAGGAACGTCAGGGCTTGCAGTTATATCAACAAAAACGGAATTTCTAAGGTTTCTGTGGATAATTTCATTGGCAAATTCATTGGCAGAGGCTTTTTCTCCCTGTTGATTCCAGTTAAGGTAGTTTTCCTTTGATATTCCCTGATCTGAAAACAGCATATAACGGCTATTGGAAATCCCTGCAATTCTCAAGTTGATCAAAAAGTTTTCCTTTAAATATTCGTTTTGGTCATAAATCTGCTGAATCAGTTTTGAGCCTACATTTCCTGTTCCACAGATATAGATGTGGATCTGTTTTATTTCAGACTCAAAAAATTCTTCATGAAGTACATTCACAGCTTTCTTACTGTCCTTTTCTGAAATAACAATACTGATATTTCTTTCCGAAGAACCCTGTGCGATCGCTCTTATATTGATTCCGTTATTTCCCAGGCATCCGAACATTTTTGCACTTACACCGCTTCTGCTTTTCATGCTTTCTCCTACAAGTGCTACAATGGAAAGTCCTGTTTCAATTTTTACGGCATAAACCCTTTTAAGATTGATATCATCTTCGAAAGAAGAATTGATCGCGTGTTCAGCACGTAAAGCTTCTTTTTCTTCAATAGCTATGGTGATAGAATGTTCTGATGATCCTTGTGTAATAAGGATTACATTTATTTTTTCGTTACTTAAACACTGGAAAAGTTTTGCAGAAATACCCGGAATTCCTACCATACCGCTTCCTTCCAATGTAAGCAGAGCAATATTATTCATATTTGAAATACCTACTGCAATCTGTTTTTCATTGTCTGAAGATTTCTGTTGATGAGAAATTAAAGTTCCCGGTGATTCAGGATCAAAAGTGTTCTTGATGATCAGGTCTATATTTTTTATCATTACAGGCTGAATGGAAGGTGGATAAAGTACTTTTGCCCCAAAATGAGAAAGTTCCATGGCTTCATGATAAGATATTTCTGAAATAGGTTTAGCATTGGAAGCAAGACGAGGGTCAGCAGTCATCATTCCGCTTACATCGGTCCAGATCTGGAGTTCTTCTGCATGAGCGGAAGCAGCAATAATAGAAGCAGTATAATCCGAACCGCCTCTTCCTAATGTTGTTGGGTTGTTCTTTTCATCATGAGCTACAAACCCCGGACCTATAATAATACGGTTTTGATTTTCATTCAGAAAATGAATAATATTTTTTTCGGTAGCGTCGAAATTTACTTTTGCATGGGTGAAATTGCTGTCTGTTCTGATCAGTTCTGCGGAATTCATCCACACAGAGTCCAATTCTTTATGTTGAAGTCTTGCTGCAATAATTTTTGAAGACAGAAGCTCTCCATAAGAAGCTATTCTATCTTTTATTCTGTTTGTCAGCTCACCAAGAACGGCAATTCCGTTGCAAAGATCTTCAATATCATTGAAATGCTTTTTTACAAAGCTTAGCCATGAACTTTGTTCTGTGATTGGAAAAAGATCTTTGACCAGACTGATATGTTTTTCTTCCAGATTCTGAATAATCTGAACATAGTTTTCATCTTTCACAGAAGCATATTCTGCTGCCCTGATCAGTTGGTCGGTAACGCCATGAAGTGCTGATACAATAACAACTATTTTGTTTTTTAAAGATTCATCTTTTATGATTTTTTCCACCAGTAGAATATTCTGAGAATGGGCGACTGATGTTCCGCCGAATTTTAAAACTTTCATCAATTATTTTTTTAAAGTTGGGTAAAAAGAAATGGTTACTCTTTAAAAAAAGAGTACGGTGCCGGAAATAATATGTGAAAATTTACCCCGTTATGGGGTAGTTGTTGTAGTTGTGAATGTAGAAACGGAAGATATGCCTGAAATAGGTAATCTCAGGTCAGAAATATCAGATATGTTTCTTAACAAATTCATTGTAACAGAACAAATGTACAAATTATTTTGAAACAGCCAAGTTTTTAATATAATAAAATATATTTCCTTTTTTGGGGATATATTTGTTGTAATTGATTAAAAATGTTATATTTATAAGATTAACTAATAACGACATAACCATGAAAAATTTAAAGAAAATTTCTCGGAAAGGTTTAGGGCAAATCAGTGGAGCGGCATTCAGATGTGACGGATGTCCTACAGGTGGAGGATACGGCCCAGGCCCTGAATTTGCACATTCCTGTGAAGAATATGATGCATTACCGGGACGCTGCAAATCCTGTGTATTCGTAAGTTCATTATGTATCTATCCTGAAATCTAATCAAAAAAATAAATATGAAAAATTTAAAGAAAATCAATCGAAATGATTTAAAATCTGTCAACGGTGGAATAGGCCCTTGTAATGCGAACTGTCCTGCCGGACCCTACGGACCAGGTGAACCAAGGTCATGTGCTGATTATCATGCCTTACCAGAATGTTGTAAAGGAAGAGTACTGGTAAGTTTTGAATGCTTTGGTCCTTATTAATTTTTAATGACAAAAAGTTTGTTGTTTTTTATTACAGAATACTAAAATTATTACAATATGAAAACAATTAAGAAATTATCACGCGAAGAAAAGAAAAACATCGCTGGAGGATTTACCGATATCCAGATTGAAGCCTGTGGTGGTGAACAATTTGTATGTTTCCGAGGAGGGGGGAAATGGGGATGCTGGCTGAAACCGGGAGGAACCTGTTATGCACCAATGCTGTAAGTATTGCTGCTTATACAATCCAATGAAAAAAATTAAAACTTAATTTTAAAATTAAACTACCATGAAAAATTCAAAAAAATTAAACAGAGAAAGCTTAAGAGCTATTATTGGAGGTGGAGGAGATACCTGTGCTGTAGATCTTGATTGCGGACCGAAAGGTTGTGCGGTATGTACAGATTTTAGAGGGCGTAAAGTTTGTCTTTATCTTTTCCCTTATGATCCATCTATTCCAGGAAGCTGTATGGTTCTGGAGGGTTAGAAAATATATTATTTAAAAACCATCAATTTGTTGTAAAACATATAATCAACATTTAATTTAAAACTACTATGAAAAATTTAAAGAAATTAAACAGAAAAGAGCTTGGACAATTAAATGGAGCAGCAGGCCCTTCAAGATGTGCAGGATGCCCACAACATGCTACATTCGGAGATGGTCCTGAATATCAGTATCCATGTTCTGCTTATCAGGGGCTTCCCGACTACTGCAAGATGTGTGTTCTGGTAAGTATGGAATGTGTGGACGGAGGAGTTTCTTAAAAGATAATCAGACTTTTATGAAAGATTTAAAGAAATTGAACAGAAGAGATTTGGAACAGATGATAGGGGCTGGTGTATCAAAATGTGACGGCTGTCCTACCCATCTGGTTTTTGGCCCAGGCTCTTCCAGTGATCCTTCATGCGAGGCATATTGGAGATTGTCTGAGAATTGCAGAATGTGCGTTGTTGTAAGTGCAGATTGTTTTGTTGCAATTACTGCGGACTAAAAATAAAAAGGGCTGTCTCAAAAGTAAATTCTTTCAGAGACAGCCTCTTTGTTTATTTTATGCTTTTTGAAAGATCAAGCATTGCTTCAATAGGTTTCAATGCTTTTAATCTTAATTCTTCGTCGATAAGAATTTCCGGAAGTTCATACTTCATACATAAGTACAATTTTTCCATTGTATTACGTTTCATATAGAAACATTCCGAGCAGTTACAGCTTTCATCAAAAACCAATGCTGGAATCAGTTCCTTGTGAGGAGCACGTTTTCTCATTTCGTGAAGAATACCTTCTTCTGTAGCAATGATGAATTTCTGACAGTCATCTTTTTCCACATAATTCAACAGGGCAGAAGTAGAACCGATAAAGTGAGCCAGTTTCAAAACAGCTTCTTCACTTTCAGGGTGTGCAATCAGCTTGGCATCTGGATTATCTGCCAGCTGCTGGGCAATTCTTTCCATTGAAAATGCTTCGTGTACTATACAGCTTCCATCCCAAAGGATCATATCACGACCTGTTTTCTTAGATAAATATCTTCCCAGATTTTTGTCTGGTGCGAAAATAATAGGTCTGTCTTTCGGAAGTGCTTCTATTACGGTTTCAGCATTTGAACTGGTTACGATGATATCACTTTCTGCTTTAGTTTCTGCGTTACAGTTGATGTAAGTTGCAATTAAAGCATTCGGGTGCTGTTCACGCATTTTTCTTAACCCTTCTCCAGAACAACCGTCTGCCAGAGAGCATCCGGCCATGGTATCAGGAAGAACTACTTTTTTAGTTGGGTTCAGAATTTTAGCCGCTTCCGCCATGAAATGTACACCGCAGAATACAATCATGTCTGCATTCGTGTCTTTTGCCTGTCTTGCCAGTTGTAAGGAATCTCCCAGGAAATCAGCGATATCCTGAATCTCTCCCGGCTGGTAGTAATGGGCAAGAATAACAGCATTTTTCTCCTCTTTAAGTTTAAGAATGGCTTTTACCAACTCTTCTCCCTGAGGAATAGCTATATCTTTTATATCCAGAAATCCTCTGACAGGAATTGCAGATTTAGCTTTTTCTAATGTTTCGGTACTCATATCAACCTCAATTTTTTAGTATCAGAAGTTAGAGGTTAGAAATTGGAAGTTAGATTTTGAGAGTATTTCGGTTGCTCCCATCTTCCTGCTTCCATCTTTCAGCCATTAATTACTGATAAAACTTTTTATTAAACTTTCTATTTCTTTTTTAGCTACATCAAGATCGGTATTAATCACGATCTTATCAAACTCGCTGGCGTAGGACATTTCTTCTTCTGCCTTTGCTACGCGGGTTTTTATGGTTTCTGCATCATCTGTATTTCTTGAAATCAATCTTCGTTCCAATTCTTCAATGGAAGGCGGTTCTATAAAAATAGACAGGGCTTTTTCACCGAAATATTTTTTTAATGAAATACCTCCTTTTACATCTACATCAAAAATAACTACTTTTCCCTGATTCCAGATTTTTTCTACTTCAGATTTTAAAGTACCGTAATATTTGTCAGTATATACTTCTTCATATTCTACAAAAGCACCTTCAGAAATTTTCTGTCTGAATTCATCAGGCGTCAGAAAATGATAATCCACCTGATGAACTTCGCTTCCTCTCGGCTGTCTTGTGGTACATGAGATTGAAAAATTCAGTTCCGGAAATGTTTCCAGAGAATGTTTTACCAATGTAGTTTTTCCGCTCCCTGATGGTGCTGAAAATATAATTACTTTATCCATTTTTTACAATTTCGGGTTACGGGTTTTGAGTTCCGGGGCATTCTTACAAGTAATAACCACAATCTCATACCTCGTACCTACAATACGTTTAACGTTTGTTCTTTAATTTTTTCCAGATCATCTTTCATCATCACTACCAGTTTCTGGATTTCTGCGTGATTAGCTTTAGAACCTAATGTATTGATCTCTCTTCCGATTTCCTGAGAAATAAAGCCCAGTTTTTTCCCGTTGAAAGATTCATTGTCCATTACTTCTTTATAATATTTCAAGTGCTGGGTAAGTCTTACCTTTTCTTCAGAGATATCAAGCTTTTCAGTAAAATAGGCCATTTCCTGGTAAAAACGTGTTTCATCAACATTTTCAAATTCTTTCAAAGATTTCTGATAACGTTCTTTCACGCTTACAATTCTTTCTTCTTCAAAAGGAATCACTTCTCCAAGATATTTGTCAATATTCTGAATATTCCTGTTTAATTCTTCATGGAGAATGCTGCCTTCAGTTCTTCTGAATTCTTCAAATCTGTCTACGGCATTATTGACAATTTTTGCCAATGATTCCCATTCACCTTCTGTAAGTTCATCAGGTCTTGATGAGATGGCATCAGGAAGTCTTACCGCCATTTTAAGGTATTCGAAATCGGGACCGTCAGAAGCTATGCCTTTAAGTTCTTTGATATAAGCGTCAATTAAATTTTTATTAATCTTTACATCATTTGACTCTTCAAGGTTCTCAATATTAACGTAGCAGTCTACTTTTCCACGGATAATTCTATCATTAAGAATTTTTCTGATTTCAAATTCTTTTTCTTTATAGCGTAAAGGAATTTTGATATTCAAATCAAAGCTCTTGCTGTTCAATGATTTAATATCTATTGTAATTTTTTTTCCTTCAAAAACATCTTCGGCTCTACCGAATCCGGTCATTGATAAAATCATAGTTTTTTATTGTTCTACAAAGATAAACATTTAAGTGTATAATGTAATAAGATGAAACTTTAACGTAAACAATCTGATTATTCATTCTAAATTTATTTTTGAACCATTAAGAAGATTTAAGCCGTTCCGTTTAATTAAAAAAAAATCTAATAGATTTTGATAAGCGTTATACTAAAAGCGAAGCTCATCTTAATATTCTTAACTTCTTCATAAAATCTTAATGGTTCAAAATAACAGCAGCTTTCTTTTGCAGAATAAAAATTCAAATGAATGCATTTTCGTAAATTAGCGCGGTGAAAAAGAAAAATTTGATTTCTGTAGTAGGACCCACCGGAATTGGTAAAACGAGATTGGCAATTGATTTGGCTCAACATTTCAGTACTGAGATTATTTCCTGTGATTCCCGCCAGTTTTTTAAGGAAATGAAAATAGGAACCGCTGCACCCTCAGAAGAAGAACTGGCTGGGGCACCTCATCATTTTATCGGAAATCTTTCAGTTGAAGAATATTATTCTATAGGGCAATACGAAGAAGATGTCCTTCAGAAACTCAATGAACTTTTTGCAACTCATGATACCGTTATTCTTGTCGGTGGAAGTATGATGTATGAAAAAGCAGTGATAGAAGGTTTGCATGATCTTCCTGAAGCCAATACTGAAAATCAGGAAAAGCTTCAGATGATTATGGAGCAGGAGGGGATAGAAAAACTTCAGGAAATTCTACAGAAACTCGATCCCGAATATTTCAATGTGGTGGATATTCACAACCACCGCAGGCTTCTACGGGCCATAGATGTGATCTGGCAAACGGAAACAAAATATTCTGAATTGATTGCAGTATCCCAGGATTCAAGGGATTTTAATGTCATCAGAATCGGAATAGAAGCTCCAAGAGAAGAACTGTATGACAGAATCAATCGTAGAGTAGACGTTATGATGGAGAACGGCTTGCTGGATGAGGTGAAAGGTCTTGAACAATTCAAAGAGCTGACTGCTTTAAATACAGTAGGCTATGCAGAATTATTCAAATATATTGATGGAGAATGGGATCTTGATTTTGCGGTTTCAGAAATTAAAAAGAACAGCCGTAGGTATGCCAAACGTCAGCTGACATGGTACAGAAAGGCGGATGATATTCATTATTTGCAGTTGGGGTATGCTCAAAATGATTTTGAAAATTTACTAAAATGGATTGCTGAGCAGTTTCAGAAATAAATACTTTTTAAATTATCAGACAGCCTTTCTTATACAAACTTAATAAGCTTTGAAAATATAGATTCCTACGGAATGACACAGTGTATGGATAAATTAAGCATCCAGTTTGTCATTCCGTAGGAATCTAAGTTTAAATTCATATTGTAATAAAAAGAAACAATACAAAAAAATGCGGTTCTAAAAAGAACCGCATCTTAAAACAAATATAATTTAATTTACTACTTCCAACCGCCGCCTAAAGCTCTGTATAAATCTACAATGCTGCTTAATCTCTGTCTTTTAATGGAAGCCAGATTCAACTCTGCCTGTAGGGAATTTCCCTGTGCTGTAATCACTTCCAGGTAATTGGCTGAACCTCCTTTGTAAAGAAGCTGTGCACTTTTTATTCCGTCTTTCAAAGTCGTTGCCTGTTCAGTAGCTTTTTGTTCCTGAGCTTTTAAGTTTTCATTGGATACCAAAGCATCTGAAACCTCACCTACAGCATTTAATACTGATTGACGGAATGCCAGAACATTTTTCTCTCTTTGAATTTTAGCTACTTCCAGATCTGTTTTCAACTGTCTTTTCTGAAAAATAGGCTGGGTAAGTCCTCCTAAAACTGATCCGAATAAAGAAGCCGGAATTTGGAACCAGTTATCAAACTTGAATGAATTTACCCCTCCGTTAGCTGTAATTTTCAATGCCGGATACATATTGGCCTGAGCAATTCCTACGGTAGCATTCGATTCCAGTAAAACAAGTTCCTGCTGGCGTACATCAGGTCTACGGCTTACCATAGCTGCCGGAAGTCCTGCAGTAATATTCTGAGGTAAAGAAGTATCAGACATTTCAATTGTTCTGTTTACTTTATTAGGCAGTTCTCCCACCAAAATACTCAATGCATTTTCCTGAATAGCAATATTCTGTTCCAGTTGAGTAATCAGAAGTTCTGTTGCCTGTTTCTGTGCTGCGGCCTGCTGTACGCCTAAAGAGGTATTATCACCACTTTCCCACATTTTTTGTGTGATCATTAGGGTATTGCTGCTTAGCTCCAGATTCGATTTTGCAATAGCTAGTTGTCTGTCAAGCATCAACAGGTTATAATATCCCTGAGCAATAGCTGCTACTACCTGAGTCTGAACTGCTTTTGATCCTTCATAAGTCTGAAGATACTGCATTCTTGAAACTTCCTGCTGGTTTTTAATTTTCCCCCAGATGTCAGCTTCCCATGAAAGGTTGAAGGCTGCATTGTAATCTTCAACATGGTTTTGTCCTAAAAATGAATTTAAGCTTTTTCCGTTCATGCTGTTTTCTGAAGGTTTTGAAATTTGTGCAGAAACAGCGAATCCTACATCGGGATATTGCAGATATTTTGCCTGTTTCAGTTTTTCCTGTGAAGAGGCAACCTGTTTTAATGCAATCTGAAGGTCATAATTATTTTTGATTCCTTTTTCAATCAATCCCTGTAAAATAGGATCGCTGAAGAACTGTTTCCACTCCAGATTGGCTATGCTGGCAGTATCTGCAGTTGCGGTGTACTGAAATTTTTCCGGAAGTGGAAGCTCCGGCTCCGTGTATGCCAGTTTTGACACACACGAAACAGAGCCTATGGCCACCGCAAATGTTAGAATAATATTTTTTACTCTTTTCATAGTTTTTTAACTTTTAATTGAATACAAAACTTAGAGAGGTTTTCTGTTATGCAAAAATTGTCTTTAGTAGGAGAAAATATTAGCTTTCCAAACCATCAAGAACAAATAAGAGACTCGTTAATCTTTTGTAATCTTAAAGTTTTCTCTAAGTTTTTGTAATTCATTTTTTTATTAGTGAGTAGCAGTTAAAAGTTCTTCCTCCATTTGTTTTTTCAGAAGTCTTTTCTGTTTTCTGCTTGGCATTTTTTCATGCAGGTACTGGAAGATCACATACATTACCGGAATAATAAAAATTCCGAATACTACTCCTGTAAGCATTCCTCCTACGGTACTGTACCCGATAGAGTGATTTCCTTTTGAAGAGGCACCTTGTGTCCATACCAGCGGAAGCATCCCCACGATGAAGGCAAAAGAGGTCATTAAGATTGGTCTTAAACGTAATCTTGATGCCTGAAGTGCAGACTCAATCAAAGTTTTTCCTGCTTTTCTTCTCTGTACAGCAAATTCTACAATCAGGATGGCATTCTTAGCCAATAGCCCGACAAGCATGATCAATCCTACCTGAACGTAGATGTTGTTATCAATTCCTGCCAGTCCTGTGAAGGCAAATACTCCGAAAATCCCTGTAGGAATCGTAAGAATAATAGCAAATGGAAGAATATAACTTTCATACTGAGCTGCGAGTAAGAAATAGACAAACAAAATACTTAAGAAGAAAATAAATGCAGTCTGCCCGCTTGTTTTGATCTCCTCACGGGTAATCCCTGTCCATTCGTATCCATAACCTCTTGGTAATGATTGCTGTGCAACTTCTTCTACCGCTTTGATGGCATCTCCGGTACTGTAGCCAGGTTTTGGAGTTCCGTTAATTGTTACTGCGTTGAAAAGGTTATTTCTTGTTACCGTTTCAGGACCGAAAGATCTTTTTAACGTTACCAGTGTTTTTGCAGGTACCATTTCTCCCGATTTATTTTTTACATAAATCCCCTCCAGAGAGTTGACGTCAGTACGATAAGGAATATCTGCCTGTGCCATTACTCTGTAATACTTTCCGAATCTGTTGAAATCTGATACAAAGCTACTTCCGAAATAGATCTGCATCGTCTGCATCAGCTCTGTTACAGAAACACCCAGCTGATTGGCTTTATCAGTATCTACATCAATGGTATACTGAGGGTTTCCTGCAGCATATGTCGTAAAGGCAAATGCAATTTCAGGTCTTTTCATCAATTCACCAATGAACTGCTGGGTGGTTGTTCCAAGCTGTTCAAAGGAACCATTTGTTTTATCCTGAAGCATGAATTCAAATCCGGAAACGTTACCGAATCCCTGAACAGTAGGGAAGTTGAAGAAGAATGCATTGGCATCTTTCACCTGGCTTACCTTTCCTGTTAAAGTTCCTGCGATCTGATCAGGATCTTTCATTTCACCACGTTTGTCATAATCTTTAAGCTTAATGAAACCTGCAGAATATGGAGAAGCATTGGCATTACTGATGAAGTTCATCCCATCGGCTACCCAAAGGTGGTTGGTTGCTTTCTCACCATTGATAATTTTATCAATTTGTGCTGTCGCTCTGTGCGTTCTTTCCAGTGAACTTCCCGGAGGAGTATTTACTGCATACAATACGAATCCCTGGTCTTCCGTAGGAATAAATCCTGACGGTGCTTTTTTAATCAGGAATATACTTGCTGCTGTAATGACTACAAGTCCTCCTATCGCAACCCATTTATTTTTAATTAAAAACTTAAGGCTATAGATATATTTTCTGGTCATGTTGTTGAAGCTTGCATTGAATGCATTGAAAAATCTTGCTCCAAAACCTGTTTTATGACCGTGTTCTCCATGTTCTCCCTGAGGGTCATTTAAGAACATTGCACACAACGCCGGACTTAATGTCAATGCGTTTACTGCTGAAATTAAAATCGCAATTGCTAAGGTAAACGCAAACTGTCTGTAGAAAACTCCTGCAGGTCCCTGCATGAAACCAACCGGAATAAATACCGCACACATTACGAGTGTAATGGAGATAATAGCTCCTGAGATTTCACTCATCGAGTTCATTGTAGCATGTTCTACAGGCATTCCCGTTTGTTCCATTTTAGAATGGACGGCTTCCACCACTACAATGGCATCATCCACTACAATACCAATGGCCAGAACCAATGCAAACAGCGTAAGCATGTTGATGCTGAAACCAAAGAGCTGAAGGAAGAAGAATGTTCCGATGATCGCAACTGGTACTGCAATAGCCGGAATTAATGTAGACCTGAAATCCTGAAGGAAAATATATACTACAATAAATACCAGAATGAAGGCAATGACTAAAGTTTCCACAACCTGATGGATAGATGCATCCAGGAAGTCTTTGGAATTATACATGATAATTGGCTTTACTCCTTTTGGAAGGGTAGTTTCCATTACTTTCACCTGACTTTCAATTTCAGTAAGGATTTCATTCGCATTGGAACCTGCAGTCTGTAAAATTGCAAATCCGGCAACCGGTTTCCCGTCTACTCTGTTTGTTGCCGTATAAGTATAAGAACCGAATTCTACTCTTGCTACGTCTTTTAATCTTAAGAATGAACCGTCACTATTGGCTTTAATAGCAATATTTTCATAGTCTTCATTCTTATTCAGTTTTCCTTTGTATTTAAGGATATACTCATAAGTTTCCTTACTTCCCTGTCCCAAACGGCCCGGAGCGGCTTCAAGATTGTGATCTTTGATAGCTCCAAGAACTTCCTGAGGAGAAAGGTTGTTGGCAGCCAGTCTGTCCGGTTTCAGCCAGATTCTCATCGAGTAATCTCTTGTACCGAATACCTGAGCCTGTGCTACCCCTGGAATACGCTGTATCTGAGGAATAACATTAATCTTCAGGTAGTTTTGAAGGAATAGTTCGTCATATTGTTTTTCATTTTCACTGGTCAAACCCATGAACATGATCATACTGTTCTGTACTTTCTGGGTAGAAATCCCGGCCTGTACTACCTCCTGAGGTAATTGGCTCATCGCTTTCGATACACGGTTTTGTACGTTTACAGCTGCATTATCAGCGTCAGCACCCTGCTTGAAGAAGACACTCAGTGTCATTGTACCGTCGTTACTGGAATTTGAGGTCATATACGTCATGTTCTCAACTCCGTTCACGGCTTCCTCAATTGGGGTAGCAACCGAACGTGCTACAACCTCCGCGTTGGCTCCCGGATAGAATGCAGTTACCTGTACACTTGGTGGGGCGATGTCCGGAAAGAGGGCAATCGGTAAATTAAAGAGAGACAAGGCTCCCAATAATAAGAGTATTATGGAGATGACCGTTGAAAGGACCGGTCTTTCTATAAATTGTTTTAACATAAGAAGTTTATTTTTTAAAGTCTTCTGTATTCGGAATGGACTATAATGGTTTTGCTTTTAGTAAGCTGTCAGAAGAAATATTTTTCGGTCTGATAGATGCCCCGTCTTTCAAGCTTCCAATTCCTGTGAATACGATTTTTTCTCCAGGTGCAAGCCCTTCAGAAATAAAATAATAGCTATCTGTTTTTCCAGATATTTTGATAGGTCTTCCGGTTACTTTCTTGTCTTTACCCATTACATACACATATGTTTTATCCTGAATTTCGAAAGTAGATTCCTGTGGAATCACTACAGCATTCGAGATCAGTTGCGGCATGCGTACTCTTCCCGTGTTTCCGGTTCTTAAAGCTCCGTTGGCATTAGGGAAAACGGCACGTACACTGATGGCTCCGGTAGTTTTATCAAACTGCCCGTCTACGATACTCAGTTTTCCTTTTTCAGGATATGTACTGTTATCAGCGATCACCAATTCTACCATTGGCATATTTTTCAGTTTTTCTTCCAAAGTAGCGCCAGGATATTTATTCTGAAAAGCAATAAAGTCCAGTTCACTCAAAGAGAAATAAGCATAAATTTCACTGATGTCAGATAATAATGTCAATGGACTTGCATCTGTTCTGGAGATCAGACTTCCTTTTTTGAAAGGGATTCTTCCGATATAACCACTTACAGGAGCTGTAATGGTTGTAAATCCTACATTGATTCTTGCGCTCCCTACAGAAGCTTTAGCCTGTGAGGCAGCAGCAACAGCGGCTTCATAATTGGCTTTTGCTGTTTTTAGCTGTACATCAGAAACTACTTTAGCGGCAACCAATGGCTGAAGTCTGTCTACTTCTACTCTTGCCTTTTGGATGTTAGCATTAGCAACCTGTAGATTAGCTTGTGCCATATTCATTTGCTCACCATAGCTTCTGGAGTCTATTTTAAATAATGGCTGTCCGGCTCTTACGTAAGATCCTTCCTCTACATAGATTCTATCAAGATAGCCATCTACCTGAGATCTGATTTCAACATTATTTTTCCCTTCTAAGGCAGTAGGGAATTCCTGATATGTAGTAGCGGGTGATGTGAGAACGGTATAAACCGGAAGTTCTGGAGCTGGCGGCGCGGCATTGGATCCTTCTGCAGCCTTGGTACAGCTCTGTAAAAGAATTATACTTGCAATAAGTACAATAAACCTTGTTTTTCCAGGTATTTTCATTGTGGTTTAATTTTTTTAATGAAGTGTTAGATTTAAGTAAAGTTCTTTTTAATAAATGCTGTTTTTTTTCCTAACAGTGTTAATGATTAGTTCAAAAAAAATTACAGAATTATTAATGTCCGATGAAGTCGATTGTTTCCATAATTGAAAATTGTTTTTAATGTATTTAAGTGTATAATGATGGTGTAAGGTGTGTTAATTTTACTAACAGTGTTAATTAATAAGCAAAAAAATGACTAATTTTAGCAGCTGAATACTATGAATTGCTTCATAAATGGTTTCATTTTTAATCAGGAATTACAGAATCATCTAAATTAATTAGGCGTTAAGTTTCCTAACGATGTTAATTTTAAATTCAAAAAAAATTTACAAAGACTTAATAAAAGCCGAAACAGTTTCGTCCAATGTCGTCTTGTTCATTGTGGAAGGGATATCAGCAGTACGCATCATCATAATAGAGATCATTCCGTGAACGGCAGAAAACAGAGCATGAGACATATGACATGCATTGTCAGGATTGGATCCGTTTTTCTTAATAATCTCATAGGTACATTCATAGATCAGTTCCTGGAATGATGAGAATTCTTTTTTCATCTGCCCTTTTCCACAGCATTGCATTCCAAGACCAAACATAAGCTGGTAATATTCCTTGTTTTTAAAAGCAAAGTTCCAGTATGCATCCACAATAGCAACCATTTGCTCTTCCGGAGTATCATGCTTCTGCTGAGCTTTTAATAATTCTATGTGTAACTTATGAAAGCCATCTAAAGAAATCTCAAATAGAATAGCTTCTTTATTTTCAAAATAATCATAGACTACAGGAGCACTATACTCAATAGCATCAGCTATCTTACGCATAGACAGTGAACCCCAGCCTTCAGTTTTAGCCAAAGTAAAAGCAGCCTGCAAAATATTTGCACGGATGGATTCTTTTTCTCGTTGACGGCGTTCATGTAGACCCATGATATTTATTTACTAACAGCGTTAGCAAAACTACAAACTTTTTAATATAACTTCCAAAGGATATTATACATTTAACTTCAAAAGAGGACGTATTGAAGATTTCATTCAATGGCTGGAAGCTGGAAGAATGGGAGCTGGAAGTTGATTTGTGGTAAAAAAAAATATTAATAGAATTTGACTATAACTATTTTTGAGACCTTAAAATCTTCCCTCCTCCAGCTTCAATCTTCTTTACTAAAGTTAAAATAGAAATGTCTTCTTCATAATTAATAAAAGAAATATCTATCTTTGCCGGTAAAGAAAAAGGATATGAATACTCCATCAAATATGCTGGCATTAGGAACAAAGGCTCCGTTTTTTGAACTTCCTAACCCGTCAAAAACGAACGAACTTCAGTCTTTGGAAGAACTGAAAGGAGAAAATGGTACTTTGGTGATCTTTATGTGCAACCACTGTCCATTTGTTCTTCATGTGATTGATAAGATCAATGAATTATACGAAGATTATAACGAGCGAGGAATAGAATTCATCGCTATCAATGCTAATAATATTGAGAAATATCCGGCAGATTCTCCTGAGAAAATGATCGAATTTCAGATTGAAAGAAATTTTGATTTCCCTTATTTATTTGATGAAAGCCAGGCGGTAGCAAAAGCTTACGATGCGGCTTGTACCCCGGATTTTTATTTCTTTGATGATAAACTGGATCTTGTGTACAGAGGTCAGATGGATGATTCAAGACCGGGAAATAATAAAGATGTTACAGGTGAGGATCTGATTATTGCTTTTGAAAATCTTTTGGCTGGAGAAGCGCAGGAAGAAATTCAAAGACCAAGTATGGGATGCAATATTAAATGGAAATAAGTAATGATCAGTTGCTGGTTATTCAGTTACTGGTTCTTATTCATACTAATATAAAGCTGCTCTTTTTGAGTGGCTTTTTTTGTTTCTTGTTTATTTATAGATCTGGTCTTTCCTTCGTGGATTTGGCAGATGTTTAATTCATAGCATATTTCTTCATCCACTTTGTCACTCCGTAGAAGTCTCAGAAAAGTTTGTTGACAGAGGAATTTCAACATGTCATTATCAAAAACTTACCTTAGCTTTAGTCTCTTTTTCAACTTTCAAATCTACATTGATGTTGTTGTGAGAATAATTCTTAATAAATTCTGAAGGCGTTTTCCCGGTATATTTTTTAAACATCCTATTGAAATAGGTCACATTATTGAAGCCGCAATGATAGCTGCATTCTGAAATCGACTTATCCTGTGCCATCAGCAGGCAAGCTTTATTGATTCTGTATCTATTGACAAATTCTGTAAAAGTGATCTGGGTTGCTTTCTTAAAGAAATTACAGAAAGCTGGCAATGTCAGGTTGGCGAGTCTGGCGACTTCTTCAATTTCAATTTCCCTGTCATAATGATGTTCTACATACGTGAAGATATTTTCAAGACGGGTTTTATTTTTGGAAATAATGGTGTAGGGCATGATTTCTTTGTTCAAAAGATCATAATCTTCACATTTTGAAAGCTCGAAAAGAATCTCAAGCAATAGCAAATACCTTTTGTAACCTTCCGATTCCAGCATAAGCTTCAATTTTGGAAGCATTACTTTTTTTACTTTATGATGAAAATGAATCCCGTATTTTGAAAGTTCCAACAGATTTTTGATAGATCTGGCTTCTACTTCCTGTTGGGGAAACTGCAGAATTTCTTCTTTGAATTGAAGTACAATTTCTTCATGAGGATCAATAGAATTCAGTCCAAATCCGGAGTGCGGAATATTGGACCCGATTAATACCAGATCTCCATTGGTGTAATTACTTTTATGATAACCCACATGGCGGGTTCCGTTCCCGGAAATGACACATACCAGTTCAATTTCGGGATGATAATGATACTCCCATTTGAATTCTGAAATAGGGGAGTTGTTATGAATCGTGCGGAACGAGCTCTTTTCATTAGGGATTACCCTTTCAAAAGTAACTTTCATTTAATTAATCATATTTAATTACTAAAAATACTAATTATATTAATATAGTTCAAATATTGATTTACTGTGTTAAATTATCGTTAACACAAATGCTTCTATCTTAGCCGACAAGAAATAACCTGAATGAAAAATATTAACATCAAGGCCGTTTTATTTTTAAATTATTTTGTCTTTGCCATTCTTCTGAATTCTGTAGGAACAGTCATTCTACAGGTACAGCAGAATTTTGGGATTTCAAAATCTTCGGCCAGTGTTTTGGAAGGGTTCAAAGATCTTCCCATTGCAATATGTTCATTCATTCTTGCTTCATTTCTTCCCAAAATAGGAATCAAAAAATCCATGTTGATTGCTTTATTTCTGGTAAGCTGTATGTGTTTTATAATGCCGTTTACCAATACCTTTTGGGTTTTCAAACTATTATTTGCAACAGTAGGAGTTTCCTTTGCTTTAATTAAAATCTCGGTTTTTACCTCTATTGGATTGGTAACGGAAACAGATAAAGAACATTCCAGTTTTATGGGATTTCTGGAAGGATTTTTCATGATTGGAGTTCTGGCAGGAAATGTATTATTCAGTTTATATATTGATGATCATAACCCGGAATCTACAAGATGGCTGGATGTCTATTGGATTCTGGGCGGGCTTTCCACTTTATCTTTTTTATTCCTGTTCTTTTCAAAACTGAATGAGCAGGAAGCCAAAAGTGAGAAAACAGACTTATTGGGAGATTTAAGAAATAGCGTCAGCCTGTTCAGTTATAAAAAAGTATTGTTCTTTTTATTATGTGCTTTCCTTTTTGTACTGGTAGAGCAGAGTTTTCAAACATGGACACCTACTTTTTATAAAGAAATTTTAAAAGTGCCTACCTCAATGAGTATTCAGGCGGGAGCCGTTTTGGCGGGAGCTTTTGCGTTGGGAAGATTTTTGTCGGGATTCTTTTCTAAGAAGTTCAACTGGATCTATGTAGTTTCTTTTTGTGTGATAGGCTTTGCTATCAGTTTATTGTTGGTTTTACCCCTTACCCATAATATTCATATAGATACAAATACCAGTTGGATGAATGCACCTTTGGTCGTTTATTTATTTCCTTTGATGGGAGGTTTGCTGGCACCGATTTATCCAAGCATTAATTCTGTAATTCTGGCATCTATTCCGAAATATTTGCACAGCGCAATGTCAGGTTTAATTGTTGTTTTCTCAGCAATTGGAGGAACGATAGGTTCTATTATTACCGGTTTTGTATTTCAGGAATTCAGCGGTCAGCAGGCATTTTATCTTTCCCTGATTCCGCTTTCATTACTGATCACTTCGGCAATTTTCATGAATAAATTAAAAATTAATCCTAAAAAATAACAATGAGTAATCAGCTTTACATAAACGAAATTCAAACTCTTTTTGATGATGTACAGAGATCTGAAATTTTTGAAGATCAGAAAATGATGACGGATGCAGTTCCATTATTTCCCATTGCAAAAATCAATGAGAAGTATGAAAAAGCAAAAGATATCCCTGGTTTTGATCTTAAAGATTTTGTGATGACCCATTTTGATTTTTTAGGGGCCAGAGTTTCTGTTCAGAGAGAAGAGCACCTTCCTATCAAAGAGCATATTGAAAAATTATGGGATGAATTGACCCGTACAGCTTCTGAAGAAAAAGGAACCCTTTTAAAATTACCAAAACCTTATATCGTTCCGGGAGGTCGTTTTAATGAATTTTTCTATTGGGACAGCTATTTTATTATGCTGGGATTAAAAGCTTCCGGCAGAATAGAAATGATGGAAAATATTATTGAAAACTGTTCTTACCTGATTCAGAATGTAGGATTTGTTCCAAATGCCAGCAGAACTCATTTCCTGAGCAGATCGCAGCCTCCTTATTTTTCATTAATGCTGGACCTGCTTTTTGAAACGACGAATGACGAAGGAATTTATACACAATATCACGACACTCTGGAAAAAGAATATGCTTTCTGGATGAATGGCGAAGAATGGCTGGAAAATAATTCCAGTGTAAAAAGAGTGGTTAAAACAATAGACGGAGATATTCTGAACCGTTACTACGATGCAGAAAATGCACCACGCCCTGAAAGTTACCTGATCGACATTGAAGATCATGAAAAAACTTCAGGAGATGAATTTTACAGAAATATAAGAAGTGCCTGTGAATCAGGCTGGGATTTTTCCAGCAGATGGTTTGCAGACGGAGAAAATATACAGACGATAGAAACACTGAATCTTGCCCAAATAGACCTGAATTGCCTTTTGTGGCATCTGGAAACGACTTTGGCAAAATCTTCAGCGCTTCAGAATCTGAGTGAAAAAGAAAATTATTTTTCAGAAAGAGCAGCAAGCCGAAGACAGATGATCAATAAATATTTCTGGGATAGAAATACTAACAATTATAAAGATTATCACACAAAAAAAAACACAAAAACACCGTCTGAACATATTGCTGCTCTTTACCCTTTATTCCTTGGAATTGCAGATCAGGAACAAGCGGAGGCTGTTGCTAAAGCTGTTGCCGAAAAATTTCTTTATAAAGGCGGGTTGGTTACCACCACTAAAAACTCAGGCCAGCAGTGGGATCTTCCCAATGCATGGGCCCCTTATCAGTGGCTGGGCTTTAAAGCAATGAAAAATTATGGCTTTGATGAACTGGCTGAGAAGATAAAAAACAATTGGTGTTCCAATGTAGAAAGAGTCTACAAGAATACCGGAAAACTAATGGAAAAATACAATGCATTAGACACAGAAACAATAGCAGGCGGCGGGGAATACCCTAATCAGGATGGGTTCGGTTGGACCAATGGAGTGTATTTACAATTACAACAAAACTGAAACTAACAATAAAAATAAGGCTATGAAAAAAAAATCAATCTTTTTAATCGCCGCAACAGCTACGTTATATTTTAATAATGCTTATGCCCAGGAAACTCCGCAGGATTCTGCAAAAATTTCCTCTATCGATCAGATTGTCATCACAGGAAATTCAAATCCAAAGAAAAAAATAGAATCCAGTACAGCGATTTCCACATTTAGTTCCAAAGAAATTCAAAAGCAGAATCCAATCAGTGCAGCTGCTTTATTACAAAGAGTTCCCGGGTTTGCGGTAGAAACTTCAGGAGGTGAAGTAGGAAACAACCTTTTTGCAAGAGGGATTCCTTCTGCTGGAGCTTATGAGTTTGTGCAGGTACAGGAAGATGGTCTTCCGGTTTTTGAAGACGGTGCCCTTCAGTTTGCCAATGCAGACAACTTTTTTCGTGTAGATAATTCGGTAAACCGTATGGAAGCTTTGAGAGGAGGTTCCGGATCTATTTTTGCAACCAATTCTCCCGGTGGTTTAATCAACTTTATTACCAGAGAAGGAACCAATGATTTCAGAGGTACAGCAAAACTGGAAACAAGTACATATGGATTAATGCGTACTGATGTGAATGTGGGTGGAGCTTTGGTTCAGGATAAACTATTTTTTAATGTAGGAGGTTTTTACAGAACTGATGACGGAATCAGAAAAACAGGTTTCAAAGCCAATAATGGCGGACAAATCAGAATGAATCTGAAATATGTATTTGATAAAGGCTATGTAAAAGTATATTATAAAAAACTGGATGACAGAAATACATTTTTCCTTCCTATTCCTTTGGTTCAAAATGGCAATAAGCTGAAAGGATTCCAGAATTTTGATCCTAATTACGGAACATACAGTTACAGAGCAATCAGCCAGCTGAATATACCACAGGCAGGAGGTGGATTTTTCAACAGAAATCTTGAAGACGGGATTCATCCGAAAGTAGATGCACTGGGAGCAGAGTTTAAATATGATCTTGGAAATAATTTCAGTGTTTTAAACAAGACCAGATACACCAATATCAACATGAATTATACAGGGATTTTCCCTGCAGGAGGTCCACAGACGATGGGGGAATTTGCTAAGAGCAACGGAATTGCCGGCAGCAATTATCAATATTCATTGGTGAGCAACGGAGCTGTGGTTAATCCTGAATATGTACAGAAACTGGGATTCTGGGCAATTGACAAACAAATGAATAACTTCGTTAATGATCTGCAGTTCAATTATAAATTTGACCAGGGAAATGTTACGGCAGGTTTTTATAAATCCAACTGGAAATCCCACCAATACTGGAACTGGAGTAATATCCTGACTACAGCCACAGACAGACCAGAATTATTGAATCTCGTAGATACTTCCCTTAGTCCATCAGATACCGGATATTCTAAAACTTATAACGGAGTTACCAATATGACGTTTTTACAGAGAGATACTCAAACTCAGGGAAGTTTAAACGATCTTTATGTAAACCTTGATTATAATATTACTGATGCTTTAAGTGTGAATGGAGGTCTTCGCTACAGCCATGATTATTACAAAGGGAATTTTGCCAATACAACCTCTTCCAATTTAAATAATTCAGGGTTAACAACTGATGGAACTCATGGTTTCAACACGACTACAGCCGATGATAATATGAGTGTACTTGGAAATAAATATACCTACTGGAATTATAATGTAGATAAGGTATCTTTCACATTAGCTACAAATTATAAGATCAATAGAGAGAATGCAGTGTATGCCCGTTTTTCCAATGGTTTCAGATCACCGAATGAAGAAGCATATTACAATTATTTCTCCAATCCGAACCCTGATAAACCTTTAAAATCAGTAACAACCAATCAGCTGGAAGTAGGATATAAATATTACTCGCGTACGTTTGATATAGCAGTAATTCCGTTCTATTCTACTTTGAAGAACCTGTCATTTACAGATGTTTTCTCTGATGGTAAATCCGAAAATACCTTCGCCAATACACAAAACTATGGAGTTGAATTAGAAGGTTTCGCCCGTTTATTCAATAATATTTTAGAAGTAACATTCAACGGGACAATCCAGAGTCCTAAATATAAAAACCTTGAGGCTGGAAGTGTTCTCGAAGGAAATGTGGTCAGAAGAATGCCTAAATTTTTCTTCAATATTTCTCCGGCAGTCAATATTACAAAAGCATGGAGAACCTATGTAAGTATGAATTACTATGGAAAGCGTTTCCAGGATGAGAAGAATGTACAGACTTTACCTTCTTTCACCGAATTTGGAGCAGGAATGTCTTATCAATTGGGGAGAATACGCTTTGCTGTGGATGGAACGAATATCTTTAATACAATCGGAATCACAGAAGGTGATCCAAGAGCAGGTTCTCCAAACGGAGATGGAATCATTATGGCCAGACCTATTATGGGAGCTGCCGCCAGAGCTTCAATCACGCTGGATTTCTAAATTCTATTTCTTTATAACAACAAAACCGTCGAACATACTGACGGTTTTGTATTTTTATGTTCTCCCAAAAGCAAATTTCACCAATTTAATGCTAAGTGTTACTCTCTGTTTAATCTGCGGGAGTTTTTATTTTTACTTATTTCAAGAACGGATTATACTGTTTCTCAAAACCAATCGAAGTAGGATTTCCATGTCCTGAGAAAACCTGAGTATCATTATCTAAAATGAAAAGTTTCGATTTAATACCATCAATCAGCTGTTCATAATTACCTTTATATAAATCTGTTCTTCCGATACTACCTTCAAAAAGGACATCTCCTGAAACCATGAATTTCTGATTTTCATGGTGATACACTACACTGCCCGGAGAATGCCCAGGAACATGGTAAATTTTAAACTTTTCACCATCCAGATCCAGTTCATCCCCTTCTTTTATATATTCCACATCTACTTTTACAGGATCTACCTGCATTCCGAATCTCATTCCGCTTGCCTGAAGCATATCCAGAACCTCCTGATCTTCCTGGTGCATCGTTACAGGTACTTTGAACGTATCAAAAGCCCATTGAAGCCCCAATACATGATCAATATGTGCGTGGGTAAGAAGAATTCTCTGAATCTTCAGTCCGTTTTCTGAAATGAAACTGTCAATAGCCTGAGTTTCCTGCCCTTTCATATTTCCCGGATCAATTAACCAAGCGTTTTTATTCTCGTTATAAATGATGTAAGTATTTTCGCTTGCAAAGTTGAATACGAAACCTTGAATCTGAAGCATATCTGAATATTTTTTATTCAAAAATACGATATTATTAAGAAAATGGCTATTTTTCGTTATCTTCGTCATAATGAAAACTTTGCGAATACTCTTACTTACTTTGAGCGGACTGGTTTTTGGACAAAATATCCAAAGTGTTCAGTTGTTCAACCCTCAGACCAATGATGAAACTCCGGTAATTAGAATTGGCGAACAGCTGGTTCTGGGCTTTGACGATCTTACAAACGGCAGCCAGATCTACAGATATACATTCAAGCATTATGACAGAAACTGGAATGATGATAATCTTTTTTTTACAGAATTTGCTGCGGGAAGTATGAATGCGCTTTTGGATCAGTTTCAGTATTCATTCAATACCTTACAGGCTTATACTCACTATAAACTTGTTTTTCCCAATGATAAAATCCAGCTGAAGATCTCAGGGAATTATGAACTGATTGTTTACAAAGATTCTGCAGATCAGCCTCTTTTCAAAAAAAGATTTTATCTGGTTGAAGATGCAACATCTGTGGGTTTAAATATTTCAAGATTTGCAGATGCAAAAAATCCTAACCTTAACCAGAGGGTAGAGGTGAATGTTTCTCCGAAAGGAGGAGATATTTCTTCCAATGTCAATTCAATCACAATGAATGTGATGCAGAATAACAACCCGAATATGGTGATTGCTAATCTGAAGCCAAGCAGTGTTTTAGGAAACCAGGTGCTTTTCCAGCAGATGAATCTTACGTTTCCGGGAGACAATGAGTTTTATTATTTCGATAATAAAAATATGAATATGGCAGCAGATATGGTGCGTACAACCGAAATAAAAGAAGATGTCAACCAGACCTATCTTCATCCGGTATGGGCGTTTCCTTTAAATTATCAATATCAGCCGGATGTCAACGGAGCATGGTATTACAGAAGAAATGATTTGGGTAGAGAAAGAGATGCAGAAAGAGAAGCTGACTATTCATGGGTGCATTTTTACCTTGAATCGGATCCGGTAGATAAAGAGATTTATGTTTTGGGTGGATTTAATAATTATAAACCAAGCAAAGAAAATCAGATGCAGTATGATGCAGCTACCAAACAGTATGTGGCTAAAATATTCCTTAAACAAGGTTTCTATAATTACGTTTTGGTGACCAAAGAAGGAAATGGAACATTGAATTTCGGTGAAGTAAACGGTAATTTCTGGCAGACGGAAAACCTTTACCAGGCATTTCTTTATTATGCACCTTTCGGAAGAAATTATGATGGTTTGATGGGATATGGTGAATTCAGGACACCAATTGCCAATAAACGATAAATCATGACCTGATATAATTTTACATAAAAATATACCCTATAATTTTGGACTGTCTTTTAAGATAGTCCTTATTTTTTGCCATTTTAAAAATATCAGACCTTAAAATATCAGATTAGAATTATTTTTTTTTGATTATAATGCACTATTTGGTGAAAAAAAATAATTCACAAAATTTTGATTTTAATTAAATATTTTAATTCAAAAATTATATTGCAAAAAAATTATATTTAAATATTTTTCTTTTTTTTAAAATCATTATTGTGTTTTATTTATTGATCTATAATATCTATTGAATTTTATTTATAATTTATGATGTTTTATTGAGAAAAGTTTATAAATTCGTCAACACAATCAACCAAATATTATTATGAATACGAAATTTATCTTAGTGGCAAGTGTTGCTGCCTGCTCTTTTGTTTTTGGACAAAACACACCATCAAAATTAAATCCGGGTAAAAGTGGATTACACGCAGACTTTATGCGATTCGAAAAAAATGCACCTGCTTTTCAGGGAAGTCCTGTTTTATTTGACGAAGCTACAGAGAGACTTTCTCAGGGGCAAGGGCTCAAGTTAGGACTGGAAAGAGATGCTTTAGGTTTTGAAACTCACAGATTTCAACAGACTGTAAATGGTATTCCGGTAGAATACGGAATGATGGCTGTACAGACAAAAGGAGGAAAAATTGTAGGACAGTCAGGAAAATGGGTTCTTAATATTCCAAAAGGAGCTGAAAAGAAAGCCAATATTTCTGAGACTATCGCTCTTCAGAGTGCTTTATCATTCGTAGGGGCAGAATCCTATAAATGGCAGAATAAAGAAGAGGAAGATTTTATCAAAAGAGACTCCAATGATGCCAATGCAAGTTTTGCTCCTAAAGGTGAATTAGTGTATTATTCAGATCCTACGGATGAAAAAATGAATGATTTAACGCTGGCTTATAAATTCGATATTTACTCAGACAAACCATTAAGCAGACAATATGTTTTTGTAGATGCTAAAAACGGGAAAGTACTAGGAGTAGATGCAATTATTCATGAAGTAAATACTCCGGGAACGGCTACAACCGTTTACAGTGGAAGTCAAAACATAGTAACTGATTCTTATAACGGAAGTTACAGACTGAGAGAAACGGGAAGAAATGCAGGAACATCTGTAGAGACCTATAATCTTAAGAAAACGACCAATTTTGCATCTGCTGTTGATTTTACAGATACAGATAATGCCTGGAATAATGTAAATACCAATAAAGATCAATATGCTACAGATGCTCATTGGGGTGCTGAAAAAACCTTAGATTATTATTATACAAAATACGGAAGAAAAAGTATTGATAATAATAATTTTACCATAAAATCATATGTTCATTATGGAAACAATATCTTCAATGCTTATTGGGATGGCTCGAGAATGCTTTATGGTGACGGAAGTTCTACAACAAATGGTGGTAAACCTTTAACAGCTATAGATGTCTGCGGACACGAAATTACCCATGGGCTTACTTCCAAAACGGCTAACCTTGTGTATCAGAGAGAGCCGGGAGCATTGAACGAAGGGTTTTCTGATATTTTCGGAAATTCAATAGAACGTTGGGCAAGACCAACCAAAGCAAGCTGGACTTTGGGAGAAGATTTCAATTATGTCATCAGAGATATGGCAAACCCTAATGCCTACCGCCAACCGGATACTTATAAAGGTACATACTGGAAAGATGCAACTACCACAGGATGTGCAGTGCCAGGCCAAAATACTAATGACTATTGTGGAGTTCATACCAATTCAGGAGTCCTTAATTTCTGGTATTATTTATTGGTAACAGGAGGTTCTGGTACGAATGATAACGGTTTCGCTTATAATGTTTCCGGAATTGGACTGGATAAAGCAGGAGCTATTGCTTACAGAACATTAACTACTTACCTGACTTCATCATCCAACTATGCAAATACAAGAACCTATTCTCTTCAGGCGGCAGCAGACCTATATGGAGCTGGCAGTAATGAAGTGACACAGGTTACCAATGCATGGAATGCAGTAGGTGTAGGAGGAGGAACTTCTTCTGCGGGACTTGTTGCAGCAGCTTCAAATGTTTCAGCTTATACAATCAGCCCGAATCCTGCAACTGACAGATTCACTGTGAACTTTGAAGGTAAAGCCGGAAAAGGAATTGTAGAAGTGGTAAGTCTTACAGGTAAGAAAGAAATTTCTGAAAAAGTTGAAATTACAGAAGGTGCAAATAAACTGAATGTTCAGCTTCCTTCCAATATGCTTCCTGGAGTATATATTGTAACGGTAAACGGACAGAAAGCAGGAAACCTGATTAAAAAATAGACCAAATCAAATTTTAATATATTCAACGAAAAGGCTGCAAGTTAATTCTTGCAGCCTTTTTTATATTTTGAGTAAAGTGATTATACCAGATAGAAATCATTCAGCTTTTCTTCGCAAAGTGTTTTTACGACATCAATCCATCGGTCTTCATCATTCAGACAGGGAATATAATGGAAATTCTCTCCACCTCCGTGCATAAACTGTTCTTTTCCTTCTACAGAAATTTCCTCCAAAGTCTCAAGACAGTCAGAGACAAATGCAGGACAAACTATGGCCAGATTTTTTATTCCCTTTTTACCAATGGTTTCCAGTGTTTCATCAGTATAAGGCTCGATCCACTTGTCTTTTCCTAATCGTGACTGGAAAGAAACAATAGTTTTTTCTTTTGGTAAATCCAGTTTTTCAATAACACGCTGTGTCGTTTTATAACATTGGTGACGATAGCAGAACTGATGGCTTGGATTGTCATCTCTGGAACAGCAGTCATTAAGATTACAGGTTTTTGTAGGATCTGTCTTATAAATATGTCTTTCCGGAACTCCATGATAAGAAAACTGAAGGGCATCAAAATTTTCTGGAAGTTTCTCTCTAATGCTTTCTGCCAGACAGTTGATATAAATATCTCTGTTGTAAAAAGGTTGAATATAATTGATCTTTACCTTTGGAAACTTCTTTTTTCTTACTTCTTCAGCCTTTTCAATTACCGTTTCCGTAGTACTCATGGCATATTGAGGATATAAAGGGAAAAGAACGATTTCAGTGATTCCCTGGTCTACCAGTTTCTGAATACCCGTTTCAATACTTGGTTGTGCATATCTCATTCCTATTTCCACAGGAACGTCTACCACTTTCTGAAGTTTTTTCTGAATTTGTTCAGTAATGACAATCAGTGGAGAACCTTTATCTGTCCACACCGTTTTATAGGCTTCAGCAGATTTGGCAGGTCTTGTTTTCAGGATAATTCCCTGTACAAGCAGAGCACGAAAGATCCAACGGTAATCAATCACTCTTTCATCCATCAAAAATTCGTCAAGATATTCCTTTACGTCGCTTACAGAGGTTGATCTCGGTGATCCAAGATTGACCAGTAAAATTCCTTTATTATTCAATATTCTAATTTTTAATTATGAAACAGACGTTGTAAAATCTGCTACTAATTTTGATACTTTAGCAAAGGTATTACTTTCCAGTAAGCCATTGCTGTCAAATTTGCCTTTTATCCCCTTTATTAATGCCTGATGTTTATCATCTGTTACCGCTCCAAGAGTCTTTAAAATCATTAATAACTCTTCGTGGCCTTTTTCTCCACTGGCTGATGCGGTAATTACTGACACTGGCTTTTCAGAAAAGATTGTTGTGGAAACACACCATTCCAACAAATTTTTTAATCTGCCGGGAATACTGAAAATATATTCCGGAGTGGAAAATATAACACCTGCTGAGTTTTTAATATCCTTTCTGATCTTCTGAACTTCATCAGGAATATTGTCATCCGTTATTGCAGTATCAAAATGAGGAAGAACAGAAAGATTATCATACATCTGAAAATCTGTATTTCCTATCTTTTCCAGGACCTGTTCCATAAGTTTCTGGTTGCTGGAATTCTCCGACGCACTTCCAATGATAACCACAATTTTCTTTTCGGGAGGCATTTTCAAACTGAATTATCCGTTTACAGCTTCTACTTTTTCTACCAGATCCGGAACGAATTGTTTTAAAATATTTTCAATTCCGTTTTTCAAAGTAGCCGTAGAACTTGGGCAGCCTGAACAAGCTCCCTGTAGAAGCATTTTTGCAGTTTTGCTCTCCTGGTCATATTCCATCAATGAAATCTTTCCACCATCATTTTCTACTGCAGGAGCCACATATTCATTTAAAATGTCAGAAATTTTCTGCTCATCTTCCGTATAATCTCTGTTGATGATCTTTTCAACAGGGTTTTCGTGTTTCTGAGGCTCTACTTTAGAAATCTCACCTCCATTTTGAAGATACTCGGCAATAAGTGCACGAACAGTCATCATCACCTGATGCCATTCTACAGAATTGTCTCTGGTAACAGCTACAAAATTGTCAGAAATGAAAACTTCTTTTGTAAATTCAAATTCTTTAAAGATTGCCTGTGCCAAAGGAACTTCTTCAGCGGCTTCAATAGATTTTACTTCCACAAAACCATCCATCAGTAATTTGCTTGAAACAAATTTCATTACATTAGGATTTGGAGTCATTTCAGCATAGATCTGATACATTTCTTTTTTCTTTTGAAGGTAAATTCTTGGGTTGGCCAATAATTCATCCTCAATCACATTTTTCAGACTTTCAGCTACATGTTCCCATTCTATGGTATCCTGTTTAGCCACAGCTACAAAATTAGCCGTTATGAAAATTCTTTCTACAAACGGATAATTGAAAAGTTCCTGTGCCATAGGAATTTCTGAAATATCTGAATTTCTGTCCAACTCTAAAGACCCTGGAATGAGATTGTAATCTGCTACAAATTTCATTACTTTCGGGTTTTCGGTAGGTTCTATAAGTACGGTACGCATTTTTTCGTTAAATTTGAGATACAAAAATACGCATTAGAAGTTAGACGCTGAAAATTGAGAGTTAGATTTTTGCTATCACTGTAATTTAGAAGTTAGATACCAGAGACTATAAGCAGAAGATCATTATTTTCAATTGGCATATTTTCAAATTTTCAAATTAATATTATGGCACTTATAAAAGAACTTTTAGGAAAAGCACCACAGATCGGAGAAAATACTTTTTTAGCAGAAACCGCTACTATTATTGGTGATGTTACAATGGGAAGAGACTGCAGCGTTTGGTATAATGCTGTGATCAGAGGCGATGTTCACTATATAAAAATGGGTGACAAGGTAAATGTTCAGGATAATGCAATGCTGCATTGTACCTATCAGAAACATCCGCTGAATATCGGAAATAACGTTTCTATCGGACATAATGCAATTGTTCATGGGTGTACCATTAAAGATAATGTCCTGATTGGGATGGGAGCTATTGTAATGGATGACTGCTTGGTGGAAGAAAATTCTATTGTAGGGGCAGGTTCTGTAGTAACTCAGGGCACTCATATAAAATCCGGAGAAGTTTGGGGTGGAGTTCCTGCAAAAAAAATCAAAGATATTAATGCTCAGCTATTAGAAGGAGAAGTTAACAGAATCGCTGATAACTATGTAAAATACTCATCGTGGTATAAAGAAAACGTGAAAGATCATCAATTCTAATTTACCTTTGAATGGTCAACATTCAACATTGACCCTATAAATATAAAAGCTCCGTCCTGAGACAGAGCTTTTTTCGATTTGATATAGAACCTTTGTTTTATTGTTAGTTATTGTCCGGAGTGATCAGTCTGATTTTTCCATGAATACATTTCAAAGATGTAGGAGGTGTGATTACTACACAGTCAGACATGATATTATATTTTTCATTAAAAGTTTTTACTTTATCCGTGTAATCATTTACTCTCAGTAAGAAAGCAGTTTCTATTTTCTTGGGATAAGCAATGTATTGCTGAGGTCCGCCACAGGATTTTGCTCCCATAGGCGCAAATGCCCATTCACTGGGATCCGTACATTTTTCTCCGGACACTTCAGATTCAATAGAAGCTTTTAATCTATCGAGTTGTGCCTGCTCATACTTCTGACTGTCTTCGTCAACAGGTCTGTCTGCGATATCAACAGGAAGATTGGTATTGGCATTTTTTGATGTGTTACAGGAAACCATAGTTAATGTAGTACATAATACTATCACCGGGAAATGGAAGAATATTTTTTTCACAATAAACTTTTTTCTTTTTAAGAATTTTCAAAACTTATGCCAAGGTAAGAAATTCAAATTCATTTCCGTATTTTTGACAACGATGAACAATCATTTTTTTGACTTAATAGAATATACGAATAGAAGTGTTTTTCTGACTGGGAAAGCCGGAACAGGTAAAACGACATTTCTCAATGATTTTGTAAGACGTACAAAGAAAAAGCATATTGTAGTAGCACCCACAGGAATTGCTGCAATCAATGCGGGCGGCGTTACAATTCATTCCATGTTTGGACTGCCGTTGAGAACTTTTCTTCCTACGACAGAAAGAATAGACACCAGTTTGGCTAATAATATTGCCGATCTGATGCCCCATTTCAAATACCGTAAAGATAAACTGAAGCTTCTGAGAGAAGTTGAGATCATTATCATTGATGAGGTTTCCATGTTGAGAGCTGATGTTCTTGATATGATGGATTTTTCTTTGAGGTTTATCAGAAGGAATAATCAAAGGTTTGGGGGAGTACAGATGCTGTTTATTGGAGATTTGTTTCAGCTTCCGCCTGTGGTGAGGGATGAGCATATTCTTAAAATGTATTACAATTCACCCTTCTTTTTTGACAGTCATGCCATTAAGGAAATTCCGATTGTTACCATTGAACTGACAAAAGTTTACAGACAGTCTGATCAGGGATTTCTGGCGATTCTGAATGCTATCCGTGACGGTGATGTGGATAATATAGATTTTAACCACCTCAATGAAAGATACGATCCCAATTTTGACATGGGGAAAGAATCTTACGTATACCTGTGCTCTCACAATAGAATGGCTGATGAAATCAACCTGGAAAAACTGGCGGAGATAAAGGTAGATCCTCAAACTTATGAAGCTAAACTTGTAGGTGATTTTAAAGAAAATCAGTTTCCAAACGAACAGTTTTTAGAATTGAAAATTGGCGCTCAGATCATGTTTATCCGAAATGATATTTCCGGAGAAAAGAAATATTTCAACGGGAAATTAGGCGAGATCATTGGATTGGATGAAAATGAAATTCGTGTTGTTCTGGATGAAAGCGAAAATGAAATTGTAGTTAAAAGAGAAACCTGGGAACAGAAAAAATATTTCCTTGACACTGATAAAAATATCCAGGAAGAAGTATTAGGAAGTTTTGAACAATTTCCGATAAAACTGGCCTGGGCTGTTACTATTCATAAAAGCCAGGGACTGACGTTTGATAAGGTAATTATTGATGCCGGAAAAAGTTTCACGGCAGGTCAGGTATATGTGGCTTTATCCCGTTGCAGAACATTGGAAGGAATTGTTTTAAAATCAAAAATTACCCCTGAAGTTATTTTCAAGGATAACAGGATTTTGCATTTCCATACGGATACTATTGCCAATGATCATGTGGAGGCTATTCTGAATCAGGAAAAATATGACTACAGCATCAGGAAAGTACTTCGTACGCTTGACTGCACATGGTTTTTAAAAGAAGTAGAGGAATGGAATAACCTGTCTATTGTGACCAAGAATATAGATCATGCCAAGACTAAACAGCTTTATCTTCAGTTGAAACATGAAGCAGTAAATCTTGGAAAAATCTTTGAAAAACTGGAACGAATCATTTTCCAGAAAGTCAATAATTTTATTGAACAAAAAGAAGACTGGTCTGAGATTGAAAGCAAATCGAAAGGAGCCGTTAATTTCTTCTTTATAGAAACCAGAAATAAAATTTTCGATCCTTTGAAAGAGTTTTATGCTGAAATAAAAGGAGCGAAGGGTTTAAAACAATATAACGAGGAATTCAAAAACTGGCTGGAAGATATTGAAGAATACCTGAACAGTTTAAGAGAAATTTATCTTCTGGAAACTAAACTTTTAGATGAAAAGAATGATAAAGAAATCAATCTGAAAATAGCTAAAGTTCCGTCTCAGGTTTTAACCTTTCAGTTATTTGAACAGGGAAAAACTATCGGAGAAATTGCTTTGGAAAGAGGTTTGGTAAAAGAAACGGTTATTGGCCATCTTGCCAAATTTGCAGAACAGGGATTGCTGGATATCTCCAGAGTAATCACCTCAGATAAGATCAAGGCTTTTGAAGATGAATTCTACAAAAATCCACACGAAACATTGACTGAGTGGAAGAGTGCATTACCAAGTCACTTTGAATTCAATGAAATCAGGATTTTGATTAATCATTATAATTATAAAAAAGGGAAGAATTCATAAGAATTCTTCCCTTTTTTGATGGTCACAAAAAATTCTTTAAAATTAAGGGTACATAGCATTAATGGTATTGATATCCCCGGTTGTAAAACCTGTTCTATTATATGTAAAGCTTGAATTATCTGCTCTTGTAATAGTTGGAAGCCCGTTTTTAGAATAAGAAGTCGGCCAGTACATCATCACTGAATTGATATTGAATGGTCCTATATCTGTCCCCGAGCTATAAATATTGAAATTATATGACTGCCCACTTTGGATATTATTCCAAAGAATTTTTACATATTGATCTCTGTCTTTGCGGGTGTGTTCATGATAAAGCCCTATCGTATGTCCCATCTCATGAATTACCGATCCTACAGAAATATATTGATCCAAAGAAACAGTTTGTTTTCCTCCCTGATATCCAATATGAGCCCAGCCGTCTGATCCTGATGAACTTCCAAAAATAAATTCTACATAATTTGTTTGGTTGGTACGTGGAATCCACTGAGTATTTGTTTTTGTATTGTACTCATTCACGGCAGAAGTAATTTTATTAGCATTGATAGATCCCATATTACTGGCAACAGTATAATAAATTTTACTGCTTGGCCATCTTGAATAGCTTGCACCGCCCTTATTGAGTTCACTGCCTTCTGCCAGCTGTTTGTCGGAGAGAACAATGTCTCCCTGGAAAAAATTCATTCCGTTTTTTCTTTCATAACTAATTTCCTGGCCATTCAATTGCCCTTTTTTGACATTTTCAGTAGTAAAAGCATTAGTTTGAGCTTCGGAGGTTATTTCTTCATTGTTTTTACTACAAGATGTTAATACTGCAGCAATAACAAGGCTCATAAAGACAGTTCTTCCTGTCAGAATCTGCCGGGAAAACAGATTGTTTGGTTTTTTGTTCATGTTAAAGTTTTTAAAGATGTGGTATACGAATATAATTAATATTTCTCTTTTTATTGAATTATTAATGTTAAAAAAAACTTTTATATGATAATTATTGAATGTGAGAATTCGCTTGAGTAAAATAAAAAAAGGTTTTGAAAATACTCAAACCCTTTTTCATTTTATTCGTTTAATAAATCCTGATTAACTCTGTAACTCTGAGATAAAGAATTAATAAATATTTTTCATTTAAATATTAATATCGAAGATTAATTTTCTTTTATTGTTGTCATAGAAAGTAGCCCGATAGCTTCTGTCTCTGAATTCAGTTTCGGTATTTTCTATTTCCCTAAATCTATTTTTATCTGTTCCGGAGAACTCAATAATTTCAAAATACTTTTCATCAATATGGTTAAAATCTACCAGTTTCAAATATTCATCAATTGAATTTCTATCAATCATAATTTTTCCACCACCAAATTGATGTCTGTTCTGACCATTTTGCTTAATACCGGATATCCAGTATTCTTCTCCTGTTTCTATATCAAAATGATTGGCATTGATTCCTGGCTTTTTAAGTTTTTTGAGAGCCTTGTTATCAAAATAAACAGTTTGCCCGGATTTTGAAAATTCTACAAAACCAATCCATGCCGGACCGTGATGACCGAAGGATTTGTTTTCGATATACATTACCTTTGTTTTCATGTTCTTGAATGATGTTGCAATTTACTCAAAATTGTATAACTAAAATCAGGTAAAGAAAATTTGAATTCCAATAGTTTTTCCCTGAATTAACTGATCGGTTTTATTAATTACAAAAAGTAACTAATGCAGTTTTTATGTTTTAAATTTGTATGGTTTTTTTCGAGACCAAAGAAAAATTAACATCTCAATATGAAAAATTTTGAAATTTCTGTTTTAGATCTTGCACCAGTAAAGCAAGGTAAAAGCATTCACGATACTTTTCAGGACAGCTTATCATTAGCCAATCACGCTGAAAATTTAGACTATAAAAGATTCTGGCTTGCAGAACATCACAATATGGAAAGTATTGCCAGTTCGGCAACTTCTGTTTTGATTGGGTTTATTGCCAATGGGACCAAAAAAATCAGAGTAGGTTCTGGAGGAATTATGCTTCCCAACCATAGTTCTCTGATTATTGCAGAACAGTTCGGTACTTTGGAGTCTCTTTTTCCCGGAAGAATAGATCTTGGAGTTGGGAGAGCACCCGGAACGGACGGATTGACGGCTCAGGCTTTAGGAAGAAATCCTGCAATTATTAATGAACAGTTTCCAAGACAGATTCTGGAACTTCAAAGATATTTTTCTAAGGAAAATTCAGATGCTATGGTTCGTGCTATTCCCGGAGAAGGGCTGGATATACCAATTTATATTCTGGGATCAAGTACAGACAGTGCTTGGCTGGCGGCGGAACTTGGTTTGCCGTATGCATTTGCAGGACATTTTGCTCCGGAGCAGATGGAAATGGCTTTTAAAATATACAGAGAACATTTTGAACCTTCAAAATATCTGGATAAACCTTATATCATTGCCTGTGTAAACGGTGTAGCAGCAGAAACTTCAGAGGAAGCTCATAAAATCTCCACCACTTTATTTCAGGCCTTCATCAATATTGTAAGAAATGACAGAAAACCTTTCGCTCCGCCTGTTGATGATATGGACGAAATCTGGTCTCCAATGGAAAAATCCATGGTTTTACAGAAGTTGAGATATACTTTTATTGGTGATCAGGCTGAAGTTCAGGAAGAGCTTAAAAGTTTCCAGGAAAAATTCCAGGTTGATGAACTGATCATCAATTCGCATATTTATGATCATCAGAAAAGATTGAGATCTTATGAGATTTTCAGAGAGGCAGCTAACTCTATCCAAAGCGTAATAAACCATTCATAATTAGTTGGCAGATGCTTATTTTTATGAGTATCTTTGCAAAAATAAAAAGTAAAAATGTCCGATATTAAATTAAATACTATTCCAGAGGCTATTGAAGACCTTAAAAATGGTAAAATAATCATAGTAGTAGATGACGAAGACAGAGAAAATGAAGGAGATTTTCTTTGTGCAGCAGAGTTGACAACACCGGAAATTATCAATTTTATGGCTCTTCACGGAAGAGGGCTTATTTGTATGCCGCTTCCTGAAAAAAGATGTGATGAACTTGGGCTTGAAGTGATGGTAAGCAGAAGCAGTGATCCTAAAGAAACGGCTTTTACGGTATCGGTTGACCTTTTAGGAAACGGAACATCTACCGGAATTTCTGCAGGAGACAGAGCCAAAACAATTTTAGCACTGATGGATGAGAAATCCAAGCCTACAGACTTTATGAGACCTGGCCACATTTTCCCGCTTCGTGCAAGAAAAGGAGGAGTATTGAAAAGAGCCGGACATACTGAAGCTGCCATTGATCTTACTAACTTATCAGGTTTGAAAGAAGGCGGTGTGATCTGTGAGATTATGAATGAAGATGGTACAATGTCCCGTCTGCCTGAACTTCATGCATTCGCTCAGAAGCACGATATGAAGATCGTTTCTATTGAAGATCTTATTCATTACCAACTTAAAAAAGGAAACCTGGTAGAAAGACTTGAGGAGAAAAAAGTAAAAACGCACTACGGTGAGTTTGATTTTTATGCTTTCAGAGAAACTTCCAATGACCAGATCCACTTTGCACTGACAAAAGGAACATGGACTGTAGATGAGCCGGTTTTGGTGAGAGTACAGTCTTCAGATTCTTATTTTGATGTATTGACAAGATTAAACAACGGTGAGAAGCCATTATTGGAAAAAGTAACAGGTATGGTAAATGAAGCTGGAAAAGGTGCAATCATTTTCATCAATAATGTTTCTAACTCTGAAAATACATTGAGAAAACTTCAGCAGTTCCTGAACTATCAGGACGGGCAGGAGCAGCATCCTACTTTAGCATACAATTACAGAGATTATGGAATTGGAACGCAGATCTTAAAGAATTTAGGAATCAACAAGTTCAAAGTAATCACTCAAAACCCTAATATCAAGCCTCAGGTTGGAGGATATGATGTAGAGGTTACTGAGATGGTACAACTATAATAAAACGGATAGTCAACTTTGACTGTTTATCATAAAAAAGGTTTAGAAAAATTCTAAACCTTTTTTATGTTGATGAACTGAATGTAGTCCTTTATGTTAATGAGATTCCATCAAAATTTCTGAAACCATTTAAGAAATCTTTTACAGTCATTCTTTTTTTACCTTCCAACTGAAGTTCCAGAGGATAATAAATTCCGTCCTGAGTATAGATTTTAAATTCATTTTTGGAAATATCTAAAGTTCCTGCCGGTTTTTCATGATCAGAAAGTTCAAATTTACCGCCGAATATTTTTAATCCTTTTTCTTCGTTTTCAATTTTTAAAGTAGTGAAAGCTGCAGGATAAGGCGACATTCCCAGAATAAACTGATGAACAGTTTTTGAAGATTGATCCCACTTGATTCTTGTATCTTCCTTGAAAATTTTATAAGCATTCTTAGGATGTTCTACCTGCGGCTGAGGTTTTTCTTCAATGGCATTTTCAGCCAGACTATCTAGTGTTTTGACGACTAGTCCTGAACCCATTTCCATGAGTCTGTCGTGAAGGCTTCCTGCATTTTCGTCAGGTAAAATTTCTATTTCCTGTTGAAGAAGAATATTACCTTCATCAATTTTTTCATTAATAAAGAAAGTCGTTGCTCCTGATTTTTTTTCACCGTTAATTACTGCATAATTGATGGGAGCAGCTCCTCTGTAATCCGGCAGTAAAGATGCATGAAGATTGAAGGTACCCATTTTAGGCATTTCAAAAAGAACTTTGGGCATCATTCTGAAAGCCACTACTACAAAAACATCGGCATCCAGGTTTCTAAGTTCTTCCAAAAACTCAGGATTTCTCAACTTTTCCGGCTGAAAGACAGGAATATTATTTTCTTCAGCATAAACTTTTACAGGGGATTGGTGTATTTTCTGCCCACGTCCACTTGCTTTATCAGCTACAGTTACAACACCTACCACCTGATGGTGAGATTGATGGATTGCCTCCAAAGAAGTTTTTGCAAACTCAGGAGTCCCTAAAAAAACGACTTTCAATGATTTCATGCTGCAAAGATAAGTTTTTGATCTGAGAGTCGGAAGATATTGAAGTTCGAGGGTGAGAGAGTTTTAGAGAAGAGAATAGCTTACTAAAGTGTTTTTGCGCCTTTATTGCACTACATTATCATTACTGATTCAGTTCGTAAGTCCTGAAGTTCAGCATTCTTACTTTTCCGGAATCTAAAAGGAAAATAAGATTTTCTAAGATATTCTCTTTAGAATGATAACTCAGCTGTATAGAAAGCTCTTCAATCGTTGCCGGCTTTTTAGTTAATAAATTGATGATCTGCTGAGAAATATTCTTGCCAAACATTGACTGTTTATTTTTTTCACAAACAGAACACTGGCCACAGTTTTTTGAATTTTTTTCGCCAAAATAGGCTAGGATGAGTTTCATTTTACAGTATTTATTATTTTCTGCGTAAAACTTCATCTCTTCCCATTTCTGGATTTTGTTTCTCTGAATATGTTCAAATACCTTCCAATAAGCACTATTTACCGCTCTTTCATCACGGGGTTTAAGGAATTTAATACTGGAAAGCGCACCGTCAATATATTCAAGATAATTCTTTTGCTGCAGTTCCTTAAGACGTTCTTTGATCAAAGGGACACCGACATTGATTTTATTGCTTACCTGCTGTTCACTGAACATTACTTTGTGAGTAGTGATGCCAGATACAGTACGGAAAAGAAGCTCTATGAAATGAGCATCTTTTTGTGGCAATTGATCTATCTCATCAGCTTTGATAAACAGTTCAAGTGAGGACAGACTTTTATTTTCATTATAGTAAATAATCTCCTGGTTGTGAAGAAAATTGAGTATGTTGTTGATTTTTGCTTTCGACAGTTTGGTAAAATTCTGTATACCCAGAGTATTCAGCTGAAATGTTTTTTCAGGAAGTTCAAATTCTGCTACCTGAAAAATAGAGTAGAGGTAGCTGATGATCTTTAAAAATTCTGCTTTGTTGGGCGTTTGATTTTTTAAGATCTGATCAAAATTCAGGAGTTCCTGTTTATTCCAAAGCATGAAGGCAAAACTGTCTTTTCCATCCCTTCCGGCCCTTCCGATTTCCTGATAATAGTTTTCCAGCGAGGCGGCAGGAGAATAGTGAATTACAAAACGTACATTATCTTTGTCAATACCCATCCCAAAGGCATTGGTAGAAATAAGAACATGGTTGTCACTGTTGTTCCAAAGATTCTGTCTGGTGTTTTTTTCTCTGGTCGTTAAGCCTGCGTGAAAATAATCTACATTTTTCAGTTGATTTTTTTTCAAAAATTCTGCCAACAGTTCAGCTTCTTTTCTGGTTCTTACATATACAATTCCAGAATCGTTGCTGTATTTTAAAATATCAAAAACACGTTGGAATTTATCAGATACTTCATCTGAAAATATTTTGATATTATCTCTCTTAAAACTTTTTTGGAAAACAAAAGGTTTCTTCAGTTCTAATTTATTTTTGATTTCTTCCAGAACTTTTGGAGTTGCCGTTGCGGTCAGGGCAAGACAGGGGATCTCAGGATTGTTGCTTCTGAACCCTTTAATATTCTGATAGCTTGGTCTGAAATCCTGGCCCCATTCTGAAATACAGTGAGCTTCATCAACTGCAATAAAAGATAACTGGATTTCTTGCATGTTCTGAATAAACTGGCTATTGGTAAGTCTTTCAGGAGAAACATAGAGTAATTTTGTGAGGCCTTCTTTACAGCGATTGTAAATTGTTTCAACATCATATTCATCCAGTTCGGAAGAAAGATATTCTGCTTCAATGCCACGGGATTTAAGCTGATTTACCTGATCTTTCATCAATGCAAGTAAAGGAGAAACTACCAGGCAGGTTCCTTCTTTCAATAAAGCGGGCAACTGATAGCATAGCGATTTCCCTGCTCCTGTGGGTAACAGAACCAGCGTGTCTTTTTCATTAATGACGGCATTAATAATTTCTTCCTGAGCATCTCTGAATTCGGTGTAACCCCAGAAATACTTAAGGGTATCATATTTGAGCTTTTGAAAATCCTGCGGCGAAATCATGTTGTAAAAATAAGGAAAGTATTATGACAAAAAAAGTCACGCCTGGCGTGACTTTCATATAATATAAATAAGTTTATTATTTAGCTTCGAAGTATACTCTTCTGTTGGCTCTGTTTTTCCATTCAGGGCACTTTGTTGCTGGTTCACACTCAGGGTATTTAAGGTCTTTTTCACCTTTTCCTACTGCCTGTAATTTACCAGTTTGAACACCGTTTTTGATCAGATAGTTCTTAACGTTGTTTGCTCTTCTTTCAGATAGTTTTTGGTTGTAAGCATCAGTACCTCTTGTATCAGTAGCTCCGATTACACTATAAGAACCATTTGAAGAATTAATATAGTTTACAGCATTATTTAAGATTGGAGTGTTTGAAGGTAAAATTCTGTCAGAATTTAAATCAAATTCGATTCCTTCCAATTTAGTTTCTGTTTCTACTACAGGTCCTGTTGTTGCTACAGGACATCCATTGTTTTCAACAGGTCCAGGAACCGTTACACACTTGTCGTAAAGGTCAATTACACCATCAAGGTCAGTATCAAGCGCAACTCCGGCACCGTCCACTCTTGCTCCTGCAGGAGTGTCAAGCTGTCTGTCCCAATCGTCACATACCCCATCGTTATCAGCATCTCCTTTTTTACATACTTCGATATCCTGGTTTTTATTAGCCAGTACATCCAGTTTGTAATAGATTTCCTGAAGTGGGTCATGCCACATTAGATGAGACTCATGTTTTCCTAATTTTACAGAAAGACCTAAAGTTGCATTGAAGAAGTTGTCAGAAACCTGCTCAGAACGTTTGTTGATAGCACTGTAAGCATCACCGCCACCATCAAATTCGTCATCACCGGTTACCACATACATTAATCTACCTTCAATATCAATTCTTCTGTTCACTTTAAATTTCAGACCTGTACCAGCCTGCATGAACATAGAACCTAATTGGAAAGGTTTTACTTCTGTCATCAATGCCTGCTTTCCGTTACCTGCTTTCTGGTATGCTCTATAGGCAATAGTACCAATACCTGCATATCCATGAAGAGCCCATCTGTAAGGAGAATGATTATCAACTCTTCTTAATAAATTAGAAAAGTTAATGTCTCCTAAGATTGAGATCGCATCATACTGAGTTCTTGCTCCTACTGCTGTTGCATCTGGTGCTGCATTTTTAGTGTTGAACCATCCTTGTCTGGTTTCACCTTTGTCATACTGTAAATTGATTCCGAAAGCATGTGTAATTGCTTTGTCAATACTTAGATAGGCTGAATATCCAAAAAGGTTCTTACCGTTACCATTTTTGATTGAAGTCAAATCTGCTGACTGAAGAAGTGGAACTCCAACCCCTGCAGAGATAGACCAATCGTTAAATCTTTTAGATTGACTGGTGAATGGGGAAACATTAGCAGATCCCGAAGAAAATGTATTAGGATATTCTCCTTTTGAAACTGCCGTTGAGTCTTGTGCATAAGTGGCAGAAGGAATTGCCAAAGCAAATGCTACAATTGCTAAACTTAATTTCATAGTGTTATTTTTTTAAGTTAAGTTATTTTAAATGATTTTTTACGCCAAAAAGCGGTTTTATGTTATTTTTTTTCAAATCAAACTAGTTGATTTTTAATGTGTTTCATACCGTTGTCCTGAAAATAATGATAAAGGTATGTAAAATAATTCGTAGTAAAAAAAAAATAAACCGAAAAGAGTAATTCTTTTCGGTTTTGTGTATTATGAAAATTATTTCTTCTTTTTCTTAGCAGGTACTTTTTTTACTGCTTTTTTTACAGGCGCATCTTCATAGTCTTTCTTTTTGATAGAATCCCATTCTGATGTTTCTACAAATCTTACCGTAACTTTTCTATCCGCCATTCTTTCAGCATCAGAAGCTGATGCAGGGATAGTAGCTTCTGCAGAGCCTACTCCTCTTGATTTCAGTACATTTTCATTGATACCTCTGGTTTCCAGAGCTCCTACAACAGCAGCTGCTCTTTCTTTAGACAGTCTTAAGTTGTAAGCTGCATTTCCTTTGATATCAGTATGTCCTGTCAATAGATAGTTACCTCCGTTTTCCTTAATAATTGAAGCAGCCAGGTCTAGTTTTTCATTAGATTCAGGTCTGATAGTCGCTTTATTAAAATTGAAATAAATATCTTTAAGGGTTTTCTCTACTTCTACAGCAGTCTCCTTGTTGTCTTTTTTGATAGGACATCCATTGTTTTCAACAGGTCCAGGAACCGTTACACATTTGTCGTAAAGATCAATTACGCCATCCAGGTCAACATCAAGAGCAACTCCGGCACCATCTACTCTTGCTCCTGCAGGAGTGTCAAGCTGTCTGTCCCAATCGTCACATACCCCATCGTTATCAGCATCTCCTTTTTTACATACTTCGATATCCTGGTTTTTATTAGCCAATACATCCAGTTTGTAATAGATTTCCTGAAGTGGGTCATGCCACATTAGGTGAGACTCATGTTTTCCTAATTTGAAAGTAAGACCTAAAGTTGCATTGAAGAAGTTGTCAGAAACCTGCTCAGAACGCTTGTTGATAGCACTGTAAGCATCACCGCCACCATCAAATTCGTCATCACCGGTTACTACATACATTAATCTACCTTCAATATCAATTCTTCTGTTCACTTTAAACTTCAGACCTGTACCAGCCTGCATGAACATAGAACCTAACTGGAAAGGTTTAATTTCAGTCATCAATGTCTGTTTGTTATTCCCGTCTTTCTGGTATGCTCTGTAGGCAATAGTACCAATACCTGCATATCCATGAAGAGCCCATCTGTAAGGAGAATGGTTATCAACTCTTCTTAATAAATTAGAAAAGTTAATGTCTCCTAAGATAGAGATCGCATCATACTGAGTTCTTGCTCCTACTGCTGTTGCATCTGGTGCTGCGTTTTTAGTATTGAACCATCCTTGTCTGGTTTCACCTTTGTCATATTGTAGATTGATTCCGAAAGCATGTGTAATTGCTTTATCAATACTTACATAGGCTGAATATCCAAAAAGGTTTTTACCGTTACCATTTTTGATAGAGGTTAAATCTGCTGACTGAAGAAGTGGAACTCCAGCTCCTACTGAAACAGACCAATCGTTAAATCTCTTAGACTGGTTCGTGAATGGAGCAACATTGGCAGATCCCGAAGAAAATGTATTTGGGTATTTTCCACCTGAATCAGCAGTTGAGTCTTGTGCATAAGTGGCAGAAGGAATTGCCAAAGCAAATGCTACAATTGCTAAACTTAATTTCATCGTGTATTATTATTTGATTTCTTTTGAAAAAGAATTTTTAGATTTATTAATTATTTGATTGGACATCCGTTATTTTCAACAGGTCCTGGTACAGTTACACACTTGTCATAAAGGTCAATAACTCCGTCAAGATCCATGTCTAAAGCAACTCCGGCACCATCTACTCTTGCTCCTGCAGGAGTGTCAAGCTGTCTGTCCCAATCATCACATACTCCATCATTATCAGCATCTCCTTTTTCGCAAACAACAAGATCTGTTGATGCATTTTCAAGAACACTTGTTCTGTAGTAAGCTTCCTGAAGTGGGTCATGCCATGCAAGGTGAGATAACTGCTTTCCTAATTTGAAAGATACTCCTAAACTTACTGTCCAGGCATTATCTGATCTTCTAGGGTTTAGCATGTTATATTTTGAACCTGGTGTGGAAGGATCATAGTCATTAGGATCAGCCCATCCGCCACCATCAAATTCATCATCACCACTGATGATATACATGGTTCTTGCTTCAACATCAATAAGTTTTGAAACATTATATTTTATTCCTAGACCTCCCTGATAAAAGATAGAATTGATATCGATATCTTGTTTAATGAATAAAGGGGCTCTTCTTGGAGTATTACTCCATCTGAACTCATCATTATCATGTAATGACGTTCTGAATCCCTGAACTCCAATTCCCATATATCCATGGAATGCCCATCTGTAAGGGGAGTGGTTGTCTACTCTTCTGAATAAGTTCGAGAAGTTGATATCTCCTAATAAAGAGATGTTGTCAAACTGTGTTGTTGCAGTTGCTACTCCTGATTTTACTCCTGCAGCACCGGGAAGCTGTGCTGTCTGTTTCGTTTCTCCTCTCATATACATTACGCTTAGAGCGAATGCATGTGTGATTTGTTTGTCTACGCTTACATAGGCATTGTACCCCCAATTGGTCTTATCCTTACGGATAGATTTTAAATCGGAGTGAACCATAAATGCAGGACCACCTCCGACAGAAATAGACCAGTCTCTAAAGCGTCTGGCTTTATTGTCGAAAGTTTGTACATTAGCGGAGCCTGAGGAGAATGTATTAGGATACTCTGTGGAAGAGTTTACTGTAGTGCTGCTGTTCTGTGCGAAAGCTGCAATTGGCAATGTCGTAGCCAATAATAATAAACCTAATTTCATACAATATGTTTTATGTTTTAAATAAAATCTTTTAATAATACTCTGGAAAAATCCCTTTCAAAAAGATGCTTTTTATGAGGGATTTCTAATCTTTCTGATTGAAAATTTAATTCATTATACTTAATGATATCAATGTCTATTATCCTGTCAGTATAGCCTCCAGATACTTTTGAATCATTAATTCTTCCCATCTCAACTTCTATATTCTTAATACAATCAAGCAGTTGAATTGGTGAAAGAGGTGTGAATATTATTGCTGCAATATTACAAAAAATATTGGAACTGGCAAATTCTACAGGCTCAGACATTAAATATTCGCTGGTTTGTGAAATGTTATTTCCAGCATCTTTTAACCTCTTTAATGCAAGCTCTACATTTTTTTTTTGCTCTCCTAAGTTACTTCCTAGTAACAAAACGACCTTATGCTGCGACATATTAGAAAATTGATTGATTTATGAGAAGTTTCTTTAAAAATGTTTTGGCAAATATAGTGGCAATTGTCATACTTTGCGCTTTATTTTTCATCTTTTTCATCATGATGCTTGTGTTCAGTTCTATGGGAAATGATAAGTCGGTGGCGGTGAAAAAGAACTCGGTTCTTACGATTAATTTAAAAACAAATATAATCGATAGTCCTACTGAAGAGCAGATGGGATTGTTTGGTATAGGCGCCCAAAATAAAAGTGTCCTTTTATATGATGCACTGGAAGCTATTAATAAGGCTAAAACCGATGATAATATTAAAGGGATCAGTATTGAGGCAGATGATCTGAATGCAGGTCTGACTCAGATTGATGATCTTAGAAATGCTATTGAAGATTTTAAGAAGAGTGGAAAATTTGTGTATGCTTACGGAAACGGAGTGTCGCAATCAGCTTACTATTTAGGATCGGTAGCAGATAAATATTATCTTCATCCGGCAGGTGGTATTGAATTGAAAGGTCTTTCTACTGAAGTTACTTTCTTTAAGGATTTTGCTGATAAATACGGTATTGGAATTGAAGTGATTCGTCACGGTAAATTCAAATCTGCGGTAGAACCTTTTTTAAGGAATGATATTTCTCCGGAAAATAAAGAGCAGCTAAGCACTCTTCTGAATGACCTTTGGAAAAATACGTCCAACAAAATGGCAGCTTCAAGAAAAATTGATACCGCTCAGTTCAGAACAATTACAGATAGTTTATATGGAATGATTCCTGAACAAAGTTTAAAATATAAACTTGCAGATAAACTTATTCAGAAATCAGAATATGAAGATCTTCTTAAGACGAAGTTAAGTGTAAAAGATAAGGAAAAGCTTAATAAAATTTCTTTGACAAACTATATCAGTTCTTATGCTGATGAAGATAAATCTGGTGAAAAGATTGCTGTACTGTACGCTTCAGGATCTATTAACAATGGAGATGAGTATAACGATATTCATTCTGAGAAATATGTGAAGTATATTAAAAAACTTCAGGAAGATGATAAAGTGAAAGCAGTTGTTTTCAGAATCAACTCTCCTGGGGGAAGTGCCAATGCTTCGGATGAAATCTTATTTGAATTGCAGCAGCTGAAAAAGAAAAAGCCATTGGTGGTTTCTTTTGGTGATTATGCGGCTTCAGGAGGATATTATGTTGCCATGGCAGCTGATAAAATTTATTCAGAGCCTAATACACTTACCGGTTCTATCGGAGTATTTGGGGTAATGCCTTATTATAAAGATATAGCAAGCAAAAACGGAATCCGTGCGGATATTGTAGCTACCAATGCCAACTCTATGTATTATTCAGGCTTAAACGGAGTTACGCCTTATGGAGTAAATATGATGACGAGAAGTGTAGAAGGTACTTATAAGAGATTTGTACATTTTGTAACTCAGAACAGAAAGAAAACTTTTGAGCAGATTGACAATGTAGGTGGTGGTAGAGTATGGAGTGGAGTTCGTGCCAAAGAGATTGGCTTAGTAGATGAGCTGGGTACTTTGAATGATGCGGTGAAATTTGCTGCACAAAAAGCAGGATTAAAATCTTATCAAATAGATGCTTTCCCTAAGAGAATGTCACCATTTGAACAAATCTTTAAAGATCTGAATGAAGAAGATGTTTCTGCCAGAATCATTAAAAATAAGATTGGTAAATCCAACTATGAGATTCTACAGCAGATTACAGATAAAAAACTACAGTCTGAGGTGAAAATGGAAATGCCTTATCAGATCAGAATCAACAACTAAACTAAATTTTATATTGTATACAAAAATCCCGGATCTGAAATTTCAGATCCGGGATTTTATTTTTTATAAATACTTATCAGCTTTTCTTGGTAGCCATCCCATAAATCCATAGGATAATTAAAGCTCCTCCGATTGAAAGAATCCAGCTTCTTGGATTCCAGAATGAAGAAACATCTCCCCAGTGTAGAACGTAAACTCCTATAGCTCCTCCTACAAAAGCTCCCAGAATCCCCAGGATAATAGTGATTAGCCATCCTCCTCCCTGACTTCCTGGCATGATCATTTTAGCGATTGCACCTGCAATAAGACCGAATAAAATCCATGTTAGTATTCCCATAGTTGCAAATTTTTTTAATTGTTAATATTTAAAATTGATTGTTGCTAATATAAGGGAAAACATGATATAAATCATCTTTTCTTGAAGAATGAGTCTACAAATTCCGTACCATTAAAAAGCTGCAAATCCTGCATTTTTTCGCCTACACCAATATATTTAACCGGAATCTGGAACTGGTCAGAGATACCAATTACAACACCTCCTTTTGCTGTTCCGTCTAGTTTTGTAACTGCTAATGCATTAACTTCCGTTGCTGCTGTAAACTGTTTTGCCTGTTCAAAGGCATTCTGTCCGGTAGAACCGTCCAGAACCAGCAGGATCTCATGAGGTGCATCAGGAATTACTTTCTGCATTACTCTTTTGATCTTGGAAAGTTCGTTCATCAGGTTGATCTTGTTATGAAGTCTTCCTGCTGTATCAATGATCACAACGTCTGCATTTTGTGCTACAGCGCTTTGTACAGTATCAAATGCTACGGAAGCTGGATCAGAACCCATTTCCTGTTTTACGATAGGAACACCCACTCTTTCGCTCCAGATCACAAGCTGATCTACTGCAGCGGCTCTGAAGGTATCAGCAGCTCCAAGAACTACCTTTTTACCCTCTGATTTGAACTGGTGAGCCAATTTTCCTATAGTTGTTGTTTTTCCCACTCCATTCACTCCTACAACCATAATGACGTAAGGTTTTTTGGAGGTATCAATATTTCCTGTACTGGCGTGAGGATTTTCAAGCAGTAGTCCTGAAATCTCATCACGAAGAATTTTGTCAAGTTCGTTTACGCTTACATATTTGTCTCTGGCAACACGTTCTTCAATTCTTCCTATGATTTTGATAGTAGTAGAGGCGCCTACATCGGATGCAATCAGTATTTCTTCAAGATCATCAAGAACTTCATCATCTACTTTGCTTTTGCCGACTACGGCTTTTGTCATTTTTTCAAAGAATCCCTGACTGGATTTTTCCAATCCTTTGTCTAAAGTTTCTTTCTCTTCCTTTTTGAAAATATTTTTAAACCAACTCATAGTTTTAGTTTATTCTTATTTGTTTTTAATCACTGCTGTGGCTTCTACTTCTATAAGCACATCATCTCTGAAAAGCCTGCTCACTTCCACAAGGGTGCTTACAGGAGGGTTTTGAAGATTGACATACAAATCTCTGACTTTTCTGAAATCAGGTGTTTTTTTGATATCTGTGGTAAAGATTCCAAGTTTAATGATATCTTTTCCTGTTCCCCCATATTCTTTCAGGATGCTTTCGATATTTTTGAATACCTGCTGAGTCTGCTCCTCTATAGTATTTCCCACAAGGTTACCTTCCGGATCCAGAGGCACCTGTCCAGATAATAAAATCATTTTAGAACTCCCGCAGTCAATACTTACTGACTGTGACAGGCCTTTTATGCTGAAAACTTTTGGCGAACTTTTATATTCTACAGGGCTCATTGTTTTCTGACTGAATGAAAATAGAAAAATTGCTGTGCAAGCCAGAACAAGTACCTTTTTCATACTCTACTGATTATTAATCTGGTGCACAAAGATAACAAAAAAACTACCCAAAATATGAGTAGTTTTTTATATTGTAAACAAAGTACTGATTATTTTTTCAAATAACCGTCTACTTCGTCAGCATTCATTACTTTTTCTTCGAAAACGTAAGCTCCTGATTTAGAAGACTTAATCATTTTCACCACTTTTGTCATTTTCTTAGACTGACCGCTTTGTAGGGTTGCTACTACTTTCTTTGCCATGGTAAGTTATTATTTATAAATTACTTAATTTCTTTGTGAAGGGTAGATCTCTTAAGAACAGGATTGTATTTTTTCAATTCCAATCTCTCTGTAGTGTTCTTTTTATTTTTTGTAGAAATGTATCTAGACATTCCTGGCATACCGCTTTCTTTGTGCTCTGTACATTCAAGGATTACTTGAACTCTATTTCCTTTTTTTGCCATGATTTATTAATTCTTTTTAATCAATCCGTTTCTAGTAGCTCTTTCAATAGCTTCCTCGATTCCAATCTTGTTAATCACTCTCAATCCATGAGCTGATACTTTCAGTGTTACGTGCTTATCTTGCTCTGGAAGGTAAAACTTCTTCTCTAATAAGTTAATTTCAAAACGACGCTTCGTTTTGTTATTAGCGTGAGAAACGTTGTTACCAACCATTGCACGCTTTCCTGTTATTTGGCAAATTCTTGACATATCTCGATGTTCTTATTTGTATAATATTTGAGAGTGCAAAATAACGAAGAATTTTTTAGATAGACAAATCTTTTAGAAAATATTTGCAAATAAGTGACTGATTAATAATCATGAATTTTTAAAATAGTAGAATCCTTGGGATACAGCAGATAATCAGTGCTGATATATTTCATACAGGCTTTTTTTAGAGCAAAGAATTTAATATTCTATCTTTGTTTTTAATTAATCTAAATAAAAACAAATATGAAGAGGATTTATATTTTATGGTCTATGTTGCCTGTCAGTCTGATGGCTCAGAATTTTACTGAGGTACAGACCAGCATGAATAATTTTTATTATTCTGCGGCAGATATTGCTGATATAGACAACAATGGTACAATGGATATCGTGCTCAATGGAGCAATAGATTCTGATGGTGACGGAAATGTAGACAGTACTTATAATGAAGTATATCAGAACAATGGAACAACATTATTGCCTTATGCAGGATTGGGAGCTGATGTGACTCATCTTGGAGATATTAGATTTATTGATTATAATAATGACGGGCTGATGGATATTATTTCCACAGGACTCAGCTATATGGATGTTGTGAATTATAAACAGTACCGATTCAAAAATACAGGAACAGGTTTTGTAAAAGATGCTGAACTTCCCGGGAAAATTTATGGATCTGTAGAAGTTTTTGATTTTAATCACGATGGAAAATCAGATTATGCGATCAACGGAACTCAATATGCTCATGGCGGAGGTTTTGGAAACAGTTTAGACTATTATAAAAATACAGGTAATGGTTTTGATATGACAGGGAACTGGGTGGATGGAACCCAGAATGGAAGCTTTAAAGTAGTAGATCTGAATAATGATAAACTTCTGGATCTTGTGATTATCGGGTCGGATATCAATGGTGCTCCGGTTTCTAAAGTATATATGAATCAGGCAGGAGTTCTTACTCCTACGCAGGACCTTGCTCCTGTAGCGGTAGGAAAAATAGATTTTGCAGATTTCAATGCGGATGGTTTTCAGGATATTGTAGTGATTGGAAGAGATGGAAATGATGACGGATATTTTGCTGTTCTGATGAATGACGGTGCTGGCGTACTGACTCCTCAGATAATACCTGCAGGTGATATTTCTGATGTTGCATTAAGTGTTGGTGACCTTAATAATGATGGGTATTATGACTTTATCATTTCAGGAAATGAAGACTATAATGCTTTTGTGAAAACGTATATCTATGATGTTTCCAATAATAAGTTTAATGAAGGAATCTTAACGGGTATAACTGCGCTGGGAGGTCCGGGACTGATCAATCTATTTGATTTTAATAATGATCATCATCTGGATATCTTATTGGGAGGATTTGACTGGGCGGCTTCTGATCTGCCTTCACTGACTAAAGTTTTTAAAAATAATTCTACAGCTGAAAATGCGAAACCCACAGCGCCAACTCAATTGAATCTGACTAAAAACGGAAACCGGTTTAATTTTGCATGGAGTGGGGCATCTGATGACAAAACTCCGGTGAATGCATTACGCTATGAAATTACGGTAGGATCTACACAGGGAGCTCATGATATTGCAAAATACATAGTAACGACACCATCATGGTTTCTGGACCTTGATCCGGCTATTCAGAATGTATACTGGAGTGTGAAATCTATTGATGCCTCAAAAGTATATTCCGATGCTTCTGTACAAAGTGTATTGGGAACATCCGAAATTAAATCTGTTAAACAGCTTGTCATCTATCCGAATCCTGTATCAGATAAAGTCTACATCAAAGGAGAAAAAGTTTCTGAAGCTGAAATGTATTCTATGGATGGAAAAAAACTGAATATCAGTGTGAATGGAGATCAGTCTATTGACGTGTCCCATTTACCTAAAGGAGTGTATCTATTAAAACTGAAGATAAAAAACGAAATAACCACAAGGAAGCTTACGATTAAATAATTGAATCAATTCTATCTTCTATCAATGAGAAAAGCCAGACGTCCAGCTGGCTTTTCTCTTTTTTATTCGTGAAGATTTGTGCAGTTTGTGTTTAAAAACTATGCTTTCTTTGTTTTCTTTTTGAACCATTCAATAAGGTAATAAAACAGTAAGAACCCCAATGCAAATATGGAAAACCTTGAAAGAATATCTCCTGCTCTGGTATAGAATGTCTTGGTGTCATACAGGTTTACTTTCGCAAATAAAGCGGTTTTGTCTCCATAGAAAGTATCAGCAGTCACTTCTCCTTTAGCATTGATATGCGCTGAAATTCCACTGTTTGCAGCGCGGGCAATTTCTCTTCTGGTTTCAATGGCTCTAAGTTTAGCATAAGATAAAAGCTGTTTATGTCCTTCTGTAACACCCCACCAGGAATCATTGGTCATAATAGCTAAGAAATTGGCTCCTTTTTTCACATAGTCTGTTACAAACTCACCGTAAATACTTTCATAGCAGATAATAGGTGCCAGTTTCCCTTTGTTGTACGGATTTGAAAAAGCAACTCTTTCTTTGTCTGTTCCCAAAGAAGCTACAGTTCCTCCCAGGTTGAGCATAGCATTTCCTAAAAGCGGTTTTAAAACATTCATATAAGGAAATATTTCAACACCCGGTACCAGTTTTCCTTTGTGGTAGGCCTGTACTTTCTGATTCGGTACCAATTGAATCGCAGTATTATAACTGCTCACCCAAACCCCGCTATTAATCTGATAGGCTTCTTTAGGTAAATCGGCAGGATTATAAAAAAAACGATGTGAAGAAATTCCTGTTGCAAAAACAGATCCCGGATGATTGGCTAGAAATCCTTTGATATTATTGAGAAGTAAACTCTTTTCAAATGCTGTTTCAGAAATAGATCCTCTCCCCGGAAGAGCGGTTTCAGGAGCAATATAATAATCAATTTTACCTGTAGAGTTTTTTTCAGCAAGTGCTAATAAATCCTGCTCAATGGTCAGGCTGTCTTTTGAATATTTTTCGGCGTAAGGATCAAGATCCGGCTGCAGCATCAGAACGCTTACCTGTCCGGTTGGTTTTTCATCAAAATTATTGTATTTGATCACTGAAATAATCATCGGAAGAATAATAAGAGATCCAACGATAGTTGAATTTTTAATTAAATCTTTTCTCTTTCTTCCGGCTTCCCATGTTCTTACTGTGTAGAAAATCAGAACGTTAATCAGAAGAATCCAGAAACTTCCTCCGGTAGCTCCTAAAGTGTCATACCACTGGATCAGTTTTGGATAATCAGCGAATACATTCCCCAGGTTCAGCCACGGCCATGTCAACTCCCATCCTAGATGAAATTTTTCAAAACTCATCCAGATCGCGATCAGGAATCCTAATCCCCAATACGTTCCCTGAGCATTTTTATACCAGTGATAGCATTGGAATACTAAAGAATATAAAAGAGAATTGACTAATACCGGAAATACAACAGCCATCAGAGAATGGCTTCCATCAGGATTCTTTGAACCATACAGCCATCCTGTAGTTACTATGTTCCAGATCACAAAACACAGATAAGACAATCCGAAGACAATCCAGCTTTTCCTTTTGTAATCTGAAAATTTTGAAACACCATGTTCCATCATCAGAAGAGGAACAAGGGCAAAAAATATAAAAAACGGAACTCCATAAGTTGGCCATGAAACCGACAGCAGCATTGCTGAAATAAGTGTAAGTAGAACGTATTTCATTAAATTATTTTAATACACAAATTTAATGTTTTTGAAATGAATATATTAGCAGTTCAATGTTAAAGAAAATATATAAAATCATTATTGTTCCGTATACTCTGTTTCTGCTTTACCTGATGTTTTTGGGAATGGGCAGATTTCAGTATGAAGAAAATCTCCTTACTTTAGAACCTGTTTTTTCTACAATAAAATTTATCCAGGGCCCGAATAAGATGATAGATATTGTGATGATTGTTCTAGGAAATATTATCATGTTTATTCCTTTTGGGTTTTTGGGTTGGATTTTTCCTGACCTGAAAAAATTAAAACCATTGATTTTTAGCTTTATCTCATGTATCGTTATTGTTGAAGCTCTACAGTACTTTACAAGAATGGGAATCTTTGAGGTAGACGATATCATCCTGAATACATTTGGCGTGTATCTGGGATGGGAATTTTGCAGGATTTTTGAAAAAAGATTTAATTATTAAGTTCCTTGGCTCGTTTTTCGGCATTCAGAATCCCCTGTTTCAGAATTTCTTTTAAACTGCTGTCTTCAAATGTTTTTAAAGCAGCTTCTGTAGTTCCGCCTTTAGATGCTACATCGTTAATCAGTTCTTCAAGATTTTTTTCTGAGTTATTGATCAGGTGATAAGCTCCCAGCATCGTCTGCTTTACAAAAAGCTTAGAGAGATTTTCTTCAATTCCCATTTCAATGCCAGCCTTAATCATGGCATCAATGATGTAATAGAAATAAGCGGGACCACTTCCGGAAAGTGCTGTAACACCGTCTAAAAGTTCTTCTTCTTCCAGATAAACGGATCTTCCGGTGCTGTTCAGTAATCTTTCTATACTTATTAATTGAGTGAAAGAAATTCCTTCTGCGGCTGTATATCCCGTAATTCCCATTCCCAGAAGGGTAGGAGAGTTTGGCATTGCTCTTACAACAAGTGGATGGTTCAGTAATTTTTGAATTTTTTCAATATTGATTCCCGCCATGATGGATAATACCATCTGGTTTTCTTTTAAAGTAAATTGAATATTTTGGGCAACCGATTGAAAATCCTGAGGTTTTACAGCGATGATAATCAAATCAGAATCAATTTCCTTTACTTCTTCAAAGGTGGAAATTTTAGATTTGGGGAATTCTTCAGCTATTTTGGAGATTTTAGATTCATTTCTGATAATCAGATGCAGATGTTCAGGTTTGATCAGTTCGTATTTCAAAAATGATTTTGAAAAAGAAAGGCCCATATTTCCGGCTCCAAGAATAGCTATTTTCATCATGAGTTGTAATTTTTAAGCTAAAATAATGATTTTCCGGAGACTGGATGTGAATTGATTCTGAATTAATTTTGTTGGAAAACGCAAAGTCGCAAAGATTTTGAAAAACAGACTGTTTTTAAGACGCAGGAAAACCGAAGATTTTCAGCAAGCATGTAAATATTATAAAATCCTGTAGCAAAGATTATACGATATTTAATTTTATCGAAGATAAAATCTTTGCGCCTTAAAAGTTCAACATAAATTAAGGACTCTGCGCCTTCCAACAAATAGAAAAAAGCTGTACTCATCATGAATACAGCTTGTATGTTTTTTTTAGATTAAATAATATTCACTTCCCGTTCAAGCTCTATTCCGAATTTTTCTTTCACAGAATTGATAATTTCAGTAGAAAAGTCAAAAATTTCTTTTCCGGTAGCATTTCCTGTTGCATTGATGATGACCAGGGATTGCAGTTTGTGTGAAGCTACATTTCCAATCTGCTTTCCTTTCCAGCCGCATTGTTCAATCAGCCATCCTGCAGGAACCTTCACCATATCACCATTAGGGTAGCCTTGAATATTTTCAAACTTTCGTTTTAATTCTTCAAATTGAATTAAAGGAATAGTCGGGTTTTTGAAAAAGCTTCCGGCATTTCCGATTTCTTTAGGATTCGGCAGTTTGCTTTGTCTTATATTGATTACTGCTCTGGAAATATCCTGAATGGTAGGATTTTCAATGCCGAGATTTTCCAGTTCAGATTTGATAGCACCATATTCTGTTTTGATAGAATGGTCTTTCCGGGTAAGTTTAAAAGTGACTTCCAGAATAACATATCTGCCTTTTCCTTCCTGTTTGAAAATAGAGTCTCTGTAACCGAACCTGCACTGTTCAAGGTTGAATGTTGTAAGTTCAAGATTTTCCAGATCCAAGACTTTACAGTTGACAAAAATATCTTTGATTTCTGTCCCATAAGCCCCGATATTCTGCATCGGAGAAGTTCCTACATTTCCGGGAATTAAAGAAAGGTTTTCCAGCCCTCCAAAATTCTTTTGCAGGCAGTACATCACAAATTCATGCCAGTTTTCACCTGCTTTTGCGGTTACCAGTGCTTCATTTTCATTGACATTCTCTTCGGTAATTCCTTTTAAATTAAGTCTGATAGCCAGACCATCAAAATCTTTGGTAAGAAGAATGTTACTTCCTCCTCCCAAAAACAGAAGCTGAAGAGATTGGGTTTCCGAGAAAATAAGGGCCTCTTTTAATTCATCAATTGTATTGACCTCTGTAAAGTAGCGGGCTTTGGCTTCAACACCGAATGTGTTATAAGGTTTTAATGAAAAATTTTCCTGCATGTTTTATTTGTATTCTTGGGGAAGAATTTTGTCTAGTTGTTCTTTAAGTTGTTGTAGCTGTTTGTAATGTAAAGTATCCACATAAGCATTCACATAGATGTGTGATTTTTTCGGAGTTCGGATCTGGAAAGTTTCATCTGTTCCGTCTGCCGATTGCTGGCTGGGAGAACTTTTTATATGGTCAAGATCTACAATCCTTACCGATGAGATAAGCTGTTTCCATGTGTTGGAATTGATGGCAGACCCCCATTTTGTATGAGTTTGAGTGGCTGTCATTCCTTTTTCTGCAAAAACGGAATCTTTTGTGATTTTAATAATTCTGTAATTTCCAAGATGTCCTCCGATTTCGGATACACTGATGAAAGTAATCTCGTGCGGATTTTTGTGAGAAATAGTCTGTTCCGTTTTTTTGGAATCACAGGAAAAAAATGCCGACAGCAAAAGAATCGAAAACAGTATTTTCAGATAGAGTTTTTTTGTTGTCGGCATAGGATATATTTTACAGACTGAATTCTTCTCTGTACTTCTTTAAAGCTTCTTTAAGAATTTCAGCACTTCTTTTTAAATCTTCTTCTTTCAGAACGTAGGCAATTCTTACCTGTTTCTTTCCTAATTCCGGATCACTGTAGAATCCTCCTGCAGGAGCTACCATGATGGTTTCGTTGTTAAGAGCATATTTTTCAAGCAGCCACTGTGCAAATTTTTCAGTATCATCTACCGGAAGTTCAGCAACACAGTAGAAAGCTCCTCTTGGTTTTGGGCAGATAACTCCAGGAATAGCATTTAAAAGATCTACCAATACATTTCTTCTGTGGGTATATTCTTCTCTTACTGCTCTGATGTAAGCCCCATCATTCTGGTGTGCTGCTGTTGCTGCAATCTGTCCTAAAAGAACCGGGCTCAATCTCGCCTGTGCAAAAAGCATGGCAGCATTACGGATTTTGTTGGAACGGGTAACCATACATCCGATTCTTACTCCACACATAGAATAACGCTTGGATTCTGAATCTATGATGATACAGTTTTCACTCAGTTCAGGGAAATCAAACATTGAGATCTGTTGTTTTCCGTCATATACATATTCTCTGTATACTTCATCAGAAATGATTACGATATCATATTTCAAAGCAATGTCTGCAAGCTGCTGAAGCTCCTCACGGGTATACAGATATCCGGTAGGGTTTCCTGGGTTACAGATAATGATTGCTCTTGTTTTTTCTGTGATTTTTTTCTCGAATTCTTCAATAGGAGGCAGAGCAAAACCAGTATCAATAGTAGAAGATACCGCTACTACATTCACATCAAATGTGCTGGTGAAACCATTGTAGTTGGCATAGTAAGGCTCAGGAATAATCACTTCATCACCTTCGTCACATAAAGTAGAAATAGCAAAGTTCAGGGCTTCAGAACCTCCATTGGTAACAATGAAATTATCAGGGGTAAGATCTGAAAAACCTAATGAATGATAATATTCTGTAAGGGCTTTTCTGTATTCTATATTTCCTTCAGAAAGTGCATATTCCAATACTTTTAAATCGATGTTTTTTAAAGCATTTAAAGCTGTTTCCGGAGTTTCAATATCAGGCTGTCCAATATTAAGGTGGTATACTTTTATTCCTTTCTGTTTTGCTTGTAATGCAAAGGGAACCAGTTTTCTTACCGGCGATGGCGGCATATGCAGCGCTCTGTTTGAAATATTCGGCATTGTTCAAAAAATTTGTATGACAAAAATAGGATTTAATTTCTCAATAATAAAATTAAGAATCAATAAGAAGGTGTTTCATTAAGTTTCACACTGTATTTAAAATCTGCTTATTTTAATGATGTTTAATATTAATTTTTCATGCATTTTTAATAAAGTTTAAGATTTTAGTAAAAATAATATTTTCATATTGTTATTTTTACTAAATTTCGCCTCAAATGTGATCAAAATGGCAATAAATTTATTTTCTAGAGTGGTACCTGCTATCGCTCTCTTCTCAGCCAGTGTACTAATGGCTCAAAATTATCAAACCATGCCGATTGCTTCAGGCTTAACAGCTGATGTAATTGCAAACGGTATAGGTTCTTCAACAATTACTACAAATAATGACGTAGACGGAGTTTCTTACGCTTTTGTAGCTAAAGATTTTCAGCTGACATCCACAAGTGCTGCTATTACGTATGGTATTCCTGTTGACGGAACTGTTAATTCTGTAGTGGCGGCAACTCCCGGATTGAAGTTTCAGTTAGCAGATTTGAATGTTAACAATTCTTTGAGATTGGCTGCTGTAAATGATAACGGGACCTTGGCATTTACAACCGCCAAACCCGTTACCAAACTGTATATGCTTGCTGTAAGCGGAAGTGGTACTTCTACAGTAAGTGCAGTGGTAAATTTTACAGATGGCAGTTCGCAGACATTTTCAAGTATCAGTCTTGCAGACTGGTATAATGGATCTAATTTTGCCATCCAGGGGATAGGAAGGGTTAAAAAGCCAGGAGCTACTCCTGCAGCTGGTGATGATGTTCCTTCTCCTGAGGGCGGAACGAACCCAAGATTATATCAGATTGAACTGGCAATAGATGCTGCGAATCAGGCAAAACCAATACAAAGTGTAACGGTTACCAAAACCACTGGTTCAGGTTTACCGAATATCTTTGCTTTTTCAGCAGATGTCTATTCAGACTGTGCACCTCCCGTATTACAGGCGGTTTCTGGAATAACAGCTAATTCTGCTTTAGTTTCATGGACGGGCAATGCTGCCAGTTATGATGTATACCACAGTACTTCAAACACAACACCTGCGGGTTCAGTAACGCCTACTTATCCGGGGGTAACAGGTACAAGTACAACTATTGGTGGTCTTAATTCAAATACAACGTATTATTATTGGGTAAGAAGCAACTGTAATACTGCAACAAGCCAAAGTGTATGGTCTTTTGTTGGAACATTTAAAACAGCTTGTTCTACTTTTACGGTTCCCTATACAGAGAACTTTGATACAACAAGTACAGGCTCCAGCACTAATACGAATGCGCCAAGCTGTTGGGCATATCTTGAAAGTGCATCATTTGCAGGGTATGGATATGTAACGACATCAAATAACTATTCAGCACCCAATGCATATTACATGACTAATTCAAGTGCTACTACTGGTAGTCAAATGCTGGTTGCGCCTCCAACTGTAAACCTTTCAGATGGTACTAAACGTGTAAGATTCTATGCAAAAGCCGGAGGAAACAATTATACATTATTAGTAGGAACATTATCAAACCCTACGGATCCTGCTTCCTTTACACAAATAGGTTCTCCTATTGCTTTGACAACTACTCATACACAATATACGGTTAACATACCTGTAGGTTCTGATTTACAATTAGCATTTAAACATGGTTTAGGAGGTTCTTCACGTTCTATTTATATTGATAATATTACCGTTCAGAATATTCCTTCTTGTTTTGAACCAACTGCAGTTACATCATCAAATGTAGCAGCGAACACAGCAACGATCGGTTGGACGGAACCATCTCCAGTTCCTGCAGGCGGATACGAAGTTTATTACAGCACAAACAGCACTGCGCCGGATGTATCTACTGTTTTAAATGCTACAAACTCTGTAACTTCTACAACAGCTTCTGCACCGTTAAGCGGACTGCAGCCCTCTACAACATATTATGCATGGGTAAGATCCAGCTGTAGTGCATCTGATAAGAGTATCTGGAGTACTTCTACATCATTTACAACTCTTTGTGTACCAATAACTACACTGCCTTGGAGTGAAAATTTTGATGCAATGGCAACTATAGGTTCTGCAATCATTCCGAACTGCTGGACACAAACTCCGGGAGGAAGTTCATCTACTTATAACTTTACCTCAGCAAATGCTTCTCAGCAGGCTTATAATGATCCTAAATCTGCTCCGAATTATGTAACGATCTATTATCCATATAGCAATGCTGCTTATTTATGGACACCTACATTTACTTTAACTGCAGGAAGTTCGTATGATTTTACATTCTACTGGGTAGGAGATGGCTATTCAGGTTGGCAGAATGAAGTATTGGTAAACAACGGACAAACAGCGACTGGAGCAACTAGCTTATCAACATTTATTACGGCTGATCAAACAGCTGCAGGGGGAGGTAATAGTGCTAATTATACTAAAGTTACCGTTACCTATATCCCAACGGCTACTGGTGACTATTCATTTGGAATTAAAGCTTTGAATACAACAACAGATCCGTACTATATGGGATTTGATGATTTCTCTCTTACACAGTCTAATTTAGCTACTGCTGAAACATCTGTTAAGAAAAAAGAAGTGAATGTATATCCTAACCCTTTCAAAGATGTTCTGCATGTTGCTGATATCAAAAATGTTAAATATGTAACGGTTACAGATGTAGCAGGAAGAGTAGTGAAAACTATTGACAATCCAACTACAGAACTTCAGTTAGGTGAGTTGAATACCGGTCTTTACTTAGTGACAATGAACTTTAAAGATGGTTCAAAATCAACAGTAAAGGCAATTAAAAAATAAAATTTTTTGAGTTAATAATTTCTGTAGGCAGTTGCATTGATGTGGCTGCCTTTTTTATGATCTATTTCATAATAACTGGACAATTTATTCTTAAAAAATGTTGATGAAATTATTATACATTTGCATCGAAAACTATAACATCCATGAATAAATTTAAACTACTTTTTTTAATACCATTATTTTATTCCGAATTTTCGCAGGCTCAACGAATTGATAAAGAAACAATCAGTTTTCAGCTTTTGAAAGAACCGATTTTTCCTACAGATCTTTCCAGCAGAAACTATACGATTACGGTAAAATCTCCTTATAATATTACTAAAGATGATGTTGTAAGACTTTCAAAAGAAGATCATCAGAAAAAGGTAGATAATTATCAGGCAAACGTTGAAAATGCCAAGTACGAACACGGAGAAAGATTAAAGGATTATGATGCTGAAGTAAAAAAACTTCAGGAAAAGTACAAACTTGAATCCGCAGAATACAGCAAACTATCAGCGGTTGAAAAAATTGCGGCAACTAACGGAGCGCCTACACTGAGATTACCTTCAAGACCTATCCTTAATATTCCTCCGGTTCCGGTGTATCAGCAGCCAGACCTGAGAGACGCTTTAATTGTAGATAATAAGATTCTGGCTTCCCAAATGGATGTAACAGGTTTTTCAAAAGGAGGAAACTATCTTGACATTGTGATTGAAATGGAACGAACAAACTTTCAGGACAATCAAGGGAAAACTTTTGCCAATCAGCCTACAAGGATTATCGCAAAACAAGATGGAGCTGTAAAACTGGATAAGACCTATTTCTCCGATTTTTCGGAAATAGCAAGTGTTCCAACCAACGAAATTAATCTGAATGCTCAGGAAAAAAGATATCTTCAGAGAACGATAGACCGTACAAGGAATATTATCAATGAAAATTTTGGGTATCAGACCATCAATTCTACGGTGACCCTGGCCACTGTAAAGAACAAAGGAGAGTATGACGATTTGGAAAAAGCCTACATCTACGTGACAACCAATCTGAAAAAACTTCAGGCAAAGTCAGAGTATGCTCCAAACAAAATAGCGATGGAAAATATGCAGAAAGGAATTGATCTTTGGAAAAGCAGTCTGACGAAAGTGAATTACAGTGATAAGAAAGCGCTTTATAACCAAAAAATCGGGGAGTATGTTTATTTTAACCTGATCAGATTGAATATCGCTTTAGGAAACTATCAGGAAGCAGAGAAATATTTAAATGAGTTACAGGAACATTTAGTAGATATTAAACTATCCTACGACGCTAATCTTGAACTGAAAAGATTAGAAGAAAAAATTTATAATAACTAACGAAAACTATATGATTAAACAGATTATTGCTTCGGCATTAATTACAGCTTCTGTGTACGCGTATGCACAGACGAAAGTGACTGAAGGAACAAAATTTACAGTGGATGCCAATCTTGAAACGGATGATAAACTGGTGTTAGTAGATGATTACAATTCTTATATGTTCAGCGCAATCAATATCGACGGGCTGATGAGAAATGTTTTTCCCCACAAGAAATTACTGATGAGAAAATTGGATCAGAACGGAAGTCTTGTAGATACTTATGTGAAAGATTACGCCAACAAAACGAATGGAGTACTTCACAATTATTTGGGATCACAGCAGATAGATGATGATAAGTTTATAGCATTTACGGAAGAGTATTTTGGAAAAGAAAACCGAAAAGAAGTCTTTCAGCATGTTTTCAGTAGAAAAGAAGGTACTTTTACAACAAAGAGTATTGCAAAATACAGTATTGAATCTACCAATAGATCAGGAACTACTTACGTACTTTTCTCAGAAAACGGGAAATATGCAGCCATCTTCAATGACCGGTTTGCCAACAAAAAAACGGATAATGTGAACGATGTTCTGGTAATGGATCTGAGAACCCTTTCTCCGGTTTGGAACAAAGAAATTACATTGAGTAATGATTATGTTGAAAAATCTTTTACATTGACCAACTCAGCGAAAATCGTTGTACTGCGTAAAGCTGCAGGCTGGAAGGAATCTTATAAGCTGGAACTGGTTTCCAACACTGAAGATAAAGACCTTCCATTTGATGATAAATATATCCCTGAGAAACTATATGCATTCAGTAAAAACGATAATGACTATCTGGTAACTTTTGGAAGGAAAAATGCAGCGGTTACTATTGGCGCAAGTACTTTTGGAACAGTAATGTACTATGATATGAAATCTGGAAAAGCGGTCATCAGCAATACCAATTTAGCAGGAAGTAAAGACATGAACGATGTAAAGGTCATCAAAACCATTGTGAAAGGAGATGAAACTTTAATGGCTGTTCAGCAGGAGACTGTGACAAGACCAATGCCTACAACAATGAATCGTTTCCCTGATCCTGTATATTCTCTGGATGCCGGAATGCTGATCAAATTTAATAAAGAAGGGGAAGTAAAGCAATTTGTTGCAGCAGGAACTTCTACAGGAAAAAGAATTCATCTCGTTGAAGCCGGAGACAAACTTTATATTTCTGCTTTCTATCCTAAAGGAGCATTCGGAAACACAGGATTTTCTATGAAAGTTTTTGATTTTGCCAATCTGAAACCTCAGGAAGTAAGCCTTGATTATAAAGGACGAAATTTCTTCCAGAACTATGGTTTTGCAGATGGAAATATGATTCAGTACGTTCCGAATGTAAACAAAATGATGTTCCTTCAAAAGAGTAGTAAAGACGTTCAGATGTTCAGTGTGTACAATTTTATAAAATAATCGTATTTTAGAAAAAATTAAAATATGCAGATTCAGTCAGTTTCCATAGAAGATTATATCTCAAAGATTCCTGAAGAAAGACAGGAGTCTTTTAAAAAGCTTTTTGATACGGTGAATGATAACCTTCCGAAAGGTTTTGAAGAAGCTACGAATTATGGGATGATAGGTTGGGTAGTTCCTTTGGCAACTTTTCCTGCCGGATATCACTGTGCACCGGGAACACCGCTGCCATTCATCAATCTGGCTTCCCAGAAGAATTTTATAGCACTCTATCATATGGGACTGTATTCAAAGCCGGAACTTCTGGATTGGTTCGTAGGAGAATATCCAAAATATTCCAAAAAGAAACTCGATATGGGGAAATCCTGTATCCGCTTCAAAAAAGTGGATGATATTCCTTTTGAACTGATTGCCGAGCTGAGCCGGAAAATGACTCCCGATGACTGGATCGGAATTTATGAATCTCAGTATAAAAGATAAAAAAGAGCCCTTAAATCTATTTGATTTAAGGGCTCTTTTTTATGCTGGAAGCTGGAGGTTTGAAGCTGGAAGTCATATTTGTGTTTTTAGAATCACTGATCGTAAATGTTGGAAGCTGGAAGTTATATTTGTGTTTTAAAGCGACCGATTGTCATTCCTTGATGAGCATTCTGAATATTAAAAAGTTAATAAAATTGATATATAGTTATTCATCGGCTTCCGGAAACTTCCATCATCCAGCTTCCCTCTTCCAGCTAAAAATGTATATCCCAGATCCCAGCCTTCCTTTCAAGTTCTATCAAAGCGGCTGCATTATCTGCAAGGGCCTGGTAATACTCTTTTCTTACGTTGTTATACGTTCTCTGGGCATTCAGAACTTCAAGGATAGAGCTTTCCCCTCTTTTGTAGCTGTAGGTAATTCCTGCCAAAATACTTTGTGCTTCAGAAAGCATTCCGTTATGAAATTGTCTGAGCTGTTTTTGCGTTGCTGTATATTGCTGATAAGCCTGCATTACTTCAGCCTTTATGCCTTGTTCGATCTGTTTGTATTCAACCTCAGCCTGGGAATGTGCCATTTCTGCTATTTTCAATCCTGCATTTCTTCTGTTGGAAAACTTCAAAGGAATACTAATACCCATTTTTACAGCATTTACGGTTGGAGATGGAGCAATTTCATTAGTCGCTTCGGTATGTCGTTCTGCTCCGGCACTGATGCCTAAATCTATCATACGATTGGCTTTTTCCAGATTGATCTGACTTTTGGCAACTTCTGTATTTTGTTTGGCTGCCAATAAATCTGCTCTTTCGTTTAACGCCTGAAGAATCAGATCATCAATACTGAAATCTCTGTTGAAGGCATTAAAATCCCCGGCAACATCTCTTCCTGCTATTTTGCTGTCTCCAAGAAATACTGATAAACTGGTGAGAGCCTGTTCTTCTGCACTTTCAGCCTGATATACTTCATTGAGCAAAGAAGCCGCTTCCAGCTTACTCTGTTTGGACGTAACTAATGATATAGTTCCCAATTTGTAACGGATACTGTCGGATTTTGCCAGCTGCTGCATATTTTCATAAGAATCCTGCTGTACCTCAAGCAAAGCTTTGGATTTTAGAGCATCAATATATCCTAAGCTGGCATCTGCACGGAGATTCCTGAAAAAATCCTGCAATTGTATTTTGCTTAGCTCAGATTGGTTTCTGGCGAGATTAACCCGGGCTTTTCTTTTGCCGCCAAGTTCAAGTGTCCAGCCAATGGAAGCTCCATATACATACCCCATATTCTGCTTCACTCCGTTATTGGCAGTTTCCATTTCCAGTTGAGGATCAGGAAACATACTGGCAGTCTGGATGGAAGCTTCAGCCATACTTACATTGTATTTCTGGGAAGCATATCCAAGATTTTTATTTCCAACAAGACTCAGGTAGTCTTCAAATTGTAAAAGTTCTTTTTCCTGTGCCTTCATACCTGTTATACTCAACAATACTACAGATAATATGATAATATGAACTTTAATTTTCATCTGATTCTAAATTTTGTTTTTCATTACGTCGTTCAGCCATAAAATAAATAGCCGGAAGCACGAATAGTGTTAAAATAGTAGAGAACATCAACCCATAGACAATTACTGTTGCCAGTGGACGTTGTACATCAGAACCGATTCCTGTAGCCAATGAGGCAGGGAATAATCCGATTACTGCAACCGTTGCCGTCATCAGTACAGGTCTGAAGCGGTCTTTTGCTCCTTTGATGGCAGCTTGTTTCAGCTCATATCCTTTCTTACGCAGATCGTTGATATGAGAAATCATAATGACTCCGTTCTGAATGGCAACTCCGAAGAGTGCGATGAATCCTACTGCAGAAGACACATTCAGAGACATTCCCCGGATATTGAGTGCCAGCATTCCGCCAAATAAAGCTAACGGAACAATTGACATCAGAACCAAAGCCTGTCTGAAATCTCCAAATGCACCATACAGCAACAAAAACATAATTGCCAATGCCAGCGGGACAATAAATGCTAACCTTGAATACGCTCTGTTTTGATTTTCAAACTGCCCACCCCATTTGATCTGGTATTTCTCATGATCATATTTGATGTCTTTTTCAATTTTATCCTGTGCTTTTTTCAGGAAAGAAGAAAGATCGGTACCTCTTAAATTCAGTTTTACGGTAAGGTGGCGTTTGTTCATTTCTCTGGTAATGGTACTTTCACCTGTACTTAATTTTACTTCTGCCACCTGAGAAAGTGGAATTTTCGCTCCGGAAGCTGAGGTCAGCATTAGGTTTCCTATTTTGTCAGGAGTGTCACGGCTGTCTTCCGTATAACGGCAGGAAATATCATATACTTTATTACCAATAAAGATCTGGGAAATTGCTTTTCCTCCCAATGCCACTTCAATAAGGTCGGCAACATCTGCTACATTCAGTCCATACTGAGCAATCTTGTCTCTGTCTGCAATAATCTGCAGCTGAGGTAATGGTGGTTCCTGATCAATGGCAAGATCTGCTGAACCCGGAATTGTATTTAGGGTTGATAATACATTTTCTGCAATACGCCTTGTTTCCTTAAAATCTTCTCCATACACCTTTACCACCAGTTCACTATGAGCCCCTGAGATTTTATCCATTACTCCGTCAATCATAGGTTGTGAAAAACCTACGGTGAATCCCGGCATATTTTTATAATCTGCTGCCAATTCTTTGATGAGATCTGCTTTTGTTTTCCCGGCCGGCCATTCGCTGTAAGGTTTTATCCCGATAGAGACTTCAAAGTGTGAGGCAGTCCACGGATCTGTACCATCATCATTACGGCCTGCCTGAATCATCATATAAGTAATTTCAGGATGTTTCAGAGTACGGACACGCAGCGTATCACTCATTTCTTTTGATTGGGCTAAAGAAATTCCGGGAGGTAACTGTACCTGCAGCCATATAGAGCCTTCATCCAGTTCGGGAAGAAAGTCTTTTCCTACATGATAGGAGAGGATTCCGGCAGATACGAGAACAATCATAATAGGGATGATAACTCTTTTAGGAGTCTGCATTATTTTTTCAATGCTCTTTCCATAAGCAGTGCTTAGTTTTTCCAGCCATTTATTGTGATAAATCTTCTGTGGTTTTCGATAGATCACGTAAGCCAATCCAGGGATCAGAAGCAAGGCTACAGCAAGTGCTCCCAATAGGGCATATCCAACAGTAAAAGCCATAGGGGTAAATAATTTTTTTTCTACTCTTTCAAACGCAAACAAAGGCAGATAGGCAGTAATGATAATAATGGTTGAAAAGAAAATAGGCTTTGCTACTTCAATTACTCTTTGGGTGATTGTTTTTTCTTCCAGTACTTCTTCCGGGTTTTCTTCTCTTTTCCTCAGAATGGTTTCCAGCATAACGATTGCTCCGTCTACAATGATCCCAAAATCAATGGCTCCCAGTGAAAGAAGGTTGGCAGGAATATTCGTAAAATGCATCAGTATAAAAGCAAATAATAAAGAAAGCGGAATAGTTATCGCCACCAGTAATGCTCCCCGCCAGCTTCCAAGAAATACAATCAGTACGATAATAACCAATACAATTCCTTCAGTAAGCGTATGAGAAACTGTAGTGAGTGTTGTTTTTACAAGGTCTGTTCTGTCCAGAAAAGGATGAATCTTTACTCCGGGTGGCAGTGTTTCGTTATTCAGTTCTTCGATCGCTTCATGTACTCCTTCCAACACCTGTGAAGGATTTTGCCCTCTTAATAAAAGGACAATACCTTCTACGCTTTCAGAATAATTACGTTTTTGGTCTGTGTAGCCCAGAATTCCTTTTCTTTCCAGGTTTCCGTATTTTAATGTTCCTACATCATTCAAAAAAACAGGAACGCCATTTTGGGTTTTGACTACAATTTTTCCAAGATCATTTAAGTCTTTTACCAAACCTATTCCGCGGATGACATAAGCGAGGTTTCCGCGGGAAAGCATACTCCCTCCGGCACTCACATTGTTTTTGGAGATTGTTTCGGTAACTTCTGACAGAGATAATCCGTATTGTTCAAGCTTATGGGGATCAAGTTCGATCTGGAACTGCGTGGTAATTCCTCCAAAATTGGTAACATCAGCAATTCCTGAAATCTGTTTAATGCGTGGGATGATCACAAATGTTTGTAAATCCGTCAATTCCCGCAGACTGTGGTTGTTACTTTCGATTATGTAACGGTATACTTCTCCAATGGGAGAGGTGAGGGGATCTAACCCTGGTTGTGCATCGTAAGGAAGCTCCACATCCGTCAGTCTTTCCTGAATACGCTGTCTTGCCCAGTAATCGTCTATCCCATCATCGAAAACCATTGTAATAATGGACAGTCCAAAAGTACTTTTGCTTCTCATCACATGCATTCCGGGAAGTCCGTTCAGAGATCTTTCCAAAGGAATGGTGATTTGCTGTTCTACTTCTTCAGCGGCCAGTCCCGGAACCTGTGTTACCACCTGCGAGGTTACATCAGCAATATCAGGATAGGCTTCTATGGATAGTCTGGTCCAGGAATAATACCCGAAGAATCCCAGTAAAAGAAAGAGAGCAAGCATCAGCCATCTCTTCTGTATAGAGATTGTTAATAATTTCTTCATAGTTTTTGATTTCGCATCATTTTACATTATTTTGCATCCAGCATATAAATTCCCCCTTCAGTCATGATGGTTTCTCCGGGTTTTAACCCTGAAGTGATTCTTACTGTTTTCTGATCAGTCTCTCCTGTTGTCACTGAACGTTTTACATATTGACTCTTGCCTGTTTTTACCCATACATATTGGAAGTTATCCTGCTGCATCAAAGCGGTTACGGGAATCATCACTGCTTTTGCAGGAGTCGTGGAGAAGTTGACCGTAGCATACATGCCTGGTTTTAATTTTCTGTCTGGATTATCACATTCAATAAGGACTTTTATACTTCGGGTATCTTCATCTACAATTTCATTGATGTGATATACTTTTCCGGTAATATTTCTGTCCGGATACGCACTTACTTTTACAGAAACCTGATCTCCGGTATTCACAAAGCGGATGTCCTTTTCTTTTACATCACCGGAAATCCAGACTTTGGATAATTCTGCAATGATCATTACCGGATCAGCATCTCCTTTCAGATATTGGCCGTTTACAATTTTGTTGGAAATGATCTCTCCGCTGATGGGAGCTCTTACAATAAGAGGACTTCCTATACCTCCACCTTTACTGTTATAGACTTTCAAGGCAGAAGAAGCATTGGAGAGGGATGTTTTTTTATTTTTAAAATCCGTTTCCGCTTCATCCAGCTCCTTCTGAATACCTACGCCATGTTTTACGAGATCCTGCTGGCGTCTGTGATTTTTTTCGGCAAGCTGTACATCATTCAGGGCATCCGTATAATCTTTTTGAACCGAAAAATAATCTGAAGAAAGAATCTCAAAAAGAGGACTTCCGGCAGAAATATGTTGTCCAAGCTGAATAAATGATTTTGTAATTCTTCCGGAAAAGGGACTGGCAATTTCTGCATAATGATTAGGAATTGCCTGAATAGTTCCCGCTGAAATTACCCCATCGCTGTGTTCCTGTTCGGTAACAACCTGTGTTTTAATTTTTTTGAAAACGGGATTGTTTTCCGGAACAGTTACCTGGTTACCTTTTATCATTATTTCCGGTTCTTTATTTTGTTGAGGTGTATTGTCTTTACAAGAGGCTGCAAAGAGAATAATACTACTTAAGATTATCTTTTTCATGATCTTAATACAATTGAGTGCTGTTACTGATTTTTACTTTTTTGTTGTTATTTTTCTTGGTACTGAACCATTTTTTGCTCCTTGCTTCTTTATGAGAAGAGAGAGTAGGTCTAAGGAATATATTGGTAGAGACAATAAAGAAAACTGTGATGAGGGCTTCTGCAGGATATCCCAGTGCACATAATGCGCCTATGGCCGCAGAACACCATAATGTGGCTGCTGTATTTAATCCTCTTACGGTAAGGCCGTCTTTCATGATAACGCCGCCGCCCAGGAAACCGATTCCGCTGACAATATAAGAGGTGATTCTTCCGGCTGCATCGCCACCAATTCTGATGGCAATCAATACGAATGCTGCAGAGCCAATGCAAACCAAAGTATTGGTTCTGAGTCCTGCATTTTTTTTTCGCCACTGTCTTTCAAAACCTATACCGGCACCCAGGCAGAATGCAGTCAGTAAACGAAGGGTAAATTCAAATGTATTCATAACTTTTCCTGTTTTTATAAAGCGTTGCAGCTGTACGGGAAAAGTGAGTACAACTAAAACTTTAAGATTGATAACTACTGTAAGGATCTGAGTCCATATGCTTTATTTTTTACTGTGCAAAAGTAGAAAAGCCTACCTTTTTTTACCGTTAGAAAAGCTTTAGAATGTTATTAGAAAATCATTAGAGAAAATCATTTCTGCTTTTTTAAGTTGCTCCTGAAAGAGTCAATTATTGATTAGACCCTATTAATAAGAGTAAACTGTACCCATTGTAAAAGATAAAATTTCAATACATTTGGGGCAGGCAGTTTTACATGATGAATTTCACGATTTATCATGTAAATAAAAGTGTGTTTAATCGCGGAAATTTCTTTCCAAAATCTTTTGAATTATATATTTAGAAATGAAAAAATCAAACATAGCGATACCCGCTACATTGTTAGCGATCATATGTGTACAGGGAGGAGCTTCCATTGCCAAGCAGCTTTTTCCTGCCATTGGAGCTATTGGAACGGTTACTTTAAGAATTGTACTTTCAGCTGTTTTGCTTACGTTGATTAACCGTCCGAAATTTTTGCAGTTTGACAGACAAAAATGGAAATACTGTGCGATATACGGAATAGGTTTGGCAGCGATGAATCTTATTTTTTATATGGCGATTCAAAGAATTCCTTTGGGGCTGGCGGTTACTGTGGAATTTGCGGGACCTTTATTTCTTGCATTAGCTTTGTCCCGTAAACTGCTGGATGTTGTCTGGGCTTTGCTGGCCTGTGTGGGAATCCTGCTGATTGTTCCGTGGCAGAATGATCATGTTGATTTGGTAGGACTTGGGCTTGCCTTTCTTGCAGGGATGTTCTGGGCTCTTTATATCATAATGGGTGGAAAGGTTTCGAAAATAATGGACGGAAAAGATGCCGTGACTACCGGAATGATATTTGCGAGTATGGTGATTATTCCTTTTACAATATGGGATGGTGCGGTTTTCAATCTTACTCCGGCTATTTTTGTAAAAGGGCTTGGGGTTGCTATCCTTTCAAGTGCTTTGCCATTTTCATTAGAGATGATGGCTTTGAAGAAACTTCCTGCAAAAACTTTCAGTATTCTGATGAGTCTGGAACCTGCATTTGCAGCGCTTTCAGGATTGGTTTTTCTTGCTGAAGAATTATCTTTTTTACAGTGGATTTCTATTACCTGTGTAATTGCAGCCAGTATTGGAACTACAGTTTTCAATAAAAAATCTCTTTCTCACGAATAAGCAATAGAGAAATTAAATGATATCAAATATCACGGTAAAAATAGTATCATTATGATCTGATACGACTGTAATTTTTGCGTGGTGAAGGAGAATAATTTTCTCAGTAAGGAAAAGCCCTATTCCATGTCCTTTCTCCGGTTTGGGTATTTCACTTCTGTAAAAAGGTTTAAAAATATGTTCTAAATCTTCGCTAGGAATCATGTTTCCTTTGTTGGTAAAACTAATCAAAAGGATTTTCGCATTGCTTTTGACATCTATTGAACATATGTGTTCTGGTGAATATTTACAGGCGTTGTCAATAAGATTATTAAAAGCGACCTGCAGAAGATATTCATTTCCCTGGATGACCAGTTGATGCTCTTCTAACGACTCATCTATATTTAATGAAACTTTATATCCTGAATTTTCTTTTATGATTTTGGTGTAAGATTCCAGAAGAACCTCATCAAGACGAACTTCGGAAAAACTGATTTCGTTAGGGTCATAACTGGCTTTAGCGAGATCCATCAAACTATTGGACAGTTTTACCATATTTCGTGCATCTTCAAGCGCATATTGAATGGTTTCCTGATATTCTTCTTTGGTTTTATCTTTTTCAGAAGCCAGTTCCAGTTCGGTAATAATAGCAGCCAAAGGTGTTCTCAGTTCATGTGAAATGTTGGATACGAAATGCTTTTGTGAATCAAAAGAGTTCTCAAGTCTTTCCAGCATTCCGTTGAAGTTTTGAGCAAGTTCATTAAGTTCGTCTTTCTCTTTTGTTGTTTTAAGCCTTAATTGTAGTTTTCCGGCCGTGATTTTTTTAATCTGAGTGACCATTTCACTGAGCGGATTCAATGCTTTTTTGGAAAGAAATATTCCGGCCAGATAAATTAATATTAAAATACTGAAGAAAGAGATAATGCTGATGGTAAGAAGATGAGTGAGATATTCATATCCATATTGATCATAAGCTGCAGCGGTTACCGCATAAGTTTTTCCCTCATAATGATATACCATTCCGATCACCTGCAAATCGTTTAAAAAGAAATTGATTCTCTTTTTCTGGAATATCTGGGAAAGCATTTCCGGGGTTTCCTTTACATAATCCACTTTGGCATCATCATGATAAACGAGCTGCTTATTAATATCATAAATCGCTACCTGAACTTCATTTAGGGTTCTGGTATTGTTTTTATAAAGCTTGTGCATTTCCTGCTCCGGCAGTGAACTTCGGAAAAACAGATCTGCTTTGGCAATCGCTTCATTTTGAAGCTCACTGTAAAAAGATTTTTCTCTGGCTTCTTTGGATGAATAATAAATCGAAACGCTGTAAACACTTAAAAGCATTGCAGTGATTAAAGTAAAAAGCAGCGTAAGTCGGGTTCTTATTTTCATCCTGATATTTTTAGCTTATCTCAGTGATTACTGCACAAAGCCTGATTCATAGTCTTTTTTCAGGATAAATCCCATGCCGGCTTTGGTGTGGATCAGCTTGATTTCAAAATCTTTATCAATTTTTTTTCGGAGATAATTAATATATACATCAATAAAATTCGTTCCTGTGTCAAAGTGGGTTTCCCACACTTTTTCTGCAATTTCACTTCGGGAAAGAACCCTTTCGGAATTTTCCAGCATGAATTTTAAGAGGTTAAATTCTTTCGGAGTCAGTTTTATTGGAGTATGATCTCTGCGCACCGTTTTCTGCTCCAGATTCATTTCAATTCCTTCATAGGTAAGAACAGACACTTTTTGCTGTCTCTGTTGTGAAAAGCGTTTCAGAAGTACTTTGATCCTTGCTGTCAGTTCGCGCATTTCAAAAGGTTTGGTAAGATAGTCATCGGCTCCGGCATCAAATCCCTCCAGCTTGTCATCAGTAGTTCCCAGTGCAGTCAGCATAATTACAGGAAGATTCGGTTGTAATGCTTTGATTTCATTACAGAATTCAAGTCCGTTTTTTTTAGGCAGGACAATATCTGTGACTACCAGATCAAAATTGGTCTGCAAAGCCAGTTTCAAACCTATGATTCCGTCATATGCTACGGTTACCTCAAATTCAGCTTCCTGAAATCCTTTTGCAATCAGTTTTGAAAGTCTGTCATCATCTTCAACTAATAAAATATGTGGCATAAGAATCTGTGAAATGTTTGGGTTGATGTGAAGAATAGATCAATATTCCCACAAATGTAATGATTTCTATTTTGTAATTTTGGCACCGAAAGTATAATCAAATGTCTGAATTTAGAATTAAAAAAAGAAAAAATACTGTTGTTGGGTTTTTGTTCTGTCTGATGTTATTATTGATACAGTGCAAAAATACTTATTCCGGTAATGTACTGCTCAAAAATGGAGATCTGCTTTTCGTAACGGCTAAAGAATCGGGGCTTTCCGGTGCTATTAATAATGTGACTCAAAAACAAAAAATAGCTTCATTTGATCACATAGGAATTCTGGAAAAAGATGGTAACAAAATGTTTGTTTTGCATGCTGCGCCAAAAGGAGGTTCTCAGAAACAGGATCTGAAAGATTTTATCAAAGACCAGAAAGAAGATGGGCAGGAGGTAATTGTTTATCGTTTGAAGACCGAATACCAGAAAATAATTCCTGAAGCTGTTGAAAAAGCGAATTCTATGCTTGGAAAACCTTATAACTTCAATTACATCCTGGATGAAAATTCATATTACTGTTCAGATTTCGTTGAAAGAGCTTTTAGGGCAGAAAATATTTTCAAACTGGAGCCCATGACATTCATTGATCCTAAAACAGGAAAAACGAATGCATTCTGGGAAGAATTTTATACCAGGAAAAATCTGAAGATCCCTGAAGGAGAGCCTGGTTGTAACCCCAATGGACTTGCTGGTTCTGATAGATTAGAACGAGTAGGGAGTTATTAAAATATTGAGAGAAGCTGAAGAGGCTTCTTTTTTTTTATGTTAAAATTTAAAAAATATTAGTCTACTAATTTGGTGGACTAATATTTTTTTATATTTTTGTCACAGATTTAAATGCAGAACGCAATATGATCTTAGAAGTTTAACCAAAAAATGTTTAGCGATGATTACACCTAATCCGGGCCTGCAGGTTTTACAAAATAAAATTAACCTGCCTAAAAAAGAATTGTTATTGGAAATAGAGTTGAATGGCAAAATGAAATTTGAACATTTAATGAATACCATCTACAATCAATTTGGGATCTGTCATAGAGTGCTATCCGCTAATGTAGAGTATGTGAACGGATATAGTTTTGGTTCAGTGCAGTTATATATTAATGTCAGTTCAGAAGATTTTCAGCAGCTTGAAATCTATCTGAATAAAAATAAACTTATGAATACGACGGTGGAGTATATCTGCAGAAAGTATTTTTAAGTGAGATTCATATAGTTTTAATTACTCAAAGTGTCCGGTACTTTTACCGGACACTTTTTATTTTTTATTAAAAGCAGATATAAAAAAACAATAATTAATCGGTACAGAATTGAGGTTGCCTCAAAAGTGTCATTCTGAACGAGATGAAATGTAGTGAAGAATCTCATGTATTTGACTGATAATAAGATTCTTCCTTCGTCAGAATGACAAAAGTCAAACAAAAAAGCGCTCAGATTACTCTGAACGCTTCCATATTAAATAAAATAATTTTAAATTCTTTCGATATCAGCACCAATTGCTTTCAGCCTTCCATCGATATTTTCATATCCTCTGTCGATTTGTTCGATATTATGGATAATAGATTTTCCTTCTGCAGAAAGTGCTGCAATAAGAAGTGCATTTCCGGCTCTGATATCCGGGGAAACCATCGTTGTGCCTCTTAGAGGAGCTTCCTGGTTCAATCCGATTACCGTTGCTCTGTGTGGATCACATAAAATGATCTGAGCTCCCATGTCAATTAATTTATCAACAAAGAATAATCTGGATTCAAACATTTTCTGATGAACCAGAATACTTCCTTTTGCCTGAGTAGCTACCACTAAAATAATAGATAATAAATCCGGCGTAAATCCTGGCCAGGGAGCATCTGAAATAGTAAGGATAGACCCGTCAATAAATTTCTGAATTTTATAATGTTCCTGAGCAGGAATATAGATGTCATCACCACTTTGCTCAAGTTCGATTCCTAATTTCCTGAATGTATTTGGGATGACACCAAGCTGGTTCCAGTTTACATTTTTGATGGTAATTTCAGATTTCGTCATGGCCGCAAGACCAATCCAGGATCCGATTTCTACCATATCCGGAAGCATTGTATGCTCCGTTCCTCTCAGATAATCTACTCCTTCAATAGTAAGAAGGTTAGATCCGATTCCTGAGATATTGGCTCCCATTCTGTTCAGCATTTTACACAATTGCTGAAGATAAGGTTCGCATGCCGCGTTGTAGATTCTTGTTTTTCCTTTTGCCAGAGCTGCTGCCATTACAATATTAGCTGTTCCGGTAACAGAGGCTTCTTCCAATAAGATGAATTTTCCTCTTAATTCTTTAGCTTTTAAAGAATAGAAATATTCCTCTTCATCATAATTGAATTCAGCACCCAGTTCAACCAGTCCCTGGAAGTGAGTATCCAGTCTTCTTCTTCCAATTTTGTCACCTCCCGGAGTCGGCATATAAGCTTCTCCATAGCGGGCAAGCATCGGGCCCATCAGCATAATAGATCCACGCAGTTTTGCGCCGTCTTTTTTGAACTCGTTAGATTTTATATAATCAAAATTTACCTGATCAGCCTTGAAAGTATAATCTCCCTGTCCGTTTTTAGTAATTTTTACTCCAAAATCTCCAAGAATTTCAATCAGTCTGTTTACATCATGAATATCCGGAATATTTTTGATTCTTACTTCTTCGTCCGTAAGGAGAACCGCACATAAAATTTGTAGAGCCTCATTCTTGGCTCCTTGTGGAGTTATTTCGCCCTGCAGTCTTTTTCCTCCTCTTATCTGAAATGTTCCACTCATTACTTCCTGTTTTTATGATTGTTGTTGTTATGCCTTCTCTTGTTAGGCTGGTTATTGTTCTTATTATTGCTGTTGTTGCTGTTCCTATTGTTGTTATTGTTATTATTTCGGTTGTTGTTATTGCTGGTGTAATAGATTTTACTTTTTTCAAGTGAATCTATTCCCGTAAGGTCCAACCTGTTTTCAGACAGTTCTTTCAGGTGGCGGAAGATAACATCGTCCGTCACATGTTCTTTATTATAGACATTATAAGACTTCTTCATATTGTTGGCAATCACTTCGATAAGGGCCTCTTTTTCATCACCAGATTCCAGTTCGATTGCTTTTTCTATCAATTGAAGAATACTCTTTCCGTAAAACTTAAAGTCACCTTGAAGTTTTGGATATTCCATTCTTTTAGGTTTTTCTGCCAATTGTTCCGGAGTTGGGAACGGATAAGGAGAGTCTACGTCCAGATCATGATTAGCAAGAATAAAAAGATGGTCCCAAAGTTTATGTTTATAATTTTCCTCGTCGCGAAGTTGTGGGTTTCTCTGACCCATAAAATCGATGATTGCCATAGCCATTTCATTCCTTTCCTCTTTGGTAGGAAGTTCTTTGCAGCGCTCAACCAACTGTTGTATTATTCTGCCATATTCCGGCATATTAAGCTGAGTTTTTTGGGTATTGTATTCCATAGTATGCAAATATATGGATTAAAAGAAAAATTGTTTCGAGAATCTGAAAAATTTATGATTTTTTAATGAAAATTTTAAATGGCTTTCTTCTTGATTTATTATTAAAAATTAAAATATTTCCCATTCGTTTGAATTTGTTTTCAATAAAATTGTATCTTGTTTAATAGATTGATAATTAATTATTACGATGAAAAAAACATATTTTTTCCTTTCCCTATTGGCTTTAGCACTGGTTAACTCTTGTCAGAACAGGGATGAATTGATTACGGAGACTTCCGGGCAGGAAGAAGTTCATAACAAAACTGTGAATGTCACTCATCATGACGGCCGACCTTTCAGTACCGGAAATGATTCCGGATCTATGCAGGGGAAGTTTATAGCAGGACCAGGTGGAGGAGTTTTGATGCAGGGCTTTTACTGGGATGTTCCTGAAGGGGGAAACTGGTGGAACACTGTTAAAGATAAATTAACCGCATGGTCTGATGCCGGAATTGGTGCTGTATGGCTGCCTCCAGCTTCAAAAGCGCAGAACGGAGCTTACTCTATGGGATATGATCCTACAGATTATTATGATTTTGGAAATTTTAATCAAAATGGAAGCGTGGAAACCCGTTTCGGATCAAGAACAGAACTTGAAGCACTGATTACAAAAGCGCACGCAGAAAGTATGCAGGTGTACGCAGATATTGTGATCAATCATAATAGTGGCGGACAATCCGAAGCCAATCCTTTTACAGGAACGAATACCTGGACTGATTTTTCAGGCGTTGCTTCCGGAAAATTTCAGAGAAACTACAATGATTTTTATAAAAATGCTTACGGAAACAATGATGAAGGAGCTTTTGGTGGATTTCCTGATCTGTCTCATGCCAACCCTCATGTGCAGGACTGGCTTTGGGGTAGAGATGATTCTGTTGCCAAATATTATAAGAATGTGATGAAATTTGATGGCTGGAGGTTCGATTACGTTAAAGGTTTTGGTCCTTGGGTTGTCAATACCTGGAATTCCAATGTAGGTGGATTTTCTGTTGGTGAACTATGGGATTCCAACGTAAATACATTGGAATGGTGGGCCAATAATGCGAACAGCTCTGTATTTGATTTTGCAGCTTATTATAAAATGGACGAGGCATTTGACAACGGAAATTTGAATGTTCTGAATGATGATATGATGTGGAAAAGAAATCCATACAAAGCAGTCACTTTTGTAGCCAATCACGACACAGATATTATTAACAATAAAATGCCGGCCTATGCCTATATCCTGACTCATGAAGGATATCCAACCATTTTTTACAGAGATTATGAAGAATGGCTGAACAAAGAAAGACTAAATAACCTGATCTGGATTCATAACAATAAAGCTACCGGAACAACTTCTATTCTGTATACCGATAATGATGAATATATCGCAAGACGAAACGGATATAATGGAAATCCCGGGCTGGTTGTTTATATCAATACATCATCAAGCTGGCAGGAAAGATGGGTAGAAACCAATTGGAGCAGCCAGCAGATCAAAGATTTCACCGGACACTCAGGCTGGTATCCTACAACTCAGGGAGATAAATGGGTGAAAATTCAATGCCCGCCAAACTCTTATTCTGTGTGGTCACTGAATTTATAGGTGATAAGTAATAAGTGATAAGTAATAAGTAATAAGTAATAAGCGGGTGATAGAATTATTTTTATAATCAATCCCAGTTTGTTTACTTATCCATCAAGTTTGTCATTCCGTAGGAATCTCCGCAACACATCATTTTAATGTTAGGTTGTCCGGTTTTTCTTACGGAATGGTATTTTATATAATCTGAAGGAAATTGTATATAAGAGAAACTACACCTGAATAAACTTTTTCTTCTGATGCTGATCCGGTAAATAACACTTCTGATTGGCAAGTTTCATCCTGTTTCTGGAAATAGTATCATATACTTTGTCGCTTAAAAAAGCAGGTATAATTTTTCCAATAAAGGAAAGTTTATAAACTCCTCCCAATAAGTTAGCGATTTCCAGTACTGCCCTTGATTTGATTTGATAATACCGTCCGGGCTTCCATAGATACAGGGTATTGAATATATTAGTTTCCAGGCCTCTTTCGGATAAAAATTGTTGCCCGAAATCAGATTGTAGAGAAGCAAACATGAATTGGTCTTTCTTGTCACGCTCCAAAATCCACTGTACCCAGAAATTACAGACTCCGCAATCTCCGTCAAAAAACACAATATGTTTATTTTCCCAGTTTTCCACGACTTTATTTATTAAACATGATTCTTCTTTCGGTATCTTCTTTTACTTTTTTAAAGTATTGGATAAGTTCTGCACGCTGTTCATCCGAGAGTTTGGCATTCTGATGTCCTAAATAATAAGACTCAAGCGGCATTTCTTTTTTTTCAACCATTTCTATAGATTCCTCCAGTTTATGAAGCTGTCTTTTAGGTTCATATACTGCAAAGGTAGAAAAATTAAGATGTTTCCTGCCTTCATTAATATGATTTTTTACCCACCATGAAGCCGGGGAAATATTGGTATACCATGGATATGCTGTTTCATTGGAATGACAGTCGTAACAAGAAGTTCTGATGGTACGGGCAATTTTTTCCGGAGTGTTTTTGATCTTAAGAAAATCCATGCCGGGTGTAGGAGGCGGATTTGTTTTGTCAATAGGAAAAAACTGAATGATGATAAAAGCAACAAGAATGATAACAATTATTTTTTTCATAGCAGGTGTTTCATGTTTGGTAATGATAAAGGTAGTTAATTTATTTTTAGTGAGATAAAATCGGAAGCTTTAAGAGTGAGGTTGGAGGTGCTTTTAGAAGTTCTTGAAATAGCTCGTTTTTTTCAATTTTTATAAATATTAATCAAATATTTTCCGGCAATCATCAAACTTTCCTCTTCAAGCTTCCTTTCTTCCTTTTTCCATAAAATTCTTACGTTGAGTAATTCTAAATTGAGCCCTATACTGCTGTTTTTATTTAAGTTAATCTGAAAAATGATTAACTTAATACCACAATTTAGTCTTAATTCTCATGCAGTCGGAAATATATGTTTATAGTTTTTAACTATCGTTGAAATAAAAATTAATAGATTGTATTTATTACTCAAACGTTGTAGGTTTGTCATATTCTTACAACAGAGAATTTAAACTGTATTAATCAATATAAAAATAAAATAAACGACAATGGAAAACGATTTGAATGACATCAGTAAATGCCCGTTTCATAACGGAACAATGAAGAAGAGTGTAGCAGGCGGTGGAACCCAAAATTCTGATTGGTGGCCGGATCAGCTTAGAGTAGATCTTCTGCGCCAGCATTCTTCCCTTTCAGATCCTATGGACAAAGATTTTGACTATGCCAAAGCATTCGAAAGCCTGGATCTGGAGGCCGTAAAAAAAGATCTTCATGCATTAATGACAGATTCTCAAGACTGGTGGCCGGCAGATTTTGGTCATTATGGTCCTTTATTTATCCGTATGGCCTGGCACAGCGCAGGTACCTATCGGGTAGGAGATGGTAGAGGCGGAGCAGGGGCTGGTCAACAGCGTTTCGCACCCTTAAACAGCTGGCCGGATAATGTAAGCCTTGATAAAGCGAGAAGATTATTATGGCCGATTAAGCAGAAATATGGCAGAAATATCTCCTGGGCAGACCTTTTGATTCTTACCGGAAATATTGCCCTTGAATCAATGGGCTTCAAAACATTTGGGTTTGCAGGAGGACGTGCCGATGTTTGGGAACCGGATTCCGATGTATATTGGGGATCAGAAAAGACGTGGCTGGGAGGTGACTTACGTTATGCCCACGGTTCAGAAGGAGTTGTAGAAGGACATTCAGCAGTTCTTCCTACTGATGATAATGCAGACGGAGATATTCATTCAAGAAACCTTGAAAATCCATTGGCAGCCGTACAAATGGGACTTATTTATGTAAACCCTGAAGGTCCGGACGGAAATCCAGATCCTATTGCTGCCGCTAAAGATATCCGTGATACTTTCGGCCGTATGGCAATGAACGATGAAGAAACGGTTGCTTTGATCGCCGGAGGACATACTTTTGGTAAAACCCACGGGGCTGGTCCTGCAGATCATGTTGGCAAAGAACCTGAAGGAGCAGGAATTGAACAACAGGGATTAGGATGGTCAAGCAGCTATAAATCCGGAAGTGGTAAAGACGCTATTTCCAGTGGCCTGGAAGTGACCTGGACAGAAACGCCGACTCAATGGAGTAATTATTTCTTTAAAAACCTTTTTGAAAATGAATGGGAATTGACAAAAAGTCCTGCCGGAGCTCACCAATGGGTAGCAAAGGATGGTGCTGATATTATTCCTGATGCATTCGATTCTTCTAAAAAGCATAAACCAACAATGCTTACAACAGACCTTTCATTGAGACTGGATCCTGTTTATGAAAAAATTTCAAGACATTTTTACGAAAATCCTGATGCATTTGCCGATGCCTTTTCAAGAGCATGGTTTAAGCTTACACACAGAGATATGGGACCGCGTGCCCGCTATTTGGGGCCAGATGTACCACAGGAAGAACTGATCTGGCAGGATCCTATTCCGGAAGTGAATCATGAACTGGTTGACGGAAATGATGTGGAAGCATTAAAATCAAAAGTTTTAAATTCAGGATTAAGCAATGCTGAACTGATATCTACAGCCTGGGCTTCTGCTTCTACTTTCAGAGGAAGTGATAAGCGTGGGGGTGCCAATGGAGCCAGAATAAGATTGGAACCTCAAAGAAACTGGGAAGTGAATAATCCTTCACAGCTGAATAAAGTATTAGGAGTATTGGAAGGAATCCAGAAAGAATTCAACGATTCTCAAAACGGAGGTAAGAAAATCTCTTTAGCTGATCTTATTGTTCTGGCAGGTAATGCTGCAGTTGAAGTTGCTGCAAGAAATGCAGGACAGGATGTGAAAGTTCCATTTGCTCCGGGAAGAATGGATGCTTCTCAGGAACAAACCGATGTAGAATCTATGGGATATCTAGAGCCTATTGCCGATGGATTCCGTAATTACCTGAAAAGAAGATTTACCGTATCTACAGAATCTTTACTAATAGATAAAGCCCAACTGTTAAGTCTTACAGCTCCGGAACTTACTGTATTAGTAGGAGGTATGCGTGCTTTGGATACCAACTTTGACGGTTCAAAACATGGTGTATTTACCAGCCGTCCGGGAGTTCTTACCAATGATTTCTTCGTGAATCTTTTAGATATGGGAACTCAATGGAAAGCTATGTCAGACGATCAGCAGCTTTACATGGGAAGTGATCGTTCAACCGGTCAGCCAAAATGGACTGCAACTCGAGCTGATCTTGTTTTCGGATCCAATTCCGAATTGAGAGCGATTGCTGAGGTATACGGAAGTGCCGATGCACAAGGTAAATTTGTAAAAGACTTTGTGGCAGCATGGACGAAAGTGATGAATCTGGATAGGTTTGATCTGGTTTAATCTTTTTTAATCATATAAAATAACAGGCTGTCTTGAAAAGGCAGCCTGTTATTTTATATTGTTGACAATGAAGGTCGGGAGAAACTTTATTTATTGGTTTCTTTTTAATTTAATAATTTCTTATACTAACAGTGGAATTACGTTTCTTGCCATAGCAATGAAATCCTGATCTTCAGGTTTTATTGAAATGAATTCTATATCATAGTCTCTCTTTTCTTTTCCAGTCATTATAAAACTGGATCCGGAATCGAAATCTCTGCCTTCAATATATGATGTCCATGGAGATGGGGTAGCTTTATTACATACTTCCATGATGTTTTTTAATTCTGATTCTGTCATTTTACTCAGTTTTTTTGAGTGCTGGATTAAAAAAATAGGTCTGTTCTGTCGTTATTCGTGATCGGGATTACAATTTAAGAATTTGTCATAAAGATATAAAAAACAAAAACCATCCTTAAAAAAGGATGGTTTGTAGACCCACAGGGATTCGAACCCCGACTGACGGTACCAAAAACCGGAGTGCTACCGTTACACTATAGGTCTGTTTCTATGTTGCGAAATTATAGAATTTATTTTAAATATGAAAATCAAAATTAAAGATTAATTAACATAATACATGGGCAATTGCTTTATGTATTGATTGCCAAATAATTATTTTCTGATAAAAATCTTCAAAAAAATATGCTTTAGCCTGAAATAGGAGACTCACAGATGTTGTCAGTTCAATTTTAATCTTAACGAACATGATATTTTATCCGGTGAATAGCAACTTCCAGCCTTCTTCTTCCAGCTCCCATCCTTAAAAGCCTCGTTAAATAATAAAATCTTATCTTTGCAAAAAATTGGGCTCCAAAAGTTGGAGTAACCCATTAATAACATATCCTGAGCATAAGCAGAAGGATTATTAAACATTTTTTATGTCAAATATTGTCGCAATCGTTGGACGTCCAAACGTAGGAAAATCCACGCTTTTTAATCGTTTATTAGAAAGAAGAGAAGCTATTGTAGATTCTACAGCCGGTGTTACCAGAGACCGTCACTACGGAAAATCAGACTGGAACGGGGTAGATTTTACTGTAATTGATACCGGAGGTTATGATGTAGGTACAGATGATATCTTTGAAGAAGAAATCCGTAAGCAGGTACAATTGGCTGTAGAAGAGGCTACTTCCATTATCTTTATGATGAACGTGGAAGAGGGACTTACTGATACAGATTACGAAATTTACAGTTTATTAAGAAGATCCAATAAACCGATTTATATCGTTATCAATAAAGTAGATTCTGCAAAAGAAGAACTTCCGGCAACAGAATTCTACCAGTTAGGAATTGATAAATATTACACTCTTTCTTCTGCTACCGGTTCAGGAACAGGAGAAATCTTAGACGATATCGTTAGAGACTTTCCAACAACAGAATATAAAGATCCTTTCGAAGGATTACCTAAAATCACTATTGCCGGCCGTCCGAACGTAGGAAAATCTACAATGACAAATGCTTTATTGGATGTTGAAAGAAATATCGTAACGGATATTGCAGGAACTACAAGAGACAGTATCCAGACTTTATATAACAAATTCGGACATGAATTTGTATTGGTAGATACTGCAGGGATGAGAAGGAAATCTAAGGTAAACGAAGATCTTGAATTCTATTCTGTAATGAGATCTATCCGTTCTATCGAGTATTCTGACGTAGTAATCATTATGGTGGATGCTACACAAGGATGGGAATCTCAGGATATGAACATTTTCGGACTGGCTCAGAAAAACAGAAAAGGAATTGTAATCCTTGTGAATAAATGGGATTTGATTGAAGACAAGCAGACCAATACAATGCGTGATTTTGAACAATCAATCAAAGATAAAATCGGTCAGTTCCAGGATATTCCAATCCTATTTGTTTCAGCTTTAACGAAGCAGAGAATCTTAAAGGCTGTAGAAGTAGCCATGGAGGTTTATGAAGACCGTAAGAAGAAAATTAAAACTTCAAAACTGAATGAAGTAATGCTTCCAATCTTCGAAAATACGCCACCACCTGCATTGAAAGGGAAGTATATTAAAATCAAATATTGTGTTCAGCTTCCTACGCCGTCACCACAGTTTGTGTTTTTCTGTAACCTTCCACAGTATGTGAAAGAACCTTATAAAAGATTTACTGAAAATCAGTTGAGAAAACAATTCGGATTTACCGGAGTTCCGATTGAAGTATATTTCAGACAAAAATAATAAGAACAAGTGTTCATTGGAAACTCCGGCAAGCGAAGCTTGCCGGAGTTTTTTATAAAATCAGATCAGAGTTTCTCATTTAGCCCAATCTTTCAATTCGTTTTTTAGTTGTAATTTTGTAGGAATTAATGTCAATTAACTGAAATTAAAAATAAAATTTTCATGCTTACTATTTTATCGCAAAACTTTTCTCTTGTCAATGAATGGATTAACGAACTTAGAAACGTTAATGTTCAGCATGACCGAATGAGATTCAGAAGAAATATGGAAAGAATCGGGGAGATTGCCGCTTTTGAAATCAGTAAAGGTCTGGAGTACAGAGAAGTTGAAATTCAAACTCCTTTAGATACAATTAAAAGCAGGGAAATTGCTGTACAGCCTGTTATTACAACCATTTTAAGAGCGGGAGTTCCATTGTTTGAAGGAATTCTGAACTATCTCGACAGAGCCGACTGCGGTTTTGTAGCTGCCTACAGAAAACATGATGCCAACGATTATTTCTCAATCAAGCAGGATTATCTGACTTGCCCAAGCATCGAAGGCAGACCTTTGATTGTAGCAGACCCAATGCTGGCAACAGGAGCTTCTTTAATTGAAGCAATCAAAGACCTGTTAACCAATGGAAATCCAACCCAGCTTCATATTGTTGCAGCCATTGCATCAAAACAAGGCGTTGAAACCATTCAGAATGCCTATCCTGAAGCTCACATCTGGGTAGGAGCTATTGATGAAGAGTTAACATCAAAAGGTTATATTACTCCTGGTTTAGGAGATGCCGGAGATCTTAGTTACGGAGAAAAACTTCAAAGATAATTTAAGAAAGATTCCAGAAATCTTTTATTAAGTTCAACAATAGACTTGGTCGTACTTTATCCAGTGGATGTTTTGTGTCTGGAAGTACGGCCAATTTTGCATTCGGAAGACTTCTGTAAACCCTGGAGCTTTCTTCGAGAGTTACCATATTATCTTTATCTCCTACCATGATTTGAATGGGAATATTAATCGTCGCAAGATTATTTTCCAACGGAGGATTTTTACCTAAATCAATCATCAAATCAGCAATAGCAGGAAGAAGCTGCTTCCATTTTGATCCGTGTTGTGATTCTAAAACCTGAGCATATTGTGGAATTTTCTCAAGAATGACATCAGGACTAAGCATTTTACTTTCTTTTAAAGCCTGCTCCTCAGTCCAGTCAAACTTTGTTCCCAGCGTTATAATAGAATTTACATTTTCAGGATTCTTCATCGCGTAACAGAGTGCCGCATAACCACCCATACTGTGCCCGAAAATAGATACATCTGTCAAATTATTTGCTTCACAATATTCTGATAGCTCCTGAGTATACTTTTCAATACTAATACCCTCTGCCGGAAGTTCCAGATCTCCATGTCCTGAAAACAAAGGAGTGTGTACTGTAAAATAGTGAGATATAGTTTTCAGATAAGGCGTGAAAATGTCGCTGTGACCTAAAGCTCCGTGTAATAAAAGCAGATGTGGCATAGTGGTTTAGTTTCCGGAAAATTAAGAAAAAGATTTGAACGATGAAAATGGCGGGTGATTGAAAGGTTTTACATATTTGAATCTCGTATTCATAATAGATTTCCTGACTCATTTCTTATCTTAAACATCCATTGCTATTACTAATACACTCACTTTGTTATTTCCGGCATTTAAAATTTCCCATGCAACCGATGAAACGGTATTCCCTGTGGTAAAAACATCATCAATCAGAAGAATATGTTTTCCTGAAACCGATTGTGTGATAGAGAATGTGTTGACAGCTTCCAATCTGTGTTTCTTATCCTTTAAAGCCTGTGCCTTTGAATAATGATTTCTTTTGATTAGTTGATGATCAAAGGGAATGTCATAAAATGCCGCTAAGGTTTCTGTGAATAAATGAAGCTGGTTGTATCCACGTTCCTTCATTTTTTTTGGATGAAGCGGTACACTTACCAAAAGATCAGGTTTCTCGTTCTTAAAGTCCAGGCGTTCTGTGGTCCAGTCTGCAAGGATCTTTCCAGCTTTTTCCCGGCCTTTGTATTTCAGCTCATGGATAATCTGACGACTTAAGCTCTCCTCTTCAAATTGCAGTAAAGCAAAGGTGTTTTCAATAGGAAAAAACAAACTGCATTTCTCCTTAATCGGATTATTTTCAAAATAGGAATAGTGGGTAAAATGGAGCTGGCTAAAACAAAGATCACATACCAAAAGTTCAGAATCAATGATTTTGTTGCAGTGGATACAACGGTTCGGAAACAATAAATCTACTATCATGAGTGTGTTTTGTACTAAGATAGGAAATAAAGGTCAATTAAGTCAATGGTGAATTTTACTTCGTAAGTGAATTGAAGGTGAAAAAGTTCATAAACGAATATTTCATAGCAGTATTAAAAATTCACAAGTGAAGCGAATTGACGATTTATCATTCGTCATTTAGTTTTGTATTGGTACTAATTAACTTTTGCTTTCCGAAGGTAATAGTGAATAATTATTAACGCTAATGTTCGGGATGTTTATTAATCTACATTATTTATTTGTTCGTAAAGGCATTTCATTAAGCAGATGGACAGACTTTTCTTTGCTGAGTGAAACGCCATAGCGCCCGAAAAAACTATAAAATATTATAAAAACTTTGCGAACTTTGCGTTTAAGATTAACGTATTATTCTTAGATTAAAACATGTATTACGTATCTCAAAACATATTTAAAATTCACAAGCGAAGCGGATTGACGATTCACCATTCATCCTTTCCCCTCTAATTTTCAAACTTTTTCCTTATTTTCTCCACAGAACTTTTCATACTCAGGTTAAAATGTTCCTTTTCCAGCCTTACCGGAGGAGCCTGCCTCACTTCACAATCTGCAATACTGCACGATTCACAGGTAACTCCAACATTGATCGTTTTTAAAGAAGGAGATTTTATAAAGCTTATTTTTTTGATCGTTTGAGTATTCAATAAAATCCCCAAACAATAGCTTCTATTGCTTCCGTCTGAAAAAGGGTTCTTTTGCGAAGTGGAAATGACAAGATAACTTATTCCCTGGTCTTTATAATGGGAGATCTGAGCATCCGTCAATGTTTCATTTTCTTTTAAATGATCAAGGTTTTTCACGGCAATCCACCGTCTGCAGTAATGCTCGTTGGTTGCATTGGCATGAGGAGCCTGCTGATGGTTCAGATGAAGTTCTTTTAAAATCTGAATCTTATCCGAATTTTTCTTTTTTACCAGACACAGATAAAACAAATCTTTAATTCCCATTTCAGCCGAAAGAATATTAGTCAGTCGGTAGTAGAACGTTTCAGGGGAACGGGTAAAACTGTTAATAAGATTTTCAAAATTTTCAGATTCCCATGTATTGTGCTGAAAAAATTCTGATGTCTTCTCAATGACAGGCTCTTTTGAAATTAATAAAGCCCCTGCAAAATAAGAAGCATAAAAGTTATTGAGAATTTCCTCAAAACTCCCAAAGTCAAGCCATGAATAGGTGTTTGGACGTATTTTTAGTTCCAGAACATTGAAGCCGATTTCTTTAGCGAGGATAAATGTTTTCTGATCCTTTTCCAGTTTTTGATTCAGTAGTAATAGTTTTTTCTCCGGAATAAAAAGCGAACGAAGGTTATCCAGCGTTCCATATTTTTCAAAATCTTCAGATTGAATCGTATAGCTGAATTTTTCTGTAAGAATTTTTTCCAGAATTTCAGACTTTAAATTTTTGCCGGGTTTTATCTGATTTTCCTGAGTAAACAGATTTACTTTTTCTTCAATTTCCGGAAAATAATTGTCATATAATTCCTGGAATGATCTTAATACGGCAAAATAAAATCTTTCTTTGCCAAGATTATAATTCTGGGAAATCTCAATCAGGGCATTGATGAAAGCCGTCACCTTTTTGGGAGCATCACTGATAATGCTGATAAGATTGTTTTTGTTGATTCCGAACAGCTCCAATGGTACTTCTTTGAAAAAATCAGACTGCAGAATTTCATTGAAAGGAGCCAGACTTTTATCGAGTTTGGTGGACACCAGATCATCAAACGTACAGCTCAGTGCTTCAGAAAGCTGGATGATCTTATCGTGTTTGGGATATTTTTTTCCGTTTTCAATTTCGTTAAGATAAGATTTTGATAATCCTGTCTTTACAGCAAGATCCTGCAGAGACCAGTTTTTCTTTTGTCTCTGCTGTTTCAGTTTTAACCCGAAAACTGTTTTGATAAAGTCACTTTCTGAATTCATTACTCAAATATAAATAATTAGATGCGATTATTCGCATAATAATTTTTGAATAAATTTAGCGAACGTTCGCTGTTTGTGAAAATTTTTATTTATGTTTGTAATATCAAATCACAAAATCAATATGTTATGGAAACCAAGACTCAATTAGAAATAAAAGCTCAGAAGCAGTTTGAAGCAGTTTTTACTCCGGATTTGATGGATTTTCTGATTGCACTTCATCAGAACTTCAATCATAAAAGACTGGAACTTTTAAAAGAAAGAAAAAATACCCAGCAGAATTTTGATCAAGGAAAGCTTCCTGAATTTTTAAAAGAAACAGAAGAAATCCGTAATGGGAATTGGGTGTGTGCCTCTTTGCCGGAAGATTTGTCAGACAGAAGAGTAGAGATTACAGGACCTGTAGACCGCAAGATGATTATCAATGCATTAAATTCAGGGGCTTCTACGTTTATGGCAGATCTTGAAGACAGCAGCTCGCCGGTATGGGAAAACTGTATTCAGGGACAGATTAATCTTTCTGATGCTATTAACCGTACTATTGATTTTGTAAACGAAGCAGGAAAAACTTATAAGCTTAACGAAAAACCTGCAGTTTTACAGGTTCGTCCACGTGGTCTTCACCTTCCGGAGAAGCATATTGAAATCAATGGTGAAAAAGCTTCCGGTTCGCTGATTGATTTTGGACTGTATTTTTTCAGAAATGCAAAGTCGCTTTTAGAAAAGGGAAGTGGTCCTTACTTCTACCTTCCGAAACTGGAACATTATAAAGAAGCCCGTTGGTGGAATGAGGTTTTTGTCTTTGCCCAAAACTATCTGGGAATTCAGCAGGGAACAATTAAAGCCACAGTTTTGATCGAAACCATTACGGCTTCATTTCAGATTGATGAAATTTTATTTGAATTAAAAGAACATAGTGCAGGACTGAACTGCGGCAGATGGGATTATATTTTTTCCTATATCAAAAAATTCAGAAACCTTCCGGAGTTTATTGTACCGGACAGAGATCAGGTGACCATGACTTCTCCTTTTATGAGTGCCTATTCAAAAAGGGTCATCGAAATATGCCATAAGAGAAATGTACATGCTATCGGCGGAATGGCCGCTCAAATTCCTGTAAAAGACAATGATGAAGCCAATAATATTGCTTTTGAAAAGGTAAGAAGTGATAAAGAACGGGAAGTGAAAAATGGTCATGACGGAACCTGGGTAGCACATCCAGCCTTAGTTTCAGTAGCAAAAGAAATTTTTGACAAGCATATGCCTTCCAAAAATCAGATTGATAAGAAATTTGAATATCACATAACAGAAAGTAATCTGCTGGAAATTCCCAAAGGTGAGATTACCGAAAAAGGAGTCAGAAAAAATATCAACGTAGGAATTCTCTACCTCGAAAGCTGGCTGATGGGAACCGGTGCTGCTGCTATTTATAATCTGATGGAAGATGCTGCTACAGCAGAGATTTCAAGAACACAGATCTGGCAATGGCTGAAAAATGAAGCGGTGTTAAGTGATGACAGAACATTGACCCGAAGTATGATTTTACAGTGGGAAAGCGAAGAAATGGACAATATTGAAAAATATGTAGGTGAAACCCGTTTCAAAAACGGAAAATTCAACCTTGCCAAAGAACTTTTCAATGAGCTGATCTTCTCTGAGAATTTTGAAGAATTTCTAACCCTTAAAGCTTATCCTTTTATTTAATGAAAATATTGGTTGCTGGTTTATAATGGCTGGTTGAAAAGCAGATCATCAATTAACAAACAACAATAGAACCAGCATCTAGCAATAGAATTACTTTCAAATCTAATCAAACAAAATCCAAATATTATGAAAACAAGACAAGAACAAATCCAGGCTATAGAACAAGACTGGCTGACAAATCCACGTTGGAACGGTGTAAAAAGGCCCTATACAGCAGCAGAAGTTTTGAAACTTCGCGGTTCTTATACCATAGAATATACTATTGCTACGGAAATGTCCAAAAAATTCTGGAATAAATTAAATAACCAGGATTATGTGGCAGGACTTGGAGCGCTTACAGGCAATCAGGCCGTGCAGGAAGTAGATGCCGGACTGGAAGCTATTTACCTTTCAGGATGGCAGGTGGCTGCAGATGCCAATTTATCGGGAGAAATGTATCCGGATCAATCACTGTATCCCGCCAATTCAGTGCCTTCTGTGGTAAAGAAAATTAATAATGCATTGCTGAGGGCAGATCAGGTACAATCTGTGAGCGGAGCTGGAGATAAAGAATATCTGGTACCCATCATTGCAGATGCAGAAGCAGGTTTTGGAGGTAACCTGAATGCTTTTGAACTGATGAAGCAGATGATAGAAGCGGGAGCTGCTGCCGTACACTTTGAAGATCAGCTTTCTTCTGCAAAAAAATGCGGACACCTGGGCGGAAAAGTATTGGTGCCAACACAGGAGGCAGTCAACAAACTGATTGCAGCACGTCTGGCAGCCGATGTACTGGGAGTTCCGAGTCTTATTATTGCAAGAACAGATGCGGATGCAGCGGATTTACTGACCTCTGATATTGATGACAGAGATAAGAAATTCGTAACAGGAGAAAGAACTGCTGAAGGATTTTATGTAGTAAGAAACGGAGTAGAGCAGGGAATCGACAGAGGGTTGTCCTATGCTCCATATGCAGATCTGATCTGGATGGAAACCTCAAATCCTGATCTGGAGCAGGCAAGAAGATTTGCAGAAGGAATTCATGCGAAATTCCCTGGGAAAATGCTTGCTTATAACTGTTCTCCTTCATTCAACTGGGCGGCAAGGCTGAGCGTGGAAGAGATGTCTACTTTCCGTGAAGAGCTGGCAAAAATGGGGTACAAATTCCAGTTTATTACATTGGCAGGATTCCATGCTTTGAATACAGCAATGTTTGAATTGGCATTAGCTTATAAAGAAAGAGGAATGGCTGGATACTCAGAACTGCAGGAACGTGAGTTTGCCCTGCAGCAGAAAGGATTCAGAGCGGTGAAGCATCAGTCTTTTGTAGGGACGGGGTATTTTGATGAAATACAGAATGTTGTTACAAACGGTTCTTCAGCTACTGTAGCAATGAAAGATTCTACAGAAACCGCACAATTCCATTAGTCATTTTTTCCATATTTTTTTGATGTTAAACCTTCCTTATTGGGGAGGTTTTTCTTTGTTTGCCTGCTTTTAATTCATTCAGATTTTCAGGAATAAATGTTATATGATAAGTAATTAAAATTTGAATTATATTTGGGGACGAAAAAATATTATTAAAACAATGAATTTAATTAAAGTACTTTTTATTACATTAGGATTAACGCTTACTGCAAATGCTGTAAATGCTCAACAGAAAATTGGAAGTGTAAACACAGAAGAAATTTTTGCAAGTTTATCTGAAGTAAAAACTATAGGAACTACCATTGATAATCTGACTAAAACAAAACAGACTGAAATTGAAAAGCTGATCAATGATTATCAGACTAAGCTGAAAACGGCACAGGATAAAGAAAAAACCTTAAATGAGTCTAACAAAGAAGCAGTAACTAAAGAACTGATTGCAGCACAAACAGAATTACAAGGTTTAGGTAAAAAAATAGAAGAAACTAGAGCGCAGGCAGCTAAAGATATTTCTGCCAAGCAAAATGAAATGCTTACTCCACTGCAAAAGAAAGTAAGAGATGCTATTTTTGCTGTTGCTAAAGAAAAAAATCTAAGCTATGTATTTGATACAGCAGCACAGGAAGCTAATAACCTGCTTTATACGGACGGAAGTGAGGATATTACGGCTATTGTAAAAACCAAATTAGGTGCTACGGCAACTGCTGCTAAGCCTGCTGGAAAATCTAAATAATAATTTCAATATACTGAATATTGAACGGAATCAGAGAGCATCTGATTCCGTTTTTATTTTAGAAAATAAATTTTTGTTCTTATAGAACGAAGACCGTTCTGTTTTAAAATGATAAATTTGAGTAAACTTTTCATGAGCATGAATTTAATGTACGAAAAACAGATAAAGGTAACAGAAGAACATATTGATCAGAACAACCATGTAAATAATGTACAATATGTACATTGGGTGGAAGAAGTGGCCGCAGAGCACTGGGATCTTCTAAAATATCAAACCGAATATGTAAACGATGCCTGGATGCTCCTGGATCACCATATCCAATATAAAAAACAGGTTTATCTGAATGATATTATCACAGTAAGAACCTATCCTATGGTCCCTGAAGGAGCTAAACAGCCAAGAAAAGTGGAATTTTACTGCAATGATGAGCTGGTGGTAGATTCAAGTACACTTTGGATTCTCTTCGATCCGGAAACCAAGAAGATCAAACGTCTGGGAAGTGACTGGCTCGAGAAATTTTTCTAGATCGTAAAATGATTAAAATCAAAGTAGGAAATAGAATTTTTATTTTTAACCTACAATATTCAATAAAAAACTACATAACATGAAATTCTTTTATTCGCTGGCTTTACTATTGTTGAGCATTGCAGCCCATAGCCAGGACAATCCTTACCTGTTTTCCGATGATATTAAAAAGAAGGTGGAAGATCCTGCTCAAAGTCAATCCTGGAGAAGCCAGATGGGTGCAACATATTACTCCATAAGCGGACACTATAAACCTGCACTGGAAAGTTGGGACCAGACTTTCGGAAGGGTGAAAAAGCTAAACACTGCCGATAGTCTGAAATTCACAAAATTAATCCCGGTCAATGCAAAAGAATATATCCTGAAAAAAGCAGACGATGAGAAAATAATCATCATCAATGAGGCTCATCACAATGCAAGTCACAGAACTTTTGCATCTTCTTTACTTCAGGGGTTATATGATAGAGGCTACAGATACATAGGAATCGAAACACTGGAAGGAGATTCTCTAAATACTGTAAAATTTGCTACCCTCAACAGCGGATATTATTCTAAGGAACCGGAATTCGGAAACTTTATTTATAATGCTTTGAAAATTGGATTCAAGCTTTTTCCTTACGAAGCTGAAGGCAATAATAAAGAAAGGGAAATTGGAGAAGCCAAAAATATTTTCAATTTTATGCAGCAAAATAAAGAAGGCAAATATCTGATTTACTGTGGGTATCAGCATGCTTATGAAGGTATTCATAAATCCTGGGAAAAGACAATGGCTGGGCGGCTTTCAGACTTGACAGGGATCAATCCATTGACCATAGACCAAACTCAGTTTTCAGAAAAAAGCTTATTGAAGTATAATGAACCGCTTTTGAAATTGGTAAATAATACTGTTCCAGTTGTTTTGAAAGATGAAAACCAAATGATCTATAATGGTGAGGACAAAGAGTTGTATACAGATATTAAAATCATTCATCCCGTTACAAAATACATCAAAGGCAAGCCAGGTTGGATGCTGCAGGAAAACAGAAAGTTTTATAAAATTCCGGCTGCTCAACTTTCAACATATCCGGTTATGGTTTTTGCATACCGAAAAGGTGAATTTGAACAAAAAGGAATTCCTGCCGATATCATTGAACTCAACACGCCTCAAGACCATCGTTTTTTAATCCTTGATAAAGGAAATTATGATATTGTCATTAAAGATAAAGAGTACAACATCATTCATAGATTTGAAAAAAGAATAAAATAAAATTCAGGCAGAAATCAGTTGGGTAAAATGAGACAATGAAAAATAAGTTGAGGAAAATTACCATTAATACTATTGAGTATCTGTATTCTGTGACAGACCAGTTCCATTCTGAAACAGCAACCAATACTCTGACTGTAAAATTTTTTTTAAATGGTCAGAAAAAAACTCCTTTAATCATTAAATTCCTGACGGCCGATTATTATATGATGGGACAGCCTTTAAAATCGGGAGTTAAGCTGATAAATAAAATTACAGGCTCGGAAGATGAGGTTAATCTTAATGAGCCCAAATACATCAAACAGTTTATTTTATTGGGATTAAAAAAAGGATGGTCGGGAACTCATTCAATAGAAATACAAAACGGACTTCATTATTTGAATGAATTAGGTTTTGAAACAGACAAATTAATTCCCGGAGAATAAAGTTTTTTTCTTCAATGTAATATAATAAGACTAATAATTGTTTTTAATAGAGTAGTAAGAAACAAACATTACCATGAAACCATCCATTTTAACGATACTTTTTTTGAATTTTTTCTTTACGGGTCATAGCCAGACCGCAGACCAGTCAAAAACAATCGATAGCTATATAAAAAAGGTTATCCAAATCAATGAAATACCAGGATTAGCCGTGGGAATCGTTACAAATAATAAAGTAACCTTCCAGAAATACTATGGAACGGAAACCTTAGAGACTGATAAAAAAGTAGATGCCAATTCCATGTTCAGGGTATATTCTACTACAAAATTGATATCAAATGTTGGGCTCTTTCAGCTCGTTGAGCAGGGAAAAGTATCTTTGGAAGATAAAATCTCAAAATATATAGACCATGTGCCCACAGAATGGCAAAATATTCAGGTGAAGAATCTTTTATCACATTCTTCAGGATTACCGGACTGGATTAACTTCAGTGATATTGCAGCAGATACAGCCAATGATGAAGTGATTGCCAGGCTGTCAAAAGAAAAAATGGAATTTGAAACCGGAACTGATTACAGATATAACCAGACCAATTATATGCTGATATCTATGATCATTGAAAAAGTAACCGGAGAAAAATTTGAAGAGTATATCGTGAAGAATCAGTTTTCGGACTCTAAAAATCAGGTGGTCTTTTCATCCAATTCTATTGAAAAAATTCCCAACAGAATTGTAAAATATAGTTATAACAAGGAGAAACATCAATATGATAAATCTACATTTGTAGAAGGGAGAAGAGCACATCCCGCGAATGGTTTGGCCATTACATTACCTGCTTTTTTACAATGGAGTATCCATCTCAGCAAAAATGATTTTCTAAAACCTGCCACACAAGAATTGATGTGGAAACCGTTTGAATATAAAAATAAAGACATCACCTTCACTCATGGCTGGGATATGGGAACTTTTAATAATATAAAATCCTATCATTTTTCTGGTGGAAATGTGAGTGCATACAGAATTTTCCCGGACAAAAATATGGCTGTTGTATTGATGTACAACGGATATAAAGAATTTGCAGTGATGTATCAGGTGATCAATCAGATTGCGGGTATTATGGATAAGCATTTGCTGAATCCTTACACATTGGCAGAAGAATATACAAAGTCTGAACCTCTTGTTCATCCCAATCTTAAAAAAGAAATCTATGGGTATCGTACAGAAAAAGAGAATGTTGTTTTTTCTTATCAATTTCCTGAAAATCAAAGTATAGAATTTATCAGGAATATTTCGGTTTCCGGCTCGTTTAATGACTGGAATCCAGATGATAAGACCTATTATATGAATCTGAAAAAGAACAATACTTTTGAGCTGGTCTTACCAAAGTCTCAGTTTGAAAAAGGAAAAACGTATCAGTTCAAATTTATAATGAATAAGAACGGCTGGCTTACTGTACCTTACAATGCAATCAACGTTGATGGAACTCCGGATAATAATTTAACCTTAAAAATAGATTAAAAAAGGGAGATATTGAACGTGGAAACACAAAAATAAAAGTTTTAGGAGAGCAATCAGAATAGGTTGTTATGATAACCAGTAAAGTAAAGATTGAGTGAGTTAATGAAGAGTTAATGTCATGTTCTGAAGAGAAATTTGTATAACTTATTTTTAAATTTACCGTAACAAATAAGGCTTTTATGCTGTCTTTAGGTAAGAACAAGCCATTGAAAATTATATAATGCTAAAGAAATATTTTTTACTCAATCTCATATTAATTTCCTCCATAGGATTTTCACAGAATACAAAAGGAGAAATACAATTTCAAACTCACTCTACAAGCCAAACTAAGGCTGTAAAAAAAATTAGTGAACACATAAAAGATTATGTAATCGTTGGACTGGGGGAAGGTACACATGGAACCAAAGAGTTTAATGAAATAAGAAGTGAAATCTCAAAACAGCTGATTAGCAAAAATGATTTTAGAATTGTAGCCTTTGAAAGTTCTTATGGTGATGCCGTATTCCTTAATGAAGCAGTGAACTCTGATGTTGATTTAAAAGAGGCATTGAAAAAATATATGACTTCTATCTGGCAGACAAAAGAAATTAATACCCTTTTGGAGTGGATCAGAGCATACAATAAGAATCATAAAGACAAAGTAATCATTTCCGGATTCGATACTGATTCTCTCACGAAGAGTGCTGAAATTTTGAAAAAAACCGATGATTTTGGAAAGGACTATTCTGAGATGACAGGAGAAATTCAAAAAAAAGCCATGTTACAGGATGGAATGTGGGAAAAACAAAATGATCCATCTTTCAGATTGAATATGAAGGAAGTAATAAAAAATGGGACAGAAGGATATATACTCACTAAAAAGGTAGACAGCTTATATGGTAAGAAAATGGATTTGAGTTCAAAACTGGCATTAGAGCATCTCGAACTTGGATTTAAAATACCTTATGAAGCGAGTAAAAAGAATTATGATGTTTCCAGAGATTTTATCATGGCCGAGATGATTAAAAACATTCAGTCAGGGTATGATAAAAAAATGATTCTTTTTGCACATGACGGACATGTTGCATTGAAACCTATACTGGTAGATGGTATGGGAGGGTATTTAAAAGAAAAATACGGAAACAAATATTACGCACTGGCAACAGCTACTGTTTTAGGAACCTATAGTGCTACTGCAGATCCCCGTGCAGTAAAGAACAACAAATACAGCTCTTATCCACTGCCAAAACAATTGGAAAATAGCTGGGAAGAGAAATTGGGGAGCAAAAAAAGTGAAAACTATTTTGTAGACTTCCGCAGCAGCAATGAAGAAATATATGGAAAGGCTTTTAAAATGAGACTTCTGGGATACAACCCTATAACACCAGCAACAGAAAAATTTACCATCACAGAACCCCTTAAGTTAAACGAATGTTTTGATGGAATAATTTTTATAAAACATACAAATGCCGCAGAACACTTATCTACAGATTAAATCCTGAGAATTTCAATAGATTTTGTGAATCAATTTATAGACGGTCTGGCTTTCCAAGTTAGGCCGTTTTATTATATCTTTGCAGTATGATACGTATTACAAAAATTTTTACATTTGAAACAGCTCACGTGCTTTACAACTACGATGGGAAGTGTAAAAATATGCATGGACATTCCTATAAGCTGTTTGTAACAGTGAAAGGAAAACCGATCAATGATATTGAAAATCCTAAAAATGGAATGGTGGTAGATTTCGGAGATATCAAAAGTATCGTAAATTCCGAAATTGTAGATGTATGGGACCATGCGGTTCTTGTAAATGCTCTGTCTCCACACAAAGAATTGGGAGATGACCTGGAACAGAAAGGGCATAAAGTAATCTATTGCAGTTTCCAGCCAACCTGTGAAAACATGTTGTATGCTATTGCTGCTAAAGTAAAATCAAAACTTCCTGATGGAATTTCTTTAGCCTATCTTAAACTTCATGAGACAGAAAACTCTTATGGAGAATGGTTTGCAGAAGATAATTAATAATTTACCCCAAAACTCAGAAAGTGTTAAAGACAACAATTAATTTAGAACCTGGAAAAAAAGTATATTTCGCTTCAGATCAGCATTTTGGAGCTCCCACTCCAAGTGAGAGCAAAGTGCGTGAAGAAAAATTTATACGCTGGATGAATGAGATCAAAGAAGATGCTCAGGTTTTGTTTTTAATGGGCGATCTTTTTGACTTCTGGCATGAGTGGAAACATGTGGTTCCCAAAGGGTATATCCGGGTACTCGGAAAAATTGCAGAACTTAAAGACAGAGGAATTCATATTTATTTCTTTGTCGGAAACCATGATCTGTGGATGAAAGATTATCTGGAAGAGGAGATTGGCTGTACTGTTTTTTATCAGAAACAATATTTTGAAATGGGAGGAAAGCAGTTTTTGCTGGCCCATGGAGACGGGCTGGGACCTGGTGACAAAGGATATAAGAGAATGAAAAAATTATTCACAAATCCGGTGGCACAATGGTTCTTCAAATGGCTTCATCCCGATATTGCGATGAAAGTTGCATTATACCTTTCTCAAAAAAATAAAATGATCTCCGGAGAAGAAGACAAAGCATTTCTGGGAGAAGATAAAGAATTTCTGATCATTTATTCCAAAGAAAAACTGAAGTCAGAGAAGATAGACTATTTCATCTATGGACACAGACATCTCCCAATGGTGCTTGATCTGGAGCAGAATTCAAAATATATCAACCTTGGAGACTGGATTTCCTATTTTACCTATGGGGTTTTTGAAAAGGATTTTGAACTGAAGACTTTTGAAAAATAAAGCAAAAAAAATTACCCCCAAAAAGAGGTAACTTTCGAACGGGCCGAAACCCATTCTTGTTTTTAATCCATATTCCATTGTGGTATGTGCAAGAAGCTTACCAAAATGTAATTTGTAGATTAAAAAAATATTAAATATCAATATTTTATCTTTATAATTGCTTTATACTGAAGTGATAAGGCGCTCAAAAGATTATGGAATTAAAAAATATATTCAATATACAGACTGAACAGGATTTCCTGAATGCATCATTGAAAACATTTCGCTATCAATATGAAAATGTTGAAATATACAGGAAATTCATCGACTTTCTGAATGTTAATCCTGATGAGGTGGATAGTTTGGTGAAGATTCCGTTTTTGCCTATCGAAATGTTCAAAAATCATCAGATTCTGGATAAGAATGTAACAACCGATCTGTTTTTTCAGAGTTCAGGAACAACGCAGATGAATCTGTCAAAACATTTCATTGCAGATCCGGAACTTTATGAAGAAAGTATTTATAAAAGTTTTGAACAGTTTATTGGGAAACCGGAAGACTTTATTTTCCTGGGTTTACTTCCAAGTTATCTGGAAAAACAGCATTCGTCATTGATCTATATGGTAGATTATCTGATGAAAAAATCTGCCAAACCTGAAAACGGATATTTCCTTTATAACCATTCTGATCTTTTTGAGTTATTGAATAAACTTCAGGATAAAAAAGTCATTCTTTTCGGAGTTTCCTTTGCTCTTCTTGACTTCCTGGATTACTGTCATTCCGAAAGAAGCGAAGAATCTCTGAATTTTCTTGAAAATTTAATAGTGATTGAAACCGGAGGAATGAAAGGCAGAAAAGAAGAAATGACGAAAGATGAATTGTTGAAAATCTTAAAGGACGGTCTCAAAACAGATAAAATCTACTCAGAATACTCCATGACAGAGTTGCTTTCACAAGCGTATTCCCTTGGGAATAATGAATATGTATGTCCTAACTGGATGAGAATCATGGTTCGGAATGCAGAAGATCCTCTGGCCTATGAAAAAGAAGGAAAAACCGGAGCTATTAATATCATTGATCTTGCCAATACCCATTCCTGCTCTTTTATTGCGACGCAGGATTTAGGTAAAATTACAGGTAATAAATTTCAGGTACTGGGAAGAATAGATCATTCTGATATCAGAGGATGCAGTCTGCTGGTTAGCTAATGCTTTGAATATAACAAGACAATTGTGAATAGTCAATTCGCTTTGCTTGTCAATTTTGTATCATAATAAATAGCTTGCGACTTTTGCTGAGTGAAACGTCTTTGCGAACATTAAACAGCAAGTAAATAAAGAACTTTGTAAACATTGTGTTTATATTTTAACAATGATCAAAATAGAAGAACTCATACACGCCTATATCCATTCCCATTGCGATTTTGAAAAAGAAATCGTACTGACCAATTATTTTCAGGCCGATTGGGAAGCAGATATTCTGATCATAGATTCAGAAGGGGGAAGTCATGAAATCGAGATTAAGTTTTCGAAAAGTGATTTTAAAAATGATTTCAAAAAATCATATCTCAATAAAGATACCGGAGAAAAATTTTTGAAGCACGATAAAATTTCCTGTGGAGATTATATGTGTAATTCTTTTAGCTTTTTACTTCCGATGGGAATGATAGATGCTGCCCTTATCCCCGAACACTGTGGAATTATTGAATTTTACCATAACGCAGACACCTGGGAAACCGAATTTTATCTGATCCGCCCACCCAAAAAACTTCATGAAGATTCTTACTGGAAACTGAATGATAAAGATTTTTTTATAAGGAAAATGGCGCTCAATCTTCTTCAGCGTAAAATGGAGATCAAAGGAAAGCATGAAGAACTGATCTTCAAAAATCCTTTTGATATCAAAAAACTGAAATAAAGCCAGGAGATTCTGGTAAATAAAATGATATAATTTTAATGCAAAGTTCAATTTTCTATATTAAAAATTTAGAATAGTGTATTTGTGATCATAAAATAAAAAAATCCTGCCGCCTGACAGGATTTTATCATTGAATATGATTTTAAAATTAATCTGCAATTTCTGCGGTGTCTCTCTGAAGCAAGAACTTGTAAATCAATCCTCCTACAACTCCTCCTAAAATAGGAGCTACCCAGAACAGCCAAAGCTGTGACATGGCAATTCCTCCCATGAAGACAGCCTGTGAAAGTGATCTTGCAGGGTTTACTGAAGTATTTGTAATAGGAATAGAAATCAGGTGAATCAAAGTAAGAGCAAGACCGATAGCAAGACCGGCAAATTTACCGTTGGCCCATTTATCTGTAGCTCCCATGATCACAATAAGGAAAAAGGCAGTTAATAAAAACTCAGCCAGGAACGCAGCTCCCATACTGAAAGCTTTTCCGTTGTAAACGGCTTCTCCGTAAAAGTTCGTGGCAAAATCTCCGGGTTTTGAGAATTCTACCGCTCCTGCACCATTTAGGATTGTATACAGACATCCTGCTGCTACAATGGCTCCCAGACACTGGGCTACGATGTAAGGAATAAGATCTTTGGCAGGAAATCTTCCCCCGGCTAAAAGTCCAAAAGAAACTGCCGGATTAAAGTGTCCTCCTGAAATATGACCTACAGCGTAAGCCATCGTAAGAACAGTAAGACCAAATGCCAAAGCAACTCCTAAAAGTCCGATGCCAATGTCGGGAACACCGGCTGCGAAAACAGCGCTTCCACACCCTCCGAAAACAAGCCAAAATGTGCCGAAAAATTCAGCGAAAAGTTTTTTTATCATGTTGTTTATTATTTATGTATCTCAAATGTAAAATTTAAATCTTAAAGTAAAAAGTTAAAACTGAAAAAAAAACTCAAAAAAGAGTGAACAAAAATTATAAAATCGATAATTTGGTGTAAAGTTTGTTTGGGATTTATTTATACAGTATTATAGTCGGTTTTGAAAGATATAACATAAATGTTTTATCTTTCATTTGTAATTTAAAAGGATGGTGAATGAGAAAGTTTCTTTGTGTGGTCTTTGTACCCTTTATTTATAGTTTACATTATTCGCAGGCAGCAAAAAAGGCTTTTCCCTGCTATGATCTTACTACTGTACTGAAGGTTGAACCTACACCGCTTTACAAACCCCATCTTGATGCCTCAAAGAGTTTTGGAATAGAGCTGTTGAAAGACTCCAAAACAGTACAAAAGTATATCAACAAAGGTAAATTCCATAAAATAAAGAAATCTGGTAAAGGATATCAGGTTCAGAGACTTGATTACAGCAGGGCTTATATGGTATCCAAGGCCAAAACTACCCTTGAGAAGATGGGTTCAAAGTTCAGTAAAGATACAAAAGGAGGTACTTTTACCGTTTCATCCATTACCCGGACTCTTGAAGACCAATGCCGGTTGAGAAGAGTAAATTCTAATGCCTCACTAGGGATTAGTTCTCACAATTATGGTAACTCTTTTGACATTTCTTATGTAAGATTCAACAATGTTTTGAAGTACAATCCGAAAATGGAAATCGCTCTGGAGAAAGTTTTAAAGTATTATCAAAATATCGGTAGAATATATTACATTAAAGAAAGACAACAGAGCTGTTATCATATTACAGTGAAAAATTATTAATTAAAATCTTACTTGCGTAGCATGTTTAGTTTATATATTTTTATAGAACTAAAAACTATGCTTATGTCAACATTAAACATTGTAGACTATATGCTGCCTGTAGAAGAATGCAAAGCAGCATCAAACGAATGGAAAGCGTACTTCTCTGACTTTTCCAAAATTCAAAAGCTGATTCCTACCAACTATGTTTTTAATATTTCCAGTGAACACCTTGAGTGGATGAAGGAGTTCAAGGACTATAAAGACTTTTGTGCAGCAGTAGGAGTTTATAGAGATCGTCTGATTCTTATTTTTTACCCTATGAATAACGAAGGGGTAAAAATAGACGTTAAAGAATATCCGTACAGTTTCCTTACCGAGCTTGACAGAGACTTGAGACTGCAGGAGATTCAGGAATACACTATTGTTAGAAATGCTGTTCTTTCTAAAAATCTTCAAAGCACAGAGAAGAATGCTAATATGGGATTCCCGGTTTCCAATACACCTATTCTTGAGCAGGATATAGCAGTATCAGCTATTGAACGTTGGAGAAACGAAGGTATGGAGTGGTTTTATAAAGAATGTAGAGAAAATGAAGGTATTGGAATTTTCAGAAAATTCTATGTTCCTACCGCAGACCTTTGCCTTGAGGATGATGGTTTGCTGGGTATTACCTGTTCTTTTGGCCTTAGATACAATGATATCTATGGGAAAATGCTGGTAACTCTTATTTTTATTTCTACCCGATCAAATCTTAGAAATTCGGAGCTGGGAGCAGAGACCATTTCCAATACATATGACTGGGCAAAACCATGCCCTCCTATCTGCCGTATTCCGGACGTAGATGTCGGAAGTGGATTTTAAAAACGATAAACTGAGGAATGGCTGAACTTTATAAGGCAATTTTATTCCTGAATTATGCACTGCTTCTATCTGTTATACTGCTGGGAGCAGCAAAATACCGCATATTAAACCAAAAAGAAAAGCCGTATTTTTATTGTATTGCTTTTCTTTTTTTTATTGAACTGCTGAATCTGGCGCTGCCCTATATCTTCAGACTCAATGATACATCATTTCTTTATCCCTTTTATATTGCAGGAGAGTTTTTCTTGCTGACAGGTTTATTTATCAGAAAACTGGATTGGCCGAAATATGTTCTGGGACTTACAGGCCTGCTGGCGGGAGGTTTTATGATTTCAAAATATGGGTTTGATTATCCGTCCAATGCCGATATTGCAAAAGTGGTTTCCAATATTGTTATCATCTGCCTTTCCGGGTTTACCCTGATCCGTGAGATTAAAAACACCTCTGTACAGAATCAGAATCGTTTTATTCTGGTAGATGCCAGTATTTTTTTCTACTATTCTGTTTCGGTATTTATTTTTATCATCCAACATCAGATTGCAGAACTGTCGGAAAACGATTATTATATTATTCTCAGTGCCAATAATATTCTTTCGAGTATTTTGTACTGTTCATTTTTATATACTTTTATCAAATTAAAGAAGTAACTTTAAATATCAATCTGCTGATCCTTATAATTGTTACCATAACAGTTATAGTATCCTTTATTCTGCTTGCCTACAGAGCTTTTATAACCAGAATTATTAAAGAGAAGAGTGTACAACATGAGGCTGAAGTTCTTCACCAGAAAAAACTAGTACTGGAAAACATCAAAGCCCAGGAAGAAGAAAGGAAAAGAATTGCAGTAATGATTCATGATGATATCGGAAACCGCCTCAATATTCTTTCTTTATGGCTGAATAACCTCGATACCCAGGGTGATGATCTGATTAAAAAAAATATCTATGGCCAGATGTCTTCTCTGATTGATGCCGCCAGAAGTATTTCCCATTCATTGTACCCTGTAAATCTGGAATCGGTAGGATTGGTTTTATACGTTGAAGAATTAATAGCCAACCTTTCCCATAAAATTAATATATCCCTGCAGGTAATGCCGGGATATGAAAAGAAAGATCTTTTCGTAGAAGTTCAGCTGTACCGGATTATTCAGGAATTTACCACCAATGTGATCAAGCATTCAGATGCAGCAGATCTTTGGATCTATATTAAAGATTATCCTGAAAATATGGCTGTCATTATTTCTGATAACGGACAGGGTTTTGAATATGAAGAAGTGAAAAAAGGAATGGGAATAAAAAATATAGAATCCCGTATCAAATCAATGAACGCAACACACAAATGGAAAAAAACTTTTTTAAATAAAGGAAGTCGTTTAATCATAAAAATTCCAAAATATCATGAGTTCCCAAATCAAACTAGCACTGATTGATGATGAACAGCTGATCCTCGAAGGGGTAAAAATGTTGCTGTCTAATGAAAAAAATATATCGGTATGCCTTACCGCAGATAACGGGCCCGATTTTATAGATGACCTCGGAAAACTTTCAAAAGATGAATTTCCTGATATTGCTCTTGTAGATGTTCAGATGAAACCTATGAACGGTTTTGAACTGGTAGAAATCCTAAAGGAAAAATATCCTGACCTCAAAATCATTATCCTTTCATCTCATTATAAAACCTCTATCTTAGGATATATGGTCAAGCTGGGAGTATCGGCATTTCTTCCCAAAAATTCAAATAAAAAAACATTTATTGATGCCATCACGATGGTTGATAAAAATGGAGTTTTCTTTACGGCAGAAGACCATCAGATGCTTTTTACTTATATGAATGGTTCTGCAAAGAAAAATTCTCTTTTTGAAACAGAAGATGAGCTGTCTGAAAGAGAAAAGGATGTAGTAAAACTGATCTGTCAGGAGTTTACCAATAATGAAATAGGAGAAAAGCTCTTTATCAGCCCCAGAACCGTAGAAAGCCACAGGCAGCGTATTCTGGAAAAGATAGGAGCCAAAAATACTGTAGGGATAGTGATTTATGCTATTATTAACAATATTTATTCCCTTGAAAAAATGTAATCTGATTCCGTAGAAATACGGAATTTTTTATTTGGTACTTTTCACTCTACCTAACCTTGTTTTTCTTCTGTTATTTTGGAATGTCTCTTTTAGGGATTTTATTCAAAAAAACACAAACAAGATCTGTAATAAAAAATTAAAGTAAAAACATGAATGGCAGTAGAGTGATTTCCGTCGGGATTTTCTTTGACGGTACAGGAAATAATGGAGTAAATATTCTTTCACCGGATAAACCGCTGAACAACAATAAGAGTTATTATGGTACTTTCACCAATATCTATAAATTATACAGCTTATTTATTGGTGATGAAAAAATATATATCGAAGGAATTGGAACCGTAACGGGCAGTGAAGATAATAATTTTGCTATGGCAACATGTGCAAATCCACCCTATGGCAACGGATATTCTTCTGATGATAAACTTCAGAAAGCAGGAGATTTTACACAGCAGATTATCCATGATCAGACAATAGAATACCATTTTTATATATATGGATTCGGGAGAGGAGGAATGCTGGCAAGAACTTTTTGTAATCAGCTTTTGACTCATTATTCTCTGGGAAACTGCAGAATAAAATTTTTAGGAGCTTTTGATACGGTAGAATCCAAACCTTTCAATACTTATAATCTGAATATCCCTGCTCAGGTAGAGAATGCTCTGCATATTTGCGCAGTAAATGAGAGCCGCTTTTTCTTTCCACTTACCGGTTTTTTTGAGAACTCAAAAATAATGGAAGATCAGAAATCAGAAAATGTGTCTTCCGTTTGGAAAGAAATCTTTGTGCCGGGTGATCACGCCGATATCGGAGGAGGATATCTTGAAGGTCCGCAGTCTGTTTATATTTCTACAGACTTCATTCATATTGATGATCTGCATCATTATGTTTCAGATATCAGGAATGAAAAAACCAATGCTGAAGGCAATAAAATCTGGGATGCTCTGCTTTCCGGATATGAAATTGAGACTGCCAATGGTTTTTCACAGGCATATGTGTGCCGGGATAAGGTATACAATGACCTTTCAAAAGTATATGGGAAATTGATGCTGGAAGAAACCAATGCTAAAGTATCCGTTTTCAGTACAGAAAACGATGCCTATTTTGGAACAGATTATAATAAGCATCCCTTTCTCAGTCGTTTTTATATCAAGATAAAAGAATATATAAAAGATCTTTCTGTGGGTAAAAAGCCAATCTATGATTTCGGAAAATTTGCAGACTACACCCATATTTCAGCAAATTTCGGGTTATATAGCAACAGCTTTCAGAAAAGATCCCAGCGGGAAATTACTATTGAGTTGATTAATAACGGATTAAATGTTTCCAGCTGTACTTCCGTTGATCAAACCAGCCGGACAAGGCTTTCCGCTGAGCTTCATCTGCCAGAAGACAGTTTTGTTGCAGATTTTCTGTATGGGACCAGTGTTCCCAATAATGATGTCTGGGATCGTTCTATTTTAAAAACACCGGCAGCCATTACATTAAATGAAATTAAGAATTAGTGCCAACGCTTCTCAGTTTTAAATTTAGGTTAGGGGGACATCATGTTAGATGTTCCCTTTTTTATAAGTTAATGATTATCAGTGAGTACAATTACTGAATTTTAAATTTGGTATTTTATACGGTATTTTTTGGATGTTAAATCTCGTTACTTTGAGTTGTTCATTTCGCGAAGCTTCAAAATATAATAGGAACAAAGGCGTATTCTGAAAAGCCTAATATCAAAAGAGTAAGAACACCAAAGATTAAAACAATGGAAAAGACACTCATTCAAAGAGCAGGTACTAGAATATTCTCAATTAACTTTGATTTTACCTCAGGGGAACAGAACGAAATTTTACAATATCTGCAGGCAAATGCTTATAGATTAATGGGATACAAAGGGGCAACGGGTACGAACCAGATTACTTCAGGAGTGCCGGCTTGGTTTGCTATTGATTATAGCAATATGTTTGGCATGGTGGATATTGATTATGAACCGGAATATAAAGTATATGTTTTCAATAAATCAATGATTGCTCCCAATACGACAATTCAAATGCAGGCATTATCACAGGAAATACCTTTAGGAACAGCTGTAAGTTTCCATCCAAATGGCTCATTTTCTATTAGGGGGACAGCCCCCGAAGGAGTAATTACGGTAAGAAATGAAAGACCTTTGGGTACTCCAGATCTCACAATAGGACTTGCAGCAAGAGTAGATGGACAATTTTTACCCTTTTGTGCATTTACTTCTAATGCCCAGGGACAGGTGAGTGTGGAGCCTAATGAAAATATAGTTTTATTTGCTGCTCAAACAAATATGAGAGAAGGTACTGTTACAAGTAATGCACTAGCACCAGGATGTGAATTTATGTTCAGTGATAAAAATACAGATTATGATTTACAGATGATTCAGGGAACATATGGTATTACAAATGCACCAGGAGGAGCTTTCGTGGACAAAGTATCTTCAGGACAATCTTTGAGAGAGCTTCTCAATAGATAAAATAATTTTATATCAATCACCAAAAACAAAATAATTATGAAAGTTTCAGAATGGCTTAAAAAAGCAAATAAACTTCTAGATACTTGTGAATATCAAATCAGTATTAAAAATGGGAGTAAACCCATTACAATGTCAGAAGCTAAGACTTTGAATGAATTGCAAGTTGCAATAGGGTCCAACCACGGGATCAAACAGGTAAAATATAAAGAAGCTGAAGCAACCCTTGTAGAAATGATTGCTATGGTAGAAGCAGGGCAGAAAACCCCACCGCTTACTCCGGGATAAGACCTTATAAAATCAATTCATATCCAAAAGAAAGCTGTCCGTTTTGGATAGCTTTTTTTATTTCTGGGCTATTCATTTCTTTTTCCGTATTTTTGCACCCGAAAATTCATTATTCATTACTAATTATCAATTAAAATGCTTTCGGTTCAAAGTTTAGGATTACATCATTCAGGAAATTATTTATTTCAAAATGTCAATTTTACCATCAAAAAAGATGATAAAGTTGGCCTCGTAGGAAAAAATGGAGCGGGAAAATCCACTTTATTGAAAATGCTGTCCAAAGAAATTAATTTCTACGAAGGAGAAGTGGTCACTGAAGGAAGTGTTACCATTGGTTTCCTGAAACAGGATCTTGATTTTGTAAAAGGAAGAACTGTTTGGAACGAAACAATGCAGGCTTTCGAGCAGATTAATGCCTGGAAAAATGAGCTTGAAGAAGTGAATCACCAAATGGCTGTCAGAACAGATTACGAAAGTGATTCCTATACGGATTTGATTAATAAAATGACCGAGCTGAATGACCTTTTAATGAACCACGATGCCTACAATCTTGAAGGTGATATGGAAAAAGTGTTATTTGGTTTAGGATTTAAAGCAGATGATTTCCAAAAGGTTACTGATGAGTTTTCAGGAGGATGGAGAATGAGAATCGAACTGGCAAAATTACTTCTTCAGAAGAATGATATTATGCTTCTCGATGAGCCTACCAACCACCTGGATATGGAATCTATCATCTGGCTTGAAAACTTCCTGAGAGATTATCCGGGAGCTATTGTTCTTGTAAGTCACGATAAGCAGTTTATGACCGCTGTTTGTAACCGTACTTTTGATATTAATAATAAAAAAGTTGACGACTATAAAGCCAATTATACCAAATATCTTGTCATGAGAGAAGATCGCCGTGAAAAGCTGATTCAGGCTAAAAAGAATCAGGATGCGGAGATCAAACAGATGGAAGACAATATTAATAAGTTCCGTGCAAGTGCTACAAAAGCATCTTTTGCGCAGTCACTTATTAAGAAATTAGATAAAATAGAACGTATCGAAGTTGATAATGAAGACGTTTCAAAATTCAATATCCGTTTCGTACAGTCTATGGTTCCGGGGAAAGTGATCTTCGAAGCAATGAATCTTGGAAAATCTTATGGACAGAAACAGATCTTTGATGATGTAGATTTCATCGTTCAGAGAGGAGACAGAATTGCTCTGTTAGGACAAAACGGACAGGGAAAAACAACTTTGGCTAAAATTCTGGCAGGAGATATCAAAGATTATTCAGGAGCATGGAATCTTGGGCATAACGTTAATATCGGATACTTCGCACAGAATCAGGAAGAGGTTTTAACTCCTAATAAAACGGTTCTTGAAGAAGCAGAGGATGCAGCAACGGAAGAAACAAGACCTAGAGTAAGAGATTTACTAGGATCTTTCCTTTTCCAGGGAGATGCTGTTTCAAAGAAGACAAAAGTACTTTCCGGAGGGGAGAGAAACCGTCTGGCACTTTGTAAACTGTTGCTTCGTCCTTTCAACACGTTGATCATGGATGAACCTACCAACCACCTGGATATTCAGTCTAAGGAAATTATCAAGCTTGCACTGCAGAATTTTGAAGGGACTTTAATTGTGATCTCGCACGACAGGGAATTCCTTCAGGGACTTTGTGATAAGATCTATGAATTCCGTGACGGGAAAATGAAAGAATTCCTTGGAGACATCAATGAATATCTTGAATACAGACAAAAGGAAACAATCAGAGAGATTTCTGCAGAAAAAGCCAAACTTCATCAGGAAGTAAAGGTAGAACCTAAGAAAGTGGAAGAAAAACCGGCTGTTAGCACCCCATCTTCAAATATCGTTAGTAAAGAGCAGAAAAATATTCAGAATAAAATCAAGAAAGTAGAAGAGAGAATTTCCGAACTCGAAACAAAAATAGAGGAAATGGAAGCTTCTTTTGCCAAAGAAAATCCTTCAGATGAAACCTTAGAAAAATACAATAAAACTAAGGAAGACCTGGATACAGCTCTACAGGAGTGGGAATATCTTGGTACACAGCTTGATTAAAAAAATAGAAATGCTTCATAAACTAAAAATTATGAAGCATTTTTTTTGTAACAAAATACTTTTCATTTCTACCTATTATCAATAAGTCATAAGTAATTTAATAAAAGTTTAAGGAAACAATTGAATTATTTTCATAATTTTGAACCATGATTTTTAAAGAAAGCAGAAACCTAAAGAGTTTTATCTCCAAGCTATTGTTTGGAGTATATTTCCTCGCGCTGCTTTCTCAGAGCTTTCACCATCACGATGCTGTAGATTATTTTAAGGTTTTCAATCTTAAAAAAACAGAGAATACGGTGACGAAAGCAGTTACTAAAGAGAAAGCTGGCGACTGTCTGGCCTGCCACTTTTTGGTTACCGGACATACATTAGCTCCTGAAGAATTCAGTTTTACTGTTGAGCATTACAGCCATGAGGTAAAACAAATCATCGCCATTCAGGAGAAAATCTGGTCACAGACCAAATTCAATTTCCAGCTTCGGGGACCTCCCACAATTTCATAATTCATAGATTCTATAGGGTTTAAAGTTTAATACTTTAAGTTCAATGTTTAATGCTTAAAAATTTAAAGTTTTAGGTTTAAAGTTTTAAGTTGTTGGAAAATAACTGATAGTTTGTAATTAATATTAAATAATGTCCAGTTACTAGCTTCTAATTTCTAACCTCTAACTTCTCATCATTAATACATTTTACAATTAAATTAACCCTTCCCACAAATTTTAACGAAAATGTACCCTATTGAAAAGGGTACGCAATCAATCTATTTACAATGAAATTGATATATTGCCTGCTGCTGATCTTTTGCGGATCAGTATTTATAAGTGCACAAAAAACCTATACTGTTGAAGGAACCGTTCAGGATTTTCATGATAAAACCATGTTGGAAAATGCTGTGATTAAAATCGGAAACCTTACAGCTAAAACAAACAAGAAAGGTCAATTTTCTTTTGACAAAATTCCTGCAGGAAAGTATACACTCATTGCACAACATCCTGATTGCAATGATTATACTGAAAATATAGGAGTTGATCAGAATGTTCAGCTGGTTATTACACTGGAACATCACGTCAAAGACATCGAAACTGTTACAGTTCACGGAAGTCACAAGAACAATGGAAGCATGGTTGTGAAAACTATTGATAAATCAATGATTTCAAGAAATGTTACCGAAAACCTAGGGAATTTATTAACCAATATTTCTGGTGTTAACGTTCTGAAAACGGGGAACAATATTGCAAAACCTATTATTCATGGGCTTTATGGAAGTAGAGTTTCCATTCTGAATGATGGAGTAAAACTTGCCGAACAGGAATGGGGAGTAGAACATGCTCCCAATGTAGATGTTAATAATTTTGAACATATTGATGTAATAAAAGGAGCATCTGCTTTGAAATATGGAAGTGGAGCCATAGGTGGAGTTGTTGTTTTACAGCCTCAGATCTTGCCTAAAAAAGATACCATCATGGGAAATGTTTCTCTTTCCGGGATTTCTAACGGAAGAGGGGCTGACCTTAATGTAAAACTTGCAAAAACCTGGGAAAATGGCTGGGCAATAAAAACTAATGGGAGCTATAAAAAACTGGGAGATCTTGAAGCGCCGGATTATGGCTTGATGAATACAGGGCTTGAAAGTTCCGGATTTAATTTTGGAGTTCAGAAGATGACATTTGAAAAAGGGTTCTCTTTTGATTATTATCTGACAAAAAGCACTGTTGGAATTCTTAGAAGCTCTCATGTTGGAAATTCAGAAGATCTGCGTAATGCTCTTACTGAATCAGAGCCAATTTACCAAAGAGATTTTAGTTATGATATTGATAATCCTAAACAGGAAATTGAACATCATATTGCCAAAGTATCAGCTTACAAAAGGTTTGAAAATTTCGGAAAAATAACGGCTACTTATAGTTTTCAGTACAATCATAGAAAAGAATATGATATCAGACGTACGGAACAGCTTAGTAAAAAACCGGCATTGGATCTTGAGCTTATAACCAATGATCTGAACGTGAATCACCTGATAGAAAGAGGAAAATGGAATCTTGAAACAGGAATTAATGCAGGATATCAAAACAACTATTCCAATACTCAGACGGAGGCAAGACGCCTTGTTCCAAACTATGACAGATATTATGCAGGAATTTATTCTGTACTAAAATATAAAATTACTCCTCAATTGGATTTTGAATTGGGAGGCCGATACGATTATGATCATTATGATGTAACAAAATGGTATGATCTGAGCGATTGGAATAAACAATATGCTGCAGATTATTCAGACTTTGTTGTAAGAATTAACCAAAACAGAATTCTTACAAAGCCATCTTTAAGTTATAATAATATTTCAGTGAACGGAGGAATTGTCTATCATCCATCTGAATATTTTGATTTGAAATTCAATTATGCAAGAGTTTCAAGGTCTCCAAATATTGCAGAACTTTTTGCAGACGGACTTCACCATTCAGCAGCCATTATTGAAAGAGGAGATATGAGAATGAAAAGTGAAACAGGACATCAGTTTAATTTAGTGGCAGATGTAAAAGCAAATGTCTTGAAAGGATTAAACATTTCGGTAAACCCTTACTTCTTTTATACTCAGAATTTTATCAATCAAATTCCTACAGGATATCAGAATACACAGTGGGGAGGAGCTTTTGTAGTGTATAACTATCAGCAGATCAATGCAAGAATGTATGGGTTAGATATTGATGCCCAGCTTAAAATTACAGATAATCTGACTTATAAAGGAAGCGGATCTTATGTTTATGGCCAGGATACAACTCACAATGTCCCGCTTATTCTCATGATGCCTCCGAATTTTAATAATTCACTGGAATTCAATAAAAAAGAATGGAAAGGTTTTTATTTTACAGTAAGTAATAATACTTATTTAAAGCAAACAAGATTTCCAACTTATAACGTTCCAATCAGATTATTTGATTCCGACGGAAATGCTTACAACCAGGAAGTAGATATTTCTACACCTCCAAACGGATATTCGCTTTGGAACATTCAGACAGGGGTAAATCTGTCTAAAAATTTCGGAATTGATTTTTCAGTTCGAAATGTATTCGATAAGTCTTACAGAGATTACCTGAACAGACTTCGTTTCTTTTCCAACGAAATGGGAAGAAACTTTATTTTAACTTTTAAATATCAATTTTAATTACTTAAAATCAAAAAAATGAAAAATATTTTTAAAAATACAACACTTGTCTTAGGACTTTTATTCTTAGCTGTTTCTTTAAGCTTAACTTCATGCAACAGAAGTGATGATGAAGCAGATGATCTTCCTCAGGAAGAACTTTCAGATGTTCTCTTAAAAGTTACAGATGTTGCTACAGGAACTCCCGTTGTATATGACTACCAGGTGAATAGTACAACCAATCCTAATGTTAAATTAATAAATGGCCATACTTATAATGTAGAAGTTATTTTTAAGAATGGTGACGAAGATGCTACTCAGGAAATTAAAGATGCAAAAGACGAACATTTCTTGGTATATAACTTTCCCAACTCTGATATCACTTTAACCCGTACAGACGATGCCAGCTCTACAAGAGGTGATGGTAGCCGTGTTGGATTAAAAACAAAATGGGTGGTAAATACTGCCGTAAAAAATACATCTGTACCTAGTCAGCTGGTTCTTACATTATTCCATGAGCCTGTAACCGTTTCTGAAGCTTCTGCTGTAAGTGGAAACGGAGTGATTTACGGAACTCATACAGGAGGTGAAACTGATGCACAAGCCAACTATAATATTATTAATTAATATACCTTTAATCTTGTTTGAACCACCGGAATTCTCCGGTGGTTTTTTATTTAACAATATTTGGCGTTATAAGTTGATTTTAAATGGGTGATTTTCATAAAAAATTCATATTTTTGCAACCTAAAATTTTAATCAATAATGAAGGTTACCGCACAAAACCATGATGACGTAAGTGCATTGCTTACAGTAACATTGGAAAAATCTGACTACAAAGAAAAAGTAGAGAAGCAGTTGATTAATTATGCTAAAAATGCGCAAGTTCCTGGATTCAGAAAAGGGAAAGTGCCTTTGAGTATGGTTAAAAAACAATATGAAGCAGGTATTGCATTCGAAGAAATCAACAGACAAGTTTCTGATGCTTTAAACAACTATGTTAATGAAAACAAATTAAGATTAGTTGGTCAGCCTGTTCCTCAGCCAGTAAACGAATTAGATTACAATGCTGATCAATTAGAAGTTGCTTTCGAAGTTGGATATGAGCCTGAATTCACTATAGATTTAGCTAAGTATGAAGCTCCTCACTACAAAGTAGAAGCTTCTGACAAAGAAATCAGCAAGAGTATTGAAAACATGCAGAAGCGTTTCGCTGAGCAGGTTCCTCAAGATAAAATCACTAAAGATTCTTACATTGCTTTAGAAGTTTCTCAGGTTGTGGAAGAAGATGCTGAAGGAGAGCACCACCACCACCCAAAAAACCTTACCATTACTGCTGAAAACAAAGAAGCTTTCAAATTGGTAAAAGGTTTGAAAATGGAAGGTTCTGTAAAAGTAACGAAAGAAACTCTTGCAGGTGACGAAGAGTTAGCTAAAGAATTAGGATTCAGCAAAGAAGAAGTTGAGCACTTACACCACAATGAATTAGAAGTAAAAGTAAAAGACTTCTATACATTAAATTTAGCTGAGCTTAACCAGGACTTATTCGACAAAGTATACGGAGAAGGAAACATTAAGACTGAAGAGGAGCTTAAAGATAAAGTGAAAACTGAATTAGACGAGTACTTCCAGCAAAATGCTGATGTTCACTTTGTGAATAAAGTATTAGAGCAGGTAACTGATAAAGAAGAAGTAAAACTTCCTGAGACGTTCCTTGTGAAGTGGTTATTATTCTCTAACCAGAACATCCAGTCTGAAGCACAGGCTCAGGAAATTCTTGAAGCTGAGAAAAACCAATTGAGATATCAGATCATCGAAGGTAAATTGATGACTGAAAACGAAATCAACCTTGACTATGCTGATGTATTGGCTCAGGCTGAGCAGTTAGTTAAAAATCAATTGGCAATCTATGGAATTCACCACCTTGGTGATGAAGAAATCCAAAAATATGCTGTTGAAATGTTGAAAGACCAGGAGCAGGTAAGACAAATTTCTTCTGAAGTAGCTATGGCTAAATTGAAAGATGTAATTCTTGAAAAAGCGAGCAAAAAAGAAACTAAAATTTCTCACGACGAATTTTTAGAAGAACTTAAGAAATAATTATACTCAGATATAAATATTTGAAAACCGTCAATTTTTTTTGACGGTTTTTTGTTATAAATCTATGTATAGGAATTACACCAAATGTACCATGATTATTGGTGAGATGATCTTTCTTGTTTTTGTTTCATGTGTTCTTATTGATCATTCATCAACGCTCATGTATTATTTATTTCTGCTCCGGTATGTATGTCCGCCAATATTCCTATATTTACCCTTTAAACTTTATTATAAATATGAAAAAGATCATCATTCCATTTTTCTGTGCTGTACTTTTTTCAGTACCGGCAGCGGCTCAGAAGAAAGGGGCTGCATCTGCTAAAACAGAAGCTGTAAAATCCAAACTTACCTCTAAAGAAGTTGTTGACAATTATTTCAAAGCATTAGGAGGAAAAGATAAATTGGAAGCTATAAAATCTACCATTACTGATAACACGGTTTCTGTGCAGGGAATGGAAATTCAAATGACGACTAAAAAATTAGGAAATAAATTCAAGTCTGTACAATCGCTGATGGGGAAAGAAATGATTCAGCTTTTTGACGGTGAGAAAGGGTACTTTGATCAGATGGGAAATAAAACAGATATTCCTGCTGATAAGATTGCTGAGCTGAAAAAAGGAAAGCCAATTGATGCTTTAGCTTTTGATGCTTCTAATTTTCCAAACGTATCCACAGAAAAATTAGACGGAAAAGATTATAATGTATTGTCTTCAGACAAAGGCAAGTTTTATTTTGATGCTGGAACAGGACTTCTGTATAAAACCAATGCAGGAGAAGGAAATGCTACAATCAAAAGCTATATGACAGTAGATGGAATACAGTTCCCTGCCGAAGTAGATGCTGAAGGTGGAGGTCAGAAAATGACAATTAAAACTACCAAAATTGTGATCAACTCCGGAGTTACGGATGCTGATTTTAAATAGAAAATTGCTTTTTAAGATATTAAAACCGGGTATTTCCCGGTTTTTTTAGTATATAAATAAATTTAACTCAAATTTAACTATAAAATAGAATCTGTAATTTCCTCACATTGTGAATAAGTGGTAGTTTTAAGCTGTAAATAAAATCAAATACCATGAAAAAAGTCTTATCTTCATTTGCGGTCATCTTTTTGATGTCGGCAAATGCCTTTGGACAGAATATTCCAGTGGATCCTTCTGTACGAATTGGCACCCTTTCCAACGGAATGAAGTACTACATCAAAAAAAACACCTTACCGGAAAAAAAAGTAGATTTCCGTTTGGCAATCAATGCCGGATCTATTCTTGAAGATGAAAATCAAAGGGGATTGGCTCACTTTATGGAGCACATGAACTTCAACGGAACCAAAAATTTTCCAGATAATAAATTAGTAGACTTTTTACAGTCCATCGGCGTAAAGTTTGGTCAGCATCTTAATGCTTATACCAGCTTTGACGAAACGGTTTATATGCTTCCTGTTCCATTGGATAAACCAGGAAATCTGGATGCCGGACTGAAAGTAATGGAGGACTGGGCTTTTAATGCAACCCTTTCTGATGAACAGATCAATAAAGAAAGAGGAGTGGTATTGGAAGAGCTGAGATTAGGTCTTGGAGCAGATAAAAGAATGATGGATAAATATCTTCCGAAGTTTTTATATAAATCTCAGTATGCAGAAAGACTTCCAATCGGTAAAAAAGAAGTATTGGAAAACTTCAAGCCTGATGTTATCCGAAAATTCCACCAGGATTGGTACAGACCGGATTTGATGGCAATTGTAGTAGTAGGAGATATCAACGTGGATGAAATTGAAAAAAAGATCAAGGATAATTTCAGTAAATATAAAAACCCTTCAAAACCGAGAGAAAGAAAATCTTTTGATCTTCCGAATCATAAAGAAACACTGGTAGCGATTGAAACAGATCCTGATGCTACCAATTCTATGGTACAGTTTATCATGAAAGATGCTGATGCCTACAAGCCGGATGTAACAGTAGAGCAGTACAATCAGAGTCTTGTGGAAAACCTTTCAACAACGATGCTGAACAACAGATTGAGAGAACTGATCAACTCTACAAATCCACCTTTTACTTTCGGATCAGTATATCATGGAGGAACCTATGCAAGAAGCAAGGAAGCTTTCCAGGGATTTGCCATGGTGAAAGAAGGAAACCAGCTGAATGCGTTAAAAGTTTTATTGGAAGAGGTTGAAAGAGCAAAAAGATTCGGATTTACACAGTCTGAACTTGACAGAGCGAAATCTCAGGTGCTTTCCAACCTTGAAAGATCTTATAATAACAAAGATAAAACAGAAAGTGACATGCTTGTAGATGAGTATGTAAGAAACTTCCTGGAGCAGGAACCAATGCCTGGAATTGCATGGGAATATGAAGATACCAAGTCTTTCCTGCCATCTGTTACCCTTGCGCAGACCAACGAAATCATCAAGAAAATGGTGAAAGATGACAGCAGGGTCATTGTAATCACAGGGCCTAAGAAAGATAATGTAGCTATGCCTACAGAAGCCATGGTTATGAATACATTCGAAGCTGTAAAAATGGCTGATCTAAAACCGTATGAAGAAAAGGCTACTATCAAAAATTTAGTAAAACCTTTCAAATCTGAAGGGAAAATTGCTAAAACAGAAACGGATGCCAAGTTGGGAACAACAACGTGGACATTAAGCAACGGTGCTAAAGTGACTTTCAAGAAAACTGACTTTAAAGATGACGAAATTGTATTTACTGCAAGAAGCTTAGGAGGAAGTTCTCTTATTCCGGATGTTGATTACAATAAGACACAGTTTGCATTCTCTGCATTAACAGAAGCAGGAGTGGGTGGATTCTCTAAAGCAGACCTTACTAATTATCTTGCAGGTAAACAGGTGAATGTAAATCCAATGGTAACCTCTCTTTTTGAAGGTGTTTCCGGAAGAACAAGCCAAAAAGATTTAGGAACGGCCCTGGAGCTTATGTATGCTTATTTTACAAGCTTAAATTACAATCCGGCTTCCTTCAATGCCTATAAAGAAAAACAGTCTGCAATGCTGAATAACCTGTTGTCTAATCCTCAGGCTTATTTCTCTAATGAGCATGCAAAATTTATGAATCAGAAGAACCCTAGATTTATTGGGGTATTCCCAATGGAAAAAGACTGGGCGAATACAGACTATAAAAAAGCATACGATATTTATAAAGATAAATTTGCCAATGCCGGAAACTTCCAGTTCTATTTCGTAGGAAATATTGACGAAACGAAGTTTAAAAATGAAGTCCTTCAGTATATTGCAAGCCTGCCATCATCAGGAAAAGCTACAATGTTCAAAGATACCGGATACAGAACAATCACCGGAGATTATACAAAAGTATATAAAAAAGGAAAAGATCCTAAGAGTATGGTATCTATCTCGTATAGTGGAGAAGCACCTTACAACGAAAAAGAAGCTTTAGCATTATCTGCTCTTGGAGAAGTCGCTACCATAAAAGTTATCGAGAAATTGAGAGAAGACGAAAGCGGTATCTACGGTGGAGGTGCAAGAGGAGGAATGAACAGAATTCCTTATGGTACTTACAGCTTTGGAATTAACTTTCCTTGTGGTCCGGAAAATGCAGATAAACTGACCAAGAGTGCTATTACTGAGCTTCAGAAGCTGATTGATAACGGCCCTGAGCAGAAAGATCTGGATAAGTATAAAGAAGGAGAATACAATGATAATAAAACAGAACTTAAAGACAATATGTTCTGGATGAATGCTATTGCTAAAAACCAATTAGACGGAAGTGATAAATATGACATCCTGAATTACCAGGAAAAAGTAAAGGCACTTACCGTAAAAGATCTTCAGGATGTTGCTAAAAAATACCTTACAAAAGGTAGAATTGTAGCGACTTTGATGCCGGAAGACGGTTGGGAAAAAGCTAAAAAAGATGAAACTAAAAAAGCAGAAGTAACTGCTGTAAAAGTAGGAGCAGCTAACTAGCCGTACTTTTTTACCTACAATAAGAAAACCGCAGAGAAATCTGCGGTTTTTGTTATTTCATTCAAATCCTGATTGGTTAAGAACCATATTCTTTTTTCCATTCTTCAGCGGCTTCACTTAGAACATTGTAGAACTCTTCTCCGTATTTTCTTGTCAATGGCGTCTTTAAAAACTTATAGACAGGAACCTGAAGTTCTTTTCCAAGTGTACACGCATCGCTGCATACATTCCATTCATGATAATTCAAAGCAGTGAATGCAGAATATTCTGTAACACGAATAGGGTACAGGTGGCAGGAAATTGGTTTCTGCCAGTCTACAGCACCATCTTCATAGGCTTTTTCAATACCACATTTGGTAATCCCTTTTTCGTCAAACGTTACATAAGCACATTCGCGGTCCTCCACCATAGGAGTAACATACATTCCGTCGTGCGGATCAGTAGTCCATGTTCCTTGTTCTTCAAGGGCTTTGATGCCTTCCTGAGTAAGATAAGGTTTTATTTTATCAAAAATACTGTCCAATATCTCAAGCTCGTCTTTATCTAACGGAGCCCCTACATCTCCTTCCACACAACATGCACCTTTACATTTCGTAAGGTTGCAAACAAATTCTTCGGAAAAAATTTCCTCAGAAATCAATTTATCGTCTATCTGAATCATAATTTTTTAAAATAAATCAAAAACTGTACCTGCTTTAAAGGTCAGTAAGCTAATAATAATAAGCCATACACTGGCTTCACGTATCCAGTACTTAGGTAAAAACCTCATCATTCTGCTTAAAATAATACTTGAAGGGAACGCCAGAAGCAGCAGATATTCATAGCTCTTATTCATATACAGGATGATGGAAACAAGCTGTGCCATCGAAAAGACCAACAGGAAAGTATATTTGTACCTGCTTATCGGGCTTTTCTTATTATAGTTTTTAAAATGGTCATATACCGCGTAAATAAGCATCAGAACCACAGGAATCAGTGGCAGAAGCTCCGTGTAATCCGTTACGGGTTTCATCTTTCCAAACGGAAAATAATCTATATTCCAGGAAGTGAACTGAAAAAAATACATCACAGAAAAATAACTGAAGGTAATCAGAACAGTTCCCAGCAGGAATCTGAATAGGTTCAAAGTGATTTTGGCAGAGGTAGCAATCACGTGAATGATCACAAAAACAGCCATCGGCCAGGTGGTAGGAAGGAAAATAAAATTCAATGCCACAATAGATCCTACCAATACATACGACTTCTTTCTGATATCTTCATCCGCACTTGTCAGAAGAAGGATAAGAAAGGAGTTTGTAAGCAGCGAAACAGCAATCCCAATATCCAGATTTCCGGGATATAGCCCGAAAATGAAAAAAGTATATAAGAATAATGGAAGATGAGTCTGATAATTAAGGGCAATACTGTGAAAACAAAAATATCCCAAAGCAATTCCCAGAAAAGTTATTCCGGCAACAATAGCTTCATAAGTGTTGAAATTCAGTATGTTAAATATTATGACTACTAAAAGAAGAAAACCAATATAAACAGGAATTGAAAAAATATTGCTTTCTTTTGAAAGTAATTTAAACATTTTTTATAAATTTGTACAAAGTTAATTTAAAAAAGGAAAATAATGACGTCTTTCTTTCTATTCTTAAGTAAAGTTTTCAAATGGACTTTCGGTTTCTTTGATACTTTCGGTAATGTTTTAAACTGGATTTTATTTGCAGTTTGCTGTGTATTATTTACTTATTGGTGCTATGTACTTGTAGTAACACTAGGTGGAGACAAAGACAAAGACTATTATTCTCCAACGGAAGGTAAGAATCCTTACTACGATCCGAATATCTACAAAAAAGAAGGTTAATTAATTGGTTATATAGTAAAAAACCGATCAAACAATAGGGTTTGATCGGTTTTTTTATTACTAACGATTAAAATTTCTTTTTCTTAGTCGTGAATTGGAAGTACCAATACAGGAATATTTGAACTTTTTGTGATTCCTTTGGTTAAACTTCCCACAAATACATCATAAATTCCGCTTCTGCCATGTGATCCCATCACAATATAATCTGCATTTTTTTCCTTTGCATGTTCCAGGATAATATCTTTGGCAAGCCCTTGTTTTAAAAGGTGCTCACAATCAATATCATGAGCGATGATTCTTTGCTCAATTTTATTAAGCTGTACCAGTTCTTCTCTGATTTCATTGGCTTCCACTTCCGGAAAATATTGAAATCCCATATCACCAATGGCAAAGCCGATATCTGATGGCGCTACATGGATAAGGTAAATTCTGCCGTTAAGCTGTTTTGCAAATTTTATGGCACCGTCTACCAATTGGTCTGTCTTGTCCCCAAAATCTACGGGTAATACAATATTTATCATAACCTCTAATTTTGTTACCTAAAGATAGGGAAAATTTGCCAAACTCTGATGTTAAATACTTATAATATTCGGATATCAAGGATTTTTTCCTCTTCGAGATAAGCCTCCAGAATATCATTTTCTTCTACCTTTCCAACTCCTTTTGGAGTTCCGGTGAAGATAAGGTCACCCACTCTTAATGTAAAATACTGAGAAACAAAAGCAATGATATCATCAAAATTGAACATCATATCTTTTGTGTTACCATCCTGTACCTTTTCTTTGTTCTTTAATAATGAAAACTGAAGATTATCAAGAGTAAAACTTTCTTTTTTAAAGAAACTGCTTACCACAGCAGAACCATCAAAACCTTTGGCAAGCTCCCACGGAAGTCCCTTTGATTTTAGCTCACTCTGAAGATCTCTGGCTGTGAAATCTATTCCCAGACCTATTTCTTCATAATGCTTGTTTGCTGTTTCTTTCTGAATATATTTTCCTCCCTTGGAAATTTTTAATACCACTTCAAGCTCGTAGTGAATATCATTTGAGAATTCTGGAATATAAAAATCATTTCCTTTCAGAACCGCTGTATCAGGCTTCATAAAGATAACAGGATTCTCAGGAATTTCGTTCCCTAATTCTTTTGCATGCTCACTATAGTTTCTTCCTATGCAGATAATTTTCATAACTCTTTTTATTTATTTTTTTGACTTCGCCATTGCAAGAAACGAAGTAATCTTTTATCAGATGGGGTAAAGTGTATTAATTCTTATTGATTAATGGGTGAATTCATTCCCGCAATAATAACATTTGAATTTATGACTCGTCAGAAAAGAAATTCCAAAGAAACTGGTTGCGCTGTCATCTCTGTAAATATGATTAGAACCACATTTTGGACATACAAAATCAAACTCAGGATCTTCAATAGTGTGTTCTACTTCCAGCGAATACTGTTCATTATCCTTATAATCCTGTAATGCTTGTTTGGCTTTTTCCAGATCTTCTTCAAATACCTGAAGCTGTATACCGCCTACGGCCTGCGACAGAAGCCAATCCGATTGGATTAGCTGTTCATTCGCAATGAAGCTGTTGATATCATTTTCAGCCAATATCTGCTTGTCCCTGTTAGCTTCAAGGGCAGTTTCATAAAATTTAAAACGAACGAGATCAGACATATTTAAAATCTGCTTGAGAGTTGAATTTTTGTAAAAACCTTCTTCGTATACAACGGAAAGTCAGCATTCTGAAGCCATCCGAAATATCCTAAATCTTTTTGAAATACAGCTTTCACACCCTGGCCTTTATATTTTCCAAAGTTGAAGACTTCTTCCATTTTTTCGTTATATCCGATAAATCCGGCAAGATCTGCATTCTTATTATGGAATGTAAACTCGCTTAGCGGTGCTATCTCATTCGGAATATCATCATATTTTCCTACTTGTGCATCCAGAACTTCAAAGGTTGCCATTACATCAGCTTCCGCAGAATGGGCATTTTCCAATGTTTTTCCACAGTAAAACTGGTAAGCAGCGCCTAAGTTTCTAGGTTCTTTTTTATGGAAAATAGTCTGTGCATCTACCAATCTGAATTTACTCAGATCAAAATCCATTCCTACTCGTAAAAGTTCTTCAGCCAAAAGCGGAACATCAAATCTGTTGGAGTTAAATCCTCCCAGATCACTTCCGGTAATCATTTCCATAATTTTAGAAGCAATGTCTCTGAAGGTAGGAGCATCCTTAACGTCTTCATCATAAATTCCGTGGATCTCACTGGTTTCTTTAGGAATAAGCATTTCCGGGTTGACGCGCCATGTTTTGCTTTCTCTGGAGGCATCAGGATTTACTTTTAAGATGCAGATTTCAACAATTCTGTCTTTTCCGATGTTGGTTCCTGTTGTTTCAAGGTCAAAAATGCAAAGTGGTTTATGGAGTTTTAAATTCATGTTGATCATTAATAATTTGAAAATGTGTTTTACTTAAAATCAGGCTGTAAAAACCTTATGTAAATTCTTTAATTTTTATTTTAACTGTCCCTGAAAAACAAGGGAGACTACTATATAATAAATAACGAGCATTGGGATTCCTACTACCTGGAATATCGCAAGAATGGCAATTCCTCCTACCAGTAATACTACTTTAGGATAGTTGTCTTTTAATTGTTTGGATTTGAATTTCATGGCCATCATCTTGATCGGGCTGATCAGAAGCCATGACGTAAGAAGAGTCAGTAAAATCAGCAACAGTTCATTATCGAACAAAAAGCTAAAAGTTCCGGTTTCTTTAAACGCATAGTAGAGACCAAACAGTAAAACAGTATTGGTAGGCGTATTCAATCCTTTGAAATAATAACGCTGCTCTTCATCAAGATTGAAGATGGCAAGTCTCAGGCATGAAAATACGGTAACAATCAATCCGAGATACTTGATTTCAAACGGAAAGTGAATGCCAAGAAGCTCAGCACCAAAAGGCTCAAGAGCTTTATACATCGTAAGTCCCGGAATTACTCCAAAGCTTACCATATCCGCAAGAGAATCCAGCTGAAGCCCCAGATTGGAATTTGATTTTAATGCTCTCGCTACAAAGCCGTCGAAAAAATCGAAAATCGAAGAGAGAATAAGGCAGATTGCTGTAGTCTGATAATCTCCTAAAATTAGATGTATTGCTCCTATGCAGCCTGCAAATAAGTTAGCCAGGGTTAAGGCATTGGCCAGATTATTCTTTATAAAATTCATAAACACAAAATTACAATTTTTAAAAATTCTAACTCAAAATAATCTGCACTAAAAAATGCATTAAAGTGATTTTGATGTAAATTTGCTCCATGAAATTTTTAAAAGGATTGAGAAAACAGGAAGTTCTGGTATTGGTTTACAGGATTTTTTTAGCCTATGTTTTTTATCAGATTGCCAGACTTTTATTCTGGTATTTTAATAAAGATCTGATTAAAGTTGACTCTGTTTCAGAATATATAAAGCTGGCCTTCCATGGTACAGCTTTCGATACCACTGCTATTTTATACGTCAATGCATTATTTATACTCCTTAGTTTATTGCCTTTAGTGATCAATACAAAAAAGATTTTTCAGAAAATTCTTTTCTGGCTGTACTTTATCACCAACGGAATTGCGTATGCCATGAATTTCGGGGATTTTATTTACTATAAATTTTCACAGGCAAGACTTACTTCTGCAGTATTTCAGGTAGCTGAGCATGAATCCAATGTTTCCCAAACGATGATGATTTCCGTAGGAGAGCATCCTTTTGTACTGGTTTGGTTTATTGTTTTAATGGGATTGTGGGTTTTCCTTTACAAAAGAGTAAAAATAGAAGATAGTAAACCTGTGAAACTGCTTCCTTATTTTATTACGTCCATTATTACTTTGTGTATCACTGCTGTTTTGGTTGTAGGAGGAATCAGAGGAGATTTTAAACACAGTACCAGACCTATTAATATGGTGGATGCTACCCGTTTTGTAACGAATCCATTGCAGGGAAATATGGTGCTCAACAGTACATTCTCCTTTTTCAGGACTTTAAATACCAATAATTTTAAGGAAGTTCATTTCGTAGATCAAAAATATATTGAAGAAAATGTACAGCCTTATAAAGTATATGACAGAAAAGTTGAAAACCGTCCCAATATTGTTATTTTCATTGTAGAGTCTTTCGGGAGAGAATATTCCGGAGCTTTTAATAAAGATAAAAATATTAAAGATTACGTTTCTTACACTCCGTTTATAGATAGCCTTGCTGGCCAGAGTCTGATTTTTCCCAATACTTTTGCGAATGGAAGACAGTCGATTCACGGGATGAGCAGCGTGTTGGCCGGAATTCCGAGTCTTACTGACGCTTTTACCGGATCGCCTTATTCCAACCAGAAAATTCAGTCTATTGTGTCTGTTTGTAATGATCTGGGGTATGATACTTCTTTTTATCATGGAGCACCAAATGGTTCTATGGGATTCCTTGGATTTGGAAATATTTTAGGATTTAAACACTATTTCGGAAAAACAGAATACAATCATGATGAAGACTTCGACGGAATGTGGGCGATATGGGATGAGCCCTTCCTTCAGTATTTTGCTAAAAATGTCGGGAAGAAACAACCTTTCATGACTACGGTGTTCACTGCTTCATCACATCATCCTTTTAAAATACCTGAAAAATATAACGGTAAATTTAAAAAAGGGAAAATTGAAATACATGAGCCGATGCAGTATACGGATTATGCGATCAAACAATATTTTGAAACCGCAAAAAAACAGCCCTGGTATAACAATACGATCTTTGTTTTCACCGGAGATCATACCAATCAGGTGTATTATCCTGAATACGAAAGAGCGATGAACCGTTATGCAGTTCCATTGATTTTCTATTCTCCGAATCCTGAATATCAGTTAAAAGGAGTGAGCCAGGAAATAGCACAGCAGGCAGACATCTATCCTACATTGGCGGATCTTATAGGATACAACAAACCAATCAGAAGCTGGGGCAGAAGTTTGGTAAGTGATAAAAAATATCCTTTTATAATCGTAAATTCAGATGGAAGTACAGATCAGTTCATGATTGGAAACTATATTTATCGTTTTGACGGAAAAGAAATCATCGGAGTATATGCTCAATCTGATCTGAGCCTTGAAAAAAACCTTCTAAATGAGGTTAAAAACCCTGAAGTTGAAGCTGGAAAGAAAACGGCAAAAGCCTGGTATCAGGATTATATGGATAGGGTGATTAACAGAAAGCTCAATTAAAACAAAAAGTATAAGCGGTGAATCAGCTTTTTATTTTTATACACCTCTTTATGCTTTGTATAACAAAAGTTTTTGTTCGTTGAAAATTAATTTATATTTTTATCAATACGTAGATAAGAATATTGTATAAAAATTAAAACTATAAGAAATATGAAAAAAATATTGCTAACGTTCGCGCTTTCTTTTTGCGGTGTGCTTACATTTGCACAGATAGAAGGTAAGTGGAAAACAATAGATGATGAAACAAAACAGGCAAAATCTATTGTTGAAGTGTACAAAAAATCAGACGGTAAATACTATGGGAAAGTTTCCCAATTGTTGATAAAGCCTGCTGATCCTAACTGTACAGCTTGTAAGGATGACAGAAAAGGAAAACCAATTGTAGGGTTAGAGATCATCAGAGGATTGAAAAAAGACGGTGATGAGTTCACAGGAGGAACAATTACTGATCCTAAAACAGGAAAAACTTATAAATGTACCATTACAAGAAGTGGTGATAAACTGAACGTAAGGGGTTACTTAGGATTATCTTTATTAGGAAGAACCCAGGTTTGGGAGAAAGCTAATTAATTTAAGTTTAAATAGAATTTTAGATGACATTTCAGAAATGAGATGTCATTTTTTGTATGCAAAAGAATTACTTGGAATTTCTTCATAGCTTTAGATAAACGGCAAATAACTGTATAATCACGAAGAAAAACCGTTTTAAATAAAATAAATATTAAAGTTTTCCATTCAAATGAGAAGCCTTTTTATGATGTGTATAATAAAAAAACACTATTTTTGTAGTCTAAATTTTTCGAATAAATATGGCAGAATATACTTTTCGTGAGGTAATTGCACAGGCAATGAGCGAGGAAATGCGTAAAGACGAATCCATCTTTTTAATGGGGGAGGAAGTTGCAGAATACAATGGTGCTTATAAAGCTTCAAAAGGAATGCTTGATGAGTTTGGTCCTAAAAGAGTAATTGATACTCCAATTGCAGAACTTGGTTTTACAGGAATTGCTGTGGGGGCTGCGATGAATGGTAACAGACCAATTGTAGAGTATATGACATTCAATTTCTCATTGGTAGGAATTGATCAGATTATCAATAATGCTGCAAAAATCCGTCAGATGAGTGGTGGGCAATGGAACTGTCCGATTGTTTTCCGTGGACCTACGGCTTCTGCAGGACAATTAGGAGCTACCCATTCTCAGGCTTTTGAAAACTGGTTTGCAAACATTCCCGGCCTTAAAGTAGTGGTTCCTTCAAATCCTTACGATGCGAAGGGGTTGTTAAAAACTGCAATTCAGGATAATGACCCGGTTATTTTCATGGAATCTGAGCAGATGTATGGAGATAAAATGGAAATTCCTGAAGAAGAATACTACTTACCATTAGGAAAAGCAGATATCAAGAGAGAAGGTACAGACGTTACTTTGGTTTCTTTCGGTAAAATCATGAAGCTGGCTTTACAGGCTGCTGAAGATATGGCTAAAGAAGGAATCTCTGTAGAGGTTATTGACCTTAGAACAGTTCGTCCTCTTGATTTTGATACTATTCTGGCATCAGTGAAGAAAACAAATAGATTGGTTATTTTAGAAGAAGCTTGGCCATTTGCTTCTATATCTTCTGAAATTACTTATATGGTACAGCAAAAAGCATTTGATTATTTAGATGCTCCTATCAAGAGAATTACTACTCCTGATGCACCTGCACCATACTCTGCAGCATTATTTGCAGAATGGTTCCCTAAGCTTGAAAAAGTAAAAGAGGAAATTAAAAAAGCGATGTACGTAAAATAGTTATAGAGAAAAACTTCCGAAAGGAAGTTTTTTCATTTATTATATTCATGAAGAAAAATTCTTGACGTCATAAAATTAGTATAAATTTGCGCCTTTAAAATAAATTAAGCTGATATGGCAGAAGTTACAGAAGATGGCTACCACTTCGACATAAAGAAACTTTCCTTTATTGGAGTTTTAGTGTCTCTAGGAATTGTTTTTGGAGATATTGGTACCTCTCCGCTTTACGTAATGAAAGCAATTGTGAATGCAAGATTCCAAGGGAGTAATATGCCTTTCAATGAATACATAGAGGGTGCTCTTTCATGTATTATTTGGACGCTTACCCTGCAGACCACAATAAAATATGTAATCATTGCTTTAAGAGCAGATAACAAAGGTGAAGGAGGTATTCTTGCTTTGTTTTCACTAGTAAAAAACCTTAAGAAAGGATGGTTGTATCTCATTGCTATAGTAGGAGCAGCCGCTCTTATTGCAGACGGAGTAATTACACCATCGCTTACCGTAATGTCGGCCATTGAAGGGCTTGAAATTTATAACCCTCACACCCCGGTTGTACCTATCACTATTGGAATTCTGATTGTAATTTTTGTAGTACAACAGTTTGGGACCAGCTTTATCGGGAAGTTTTTTGGCCCTGTAATGGTTGTCTGGTTCCTGGTATTAGGTGGTTTGGGAGTAATGCATTTGAGCGAAAATTTTGAGATCTTAAGATCTTTCAATCCTTACTATGCTTACAAACTTATTGTCAACTCACCAAGTGCAATTGTTATTTTAGGTGCTGTTTTCCTTTGTACAACAGGAGCAGAAGCGCTTTATTCAGACTTGGGACACTGCGGTGCAAAAAATATCAGAGTAAGCTGGGGATTTGTTAAAGTGATGCTTATCCTAAACTATCTTGGGCAGGGAGCATGGCTTTTGACTAATTACAACAAACCTGGATTTTCTGTAGTAAACCCGTTCTTTGGAATTATGGAAGAATGGATGATCATCCCGGGAGTAATTTTAGCAACAGCCGCAGCAATTATTGCCAGCCAGGCATTGATTACAGGTTCTTTCACCATATTCTCAGAAGCAATGTCTCTTAACTTATGGCCGAATCAAAAAATTGATTATCCTTCCGGAGTTAAAGGACAGATGTATATTCCAAGAATCAATTGGGGACTTCTTATTCTGTGTATTATTGTCGTTCTGCATTTCAGGGAATCCGGAAAAATGGAAGCCGCTTATGGACTTTCCATTACAGTTACCATGCTGATGACAACAATCCTGCTGGTATTCTGGCTACTGAAACAAAGAGTAAGCAAAATATTGATTTTATTTTTCGCGTTTGTTTATATGGCTATTGAACTAGGTTTCTTCAGTGCCAATATTATCAAATTCCTGGAAGGAGGTTGGATCACAGTTGTTTTGGCTGGTTCTATCGGACTTTCTATGTATGCATGGTATAACGGACGATTGATTAAAACAAGATTTATCCAGTTTGTGAAAATAGAAAAATATGTGTCTATCCTTAAAGACATGAAACTGGATGAAACCATTCCGAAATATGCTACAAACCTGGCTTATCTGAGCAGAGCAAAAAGAAACGATGAAGTAGAATCAAAAATCATCTATTCCATCATCAAAAAACAACCGAAAAGAGCAGACCATTATTTTATCCTGAGTATTGTAAACCAGGAAGATCCATATACTTTTAAATATACAGTAGACGAAATCCTTCCGGGAACAGTATATAAAATCAACTTCCTTTTAGGGTTTAAAGTAGACCGAAGAATCAATGATTACTTCAATATGGTCCTTAAAGATTTAATGGCTGATGGAACCATTCCTTCAAGAAGCAGCCATCCTTCTTTAAGATCTCATGAGATACCGCCGGATCTTAAATATGTGATCATAGATAACACCTATATCAACGATATCCTTTTAACTGTTAAACAAAAGATTATTCTTAACATTTATAACTTTGTGAAGTATATCGGAAGTGATGACTTTAAGGCTTGGGGAGTATCTTCTCACAACGTTGAAGTTGAATCTGCACCAATCACAGAATTAACAGTCTATGATAATAAGATAGAGCAGTCCGGATATTTCCGCCACAACTCTTAACCCACTAGTATTAACCATAATATCTATTTAAATAAAATTCAATAAATTTGTAGATAATTTTTTTAATGGATACAGTACAAAAAGAAAAAAATATAGCTTTGATCAAGGATGTTTTAAGAAACTACTTATTAGAAAAAGGGTTCAGAAACACACCTGAAAGATATACGATATTGGAAGAAATTTATAATATGGATCATCACTTCAACGTTGATGATCTGTATCTTCTGATGATGCAGAAAAAATATCATGTTTCCAAAGCGACGATTTACAACACTATTGAAATTTTCCTTGATGCAGGCTTGATCCGTAAGCATCAGTTCGGAGAAAAGACATTGACCTCTTCATCTTATGAGAAGTCTTATTTTGACAAGCAACATGACCACCTGGTGATCTACAAAAAAGACTCTGACAAAGAGATTGAAGAAATTATTGAATTCTGCGACCCAAGAATCCAAGGAATCAAAGAAGCCATCGAAGAAGCGTTTGGCGTAAGAATTGATTCTCATTCGCTATATTTTTATGGCACTAAGAATGACTAATTAATGAGAATAATCCTTTTTCTGCTAATCTTTATTTCTACGCTAAACTTTGCGCAGGATAAAACACCCGTGAAGAGAGATCCGTATTTGCAGAATCCTTCAACAGGTCAGCCTAAACAGATGAGACCTGAAGATAAAGTAAAGATCATCCACGCAGACGAAATTAAGAAAGACCCTGAAAAATACGACGGGAATCAATATTTTACCGGTCATGTTCAGATTGAACATCAGGGCTCCATTCTTACTGCTGATGAAGTCGTCCTGTACAATGAAGAGAATTTTGTAAAAGCAATAGGCAATACAAGACTTCAAAATACTGATGGCTCTGTAATCACAGCAGGAGAAATGGAATATGATGCCAATACCCAGAAAGGTGTTGCCAGAAAAAATGTGGTCTTAACTGACCCTAAACAAACAATAAAAACAGATATTCTGTATTATGACAGACTGGCTAATCAGGCTTATTTTAATACAGGAGGAACCATCTCTGATGGGCAGAATGTAACCTACGCCAAAGTAGGAACTTACTTCCTCAATACACGAGTGGTAGACCTTACCGGGAATGTGAAAATAGAAACGCCTCAGTATATCATTGAAGGGCCCAATATCAAGCAGAACCAAAATACAAAAATTGCAGATTTTAACGGTCCTACAACCATTACCAGCAAAACCAATCCCCGAAACAGAATCTATACGGAGAGAGGAACCTATAAAATGGATTCCAAGGAGGCTTATCTAACTAAAAACTCCAGGATCTTTTATAATGAGAAAATCCTTACCGGCGATGATATGTACTACAATCAGATTTCAGGGTTTGGTAAAGCAACCGGAAATGTAACCCTTGATGATCCCAAAGAAAGAAGGTATATAAAAGGAGGCTACGGAGAGATTTTTGAGAAAAAAGACTCTGCGATGATGACGAAAAATCCTTATGCCGTAAAAGTGATGGAAAAAGATTCCATTTATTTTGCAGCAGAAAAAATAATCTCCTATCAAAGACCGGATTCACTGGATATCAAAGTTAAGAAAAGCTACTTAAGAGCCTTTAAAAAAGCCCGTATTTATAAATCCAATGCACAGGGAAGAGCAGATTCTATTGCTTTCAATGAAACAGACGGAGTTATGCATATGTACACCAGCCCGATTCTTTGGAGTGGTGAAAAACAGGTAACCGGTGATAAAGTAGAAGCTTACTTTAATACCAAGACAGAAGATATAGACTCATTAAAAGTAATCGGAAATGCCTTTGCCATCAGTAAAGTAGATTCACTTACTCTCAAAGATGAATTCAATCAGGTGAAAGGAAAATTCATGACGGTTTACTATGAGAAAAATGATATTAAAGAAGCTAGAGTAGTTGGAAATGCTCAATCTATTGTCTATGTAGATGATACCGATCAGGAAACTAAAAAGCCGGAAAGAATAGGTATTACCCTTTCTACCTGCGGAATTATCGGAGCATTATTTGAAGAAAGAGCCCTGCAGATTATTTCATGCAGTATTGGAGCAAATTCAGATACCTATCCGATGAGTAAAATAGAACCGGCACGAAGGAAGTTTCCCGATTTTAACTGGAATACCAAAGACCGGATCCGGAAATGGCAGGATATTCTGGTAGACAGCCCGAATAACGAAGAAATACAGTATACCGCTGACAGCGAACTCTTCGATAAAGCTCAGAAAGCAATTGATGACGAAAAAGCCAAAGAAGAAGCTAAAAAGCCTAAGAGGGTTCGAAAATAATAACGGATATTTTTTACCAAAAATAAAAAATCACCATTCTTTCAATCAGAAATGGTGATTTTTTTTTATATAAATGGCTCTTTAAAAAAAAAAAAATAATTATAAATATTGTTTTTTTTGCATCATCCAGTCTCTACCTGATACTTAATTCCTTTTAAAACCGGGATTTTTTACCCCGATTTTTTATTTAACATTTTTTTTTATTTACGTTATCATTTCAATTATAATATTTTATAAATTTAGAATACCAACAATGATAAAAAAAAACAGAAAATGAAAATCAATTATTCCCTGTTGGCTCTTATATTTTGTCTTATAAGGGTCAATGCACAAGTTGGGATTTCGAAAGTTCCTAATTTTCAACCAGACAACAGAGCACTTCTGCATGTAAAACAGGACAATAATGCGGCACGGATGCCGAGATCCAACACTGCAGCAGTCCTGCCGGCATCAGCTGTCGGTACCACCGGAAACGGTACCCAAAGTTCCATTATTTTCAACAGAGAAACCGGAAGCATTGTACAGAATGACGGAACCACCTGGAAAATTTCAGATCCTATCGTAACGACCATGAAGAACAATAAAATGGCGCGTTTCATACGATCAGGTACGGTTACAACCAGCTGTGGAACGTGCGGACTCGCATGCGCACTTACGGTCAGAACCTGTACAGCGGCTAACGTCAATTTCACAACAGCTATCCCGAGCTTTAATGAGATTGCTACTGATGTTTCACTGGATGCTGCAACCAGCAATGTAATTAATATTAATACCAGAGGACTGTATAAGGTTTCATTTAAAAGTGGAGCGCTGGATATCAGTACACCGCTGTGTATCGGGGTGATTATCAACCTCAGATCGAAACTGGATCTTGAGATAAGTACGGTGTCAGATCCAACCTGGAGACCTATTAATAACACCACCAGCGGTTCCACAGCAGGAGCTCTTTCTGTTACAACCCTTCTTCCGGGTTCTATTGATGTGGGTCAGTCTCTGGCATTTACTTATGTAGGAACCTTCAATGCAGGAGATAAATTAAGACTGACGATGGGTGGAACCCAGGATATCGGTACAGGGGTCTGCACAGGAGCATTAGGCGGAAATAATATGTTTTTTGCCATGTCAAAAACAGGAAATGCGGTTTCTGAAATTATTGTTGAAAAAATAAATATGCAATAAGATGAAAAAGATAATATTACTTGTTGTGCTTATTTTCCATTACACTTTAATAGCACAGGTGACCATTGGTAGCGATATTGTTAGCAACCGGAATATAGTGAAAGTTCAGGACGGTGTGAAAGGGGTCATTCTTCCCTATTCAAATACACATACGGCCTTCCCAAGATATAATGCTTCCGCACCGGATTTATTTGATGATTATGCTAACCTTGTAGGGAGTCTTATTTATAACAAGACTGATGAACAGTATTATAAATACGACGGCTATGCCTGGAATCCTGCCAGACAAATCCAGGGGATTTATCAGCTAAGGGCATCCAGACTGGGAATTTCTGCAGGGATTACCATTCCCTGTGTCTCATTTGGAATTGGATTCTGCTTTGCCGGAGGCTCACCTGCCTACCTTGCTGCCGATAACAGAAGCCAGGTTCTTGTAGATAATTTACTGCTTAAGAATGCAAGCAACGTTACTGTTAAAACAGCGGGGATCTACGATGTAGGAGTTGCTCTTGTTTTTACGGGTGGAAGTTTTGGAGCCGTTGCAGGAGTTACTGAATTTAAACTCACATTGCAGGTTAAATACACACCTGCTTCAGATTGGGAAACCGTAGTGTCAAAGACCAATTATTCCATTGTGTTCATTGTGGATACCCAGGGTAATAAGACATCCAGTTTTGCACAGACTATTTCTCTTCCGGTGGGAGCAGAGCTCAGAGTGGTTCCGGCCATCAGTTCCACTGCCATTTCAGGAGGTGCATTGGCAGCTTACGGAACAGATACAAATTCGGCCAGCTCATATCTTGCGGCACGTTTAATTAAAGCTTACTAATCATGAAAAAATATATTTTCAGCTGTTTGATACTCATGGGCAGTCTATACAGCGCACAGGTAAATTTCACCAATATTCCCAACCCGGATTCCAATGCGAGCGGAAATGATCAGGTGATGATGTACATTACCAATACAAATGAGGCATCCGGCGTCAAAGGTTTTGGTCTTCCTGCGGTAGATACAGAAGCGTTACTTCCCTATACAGGAGGCAGTGCACCGGTAACGGCCATCGAAGAATTAAAAGGAATGCTTCTCTTCGTTAAAAGTACGGGACAGGTAATGGTTTTTAACGGATTGGTATGGAGTAAGGCTTTTGAAGTGGAGTCTGATAATATTTCTAGATTTCAGCTTAACGCCGTCTCCACCACCACAGGATCTGTATTGCTTCCAATCAATTCTCTGATTGATAAACCTAATTTTCTTGCTGATCCGCTTAAGCTTAAAACCAATGTAGCCACATCCGGAGCCAATCTCAACAGGTTATACATACGCCAGACCGGTTTATACAGAATTAACCTGAACATCACGTTTACAGGACCGGCAGGCTCATTCAGCAGCAGATTAGGAGCAGGACTCTATGTAAATGATGCACAGAGATTCCAGCTGCTTGAAAATACAGTGAATTTTGACGGAACGAACAGAAAGATCAATCTTGATTTCTCGGTTTATGCAGTGCAGGGACAGTATATCACATTGGAAGCCGTTTCCGAAGTGGGAGGAACCACTTCTTATACTGTAACCAATAACAGCTTTGTAACTATAGAAAAAGTACTGTAAGAACAGTCAGAACTTTTTAATATTGATAATCCATTACCCTTGACATGCTCAGGGGTAATTTTTTTATTAAAGTCGGATAATTTCTGCATGTGCCGAATCTTTTATAGCTTTGCTGAAATTTTGGAGACAATGGAAATGCAAAAAGATTTTTTTATATATCAGGCTCAAACCACAAAATTTGCTGCAGGTTTTGAAGTTGAAAAAGCAGAAGGAAGCTATATTTACGGTACAGACGGGAAAAGATATCTTGACTTTGTAGCAGGAGTTTCTGCCAATACGCTGGGGCATTCACATCCTAAGATTGTGAATGCAATCAAAGAACAGGCAGATAAATACCTTCATGTAATGGTGTATGGAGAATATGCGCAGGAAAAACCTATAGCGCTATGCAGACTGCTGGCGGAAGCTACTCCGGATCCATTAGAAGTTACCTATCTTGTAAACAGCGGTGCTGAGGCTATTGATGGAAGCTTGAAGCTGGCAAAACGATATACAGGGAGAGAAGAAATTGTTTCCTTTAAAGACTCGTATCACGGAAATACCCATGGTGCTTTGAGTGTTTCAGGAAATGAAACTCATAAAAGAGAATTCCGTCCCTTATTACCGATGGTTTCTTTCATTGAATTTAATAATGAAAAAGATTTCGATAAGATTACTGAGAAAACAGCATGTGTCATCCTTGAAACCATTCAGGGAGCCGCTGGATTTCTGGTTCCTGCTAACGACTATCTGATCAAACTGAAGAGAAGATGTGAAGACGTAGGTGCTCTTTTGATTTTAGATGAAATTCAACCCGGATTTGGAAGAACAGGGAAACTATTTTCTTTCGAACACTTTGGAATCGTTCCTGATATCCTGGTGATGGGGAAAGGAATGGGAGGAGGAGTTCCTGTAGGAGCTTTTATGAGTTCCAGAGAAATTATGGAAAGCTTATCACATTCACCAAAGCTTGGGCATATTACTACTTTTGGCGGAAATCCATTGATTGCAGCGGCAAGTTACGCTACTTTAAAGGAAGTGCTGGACAGCGGGCTTATGAATGAAGTGGAAAAAAAAGAAAAATTGTTTAGAGAACTTTTAGTTCATCCTAAAATTAAAAATATTAATGGTAAAGGCTTAATGCTTGCCGTGAATCTCGGAACTCCAGAATATACACTGGAAGTGGCCAAAAAATGTATGGAAAACGGACTTGTTGTTTTCTGGCAGCTGTACAGAAATGAATACCTGAGAATCTCACCACCTCTTACATTATCTGAAAATGAAATCAGAGAAGGATGTCAGATTATTCTTGATATACTGAACGAAAATTAAAGATAAAATCTCTCCGGAAAGGAGAGATTTTTTTATGCTTTACATGACAATTTTAGCCAGTAAAAATTAATGGAATAAGGATTTAAATCCTGTGATAAATATCATACTGATTCTTTAAAAAAGTAATTGTTTTTTTGCGTAATAAAAAAATTAATTTATATATTGCGGGACGATAAAACAAAGATTATATGGCGAAACATAAAGTCCATTACGAATTTCCAATGCACTGTTTATCAGAGATTTTATATGAATATCTGGCGACTGCAGAAGGATTGTCTGAATGGTTTGCGGATGAGGTAACAGAGAAAGGCGATGATTTCTTTTTTAGCTGGGGTGGAGGTCCTGCTGAGAAGGCTACTTTGATCAGATATAAGCCTGAAGGTTTCGTGCGTTTCAGATGGGAAGAAGATGAAGGAACAAAAAATTTCTTTGAAATGACTATTACAATTGATGATATTACAGAAGATCTGGCTTTAAATATTACAGATTTCTGTGAAGAAGGTGATGAAGAGGAAAATGCAATGTATTGGGAAAATCTTATTGAGAACCTGAGAATAAAACTGGGTGCGGCATAATACCGGGCTATATTAAATGATAAAACTGATGAACGATTTATCGTTCATTATTTTTTTGTAAATAAATCACATCAAAAATTGGAAAATCAATATTTTACATCAGACGAGTTAAATGTAAAGAACAGAGCCTTCCTTTGGGGCGACTCAGTGAAAGTTTCTTTCTTTGTAAGAAATGGTGGATTGATCATGGACGAAGAATGCTATTTTTTCCTGATGGCTTCCATGAGAAAGATGAGAATGAATATTCCTCTGACTTACACCCTGGAATTTTTCCAGACACTTTTTCAAAAAGAAATTATTGAAAGTAAAGGAGTAAAGAACGGAATTATCAATTTCCAGGTGTTCAGGAATAATGACGGCGTAACATTGGCAAAATCTTCTGTTTCCTATTTTTACGAAATTTCAGAAATGACAGATATACTGGCAGTTCATGAAAGACCTTTAGAATTGGATCTGATTAAAGAAATTAACGTTAATAACAACCTTCTGAGCAATATCAGGGTTCACTGTCCGGAAAATATCTACGGAGCGATCTATGCTCAGGAAAATGACCTTGATGACGTTATTCTTCTGAATCCAAATAAAAGAATAGCACGTACTACTGCCGGAAATCTTCTTTTTTTAGAAGGTGACATTATCAAAGTGCCAAAGCAGACTGAAGGAGCTTACATTTCTCCTTTGATGGAAAATTTTGTTACTTTTTTACATAAAAATAACCTTGCTGATATTCAGGAACACGAGATTATTGCATTCGAGTCTCAGAAAGCTGAAGAGATTTTAATGATTTCTGAAGAGAAAGGTATATTTTCTGTAGCTAAGATAAGAAATAAGACTTTTGAAAACTCCCGTTTCTCAGAATTGGTAGAAAGCTGGAAGAAAAGTTTTAATCAATAAAAATTGACAAACCCGGTAAACAACAAAGTTCCAGAAGTCCTTTACCGGGTTTTATTCTGATTAAATCAGAAATTGTTTTTTTTTATTTAGTATTCGTTGATGATTTCAACAAATTTCTGTGCGATTTCTTTTTGCCCTTTTTCACTCGTTATATAATTTCTGTTTTCAGAATTATTGATGAATCCAAGTTCTACCAATACGGCAGGTGCTTTCGTTTCTCTTAAAATATGAAGATTACTCTCCGATATTTTACGGGCATTGAATTTCTTGTAAATTTTTCCGGCTAATTCCTTTGAAACATCAGAATTCTGAGTATACACTTCAAATCCGTTATCAGATCTCTCTTTTTCAGGGGACGTATTGACATGGAGTGAAATAACCATTTCAGGATTAAGTTTATTGATCTGATCTGTTCTTTCGGAAAGAGTAGGATAACTGTCAGAATCCCTTGTCAGAACGATTTCATATTTATTCTGGCTTTCATTGATCTTCTGGATTTCCTTAGCAACACTTAATGAGATATTTTTTTCACGAATTTCACCATGTGTAGCCCCAAAATCATTTCCACCATGGCCGGCATCTATGACAATGTATTTTTTGTTAATTGGGCTAAATGATAAAAATGCGGTAGAAAATATTGATAAAGCAAGTAATGTAATACCTTTCATATCAGTGATTTTAGTTTTTCAAAGAACGGAAAAACTTTCTTTAAAATTGGTTAAAGGAATCTTAAAGTTTGTTAATTGTCTGATTGCCATGAAAATGGTACTTAATTCAGCGAAATATCTTCAGGTGAATTGGCCCAAAGAAGAAATTCTCCCCCAAGGTTCTGCATAATCGATTTCCAAAGACTTTGGTCATTGGGCAGCGTATAGTCAAGGTTATAAACATCCACTACCGTCCACATTTTTCTTTGAACTTCGGTATCAAGCTGGCCTGGCGACCATCCGGAATAGCCTGAGAATATTTTGATGTGTTCAATATCCAGTTCGCTGCTCAAAATAGCATTTATAATACGTTCGATATCTTCTGTAAGATAATATTCATCTGCGATGTCTGTATAGATTTCAGTAACTCTTTTACCTTTTACAATAAAAAACACTTTGTCGTTTTCCACCGGACCTCCATCATACACCTCAATTTTAAAGTCAAAAAAATCTTTGAACTTGCTGCTCATCTGGCTGTTCTTTTTATTCAGTATCAAACCAAATGCACCACTTTCATTATGTTCAACAACCAACACTACCGATCTTGAAAAAATATCGCCGGAAATGTCAGGTGTCGAGATTAATATTTTACCTTTGTATGAGTGATTCATACTCAAATTTAATAAAAAATATTTATGGAAAACCTGCACGACAAAAGAAAAGTGTACGATAAATCCCAACTTATTGAAAGTGAGATAAAACAAAATCCAATCGAGCAGTTTAGAGACTGGTTTTTGGAGGCCAGTGAGAGCCCGATGATCTCAGAATCCAATGCTATGGCTGTTTCCACAGTAGAGGAAGATGGATGTCCGAGAACAAGAATGGTCCTTCTTAAAGCATATACCCATGAAGGTTTTATTTTCTATACCAACTATGACAGCCGAAAAGGAAAAGCAATAGAAAGCAATCATAAAGCATGTCTGCATTTCTTCTGGCCTAATCTTGAAAGACAGATCATCATCAAAGCAGATCTTGAAAAACTGGCAGAAAACTTAAGTGATGGTTATTTCCATTCAAGGCCGAAAGGAAGTCAACTGGGAGCTGTAGTTTCTCCGCAGAGTCAGGTGATTCCGAACAGAGAGTTTTTGGAAGGAAAATTAAAAGAGCTGGAAAAGGAATATGAAAATACTGAAGTTCCAAGACCTTCCAATTGGGGTGGATATCTGGCAAGACCTTATGAGATTGAATTCTGGCAGGGCAGACCCAACCGTCTTCACGACAGAATTATTTATCAGCTGGAAGATCTGGATTGGAAAATTTCAAGACTGGCACCGTAATGAGGGTTTAGAAGCCAGATGTTAATAATTTTTTTTAATGATACTGACATCCTGAAAATATACACTTAGTAATATCAAATAGAAGCGGGCTTTAGCCCGCTTATTTATTTGTATCAATAATAAGTGGCTTTAGCCGAAACTTAATAATTCTTAATCGCTTAAAATTGCTTAATGGTTCATCTCTTCTATTATTTGAATACAAAAAAGGCCGTTTCTAAGAAACAGCCCTTGAATTTTTTTAATCTGAATGATTATTTTTTCTTAGCACCTGAAACTGCATTTGATAAATCAGCTCCAGCTTTAAATTTAGCAACTTTTTTAGCAGCGATCTTGATCGGTTTTTTAGTTGCAGGGTTAATCCCTTGTCTAGCAGCTCTCTCAGCTACTGAGAAAGTACCGAAACCTACTAAAGATACTTTTCCATCTTTTTTCTTTAAAGTAGTAGTTACGTTACCAATGAAAGATTCTAAAGCAGCCTTTGCTGCAACTTTAGTGATACCTGCATCTTTAGCGATTGCGTCGATTAATTCAGACTTGTTCATAATTTTTAATATTAAAGTTAGTTCGTAATTATAGCAAATATAATACTATTTTCTAATTGTGCAATTTTTTTATTAAAACTTGTAAGATTTTTTTGCTTTTTGGTGAAATTGGTTGAAATATGATAATTCAACTTTTCACAGAAAATCTACGTTACGCGTTACTAAAATCATGCCAAATGCTTATGCTTATTGACTTTAGCAAAAAGTTAATATTGTTTCTTGTATTTATTAAATCCTAAATTAAGTATAAACATTTAATTTTTTTAACCATATGATTATTAAATTTATAAGTAATCCTCAGAATCCTTGTGTTTTATAAAATTAAACCCTTGTGTTTGTGGGAGTTTTTAAATGATACTAAAGACCTGTTTTATTAATTTTTATTAATAAATTTGCACCATGCTAATAGAAGTTTTCAAGTCAAAGATTCATAGGGTGAGAGTAACTGCCTCTGACCTTAATTATATAGGAAGTATAACAATAGATGAAGATCTTATTGAAGCTGCCGGTCTGGTAGTAGGAGAAAGGGTCTATATTGTGAATGTGAACAACGGAGAACGTTTTGATACGTACGTTATCAAAGGAAAAAGAAAATCCGGAGAAGTATGTCTGAATGGGCCTGCAGCAAGAAAAGTACAAAAAGATGACATTATCATCGTTATTGCTTATGCGCAGATGACCCCGGAAGAGGCTAAAGACTTTCAGCCGAAGATTGTTTTCCCGGATGAAAAAACAAACCTTCTTACCTAGGACATGGAGAAAACATCAAAAAGTCCGGTAAAATCAATATTAACAATAGTAATATCGCTTGCTTTTGCAGGCTTTTTTTTATGGCTTGCCTTAAGAGGGCTTGATTTTAAAGTCATTCAGAAGTCACTGGCGAAAGCGAATTACCTATGGGTGCTGTTTGCATCTGTATTTGGCCTTCTTGCTTATTGGTTTAGGGCAATTCGCTGGAATCTAATGCTTGAACCCATGGGATACAAAATTTCAAATTCCAATTCCCTTTGGTCAATATCATTTGGATATCTGATGAACCTTACCATTCCGAGAAGTGGCGAAGTGGCAAGAGCTACGGCTCTGTATGGAGTAGAAAAAGTACCTGTGGACAAATCTTTTGGAACGATCATTTTGGAAAGAGTGGTGGATCTTATATGTATGCTAGGTTTTTTAGGATTGACTTTATTGTTTAAATATGATGCAATTCTGTCATTCTACAAAAATTCCGGAATAAATATGAATCCTAACAAGATTTTACTGGTCCTTTCAATTCTGATTGTAGGAACAGTTTTATTTTTTGTATTCAAGAAGAAACTTTCAGGAATTCCGTTTTTAGGAAAAATTGTCAACTTTATTGATGGAATTTTTCAGGGATTAACTTCCATCTTTAAACTAAAAGAAAAAGGAAAATTTATCCTTTATACATTAGGAATCTGGATTTGTTATTATTTAGCTGCCTACCTGGTTTGTTTTGCCCTTCCTGAAACATCCGCATTTACTTTTGCAGACGGTTTCTTTATTATTGTAGTAGGAACATTGGGAATGATTATTCCTGCCAGTGGAGGTATTGGAGCTTATAACCTTGCCATGAAGTATGGTTTTATGGCTCTTTTTATATCAGTAGGAAAAAGTGCTGACTTCGGGGGTGAAATGGGATTGACCTATTCCTTTATTTCTTTACCGCTGCAGATTGTTATTATGCTGGTGATGGGACTGATTTCTATTCCTATGCTGGCCAAAGCAAGAAATGCTGCCGTTTCGGATAAGGGGTTTGAAAATTAATTTAATATTCTTTTTAACAATACAAGGTTCAATTTTTTAATTGAACCTTTTTTTATGGCGATTTGTGACTTAAATAGCTTTAGTTGGGCTTTGTAGATCATTTTTTACTAAATAAATTTGGTCAATTCATAAATCACTTCTATCTTAATGCGGAAAATAATCATAATATAAAACACTATGGCAATTAATCTACAGAAAGGACAAAAAATCGATATAGGATTGACGAAAATGACGATTGGATTAGGTTGGGATCCCAATGAAGGAACCGGCTACGATTTTGACCTGGATGCTTCTGCAATCATGATTGATTCTGACAGAAAATTAGTAAGCGAAGAATATTTTGTTTTTTACAATAACCTGAATTCTCCGGACGGAGCACTTACCCATACAGGTGATGATCCCAATGGTAAAAACAGTGATGGTGACGATGATGAAGCAATCGTAATAGATCTTGATAAAGTAGATTCAAGAGTGGAAGAAATTCTTTTCGTAGTAACCATAGAAGATTTTGAAAGAAGAAGACAGAATTTCGGACAGGTAAGAAATTCTTATATCAGAGTTGTTGATAATCATTCAAACCAGGAAATTGCAAAATATGAGCTGGATGAAGATTTCTCCATTGAAACCGGTGTAGAGTTCGGAAGGCTGTACAAAAGAAACGGAAGCTGGAAGTTTGAAGCCTCTGGGATAGGATACAGAGCAGATCTTGGCTTTTTCCTGGAGAAATACTATAAAGGACAGATCATCAAATAAAAACACCCAAATACACAAAAACGATAACTATGGCAATTAATTTACAGAAAGGACAAACGATAGATTTAAGAAAGAATGACCGCGGAGAAAGCGTTTATGATCTTTCAAAAGTAACCATTGGTTTAGGATGGGATGTGAGAAAACAAGGTGGAGGATTCTTTGGAAAACTGTTCAGTAAAGAAGCCGAATATGACCTTGATGCAGTGGCTTTCCTCTTAGATGGCAACGGCAAAGTAGCAAATCTTGGAAGAACCGTACAGACCAATGACGGAAGACAGATGTGGCTTTATCAGGGAGATGTGATTTTCTTCAATTCTATGCAGCATCCAAGCGGAAATGTATGGCTTACAGGAGATAACAGAACTGGAGCGGGAGATGGCGATGATGAACAGATCATTGTAAAACTGGATCAGCTGGATCAGAGTTATCAGAAAATTGTATTCCTTGTTACCATTTATCAGGGAAAAACGAATAATCAGCACTTTGGAATGATCGAAAATGCATTTATCCGGGCGGTAGATGCTACAGGAAAAGAAATTACAAAATACAGCCTTTCCGGAGATTCTAGTATGAACGGAATGTGTGCAATGGTTTTTGCAGAAGCATACCGTCATAATGGAGACTGGAAATTCCGTGCTGTGGGTGAGCCGCATCATACAGATAACTTTATAGATATTCTGAAACAGCAGTACGCTTATTCCAATTAGATTCTTAATTTTTATCAAACCAAATAAAAGCCGGCTTGGAAGTCTTCGACTTCCTCCGCCGGCTTCAGAATTAATATTTGTCATAATGAGCAGGAGATTATTAGCTTATTTTTTATTAGATACTTCAGGTTCTATGAACGGGGAGCCTATTCAGGCACTGAATAACGGATTCAACGGATTGATCAGTATGCTTCGTGCAGATCCGCAGGCGATGGACAGCCTGCATCTAAGCGTCATTACCTTCGATAGAGAAGTTAAAAATATTATTCCTTTAACAGATCTGGCCAGTTTTTATCCCATGGAAATTACCTGCCCGGACAGTGGCCCAACCCATACGGGAGCTGCTCTGGAAATGGTTTCAGGATTGGTGCAGAAAGAAGTTGTAAAAGAATCTGCCGAAGCAAAAGGAGACTGGCAGCCACTACTTTTTATATTTACGGATGGGAAACCTTCAGATATCCAGAAGTACAGACAGATGATTCCTGTAATCAGAGGACTGGAGTTTGGTGCCATCGTAGGTTGTGCAGCCGGTCCGAAAGCTGATGAACAGTTTTTGAAAGAACTGACAGATCATGTAGTAAAGCTTGATACTACAGATGCTATTACCCTTTCTTCCTTTTTCAAATGGGTGAGTTCTTCCATTACACAGGGAGGACAGTCGCAGAATACGGGAGAAAATATCACATTACCTCCGCCACCATCGGAGCTTACTATTATTATTTAAAAAATTGTCTTTACAACATGAGAAGACTGCCTATTTATTTTTTAGTAGACATCTCCGAATCTATGGTTGGAGAACCTATTGAGCAGGTACAGGAAGGTATCGCTAATATCATCAGGGACTTAAAAAAAGATCCGTATTCACTGGAAACCGTTTATATTTCCGTTGTAGGTTTTGCAGGAGAAGCCGAAGTGATTACTCCATTGCAGGATATTATCAGCTTTTATCCTCCTAAAATTCCAATCGGGAGCGGAACCTCACTTTCCCAGGGTTTGATCAAAGTAATGGATTGTATTGACAGGGATATTGTGAAAACCACCTATGAAAGAAAAGGTGACTGGAAACCTATCGTTTTCCTGTTTACTGATGGTGTTCCCACTGATGATGCCACCAAAGCCATTGAGAGGTGGAATAACAAGTACAGCGGGAAATCCAATACAATTGCCGTATCTATAGGTGAAAATACAAACTATAAACTGCTCGGTTCATTGGCCGATAATGTATTGCTGTTTAATAACTCTGATGAGAATTCTTATAAAGAATTTTTCAAATGGGTAACAGATTCTATTAAAACGACCAGCCAAAGCGTAACAGAAGCCAAAAAAGAAGGAATCAACCTTTCTAAGATCGATTCCCATATTCTTGAGAAAGTAGATCCTGAAATGGAACAGAGATTTCCGGATAACAATTTTGTAGTATTGAACGGAAAATGCCAGGAAACTGAAAAGCTTTATCTGATGAAATTTAAAAAAGCATTTGCAGAATCCAGCATACCGGGAATGGCAACAAGATATTACAGACTGGACGGGGCTTATAAAATTGATGAAAAAGCCTACTACAGACTTTCTTCAAATCAGAAAACCCTTCTTAAAATCAATATTGAAGAGCTGGATGGAGGAACTTCATGTCCTCACTGTGCCAATCCCATTGCGTTGGCAACATGTTCGTGTGGCGGAATTCACTGTCTGAGGGGAGAAGGATACAGCAAATGTCCATGGTGTGGAACTTCGGATTACTATGGGTTTTCCGGTGGAGGATTTGATATTAACAGAACTTTGGGTTAATGATGGGTAAATTTTTCCGGAAATCAGCCGGTGAATCTAAACCGAAGACTGTGGAACAAGCTGTTATTTATAAAGAAATAGAAGAATTCAAAGAGGTTCATTGGGTATTGAAGAATGCCAGTGCAAAACAGTTCTATGAATTTCACCTTGACATGGAAGATTTTCCGAACATAAAAATTCAGAATATCAGTGGCCTCGAAGAAACGGAACTTACCTTTGAAAATGATACAATCTCAGGAACTCCGGTTACCAACAATATGTATCATCTGGATGTTCAGTTTTATCATATTCATGATCAGAAGCAGATTGAAACTAAAAAAGTACAGCTCTTTGTAAACGCAGATCCGAAAGATTTGTGGAAAAATATTCCAAGCGATAGAAATGCCGTTTTTTATAAGTCGGAAGAAGATTCATTCAAAGGTTCATTTTCAGACAAAAAAATTGTTGTGGCTTCCAAAAGAGGACGTTCTCACGCCCATGAAGGGAAATTTCGTGAAGATGATTTTGCAGTGAATAACCTTCCTGGAGACTGGAATATTGTTTCTGTTTCAGATGGAGCAGGTTCGGCAGCGGCTGCAAGAGAAGGTTCAAGATTGTCAACAGCAACGATCAGTCAGTTTTTCAATTCGCAGGAGATTTTAAGTGGAATTGAAAGCAGTATTGATGGGATGTATGGTACTGAGGCTTCCATTGGAGAACGCTCAGAGGCAGAGCAAAATATCAAAAATATTTTATCAGAAAGTGTTGCAGAAGTGTATCAGACATTAGAAAAAGCGGCGATAGAAAATGTTCTGTCCGTAAGTGATCTGCATGCTACGCTGATTTTTACATTACTTAAAAAGTTTAGTTTCGGGTATGTGATTCTTAGTTTTGGAGTGGGAGACTGCCCGATTAATCTTATCGATCCTGATTTTTCTGAAGTAAAACTTTTAAATCAGATGGATGTGGGTGAGTTTAGCGGAGGTACCCGTTTTATCACCATGAAAGAAATTTTCAACGATCAGATGGATTCCCGTTTCAGAATTACCTGTGTGGATGATTTTTCCTATCTCGTGCTGATGACTGACGGTATTTATGATCCGAAATTCATCACCGAAAATAAACTGGAAGATACAGAAAACTGGAAATTGTTTTTTGAAGACCTGGCCGGAAACAATGATGACCGTACAAAAGTTGATTTTATCAACGATGAAAAAATTCATGAAGAACTTTTAATATGGAGCGATTTCTGGAGCAGAGGAAATCACGATGACCGTACATTGGCAATAATCTATTAACACCATGAAAAAGACCATTAAGGTTGTTTCTGTCCTGGACACAGCCAAATCCTATGAATATGTAGATGAAACCCCTATCCGAGGTGGCATGAAAGATGTTTATTTTTCTCCTGATAAAGACTATGTGGTGGCTTTTTACCGGAATCCGCTGGATGAAGGGCAAAAAGAAAGAATCATGAGAATTGTTTCTACCTATCTGCAGAGTATACAGAATAGTAATGCTTCTGAGTACTTTCTGAATGAAATATTCAGGTGGCCTTACGATATTGTTGAAAAAAATAAACTCACAGGAATTGTGGTTCCTGTTTACCATAATAAATTCTATTTTGCGAAAGGATATATCGGGTCAGAAAATATTCAGGGACAGGATAAAGTGGGAAAATGGTTTACGGCTCCTATGTTCAGGAATCAGCAGTATCCGTTGAGACTGGATCAGTCGGAGCTGGGAGATTGGCTGAGTTATTTCCAGATTGCAGTCAATATCAGCAGAGGAGTGAAAAAACTGCATCAGATGGGGTTGGCACATTCTGATTTATCTTACAATAATATTCTGGTAGATCCTGTTACAAAATCTGCCTGTATTATCGATATTGACGGTCTGGTTGTTCCTAAACTCTTTCCGCCGGAAGTGATAGGAACTGCAGATTTTATTGCTCCTGAAGTTTTAAAAACAAAACATTTAAGCCTTCAGGATCCGGGAAGACATCTGCCCAATCAAAAAACAGATCTGCATGCCCTTGCTGTTCTGATCTATATGTACCTGCTAAGAAGACATCCGCTGCGTGGGGGAAAAATCTGGGATCTGGATTCTGAAAAAGATGAAATTCTGTCGATGGGAGAAAAAGCTATGTTTGTGGAAGATCCGGAAAATCTATCCAATCATGTAAAAGCTGATCATCTCCGGAAATGGGATGCATTCTGGGGTGATCCTCAAAAGATTCCTTATACCATAACCGGGCCCTATATTTCGGATCTTTTCAGAAAAACCTTTATAGACGGATTGCATGATCCCATCAGGCGTCCCACAGCCAATGAATGGGAAGCTGCGCTGTTGAAAACCGTAGATCTGATACAGCCTTGTTATAATTCCGGCTGTACCGAAAAATGGTACGTCTTTGATAATACAAGCAGTCCCAAATGTCCGTTTTGCGGAACGCCACATCAGGGAACCTTACCCGTTTTAGACTTATATTTTAAATTTGACGATGAGGTATGGAAACCTGAGAATCACAGACTGATGGTCTATCATAACCAGTATCTGTTCAAATGGCACGTTTCCAGAAAGGTAATACGCAATGAAAACCTGACGATGCAGGATAAAATGCCTGTAGGATATTTTACCTTTCATCAGGGAAAATGGGTATTGGTGAATCAAGGGTTATCCGGAATGAAAGATGTTACAGAACAAAAAGAAATTCCACCAGGTTCTATGGTTGAACTCACTGATGGTAAAAAAATACTGTTATCTGCAGAAGAGGGTGGAAGGCTCATCTACGTGACGATGGCGAATCACTAAAAACTAAACTATAATCAAGACTTGATTCAGGGAGTATCCTTCTGAATGGAATGTAGTGAAGAATCTCATATGCTGTTTATGTATGAGATTCTTCCTTCGTCAGAATGACAAAAATCAAATTATTTCATCAAAGGAAACATTCAACGGCTTTAGCCAAAATTTTAAAAAAAATTATTTACTGCCTTTCCGTTTCCATAAAATAGGAATACTCATCTTCCCCTGTAATCTTAAACCCAAGACTTATATAAAGATGCTGTGCCTTGTTGGTTTTTAAAACACTTAATGATACCGTTTTCCCGGCTAATGAAGCTTCCTCCAGAATATCTGACAAAATCTTTTTTCCAAGACCTTTACCTTGTTGGCTGGGATCAATCTGAAGTTGCAGAACCTCAATGTTGGTAAATGTTCGGTCTACTTTTAACAGTCCGACGGGTTGATTGTCTAAAAGAATAATATCAGCTTTTTCAAACTGGTACAGAACTCTTTGCAGGGTGGTATCTCTGTCGGTAGAAAGTCCTGAAGTTTCATAATGAGGATTCATGGTTTTCATTCTCAGATCAAGAAGATAATCGATGTCGTTGTCAGTAGCTTTTCGGTAAATAAGGGAAGTACTCATATTTTTTGGAATTCCAATTTTAGGCTATATCAGCATTAATAAGACTCTAAGATAAGAATTTTTGGATTTTTTTGCATCAATTCTGGATTTCATTTCTATAGATTTCCGGAAGAAAGAATAAGAATGGAGAACAGAATGACTACCGATCAAGAATTTTCTTTGTGACCCAAATTACATAATCGTTGAAGAGCAGAAAATCTTCTGAGCAGATCCTGATACCCGACTGATAATTCTTCAGCATGCTAATGGGGAAGAACTCAGTGTAATTTTCGTATTGATGCATATAGCCATAATATGCTGCAGCATTAGGAAACTCGTAAAGCCAAAAAATTCCTAAATATTGATATAATGTTTCAAAATATTCATTCCTTGCTTCCCAGGAATCATGATAAAAGAGAGGCTCAATCTGACTTCTAAAGAACAACATGATTTCCAGCATATCGTCAGGAGTAATACTGTTGATATCATTTTTGATGGTCTCCAGTATTCTATCGAAGCTGATTTTATCATTATTCAGAGCCTTTCTTCTGTCATTAATATAACCTCTGAATGTCTGGGTATGATACATTCTATGCCGTAGATCCTCATAAAGATTCACTGCCGCCTTTTCATTGTCAAACATATAAATTGAAGTATCTTTTCCCATAAGTTGATAAAGGTTATTTAAAACTTATTTTCAGTCCCATCTCTTTCTTCATGTAGAGCAGAACCTCAGCATTTCCTCTGGCATCATCTACCGGATTGTGGGTATGTTCGGTTTTACGCAGATGTTTCCATTGGGCAAAAGTATCTTTTTCCAGTCCGCAATAAAGATCAGAAAGTCTTCTCGAAGAAAAGCCAAAAGGATTCCGTCCGATAAAATGATGGAAATACCAGCAGATAAACATCCAGTCGAAACCATTATTATCACTGATGAATATCGGTCTGCCTTTAGAATGTATTTTAATCCAGTTTTCAAAAGCAAGCATTACCTTTTCCGGATCATCAAAATTCATTGTTTCTTCTCTGCTGAAACCGGAAACCGATAAAGCATCAGGGTTAAATTTTTCAGAAATAGGCTTCAGTTTTCCATAAAAAGTGGTGTCCAGTTTCTCATTCACAAGTACTGCTCCGAAGCAGACCATGGAAAAATCTCCTGGAATCGGGCCGTCTGACTCTATGTCTACCATGATGTAGCTCATTGGAAAATAGTTTTTAGAAAACGAAGATATTGAAATAAGTTGAAGGATGGAAGATGGGAGAGGGAAGCTGGAAGTTATTTTTGGACTGTAAGGAACTTCTGTATTTTTTAATTTTAACTTCTGTTTAAAAAATATTCCTATCAAAAAACTTTATAAGTTCATCGTCTTTCAAAAACTTCCCTCTTCCAGCTCCCATCTTCTCGCTTTATATCAGCTCAAAAAAGCCCCTTTTCCCGATCTTTATTTTGGTTTGAGGGATCAGTTCCATTTCTTCATTAGAGTCCGTTATTTTACTGTTATTGATTTGAATTCCTCCATTCTCAATCAGTCTCCGGATCGCCGATTTGCTGAGGTCACTTTTAAGCTGATGGCAAAGTTCCACAAGAGATACTTTATTTTGGCTGTTCTTCAAAGAACCTATAGAAACAGGCTCATACGCTTTCTCTTCAAAATTTTTATTCTGAAACTGATTGATAAAGAATTGTTCCGCATTTTCTGCTGAAGCAACGTCATGGTATTGACTGATGATATTTTTGGCAATGAGTTTTTTAATATTCATAGGATTTTCGCCTTCTGCCATTCTTGAAACAAGAATCGTTTTTTCTTCCACTGAAAAATCTGTGGCCAGGTTGATAAACTCCTCAATCAAAGCATCGGGAATCGACATCGTTTTTCCGAACATTTCATTCGGCCCATCTGTCAGGCTGATAATATTGTTCAGGGATTTGCTCATTTTTTCCTTTCCGTCCAGACCTCTCAGCAATGGCATACACATGACGATCTGTGCAGGCATTCCGTGCACCTCCTGAAGCTGTCTTCCCATGGTACAGTTGAAAAGCTGATCTGTACCACCCATTTCGATGTCACACTCAATTTTTACAGAATCAAACCCCTGAAGAATTGGGTATACAAGTTCATGCATGGCAATAGGAGTGTTTTCTGTAAATCTTTTATTAAAATCATTGCGGTGCATCAATTGAGCAACAGTTACTTTTGATAACAGCTGGATAACCTCTGAAAAGTCAAGCGCATCCAACCAGTCAGAATTAAACACAATCTTTGTCTTCTGAACATCAATGACCTTGGAAAGTTGATTGATATACGTCTGGGCATTATGCTGTACTTCTTCAGCACTTAAAGGTTTTCGGGCTTTATTTTTCCCTGTAGGATCACCAATTCTTGCTGTAAAGCTTCCTACCACTATAATGATCTGATGTCCCAGGTCCTGAAATTGTTTCAGCTTTTTTAATACTACTGCATGTCCCAGATGCAGATCCGGAGCAGTAGGATCAAACCCCAGCTTGATAGATAGTTTTCTCTTTTCCTCTTTGGCTTGTGTAAGTTTTTCTTCCAGCCCATTTTCAGGCAGAATGATAGCCACATTTTCTTGTAATAAATGGATCATGTTGAATAGTTTTAAAATGAGAAAACCCGGACAGGTACTGTCCGGGCTCTATATATACGTTAGATTATTTTATTGAATTACAGATATAGAAAGTCTTCCCGAACGATAGCTCGGAGCATAATATTCACTGAAGAATGGAAGACGTAGTATACTGTTTAAATGTTTCATAATGTTGTCATTATACAGGAATTTCCTGAAGATCCAATATTTAAACCATTAAGACGTATTGCAGGGTTATAACAAGATTTGTTTTTAAGAAAAAACTTAACCATCCATCTATCTTAATGGCTTAAAATAATGGTTCAAAACAATTTTACTTGCGGTTTTTGAAGCTAATTTCATGCCATAAATCTCTTAAAAGCAAAATACAGGATAAAGATGTGAAAACTGTTTTTTATTATTTTCTTTGTCAGTTTATAGGTGTTGATTAATAAAGAGTTAATGGCTTGTTTAACAGTGTTTATTTTTATGAATTATTAATAATTAAGGCATATTCAGAATATAAGTTTTTAATTTGCTCTTTCCAGATCTCAAGATTTTCTGAAGTCGCTTTATCTGCTTTATCAAAAAATAAATGTCTGATGATTTCCAGCCCGGAGTAGATAAAAATTCCGTTATCAGAAGTTAAAGCAAGTGCTTTATCCATACCTGTTTTTTCATATTCTTCATGAGATTTTCCATGGGTATTGATAATCACGGTTTTTTTACCAGTCAGAAGCCCTTTCTGTATACCATGATCATAGCGGTAGGCAAAACCATAACTGAAAACACGGTCTATATAGCCTTTCATCATTGCAGGAAGACCTGTCCACCATATAGGATAAATAAAAGTAATCTGTTCTGCCCATGAAATATACTCCTGCTCAATTCTTATATCATCTGATATTTTTCCCATGCGTTGTCCCTGCATATCAGACAAAGAAAGTACAGGATCAAAAACTATGGTATAAAGATCCCTCACAATAAATTCCTCGTTCCGGGACTGAAGGATTTCAACAACCGTATTTAAAAGATTGTGATTTAAACTGTTCTCATTAGGATGTGCATAAATTATTAAATGTCTCATTGTTTTTCTTGTTAAGATTAATGAGACAAAAGTATCAGGATGTACTTTTCAAAAATTGTAAGAAAACGAAACGTGCTATTTAGACTTTGGATTACAGATTTCCTGCTGAAATTTTAAATACTGAGCAGGCGAGATGTTCATAAAATGTTTGAAATCATGAATAAGCTGGCTTTGATCATAATAACCGCATTCATCAATGATAGTAAACCATTTCACTTTATTCTGCTTTCCGGTTTCCTCTTCAATGATTTTTACAGCTTTTAAAAAACGGCTATAGCGGTTAAGTTCTTTCAGAGAATATCCAAATTGCTCTTTCTGTTTGCGCTGAATATTTCTTTCAGTCTGCTGAGTTTGTTCTGCAATCACTTTAACTGGATTTAAGAGGTTATTCTCAAAACAGCTCAAGAGCTTGCTGGTAGTATCCTGATGCTGAAGATAAGGTCTGCAGAATTCAATAATATGATTCACTTGTTCTGTAGTTGAATCTAGCTTTTTCAGCTTATACCAAAGATCGGTAAAGCAATTTTCCTCCAGCAGTTCATCTGGATGCCTTACCGATTGTTCAATAGGTACTTTTCCAAAAAATCTGAAAAAAGCATCATCTTTAAAATTGGCTACAAGAATAGAACATCCTGCCGGAAGCGTATATTCAAAAGATTGCCTCACGGGACCAAATATCATACATTTATCAACACCAATAATTGTCTTTTCCCGGGTAGACATCGTGGCACTTTCTCCAAAGCAGAATAGCAAAATAGTCTGGTATGTTGGTAAAAGAGTTTTTGTAACCGAGATATCAGAAATATTTTCAGCAAAATAAAAATGAGTAAATACGTTTTCGAATTCCTGAGGAACTGAAATCCTAAACTCATTGTATTCCCGTGGTAATTTCATAATTCAGAAATTAAGAGATGAGGTTTTTTTCCATCTTATAATTGATAAGGGCAATTCCTTTTACATGAACAGTCTGCTCTTCAATCACATGAAAACCAATTTTCTCAAAAAATGGCCTGGCGGTTTTGCTTACATCCGCTGTGAGCAGTCTCTCATCTTGTTGCAGAGCTTCTTTTTCAATTTCATGGTAAAGCATCGCTGCTATTCCTTTCTGTTGATAATTTTTGTGTACAAAAAACAGATCAATATAGTTTCCCTTATCGAGTGTACAGAAACCAACAATCTGCTTTCTGTTTTCAGCAATTAAAACATATTGGCTGCTGATCACATTCATCCATCTTTCCTCGTTCTCAGCACCTGATTTCCATGCTTCGAGCTGTAGGGGATTATAGTCTTTTTTGCATACCTCATCTATAGTAGCTGTAAAAAGCTCCAGCATTTCAGGGAGATCTTTCCTGATCCCTTTTCTGATCGTAATGCTTTGACTATTGGATGTACTGCTGTTCATAAAGCTTTTGCTGTTCTTTATTAAGAAGTGGATAAAAAAGATTCATCTGCAGAAGTGTATAATGCTGTATTGCTTCTTTATGACTGAGTTTTAAGATAAGTCTGTTATGGGTAAGCCAGTTATCTGCAATAATGAAAATCTGTTCAATGAGACAATCTAAGATAAAATGAGGCACATCTTTCTGAACAATATTACTCTTTTGAAGATCTGAAAAGATAAGCTGGAATTCTTCTTTTCTACTGAAATTGATCCCTTCATACCTGGATTCTATTTCAGGAATCTGGTTGAGGATATCTATAAAATTGACAAATATAAAACGGTAAGAATAAAATATTTCACAGATAGAATAGGTAAACTGATAAAGATCTTCAAGGCTTTTATTCTCTATTTTTTTCATTTGGCTCAGCAGTTCATCCATTTTCAGGATAAGCTCTGAGAAAAGAATTTTAATAATGTCTTCTGAGTGCCTGAAATGATAATGCAGATTGCCTGCACTGATATTGAGTTCAGCTGCAATATGCCTTGTGGTAATATTGTTATATCCCTTGTCATTAAATAACTCCAGCGCTTTAGACAGAATTTTATCCTTGGTCTTCATAGCTCAAAGATAAGAATATAAGAATGGATATAAATCATATTTTTAAAATTAGAACAATTGTTCTAATTTAATATATTTGCAGTATAAAAATCATAGGATAATGGAAGGTAAACCAAAATTCAATTATGAATCAGCAGAAAGTACTGAAAAAGAAAACAAAACAGATCCTCAGGAGGTTATATCCAAAATACTGCAGGTACTTCTTGGGATAATAATGGCAGTACTTCACATGTGATGAAAAAAAGAATTTCATATTGGTTTCTGCTGGGACTGGCAGTCTGGGGAACAATTATTTTACTGAGACGAAACGGAATTTATATTCCCTTTATCAATGATTATGTTACAGATGGTATTACTGTTCCGATGTATTGTTATCTGATAGACTTTACGATGAATTCTATCTTAGGCTATCAATGGAAACCAGATTTGAAATTTGTATTGACGTCAGTACTTTATCTGTCTTTTTTGTTTGAAGTGATCTGCCCGAAACTATCTGAACACTTTACCGGAGATATTTTTGATGTATTTGCTTATTTTGCCGGAGGAATGATATATTATTTTGTTACCGTAAAGAATTTGGCTGTAAGTAAATAAGAAAACCAGCAGTTCTACATCGTAAAGGAGGCTGCTGGCTGTGGTATAGTTTTTATCCTGATTTAATAATTCTTCCTAATCGTGGTTACTGTTTTTCTCAACAGTTTTCTTTCGATTATGTATACAAGACAACTATTGAATCCGGAATGTTACATGAGCAGGATAATATTTTTTAAACTAATAAATTTTAAATAAGGATAAAGAAATTCATTCCAATCATAATGAAAGGGTCATCAAAACAGCTAAAAACGAATGAAAGATTTTTATTACTGCTCGAGTTTAATAATAGAACCTTTGTAAAATTTAGTCTGATCATACAGATCAGCAAAATGATGTTGAAGGTCCGGAATGATTTTTCCGTCAAATTCTTTTGAACCACATTGGTTTTCTGCCAGAAGATATAAAGACTGATTGTCTGGTTTCAGGTACTCACAAAGCATATTATTCTGATGCTGGTTTTTATTGATGATTTCTGTGAGAAATATTCCGTAGATCAGAAATTGATTGAAATTTTTGGAGTCCACAATATAATTCATGTCCTGTTTCAGCAGTTTTTCATAGTCTGAAAGAATCTGAAGGAAATTTTCGGCATGAATGGTCGTAGGTATTTCATAAAAAAGATCAATACCATTGATGTAAAGCTGCGTTTTAGCTTCCTCATGATCTGAAGAATACATATTACTAAACCATTGAAAAATAAGCAGAAGTTCCTCCTGAGTAAGCTCTTCAACAGAATCCTTTACCTTGTTTTTAATATTCTCAAGCGTGTCTTTTGCATCAGATGGCAGGAATTTTAGAATATTTTCCTCTTCACGGTCGAGCTTATTGTACAAATTAATTTTGGCAATAGTTGGGTTGGTTTTGATGAAATAAAGTTCTTCCGCCATAGGTATTTACCAAATAATCTTTTAAAAATGGTTATTGAAAGATACAAAATATGCCTCAATCTTATTTAAAAAAATAATATGCAGAGAATGGTATAACTATTTTACCGTTTCATGGAGTGCAATTCTGTTTCCTTCTGAGTCTTCAAATTCTGCTACAGCAAAGCCAAACTTTTCGTCTGTTTTCTTGGGATAAAGAACAGAACCTCCATGTTGTACAGCCTTTTCCAGGGTATGGTCTATACTCTCTGTTTTAAAATAGATAATGACACCGCTTTTGGAAGGTTTGTAGACATCTCCTTTAGCCAAAGCTCCTGTAATACCACTGTTTTTTTCTTCAAAAGGAAACAAAGCCATCTCATAACGGTCAATAATTTCTTTCTCAAAACTAAAGTTAAAGACAGCAGAATAGAACTTTTCAGCACGTTCCAGATCATGCACAGGAATTTCAAAATACACAACAGGATTGGTCGATTTCATATTTTTTTCAGGGGTTAGATTTCTGTGATTGACTGCACGATACAGCGATTAACAAAAGTAATAAGAAAAATGAAAACTGTGATTTCATGACAGTGAGAATTTCTTTAATCTAAAATAAAGCTTTTATATGTATTTAAAAAATAGATAGACTTATCTATTTTTTGTGTAGATTTGTAAAAATTTTCACGATGAAAAAAGAAAAAGTACGCGATAGGATTATCAGGGTTGCTTCAGATTTATTTTATAAACAAGGGTACAATTCTACAGGAATCAACCAGATTATTGCTGAAGCTGACATTGCTATCGGCTCACTGTATAATCACTTTTCATCTAAAAATGATCTTCTTCAGGCATATCTCATCAAAGAAGAATTAAGCTGGTTTGAAGGATTTGAAAACAGTACATCCAAAATCTCGGAGCCCAAAGAAAAACTTCTGGCACTCATTGACTATAGGAAGAAACTGCAGCAGACCTCTAAGTTTGCAGGATGTCATTTTATAAAAATAGTTTCTGAAATAGGGGAAGAAAACCCTTCTGTCTCGGGTTTTGCCAAACAACATAAAGAAAAACAGAAAGATCTGATAAAAGCACTCGTAACAGAATATGGAGCCCAGGGACAACTTAGTGATATCGATTTAACAGCAGAAAATATTTTCCTGTTAATAGAAGGAGCGGTCGTAACATCTACAATCAGCAAACAAAATGATTCTTTTGATCAGGTGAAAAAAATTGTTCAGGGTTTACTACCCTAATTTTTTTTTAAATATTAAAAAATAGATATATCTATATAAAAATGAAACATAAATATTTGAAATTATTGGTGATACTCTTTGGTCTGTTGTTGACGATCATGGATATTTTTATTATTAATGTGTCTATACCTTCAGTACAGCGTGACCTTCATGCTTCCAACGGAGAAATGCAGTTTATGATTGCGGCTTACCTTATCGGATTTGCTTCTTTTCTGATTACAGGAGGTCGATTGGGTGACCTATACGGAAGAAAAAAGATCTATATCATTGGATTAATAGCTTTTATGGTGAGTTCTATTGCTTGCGGAATTTCTATAGGAGCAGAACAACTGGTCATTTCGAGATTTGTACAAGGGATAAGTGCAGCAATGATGGCTCCTCAGGTCCTTTCGATGATTCAGATTTTATTTCCTGTTCACCATGAACGTACAAAAGCGATGGGATGGTACGGGATTACTATTGGAATAGGAACCATTCTAGGTCAGTTTCTCGGGGGATACTTTTCATCTCTTACAATCATGGAAGAACCCTGGAGACTTATTTTTCTGATGAATATTCCTATATGTCTTCCGGCGGTTTTCATGAGTCTGAAATTATTGAATGAATCTAAAATTTCAGTAAAGCAATTTCTCAATATGGGTGGAGTTGCAATACTTTCTGTAGGATTGTTCTGTGCTGCTTATGCCCTGACAATGTCTGAGCATGAAGGATTTCATTTTAAAAACGCTTTGTTGATGGTTATTTCAGCCGGAATTATTTTTGGTTTTATAAAAAATCAAAAGAAGAGAATACAAAACGAACGCTCTTATCTGATTGATTTTGAATTGTTCCGTTATAAAAATTTCAATCTGGGTATTGTGGCAGTTTCCTTCTTTTTCATTATGTTGGATTCCTATTTTTATATTCTGTCGCTTTTTTTTCAGGATGGATTAAAGATCAGTCCGTTAGAAGCCGGAGAAATTATTGTTTTTCAAGGGCTTGGATTTATACTCGCATCCGCTGTTTCTGTAAAATTGATTTTGAGATATGGAAAAAAAGCCCTGATTGCAGGGCTCAGTTTTATTATTGTTATTCTTATTCTTCAGCTGTTTTTATTCAGAATACAGATCGGTTTTCCTGTTTTATGGCTGCTGTTATTTTTACATGGGCTGGGAGTAGGGTCAATCATTCCTTCGCTGGCCAATATTGCCTTGTCAGGAATGCCTGAAAAACTGATTGGAAATGCATCTGGGGTTTATAACACCTTCCAGCAGATTGCTGCCATCATTGGAATTGTTGCTGTAGGAAGTATTTTCTATTATTTTCTGGGAACAAAACCCGCAGTACAAAATTATCACAATGCATTCACAATTGCCGTACTGATCAATATTCTCTGTCTGATTTTTGTGATTGTCTCTGTTTTTAGAGTTCCCAATCATGTTCTCCCTGAAATGAGGTGTAAAAAATAACCAGGACTCCTTTTATGGCTTTTTTGATGAGGTTTTTATTTCGCTCAATGTTGCATTCGCAATATTTCTGGTAACCTCAGTCGGGGAGTGGCAGTCGCAGTTGCTGAATCCTATCACATAAATATCTTCACCGGGAATATAAATACCCATGCTTTTAAATCCAAATACACTTCCACCATGTTCCCGGTCAGGAGTTCCATTGATATCTTTCAGATGCCATCCATATCCGTAGGTAAATTCTTCACCATTGTTCAGTTTATATTTCTGAAACGCTTTTTGGGTTTCTGCCGGATTCAGCAGCGTATTCTTAAGTAAAGCCTGCTGCCATTTCAGCATATCATCTACAGTAGACATCAATGAGCCGGAAGAAAAAGGAACACTGAAACTGATGACCGTTTTATTTACAAATCCCTGTTCTTTTTTGTGATAGCCATAAGCTCTTTGAGGGATCACTTTTCTGTCCGAAGCATAGTAAGAATGAGACATTCCTGCTTTATCGAAAATATTTTTCTTAATGAAATCTTCATAAGAAGTTCCGGAAACCAATTCAATAATATGGCCTAAAACTACGTATCCGGAATTGTTGTAATCAAACTTTTCTCCGGGAGCAAAATCTACAGTTTCATTCTTGAAAAAATTGACCATTTCTTCAGGTTTCATCTCTTTTTGGGCAATAGAAGAAATGGATTTCATTTTGGTGAAATCTTTAATTCCTGATGTGTGGGTCAGAAGATGATGAATGGTAATTTTGTCTCCATTAGGATAATCTTTAAGGTATTTGGAAACAGGATCATTGATCGTAAGTTTGCCTTGTTGTTCCAGCATCAGGATAGCCACAGCGGTAAACTGTTTAGTCATAGATCCGATCTGGAAAACATTCTCCGGAGTCATATTGACGTTGAGTTCAAGGTTGGCTTTTCCAAATGCTTTCCGGTAGAGATTCTTTCCGTTTTGAGTAATCAGGAAAACACCGCCAGGCTCATTTTCATTCCCAAATTCTGTCTGGATAATACTGTCAATTTTCTTTTCATATCCTTTTGTATGGATTTGGGCATCAGCTGCATTGCTGACAAACAGAAGCAATATCAAAAAGGAAATTAGTTTTTTAATAATCATATTTTTATACTTTGTTATGCAAAGATATAATTATTTATTATTACTATGTTATACAATATAGTAATTTGTTTTTTCATTTTTAAAATTGATTTCATCTAAAAACAGTTAACGATCTTCAGACTTAAGATTATAAAAAAGTTGATTATTCAGGCGAGATTTTGTTTTTTTGCCGTCTTTGTCTATACATTTTAATCACTTACGAATCTTTCGAAAATCAGGTGATTCCATGCAGGGAAAATTATCCGTCTGCCAGTTTAAAAGCTATTTTTCAACAGAGATTAACAACATCATCGGTCTGCGGAGTTCTTCTTTCATCTCCGGGATTTCTTTCAACATCTCCTGACCTGGTTCCGGTTCAATAACTTCTTTGATTTTGAAGCCGTGTTTTAATAGTGTATTTAAATAAGAAGTTAAAGTACGATGGTATTTGATCACATTTTCTCCTAAAAAAGTAGTGTTTCTTTTTCCTTCTAAAAAATAACGGTCTACAGGCCAACAGGTTTTTTCGCCGTTTTTATCATACACCCAGTCCTGGCCGCCTTCAGCAGTGAAAACAGGATGCTCCACTGAAAAGACAAAAGATCCCCCGGGACTCAACCAATTGTAAATATGCTGAGCAATAGTATCAAATGATTCTACATAATGTAATGTGAGTGAACTCAATATGATATCAAATTTTTCAGCAGGATAATCAACATCTTCCAGAGCTTTTCTTTCATATTGAATTCCTTCCAGATTATTGATTTCCTGAGCTTTGGCCAGCATTCTTTCCGAAAGATCAATTCCGATCACAGATTCTGCACCATTTTCCATTGCATACCGGCAGTGCCATCCAAAACCGCAGCCAAGGTCAAGAATATTCTTTCCCTGAAAATCAGGCAGCATCTTTTTTAAGGTGTGCCATTCTCCGGCTCCTTCCAATCCTATCTGTGAGCGGAGCATTTTTTCGTACTGGTCAAAAAATGATGGATTGTCGTATTTATTTTCTTTCATAGCTTCAAAAAATGAGGTTCTTTAATTAAAATCATTTTGACTTTTTTATTATCCATGTCAAGGTTCAAAACCTTGACATGGAATATTGCTGTTCTTTTTGATGTTAAACTAATACGTTTCAGACTTTGAAAATATTTCAGTCAAAGGAATTTTAGTTCCAGTAATTTCTCCGGTGAGAATAGGGCCTATGTAAATTTACGACAATTATATCAGAATCTCAATGTATTGTCTGTATTGGGAATTGAAAAGTTACTTTTGATTTTTGCGAAACGCTTTAATCAGTTTGTCATTGCGTTTATCTGCTCTTTCATTGTTTAAAGAAAGAACAGCCCAAATGGCGGCAGGAAGCCATCCGATCAGCGTAATCTGTAAAATCAGACAGATAATTCCGGTGAGAACTTTTCCACGGATAATGAAGGATAAGAAAGGAAGTAATATGGCTAGTAACATAGTTTTAAATTTTAATTGAACATACTTTTAACGGGATTGAGGATCAAAATACGCTTTAAAAGTAAGCGGATCTTCAATTTTATCTTCAGCTTCTTCAAGATATTCCAAATATTCTTCCTGATGCTTTTCCATATAAACGAGTACAATAGCCAGGTTTACAAATAGGTTTTTGTCTTTAGAACCTAATTCTAAAGCCGTCTTTAAATACTCCAGCGCTTTTTCATTTTCTCCCATATCGGAATACACAGCACCAATATCAATTAAAGCCGGTGTGTTTTCAGGTTCAATCAGTAAAATTTCATCCAGTTCTTTGATCAGCAGGTCATTTAAAGTATCCCAATGGTCTTCATTTTCCCATCTTTTAGCCTGAAGTTTTTTTACGTTTTCTAATCTTTGGGGTATAGTACTCATTATTTAAAATTACAGAATGGATGTTTGCTTATGCTGTACAAATTTAGCTTCTTAGAACAGAAAGTTTCGTATTCCTGTTCATTATTGTATTAATTCGGTCTGATAACAGGGCTCGAACCTGTGTCCTCCCGGTCCAAGAGCCGGGTGCTCTGCCACTGAGCTATATCAGATATCAGGATAGGTGCAGGGCTCGAACCTGCGTCAACCCGGGTGAAGAGCCAGGTGCTCTGCCACTGAGCTAACCTATCCTTTTATTTTTCTCATATTTTTCCTGAAAAATATTTATTCTGTCTTAAGACTTTCGCAAGAAACGGATTTGAAACCATCACCCCATGCACCAGTTCAGGGGTAGGTCTGAATGGGCTTACTCCATGAATTCTCGGAGCAATCCATCCTGATTTTTCAGGATCTATGCCAGCCTCCTTACAGGCATTGACAATAATTTCCTTATTGCAGAAAACTCTTTCCTGAAAAACCTCCCATGGCAAAGGTACATTATTCCAGACTTCTGTATTGGGATCGATCTTGCCGCCAGTAGATAAATGCCATGCGATCACATCGGCTGCCATCAGGCGCATTACTTTTCCAAAACAAAGATCTTCAAGAATAGAATCCAGCCCTAAAGCATAAATCAGGTTCATCCAATTATCTCTGGCTTTATTCCAGGCTCCGGCTGTATTATTCCAGGTGGTGGAATCATTTCCTTTTTTGACAGCCATGGTTTTCCTGTAAATATCATTTTCGTACCAAAGCATCTCCAGAAATCCTGAAATTTCTTCGAGAATAACGGTCCATTTTCCTAATAAATTTCCTTTCTGTTCGTCTGTCAGATGCTGTAAAACTTCCCGGGAAGAGTAGATATAGGAAATAGCTGACCAATTTGTTCCTTCCGAATTTTGTTTGCATCGGTTGAAAAGCATGTCGCATATCTCATCAAAAGGTCTGTCCTGGCTTTGATTGGTAAAGGTGCTTCTCAGATTGCTGCGTGCATTAAAATAAGCGATAAAGCAGGCTGTATTCAGATCAGCAGAGAAATCTTCAAAACTGATCGTATGGGAAAGTCCGTGTTTGGAAATTTTCTGAAATTCAATCTTTTTTGATTCGTGAATAAATTTCTGAAGCCTGATTTCAATCCTTTTCAGAAGCCTCCATTTTTTATTATAATTCCGTTTGGAAATATCCATTCCGGCGAGCTTTCTCAAATCTTTATTAAGACGGTCTTTTCTGAAATCATTTTGTCCAACATCTTTATGAATAAGGGAAGAAACTTCTTTCAGAAAAGCTTCAATTTCATCCACATTATTATATCCCGAGTTTTCTTTTTCACTGATTTTAAAAATTTCAACCGCTTTTTTGATTTGTTTTCCTGCACCGATGGCAACTCCAAAAGTTTCAAGCATTGAGGTGTACCCATAGAAACTGTTTTTCAGGGAATGGTTGGCTGCTTTACTTAAAATAGCATGTTCATGAATTTTAAGATCGCTTTTTATTATATCAACAATCATTTCCGCAACATCTTCAGGACGTTTGCGTTCATCTAAGGTTTTATAAAGCTGTTGGATTGGTGTCATAAAGACAAATTTATAAGATATTTTATGTAAAGGATCTACTTATGCTTTAATCCCATCCAGGATGGCCGCTTTCAGGATTTCAACGTTGATATCTTTCAACGCTTTGAATTTAATGCAATATCCGGTTACACTGGCTTTACCTATTTTATCTCCATAGGTGGCAGACAGATAGGTTTTATCATCAATGTTGAGAACATAAATAGAAATTCCCGTGGTGTTGGCACTCATTCCAATCTGATAGAAATCTCTGGTGTTTCCGTCGGTATACTGTATGGTATAGAATCCATAGCCGATATTGGGATTGGAAACTGTTTTATTTTCACTGTTTTTACCATCCAGAAACCACAGCTGGCATGCCGGCATAAGCTCTAGAATGATGTGATGAAGTTCCTGCATATCATTTCGTTTCTTCTCAGGCTGGCTGTTGATATAGTCTTTGATTTGTTCTTCAATGGTCATGTGAAATCAGGAATTTGGTTTGAGTATATTGAGCGACTAATTTACAAAATTTCATAAAGCACAATACACGTAACGATGAAACAAAAAAGAACAGCAATTGCTGTCCTTTTTATATTTATTTTTTCTGTCACAATCTGAATGTATATCCTATCCAAATGCTCTTTTCAATAAACTCTCTACTTTCGGCTCACTGCCTCTGAAGCTTTTATACAATTCCATTGGATCTTTTGTTCCCCCTGAAGAAAGCAGTACTTTATATTTGGCAGCAATCTCAGGATTGAAGATTCCGTTTTCTTTGAAATACTGGAAAGCATCCGCATCCAGAACTTCAGCCCATTTATATGAATAATACCCGGCAGAATATCCGCCCTGGAAAATATGGGAGAAACTTGGGCTCATTGCCGTTTCGGAATTGGAAGGATAAAGAGTTGTTGCTTTGGTATACTTATCTTCAAACTCCTTTACACTTTCATTTTTTAATTCTTCAACTTTTGTATGGTAGTTCATATCCAGAAGTCCGAAACCTAGCTGTCTTAAGGTTTGATAACCTTCCATGAAGTTTTTAGACTGTTCTATCTTTTCAATTTTCTCGTCAGGAAGTACTTCCCCGGTTTTATAATGTTTGGCGAATGTTTTTAAGAACTCTGGTTCATAACAGAAGTTTTCCAGAAACTGAGATGGAAGTTCCACAAAATCCCATTTTACAGAAGTTCCTGACAACGTAGGATATTGGGTATCTGCCATCATTCCGTGAAGAGCATGCCCGAATTCATGGAACAAAGTAGTCACTTCCTGGAATGTCAATAAGCTCGGCGTATCTTTTGTTGGTTTGCTGAAGTTACAAACAATTGAAATATGTGGACGGGAATTTTCACCGTTTTGTTTATACTGATTTTTGTAGCTGGTCATCCATGCACCGGCTCTTTTCCCTTTTCTTGGGAAATAATCAACGTATAATAATGCCTTGTAGCTGTCAGCCTGAGCGGAGCCGAAGGTTTCTTTTACTTCATATACTTTTACATCTTCGTGGTATTTCGGAATATCATTTCTTTCCTCAAAAGTCAATCCAAAAAGTTTTCCAGCCAGTCCGAATACAGCTTCCTGTACCTGATTGAGCGGGAAGTAAGGTTTTAATTCCTCATCATTCAGATCAAATTTCTCTTTACGAAGTTTTTCAGCATAGAATGCGTGATCATAGCCTTGCATTTCTTCAATTCCATCAGCTTTTGCTAAAGCTTTTAATTCTTCAATTTCCTTATCAGCATATGGTTTTGCCTTGGCTAAAAGCTCATTCAGAAAATCCAGAACTTTTACCGGAGACTTCGCCATTCTTTCTTCAAGAACAAAATCTGCATAGTTTTTATATCCAATAAGTTCAGCTTTCTGCTGTTTTAGAGTAAGAAGCTCTTTGATCAGATTCTGATTGTCAAACTCTCCGCCGTCAAAAGACTTTTTACCGTTTGCTAATGCCAGTTCCTTTCTCAGTTCGCGGTTTTCAGCATACGTCATGAATGGAATATAGCTTGGATATTGTAACGTTACTACCCAGCCTTCCAGGTTTCTTTCCTTAGCTTCCTCTGCATATTGATTAATGATAGCCTCAGGAATTCCCGCAAGATCTTCTTTGTTGGTGATATGTTTGAAATAAGCATTCGTAGAAGCCAAAACATTCTGTCCGAACTGTAAAGATTTTAAAGAAAGATCCATGCTGATTTTCTTTAATGTTTCTTTGTCTTCCTCATTCAATAAAGCTCCGCTTCTTACAAAACCTTTGTAGGTCTCATTTAAAAGCATTTCCTGCTCTTCATTAAGATTATATTTGTCCTTTTCATCATATACTTTTTTGATTTTGTTGAAAAGGGCTTCGTTTTGAGATATTTTTGAAGAATATTCCGTTAAGATCGGAGAAACCTCCTGAGCGATTTGCTGAATTTCATCGCTGGTTTCTGCAGAATTTAAGTTGAAAAAAATATTTGAAACCACATCCAACTGCTCTCCGGAATAGGCCAGTGCTTCGATTACATTTTCGAAAGTAGGTGCTTCAGGATTGTTGACAATAGTATCAATTTCTGCTTCGGATTTTTGTATCAGTTCTTTAAATGCCGGAAGATAATCTTCATTTTTAATGTCACTGAATGGTGCCGAATGGTATGGGGTAGTAAATTTTTCTGTTAAAATATTCATTTTTTGATCTTTATATAAGGTAAATGTAATGATTCATCAGGAATCACAGCTGAAATGCTCAAAAATAATGCCTTACTCACAAGTTATGACAAAAATACTTATCTTTAAATAATCTTGTCATATGGAAAGTGGGAGTGATGTGGGAATATTTAATTTTGAGAACAGATTTAAAATAAATAACCTTAAATATATAGACTATGAAAACACTCTTAAAAATCATCGGTGCCATCATCGTGCTGATTATTATCTATGCTGTAATTGCTATGCTGGCTTTCAGTAAAGATTACCATTATGAAAAATCTATTGTCATCAATGCGCCAAAAGATAAAGTATGGCAGCATACAAACTCTTTAAAAGCATACAATACATGGGATCCTTTTTCTAAAGAAATAAAAAATTTCTCTGTTACCTACTCAGGGGCAGGAGACCAGATAGGCGACTCCTATCACTGGACAGGGGATGACAGCGAAGGTGAGCAATCCATTACTGAAATTACACCTAATGAAAAGCTAGGTACCCAGCTTCATTTCATAAAACCTTTTGAAGGTATGGCTAAAAGTAATATTGTACTGACTCCTGAAGGAAGCGGAACAAAAGTAACCTGGATGATTGATAATGAACTGAACACCATGATGAAGATCATGAAGCCTATGATGGACAGTAACATGGATAAAATGTTTGGCCAAGGTCTTGGTGATCTGAAGAAACTTGCTGAAAAATAAAACGAAAGCCTTGTAAATTTTACAAGGCTTTTTTATTACAATTCTTTCTTACCAATCTCGTTGATCGAGTTATAGTTTCCTTCACCCTTAGGATTAGGTCCGTATTCTTTTGGCCCGTGGTTATTATCTGCTAAATTATACAAAGAAATTTTGCAATCGTTTTTTTATGTTAAGTCAAAGAAATATTATTCAAAAATATTATCTTTATATAAAGAATCGATTGTATGGAGAAGATTGTATTTGAAAAAAATCATATCAGAGACTTTGTAAAAACTACTATCGCAGAGAAAATTGAAAAGCTTAAAAACTTTATCGAATTTACCCTGGAGGCCAGCCGTGACATCAAAAAAACTCCAAAATATGACAGCATGAGAGAAGAGATGCAGGAGGAGATTTATCAGATGCAGCGACAGCTGGGGGCTTTGAATGATCTTAAAAGAAATATGGCAAAAGTCCTGAATACCTCTACGGAAAGAGTACAGCTTGGCTCACTGGTGATCACCAACAAGGCCCGGTTTTATATATCAGTGTCTTTAGGAGAGTTTTTTTTTGAAGGAGACCGGTTTTATGCCATCTCTCCTGAAAGCCCCATGGCCAAAAAAATGATGGGCATGAAATCAGGCGATGAGTTTACTTTAAATAAAATCCATCAGAAGATTATAGAGGTTTTGTAAAAGTAAAAAGTAATTTTGATAAGCTTCCAGCATCTATCACCCGGCCAAACATTAAACTTCCTTCATCCCGCTTCCTGCTTCTATCTTTTTTGTAATTTTGTTACATGAATAAAGCATCCATTTTAAAAGAAATCATAGAGCAAAGAAGAAGTATTTTCCCAAAAGATTATACTGATACCGAAATATCTCAGGAAGTCATTGATGAAATTTTACATTCAGCAACACTGGCTCCGAATCATAAAAGAACAAAGCCTTGGCGTTTCAAGATCTTCAAAGGGGAAGAAAAAGCAAAACTGGCTTCAGAAATGCAGGCTATCTATAAAGCTACACAATCTGAACAGACTTTTTTGGAGAAGAAATACCAGGATATTGGTTTTAAAATCAATAAATCTGATGCCGTAGTTTCCATTGTTGTCAATTTCAGCGGAATGGTTCCGGAATGGGAAGAAATAGCTGCTGTTTCAATGGCGGTTCAGAACATGTATCTTACCTGCACCGCGAATAATATCGGATGCTATTGGAGTTCTCCCAAAATTGTAGAAGAGTTGAAGGATGCTCTTACTATTGAAGAAAACCAGAAGTGTCTGGGACTTTTCTATATGGGAGGTTTGTCTTAAAATAGCCCTGATCGAGCGGCCTGTCTAAGCTCTTTTTCTTTGTAAAAGAAAAAAGCGAGTAGTGAGAGCAGGTTTCCGCTTTTGGAAAAAATAATTTGAATTTATAAAACTTTTTACCTGGAGCTTTTTACTTCAAACTTTTTTACTATCTTTGCACTCTTAAATATTTAACTGGGACGAGTTCCCGTAAAATTCAAACATTATGTCAGTAAAAATCAGATTACAAAGACACGGTAAAAAAGGAAAACCTTTTTTCCACATCGTGGTTGCAGATTCTAGAGCTAGAAGAGATGGTAGATTCATCGAAAAACTAGGAACTTACAACCCAATTACTAACCCGGCAACTATCGAATTGAACGTTGATTCTGCTGTACAGTGGTTAAACAACGGTGCTCAGCCTACTGATACTGCTAGAGCTATCCTATCTTACAAAGGTGCTCTTTACAAAAAACACTTACAAGGTGGTGTAGCTAAAGGTGCTTTTGACGAAGCTGAAGCTGAAAAAAGATTCAATGCTTGGGTAGAGGCTAAAGATTCTAAAGTACAAGGTAAAGTAGAAGGTTTAGCAACTGCTAAAGCTGATGCTAAGAAAGCTGCTTTAGATGCTGAAGTAAAAGTAAACGAAGCTAGAGTTGCTGCTGCTGCACAAGCTGATGCTGATGCTAAAGCTGCTGAAGAGGCTGCAAACGCACCTGCTGAAGAAGTTGTTGCTGAAGCTACAGAAGGAGAAGCTCCTGCTGCTGAAACTGAAGAAAACACTGAAGCTTAAGACCAAATCCTGTTATGCGTAAAGAAGATTGCTATTTTTTAGGTAAAATCACACGCAGACATGGACTTGCGGGTAACGTAATCCTTAAATTGGATACCGATCAACCCGAGCTTTACAATAAATTGGAATCAATATTCGTTGAAATCAACGGATTATTGGTTCCATTTTTTATTGAAAGATCATCATGGAGCAAATCTGATGCTCTGAATCTTGCATTCAAAAATTCTTCTGAGGCTATGATTGACCAGGTTTTGGGTAAAAATGTTTACCTTCCGCTTGCTTCACTGCCTAAACTTTCGGGAAAACAATTCTATTACCACGAGATCATCGGGTATGAAATTTTTGATCAAAATGATAATAACTGTGGAGTGATCAGATCTGTAAACGATCAGACGGCTCAGGTGTATTTCATTACCAATCTGGATGGAAAAGAAGTGGTTATTCCTATGATCAAAGACTGGATTCTTGAAGTTGACAGAGAAGAAAGAATCATAAAAATGGAACTTCCTGAAGGTCTTATTGATGTTTTTCTGGTTCCATCTAAGAAAGACGAATAAGCTTTTCTTCCTCCCTTTATATTACTCATTACTCATTTTCATTACTCATTTTTACTATCCATCATCAAGGCGGGTAAAAGATATTCCTGTACCATTTTTTCCACTTGTGAGTGAGCATAGGGCTTATTGTAAGCTTGTGCGGTAATCACCATTACAACTGGTATCCTGGTGAAGATGATGATTTTGTTTCCACCATTTCCGCTGGATTGGAAAGCTTCATAACTGCTGTCTCCCACAGTATAAACTTTTCTCCAGAATAAATACCCATAGCCTTCAAAATCCTGATGATCGGAAAAATAATTGGTAAAAGATTTCTTAACCCAGTCTTTACTCAAAATAGTTTTACCCTCCCAAACTCCATTGTTGCTGTACAGCTGCCCGAATTTTGCGAAATCAAGTGCTTTCATACGCAGTCCTCCTGCCAGAGAAGGTTTTTGCTGTGGAGTAAACTGCCACTTATAATTGGTGATTCCAAGCGGTTGAAATAACTTTTTATCCGCATAGTTTTTTAAGCCCTGCGGAACTGTTTTATCCAAAATATCTCCGGTTATCACAACGCCAGCTGTGAAGTAACTCCAGTTTTTTCCTGTTACATTCTCTGTCATGGGCAGATTCAATGTGAAATTCACCCAATTTTCGGTAGGATACATGTTTTCTTCATTTCCGGCAGATTCAGAATTTTCATCGTTTCCTTCAAATCCGGAACTCATTGTCAATAAACTTTTTATAGTAACATTCTCTTTTTGGGAAGAATGATTTTTAAATTGTCTCAGGTCATAAAATTCTTTCAGGTTTTGATTTTCGCTTTTTAAATATCCCTCCTTGATTGCAATTCCCATTAATGCTGAAGAAAACGATTTTCCTACAGAACGGGTATCCTGCAGAGAATCTCTTCCGGATCCGTTGAAATATTCTTCAAGAAGCAATTTTCCGTCTTTTACAACGACAATTCCGGTTATATTTTTAAACCTGTTTTCTGCAATTTTCTTATTCAGATTTCTGATAGTTTCCGTATTGATCTTTGCCTGAGAAACCTTCCATTCACTGCTGGGTTGGATGGACTGAACAGCGATCTGCTTTTCAGAAATATTTTGGGAAGGAATACTGAGATTAATCTGACCTTCTGCTATAACAGGTCCTATCTTGATTGTAGAAGTATTGAGATACGGACGCATTTCAATCTTTAAAATATGATTTCCTTCCGTGAGAGCATCAATTCCATTGTGGGCCATATAGAAGCGCATCCATAGATATCTTCCCCACGAATCTTCGTTTTTACTGCTGAGAAGAGGAATTCTCAATGTGGTTTTGGCTTTTTTATTTTCTGCAGTACCTGCACCCGTATTGAGATTTTCTTTATAGATCAGTTTTCCGTCTGCATAAAATGAGAATTGATAATTTCCGTTTTTCAATAGTTCATCAACAGTCCAATTGGGTTCAAGCTGATGAAGGTAGTTGACAAGAGAATTGTCAAAAAAAGCATGAATTCCAAGATCTCCGTTTTCCTGAAACACAGAAGAAGTGAGAAAGTCCGAATCTTTTAAGTTTTCAAGGGCAACGGCTTTGTTAAGGAAAACAATTTTTCCGGTATATTTTTTTTGAATTGGATTTTCAATTTTTTCAGGATCAATTATATTTTTATTTTGTCCCTGATAAATATAAAATGTGAAAATAAAGATCAATAGTAGAACTGGTTTCATTGCAGGAAGTATTTCAACAAAAGTAGCAAACTTCTTAATGGTAAAATAGAATGAAATTAACATTGCTATTTTATTATTTGCCGTGTATTCTAATTGAAAAGCTTTCTAAATTCTCCCGGAGACTGATTCGTCTTTTGTTTAAAGAGTTTACTGAAAGACTGTGGGTGTTCAAATCCCAGTTCATAAGCAATTTCACTTACTGATAAACTTGTGGTACTCAAACGTTCTTTGGCAGAATCAATCAGCTTATTCTGAATGTGCTGCTGGGTGTTTTGCTGCGTGTGAAGTCGTAGAAGTGTTCCCAGATAATTGGGCGAAATATTCATTTGTTCGGCAATGGTTTTTACCGATGGAATTCCGGTTTCAAGAAGATTTCCACTTTCGAAATATTGGGAAAGAATATCTTCAAACTTGTATAATAATTCGTGGCTTGATTTTTTTCTGGTGAAAAATTGACGTTCATAAAAACGGTCAGAGTAAACCAGTAATAATTCAATTTGGGCAATGATCAGTTCCTGCGTAAATCTATCTGTATTGGACTGATATTCCCGTTCAATATTTTTAAAAATATCAACAAGGATTTTCTCTTCTTTATCAGAAAGGAAAAGAGCTTCTTTTACCTGATAACTGAAAAAATCATAAGACTTTATTTTCTTGGTTAATGAAGTGTTCCACAGAAAATCGGGATGAATCAGCAATAGAAATCCGGTAGGCTCTACTTCAATATCCTGTCTTATTTCCAGACTTAAAAACTGTTGTGGAGAAACAAAACATAATACGCCCGAATCAAAATCATATTGCTGCTGCCCGTAATTGAATTTTGGAGTAACATTTTTCTTCAAACCAATCGAATAAAAATTCTGAATCCATTTCAATTCGTCATTATCCACAACATAGCGGACTTTACTGTAATCTATCACACTGATCAGCGGATGCTCAGGATTGGGAAGACTGCAGAAGGCATGAAAATCTGAAATGGAATTAAAACGAACAGGCTGTTTCATAATAGCGAAGTTAGTTGTTTTTTGAAAAAAATATAACGTATTGATTCAAATGTCTTCGACTCCGGTCAGGATGATTTCTAAAGTTTTATATTTAATTCATCCGATTAAATTAAAATAGTAAGTATTAGGAATGTCATCCTGAGCGGAGTCGAAGGATAGTATCAAATTAAATCGCAGTGGAAACAGTCAGACTTTCCCATTTTTCAGCGTCTTTCTTTAAAATATCAATTTTGTTATTCAGAAATTCTATCGTTCCGACACCCAATAATAAATGTACAGGCGGATTTTTCTCTTTACTGATCTGGATCAGTACATCAGCTGCTTTTTCCGGATCATTAGGCTGATTTCCGTTGATGTCATTAAGATGGGCCTGTTCAGAATTTCTTGCCGCTTCATAAGCCTGAATAGGATTAGAAGGTGTTTTCACAGAATCTTTAGTTAAAAAATCTGTGCGGAAATATCCAGGATACACAACGGTAGCATGAATTCCGAAATCTTTTACTTCTTCAGCCAAAGCTTCAGTAAATCCGGCAACAGCAAATTTTGTTGAACAGTAAATTCCCCAACCCGGAAAATTAGCAGAATACCCTCCAACAGAAGAAATATTGAAGATGTTTCCGGATCTTTGCTCACGGAGATAAGGCATCGCATTTCTGATCACATTTAAGGTTCCGAAAACATTCACAGCATAATTTTCTCTTGCTTCTTCATCCGAAAGCTCCTCCAAGGTTCCGATTTGTCCATAACCAGCATTGTTGACAACTACATCAATTCGTCCGAAATGTTCAACCGTTTTGGCAATAGCAGATTTTATATCGTTGTTGTCTGTGATGTTTACGCTAAGCGGAAGGAAGTTTTCAGAAGTTTCTCCGATGGTGGAGATCAGGGATTCAACGGTACGGCTTGTTGCAGCAACCTGAAATCCTTCGGATAATAATTTTTTTACCAACTCGAATCCTAAGCCTTTTGAAGCTCCTGTCACGAACCATACTTTTTTTGTTTCCATTTTTAAATATTTTTTTGTTTAAATTATGGTACAAAGATGAAAAGTTACAGAAGGGAAAATGTATCCAAATCGGGGAATGATGTATCCAAATCGTGAATGGTGGTTTTTATATCATTTAAATTCAGATAGATTCTAATGAATTTTCAAAAGATTCCTGTATTTCAAGGGAGTGATTCCGATATTCTCTTTAAAACATCTGATAAAATGACTCTGATCTGAAAAGCCGCATTCCATGGCAATATCCGTTAAAGAATGGGGCAAAGTCAGCAGTTCAAGTGATTTATTAAGTTTTAATTTTCTGAGGTATTCGCCCAGATTACAGTGGAAATATTTATGGAAATCCCTGCTGAGATGAATAGGATGGATGTTCAGGGTTTTAGAAAGCTCCGTAAGATTGAGACTTTCTGTAAAGCTTTCATGTAAAATTTCATTGATCTGACGTACCCAGACTGGCTTTCTATCAACTATCTTCTTCTGATGGGTCAATTGACTGAAAAGATGCAATAGTAACTGATTGACGGCTATTTCAAAAGATAAATCATTGGTTTTCGTTTCTTTGAACATCTGATAAACCAATAGTTTCAGATTGGGATCTTTTATATTGAAACTGCCTTCCACTTTATTTTTCTGAATGTCAAAATGATCAAACCAACTTTGTGAGAGTTCGATGTGAAATCCTCTTGTAAAAATATCCGGTTTAATATTGTAATGCGGATCTTCCCAATGATGGTACAATAATGTTCCAGCAGAACAGCCATAAGTTTCTTTTCTGTTTCCTTCTGTCATATTGCCCTGAAGCAAAAAGGTGAAGTAGGCATTTTCATGATAATGCCAGTCTACGAAAGGATGTGTATACTCCGTATCAGTGATAGTCAATCCTTCTAAATTGACCATTTGATTGGTTTCTCCAAAATATTCGCCTTTACGAAGAGTATTCATGATAAGTTCTGTTTTAATCGGTCAATCTGTTCATACATTTTATTAAAGAACATTTTCCTTTCCCGGTTTCCGGATTCGTTCAGTGATCTGGAGTTTTTGATCTGATGCTCAAAATAACTCAGAGAATCTTCACAGGTGATTTTATCATTGGTCATCATATATCCAAACATGCTGAAAGGAACGAAAAAGGAACATTGCTGCTCATTTTTGAATAAAATACTGTTGTTTAAAATTACTAAATCATTCACATATATCTGGAAATTAGTTTTTTCCAGTGTTTTAATTTCTAGACCTTCCAGTAGTTTTCTTAAGTCATCCAGAATAAGATCTACATCATTTTTCTTCACTAGCCCCATTTCATAGTAGAACGAGATTTGTCTCAAAGCGCTCATAATGGTGGTGTCATTCCAGATTTCGGTTACGTTTTGTTTATCATAAAGATCTTTCAGCATGTCATTTTTTACTGAATGATATTCCATATTAAACTCATGAAAAGGACTTAGAAATTTGTCCTGGTTCAGTAAATTCATCCAGACATAAAACTTAAAACGGGATAGCATTGAACCTGAAATGGTGTAAAAAAACGGGATGTCTTTTGCGGAATAAAATACTTTAGAATTGGTGATATCCTGAAAAACGTTTAAAATTTTCAATGAGTTTTCAAAATAGTTTAAAAGGTCTTCGGTGGTTCTTACCGGTTGTGTTCTTTTGACAACCAATTGATTTTCTGTTCCCAGGAACTGATCCAGTGAGATTTGATAGTATTTGGCAAGCTCCAGCGCTTCTTCAAAGCTGAACTTGGCTTTCAAAGAAGTTCTTCTGTGGGCCGCATCATAACTGATATTGAGAATGTTGGCAATCTCATCATTTAAAGATCTTTCCCCGATTTTTCTTCGGATTTCCTTCAATAGAGCTTCCTGGTGCATAGTTTTGTGATTTTCACAAATGTAATATTTTTTTTAATTTTTTTTCACATTCGGAACTGTGCTTTCTGCTGATAATTTTGAAATGTAATTTTAAAATAATGAGTTATGAAAACACGAATTTTATTTACAGCAGTTCTTTTATTCAATAGTCTGGCTTATGCATCAGACAGTTTAAAAGCAGATTCTTTGAAACCGAGATTGATAGCAGCTTCTCCTTCAAAGAATGTAAGAAACGTCAACGGAATTTTATTTAAATACTATGATCAGGAAGATCATTTTAAGCCTAAAAAAGTAAATGGATTAGGCCTTGGGTTCAATGTTGTAGGTATTTTCCTTCCTCCGCTGATGCTTTTCACTTTACAGTCACCAGGAAGCTGGAGCCTTGATGATGATTATGTAGTAGTTCCCCGTGAAAAGATGAATAAAATCAATGGACTTCAATTGTCTCTGATCAATATGGAACCTACCGTCACCAATGGTCTGGAGATTAATGTTTCTAGTAATATTAATACACATGCGGTGACTAACGGAATGTCTGTTTCTCCATTTTTTAATCTTCATCATGAAATGAAAGGAATTTCTGTAGCGCCATTGGCTAATGTTGGTCAGAAATGCAGGGGAATACAGATTGGTTTATACAATAAATGCAGTGATTTCAGAGGGATACAGATTGGCGGATGGAATGAAAACGGCAAAAGAAAACTTCCTCTGATCAACTGGAATTTCAAGAAACAGAAAACAAATAAGACGTTATGAAAAAGTTTGTTACCCATAAATAATTAAACCATGAAAAATTATAAACTGATCTTATTTTTATTGATGTTGCCAGCGCTTATTTTTTCACAAAATGTTGCAGCCGATACATTAAAGGCCAATAGTGAAGATTCTTTTGATTATAAAAAATATTATGACTGCGATTTTGGAGAAGGGAATGTTTTATTAGTGATCAAAAAAGGAAAAGAATTTACAGACCTTACAGATTTAAGAAAATCAGGGAAGGGATTTGCGATTAAAATGGAAGCTATATACAGTATGGAATTTAATGACGGGAAAAGATATGAATCAAGTGTAGTGAAAAAAATTACACAGGACAGTCTTTCGATCACGAATTTTTTTAATGAAAATGCAGCCAAACTTGCGGGACAACCCTTCACGTTGATTACTTATCCTCTTTCCTCTTTAAAATATGTCCGTTTTATTGATGACCGGATGCTGTCTTTGTACGGTAAAAAGAATGTCCAGAAAATTTTGATCTGATCGTAAAGAAAATGGACCATGCGAAAATGTGTCCTGTTATTATTCAGTTTAAAGACAGAAACGGAGAGATGAAAGTCTGTCATTTTTATCTGACATCTCAGGGCTATGATCTTTTGTATGAAAACAATGGGAGAGTGTATTATCTGGAAGGTAGAGTAGAATGGAAATAATTGATGAAGAGAGTACAGTATGAAGACTTTACTCTCTTTTGTAAGTTTATCAGCATTGGTTTTAATAAAATTATTCCCCATTCACGGAAAAAAATAAAAGGATTGGTGTATCTACTGAAGAAAAATAATATTTTTGTAATATAGCTAGGATGAATGATGAAAATAAAACTTTTACTACTGTTTTTGATTATCGGGAATGTGTTCTGTCATTCACAAACCCATGATATAGAAAAAAATATCCCCGAACACCGTACTTATGAAGAATTGGAAAAAGAATTCTATGGCAGCCGTGCGGGAGAAGAAAACAGTAAAAGTATTGCAGACTCATATCTTAAAAAGGCAAAATCTGAAAAAAATATCAGTCATATTGCTGAGGGATATGTTATGCTTCATTTTGACGAAGACTTACCCAATGCTTTAAAATATCTTGACAGCTTACAGCATATCACCCAAAATTCTAAAGAAAATACCTATCCGGCCAGAACTTATCTTTTAAGAGGAAATCTTTATTTTAGAAATGATAATCTTCAGTCTGCATTGAATAATTATATCTTAGGGCTGAAGTATGCAAAAGAAAAAGGAAATAAGAGGCAGATTGCCATGGCACACATCAGTATTGCCTATCTGAATAATTATATTGGAAAACACGCGGAAACAGCTAAAGTATTAAGACATTATGCCTATGATGCTGATTATATGAATGAGGTTGAGAAAAACTCTCTCAAACTGAATCTGGCTGATGCTTACATAGAAATTAATAAAATGGATTCTGCGTATGTATTGATACAGAATGGCTTACAGGATTCCAAAAAAAATAATGATGTTTACCGTTATTATCAGAATCTTGGACTGCTGGGATATTATCATCTGCATTCAAAAAATTATCAGAAAGCTATTGATGGTTTATTGGAATGTGAAAAATATTTTTTTACAAATAGTAGTGGCAGTAAAAGAAACCAGCATTATACTCTTTTATATTTAGGGAAATCCTATGCCGGGCTTCAGGAAAAAGAAAAAGCTGTAGACTTTTTCCGGAAGATTGATTCTATGGTTCTTAAAACAAATTATATCTATCCGGAGCTGAGAGATGTATATACTTACCTGATTGATTATTATAAAGAAAACGGTGATAAAGAAAAACAACTGTATTATGTGGATCGCTTTTTAAAAGTTGATCAGGTTCTGGATACTCAATTCAGATATATTTCCAGAGAGCTTCCGAGAAGATATGATACTCCGGAACTACAGCAGGAGAAAGAAAATATTACCAATGAGCTTACAAAAAGAAAGAGTCTCTTTTATATTGTTTTAAGTCTTTTGCTTATATCACATTTATTATTTATCAACTTTTATTTCAAATACAAAAAATCAGAAAAAAATTATAAAAAGATTGCCCAGGATCTGATCCAGTCTGTTAATGAAAACAGAGTAGGAAAGAACAAAGATTCTGAATTCAAAAAAGAAACCCTGTCTGAGCCTCTTCCGATAGAAAATACAGTAAATTCAGAAGACAGAACTACTAGAACAATCTCAGAAGATATTGCCCAAACCATTTTAAGAGAACTTGAAATCTTTGAAAACAAAGACCAGTTTTTAAACAAAGGAATTACATTGGGAAGTCTCGCCAAAAAGATAAAAACAAACTCTAAATATCTGTCGGAAATTATCAATACTTACAAAGGGAAAAATTTTGCAACGTACCTCAACGATCTCCGTATTGATTATGCCATCAGCAGATTGGCCAATGACAGAAAATTCAGGTCCTATAAAATTCCATTTATCGCAGAAGAATTAGGGTATAATAATGAGCAGGCTTTCACTTTAGCCTTCAAAAAACGAACCGGAACCCCTCTTTCCATCTATTTGAAAGAGATTGAAAATATGTCTTCAAATTAGGTTTAATTTATTGGTATTCATTTACTTTGTGTTTATAAATTCATGATTTTATGTATATAAATTTATGAATCTATAGATCATATACTTGTTTCATTATTCCACTTCCTGCATCTTTGCTTCAGGTAAAAACACAACCATTTATTTTGTATGTGCACAATACAAGATATCATTCCAGACTATTGATTAATTAAAAAATTAAATCAGGAATTGTATCATAAAAATTAATAATGAAGTGGATAAGAACCAAAAATAATAACCAGAAAATAAAATGTAAATAATGAGATAATTGTTCAAAAGTTTGGAAATATAAAAGTGTAGTGATCATTAAAAATCATAAACAGTTAAAAACAAAATCCAGTGGTGAATCCGCCACAAAGTTTAAAAGTATAGTATAGTCTAAAAATGGATGTATGACCGGGTAATTTACCACGGAGTTATCACTTAAAAACTAATAACCATTTCAATAAAACTAATTCCATGAAAACTCAGAGTAAAATAAAATTTTATTCTTTTTAAAAGTGATAGTGTAAGTGTGTTCATTCCGTGTCAATACGGATTTTATTGAAGTTCAGGACAATATTGAGTGGAAATGTAACCTGAAAATGAAGAAGAGTCTGCAGCAGAAAACAGGTGAATTCCCTGAACTCAAAGTTTAAATACTCGTTAAATGATTTTTAAAGACGGCGCAATCATCAAGTTGCGCTGTTTTTTTGTAACTTTGCGGACATTAATTTTTATATAAAAAATTTATCATCAACAAATGAAAAAGCAAACGATCAAAGAAGTCCTAAAGGATTACAAGAAAGTATTACATCATGACATTACAGTTTACGGATGGGTAAGATCATTCCGTGCAAATCGCTTTATTGCACTTAATGATGGTTCTACGATTAATAATTTGCAGATAGTTGTTGATTTCGAAAATTTTGATGAAGCAATCATCAAGAATATCAGTACTGCTTCTTCCCTGAAAGTAGTGGGTGAGGTAGTGGAAAGCCAGGGAGCAGGACAGTCTGTGGAAATTATCGCTAAAAAGATTATTGTTTTAGGAGATAATTTTACAGAAGAACTTCAGAGTACAATTCTTCAGCCTAAGAAACACAGTCTTGAAAAACTTCGTGAGCAGGCACACTTAAGATTCAGAACAAACCTTTTCGGAGCAGTGTTCAGAGTGCGCCATGCAGTAAGCTTTGCGGTTCACTCGTTCTTCAATCAAAACCAGTTCTTCTATATCAACACACCGGTTATTACAGGAGCAGATGCAGAAGGAGCAGGTGAAATGTTTGGAGTAACCAATTTTGACCTGAACAATATGCCGAGAACTGAGGAAGGAGATATTGATTTTGCACAGGATTTCTTCGGTAAAAAAACAAACCTTACCGTTTCAGGACAGCTTGAAGGAGAAACTGCAGCCATGGGATTAGGAAGAATCTATACATTCGGACCTACTTTCCGTGCTGAAAATTCTAACACCACAAGACACCTTGCAGAATTCTGGATGATTGAGCCGGAAGTTGCTTTCAACAACCTTGAAGACAATATCGACCTTGCGGAAGATTTCTTAAAATATGTAATCCAGTATGTATTGGATAACTGTAAAGATGATCTTGAGTTCTTAGACAACCGTTTTGCAGAAGAACAGAAAACAAAACCGGAAAAAGAAAGAGCAAAAGAAGGTCTTATCGAAAAACTTCAGAATGTAGTGGCTAAGCGTTTCAAGCGTGTAAGCTATACAGAAGCAATCGAAATCCTATTGAACTCGAAAGAAAATAAAAAAGGAAAATTTGCTTACCCGGTTGAAAGTTGGGGAACAGATCTTCAGTCTGAGCATGAAAGATATCTTGTTGAAAAACATTTTGAAAGCCCGGTCGTATTATTTGATTATCCGAAAGAGATCAAAGCTTTCTATATGAAACTGAACGATGACAATAAAACCGTTGCAGCTATGGATGTTCTTTTCCCTGGTATTGGTGAAATCATCGGTGGATCAGAAAGAGAAGCAAGACTGGATGTTTTAAAACAGAAAATGGCAGATATGCATGTAGATGAACATGAGCTTTGGTGGTATCTTGATACCAGAAAATTCGGTTCTGTGCCGCATGCAGGCTTTGGTTTAGGACTTGAAAGATTAGTTCTTTTCGTAACAGGAATGACGAATATCAGAGATGTGATTCCTTTCCCAAGAACGCCGAAAAGTGCTGAATTCTAGAACAATAAAAAAAAGCCTTAATCACAAGTTAAGGCTTTTTTTATTTTTCAATAGTTTATTAAGATGGGATGTATCATGCAAAAATCATGCTAAATACGTTTTTTATCAAATAAATTTATTAAATTCGTAGAATATGTTATGTTAAAACGCAAATAAGAATATGCTTAAACAACACTTACAACTCAAATTAGGACAAAAGCTGGCCCCTCAGCAAATCCAGTTGATGAAGCTTATTCAACTTCATACTCTTGAATTTGAAGAGGAGTTGGAGAGAGAGTTAGAAGAAAACCCGGCTTTGGAAATTGCGAAAGAAGATTCTAAGGAAGATGAATACTCTTCCCTGGAAGATGCTTATAAGGATGAGGGTACAGAAAGCATTGAAACAGATTTCGACGTCAATGAATATATCTATGACGATGAACCGAGCTATAAAACTGCATCCAGCAACTATTCTCCGGATGATGAAGAATTTGACAACGAAAGCCTTCTCACAGAGGGACAGTCCTTATATGACTATCTTACAGAACAGATTCACCTGATTAATATCAGTGATGAAGATCTTAAGATTGCAGAATACCTTATCGGGAACTTAGATACAGACGGATATCTTAGAAGAGAAATCAAGTCTATAGTTGATGATCTGGCTTTCTCACAAGGAATTTACACAACTAAAGAAAAAGTTGAGGATATTCTGGAGAACTATGTTCAGAAACTGGATCCATCTGGAGTAGGAGCAAGAGGCCTGCAGGAATGTTTATTGCTGCAAATTGAAAAGAAAGTAAGCTCAGATAAAGCAGTTTCTTTAGCTGCCAATATTTTGAGACATCAGTTTGAAGCCCTGACGAATAAGCACTACAATAAGATCATTCAGAAATATGATATTGAAGAAGAAGATCTGAAAGATGCACTGGAAGAAATCTCAAAATTATCCCCGAAAGTAGGAGGGAACTTCGATACACAAACAATTACAATTAATCAGGAAATTATTCCGGATTTTGTAATTCAGGTAAAAGATGGATTGGTGATTCCTATGCTCAACAGCAAAAATGCACCTACTTTAAGAGTTTCTGAAGAATATAAAGATATTCTGACTACTTATTCCCATGATAAAAACTCATCGGAACATAAGCAGGCTGCATTATTTATCAAGCAGAAACTGGATGCCGCAAAATGGTATATAGATGCTATTAATCAGCGTCAGAATACTTTATTACAGACGATTACAGCCATTGTAAAGTTCCAGAAGGATTATTTCATTACCGGAGACGAAAAGTCTCTGAAACCAATGATTCTGAAGGACGTTGCTGATATTACAGGATTTGATATCTCCACTATTTCAAGGGTGGTAAAAAGTAAGTATGCAGATACACCTAACGGGATTGTATATCTTAAAGACCTGTTTTCAGACAGCTTAACGAATGATGATGGAGAGGAAGTTTCTACCAAAGAGATCAAAACCCATCTTCAGGAAGTAATCAGTAAAGAAAACAAAAGAAAGCCGCTTACTGATGATGCATTAGTGGTAATTCTAAAGGAACAGGGTTATAATATTGCCAGAAGAACGATTGCGAAATATCGTGAACAGCTCAATATTCCTGTCGCAAGATTAAGAAAAGAACTTTAAAAATATAAAAAAGCATTTCAATTTGGAATGCTTTTTTTATTATTGAATTTGTACTTGTTTAAAGTTTTCATTCCTTCTTTTTTAATATAACAAGTTTTTATCAACAATTTCAGTACCGTATTTCTACTGAATAAAATTCAATCCTTTATCCCGACATTTGGTTGATTAATCTTTAACTGAACCAATTAACCATTTGCTTATGTCAACAAAAACCGTTCAATTTAGTGTTGAAGTGAAAAATATGATCATCACTTCAGGAAGTTTCCAAGTTTTTGGAATTGTTGAAAATTTTATTGGCGCTGTTAATAACAAAACCTCATTTGAAAACAATACTTTCAGTGTTGAAATTAAAAATGCAGAATCAGAATATTACACTGTAACCGTTTGGGTGCATGAATATATCATTGAAGATACAAAATATAAAATTGAAGGCGAGCCCTTAAGTTTATTGGCAACATTCTATCTTCCTGATGTCACTGCTCCTGTCATTGTGAATCCTGAATCCTCTATCGCTTCAATCTATACATTTGCACGTATGGCGAAAGTAGATGATAACGGAACAGTTCATATTACAGGTACCGAACGAAATATGAAAATTGCTTATGGGATGAAGAAGAATCTTTACAAAACAGAAGGAGTCATCGGGGCTATGATCAGCACATCACCGAATGGCTTTGAAACGAACAGTTATCCGATGTTCAACTCTTTATGTAATTTGTACTATTATTCTTTAACAAACCCAATCCTCAGTACAGGAAAACCTTTTTACAGACAGTTTTTGGATTATGCGTGGCATGAACCTTCTGAATCAAACAAAAATTTTCTTCAGGCTGTACGAAATTTATTACATGATCCTTGTAATAATGCCGATAATATTTATAAAATGCTTATTGGTTTGAAAGAAATTTACCCGGATTCATTAGTCTCAATGAAAAATATGACTGATGATCAAAAAATTCCTAATAACTGGACACTTACCTTAAAAAGTAATTCTTCGGGAGCTAAGAACTTTATTCCAAGTGGTGCTGCATTTGTTGTTTTTGATGCAGATGATAATGCATGGATCGCCAATAATTTCAGGGCCGGTTCTCCGGATTCCGGAACGCATTGTCCTGTTTATAAATACGATGCTACACCTGCTGATTTTTCTCCGGTTCAGGGTGGCGGACTACTTGGAGTAGCTTTTGGAGCTGCAGTGAGCCCGGATAAAAAATATATTTCCTTCGGTAACTTCGGCTGGGGTTCGGAATATAACAATCCACAAGAAGGAAGTGTCTCCCGTTTTTATTATAAAAATGGAAAACCGGTAAGCCCTTCCAATGGTTTTACATTAGGACTTTCCAGGGTTCAGGGAATGGAATATGATAATCAGGGAAATCTATGGATGGCTTCGGTGGGCTGCCAGGAACCTTTCGCACCTGCCAAACCGGGAGTTTATCCTTTTGAAAACGAACCGAGTGCAGTAGTTGTTTATCTAAAACCGGAAGATGGTTACTTTGGAAAGGGTCCCACAAAGGAATTAACTCTTATTTGTAATGAATTTCCCGTAAAAAGATCACAAAACTTACCTCCGTTACCAACCAAAACCCCTTATTTAAAAATATTTGATGTAATTCCTGATCATAAAGGAAGTGCTTATGTTTCCTGTATCGGAAATTATGATAAAGATGTTCCTGAAAATTGTGCTTTTTCAGCAGTTTATAAAGTTGCAATTGTAGGAAATCAACTGGTGGTTACAAATAGCTGGTTCAGTAATTACTCTGAAAGTGCCAATAAGCAGGAAGGTTATGAATCATTTCGTCAGATTGCAATAAATGGTAATGGCGATGTTGTTGTGGTAGGAGTAAGCAGCAGCCGTGCCACAGTCCTTAGCAAAGACCTTTCAACCGTTTTGGGATATTATGATGTCAATACTTATGCTCCCTGGGGAGTTAAAATAGATAAAAACCACACTGTTTTTCTGGCTAATTTTGGTCATGAAACGGATTTTAAGAATAACCCTACGCTGGATATGCAGGGGCCTTTTGGAGTAACGATGCTTCGTAATCCGTCAAAACCGGAAACGGCAATGCTGCTTACTCTTCCTACAGGCGGTTCTGAGGTCACTTTAGCTAATGGATATCCTTTATATGGTACTCAGCGAAAACCAAAATTGAACGAATCAAAACACGAAGAGTTACAAATGCATTGTTATCAGCCAATCATGAGACTGACTTCAACAAATATTGACGGTGCCGGAAATCTGTGGTGTATGAACAACTGGAAACCGTCAGCCCTTGTAGATGTTTTTGATAATCCCGGTGGTGACGGAGTAGTCATTTTCCTTGGAATTGCAGAACCTGAATAAAGTACATTTCCATTTAAAAATAAAATGCTCCAAAAGGATAAGCAATTATTCAAAGCAAATTCATATAAAAAAACCTGTTTAAGCATTTTAAACAGGTTTTTTTATTTTAATTGGTAAGTCTAAAATGCTTCTGGTGAAAAGCTCATATAAGACGAAAAATCAAACATTTTATAAAACTAATGTGTACTATTGTACATAAAGTTTGGCTCTAAAAAAACTTAAATATTTAAAACTTTTGTGTCTAAAATTATCAATGCAAATTGAGACATGCTCAATCTTTAAAACTGCCTAATTCTAACTCTTTCATAGAAATCTCCCGCATTTCTACTTTTCTTATTTTTCCGGAAATAGTCATGGGGAACTCATCTACAAACTTCCAGTATTTCGGTACTTTATAGTGGGCAATTTTTCCTTTGCAGTATTCCTGCAGTTCTTCAGCGGTGATGGTAAAACCTTTTCTCACTTTTACCCAGGCCATCACTTCTTCCCCAAACCTTTCACTTGGAACACCAATGATTTGAACATCAAGGATGTTGGTGTAAGTATATAAAAAGTCTTCAATTTCTTTAGGTGAAATATTTTCTCCGCCACGGATGATGAGGTCTTTTATTCTTCCTGAAATGGTAATATATCCGTCTTTATCCATTACTGCCATATCTCCGGTATGCATCCAGCGGGCATCGTCCAGTACTTTTTTAGTGTTTTCAGGGTCATTCCAGTATTTCAGCATGACAGAATAGCCTCTTGTACAAAGTTCGCCATGTTCTCCACGTTTCAGGGTTCTGCCATTTTCATCCACAATTTTTATTTCAAGGTGATCCTGAACAGTTCCCACAGTACTTACCTGCTTCTCCAGTGGTGTTCCTATTAAAGTCTGGGTAGATACAGGCGAAGTTTCCGTCATTCCGTAGCAGATGCTCATTTCTTTAATATTCATCAAACTTTCTACCTTTTTCATAATCTCGGGAGGGCATACTGATCCTGCCATGACACCAGTTCTTAAGCTTGAAAAATCATACTTATTAAAATCTTTTACTGCCAGTTCAGCAATAAACATGGTAGGAACACCATACAAAGAAGTACATTTTTCGTCAGAAACGGCTTTTAAAGTAATTTCCGGATCAAAACTGTCGTTGGGAATTACCATGCAGGCTCCATGGGCTGTGCAGCATATATTTCCGATAACCATACCAAAGCAATGATAGAAGGGAACGGGAATACAGACCCGGTCTTTCTCAGTATATTTTAATCTGATTCCGATAAAATAACCGTTGTTGAGAATATTATGATGAGAAAGCGTGACGCCTTTCGGGAAACCTGTAGTTCCGGAAGTATATTGAATATTAACAGGGTCATCAAATTGTACATGTTCTTCAAAACTGTGAAGAACTTCATCTGAAATATCCTGACCCTTATTGACAAAAGCTTCCCAGGTTTCATCAAAGAATATTTCATGTTCAAGGGTGGGGCATACTTCTTTGGCATACTCAACCATTTCTTTGTAGTTGCTGCTTTTATAACTTAAGGAAGAAAAAATGAAACGAACTTCAGACTGATTAAGGACATAGGTGAGTTCATGAGTCCTGTAGGCCGGATTGATATTAACTAAAATAGTTCCTATTCTCGCAGTGGCATACTGCAAAAGAACCCATTCATAACGGTTAGAAGACCAGATTCCGATTCTGTCACCGGCTTTTGCTCCCAAAAGCAGTAAAGCTTTTGCAACAGCGGTTGTCTGATTGTAAAATTCCTGGTAAGTAGCTCTGTAATTCTGATGAACACAGACTAATGCTTCCTGATGGGGATGTTTTTCGACAGTACTTTTAAGATTGGCTCCGATGGTCTGTCCTAATAATGAAACCTCAGAAGTTCCATATACATAAGATAAGGGCATAGTTTAAGATTTGGTGGGCTAAAATTAATAATTATATCCCGAAATATGCCTATGTATATTAACTTTCCTGAGAATCTATTTCTTTAAGCTGCTTTAAATTTTTATCAAGTTTTTTAATAATTGTACCATATACCAGTCTGTAATAAAGCCAGATCATAGATATGCCTAATAAGGTACTGACAACAATTCCTACTATAATGATGGTAAGATTTGAGCCGCTAGGCTGTATATTCTGAGAATTTAAAGTGTAAAATATGAATGCAGTCAATACAAACGTGAATATCAACAATAATACAATGCTGATCAGAATAAAAGCATTCACTGTGGTTTTGAACTTAATAATTCTGGTGATAAGACCCTTCAGATTTTCCTCAATCTTGATTCTTCTGTAATTCTGGTAGAACTTCAATACAAAATATGCTGTGATCAATAAACTTAAAACTTTTATAGCTAAATAAGCATGGCCGAAGTTGTTTTCTACTTCCGGAGCTTCCTGAGCGCCTAATCTTTCCAGCATTTTGCGGAAGCTGTCTGATTCTTCTTCCGGGAAAAGATAAAACAGACCTAATACGGAAAAGAACAAAAATTCTACAACGCTGATCCAGAAAATATACTTTATGTAATTACGTGATTTTCTATTCAACATCTGGAGAATCTCCTTGTCGTCATATTTAGGCTGAACAGGTTGTTCCTGCCATGTTTTTTTTAAACTATCTAGATCAAATTCAGGCATATTTTTCCATCTGTTCTTTAAGGGTTTTCTTTAATCTGTTCATTTTCACGCGTGCATTGACTTCAGTGATACCGAGGTTTTCTGCAATATCCTTGTAAGGCAGATCGTCAAGATACATCATGACAATGGCTCTTTCTACATTAGGAAGAGTCTTGATTACAGTATACAAAAGTGATACCTGCTGCTGTTTTTCATCGTCATCTTCCACAAAATCCTTGTGGTTGATGTCCAGCTCATTCGTAGGAAGACTTTTGCTTTTTTTTCTAAAGAGGGTAATGGCCGTATTGAGCGCTACACGATACATCCATGTGGAAATCTTGGAATTCCCTTTAAAGGAATCATAGCTTCTCCAGAGCTGTAAAACAATTTCCTGGAAAAGATCCTCCTCATCTTCCAGAGAATTGGTATACAGGCGCGATACCTTGATAATCAGACCCTGATTATCCTTAATAAGCTTCGCAAATTCTTTTTCTCTGGAATCCATAGATATATAATGGCACGAAGATAATAATAAAGTGGTAATTGGTGAAAATTATAATGTAAAATCATAGAAATGTGAAACAAAGAGAATTAACAGCTGAGATTTCTCTGCTGCCTTAGCTTTATCCACTTTCTTTGCGAAATTTATGTATCTTTGCATCCGCGAGAAAATCGGCTTGTTGATTTCCCGTTTTACGGGAGGTAGGAAAGTCCGGACACCATAGAGCAGCAAAGCGGATAACATCCGTCACCCGTGAGGGTAGGACAAGTGCAACAGAAAGCAAGTACAGTTCGGCTGTAGTGAAACCAGGTAAACTCTTTGCGGTGCAATGGTAAGTATATCGGTTCTTTTCAGTAATGGAAATAGGGGCGGCTCGTCCTGAAAACCGAGGGGTAATCAGCTCAAGTGTTGCAGCAATGTAATACGTAGATAAATAACAGGCACTTCTTCGGAAGTACAAAATCCGGCTTATAGATTTTCTCGTTTTTTACAATATAATCTTCCTCAAATTTTATTTTTAAAATCAAATCTGTTTTCATAGTTATATGTGAAAAAGGGTATTGTTTTGTATAAGTCTAATATAAGACTTATATGAAACTAAATAAGACGAATAGAAAACTTTTATATTTTTCTGTTACCACACATTTGTATAAACAAATTAAAATGAGAACAGAAATCACATTACATTCAGTTCCTGAAGAAAAACCCGGATATATTCTTATTCTACTCTACATTGCCTTTGTATACGGATTATTTTGGGTGATAGATCAATGTCTGGTTTATTTTTTCAGTGATGTTACCAATGTTATACTGATAAAGATTTTTAATAATACGGTATGGATCGGGTTGATGTTTTTAAATTATTTGATCGTAAAACATTTCCTTTATCTGATTAGAAAACAAAGAAAACGTCCGGTTATTTATCCTGCTTTAACCATCTCAAAAGAAGGAATAACTTATTATCCGGAAAACAAAAAATCCGAATGGGGAAATATTTCAGAAATACAGATTATAGATTCTATATTGGCTGTAACTGTAGATTTTGATTCTGGAAAAGATTTTAAACTTAACCTTTTCAAGACAGATCTTCAGAAGCAAATGAAGCAGGAAGATTTTGAAAAGCTATTGGAATATCATTATAAAAAAGAAATTTATACCTATATTACTCCATCATCCTGTGGTTGTGGCTGTTAATTTTAATATATTAACATACAAAATGAAAACAGAAATCACTTTATATAAATCCAGACAAAGAAAACCAGGATATATGGCGATTATTTTCTTTACGCTCATATCACTTGCTCTATTGACTGCCCTTTGTGCAATAATCTATCTTTTGCTGACAAGTAATAGTTTTTTTAAATTTTTAATCTCGGTTATTGTACTTGTATTGATATCAGCCTTATTTTATGGTTCAGTAAAAATCTTAATCGGATGCATTAGGGAACAGAGAACGCCGGAAGAAAAAGCTGTTGAAATATTATCCATCACCAAAACAGGAATTTTTAACCATAAGAAAAAGCAGCAATTGATTTGGAACGAAATTTCTGAAATTCAGATTATTGATGCCGTTATTTCGGTGACAGTAGATTTGTATCCTGAAAAAGATTTTCAATTAAATTTAGGGGATACAGATGTTTATACGGATATGAACAGAGATGATTTTGCAAAATTACTTCAATGTCATTACAAAAAAGAAATTTATAACTATAATAGCCCTCCATCATGTGGATGCGGAGGTTGATTGAGTTTATATTAATAACTAGCATTACCATTAAAATTTTGACATCATGAAACCCAAATTTACTTCCGTTTTACTTGATAGCACACAGTTAGATTATGACCAGAATCCTTTGTGGGAAAGGATTTCATCGTATCAGATTGATCAGGCTCACGTCATCATTCCATTTTCCAGAAAATTAGCTCAGACTGAAGGGTGGACGAGAAGATTCTGTCTGCTTGCCATTGAAGAATATAAAAAGTTTGTTTATTTATGCTGTATCTCAAAAAACGGAGCCTCCCCTTCAATCGTAGTAGATAAAGTATGGCATATGCATTTGCTCTATACCACTGAATACTGGAAAGAATTCTGTCCGAAGATCCTGGAAAGAGAGCTGCATCATTTCCCAAATGTAGGTGGAATTAATGATTATCATAAGCATCAGGACTGGTATCTGGAAACATTAAAACTGTACATCAATATTTTCAGGCAAAATCCACCCGAAGTTTTCTGGCGCATTCCAAAGGAAATTATACCATTCCTATTACCTGAAAATGGGAATAAGATAAAAAATACCGGACAATTCACATGGAAAAAAACCTTTGAAAAATTACATTCAAAGGTCTTTAATTATATTCATCACAGATCGGTTTTGAAATAAGCCATGACTGATTATTCTCCCATTAATTGTGTTTTGGCCCGCTCTAGGTCTTCTTTGTCTTTATCAGAAAGGGTAGGATATTTGAGATTCATTTTTTCAAGAGTATCAATAATAATCTGGATAGCAGCCACTCTTGCAAACCATTTGTTGTCGGCAGGAAGTACATACCAAGGAGCATGATCTTTTGATGTTTCATTGATTGCTGCTTCATAAGCTTCCATATATTGATCGAATAATGCTCTTTCCGGAAGATCTGCTGCAGAGAATTTCCAGTTTTTTTCCTGTTCATTGATTCTGTCCAGAAGCCTTTTTTTTTGCTCATCCTTAGAAACATGTAAAAAGATCTTTACAACCGTTGTTCCGTTCTGTGAAAGGTGCTTTTCAAAATTTCTGATACTTTCATATCTGTTTTCCCAGAATTTATTGTCGAAATCTTTTACTGAAGACCATGTTTTTTCACTTAAATTATATTCAGGATGTACTTTACAGACCAGGACACTCTCATAATGGGACCGGTTGAAAATCCCAATCATTCCTTTCTGTGGCAATGCGAGATAATGCCTCCATAAAAAATCATGGGAATACTCTTTAGAACTTGGTGTTTTAAAACTGGTCACATTGCATCCCTGAGGATTCACCCCTCCGAAAACATGTTCTATCATACTGTCTTTTCCCGCTGCATCCATAGCCTGTAATACAACCAGGAGAGACTGGCTTCCGTCAGCATATAATCTTTCCTGCAGTTCACGAAGCTTTTCTTTCTCCTGAATCAGCATTTGTTCTCCATCTTCTTTGGTGAGTTTTCCTTTATAAGATGTTGAAGTTTTTTTTATTGAAAACTTTCCATTTACCTTAAAGTCATCTGAGAAATTGGTGTCCATATATTTAAAAGATTAAAAGATGTTGTTGTTATAATTCAATAGGGGGTGGGCTTTAGCCCAGCCATTTTAAGAAGGAATAGGCCCAAAGATTTCAGCAAATGTCACTTCCTCCCACCCATTACCTGTCATCTGCTGCCTTAACAAACATAAATGTAATAAAAAAACCGCCTCTATGGAGACGGTTTCTTTATTTTTTTTGAGTAGAGATTACTTCGCAGCAGCCTTTTTAGCTAGTTTAGCAGCTTTTTTCTCAGCTTTAGCAGCTTCTTTCTGCTCAGCAGGAGTCAATACTTTTGCCTCAGCAACAGGAGCATTAGCGTCTACATTACCTTTAATGTAGATTACACTTCTACTGTTTACAGGGTCATTAGAGAAAACCTCAATCATTTTGTTGAAACCTCCAGGAATAGCAGTGTTGTATCCAACTTTGATCTTAGCGGATTTACCCGGCATGATAGGATCTTGGCTGAACTCAGGAGTTGTACATCCACAAGAAGGCTTTACGTTTGAAAGAATCAAAGGCTTATCACCTGAATTCGTTACAGTAAAGAATCTCGTACCATCAGCATTGGGCTTAATAGTACCGTAATCAAAAGTTGTTTTATCAAATGTAATTGTTTGTGCAGATGCAATTGCAAATGTCCCGAATAATGCAATTCCTGCAATTAGTTTTTTCATATTCTTGAATGTTAATACGTTTGTTAGATAAATTTTGTGAAACAAAGTTAAAAATTATTTTAATTCATGCTTAAAAATTTTTTTCTTTAGACTATTTTTGCAAATTGCAAGCCAAAGAAATAGAATTTATGCAGATTTCAGAAAAGTACAATCCACAGGAAACAGAACAGAAATGGTACAATTACTGGTTGGAAAATAAATATTTCCACTCAGAACCTAATGACAAACCACCATATACCGTGGTTATTCCTCCGCCAAACGTAACGGGGATATTACACATGGGACATATGCTGAACAATACCATTCAAGATGTTCTGGTCCGTCGTGCAAGAATGCGCGGGTTTAATGCTTGTTGGATTCCGGGAACAGATCACGCTTCAATTGCTACCGAAGCTAAAGTTGTTGCTAAATTGAAGTCTGAAGGAATCAATAAGTCAGATCTTACCCGTGAAGAATTTCTAAAACATGCCTGGGACTGGACTCATAAATATGGAGGTACCATCCTTGAGCAGCTGAAAAAACTGGGATGTTCTTGTGATTGGGACAGAACCCGTTTTACAATGGAAGATAATCTTTCAAAACAGGTCATCATAAGTTTCGTAGATCTGTATAATAAAGGAAAGATCTACAGAGGATACAGAATGGTCAACTGGGATCCTGAAGCCAAGACTAATATTTCTGATGAAGAAGTAATATTCAAAGAGCAGAACGGAAAACTATATTTCCTTAAATATAAAATTGAAGGCTCAGAAGAGTTCCTTTCAGTTGCTACTACACGCCCTGAAACTATTTTTGGGGATACTGCAGTGTGTATCAATCCTAATGATGAAAGATATGCTCACTTAAAAGGTAAAAATGTAATTGTACCGATTGTAAACAGAGTAGTTCCAATCATTGAAGACGAATATGTTGATATTGAATTCGGAACTGGAGCCCTGAAAATTACGCCGGCACATGATGTGAATGACTACGAAATCGGACAGAGACATCAGCTGAAAATGATTGATGCTTTGGATGATGACGGAAATCTTAATGAGCATGGATTACATTATGCAGGGAAAAACAGATTCGATGTAAGAAAGCAGATTGCAAAAGAACTGGAAGAAAAAGATCTTTTGCTGAAAGCTGAAGACTATGTAAATAAAGTAGGAACTTCGGAAAGAACAGGTGCGGTAATTGAACCTAAAATTTCTGTACAGTGGTTCCTTAAGATGTCTGATCTTGCTAAGCCTGCTTTAGACGTGGTAATGGATGATGATGTGAAATTCTATCCAGAGAAATTTAAAAATACCTACAAACACTGGATGGAAAACATCCGTGACTGGAATATTTCCCGTCAGCTATGGTGGGGACAGCAGATTCCTGCTTTTTACTACGGAACAGGAGATGAAGATTTTGTAGTAGCTGAAACCGCTGAAGAAGCGTTAGAATTAGCAAAACAGAAATCCGGAAATCCGGAACTTACTCTGGAGAATCTAAGACAGGATCAGGATACATTAGATACATGGTTCTCTGCCTGGTTATGGCCAATGTCTGTATTTGAAGGACTTTTAGATCCAGAAAATAAAGATATCAAATATTATTATCCTACTTCTGACCTGGTAACTGCCCCTGATATTATTTTCTTCTGGGTGGCAAGAATGATCATGTCCGGGCTGGAATACAAAAAAGAAGTGCCGTTCAAAAATGTTTACTTTACGGGAATTGTAAGGGATAAACAAAGAAGAAAAATGTCCAAATCTTTAGGAAACTCTCCGGATCCTATTGAATTAATGGAAAAATATGGTGCTGATGGTGTACGTGTAGGAATTCTATTGAGTTCTGCAGCTGGAAATGACCTTCTTTTTGATGAAGATCTAATGCTTCAGGGAAGAAACTTCATGACGAAAATCTGGAGCGCATTCCGTTTGATCAATATGTGGAATCATGAAGATAAACCTGCAATTGCTACAGATCACCAGGCTATTGAATGGTTTGAAAATAAACTGAACAAAACAATCGTTGAAATTAATGATCAGTTTGAGAAATTCAGAATTTCTGATGCGCTGCATTTGATCTATAAATTAATTTGGGATGATTTTTGTGGTTGGTATCTTGAAGCAATCAAGCCTAACTATGGAGAGGGAATTTCTAAAGAAGTATATAATAAAACCATCTATTTCTTTGAAGAATTGATGAAGCTGCTTCATCCGTTCATGCCATTCCAGTCTGAAGAAATCTGGCAGTTGATTTCTGAAAGAAGTATTGATGAAGCGCTTGTTATTGCCCAGCAGAAGAATGCTGATAACTTTAGTGAAGAGGTTATTAAAAACTTTGAAATCACAGCTGAATTGATTTCTGGAGTTAGAAATTACCGCCAGACAAAAGGAATTTCACCAAGAGAAACTGTTGAGGTATATACCAATGCTTCTGAATTTGCGAATGAAGCCGTAGTAAGAAAATTGGCTAATATTTCTGAGATCCATTTTGGGCAGAAAACAGATAAGCCAAGCTTTACCTTCCTGGTAGGAGCAACTGAAGTTTCTATTCCTTTAAGTGAAAACTTGGATTTAGGAGAAGAAAAAGTAAAAACTGAAGAGGAATTGAAATATTTAAAAGGATTCTTAATTTCAGTAGATAAGAAACTTTCCAATGAAAAGTTTGTTGCCAATGCTAAACCAGAAGTTGTAGAAGTGGAACGTAAGAAGCAGAAAGATGCTCAGGATAAAATTGCGATCCTTGAAGAGAAACTGAAAAGTTTGTAAAAATTGCCTAATAATAGGTTAATTTGTCGGAATGTCAGGCTGAGCGGAGTCGAAGCCTTTTTGAAAGATGAAACAATATTTTGTATATATTTTAAAATGTTCCGATAATTCCTATTATACAGGAGTTACCAATGATATTGAATTGAGATTTTCTCAGCATCAATCAGGAAAATTTCCTGAAAGTTATACTTATAAAAGAAGACCGGTTGAGCTGGTCTTCTTTTATCTGTTTAATGATATTATTCAGGCAATAGTATTTGAAAAACAAGTGAAGGGCTGGAGTCGTAAAAAAAAGGAAGCAATTATAAATGATAATTGGGATAAACTGAAAGAACTATCTATTTGCCGGAATGACAGCCACGCGGATAATTTTAAAGATAAAAATCCTGAAGGCTTCGACTCCGCTCAGCCTGACACTGAAAATAAAGAATAAATAAAATGACACATATAGAAAACATAAAAAAACTATTCTCGAAGGATTTTGTAGAAAATCCATTGTTAGAAAGTTTTGAAGCAGGAAAGATTTATCTTTCCAGTGGAAAGCTGGTTACCTGCGATCCATTAATCACCAATGATATGCTGCCTTTCACCACAGAATTTCCGAAGGGAGATTTTTCTGTGATAGTACATAAAGAAAGAGACAGCAACTGTGTGGCTTATGCCGAAATTATATTCAATAATTCTGAAATTAAAGAATGGAAGCTGGCAACCACAGCAGGGCAGAATATAAAAGATCTGGCAAAAGAAGAAATTTTTGGATATCCTGTAGAAAGTGGGATGGGATGTTTTATGGATGTTGATACTCAAAATAGCCTCAACGAGCTTGAACAGAGATTATATCAAAACAAAGGCGGAGATTTTATGGGAATCTATGAAGAATTTTTCCATGAGTATTTCTTTGATGAAAATGGAGCTATTGACCAATATGCGTTCCTAAAACCTGCAAAAGAACATCCCGGAACTATATTTGCTTTTGAAACCGGATATGGTGAAGGATTTTATGCCAGTTATATAGCATATGATCAAAATCAATTACCAGTGAAAATAATTACTGAATTTATAGAAATAAGTTAACTTAAAATTAGTTACTTTTGGAACACGATTTGTCAGTTATAAATTTTAAAGCTAATACAAAACACAATGAATTTCTCATCAGAACAACCCCGAATTATTGTTGTGGGCAGCTCATCCATAGATTTGGTTCTTGAAACCGAAAAACTTCCTTCACCCAACGAAACGGTTTTAGCCGTTAAGTCAGATAGCTATTTTGGGGGTAAAGGAGCCAATCAGTCAGTAGGTACTGCCAGACTGGGGGCAAGTGTGTATTTTATAGGATGTGTGGGAATGGATCCCCTTGGGCAGCAGATTATGAGAAATCTGGTAAGTGAAAATGTGAATGTAGGTTTTGTACATGAAACAGATAAAGATGCTACAGGAACAGCCTATGTGACGACTTCTCACGGTAATGCAGCTATTGTTGTAGTGCCGGCAGCCAATAAATATCTTAGCACATCACATATAGACGAAGCTGAAAAGTATTTTAATACGGCAGATCTTGTACTGGTACAGCTTGAGGTCTCTATGGAGGTGGTAGAGCATGCCGTTAAAAAAGCCAAGAAATATGGGAAAAAAGTAGGTTTATATGCTTCTCCCGCAATGAGAGTCAGTGAAGAAATTTTAGAAAAGGTTGATTTTATTGTAGCTAAGAGCAACGAATTATATACCATTTTCGGAGAAGAAAAAAGGGAAGAGGTTCTTAAGAAATATTTCAATAAAGTTTTTGTAAGAGATGATACCAACTCGACTATTTATTTTGATGGTACTGAGATGAAATATTACAGAAACGACAAAGATGAGAAAGTTTATAAAATGGGAATGGGTGATGCATTTACTTCAGGATTTGCTATCGCACTTTGTCATGGAAACTCTATCGAAGAATGTGTAAAGTTTGGAAATGAAGTTTCATCAAGAGTTTCCGGCGGTAAAGGTTCTCAGACAGGGCTGCCAAGAATGTCAGATTTCTTTTCTTAAAACTATTTACGACATATCAAAAGTCTGAAACTTAACATAAAAATATAAGTAAAATGTCCACTTTTATAGTGGATTTTTTCTTTTTATACTATGGAAAAACTAATACTTACCACAGAAGATCATATCTCTCTGGTTGTCCATCTCTTTAAACCGGAAGAAAGTAATGGAAAACTGTTGCTGATCAATTCGGCAACAGGAGTAAAACAACAGGTGTACTTTTCTTTTGCCAGTTATTTTTCTGAACAGGGATTTACAGTGATTACTTATGATTACAGAGGAATAGGACTTTCCAAGCCGAAAGATATGAGGGGATTTCATGGTTCAATGAGATTGTGGGGTTCAAAGGATTATAAAGCTTTAACCCAATATATCAAAACAAACTTTAAAGATCACAAAAAGTATTGCTTAGGCCATTCTGTAGGTGCTTTGATTCTGGGAATGAATGAAGATTCGGAAATATTTGAGGAATTCTTTTTTGTTGGAACACAAAATGCTTTTGTCGGCAATCTTAAAGGGATGACAAAAATTGAAGCCTATTTGGGGTTTGGAATTGCCCAGCCATTAACCACTTCATTATTAGGGTATTTTCCTGCACATTGGTTTGGACTGGGAGAAAGTCTTCCAAAAAATTGCGCATATGACTGGAGAACCTTAATTTTAAACAAGAAATCAACCAACAAACTGTTGGAGAAAATTGATAACTTTTCTAAAAATTTGACACAAAAAGTATTTGTAATCCGCGCAGAAGATGATATCTGGCTGACAGAAAGAGGCGTATTGAGTTTATTAAATAATACCTATCCTAATCTTCAACCAACGTACAGACTGATCGCTGTTTCAGAATCTGATAAAAAAGAAATCGGACATGTCAATTTTTTTAGAAGCTACAATAGAAAACTCTGGGATATTATTTTAAATGAACTGATAGATAAATGAAAAGTACGATTGAAAACACAATAGCATTTGTAAAAGAAAAATTAGAAGGAGCAGAGGCAGGACATGACTGGTTCCATATTGAAAGAGTCTGGAAACTGGCTGTTCAAATAGCAGAAACAGAAGATTGTGATAAAGAGGTGGTAGAACTGTCTGCTCTTCTTCATGATATTGCAGATCCTAAATTTCATAACGGTGATGAAACTATTGCTCCCAAAATATCCAGGGCGTTTCTTGAAGAGCAGAATGTTCCCGAAGAAACAATCCTGAAGGTTTTATTTGTGATTGAAAATATTTCATTTAAAAACAGGGATCAGGCACCGATAAATCCACCTGTTGAGCTTAAAATTGTGCAGGATGCCGACCGTATTGATGCAATAGGAGCTATTGGAATTGCCAGAACGTTCAACTTCGGAGGCTTTAAGAACAACCTGATGTATCACCCGGATATGAAACCCAAACTGGGAATGTCAAAAGAAGAATATAAAAAATCAAATGGCACAACCATCAATCATTTCTACGAAAAATTATTACTTCTGAAAGAGATGATGAATACTGAAAAAGGAAAAGAAATGGCCGAAGAAAGACATAATTATATGTTGAATTTCCTCGACCAGTTTTATAAAGAATGGAATTTAGATTAGTAATAAGCTGATTATAAAGATTGACACACTATTTACATCATAATCAGATATTCAATTTTACATTGATGTATTTCCCAAACATAGCTATCCATACCAATGGTGTAAGACTTTCATGTGTCTGGATAGTTTTTTTTATGCAGTAAACTCTCTAAATATCAAAGAAACTAAGTCTCAAAAACATTTTTGCACTGTAGTTTAAAATTAAAAAAATAACCTCTGATATAGATAAAATACAGATAAGAAGTATCTTTGTAGAATATGACACTCATTATTTTTATAATATTTCTGGCTTCTGTTCTTTCTCTGGTCCTGTTTAAGGTAAAATCAGGAAGTATGGCAAAGTGGGCGAAGCTGTTCCGTATTGTAACAGTAGTTTTTTCAATTTCTGTTTTTACGTATTGGTTTATCAAGAAAAGTGCTGTGGCATTTGTGGATAATTCTGTAGGGCTGCAGGTTATCAATAAGCTTCCTCAGGCATTGGATTTTTATCTGATCAATGTAAATAAAACCGATAAAAATACAACCCTTGAGCCTAAGCATATTGGCAAAATACGTCCGGAATACTACAGAATAGAATACCTGAAAATGGATAAGTCTGATGAATACTGGATCATAGGCTATCTCGGAAAGAAAAACCTCGTGTACTTTTCCCAGCATTCCGTACCGAATAAAAATATTGATCAGATTGTGGAGGTACAGAATTACATCAACCAAAGTATGAAACTGTCTGAATCGGCAAAAAAACAGGTAGATGCCTATAATTATGAGAATACAAAACTGGGGATCTGGATTGCACTGGATTTTCTGCTTCTGTTTCTCAATCTGGTATTGCTTCTGAAGAAAAATAAATAAAAAAATAGGTAATGAGCCTTTTTAGAGTACTCATTACCCATTATTATTTCTGCTAAGGATAATCCAGGATTTGCATGATTTGTTCCTTGAATTCCTCAGGACAGGATCTGATAAGTTTGTCTTTACTTTGTTTACTGATTTCTTTGGAGGTAATCCATTCCGTTTTATTGGAATTAAGACTGTGATGGTCATATACTCTTTTTATGGTACTGTTCTCATAAAAGATATATTCATTACCAAGCCAGTTACTGGCAATACTGATTTTGCAAATTTCCTTTTCCATGATTTATGTTTTAAAGCATAATGTATCGTGAGATACATTACACTCTAATTTATGAAATTTTTCGTTATGAAAAAGAAGTTTGTTTTAATCTTTTATCGCATTCCTGCTCTAAAATAATGTTCCTGTACTCTCCGTTGCCATTTGCGGAACATGAATATCAGTTTTCCATTCTTCATTCAGTTTCTTGATGAAATAGGCGGATAATAGAGGAGAAGCTTTTTCAATATTCTGGTGTACGAAAAAGTAGAGATTCTGGAGACCTTCTTTTTTCCATTTTGTGAGATGCTTCAACCAGTCATCCAATCTTTCATAGTCACTTTCAGCATTGGCTCCTACGTAACGGATAAATGCATTAGGCGTAGTAAGACGCATATGGAGCATATCTCTTCTTCCGGCAGTATCTACGATGATATTGGTGATGTTATGAGCTTCAAAGAGGTCACAGGTTGTATTGAGGATTTCCTCATCAGTAAACCATTCCGTATTTCTGAGTTCTATAGCTAAAGGAACTTCTTTAGGCCATTCTTTTACAAATTTTTCCAGCCTGTCATAATCCTTGGGTTTAAAATTGTCATGAAGCTGAAGAAAAGCCATTCCCAGCTTTTCATCAAAATTGATTACTGCCGAAGCAAAATGAGTCACCGGATCAGTCACATCAATCAGTCTTCTGAAATGGGAAACCGTATTGGTGATCTTGGGGAAGAATTTAAAATTATCAGGGGTTTTTTCTTTCCATGTTTTTACCTGATCTGGAGTGGGCATTCCGTAGAAAGTAGCATTCAGTTCAATAGAATTAAACTGAGTGGCATAATAGGTCAGTTCATCTTTAGTTCCTTTGGGGTAAAATCCTTTAAGATCCGTTTTATTCCATTTTGCGCATCCGATAGAAATATTTTCCAGTCCTTTTTTATTAAGAGCCAGCATATCCTTGGTTTTAGGATGATCTTTTGGTAAGGTAAAATCTATTTTTGATGGGTCTTCTACTTGTCCGAATTTCATATCTGTAGTTTTGGTATTAAACAATAAACACAAATATAAACCAAAAAAATCATAGAATTTTCTATGATTTTTAATGGAAATAATTGTATCGAAATTACTTATTTTTTAATGATTTTTTTCGTAACCTGAGTCTTATCAGTCGTGATTTTTATGATATAAACAGCAGTAGGATAGCCTGAAAGATCAATACTTACATTAGCTTGATTGAAGTTTCTGTCCAAAAGAATCCTTTCTTGAAAATCAATAAGTTTAATGTTTTTTATAGGAGTATCGGCGCTGATTTGCAGGATGTCTTTTACCGGATTAGGGAAAACTTTGATCTGTTTTGTCTTGAAGCTTGGATTGTCGCTCTTCAGGAAAGAATTGCTGCAGTTTGTGGTGAATGTGACATCAGGGTACATTGTCTGAAGTTCATTCAATTGTGCATCATCCACGCAAACTGATAAATTAGAGTTGTTATTGGTAAAATCAATGAAATCTTCTATTGAACCATTTCTCAGATTAGCAGAATTAAGATTAGACATATTCCATAAAGTAACAGATTCCAGATGTGATGATGTGGAAAGATCAAGTTGAGTAATCTGAGGACAGGTATTAAAATGTACATTCTTCAGATTAATATTATCGGAAGTGTTGATCTGGGCAAGCAAAGGCAGATTTGCCAATGTCAATGATTCTAAATTCGTATTATTTGAAGTATTGACTGAAGCAAGGAGATCATTGTAAGAAAGGCTTAATGATTGCAGAGAAGCACAGTCTTTGGTGTCTAGAGCGGATATTTTTGTATTGCTTACCACAATATCTTTAAACCCGGTACATTGGCTGAGGTTGATTTCTTCTAAGTTCGAGAACATAGCCCCGATTGATAAATTCTGCAAGCCTGGACAGTTTTCTAAATCGAGTTTTTTTAATTCGTTATTATTGTCGAAAGCAAAATTTGTGAGTGCAATACAGTTTTTAGTGAAAATGTTCTGAAGATTGTTTGCTCCTTGTGTCCCGTTGGTTATAAAACGATCTGTTTTTAAGGTATGCAGATGGGAAAGGTTATTGGTGTTTACCGTATTCATATATCCGCAGGAATTGGTAAGATCAATGCTTTCCAATTTTTGGGCAACACTGAAGTTGATAGTATTGGTGATCTTTTGATTGAAAGCTTTCAGAGTTTTTAGTTTTGGAAGACCCACAAGGTTTAAGCTATTTACATCTCCGAAATAAATTCCGGAAGTGGTAGAGTATAGATATCTGTTATAGAAAGAACAGTCTAATTCTTCAAGATTAATCAGTCCTGCCATACTAAAATCAATAGATGGTGCATTCAGGCCCATTATTTTCTTTAAGGAAGAGCAACCATTAAGGTTTACATTGGAGAAATATGACCCTGTTGATTCATAATGATCCGTATCTGCAATGATTTCCTGCAGGTTTATGCAATTATTGGCAATCAGCTCAATATTCTGTTCTGAATTGCCTGAAGAGGTGAAACCTCCTGTTACTGATATTCTAGTCAAAGTATTCAGATTAGGAACGACAATCTTTTCCAGAAATTTACAGGAATCAAATGTAAGAGTTTGAATACTGGAATTTTCAATATACAATTCTCTAAGCTCTGCGGAACTAATCAATGCATCATTGTTTATTTGATGGCAGTTTTTTATCCTTAAGCTGTTTTCATCAGGATACCATGGATTACCGGAGATCTGATAGGCGATGATATCGGCAATATTCTGAATCCCTGAGCAGTTATCAAAAGAAAGGTTAATAGGAGAAGCCATATATTGACCTCCCTGTGATAAGTCATAATAAAAAGGTCTTCCCTGTACTTTTTTGATTTTAGTGTTGTTTGTAAAGCTGATGTTGGCAGTCTTGGTATTCCAGAAATAAAGTTCCTCGAGATTGGAGAACAATATGGCATCCGAAATCCCGTCCGGCAGATGGGTGTTATAGTATGTACTATTGATATTATTCGGATCAAATGGGCTGCCATTAGGATCAATATACATTTGGTCAGAATCTAACCTGATTGTCAGAACTTTAATCTGTTGCGCTTCTGAAGGCTGGATTTCTCCATCTCCGTTACTGTCTATGGCAATAGAATTACCATTAAAGTCTTGTGCAATCTGGTTAGTTGTATTTGAGCTTAGAAGTAAAGCTTTAAATTTTGAATCAGAAAAGTTCAGATTCTGAGAGTAAGCGATAGAAAATCCGCTTACCCATAAGGTAATTAAAAGTTTTTTCATATTTGAGTTTTAGTTATCAGATAATATTACAAATCCCTTTGTGTACAATCAGATGTTGTAAATATAATTTCTTTTTTTGAAAAAAATCCATTTTAGATGTCTGTAGATTTATTTCTTGGTTTTATGTAATATTTATTAATAAAAGGGTATTATGGTTTAATTTTATTTATTTAATATTTATTTTTAATGTCAATTTTTAGTCTGGAAGAAAGGCTTTTCTCATTGTTATCTTGGAAAAATGACCTTCAAAAGTTCTGATAAATAAAAAAGCACACTAAAAAGTGTGCTTTTTTAAATATAGCGTGTTTATTACTTGATCTTATGCTTCACAGCTTGAACATGACACGAAGTTAACCATCATTTCTTTTGAAACAGATGAACTTCTTTGGTAGTAAAGTGTTTTTACTCCTTTTTTCCAAGCTTCAATATAAAGGTAGTTAACATCTTTTACAGGCATTGTAGAAGGAATCTGAAGATTCAGTGACTGTGCCTGGTCAATGTATTGCTGTCTCTGTGCTGCCTGAGAGATGATCTCCATTGGAGAAATTTCTTTGAATGTTTTGAATACTGCCTTTTCTTCAGGAGTAAGCTCATTCAGGTGCTGTACAGATCCATGGTTGAGCATGATTGTTCTCCATGTTTCTTCGTTATCCAATCCTTTTTCTTTCAATAATTTTGCAAGATATTTATTCTTACGCATAAAGTTTCCTTTAGCAAGACCTGCTTTATAATAGTTGGAAGAGAAAGGCTCAATTCCCGGAGAAGTCTGTCCTAAGATTGCAGAGCTTGAAGTGGTAGGAGCAATAGCCATTGTTGTGGTATTTCTTAATCCGTATCCTTTCAATACTTCTGGTTCTCCATAGATGTTGGCAAGCTCTCTTGAAGCCTGCTCAGCCTGATCTTTAATATGTCTGAATGCTCTTGCGTTGAACTGAGTTGCCTCAAAGCTTTCAAACGGAATCATATTTTTCTGTAAATAAGAATGGTATCCTAAAACTCCTAATCCAAGAGCTCTGTGACGCATTGCAAAGTTTCTTGCTCCCTGTAGGTAATAGTTCCCTTCAGTTTTATCAATAAACTCGGATAACACAGCATCAAGGAAATATACTGCTAATTTTACAGCATCTGTATCTTTCCACTCATCATACAGTTCAAGGTTCATGGAAGACAGACAGCAGATGAAAGATTCTTCCATAGTAGATGGAAGCATGATTTCAGAACAAAGGTTACTTGCATTCACCGTCATTCCTAAATCTTTATAAACCTGAGGTTTATTTCTGTTTACGTTGTCTGTGAAGAAAATATACGGAAGACCTTTTTGCTGGCGGCTTTCCAATACTCTTGCCCAAACTTTACGTTTCTCCATATCACCGTCTATCATGTCCTGCATCCAGTAATCTGGTACACATACTCCGGTAAACAGGTTCTGAATCGGGCTACCAATATCTTTAATAGATAAAAATTCTTCTATATCTCCGTGGTCAATATCTAAGTAAGCAGCAAAAGCACCTCTTCTTACTCCTCCTTGTGAAACAACGTCCATAGCCGTATCAAAAAGCTTCATGAATGAAACTGCTCCTGAAGACTTTCCGTTATCAGTTACAGCGGTTCCTCTGTTTCTCAATTCTCCAAAATATCCTGAAGTACCCCCTCCGATTTTAGTCTGCATGATTACTTCACCCATTTTGTGAGTAATCCCTTCAATACTGTCCGGAATGTGAGCGTTGAAACATGAGATAGGAAGACCTCTTTCTGTTCCCATATTTGCCCATACAGGAGAAGAAAAACTGATCCATCCTTTTGTAATCATTTCTTTGAATGCCGGTTGAAGTTCAGGTTTGTATAACCTTTTTGCAGCAGCAGTGGTAATTCTGTCGATAGCACCATCTACCGTTTCACCTTTCAACAGATATCCTCTGTTCAGCATCTGCTCAGACTCTTCATTGAGCCACCATATATTTGAATTTTGCTCTTCCATAGATGTTATATTTTCGAATTCCGGAATGAGAGAATCACTCCGGAATTTTGTTTTTTATATTATTGATTGTAAAATTTCTACTTTGTGGGAACCGTTCAGTCCGCTTTCATCTCTTAATCTCTGAAATTCTTTAAAAGACGGAACATTCAAAACTTCATGCTGAACTTCTTCGTTGATGTAGTTTGAATAATGTACAAAAGTAACACCATCTTCCTTTAGATAAACTTTATATTCAAAGGTGGAAGGATCTAAATTCTTGAAATCTTCCAGGAACTTTTGGATATTGGTTTTATTGTTTGGAACAAATTCGGGGTTTACCGTATAGCTTACTATTACATTGATCATTTCTTCTGTACTTGTGCTTTATTATTAATTGAACAGCAATTCCACTTATTAATCAGAAAAGGATCATCCTAATACTGACTGCTTTGACGCTCGCTTCGCTCGCGCCTCTGTATTAAAACAAATCGTTTGCTGTAATACTCTTATCGTGCTTCGTATAGTCTACAGGTCTTTTTGCAAAGAAATCATCTAATGAATTGGCAAAAACTTCCTCCTCGAACCATACCATTGGCTTGTATTGTTCAGGGGTGATGTTGTATCTTGTTTTCATGTTGATTTTCTTCAAACTGTCATCCACACGGTATTTCATGAAGTTTAACAGGTCTTCCTTAGAAACATTGTCGATTTCTCCTAATTCAAAGATCCAGCTAAGAATATCTCCTTCTCTTGCGATAGATTCGTCTACCAAGGTGTAGATATCTTCAATATCGCTGTCTGTTAATAAGTCAGGTTGTTCCTCACGGATTTTGTTGATCAGATAGATTCCTGCATTCGCGTGAATTTGTTCATCTACTGAAGTCCATGCAATAATATTGGAAACATTTTTCATGAACCCTTTGAATCTTGTAAAAGAAAGGATGATGGCAAACTGCGAGAAAAGAGAAACATTTTCCACTAAAATACTGAATAACAATAAAGCAGAAACATATTCTTTCGGAGTAGCAGAATTCGCATGCTTTAAAGCATTTCCTAAAAACTCGATTCTTCCTTTTACAGCAGGAATTTCGATAACGTTAAGGAATTCGTCATTATATCCTAATACCTCTAATAATCGGGAATATGCTTCAGAATGACGAAACTCGCATTCTGCAAAAGTAGATCCTAATCCATTGAATTCCGGCTTTGGAAGGTGGTTGTATAAATTCCCCCAGAATGTCTTTACAGACACCTCGATCTGTGCAATGGCTAACAGCGCATTTTTCACAGCGTGCTTTTCATGTGGTTCCAACTGCGAATGAAAATCCTGAACATCTGCAGTAAAGTCCACTTCCGAATGCACCCAGAACGATTTGTTGATTGCCTCTACAAATTGAAGAACCTCCGGGTATTCAAATGGCTTATAGCTTACTCTTTTATCAAAAATTCCCATATTAAATATCTTTATAATTAAATAATTTAGATCTCTGTGGATAACGTTCCGGAAATACTTAACTTTTTGTTTTTCTGCATGTTGTGAAATAAAGTTATTCACTTTCGCAAAATCATATTTCTTGTAAAGAACTAATAGCAAAGTTCGAAAAAAAGAACTGATTTTGAAAGGGGTAAATACTAATAGGCTGACTTTTAGCCTGAAAAGTTTTCCACATTTACATGAAACGGGCTAGAATAATAGGCTAGACCACTATCTTGAGGATAAATACATGGAAATCTAGAGTTACAGTTAAACAGAAGTATGTAAATTATTATTAATAAAGGTTTAAAACATTAAACAAAAAAATATTTGAATAAATTTTTATTCTTGTAACAATTTGAAAATATCATCTACTTATTGGGTATAAAACATACATCACTTAATGTTAGTAATTCAGGATTTAAATAAGTCATACGATACAGGGAAAAGCAAACTTCATGTTCTCAAAGGAATTAATCTGAATATTTCTGAGGGCGAGTTTGTTTCTATTATGGGAAGTTCCGGTTCCGGAAAATCTACACTTCTTAATATTATTGGTATTCTGGATGAAAAAGATTCAGGAACCTATGAATTAGATGGGGTTCCTATTGAACACTTGTCAGAAGTAAAAGCTGCAGAATACAGAAGTAAGTTTTTGGGATTTATTTTTCAGTCTTTTAACCTTATCAATTATAAAACAGCTTTGGAAAATGTAGCACTTCCTCTTTACTATCAGAATGTACCGAGAAAAGAGCGAAATCTGAAAGCTATGGAATATCTGGAGAAAGTAGGTCTTGCACAATGGGCAAACCATCTTCCGAGTGAACTTTCCGGAGGGCAGAAACAGAGAGTAGCTATTGCAAGGGCATTGATAACAAATCCAAAAGTTGTGCTGGCAGATGAGCCTACGGGAGCATTGGACTCCAAAACCACTCATGATATTATGAAACTGCTTCAGGATATCAATAATGAAGGAAAAACAATCATTGTTGTAACCCACGAACCGGATGTTGCTGCACAAACCAAAAGAAATGTAATACTGAAGGACGGGATTATTGAAAGTGATGAGTTTATTAAGCAAATTGTGCTTTAGGAATTTGAAAATTTGAAAACGAGATAATTTGAAAATTTAACGATTCAATTTTTAATCTTTAAATTTTTAAATCTTTTAATACCAATAAAAAATGTTTGACCTAGATCGTTGGCAGGAAATATTCAGTTCTATCCGGAGTAATGTACTTCGGACGGTGCTTTCAGGGTTCACAGTAGCTTTGGGACTGTTTATTTTCATTGTACTTTTTGGAATTGGAAAAGGACTTCAGAATGCATTCTCTGAAGGATTTGCGGGAGATGCTAAAAATCTTATTATTTTTTCTACAGGAAAAGCATCTTTAGCTTATAAAGGCCTTCAGTCTGATCGAAATATAACAATGAATAACTCAGATTATGACTTTTTAATTAATGCAGATAAGAAGAAAGCTGGACCTTCCAGTCCCAGATATACTGCCAATTTAATGGTGAAATATGGAAAAGAAAGTGGCCTTTATCAGATCAATGGAGCTCAACCTGGGGAACAAGTCATTGAAAACCGAAAGATTATTGATGGCAGGTATCTGACAGATATGGATTTGGAAAGAAAATTAAATGTTGCAGTCATTGGAAGAATGGTTCAGCGGGATTTGATCAAAAATGGAAGCCCGGTAGGAAAAGAGCTCGATATTAATGGGACGATGTATAAGGTCATTGGTGTCTTTTCAGATGATGGAGGAGATAGGGATGAAAGACATATTACCGTTCCGATTACCACTTTACAGCAGATGAAGAAAGGATCTGATACAGTAAATATAGCCTATATCACATACGATGATAAACTGACTCCGGATCAGGCCATTAAGTATGGTGATGAGCTTAAAGATAAATTAAAAGCGAGAAAAAGTGTTTCTCCTGATGATGAAAACGGTGTGAGGGTCTGGAACAATGCGAAAAACATGAATGATACATTTGCATTTATGGCAGTTCTTACAGCAATTGTCGGGTTTATTGGTATGGGTACATTGCTTGCGGGAATTATTGGGATCAGTAACATTATGGTGTATATCGTAAAAGAAAGAACCAAAGAAATTGGAGTACGAAAAGCTATTGGCGCAAAACCAAGTGGAATTGTAGGCCTGATTGTTCAGGAAAGCGTTGTGATTACAGTGGTATCCGGACTTATTGGAGTAGGAATTGGGGTTTTGACATTAAGTCTTATTGGTGATGGTCTTGAAGAATATTTCATCAAAAGTCCGAGCGTTGGATGGGGAGCTATTATTATGGCATTCATTGCTTTGATTTTCTCAGGATTGATCGCAGGATTTGTACCAGCATACAGGGCTTCAAGAATTAAACCGATCGAAGCATTGAGAACAGAGTAATTAGTGTAAAAAAAGAAATGAAGCAAATTCATAATTTATAACTTATAATTCAACAAGGTGAATATCATATTTAAAAAAGATACTTGGCAGGAGATCTATTACTCACTGAGGAATAATAAACTCCGAACATTTCTTACCATGATTGGCGTAGGATGGGGGATGTTTTTGTATGTAAGCCTTCTTGGAGCAGCAAAAGGGATGGAGAATGGTTTTGATAAATTATTTTCCGGTTTTGCTACCAATTCAATATTCCTGTGGGCACAGAAGACATCTATTCCTTATGAAGGATTTCCTAAAGGTCGCGAAGTTCACCTGAACTTAAACGATATGGAAATGCTGAAAAGAAAAGTAACTGCCATAGATTATATATCGCCGCAAAATGCAAGAGGAAGCTTTACAGGAACACCAGGGGAAGCGATGTCTAGAAACGGGAAGAATGGAACGTATTCGCTTACCGGGGACTACTCTGTGGGAAATAAAATTTCAGAAAAGAAACTGATCTTCGGACGTTATATCAATGATGCCGATGTTTCAGGAAATAAAAATGTAGTGGTTATAGGAGAAGAAATTTACAAAAACTTCTTTGATGCCAAGAAAAAAGAAAACCCAATTGGAAAATCAATCAATATTAAAGGGTTGTTCTTTAATGTAATCGGAGTTTTCCGGGTAAAAAAAGGAGGCGGATTTGAAAATGACCAAACAGCTTTCATCCCACTTTCTACCTATACAAAAATGTATAATGCAGGAGAGCAGATAGACATGTTTGCAATTGTAAGTAAGCCTAATGCCAATGTAAATTCTGTAGAAGAAGATGTAAAGCAGGTGTTGAAAACAAAAAATAAAGTTTCACCTGAAGATACCAATGCTTTCGGGAGTTTCAACCTCGGAAAAGAGTTTAAAAAACTGACAGGTTTCCTTACGGGAATGCAGTTATTAACAATCATTGTGGGAACACTGACAATCCTTGCCGGAGTAATTGCTATTTCAAACATCCTTTTGATTACGGTAAAAGAAAGAACCAAAGAAATCGGGATCAGAAGAGCATTGGGAGCAAAACCGTCAGAAGTAAGAAATCAGATCTTGCTTGAAAGTGTTGTGATTACGCTTTCCTCGGGATTGCTAGGTTTTATGTCTGGGATTTTTGTGCTGATGATTCTCAATGCCGTTACACAGGGACAGGATTCGTTTCCATTCTATAATCCGACAGTCAACTATGGAAACGTATTTGCTGCGATGGCCGTAATGGTGATTTTAGGACTGATAATCGGGATGATCCCCGCGCAGAGAGCCGTAAAAATCAGACCTATTGAAGCATTAAGAACAGAATAATTAATTTGAAAATCAAGATGAACAGCTGATAAATGTACAGAATCCATCTTTTAATTTTTAATCATTCAATCTATTTAATAAAAAATAAACTATACATATGAAAAAGAAATTCACCTGGAAAAAAGCCATTTATATTGTCTTGGGGCTTTTATTTGCAGTGGCATTGTTCTCGGGGCTTGGCTATCTTATAAAATCAAATTCTAAAGAAGGGGAGGCTTTCTTGACCCGTAAGCCAACTATTCAGAATATGGATGATAAAGTAATGGCAACAGGAAAAATTGTTCCCAAAGAAGAAATTGAAATTAAACCCAATATTGCAGGGATTATAGATAAAATCTTAGTAAAAGAAGGAGATAAAGTAGAGGTAGGACAGCTGATTGCTACCGTGAAAATTGTCCCAAGTATCTCTGAAGTAAATGCTTCTCAGCAGGAAGTTCAGAATGCACAGATCCAGATCAGCAACGCCCAGATGAATGTAGGAAATATGCAGAAGCAGTTTGAGATGCAGGAGAAATTATACAAGCAGGGAGTAGCTTCTAAACAGGAATACCTGAATTCTCAGCAGCAGTTGTTTTCTCAGCAGCAGACTTTGAAAAATGCTCAACAGCAATTGAATACTGCTCAAAAAAGATTGCAGATCGCTAAAACAGGAGCAACTCCTGAACTTAAAGGACAGGGCTTAGCTACCACTGAAATTCGTTCCAAAGCTTCAGGTACCGTACTTGAAGTTCCTGTAAAAGCAGGAAGCCAGGTGATTGAAGCCAATAACTTCAACGCAGGTACTACAATCTGTTCAGTGGCAGATCTGAACGTTTTGATTTTTAAAGGTGAAATTGATGAAGCTCAAGCTGGAAAGTTAAACGAAGGCATGGATATGAATATCGTAATCGGTGCTTTACAAAACAAAACTTTTCCAGGAAAACTTACCATGATCGCGCCTAAAGGAAAGGATAATGCCGGAACTATTAAATTTCCGGTAGAAGGAAACGTAACTAATCCTAATAATGAGTATATTAGAGCAGGTTTTTCTGCAAACGGTGAAATTGTTTTGAGTTCTCAGAAAAATGCTTTATTATTGGATGAATCTTTAGTTCAGTATGAAAAGAAACAAGGTAAAGATGTTCCTTTTGTAGAAGTGAAACAAAAAGACGGGAAATTCAAGAAAGTATACTTGAAATTGGGAGCAAGTGACGGTATCAACGTTCAGATTCTTCCGGGATCAAACATTACAAAAGACACTGAAGTAAAAGTTTGGAATCCATCTGATAAAGACAAAGAAGAGCTGAAAGAAAAAGCGAATAAAAAATAATAAACTACACTATACACTTTTAAACTGTGAATCCCGGAGGAATTTTTTTCTCCGGGATTCTTTTTTTATATCAAAATTTTTGCAAGAGTAAATTCCTATATTTGAATCAGATAAATCCATGAAAAATGTGTCGATACGCACGGAAAACTTATAAATCACATTATGTCTGTTTTAAATGCCGAAAATCATTTAAACAGCCGGATGCCTATGACATTATACAAAGGATCGAAAAAGAAAAGATATACCATAACCCTAATGGGAAGTCAATTCGTAAAGTAGGACATGTTTTCACAAAAGCAGAAACAAAGGAGTTGGAAAAAATGGTTTCAGATATTGAAAACAGAACGGTAAAATGCCCTGAATGCAGTAATGTGATGGCTGATCTGGGGAAAGATTTTAAAGCTCCTAAAAAAACAGCAGTCAAAGAATGGAGGATTGTAGAAAGTCTTTTTAAAACAGGAAAATGCTTTCATTCATGTGGTTGCGATGGAATAGGGTATATTCCTAAAAATCCTAAAGACTACGAAACATACCTGAATACTATATTGAAAACCTATCAGGAATATTTAACTGCTTGTCAGAAGATTCATCTGGAAGAATGTCCTAAGAAGATTGAAGAAATTAAGTATTGGTCTGAAAATATTCAGAAGATAAAAACTGAAATTATTGATAATAGGTTTGAAATAACATAAGTGTAACAAAATAGAGGTTTAGACTGTCTTACCTTTAAATTCCAAACTATATCCCATGAAAAAAGACTATTGGATTCTTTTACTTTTTATCATTGCAAAGTTTGCTCTCCAATACTCACTGATAAGCCCTGAGTATGAACTTCACAGAGATGAATATCTGCATCTCGATCAGGCGAATCATCTCGCATGGGGATATCTCTCTGTTCCTCCGGTAAATTCCTGGCTGGCCTGGATAATTAAAATGCTTGGAAATTCCATATTTTGGATTAAATTTTTTCCAGCCCTGTTTGGAGCTTTGACAATTGTGCTGACATGGAAAGTTGTTGAAGAACTCAAGGGAAGTTTGTTTGCTAAAATACTGGCTTCTTTGGGAGTATTATTTTCAGTACTTCTTCGGGTAAATATGCTGTTTCAGCCTACATCTTTAGAAATTTTTCTGTGGTTGTTCCTTTATTATGCTTTGATTAAATATTTTAATTCGGAAAAAGTAAAATGGATTTATATTGGAGCTGTCATTTTTGGAATAGGAATATTAAATAAATACAATATTGCTTTTTCATTATTAGGGCTTATTCCTGCATTATTGCTGACAGAGCAAAGGAAGATTTTTATGCAGTCTCATGTGTATTTGGCCGCACTTTTAGCTTTAATCATTATTTTTCCTAACCTTCTCTGGCAGTATCAGAATCATTTTCCGGTCATTCATCATATGAAAGAACTTTCTGAAAAACAGCTTGTGCATGTAGATAGAATGGGTTTTATGAAATCTCAGCTATTATTCTTCATTGGAGTTGTTTTTGTAATTATTGCAGGCTGGGGAGCATTGTTATTGTATAAGCCTTTCGATAAATTCAGATTTTTCTTTTGGAGCTATATCATCACAATTGCTTTGTTTTTGTTTTTTAAAGCAAAAGATTATTATGCAATTGGACTCTATCCGGTGTACATTGCTTTTGGATCCGTTTTTCTTGGTCATCTATTTGAAAAAGGGAGGAAGAGATTCCTGAAACCCGTCAGCATCCTTATTCCTGTACTTTTATTTCTTCCTTTATATAATGTAGCCTTTCCCAATAAAAGTCCTGAGTATATCGAATCCCATCAGGATCAGTATAAGAAATTCGGACTGCTTCGCTGGGAAGACGGAAAAGACCATCCTTTGCCACAAGACTTTGCCGATATGCAAGGCTGGAAAGAATTGGCTCAGAAAGTAGATAAAGAATATTCCCGTCTGTCAAAGTCAGGAAATACCATGGTGCTGTGTGATAATTATGGCCAGGCAGGAGCAATTAATTATTATTCAAAAGCGGGTATTGTGGCGATGTCATTTCATGCAGATTATATCAATTGGATAGATGTAAGCAAAAAATATAAAAATGTTATCAGGGTCAAAGATGCTCCCGAAGCAGGAAAAGAACTTGAAGAATCCGGTTCTTTTTTTGAAGTCGCAAAATTGAAAGATTCCATTACCAATCCGTATGCAAGAGAAAAAGGGACTTCGATTTTCAGTTTACAAGGCGCAAAGATTGATATCAATAAAAGAATTCAGGATGAAATTGATGAAACTAAAAATGAATGGAAATAGTTTTTTTGGTACATGATCATTTGTTTAGGATATCATAAGGATAGATAGAAAATATTATAGCAACTTTGTTGCGTTAATGAAATTTATTTTACCTTTGTACTATCAACTATCAACTATCAACTATCAACTATCAACTATCAACTATCAACTATCAACTATCAACTATCAACTATCAACTATCAACTATCAACTGAACTATGGAAAACAAAAACTTTGATGTCATTATAATAGGAGGAAGCTATTCAGGATTATCAGCAGGAATGTCATTAGGAAGATCTTTAAGAAATGTCCTGATTATTGATAACGGAAAGCCTTGTAACAGGCAGACTCCTCATTCCCATAATTTTGTTACTCATGATGGCAAAACGCCTGCAGAAATTACAAAGCTGGCAAAAGAAGATGTAGAAAAATACAACACGGTCCGGTTTTATAACGGAACCGTTATGAAAACAGTAAAATCAACCGAAGGTTTCGAGATTGAAACTTCATCTGATGAAAAATTCCATGCTAAAAAACTCATCCTTGCTTCTGGAGTGAAGGATGTAATGCCGGATATTCCAGGGTTTGCAGAATGTTGGGGGATTTCTGTTATACATTGCCCGTACTGTCATGGCTATGAAGTGAAAAACGAGACTACCGGAATTCTTTCCAATGGAGAAATGGCTTACGAATTTTCAAAACTGATTTTTAATCTGACTAAAAATCTTACTCTGTTTACCAATGGAAAAGCTGTTCTTACTAATGAACAAACTGAAAAGCTAAAGCAGAATAAAATCATGCTGAATGAAGATGAAATTGAAGAGATCAAACATGAAAATGGATCTATTCAAAAAATTATTTTTAAAAACGGAAAAGAAGTTTCTTTACAGGCTTTATATGCTAAAATTCCTTTTGAACAAAATCTTAATGTGTCCGATGATCTGGGATGTGAGCTTACAGAACAGGGATTTATTAAAGTAGATATGATGCAGAAAACAAATGTTCCCGGAGTTTTTGCCTGTGGAGACAATGTAACGATGATGCGTTCCGTAGCTAATGCTGTTGCACAGGGGAATTTTGCAGGTGCTGTGGTTAATAAAGAACTTGCAGACGAAGAATTTTAAAGAATTTTTGATCAGGTTGAAAGGATCATAATATTAGATTTATTGACAGGTTTTTTCATTTTTTAGTGTCTAAAATCATTTTTTCAATAGAGAAATCTCAATGAAAATTCCGTACATTTGGGGTGGAAATTTCAAAAACTAAAAGTAAAATGGATATTATTTTCGACCTGATTGAAAAGGAAAGACAAAGACAAACTCACGGATTAGAGCTTATCGCATCAGAAAACTTTGTTTCTGAAAACGTGATGAAAGCAATGGGAAGTGTACTGACAAATAAATATGCTGAAGGATATCCCGGAAAAAGATATTACGGAGGATGTGAAGTTGTAGATGAGGTTGAAACATTGGCTATCAACAGAGCAAAAGAACTTTTCGGAGTAGACTATGTGAATGTTCAGCCACATTCCGGTTCTCAGGCGAATGCAGCCATTTATCTTGCAGTTTTGAAACCTGGTGATAAAATCATGGGGATGGACCTTTCGATGGGAGGACACCTTACTCACGGTTCTGCAGTGAATTTTTCAGGCATCCAATATAATGTGGTTTCTTATGGAGTTCAACAGGAAACAGGTCTTATTGACTATGACCAGATGAGAGAAATTGCCTTAAGAGAAAAACCAAAAATGCTTATTGCTGGTTTCTCAGCGTATTCAAGAGATTTGGATTATGCTAAATTCAGAGAAGTGGCAGATGAAATAGGAGCTACCCTTTGGGCAGATATTGCTCACCCGGCTGGCTTAGTAGCAAAAGGATTATTAAACTCACCATTTGAGCACTGTCATGTAGTAACTACCACTACTCACAAAACCCTGAGAGGTCCAAGAGGAGGGATGATCATGATGGGTAAAGATTTTGAAAATACATATGGCCACAAAACTCCAAAAGGAGAAATCAAAATGATGAGCCAGGTATTAGACGGAGCTGTATTCCCAGGTATTCAGGGAGGGCCGCTTGAGCATGTTATCGCTGGTAAAGCAGTCGCTTTCGGTGAAGCTTTGGACGGACATTTCGAAACATATGCAAAACAAGTTAAATCCAATGCTCAGGCACTATCAAAAGCGATGATCGACAGAGGATTTGATATCGTAAGTGGAGGTACAGATAACCACTTAATGTTGGTAGACCTTAGAAACAAGGGCGTGAATGGTAAAGAAACAGAAAAAGCATTAGTACTTGCTGATATTACCTGCAACAAAAATATGGTTCCTTTTGATGATAAGTCTCCATTCACAACATCTGGTATCAGATTAGGAACAGCAGCAATTACAACAAGAGGATTGAAAGAAAATGATATGGATACTATTGCAGGATTGATTTCTGAAGTGGTAGACAATATCAAAAATGAAGAAGTTCTTACCTCTGTAAGAAAGAAAGTTAACGAATTAATGGAAGGAAAAGCTTTGTTTAACTACTAACAGGCATTTCAATATCATATAAAGAATGGGCAACTGCTCATTCTTTTTTTATTCAAATGGAAAAGAAATCTTATACTTTTGAGGAAATCAAACAGAAACTGGTCAATTACTGTGTTTACCAGGACCGCTGTCATGCAGAAGTGGAACAGAAGATGAGAGAGTTTCTGCTTATTGATGAAGCTAAAGAAGAAATTATTTTATACCTCCTGAAAGAAAACTATCTGAATGAAGAAAGGTTTACAAGAAGCTATATCAGAGGCAAATTTTACATCAAACACTGGGGTAAGACCAAAATAAAAATGAATCTGAAGCAAAAACAGGTTTCAGAAAGACTGATCAATTCGTGCTTTGATGAGATAGATGATTCTGATTATGAAAAGACTATCAGAAAAATTTTCGAAGGGTATTATTCTAAACAAAATGGTTTGAAAGAATATCAAAAAAAAACCAAAACTATAAAATATTTGATGAGTAAAGGTTTTGAATATGAGAAAATAATTGATATTTTTGAATAATATATTAATGAATTTAAAAAAACTTGAAATATGACTTTTAACAAAAAAACAATCAGTTCATTGAAAGAGATTGATACATAAAGATTTAATGATGATTTAAAACATGAAACAGCTGAAATAAAGACTTTTTACAGATAAATATCACCTTTATAAGACTTTATATGGTATGATTTTTGTCTGTGAGCTTAGCTGTATCGTAATGGAATTATTAGATTTCATAAATATAACATCAAATTTATTTTTGATTTCAACATATTGAAATAAAATTATTTTATTTTTGCATGATTGTATCAGAATTATCTTTGATCAGATGATCAGATATTACAATTTTAATTAAATATGAACACCAATATAGACAATGTACGATTCTCTTAGAAAAACAATATTTGGAGGGGATAATGTTGTCAATCTCTCAGACGTAAGATACCTTCCTAGATGGATAATTCTTGTAATAGACATTATTATTCTGGTTATATCTTTATTTCTTTCCACTTACATTATCGAAAAAATTACCAAGCAGGAATTTATATACCATGAAGATAAAAGCTTAATCTTTGCTTTTATTATTCTGGCGAATACTGTTTTTATGTATCTCTTCAAGACGTATGCCGGAATTATCCGCCATTCAACATTTATAGATTTATTTAAGCTTCTGATATCCTGCTTTTGTACAATGCTGGCTATTGGAACTATCAATATTCTTTATTTCTGGACTACAGGAGCTAAGTTTATACTTACTCCTTATCTGATGCTTTATTTTGTAATTTCATTTATGGGATTATTCCTTTTCAGACTCTATGTGAAAGAGTTTTTCCATATTGTAAGGGAATACAGAAGAAGTGCATTGAAAAAAAGAATTTTGGTGCTGGGGATTGATGAACAATCCATTGCAATTGCACGTGCGATTCTTGATAATCCAAGTCTGCCTTATCAGGTAGTGGGCTTTTTAACTCAAAGAACAGATTCTAAAAGGGCATCTCTACTTGGAAAGCCCATCTACGGAAAACAAAAAATAGAAGAAAACACGAAAGAAGATCTTATTATTGATGGAATTCTTATTGTAAAAGAGATGATGGCCAGAGATGAGATGAATACATGGGTGAATTTGTTTTTAGAGAAAGATCTTAATGTCTTTAAAGCGCCTTCAGTACAAAAATTGAGAGACAGTGATTTGGGAGGATCTATCAGAAATCTTCAAATTGAAGACTTGTTAAATAGAAAACCTATCAAAATTCAGAACGAAAAAGTTAAGAGCAGGCATTTTGATAAAACAGTATTAGTAACTGGAGGAGCAGGATCCATAGGAAGTGAAATTGTAAGACAGGTTGCTAACTTTAACCCTTCTTTAATTGTCATTCTGGATCAGGCAGAGACCCCTCTTTATGAAATTGAACTCGAAATGAGAGATAAGTATCCTCATATTGCTTTCAAATTTGTTTTAGGAGATGTTTCTAATCATCACAGAATGGAATCCTTGTTCCAAACATATAACTTCTCAATGGTCTACCATGCTGCTGCTTATAAGCATGTTCCTTTGGTAGAAGAAAATCCGCATGAAGCGATTTTTGTTAACATATTAGGTTCAAAGATTGTCGCAAAATTATCCAGCAAGTATAAAGTAAACAGGTTCGTAATGGTATCTACAGATAAAGCTGTAAATCCCACCAATGTTATGGGAGCTTCCAAACGAGCTGCTGAGCTTTTTGTACAGTCACTTCAAAATGTTGAGGGTAATGTTACCAAGTTTATTACAACAAGATTTGGAAACGTATTAGGATCCAATGGTTCTGTGATTCCTCATTTTAAAAAACAAATTGAAGCAGGAGGTCCGGTAACCATCACTCACCCGGAAATTGTAAGATATTTCATGACGATTCCGGAAGCATGTGAACTTGTACTTCAGGCTGGAACAATGGGAGAAGGAGGTGAAATTTTTGTCTTTGATATGGGCGAACCTGTTAAAATTCTCGATCTTGCCAAAAGAATGATCAAATTATCAGGATTCGAACCTAATATTGATATTAAGATCATTTATACAGGATTAAGGCCTGGGGAGAAGCTTTATGAAGAACTTTTGAGTGATGATGCGAAAACACTTCCTACTCATAATGACAAAATTATGATCTCTAAAGACCCTTCTACGGGATTCGAAGAAATAGATACACTTACTAGACAAATTACTAAAGCTTCCCTCAGAAGAGATAAAGTGGAAGTAGTAAGGATTCTTAAAACAATAGTGCCGGAATTCCGAAGCAATAATTCTATCTATGAGGCCCTGGATAAATAGAAAAAATATAAATGTATATTTGCATAATTTAACAATAGAATGAAAGGAAAAATATTAGCAGTAATCTTGGTGTCCTCTTTAGTGATTTCCTGTAAAGTCAATCCCAATGCTAAGAATGATTTAAATTATATGCAGAATATAGAACAGGTTGCAATCAATGCCTCTGCTAAAAATTCAGCAAATACAATCCAGGCAGGTGATCAGCTGATTATTCTGATCACGGCAAAGGATATGGATGTTGTAAAGCCTTTTAATCAGAATTATTCTTCATCAGAACTTATCCAGACAAATGCTATAGCAGGAGGGAATACTCCTAATCAAGGAGCAACAATACTGTCTGGTCCAACATATATTGTAGATGCCAATGGAGATATTGATTTTCCAATATTGGGAAAACTGAATACATCAAATAAAAGTTTGACAACTTTTAAAGATGATTTAAGGGAAAAAATGACGAAATATGTTATTAATCCAACAATTAATGTGAGACTCTCGAATTTTAAGGTTACTGTACTGGGAGAAGTAAATAGACAGGGTGACTACACTATTGCAAATGGACAGGCAACTATTTTAAATGCATTAGGGTTAGCTGGTGATTTGACTCAGTATGGTAAAAGAGAAGATATATTAGTTGTCAGAACAGAAAATGGTGTCGTTTCTCACGGACGTATTAATCTTCAGGATGCTAATTTAATTAACTCTCCATACTATAATCTGAAACAAGGAGATGCTATTATTGTTTCTTCCAACAATACAAAAGATGTTATAGCAAAACAGAACCCCAACACTGGACTTTATCTGACCGCCATTTCTATTGCGGTTACAGCAGTTGCCGTAGTAGTAAGTTTATTTAATAAGAAATAAAATTGATGGATAACCAGCGAACGTCACAATTTTCCGAAGAAGAAAAAAATTCAAGCAAAATTAATTTTAGTGAAATAATCAAACCTTATTTAAGGAGATGGCCATGGTTTATTTTTTGTGCCATGGTAGCATTAGCGATAGGTTATTTTGCAATAAAATTTATGACCCCGGTCTATTATGTAGAAACTACATTACTTATAAAAGATTCTAAAAATTCTTCTTCAAATAATGATTTGGGAGTTCTTTCTGATTTATCAGGATTGGGAGGAATGAAAACTAATAGTATTTCTAATGAGATTGAAGTCCTGAAATCAAAAAAACTGATGAGGGATGTAGTTGTCAATAAAAATCTTCAGACCAATATCATTGTTAAAGGAAAAGTAAGTCGTGCTGAGCTTTATAAAGAATCTTCTCCTATTGAAGTAAAAGTTGTAAATGAAAAAGTATCTAAAAGCGCCAATAACCTTATTAATGTAGAATTAAAAGGAGAAGAAATTTCAATACATTATGAAGGGCTGAAAAAAGATGTTGTTTCTGGTTATGGAAGAATGATAAGTCTTCCTTTTGCTAATATTATCATTACTAAAAATACAGGATATAACCCAAAAGCATCACCAACAGTTGATAAAAAGAACTTAGAATTAATCATATCATCAGTTGAAGCAAAGGTTAATTCATTAAGAGGAGCTCTTAGTGTAAATTTGGCAAACAAAGAAGCTACCGTTCTTAAACTTTCAATGAATTACCCGGTAATTTCAAAAGCAGAAGACATTCTTAATTCATTAGTTGTTGCTTATAATAACGATGCTATCCTGGATAAAAACCAAGAGTCTAAGAAGACATTGGATTTTATTGAAGACAGAGTAAGAAAACTTTCAGTAGAACTGGGACAGGTTGAGAATGAAAAAGAAAGTTTTAAATCAAAAAATAATCTTACCGATCTTGAAACAGAAGCTAAAATAGATCTTGAAAGTTCTGCAACAGCTCGTGGTAAGCAGCTGGAGCTTGATGCTCAAATAGAATTGACAAATTCTTTACTTTCCTTCATGTCGAAGCAAGGACAATACCAGGTTTTACCAATAAATATTGGATTAAATAATCCCGAAGCTATTTCAGGGATTACATCCTATAACCAATTAATATTGCAGAGAGCGAGATTACTGGAATCTGCAACTACAGAAAACCCTATAGTTGTCGAGACTAGTAAACAAATAAATGCAATGCGCGGTTCAGTTGTTCAAAGTTTGCAAAGAAATAAAACGGGATTAGAACTTGCCAGAAATGAATATGTAGGAGAGCAAAATAAAGTAACTGGGAAAATAGCGAGAATTCCTTCTATGGAAAAAATATTTAGGGGAATAGAAAGACAGCAGCAAATTAAAGAAAACTTATACTTATTATTATTACAGAAAAGAGAAGAAACTGCTGTTGCGCAATCTATTACAGCGCCAAAAGCAAGAGTGATTGATGAGGCTTATGCTTTTGCAAATCCTATTGCTCCTAAGACCCAAGCTATCTTATTTGCTTCACTATTTCTAGGGTTGTTAGTTCCTTTTATTATTATTTATATGTTACAGTTATTTAATAATAAAGTTATTACTAAACATGATCTTGAAAAGCTTATACATGCTCCTATTATTGCAGAATTACCAAGTCTTGAAAGTGGAGATTCTGAAATAGTAAAAATGAATGATATTACTCCTATGGCGGAAGCATTTAGAATTCTTATTACCAATATGAACTTCATGCTTTCAAAAGAGAAAAAAGGGAAAGTTGTATTTGTTACTTCAACAGTAAAAGGAGAAGGAAAAACCTTTACATCTGTCAACTTAGCTTTAACATTGGCCAATCCTAAGAAAAAAGCAATTATCATAGGATCCGATATCAGAAATCCTCAACTTCAAAGATATAACCCTGCAAGAAAGGGACTTACCGGACTTACAGAATATCTTTATAATGACAATACTAAACTTGAAGATATCATTCATGTATCATCTTTTAATCCTTATCTGGATGTAATTTATTCAGGAATGATTCCTCCGAATCCAACAGAATTATTATCCAACGGCCGTTATGAAATCCTTCTGAGCGAGTTGAAAGATAAATATGAGTATATAATCTTGGATACTGCACCGTTGCTTCTTGTTACAGACACATTCCTTATTGCTGAACTTTCTGATGTCACAATTTATGTATCCAGATCTAAATACACAGAAAAGGCATTATTAGAATTTGCAAATAGCAATATTGATCAGAAAAAAATCAAAAATGTTGGATTTGTACTTAATGACGTAAGCAGAGAAAATTTAGGATACAGCAACAAATATGGTTATGGTTATAACCAACATACAGAACAATCTTGGTTTCAAAAAATAAAAAATAAACTTAGTTAATGACAACAACATATAAAATAGCGGTTATAGGCCAGGGTTATGTAGGCCTTCCTTTATCTCTTGAATTTGCAGATCACTATCCTGTCTTTGGATTTGATATTAATACGCAGCGTGTTGATCAGCTTAATGAAGGAAAGGATATAACGCTTGAAGCAGATGTTGATAAATTAAATAACGGACTGAAAAAATATAATGAATCTAATGGCTCTTTAGGCTATAAGGCAACAAGCCTGTTGTCTGATATTTCTGAAGCTAATGTATTCATTGTAACAGTTCCTACCCCTATTGATAGATATAACGCTCCGGATTTGAATCCACTGATTTCTGCCTCAAAAATGTTGGGCGAAATTATCAAAAAAGGAGATATTATTATTTATGAATCTACCGTTTTTCCTGGATGTACAGAAGAAGAATGTGTACCGGTTCTTGAAAAATATTCGGGACTTCAGTTTAATGAAGACTTTTTTGTAGGGTACTCTCCGGAAAGAATTAATCCGGGAGATAAAGTAAATACCCTTACCAGTGTTAAAAAAGTAACTTCAGGCTCTACGGAAAAAATTGCCGAAGAAGTAGATAATCTATATAAGAAAATCATTACCGCTGGAACCCATAAAGCACCCAGCATTAAAGTAGCAGAAGCCTCAAAAGCTATTGAAAATGCACAAAGAGATGTTAATATTTCTTTTGTGAACGAATTAGCTTTAATTTTCGATAGAGTAGGAATCGATACCAATGATGTATTGGAAGCTGCTGGTACAAAATATAATTTCCTTAAATATAAACCGGGATTAGTAGGAGGACATTGTATCTCCGTAGATCCTTATTACCTTGCACACAAGGCAGAGCAATTAGGGTATCATCCGGATGTTATTTTATCAGGAAGACGTGTAAACGATTCTATTGCAAAGTTTGTTGCAGCCAAAGTAGTGAAACTTCTTATTGCAAAAGGTGGAGTGATCAAAAATTCTAACGCCTTGATTTTAGGAGTTACATTCAAAGAAAACTGTCCGGATGTCAGAAATACTAAAGTTGTTGATATTTATAGAGAACTTGCTGATTACGGAGTAAATGTGGATATTTATGATCCATGGGCTAGCAAAGAGGAAGTGAAACATGAATATGGAATTGATATTCTGGATGCTCTTCAGGAAGATAAAAAGTATGATTCTTTAGTTATTGCAGTATCTCATAATGAGTTCCTGGAAATGGATCTGGATCAACTTAAAAAAGAAAATGCTGTGGTTTTTGATACCAAAGCATGTTTAGACAGAAATCTGGTAGATGCAAGACTGTAACAGATCATGAACTATGATATTATAATCATTGGTGCAGGTTTGGTAGGATTGTCTACAGCCTATCAGACTAAGCTGAAAAATCCTGATTCTAAAATTTTAATTTTGGAAAAAGAAAATGATGTGGCATTACACCAATCGGGACACAACAGTGGAGTAATCCACAGTGGGATTTATTATAAACCAGGCAGCCTTAAAGCAAAAAACTGTATCGAAGGATATAACTCGGTAATTAATTTTGCCGAGAAATATGGAATAAGATATGACCTTTGCGGTAAAATAATCGTAGCTACTTCACAGGAAGAATTACCCCTCTTGGATAATATTTATAAAAGAGGAGTTGAAAACGGTCTGCAGGATTTAAAATACCTTTCAAGAGAAGAATTTCGAGAAATTGAACCCCATTGTGAGGGCGTCAAAGCAATCAAAGTACCACAAACCGGAATTATTGACTATCCGGGAATAGCAAAAAAAATAAAAGAACTTTTTGAGGAATTAGGAGGAGAAGTAAGATTTAATAATGAAGTAAAAAACATCATTGATAAAGGATCTGAAATTATTGTAAACACCAATATTTCCGAATTCAAAACCAAAAAGCTGATTTCCTGTGCAGGACTCTATTCTGATAAGATCACCAAAATGACCAACGAAAAAAACGATGTGGTCATTATTCCGTTTAGAGGAGAATATTATAAAATTAAGGATGAAAAAAAATATTTGGTAAAACATCTTATTTACCCGGTTCCTGACCCTAGTTTTCCATTCCTTGGAGTGCACTTTACCAGAATGATTGATGGTAATATCGAAGCTGGCCCTAATGCTGTGCTGGCTTTCAAAAAGGAAGGATACCATTTTTTCGATTTCAATTTCACCGAAACAATGCAGACTATGCTATGGCCGGGGTTTAGGAAAATTGTAGCAAAATATGGAAAAACAGGAATGGGAGAAATGCATCGTTCACTTTCCAAATCCGCATTTACAAAAGCCCTGCAAAAACTGTTACCGGAAATACAGGAAAGTGATCTTGTAGCAGGAGGTTCAGGGGTAAGAGCTCAGGCTTGCGACAGAAATGGAGGATTAATTGATGATTTTGATATCGTGAAAAACGGAAATATCATTCACGTTAGAAATGCACCCTCTCCGGCAGCCACTTCCTGCCTTTCTATAGGTAATAAGATCAGTGAGCTTATCGTGAATTAAAATATGCACCTCTACGTGCACTCAAAAAACTAAAGATATGAAAATTCAAATGGTTGACCTTAAAGGTCAATACCTGAAAATAAAAGAAGACGTAGATGCCGGTATTCAGGAATGTATAGACAATACAGCATTTATTAACGGTCCTGCTGTAAAAGAATTTCAACAGGATTTTGAAAAATATTTGGGGGTAAAACATGTTATTCCCTGTGCTAATGGAACAGATGCTCTTCAAATTGCCATGATGGCGCTTGATCTGCAGCCTGGTGACGAAATCATCTGCCCGGCTTTCACTTATGTAGCTACTGCTGAAGTTATTGGTCTTTTAGGACTAAAACCGGTAATGGTAGATGTAAACGAAGATACTTTTGATATTGAGCTGGAAGATTTACAAAAATATCTGACACCCAATACCAAAGCCATTGTTCCGGTTCATTTATATGGGCAAAGTGCCAATATGGAGAAGATTCTTGAATTTGCAAAAACACACAATCTTTTTGTAATAGAAGATAATGCTCAGGCAATTGGGTCTGACTATACTTTTTCTGATGGAACTGTAAAAAAAACAGGGACTATCGGCCATATCGGATGTACCTCATTTTTTCCGTCAAAAAATCTTGGATGTTATGGTGATGGAGGTGCCTTAATGACGAATGATGATAACCTGGCTTCAAAAATCAGAATGATAGCCAACCATGGTCAGGAAAAGAAATATTACCACAAAGTTTTAGGCTGTAATTCAAGATTGGATACACTTCAGGCAGCCGTTTTAAAAGTTAAGCTAAAACATTTGGACGAATACTCAGCCGCCAGAAACAGAATGGCTGATTATTATGATGAGAATCTTGCAGGTATTGCCGAAATTCAAACACCCAAAAGAGCTGAAAACTCTACCCATGTATTCCATCAGTATACCCTTAGAGTGAAAAATGGGAAAAGAGATGAACTACAAAAATACTTGGCAGAAAAGAATATTCCAAGTATGATATATTACCCCTTACCCCTCTACAAACAAGAAGCCTTTCTTCAATATGTAGAAGAAGGTTTTAGTCTTCCTGTTACGGAGCAACTTTGTACCGAAGTGATTTCCCTTCCTGTGCATACAGAATTTGATCAGGAAGTATTGGATGTTATTGTTACAGAAATTAAGAATTATTTTAATTAATATAAAGCAGATATGTCAGATTTTTTTGCACACGAAACGGCGGTTATTGACGAAGGATGTCAAATAGGAAAAGGAACCAAAATTTGGCACTTTTCACATCTTATGACAGGTTGCATTTTGGGCGAAAAATGTAATATTGGTCAAAATGTTGTCATTTCCCCTCAAGTAGTTTTAGGACAGAATGTGAAAGTTCAGAATAATGTTTCTATCTATGAAGGAGTAACCTGTGATGATGATGTCTTTTTAGGACCTTCAATGGTTTTTACCAACGTAATAAACCCCAGGAGTGCTGTAAACAGAAAAAATGAATACCTGAAGACCCATGTTGGGAAAGGAGCGTCTATAGGAGCCAATGCAACTATTGTCTGTGGCCATAATATAGGTCAGTTTGCTTTTATTGGAGCAGGAGCTGTGGTTACAAAAGAAGTACCGGATTATGCATTGGTAGTAGGAAACCCTGCCAGACAGATGGGATGGATGAGCGAATTTGGGCAAAGACTTCAATTTGATGCAGAAAATATTGCCGTTTGTGAAGAAAGTGGAGAAAAATACAAATTAGAAAATAACAAAGTTTCAAAAATTTAAAAACATACAAATGAGTGAAAAAATAAAATTTGCAGTAGTAGGCTGCGGGCATATCGGAAAAAGACACGCCGAAATGATCTCAAGAAATGATGAATGTGAGTTGGTAGGACTGATTGATGTTAAAGATAAATCAGTATTGGGAATTGAAAATTATGACGTTCCCTTTTTTGCATCACTGGATGAATTTTTAGCTTCCGGAATCGAAGTGGATGTTATTAATATCGCTTCTCCAAACGGATTCCATTTTGAACAGTCTTATAAAGTGATAGATGCAGGAAAGCATGTTGTGGTAGAAAAACCAATGGCGCTGAAGAAACAGCATGCTGAAAAACTTATTTTTCAGGCGTTGCATAAACATAAACAAGTTTTTGCAGTGATGCAAAACAGATACTCGCCACCTTCTGTCTGGGTAAAAGAAATGGTAGAGAGCGGAAAACTGGGAAAAATATTTATGGTTCAGCTTAATTGCTACTGGAATCGTGATGACCGATATTACAAACCGGAATCATGGCACGGAAAGAAAGAACTGGATGGCGGAACTTTATTCACGCAGTTTTCTCACTTTATAGATATCATGTATTGGTTATTCGGAGATATTACCAATATTCAGGCGAAATTTGCAGATTTTAATCATGAAACGCTTACTGATTTTGAAGATTCAGGTTTCGTCAGCTTTGATTTTGTAGACGGAGGAATGGGTTCCTTAAATTATTCTACTTCTGTTTGGAATCAAAACCTTGAAAGTTCAATGACAATCATTGCAGAACATGGAGCTGTGAAAATCGGTGGGCAGTATATGGACAAAGTAGAAGTCTGTAATATAAAAGACTATGTAATGCCGGAATTAGCTCCAACAAATCCTGGAAATGATTATGGTGCTTATAAAGGATCTGCAGCAAACCATCATTATATCATAGAAAATGTAGTGGATGTATTAAAAGGCAGAAATACCATCACTACTAATGCTTTAGAAGGCTTGAAAGTGGTGGATATTATCGAAAGGATTTATAATATTAAGTAATTATATATTTAGTAGCTGGTTAAATACATTCTAAAAATAGATGATCAATTAAGGAATATTCCAAAAACTTTAAACTGATATTTTGCGAGAGAAACTTTTACGTCTATTCAAAGATAATTTTTTTAAGGGAGTCACAACACTGGCTTCAGGGACTATAATTGGACAAATTTTAGTTATTCTGGCCTCTCCGTTTTTATCTAGAATTTATCCGGTAGAATCTTTTGGAAATTTGGCAATATTTACGAGCGTTACTGCTTTTTTAGCTGTTGTTTCTACAGGAAGATATGAATTAGCAGTAGGGTTGCCGAAATCAAAAGAAGATTCGTATAAAATCATTAAATTGATTGTAATTATCGGATCTGTAGTTTCTTTTATTTATTTATTACTGATCATACTTTCGAAATATATATTGAAAGTTTTAGATAAAGATTTATTTTTATCCCAAAACGTATATTATCTGGCTCCTTTTTATATTTTTTCCGTTGCTGTTTTTTCAGCATTAAATTATTGGAAACAAAGACAAAAGGCATATAAAACCATTACGATAGCTACTACTTTACAAATCATAAGTACCACATTAGTTAGTTTAATATTAGGCTTTTTCCATGTAAAATCTGGACTTATATTATCCCTAATGGTTGGTATTTTGGTTGGTATTTTCTATCATATATTGACTGAAAATAAAATAGTAGAAAATGTTATGAAACAAAATGAAGTGAAGGGTGTAGCACTGAAATACTCTTCTTTTCCAAAATATATGACATTTTCGGATTTGTCTTTAGTGGCTAGCCAGCAATTTATACCGATTATATTTTCTTTACTATACAGCACCACCGTAGTAGGTTTTTTTTCTATGGCAAATAGGATAATAAGAATTCCGAATATTGTAATTACGAGTGCAATCAGTAATGTTTTTAGAAATGAGGCAATAGATGCAATCAGGATAAAAGGAAACTGTAAAGACTTATACTTTTCTACATTGAAGAAGCTAATATTTCTTTCACTACCTGCATATTTATTCCTATTTTTAACAAGTAAAATTTTATTTAGTTGGGTTTTTGGTAAGCAATGGTATGTGGCTGGTGAGTATTCACAAGTTATTTCAATTTTTTTATTTTTTGAATTTATCGCCACTCCCCTAAGTTCAATCTATTATATAAGAGGCAAACAAAAGTTGCTTATGAAACTTCAATTATTGAATGCAATTTTAGGTTTCATAATGATTTTGACAGGATATTTAATTTTTTCAGACGCATATATGTCGTTAGTGTTTTTCACGATTTCTGCTTCTGTTTTTAATATAATACTAGTATTTAATTCATACAAAATTTCAGAAACTAATGATTCTTTATAGACGAGAAACAAATTTAATTTTGATTAAAAAACAAATATAATTAAGAAGTATGTCATTATTTACAGACAAGTTTACATTTTTTAAAGTATTCATTTATTTTATTTTTGTTTTTTCGGGGTCTCTTAAGTGGTTACCTATTCCAATAGATTTGACACTATTGTCTCTTTTGTTGTGTTTTATAGTAATGATCTTTGAATTACGAACAATAGTTCCACTAAAAGTAAAAGACCGTCTCATAGTTATTTTGATTCTTATACTAAGTTTTATTTTTCTTATTTCTAATTTTTATTCAATATCTAGTATTTACGCCCAGTCTAAATCTCTTGCCATTATTTTAAATATTTTTACCGTAATATATCCCATTGTTGTATTTAAAACATCAATTTTTTCCGAATTGAAATCATTGATGTATCTTATTGGTGGATTAATGATTGTAGGATTGTTTTATCTGTATTTTAATAATATGTTTATCATATTCCATGATTCTGAATTATTAGTGGATAAAGTTCCTACCTATTTAGTTATTGGAATTATGCTGTGTGCATGTTTTGTTTTTTCTCTGGAAAGTAAATTAACATGGTATGTTGCAGTTTACAGATTATCAATATTATTTTTACTGTTTCAACTTGGAGGAAGGGGACCTATCATTAATCTGGTACTATCCTTAATTGTTTTCTTTACTTTGAATCTTAAAAATTATAAAATAAATTATAAAACAGGGTTTGCAATAGGTGCATTATTTTTTACCATACTTATTTTTGGAGAGAATATTTATACTTTTGCATTTCAAAATGTAGACTTTGAACGATTTAACATATTTAAATCTTATAACGAAGATGCAAGTTTATCCATAAGGGGGAATTTTCTTGAGATTGGGTTGGAATCAATATTAGATCATCCTTTTTCTGGATTAGGAATTGGAAGCTCAGGAATTATACTGGAGGGTGTAGATGTGAGTAACTATCCACACAATTTGTTTGTTGAGGCAATGATGGAATTGGGAATACTAGGAGGGTTATTATACTTATCTGTATATATATTATTCTTTCTTAGAAATTATTCTATCTCTAAAAACAATAAGGATATGCTGATTTTATTTATTATTGTTTTGTTATTTTATCTTGAAGACAATAAAAGTAACTCTTTTGATTCCTGGAGGTGCAGTATTATATGGATTATGTTTTTTATATCCGAGAAGAGATACAAAGTTGGAATAGCTAATTAAAAACTTGAAATACTTTAGATAATGTATAATATTAATTTTATAAAACATGATTATACTTATATAAGTTCCTATAAATATTATTTAATTTAAAAAAAAAACAAATGTGTGGAATTTTTGGTGTCGTATCGAACACCAGTATTAATAAACAGAAGTTTCAAACTCTGGTAAAACACTCCGAACAAAGAGGAGTAGACTCTAGTGGTTTGATTTATTATCAAAATAACCAATATAAAGTAAACAGAGCTGATTACAGCATTGAAAAATTACTGAATAAGGTAAAACCCTATAATAACAATATTGTCTTAGGACATAGCAGATTAATTACCAACGGACTGGGAGATAATCAACCCGTGATCAGAGGTAATATATGTGCAATACATAATGGTATTATAGTTAACGAAGACGAAGTCTGGAGTAAGTTATCAGTAAGCAGACAATTAAAAATTGATTCTGAAGCCATTGTAGCTATTGCAGAAGAATTTCTTACTCATAGTGAGAACAAAATAGAAGACCTTCCTAAAGAAGTACTTTCTTTATGCCAGGGAGTTATTGCCTGTGCTCTTGCTCTGCCTGAAAAAGGAAAACTCCTTTTATTCTCTAATAATGGCAGCTTATACGTAGGATACAATGAGGATAAAACTTATTTTGCATCAGAAAGCTATGGACTTAAAATTATAGGATGCGAAAACATTACCCAGATAAAAGAAGAATCCTTGATTCTGGATATTCCTGTCTCAAAAGAAAATCTTACGGTTATAGATGAAAAAAGCAGAGTAGAAGACTTAATCCCTGAGTTTAAATTTAATACTATTGAAGAAAATCTACTTGAATATAAAAAACTCGACATCAAGAGATGCACCAAATGTATTCTTCCTGAGACCATGCCTTTTATAAAATTCGATGAAGCTGGGGTCTGTAATTATTGTAAAAGCTACAAACCAAGAAATAATCCTAAACCGAAAGAAGAATTATTTAAGCTGGTTGAGCCCTACAGAAGAAAAGGAAAAGAACTGGATTGTATTGTTCCCTTTTCAGGAGGTAGAGACAGCTGCTATGGACTGCACCTTATTGTAAAAGAGCTGGAAATGAAACCTGTTACCTATACCTATGATTGGGGAATGGTAACGGATCTTGGCCGAAGAAATATCAGCCGTATGTGTGCAGATCTTGGCGTAGAAAACATTATTGTTGCTGCAGACATCTCACTCAAAAGGAAGAATATCAGAATGAACCTTGAAGCATGGCTGAAATCACCCCATTTAGGAATGATGGCAATGCTAACCGCTGGAGATAAACACTTCTTCAGACATGTAGAAGATATTAAAAAGCAAACAGGAATCAATCTTAATCTTTGGGGAGTAAATCCATTAGAAGTAACTCACTTTAAAACAGGATTTTTAGATATTGAACCTGATTTTGAAGAAAAAAGAGTATACAGTCATGGTGCTATGAAACAGCTGAGATACCATTCCAAAAGATTCAGAGCGATGATGGAGAGTCCTGGATATTTCAATAGTTCACTTTGGGATACGTTGTCTGGTGAATACTATCGCAGCTTCACAGAAAAACAGGATTACTATCACATTTTTGATTATTGGAGATGGGATGAGGAGCAGGTAGATAATACTCTTTTAAATGATTATAATTGGGAGAAAGCAATTGATACTACCACTACCTGGAGAATTGGTGATGGTACAGCAGCTTTTTATAATTATGTATATTATACTGTAGCTGGTTTTACAGAGCATGATACGTTCAGAAGTAATCAGATCAGAGAGGGGCAAATGACAAGAGAAAGAGCTTTAGAACTTGTTGGTATAGAAAATACTCCCCGTTATCAGAATATCAGATGGTATCTGGATACTTTAGGACTCGATTTTGAAAGAGTAATTAAAATCGTGAATAGAATTCCGAAATTGTATACTGAAAAATAATTTAAATTTTTGTTCGTAAATGAAAAGCTCTACCCTGATTTTTAAAGTTACTTTATTACTTACCTATTTGTTTTATAGTAATTCTTTCTGTTTGGCGCGTACACCAGAAACACAAAATAAGGTAATATTTACATCAGATGATCAAATATTTACGGACAAAAACTTGAGTGTAAAAGAAATTTCTAAGCTCTTGGATTTTTATACTGATGTGTTTAGTTCAGAAACTCAGCTGGCCAAGTGGTACAGCTCTGTTTATGATAGTTCTGCACTTTTGTATATTCCTATACAATATGCTTATGATACCCAAAATCAGGAGTTAATCAATAAGCTGCGAAAATTGTTTACTTATAATACTTTACTTATTGTAAAAAAGAATTCTCAGGCAGATGATCTGGCTAAAAGAACTTTTTACTTTACTGTTTCAGAATATTTAAGAAGAAATGGAATAAAAGACAATGCCGAAAACATCAAAATGTATAATTTCATAAAAAGTGAAGTATTATATTATTGGAATAAAAATCCTGCAAACATTTGGGATGCGGAATCAAAGAAATTTTATGGGGTCAAACAGAGAATAGATTATATCTTAAGTGGGAACTTTAATGGTAATTTAAGCTATTACAGAGCAATTACTGATTTTGAGCTCTACGTTATGGGAACAGGCGTAAGTCTTTTACTGATTGAAAAAGAGGCAAAGCAAACCATAACTCCTGATTTAGTTTCCATTAAAGATAGATTCTATCAGGTATTGAAGAAAGAAGTAAGTATTAAAGATAATAAAGCATGGTACTTACAGCCCAATATTTGGCGTGATCATCCGGATTTTCAGGATGTAGCCCTTAAGAAAAGCCAAAGTGTCAATTGGGATGCTTCTCATTTTTCAAGAATGTCTGCTTATTTACATCTGTTGAAACTTAATTTTCAAGATGATAAACCAAAATACAGCTATTTGGAAAAACTAACCACATTACTTTCAAATCAGTTGACCACTAATATTGCAGTTTATGATTCCAAAAATAATGTTTACACTTTCAATAATTATATAGATGGCAATAACAGTAGTTTCCGAAGTGATATTAAAGATGGAAAAAAAGGAATACAGCCCTCTCAGAACTTTGAACATATTTTTATCGGATGGTGGAAAATGTTGAATACAAATGAAGTTGATGTCATGTATGAAAGAATAACAAAACAATTCCCTTATTATTCTGAACAGAGTGCTTATATCATTCATGATAAAGGTTTCTTTCAAGAAATTGTAAATCTGAAATGATTTGTTGCAGCATTGTTGAATTTCAAGTTATGTATAAAGTCCTGTCGGATTCAGTCGGAGAACCAAATAAATTAAGAAATAAAAACATAATCAATGTTTAACAGGAAAATTGAAAACTTTCCAAAAATCAATTAATGAATAAAAAATACCGATTTCACATCTGCCATCTGACAAGTGTTCATCCAAGAAACGATTCTAGAATATTTCATAAGATGTGTAAAAGTCTGGCATCTAAGGATGTTAAGATGACGTTGGTAGTTGCTGATGGTAAAGGCAATGAGACGGTGGACAATGTAGAAATTATAGATATAGGAGTCCCAGCTGGTAGATTGAAGAGAATTACACAAACTACAGGTGAAATCTTTAATAAAGCTAAAGAACTTAACGCAGATGTTTTTCATCTTCATGATCCTGAATTGCTTTTAATAGCAAGAAAACTGAAAAAATTAAATAAAAAAGTAATCTTTGATTCCCACGAAGATACAGTAAACACGATTTTAGTTTCACCCTATTTAAAATCTCCTGTTTCAAATATTATTTCCACATTATATGAGAATTTTGAACGCTATACCTGTAAAAAGATAGATGGAGTGATTGGTGCTACACCTCATATTGAAAATTATTTTAAAAAGTTTGCCAAACAAACTGAAAATATCAATAACTATCCTATCTTATCTGATAAGAAACTGGAACAAATTTCCTGGGATCAAAAACAGGATGAAGTATGTTATGTAGGATCTATTGATGATACAAGAGGGATTAAAGATCTGATGAATTCATTGGAGCTCACAAAATCACAGGCCAGATTGAATCTGGCAGGTATGTATTCTTCTCTCACTTTGGAAAAAGAGATAAAAGAACATAAAGATTACCACCTTGTCAATGATTTCGGATATGTTAATTCTGAAGAAGTAGAAAATATTTATAACCGGTCCTTAGTAGGAGTGGTTACTTTGCACCCTATCCCAACATTTTTAGTGAGTCTGCCTATAAAAATGTTTGAATACATGGTTGCAGGAATTCCTTTTATAGCCTCAGATTTTCCATATTGGAGAAATTTATTGAAAGGGAGTGAATGTTGTATTTTTGTAGATCCTCAAAAACCTAAAGAAATTGCTGATGCTATTGATTACTTTATGCTTAATAAGCAAAAAGCGAAACAAATGGGTGAAGTGGGAAGAAAATTAGTCTTTGAAAATTTTTCATGGGAAAGCCAGGCTGAAAAATTATTAACGTTTTATCAAAAAGTTTTATCAAACTAATATGTGCGGAATAACAGGAGCAATAGAATTTAAAAGATCACAAAATCTTGATTTTAAAGAAGGAAGTGATTTACATAATTATATACGAAGAAGAGGACCGGATTACTATGGCGTTGAAAAAGCAGAATACGCTGATTGGTCAGTAACTTTGGCCCACTCAAGGCTGGCGATTATAGACCTGTCAGTAGCATCTAATCAACCTATGATTTCTGATGATGAAAGATATAGTCTCACTTATAATGGTGAAATATATAACTATCAGGAAATCAGAGAAGAATTAATATCCAATGGTTTTGTCTTCAGAACAAAAGGAGATACAGAAGTTCTTTTAAGAGCTTGGGAATGCTGGGGGGAAGCTTGTTTGAATAAGCTGAATGGAATGTTCGTTTTCGGTCTATTTGATAAGATAAAAGGAGAGTTCTATCTGGTAAGAGACCGATTTGGAGTTAAGCCGTTAATTTATACTTTTTTCGATGGTCAATTATTATTCTCTTCGTCTATAGCCTCTGTAGCTAAACAAACAAATCAGGATATAGATCTGGAATATTGTTCCAGTGGGATAAGATTCGGTTTTTTTGAAGGATATGAAGACAGGACTCCTTTCAAAAATGTAAAATATCTTTTACCAGGATCATTAATGAAATGTAAGCTGGAAGGAGAACTGAAAACAGAGACTAAAATCTGGTATTCCCTGGAAGAGCAGGTTGCAAAAAAAAGAAAAGAACTAGAGTTATTAAGCTCGGAAGAACTCATTTCTCAAGGAAAAGCCTTGTTGGGAAATTCAACTAAAATACGTTTGAGAAGTGATGTTCCTTTGGCAATTTCTTTGAGTGGAGGTGTAGATTCTTCCTCTATAGCAGCAATCGCTTCAAAAGAAGTAGATCATCTAATGGCTTTCAGCTATGGAGCTCCCGATCACCCGAAATCAGAAGGTCCCGTTATTAATAAGTTTGCAAAAGATAAAAATATTAATGTTGAATATATTCACCATTCTTACACGGCACAAGAGATGGGTAATATCTATGACCAAACCATGGAGGCACAGGAATCTCCATTTCTGGGATTGAGTATTATAGCACAGCATGAAGTATACAAGCAGGTAAAAGCAAGAAACATTAAAGTATTATTAGGCGGTCAGGGAGGTGATGAAATTTTTGCCGGATACAGAAAGTTTTTCATAGTAGCATTGCGAAAGGCAATAGAAAATAAAGAAGTTTTACCAGGCTTACAATATTTTCACTCATTAGCATTGATGTTGGTATTTGAAGCAAAACAAATAAAAACATACTGGAATGAGAAAAACAGATATCTGAAGACAACAGGGAAAGATACATCGTTCCTGGATTGCTTACCGGAAATTTCTTTAAATCTGTTTGAAAATTCATCTTTATCAAACAGACAGATTTCAGATATTCAAAAATATAGTATTCCTTCTCTTTTAAGATATGAAGATAGAAACTCAATGTATTTTTCTATTGAGAGCAGGCTACCCTTTATGGATTATAGGTTGGTGGAATTTGCTTTAGCATTACCTGATTTACTTAAAATTAAAAATGGTTACGGAAAATGGATATTACGTGAAATGATGAAAAAAGACGTACCGGGATATATCCTTAAAAACCGTCTTAAGAGAGGTTTTGATGTCACACAGAATTGGGTGAATGATGGTGTGGGGGAAAGAATAAAATCAAATATTTTAGAAAATAAATCTAAAGCAAAAGATTTTGTATCAGACTTCAGTCGACTTGAAAACAATCTCACAATTGAGAATCTTAATAACAGTAATATTCTGAATGAAGCCATCATGCTTGATTTCCTAATTGATCCAATTAAAAAACCAACCCTGCACTAATGGAAATGAAAAAAAATATCTGGCTGATTTCCAAATATGCCTCACCTCCACAATACGCAAAAGTTCCATCTCGTTTGTTTTATTTGGCAAGAGAATTTAAAAGACAGGGAAATAATACCCTCATGATAACTTCAGATTCTAATCATTTTACCAATTGTCCTGAAACTGACAAGATCTATAACGATGAAGAGGAAGATGGAATAGCTATAAGATGGATTAAAACAAAAAAATATACTAAAACGGCATCAATGGACAGGATATTGTCCTGGTTTGATTTTGAAAGAAAACTATTCTCTATGAAACTGGCCGGGATGACAAAGCCTGATACGGTTATCATTTCATCACTTTCTATTTTTACGATCATATATGGTTATTATCTGAAAAAAAAGTTTGGTAGTTTTTTAGTTTTTGAAATTCGTGATATCTGGCCTTTAACGATGACAGAAGAAGCGGGTTTTTCCAAATGGCATCCTCTTGTTTTATTGATAGGATTTATAGAAAAATTTGGATATAAAAACGCTGATCTGGTTGCAGGAACAATGCCAAGGCTGGATTTACACGTAGAAGAATTACTCGGATATAAAAAACCTTTTCATTGTTCACCATTAGGATTTGATCCTGAAAATTATTCTGAAGACTTCCTAACAGAAAAAAATCCTTTTTTAGAAATAGTACCATCGGGTAAAGTCATTATTGGCTATGCGGGAAGTATGGGAGTTACTAATGCATTGGAACCTTTTATTGAAACAATACAGATGATGAAAGAGAACACTGATATCCATTTTGTATTAGTGGGAAGCGGTGATCTCAGAGAGTCCTACAAAGAACAGTTAAAAGATTGTTCTAATGTTACGTTTTTACAAAGAATCCAGCAAAACGAAGTGAAATATTTTCTCCAGGTTTGTGATATTCTATACTTATCCACCAAAGATTCAAAAGTATGGGACTACGGGCAGTCTATGAACAAAGTAGTAGAATATATGCTCGCGGCGAAACCAATTATTGCTTCTTATACCGGATATCCTTCTATGATTAATGAAGCGGATTGTGGTAAATTTATCAACAGTACATCTACAGAAGATATAAAAAACGCAATTTTATATTATGCTAATATGAGCTCGGAAGAAAGAATAGCGATTGGAGGGAAAGGCAGAAAATGGATTCTTGAAAACAGGACATATCCGGTATTGGGAAAAAAATATATGGATGCTATTTTATTTCATTCCGTAAAGCAAAAGAAGTAGCTTTGCACTGGTTGAAATAAAAAATAGGCTTTGTTTTGAAAATTACTATTAATAATAATTTCATTTATAAACTATTCCTGTTATCTGTTATGGTGGGAAATACTATTGCCATCTCCTTTGCAAAACCTTTGGAGATGAACCCCAGGAATTTTTCTATACCATACCGAATCTTCATCATTATTTTTTCTTTATTGATAATATACAGAGAAAGAAAAAATATCAGCTTTAAAAATATTTCAATAATAAGCCTTGTTGTATTTTGGATTTTTTATATCATCAAGCTTATGTATTCGTTTAATAATTATTCCTTTAATCAGGAAGTACTATTATCAAGGAATGAAGATATTTTCAGAATCTTATGTATGGTACTTTTACCCAGCATTGCATTATTATGTATCAACTATAGTAAAATAGATTTTAAAAGTATAGTAAAATACTATGTTACTATTCTCTGTAGCCTTCTTGTTATAAATTATATATATGGCTATATAAAATTAGACCATATTTTTAGTACGTACTACATAATGTATGGTCATATAGGAGCTTCATTGTTTATCATATCATTATTTTTGCTTTTGTTTTGCAGAGAGGATTATAAATCCTATTTTCTGTTCTTTTGCCTTTTTTTAGGCCTTTTTAATGTTATACAGTCTATGGCGAGAAGTCCAATTGTAGCTATTTCTGTATGTTCTTTGTATATGATTATTTTAAAAGGGAATAAAAAATATATTTTATATGCTCTGATTTTGCTGCTGCTGTTTATAGGATTGATTATTTTGCATGAGCAATATGGCAACGGAGAAATTACAAGTTTTAACAGAATGTATAAATGGATAGCACATGGAGATACATCAAGCAGAGGTCCCTTGTATAGCAAAGCTATCGAGATATTTAATTCACATCGTTTATTTGGAGGAAGGATATTGTTTGAGGACGGCGTTCACCCACATAATATTTTTTTAGAGCTTTTAATGGCCACCGGTATTCTAGGACTGATTATTTATTTCTTAAAGTTTTGGCCCGTTGTAAAAAATGCTGCCTTATTTTGGAATATTCAAAAGGGAAATATATACTATAAACTGATTTTTGCGTTATTTTTGCAATACTTTACTTTGGTACAGACTTCCTGCAATCTTTTCAATATACCGGAATTTTTGTACTTTAGCTCAATGATTATAGGTATTGGTTATACTGCAAAAACACAGGAAGTTTAAAAAAGATATTGATAAAAGCATATGATGATTGATACACCTAATTTCTAAAAATGTACAAAAATTATTTAAAGAGGATTTTCGACTTTGTAGTTTCTCTCATAGGAATTACCCTTCTGCTTCCAATTTTTCTTATTGTGATGGTTGGATTGTTTCTTTCCAATAATGGGAAGCCTTTTTTCTTTCAACAGAGACCTGGCAGAAATGGTAAGGTATTTAAAATTATAAAGTTTAAAACAATGAATGATAAAAAGGATTCTAATGGAAACCTTTTATCAGATGCAGAAAGATTAACAGCTCTGGGAGCATTTGTCCGTAAAACATCTCTGGACGAAATTCCACAATTACTTAATGTTCTTAAAGGAGATATGTCCCTTATTGGGCCTAGACCTCTTTTAGTTCAGTATCTGCCACTGTATAATGAAAATCAGGCACGCAGACATGAGGTAAGGCCGGGAATTACCGGATGGGCACAAGTAAATGGTAGAAATGCAATATCATGGAATCAGAAATTTGATTATGATGTATGGTATGTAGAAAATATATCATTCATCTTAGATGTGAAGATTTTCTTTCTGACAGCAAAGAAAGTGTTTGTAAGAGAAGGCATTTCTGCTGATGGACATGTAACCATAGAACCCTTTCGGGGAAATTAATTTAGAGTTATGTATTTATTCGGAGCAAGTGGACACGGAAAGGTAATTGCAGATATTGCAACAGCTAATGATATAAAAATTAAAGCATTCATAGATCAGGATATCACTAAAAAAGAATGCTATGGGCTTCCTGTGTTGAATACTCTGCCGGCGGATCAGGAAAAACTGATTATTTCCATTGGAAATAACGCTATCCGCAAGAAGATTGCACAAGAAATTAAGAATGAGATTGGTATTTTAATACATCCGAAATCTATAAATTCAGATTCCGTAACCATTGAAGAAGGAACTGTAGTAATGGGAGGAGTCGTGATCAATGCAGAAACTACCATCGGGAAACACTGTATCATCAATACCAACGCTTCAGTAGATCATGATTGTGTAATTGAAGACTTTGTTCATATTTCACCCAATGCAGCGCTTGCTGGAGGGGTTGAAGTAGGAGAAGGTACCCAGATTGGAATCGGGGCATCAGTAATACAGGGGATCAAAATAGGAAAATGGTGTGTAGTAGGTGCTGGTGCAGTAATTATTAATGATATTCCTGATTATTCAGTTGTGGTAGGAAATCCTGGTAAAATCATCAAAAAAAATATTATATAAACAAGTTACTAATTAATATTATGAATACTAAAATCTGGTTGTCCTCACCTCATATGGGAGGTAACGAACAAAAATATATCAACGAAGCATTTGAAGAAAACTGGGTGGCACCATTGGGGCCTAATGTTGACGGATTTGAAAAAGATCTGGAGCAGTTTTTGGGTGAAAATGCAAAAGTTGCCGTTCTTTCTGCCGGTACTGCAGCATTGCATCTTGCCCTTATTGAATGTGGAGTACAGCATGGTGATGAGGTGATTTGCCAGTCAATGACTTTCTCAGCATCAGCCAATCCTATTGCTTACTGTGGAGGAATTCCTGTTTTTGTAGACAGCGAACCGGATACCTGGAATATGTGTCCAAAAGCTTTAAGAGAAGCCATTGAAGACAGAATTCAAAAAGGAACGAAGCCTAAAGCAATTATTGTAGTTCATTTGTATGGTATGCCTGCAAAAATGGACGAAATTACAGCTATTGCCCAGGAATTTCAGATTCCTGTTATAGAAGATGCTGCAGAAGCTCTTGGTTCTACTTACAAAGGACAGGCATGCGGAACATTCGGACGTTTTGGAGTATTAAGCTTTAACGGGAACAAAATTATTACTACATCAGGAGGCGGAGCTTTGGTTTGTCATACTCAGGAAGATAAAGATAAAACGGTTTTCCTTTCCACTCAGGCAAGAGATAATGCACCTCATTATCAGCATTCACATATTGGTTTCAATTACAGAATGAGCAATATTGTTGCAGGGATAGGAAGAGGACAGATGGAGGTACTTAAAGATAGAGTGGTAGCGCGTAGAGCAATGCATGATTTCTATTTGGATGCCTTCAAAAATATTGAAGGAGTGACCGTGTTTTCTGAACCTGGAAATGATTTTTATTCAAATCACTGGTTATCTGCCATTATTATTGATCCGCAGGTAGCAGGAAAAGACAGAGAAGGCCTAAGACTTGCATTTTTAGAAGACAATATTGAATCAAGACCACTTTGGAAGCCAATGCACCTACAGCCGGTTTTTGAATCTTCTCCCTATTACGGAGGAAAAATTTCCGAAGATCTTTTTGATAACGGACTGTGTCTTCCGTCAGGGTCCAACTTGTCAGATGATGACAGAGAAAGAATTGCAAACGTAATCCGTAACTATTTCGGAGTTTAATATCATTGAATTTAATGAATCAGTACAAATATTGGAAAGTGGTTTTTGATTTTATCTTAGCGGTAATATTGACCCTCTTTCTTATGCCGGTGCTGATTGTTTTATTTGTGATTGCAAGTATCGATACATCTTCTAATGGAATTTTTTTTCAGACCCGGATAGGACAGTATGGAAAGCCATTTACCATATTTAAATTTAAAACAATTCATGATAAAAAAAGAGTATGCTCCAGAATCGGGCAGACGCTCAGGAAGTTTAAATTTGATGAATTTCCCCAATTGTTTAATATTTTAAAGGGTGATATGAGTTTTGTAGGTCCCAGACCTGATATCGAAGGTTATTATGATAAACTGGCCGGAGCAGATAGAAAAGTTCTGGAATTAAAACCCGGATTAACGTGTGAAGCAAGCATTAAATACAGAGATGAAGAAGACCTTCTGAACAGCCAGAAGAATCCTTTGCTATATAATGATGAAATATTATTTCCAAACAAAGTAAAAATGAATCTTGACTATTTTGAAAATATGTCTTTCAAAAATGATACGAAGATTTTATTTAAAACAATAATAACCATATTGAAATAGAGTTTTTTTACTATTATGAAAATTAAAGAAACCCCGCTTAAAGATTGCTATATCATAGAGCCTACCATATTTGAAGATGAAAGAGGCTACTTCTTTGAAAAATTCAACGAAAAGAAATTTGAAGAATTAACAGGAATGAACGGCCACTTTGTACAGGATAATGTTTCCAGATCATCTTATGGAGTGCTTAGAGGACTCCATCTTCAGAAAGGTGAGCATGCACAGGCAAAACTGGTATCATGTCTTGAGGGTAGTGTGTGGGATGTTGCTGTGGATCTTAGAGAAGATTCTCCTACTTTTGGGCAATGGTTCGGAATAGAGCTTACCGCAGAAAATAAACTACAGCTTTATGTACCAAGAGGTTTTGGACACGGATTTGCCGTATTAAGTACCCATGCTGTATTTTCCTATAAATGTGATAACTTTTATAACAAAGAATCAGAAGGCAGCGTAAAGTTCAATGATCCGGATCTTGATATTGATTGGAAAGTTGATGAAAAAGACGCCATACTTTCGGAAAAAGATCAGAACTCCCCTGGATTTAAAGACAAAAACTTTTAAAATATATCCCTGAAAACCACTTTTATAAAGTGGTTTTTATTTTTTAATTCTTAACTCTTCAATATTTTGTATCTTTGCAGACTCAAAATCAAAACGATGCGTACAAAATCTGTAGGGAAGAAGAAAATCAATGTAGTCACTCTTGGATGCTCCAAGAATGTATATGATTCTGAAGTATTAATGAGCCAGCTGAAAGCTAATGGCAAAGAAGTGGTTCATGAAGACCGTGGTGACATTGTTGTAATCAATACCTGCGGATTTATTGATAATGCTAAAGAAGAATCTATTAATACTATCCTTGATTATGTCGAGGCTAAAAATAGAGGAGAGGTTGAAAAAGTATTCGTTACAGGATGTTTATCAGAAAGATACAAACCAGATTTGATAAAAGAAATTCCGGATGTAGACCAATATTTCGGAACAAGAGATCTGCCGATGCTCCTAAAACATCTTGGAGCAGATTATAAACACGAACTGGTAGGAGAAAGACTTACAACGACTCCAAAACATTATGCTTACCTTAAAATTTCTGAAGGTTGTGACAGACCATGTTCTTTCTGTGCGATTCCATTGATGAGAGGAGGTCATATGTCAACCCCTATCGAAAAACTGGTTTTAGAAGCTCAGAAACTGGCAAAAAAGGGAACAAAAGAATTAATTCTTATTGCTCAGGATCTTACTTACTATGGTCTTGATCTTTATAAGAAAAGAGCGTTAGGAGATCTTTTAAAAGAATTGGTGAAGGTAGAAGGTGTAGAATGGATTCGTCTTCATTATGCGTTCCCAAGCGGTTTCCCTGAAGATGTTCTCGATATTATCCGTGAAGAACCTAAAGTATGTAATTATATAGATATTCCTCTTCAGCATATCAATTCCGATTTGTTGAAATCCATGAAGAGAGGAACTACCCATGAGAAAACAGATGCTCTTCTAGGAAAGTTCAGAGAAAAAGTTCCGGATATGGCAATCAGAACAACACTTATCGTTGGATATCCTGGTGAAACAGAAGAAAGATTCCAGGAACTTAAAGACTGGGTAAGAGAACAGAAATTTGACAGATTAGGATGCTTTACTTATTCTCATGAGGAAAATACTACGGCTTATGTATTGGAAGATGATATTCCACAGGAAGTAAAGGAGGCAAGAGTAGAAGAAATCATGGAATTGCAGTCTCAGATTTCGTGGGAAAAGAACCAGGAAAAAGTAGGTAAAATATTCAGATGTATTTTTGATCGTAAAGAAGGCAATTATTTTATCGGAAGAACAGAGTATGATTCACCAGATGTGGACAATACGGTTTTGGTTTCTGCTGAAGATACCTATATCTCTATAGGTGAATTTGCAGATGTTAAAATTACTTCGGCCGAAGAGTTTGACTTATACGGAGAATTAGTCTAGTTAAATGCTTATTAATCAGTTTGAAATAAGATTTGTAAAATTAAGCTATTAACGAAAATTAACATAGAATTTTCTCGGTGGCTTGTTTTTATTTAATTGATAATCAGTTTGTTAATATTTTGTGTAATTAAGATTTTTCAAATTTCTATTTTAAAGTATATAAATTTGAAAATTATATCTTAAATTTGCGCAATAAGCAATATTTTTAAATAATATGCTTTCAATAAGTTAATTATTAATATGAAGCTAAAATTGAATAAAAATAATTTTTTTACCCTTCAGTTTCAATGTAATATTCACAAGTTGGGATGCGTTTTTCCTATTTTTTGAAAATATTGATGAAAAAAAATGTAATTAAAAATCTTTAAAAACTTATGAAAAAAATTTTATTAACAGCAATTATGCTTGTTGGCCTTTCGGCTTTTTCTAAGGCTCAGACTACAGGGCGAGTGGGGATTAACACAACCACGCCTGCCGCAACGCTAGATGTAGTAGCAAATACTACTGACAACGCTAGACCTGACGCTTTATTAGTCCCTCGTATGACAAGAGCACAATTATTAGCTAAAGATGCAGCTTATACTACAGCTCAAAATGGAGCACTTGCTTTCGTTACAACAATTGACGGTACAGCAACTCCTAAAACTACCAACGTTACAGCTGTAGGTTTTTACTACTATGATGGCCAGACTACGAATACCTGGATCACTGTAGGTGGTGGTGGAATCGTTACACCTGTTGCTCCTTCTGTAAGAACTTCAGCTACAGGAGCAGACTTATCTGCAGCAGACTTAAATGGTTATGTATTCCTTACAACCAATGCTGATTTGTCAACAATCCCTGTAAGTGCAGCAACAAAAGGAAAAACTATTACGCTTGTTAAAGTAGGTGGAGGTACCCTTACTGTAAACGGTGCAAGTGCAGCATCATTTAATTCAATGACTACTAATGGTAGAGGTCTTGGATTCGTTTATGATGGAGCTTCTTGGCAATCGTACTCAGCTCAATAATTATTAATTTTACACAGATTTAGTCATGAATAAAAAAATATTATTAGTTCTTGCCTCTTCTTTGGCAATGTTTCAATATACAAATGCACAGGTAAGAACAAATGGTTTCGCCAGTGGAAATATACAAGGACAAGGTGCTTTCCTTGATGCATCAGGAAGTGCCGGAGGTTTTACAGATAGTGCTAATGACGGAAAAGGGATTGTTTTTCCAAGAACAGACTTAACTGTCTTTACATTTGCAACTCCTGTTACTGACGAGGATAACTTTCCAACAGCTTACGATGGTATGATTGTTTTTAATAGTGCTACAGGAACTACTGTTTCTGGTATTGCTACAAGTGTAACTCCGGGATATTATTATTTCTCTAATCCAACTGGTGGAACGGCAAATGGTTTTGCAACTTCAACTGGTAGATGGGTTTCGCTTTCAACTTCACCTAAAGTAACTGTTGGAACAGCAGAAACAACTACAAATACTATTATTAATGTTAGTCCGGGTGTTGATAAGCAGCTTTATGCTATCAAAGGATCTTTCACTGCAAGTGGTACTTCTACAGCAGTTAATATCCCAGCCCCTACAGGAATGACTACAATGTATGGTATTACAATCTATAAAGCAGGTACAAACACTGTTTATGATAGAAGTTTATATTCTTATAATCCGGTTACAACTCCAGGAAATGCTATTACAGGATCTCCTAGTATGTCTGTAGTGTATCCTAACGGTACATACGACTATGTATTGGAATATTTAAAATAAGACATTTATTTAATTACATATAAAACCAATGAGAAATCATTGGTTTTTTACTTTTAAGAGATTTGCGTTCATTTATTTTTTTGGGTTATAAATCATCACTCATTCATTTTTTTGAATGATTAAAGCGGATATTTATTGGATATCGTATCGATCTATAAATTTTAACAAAACAAAACGGTGTTAAAAAATAAGTCAGGCATCTGGTTTTATATGAGCAGAGGTCCTCTGTCAGAAAGTTTTTCCGGAATCTGGTTCTTAAGACTTTATTTTTTTTTAAGATTGATTTTCTGATTTTATTTTAACTTTGTTGATTTTGTAATTTATTGATTTACAGTTGTTTTTAAAAGTATAAAATTTAAATTATGCACAAAGTAGTTAATTATGTTAACTTTTAGACTGTTTTTTTAACACTTTTTAACACCGTAGTCTAAAACCCCTGTTTATAGGGGGTTGCAGTGATGTTTAACATTTGTTTAATATTTTGTTAACGGTTTTTAACATATCGAATAGTGTTTTCTAAAGATTCCTGATACTTTTGCTCCGTCAAAACCAATAAAAGTTCAAAATGATGAAAAGATTCATTCTCGTAATCATAATGATGATTTCAACCTTAGGTGTTTATTCTTTTACGAGTAATGCCTTAGATGCGAAAAAAACAAGTTATGCATCGTACTACCACGATAAATTTAACGGTAGAAAAACTGCTAGCGGAGAAATCTTTGATAACTCAAAGTTTACTGCAGCAAACAGAACGCTTCCATTTGGAACAAACGTTAAGGTTACTAACCTTAAAAATGGTAAAGAGGTAATAGTGAGAATTAATGACAGAGGGCCTTACCATTCATCAAGATCTTTAGACATGTCTAAAGCTGCGTTCGATGAGATTGGAGATATCAGTCATGGTACAATTCCGGTCGAATATGAAATTGTCGATTAGTTTTATGATTTAAATTAAAAAAAAGCCAGCTGATTCAGCTGGCTTTTTGTATGCGTAATATCTGTTGATTATACATTCAATTCCAATAAAGCAGGGCAATGGTCAGAATGTACAGCTTCCTTTAAAATAACAGCCCGGGAGAGCTTATCCTTTAAACTGTAAGAAGTGAAGTTATAATCCAGCCTCCATCCCTTGTTTCTGGCTCTGGAATTTTGTCTGTAGCTCCACCATGTATAATTGTCCGGATCATTATTAAAAAATCTGAAACTGTCTATCAGCTCACATTCATTCATGAAATTCGTCATCCATTCCCTTTCCATAGGAAGAAACCCTGAAACATTCTTTAACCCAATTGGATTGTGAATATCAATTGCTTCATGACAAATATTAAAATCACCCGATATAATCAGATTGGGAATTTCTTTCTTTAAATTTTTGATATACTCCAGAAAGTCATGGCAGAATTGCATTTTAAAATCCAGTCTTTCAATATTAGACGCAGAAGGAACGTACACCGAAATAACGGAATATCCGTCAAAATCTGCACGGATGATTCTCCCTTCATTATCATAGCTTTCAATGCCGCAGCCATACTCTACATGATTAGGTTTGATTTTTGAGGCAATTCCGACCCCGCTGTAGCCTTTTCTTACTGCTGAGTGCCAATAACTGTGATAACCTAATTTTTCAAGGCTTTCGATGTCTATCTGATCGTTTCCGGCCTTGCTCTCCTGAATACAGATGATATCCGGATCAGCAGTTTGTAGCCAGCCCAGGAAATCTTTTGTAAAAGCAGCTCTGATTCCATTGACGTTGTATGTGATTAATCTCATTAGTCTTCTATAAAAAGTTTAAAATTTTCATTGTATTTCAAAGGGATAAACTCCGTGATGTCATAATCCGCTACCTGATGAATATAAAAAGGATCTTCAGAAATAATCTGCTCAATTTCATTTTTAGATTCTGCATTGGCTATAATGATACCTCCCGTTCTGGGTTCTTTTCTTCCCGAAGCAATAAAGCGTCCGGATTCATAATGCTTATTAAGGAAAATATTGTGCTGGGGAATAAGACGTTCTACATTTTCAATAGAACTCTTGTAGGTAAGCGAAATAATAAACATGATTTATTTTTTACGAAGATATGAACTATAAAAAAGAAGCGGAAAAAATCATTCGATTTTTTCCGCTTTAAACCCAAAATTAAATAAACTATGAAAAAAACTACTTGGGTTCTAAAATGCTGATAGGAATGATACACTCTTCGAGTGAAATTCCCCCATGCTGGTAGGTTTCTTTATAGTAATTAACGAAATGATTGTAATTTTTAGGGTAAGCCAGGAATATATTGTTTTTAGCAAAAATATATTTCGAGCTTAAGTTTCCTTTTGGAAGGAAAAGCTTTTCAGGATTGGTAATTGCCCATACATCGCTGTCGTCATACGTTAAACTTTTACCTGTTTTATATCTGATATTAGTAGAAGTTTCTCTGTCTCCTACCACTTTACTTGGCTTTTTCACATATACCGTTCCGTGGTCTGTCGTAATGACCAGTTTATAGCCATTTTCTGCCGCTGTTTTTATAATCTTCAGCAAAGAAGAGTTTTCAAACCAGTTGAAGGTAAGAGAACGGAAAGTTTTATCATCACGGATCAGCTGATCTACGATGTGGTTGTCTGTTTTCGCGTGGGAAAGAATATCAATGAAGTTGTATACGATAACCAGCAGATCATTACTCTTATGCTGGTTGAAATCATCATAGATCTTTCTTTCAAAATCAGCATTCAGTACTTTAAGGTACTTCATAGACTTGGATCCAAGACCAATTCTCTTCATTTGATCTTCCAGGAAATCACGCTCAAATTCATTTTTATTTCCCTCTTCATTATCATTAAACCATTTATCCGGGAAACGTTTTTCAATTTCAGACGGCATTAATCCTGCAAAAAAAGAGTTTCTCGCATACTGTGTAGCAGTAGGAAGGATGCTGTAGTAATAATCTTCCGATATCTTATTATAATATTTTGTAAATAAAGGTTCAATCACTTTCCACTGGTCGTAACGAAGGTTGTCTACCATCAGCAAAAGAACTTTTTCTTTTTCAACTTCAGGTTTTACTTTTTCCTTGAATAGGGTGTGGCTCATGAGAGGTTTGTCAGAATCAACCAGCCAGTCTGCGTAATTTTTTTCAATAAACTTCGCAAACTGAATATTGGCTTCCTCTTTCTGAGACTGCAGAAGGTCAGCAAATTCATTATCTGCAACCTTATCAAATTTGATTTCCCAGCTAAGGATTTTTTTATAATATTCTGCCCATTCCTGATACGTTCTCAGGTATGAAAGCTCCATAGAAAGGTTTCTGAATTCCTGTTGGTACTGCAAAATAGTTTTTTGCTCAACAAGATTGTCTTCCTGAAGGTTTTTCTTTAAGGAAAGTAATATCTGGTTAGGATTTACAGGCTTCAATATATAATCAGCAATCTGAGATCCGATAGCCTCTTCCATAATGTGTTCTTCTTCGCTTTTGGTAACCATCACAATCTTTAAGGAGTTATCTTTTTCCTTAATCATAGGAATAGCTTCCAATCCGGAGATACCCGGCATATTTTCATCAATTAATGTTAAAGCAAATTTCTCTGAATCCATAAGTTCCAAAGCCTCATTCACATTATTAACGGGGGTTACCTGGTAACCCTTCTTTTCTAAAAATACAATATGAGGTTTAAGTAAATCTATTTCATCGTCGATCCATAATATCTTTTCTGACATAATTTATTTTTTACACGGTTATTCTATCAAAATGTTGACCAAATCCTTTTAAAATCTCACAAAATAAAAAGATTATAAGTTAAATATTAGTTAAATGAAAGTATCGTCTGATATTTCACATTTTTGTGGTGGTTTTTATATATTCCAAAGCTCTTTCCAGAACTTCATCTTTTTCGTTTTTAAGGCCTTCTACAGTTGGTTTTACAAGAATGTCGGGAGTGATGCCTATTCTTTGTGTTTCCCTTCCGTCAGGATAATAAGCTCCAAGTCCTGTAAACCGGGTATCAAGATTGGCAATTTTAAACATAATCACATCTCCGTTGGCTCCTGCAGTATTGCTTCCGATAATTTTAGCGTTCAGATGCTGCTTGAACATCATTGCAGTGGTCTCTGCCTGGCTTTGGGTATTTTCATCTACTAAAACGATTACATTCCCTTTATAGTATTCAGGATTTTTCCTGCCGATAACATTTTTTCTGCTGTAAAATTTACCGGGATAATAAGGATCAGGAAAAGTAAACTGATAATAAACGGAAGGTTCAGGAAGCAAAAGATAACTTAGAGGGATGATCGTTTGCTTTGGATAATTTCTAAGATCAAAGATAATAGATGTTGAAGATTTTAAACTGTTGTACATTTCATCCAGATCTTCCTTCTCTATAATCTCCATATTAACATAGCCGATTTTCTTTTCCTTATCTATGAATTTCCATTTTTTTGGAGCTTCATTTTTCTCATGAAGAATATCTTTGGTAAAATACGTTTTGGTTTTTATTTCCAGATTTTGTCCACCTCTCTCAATTTTTACAGAAATAGAATCGTTATTGCTGAAGAGAAGCTTGCTTTTTGCTTTGTTGAATTTACCCCAGGAATTGGAGGCTGGAATATATTTTCCAAGGCTGTTGACTATTTGCGGAATTGTTTTACCTTCAATATCATAAATAACATCTCCTACATGAAGCGGGCTTTTATTCCGGAATTTTGTAGCATTGATTTTTGTAATCACAAGTTTTCCTTCTGCATAAGAATAGTCTGCAGGCACTCTTCGGTTTCCGTATTGATGCCGCTGAATTTCCTTTGATGAAAGATAAGCATGGGAATCATCTGTTTTGGTAACCAGTTCTGCCAATGTTAGATGATAATTTTCATCATTGTCAATCATCAGAAATTTGGGTATCATTTCTGTAAGAACATCGTTCCAGTTCTGATCAGTTTCATATTTATACGGGAAAAAATATTCTACATAATTCCAGTATCTGAATAGTTCCAATAAGCTAATGGTCTTTGAAGTGAATTTTGAACCGTAGGACTTTTCATTTCTGAAATATATTTTCCTTCCACTTTTTCCGAAATAGTGATTATCTCCAAGATTCCGATTGTTTTCAATATAATGTAGTTTTTGAGACAGGTCTCTGGAGAAAATTTGACGATTATCTATCCAGCTCAGATCAAAGTTTTTAAGAAAATACACCTTATTATCCTTTACTGAGCATTCTTTGCAGGGGGTAACTTCTCCGAGATTTCTGATCCAGTCAGCATAAAAATTATTCAACGCCTCTTTCTCATTAATAGATTCAAGTTCATCAATTTTTTGGAAAAGCTGTTTATCCCAGTTCAGATTTCCTTTTGCTACCTGTGGATGATAATATTTTAAAAATCCCCATATTCTGCAGAGGGATTCCAGTTTTTGCGTTTCAGTTATAATTTGTGCGGAAAAATTTAAACTTAAAAATAATAGAAGGAAAAGAGAATACTTTCTCATTAAGGGTTGTCGTGTTTTCTCTCAAAGGTAGTCCTTTGCAACAACAACTGCAAAAGGTTTTCAAAAAAAATATTGAATTAAAAATAAAAATGAATCGGAGAAATTTTCAATCGTATTATTTGTGAAAAATATGAATGATATCAGTTTTTTAACTTCATGTTTTAATAGTAATTTAATAAATGGCTAAACTTTAAAATGCCTAACTTTGTTTACTAATATTGAAGTTTGAATGCAGAATAAGCTAAAAATCATCAACGATCCTGTTCATGGATTTATCAAAATTCCCCACGAAATTTTATTTGATATCATTGAGCACCCTTACTTTCAGAGATTAAGAAGAATCGGGCAGACCGGTCTTCTGAACCTGATATTTCCGGGAGCTACACATACAAGATTTCATCATGCACTGGGAGCAATGCACCTGATGTTTACGGCATTGGAAACATTAAAGCAGAAAGGGGTGAAAATTTCTGAAGAAGAGGAAAAAGGGGCGATGTTGGCTATTCTGATGCATGATATTGGCCATGGTCCGTTTTCTCATGCGCTGGAAAGTATGCTGATGGATGACTGGCATCATGAAAACCTTTCTTTACTCCTGATGAATAAGCTGAATGAGGAGTTTGATGGCCAGTTGTCAATGGCTATCGAAATGTTTCAGGGAAAATATCATAGAAAATTTTTCAACCAACTGATCTCTTCCCAGCTGGATGTGGACCGTTTGGATTATCTGAAAAGAGATAGTTTTTTTACCGGTGTATCGGAAGGAAATATTAATACCCAGAGAATTATTTCCATGATGAATGTCTGTGAAGAAGGTGAGCTGGTGATTGATGCAAAAGGAATTTATTCCATTGAAAATTTTCTGACAGCCAGAATGTTTATGTACTGGCAGGTCTACTATCATAAAACTTCAGCGTTAGCAGAATTTCTTTTGGTTAAAATCCTTGAAAGAGCAAAATATCTGATTTCCCAGGGAACAGAGCTTCCTGCAGCGGATAATCTGAAATATTTTTTATACCGAGAAAAGAGTGCTGCAACGGATGAAGATATAGAGAGATTTACAAGTCTTGATGATAATGATGTGATTCAGGCAATGAAAGAATGGCAAAATGCAGGTGATTTTGTGCTGTCATATTGGTGTAAATGTGTAATTCAGAGAAATTTACCTAAAACAATTATTTCATCACATCCATTTGGTAAGGAAATAATTGATGAAAAAGTAAAAAATACCAATGAATTTTTCAAAATTGATAATGGAAATGAATTGGTTCATGAAATAAAAAGGAAACTTTTACCCTATCATGCGGAAAAACAACCAATCTATTTACTGCATAAAAATGGCAGGAGAACGAGACTTCATGAGTCAGAAGATCAGCTTTTATCAGGGTTAATTGTAAATAAGACGACCCGCTATATCCTTATGTTTCCAAGAGATATCTCCAGGCTAGACTCTTAAATAATATTAAAATTTACGATCTGAAACCAAAAAATGTTTGCAAATTCTAGAATTTCTTATCTTTGCAGAATATGGAATTTACAGCTTCGCAAATTGCAAGTTTTATTGACGGAAAAATAATAGGTGACGAGAATGCACTTATTACAGGGGTTTCACCAATTGAAAATGGGGAATCAGGACATCTTTCTTTTATAGCACAAGATAGATTTTCTCATTTCTTGGATACCTCACGATGCTCTGTTATCATCATTTCGGAAAAACTTCTGGAGAAAAACAGTTATAACCCTACCTTAATCGTTGTAAAAGATGCCTATCTTTCTTTTCAGATCCTGATGAATTTATATCAGGAAATGCAGGGAAGAAAAGAAGGTATAGAAAATGGTTCTTCCATTCACGATACAGCTGTCATAGGAGATAAAGCATATATCGGAGCATTTACTTATGTTTCCGAGAAAGCTAAAATCGGGGAAGGGGCACAGATCTATCCACACGTATATATAGGAAAAGGAGTGAAAATTGGTAAAAACTGCAAGATAGACAGTGGCGCCAGAATTTATGACTACTGTATTATTGGGGATAACTGTGTGATTCATTCCAATACGGTAATTGGAGGTGACGGTTTTGGTTTCCAGCCAACTGCCGAGGGTTTCAAAAAAATACCGCAGCTTGGAAATGTAATTATTGAAGACGATGTTGAGATAGGCTCAAACTGTAGTATTGACAGAGCAACAATAGGCTCTACAATTATAGGAAAAGGAACTAAAATTGATAACCTGATTCAGATTGCCCACAATGTGAAAATAGGTCAGAACAATGTAATTGCAGCACAAGCGGGAATTGCAGGTTCTACTACAATTGGTGACTGGAATCAGATTGGAGGCCAGGTAGGCGTCGTAGGACATATCAAAATAGGAAATCAAGTGAAGATTCAGGCTCAGAGTGGTGTGAATTCCAGCGTTAATGACAGAGAAACATTGTATGGCTCTCCAGCCATCAGTTATAATGACTATTTGAGGAGTTATGTTCATTTCAGGAATCTTCCTGGAATAGTAAATAGAATAAATAATCTTGAGAATACCTCAAAAGATAATACTAATGAGTGATATGCAAAAAACACTTCAGCAAGAGGTAACTCTTTCTGGAATTGGCCTTCATACGGGTAGAGAAGTAAAACTTACCATTAAACCTGCTAAAGAAAATACAGGTTTTGTATTTGTAAGAACAGACTTGGAGGGACATCCTCAGGTAGAAGCAGATGTAAACTATGTTGTAGCAACAGAAAGAGGAACTACCTTAGAAAAACTAGGGGTGAAAATTACCACTTGCGAACACCTTTTGGCAGCTCTTGTAGGTTGTGATATTGATAACGCAGTCTTAGAAATGGATGCCTCTGAACCACCTATTCTTGATGGATCTTCAAAATACTTTGTTGAAGCTATTGAAAGCGTTGGTGTTGCAGAACAGGGCGTGGCGAGAGAATATCTGGTTGTAAAAGAAGTTCTTACCTACAGTGATCCGGCTACTGGTTCGGAAATCACAATCATTCCTTCAGATACTTACGAAGTAACGACAATGGTAGATTTTGGGACTAAAGTATTAGGTACTCAGAATGCTACTCTTAAAAATATTTCAGAATTTAAAGACGAGATCTCATCAGCAAGAACATTCAGCTTCCTGCATGAATTGGAAATGCTTTTAGATCACGGTTTGATCAAAGGTGGAGATATTTCCAATGCGATTGTATATGTAGACAAAGATCTTACTCCTGAAACGACAGAAAAACTAAAGAAAGCCTTTGGAAAAGATAATGTATCTATCAGACCAAACGGTATTCTTGACAATCTTAATTTAAACTATCCTAACGAAGCCGCAAGACACAAATTATTAGATGTAATTGGTGACCTGGCTTTAGCAGGAGTAAAAATAAAAGGTAAAGTTATTGCCAACAAACCGGGACACTTTGTGAATACCCAGTTTGCGAAAAAACTAAACCGCCAGTGGAAATTGCAGAAAAAGAAAAACGTTCCGGATTTTGACCTGACAAAAGAACCAGTATTCGATATCAACGGAATTATGAAGCTTATGCCTCACAGACCCCCGTTCTTATTGATTGATAAAGTTCTTGAACTTTCAGACTCTCACGTAGTAGGGTTGAAAAATGTAACAATGAACGAACCATTCTTCGTTGGACACTTCCCGAAAGAACCTGTAATGCCTGGAGTACTTCAGGTAGAAGCTCTAGCACAGACAGGAGGTATCCTGGTACTGGCCAGCGTTCCGGATCCTGAGAACTATTCTACTTATTTCATCAAAATTGATAAGGTGAAATTCAAGAGAAAAGTAATTCCTGGAGATACGCTTATATTCAAAATTGAATTGATAGAGCCTATCAGAAGAGGAATTGTTCATATGCAGGGGTATGGATACGTAGGAGATACAGTAGCAGTAGAAGCAGAGCTTATGGCTCAAGTTGCAAAAAATAAAGTTGATTAAATGATTCATCAATTAGCAGCCGTAGATAAACGCGCGAAAATCAGCAAAAATGTAATCGTAGAACCATTTACTACAATTGCAGGGGACGTAGAAATTGGAGAAGGAACGTGGATTGGTCCCAATGTTACCATTATGGAAGGTGCAAGAATCGGAAAAGACTGTAAAATCTTTCCCGGAACTGTAATCTCTGCAATCCCTCAGGACTTGAAGTTCGATGGTGAAGATACACAAACAATCATTGGAGATAACACTACTTTAAGGGAATGTGTCACCATAAACAGAGGAACCAAAGCATTAGGATACACCAAAGTAGGAAGTCACTGCCTGATCATGGCAACTTCACACGTTGCTCATGACTGTATTATAGGAGATAATGTGATTATTGCAAATGGTTGCGGTATTGCGGGACATGTGGAAATTGGTGACTTTACCGTAATGGGAGGTTTATCTGCTGTTCAGCAGTTTGGTAAAATCGGGAAACATACTATGATTTCAGGAGGATCTTTAATTAGAAAAGATATTCCACCTTATGTAAAAGTAGCAAGAGATCCAATTTCTTATGCAGGAATCAACTCTGTTGGATTAAGAAGAAGAGGGTTTTCTAATGAGAAAATCTTTGAAATTCAAAAAATCTACAGAGCTATTTTCCAAATGAAGATGAATGTTTCTCAAGCGTTAGCCTATATTGAAAAAGAAATGCTTCCAACGGCTGAAAGAGATGAAATTTTACAGTTTATTCAAAACTCACCTAGAGGTATCGTAAAAGGATATGGTACCGGAAAGGATAGAGATTAATTTATAAATACTATCAGACAATGAAAAGTTTAATCGTACTTATTGCGCTTTCTGCAACTTCTTTTTTGTTTGGCCAGCAAACGGAAAAGTCTGCAACTGGGAAAAAAGAAAAGCCTTTTACCATAGAAAGAAAACTTTCCGGAGAATCTAATGATAGTATTGCCAAGAATAACTTAAATGGTATTCTGAAACAGAAAAGTATCAGAAGTTCAATATTAGGAACAACTGATCAGTATGAATCTGATGTTCAGATGAATGTAAACAGATTAAATAATAATGTGAATGCATTCAATAATAATACATTTAACAGAATGATGCCTCAAGGACAAGGTATCGAAATTAAAAAAAGAAAATAAATATTTATATAATTAATGGCAACAAGTAACGATATCAGAAAAGGTCTTTGCATCGAATTTAGCAACGATATTTTTAAAGTAATCGAGTTTCTTCACGTAAAACCAGGGAAAGGTCCTGCTTTCGTAAGAACAAAACTAAAATCTGTGACAAACGGAAAAGTATTAGACAATACATTCTCTGCTGGTCACAAAATTGATGAAGTAAAAGTAATCACAAGAAAGTTCCAATATCTTTATGATGACGAGAACGGATTCCACTTCATGAATAACGATGATTTTTCTCAGTTATATTTAAATAAAGAAATGATTGAAAACTCAAACTTGATGAAAGCAGGGGAAGAAGTAACAATCATTTTGAAAGAAGCTGATGAAACTCCGCTTTCTGCAGAACTTCCACAGTCAGTATATCTGGATGTTATCGAAGCTGATCCGGGTGTAAAAGGAAACACGGCAACTAACGCTCTTAAAAACGCAATCGTTGAAACAGGAGCAAGAGTAATGGTTCCTTTGTTCATTGAGCCGGGAGACAGAATTAAAGTAAGCACTGAAGACGGTAGCTACTTAGAAAGAGTGAAATAATAAATAAAATTTACATAAATTCGGTTTGCACTAGCAGTCCGAATTTTGTTTTATAAGAAAATCTATTGTTATGAGATTCCATTCTCCGCAAAAGCTTAAAACGATTGCAGATTTAATAGGCTCAGCATTTGTTGGGCCAGAAGACTTTGAAGTATTGGGAACCAATGAAATTCATATGGTAAAGCCAGGTGATATCGTTTTTGTGAACCACCCTAAATATTATGACAAAGCACTAAACTCTGCAGCCACTATTATTTTAATTGATAAAGAAGTAGAGTGCCCGGAAGGCAAAGCGCTTTTGGTTTCTGATGATCCTTTCAGAGACTTTAATAAAATCAATACTCATTTTACCAGAATCTATAATTTCACAGAAGAACTTCACGATGTTGAAATAGGAGAAGGCACAAAAATCCACCATTCTGCAGTAATCGGGAACAATGTGAAAATCGGAAAAAATACCCTTATCTTCCCAAATGTTGTGATAGGAGACCGTACCGAAATCGGGGATAATGTTGTTATCCAGTCCAACACAGTTTTAGGAGGTGATGCGTTTTATTACAGAAAATTAGATGGAAATTTTGACCGTCTGATTTCTGTAGGAAATGTTATCATCGAAAACAATGTGGAGATCGGAAATGGCTGTACCATTGACAGAGGGGTTACGGATTCTACCCTCATTGGAGAAGGTTCTGTTCTGGATAACCAGATTCAGATAGGACATGATACCGTTATCGGGAAAAAATGTCTTATTGCGTCTCAGGTAGGAATTGCTGGATGCTGCATCATTGGAGATGAGGTGACATTATGGGGACAGGTAGGCATTGCTTCCGGTAATAAAATTGAGGCAGGATCTGTAATTTTAGGAAAAACCGGAGTAAACAGAGATCTTGAAAAAGGTACCTATATTGGGATGTTTGCAGAAGATTTCAAAACTTATCTGAAAAAAGAAGTAAAGCTGAGAAATCTCAAATAAACTATTCCAAAGGTTTTATCCAAAATCAAAGAAATTTAAGTAAATTTGTGAGCATTAATAAAATAATAAATAAATTAAAACAACAATAAAATGTCAATTTTAGTAAACAAAGATTCTAAAGTAATTGTACAAGGATTTACAGGGAACGAAGGAACTTTCCACGCTGGTCAGATGATTGAATACGGAACAAATGTAGTAGGTGGTGTTACTCCAGGAAAAGGAGGTAGCGAGCACTTAGGAAAACCGGTATTTAATACAGTGGCTGATGCTGTTGAAAAAGCAGGAGCAAACGTAAGTATTATTTTCGTACCACCGGCATTTGCAGCAGATGCTATCATGGAAGCTGCTGAAGCAGGTATCAAAGTGATTGTATGTATTACTGAAGGTATTCCTGTAGCTGATATGGTAAAAGTAAAATCTTATATTGCTGACAGAGACTGCAGATTAATCGGACCAAACTGCCCTGGAATCATTACTTCTGAAGAAGCTAAAATTGGTATTATGCCAGGTTTCGTTTTCAAAAAAGGTAAAGTAGGTATCGTTTCAAAATCAGGTACCCTTACTTACGAAGCTGCTGACCAGGTAGTAAGAGCAGGTTACGGTATTTCTACTGCTATCGGTATCGGTGGTGACCCAATTATTGGAACAACGACAAGAGAGGCATTAGAATTATTCATCAACGATCCTGAAACTGAAGCTGTTGTAATGATCGGTGAAATCGGTGGAGGTCTTGAAGCTGAAGCTGCAAGATGGTACAAAGCAAGCGGGTCTACTAAACCGGTTGTAGGATTCATCGCTGGACAAACTGCTCCAAAAGGAAGAACTATGGGGCACGCAGGTGCTATCGTAGGTGGTGATGAAGATACAGCTCAGGCTAAAATGGAAATCATGAGAGAAAACGGTATCAACGTTGTAGATTCTCCTGCTGACATTGGTGCTACTGTAGCAAAAATTCTAGGATAATATAAAACCACACCATATGAAAAAACTTTTATTAGCCTCAGCTTTGACGCTGTCTGCATTATCTTTTGCACAGGTGCAATGGAATAATACAAGATTCGGTCTTACTGCAGGTTTAAACTACTCAAGAGTAGCAAATGCCCACAATCCCTCTGGCCCAAGATATACCTTCCAAGGTGGAGCTTTGGCTTTGATCCCCGTAGGGAAGGCAAACCAATTCTTTATCCAACCCGAAGTTCTGTACTATGGTGCAGGAGAAACCGGAAAAGATAAAGATGCTAAAGGAAAAGATGGTTACGATGCAGTATATGCAAATAACTATCTGAGTGTACCACTTTATTTCAAAGGATACTTTTCAGAAGCTGAATCAGAATTCTTTGGATTGATTGGACCTAGATTTAACTTTTTAGTAAGTCAGGACGTAAAGAATCCTCCTGTAGGAAGACCTTATTATGATCCGGACGTTACTGATCCTACACAACCAGGAGTAGACGGAAAAGCAAAAAGCTTTAACTGGGGACTTGGACTAGGCGTAGGATATAGCTATAAGAGACAACTCGAAGTAGCTTTAAAATATGATTTAGGACTTTCTGATACTTACCCTGGTCTTGTAAAAGAAAAAGGAGGAAGTGATAAGAAAAAATCAGAACAGGTAATTGCACTTACCTTAAGCTATATATTCAAATAGAATATCTCAGAATATAAAAAATCCCGGAAACTAAGTTTCCGGGATTTTTTATTATAAATTATAAACAGATTGATCTGTAATCTTTATTTTTCAGCCTTTTGGTGATTATCCTTTAATCCACTTCCAAAGCTCTTTTAAAGTAGCTTTATTACCGTACATCAAAATACCTACACGATAGATTTTTCCGGCCAGGAAGATCATAAAAACAGTTGTTACCAATAATAATGCAATAGACAATGCAATCTGCCATGCAGGAACTCCAAATGGGATTCTTGCAATCATTGCAACCGGTGAAGTAAACGGAATGATTGACAGCCAGAAGCCTAATGGCCCATCAGGATTGTTCATCAAAGTAAAACTTCCATACATCCCCAAGGTTAAGGGTAAAATTGCAAATAAAGTAAATTGCTGTGTCTCTGTTTCGTTATCTACTGCAGAACCGATTGCTGCATAAATAGAACTGTAAAAAATATATCCTAGAAGGAAGAAAACGATGAATACAAAAATGATCAGTGGGAAATTAAGTTCCAGCAAACTGTGAGAAATCTGGGTAGCAAGCTGCCCCACATCCAGTTTACTCGCAATCTCATTATTTCCACCCGGGATATTTTTCTGAAGAGGTGAGAAGCCTGTATTCAGAACTAATGCTCCGATGACAGACATTGTGATCCAGATCAGAAACTGAGTCAGTGCAACCATGGTTACCCCCAGAATCTTCCCCATCATCAGTTCAAAAGGTTTTACGGAAGAAATAATAATCTCCACAACACGGTTGTTCTTTTCCTCAAGTACACTTCGCATTACCCTTACCCCATAAATAATGATAAACATAAAGGTAACATACATCAGGATCATGCTCAGCCCGGATTTAACCCCGAAAGCAAGATCAGAATCCTCTTTATTATTATCCGTTACATTAATGGTCTTTAATGTGAAGCTTTTATCAAGATCAATTAACTGAGTCTCCTGAATGCCCAGCTGTTTGATTTTTTCTTTTTTAACAACATTGCTGATATCAGAAACAATTTGCTGCTTTGTGTCGAATCCTATTTTACTGTTGATTACCAGTCTTGTCTCTTTTTCAAGCGCATCGAAATTCTGATTTTTCAATTCCGGAAGAATCAGAATACCATCCAGGGATTCATTTCCTTTTAAATTGTTAATCTTTGATTTTTCATCTGCGGCAGAAACAAAAACGTAATTTAATTTATCATTAGATTTCAGCTGATTCATAAACAATCCGCTCTTATCAACCACTTCTATAATGCTGTGTGACTCATTAGCCTTAAACATTAATCCTACTACAGCTCCGAAAGCAATAATCATTATGGGGGCAAGCAGCGTTAATATGATGAAGGATTTTTTCTTAACCTGTGTAAGAAATTCTCTCTTGGTAATTAAAAAAATATTATTCATAAATTAGGGATGGTTACTTACAGCATTAATAAACACTTCGTTCATGCTAGGTATTCTTTCATCGAATGATCTCACTTTGCCCACTTGTACTAGATCAAGAAGAACATTATTTTGACTCTCTTCATTTTTCAGGTCAAAGGAAACAAGATTATTTTCATTCGATAAATTGAAGATGTCATACTTACTCTTGAAATGGTCAAACTGATCGTTGCTGACTTCAGAAAGTGTAACCCCAAAAATATTTTTCTTGAATTTTTCCCTTACGTCAAAAACCCTTCCGTCAATGATTTTTTTAGAATTGTTGATCAAAGCAACATAATCACACATTTCCTCCACACTTTCCATTCTGTGGGTAGAAAGAATGATAGTTGTTCCGTTATTTTTAAGATCAATGATCTGATCTTTGATTAAGTTGGCATTTACGGGATCAAAACCTGAAAAAGGTTCATCAAGAATCAAAAGATGAGGTCTGTGAAGAACGGTTACTACAAACTGGATCTTTTGTGCCATCCCTTTAGAAAGTTCAGAAAGTTTTTTCTTCCACCATTGATCGATGTTCAGTTTTTCAAACCATTTTTTGGCTTCATTCAGAGCATCGTTCTTACTCATTCCTTTCAGTTCCCCGAAATATAGAATCTGATCGCCAACACTCATGTTTTTGTACAATCCTCTTTCTTCGGGCATATAGCCGATGTCTTTAATATGATCCGGGCTCAGTTTTTGTCCGTTGATGAAGATATCTCCGGAATCTGCCTGAGTAATTTGATTAATGATACGGATAAAAGAAGTTTTTCCGGCTCCGTTGGGACCTAAAAGGCCGTAAATACTACCTTTTGGAACATGGATGCTGAAATCATCCAGGGCGACCTTTTTTCCGGCATTGTAGGTCTTTTTAATATGTTCAGCTTTTAGCATTAAAATTATTCTTTTTACAATTAGTATAAAAAGATTCCGAAAGTTACGGAAATATTAAAACAGAATTAATGTAAAAGAAAAAATCCTGATGATTATCAGGATTGTAATTTATTGTTTCACGATTTGAGTAACTTTCTGCGTGTTGTCACTTAAAATATAACGGATCATATACTTTCCGGGTTTCAATTTTTCAATATTAATCTCACCGGAATTCATATTCACTGTATAATTAGCGACCTGCATACCCAAAATAGAATAAAAAGTCACACTTTTGATTCTTAAAGAAGAATCTTTTGCCTTAATGATAAGGAAATCCTTTGCAGGATTTGGATAAGCAAGCAACACCCCATCATCCGCTTTCTGAGTGATGGAACTCGGCTCTCTAAGCTGAGCTTTTAAATTGTTGGAAAATCCAACAAAAGTGCCTACAAATAGAAATAAAAGTAAAAGTTTTTTCATCAAATTTATAATTTCTCGAATATATATAACAAATGTAATAAATTCTATAATTTCATACAATAGTTTTTTGTAGAACTTATATTAAATTTGTAGAAACTTATTCAAAAAGTATTCCAAAATGATACATTCAAGAAATAGAAGACTTAGAGTTAATGAATCTATCAGAAGTTTGGTAAGAGAAAATGTGCTTACAACTGATGATTTTGTAATGCCGATCTTCGTAATGGAGGGCGAAAACAAGCAGGAGGCAATCCCGTCTATGCCGGGGATTTTTAGGCGGAGTATAGATTTAACCGTGAAGGAATGTAAGGAATTATTTTCTTTGGGAGTAAAAGCTGTCAATTTGTACATGAAAGTGTCAGAACATCTGAAAGACAATACAGGAAAAGAAGCCTGGAACAATGACGGACTGATGCAGCGTACAATCAAAGCAATTAAAGATGCCGTTCCGGGAATGATCATTATGCCGGATGTAGCGCTGGATCCTTATTCAATTTATGGACACGACGGAATTATTGAAAACGGAAAAGTGATCAATGATGCTACCAACGATGCACTGGCAAGAATGTCAGTATCCCACGCTGAAGCAGGAGCAGATCTTGTGGCACCAAGTGATATGATGGATGGAAGAGTACAGGTCATTCGTGAGGCATTGGAACAAAGCGGATTTACAGATGTAGGAATTGTGAGCTATGCTGCCAAATATGCAAGTTCTTTCTATGGACCTTTCAGAAGTGCTTTAGACAGCGCTCCGAAAGATGATATGGAAATTCCGAAAGATAAAAAAACATATCAGATGGACTTCCACAATACACGTGAAGCATTGAATGAAGTATTTAAAGATATTGACGAAGGAGCGGATGTTATCATGATCAAACCGGGACTTCCTTATCTGGATATTGTTTCCAAAGTACGTGAAGCCATTGATCTTCCGATCGCAGTATACAATGTAAGCGGGGAATATGCAATGGTAAAAGCGGCAGCACAGAACGGCTGGCTGGATAATGACAGAACGATCATTGAAAGCCTGACTTGTTTCAAAAGAGCAGGAGCAGACATGATCTTTACTTATTTTGCAAAAGAAGCTGCTATCCTTTTGAATAAATAACAGTTAGAAAATCGTGATCCGGACACCAACGTTAATGTTAGGTTAATGGTCTGAATTGAAGACTTTCGAGTACATAAAAAATATACTTTTGAGTAAAGCTAATTTCGAGAAACGAAAATAATTAAAACATCAAAAGAATTTATTTATGAGAAATCTTAAAAAGATTGAAAGAAATCAATTGAAGGAAATCAAAGGAGGAGAAGTGATCATTGATGATCCAAATTGCGGAACATGGTGCAAGGGAATCTGGCATCCATGTACAATTAATCATTTAGCTTGTCCACCTGATTAATCATTTCAATAAAAAATAATAGGCTGTTCAGATAAGAACAGCCTATTTTATTTTCAGACAGGTGAGTGGTTTATTATTTTATAACCAACCTTTTTTCCCATAGACGTAGGTATCATCAAACTGTTTATCACTCATAAAAAGATACAAAATACCTTCAATAAAAGGAATGACAGAAGCTGCTCCTAAAGTAACAACATTCAGAACCAGCTGAATGATTCCCTCTTTCGTATAGCCAAGATAAAATTTATTTAAAGCCAGCCAGCCTACAAGAATTCCCAATAATGCCGCAGGAATTTTCTTTTCCGAATGATAAGGGACGCTGTTTTGCTGGTTTTGTACATTTTCTGTTTTTGTGTAACCGTAATTTTCCATTTCTTAATGATTGTAATTGATTGAGATGTTTTACGATAAGTAGTTTAAAATGGTTAAAAGTTACAATGATTTGGAAGTGAACAAGTTTATATTTAAATAAACAAGTTGATATTAACATATAAGTGAAGTTTATATTTTTGATATATTTGCCCTATGATTTTACGAGGAGAAAACTTAATCAAGGAATACGGTCCTAAAAAAGTTGTAAAAGGCGTTTCTGTACAGGTTCAACAGGGAGAAATTGTTGGTTTGCTGGGTCCGAACGGAGCAGGAAAAACCACATCGTTTTATATGATCGTAGGGTTGGTTAAGCCCACTTCAGGAAAGATTTTCCTGGATAAACAGGAGATTACTACGGATGCCATGTACCGAAGAGCCCAAAAGGGAATCGGATATCTTGCTCAGGAAGCTTCCGTTTTCAGAAAATTGTCTGTAGAGGAAAATATTATGGGAGTATTGCAGCTGACCAAGCTTTCAAAGCGTGAACAGCAGATCAAATGTGATGAACTGATCGAAGAATTTTCTTTACAGCATGTCCGTAAAAACAGAGGAGATCTTCTTTCCGGAGGAGAGAGACGTAGAACCGAAATCGCACGCTGTTTGGCTACAAGCCCGAATTTTATTCTTTTGGATGAGCCTTTCGCGGGAGTAGACCCTATTGCCGTTGAAGATATCCAGAAGATTGTAAGAAGTCTTGTAGATAAAAATATTGGAATTCTGATTACCGATCATAACGTACAGCAGACGTTGGCCATTACCAACAAAACCTATATTATGTTTGAAGGAAAAATCCTGAAAGAAGGACTTCCGGAAGACCTTGCGAATGATCCGCAGGTAAGAGAGGCATATCTTGGTGAAAACTTCGTGTATCAGAGTATTTTGGATAAACCTAAAAAGAAAAAATATGCTTATAATATCTGGGCAGGAAACTTTGATTCAAAAGCGCAGTTACAGGGATTTGTAGATGAAAACTTCAGACAGTTTGATGATCTGAGACTGATGTATGGTTTTGAAGACATCAGCTTTGCTTCATTAGCAAACTCTGAAATTGAACATATCTTTAATGATGTGGTAGATAAAAATGCCAACAACTCATTTGTTTTCCAGAAAAAAGAAATCAATTCTCAATATTCTCTAGAGCAGGCAGAAGCGGAATCTAAAGAAGCTGGCAGAAAAGAACTGCATTACCTTACAACTTATCTATTTGAAGGATAAAATATAAAGCATTTATTTGCTGAACATGATAATAAAACGTACCTTTTTCTTTTGAAAGCGGTACGTTTTTCATTTAAAAATGATTTCTATGGCTAAACCTTTTAACAGAACAGTCACCTTGTTCGGAATTTATAAACAGCTTGTCCCCTTTATCAGACCTTACCGATTAATGATTTACGGAACCCTGTTTCTTACTTTTCTGGGAGCCCTCGCAGCACAGGTAAACCCTATTGTTTTGAAATATACAGTAGATGAAGTCACCAAGCTAACCCATCTTCCACATCCGATGACAGAGGGTATTCATATTCTTATCATCATTTCAATTATTTTGCTGGGAAAAGAACTGCTGAATATTTTTATCAATTTCGGACAGAAATTTTATGGAGAAAAGATCAGGATCAATGTAAGTTCTGTGTTGGCTCAGTCAGCCATTGATAAAATTTTAACCTATAGAGTTGCTTATTTTAATGATGAAAACCATGAATCCGGAAAATTACAGATCAGAATAGACCGTGGTATAGAAAGTTTAACCAGACTGGTACAGAATTTTTTTATTGATATTCTGCCGCTTTTTTCCAACGCTATTATTGCGCTGATCATTATGTATATGCAGAATGTGTACGTAGGACTTGTTTCAACGATCATTGTTCCGATTTATTTTTATATCAGTTCTCTGCAGGCCAAAAAGCTTGGAGGAGTGCGCCGCCAGCTTAGAAATCAGAGAGAAAAAAAGACATCCGGACTTCTGAATCTGATCAATTCCATTATGGTCATTAAAAGTTTTGTCCGTGAAAAGTTTGAAGGAAAAAAACAATACGATCTTCAGATGGAACTGATGGAAAGCCAGATGATCACAAGAAGAACCAACTTTATTTATGATGGTTTAAAAACGTTTATTGAGCAGTTCGGAGTAGTTTTAATCATTCTTTTAACCGTTTATCTTGTTCTTGATCAGCAAATGACTATCGGTGCGATCATGCTTCATATTATGCTTTTCAATAATGTCTCTGCGCCTATCCGCCAGCTGCACAGGATTTATGATGATATGAATGATGCCATGATCTACGCTGAAGGCTACTTTGATATCCTGAATGCAGACAACGAAACCGAATCGAATGGAACCTTTGTGGAAAAAGAAATCAAAGGAACTTTTGAATTGAAAAATGTTGATTTTACTTATCCCAACGGAACAAAAGCCTTACATGATGTTTCCATGAAAATTGAAAACGGAAAAACGACAGCTTTAGTAGGATTGAGCGGTGCGGGAAAATCAACGGTGATTAATCTTTTGTGTAAATTTTATTTTCCGGATTCCGGAGAGATTCTTCTTGACGGAGTAAATCTTAATGAATTTGATAATACTTTTCTGAGAAGTGATCTTGGATTGGTACTTCAGAGAAACCATATCTTTCAGGGAAGTATAGAAGATAATATCCGCTATGGAGATATGAATGCAAGTTTTGAAGAAATTCAGGAAGCTGGAAGGAAAGCTTATCTGCATGAACAGATCATGGATCTTCCGGATCAATACCAGCATGATGCTACTCAGCTTTCCGGAGGACAGCAGCAGAGGATTGCCATTGCCAGGTTGTTTCTTAAAAATCCCCCGATTATCTTTCTGGATGAACCTACAGCAAGTCTTGATGCCATCGCCACCGAACAGATCAAGAATTCTTTGGATGCAATAAAAGAAAGAAGAACCGTGGTTATCATTTCCCATTCCCTGTCGCAGATTCTGGATTCCGATATTATTTACGTGATGAAAAAAGGAAGAGTAGTGGAAAATGGAACTCATGATGAACTTTACAGTAAAGAAGGTACTTACCGTGAGATCTTTGATGCATCAGCCCGCAGTCTGAATCTCGATAAACTGGTGAATACTTTTAAAGAAAATTAAATAAAAAAACTCAGCTTGCCCGCTGAGTTTTTATTTTAATAACAATTGTCTAATGCGCTTTTTCAGGAACCTGATAAGTCCCTACATCTGCTCCGAAAGCAATATTAATTCTGTTGTAGCTGTTGATGGCAATAACGGCCATTGTTAAATCCACTATTTCAGTTTCAGAATAGTAATGACTTACCTTTGAATAAATATCATCATTCACTTCCTTGCCATTTAAAGCCGTTAAAGTTTCAGCCCATAGCAGTCCTGCCTTTTCCTTATCGGTATAAAATGAACACTCTCTCCAGGCACTTACGAGAAATATTCTCTGTTCTGTTTCACCTTTTGCTCTTAATTCTTTAGAATGCATATCCAGGCAAAAAGCACATCCGTTCATTTGTGAAACCCGGAAATACATCAGTTCAAGAAATGAATTGTCCAGTGATGAATTCTGTACCTGAAATCCCATGGTGTGAAGTGCATTTACAGCCTTGTTTCCGATCGCAAATGCGTTGATTCTTTGTGACATAATATTTGTTTTTTGATTAATTATGTGACAAATGTAGAACTGTATTTTCCTGAATTTTTTTACAAATGATAAATTTTATAAGGAAAGATTTTAAAAGCTGGAGGATAGAAGCTGGATACTGGAAGTTACTATTATGTAGATGATATATATTCAGTCTACAATAGCTTCCCACTTCCAGCCTCCAGCTTCCTTTTCTCTAAAACTTCTGTGCTCTTATTCTGCTTAAAGAAACCTGAGTGATTCCGATATAATCTGCCAGATCACCAAGACTGATGCGCTGGATAAGATCAGGTCTTTGCTTCATGAAATTGTGATAGCGTTTTTTTCCGTCATCTTCCAGCATTTCACTGATCCTTCCCATCATATTGACCGGAGCTTTTGAATACAATTTGCTGAAAAGTGTTTCTGCCGTGTGAAATTTTTTACACAATCCTTCAATAACATCTCTGTGTATGCGGAGGACTTCAGTAGGTTCCAGGGCAACGATCATGTATTTTGACGGCTGTCCGGTAAGAAAACCGCTCAGCTCAGCGAAAAAAGCATTTTCTGCAAAAAAAGTCATGATAAAATCTTTATCACCATTGTCAAAAAATAGTTTTACAAGTCCCTTTTCAATAAAATAAAAATACCGGCAGGTTTCATCAGCTTTTAACAAAAAATCTCCTTTTCTGTAAGTTTTGGATTCCAGATGGGTAACAAGCCCGTCTATCACTGCCTGTTCCGGTTTTAAAACTTTTTCAATAGACTGAACAAAATGAGTGTGAAGCATAAAAAAGAAACTGTTTTGTGAAAAATAAAATTAATAAAAAAAGCAGTCCCATTTATAAGACATACCTCGAAAAAGAATTTTAGCTTTGTTACATAATGAATGATCACTATCTTAAAAAACTCGATCGGGTAACCGCTATCCTTACCCAATTACAGTCTAAACCTGTAGTTCGGGCGCAGGATCTGGCTGAAAAGTTCGATGTAAGTATCAGAACCATTTACCGTGATGTAAAAACCCTGGAAAATGCAGGTATTCCTATTGTAGGTGAAGCAGGAAACGGCTATTCTTTGATGGACGGATACAAACTTCCTCCCATTATGTTTACCAAAGAAGAGGTCTTAAGTTTTATAACCGCCGAAAAGCTGATGCAGAAATTTTCCCACCAAAGTTTGGGAAGCCATTATCAGGCAGCCATGGAAAAGGTACGGTCAGTATTGCGGAATTCCGATAAAAACCTCATTCAGAATATTGAAAAACAGATTGATGTTTTTAGTTTTCATACCGATTCCGGAGATTCTCTTAAAAATGTGATTCCAATTATTTTAGAAAGCATCGCAGACAAAACCCAATTGAATATAAGATATCAGACGGTAGATGGTAGGGTAGACAACAGAACAATTGAAACTGTCGGGATGTTCTTTGAGTTTAATTTTTGGTACATCATGGCATTCTGTACTTTGAGAAAAGATTTCAGACAGTTTCGGATAGACAGGATTTTAGAAATTTCAAAAACCTTGAATCCCTTTTTGCAGGAATATGGGCAGGTAAATGATTACCGGAAAAAATCAAACGGAAATAAAGTCAGAGCCAAACTTTTGGTTGACAAAAAGATAATGTCTCATCTGGTGAATTCCAAAAAATATTATGGACTGACAGAAGAAGTGGAAACTGAACAGGGGGTAGAACTCACTTTTGAAACAGAATGGATCAGTGACGGATTTCCCCGCTGGCTCGTTACTTTTGCAGACTATGCTACCGTTCTGGAACCGGAAAGTCTTCGCACCAGATTGAATGAGCTGCTTGTAAAAATGACAGAAAGACACCAATAAAACCTCAACAGAGTAATTGTTGAGGTTTAAAGACTTAATTGAGGCAAATAAATGAAATGGTTAATAAGCCAAGGGCAAAATCGCAAAAAAGCTAAATTTGTTTTGTTGCAAAAAATGATATAAGTTGTTGAGATGGAGGAAAATCGCTAATTAAATGACATTGCAGATGTATTCTCAGGATTTCCGCCTTTTTGCAATTTTACCTCTTTACTTTTATTAAAATTAAAATCTTTCCCAGAAGAAAGGTGGTTCAATTCCCAAAGCTCTCAGATAAACATATCCTTGTCCGCGGTGGTGAACTTCATTGTCTACAAAATAAAGAATGTTCTGATATACAGGGAATTCATATTCTCCAAATAAATTGAAAGTTTCCTGGAAACGCTCTTCAGAAATCATATTAAAATAATGGTTGATTACTTCTGTTTCTTCATCCCACTTCTTTAAAATTTCTTCTTTTGTTTTCGGATTAAAGGCTTCCTCGTTGTATGCTTCCATGCTTCCTTCAACAATTCCTTTTAAAGCAGGTCCGCCAATGCCAATCAGCTCTACTGCCAGTTTTGCAAACGGTCTCATTCCACCTACAGAAAATTCGAATAGTTCTTTTTCTGGAAAAGATTCAATAACTCTTCTCGTTAGATTTCTATGTCCTTGCCAGTCGTTTAATAACTGTTCAGAAGTCATGAATTGTTTAGTGGCTGTTGCTGTAGTTGTCATAATGTTTTGTTTTTGTTTGTTATTGATACAAAGGTAAGACAGGGTTATGACAACAGTTTGTCAGTAGGGTTTTTGATATTGAAAAAATATTTTTTTCTTTGCTAAAATATCCGGACCTACTTTTCCGTTAGAAGGAAGGATATTAATAACAAAAATCGCTATTAGAATTATGAAGAAGTATATTTTGCCTGTTGTCACCGCATTTTTATTAGTATCATGCAATAAGATTGAGGAAAAAATTGACCAGACGGTTCAAAAAACAACAGAAACTGTGCAGCAAAAGGCACAGCAGGCTGTAGAAGAAACAGTGAAGAAAACAATCAATGAATCAATAAATACGATAACCAATTCCGAAGATGTTAAGTTTAATACCGTTTTTCCTGGTACGGGAGCTTCTATAGTTTCTGAAGAAAAAGGGAAAAAAATTAAAATCCCGGGAAGATCTGAAGGTTACATTTTTAAATACAAAGCAGACATTGCCGCATTGCTCCCGTTTTTAGAAGGCCAGCCTACTTCTGATGAAAGCAAATCAGAAAAGACAGCCCGTAAGATTGATGGACAAAATATCATTGATAAAATAAGTCTTTTATCAAAATTTCTTCCTGATAATACCCTTGATACAAGTATTCTGGAAGATATAAAATCCGATAAAAACATTCAATATTATAAATTGAAAAGGTTTCCCAACAGTAGTACAATTATCTACAACCCAAAAAATCAGACCATCATACAATACGTAGAGGTAAATAAATAATTTGGATATGGCCGTTTTAACGGCCATTTTTTATATGTAGTCAATAGGTGAAGCAATCTCAAGCTACGAAAACCACTTATCAGAAAGAATGAAATCATATTTATTCCCTGGTGTAAGTTAATCACTTTTTCAGACAGAATTAGGAAATTACTACTGCATTTCTTTTCATATTATTAATAAATTACTGATGTTTGTAAGTTTATCATAGTTTTTATAAATAAATACTATTTGTGAAGTTATGGAGTATTATTCATATCATATGATTTATTTTTGTATTTAATATTAATATTTTCACTAGATTTATTAAATAATTGTCAATTGATATGAAAAAGGAATTGTTTAATAAGAAAATTTGTGCACTGGTATTAAGTGGAGCTGGTGCAATGGGATATGCTCAGGACAGCATAAAACAAAATAAAATAGATGAAGTTGTGGTTACAACGGGTAGAACTAAGCCCAGAACCATCATTACCTCAGCAATTCCTATTGATAATATTTCTGCTGTACAATTAAAATCCACAGGGCAAATTACTTTTGATAAAGCTTTAACCTATGCTGTTCCATCTTTTAATTCGTCACAGCAAACCGTTTCTGATGCAACGGCTCATTTTGATCCGGCAGATTTAAGAGGATTAGGACCTTCCAGAACATTGGTTTTGGTAAATGGTAAAAGAAAAAATCAAAGTGCTTTAATTTATGTAAATGATACACCGGGAAAAGGTGAGGTAGGTACAGATCTTAAAAGTATTCCTTCAGCAGCCTTACAAAACGTAGAGGTATTGAGGGATGGCGCATCTGCACAATACGGTTCTGATGCTATTGCAGGAGTAATCAATATTATCCTTAAGAACAGCGTTGGAAAAAGTACAGTCAATCTTTTTTCAGGTATTACATCAGAAGGTGATGGCTTTAATATCGGAGCAGATTTTAATACAGGAATCAGAGTTGCCAAAAATGGAAGTCTGAATCTTACATTCGGATATTCTTCCCAAAATAAAACCAACCGTGCAGGTACTGTTACAAAAGATGACCTTTTTGGTGTAGATAATGCCTGGACGCAAGCTAATCCTGGTCTGGGAATGATTATAGGGCAGCCGGAAACAAAAGTGGGCAATATGTTTGTCAATTTTGAGTTGCCAACAGGTGAAACAGGCAAATTTTATGCTTTTGGGGGTACAACTTACAGAAGTGGGACTAGTTTTGCTTTGTACAGAACTCCCTATTGGGTAGCTTCAGATTTTGGTTTATTAACTCCACAAGGACAACCTTACAATGGATTTCAACCGCAATTTAAAACAGATGTTTACGATTATAATTTAACCTCCGGGTGGAAAGGCATGTTTGGAAAATGGAATTTTGATGGGAGTGCAACCTTTGGCTCTAATGCCGTAGATTATGCTGTAGCAAATACCATTAATACATCTTTGGGAGCCAATTCACCAACCCGTTTTAGAGCAGGAGGTCATCAGTTTAGTAATATTATAGGAAACATAGACATCAACCGGGATTTTGGTGCGCTTGTTTTAGGAGCTGGAGCAGAAGTGCGTAATGAAAACTATCAGGCGAAGGCAGGTGAGGAAGCATCTTATATAGGAAGTGGTGCAGAATCATTTCCAGGACTGCAGCCTCAAAATGAAGTCAATAAAAACCGTCAGAATATTGGGGCGTATCTGAATGCTGAATGGGATATTACGAAAAACCTGTTAGTTGGAGGAACTGTGAGATATGAAAACTTCAGTGATTTTGGAAATAATGTTTCCTGGAAAGGAAATGCAAGATATAAGTTGTTGGATGATAAATTGGTGTTCCGAGGGTCTGTTTCTACAGGATTTCGAGCACCTTCATTACACCAGATTTATTATTCCAATGTTCAAACCAAAATTACAGGGAATACTGTAGCTAATCAGGGTACTTTTAATAATGACTCTCAAATTGTAAGATCTGATCTTGGTGTAGCCAGATTAAATGCTGAAAAAGCTTTTAACATTACTGGGGGATTTGCCGTAAAACCGTTTAAAAACCTTACTATTACAGCAGATTATTATAGAATAAAAATTAAAGACCGGGTACTTTTCTCAGGAGATATTGGTTATAAAACCGGTGCTCCGGGTAGTCCGGATATAACAAACCCAGTGGAGGTAATATTAGACAATAATAAAATAACCTCTTTGAAGTTTTTCACCAATGCGGTAAATACAGTTACTCAAGGGGTAGATTTCGTCGCAAATTATTATACTTCTGCTATAGGCAAAGGAAGATTGGGAGTTATTGCTGCTTTCAATTATAACGAAACTAAAATAGTAGATAATATTGCCGTTCCGCCTATTTTGGCTGAAAATGGTTACTCAGAAAACTTTTTTGATAGAAAAGAACAATCCAGAATTACTTCTGCAAGACCCAAAACAAAAACTATTCTTAGTCTTTCTTATGATATTTCAAAGTTTAACTTTAACCTTAATAATACTTATTTTGGTTCTGTTACATGGCAGCACGCAACTGATCCTGCCAAAGATCAGACATTTTCTGGTAAAGTAGTTACAGACATCGTTTTAACATATAAAATAACGAAAGACCTTAAAGTTTCCGGAGTTGTAAATAATTTGTTTAATATTTATCCGGATGTTATAGACAGCAAAGGAGATATAGTTACAGATCTTGGAGGAAGGTTCAAATACCCTTGGGAGGTGAATCAGTTTGGATTTAACGGAACAACTTTTCAGCTCAATGTTAATTATACTTTTTAATCTATAAACAAAGGAATTGGTATTGTTAGGCTTAACAAAGGCGAAGCAATCTCAAAAAATATAAAACCCACATAAACAATTAGCTGACATTCATTCATAATGTCAGCTAATTGTTTTTTCACGCAGAATAGGAAGTTATTACTATATTTTGCTTTTTACATTCTACAAAAAAGGGTATTTTAGTACTATGAAAATTTATACGAAAACAGGAGATAAAGGTCAGACGGCATTATATGGCGGAACAAGAGTTTCTAAAGCCAGTGCCAGAGTAGACAGTTATGGAAATATAGACGAGCTGAATTCATTCATTGGGATTGCAAAAAGTCATATCGAAGATGAAGAAGTATTGAGACAACTGAAAAAAATACAGTTTGATTTGTTTACCGTAGGTTCCGAGGCTGCTACACCAGTAGATAAACTGATGCTGGCCAACGGAAAATCACGCCTTCCGATCATTATTTCAGACACAGAAATTGAAGAACTGGAACAATGGATGGATGCTTTTGAAGATAAACTGGAGCCGCTTCAATACTTTATCCTTCCAGGAGGTGGAAAGCCTGCCACTTTTTTACATGCTGCAAGAACCATCTGCAGAAGAGCAGAGCGCTCATTGGTATTTTTGAATGAATCAGAAGAAATACGTCCTGAATTGATTAAATATTTAAACAGACTTTCAGATTATCTTTTTGTGTTGGCAAGATATGTTTCAAAACTGAACAACGAACCGGAAGAATACTGGAATCCGAATGAGAGATAAAGCACTACTTTTCATCAACGGAGATGCTCCCCAATCTTTCCCTGATCTTGATCATTATGACTTGATTGCTTGTACAGACGGTGCTTTTCACTATTTAAAAAGAATGGGTTTCCCAATGGACAGGTTGGATTTTATATCTGGTGATTTTGATTCCCATTCCGGATCAGATGAAGATATGTATCAGGAAAAATTTATCCTTACATTGGATCAGGATAAAACAGATTTTCACAAAGCTTTAGAAATCATTTTGGAAAAAGGCTTTTCAGAGATTGATGTTTTTGGAGGAAGTGGAGGTGAGCAGGATCATTTTCTTGGAAACCTTACCGTTGCTTATGCATTCAAAGATCAGATGGAAATTAAATTTTATGATGAGTTTTCAGAATATTACTTTATTCCAAATCATTTTAAATTGAAAGGAGCGAAAAATAGAATGATTTCTCTCTATCCATTTCCATCAGTGAATAATATTACAACGAAAGGACTTAACTGGTCTTTGACGAATGAAACTTTAAGCATTACTTCAAGAATAGGAACCCGAAACTTTGCCGTTGAAGATGAGGTTTCCGTAGAATATGAATCAGGAGATGTCCTGTTATTTGTAGGAATCAGCGAAATAGAATATCCCACGATCTATTAAAAAGATCTTTATCGAGTAGTTATTCTACCAATAGAAATGGGCTTTAGCCCATTTAATAAAAAATATATAAATCAACTGGCTTTAGCCAAAACGTATTAAAAACTATTGAATAAATTAATCAAAATATCAGTTCTCACCATTTCATTATGCAGTATTTTCTCATGCAGAACACAGCATTTTGAAACACCCGAATATGGAAAAAAGGAGACTGAAAAAGTGATTCATATAAAGAAGGTAACGAACTTCCGAACTGTCGGAAATATTAAAAATGTAGATGGAAGAACCTTAAAAGAAGGAAAGTTCTACCGAAGTGCCCATCTTCATAAGCTTAAAAAGAAATCTTTTGATGATTTTGAAAAATTGGGAATCAAAGAGATTATTGATCTTAGAAATTCAAAGGAAATTGCCGAGAAACCTGATTGGCTGCCTTCAGGAATCGTTTACAAAAAATATTCAGCGTTTGAAGATGAAGGAGATCAGCTGGCTCAGGCAAGAAAACTGGTTCTGAAAGGCAAGGTGAATGCTTCAGATGCAGATAAGAGAATGATAGATTTCTATCGTGAATATGTTACGGAAAATCCTGAGACCATAAAGAAAATCATCACTGAGATCCTGGAATCTGAAGATCCGGTTTTGTACCACTGTACTGCAGGAAAAGATAGAACAGGAATTACAACAGCACTCATCTTAACGATTCTGAGGTTTGATAAAGAGACTATTTATAATGAATATCTTCTATCCAACAACTACAGGAAAGAGATGGTTGAGAAGAGACTTCGCCTTGCCAATCGCTTACATTTCATCTATCCGAAGATGGATTTGCAGGTGCTTGAAAATCTGAGCTGGGTAGAAAAAAGATACCTTGATGCTGCTTTTGGGGAGATTGATAAAAAGTATGGCTCCATAGATGTCTATATTCAGCAGGTATTAGGGATTTCAGATGCCAAAAGAACAGAATATATTCAAAAGTTTACCTATTGATTATCAGAGATAAATTTTTGCAGGATATGATATTGGGTCTTTATTTAAAATTATAATAATTTTAACACCCGAAAATCAAACTTTTTTAGCAATTTTGCATTTCTTAATTCACTTGTTTAGAAATGAAAATAAAGTACTCGGAACTTATTGATCAGACATTATATTTTCCTACGGAGGAATTTAATGTATCTGAGAACAATTTGTTGTTTCACGACGTTCCATTGATGGATGTAGTTGAACAATTTGGCACTCCGCTAAAGATTAGCTATCTGCCGAGAATTTCTCAAAATATTCAGAAGGCCAAAAGCTGGTTTAAAGAAGCTTTTGAAAAAACCGGATATAAAAAGAATTATACCTACTGCTATTGCACAAAATCCAGTCATTTCAATTTCGTATTGGAAGAAGCCTTGAAGAATGATATTTCGATAGAAACATCTTCTGCTTATGACATGGATATTGTGAAGTCTCTTTACGAAAAAGGGAAAGTAGATAAAAACATTGAAGTAATCTGTAATGGTTTCAAAACTGATGATTATCTGACAAATATTTCAGATATGATCAACAATGGTTTTGAAAATATTACTCCGATTCTTGATAATTACAGAGAATTGGATAAACTTACGGAAAGTATCGATTCTACCTTTAATATCGGAATCAGAATCGCATCAGAGGAAGAACCGAAGTTCGAATTCTATACCTCAAGATTAGGAATCGGATATAAAGATATTATTCCTTATTACAGCCAGAAGATTGCCGAACACCCGAATGCAAGATTGAAAATGCTTCACTTCTTCATCAATACCGGGATCAAAGACACTTCTTACTACTGGAATGAATTGTATAAATGTCTTCGTGTATATGCACGTTTGAAAAAAATCGCTCCGGAAGTAAATTCATTGAATATCGGAGGTGGTTTCCCAATAAAAACTTCTTTGAACTTTGATTATGACTATCAGTATATGGTAGAAGAGATCGTTTCTCAGATTAAAAAATTCTGTGAAGAAGAAGGAGTGGAAGAACCTAATATTTATACTGAATTCGGAAGTTTTACTGTAGGGGAAAGTGGAGCGAATCTATATAAGATTATTTCTCAGAAGCGTCAGAATGACAGAGAAAAATGGAATATGATTGACTCTTCTTTCATGACCACTCTTCCTGATACTTGGGCGATTTCAAGACACTTTATCATGCTTCCGCTAAACCGTTGGGAAGATTCTTATGAAAGGGTATTTTTAGGAGGGCTTACATGTGACTCAGATGATTATTATAACTCTGAACAGCATACCAACGCAATTTATTTACCGGTTTTCAGTGATACTAAGCCATTGTATATCGGATTCTTCCATACAGGAGCGTATCAGGAAACAATCGGAGGATACGGTGGAGTACACCACTGTCTGATGCCTCAGCCGAGACACGTCCTGATCCAAAAGGATGAAAACGGTGAATTGCACTATGAAATTTTCCGCGAAAAACAGGAACCGGAAGATATATTGAAGATTCTTGGTTATAAATAAAACCTTAATCTGTCATTGCGAGGAACGAATGTGACGAAGCAATCTCATCTTAATAATCTTAATCACTCAATATATCTTAATATTTTAAAATTTAACCATTAAGTTTTTTATTAAGAATTAAGGAAAGTTAAGGATCTTCACTTCGTTCAGATGACAAAACATATACAAAACAAAAGCTCTCAGAATCTGAGAGCTTTTTTATTTAGAAATAAGTAGAGATTTTATCAAGTTCGAGTTCCTCATAATCAGTAACTACAGTGTCTGCCAATGTATAATCCTGATTTTTAGAATGTGGACTTCTGTAAGCCGCACAGAAAATTTTAGCCCGATGTGCGGCAAGAATCCCGTTGGTGGAATCCTCAATGACCATACAGTTTTCAACAGGTTCGCCTGCCATTTCTGCAGCCAGTAAAAAAACTTCAGGATGAGGTTTTGATTCTTTTAAATCGGCACCGCTGATCTTTCCACTGAAATATTTTTCCAATCCGAATTTTTCAAAAACCATATTGATCGTTACCATGGTAGCCGAAGAAGCCAGAATAAGTTTTATTCCATTTTCATGATAATGTTCAATTAGGTTTTTTACCCCCGGAATTAAATCAAATTCATCATCATTATAAAAATAATCTTTGAAATGAGATCTTTTGATTCCTGCAATGGATTCATAAGTCTGATTTAAATTAAATTCATTGATCAGGGTTTCAGAAACTCTTTTGGTTGATGCTCCGGTAAAAGAGGTATACAATTCTTCGGAAACCGCAATTTCCAATTCATCAAACGTTTTGAAATAAGCTTTTCTATGTAATGGTTCTGTATCTACAATTACTCCATCCATATCGAAAAGAACAGCTTTTAAAGACATATTAAAAGTTTTGTGCAAAAATAACTTTAAAATTTAAACATTGAAAGGTTTAAAAATTTAAAAATAGAAAGGAAGGTTAAAAATTCATAACAAACCGTTCATTATTTATAACTCAGGTACTATTTTGTATCTTTGTGGAATCTTTTAATTTTTCAATCATTTAATTTTTTAATTAATAATTATATATGAAAACATACGCAGGAATTCCCGAGGAAAACGCAACGCTAGAGAATTCGAAAGTAATGTTGGTAACTGTTCCTTATGATGGAACTTCAACATGGGGAAAAGGAGCTGATAAAGGCCCTGAATTATTCTTAGATGCTTCTGAAAACATGGAGCTTTATGATATTGAAACCCAAACAGAACCTTATCTTCAGGGAGTATACCTGGCAGGAGAAATTTCTGAAAACTCCAGTCCGGAAGCAATGACAGAAGCTGTTTACCAGAAAACAAAAGAACTTTTGAACAATGACGGTAAGTTATTTACTCTTTTTGGTGGGGAGCACTCTGTTTCTATCGGTTCTATCCGTGCAGTAGGAGAGAAATATGACAATCTTACTGTTCTTCAGTTTGATGCTCATACAGATTTACGTCCTGAATTCCACGGTTCTACTTCCAATCACGCTTGTGCTGTTTTTGAAGCAAATCAGAAGCATAACTTAGTACAGGTGGGAATCCGTTCTATGGATGTTGAAGAAGTTGAATATTTACCGGAAGGAAGAGTATTCTTTGCTCACGAAATCGCGAACAACGAAAACTGGATCAATGATGTATTGGAACAAGTATCAGGAAACGTTTATATCACAATTGATTTAGATGCTTTTGATCCTTCTATTGCTCCTTCTACAGGAACTCCTGAACCAGGTGGATTACAATGGTATCCAACACTGGAGTTATTGAGAAAAGTATTTGAAAAATGTAACGTAGTGGCATTTGATATTGTGGAATTAATGGATTCTCCAATGGCTAAGCCAACCGCTTTCTTATCGGCGAAGCTATATTACAAAATGCTTGCTTATTACAATATTTATAACAACAACTAATATTCCGCAAGAATCGGATTTTTTCTGCCGTATATTCTTTGGAAATTTGTGAGGTAAAATAACAATACGATGTCCACACAAAGTCAGATAGATTATAACAGAATTGCTAAAGCGATAGAATATATCCAGAGCAATTTCAGGCTTCAGCCAAGTTTGGAGGAAGTGGCAGAGAATATTCACTTGAGCCCCGCCCATTTTCAGAAGATCTTTACAGATTGGGCAGGAACAAGTCCGAAAAAGTTTTTGCAGTTCATCAGTCTTGAACATGCCAAAAACCTATTGAAGGAAGAAAGAGCAAGTTTGTTTGATACCGCTTATGAGACAGGATTTTCCAGTACCAGCAGGCTTCATGACCTGTTTGTAAAGGTAGAAGGTATGTCTCCGGCAGAATATAAAAATGGTGGAAAAAGCCTTAGTATTCATTACAGTTTTTCTGAAAGTCCTTTCGGAAATATAATAGTAGCTTCTACAGAAAAAGGAATCTGCTATATGGCTTTTGAAGACCATAAAGAAAAAGCATTCGGGGAACTGAAGCAAAAGTTCCCTAATGCTTCTTTTACTGAGCGGCAAGATGCTCTTCAAAAGAATGCACTGTCCATATTCGATAAAGACTGGACAAAACTCAATACTATAAAATTACATTTAAAAGGAACCGATTTTCAACTTAAAGTATGGGAGAGCCTGTTGACTATTCCGATGGGAAAACTGTCAACGTATGGCAGCCTGGCTGAAAAAATAGGAAATCCAAAAGCTTCCAGAGCGGTAGGAACTGCTATTGGAAGTAATCCTGTCGCATTTCTTATTCCGTGTCACCGTGTTATTCAGTCTACCGGTAATCTTGGCGGATATCGCTGGGGAAGTGAAAGGAAGCAGTTGATCGTAGGTTGGGAAGGTTCACAGATGTACTCGTAACATATTTTTACCATAAAAGGCACAAAAGACTTTACAAAGGATTAAAGTTCAAATTATTTGTCTTAAAGTTCATAAAATGAAAATTTTATATTTTCAAAAACTTAAGTGTATTTTTATATGCAGGGATTATTCTTAAAAATACTTAAGTATAAAATTCTTTGTGACTTTTGCGGTTGAAAAAGGTTAATTTTGGCTAAAGCCAATGGATTTTTTATTTCTGATTAAACGGACTAAAGTCCGTTTCTATTGATGCAAAATCTATAGTGCCATTTGTGAAAAATATTTGAGCCATTTGTGTTTAGCTATAAAAAATCATAAATACATTTAAATTATAAAAACTATGATGAGCCTGTTCGAAGAAATATCAGACTATCCTCTCAATATACTTCCACATGACGGAACCGTTCATTATTACGGAAAGGTTTTTTCTAAAGAACAATCGGATTTTTATTATGATTATCTCCTCAATCAGATTCCATGGGAAAATGATGAGGCAGTGATCTTTGGTAAATTGATTCTGACTAAAAGAAAAGTTGCCTGGTTCGGAGAAAAGCCTTTTGAATATACCTATTCGAAAAGAACAAAATATGCAAAGTTCTGGACTCCGGAATTATTAGAATTAAAAAAGAAATGTGAAGAAGTTTCGGGTGAGACTTACAATTCATGCCTGCTGAATTTATATCATGACGGAAGCGAGGGAATGGCTTACCACAGTGATGGTGAAACAGATCTGAAAAAACATGGTGCCATTGCTTCTCTGACCTTTGGAGCAGAAAGGAAATTTTTATTCAAACATAAAAAGACCAAAGAAAAGACCGAAATATTTCTGGAAAACGGAAGTCTGCTCATTATGAAAGGAACTACTCAGGATAATTGGCTTCACAGGCTTCCACCCACTACAAAAGTGAAAACTCCCAGAGTCAACCTGACCTTCAGAACAATTGAAGAATAAATTATTATATGTTTTTTTATCAATAGTAGCGGGCTTCAGCCCACTTGAACAGAAAGAACATCTTCATCCGGCTTTAGCCAAAACCTAAAAATATACTTCAAGTCTTCAAAAACAAAAAAGCTGTTCAAACGAACAGCTTTTCAATTTATTTTAAAACTTCAGCCTCAATTGAGCTGTCATCATACACTTTGATAAATGCTTTAGTGTAATCTTCTTTGGTCGCAAAATTCGGATTATCCATAAATTTTTGTGGGTTGATAGCAAAAAGTGGGAACCATGTACTGCTGATCTGAATCTGAATTTTATGTCCTTTTTTGAAGGTGTGAACTACATCCTGAAGTCTGAAATTAACAGCTGTTTTCTGATTAGGAACCAATGCTTCTCCTTTTTCTTTTGTATTTCTGAATCTGGCAGGCATTATTTCACTTCTTACCATCTGATGATAATTGCCATAGATAACACCGTCTTTCTTTTCTGTCGGTTTGAAATCTTCAGGATATACATCAATAAGCTTTACTGCAAAATCGGCATCTGTAGAAGAGGATGCAATATTCAGTTTGGCCATAATTTCTCCGGCAAATGCCATATCTTCAGTCAGAACATCTGTTGTGAACGTCAGTACATCAGGTCTTCCTACTGCAAATCTCTGATCTTCCGACATATAATTTTTCGGAGTGAAGCCATTGAAATCTTTCAGGTGATCTGAGCTTACAACAGGATTATTAGGATCGCTGTAATATTCAGAATATCCTTGTCCCGAAGTTTTTTTCAAGGTGTTGTCAGCTAAATAGAAATTAACTTTCTGAGCATTTTTAGGCGGATAAGAAGCAAATTCTTTCCATTCTTTAGCTCCGGTATCATACATCAGCGCTTCAGGAAGTCCGGCATCTTCTTTTGTATTGCCTTTCAGATAATGATTGAAGAATCTGGTTTCAATATTTTTCTGGTAATAGGTTGCAATACTGTCTCCAAAATACGTTTCGCTGTGGAAATGTTTACCCTGTTCCTGAGACCATCCACCATGAGAAAAAGGTCCCATTACAATTGTATTTTTAGCTTTAGGACTTGTTTTTTCAATGGTTTTATAAATATTCAAAGGACCTGAAAGATCTTCTGCATCAAACCATCCTCCAACAGTCATTACAGCGTGATTGATATTCTTCAGGTGAGGAAGAAGACCTCTTTTTTGCCAGAACTCATCGTAGTTGGGATGATTCATAATTTCTGTCATGAAGAAATTATTCTTATAATATTTCTCATAGCCCTCTTTCAGGGTGCCCATGTCTCTGTAGAATTTTAATCCGTCTTCGGAAGTCTGTTTGATGAAAGAATCCATATACCAGGCCTGTTTTTCAGGTTGTGTTTTCTGAACTCCAAAAACAGGGAAAGTTCTGAAATAGCCTAACATAAATCTTCCGTTGTGAAGGAAATCGTCATTCCAGAAATCAGAGATAGGAGCCTGCGGTGAAGAAGCTACCAAAGCCGGGTGTTGTGACAACGTTCCTACAGCAGTATAAAATCCAGGATAAGATGTTCCGAACTGACCTGCTTTACCATTGTTGTCCTTGATGTTTTTCAAAAGCCATTCAATGGTATCATAAGTATCTGTACTTTCATCTACATCTTTTTTGGTTTTACGCTCTACTTGTGGAGTCATATTGGTAAAAGTACCTTCACTCATATATCTTCCGCGCACATCCTGGTATACAAAGATATACTTGTCTTTCATAAGGTAAGTGTTGGGACCTACCTTTGTTTTATATTCACTCTCTCCATAAGGTGCAATGCTGTAGCAGGTTCTCTGCATCAGAAACGGATATTTGTTCTTGTTTGATATATCTTTCGGGATATATACAGCTGTAAAAAGCTTTACTCCATCACGCATCGGAATATAAAATTCTTTCTTGGTGAAATTGTCTTTAACGAAAGTATCTTTCTGTTCCGTCTTCTGAGCTTTTCCAAGAATGAAAAAAAGAATACATAATACTGAAATATGGATTTTCATAAAAAAAATTTGCTGCTAATTTAAAAATAAAAACACGGTTATTGATCAATCTTCTCTGGATTCATAAAAATAGCCGGAAAGATCCGGCCATTATCAAAAATATATATATAAAAGTATGGTGTTGTGTTATTGCATTTTTTTACCGGCAAACTTATTCAGCTTCATGCTGATAGAGAACATGATATATCGTTTCAAAATCAGATCTTCACGGTCTTCAAAATAAGAATCTGTGATGGTTCTTCTCACACTTTGATTTTGATTTAAAACATCATAAATCTTCACTTTTGCTGTAAACTGTTTTTTGTAGAATGAATAACCCAGACTGGTATTCCAGAAGTAGAAATCCTTTTTAAAGCCGGGAGCAATATTTGAGTTGGTATTATATTCAAAATCGTTTCCAAATACGAAATTGCCTTTCAGCAGATAATTGGTAAGTTCCAGTTTTAATGACTGATTGGCCGTATTTATACTTTTTAAATTATAATTGGTATAATTTGAGAAGCTGTATCCAAGTCGGTAAGAAGGTTTGATCGTCATTTTATCTTTGATCTCATACACAAGATTAAGACCAGGATTGAGATTGTATGAATTGCTGGTGAAAGATTGTCCGTCGATAAAACCATTATTGTAAGCATAATTCATGTTGAATGTTGGGTTAATGGTCAGTTTGTCATTTTTCCATTTCAGGGTTTTACTAAAGCCCCCGCCGGCGTTAATGCTTTTATTTCCACTTACATTGTCATAAGTAACGATCTGTTTTCCTGCATTATCATAAGTAGAAAAATTGATGATGTCATTATTCCTGTACGTAAAGCCAATATTGAAATAGTAACTGAGGTTTTTTACTTTATTATAATTATTGAAATACAGATAAAGATTGTTGATCCAGGTATTTTTCAAATTGGGGTTTCCTTGATAGGTAATCAAAGGATTGGATTCATCTTTATAAGGAGTCAGCTGTTCTGCAGTCGGAATGTTGAAGTTAGAGTAATTATAGATACTTAAGATTTTACCTTCCCCAAGCTGATAGTAAAGGTTGAGATTATATTCGGGCAACACGAAATTTTTCTGCAGGTCATATTGCTGTCCGTTGTAGATAGAGTTTACCTTCATATCTGAAATGTCAAGATTCACCGAAGCCCAGAAGTTGAGTTTATTTTTATTGATTTGATAGCTCAATTCAGGAGAAATCTGATTGATTCTCTGCTTCATATTATTCGATAAAAGCTGGTTGAATTTAGTGTAATCTCCGGTTACATTATCAAAATCGTTTACATTCCTTAAATCCCTCGCTGATCTCGCTTCATATTTTATTTTAAAATTTACACTGGACGAATCGGAAACGGGTTCTGAATATCCTGCACTGAAATTGAATGAGCTGTTCTGATTTTTATTTTTGGCTAACTGGTCACGATTATCTTTTGTTATCCCGTTTTGGTCATAAAATGTGTTCTGGGATTGGCTTAGGTTATCCCTTTTAGACTCAGAAATAGAACTGTTCATATTGGCTGAAAGCACACGTCCTTTTTTCTTGAATTTTCTGGAAAAATAGATGTAAGGATTAAATGAATTGCTTTCCGAATCATTACTTGAATAGGAGTTGCTTTCATTCAGAAGGCTGCCATTCTTCAAAGTAGATGATTGTGAATTATTGAAATTAAAACTGCTGTTTTTAGTAAATCTCGGTGAAAAATAAACACTTGTCATAGAATCCAGCTTGATTTTGACTGAAGTATCAAAACTGTATTGCTTAGATTCATTTTCTCCATTACTTTCAGAATTGGTCTGAAGCGTATAATTGGGTAGAAGAGTAGATCTGGAAACCTTGGATCTTGTCTCCGTATTAGAATCCGAATGCATCAGACTGAAAGAATCCAGATCAGCATTTTTCCCCATTTTATCACTGTAATTCAATCCTATGGTGGTAGACCGCTGAATTCCTCTTGTACTGCCTCCCTGATTATAATACGTCACATTTCCTACCGTTGAGACTGATCCGCCCTGCATCATCCAGGCATTCCGTCCGTTCCCCATACTGTCAAAAACTTCATCCCTGGAAAACCCTTGTGAATTGATATTATTGGATGATGCAAGAATACTTACTTTTGTGTCTCCTTTAAAATAACTTGCCAGTCCGCTTGCTTCATACCGCTTGTCTGACCCGTATCCGACCGTAAGTCTTGTCAGCAACCCTTTATTCTTTTTTTCATCAATATTAAAGTTGATAGTAGTGTTCTGAGATTTGGCTGCTTGCCCGCTCAGTTCTTCTTCCTTTGTCTTGGTTGTTGTAAACTGAATGTTCTTGATGATATCTGCAGGTAAATTCTGCAGGGCAATTTTGCCGTCTTTATCGAAGAAAGGTTTGCCGTTGATCATGATCTGATCCACTTCTTTCCCGTTGACTGTAATTTTTCCTTCATTGCTGATGTCTACTCCGGGAATCTGCTTCAGAAGTTCCTCTATTTTACTGTCAGGCCGTACTTTGATTGCCGCTGCACTGAATTCAATGGTATCCTTTTTAATTTTTACCGGTGATGCGGTGATTTTTACCTCATCAATATTATTGACAATACTTTGTTTTTCAAGCTGAATATCTCCTAAGGATAGGGGTTGATCTATTTTATCAAATTTTTTTGAATAGGACGACAATTTATCAGCATCAATTTTAAGAATGGAAGGTTCTTTTACATCGTCTATCTTCAGAGAAAATTTACCTTCTTTATTGGTTGCTGTATAGTTGACAATGGATGAATCTTTTTCTTTCAAAAGATAAACGGTGGCATTTTCTATCGCTTTCTTTTCAGAATCGGATATTTTTCCATCGATGTGTAATTTTTGCGCGTGCAGAATAATGACTGTGAACATCAAAGTCAATAGCACCAGAGTTTTCTTCATTAGTTTTTTTTTCAGAGCCGTAAAAATATAAAAACATCCCAAAGTTGGGATGTTTCTATGCTTTTTTTGTGAAAATTTATTATTTTTTAATAAAAATTATGCTCTTAAATATCTTGAATAAGCATATCCTTCCTGGCCGTCATCAGTTTTCACTTTCCACCAGTCATCAGAAGTCTGCTCAATTAAAGTTACAGAAGAACCTTTAGCTGCTTTACCTACTACGGCAGCTTCAGTAGAAGGTTCCTGTCTGATATTAAGGTTAGAATCTTCTGTTGCTACTGTTAAAGAAGCTCCTGAAGTAAGACCTGCAACCTGTACATCAATATTGATATCTGAAGCAGAATAAGTAGAATCAATAGCTCCTAAAGCATTCCATACAGCATCTTTAGCCGCGGTGTTGGAAGCATTTCCGGAAACATAAAGAATTCCGTCCTGCTCCTGAACCTGAAGATTGGCGATCCCTGCAGACTGTGCCGCTGAAACTACGCTTGAATATTTATCTTGTAATTCGCTCATCTTAAATTATTTTACGATTAGGTTGTTGTTATACTTTCCGATTTTCAAAGCATCTACAGATTCTTTGATTTTTCTAGCCTGCAGGCCGGAAACATTTCCTGTAAGAGTAAGCTGTCCGTTTACAACTTCTACCTTTACAGAAGGGAAATCCTTCACCGCATCCTGAACTTTTTTCTGAACAGCAGGATCTACAGCAGAAGAAGTTTCAACAGGGGCAGGGGCAGGAGCAGCTGCTACAGTAGACATATCCATTACGTCTTTTACTCCGTTGATCGCTTTTAATTTTGTGATCATCGCGTCTTTAGACTGCTGGTCTGCGAAAGTACCGCTTAAGTGAGCTACACCTTCTTTTACTTCAACAGAAGCATTGGGATTAGAAGTTACTACCGTTGTAGCCTGAGTCTGAAGGTCGGCATCAGAAACTTTCTTTTTACAAGAAATAGCACCGAAAGATACAGCTACAGCTAATGCAGCCATTGCAATAGTTTTTTTCATATTGTATATTTATTAATGTTGTTATACAATCAAATGTAATAATAAAATTTGTACCAAAAGAATAAAAATTCAATAAATGTTTTTTAATTTTTTTACAATATTTTCTAAACCAGGCTTTTAATTTTTAGGGATTAAAAACTTAATGTAAAATTAATCCACATTGAAGAAAATCTTCTGCCAATTGAAAAACCATTATATTTGCGCAAATTGAACTATATATATGAAAGGACAGAATAAACTTTTTATAGCAATTATCATTGCCCTTCTTGTTGGAGTAGGAATCGGAGGTATTGTACATGTGAAATATCCTGAGAATGCGGAACCTTTTGCTAAGAACATAAAATTGTTGGGAACGGTTTTCATCAGATTGGTACAGATGATTATTGCTCCTTTGGTTTTTACGACATTAGTAGTGGGGATTGCCAAAATGAGTGATATTAAAATGATTGGAAGAGTAGGAACAAAAGCAATGCTTTGGTTTATTTCCGCTTCTCTGATTTCCCTTTTTATCGGGTTAATCCTTGTTAACTGGCTTGAGCCGGGACATGTCACAAAACTACCGATTCAGGACGTATCTTCTGCTGATGAACTTCTTAAAAGCAGTAAAAGTTTCTCCATGGAAGACTTTGTAAAGCATATGATTCCTAAAAGTTTATTTGAAGCCTTTGCTACCAATGAAGTATTGCAGATCGTGATATTTGCTGTGATGTTTGGAGTTGCACTTGCGAATTTAGGAGAAGAGTATTCTAAGCCTGTGGTAAAGCTTTTTGATATCATCGCTCACGCAATTCTTAAAATGGTAGGGTATATCATGTGGTTTGCTCCACTGGGAGTATTGGGAGCTATTGCAGCAGTAGTGGCAACCAATGGTTTTGAAATCTTTAAAGTATATGCTATTTATCTGAGAGATTTCTTCTTTGCTATAGCAGTTCTTTGGCTGGTACTTTTACTGGTAGGTTATTTTATCTTAGGAAACCGTCTTTTTGACCTTTTAAAAAGAATTAAAGAACCGTTACTGATCGCTTTCTCTACAACAAGTTCTGAAGCAGTGTTCCCGAAATTGGTGGAAGAGCTTGAAAAATTCGGTTGTAACAGCAGAGTAGTATCCTTTATTTTACCTTTAGGATATTCATTCAACCTGGATGGAAGTATGATGTATATGACATTTGCTTCAATCTTTATTGCTCAGATCTATGGGATCGAAATGAGCCTTGGACAGCAGATCACCATGCTATTGGTATTAATGCTTACCTCAAAAGGAATTGCAGGTGTTCCGAGAGCTTCTCTGGTAATTATTGTGGCAACCTGTTCTATGTTTGGTATTCCACCGGAAGGAATTGCTTTGATCTTACCAATTGACCATTTCTGTGATATGGGAAGAAGTATGACAAACGTGTTAGGAAATACACTGGCCACTTCTGCAGTTTCCAAATGGGAAGGACAATTGACAGAGCCATTAGACAAAATTTAAATATATCAATGAGTTTACAAAACTTAAAAAACAATAAAAGCCATATTCTTGAATATGGCTTTGCTGTTATCAATAATGTATTTTCACAGAAAGAACTTGAAGAAATAAACCATGTTCTGCAGCATATAGATACCTCAAAAGAGAATTTCAGAAAGTCTGAAGATCTTTTCGCTATAAGACAGTTTTTAAAAGAAGTTCCGGAAATTAAAGACCTGATTTTTAATGAAAATATCCAGAAAGTGGTTAAGGAAATCTTCGGAGAAAAATATTTTGTGGTCAAAAGTATTTATTTTGATAAGCCTGAAACCTCCAACTGGTATGTAGCTTATCATCAGGATCTGACAATTTCTGTAGATAAAAAACTGGATCTGCCTGATTTCGGTCCATGGACAACTAAAAAGAATCAGTTTGCAGTACAGCCTCCATTAAATATTTTGGAAAATATCTATACTGTAAGAATCCATCTGGACGATACGGACGAAAATAATGGAGCTTTGAAAGTAGTTCCAAAGTCTCACGCAAAAGGTATTTACAGACCGGAAACCATCGACTGGACGATTGAAACAGAAGAAATCTGTAATGTTGAAAAAGGCGGAATTATGATCATGAAACCCTTAACGCTTCACGGTTCTAACCGGACAACCAACGGAAAGAAAAGGAGAGTGATCCACATAGAATTTTCTGATATGGAACTTCCGGAAGTTCTGCAATGGTCGGAAAGAATGAATTCATAAAAAATCGGTCTTCGAATTTTCGAAGGCCGATTTTTTATGATGGGAAGCTGGAAGAAGAAAGCTTCTGAAAGACTAAGGATTAAAATCAGTCTATTTTATTAATTTTTTTTTAAATCTAAAATTTCTACAAGCCAACTTTTAAAAAGTAATCTGGCAAATAGAAACCTCCAGCTTCACTCTTCCATCTTCCTTACTTTGCAGAAATCTCATCAATAAAAATATAAGCATCTCCTCCTGCTCCCTGGTGCCATTCAGGAAGTTTTCCGAAGTAATAGGCTTTTACTTTGATATATCTCGCTTCGGTAGGAAGAATTTCAGTAGAAAAATCTTTGACCTGTACCTTCTCATCTTTAGCATCAATGTCACTTTCAACCGTTTTCAGAAGAATAAAATCTTTCCCGTTCATGGAAGCGTAATATTCTACTTTTCTAGGCATCAGAATCCATGCTCTGCTGTCCTGAAGGTAGGTGGAAGATAATGACTTGATTTGCTGAGGAGATTTGAAATCAATGATTGCTTCAAAATTCTGCCCCTGATAGCCTTGCCATTCACCTTTCCTCCAGTTGACATCACCTCTGATTCCGTCAATAAGAGCCAGTTTTCCGGTAGCGCTGTACTGTGGAGTCACTTTAGACATGATATTAATGTCCCAATAATTTGGTCTTCTGTTGAAATTGGCTGTGGTTACAGAACTTTTTTCTCCGTTTCTTTCGGCATAAGCCATTACCTGAGTAGTCTTTGTGATGGAGAATGGCCCTTTGTAAGTAGAGAAAGTCTTTCTTTTATTGCTGTCGCTTTCATCCATGGTCATATAATATACCTTGTCATTTGGATTCAGTGGGGAGATCTCAACTTTGGTAGAAAAATCAAAGATTCTGTCAGCTGCGATCACGGGCGAAGCTGTTTGTTCTGCATATTTAAAGTCCTTAACAGGTTTCACATTTTCGAAACCAAGTTTTTTAAGCTCTGCTCTGCTGGTGTTTTTAGTAATGGTTTTTGTCGTACCATCTTCCAGATGAAGCTTGATTTCATCAAAATAAGGTATTGTCGTTTCCCATTCCGGTAATCCTGGGGTAACGGAATAAATTCCCATAGAGCTTAGAATATACCACGCACTCATTTGGCCGCAGTCTTCATTTCCAATCAATCCGTCAGGTGTATTTTTATAAAAATTATCAAGGATATATTTTATTTTAGCATCTGTTTTTTCTGGCTTATCTACAAAATTGTACAGGTAAGCAATGTGGTGGCTTGGCTCATTTCCCTGAGCATATTGTCCCATCAATCCTGTGATATCTACCTGTTCCCTTCCAGTTGTTTTATCCGGAGCGGTAAAGATGGCATCAATGAACTGTTCAAATTTTTCTTTTCCGCGATGAGCTGCAATAAGTCCCGGAATATCCTGCTGTACGGAATAAGAATAATGCCATGAATTCCCTTCTGTATAATTATTGTTGACTTCTCTAGGATCAAAAGGTTCATACCAGTTTCCGTTCTTTCTTGGCTGCATAAACCCTGTTTTAGGGTTATAAAGATTTTTCCAGTTTTGAGAACGCTTCATGAAATACTGATAATCTTCTTTTTTGCCTAAAATTTTTGCCATTTGAGCAATACACCAGTCGTCATAGGCATATTCTACAGTTTTGGAAACACTTTCATGCTCATCATCGATACTGATATAATTATTCTGCTTGTAAGCATTCAATCCAAAAATGTCCTGCATGGCAGAACCTTTGGCGGCCTGAAAAGCCTTTTCGTAATCAAACCCCTGAATTCCCTTGGCCATAGCATCTGCCATTACAGAAACGGAGTGATAGCCAATCATACATTCTGTTTCATTGGATGCCAGTTCCCATACCGGAAGTTTTCCCCCTTGTTCATATTGTTTGATGAACGTGTTGATAAAATCTGCAGTTCTTTTTCGATCAATTAAAGTCATCAGAGGATGAGCTCCTCTGAAGGTATCCCAAAGTGAGAATACGGTATAATAATCAAAGCCATTTGCCGTGTAGAGTTTGTTATCCCTGCCTCTGTATTTTCCGTCAACATCCATATTGATGTTTGGTTGTGTGAAAACATGGTAAAGAGCGGTGTAAAAAACGGCTAATTTATTTTTATCATCAGACTTCACTTCAATTTTTGAAAGCTCTTTGTCCCAATTGGCTTCTGCCTGTTTTCTTACAGCATCAAAATCCTTTGATTGTCCTTCTGCCAGCATATTTTTGCCAGCTCCTTCATATCCTGTGGGAGAAATAGAAACTTTTACATTAATTTTTTCTCCTTTTTTAACACTGGTTGAAAATGCCAGTGCAAGCTTTGTTCCGGTAAAAAGATGAGTTTCCTGTTTTCCATTGGCTTCTTTCTTGGAAATTTTCATAGGTTTTGAAAATTCAATTCTGGCGTAGATATATTGGTTGGTGGCCCAGGCCTCACTTCTTCTGAAAACCTCAATGGTTTTATTATCAATGATTTTTACTTCCCCTTCCAGAAGCTTATCTCTGTGGTTGAGGTCTAAAATAATATTGGCATTACCTGCATTATTGAAGGTATATTCATGATAACCAACTCTTTTTGTCGTTGTCAGGCGTACTCCAATATTATGTTTATCTAATTTAACAGCATAATATCCGGCAGCAGCCTTTTCATTTTTATGCGAAAATTTTGAGGAATAATTTTTACTGTCCAGACTTGGGTTTCCCATCGTAGGCATCAGCATAATGTCTCCATAATCTGAAACTCCGGTTCCGTTCAGATGGGTATGAGAAAAACCATAGATCACGGAATCCGAATAATGATATCCACTGCATCCGTCCCAGCTTCCGTCAATTCTTGTATCCGGAGAAAGCTGTACCATCCCGAATGGAACGATTGCCCCTGGAAAAGTATGGCCATGGCCTCCGGTTCCTATAAAAGGATTCACATATTGGGAATAATTCTGTGCAGAAATGATGTGAGTAATAAATAAAGAAAATGCTATAAGCCCTTTTTTCATGTTCTGATTTTATAAAGGCGAAGATATTGAAAAACAGCAAAACAGAGGTAATAAAACAGAAGTCTAGCTTGTCTTATAGAAAACTATTATCATTCATGAAGAAGACATTATTTGCTGTAATCATGCTATTGCCGGCAGCTGTATTTGCCCAGACAATAACAGGGAAGATCACCCAAACCGGAAATGCAGTTCCTTATGTTGAGGTGATTGCTGTAAAAGATCAGAAAAAACAGACCGCTATTTCAGACGAAAAAGGAAACTATTCACTGAAGCTTTCAGAAAACGGGAGCTATAATATTAAGATTATCCAGGACGGTGCAGAAATATCCAGTAAGGAGCTGATGGTAAATGGTGAGGTAAAACACGATTTTTTTATTGAAAAAAAGAATGAAAAACAGATTGAAGGGGTTACACTTACTGCCAGAAAAAAACTGATTGAGAGAAAAGCTGACCGATTAGTTTTCAACGTTTCCAATTCGGTGGCTTCACAGGGAATGGATGGCGCTGATGCTCTTGCAACAACGCCTTTGGTAAAAGTTGATGACAATACCGGAGTTTCCATTGTTGGCAAAAGTGGAGTAGCAGTGATGATCAACGACAGGATTCTGAATTTGTCAGATGCTGAGCTGGTTACTTACCTGAAAAGCCTCAGATCCGAAAATATAGAAAAAATTGAAGTCATTACTTCACCTCCTGCCAAATATGAAGCGCAGGGAAACAGCGGTCTGATCAATATTGTTTTAAAGAAAAATCAGAATATCGGATGGAGTGGAAGCCTGACTTCCAGCCTTCAGCAGCAGACCTATACCGGACATTCAAACAGTGTAACATTGAATTATCAGAATGAAAAACTGCGAACCTCATTGAAATTAAGACAAAATAAAAATGAAAAGCACTCTTATGAAAACTATTGGATAGAAGGTGCAGACGGTCTTAAAAGTAATGATAACAGAAGTGATTTCGGAGATGGTCTTGGAGCTAACTTAAGTCTGGATTATCAGCTGGGGAAGAAGTCTAATATCGGATTTATTTATGATTTCGGATTCGGGCATTCCAATATGAATATCACCAATACTTCGGACTATTTCCAAAATGGCAGCTATACCAATACCTTACTTACTTATGCAGAGCACAGGGCTACCAGCAGACAACATACTGCAAGTGCTTACTATGACCTGAAATTCGGGAAACAGGATAATAAACTGAGCATTACAGGAAATTATTTTTCCAATACTCCGGAAACGACCATTGATTTTACGACTAGAGAAAGTTCTGGCGACCGATTTGTCGTAAAATCACCCTCAATGGTGGATTATAAAATTTATTCCGGACAGGCAGATCTTACACTGCCTTACCAGTTCGTAAAGACTGAAACAGGTGTGAAATTCACAAATTTTGATAATAACTCTAGTATATTCTATCAGAACTTAACAAATGGAGACTACATTACAGATCCACTGAAAAGTAACGAGTTTGAGTATAATGAAAAAAATTATGCAGCTTATATCAGTTTTGAAAAATCATTCAACGAAAAATGGTCGGCAAAAGCGGGTTTACGGTATGAGTATTCTGTAGTCAATGGGAATTCTTTAACTTCCGGACAGCAGACCGAAAACTCTTATGGGAAATTTTTCCCTACTGCCTATATCAGTTATAAAAGCAATGAAAATCATACTTTCAGCCTGAATTATTCCAAAAGGATCAACAGACCGGGATTTCGTGCGATTAATCCGTATCGCTGGTACATCAATATCAATTCCTATTTTACCGGAAACCCTTTCCTGAAACCTTCCATTAATCATAATTTTGAACTTTCTTATGTTTATAAAGGAAAATTATCGGCATCCGCTTATTTTCAGAGAACAGTGGAAGCGTTTGGTCAGCTGGCTAATCTGAAAGGGGAAAACAGGGTAAGCACTTTTGAAAATTATTATAATCAGAATAGCATGGGCATTTCTCTTAATTATTCCGATACTTTTTTCAAAAAATGGGAAGCTAATTATTCGGCCAATTATTCTTATATGAATACTGACGTTTTTGCAACCGATGCCCTTTCCAGAACAGGAAACAGCTATGATTTTGATTTTCAGAATAATATATCACTAAACCCAGGCAAAACGATACAGCTGATCTTAAATTACTGGTTCCGTCTGCCTTCCAATTCCGGAAATTCATATATGAAATTTGCCGGCAATTTTACATCGGGTCTGAAACTGGGCTTTATGGAAAGAAGTCTTCAGCTGAATGTGTTTGTTTCTGATATTTTGAAGCAAGGGAAAAGTCTGGGTGAAATCTATTATACAACCGGAACTCATTCGTACAATAATTATTATGATGCCAGAAGACTTACGGTATCTGCAACCTATACTTTCGGAAATAAAAAAGTAAAAGGAATGGACCGCAATGTAAAGTTTGATGAAAAAAACAGAGCCAACTGATCACCTGATTTTAAATTATTTTTTCGATGCATGTCATTGACTACGTCGAATCTTCGATTTCTGACAAAGGAAGAATCTCAATATGGAAATATTTATACTTCTCCCTCAAAGAAATCAGTAAGATATTTCTCTTTGTCTTTTTCTTCTCTTTCAGAACCCAGATATTTTTTCCACGATTGGGATTCATGATATACAATACCCATTTCCCAAACACAGTAAGTAGGGAGGTGGGTTTTGTTTCTGTCCCATATTTCAAAGTTTCCGGAACCGTCATAATAAACACTTTCCCATAATTCATTTTCACTCCGCCACGTACATACCAGGAGAAGATAATTTTCTCCGCAACGATGCATAATGATGAATCCCAGATCCTTAATATTTTGAAAGTCTTCTTCAGCATATTCAACACATAACCGGGCATTATGGATGTCCTGTGGAGAGATTTCTGCAGGGTCACCAGCCAGATCATACCATTTGAATTTCGTTTTTCCGACTGTAAAAATTCCTTTTGGCAGTGCATATTTGGAAGGGTAGGTATTGGTTTTCATAACAATTATTTTACAATGATAATGGTGTTAATAAATCTAATTATTTTATTTTAAATATCTATTCATAAATATTTTTATTAACGGATAAAATACCACAAAAGTGTTATATGATTCGAATTCCAAATTTCATACATTTGATGGTAAACTAATAATTCCCGGTTTGAAATACTCAAAAATTTTTTAAGTATAACAAAACTGGGGAAACGAAGACCAACTCAATACAAAATATGATGGAAACATTGTTTTTTTACCTTCTGCTGCTTGTTGCAGTTACGTTTCTGATATTTTACTTTAAAGACAGTCTATACGCTTCTAAAAAAGTGAAAATATTTAAAGATGTTGATGAGAAATACCCTTATTACTTTATTCCTCAAAAACCTGTCAAATGGTTTGATTTTACCGGGTTGATGAATAGTTTCAGAATGGTTTCTCTTTCTGCAGATATCCTTTCTATCATTGATAAAAGAGAAATGCAGACCGCTTTGGGAAAAGATACCGGAAGAGAACTGATAGAAAATAATTGTGATGAACCTGAAGATGAATTCTGGTTTGATTTCATTGCAGATACCGGCGATGGCTTTGATGCTACCACCTCTGTTTTTTACCATCTGACAAGAGACAGCTATATCTATTCTTTTAAAAATGAATTCAACAGAGATGTTGAGGATGAGGTTGAAATCAAACTGAAAAGGGGATCTGTTTTGGTAGTGGGAGGTGATCTGGTATATCCCGTAGGCTCTGAAATCAATTACAGAGACCGCTTCAAAGGACCTTTAAGACTTGTTGCTCCTGATACAAAAGAAGCAGGCCCGATACTCATTGCCACACCGGGAAATCATGACTGGTACGATGGTTTAAGTGCTTTTTTCAGGCTGATGTGCCAGAGAAGTAAAATCAGTGATTACAGAACCGTACAGAACCGAAGCTATTTCGCTTATTTACTAAGGGATAATGTTCACTTAATGGGTATTGACAATCAATTGCTCGGTGATATTGATATTCCTCAGATGACTTTTTTTACTGAATATGTTGAGAGAATATCAAAAGGAAATGATACAAACCACATTATCCTGCTCATTGCAGAACCTTACTGGTACAATTACCAGATAAAAGACAGACACAAGAGAAGACAGCGTATGGATAGCCTGGAATATATCATCAGAACGATGAAAGAAGCTGTCAGAAAGCTGGAAGCCAGTAATATAAAATCAGAAATTATTTTTGATGTAGTGCTTACAGGAGATATTCATCATTATTCACATTATAAATTAGATGAAAATGAGAAAGGCTATGATAAAGAGATCAAACATTATATTACTTCAGGAGGCGGCGGTGCTTTCGGACATGTTACCGATTTTTTAAAAGATACCATCACTCTTCCTATCCTGCAAAATACAACGACTACAGAACTTACCTATAAACAGAATGGCAGATATCCGTCTAAAGAAAAATCCGGTAAAAAAACATTCTGGAACCTTATTTTCTTTATCATTAACTATGAATTTACTGTATTGCTGTTTTTTCTCTCATTAATTGTTACCTATACCCATTGTTACTCAGATTCTATTTTGAAAGGGTTGATTTTATTTTTAATTCCTGTCATCTTTCATTTTACCATCACCAAAGTCACCAATACAGAATGTTCCGGGAAGGAAGAATGGACGAGCAGAATTTTACGGGGATTTTTGTTTATATTATCTTTTGCTGTTCAATGGTTTGTATTTATGAAGCTTCCGACTTATGGATTTGCTTTTTTAAAAGACAGTCATTTGTCTTTTATTCATATTAATGAAATAAAAAGTTTCTTTAAAATTCCGGTGGGCTGTGATTATTTTGTTTCTCAACTGATCATTTCCGCTCTTTTGCAATCCATACTTTTTGGATGGTATATTCTTTTCGGATATCATTTTTTTAAATTGTATGTAACCGAAATCTCATCAGGGAAAATAAATACAGGAAATAAAAACTTTCTGAAGTTTAAAATAACAGATAAAGAAATTGTCATCTATGTAGTTGCTATCAAAAAAACATACCAATGGATGAATTTATTAAAAAAGAAACAGGCTTCTCATTTACAAAAAGAGATGCTTACGGAGGATCCAAAGAAATTTATCAAAGACAATTTCAAACTGGATCCGGACAAAAATGTGAAAATTATTGATAAAATAACCATTTCATTATAACCTCAAAACAAACATAACCTCAAAAAACAAAGTCATGGAAACTCATTCTAAAAAACCTGCTCCAGATGATAATAACGGCGTTCTGATCTCCTATTACCAATTACGAATGTTTATCGGATTACTCGGATTTCTCCTTTCCTTTCTTCTTTTTATGACCACCTATTTTTTGAATGATGAACATCCGCTTAAAGTAAGTATAAGCCATTATTACTACAGTTTCGGGCATGTGATTTTTGTTGGAACATTATGTATTCTGGGTGGATTATTCGCTACCTACAGAGGAAAAGACAGATATGAAAACATGCTTTCAAATTTTGCCGGAGTAATGGCGGTATTGGTCGCTGTATTTCCAACAAAATTTAATGGATATGGAGGAAATATTTACATCAATATAGATAAGGCTAACTATCAGGACTGGTTCAGCTGGGTACATTATATCAGTGCAGGGCTGCTTTTCGTTTCTTTTGCCGTTTTTTGTCTTTATTTTTTTCAAAAAAGTGATAAAGAACAGGATGGAGAGCCTATTTCCGAAGAAGAAGCACTCAAAAAAAGCCGTAGAAACCTGTATTACAAATGTTGCGGCTGGGGAATACTCATCAGTCTCGCCTGCATTGGGCTTATTGCTATTTTAGGAGATGACTCAGCTTCCGCGAATCAATTTCTAACGTATTCTACCCTTATTTTTGAAACCACCTCATTGTTTTTCTTCTCTACCTCCTGGCTGTTAAAATCCAGTGAATTCTGGAATAAAAATATTCCGTTAGTAACCTATTTCAGATAATAATTGCCGATATATAAAGGGCTGAAGGTCTGTGTTTACAAAAGAATTTATCTATGATTGTGTTTACTTATTCTAAATAGGTGAAAAATGCGTAAATTTGTAAACAATTTATATTTATATGTTGACGAAAGAAAAGGTTCAGGATTTCCTTAAAGAAATAGAAGTAGACGATTTGGTGAATAATCTTCAGATTATGGGTAATGATGTTTATATTGACATGACTGCTCATTCGCCTGCAATGCACGAAAAGAAAAAACTGGAGGCTGCAATGAAACAGGCTTTTGCCAGTGAGTTTGGAGAAGAGGTTCATTTAAAACTTAAAATCGTTTCTCCGGAACCTAGTGAAATTCAGCAAAGTCAGATCAAAGGAAAACAAATTCCGGGAATTCAAAATATTATCGCTATTGCCTCCGGTAAAGGAGGAGTAGGAAAATCTACAGTTTCTGCAAATATGGCAGTAACGTTGGCAAAAATGGGTTTCAAAGTAGGATTATTGGATGCTGATATCTATGGTCCTTCAGTTCCCACCATGTTTGATACAGAAGGTGCAAAACCAATTTCTGTAGAAGTAAATGGGAAGAATTTGATGAAACCTATTGAGAACTATGGAGTAAAAATGCTTTCTATCGGATATTTCTCAGGAGCTAATCAGGCGGTAGTGTGGAGAGGTCCTATGGCTTCAAAAGCATTAAACCAGATGATCAGAGATGCTGCATGGGGAGAACTGGATTTCTTATTAATAGACCTGCCTCCGGGAACAGGTGACATTCACTTGTCAATCATTCAGGAAGTACCGGTAACAGGAGCAGTGATCGTAAGTACACCTCAGCATGTTGCTTTGGCAGACGTAAGAAAAGGAATTGCTATGTTCCAGATGGAGAGTATCAATATTCCGGTGCTTGGATTAATCGAAAATATGGCGTATTTTACACCGGAAGAACTTCCTGACAACAAATATTATATCTTTGGAAACCAGGGAGCACAATATTTAGCTGAAGATCTTGGAATTCCTGTATTGGGAGAAATTCCGTTGATCCAAAGTATCAGAGAAGCTGGAGACGTAGGAAGACCTGCTGCTCTTCAGGATGGATCTAAGATTGCTGATATTTACACAGAAACAGCCAGAAAAATGGTAGAAAGCCTTGTAGAAAGAAATAAAAGTCTTCCTCCTACTGAAGCAGTGAAGATTTCAACAATGGCAGGATGCTCACCAAAAGCAAAATAATAATACCTTTCAATACTTTGAAAGAACCAAATTGAACTGAAAAATATGGAAACAAACATAACGCACGAAGATACAGTAACAAGAGTAATGGAAGCTCTGGAAAGCATCAGACCGTTTTTGAATAAAGACGGAGGTGATATTGAGCTTATTGATGTGAAAGATAATCAGGTGTTTGTGAAGCTTTTGGGTAACTGTTCCGGATGTTCGTTGAATTTCTCAACGCTGAAATTAGGTGTTGAAAATACCATCAAACAACATGCGCCAGAAATCGAAAAGGTAATCAACGTAGAATAAATTATATCTGAGATATTTTTAAAAGACAGACCTCAATGGGGTCTGTCTTTTTTTGTTTGAATATATTCTTTACAGATTTTGAAATCTGTGAGAACTGTATTTACTGTTTTACTACTTTATTCCCCACTCCTGTAATAGAAACATCAGGTTTACCGGATTTTGTTCCGGAAGTTCGGTAGTAGATCATATTGTCACCACCCTCCATGGATATTTTGTCCACTTTATCAATGTATACTTTATTACCTGTTCCGGAAACCGTAATTTTTTTAGCACTTCCTTTGACTGTTAATGTATTGTCACCACCTTCTACCTCAACAACTCCTCCGTTGAGAGTATAATTGAGATTATGACCTACACCTTCTACATGGACCACCTTATTACCTTCTGTTTTCTCTACACCTTTTGCGGATTCTATCTTTCTGGATTGTGAAAAAGCTGTTCCTGTTCCCAATAACAGAAAAGCAAGAATTCCTGCCGTTTTAATATTTTTCATTGTGAATTTGGTTTGTTAAAGGTAAATATAGAAATAAAATGATTTTTTCAGGCATTTCAAAAGTTAAATCATCTTAAATAATAAGTTTTATATTGAGTTGACTTCAAATTTATCAACAACAAAAAAGCTCCGGAAAATCCGAAGCTTTAAAATAGAATGGTATACTGTAATTTATGTTTACTTTACAATGACTCTTTTTATTTGTCCTTCTGAAGTTTTTACAAGATAAACACCAGTAGAAAGATTGGATGTGCTTATGGTTAAAGCATTCTTTTCCTTTCCGATCAGCTTTCCGGACATATCATACAGTTCGTAATCCTGTTTTCTGTTGAAATAAAGTGTATTTCCTTTGTTAACAGGATTTGGGAATACGTTGAAGGTTGCCTGTTCAGCTTTTGTTTCACCAGTTCCCAAAGTAGGCGGCATTGCCACTTCATACATGGATAAAGTTCCGCTGATCTCGTTGGCAATAATTACATAGCCTTTATTGGTTGTAGTATTTTCAGGAGCGATGTAGATGATCCCTTCAGGGCCATTGTCACCTCCGTAAGCTGAAGTAGAACGCGAATGTTTATAATCGGTAAAAGTAGGGCTGTTAGGATCTGTGATATTATATACCATAACGCCTCCGGTTCTTTCTAATGTGATAAAAGCATATGTCTGTCCGTTGATGTTTCCTAATGCTACGCCTTCCGGTTCAGGGCCTTTTGCACGGCTTCTGTTTTTGGCACCGTTGGATTCATTATCGGCATTGAAAATTAACGGCTGATAAGCTGCAATATATCTTTCAAACTGATCTCCGCTGTCGTACACGATCTGTTTGGTATCCGCATTGAAAATAGAGAATGAGCGTGCTCCTAAAGCTGCCATTTCTTCAAATTCTGCATCTCCGTCTGTATTTCCTGTGGCAGATGAAACCCTGAATCTTCCAAGATTATAAGAAGCCTTTAAAATATTTGAATTCGGGAAAAGTACTGGATCTAAAATATAACCGTTTGCACCTACAGTGGTTCTTTCGCTGTAGCCTGAAAGGTCTTTTTCATCTCCTTCATTGGCTGTTACAATATAATGAGTACTTCCTACCTTATAATTCTGTACTGCATCCGGAACATAATAAGCTTTTACAGGCCAGTTGGCAATTAAAACCTCTCCATTATTGTCCGAAGCATCAAAACCATTACCCGGAAGGCTCATGTCTTTTTTACCCAATCCCCAGATTCCCGTGATGGTTTTGGTTGCCAGGTTAATTTCAGCGACAGCATTATTTTCCTGAAGTGTTACCCATGCTTTCTGGCTATCTGAACTGATGGTAACATATTCAGGTTCCAGATCCTGAGAAAGCGTATTATTTGTTCTTACTTTTCTTAACCCGGTAGCTGTTAAAGCTGCTACCTGAGAATCAAAACTATTGAAATTGAGCGTTGTCACATTACTTTGCGTAAGATTTCCGATACCTCCGGAAATATCAATGATGCTGATCGTTCCTTCGGGATCTACCGTATAGGCATCATTAGGTTCCCCTTCGTTGGCGGTCACTACTTTTGTTCCGTCGGGAGAGAAGGTGATCATATCCGGTAAAGCTCCTACACTTACCTGTTTCAGGAAATTTCCGTTAATATCAAAGAATACTACAGAACCATTTTGCTGCGGATCGGTATTCGGAGAAGCAGCGGCGATGATTCCGTTTTTTACTGCAATACTTGTGATTCCGCCATAGGAAGCCATATTGACTGTTTTTACGACCGATGGAGTGGCAGGCGTACTGAAATCAATAATATCAAAAACATCTGTAATGGAGCTGATCGTGAATAAACGTTGAGTTGATGCATCATGAACCACAATTTCCGTGGAGCTGTTATTATTTCCTGAAGGATCAAAACTTCCCAGATAATTCAGTTGGATCTGATGGGATGGAACCGGTGCCGGCTTATCATTGTCTACAATATAAACAGTTGCAGTATTGTCTCCTGAAATAGTTGCTCCGGTAGGATTTTCGAGGCTTACAACAAAATATTCGGCCTGCTGTTCTGCCACTGTGTCATCAGTAATCGGAATGTTGACTGTATAACTTGTTGTAGATGGAGTGATGTTAATAGTTTGGTTGGCTAAAGTAAAATCATTAGCATCAGCCGTACTGAATGGTGCCGGTTTTACCACAAGATTTACTGTAGCCGTTGAAGGATTGGTGATATTGATTTTAAATGCAAGGTTTCCTGCATTTTCATTGACCTTAATGAAGTTTTTTTCCAAAGAAATTATTGTTCCGGCTGTAGTGAAAGTGCTGGATGTAACAGCTGTAACTCCATTATCACTAAAGTCTTCTACCATATTGGGTTTAAGGGCAAGATAATAAGTTTGTCCCGGTACCAGTCCCGAAGTTGGGATTACAGTAATCGTATTGTTGCTGAAAGTCGTTGTAAATGGAATTAGCGCCCCTGCTGCATTCCCAAGACGAAGCTCTATAAGGTTTTGAGCGTTAGAATTATTGATCGCAGAATTATCTGTTAATCTTATATTTTCATTAAAAGATAAGGTAGGATTTACAGTAGTCGAAGCGTTATTGGTATTATTGGCAGGAAGATAAGTAACAGTTGGTGGAGTGGTGTCCGCACCTCCGGCAGGAGTGGCATCTACCGTAAAGTTATCAAAACGGTTGTTACCTCCTGTTCCGCCTCCTGTTGCTGAGAATTCAACTTTTAATTTAAAGTTGGGATTGTTATTGGCTCCCTGAATGGCAGAAAAATCAATAGTAATGAGCTGAGGATTGGCATCCTGAGGATTCACAGTCTGAAACTGCACAAAATTAGTTCCGTCTGTTGAATAAGACCATGTCTGAGTACCGGCTCCCTGTCCGGATCTTCTGGTGGTAAATTTAACAATGACGCTGTTATATCCGGTGGTAGGCAGATTAAACTGTAATCCTCCTCCAATTGGATTATTGAACCTTAAATGAGTTCCGGATGCATCTCCATTTCTGGCATTTAAATTTTCATCACTAAAATTCTGCCCGGTACCACCAGCAAAATCTATTACACTTGTACCTCCTGCTATAGCCGTAAGAGAGCCATTCACCAGGGTAGAAGCAGGTGTAGTGACTGTGGCAGCAGAAGTATTGTTGTTAAAATTCCAGTAATGAATCAGTGTCTGTCCGAAAAGACCGCTCTGAAAAAAGAATGCGGCAATCACAGACCCTTTTAATAGGTAGTTGTTGATCATTTTTACTTTAATTAGATAAATGCAAAAATGAACTTTATGTTTCGCAACTATTTTAATGGAATCTTAAGAAATGTTTAAAAAATAGGTTTGTTTCCGATAAATGATAGAATGTTGTTCAAATGAGGACTTGTAGGATGTATTTATTTTCCTGATTTTCCGGAAAAATTTAAAATTGTTCCGGACTTATTTCCTTCTAATGGATGTTTCTGCATATAAAAATATCCTGAAACAGCAGTCACAAGCAAGAGTACAAAAATAACCAGAATAATTCTTCTTAACATGTCTCTCATATCGCTAAATTTTTAATATCTCTAATTTCTAAAGTAGATGTAGGGTATCCTTTTTGTGTCACATTGATCATTGCTCTACCCACTTCGTGTAAAGTTAATGATTTTGATTGAAAAAAAACAGGAAAAATCCAAATAAAAGGTTTAAAAAACCATTTTACATTCAATTGACCGTCAACAGGTTTCATAAATCCGGGGCGAAAATTATAAGCCCCTTTGAAATTCATTTTTTTTAAATCATTTTCGGTTTTGCCCTTTACCCGTGCCCACATCATTTTCCCGCTCTCTGTGCTGTCTGTACTTGCCCCTGAAACATAGTTAAAAACTATATCCGGATTTTGGTTCAAAACAGCTTTTGCAAAGTGAAGGGTTGTATCGTAAGTGATTCTGGTATAATCTTCTTCATTCATACCTACACTGCTGATTCCGGCACAGAAAAAACAGGCATCATAGCCTTTTAGTTTTTCATCATGGATGTCTATGGATAAAAAATCCGGGACAAGGTATTCTTTCAGTTTGGGGTGTGATTTTCCAGAAGGTTTTCTGCTTATGCTGAGGATTTCAGAAACATTGGGGTTCTCAAGACATTCCATTAAAATGCCTTCACCTACCATCCCTGTTGCTCCTGTAAGAATTATTTTGATTGGATTCATTGTTTTGCTATTGATAATGATATGACGAATGGGGATAGGGTTTTACTTTAAAATTTGGAAAAGTTTTTTACTAAAAGTAAAAAGTAAAAAGTAAAAAGTAAAAAGTAAAAAGTAACTTTTATTAAAATTCAATAGAGGTGGTTTTAATCCACCTGACAATAAATGATTTATCATTGGCTTTAGCCAAAACTTAATAGCATGGGAGAACATAGAGATTGCTTCGTCGCGTTGTTCCTCGCAATGACAGTACTGTGAAAAGCTGAAAACAGTTTCAAAAAAATAAAACCAGCTCAATGGCTGGCTTATAATATTGTTATTTGTTGTTACTTTTTGTGCTGTAACTGAGTGTAAATGTTGTGGATCAATCCGTCTGCCACAGATATTTTAGGGACAAAAATCCTGTTGATATCAGACCATAACATCACATTATTGAAGATGCTCAGGGCATGTACCAATACATCGGCACGGTCTTCTCTAAGGTTGTAATTGGTCATTCTTTCTTCCACAGACAGCTCATTGAATTCTTTATGGACCTTTTTCAGGTGTGATAAAGACATGGGTTTCCCGTCTTTGGTTTTGCTCATGGAGAACACTTTGTTGATGTTTCCTCCTGATCCAATCGCTACAATTGGTTTCTTGCTGACAATATTTTCCTTGATCTCGTCCTTCATCTCTTTCCAGTTGTCCATCGTAACCAGGTTGTTGAGAAGACGGATGGTTCCGATATTGAACGATTTCTCGTAAACCATTTTACCGTTTTCGTAGAAGGTAAGTTCCGTAGAACCTCCGCCAACGTCGATGTATAAGTAAGCGAATTCTTTATCAAGACCTTCTGCAACATGATTTTCATAAACCAGGGTAGCTTCTTCATCACCGGAAATAATTTCGATGTTGATTCCAGATGCTTCTTTTACGAGTTCAATAATTTCGTTGCCATTGGAAGCGTCACGCATGGCACTGGTAGCACAGGCTCTGTAATGATCCACTTTATATATTTTCATCAGGTCACTGAAGATTTTCATGGAGTCAATGACCATTTTTTCTCTTTCGGGACCTATTTTTCCGATGGTGAAAACATCCATTCCCAGTCTCAGGGGAATTCTGAGAAGGTTGAGTTTGATGAATTCAGGTTTTCTGTTATTAATCTTAACTTCATTGATTAGAAGGCGGGCTGCATTACTCCCTATGTCTATCGCTGCTATCTTCATTTTTTGCTTGTTTTAGCTTTTAAATATTTATAGGTTTCTATTTGTGAACGGCATTCTTTTTTATCATTTCTTATGTATTCATTGCTGAGTTTCTTATCCAGAATTCTGGCTTTTACATTATCCCTAAGCTGAATATCAAGAATATCTTTTAATTCTTTCTTAAGGTTCTTGTCAGTGATTTTAGCGGCGGCTTCAATCCTGTAATCCAGGTTTCTGGTCATCCAGTCAGCGGAAGAAATGTACATGTCTTCTGTTCCTTTATTGTAGAAATACATTACTCTGGCATGCTCCAGGTATTCATCTACAATACTAATCGCTTTTATTTTTTCTTTAAACTCTTTCTGGTTTACGGCACAATAGATTCCTCTTACGATGAGTCTGATTACCACACCAGCTTTGGCGGCATCATATAGCTTTTCTATCAGTAGCCTGTCGCTCATAGAATTTACCTTGATGATGATCTCTGTTTTTCGGCCTGCTTTGGCTTCTTCTATTTCTTTATCAATATGGTGAACAATCTTTTCACGCATAAATTGAGGGCAAACTAATAAATTTTTACAAGTTTTCAAAATCGGAATAAAATCATCCTTCGGTTTTTTCAGAACATTGAACACTTTATTGATATCTGCCATGATACCGCGATCGGCTGTAAGGAGCAGATGATCACCATATATTCTTGCTGTTTTTTCGTTGAAATTCCCGGTACTTACAAATCCATATTGGATGGTTTTATTATGCGCTCTCTTTTTGATAACACACAGTTTAGCATGTACTTTTTTGTTGGGAATTCCCACAAGAACTGTAATCCCCTCCGGTTCCAGCATATCTTTCCATTTCAGATTGGATTCTTCATCAAACCTTGCCTGAAGTTCAAGCATTACGGTCACTTCTTTACCATTTCTGGCAGCATAGATGAGCGCATTGATGATTTTTGAGCTGCTTGCCATACGGTAGGCAGTGATCTGTATAGATTTTACATCCGGATCCATTGCTGCTTCACGGAGAAGATCAATTACCGGATTATATTTGTGATAAGGGAAAGTAAGAAGCACATCTTCTTTTAAAATAACATCTGTTACTCTCTCACCATGTTCAAATGCCTGATGAGTAAAAGAGCTTCTTTCCACAGGTCTTTCATACTTTTCAAAAACATCTGGGAAATCCATGAAATGCTTGAAATTATGAATTTTTCCTCCCGGAATGATACTGTCTTTTTTCGTTAAATTCAGCTTTCTGATAAGGAGTTCCAGCAGCGCTTTATCCATATCTTTATCAAACACGAAACGGGTAGGCTTTCCTTTTCTTCTGTTTTTGAGTCCTTTTTCTATTTTCTCTGCGAAATTGGTTCTGATGTCATTGTCCAGATCAAGTTCAGCATCTTTTGTTACTTTAAAAGCATTAGCAGAAAACTCATCATATCCGAAATAAGAGAAAATATGCGGAAGGTTGAAAGTGATGACATCCTCCAGCAGCATTACGTTTTTCTCTTCCGGATCTTCTGTTGGAAGCAATACGAATCTTCCTACAAAACGGGAAGGAATCTCAATAATGGCATAATTGCTGGAATATTGCCAGTCTTTTTTTCTCATCGCAACCCCCAGATAAAGACTTTTATCTCTCAAATAGGGCATTGGCGTATTTTCATGAAGAAGAATAGGAATTACATTAGATTCTACTACTTCATCAAAATATTGTCTGACAAATTCTTTTTGTCCTGCTGTCAGGTTTTTGGCATTTTTAATGAAAACTTTATGATCAGCCATTTCAGTCTGGATATTTTTCCAGCTTTTATCAAAATTCAGCTGCTGTCTCATCACAATTTCATTGATTCTCTGAAGGATTTTGGAGGGAGGTTGGTAGAAAGATTCAGCAATCACTTTTTCCTTAAAATCCATGGCACGTTTTAATCCGGCAACACGTACTCTGAAAAATTCATCTAAATTGTTGGAGAAAATTCCGAGAAAACGTATTCTTAAATGTAAGGGAACTTTTTCATCCATGGCCTCCTGTAAAACTCTTTCATTAAAGGCAAGCCATGTAATATCTCGTGGATTAAAGTGTAATGACATTCTAAATGTGTATATTTTATCAAAAATAATAATTCGTAAAGATTCTGTCTCTATTTCTTAGGTTAAACTTTGATTAATTTTTAAAGGTTGGTGAATTAAATTGTTTTGCTGATAACAAGCATATTGGTAATCAATTGGTTTAAGCAAATTTAGAGTTACAGTGATTTTACTGTAAATTACTCATTTATTCCATAGTCTTGTTGGAAGAATGGTTATATTTGCCGACTATTTATACTATTTATATGAAAAAAATTTTACTATTAACTGCCGGCTTTCTGATGGCTAATGTATTTGGACAGAGAGAATGTGCTACTGATTTGAAAATGAAGGAGTTTTATACAAGAAACCCTCAGGCTCTGGCAAAAAAAGAAGATTTACGAAATTATTTAACCAGTAAAAATGCTAATACAATGGCTAAAAATGGACAGACTGTTGTTACTATTCCCGTAGTAGTACATGTTCTTTATGGAAGTGCTGCCCAGAATATTTCTGATGCTCAGATTGCATCACAGATTGCAATTCTGAATAATGATTTCAGAAAGTTGAATCCTAACTTTAGTTCTGTCGTTCCTGATGCATTCAAGCCTTATGCAGCCGATATGGAACTGACATTTTGTATGGCAACAAAAACTCCTACAGGTGCTTCCACTACAGGAATAGAAAGAAAATCTGTAGCTGCAAATTTTGATTTTGCAAACCAATATTATTTAGCTTCGGGACTTACAGCCTGGGATCCAACTAAATATTTGAACATATGGGTAGGGAATATGCCAAATCCTTACTTAGGTTGGGCTTATCTGCCTGACGCTGCTGGTTTTCCGGAAGACGGACTTGCTATTGGTTACAAATATTTCGGAACCACAGGAGCTGCTCAGTATCCTTATAATGGAGGCCGAACTGCTACGCATGAAATAGGACATTATTTCGGATTGCTTCACCCTTGGGGAGAAGATGGCAGTCTTTGTAATACACCGGATAATGATGATGGGTGTGCTGATACCCCTGCTATTAATGATGCTCATTACGGTGGTAATGTTTTTCCAGATAATGGATTCATGTGTAATCCGACTGCAAACGGAGCTATGTTCATGAATTTTATGGATTATGTGACAGATACAGAAATGGCATTCTTTACCAATGATCAGAAAACAATCAAGACCAATACGATGGCAGGGCCAAGAGCAAGTCTTTTGAATTCTAACGCATGTGCATTTTTATCAGTAAATGATGTACAAAAGGTAAATTCTATCAATCTTTTCCCTAATCCTACTACACAGTATATTTCTATTGCTTCTCCTTTAGCACCTATTAATGAAGTGGAAATTTTCAATGCAGAAGGAAGACTGGTGAAAAAAGCATTTATTAAAAATGAAACAGATAAAATTGATGTGAAAGATTTTGCCAGTGGTGTTTATTATGTAAGAACTTATAATGGCAAAGACTTCGTAAAATCAATGAAGTTTATCAAAAAATAATGAAAATATTTCCATATTAAATCATACAAAGCCTCGATTTTATCGGGGTTTTTATTTTATTGTGTCATTTTGTCACAATTCTTTGAATGGTACAGATATTGAGAAATTGAGAGTGTAAATTAATTTAAAAATAGAAAAAAATATAAAATATTATGAGTAAAATAATTGGAATTGACTTAGGAACGACCAACTCTTGTGTTGCTGTAATGGAGGGTAAAGACCCTGTTGTTATTCCTAACGCAGAAGGTAAAAGAACTACTCCTTCTATTGTAGCTTTTACAGAAGACGGAGAGAGAAAAGTAGGTGATCCTGCAAAAAGACAGGCTGTAACGAATCCAACAAAAACTGTTTACTCTATCAAAAGATTTATCGGAACGCACTTTAAAGATGATGCTTCTGAAGTTTCAAGAGTACCTTATAAAGTGGTTGCAGGACCAAATGATACTGTAAAAGTAAAAATCGACGATAGAGAATATACACCACAGGAAATTTCTGCAATGACGCTTCAAAAAATGAAGAAAACTGCTGAAGATTATCTTGGACAGGAAGTAACAAGAGCGGTAATCACTGTTCCTGCATACTTCAATGATGCACAGAGACAAGCTACTAAAGAAGCTGGTGAAATCGCTGGTCTTAAAGTAGAAAGAATTATCAACGAACCTACAGCTGCAGCGTTAGCTTACGGTCTTGATAAAAACCATAAAGATCAGAAAATCGCAGTATATGACCTAGGTGGTGGTACTTTTGATATCTCTATCCTTGATTTAGGAGATGGTGTATTCGAAGTATTATCTACAAATGGTGATACGCACTTAGGAGGTGATGACTTTGATGATGTGATCATCAACTGGATGGCTGATGAGTTCAAAGCTGAAGAAGGTGTAGAATTGAAATCTGATGCAATCGCATTACAAAGATTGAAAGAAGCTGCTGAAAAAGCTAAAATTGAATTATCTTCTTCTCCTCAGACTGAAATCAACTTACCATATATCACGGCTACTGCTACAGGTCCTAAGCACTTAGTGAAGTCTTTAACAAAAGCTAAATTCGAGCAATTATCTGCAGATCTTGTAAGAAGATCTATGGAGCCTGTTGCTAAAGCATTAAAAGATGCTGGTTTATCAACTTCAGATATTGACGAAGTAATCTTGGTAGGTGGTTCTACAAGAATCCCGATCATCCAGGAAGAAGTAGAAAAATTCTTCGGTAAAAAACCATCTAAAGGAGTGAACCCGGATGAGGTTGTAGCAATTGGTGCAGCAATCCAGGGAGGTGTATTAACAGGTGATGTAAAAGACGTATTACTACTTGACGTTACTCCACTTTCTTTAGGTATTGAAACAATGGGTTCTGTATTCACTAAATTAATTGAGGCGAACACTACGATCCCAACTAAAAAATCTGAAGTATTCTCTACAGCTTCTGACAACCAGCCGGCTGTAAGCATCAGAGTAGGGCAGGGAGAAAGATCAATGTTCAACGATAACAAAGAAATCGGTAGATTCGATCTTCAGGATATTCCACCAGCACCAAGAGGAGTTCCTCAAATTGAAGTAACTTTCGATATTGATGCTAACGGTATCCTAAGTGTATCTGCTAAAGATAAAGGAACTGGTAAAGAGCAGTCTATCAAAATCCAGGCTTCTTCAGGTCTTTCTGACGAAGAAATCGAAAGAATGAAGAAAGAAGCTCAGGAAAACTCTGCAGCAGATGCTAAGAGAAAAGAAGAAGTTGAAATCTTCAACAAAGCTGACGGATTGATCTTCCAGACTGAAAAGCAATTGAAAGAGTTCGGTGAAAAGCTTTCTGCTGACAAAAAAGCAGCTATCGAAACAGCTCACACAGAATTAAAAACAGCTTTCGAAACTAAAAGTGTTGATGATGTAAAAGCTAAAACTGAAGCATTAGATGCAGCATGGATGGCAGCTTCTGAAGAATTATATGCAGCTGGTCAACAGCCTGGTGCTGATGCAGGTGCCGGAGCTCAGAATGCTGGCGGAAACGCTGGAGCTGAAGATGTACAGGATGCAGACTTCGAAGAAGTAAAATAATTAATTGATTCATAACAATTAATAACATATAAAAAAAAACCCATAAACATTTGTTTATGGGGTTTTTACTTCCAAAAGGTTTCTTACAACAAAAAACTGCCTTTTAACCAAGAACTCAGAGGCAATGCAGAAATAGTAGGATTAGGAGAATCTACTCACGGTTCGAGTGAAGTGTATCAAATGAAATATAGAATAAGTGAATATTTGATCGCTCATAAAAATTTCAATGTCTTTTCGCTCGAAGCCAATATGCCTGAAAGTTTTTTAATGAATCACTATATTCAGGAAGGAAAAGGAAACCCAAAAGATATTCTAAAGGGAATGTGTTTTTGGCTTTGGCAAACCGAAGAAACTTTAACTTTTGTTGAATGGTTAAAAAAATACAATGAAAATCATAATTCAAAAGTTTTTTTTGATGGTTTCGATATGCAATATGCTAAAGGAGCAATAGATCAAATAAGAAAAACATATCAGGAAAATCTGTTGCCCGAGCAAGAGATTGATGACATGGAAATCGCTTTAAAGGAAAATAACAGAGGCTTTAGAACGTATTCTAAAAAAGGTCAAAAAATTATATCTGAGTATCTGTTTTTAATAAAAGAAAAAAGTATATCAATAAAAAATCCGGAAGAAAAATCGCGCTTCCTACAAAATGTAGATATTATTAGACAATATATCCAACACAGTTTTATTAGAAGAGACCAATTTATGGCAGAGAATGTTAAATGGTTAAAGGAAAACTATTTGAATTCTAAAGTAATTGTCTCCGCTCATAATTATCACATTGCAAAATTAAATTCAGAAAAAATGGGGTATTGGATGAATGAAATGCATGATAACGATTTTGTGAATTTTGGATTTGCCTTTTATGAAGGTACTTATTCTGCCAGTATTAATGGGAAGCTTGGTACCTATAATTCAGAAAAAGCCGGTCCCGGAACATTAGAATATAAGCTTAACTCGCTCGACATTCCAATTTTTATTTTGGATCTGAAAGGAATCAAGAAGGATGGCAACAAACTTGGTAATTGGATATTAAAAGATATTCTATTCCGCAAAACAAGATCAGGTACAGATAAAAGTGAATTTACAAAAACCAATGTTACTGACTCTTTTGATTATTTGATATTCATAAATAAGTCAACAAACTCAAAACTTTTAAATGGTAACCCAAAATAAGCACAGCAAATTGAGTACTCTATTTATTAATGGATGGGTAATATTAATTTATATAGTTATCTATAAACACTAACATCTAATTATAAATCAAACCCGCAGTAAATTTATTTACTGCGGGTTTTTATTTTTTGTAGACTGATATATAAATTTAATGTATAAACTTTTAAAGCACCTTTTTACTTTCTAAAATAGTTTTGCCCCAATTATTAATATGATTCAATAAAGGAATAAATGATAATCCTAAATCTGACAAACTATATACAACTTTTACGGGAGGCTTTGTTCCAAATACTGTTCGTGTTATTAATTGATCTCTTTCTAATTGTCTCAGTTGAATACTTAAGGTTGTTTCTGTAATAAAAGAAAGCTCTTTTTTTAGTTCACCAAACCTTTTATCACCGTTCTTTAGGTGGCAGAGAATAACTCCTTTCCATCTTCCTCCAATGAGATCCATGACAAAGCTTACTGCACAGGGATAAGATTTTTGGTCCACATTGATGTATGAGGTCTCACATTCTTTTTTCATTTTTTTATAGTATCTATATTGATAGTTATTTTATGCTAATAGTACAGGATCTATTTTTACACAATATAACGAGAATTAAAGAAATAAAAAAATGTACCAATTAGCACAAATTAATGTTGCCCGAATGAAAGGAGTTAACATAGAAGATCCAGTAATGAATGAGTTTGTAAGTTATTTTGATTCAGTTAATCAACTAGCAGAAGAAAGTGATGGGTTCATATGGAGGTTAAAAGATGAGGATAACAATGCGGCAAGCTTTAATCCATTTAATGATGAACAAATTATTATCAATCTATCTGTATGGAGAAATATAGAAACATTGGAATACTATACCTATAAAACATTTCATGTTGACTTTCTGAAAAGAAGAAAAGAATGGTTTCAAAAATATGGAAAAGCCTTTTATGCTCTGTGGTGGATTAAAGATAGCGAATATCCAGACATAACAGAAGCTGTGAAGCGGCTAGAGTATTTGCAGGAAAACGGTCCATCATCCTATGCATTTAACTTTCAGTCCGTTTTTAAAAAGCCATAGCCAGATGTAATATCGTGTGTATTTAAGTTGTTTTATTGTTTTATTCTTCATTCAGGGAATTGTTTGTATATATTGTTTGGTTTTAAGAAAAAATAACTTTAATTAATTTTAAAACTTACTCTTTATTTAGAATAATTATAATTAATTTTGCGCTCTAAATATTTTAAGGGTGAAATTATCGTTATTAGCAGGTGCTGTTTTTCTAACAGCAGGCGGATTCTTGTCTGCTCAGAAAGTTGAATTTTCTCATAATGGACAAATCAAAACGGGAGAACTCGTCAGTGGTGGTTTGAAAGAATGTAAAGAATTGCATAAGAACGGTAATTCTATGGTTATCAAAGGAAAATGCCAGATTACTTTCCTAAATGATAATAATAGAGAAGAAACCATTATAATCAAAGAGGGGGAGGAACTAAAGTTGCAAATTCTATCACCTAAAAGCTCATCTCGTGAAAGATCAGAAATCAGAATCGAAGGAGTGCAGCTTACTGCAAGAAAAAAACAATTTTCTGAAATAGCAATTCAACAGGAAGCACTTCAAAACCTGCAGTCATTTTCTATCGGAGATGTATTACAGCAATTACCTGGTCAATATGTACAGCAGTTTGACAATACCCAATTTAAAAATATTGTTTTCAGAACCGCAAGCGGACCTTCAATAACAGGTTCCGGAAATGTTCCTGGAGGTGATGATTTCGGGAACAGGGCGTTTGGGGTACAGTTGATGGTCAATGATATTGTCTTATCTAATAACGAAAATATGCAGAGCTATGACTCTGCCAACAGCGGCCCTTTTGGAATAAGCTTTAATACCTCTACCAAAGGAGGAAACCTAATGCCAAGCCAGCCGAATTACGGGGTTGATTTAAGAGAAATTCCTACAGAGAATATCGAAAGTATTGAAGTTGTACAAGGAGTACCGGATGCCAAATATGGAGATTTGACTTCCGGATTGATCAAAGTTACTACAACGGCAAAAGCATCACCATTACGATTGGATGCATCGCTGAGAGAAGGAACTTATCAGGTTGGCCTTACCAAAGGGTTTAAAATTAATCAGAATAATGCCCTGAACGCTTCTGTTGATTATATGAATTCTCTTTCAGATCCCAGAACCAGCCTTGTAGGATATGACAGAACAAATGTCAATTTTCTTTGGTCAAGTAATAAAAATGGATTTAGAAATAAGCTGTCTGCTTCATTTTCTACCAATAGCAGCAAAGGAAAAAGAGACCCTGATGATGTTGACGGAATGATTATCAATGTCGAAAATAAAAGCTTTTCATTAGGAAATAATATCAGTTATTTTTTCGCACAGAATGGTAAAAAAACATTCTTTAAATCAATCAATGTCGATATGGGATTAAGCTATGCAACTCAGCTTACAGAACGCAGATACTGGCTGAACCAAGGCGCTCGTCCTTATGGAAACTCTACAACAGATGGAGTTTATTATGCACCTTATACACCGCCAAGTTATGAGAATCAGGCATTTTCGGATGGGAAACCTCTTAATATTTACACCAATTTTAGCATTAACGGAATAAAACTAACTTCTTCAAAATGGGCTCATAATTACAGTATGGGAGCTAATTTCCGTTATGGAGATAACTTTGGAAAAGGAAGGTACGGAACAGCAGGACAGTTCACAACGATAAATGCAGCCGGGCAGGGTTCCAATGGGATGAGAGATTTTAATTACAGAGACAATGTATTTTCCAGTAAACAGTATGCATTGTATATTCAGGATAATATTACCAAAGTCTTTGCTAATAAACACATTTTTAAAACAAATCTGGGTCTTCGCTATGATTTGCAGAATTCATATTCTACCTATTCGCCAAGAGTAAACACTTCTTATCAGATGGGGAAACTTTCTGTGAGAGGAGGGTTTGGATTAACATCTAAAGCACCTTCACTTAATCAGATCTACACAGCACCAAGATATTTTGACTTCCTTCTTGGGGATTATCGTCTGCCTGGATATTATTCAGCAGCTATTATGCAAACGGTCGTAACACCAGGAGATAATGCGAGTCTTAAACCTTCAAAGAGCTGGAAAACTGAAATAGGAGTAGATTACAGGTTTCCTTTTGGGATTGTTAACCTTACAGCATATTACAATAAGCTGGTAGATGGTTTTACTACCATGAGTGTTCATAAAATAATGGATAAAGCCAAAGTTGATGTCAATATATCAGGAACAAATGTGCCTACTTTTGAAATTGTAGGAACTGAAAAATTTAATTACCTCCAGAACAGAATTATTAACGGATATCAGTCTTCAGATAAAGGATTGGAACTGATGGCCAGCTTCAAAAAAATAGAAGCTCTTAATCTTGTGATTGGTTTTAATGCCAGTTATGTGGAGACTTCCGGGCAGAAAGACGACGGACTTTACAAAATCAGTGTACCGGAGATCATGGATAAGGATTACCAATATGGGATTTATAATGATATCAAAAATAAAAGATCCATGGCCAGAGCAAGTTTCAGTTTTGATTATCACCTTGCTTCATCAGGGTTAATTATTGGCTTGAGAACAGATCATTTTCTTTCAGACAGATCTTTGACAGGAATGAATGACATTTATCCGATAGGGTATATAAAACATGACGGAGAAATGCAGATGATTCCTGAAAATGAGCGTACCAATCCAAAATACCAGGGATTATTCCTGAAACCTTCTGACGAAAAACTTTCAGGGTTATATAACAAAACACTTCATAATGTTCATTTAAGGGTTACAAAAGATTTCTTAAGTGGTTTCAGATTGTCAATATACGTAAGTAATGTTTTCAATTTAAAAGCATACGACGAAAGAGGGGCTGTTTACGGAAACTTTACGTCTACTTCATTTGGAGGAAATATTTCATACAGATTTTAATAACGCTAAAAATAAAAATAATGAAACGATTAATACTATTGTTAGTAATTCCCGTTCTTGCCCTTGTTGGATGCAACAGAGATGATGACTTTGGAGGAAATAACGAGATTAAGCCTGTTCCGTTTACTGTAAATATTAAATATGATGCTTCCAAATACCCTTCCGTAGCAGACAAAGGAGTAGCGAATGTAACTGTTATCCTGAAAAATACAGCCACAGAAGATCAGATTATCGGAAAAACAGATGCCAACGGAGAACTGAAATTAGATGCCGTTCTGCCGGGAAGTTACAGTATTCAGGCTGAATTACAGCTGAAGCAGAGTGAATATGAACAGCAAATAGGAGAGGAAACAAGCTATGAAATTGTTCACTTCGGAGGTTTTGATGAAAAAGTAACCATCAATGCCAATACTTCTTCAAAACTGATCAGAATCACCAGTGGAAACCTTGGAGATCTTGTAATCAAACAATATTATTATGCAGGTTCGGATAATAAATTAGGAGCCAATTTCAGAGATCAGTTTATTGAGGTTCACAACAACTCGGATCAGACTATTTATGCTGACGGATTATACCTGGTATTTCTGGAAGGAAATGTGAACAGTAATGTGACCACCTATACTTTATCCAATGGGCAGTATGACTGGAGCAAAACTGCCGGGGGAGGTGCTGCAGCCAATACGGATTATGTTTATTCTAATATACTTATCAAAATACCGGGCAACGGTAGCCAGTACCCAATTTTGCCTGGGAAAAGTATTATTGTAGCTCAAACGGCCATTAATCATAAGATGCCTTTTGATGATATTAACGGTACAGGAATACCAATACAGGAGCCTGACAAAACTGTTGATCTGAGCCATGCCGACTTTGAAACTTATATGGGAGATTATAATATAAGTATTGGTAAAAAGCCCTTCGCATGGGATATCCAGAATATTATGGTGCCGGATATGCAGGTTGCTTACTGGAGTATTGCCTCTAATGATTTAATCCTGAATGTAAATTCTATGCTGGGATTAGGAATTCTGAGAGCAACGGATGCAGAAGTGGCAAGCTGGCAAAAAGTTGCAGCTCCTAAAGCTCCTACCGGAACCCTGTTTTTACAAATTCCTAAAAACTATATCATAGACGGAATAGATATTACGGATAAAGAGCAGAAAGTACCTAAAGATTTCCCTGCAGATATAGATGCTTCAAGAACTTTCATTGTCAACTCTCTGGGGCAGGCTGAAGGTACTTTTACAGGATTTTCTGTAATCCGTAAAACGAAGGAAATTGTCAATGGACGTATGGTATTGCAGGATACAAATAATTCTGCCAATGATTTTGTAACGATTAAAGCAAACCCTAGAGGATATGCACAATAATAGAAATAAGACGATTAAAGTCTTTCAATACAGTATGTTGGGATTGGTTGCTTTAGGCAGCCAGTTCTTCCATGCTCAGACTACTCATTTAGATAGTATTAACATCAGTTCGGTAGAAAAGGATATCAGAATAAATGATCCGTATATTTCATTTTTCCAGCCTTTGGATTTTTCACGGACAACCTTTCAGTATTCTTCTGTAAAACAAAATTTTAAAAGAGTACAGACAGCAGGAGAAACAGGAAGTTTTACTTTTAAGTCTGAAGGAGTTTATAAACTGAATGATAAAATTGCATTATCAGGAAGACTTAAAGCAGACAAAACAACTGAAGAAGATGTTCCCTATATTCTAAGCGATGAGAGAACTACAAATTCTTCTTTTATTTATAACCCTTCATATTATTGGGTTCCCCGTTCGGCAAGATGGCAGAAACAAAGCTATTTTATCAGCGGACAGTTTGCCTATAATCCAGTAAAACCTGTAATCCTGCAGTTGGGAGGAGAAGGGTTGTATGCCAAATCTTACCGTCAGAATGCAGATCCAAGACCGAAGGTAGATGATTACAAATACAAAGCCTTTGCAAAATTGGGTTTAAAGTGGAAACAGCATGCCATTTTCGGGAAACTGAGCTACGTAAATCATTACAAGGGAAATGATATCATGTTTGTGAATATGAAAGGAAATGTACCTGCCAATGACAGCATTTATATCCGTTATAATGAAGGTTATGGTAATCAGTACATCGGGAATACCGAGTATAAAACTTCTGAATATAAAATGGGAGGCTATATCTGGGGTGGAGAATATGCTTTTAATAATGGAAGTACCCATTTCTCTGCCGGATATGATTATAAAAATCTGATTGAACGCTTTTACAGGGTCTTCGAATATCAGGACGCAGTCTTTAACTGGCATAAAGACTATACAAAATATTCCGGACTAAAAACAGATCTGCATAGTTTCTACCTTAATTTTTTAGGGAACTATAATGGTAAAAAATGGGCTTCCATGGTGACCTATCAGGATCAGCTGGATACCAATTATAATTATCCTCTGGAATACAGATCGTACCGCCTGGAGCAGAAGAATCTTTTCTGGCAGAATAGTATGATTTGGTTTAACCATAAAAATGAAGCATTTAAGATTCTTTTTGATGCAGCATATGGGAAAAATCATGTGAAAGATGCATCGGTAGTAATGGACAGAAAACTTTCTTTTTTCAATTACCGTCTGGGTGCAGAAAAAGAATTTGCTTTAAAACCTTCACATAAAATAATGGTTGGTCTTTCGCAAAACCTGTATATTCCATTGGAAAAAGAATTCAATTATCAGCCTTATCAGAGCACAAAAGAGAATATCTTTGCAATGAAAATTGCTCAGCCGGATTTTGCTTATGACGCAACTCCAAAAATTGGTCTTAATTTTAACGCAAGTTATATCTTTGATCAGAACAAAATCAGATATGAGCTGTACGGAAGTTTTTCTCAGACCTGGCTGATGAACAGTACGTATAAAAATCAAGTGGACTACAATGGCAGAGCTAATCATGTTGCCTTGGTAGGGTTGAATGTTTATTATTAAAAATAAATGAAAGACAGATATATCGCTTTTTTGGCCGTTGCCGGAATAGTATGTTTATTAAGTTATACCTCAAATGATCCTACAGGATATACTGTAGAAGAGCTTCGTACTTTATACAGCAGCGGGGATCAGAGCAAATGGCCGGCTCCTCACTTATTTGATGAAGCAAAAGACGGGTTTCAGGATATCGGACCTTTGTCTAAGATGAAATTTCCTGAAGATAATCCCTATTCCGAAGATAAAATGGAATTGGGAAAAATGTTATTCTTTGATCCGAGATTGTCCAAAAGCGGACAGATTTCCTGCGCCAACTGCCATAATCCTGAAATAGGATGGTCAGACGGGAGCAGAGTTTCCTTTGGTCATGACAGACAGACGGGAACAAGAAATGCACCTACTTTAGTGAATATCGGATATGCCAAAACATTCTTCTGGGATGGCCGTTCAGCAACGTTGGAAGAGCAGGTGAAAGCTCCTATCGAAAATCCGGTGGAAATGAATCTTCACATGTCAATGGCCACAAAAAATATCAAGAAGATTAAAGATTATAAGCCTTTCTTTATAAAAGCTTTCGGAAATGGAGAAGTGACAGAAGAGAAAATTGCAAAAGCCGTTGCAACGTTTGAGCGTTCTCTGATCAGTCCGCCATCAAAGTTTGATAAATTCGTTTCCGGGAAAAAAGATGCGTTAACGGACTCTGAAATCAATGGGCTTCATTTATTCCGAACCAAAGCGAATTGTATCAACTGCCACAACACTCCTTATTTTTCTGACCAGAAGTTTCATAACCTCGGACTCACCTATTACGGAAGGAAATACGAAGACTTGGGAAGATATATCGTTACTAAAAAAAATGAAGATGTAGGGAAATTCAAAACCCCTACACTGAGAGAGGTTTCTGAGAACAAACCTTACATGCACAACGGGCTTTTCCCTGAGCTGGCTAACATTGTCATGATGTACAACGCAGGAATGGGAAGAGAAACTCCAAAAGAAGATCAGATCAATGACCCGAAATTTCCCCATAAATCAGGAATGGTGGAAAAATTGAATCTTACGGACGACGAAGTTTTTGATATCGTAGCATTTTTAAAAACGTTAAATAGTTACAAATACAAAATGCGTCCCCCTGAATTGCCTAAATCATAATCACTATAGTAAAAACTCTTCCACCCAGGAAGAGTTTTTTTATGTAGAGGGATATTAATCATTTCATTTTTGAAAGGATTTAAGGGTAAATTATATGAATGGATAGGGACGGATATTGACCTGAAATGGGTTTTAATGTGGAATTAAATCTTTAATTATTAATATTTTATGAAAATTTATTAATGAATTATAAGGAGTGGTTTTAATTTGTATATTTGATTTTTATTTAGAATAAATAAAAATATTGTTTAACGAAAAATTAATGAATACAATTTTATCCATCTAATCCACAATTTTCACTAAATAAAACTATGGAACAACAAAACAAAAGAATCCTCACTCTGGATTTAATAAAAGGTATAAGTGTTATCGGAATGATCATTATACATACCTTACTGGTATACGCCAATGTAAAATCACAATATGAAACAGCAATTGGCAGTTTTATTGTTTTTCTCGGAAGAGGAACTTCCATTTTCCTGATCTGTATGGGAATTACCTTTATGACTTCCACTCATCAAAGTCTTAAAAGTGCATTAAAACGGGGTGTTTTACTGGTGTTTGCAGGTCTCTTTATGAATTTTATGAAATTTATGATCCCTGTTATTTTTAATTTTGCTCCCGATAATTTTATCCAGAAATACGGATGGCATGCTCCTATAGGGCAGCAGTATGTATATCTGGTACAGCTGGGTGATATTTTACAGCTGGCAGGGATGTCTTTACTGTTCGTTGGGTTTATCAGAGAGTATGTGAAAAATAAATATATTATTCTGGCGATAGGCTTATTCGTTGCACTGATATCCAGAGAAGTGAGCGGAATTAATCTTGACTATCCTGTGATCAATTATGTTCTGGATCTTCTTTTCAATACAGATTATCCGGCATATGTCTATTTTCCTGTTTTCCCATGGATGGCTTTTATTATCATCGGAATGTTTTTCGGTAAATGGTTTCAGGAACTGAACTACAACATCAAACTGGTATTTAGAAATATGCTGTATGTAGGACTGTTGTTTATTGCCATAGGTGCACCGTTGGTTTTTCTGTATGGTGATTATAATTACAACGGATTTTATCATATGGGGCCTGGCGGGGTTATTTATTTTGCAGGCTGGACCTTACTGTTTTTATGGCTGATCAATACAATAACTGCAAACGTTAAGGAAAATGGCTTTATGCGTGTTCTGAAGTACTGCAGCAGAAATTTAACCTCAATGTACATGATCCAATGGATACTGATCTCCTGGGGAAAAGGAATTTTTGGGTATAGACAACATGAAATTGGGTATGTGTCGGTGCTGATTGTACTATATATCATTCTCACTTTTTCAGTACAGACTCTGGTGGATATTGTGAGAAAGAAAAAAACTTTAATTAATTTCAGACCTGTATCATCAAACAAAGCCGCCTTGAAATAAAAATGCCAGTGTAATGCTGCAATATTTTATAAGAGAAAACCACAGTAAAATATTTCACTGTGGTTTTGTTTTTAATGGGTTAAAGAATCTCTACTTCTTCAGGGATCACAAAAAGAATAGTACACCCATGCTCCGACTTCACGGAATGCTTAAAATTCGGCGGAGTGTACAAATAATCTCCTTTTTCAAGCTGGGTACCTGCAATAGCAGCGTCACCTTCCATGATAAACAGTTCTTCTCCGGCAGGATGATTGTGATAAGGATAGCTGGCTCCCGGTTCAAATTTTAAAAGAATGCTGGTAGAGCGGTTTTTCTCCGGATCAAATTTTAAAGATTTTACAAAAATACCTTCATAATGAATCCCTTTTTCAATTAAAGGCTGCCATTCTTTTTGTTCTGTTTTTACGATGTAATCGTGAATGTTGGTGTTCATGATATATAAATTTTAATTGTTATTGTTGTAGAAATTGGTCTAGACTCCATTGATAGCGGGAGAAAGTACTCAGAAGAAATGCTCCGGCACTGAATGCAAAGACAGAATAATCCAAAGGCTCTTTAATGCCAAAAGAAATACTCATCGCAACCGCAAAAAATAAAGTAAGAATAGAGGCGCACCGTGCTGTGCCTTTTATCTTATACCCTATAAGAAGCAGAATGCCGATTGATAATTCAGCAGCTGTAGATAATATGGCAATTATGGAAGCCCATGACTGCGGTAAGAATGAATTCGTTTCAGCAGTATAGCCGACAAATTTTTTCCATCCTGAAGATTGAGCTCCCCAAAGATTCAGCCTGCTTGCTACAGCAGATAAAAATCCGGATGCCAGAGCTATCCTTAACAAAAAAACGGCAGTGTCCTGTTGAGTTTTCATACCTTATTTTTAGATTTTAATTACAGGTACAAAGTTCAGCGAAAACCATTGCCTAAAGAATAGACAATTCCGGGAAAAGCATAGAATATTTGTATGAAGGGAAGCAGAAGGCTGTAAGCTGTAAGCGATGATAATGTATAAACCATCCTGGATGAATCTCAAATCCTGTGGAGAATTCGGTATATTGACATTTAGCTATAAATTAGAGTACAGCTTTAGGCACATGCTTCATCAAAATCGATTGAATATCGATTCACTTCTTTGCTCACTTAAGATAAAACGGAATTGAAAATAAATCTTTGCGTTTTATAAAATCCAGAATTACAGATTTCTCCAACTTTTGTATCTGATTCCCATCCTGATTTCTTTTAAATTTCCTTTACCGCTTTCTGATAATCTTTTGGAGAACGGGATGTATGTTTTTTAAAGAAATTTGAAAAGTAGAAAGGATCGTTGAAACCAAGAAGGTATGCAATTTCTTTCACTGTTAGTTTTTCATAGAGTAAAAGTCTCTTCGCTTCAGAAATAATAAGGCTGTAGATGACATTCTGGGCGGTTTTGCTTGTATGGAGTTTTGAAACCTCATTCAGCTTGGCTTCAGTGGTTCCAAGGATATCAGCAAAATGAGAAACCTGGTAATTATTTTTAAAATGAGTCCTGACACTTTCCAGGAACTTTAAGAATAAAGCGTCCGGTTTCCATATTTCATCACCGTTGGCAATTTTGCTGCGGTTGATTTCTACCAACAGCAATTCTACCAGGGAATGTGTCGAAATGAGATACTGATAAGGCTGCTCCAGAATTTCCTTTTCAATGGTGTTTAGTGTTTCAGAGAAAAATTCGGGATGAAGTACAGTAATTATTTCATTCATTCCAAAATGACAAAAAAGCCCATTGTGAAAAATAAGTTCAATATCACTGTCACTTTTAGAGAAGAAGTCCAGGGTAAATTCTAATGCCGTAAGTTCTCCTTCCACCGATTTTAATTGATGAAACTGCCCTGAAGTAATGGTTATGGTTTGGCCGGTTTTCAGGATGAAAATATTTTCGTCAATCAGGATTTCAGCACTTCCATGATCACACCAGAATAATGTGTATTTGATGACCCGTCTTGGCTCAGGATGTCCTGACTGATTAGAATATTTTTTTATTTCAATCATTTTGTAAACTTACTAAAAGTTAATATATTGAATGGGATGAAACTTTAGGCGTATTGTATTACATAAGGGAAACTAATTTTGTTTTTGATCAATTTTCTCCAAATCTTTCTTTACTGTCCTGACATCTCCTTCCGTAAGCTTACCATAGCCCATTTCTTTAATTTGCTTGAGTTGTATTTTTCTTATTTCATCTTGTTTATTATTTTTTAATAACCCATCCCGTAATGAAATATATTGTGGAGCAGCATATACTTCATCTTTCAAAAACTTTGTAATATTTTTACTATCTATGGTGCAACCTAAAATATACTCCATTTTTAAAGGGTTTCTGGAGTAAAGTGTATAGATGTCTAAAAATCTTTTATCCTTTCTTTTAAACAATTCTTTCCCTGAATATAATTTTAATGCATTGCTCCCATTCATCGCAAAATAATAGAGCTCGTCATTGCTCGCTATTTTGGCAACTTTTTTAAATTGATTATAAATTTTACTTTCTTCTCCACCGACTCCGATATGAGATGATTCAGCATAAGAAATAGTATCTAAAGGCTGTGCCAGCTTTTTTACCGCATCGGAAACCTGAGCATTATATCCTGCAAAGCTGAAAGCTAGAAGAAAACCGTAAAAATATTTATATCCCATTCTTTATAATAATATTTAAAGTTAAATAAAATAATTGAACGATTAAATGCCTAAATTCGTGTAGATTTAAACAAAAATTCAGAATGAAATACTCTAAAATTATTATCGTTGTTACACTGTTTTTATTTCAGTTAGGAGCAGCACAGGAAAAAGCAGATATAGTATTAAATACAGCTTTCAAAGAAGCTAAAGCAGACAATAAAAATGTTTTACTGGTATTCCATGCTTCATGGTGCAAATGGTGCAAGATGATGGAAAAAAACATGAATCTTCCTGAAGCCAAACCTATTTTTGATAAAAGATTCGTCACTGCTTATGTGGATGTTCAGGAAAGAGGCGAAAAGAAAAGTCTTGAAAACCCTGGCGGGCAGGAATTGATGAATAAATATAAAGGTGAAAATGCCGGACTTCCTTTCTGGCTGGTTCTGAACCCAAAAGGAGAAGTATTGGCAGATTCTTTTGATGATAAAGCGCAAAATCTGGGATCACCGGCAACCCCGGAAGAAGTAAATGCTTTTATTGCTAAACTGGGGAAATCCTCAAAACTGAGTAAAGAAGAATCGCAGACCATTGAGAAAGTGTTTGTGACGAAATAAGACTTTTAAAAATAGAAAATCCCTCCAACATGTTCATTGGAGGGATTTTTATTATATCATCGATTGATTAAAACTTCTTGTAGTAATATTCAATATTTGTCCATAAAACCTGATCTCCTGATTTTACCATTTCAGAAGGAGTGGTAAATATATTCCCAAAAATATTTTCGTACTGGGTTGTTCCAAAATGTGCACTTTTAGTAATCAGCATCCCTTCTCCATCGGTTCGGGGTACTCTTTTAACGTATCTGTAAGTTCTTTTTAAAGTGAATGAGGACGTATTTTTATTGAAATCACCAATATAAGTTGGTTTATTAGTAGTATTCTCTTTGATGAGTACGGAGTCATTTACAATCGTGAAACTATAAGTGAAGTCTGTAGATGAGGTTTCGGAAATCAGTTTGATGGTCTTGTTGGTAAGATCAAGGCTTATCTTTTTCCAGGCAGGTTCCTGATACGTGCTCCAGTATTTGTTCAGATAAGACTCATCAGGATTAGATTTACTTCCGAATGATCCGGTATAAAGAGTGGTTCCTTTTACAGCATAGCTTTTAAATTCAAATTGATACATTTCTCTATCAATTGGCTTCGGATCGTCAATGGTGCTGTCATTATTTCCACACGAAACCAGAGAGAGGCCTATCATTGCTGCGTAAAAAGGGTACTTCATCGTTATTTTTTTGCAAAAGTAAGGGTTTTGCACGTATTGGTGAAATAGGAAAGGGTGTGATTTGTCAGTAACAGAACAAAAAAGCAAAAAGGAGAATTCACTTATCTGCCTTTTTGCTCTTTGTTTTACATGTTATTTTCCAAAATATATCATATCCTGCTTCTGCTGCTCATTATAAATGATCTGGAAGCTTACAGGCATATATTGATAAAGGAGTTTCCAATGTTGAATCTTTGCGTGTTTTTTGAAGCTTTCAAAAGATCTTACAAACAGATTTTCAATCATGGTTCTTACATAAGAATCCCCATTTTTATAGATTGAGTCCATCAGTTTAAGGTGATGGGCAATAATGCTGATTTTAGATTCCTGTAAAAGATTCTTCAGATAATTCACGGTAGCCTGCATGATTCCAGCAAAATTGTCCTGAACAGACAATTGTGTGATTTCCTTGCGAAGTGGCGGATAGAAAAATTTTAAGTATTCAACAGCTATTTTTTGATTAATAGTTTGCATTTGTACTTTCATCATAATTAAGAATTTTTCAAACACTTTATATTGCAGCGAAATGTATACCAAAATTTAAAGACAGGCCGCAAAAATAAATACACATACTATTACAGCGATGTGAGTGAGTAATATCTCTGTATTGTGTCTGCTAGTCGTAGATTTCCAGGTTTTCCAATCTGAAATTCTTCTTATTTTATTTTTCATAATCTATTGATTGTGAGTTATTTTTGATTTTGTTTAATTTAAACACTTTGTAATGAAACGGATAAAAAATGTAATAAAACCTTTATATACCGTGACTGTAAATTTGTCTTGAATATACCTTCTGAAGGTTGGTAGAAATGTGACTAAAAATCACTTTTCTGTATTCTTCACTGCAGAAAGCGGTACAATTGTCCAGAGAATAGATGAAAGTAGTTTCAATAGCATTTTTTAATACGGTATCTCCGTCAGTATAAATTTTTTCCATTTTCTGTAAACTTCTGAACAGCAGATTTCTGTCATTCTGGCGGATCATGTTTTTAATGCGCTCCGTGAAAGTGTGGATGATGCTGTATGAGTTTTGAATTTTAATTTCTTTCACTTCTTTTTCGAAATCGGGAACCACGTCGGTGATTTCCTTTACGGCTTGTAGGTAATTCATAATATTATATTTTAATGGTGATTCTGTTCCAGCATTCTGATGATGGCGCCAAAGATGAAAATGGTTAAAAAAGCAAAAAAGAGCAGGTGATAGGGCTTCAGCCATTTTGGAGTTTCAGGTCCTCTGCTTTTTAATCTTCTCAGCTTATCGAGTCTGTTTAATGTCTTTAAGTCCATTTTTCTATGTTTTCAAATCATGATGCCAATGGTATTCCGTTAGAAATATGTTTTATTTAAATATTTGATATTTAAATAATTATGTATTTGTTGCTGAATTTTTAAAACAAAAAAGCATGTCAAAATGATAAGGGTTTTATCAATTTGGAAAAATGAAAGCCAAAAACTTCTATTATCAAGCCTATTACAAACGAACGACTGAGAATTGGGACTGTTTCAAAGGCCAAATGGTTTAGCTGTTGTCATTCTGACGAATGAAGAATCTAATTGATATTCAGGTTTATGGGATTCTTCACTAAATTTCATTTCATTCAGAATGATACAGTGGGATAAAATTTCACCCAGAATAAAATGAAAATTTTTAGGTTTCGCAGAAAGAATAAGAATGAATATCTTTGCAGTCCAAATATTCAGAAAAATGTTTTCAAAAATAATAGTACACAGAGTAGGAAATAAGATCAATGGAGATTCCCTGACGCTTTCCCAGGAAGAATTGAAGCTGGAAGAAGGAATGGCAGAAATGCTTGAAGATTACTTTTTAGGTTCCTTTAAATCAGAAGAAACTTTTCATTTTTACAGTGATACTTACCTGGTAAATAACCCGGTTTACAGTGCTGTATCAGAAATTTTTGAGGATAAATCCAAGTTCATCTGGGAGTCGGAGAATATTGCAAAACACCTTTTTGATGCTGCCGAAAACCCAAGAGTTCAGAGTGGAGAACTTTTTATCGTACTTTTTGAAGATGAAAGTGACCGTCCTGATAAAGTAGACAAGATCGGGATCTTCAAAACAGAGAAGAGAGAATCTTTCCTGAAAATCAACCCTTCAGAAGAAACTTTTGATATTGAAAAAGATCAGGGAATTGGTTTATCTAAAATTGATAAAGCCGCTTTGGTCTACAACAATGATAAAGAAACCGGATATGTACTTTCTGTAGTTGACAACAACAAAAACGGAGATATGTACTATTGGTTCGAAGATTTCCTGAAGGTAAAACAGCGCGATGATGAATATTTTCACACGCAGGAGGCCTTGATGGTCTATAAAGATTATATCACAAAACAGCTGCCTCAGGAATTTGAAGTTTCCAAAGCAGACCAGGCGGACTTCCTTAATAAGTCTATCAATTTCTTCAAAGAAAAAGAAGAATTTAAGTTAGATGATTTTGCCAGTGAAGTATTGGGAGACGAACACGTGATTGAAAGTTTTGTCAACTTTAAAACAGATTACGAACAGGAAATGCAGGTGAACATCGCTGAAGAATTCCCGATCAGTGAAGCTGCGGTAAAAAAGACTCAGAGACATTTTAAAAGTATCATTAAACTGGATAAAAATTTCCACATCTACATCCACGGAGACAGACAGAAAATTGAAACCGGAGAAGATGATAAAGGAAAATACTACAGACTTTATTTCGAAAAAGAGGTGTAAAAAGATATCTCCCGTTCAATAAGAAATCATAACTTTATCTCACCACACAAAATAAACGTTATGAAATTTTTGATCATTTTCTGGGGGGCTTTTTTCTTTTTTTTCAGTGCTCCTTTTCCCATTTTCATCTATATGATGGGTGAGGAACTTGCAACAGAACCGAGAAATTCATTAGCTGTGAGCTATGGATATCTCGGTTTTTCTTTGCTCATATGGTTGTATGTGATGGCCTTCTTTATCAATATTCTTTTTATAAAGACTTTTAAAGAAAAGAATACTATTCAATCCATATTGCGGAACGGAATTCCAAGAGAAGCCAAAATCATCAACTATAAACTCCTGAAGTATATTCCGAAAACCAATATGAATATCATTCAGATTATACTTTCGTTTCCGAATCTCAGAAATACAGGAATTGAACATGAAATGATGTTTCACGACTCCAAACCACAGGAAAAAAGGTTTGATGTCGGAAATAAGGTGAAAGTACTGTTAAATCCCAATGTTTCAAAGGAACCTTACTTTATTTTATGCGATCAGAAAGTCGGGTTCAATACCTCAGGAATCATTTTAAGAATTGTGTTTACTGTCCTGTTGATTACTTACGTGATTGGGCTCTACTATTATTTCTATATGCGGGAATCCTTTGATTTTGGCTGGAGATTTCTGACCTTCATGCATCCGATTGTTTTCAGTGGAGTAATGACTCTTATTTATATTTTGGTTTTTCAGTTGCTGATCAGCAGGCTTTTTAAAAATAAAAAAGAAGAACGAATCCTCTTTTCAGGAAGAAATGCTGAAGCCAATATTATCAGTGTAAGCCAGACAGGTCTTCTTGTCAATGATCAGCCGCAGATTATGTTTCAGGTGAGCTTTAAAGATTTCAGAGGAACAGAACATATTACTGTTTACAAGAAAATTGTCAGTCTTTTGAACCTCTCTTCTGTTCCTAAATCCGGAACTATTGAAATCATGTATGATGAGAATGATCCGAAGAAGATTATGATTCCTAAAGGGTTTTAAGGAAAAGGCAAAAAAGCAAAAGGGTAAAATGCTAAATTTGATGGTAATGCGTCAAAATAATTAAACAACCTTTAGACTTTATATGTGAAAATTTCTGTTTGAAATTAATTATTTAACATAATCAGGAATAATAAAAAGCATTTTTTTAATGAATACTTTTTGTGTAGGAAATATGATAAAATCAATTCAATTTTATACGAAAATTTTTTAAGTGAAAAATATGTTTTTATCAGATAAACAACTGCTTAACATAATAAAAAATATCCTATAGATATGAGTTAGTTGTATATATTTGAGACCTGATTAAAAACATATTTTATGAAAAAATTAAAAAAAATGACTCGTGAAAACCTTAAATCTGTAAAAGGAGGTCAAGTTTGGTATGCTGAAACTTCTTGCGGTGTACAAGCTACAACTACTCAAGATTGGACAGCAGAGCAAGCAAATGCGTGGGTTGAAGCTCTTGAAGCAAATTATTGTAAGTCGGCTTCTCACTATGGTCCTAGTAATAATCTAGCCTAATTAGCTTAAATTAATGCACTTATAGTGAAAATTAAGACTATAAGTGCAATTTTATAATGAAAAATATCTCTTATGCATTACCATAAAAAACTAATACAAATATTCATTTTATTTTATAGTGTTTTATCTTATGCACAATCATACAGACAGGATACTCTTCATGGTGAATTTACTTACCAATTAAAAGCTAAATTCGATTTACGAACTGATTATAAACATGAGGAACAATTTTTATTACAGATAGGGAATAACCGTGCATTTTTCGCAAGTAATATATCACTTAAGGGTGATTCTGTAATGACGGCTTCAGGAACAGCAACAAAGAATGCTGATGGTAGTATCACTCTTGGTTGGAAAAAAGGAACAGTGATTCCAAAAACAGGTTTATCTTTTACCATAATTCAATCTAATGAAAATATACAATATTTTAGATTAGTTGGAATGTCTTTACTTACTTATAAAGAACCAATAATAAAGAATTGGAAACTTATTAATGAGTCTAAAGTGATCAATACAATTAATTGCAAAAAAGCAGAAGTTACCTTTAAAGGAAGAAACTGGATAGCATGGTATTCTCCTGAAATTCCATTGCCTTATGGTCCATATAAATTTAGTGGATTACCAGGATTAATTGTCAAAATAACAGATGATAAAGGAGATTTTGATTTTGAACTGGTAAAATCTATACCTGCATCTAAATTAAAAGGAAAGTTAGTTACCATCAAGAAAAACAGATATACTGAAGCTATAGAAACAACACAACAAAAATTAAAACAAGCATTAAGAAATGCAGAAGCAAATTCTGCTGCTGTACTTGCAAGTTATGGAACGACAATAATAAAAGGTCAGGAAATGGTAAGACAGAGAGAAAAAGAACGAGAAGAAAATAAAAAATATGAAAACCCAATAGAATTAGAAAAAGATCAGTAATTAGCTGATCTTTTTTATGTACTGATCAGATTCTTAACTCAAACAAATATTCCATTTATTCTTCTTTTTATCATATTCGCTATCTTTGTTTTATTAGCTAAATCATATGAAAACGACAATTGTTGATCTGACAAAACCCATTCAATATAATGCAGGAGACCCATGGTTCATGAGGGTGAAAATCAAACATAAAGCACACAGAAAATCACATTGGCTGATTCGTCTGGCGTTAAGACTGCCCTCAAGACTTTTTCCTAAAAACTGGACGGGCTGGGCAGATGACACGATTAAAAATATGGGACTTCATGCCACCACTCATATTGATGCTCCATGGCATTATGGTCCAGTAGTAGAAGGTAAACCGGCAAAAACCATAGATCAGATTCCTCTGGAATGGTGTTATGGGGATGGAATTGTGATTGACTGTACTCATAAAGAAGATTTTGTGGCTATCACCGTAGATGATCTCAAAAAAGACCTTGACAAAAATGGAATCATGATACAGGAAGGAAATATTGTACTGATCAGAACTGACCGAGATAAGATGATGGGAACTTCAGATTTTGTAGAAAAAGGTACAGGAATGAGCAAAGAAGCTACAGAGTGGCTGATTGACCAGGGCGTAAAAGTAATGGGAATTGATCAATGGGGCTGGGATCTTCCTTTAAGATATATGGCTAAAAAAGCCAAAGAACTCAATGATCCTGAATTCTTTTGGGAAGGACACCGTGTAGGAATTGAAAAAGAATATTTACACATCGAGCAGCTTACGAATCTCAGTGCATTACCTCCGTCCGGATTTAAAATCTGTGTATTTCCATTAAAGATTGTAGGCGGTTCTGCAGCTCCGGCAAGGGTTGTGGCCATAATGAATGAGCAGAAGTAAATCATAAAAAGAAAGAGCAAACCTGCATTGCAGATTTACCCTTTCAAACATTATCATTTTTAGCGTTCTTCTTTTATTGATCTAAGCTTTTTTCCTGAAAAATAAAGCTCTGCTATACTCAAAATTCATTCTGGCGATATTGAGTACGGAAATTCCTTGTGGACATTCCACTTCGCAGGCTTCTGTATTGGAACAGTGCCCGAATAATTCGGTGTCCATCTGAGCCACCATATCCAGAACCCTTTTACTGCGTTCTTCCTTCCCTTGAGGAAGAAGGGCCATATGGGTGATTTTTGCAGAGGTAAATAATGCTGCACTTCCGTTTTTACACGTAGCCACACAAGCCCCACATCCGATACAGGCTGCGGAATCAAAAGCTTCTTCAGCAGTCTGGTGAGTCACCGGAATGGCTGTAGCGTCAGGAGCCTGGCCTGTGTTTACAGACACAAAACCTCCTGAAGATATAATTCTATCGAAAGCAGAACGGTCTACTTTTAAATCTTTCTTCACCGGAAAAGCTTCAGCACGGAAAGGTTCTATCAGAATCGTTTCCCCATCTTTAAAAGACCGTAAATGAAGCTGGCAGGTGGTTGTATTTTTCAGAGGACCATGGGCAATACCGTTAATCATCATTCCACATTGTCCACAGATTCCTTCACGGCAGTCGTGATCAAATTCTACAGGCTCATCACCTTCAATGATCAGTTTTTCGTTTAAGGTATCCAGCATTTCTAAGAAAGACATATGGGAGTTCAATCCTTTCAGGTCGTAGCCCACCAGTTTTCCATCACTTTTTCTGTCTTTCTGTCTCCATATCTTAAGATGTAAATCCATAATTTTCTGTTTTTATTTGTAACTTCTTACCGTTGGCTGAATTTCTTCAAAGGTTAAAGGCTCTTTAATCAGTTCAGGTTCTCCATTTTCACCTGTCCACGCCCATGCGGAGATAAACTGGTATTCCGCATCATTTCTCATCGCTTCCCCGTCCGGAGTCTGAAATTCTTCCCGGAAATGCGCTCCGCACGATTCGTTACGGGTTAAGGCATCATAGCACATCAGTTCTCCGATTTCAAAATAATCGGCAACGCGGCCTGCTTTTTCCAGTTCGGTATTCATTTTATCTCCCTGCCCGGAAACCCTTACATCCTTATAAAATTCCTCTTTCAGTTTTCTGATTTCCTGAATGGCATATTTCAGACCTTCTTCATTTCTGGCCAGTCCGCAATAATCATACAGGAGTTTTCCTAATGTTTTGTGGAAATAATCAACGGTTTTAGTTCCTTTAATACTGATAAAATCACGAATCTGCTCTTTAACGGCATTTTCTGCCTGTTCAAATTCAGGAGTGTTCGGTGAAATTTTTCCGGTATGAATTTCATCTGCCAAATAGTTCGCAATGGTGTAAGGAGCAATGAAATAACCGTCTACAGAAGCTTGTAAAAGAGAATTGGCTCCCAATCTGTTGGCTCCGTGATCCGCAAAATTAGCTTCACCTAGGGCAAACAATCCCGGAATAGTAGTCATCAGCTCGTAATCTATCCAAAGTCCACCCATTGAAAAGTGTGCAGACGGAGAGATCATCATAGGTTCTTTATACGCATCATAACCTGTTATTTTCAGATACATATCGAATAAGTTTCCATATTTTTCACTGATCTTATCTTTCCCCTGTTCCTGTATTGCTTTTGAAAAATCGAGATACACTGCATTTTTCAAAGGCCCGATTCCAAAACCTGCATCAATTCTTTCTTTTGCTGCACGGGAAGAAATATCTCTCGGAGCAAGATTTCCGAAAGCCGGATATCTTCTTTCCAGGTAATAATCTCTTTCATTTTCGGGAATATTATTCGGAGGTCTGTTTTCACCTTCTTTCAATGGGACCCAGATTCGCCCGTCATTACGTAATGATTCAGACATTAAGGTCAGTTTAGACTGATAATCTCCGGATTGTGGAAGAGAAGTAGGATGCACCTGAATCCAGCTTGGAGAAGCCATTAAAGCTCCCTTTTTATGAGCTCTCCAGATCGCAGAGCCATTGCATCCCATGGCAAGGGTAGACAGGTAATAGATTTTACCATAACCTCCCGTTGCCAATACTACAGCATGGGCTGCATGTCTTTCAATGTCTCCGGTGTCTAAATTCCTTACGATAATTCCTCTGGCTTTCCCATCAACAGTGACCAGATCAAGCATTTCATGTCTTGAAAACAATTGTACAGAACCTTTTCCAACCTGTCTCATCAAAGCCTGATAAGCTCCCAGAAGAAGCTGTTGCCCTGTTTGTCCTCTCGCATAAAAAGTACGGCTTACCTGAACCCCTCCGAAGGAACGGTTATTCAGATATCCCCCATATTCACGTCCGAAAGGTACACCTTGAGCTACGGCCTGATCGATGAGGTTCAGAGAGCACTCTGCCATACGGTATACATTCGCTTCACGGGCTCTGAAGTCGCCTCCTTTCAGTGTGTCTACAAACATCCGGTAGACACTGTCACCATCGTTTTTGTAATTTTTTGCAGCATTCACACCTCCCTGGGCTGCCACAGAGTGTGCTCTTCTCGGGCTGTCCTGGAAACAGAATGATTTAACATTATATCCCATTTCTCCCAAAGAAGCAGCAATGGAACTTCCTGCCAGTCCTGTTCCTACTACAATGACATCCAGTTTTTTGCGGTTGGCAGGGTTAACGAGTTTTGCTTTCTTTTTATAATTATCCCATTTATGTTCTAATGGGCCTTGTGGTATTTTTGAATCTAAAATCATGACCGTTCTGTTTAATGATAAGTAAAGAATACATACACCGGCATCAATGCAAAACCTACACAGATAATGATTGAATAGGCAATTCCTATAGTTTTGAACCATTGTACAAACTTAGGGTGATAGAGCCCCAATGTTCTTACAGCACTGTGTATCCCATGGATCAGGTGATAGCATAAAGCAATCATTGATAAAACATAAATGATAACGTACCACCATTCTTTAAAGACATTCACTACCAGAATGTACAGATCCTTATTTCCGTTTTCATCCAAAGGCGGATTTCCGAATTTGTAGATATACCAGAAGTTCTGGAAATGGATCACCAGGAAGATCAGGATTAATGTCCCGAGAATTCCCATATTTCTGGAAGCCCATTTACTGGCTCTTCCACGTCTGTCCGACTGATAACCGCCACCAGACTTTTTATTTTTTAACGTAATGATCAGCCCGTCTACAGCATGTAGAATAATACTGGCATACAAAACATAAGAAACTATTTTGATAATAATATTTCCGGATAGAAAATGCGAATAAGCATTAAATTGCAGGTGCGCCTGTTCTTGTGGCAGAAAAAGCTGAAGATTTCCGAGAAAATGAATCAACAGGAAGAATCCCAAAAAGAGTCCTGTAAGGCACATCAGCATTTTTCTTGACAGTGTTGATAACATATTTTTTATTTTATGATTAATAATATCCTAAGACTTTCATCCACAATCCTCCTACAACCATATAAATGATCAATAGAACGATCCCTATTTCAAGACCTCTGACCCACCATGCTTTCAGGTCTACATATCCGCTTCCGAAGAATACCGGAGCCGGGCCATGGCCGTAATGGGTAAGTACCCCATAAATAGAACCCATGAAACCCAGCATCATCGCCAATAGCATAGGAGGAATTCCCAAAGAAACCCCAACACCCAGCAATGCTGCATACATAGCTGCTACGTGAGCGGTAGCACTGGCAAAAATATAGTGACTGAAGAAATAGACTACAATAATAACCGGGAAAGCTACCTGCCAGCTCAGACCTCCAATTTGTACCTTGATAAGGTTACTGAACCAGCCAATGAAACCCAGTTCATTTAAAGAACTTGCCATCATCACCAGTACAGCGAACCAAACAATGGTATCCCATGCTCCTTTTTCACTTTTTACATCCTCCCAGGTCAATACTGAGGTTAACAGCAATAATGTTAATCCGATAAATGCAGTAGTGGTTGCATCAATAGAAAGTGCTCCGCCAAATATCCAAAGGGCTAACAGAATGAAAAATGCCAGTAACATCAGCCATTCATTTTTAGAGATAGGTCCCATTTCTTTTAATTTCTGAGCTGCCATTTTCGGAGCATCACCTGTTTTTTTCAGTTCAGGCGGGTATAGTTTGTACAATACCAAAGGAACGACAAAGAAGGCTACCGCACCAGGAATGAAACCTGCAGCAGCCCATGACATCCATGTAATATCAATACCCAGGTTCGCTGCAAATTTCTGACACATCGGGTTACTTGCTGTCCCGGTAAGGAACATAGAAGAAGCGATGAGGTTCATATAATAACTGTTCAACGTTAGGAATGATCCTAATTTTCTGTGGGTTTCAGGTTTTTCAGGAACGGAATCAAAGCTGATAGCCATAGATTTCATGATAGGGTAGATAATTCCACCTCCTCTCGCTGTATTACTCGGAATAGCAGGGGCCAGACAAACATCGGCAAGTCCTAATCCGTAAGCCAATCCCAATGAACTTTTACCAAAAATCCTGATGAATAGAAAGGCAATACGGTTTCCAAGTCCCGTTTTGATAAATCCTCTGGCAATAAAGAATGAAATCCCGATCAGCCAGATTACTTTATCTCCAAAACCGGAAAGCGCTTTGGTAATAGATTTTCCAGCATCTCCCGGAGCCACAACCTGCGTAAGGGCTGTAAAACCAATGGCCATCATACACATTGTACCCATTGGTGCTGCTTTAAGAATAATCCCTAAAATAGTTGCCGCAAAGATGGCGAACAGATGCCAGGCATTCTCAGCAACACCTTCCGGAGCAGGAATGAACCATATGATTAACGCAACAACAAATGTAATCGCTACGTTTTTGATATTAATTTCTTTCATGATACTAACTATTTAATCGTTTAGAATCTACTCTGTACCTGCACAATGAATAGATTGTTATTGTATTGTGATGTATTTTCCACCTGATATTTGTAACGGTCAAACTGAACCCCCAACTGAATTCTTGCACCGTAATTTTTCAAAAATTCCAATCCGAACATAGGAGTGATCGTTTGTCTTGGGTTGGAAGCCATTCTGAAATTGGTATCAAGATATTCGTACCGGCATGATAATTCAAAAGCACTGAGGTTCTTATGGTTGATCTCATATCTTAAATTCGGAAGAAAATAAGCTCCTCGAATCAGATACTGATCAGGATTATCAGGGCGTAGTTCAGGGGCAATGGAATTGTACAGAACGTGGTTGGTCGCCTGTTTGGCTTCCAGCTGCATATCAAGGCTCCATTTTGGATCAAATTGGATCAGTGAACTCAGATCTACTCCCAGAGCATATACTTTTTTGCTAAAAACTTCCCCGGTACCCGCATTTAGTCCTACGTTAAAATTATATTTTTTGGAGAGTCCAAAAACCAGACGGGTAGAATATTGTTTTCCGTTATCGTTGTCATTGATTTGATTCTTTCCATTTCCGTTGACTACCGAAACAGCATATTGGAAAGGGATTTCTCCTAATTGAAGCTGTCCTGTAGCAGACATTCCGATCTGGAAACTCGTCCAGCCCAGTTTTCCGAATTCAGTATACTGATTGGACCAGTCTAAAGATTTAATAATATCAATAGGGTAAGTTTCTTCGATACCGAACCAAGGTCTGAACTGTCCTACCGTAATTGCTAATTTCGGATTGAAGGTGTACTTCAGATAAGCATTTTCAAGAACTCTGCTTTTAGGATCATTTTTAAAATCGGCAAGGTTGGCCAAAACAACAACTTCTGTACGTTTACTGATCTGTGCCCGTACCTGAATCCTCATGTATTTGAGCATGAAATTATTATCCGTTCCGGAACCATCGGTATGATGGAGTCCGTTGACATCAACATCCTTGGACATCCCCACGAGATAACGTGCCTGAAAAAGGCCTTTGATCTGCAGCTGCGGATATTTTACATTGTCTTCTTCCTGTGGAGGTGGGGTGGTCTTCAGAGAATCCTGATTTTGCGCATAAGCTGATAACCCACAGGCCAGCATGCACAGGATCAGGCTTTTCTTTTTAATCGAAAAAAAGGCCATATCTATTTTTGTTTTTTTATTGTAAACTTTATTTTACCATTACTTTCCTGCATGCACTTAAATGAAAGACAAGTATTTTAAACTATCTGTCAAATCTTTGATTTGGCATCTATCCCGAGGAAAGGAGTGGCTACACATTCAATTATAGTGCTGCATACTTAGGTCTTTTCATCTGCTGAGGGCAGATTGTTTTTGCATAAGCGTAAGCGGTTTGTGGTAAAATATCTATTTTAATCCTAAGAATGTGAACGGTGCAGATTCTTTAAAATTTGCGTTGGATTTACCGTTGTAAGTGTTATTATTACTAAGATCCAGTTTCATTACTTTTCCCTTAGAGCTCAGGTCGAAATCTTTAAGATCTACCCAGAAAGTATTCGGTGTGAAAACCGTTTCAAAATAATACACCAGGTTTTTCTGATCCGAGACAGAACGCCATCTTGTTGAAGAAATATTAGGCTCTGTTGCAGAGGTGATTCCGTAAGGAACGGAACAGTTTCTGATGACACTGAAAACACTGGCCACCGCTGTACGGGTATCGGCAGTCTGCGGAATTGCATTCACATAGTAAGAAGCTCGTACAAAGCGGTCTGCAGCGCGGTTGGTTCCCGGAAGCATAACTGTTCCCGGAATTCCTTTCCAGTAATTGTTAAGGGCCAGCTGTTCTTCAAAAACAGGAGAATTGGTCATTACCGTATAAGATGGATCATGATGAATGACCAGTTTACCGGCAATATACTCAAATACAGCATTGTCTCCTGAAGCATCGGAAATGGAAAGATGGACTGTTGTAAATCTTTCTGTTCCCGGAATATAATCACTTACAATAACAAACGGTTCTTTTCGTGAAAATTCTACTGCTTCTTTTACGGTGGCAAAATTATCGAGATAATATTGTGCCCATAATGATATGGCAAGTCCCTTTTTACTTCCTTTTCCATCGAATTTCGGGTACTGGGATTCTCCTAACCAAAGCAGGTTGGCAACCAGTCCTTTTTCGTTCATTCCGTCTGCTGATGCAATATCCCAGGAAGAGCTGATAAGGCTTCCGTATTTGGAGTTCCATTTTACAGATTTAGAGCCTACCTGCCCGTTGCGGTCTATTCCTTTTGGGAAAACCCACAGGTTCGCAGGGATTTCGTCACGCCAGTCCATAGAACGGGCTGTAATAACGGTATTCTGAGGCCCTTTGTAAACCACTCTTGTGCATGCTTCCGATGGATTCCATAATCCTATAGAGAGGACCAGAGAAAATAAAATTAATGGGAACTTTTTCATAATAGTATTATTTGAATTTAAATTTTGTATTGAATTTATTGTGAATAATTCAATTAATTTTGATCATATTCATTATTTGGTGATATAAATTTAGATAAATTTGTTTAAATAAAATAATTATTAAGGTTAATAATGTGTAAATCATGTTATGAATCATAGTTAAAGCATGATAATTGGATTATTGGATATTTTTTTGTATATTTTAGATATATGACATTAAAAGTGGGAAAAAATGAAGAATATTTTAATGTGTTTTTCGGCCTTTTTTTAAACTGATTTTTCTCTTGAACATTTGATAGACTGAAGTTTAAAATCTACGTACCACAAAATAGGAAGCTGTTCCAAAAAACGTTATATTTGATAGATAGACTGAAGAGATATATGAATTTTATAGAATGCCATGAAGAACCTATCCATATTCCGGGTTCTATACAAAGTTTTGGTTATTTGATTGGCATTGATGCGGAATCCCGTACCATTACTTTTTTTAGCAGGAATATTTCGGATATATTTAAAATCGGGAGTTCAGAGGAACTGTTCGGAAGGCAGCTTACTGACTTTCCGGAAAGTTTTCAAAGCATTATTGATTCAGAAATCTATACTTCATTGGATAAGTTTACCAGACGGAAGAATGAAACTTATTTTGATAAGATTTTTATTGGTGATACAGAGTACCATTTTTCTGTTTTCAGAAGTGAACTTTATATTTTTATGGAGTTTGAAGAAGTCCTGATTAACCCCAATAAACGAATTTCGAATAAATACGATAATTTTTATATCATCGATAATGAAAAGGAGCTCTGGAATCATCTTCTGGAAACCCTGTCGAAGGTGGTAAACTATGACCGGATGATGGTCTACAAATTTATGATGGATGGTTCAGGAAAAGTAATCGCCGAAAAGAAAAATGAGAATATGGAAAGCTTTCTGGGACTTCATTATCCGGAATCCGATATTCCAAAACAGGCACGCGATCTTTATCTGAAAAAAAGAAAAAGAATCTTCAGCAATGTATATGCAGATACGGTTCCTATTTTAAGCAGGAGCCCTGAAAAGATTGACCTTACTTACTCAGCATCCAGAGGTATGTCACCCGTTCACGGGCAGTATCTTAAAAATGCAGGCGCTGCTTCAAGCTTCAGTGTTTCCATTATTATTGATGATCATCTTTGGGGATTGGTAACCTGCCAGAATGTAGAACCTAAGCATATTGACCTTGAGGACAGGGTACAGGCAGGAATTTTTACAGCTTTGGCTGCTAATGCTTATTCATCTTTTAAATCCAAGAGTGAACTGAACTACCGTTTGGAACTGAATGAGAAAGTGTCTCAGCTTAAAACGGAGTTTTTAAAACATAATAACCTGTTCGACTCTCTTATTGAGTGTAAGACAGAGATCAGAAATCTGCCTGAGGCGGATGGGCTTGCCATTGTTTCGGATGAGAGTATCATAACAGATGGTAAAACTCCTAATCCGGAAAGTATCAACAGAATTGTCCAATGGGCACTGGGGAATACAAATGAGAGAATCTATGTAAGCCGTAACTTTCTTAAAGAGCACGGTGATGAACTGGATCTGTCTGACAATGCTGCAGGTATCGTTATTTATTTTATAGAAAAGGAGAAAAATGAAATGCTGATCTGGTTCCGGAAAGAGTTTGATGAACACATCAACTGGGCCGGGAATCCTGAGAAAAAGATAAGTGTCTTTTCTCAAAACGGAGAAGAAAAGCAGATGATATCACCTAGAACCTCCTTCCGTATTTTTACAGAAAATATCAAAGGAAATTCTAAAAGATGGAATTCCAGAAATGTGAGTGCTGTACAGGCGGTAAGAGATTTGATTTTAGAAACCTCACACAAAAATTATAATGCAATCAAAAGGCTTAATGATGAGCTGAAAAAGGTAAATGATGAACTTGACAGTTTTTCTTATACCATTTCGCATGACCTGGGAACGCCTCTTACGGTAATGAAACTGAATGCACAAATGCTTTTGGGAAATCTTGCTGATGATTCTATAAAAAGCAAAAACAAGATCAATACGATTATTGAGGAAATAGATAATATGGCGGAAATGATGCATGATGTACTGCAGCTCAGCCGCGCCAAGCATAGTGAAATACAGCTTGAAAGCCTGAAAACGGCTCATACTATTGAAAAAATATCTCAAAATGCCAAGATGACCTATGGCAGTCCAAATAGTGAAATCATCATTAAGGAATGTCCGGATGTACTGGCTGATAAAACAATGCTTCATCAGGTGTTCCTGAATATTATCAATAATGCCGTGAAATATTCTTCCCACAAAGAGCTTCCGAAAGTGGAAATTGAAGGGAGAGAAGATGGCCAGACTATTATTTACAGAGTTTCCGACAATGGAATCGGTATTCCTGAGGAGGAAAAACATAAGATGTTTAAAATCTTCAACAGGATGGATAATGCGAAGAAATTTAAAGGAAACGGAGTAGGGCTGTCCATTGTACACCGTATCATGAAAAGGATAGGAGGAAATGTGGATTATGAAAGCAGCAGTGAAGGAACTTCCTTTATTTTAACGTTCAAAAAGCCTTATATTTGAGAAACTTTTAAAACGTTATTTATGGTATCAGAATATCTTAAACAGAATACGGCAGATTATCACGATGCAGCAGAGAAACTTTTTAATTCTGAAAAGATTTTTAACAAAACTTTCACCTTAGAGGATTATAAAAAAATCATCCATACCAATTACCTGATGCTTCTTCACAGTGAAGACAAAATATTCAGCAGTCTTTCCGGGAAATATGCAGAGAAACTTCAGCTTGATGCAAGAAAAAAGCTTTCACTTATTGAAAAAGATCTGAAAAGCCTTTCTCTGGAAAATCAGGAAGTATCTCATAACCTGGAGTTCAATAACGAGCATGAAGCGCTAGGAGCTATGTATGTGATTGAAGGTTCTACCCTTGGTGGGAACGTAATTGCCAAACAGCTTTCCAAAACGGAAGGTTTTGATGAGGTTACATTCAACTTTTTCGGGTGTTATCAGGAAAATACAGGACCTATGTGGAAAAATTTTAAAGAAGTTCTGGATACGGAGGTAGCTGAAGAAAACTACAAAGAAGTGCTTTCTGGTGCGAAAAAGCTGTACACGTTTTTACTGAACGTCAACTAATTTATTTTAATTCTAATTAAATTCCTGAAAAATTGCGCATTTTTTCAGGAATTGTTAAATTTGGGGAGTTTCAAATTTAAACTTAACTAACAAAAATAATTTTTAAAAAGTAACAATATGAAAGTAACTGTAGTAGGTGCAGGCGCTGTAGGAGCAAGCTGTGCGGAATACATCGCAATGAAGAACTTCTGTTCAGAAGTAGTTTTGGTAGACATTAAAGAAGGGTTTGCTGAAGGGAAAGCAATGGATTTGATGCAGACAGCATCTCTTAACGGATTTGATACAAAAATTACGGGTACAACAGGAGATTACAGCAAAACTGCAGGTTCTCATGTAGCAGTAATCACTTCAGGAATTCCTAGAAAACCTGGAATGACAAGAGAAGAATTGATCGGTATCAATGCTGGTATCGTGAAAGAAGTTACTGAAAACTTAGTAAAACATTCTCCGGAAGTAATCATCATCGTGGTTTCTAACCCAATGGATACTATGGCTTACCTTGTTCACAAGACTTCAGGTCTTCCTAAGCACAAAATCATCGGAATGGGTGGTGCATTAGACTCTGCAAGATTCAAATACAGATTGGCTGAAGCATTAGAAGCTCCAATTTCTGATGTTGACGGTATGGTAATTGCTGCTCACAGTGATACAGGTATGCTTCCGTTATTGAGCAAAGCTACAAGAAACGGTGTTCCTGTAACTGAATTCTTAAGTGAAGATCAACAAAAATATGTAATCGAAGAAACTAAAGTAGGAGGAGCTACTCTTACGAAATTATTAGGAACTTCAGCTTGGTATGCTCCAGGTGCAGCAGTTTCTGTAATGGTTCAGGCGATTGCATGTGACCAGAAGAAAATGATCCCTTGTTCTTTAATGCTTGAAGGAGAATACGGTCAAAATGATATCTGTCTTGGTGTTCCAGCAATCATTGGAGCAAACGGAGTAGAATCAATTGTAAACGTAACATTGACTGCTGAGGAGCAATTGAAATTCGCTGAAGCTGCTAATGCAGTAAGAGAAGTGAATGGAGATCTTAAATTTTAATGATTGCCTGCTTTTAATCAGGAATTAAAATAGATAAAACCCGGCTGTTTCAAATGAAACAGCCGGGTTTGTTTTTAATCTTTGAATATTGATTAAGTTTTTGGCGCGGCCGGAGGCCGCGCCAAAAACTTAATATCTGTAAAATAGTCAATACAATATCACTTTGCAGTATTCACAAACTGACTGACAGCATTCACAAATTCTTTATTTTTTTCATAGTACAAAAGATGCCCGCCATCAATAGAAACTATTTTCTGATTGGGAAAACTAAATGTTTTATAGTGCTGGGTTCCTACTGCTTTATCTTTTTTTCCGGTAATAATCAATACAGGAACATGAATATCTTTTGTGATAGGAGCGTAATCGGCATAATATTCCGGGAAATCTTTGGGTTTTGAGATGACTGCCATTCCAAAGTCGATAATTCGGGGATGAAGAGAGTCAATCTTATCAGATTCTTTTATAGTTTCAATATCTTCGGTCAGAAATTTATATCCGATTCTTTTTTTCCTTAACGCACTGCTGATTTTTGAAAGTTCTGATGAAAGACTGTCTTTAGAAACAGCCCTGGTTTTTGTATGTAAAAGACTGTTCCCATATTCAATCTGTTCTTTGACTGATTCATCATTCAGGAAATGTAAGGTAACATTCGCCAGAATGAGTCCTTTCGTATGCTGAGGATATTTTTTTGCATAACTGACGGCAATGATTCCCCCAAAGGAGTGGGCCAGCAGAAAGATTTTTTTCAAATGGAGATGTTGTCTCATTTCTTCTATATCCTGAACCATTTTATCGAGATGATAGTTTTCCGAAGTGCCGGATGCGCCGGAACCCCGCTGATCCATATAAACCATCTGCATGCTTTTTTCCAGATTATTCCCTCCCATCAGTTCAAAAGAGGGATAGCCCTGCCCGGGACCTCCGGGAACATAGAAACAGGCTTCTCCTTTTCCGGAGACTTTGTATTTGATCTTTACATGATCTGAAGTTTCATAAAAACCTTCAGAATGATGATTCTGAGCTGAAACGACAGCCAGAGATATGAACAAAAAGAGTAGGAAAGAAATTGTTTTCATATAGTAATAACAATTGTAAAGGGATGTTTATTACTAAGATTAAAAAATTATGAGATTAGAGTTCAGCGATTTTCTCAAATAATTCTGGATAGCTAATGACTAATCCCATTTCATCGACTGAAATTTCAGCTTTAAAATCATTTTCAATATTTTCATACAGATATTTATGGGATGCTGTCCTTGTATATTCTTGTTGAACAGGCCTGATTTGCTGATTTAATATATCAATATAAAGAACATCAATTTTTTGAGAAATACTTTCCTGCAGTTTTAAATTGTTGATCGGTAAAGTATTGGTAAATGGAGTGAGGGAAATGTCTATAAACTCACAACCATTGAGTTCAGGGCTTATGGTATTGTTGATTTCCCATTGATCCTGTATTCTTTTTCCTGCAAGTTTGCTTTTAATAGTATTGATCTCGGATTCGATCAAAAAATCCTGAACAATCCAGTTTTTATCAATAAGAATGCTGTAGTTTACAGCAAAGATTTTATCTTCATAGCAACCAATGATTTTTGATTCTGCAGTATAGCTTTTATCATCAGATAGTAAATTAAAATATTCAAGAGATTGGTAAAGAATTCCCTGCCAGATTAGTGTTTTCATATATATAGTTTTGGATGTAATGTATTAACGGGTAATTCTTCGTTTCCGGATTCTGCTTAATGTTTCTCTTGCTACTCCAAGAAATGAAGCCAGCTGAGTGAGCGAGATACGTTGCAGCATTTCCGGATGCTTGGATTCAATATATTCCAGTCTTTGTTTTGCTGTATAAAGTTTGAACAGATTTGAAAATTCTTCTTGTCTGGATGCAAACTGGCGAATACAATGGCGTCCTAAAGTTTCAATTTCGGGTGCATTTCTGGCTGCTTCAAATAGTTTTGTTTTATCAAAGATAACAACATGCAGGTCTTCACAAGCGATGATATTAAATTCAGATTTTTGACCGTTCCCAAAGCTGCTGATATTGGTGACGATTTCATTTTCAAAGAAAAACCCGGTGTTTTTGATATCTCCGTCTATTTCATAATAGCTTTTGCAAAACCCATTATCGATATAAAATAAAGTGTTGCAGACTTCATCTTTCTGTAACATCAGTTCATTTTTCCTGTAATTCCTTTCCGATAGAGCGGGTTGAAGTATTTCCCAGCTTTTGTCCGAAAATGGAGTGAGTAATCTGATATATTTCAGAAGATTTTCCATGATATTGAGAAATTCTGTTTTTTGCGAAATTAATGAAATTGCCGGAGATTATACCTTAGCAACAGGTCATAAAAAAGAGCGGTAAAAACCGCCCTCAACAAAATTTTATCTAACAAGAATATTTTACATATAAACGCATCCGCATCCTGTTTCCCATTCCTGGCAAAGACGCATTGGTTCATTACATCCAGGGTTGCCACCGCCGCCGCCGGAAACTCTGTAGCAGGTTCCATCACTGCAATAGTAAGAGCCTATTGTTGGTGGGCAATTGCCATCCATATCACATAATGCATAAGGAGTGTCACCACCACTGATCATCACAAGCTGATTTCTCTTTAATTTTTTTAAATTTTTCATAGTAATCATGTTTTAATTTGTTGATAACTAATGTATAAAATTTTTAACACACCAGCAAGTGTTTTAATTAATATGGATGTAGATTTTAAGATAGTATTTATTTTATCATAGATTTAATCAAGGTCTAAGGTCATAAAAAGAGCAATTTCTTCTGCATTTTCATACAGTCTTGTGTTCAGTCCGGTAATATTGAATCCCATTCTTCTGTAAAACTGGATGGCTGGATAATTTGTGTTTTGTGTTTCCAGTTCAATTACCCTGCAGTTTAGTTTCCTTGCCTGTTTAAGAGCACTTTTAATCAGCATAATGCCAATTCCCTGTCGTCTGTGTTTTTCATCGATCAGGATGTTTTCAATATAAAAACTGTTGTTCCATGTCCTGTGTTCACAGATGATCCAGCCTGTAAGTTGTTCATCTGCAAAAGCACCAAAAGAATTTCCTTGTTCGATAAAGGCATTGAGTTCTTCCAGATCTTCAGAAGTTGTTTCCCATATTTTGTTGTAAGGGAAAGATTTTTCTTTTAAGTTAAACTCAAAAGAACCTCCAAATTCAATCGAAGAAACAGAATATATTATTTCCGTTGTATAGCCATTATGCCCCCAGTTTAAGCTTGGGTTGGATTCTAATTTTTGTAATTTTTTTATTTCCACATCAGATATTTTAAGCTTATTGAATTTCAGTACAGATTTCTATCAGATAATTATCAAGATCTTTGATGTAAGCTGTTTTTTGCCCCCAGGGTTTTACCGAAATATCTTCATAAAGAATAGCCCCGTTTTTTATTGCTTTTTCTACTAAGGCTTCTACATTATCTGTGGTAAAACCCAGTTCTATTCCGAAAGGTTTATCTTCCGTTTTTGAAGTTAAAAAACCTTTTTTAATATTTGAACCTGCAAGGCTTACAGAGGCAAATGATAGCGTAGTTTCTCCGGTCAGGAGTTCTCCATAATCTTTTTCCGGGGTGATGAATTTTATTTCAGAATCAAAAGTATTTTTATAAAAATTAATAGATTGTTCTACATTTTCCACGTACAGAATGACATATTTGAATTTAATCATAGTATTGAATTAAAATGGTTTTATTTTTTGTTAATAATATACTCTTCATCCACCATCAATTTTATATGGAGACCATGTAAAGGATATTCTTTGAAGCTTCCGAAATGTCCGAAATAAAGAGGGTATTTCTGGGCAAGCTGCCGAACTTTGCTTCCAAAGGAATTGATATCCACCTTTTGGATATTCTCTTTTTTCTGCCTACCATTGCTGAAAAAAAGCATCAAATTACAATGATCATTAAAATTGAAATCATTATAGTAGAAGACATTGAGATTTTCTTCCTGGCAAATCTGCACTAAGTCATTAATAAGATTTTGTTTATGCTGTGCAGGAAGGTTGCAGTCAATTCTGACCATATAATTTTCAGCATTACTTTTTTTTAAATCTGAACCCACCATCTGAATAAACCGGTGTTCAATATTTTTGAAAGCTTCTCTTTTCGGAGGATAGCTTTTACTGGATTGAATAGTAAAGGGAATGCCTGAATTTAGTAATAGAGCATTTTCACAAATCAATAATTTTTCAATTTCTGTTACAAACTGAAAATGAAAGTCAAAAAGCTGATAATCTCCAATAGTAATGATCAGTTGATTTTCATTGATGTTTACCTGTAAATGTATCTGTCTGAAGTTTGCTTTCAGTTTTTCCAACTTTATGAGGAAATCATTTGTGTTTTCAACCTGAACTTTCGCTGCCAGTTCAGCAGGAGTATCGGCATGTCCACCAAATCCCGGATAAAATTTGAAAAACGTAAAGTCATATAGATGATCCGGAAATTTGAAATACCAGTATACGCCTAAAATCATAGAAGGTTGATTGATGAATTGTACAATAATCAAAATTAAATAAAATTTCACACTCCAAAACTTTCAAAACCCTTAAATTTGTAGGCAATAAAAATTTACTTGGATGCTTAGGAACATTTCAATTGCGGCAGCTACATTATTGTCCGTAGTTACAATCAATGCGCAGAAGAACAGAAATACTCAACTGGAAAGACCCAAATTAGTCGTTGGTCTGGTAGTAGACCAGATGCGTTGGGACTATTTATACCGTTTTTATGGTAAGTATGGGAATGACGGTTTTAAGAGACTTTTGAATACAGGATACTCTTTGAATAACGTACACATTCCTTATGTGCCTACCATTACAGCTTTGGGACACACTTGTATCTATACAGGATCTGTACCGGCAATTCATGGGATTGCAGGAAACGACTGGACAGATAAAGAGACCGGAAAAGGGGTTTACTGTACTGCAGATGAGAGCGTTCAGCCAGTAGGAACAACCAATACAAAAATCGGAAGCCACTCACCAAAAAATCTTTGGTCTACTACAGTAACTGACGAATTGAGACTGGCGACCAACTTCCAGGGAAAAGTAGTGGGTGTTTCTTTGAAAGACCGTGCTTCTATTCTTCCTGCAGGGCACACTCCAAACGGAGCTTTCTGGTTTGATGACAGCACAGGAAATTTCATTACCAGTACCTGGTATATGAATGACCTGCCTCAATGGGTAAAATCATTCAATGCTCAGAATCTTCCTGAAAAATTAGTAGCAAACGGTTGGAATACCTTACTTCCGATCAACCAATATACAGAAAGTGCACCGGACAACTCTTCATGGGAAGGGCTGCTGGGAAGCGCAAAAACACCTACATTCCCTTACAGCAACTTAGCAAAGGATTATCAGACTAAAAAAGATAATATCCGTTATACTCCTTTCGGAAACACATTGACATTGAAGTTGGCAGAAGCTTCTGTAGAGGGTGAAAAACTGGGTGGAGATAATATTACAGACTTTTTAGCTATCAACCTTGCTTCTACAGATTATGCAGGACATAAATTCGGACCAAATTCTATTGAAGTAGAAGATGTTTATATCAGATTAGACCAGGATTTAGCTGAATTCTTCAATTATTTAGATTCAAAAGTAGGAAAAGGAGAATACACTGTTTTCCTTTCTGCAGACCATGGTGGAGCGCATTCTGTAGGATTTCTTAAAGAACATAAAATTCCTACAGGTTTCTTCGGAGAAGATGCTGAAAAAAATCTGAACCAAAAGCTAAAAGATAAATTCGGAGCAGATAAACTGATCAATGCGATTGATAACTATCAGATTTATTTCGACAGAAAAGTATTGGCAGACAGCAAACTTGAATTGGATGATGTAAGAAACTTTGCAGTAAAAGAAATTGAGAAAGATCCTACTGTTTTATATGCTGTTTCTGTAGATAAAGTTCAGGAGTCAAGCATTCCGGAGCCCATCAAACAAAGAATTATCAACGGAATCAACAGACAGAGAAGCGGAGATATTCAGTTGATTTCTCATGATTCTATGCTTCCTCCATATTCTAAAACAGGAACTACACACAGTGTATGGAACTCTTATGATTCACATATTCCATTGATCTTTATGGGATGGGGAGTGAAGCAGGGAGAAAGCAATAAAGAATATCACATGACTGATATTGCTCCTACGGTATCTTCTTTACTGAAAATTCAGTTCCCAAGTGGAAATGTAGGAAATCCAATTACAGAAGTTATCGGTAGATAAGCTGAAATTATACATTATAAAAAAGCATTCCAGTTTGGAATGCTTTTTTGTTTTCATAGCTTATGATGTTCTTATCATTTGCTGTATCTCTTTATGAAAATTCTTATTCTGTTTTCTGATTTTTATAATAGAATATAAAAGGATAACTATAAAAATACATCCCAGCAGTACAGAGCCAATTTTAATATAACGATAATAGGATTTCAGTTTTTCACTTTTTAAAGAGGTTTCCTTATTATGATTGTCAATGACCTGGTTAATGGATTTCAGTTCATTTTGTTTTCTTTTAAAGCGCATTTCCAGGTGTTTTTTATTATACTGCTGGTAAAGATTCTGTTGTCCCATGGCAAGATGATTTTCTGCCAATTCCTTGTAGATTCCTTCATTCAGGGTGATATCTCCTATATTTTTACAAAGATTTTCTGCTTTTAACAAAAGGTTTATAGCAGGTTGATTTTCATGTTTTTTCTTGTGTATTTCGGCAATTCCTTTTAAGGCAAAAGCTTCCAGACTTTTAGAGTAATTCTTCCGGGCATAGTTTAAAGATTCCATAAAAGCTTCCTGTGCTTTATCAATTTGATTGAGATTAAGATAACAATACCCGATATTGTATAAGACCACACTCATGTTGGAATTGGTAGTTTTCTTTACAGGTACTTTTTCAAAATTCTGGATTGAAATTAAAAACTTTTCCAATGCAATTTCTGAATTGGACTGGCTCTTGTAAATCATTCCTCTTATGGCATAGCTTGTAGCGGTTTCAACATATTTCAAGGGATTTTTGTCCGGGATTTTAGCAATATACTGGTCCGCTTCATTCAGCGTTTCAAGGCTCTTGCTGAAAAGTTCCATCTGCTGATATTGTATTGCGACAGAGATAAGAACTTCTGCATGACTCCAGGGATCATTGGTTTTCTGGGAAAGTTCCTTTGCCTTCATAATATATCTTAATGATTCCTCAAAGTTTCTTTTGGCAATATGAGCTGTGGAAAGAAGCTTATAAAGTTGGATAGAAGTTTTGACATCATGAGATTTCTTTAACAGCCGTTCCCCAATTTTAATTGTATTATCAGGATTGTCATAAATTTCAAGCCTGGCCTTTTTCATTAAGACACTATCCGGTGTCTTTTGAGCCTTTGTGAAAATACAAAAGGATACCAGGAGCAGTGGCCATATTTTTAAAAGTGATTTCATACGGTTTTGGTTTTACTGATTTCCTGAATATAGGCATTGGGAGACATTCCGGTGACGGATTTGAAAACGGTTGTAAAGGCACTGTGTGATGAGAACCCTGAATATTCTGCAAGATAGCTTACTTTATAATTAAGAAAAGTGGAATCATTCCTTAATAGCTGTACAATATGATTGATCCTTAGTTTGTTAATGTATCCATTGAAATTTTTCTCTTTGTTGTTGATGACTTCAGAAAGGTATTTTGTATTAATTTCCATTTGAGAGGAAAGCATAGATAAGGACATATTTTTATTCAGATATCCGTTGGATTTTTCAAACTCTTCAAGTTTCTGAAGGATTTCATCTTCTTTTTCCCTCGATATTTTGTTGAAACCGACATCTTTTGCTGTTGTAGAAGCTTTATTTAATAAAATGGGTTGAGGTTTCTCATTGCTCTGTTTTTTAAAGAAATCAAACTGCTTTTTTAAATCTTTATTTTTGCTTTTAATAATTAAAAAATAGATGGACAGGCCAATAATAATCAGGAATAGAATGAGAGCCAGAGGTAAGAAGGACCTAAGGAACATCAGTTTTTGAAATTCAATATTTTTATTCTGATTGGTTTCAACAAGTTTTACAATATATCGTATTCCTTCTTTCGAGCTTGCATCGGTTTTTGTTTTTAAATCATTATAGAGTTTATTGTATTGATGATATTTTACATCATCATGAAGTGCATAATAGTTGCGGGATAATGATTCGTAAATTTTAATTTTTAAATTATTAAAAGACAGATCTTCAATCAAAAAGAGTCCAGCTTCCAGTTTCTCAACAGATGTTGTGTAATCCTGTTTCAAAAAATAATATTGGGACAGATTCTCATAAGCTAAACCTAAAAGAAATGGTTGATTGGTCTGGTGCTCAAGATCAGAAATAATATTTTCTATAAGCGCTTTATATTCAACAAGTCTATTTTGTTTTAGGAGATAAGAAGAACGGAAAATTCTGTTTTCCATTTTTAATATTCTGTTTTCTTCATTATGATCGCTGAGGTACTGATTACTTTTATCAAGGTTTTTGAATGCTGCAGTATAATCTCTATTGATTCCTGAGTTCAAAGCTTGCAGTTGGTACAGCTTTGCTGTGGTTATTCGTAATGTGGCATCATTACTTTTAAGAAGCTTTTGATCAGATAAAAGATGGGTAATAATTCTTTTTGACTGATTGTACAGACTCAGATTTTGGTATTGGTCAGCAAGATTATAATCACTGAAAACCTGCATAAAATAAGAAAGTTCATTTTTCGGATCGGCATCTTCTTTCTGCGCAAAAATATTCACAGATTGTATGTAATCGCCTTTCATAGCAAAAGCCTGTGAAATAATGTTTTGCAGTACAATTTTATGCTCTGTATTCTGATCACTTACGAGGATTCCCTGAGTATAGCTGATGCATTCGTCAGAATTCTGATACAATTTCAGAAATGCCTTATCTGCCAAAATATTAAAGTCCGGACCTGACTGTCCACTGGTAATAAAAGAACAGCAAATGAAAATAAACAGTAATATTTTTCTGCTATTTTGAAATAATTTTTGTCTTGATAGTTTGTTTTTTGTGCTTTTTTGAATAGTTCGGGTAAAATCCATATTCAAAATGATGTTTTGTATCTAATTGATTATTATTTGTTTAAAAATTAAACTCTTTTAAAATTCACGAATTATGAAAGTCTATTTCTTTGGATAGGGTAAATATTGTATTAATATTGTTTTCACCAATTCGGAACGCTAAATATAATAAAATATGAAAAATTTTTACAGAATGTCAATAAAAATATTGACGGCTTGTCTTTTTCTGAAATTTAGTTTTGCAGCAGCACAGCTTACAGTAATAGGGCTGGGAAATTATAATGTAGGTGCAGTTTCAGATAATGGAGTAGTAAGTATGCATACAAGTGCAGGAGGAGTATATAAATGGAATGCAGCAGGCGGACTTGTACAGATAGGTTCAATATCAAACGGATATCCAGCCGCAGGGAGAACGATTGTTTCAAACGATGGAACCAAAATATCATCTTCTGTTACAAATTCTGCAACAGGATTTAATGAAATATCAACTTATGACGTAGCTACTTCCACATGGGTAAACAGAGGAGGGCTGGTTCCTACCGGTTGGGACGGCAGTGTAAGTTCTACATGGGGAATGTCACCTAACGGAAATACTATTGTAGGGTTAGGATTTCTTACTGCTGCGAACGCACATGCTGTGAAATGGGATGACGTAAACGGAATGGTTGACCTGGGAAGTATAGTTTCCGGACGCAGTTCCAGGGCAAATGCAATCAATGCGGCAGGAACCGTGATTGTAGGGTGGCAGGATGAGCCAACCGGAACAAGAAGCGGTGCAAAATGGCAGGATGGAGTAGAAAGTTTTATTACAGATAATAACGGGAATAATGTAGGAGAAGCAGGCGGAATTTCGGCTGACGGAAATACCATTATAGGATCTGCAAATCCTAATCCTTATGTTTGGAATGCTACAAGCGGGCTGACTTATATAACACATCCTAATGCTTCGTTCAATTTCAAAGGAGGAGCTACAGGAATTTCAGCTGATGGAACACGAGTTATTGGTTTTTACAGAGCATTTGGAGCACCTCCAATGTCGGGAGAAGGTTTTATCTGGACTGCATCTGCCGGAAGAATTAATCTGAATGATTATGCAGTATCCTTAGGAATTGCAACGAATGGAGTAACGATGGGACTTCCTCTGGCGATTTCACAAGACGGAAAGAAAATTGCCGGATCAGGGACGAATGCTTCAGGTCAAATAGTTGCTTTTTATCTGGATACTTCTGAATTCTTATCAGTAAATGATACCGTGAAAGAGAAAAACAGTGTTGGCATTTATCCTAATCCTGTAACTGATGTGCTTTATTTTAAAGGAACAGGAAAAATAGAAAAAGCAGAAATCTATAATATGGTTGGGCAAAGGGTGAAATCATTCAATACTGTGGAAGGACAAATTGATGTTTCATCTTTATCAAAAGGATATTATATTCTGCAATACTCTGTGAAAGGAGAAAAACAAGCTTATAAATTCATTAAAAAATAACATATATAAATAGTAAAGTAGTGGGATGATGGCCGTTTTCAATTTTGAAAGCGGCTGTTTTTTATTTGCAAAAGTCTGAAATTTTTGATGTAAAAGCCGGTTTTTTGGCAAATACATATAAAAAACTATCTTTGCAAAAATTTTGGTTTCCAGTATTTTGGAATGAAAAGGGAATTGGGTGTAACTCCCATACTGTCCCCGCAACTGTAAATCGCAATAAAAGTTTCTGCAAACAACCACTGTCTAAAACGGGAAGGAGCAGAATGCGAAAGTCAGGAGACCTGCCAACATTATAATCAAAAAACATATTGCTTTCGGAGGAAAAGTAAAAAAGTATGGATATAAAAAGATCTTTAGTACTGCTTTTTTCATCTTATGGCTGTTTTCTTTTTGGACAAGAGAAAACCATAGACACTATTTATGTCTTCGACAACCAGATGAATAGGGTGAAACTTTTTCATCCCGTAAAAATAATTTCGGCAGAAGAGGCCGAGAAAAACTCCAGTAATCTTTCAGAGCTCCTGAGATTTCAGTCACAGGTTTTTATCAAAGAAAATGGCCGAGGGGCTGTTTCTTCACCATCTTTCCGGGGTACTACCGCTCAGCAGACTGCATTTGTATGGAATGGGATTAATATCAACTCCAGTTTTTTAGGACAGGGAGATATCAATAATATTGCTTTGTTTGGCTATGATCAGATCGGTATAAAAGCCGGCGGTGGAAGTGTAGTCTATGGAAGTGGTGCCATTGGGGGAAGTATTCACCTGAATAATACCCTTGATTTTAATAAAGGTTTCCATGGTTCTTTATTTTCTGAGGTGGCTTCCTTTAATACCTATAATAATTTTGTAAAAGGTTCTTACAGCAATGATAAGTTCAGTTTTAAAGCTTCCGGAAATTATTCTGTAAGTGAAAACAATTATGAGGTAAGCGATCTGAAGTATATCAACAGAAATGGAAATTACTATAATACCACATTCAATGCAGGTGCATCCTATAAAATAACCAACGATCATAAAATTTCGTGGCAAAGCCAGTTTTTCGATTCTTCACAGCATTATCCTGTGTATGAAGAAACGGGAACAAAAACAAAATATAAAACTCAAAGTATAAGAAGCCTTCTTTCCTGGGACTGGAATAAAACTAAGTTCAGCAACTCTTTTAAAGCGGCCTATACAGAAGAAAACTTTCAGTATTTCGGTTCGTTAAACCAGCCTAAATCAAGTGGGGGAACAGGGAAAAACTATATCTTTAAAAATGATTTCAATTATTTTCTGAATTCTAAGTGGAATTTTAATCTTATCGGAGAATTTCAGATCAATAAAGGTGAAGGATATCAGAGCGGAATATCCAGTGTCAGTAGAAATATTGGCTCTGTTTCCGGGTTGCTGAGGTATTTTGCTACTAAAGACCTGCGTTTTGAGGGTGGATTTAAGAAAGATTTTGTGGAAGATGTGAAGTCTCCGTTTATGTATTCATTCTCTGGAAAATGGAGTGCCGCAAAATGGTATGATGTAAGCGTTAACGTGTCAAAAAACTTCAGATATCCGTCATTTAATGATATTTATTATGAGCCGGGAGGAAATAAAGATCTGAGACCGGAAACGTCTACCCAGTTTGATATGGTGAATGAGTTCAAAGTAGGAGATTTCAGACTTACTTTGTCTCCTTATTATATGAACATTACAGATCTTATTGTATGGCTGCCTACTGCTTTGGGGTATTGGCAGGCATTTAATGTCAATAAATCTGAATCTTACGGATTGGAATCTCAATTGTCTTTCAGCAAACAATTGGGAAATCATAAAATCCGGGCTAATGCCGGATACTATTATGCAAAATCTATTGATAAGGAAACTAAAATGCAAAGACCTTATGTTCCCATGCACAGAGGAATGGCCAATGTAGATTATGAATACGGTTTCTTTAAGTTTTTCGCACAGGGACTGGTGAATGGCGTTACTTACACTACAAGTGATGAAAAAAGATCAGAAGCAATAGATCCTTATTTTCTTTTAAATATGGGAGTTTCAGCAACACTGGCAAAAAAGTATACTTTAGGATTTAAAGTGAATAATCTAACGAATACTTATTATAAAACGGTTTCTTTTTATCCTTTACCGAAAAGAAACTATAGTGTGTATGCGGCAATAAATTTTTAAAAAATTAAATTGAATAAATTATGAGAATAACTAAACTTTTAACTGTATTATTTGCAGTGGTTTTATTGTTTAACATGTCTTCATGTACAAGTGACTCTGCAGAGTTTGAAATGTCTCCGATCACTTACCAGAACGGATATTTTATCTCTAATGAAGGTAACTTCAACAGCCAGGGGGCTAAAGTAACATTTCTTACAAGAGATTTAAGCCTGAAGCAGGACGATGTATATGGTTATAACAATAGTAAAGAAATCTTAGGTGACGTTCTTCAGACCATTGGTCTTGACGGAAATAAGGCTTATCTTGTGATAAACAACTCGAACAAAATTGTTGTAGTAGACCGTTATACATTTAAGAAATTAGCAGTCATTTCAGATCAGCTTGATAATCCAAGAGGAATTACTTTTGCGAATGGATTTATTTATGTTGCCAACACCAATTTCATTGCTCATACTCAAAGTGTAACGAAATATAAAGCTTCTGATTATTCATTTGTAAGTAAAATCAACATGGCTGATGTTTCTGATAAAACAGTAGAAGCAGGAGGAAATGTTTTCGTACAGAATGCTTCATCAGGATTTGGAAATAAGATTACGTATATCAATACTTCCAACGATAGCAAAACTGAAATTTCCATTCCGAATGGTCAGATTGGAAACACTGTATCTTACAAATCCAATGTTTACACAATTTCTTCAACAGCTACAGATTCTTATATCTACAAGATTACGAGCGCAGGAATTATAACACCGGTAATTACTTTGACAGGAATTCCAAATGCTACAAATCTTCAGATTGATAACGATAAGTTCTATTTCAGCTCTGTCAATAAAGTATATACAACAAGCTTAGCTACACCAACAGTTCCTGCAAGTCCGTTATTAACAGCAGCGGATGGTGGACCTTATTATACGCTTTATGGATTTAATGTTATTGATGGAAGAATCTTTGCATCAGACGTTAAGAAGTTTACAGAAGAAAGTGAAATGGTAATATATTCAGCAGCTACAGGGAGCAAGATGGGATCCATTAAAACTGGAGGTCTTGGTGCTAACGGTACTTACCTGAATCCATAATACTTCACAGTATATAAAAAAATAATTTTTTATTTTTTCATCATTTGTGTTTTTTTCCGGCCGGTTTCTTTTGAAACCGGCCGGCTTTGTTTTCCTTGTGAAAATAAAAAAACCGGCGGGATGGAACATCCCGCCGGGCTTTTATATTAGCTATAGATTGAATTAGATTGTTAATCCCAGTTTTTCCGCTTCAGCAATCACAAATTTTGTGGCTTCCTCTTTTTCATTGGGAATTTCACCTTCCAGAATGGCTTCTTTTACTTTCTCTTTCAAAATACCAATTTCACGGCCTGGCTTAAGATTAAACATTTGCATAATCTCTTCACCAGTAATAGGCGGCTGGAAGTTTCTTACCTGATCTTTTTCTTCCACTTCTTTGATCTTCACCGCTACATATTCAAAGTTTCTTTTGAACTTTTCCTGTTTCTTGGAGTTTTTAGTTGTAATGTCAGCTTTACAAAGGGTAAAAAGATCTTCAAGGTTTTCACCGGCATCAAATAAAAGTCTTCTCAATGCAGCATCTGAAGCATCATCAGTGATCAGGGCAATAGGTCGCGATGAAAGTTTTACCATTTTCTGAACATATTTCATATCACTTCCCAAAGGTAATTTCAATCTCTGGAAAAGGTTTTTAACCATTTTTGAACCTAAAAACTCATGTCCATGAAAAGTCCATCCTGTTCCTTCTACAAACTTTTTTGTAGGAGCTTTACCAATATCATGGAGTAAGGCAGACCAACGAAGCCAAAGATTATCTGTATTCACAGAAATATTATCTACAACTTCTAAAGTATGGTAAAAGTTATCTTTGTGGGTTTGTCCTTCCACTTCTTCCACTCCTTTAAGTTCGATCAGCTCTGGAATAATCAGCTTCATAAGACCGGTTTGCTCCATGAGCCTCAATCCGACAGACGGTTTTTCAGAAAGCATAATCTTGTTGAATTCTACCATGATTCTTTCCATAGAAACAATCTTGATTCTTTCCGCTTCCTGCTGGATAGCCTGCAGAGAGTTTTCCTCAATTTTAAAATTTAAAGTTGAAGCAAAACGTACCGCTCTCATCATTCTCAACGGATCATCAGAATAGGTTTGAGCCGGTTCCAAAGGAGTTCTTAAAATTCCATTCTCAAGATCTTCAACCCCATTGAACGGATCAATCAGTTCTCCGAAATTATCTTTATTTAAAGAAATAGCCATCGCATTGATGGTGAAATCCCTTCTTTTCTGGTCATCTTCAAGGCTTCCACCTTCTACTTCCGGTTTTCGGCTGTTTTCGGTATAGCTTTCCTTTCTTGCTCCCACAAATTCAAGATCAAGTTCTTTATACTTAATCATTGCTGTTCCATAAGTTTTGAATACGGAAACCTTTAATTTAGGATCTATATCCTGAGCTACATTTTGAGCAAGCTCTATACCGCTTTGTTCTGTTACAAAGTCTATATCTGTAGAAGCTTTTCTGTTCATCAGAAGGTCACGTACATAACCACCCACAATATACACGGACTGGTTATTCCTCTCTGCTGCTTCAGAAATTATTTTAAAAAGTTTTAAATTCTTATTTTGATTAAGATTAATTTTCATCGTTAATAATAGTGACAATTTCTACGCATGTAACCCATTAATCATAATGAGCATACATTTTATTAATTTTTCCATCTTCATTAAAAAACATGACTTCAACAGCATGTTTATCCATAATCGACTTATAAAATAATGCTGCTGAATCTACTCCCGCTGTAGAATGAATAAGATCAAAATGGAGATTTGGGAATTTTTCCAATGCCTTTCTCCAATATTCACGGACAGCTTCTTTTCCCTTCAAAGAACTTTCTTTACCACCTGTAGCCATCGCAATCATGGGAGTTGTAATCTCAATATCATCCGAATAATGGGTAAGAATAGTCTCTAAATCATGAGAATTCCATGCATTAACCCACATTTGAGCAAATTCCTGATGATTCATAGCAAATAATTTATGAGTTGAGTTTGCAAAGATAGAATTAAAAAAAAGAAATCCTGCCGATATGAACTGACAAGACTCTAAAAAATAAACAAAAAGGTTCAGAATTTCTATTCCCGAAGAACCTTTATTCTGTTGTCACTCCATATTTTGATCACCGAAGAACCAGCGTATTTTGAAACTTTTTCTCTGTCTTCTTCCACTGCATGATCTACAAGACCAATCATCTCTTCAGAAATATCAGAGAATTTCAATGGGCTTTTCTCGCCACTGAAATTGGCAGAGGTAGATACCAGAGGTTTGTTCAGTTTTGTAATTAGTTTTTTGCAGAAATCATTTTTTACAAGACGTATTCCGATGCTTCCATCCTCCGCAAGAAGTTCTTTGGGTAAACCTCTTGGATTTTCATAAACGATCGTTACAGGTTTTTCACTAAGATCAATAATGTCCCATGCTATTTCAGGAACATCCACCAGATCCTGAAGTCTTTTTTCAGATTCTACAAGAATGATCATGGATTTGTTTTTTTCGCGCTTTTTGATGTCAAAAATTTTATTGACAGCTTCTATATTAGTGGCATCACAACCAATTCCCCAAATGGTATCTGTAGGGTAAAGAATTGTTCCTCCGGATTTTAATATTTCGATAATATGTTCCATAATTGTATGTGAAATTCAAAGAGTGGATAAAGGTAGAAAATCTATGGATTTCAGACAAAAAATCAGGATGTAAATGTGGTTATGTTGATAAGTTTTGGCTAAAGCCAATGGAATGGTGTAAAACGTGAAAACGGGCTAAAGCCCGTTCCTATTGATGTTTTTATGACGCATTTGAAAAATGTTTCAACGATTATTAGGTATGCTATCTTATTCAATAGAAATGAGCTTTAGCCCATTTAAATAAAAAAGGAACAAATCCTCTGGCTTTAGCCAAAACTTAATTAAAACTTATTTTTAATCTCCTACATCCATCCCAACTTCGATAAATACCTTTCCTCAATAATATTCAGATGGTGGTAATTATGTCCTACAATCAGCTTTCCGATGGTTTCCACAGAAATTTCATGGCCATTGGCTGTACCTGTATTTTGTAAGGCGGAAGGCGTAAGCGTTTCTAATAGAATCTTGGAAGACTTTCTCACCAGCTTGTATTCTTCCAGAAGAGATTCCAGTGTTCTTTCATTGGCGAAAGACTGATCGGCATATTCATTTTCATCAAACCCTGGAAGATTGTTTTTTTCTCCTCTTGCGAAAGCTAATATTCTGTATTGGAAAACTCTTTCCGTATCCGATAAATGGAGTAGAAGTCCTTTTAATGTCCATTTTCCTTCTGCATAAGCAAAATGAGACTGCTCTTCGGTAAGGTTAGAATAAATTCCTATGGTTTTATCAGCTGATATCTGCAGTTCGTTTAGCCAGTTCCCTGATGGAATCTGATCTAAATATCTTTGAATGTATTTTTGAAAATCGGTCATATTATTTTTTTGTTTTTATAAATTGATTTCGGGGTGTGGGTATAGAGAATGCAACAGAAAGTTAATGATAGTAATGAATATATTTTATAAAATTACTCATTACTGATTTCTCATTACTCATGAATTGCTCCACTCGTAGAAGTTCACAGAGTCATACAATTCAAATCCGCAGGCTGGATACAGCTGATTCCCGATATCATTGCTTTTTCCTGTTTCTAAAAGGATACCACATGCTTTTGATGAACGGCAGTGCTCCTTGGATTCTTCAATTAATTCTTTAGAATAGCCCTTTCCTCTATGGTTTTCATTCACGTAGAGATCATTCAGCAGCCAGTAGCGCTGCATTCTTGTAGATGAGAATATAGGGTATAATTGTACGAAACCTGTAAGTTTACCATTTTCTTCTGCAACAAAAATTTCAGAATCTTTATTTTCAAGTCTTTCCTGAAGAAAACTTGTCGCGGCAGAAATATCTGAGGTCTTGTGATAGAATATTCTGTACTGATCAAATAGTTCAGCAAGTTGAGGCAAGTCGGAAATGACTGCTTTTCTTGTGTTTTTCATATGATTGGTTGGTGGTTATAATAAAATGAGAAGGATTGATTAACCCTTCTCATTTTAGTTTATAGTATGTTAAGAAAAAGCTTTCTCAAGATCTGCAATAAGATCTTCTGCATCTTCAATACCTACGCTTAAACGAACAAGATCATCAGTGATCCCCAGTTCAGCACGTTTTTCTGCCGGGATTGAAGCATGGGTCATCAGAGCAGGGTGGTTAGCCAGAGATTCTACTCCTCCTAAAGATTCTGCAAGGGTGAATACTCTTACTTTCTCTAAGAATTTAATTGCATCTTCTTTCTTTCCGGATTTGAAAGTGAATGAAACCATTCCTCCTGCTTCCTTCATCTGAGATTTTGCCAATTCATACTGAGGGTGAGATTCTAATCCCGGATAAATTACTCTATCTACAGCAGGATGATTTTCAAGATACTTCGCTACAGCAAGTCCATTGTCAGAATGTCTTTGCATTCTTAAAGCCAGTGTTTTGATCCCTCTCAATACAAGGTAAGAATCATGAGGTCCTAAAATACCACCACTTGCAAACTGAATAAAGTGAAGTTTTTCTCCCAGTTCAGCATCTTTAGCAATAAGCGCTCCCGCAATCACATCAGAGTGTCCACCCAGATATTTGGTGGCAGAGTGCATCACAATGTCAGCACCCAGATCAATAGGTCTCTGAATATAAGGTGTTGCAAAAGTATTGTCTACCGCTACTAAAATATCTTTTCCTTTTGCAATATCTACAACTGCTTTGATGTCTACCAATTTCATCAAAGGATTGGTAGGCGTTTCTACCCAGATCAGTTTCGTTTTATCAGTGATAACATCAGCAATTTTAGAAACATCATCGAAATTCACGAAAGTAAACTTCAGCTGATATTTTTCGAAAAGTCTTGTAAACATTCTGTAAGTACCTCCATAAAGATCATCTACAGCAATGACTTCATCACCTGGGTTTAATAATTTCAAAACACAGTCGATGGCAGCAAGACCAGAACCGAAAGCTAAACCTCTCGCTCCATTTTCAATACTTGCCAAAGAATCTTCCAATGCCTGCCTTGTAGGGTTGGCAGCTCTTGAATATTCATATCCGGAATGTACTCCAGGGCTTTTTTGTGCAAACGTAGAGGTCAAAAATACAGGAACATTTACAGAACCTGTTGCAGACTCGTGGTGCTGCCCTCCGTGAATTACTTTTGTATTAAAATTCATAATTTTTTGCTTTAGGCTTGAGCATTAAGCAATAGAATATATTACTTGAGCCCATTGTTTTTTATTAAATTTGCTCTAGCTGAATACAAAAAGCTTACCGCTTACTGTCTCCAGCTTATCACAATTGTTTTTTTACTTAATAGCAGATTTCACAGCAAACTCTTCTGCAACTTCTTCCATCCACTGCGCTACATCCTCCTCACCCGTTGCTCTCTGATAAGTGCTTCCTAAAGATATTAAAATCTGGTGGATAAACATCTTCATTTGGTCTACAGGCATTTCTTTAGTCCAAAGATCAATTCTTAATGCCTCTCTTGTTTTATCATCCCATACAGAAATCATCGTTGCTTTAGTATCTTGCTTATCAATACCTCCATCCTGAGCGTTCCATGTAATATTTTCAGGTACATGATTTTCATCAAGCTCTACATCTATCGTAATCTGAGTCTTTCTCATTTTTCTATTTTTTCTAAATTCTAAATTTTCTATTGTTTAAGTTTCGGTTTATAACCGGATTCATTAAAAATGGTCGTTGCATCCATTTTCAGGAAAGCTGTAAGTTTTGTTTCAGGCTTTTCCTTAAGGTAGGTCTTACAGATCTGCCATCCTGTAAAAATTCCGATTTGTGGTGAAGATTCATTGTCAATCTCCGTATAAAATTTTGAGAATGGTCCGGGCGATATGAAACGCTCTCCCAATCTTGGATCATCACCGAAAATCAGGTTGCTTTCTACAAAATAATTCCAGATGTTGGCTTCATTAGCTGTTGCCCATTCATATTGCTTTTTGGTATAATTCATTTTCAGATAATCAGGAACATCAGGAAGAAAAGCATCCTGAAGAATCATTACTTTTCCATTCAGAACGATCTGATCAATGAATTTCTGATGATCAGGAGATTCCGTTACAATATTTTCAGCAAAAAGCTGTGAAACCTTAGGAACGATATTCTGCGGATTCATTGATTTTTGAAAATAAAGTTCCAGTCCTTTATAATTAGGATTTCCATCTCCCATAAAACCGGTAATATCTATAAACAGTAGATTTCCTTTCTGATCATAAAATATCGGATCCTGGATCATCTGTAACGCAGATGAAAATAAATATACTTTGGGGCTTTTAAACTGTGGGAAATAATATTTGATATGCGAGAATAAACTCTTCAGCTCTGTTTGTAATGTAGCCTGATTTATCTTTCCAATCGCTTCCTTGTAGATTTTGATCTCTTCAGCATCCATTCTTCTCTTTTCAAAATCTGCATCTGAAACACTTCCCTGAAACCATGGGAACTGAGTTTTAAACTGCTCCAGCGGAACATTCGGATTGTAAAATTCTTTGGAGATATCTGTTACATCAACTTTTTCGGCAGTTTCTTTAACTTCTACCTTCCATTGATTTTCAGCTTCTTTTTTGCAGGAAACAAGTCCGGCAGCTAAAATAGAAGAAAGCGCAATATATCTAAAAATCTTCATTATTTTTACATGGAATTTAAGTTTACAAAAATAAGGATTAAATACACAATTCATGATGAAAATTAAAATAATTACAACCCTTTGCCTTATTTTGGGACTTTCTTTTTTCTATGGGCAAAAGCTGGAATTTAAAGATAAGAACTTTGAAAAAGCTGTACTTGAAAATTTTGATCTGAATAGAAACGGAATACTTGAACCCATGGAAGCTGGGACGGTTACGAACCTGTTCCTTGTTCAGAAAGGGATTACTTCCACAGAAGATCTGCACTTTTTTAAAAATGTGAAAATGATTATTCTGGATGATAATGTGATTCCGAATATTGTACTAAACAGCTTGGATCAACTCGAATTGTTTTCCTGTACAGGATGTAAAATCTCCTCATTCAAAGCAGAAAATCTGAAAAATTTAAGTTCTTTATATCTGGACAATAATCTGTTGGAAGGTATTTCGCTGAATGGAATTCCAAAAATTGACCAATTAACATTATCTTTAAATCAATTAAAAACAGTTGACCTTACGCAGTTCAAAGTATTAAGGAAACTGAATGTAGAACATAATAAGCTTCAAAAAATTGATATTTCCGGGAATCCTGCTTTACAAACCCTCAATGTAATGGGAAATAAAATAAAAGAAACAGACATCAAAAAAGGTACAAAAACAGACGTAACTATTTTTGGTGCTGAAGAATAAAAACTAATGAGTATGAAAATAGAAACAGAGCGACTGATATTAAGAAAACTCGAGGATGAAGATTTTGAAAGTATATTTCTGCTGGACTCCAATCCGGAAGTCATGAAATATATTGGTGTACCGGTATTGACAGATATCAATGAATCTAGAAATGTTATCAGCATGATTCAGAAACAATATGAAGAAAATGGAGTAGGATGACTGGGAGTAGTGGAGAAAGAAAGCGGTCTTCTGATAGGTTGGAGCGGATTGAAATTATTAACCCATGAAACCAATGGCTACAAAAATGTATTGGAGCTGGGATATCGTTTTTTGCCGGAATCATGGGGAAAAGGATATGCTGTGGAAGCCGGAATAGCTTCTCTGAATTATGGTTTTAATGACCTGAATGCTGAGGTTATTTATGCCTATGCTCATTCTGAACATGAGGTGTCTAATCATATTTTAAGAAAATTAGGATTTGAAAAAACCAGTGAGTTTGAAGAACCTGACGGAGTCTGTTTCTGGTACGAACTGAAACGTGAAAAATATAAGAGTAATGACTATTAGAAAAGAAGAAGAAAAAGATCATAAAAAAGTTTTCAGTCTTGTAGAGGAAGCTTTCAGAGATATGGAACACAGCGATCATCAGGAACAGTTTCTTGTTGAAAAATTAAGATTGTCCAGTGCTTTTATTCCGGAATTGTCATTAGTGGCAGAAGATGGGAATGGTGAAATTGCAGGACATATTCTGTTCACAAAAATTACAATTGAAGGTGATGGAGAATCTTTCCAATCTCTTGCACTGGCTCCTGTTTCTGTAAAACCTGAATTTAAAAATCAGGGAATCGGCGGGAAATTGATTCTTCAGGGACACCATATTGCCAAAGAATTGGGATATGAATCTGTAATATTGATCGGACATGAAAATTATTATCCGCGCTTTGGTTACAAAAAAACAAGTAATTTTGGGATTTCTTTTCCATTCGATATTCCGGAAGAAAACGGAATGGCTGTAGAATTGATAAAAGACGGATTAAAAAATAAAAAAGGAGTGGTGAAATACCCTCAGGAATTTGGAATAGACTAAAAAAATATAAACAATGCAGACACAAAAAGTGATAGATCATATTGTAAGCTGGTTAAAAGATTATGCGACAAATGCCAAAGTAAACGGATATGTAATTGGAGTTTCCGGAGGAGTAGATTCCGGAGTGGTTTCTACTTTAGCAGCAATGACAGGCCTGAAAACATTACTGATCGAAATGCCGATTCGTCAGAAAGTAGATCAGGTAGACCGTGCACAGGATCATATGAATGACCTTAAATCCAGATTCCCCAATGTAGAAACAATGTCTGTAGATCTTACACCTGCTTTTGAAGAATTGTATAAAACTTTTGATGTAAAAGATGATCTGTATCCTAACGAGAAACTTGCTTTTGCGAATACAAGAGCCCGCCTGAGAATGCTTACTCTTTACTATTACGGACAGCTGAACGGTCTTTTGGTATGTGGAACAGGAAATAAGGTAGAAGATTTCGGAATAGGTTTTTATACAAAATACGGAGATGGTGGAGTAGATGTTTCTCCCATTGCAGATCTTTATAAAACTGAAGTATATAAACTTGCCAAAGGATTGAATCTGATCAAGAGTATTCAGGAAGCTATTCCTACAGACGGACTTTGGGATGTAGACAGAACGGACGAACAGCAGATTGGGGCTACGTATCCGGAACTGGAAAAAATCCAGAAAGAATACGGAACAAAAACGGCTGATGACTACGAAGGAAGAGATAAGGAAGTATTCCAGATTTTTGACAGAATGCATAAAGCGGCCAAACATAAAATAGATCCTATTCCGGTTTGTGATATTCCTGAAGAGTGGAGAGCATAATAAAATGTACCAGTTCAGCAGTGTCATCATTTAGCAATAAACGATGCGTTGCCTGATGGGTAAATTGTCACATTTAAACAACTATTGTTATGAACGGTAAAATAAGATCCTTATTTTTTATATGCCTGGGACTCCTTTTCGGAATGGCTGTAATGTATGTTTACAGGAACTTTATTGAAGATAAGAAAGATCATGCAGGTTCTGTAAAAAAGGAAACAGTGAGCTATGGCAGTACCTCCCCGAATGGTGCATCCAATAATGGAAATTCATCAGCTCAGGTATCTATTGATCAACTGACAGAAGAAAAGACGGTGATCAGCTACGTGAAGCAGAATCATCAACTTCCGGATTATTATATCACTAAAAATGAAGCCAGAAAACAAGGATGGAATCCTTCCCAGGGAAACCTTTGTGACGTAATTCCCGGAAAAGCGATTGGCGGAGATAAATTCGGAAACAGAGAAGGGCGGTTGCCTGATGGCGAAAGGTACTTTGAAGCAGATGTAAACTATCATTGCGGCGGAAGAAATGCTGACCGTATCATTTATACCCAAAATGGGGAAGTATACCTTACCAAAAATCATTATAAGAGCTTTGAGAAACAATAATGTGTAAATAACAAATTGTCATTGCGAGGAACGAAGTGACGAAGCGATCTTTAAAAAAATAATCACAGTTGAAAGCAGGTTTTGTCTATATCATGACTAATAAAAATCATACAACTCTTTATACAGGAGTTACTTCAAATCTGCCTAAACGAGTTCAAGCATAAGGAATCATATTACTCACAAAGCTTTACCTCGAGATATAATTTATATATTTTGGTGTATTGGGAAGCTTTTCAGGAAATAGGTGACGCTATATTTAGAGAAAAACAGATAAAAGCTGGTTCGAGACAAAAGAAATTAGATCTGATAAACAGTATGAATCCATTATGGAAAGACCTTGCGGAGGATGTTGAAAATATTATGGATGTTTTTTGAGATTGCTTCGTCACTTCGTTCCTCGCAATGACCAGTGTATAATTTGCATTTAAATTATTATAAATATTAATTTTGAAAAATATTTACACAGAGATAGATTTCTAATCAAGAAACGGATTTCTGCAAAAAATGCAAAACTTTTTTAATCAATAAAAATTGGAAATTTAGTTCAATATGAAGACAGTATATATAGATTTTACAGACATAGGTGATTATGAAGATTTTTACGCTCAGTTAAAGGAAAAAATTCAGCTTCCTGAACATTTTGGCGATAATCTTGATGCACTGTCTGACACCATCACCGGAGAAATAGAAATGCCCCTCCATCTGGAATTCGTAAACATGACCGTAGATCAGCTGGAGATTTTTGAAGATCTGCTGACCACTCTTGAAGATGCCGAATACGAAGTAGAAGACTTTAGCTTTAGCTACTATCTGGAGCAGTATGAAGACGATGGGGATGAAGATGAAGACGAAGAATAGAAAAAAAACAAGACTGTTTCAAATTACGAAACAGTCTTTTTTATGCTGAAATGTGAAGTTCGTTTTCTTTTATCACACCGTGTCAAGGTTTTAAACCTTGACACGGTGTAGAAATTTCTTTAAATTTATCAGAGATAAAATCTTTGTGCCTTTCTACACAATACACTAATTATTACAAAAATGAAGAATCAAAATAAAATGGCAGCAGATCCTTCACTGCCTGCACTTTTACAACCTCTTCATTCATACTGGAGAAATAAAGGTCAATATTCTCATTTTGTTTTGTCTCATATTCGATAAGACTCTGACGGCATGCTCCACAAGGAGGAATCGGAGGATTATTTTCATGAAATTCTTTAGGACCTCCCACCACAAAGATCTTTTTTATTTTCACATTTGGAAAATTGGCGGCTACCCAAAAAAGAGTAGTTCTTTCTGCACAGAGTCCGGATGGATAAGCGGCATTTTCCTGATTATTCCCGGAATAGATTTCTCCGCTTTCCAATAACACGGAACATCCTACCAGAAATTGAGAATAAGGGGCATAAGCATTCTCACGAGCCTCTTTGGCTCTTTCAAATAATGTATTTTCTATGGTGCTCAGTTCACTGCTATTTTTAAAATATTCGTAACTGATCTGTATATCTTTTTTCATATATTGTAGACTAAAAAAGGGGGGTAAAATTAGTTCTTTTTAATGAGGTGGGCAATATTTTATTCTTCCGGTGAAAAGTTCAATTTTTTTAAAGAGTACAATGTTATATACACCAATAAAATTTAGAAATGTAGAGTTAAAAAACAGATGGGTAATGTCACCCATGTGTATGTATTCATGTGAAAACGGAGAAGCCAATGACTTCCATTTCGTACATTACGGAAGCAGATCACAAGGGAGTACAGGTCTGTTGATTGTAGAGGCTACGGGAGTAGAACCTAAAGGAAGAATTACCAATCACTGCATGGGAATCTGGAATGATGAGCAGGCAGAAAAATTACAAAGGATTGTGGAGTTTGTTCATAAAAACTCTGAAAGCAGAATAGGAATTCAGCTGGCTCATGCCGGAAGGAAAGGTTCTACATGGAATAACCTGCAGATTTCTATTGAAGAAGGCTGGGAAACCGTTGCACCAAGCCCTATTCCGTATCACCCGACGGAAAGAATTCCGCATACGCTCACTACAGATGAGGTAAAGGAGCAGGTTCAGAATTTTAAAAAAGCAGCAAGAAGAGCTGTAGAAGCTGGTTTTGACGTTATTGAAATTCATGGGGCACACGGATATCTGATCCATCAGTTCCTGTCACCGCTATCCAATATCAGAACAGACGAATATGGGGGAAGCTTTGAAAACAGAATCAGGTTTCTGATCGAAATTGTAGATGCTGTTAATGAAGAATTGAATGAAAATACAGCCCTTTTTGTAAGAATTTCCGGAACGGAGTATGCAGAGAACGGTTGGGATATTCAAAGCAGTGTGGAACTGGCAAAAATTTTGAAAGAACATGCTGTAGACCTTGTTGATGTATCCAGCGGCGGCAATATCCATGGCGCGAAAATTTCGGTTTTCGATGGCTATCAGGTTCCTTTTTCATCACAGGTGAGAAATGAAGCCGGTGTAAAGACAGGAGCAGTAGGATTGATTACCAAAATAGAGCAGGCTGAAGAAATCCTTCAGAAAGGTGATGCCGATCTTGTTTTTGTGGCAAGAGAAATTCTTAGAAATCCATATATTGCCGTTCAGGGGTCTTTTGAGATGAAAGAAGACTGCTTTTTTCCACATCAGTATACCAGAGCCAAAATCTCTTCTTAATTACAGAAATAGTTGACAAAACCACAGTAATGGATATCGAAGACTTTATGCTTACCTGCCCCAGCAAAAAATTCCTTGGAGTGGAATGCCTGGGATGCGGCGCCCAGAGAGCAATTGTATTGGTGTTTGAAGGAAAGTTTTCTGAAGCTTTTCACATGTATCCTGCCGTATATACCTTATTATTGTTTTTTTTTACCCTGGGCCTGAGTTTTATCGACAAAAAAAGAAAATACAGCAATATTTTAATGGGTATGGTAATCATTAACCTTATTATTATGGTAATTGGGTATGGATATAAACACTATTGATGTCACAAAAAAATGCTAAATGATTGATATTGAATAAAGTGATTGTTTTTGGTTTCCTGTGCATGTGGGATTATAAAGGATTTTGTAGAAAAATTTCAATTAAAAACAAGGTAATTTAGTTTAAAATTCTAAAATTGATTTTTAATTCAAAATTTGATAAATGTCGTAGAACTACTACAATTTATGAAACAGTGCCATAAAAACTTTTTAAATTAGAACATGAAGTCTATCTTTGTTATATAAATCCTATATCTGGGAACAGTTGTTAATGATTAAAATTTAAGAATATGGCAGGAAATTCAAGAGGAATCTTAAAATTCAATGGAGGAGAAGGTCAAAAGTTATTAAAGCTTAACTACAGCGTATCAAGATCTACAGACATATCAGGACGTGTAGCATCTGATCCGTCAAACGCATTGATTAAAGTAACTATTGAAGCAACAGAAAAATCTGATGTTTTAGAAAGTTTGCTGAACAGTAAATATAAACCTACAAGCGGAGAAATAAACTTCAATAAATCTCACGAAGAAGGAACATTGATTTCTTTGAAATGGGAAAACGGATATGTTATCCAGCATGAAGTAGACTTTGATGCAATAGACAGTAACAATATGCTGATCAGCTTTGTAGTAAGTGCTGAAAGCATTACATATGGAAACTCATCTTATGACGGACTTTGGCCAATGAGCTAGGTCTTTCATGAGTAAAAGATAAAAGACTGTCCTTAAATAAGACGGTCTTTTTTTACCTTAGACTATATTCAGTGGGAGCTTTTGTTTTTATTTTTAAATTCCCGTCCTGTTGAATAAACGGTTAGAAAATTAATCAAATCACTAAAAAATATGTCAAATACACCTGGAAAATCACAAGCGACGTCTTTTCGTCCTACGCAGAATGCAGATGGTATTTCCGAAAACCATCATACAGGTATCAACCGTTTGGTAAAACTTTCTCTTGTCATAGAAGGGAAGATTATCAAGTATTATAAGCATTTTAAGCTTAAACAAAGCACCAGAAGACACCACGAATTTACACTGACACTGGCACATGATACCCTGGGAGACAGACAGACCCATTCATTGGAAGAAGCCAATAAGTTCCTTGGAAAAAGACTTACAGCTGTTATTTCCTATAAAGATATAGACAACAGTCCTGAAAGAACCTTTGTAGGAGTGATTACCGGAGTAGGATTCAGCCAGGAACAAATGAGCCTAGGAAACATTGTGCTTACCGGATACAGTCCTACCATTCTCCTTGACGGAGCACCACATATCCAGAGTTTTGGAGGTACGCAGTCTGTAAATGTAGGAATCATTGCAGAAGAAGTGATTAAACAGGGAATTGACAAAAGCCGTTTTGATATCAGGGTAGATGCGAATAACTTTTCCCAAATCATCTACAGCAGCCAGTATGATGAAACCCATTACAACTATCTGGCAAGAATGGCTGAAGCTTATGGTGAACAGTTCTACTATGACGGTGAAGTCTTACACTTCGGAAAACTTCCTGCTCAGAACAAGCCCATAACCCTTACCTACGGAAGCAGTGCCAATGATATAAAAGTGGAATTGAAAGCAGTACATACCAAACCACAATTTTACGGTTACAACAGTAATAAAAATGAAAGACTGACTTCCGGTTCAACCCCGATCAAACATGTGAGTGATCTGGCAAAAACAGCATACAGTCATAACGAATCTATTTATAAAACCCCGGCTTTACAGATGGCTCCCATCAAAGCTACCACACATCTTGACGTTGAATACTCTCAGAAAAGTGCATCAGGAAGCGAAGCTGTCAACGTTTTTTCCGTTTCAGGAAATACAACAGTTCCTTTCCTGCATCCAGGATGTGTAGCAGATGTGCAGATGCGTAAACAGGATTCTAATGAAACTTCTTATTTCACCAGAATCATGATTACAGAAGCAGAACATGAAATTGACACAATAGGTCATTACAATGGAAGCTTCATAGGGATAGCAGCAGACACTGGCTTTCTTCCAAAACCGGAATATACCCTTCCAAAAGCTGAACCACAGACTGCAACGGTAATTTCTAATACAGATCCCGAAGGACAGGGAAGAATACAGGTGAGATTTGACTGGCAGACCAATGATACCACTCACTTTATCCGTATGATGAGCCCTGATGCAGGGGGAACAGACCAGATTACCCAAAACCGCGGATATGTAGCTATTCCGGAAGTGGGAGATCAGGTGATGGTTAATTTTGTTCACAGCCATCCGGACAGACCCTTCGTAATGGGAGGAATGTTCCATGGAGGAATCGCTTTAGGAGGTGGTGTAAACAATCATCTGAAATCTATCCAAACCAGAAGTGGAATCAGAATTTTAATGAATGATGAAGAAGGTAGTGTAACCATTCTGGATCCGAGTGGCAATACTTATTTCATGGACGGACAGGGCAATATCAGTATGAAAGCACCTAAAAACTTTACTTTAAATGCTGGTGACAATATCAATATCACAGCAGGAAAAGAAATTTCAATAGGAGCTGGAGCAAGTATTACCAGTACTGCAAATGACAATATTGTTTCTATAGCAGGAAAAGATATGAAACTTACGGCTTCAGGAGACATTACGGAAGCTTCCGATACCCGAACAGAAATGATTGAAAAAGAATTCAAGAGACAATCTGAAACATCCAATGAAATAGCAGGTGAAATTTCTATGTTCAGCGAACTGGAAAATATGACCATGCAGAGTGGAAAGATAGTAGAATTCAACAGCGCTGAAAAATCAAAACTTTTCTGATATGGCCATCATAAAAACAGCAACCAATCTGCGCATAACAGTAAAAGATTCCTATCACCTGAGTGTAGGAAAAAAGGTTGAAAAAATAGCAAAGAAAATCAATGTGGAAGCACACAGAGATAATCTGGTTTTAGCGAGTAACAAGAAGATTATGTCCCATGGTCATAAGTAAATATAACATACTGATTCTTTTTATAGTATGCTGTTTCTCATTAACGAATTGTCAGAATAAAAAAATGGAAGAAAAATACAGTTGGCTGGGAACCGTTTCTGCCCCACAGGAATATCCAATGGAAGTGTATGAAGGAGCTATTGTGGCTGATGATTTCACCTACAGTTTTGATGCGATCTGGGGAACACAGAATACAGGATGGGGAAAAGAAGGAGGAACGATGAACGTAACCACCGAAAGAATGAATGCTCCCCATGAGCTGGAGTTCACATGGTACTCGTTGGTAGAAAAAAAATTCTATACCGGAAAATGGAACCTGGACAAAGAAAAGATAAAAAGCCTTTTTGATGAAGGATTTGTAGATCAGGATACGAAAAAAAAATCTACATACAACTCATTTGTCGTAGGATTAGCTCCACAGGGCAGAGTGGTGATTTGGATGAAGGGTGCTGGTAACCAGAGAGAAATAGGTGCTTTCCAGGCTCACGATACTGTTATTACCAAAGAAAAAGCATATGATAATGCTCAGTATATGCTGAAAGAAGGTTTTGCAGACAGAATGCTGAAAGATCCTTCTTACAAGACATTCAAGCCAGAAATTCGTGAGAAAATTGAAAAAGAAGGATATCCTGCAGCGGACATCTATACAACCTACAGAGAAAAATACAACTGGAAACCTTCAGTAGTTCTTCCTGAAGGAGCAGTATGGATAGATTTTGGTTTTACCAATTATAACGGAGAACAGGAAAATCTTTTTGATCAGAGTTTGAAAGATAATACCTATAAAAGCAGAGCGGTACCAAGATTCTGTGGTTTTTACTGGAAAGATAAAAATAACAACAGGTATGCAGTATGGATAGACGCTTTTGATGATAAAGAAATATTTGATTTGTTTCAAAAATTAGGGAAGGATAAAAACATTAATCTTACCATTAAAGTCAATGAAGACAATACAAATGTTTTGGTATCCTTAGAATCTGAAAAAGAAAAACTGGCCGTTACCAAAGCAAAAATAAGGGTATCCCGAAAGATAGAATCATAGCGTTCACTCAGTCAATTTAAAAACAAGAACTATGCACAACAATCAATTTGGAAGTTATACACCATCTGTATCCAAAGAGGAAGTACTGGATATTACCATTGGGATTTTTTTTGACGGAACCCTGAATAATAAAACCAATACAGACGAAAGAAAGAGAGAGACTGATGCCCATAAAAAACATGGTGGTAAATCTACAGACAATACCAGTTACAACAATGACTGGAGTAATGTAGCCCGTATGTGGGATAACTATGATAAAAACTTTGGAATCTATATAGAAGGCATCGGTACTCAGGATAAAGAAGGAGATGCTACGTTGGGATATGCTTTTGGAACAGGAGAAACCGGGATCAGATCGAAGGTAAGAAAAGGCTGCGAAGAAATTGTAAAAAAGGTAAAAACCATTAAAGCAGAAAAGAAAGCTGATAAAATTGCTGTGCTTACTTTTGATGTTTTCGGATTCAGCCGTGGAGCTGCTGCTGCCCGTAATTTTGTATACGAAATTGGAAAAGCAAAATATAAAGCCACCTCACGTACAGTTGCCAACGAAGCCGTTTCCGTTACTACTTATTCAGACGACGATGGAAAAGGGGTAGCTTCAGAAGAACTTCCAAAATGGGGACATTTAGGCCTTAAACTTGAAGAAGCAGGATTAAAAGTAGATGTTTTAAAAGTAAGATTCCTGGGAATTTACGATACCGTTTCTTCCTATTCAAAATACCTGTCACCAGTACCTAATTTCAGCAATGACGTTGAAGAACTGAGCCTGAATGATATCGGAAAAGCACAGACAGTAGTTCACTTTACTGCAGAAGATGAACACAGGGAAAATTTTGACCTTACGAGAGTACATATCGGAACTGAAAAAACATTCCCCGGGGTACACTGTGATGTAGGTGGAGCTTACGAAAACGGACAGGAAACGTGGGAAGAAGTTGAAACTTCATGGACTACCAGTACCAAATTAAAAGCATTAAAAACAGAGCTTGAAACAGAAGGATGGTATCATAAAGATGAGCTCACCATTACCCCCGGATTCTATTTATCACTAAGAGGAACACGCAAGCTGCTGAAGACATACAGCTACATTCCTTTGCATTTTATGGCGGAATATGGCATTGATAAAAATCTTCCTATAACCATAAAGAAACTGACAGACGATAAATATTCTATTTTGGATGATCAGTTTTTAATAGGAATAAAAGACCGTCTCAGAACTTACGTGATGGGAGATGGCAAGCCTTACTCTTTCAAACATTATAAAGCCCTGCGGGATGCCTATGGAGGAAACGAAATCCCGGAAAACCGTCAGACAGCTTATCAGAAAGAAGTAAAGGAACAGGATGATTTAAGAAAACTTCGCCATGAATATCTTCACTGGTCAGCAAGAAGAGAAGGTATTGGTATGGATCCAAGACCTAACAGAACAAGGGTTATTCATTTTTAATAAAATATCAAATAAAGAAAAAAATTGAAGCAGGAACATTTTTATGCAGAAATATAATATACATACCGTTCAGAAAGATGAAACTTTAAAAAGTATAGCCTCGCTGTACGGACTGGATAAAGATGCATTAAAACTCTTCCACAATAATCATTGCGATGTTAAGGATATGATCCTGATCAACCTTAACGGGCAGAAAGAACTTTTTATTCCGAGAACGGCAGTTGCAGATAAAAACAATTTGGTGAAATTCGGAAGAGGAAATAATCTCGTTTTTCAGCCGGAAATTTCAGTACGGAAATACAGTGTTGTCATTACCATTGAAAAAGGAGATGATAAAAGCGAATTAAAATATGAAACCTCAGTTCGCTGGCTGAAAACAGAAAAAGGACACCACTTTTTTGAGATAGACAGAACATCTAATCTTTATCTCAATGAAGAAGAAGTCAATGAAATTGCAGATCTGCTGGCGTACAGAACCTCTGAGATTTTATATCCTTTACAGATCAGTACAGATGAACAGGGGAAATTTGAAGCAGTAGAAAATGCTGAGGTATTTATCAAAAGATGGCCGGCTGTAAAAGAAGAATTATATAAAGAATTTGAGGGCGAAACCGTAGACGAATACTGCGGAAAGATTGAAAAAGTAATCAGCCAGCCTGAAGCAATAGATCTTTACCTTAAAAATGATTATTTCATCCGGGCTTTGTTCTTTGGGATTTACCAACGTTTCGGAACGGATTATACGACAGAAATGACATCAACTTTTCCGGTAGTGGACAACGCTATTGAACCCAAATACAAAATTAAGCTGCAAACAGATCCGATAAAAGGAGAAACAGGTCTGATTACTGTAGAAGGATCAGGGAAATTATATGAAGAAAGAGACATTGATGATTTTATAAGAAGATCACCTTTTTCATTGATTATAGAAGACGAACCTGTGATGAATGAACAAGGAACTTTCAGACTCATAAGCTATATGAAAGGAGAAACTTCACTTCCGGAATCTCTTTATCTGGAATGCAGTATCATGCTGCAGGAAGAAAAAAAGATTTCAGTATCAGTTTCAGGAATTGATAAAAACTAAATTACCATTTCACTAAAGATAAAATTAATATGGCAGAAAAACATATTGTAGTACAGGGCGCCATGTGCAAATGCCAGTTCGGGCAGGCTCCGGACAAGCTGAAAGTACTTACACACCAAAAAGAATATGCCAATGATAAAAGCGCTTCCAAAAAACTCATCGTCACCACGAAAGAAATAGGAGCAGCTACATTTGAAAAAAACACATTCGGAAACTGTACCAAAATGGGAGTTCCGCCGCCACCTTGCAAGATCATGGTTACAGAATGGCAGAAGTTTTATGATAAAGTACAGCTCAGCAATGGCGGATATATAATTGTAGAAGACAGCAAAGCCGTATGTGCTATTGCCGGAACTCCATGCATTGAGATTATAGACCACGGGCAGAGAGCAGAAGCCAGCCAGCAGAACTTTAAAAATGCAGATAAAGACGTCCAGCAGCAGATCAATCCGTTGGTGGATTCCGAAGAAATGTATAACGAACAGCCTTCGGGAGGAGGTCAGGATGGTGCAATCTAAATGATACAAAAATGGCAAAAGGCGTAAAGAAAATAAAAGTTGTAAGTGGGCTTTATTACCCTAAAATGTCTGTATTAGGACAAAGGGTTACGATAAAGCCGGATCAGTGGGTGCAGTTTGGAGTGGGCGAATGGTTACCAGGCACTACAGATGCAGACAAAAAGAAACCTCTCACCTGGATGAGGCAGAACAACAGTAAAAAAATTATCATCAATCAGATAACCTCTGCTACCGGATATAAGTTTTTAATAGGAAAACAGTTCTGTGGAAGCTATCAGTTTTATATTGAAGCCAGTCTGTCAGGAGTGAGAGACCCAAAAAATGATACAGGAATATATGTAAAAGGCTGGTGTGATCCCAAAATTGTAAGCAGTAAATGGTCTACACAGAAAAACAGCAAGAGTATTAAAAACAACAAAAAGGCAGAGTATATTTCCTACGGACACATTGTTCACCTGAACCTGATGACAGAAGGGCTGAACGGAAATACACTCAGTATTGAGCTATGGAACCAGCAGTCTGCAAAAAAAGATAAACTGGTACACACCTACAACAATGTACAGGTAATAGATGGTGAGGTAAATGTGAAAATGGAGAATACTTTTGCATGGATGTCCTATGTAGACAACATTCAGAATGTGGAAGAATTCTACGTTAAAGTAAAAGATACTGCATCAAAACAATACATCAAAGACAAGCTGGGTGATGATCTTCATGCCATCTATCTGAATGTAAAGAATAAAATAGCCACTACCAATACCAACGGAGCTCAGAATCAGACACCAACCAAAGTCTATAAACCGGATGTAAACTCTGTAAGACTAGAGCCGTGCAAATTTGAAGTGATAAAGATTACTGAAAATGAAACAAAGGACGGTCAGGCCAGCAATACAACCGTTAAAGTCTTTGACAACGGGAATGGTGTCAAACTGATAAAATCTGCTGCATTACAGGAGCATATTCAAAGAACGATTTTTTATAAATTTGATTCCACAGTCATTGACAAAGACGGAGTCGCAATTCTGAATAATGTACTCAAATTCCTTCTGGAGCATAAAGATTCCACAATGAATCTCAGTGGCTATGCCTGCGTTATAGGAAAAGAAAATTATAACAGAGGACTTTCCCAAAGAAGAGCAGACGTTGTCAAAAAATTCTTTGCAGACGGAGGGTTAGATCCCAGAAGAATAATCTCAGTAGGAAAAGGAGAAGTAGATCCTACCGATGATAAAATGGGAAGAGATAATATTAAATATAAAAATGAGAAAGACTACGAAAACAACCGTAGAGTAGATATCTCATTTGTATTCAATGCCCATGATGCACAAACGGTAAACTATGAAGTGACAGCTCCCAGCGTGTCTACAAAGAAAAATCTGATCATTGATATTACAGGTTTTCAAACCAATGAATGTTTCAGAGACAGTAAAGGAAAACATAAAAAACAAGCTCTGATTGTAGACGTAGGGCAGGCAATAGATAAAGGAGATACGGTGAAAACATTTACTACTCCTTCATTTAGTTATGGTGTATATTCAAACCTGTCCAGAGTCAATGTTTATCCAATAGAATATATTTGGCCTTCAGCAACCAATCCGAATCAGTTTCATTTGCATGTTCATAGCTGTAGATATTTTAGTAACGAAAAAAGAACTACAGTACTGATCAAAGCTTATCCCGATATTAAATGGGAACTCGCTCTTGAGTTTTTGGTGAATGTTTCCAATTATAAAGCGGCCAATATGCCGCCTGGATCTGTTTATGCAAAACACCAGGAAAAATCCAGGCAGGCAGGATACAACAGAATGAGAATGAATGAAACCGGAAAAGTTCCGATTTCAATAGGAGTAGGACTATCTGCTGAATGGGATGCCGGGAGAGAAAAGAGAAGCTTTACTAATGAATTTGCAGATAAAATTAAACTGGTAGCAAGAATGATTGCCACTGCTGTAAATATTGTCCAAAATGCAATCAACTATGCTCAAAGTGCGGCAAAAGAAACAGCAATACCGGTAGGTTTCAATATGAGATATCCAAAATTTACAGTCGTAGGAAAATGGTATCTGGAAAGAGTAAACGAAAGAAATACACTCAGCGTAATTGGTGAAGTAGGCTTTGGCTTTAAACCCTTGATCGGAGCTGAAGTAGTCATAGATATTCTGGGAGCTGCTATTGCTGCAGCCTCTTATGGAGCTACAGGAAATCCAGCTGCCGCAAGAATTATTAATAAATTCCGTGGAGGATTAGAAAAACTAGGAGCTTCGGTAACCTTTACAGCAACGTTCTATGGTGAATTGGAAATAATGGTAGATGCCCTGAAAATTGACAGCATCAACGGGATCAATATGCAGGGGAAAACCACTATTGGAGGGAAAATGGGAGCCACCATTGAACTCAGTGTAAGTGTCGAAATCGGAACAGTAAAAGGAACCAAATCAAAACCGATTATGACTTTTAAAGCCGCTGCAAAAGCCGATTCTTACTTTGGAGGAGATATTGTACTGGATTCCGATTCTAAAGGATTATTCATACAGCCGATCCTGAAATTCTCAGGAGTAGTTCTTTCAGTAGAAATAGAAGGAGAAGTCGGCTGGTGGAAAAGTAATTTTAAAGTAGAAGAAAAAGCAATAAAAGAAGAAACTTTCTACCTGGAAAAAAAATATTTAACTTAAATTGACGTATGCATAATTTAAAAAAAACATTATATTCTGTATATCCGAGACTGTACTGCTCAGGCACCATCTATATAAATGATGTTCCTGTCATAGACTGGTACGGAGACGAAACAAAAGAAGGAGGATTCGGAGGTGATACTATGATCAATCAGGCATTGCTTCAGAGTGGGAAATATAAAGTGACCGGGAAAATGTATCCTCGCTTAGGAAAAAATATCTTGGATGAAGATGATATGATGTCCATCGATTTCTTCTGTGCAGAGCTTGATAACTGGAAGGCTTCACGATCTGCTTTTCATCCCAAAATAGAATCTCCATGGGACGGTCTGAGTGACAATATCAAATATCCTCATTTTGAAATCGCAGGTGAAATAGAAGTCGAGCTTCCTTTTGTACTGGATGGATGGCAAAATTCAGTAGATTTGAAAGACATCAAAGAAGAAGACCTTTTCAGTGATGTTTTTAAATATTATAAGCAGATCAGAACAGTACTTCAAAGCCATAATGCCGAAAAATATCTGGAAATGTCACAGGACAAAATGAAACTGCAGGAACAAGCTTTATATTATACAGAAGAAAGAAAGAAACGCTTTGTGGAAAGCGCAGGACAATTATTTTCTCAGAACCTGGAAGTGGAAGAACTTCATGAATCAGATCTGCAGCTTGAGATAATGGGATATGGGAAATTAGTAAGGCTGATGAGAAAAGACGGCTCACAACCATTGCAATTCAAAAGCCCCGATATTGAAAAACAAAGTAATATAGAAATGGAAGTGAAACTTCATATGAGAACAAAAGAAAAAGGGTTCAGTATTATTTAATCATTGAAAATGACTTTTTTAGGATATTTTACAGCAATTATTATCATATTTTCTCTGTATAAAGGATATAAAATCTTCACGAAATTTGCTGCGAACAGAGATCAGTCAGGAAAAAAAGAAGGTCTTTTTGAGAAAGCCTTCCTTCTTTTTATCATTTCAATCATTATTATTTCTGTTAATGCAATGACATTGGTACTTTCATACACCTTTTTCTGGGAAAAGGCTTACAGAACCTTTGATGAGCCGCAATATGAAGCAACAGTAGTGGGATACAAAAAAGAAACTACAAAGTTTAAAAACTTTTCAACCTCTACCTACAGAGATAAGGTGATTTTCTTTCCGAAAGTAGAATATACAGGCGCCAATGGGGAAAAGGTAACAAAAACACTGGATATTACAAGTGATCATCCACCTGCTATGGGACAGAAACTAAAGATAACAGATAAAGCAGGGAAGGATAGTATAAATGCTCTTCAGCTGGATTGGGTAATGTTTGCTGCAGGTTGTATTTTTACAGGATTTGCTGCATTTTTTGCTTCATTAATTTCTACCTACACCACATCATATCCCATGAAAAAAAGAATAGCCCTGTCCTCCAGACTTGCATTATTGCTTATTTTCATTAATATTTCCTGTATAGTATTCATATATTTGAAATCATAAAGAATAGTTTAAAAACAAACATATAATAAAAAATAGCGAATTATAGTAATCATCAAAATATAAAATAGTATGAAAAAAGCGAGAGTTCTGATATTGATTTTTGTAGTATTGATCAATATCTGTTGTGGAAATAAATCATTTGACCTTTCATCAGTTTCATTAGGCGATGACGCAAAAAAATATGACTTTGAAAACAAAGATTTATTTATGAAAGATGCCGCAAAAGTAGACATCATTCAATACTATGCTGATGAAAACAAAGGAATAACGTATGGAAATATACCCTTAGATAATACGATGGGTACAAGAATTACAGTATACAAAGGAAAAGTAGGGGCTGTTGACACCAATGCTGCCGAAAAATACTCTTTGGAATTTGTAGAAAAAATAGTAAAAAAACATGGAAATCCTACAGCTTCTATCACGGATAAAGCAACTGTAGATATCAAACTTGTAAAACCTATTTTTGAAAAATTGAAAAAACTTTCTCCCGAAAAAGTTTCATGGGATCAAAATCAAAAAAATGCCTTTACTTATCCAACTTCTTTCTTCTGGGATGATGGAAAAAATTATTCCATACTAAGTATTTCCATTGAAGATGATGGGAAAATAAGAAATAAATACATTTCCGTGACCAAAGAAGCTTACCGTAATAATGCCGTGTTCGGGTTAAAATATCCCACGCCTCCGGCCTCTCCGTGGTATAAATACATGAACTAAATGAATCTGATGTAATTTAGGGAAAAGTAAAAATATCGGAATAACAGTCATGTATTTTTCCTGGATTTGAGAACAGAACAGATGGGAATAAAAAAAGAAAGGCCGTACATTGCATATATCATTTTAGGAATAATAGCCGTATGCTTTATTTATTTTATTCTATGGGTTATTTTCAAGGACAAAATGCCACTGCATGAATATGCTTATGAAATTGCAAATAATTATGACAGCTATGCCGAAAAAGCCATCATTCTTATTCCTTTATTATTTTTTATATTCATATTTATCATAGTAATGAAGCCTAATGCTGCAAAACGTTTTTTACGTCTGCAGTCCTCTCTTCCCACCTCAAAGATCCATTCCGTAGCCAAAGGAGTAGTAGAGATTGAAGGTAGCCTGATCATGAAAAATCCCTTATCTTCACCGGTGAAGAATGAAGAATGCATTGGATATTATTATACCATCGAAAATATTGGGCGAGACTCAGACGGTAAAGAAACATACAGCACCATTCACAGGGAAACCCAATGTAATATTTTTCAGATGAAAGATGATACAGGAATTATAGAAGTAGAACCTGAAGGAATAGAACTGGTTTTGTTGGGAGAAACCAATATAAGCAGCCACGGAGGGAAAAGATACAAAGAAACCCTTATAAAAGACGGGCAGAAAATGCTTTTGGTGGGATATGCCGATTCTAAAAACGGGACACCTTTCATTAGAAAAGACGACTATTATAAAGTTCTCGGGATTACTTCATCATCAGGAATCAGTGTTTGGAACAAATATCAGCCATTGCTGAGGTCATTTATGTTTACCTGTTCCATCATCCTTTTAATAATTATTTATATACTCATACAATAATGAATCAGACGGTCGCAATCATATTACTTATCCTGTTAGGAGTAGTTATTATCAGTTTTTTGATCAATCTGTATAACAAATTGGTCATGCTCAAATTTAATGTTGAAAAAGCTTACGGAAATATTGATGTGGTGCTGAAACAACGTGCAGATGAGATTCCCAATCTTGTCACCGTAGCCAAACACTTTATGAATTATGAGGAAAAGCTTCTGGCCCGCCTTACAGAGCTCAGAACTTTTTACAATAACAGTACGGATGCAGATAAAAGAACCGAAATTGCCAACGAAACCTCAAAAGCACTCTCTTCATTCTTTGCAGTTTCAGAGAACTATCCCGAGCTGAAATCTAATAATAACTTCCTGGAGCTGCAAAAAAGAGTTTCCGATCTGGAAAACAAAATAGCAGACAGAAGAGAATTTTTTAATGACAGTATTAACCTTTATAACATAGGAATCCATGAATTTCCCAATGTTATACTGGCGAAAATGTTAGGATATAAAGATAAGACTTTACTGGAGGTAACCAATGCCGAGAAACATTATGATGGGGTTCAGTTTTAACACCTTCTTCGGACTGGAGGACAGAATTACAGATTATCCTGAAGTTGTTATCTTCGGGGCGATGTTCGTACCTCTGCTATTATTTATCCCCGTTGCCCTGATAGGCTGGATGTTCAGAAAGCTTAAATTCAATATGTACATCATTCATGTGTTGATGTATACATTGCTTTTTACTTTTATATTTGGAGCGATCACCATATTTGTACTTTTCTTTATTACAGACAAAAATGGATTGAAATTAGCATATTGCTGGCTTACCGTCTTTACCGGAATGTTTATTTTCAGTTTAATCAATGCCAATACCATTACTAAAATGTTTACCGATTGGTCTAAAATAATTAAAGACAAACAGAATCAGTAATTTTGGATTAAAATATCCCACATCTCCGGCTTCTCCGTGGTATAAGTATATGAATTAAAAATAAGCCTTTAAAAGGATGAAGAAATAAAAAAACAGATTCTGGATACTTGAATCCACTTTTTTCTGTTTTATTATTGAGAACTGCTTACTAACACTAACATTATGAAAGGATTGAAATATATAGTACTGTCAATGATCTGTTGGGGACTTGCTTCATGCGGCCATCAGAAAAATAAAGAAACTGAAGCTTTGGTTGAAACACAGGGAAGTACGCAGACAGAACCCTTTAATCTTGCCAAAATTACTGTAGGTCAGAATATTAATGAAATTTTAAAATCTGCCGGAGCAACAGCCAAAGAAGCCGTACGTAGCAGTGAAGTTACCCTCATCGGAAATGAAAAACTGGCTTTTTCATCAAAAGAACTATTACACTTCAACGGAATAGATCTGGAAGGAAAGTATAATAAAAATACCAATAAAGTAATTTTACACTTCGGAAAGGTTGATCAGGAAATAGGTCCTCTTGCCAATGAAAAAGAAGATGAATTGGGAATGTATCAGCTTGATATTTATACAGAGCAGGAAAAAACTGCACTTCTGGATAATCTGAACAAAACACTTCAGAAACCCAGCTTTGATACCATACGTGAAGGTTTTGAATCAGAAGTTAGAGATAATGAAATCATCCAGACGCATAACAAACTCAGACAGGAAGTGGCGATCTGGAGAAACAAAGATATACTCTATTACTACTGCGAAACCAAAATAGATAACAGACCGGACGAATACCGCTGCAATCTCTTTGTATTTAAAAATAAAGAATGGAAAGACCTTCTGAAAGGATCGGGATATCCGGATCTGGATAAAATCTCTCTATAACATTCGCTTAGTCAAATCAGCTTGCTGATCCTTCTTTGCTCTTTAAAAATAAAACATTAAAAAATAAAATCTCTGCGTTAAAAAATCCTGTCAATTAAAAAAATGTTGAGTTTTAAAAACATAAAATGCCAGTCTAAAAAGACCGGCATTTTTTTATATTTAAATAAGTATTTGAATTATTTTACCAAAAACTGCATCGTAACCTGATCCAGTTTCAGAATATAAACTCCCTGACCAAGATTTATGGTTCTGATAGAATTTCCATTTCTGAAAGGTTGGTCAATCGTCTGAAGAACTTTCCCCTGTAGGGTATAAATCTCAGCTTTTCTTACCTTCTGAAGATCTCCTTTTACAAAAATCTCCTGGTTGGTAATAGGATTAGGAGAGATTTTAAAACTGTTAGAAGTTGTTTCTACAGCCGTATTTTGAGCCATTCTTGCACTTGATCCGGAATAGCATGTCCATGCAAGATCATCAATAGCCACTCTGTTACTTGTTGAATTATTAACCAGGCTTACCACTACATTCCCGGAAAGGTTGATATTGTTGATAGTAGTAGTTGTAGATGAAGTACTGTAAGGAACAGTTCCTACGGTTGTTCCGTTTACTTTTACATCAAAAGTTCCATTTGTTCCTGAGAATTTAAGCTGTGTAGTTACTGTTAAAGAACCAATACCGTTTGCTGAACTGCCGGAAGTTAAAGACCCGTTTCTTACTGTAATAGCTTTATTGTTAATAGTCTGATCAGTTCTTGCATCCGTTGCTGTCCATGAGATTCCTCCATTGCTCCATGTTCTGGTTGTATAGGTAGAATTGGCTGCAGGAATGGTTTCAAAAGTTTCATTGGCACAGTTGGTTCCTGGAGTAGTACCTCCTGAATTGGTGGTACCGGAAACCGTTGAGCTGTTTGATGACGAATTTCCTGCTGCATCCTTCGCTACAACATAGAAGCTGTAAGTAGTAGAAGGAGTCAGTCCTGAAATAGTCGTTGAGGTTGAGCTTACCGTAGTTTTCAGATTTCCATCCATATAAACGTTATAAGCTGTTACACCTACGTTATCTGTAGAGGCATTCCAGGCAAGAGAAATACTGCTGGAAGTTTTCCCTGAAACAGTAAGCCCTGTTGCTGTGGTTGGAGCCTGAGTATCACCTGAAGGCTGTTGAGAACCCCAGATAAGGTTTACATAATTCGGATTGTCAATAAATGGATTTCTGTTACCCTGGAAAGTATAAGATGCATTATTTCTTTTGATCTCAGCCTGGGAAACGGGATCCTGATTGTGCCAAGCCAGAAGAACATTCAGTTCCCATGTCTGCAGTCCCGGGAATGTAGAACTTCCTAACATGTTTCCTGAGGAAAAAGAAGAAAGTTTACTCTGATAACGGGTTACAAAATAGAAAATCATACGGGCCACATCTCCTTTAAACTCATCAATCGGCTCAAAAACTGTCCCCGAATATCCTGAAGAAGCTGACGTTCCAAGCTTTGAACCATTCTGTGAAGTAAAAGAAGCACTTCCTACCTTTCCGAAAGGATAATTACTTCTCATTCCGTTTACTTTTCCATCTGTAGCTCTGATGAAATTAACGTCAGAAACCATTGGTGAAGCTTCATTAAAGAGACTTTGAGGAACAATATGCTCTCTGTTATAGCAATTTCCTTCCGTAGAATATGTTCCACACTGGTTGGTCCCCGGAGTATACTTATAAGGATCTGTGCCTGAAGGTTTTTCAGAGTAAATATCAAGAATAGAACCGTCATTCTCATAATCCTTATCAATATCAGTGGTTTTATACGCAGTCCATAGTCCACTGTAACCTTTGTCCATATGTCCGTTGGTGATAATACTGCTTAATTCAGTTTTCAGTGCTGCGCCACTCAGTACGTTGGCAGAATTGTAGTATCCTGCAGGAGCCTGAGCGTAGGCGAGTCCTGCAAATAGAGAAAATAAAATAACTTTTTTCATATAATATTAAGTTTAAGCAAGAATAACACATTTTTGTGAATAAAAAATTAAGTGAGCGTTAATTTTAAATGTACAGCATGTTAGTAATGATGAATTATAAGTTATAAATTATTTTTCTATTAATAAGTGATTGTCTTTTAGTTCAATAGGAGTGGGCTTTAGCCCGCTTATCAAAATCAATATTCATTTGGCTTCAGCCAAAACTTAAAACTTAATAATCCTACTCATAAAAATACATAAAAATTGATTTGTGAAAATCTGTTTTATCTATGGAAAAACGGAATAATTACTTATAAAAAAAGCCAGTACAAAAATACTGGCTTATATAATGGATGACTTAATTTTATTTTCTTTGTGGCGGATAATTTTTCATAATCTCAGCCATGATTTCAGGAATCTGTCTTTGTTTCGCCTTTGGAGAATCTACAGAAATTCCACTTCCGATACCCTGCCAAACCAATTTGTTGGTTTTTGAATCAATAAGGTCTACGATCAGTGCGCCTTCATTATAATTTGAAGTCCATGTTCTGCTCATTCCAACACCCCATCCGAATGGTCCACCCCATCCCCACATACCGTAAGGTGAAGAAGAATTGATATCTGTAACCTTTTTATGATTCGCTTTTACGTTGATAATCAGATCAGGATTTTCTCCGGATTGAAGCCCTTTGCTCTGAAGCTGTTTAGACAGTTCATTCAGGACTCTGTCTTTATCAATATCATTCAATTTTAGATCATCAATTCTTATTTTATACGTTTTGAAAGAATTGAAATTGGCGGTTTCAGCATAATCTGAACGTACCTGAAAAGGGCTACAAGAAGTTAAACCTAATGTAGCAGATGCCAACAAAATAAAAATATATTTTTTCATTTTATTTATTTTTTTTATCATTTTTAATGAATGTATCAGTCTTTTTATCGTACCCGTAAGGACAGTGTCTGCAGCCGCTTTTACAGCAATGACCTCTTTTCAGATGGAATTTTTCTGTAAAAACCTTGTACCCCTGTTCATTATAGTAGAAGTCTTCACCTTCTTTGATGTCATAATGGGCCATAAGTTAAATGCTAGTCAAAAAACTTTTTATATTTGTTACTATGATAATTGTATGCCAAAAGCCTTTAAAAAAATTAAAAATTAATGGCATTGCTTTCTTTCCCTTTATCTTCATTAGGAAACCCGAAGATAAGGAAAATAATGTATTGATCAATCACGAAAAAATCCATTTACGCCAACAATTGGAAATGCTCATTATTTTCTTCTATATTTTTTATGTCATTGAATACTATTACTGGTTTTTTAAGCTCAAAGACGGCTATCTGGCTTACAGAAGAATATCATTTGAAAGAGAAGCTTATGCCAATGAAAATAATTTTAATTATCTCAAAAAAAGAAAATTCTGGAACTTCCGGAAATATCTGTAGAATTATGAATTATTTTGAAAAAGTATTCACATCTCTACTTATTCAATAGAAGTGGGTTAATATCCTGAGCGTACACGAAGGAAGCCGTTTATCAAATAAATCAACAATTCATCCGGCTTTAGCTAAAACTTAGAAAAAAGATAGTATCAATACAATCATCTGTAAGAATCTGCATGATCTGTTGTGAAAAATAAGTAAACAGTACTTTATACAAAGAGAAAATCTCTACAACACTAAATCTTTTCCTACTTTTGCAAACAGTAAACCTTGAGTAGTAAAACTGAAATGCTATTACAACTTCCCACAGAACCTGTTTCCATTCAGGAAATTCCCATTCATAAAAACGTAAAACTTTTCATTAAAAGGGAAGACCAGATTCATCCGCTGATTTCAGGCAATAAATACTGGAAACTATTTTATAATGTGAACCACTATCTGGAAAAAAATCCGGATAAACCCTATATTATTACTTTTGGCGGAGCTTTTTCCAACCATATCGCCGCGGTTTCAGCAGTAGGGAATCTGGCGGGTATTCCAACATTGGGAATCATCAGAGGTGAAGAGCTGCAGCATAAGTGGCGTGATAACCCTACTTTACTTTTTGCCAAAAGAAATGGAATGAACCTGAAATTTGTCACCCGTGAAGAATACCGTCATAAAGAAAAACTGACAGAATTCCTTCATCAGGAGTTTCCCGATGCCCTGATAGTACCTGAAGGAGGTACCAATGAAGAGGCTGTGGAAGGGGTGAAAATGATGCTCAATGAACAAACAAAAGATTTTGACTATCTTTGCACCGCAGTTGGAACCGGAGGAACCATTGCAGGAATTTCAAAATTTAGTGAAGACAATCAGAAAGTTATAGGATTTAAAGTTGTAGATGATGCTTCACTGGAAAATAAAATTTTTGAATTAACTTTGAGACAGAATTTTAATCTAATAGATTCATGTTTTGGAGGTTATGGTAAAATAAATGATGGAAACATCCGTTTTATCAATGATTTCAAAGAGAAGTATGGTATTCCTTTAGAACCGATATATACAGGAAAAATGATGGAGAAAGTTTTTGAACTGATTGAAGATGATTATTTTCCTGAAAACAGCAGCATTTTGTGCTTTCACACTGGTGGTTTACAGGGGATTGAAGGAGCTAATCTGCTTTTAGAAAAACAGAACAGAAATTTAATTATATAAGTAAAATTGAAAAACATGAAAAGACTTTTCCTATCCATAAGCCTTTTAGTTTTATCAAAATTTTCTGCCCAGGCTTGGGCAACCGAAGATCAGTATATTCAGAAGTTTGCTAAATATGCCGTAGAAGAAATGGAAAAATATAAAATTCCGGCTTCTATTACCCTTGCCCAGGGATTATTGGAAACCGGGGGCGGGCAAAGCAGATTGGCACAGGAAGGTAAAAACCACTTCGGTATAAAATGTAAAGAAGACTGGACCGGTAGAACGATGAAACATACCGATGATGCACCCAATGAATGCTTCCGTGTATATGACGATCCAAGACAGTCTTATGAAGATCATTCTATATTTTTATCCACCAGAAAATATTACGCAAACCTTTTCAAATTGGATATGAGAGATTACAGAGCGTGGGCAACCGGTTTAAAAAAAGCGGGTTATGCTACCAATCCACGTTATGCTTCAATTCTTATTACCAAAATTGAAAAGTACAAGCTATATGAATTCGACAATACCAGTTCTAATGAGGTATTGTATGCCGTACTTAAAATGTATCCGGATCTGAAGGACGACAGAACTTTCATGGCACAGCTGGAACCCTCAAAAGCGGTTAAAAAAGCTAAAGACCCGGTTACTGTAGAAGTTCCTTATAAACAGACTTCTTACGCACAACAGCAAAAAAGAGTGGAAAGAATCAAAACGAAAGCTGAAATTCTTAATTCCATCCTTATCAAAAGCCATCCGAATGACGGCCTGAAATATATCGTAATTCCTGAAGATACTGATGTGAAATTCATCGCCAATAAATTCAAAGTCAGCGAAAGCAGACTGATCAAGTGGAATGAACTGGAAGGTGAAATCTTAAAGAAAAATGATATTGTTTTTCTGGAATCAAAAAATTCTACAGGAAATACAGCTACTTATAAAGCAGAATCCGGAGAAGATATGCATGATATCGCTCAGAAATTCGGAATCAAATTAAATAAATTGTATGCTAAAAACAGAATGGATGAAGGACAGCAACCATCTGCAGGACAGCTTATTTATTTAATAGACAAAAAACCAAGAAACTAATTTAATTTTTTGTTGAGCGTTTACCGTTGACAGTTACATGCCAACCAGCAACTGCCAACAGCAACTAAGTATATATGAAGTATCAAAGAAGTTCGGCTTTGTTTGATGAAGCCTACAAATACATTCCGGGAGGAGTAAACTCTCCGGTGAGAGCATTCAAATCCGTAGGAGGTGTTCCTGTTTTTATGAAATCGGCAAAAGGAGCTTACCTTACCGATGCAGATGACAATACTTACATCGATTATATCAATTCATGGGGCCCGGCCATTTTGGGACATACCCATCCTGAAGTACTGGAAGAACTTAAAATCCAGGCAGAGAAAGGATTCTCTTTCGGAGCGCCTACAGAACTGGAAACGGAAATTGCAAAATTTATTATTGATAACGTTCCGAATATTGACCAGATCAGAATGGTTTCTTCAGGAACAGAAGCATGTATGAGTGCAGTAAGACTGGCAAGAGGTTATACAGGAAGAGATAAGATCGTAAAATTTGAAGGCTGTTATCACGGACATTCAGATTCATTTCTGATCAAAGCAGGAAGTGGTGCGGCAACTTTCGGAAATCCAAATTCTCCGGGAGTAACAGCAGGTACTGCTAAAGATACATTACTTGCCCGTTATAACGATTTTGAACAGGTAGAAGATCTATTCCGTCACAATCAGGGAGAAATTGCAGCGGTAATTATAGAGCCGGTTGCAGGAAATATGGGGTGTGTACTGCCGGAAAACAATTTCTTACAAAATCTGAGAAAGATCTGTGATGAAAACGGAGCTTTATTAATTTTTGATGAGGTAATGACCGGTTTCAGACTGGCTTTCGGAGGAGCTCAGGAGCTTTTCAATGTTAAAGCAGACCTTGTGACTTACGGAAAAGTAATCGGTGGAGGTCTTCCGGTAGGAGCTTTCGCAGGAAGAAACGAAATTATGGATCACCTGGCTCCAAAAGGAGGAGTATACCAGGCAGGAACATTAAGTGGAAACCCTTTAGCAATGAGAGCGGGATTAAAAACCCTTCAGCTTATTAAAAATGATCCTGAATTTTTCAACAGATTATACAAGACAACAGAAACATTAGATTTTGAAATCGGAAAAATTCTGAATGAAAAAGGAATTGCTCATAAAATCAACAGAAAAAGTTCTATGATGTCGGTATTCTTCCATATCAACAGAGTTTCTAACTTTGATGAAGCACAGGAAGCTAACCATTCATTGTTTAATAACTTCTTCCACCAGATGCTTCAGAATGGAGTGTATCTGCCGCCAAGTGGTTATGAAACGTATTTCATCAGTGATGCAATCAAGGATAAAGAAATTGATATGACGCTGGAAGCTGTAAGAAAATTTGAATATTCAAATAAATAATAATAAGACCGGATTTTAGATCCGGTTTTTTTATGTAAAGAAAATTGATTTCATTAGTTTGGAATTACAAAATGTTCAACGCAACGTTTGTCACTCCATAGGAGTCTCGGCAACGTAAAACAGCATCATTTAGATTCTTACAGAATGACAAAGATGCTGTCAATACTTTCCGGATAAATAAAAAGTACTCATTACATCTGATAAAAATATCCGCAATCTTTGTCACTCCGTAGGAGTCTCAGTAATGTAGATATTATGATATAGATTCCTACGGAATGACAAGGTTACTGGTAAACATTTTTATAAATTGTAAGTAATTTTTACGTCTAAAAATATCCGCAAAGTTTGTCATTCCATAGGAGTCTCGGCAACGTAAAACAGCATCATTTAGATTCTTACAGAATGACAAAGATGCTGTCAATACTTTCCGGATAAATAAAAAGTACTCATTACATCTGATAAAAATATCCGCAATCTTTGTCACTCCGTAGGAGTCTCAGTAATGTAGATATTATGATATAGATTCCTACGGAATGACAAGGTTACTGGTAAACATTTTTATAAATTGTAAGTAATTTTTACGTCTAAAAATATCCGCAAAGTTTGTCATTCCATAGGAGTCTCGGCAACGTAAAACAGCATCATTTAGATTCTTACAGAATGACAAAGATGCTGTCAATACTTTCCGGATAAATAAAAAGTACTCATTACATCTGATAAAAATATCCGCAATCTTTGTCACTCCGTAGGAGTCTCAGTAATGTAGATATTATGATATAGATTCCTACGGAATGACAAGGTTACTGGTAAACATTTTTATAAATTGTAAGTAATTTTTACGTCTAAAAATATCCGCAAAGTTTGTCATTCCATAGGAGTCTCGGCAACGTAAAACAGCATCATTTAGATTCTTACAGAATGACAAAGATGCTGTCAATACTATCCGGATAAATAAAAAGTACTCATTACATCTGATAAAAATATCCGCAATCTTTGTCACTCCGTAGGAGTCTCAGTAATGTAGATATTATGATATAGATTCCTACAGAATGACAAGGTTACTGGTAAACATTTTTATAAATTGTAAGTAATTTTTACGTCTAAAAATATCCGCAAAGTTTGTCACTCCGTAGGAGTCTTAGTAATGCGGGTATTATGATATATGTTCCTAAGGAATAACAGCGTTATGGATAAAGTTGTTTATTGCTGTAATGAATAACAGGGTATTTAAAAAACAATCAGAACAAAGCATAAATCATACAGATTTTGTAATAAACGATACACTTTGTTCACCAGACTTCTTTTTAATTTTGTCATAAATAGATTGGAAATGAAGACTTCTGACAATACCATCTCCCGCAAAGACTTTATCCGAAATTCAGCTTTGGCTGTAGCGGGATTAACTTTAATACCTAATATTATGACTGCATCACCTTTCCTTGATGGAAATAACAGTTCGGCAAAAGGAAAAATGATTCTGAAAAATGTCCGTCTGGAAACAGGTTTTGAATATCAGGATGGAGAAGTGGCTTCTACCAAAACAGATCTGTTCTATATAGAAGTTGAAAACGGAAAAATTATAAAGATTGCTCCGAACCAGCCTAATGCTAAAGCGACAGATGCAAAAGGACTATTGATGCTTCCTGCATTCAAGGATATGCATATTCACCTTGATAAAACCTTTTATGGAGATCAATGGCAGGCCGTTAGAAAAAGAACCGGAGGGATCAAAGGAATGATAGAGCTGGAGCAGAAAATGCTTCCGGAGATGCTGAAGAATTCAACCTTCAAGGCAGAGAAACTGATCGAATTATTACAGTCAAAAGGAACTTCCTATGCGAGAAGCCATGTGAATATTGAACCCACTTCCAAACTGCAGTCATTAAAAAATCTGCAGAAAGCTTTAGAAAATAAAAAGAAGGGTTTTGGAGCTGAGCTGGTAGCCTTTCCGCAGCATGGCGTGTTCTATACAGATTCTGTACCTTATCTGAAAGAAGCAGCAAAGATGGATATTGACTTTATTGGTGGTGTAGACCCTTTCAACATTGATGGTGATATTGAAAAAGTGGTAGACTTTACCGTTCAGCTTGCTTTGGACAATAAAAAAGGAATCGATATTCACCTGCATGAAACCGGTGATTCCGGATTGAAAACTGTAGAATATCTTATTAAAAAAGTAAATGAAAACCCTTCTCTGAAAGGGAAAACCTATTTAAGCCATTGTTTTATTCTGGCTAAACTAGAAGCTGCAAAACAGGAAGAAATCGCAGAAAAATTAGGTGAGGCACAGATCGGAATTGTTTCTACAATCCCTTTCGGAAGGCTGATCATGCCAATACCAACGCTTTACAAACATAATGTAACCGTTCTGACAGGAAATGACAGCATCATAGACCATTGGAATACTTTCGGAACGGGAAGTGTGCTTCAGAAAGCCAACTTAATGGCTCAACTGTATGGATATTCAACAGAGTTTTTATTGTCAAGAAGTTTAAAACTGGCCACAGGAAATATTCTTCCGCTGGATGACAAAGGAACTCAGCAATGGCCAAAATCAGGTGATAAAGCAGACTTTGTTCTGATGAATGCAAGCTGTTCTGCAGAAACTGTATCAAGAATTTCAGAAGTTGAATCATTGGTGCATGATGGAAATGTTGTCTTTTAAACTTTTTTGAACTTAAATGAAAAGTAAAAAAGTCTTGCAGATAAGATTTGAACAATATAATTGCTTATAAATTTATATATATAATTTAGTTGTGTTTTTTTAACCACAAAGGGTATAAAAGTTTTACTAAAGGAAAGCCTGGGAATATATTATTGATTTTCGGAAATAGTCACTGAATGCAGATAGAAACTGAAGTAGGAGTGGTGTATGTAAAGCTTTTGTCCCTTTTGTGGTTATTTTAGTTTTTTCTCACAAATTTTAGTAATTTTAGGAGAAAATCAGGCAGAGTGGGCTATCATACGGATCATTTTCCAATTTTAGGAATTCAGGAATTTAGTGAGAATCAGCTGAAGGGCTGTAATCTGCTGTTTAATGAACTTTATGGGGCACGTTCCATTGATGATCCCCATAAGCATGATTTTTTTATCATCAATCTTTTTGAGCATGGAGTCGGTTCACATACTATAGATTTTACAGAATATCCGGTAAAAGACCATCAGATCCACCTTGTTTTTCCGGATCAGGTACATCAATGGGTGATTGAAAAAGAAACCATCGGTTATCAGCTGATGATCAGCCGGGACTGGTTTGAAAGTTTCCTGCCGTCATTAAGGTTTTCTGCCTCTTATTATCAGAACCATCCGGTTATCAATCTTTCCCCGGAAATTTTTAAAACTTTTCTATATGAATTTCAATCTATCCAGAAAGAACTTAGTGGTGAAAAAGTATTTTGGGAGCTTATTCAAAAAAGGAGTGAGCTGATTGGGCTGTTGGTAAGTAAATCTGTGGAAGGAGCTTTCAAAGACTTTGAAGTCTATAACTCAAATCCTATTATTTCAAAATTTCTCCATCTTATTGATGAACATTTTAAAACAGAAAGATCAGTTTCTTTTTATGCGGATAAACTGAATATTTCGGCCAACTACCTGAATATTGTCTGCAAGAAAAATCTTAATGCTTCGGCTTCATCTCTCATTCAGGACCGTATTTTACTGGAAGCCAAAAGACTTTTAAAAGTTTCTGAAATGTCAGTAAAAGACATTGTGTATGATCTCGGTTTCTACGATCATGCAAGTTTTTCCAAATTCTTTAAAGCACAGACGGGAATGACACCTACCCAATTCAAAGAATAATCTGTACAAAACAAGACATAATTGATACACCTGTTTTACCCTGAAGTAGGGCTAATTTTGTATTGTTAAAATCTTAGAATCATGCAATTTCCCTATCAATTAACTGCAAAAGGAAAATATTCCCTTAAAAATGTCCGCCTGGAAACAGGTTTTGAATACGAAAATGAAGAGGTAACCGGAACAAAAACTGATCTTTTCAGTATTGAAATTGAAGATGGAAAAATAAAAACAGTAAAAGCAAATGATCCCGCTTCAGAAGCAATAGATGCTAAAGGATATCTGATGCTTCCGGCGTTCAGAGATATGCACATCCATCTGGATAAAACATTGTACGGTCTTCCATGGCAGGCTCTTTCTCCTAAGAGAAGAACAGTGAAAGATATGATTGCTTATGAGCAGGAAATCATTCCTGAACTGTTGAAAACTTCTGTAAGCAGAGCAGAACAGCTGATCAGTCTGCAGCAGCATTATGGAACTCATTTCGTAAGAACTCATTTCAATATTGATACTACTTCGGGACTGAAATCTCTGGAGCATCTTGAGCAGGCTCTTGAAAATAAAAAGGACTCTTTCAAAGCAGAATTAGTTGCTTTTCCGCAACATGGAGTTTACTATACAGATACGGTTCCTTTGATGAAGGAAGCAGCACAGCTTAAAAGTGTAGGATTTATCGGTGGATTGGATCCTTTAAGTATTGACGGAAGCATAGAAAAAGTAATGGATTTTACCGTTGAGCTGGCTTTAGATCACCACAAAGGAATTGATATTCACCTGCATGAAGTAGGAGAGCCTGGAATGAAAACAATCAATTACCTGATTGATAAAGCAATTGAAAATCCGGCACTGCAGGGGAAAACATTTGTAAGTCATGCATTTGCCCTGGCTCATCTTTCACCAAAAGAAACAGAGCAGATTGCAGAAAAACTGGCTGAAGGAAAAGTGGGAATCGCTTCTTCAGTACCTTTTAAAGGAACGGTAATGCCGATTCCAACCCTGAAAAAATATGGGGTCAATGTATTGATCGGAAATGATAATGTACAGGATTACTGGAGTACTTTTGGTTCAGGAAGTATGCTCCAGAAAGCGAATCTCATTGCTGAGTTATATGGTTATGCTACAGAATATGCACTATCAAGAGCTTTGCAGTTTGCCACTCAAAGTATTCTTCCATTGGATGAGAAAGGAAAACAGCAATGGCCTAAAGCTGGTGATGAAGCTGCAGTTGTTCTGGCAGACGCTTCGTGTTCTGCAGAAGCTGTTTCCAGAATGTCTGAAATAAAAGCCCTGATGAATGACGGGAATTTATTTTGGAGAAATTAATTGAAGTATATATATTTTTATACACTTGTTTTTTGTGAATGCCATCGGGAGTTTCCTGGTGGCTTTTTATTGAATGATAAATTATAAATTATGAGTTATGGGTTTCGGGGTCTCTTCTCTCTTCTCTTTTCTCTCTTCTCTATCAATAGAATATATTTCCCTGGTTTTAGCCAAAATTTTTTAACAAACCCTTATAAAAATCTACTTTTAAACAAAAATAACAACTGTTCAAATTGTCATTTTCTGTTTTTTACAATATGAACACCGCTTAATATTGATTTCAGCGGACCGTTATAATATCTGATGATAACAATAAAAAAAAGCCCTCGGAAAATACTTCCGAAGGCCTTCTATTTGAAATTAAATCTAAGTACTTATGTATTATTATAAGTTGAAGTTTGTCCATCCTGCGTACCAAGTATCTGTAGCATCTTTTACAGCACCTTTGTAAGTTACCTGTGTAAACCAAGTAGCTAATTTAGGGTTAGTAAATGCACCTCCTGTTAATAAAGGAGAACCTGCGCTAGGCGTAAAGTTTGGTGTAGTTCCTGCAGGAGCCCATGCACCGGCAAGTTTTACATCAGCAGTAGAAGCAAGGATGGTATTTCCTTTAACATTAAACCAAGTTGTAAGATCGTTCAATGTATACGTTGTAGGAGTAGAAGTAGATGGTCCGAATTTTAAAGGAGTTTGCATTCCTGCTAAAACGTTATTTTCAAAGAACAGCTTATTACCTACAATATTGTTATCTGTTGGAGCACCTTTTGTAGCATCAATGAATAAACCAACAGGGAATCCTGTAAATACAGAGTTGAATACAGAGATAGAAGAGTTTCTTCTGATCTGTAATGCATTCTGGAATAACGCGTTGATTGATCCTGGAGCTGCAGAGTTGATTGGTCCGATAATCGTCATGTTAGAGAATGTAGCTGATGTCTGAGGTGTCAAAGTAGAACCGTTAGCATCATTATCAGATTCAAATGCGTTAGAACCGGAAACGTCTGCTACCTGAGAATCTCTTACTGCGATACCAAACTGTACCTTTCCTGAGAAACCGTTATCTGTATCGAAATCATCATCAAGACCTTTGTAAGAGATAAGGTGAGAACAGTTTACCGTTCCTCCGAACCATTCAAAACTGTCATCATTAGCATAAGCAACTTCTACGTAATCTACTGTAGTTCCGCTACCTACACCACCGAATGTAAGTCCGTTGATCTCTTTATCCGGTAAGAATGCATATCCTGCATATTCTATTCTTACATATTTTAATATACCACTGTTGTCAGCAGCATTGTTTCCACCGTAAAGTCCAAGACCTTCAGAGTTGTTGATTCCTCCTTCAATCTCTCCAACTCCGTTTGCCCCACCGAAAGAAGCATTAGTAGGAGCATTTCCTAAAATTACTACACCTGCCCAGTCTCCTCTTTTAGGACTTGGTTTTTCAGAAGTGAAGATAATTGGGTTGGCAGCAGTTCCTTCTGCCATGATTTTACTTCCTTTTGTAATGATCAAAGCTCCGTTTTTATCAGCTTCACCTACAATCTTTGTACCTGGCTCGATAGTTAAAGTAGCTCCGTTAGTTACATATACTAGTCCTCTTAGCTTATAGATTTTATTTGCTTTAAGCGTAAGGCTGGAAGTGATCTTTCCTGAAAGAATAAGGTTTTCAGTTTCTCCGTTTCCATTACCTCCATTTTGAATAATGGTAGGTCCATCTTCTTCTATATTTCTACATGCGGTAGTTGATACTAGAGCGCCAAGCATTAAAGAATATAAAACGAACTTTTTCATGTTATAAAGAATTAAATTATTTATTAGATTATTTGTTGAATGAATTAAAAATTGTATCCCAGTGTTAAACTGATATTGGTTCCTGAAAGTCTTTCGATAGCAAGAGCATCTTTGCTGTCATACTTACCGTTGTCGTTCAGGTCATGGTAGAATTTAGCACGACGGTTCAGAATATCTGAAACATTCAGCTTGATTTCTCCTTTGTTGCTCCATATTTTTTTAGCAAGCTGGAAATCCAAAAGAGGTCTTGGTGCTTCCCAGATTGGTGGTACCTGATCGTTTCCTACATAAAGGATTCTTCTTCCGATCATATTGAATAGTACTGTAGAAGACCAACCTGATTTTTCAGTGTCATACTGAAGACTTACGTTGACAGTATAAGGAGACTGCCCCTGCATTGGTCTGTCAATCTTAGTAGCCTCGTCTGTTACTTTGTTTTTGATTAAAGCTACGTTTCCACCCAGGGTGAAGTTTTTAAGAGCGCTTACAAAATCAAGTTTTTTTCTTACTTCTAGTTCCACTCCATAAGCATCAGCTTTATCTACGTTAAGGTAGTTGAAGGTATTACTCGTTCCTACCCCTGATTGGTTGAAGTATAATTCGATTGGCTTTTTGAAGTTTTTATAGAAACCTGCTACGGATATAATTTCTCCGTTTCTTGGGTAATATTCCCAACGAACATCGGCACTCGTAATTTTGGTTCTTTCAATTGATTTGTTACCAATTACAGTAGCTCCAAGATCAAAATCATAATATGCTAAAGGAGAAACTTCTCTAAACTCCGGTCTAACAACAGTTTGTGAACCTGCAACACGGATGTTCATTTTAGGGTTTACCTTGAATGTTAAGTTTACAGCAGGTAAGAAATCTGTAACACGGGTGTTCACAAAACGGTCATCACTTTTCTTCGTGCTTCCAACCAATTGATCAAAGTTTTCAACTCTTAATCCCCAAACTGCTCTTAACCATGGTGTAAAGTTGTTGTCAAACTGTAAATACCCCGCGTTAAGGATCGTGTTGGCAATATATCTGTACTGGTTTCCTGCAATTTCATCAAATGTAAATCCACCGTTACCTCCGAAATTCCCAGGATTGAAGATTGTTTCGAAAGGCTGAGAAAGTAATCCCTGGTTGAATTTCTCAAGTCTTACAGAGAACGGTCTTGAGTTGTAGATTCTGTCTTTTACCTGGAACAAATAACCTCCTTTGATCGTTTGTTTTTGTCCAAACATCGTAAATGTTTTGGAGATATCACCCCCTGCATTATATAGATAATCACTTAGGGTAGAATAGAATACACTTCCTGACTTTTGAGAAAGACCATTAGAAATCAATGCTAAATATGGGCTTCCTTCTATATTGGTGTATTGGTTATACTGCAAACGCTGCAGCAAAGGAATATACTGATCCAGGATCCCGAAGCTTCCGTACCAGTTTACGGTAAATCCACCCAGAGCATCTATTTTATGAGTACCGGTAAGGGTAGAGTTGTAGAAAGTAGTTTCTTTAAAACCTATTTCCCTTGCCATAATGTTTGTCCCGTTGATCGGGTCAAATTCAAAGTCCTTTCCTGTTCTGAAGGACATGTGGTTCACCGTATTGTTGGTAATGATATTCTTTAAGGAGATTTTATTGTTGCTGTTGAGCTTTAAAGAAAGGTTCAACATTCCTCCTAAGATAATATCATTGCTGTATTTTTCTGTAAAATAATCGAAGTTGGTATCGGCAAGTTGGTCGTTGATGGTAAAGAAACGGTTGGTAGACTCAGTTCTTCTTTTGTTGTTACTATAGTTTAAAACAGCAATTACCCCTAAATCTTTTCCGAATAATTTGGTATTGAAACCTCCGTCAAGTTGTAAACTTAAGTTTTCAGGATAACCAATACTGTTGTATCCTAAATTCTTTGTAAACCCTTTACCAATATTGGTTTTCTGACCTTCATCTAAAATACTGAATGCATTTTTTGCAGGCATATTGGTTGGCAGCTTTCTGTAACCGTCATCAATTCCTAGAAAGTCCCATTTTCCACCTTTCTGCATATGGAATTCCTGTCCCATAGTTGCCGTATTTCCTCCTACGCCTACCTGTACATTGAAGAAATTTTTATTAGGAATATCCTTTGTATTTACCTGGATCAAAGCTCCTCCCCATTCACCTGTATATTCTGGAATGAAAGTTTTGTTGATAACAAGGGTTTCGATAACGTTGGCAGGGAAAAGGTCGAAAGAGAAAGTCTTTCTGTCAGGCTCCGTGCTGGATAACTGAATACCATTCAGCATTGCCTGGTTATAACGGTCTGATAAACCTCTTACTACAATATATTTTCCTTCAGATAAACTCACTCCGGAAACTCTCTTCAGAACTTCCCCTGTGTTTCTGTCCGGACTTCTTTTAATAGCTTCAACACCAATAACCTGAGAAACTACACCGGCATTTTTCTGTAGTCCGATAGTAGAGGCTATGGTTTCTTTTCTTGCGTTTGATTTGATGACAACTCCCTCAATTTCTTTTTCTTTGGTAGAGGGCTTGTCCATTACGATATCAAGATGAGTATTACCTTCATTTTTGATAATAACCTCACTGATCTCTTTTCTGTTATACCCATTGGAGCTTACCGTTACAATGTAATTGGTGCCGGGGGACAGGTTGATAGAGTAGTATCCGGAAATGTCAGTCATTACTTCCTGTCCATTTACTTTTACCTTTACCCCTTCTATAGGAGTGTTATCTTTCTCGTCCAATACCCTACCTTCCAAAATCTGACTTTGTGCAAAAGCATAGCCAGCAGAAAACAAGGCAAGTAGCATGATGCTCTTGTGGAGTTGTTTTTTCATTTTACTTCTTTTACTTCTTTTTCAAGGGCAAAATAAGGGCTAAGTTTTTAAGAAAACTTTAGGAGAATCTTAATTAATTGTGAAATTTGTATTAACAGATGAGAGAAATTTATAGTTATTGATGTTTAATTTATATAATTATAATTTTTGTTTTAATTTTAAATATTATTCCCTATATTTGATTTATGTGTATTTATTGTTTAATTTTTTTATTGATTTTGTAATTTTATACTGCGATATGTTTTTTTAATAATTAGTTAACATTTGGCAGATAGATGAAATCAATGGAAATAATTAATTTTGTGGGAATTCTTAAACTAGAAGATGAGCAAAAAAATTCTTTTAATAGACGATGAACTGGACATTTTAGAGATTCTGTCTTACAATTTGGAAAAGGAAGGGTATGATATCTATACAGCTACCAACGGTAACGAAGGTATAGAAAAAGCAAAGGAGATTGTTCCGGACCTTATCTTATTAGATGTCATGATGCCTGAAAAAGATGGTATAGAAACCTGTCAGGAACTTCGTAAAGTGAAAGAACTTCAGAAAACACTTATCGTGTTCCTTTCTGCAAGAAGCGAAGAGTTTTCTCAGTTAGCAGGTTTTCAGGCGGGTGCCAATGACTACATCGTAAAACTAATCAAACCGAAAATCCTTATTTCTAAGGTGAATGCATTATTACAGCTGACCTCACAGGTTTCTGACAATGCAAAACTAATCGAAATCGGAGACCTTATTATCGACAAAGATAATTTCAGAGTTTCCAAAAGCGGACAGCAGTTTCTTCTTCCTAAAAAAGAATTTGACTTGCTTTACCTTTTGGCTTCCAATACTGAAAAGGTTTTCAAAAGAGAAGAAATTCTTGAAAAGGTTTGGGGTAATGATGTGATTGTTGGTGAAAGAACAATCGATGTACATATCAGAAGGTTGAGAGAAAAACTAGGAATCAATACGATTCAGACATTAAAAGGGATTGGATATAAACTGATCGTTTAATTATTTTAGAATCTTAACTTTACGTTCAATCATTAAAACGTTGTAAAATTGAAATTTTACAGACTTACCCTCGTTGCCTCCTGTCTGCTGACATTGGTAATGCTTCTTTTAGTAGTCGTCTTCGATTCACTGAAAGATATCTATTATGAGACCCCTTTGTTTAAAACGGGTCTTTTCATCTGTATTGTCCTGATCTTTCTGATCAACTGTGTGGTATTGGAACTTCTTTTCAATTATTACAGCAGAAAACAGGTAAAAGGACTTTCAGGATTTCTGCCACAGGAAATAGTTCAGAATCAGGATGAAAATATTACCATCAAAGAATTAGGAGAAAGGTTTTCAGATCTCAATCAGCAGCAGGTATCAGAAATTGATATGATGAAAGAGATGGAAAGCTACCGTAAAGAATACATCGGTAATGTGTCCCACGAACTGAAAACGCCTTTGTTTTCTATTCAGGGATATGTAGAAACTTTAAGAGACGGCGGAGTAGACAATCTTACCATCCGGGATAAATACCTGGAAAGAATTGATAAATCTGTCGAAAGACTTATCGCCATTGTAACAGATCTTGATATGATCAACAGGCTGGAAGCAGGTGAAATCAATCTTACCGTTTCAAAATTTGATGTCAATCTTCTGATTAAAGAGATTTTCGATCTTCTTGATCTTGAAGCCGAAAAACGAAATACAACATTACAGATCCAGACCCTTCATCCACAGATTTTTGTGGAGGCTGATAAACAGAAAATTTCCCAGGTTTTCATTAATCTTATTTCCAATGCGATCCATTATGCCAACAGACAGGAAGCAAAAGTGATCGTAAAGACCAGTGTACTCAAAAATAAGGTGCTGATAGAAGTGATAGATAATGGGATGGGAATCAAGTCTGAAATTCTTCCAAGGATTTTCGAAAGATTTTACCGTGTAGAAACCAGCAGAAGCAGGAGAGAAGGAGGTTCCGGGCTGGGATTGGCCATCGTAAAACATATTCTTGAAGCACATAACGAAAATATCACCGTAGAAAGCGTGTACCTTGAAGGGACGAAGTTTAGTTTTATGCTCGAAAAAAGTAAATAATTCCGGTAAAATGTAAGGAAAAAAAATATTTTAAAAAATCCTGAAATATTTTTTTGTCACATGTCATTTATTATATATTTGCACCAGAGATTTATCATAATTATAAAGGCAAAAAAGTAATTTAAGAAACTGATATGGTTTACAAAATCCGCGTAATATTAGATGCGAAAGAAGATATTTTCCGTGATATCGAAGTTAAGGGAAAACAAACGTTATGGAACTTACATTTAGGAATTAAAAGTGCATTCAGTCTGCAGGGAGATGAGCTTTCTACTTTTAATCTGTTAGAAGATGACGGAACAATTGTAAAAAGTGTCCCATTGGAAGATATGAGTGATGATGGTGATGGTGAGATTATGTCAGATGTTTACATTGATGAAGCTTTTGAAAGTGTAGGTGACAAAGCACAGTTCCAATACGGGCTTCTTGACCTTTGGGAATTCTTCTGTGAACTTGTAGAAGTTATTGAAGAAACAAAAGGGGTTAATTATCCTATCACGGTATACAGATTCGGAAACGTTCCATTGAAGGCACCTAGCAAAAATGGAAGTGCCGGAGGATCTAAAAAGAAATCAGCAATGCCTTTGGCAGATGATGAGTTTGGTTTCGATGAAGATTTCGGATCAGGAGGAAACTTTGCAGATGAAGACGATAGCTTCGATGATGAGGAAGAAGAAGACTACAATGACGATGTCTTTGATGATGAAGATGACAATGATGACGAAAGATAGTCAACACAATATACTGGCCCTGGATTTTAATCCGGGGTTTTTTTTTGTAAAAGTGTGAAGGTATGTATTTAAATAAAAACAGCCTCATTTGAGGTTTCAGATATATCAGCTGAGCTTTTGTAAGTCTATTTTGAGTTCTTTAAATTCTTCAGTAAGATTTTCAGGTTCTACTGACGGGTTGGAGATGCTATTTATCTAGCCTTAAATTTTGCCTTTCTCAAAAAAACAATTCTTACTTTTGTTAAAAATAGTTTAATGAAAAAATTAATTTTGTTAGCTGTAATTGGTCTGGGAATTGTTTCCTGTACCACTCAAAAAAATACCCGGAAGATGACAGAACTGCCAAAAGATTGGAAACATAATACAAATATCTACGAAGTAAACATAAGACAATATACTCAGGAAGGAACTTTCAAAGCATTTGCAAAAGAAATGCCCCGCCTGAAATCTATGGGAATAAAAACCCTTTGGTTTATGCCTATCACACCCATTGCCCAGCAGAATAAAAAAGGAAGTATGGGGAGTCCATATGCTGCTGCAGACTATACTTCCATCAATCCCGAATTCGGAACGTTTCAGGATTTTAAAGATATGGTGAATGAAGCACACAGATTGGGATTCAAAGTAATTATAGATTGGGTGGCCAATCATACAGGATGGGATCATGTATGGACGAAAATACATCCCGAATTTTATCTGAAAGATACAGACGGAAAATTTCATATCGCTTCCGGAATGGATGATATTATTGAACTGGACTATAAAAACCAGGAGATGCGTCAGGCCATGATTGATGCCATGAAATTCTGGGTACAGGAAACTGATATTGACGGTTTTCGATGTGATCTTGCTTCATGGGTAGAGGTAGGTTTCTGGGTTCAGGCCCGTCCCGAAGTAGAAAAAGTAAAACCTCTTTTCTGGCTGGGAGAATTTGATGAGTTGGAAAGTCCTGAATATGGGAAAGTTTTTGATGCCAGCTATTCCTGGAAATGGATGCACAAATCTGCAGATTATTATAAAAAAAATGAACCTCTTCAGGAATTAAAAGATCTTCTGAGACAATATTCTAATATCGGAGATGCTTCAATGAGAGCATGGTTTACTGCAAACCACGATGAAAACTCATGGAACGGAACCGAATATGAAAAATACGGAGTCATCACAAAACCTATGGCAGTATTCTCTGCAACATGGAATGGAGTTCCGTTGTTGTACTCAGGCCAGGAACTTCCAAATATGAAGAGACTGGAATTTTTCGAAAAAGATGTCATCAAATGGACCAATACCTATAAGGTTGCCGGTTTCTATAAAACATTATTGGATTTAAAAGCTTCCAACCCAGCTTTAAGAGGAGGTGATTCTAATGTAACTACATACCTTCTTAATACTACAGCCAATGACAAAATCCTGGCTTATGTAAGAAAAAATGGAAATGATGAAGTGCTAGTAGTCTTGAACATGTCAAAAGAACCTGTTAACTTTTCAATTGAAGACGAACATGTATCCGGAACATTCAGAAATGTTTTTGATAAAACGAAAAGAGATTTCAGTAACGGAACAGACTTTAGCTTTAAAGTTTCTGATTATGCCGTATTTGAAAAATAATCTTAAAATTTTTGACTTACATTTTAAAATAGTACAGAATAGTCTTTAACGGTATTCAATTCCTCTCCGCTGGAGGGGTGTCAAAATCATAGATTTTGACGGGTGGTTTAGCTATCCACAATAAAATCCCACTATTAGAATGAACAAACAGGAAATAATCAATATTATTAAAGCAAAAGCTGCCGACAAAATCCAGTATTTTGAAAACCTTATTGCAGAAACACGGGCTTCCAACAATGATACAAAAAGCTCAATGGGTGACAAATACGAAACCGGAAGAGAAATGCTTCAGCAGGAAATTAATAATCTTCAAAGACAGCTTAACGAAGTTTTGAATCAGCAGGCTGTACTGCAGAAAATAACTTCCGACCCTTCGGAAAAAGTTCAGAACGGTGCATTGGTGAAAACCAATAAGGGATTGTTCTATATCTCTGTTTCAATGGGTGAACTTGTTTTTGAAAATCAGAAAATCATGACGGTATCTGCAGAATCTCCCTTGGTAAAAGTGATGTATGGTAAAAAAACAGGAGAGTCATTCACTGTAAATACTATTCATCAGACAATTGAAAATATATGGTAAAATTAATATAGGTTAGATTGCAGATATACAGTTGTTTAATAGAAAATAGAGATCAGGCTTATAAAAAGCATTCATAAAAATGAGTGCTTTTTTTGATGGTTTTTACTAAATTTGGAACTTAAAATCTCATTCAAAATGCAAAACTACCTGGATCTTTTACAGCATATTTTAGATAACGGAACTGATAAAACCGACAGAACAGGCACTGGAACAAGAAGTGTTTTCGGATATCAGCTGAGATATGATCTGTCTAAAGGATTCCCTTTGGTAACAACTAAAAAAGTGCATTTGAAATCTATTATCTATGAGCTGCTTTGGTTCCTGAAAGGAGATACCAATATCAAGTATCTTAAAGATAACGGAGTAAGCATTTGGGATGAATGGGCCAATGAAAATGGAGATTTAGGACCGGTTTACGGAGCGCAGTGGAGAAGCTGGAGCGGTGCAGACGGAAAAGTTGTAGATCAGATCACAGAAGTAATTGACCAGATTAAAAAGAATCCGGATTCCAGAAGACTGATTGTCTCCGCCTGGAATGTTGCGGAAATACCGAATATGGCTTTGGCTCCTTGTCATGCTCTATTCCAGTTTTATGTAGCAGATGGTAAACTTTCCCTACAGCTGTACCAAAGAAGTGCTGACGTTTTCCTTGGAGTACCATTCAATATTGCAAGCTATGCATTGCTGTTGATGATGGTAGCGCAGGTTTGTGATCTGGAAGTGGGAGATTATGTTCACAGTTTTGGAGATGTTCATATCTACAATAATCACTTCGAGCAGGTAAACAGACAGCTGGGACGAGAGCCGAGAGCACTTCCAACGATGAAACTGAATCCGGAAGTTAAAGATATCTTTGATTTTGATTTTGAAGACTTCAGTCTGGAAAATTATGATCCGCATCCGGGAATCAAAGCTCCTGTGGCTATTTAATAATCTTATATCACTTTAATTTTTTTATTTACTTCTATTAATTTAACATTAATAGATGGCATTACCTGTGCTCATAAGTTGGAGAATCAGAATATAAATCCTTTAGTACACTTTCTTTTGGCAATTGTTTCTTAAATTTGAAAGAACAACTCAGGCTTATTTAACCCTTTGAAAAAGGAGTGGATGATTGGGTTACAGATCATAAATTTCAAATGCTTAAAAATAAATCATGAAGTATTTAAAAATAAATATTGAAGAAAATGCAGACATTGAAGTGTTGAAAAACGCCATACTTCAATTGAAAGGAGTAGCTTCAGCTGAAACAGTGGATGACGAAAATCCGGAAAGTGAACTTAAAAAAGCTTTTGCAAAGACAAAGGAACAGCTTCAAAAAGGGGACTATGAGACCCTGGTGAATGATATTTTCGATATAATCATTAAAAAATAATTCTAAAAATAATAATGTAGACAGATGAGAAAGGCCATTTTATCAATTGCTATACTCGGGATTTTATTTTCCGCCAATGTATCAGCACAAACCGAAACTTCAGGAAGAGAAAAAGTATACAGAGCAACTCCCGCTAAAGTAACGGAACTTAAACACACAAAGCTTAAAGTAAATTTCGACTATCAGAAAGAACAGATGAATGGGGAAGAATGGCTTACTGCCTCCCCTTATTTTTATGCTGCAAACGAACTTACACTTGATGCAAAAGGAATGCTGATTCATGAAGTAGCGCTTGATAATAACGGGAAGAAATCTCCTTTGAAATATGATTACAAAAATGATGTTCTGAAAATCAGCCTTGATAAAACATACCAGAAAAATCAGGAGTATACAGTCTACATCAAATATACATCCCGCCCGAATGAGGTAAAACAACAGGGAAGTATGGCCATCAATGATGCAAAAGGACTTTATTTTATCAATCCTCAGGGAACAGATCCGGATATGCCTACACAAATCTGGACACAGGGAGAAACAGAATCCTCTTCGGCATGGTTTCCGACTATTGACAAACCCAACCAAAAGACAACGCAGGAAATCTATATGACGGTTCCTGATAAATATGTTACCCTTTCCAATGGCCTTCTGAAAGAATCTAAAAAAGAATCTAACGGGCTTAGGACGGATCACTGGGTGATGGACAAAAGACATTCTACCTATCTTTTCTTCATGGGAGTAGGAGAATATGCCATTGTAAAAGACAAATGGAAAAACATTCCGGTTGATTATTATATTGAAAAAGAATACGAACCTTATGCTAAGCAGATCTACGGAAATACTCCGGAAATGATCGATTTTTTCTCCAAAAAACTGAACTATGATTATCCATGGGCTAAATATGCTCAGATTTCCGGTAGAGATTATGTAAGTGGAGCAATGGAAAATACCACAGCAACACTTCATGGGAGTGATATCCTTCAGAAGCCAGGCCAGCTTATTGATGAAAATACATGGGAAGATACCATTGCGCATGAATTGTTCCATCACTGGTTTGGAGATCTGGTTACCGCGGAAAGCTGGAGCAATCTTACAGTCAACGAATCCTTTGCCAACTATTCCGAATACCTTTGGAATGAATATAAATACGGGAAAGATCAGGCAGATTATCACCTGATGACCGATGTGAATAACTACCTTCACAACCCATCCGACTTTAATAAAAATCTGGTAAGGTTCAATTATGAATCCCGTGAAGATGTTTTTGATCTGGTAACGTACCAGAAAGGAGGTGGAATTTTAAATATGCTGAGAAATTATCTTGGAGATGATGCCTTCTTTGCAGGAATGAACGACTATCTTAAAACCAACGAATATCAGAATGCTGAAGCACATCAACTAAGACTATCTTTTGAAAATGTATCTGGTAAAGATTTAAACTGGTTCTTCAACCAATGGTATTTTGGTAGCGGAAATCCGAAACTTAATTATTCATTTACATTTGAGCCTGTTAAAAAACAAGTGGCGGTAACCATTAATCAAACTCAGGAAAAGCCATTTGAATTTCCTCTGGTTATAGATGTATATGACAACGGAAAACCTAAAAGATACAGTGTCTGGGTAAATGCAGAAGCAAAAAATACATTTAGTTTTGATGTTTCCAAAACTCCTGATCTGGTTAATATCAATGCTGATGGAGTTTTACTGGCAGATATTACAGAGACCAAAACTCCTGAACAGAACCTGATGCAGTTTACAAATTCTAAGGAGTTTAAAAGCAGATATCTGGCTCTAACCGGAATCAAAGATCAGGCTGGGAAAAGTCCTGCAGCAGTAAAATTATTGGCTGCTGCATTGAAAGATCCTTTCTTCAGAGTAAGAATAAAAGCTTTGAATTTAATAGACCTCGCTAATCCTGAACAAATGAAGGCATTAGGCGCTGATGTTGAAAAGCTGGCATCTAGCGATCCTAAAACATTAACTCAGGCAGCTGCTATTGCTGCTTTAGGAAAAATAAAAGACAAAAAATACCTTCCGTTATTTGAAAAAGGAGTAAATGCCATTTCAAATGCCGTGAAAGGAAGTTCTATGGGTGCACTTCTTTCCATTGATCCATCAAAAGCAAACAATCTGGCCGATAAAATTGATATGAAGGGCGCTTCAGATGAATTGCAGGCACAATTGCTCCCGATTATTGTAAAGAATAAAATTACTTCTCAGATAGAGAATATTGCTCCTCTTGCCACCTTTTATCCATTTATTAAATTCCAGAACCCGGAATTAGGAAAAGCAGCAGAAGATGGTTTCAACTGGATCATGACTTCCGATAATCTGAAAGCTACGGAAAGCATTACGAAAATAGCAGGATATGCCAAGAATCAGATGGCAGATAATCCACAGGCTAAAATGATGATCGTCCAGATGCTGAAAGATGGCTTGAGCAAAAAAATGGAACTGCTGAAACAGAATCCACAAAATGCTGCAAGTATTAATAAGCAGATTGATGTGATCAATAAAGCAATTGAAAACTATAAATAATAAATAAAGCCGGCAAATCTGCCGGCTTTATTTTATCATGACTGAATACCAATTTGTCAAAATATAATATAAAGTAGATTGGGTTTTAATAATATTACAAAAATCAGCATTTTTTACCACTGTTTTTTGCATTATCTTTCATAAATTCGTTTAAAATTTAGACAATTATGAGTTTTGGAATTGAGGCAGCGGGCTATTATGTGCCTGGTTTATATTTGGAGATTAAGGATTTAGCAGAAAAAAGAGGAATAGAACCGGCGAAGTTGGAAAAAGGTTTAGGTCTTCATAAAATGGGGCTTTCTGATGTTCACGAAGATGCAGCAACCTTTGCCGCAGAAGCATTACTGAAGCTTATACAAGATTATAATATCAATCCTAAGGAAATAGCAAGAGTATATCTGGGAACAGAAAGTGCGGTGGATGCAGCAAAACCTACGGCATCTTATGCTGTTCAGATGGTAGAACAGGTGCTGGAAGAAAAATTTGGAGCAAGATGTTTCAGAAATTGTGATGTGCTGGATATGACTTTTGCGTGTGTAGGAGGTGTAGACGCACTGCATAATGCCCTGGATTTTGTAAGGGTGAATCCTGATAAAAAAGCAGTAGTGATTGCCAGTGACTATGCTAAATATGAATTGGCTTCTTCAGGTGAATATACGCAGGGTGGAGGAGCGGTAGCTCTTTTGATTTCTTCACAGCCGGACCTTCTTGAAATTGAAAATAACTGGGGAGTAGCTTCAGAAAGTGTTTTTGATTTTTTCAAACCAAGAAGAACTTATAATAAGGAAGATCTGGATGGTGCTCCGGAAACATATCCTGAAAAAATTGAAATTTTTACAGATGAACCTGTATTTGATGGACAATATTCTAACCAATGTTATCAGGATAGAATAAAAGAAGCTTATCATCATTATAAAGAGATCACAGGCAAGGAAAAACCTTACGAAGACTGGAAGTATATTATCTTCCACCTTCCTTATGCATTTCATGGGAAAAGGGTTTTTACTGAAATCTACAGTTTGGAGAATGGTCTGTCCTATGAAACAGCAGAGGAGCAGAAAGCTGTTGCAAAATCTGAAGACTATCTAAAATTAATCAATGATAAGATAGAAAAGACACAGAGAGCTTCTTCCGAAATAGGAAATATGTATACAGCTTCTGTCTTTATGGCATTTCTTTCGGCATTACAAACCTCTTTTAATGAAAATGAAGACTTATCTGGGAAAGAAATTGGTTTTATAGGATATGGAAGCGGTTCAAAATCAAAAGTTTTTGCCGGAAAAGTATCCGGAAACTGGAACAAGATAGTGGAGAAATGGAACTTATTTGAAAATTTGAATCAAAGAACCGCTGTAGACTTTGATACTTATGAGAAACTTCACAGAAAACAGAAGAAGGAATCTGTAAACAAACAGTATAATGGTTTTGGGCTTGTCTCTGTTGAGACTGAAAATCCGGTTTTAGTCGGAGCGAGATATTACAGTTATCAGAAGTAAGATTATCCTTATTTATCATACAAAGCACCTCTCTTTTGGGGTGCTTTACTTTATTATAAATGCAAAAAACGGGGGAATGTTTTTAAAATTTATGAGGTTGAATTATTTTTAATTTTAAGTGAGAAATGGTTAATAAATTACATGTATTATCACAGAAAATTTTACTGGTTTTAATCGAATTCTCTATATGGTATATTAACGGTTTTTTATTTTAATCTGAATAACCCTGTCTTGAAATAGGGGTTGTCTGCCTTTTAAAGTACCTTTTTTATGTAAAATTTAAGAAAATAAGGTGTTTTTTTCTCCATTTTCAATACAATTAAGGATTTATTTCTTTTATTATTTTCGTTAATAATAATGTTTTATGTTTATTTTTTTAACCATTTGTTTTAAATGAGTTTAAATTGATTTTAATTTTAAAATTTATTAAAATTCCGTTAATGTTTAAATTGACTTATTTTTTGTTAATTTTTTAAATACAATTAAAATGATTCTCCATCATTTTTTGAGTATGAATGTGAATCTCTCCTTTCTGGAAGCCTGTTTTCAACGTTTAGCAAATTGATGTTATAGATATTTATCGACATATTTGTGCCTTGAATATATTAAAATCTGTTAATATGAATGTGAAATTAAGCGTTTTGACAGTCGGTGTTCTGTTTTTTACAGGACAGACTGTACTAGCTCAGGAAAAGGACTCTAAGAACAGTAAGGACAAGGAGACAAAACTTGAAGAAGTTGTTGTTTTAGGTTATAGCAAGACTGCTACTAAAGCAAAAACGACTACATCTTCGGTAACAGTTGGTTCTGAAACCTTAGAAAACAGACCTAATATCTCGGTACTGAGCTCAATTCAGGGTACTGCTCCCGGGATAGTAGTAAATTCGGCATCTGGATCTCCAGGTTCTGGAAAATTCAATATTTTGATCAGAGGTGCGAGTTCCCTTAATGGTTCTACAGATCCTTTGTATGTTGTGGATGGGGTAATTACTTCCGGTTCTCAGTTCAGAAACCTGAACTCTTATGATATTGATACATTCAGTATCCTGAAAGATGCTCAGGCAACTGCGATCTATGGTAACAGAGCTGCGAATGGAGTTGTTGTAATTACAACTAAAGGAGGAAAATTCAATGCTGGACTGAAGGTTTCTTATGATGCATTAACTTCATTTAGTAAATTACCTACTTCTGACTACAATATGTCAGACGGCAGACAACTTTTACAAATTCAAAAGAATTTGCAAACTGGTAAAGGTAAAACTTTATCACAACAAGAAATTGACAACTGGGGTACTAATACAGACTGGAGTAAACAATTTACCCGTATTGGTATTTCCCAGCAACACAACCTTTCAATTACAGGTGGTGGGGAAAACATCAATAACTTCTTATCTCTAGGATATCTTGATAGCGAAGGAACTGTAAAATCTACAGACTTCAAGAGATTTACAATGAGAAATAACCTTAATGGTAAGTCTAAAGACGGGAAATTAACTTTCGGGGCTATTATGGGGTTAGGATACTCCAGAAGAAACCAGCTGGATGATGAAACGAATACAGGTATTTCCAACAATACCCTTCAGAATCCTTTATTCGGAAGTGTTCTTTCATTACCATATGCAACACCTTCTCCATATGCAAATGGACAGGAGCTATATAATGCTATTAAAGGAGATGCTACTAACAACAGACATTGGATCCTTCAGGATAACATTAATGGAGGAATCAGAAACAGATTTACAGAGCTAAGTATCTCTGCTAATGCGAACGTAAATTACAAAATTACAGATTACTTAAGCGTTGGAAACAGAACAGGTATTGAATATAAACAATATGATAGAACCTTCGCAAGATCTCCACTTGGATACCTTGCTATCAGTGTAGCAAAAGGAGATGGATCTACATATGGAGGATTCGAAGATTTTTCTACAACAAAAGATTTGACATTCAACAGTATTACGAATATTACATTCAATAAATCTTTTGGAGATCATACAATTAGTGCTGGTGCATACATGGACTATATTAAAGCTCATGTGACTACAAATTCTCAAAGACAAAATGGTCTGAACCCATTACAGTGGGAGTTTGGTGCAGGAACTGGTTATATTCCATTTAACCCGGATACACCCAATATCTACAGACCTTCTAACAGTGCTACAAAAGTAACTGCCGGTACACTAGCGTACTTTGGAACTGTGGATTATGATTACAAAGATAAGTATGGTGTAAGTGGAGTTGTTAGAAGAGATGGTTCTTACCGTTTTCTTCCTACCAACAGATGGGAGACTTTCTGGTCAGTAGCAGCAAGATGGAATATCGACAAAGAAGAATTCATGGCTAATTCAGGGTTCAGATTGCTTAAGCTAAGAGCTTCAATCGGTACTACAGGTAACCAGAACTTAGGAATTGCCAGTGATAACCAAAACCCATTAGCGCTTCTTCCAAATAACTTCCTTGATCTTTATAACGGATTCTCAGGATACCAGAATTTATTAGGATATAACTTTGTTAATTTATCAAATCCTTACTTAGAGTGGGAGCAGGTAAAACAAAGTAACATCGGATTAGATTTCAACTATAAAGGATTAGTTGAAGGTAGTGTTGATTACTATCAGAAAAGAACATCAAGAATGTTCAATGACCTTCAAAAATCATCAGTTACGGGGTACTATTCAATCAGAGGGAACGATGGGGTTCTTGATAATAAAGGTATTGAAGGGATGATCAAGTACAACGTGATCAGAAACGAAAATACAAGATTCTCCGTGTTCGTTAACGGTGCATACAACTCTAACAAGATTGTTTCTATGAACAGCGAAAATCTTGCTGGAGATGTAGTAAATGCTATCGGAGGTCCTGCTGGTCAGTATCAGCTATATTCATATGTTGGTGTAAATCGTGATAACGGAAACTTACAGTTCCTTGACAAAAACGGAAACATCACTGAAGCTCCGACATCTGCAGACAGAGTATTGACTGGAAAATCAAGATATGCTAAGTTTACAGGAGGTTTTGGATTCAACTTACAACATAAAGGCTGGTTCCTTGATACATTATTCTCTTTCCAACAAGGAGGATGGATCTATGATAACTTACAGTCATGGATTATGGACCCAAGTGCAGCTGCTACAAGAAACCTTTCAGCAGACTTGTTAAACGCTTGGACTCCTGATAACAGAGATACTGATGTACCTGGATTGAAAGCGAGTAACCTTAGCTTAGGTTCTTCAGACAGATTCTTACACAAATCAGATTTTATCAGACTTAAGAACATTTCTGTAGGATATAACTTTAGCAAAAGTCAGTTAGGTAAACTGCCGGTAAAAGGAATCAAAGTATTTGTTCAGGCGGAAAACCTTTATACTTGGACAGATTGGAAAGGATTTGATCCGGAGCCAATTACTTCGTATTCACTAAATGTTTATCCTAACCCAAAAACCGTATCTGTAGGTTTAAATGTTGATTTTTAATAGAGAAGAATTATGAAAAGAATTATCAATACAATATTAGTTGTAGCAACCCTATCATCTGCAGCATTTACGCTGAACAGCTGCCAGGATGCACTAGATATAAAGCAGGCTGGAGAATTACAGGAACAAGATCTGTATACAAGTGTTGCTAACCTTAATGAAGTTTTAAACGGATCTGTTTACGCTCAGTTAGACCCAATTGATGAGATCTACTTTACAGCGGTATTTACTGACGAAGTAAAACCAGGATCTGGTAGTGGAGGACAGGAATATACTCTGCACAGACATTTTCTTGATCCGTCTAGTGCTGTTGTTACAGGAGGTACAGTAGGTACTGTTGCGAGTGATGGAATCTGGATGAATAACTATAAAGTAATCAACAGAGTTAACAGACTTCTTGAAGGAGCAAAGAGAATTACACCTACATCTGCTGAAGAAAAGAATACATACAATGCGATTCTTGCACAGGCAAGAGCAATCAGAGCATATTGTTATGTACAGCTGGAGGCTTATTTCTCTAGCGATATGAAGGATCCTAACGCACTAGGAGTTATTCTTCTGAAGGATGTTCCTTCTACAGAAGCGCAATTGCCAAGAGCTAAAAATCAGGATGTATATGATTTCATTAATGCTGATTTAGATTACGCGAGAGGAATCTTAGGAAACTCTACAACACCGAGAAGATATAAAGTAGATAAGAATTTTGTAAACGCTGTTGCTGCTCGTTTCAACCTTTACAGAGGTGAAATGGCTCTAGCTAAGCAAAATGCAGAATTAGTAATCAACGGTTCAGGTCTTTCTCTTACAGTTGCAACACCAATCACAGGTTCCAATGCTGCAGTTCCTGTAACTGAAGCTGATGGTTCTGTATTCCAATCCGGACCTTTCAGTGATACACCTACCGACAAGTGGAATATTGCATTCTATGGTGGGACTGATGAGAAAAGTGGAAATGGTATTGCAGGAGGTTCTTTCAACCCATATAGAAGAATGTGGGCCGATACTGAGAATGGAGAATCTATTTTCTCTCTTAACAGACTTCCTTTAGGTGCAGGCGCTGCTATTGGTGGAAAATGGAATACAAACCAGTCTAACATTAGTGGAGCACCAATGTGGTTCTGGGGAAGAAACTTATACAACATATTTAAAAATACTCCCGGAGATATCAGAAAATATGCTTACGTAGATCCTTCATCAAAACCAAATCCAGATTATGCTTCTGCAACAGCAGGAAATACAAGAACTGACGGATTGGTTATTGACAAGTATCCTGGTAAAACAAGTACTGCTACAAGAAATGATGTAAAAGTTTTCAGATTGTCTGAAATGTATTTCATTATAGCGGAAGCTGAAGTAGCTGCAGGAAACCTTACAGCAGCTCACGATAGAATTCAACAAGTGAGAGTAGCAAGAAACTTCGAGGGAACAGCTACAACTCCTACTTATTCAAGCACTCAATTAGCTTATGCTGATATCTTGAAAGAACGTAGAGTTGAATTAGCACTTGAAGGACACCGTTTCATCGACCTTAAGAGACTTGCTGTAGCAGCTAATGTAAGTATGGACAGAAACCTTACGGATGATATTATCGATGTGAAAAATCTTCCAAATGGTGATTACAGATATACATTACCTATTCCAATCAGAGAGATCTCTGCAAACCCGAACGTTAAGCAGAATGACAAGTATTAAGATTTAATTTTAATATATTTTTTAAGAAGAGTCCCAGAAATGGGGCTCTTTTTTTATATAAATTTATAGATAGATTATCTCAGAACCATTCTGTCCTGATAACTTTTTGGAGTTACCCCTTCCAATTGTTTAAATACTCTGGTGAAATAGTTTGTATCTGAAAACCCGGTTTGAAAAGCCGTTTCCTTAATGCTGGTCTGGCTGGCTAATAATTCTTTCGCACGGGTGATCCTTTCCTGCAGAATAAAATCATTCGGTGAAGTTCCCAGCTCGTCTTTGAACATTTTAAAGAAATTCGACTTGCTTACATAAGCCAGCTTTGCGATACTATCAATAGACAATTTCTGATGCAGGTTTCTTTTAATGTAATCTACTACAAAACCTATTCTGGATTTATTTTTAACAATATTTTTTTCTACCATGCTTCTTGCCTGGGTCTGCATCAGTCTTATCAGAAGCTCTTTCAATGCAAAATCAGCCATAATATCCTTTTGAGAATTATCATCCATGGCAATTCTCATAATATTATTGGTCGCGGAAGCCAGAGCTTTATTATTAAACAGAAAATATTCCTCCAGCTGAATGTTCCATTGCGAAGTTTCATCCACTTTTGGAAGATGATAATTGAGATAATTAAGAGAATCTTCTATAAAATCAGGGTTAAGACTTAAAGAAATACATTGGGTAGGGGTTTCATCCGCTTCAGGAAAATCAATAACCATCGTTTCCCCCGGCGCTACCAGAATACTTTCTCCCGGATAATAATCAAAATAATTGGTCTTATTATCCAGCTTCATATGTTTCTTACCTCTCAGCATGGCTGTAAATGCAATGTTTTCAAAATGAAGTTTTACATCAAAAGCAGCCTTATGAGTCTCATAAATACTGAATTCACAGTTGTTTAGATTGAATTTCGTCTGGTGTTCAACAAGACTCAATAGTTGGCTTTCCTTACGTAATTCAGGAGTATTTAATAAAATATTACTATTGTTATTCATTTCTAATTTTTTTTGAAAAAGAGGTAACTCAAATATAGAAAATTTGAGAGTACGTTGCTGTTAATAAAATACTAAAATTGAACACTTTGCACTATTTTACACTTTTTTTATAGGATTGTGCTATACTCTTTTGGACATCTCAGTGTAATTTGGCTTTATCGAAAAATAAAAACAATACTAATATGAGCACTATTACAGAACCAAGATCAACTACGCTTTTACAGCGTCCGGAGTTCAAAAGCAGATATGATAACTATATCGACGGGAAATTCACGCCACCCGTTAAAGGGAAGTATTTTGACGTTGTCTCGCCCGTAGATGGGAAGAACTTTACTCAGGTTGCCCATTCTTCCAAAGAAGATTTGGAACTGGCTGTAGATGCCGCAGAAAAAGCATTCCGAACCTGGAAAAATACTTCCTCTACGGAAAGAAGTATCATCCTGAATAAAATTGCCGACAGAATAGAGCAGAATCTGGAATATCTTGCTACCGTAGAAACGATAGATAACGGAAAAGCGGTGAGAGAAACGCTGGCTGCAGATTTACCTTTGGCAATTGACCATTTCAGGTATTTTGCTTCCGTAATCCGGGCAGATGAAGGGTCTCATAACGAACTGGATAAAGATACCGTATCGCTGATCGTTCATGAACCTCTTGGAGTAATCGCACAAATCATCCCATGGAATTTCCCGATACTCATGGCTGTCTGGAAACTGGCTCCGGCATTGGCAGCAGGAAACTGTGTGGTTTTGAAACCCGCAGAAAGTACTCCTGTTTCCATCATGGTCTTGATGGAGCTTATTGGAGATCTGTTACCAGCTGGCGTTATCAATATTGTTAACGGATTTGGAGCAGAGCTTGGAAGAGCTTTGGTTACCAATCCGAAAGTAGCAAAAGCCGCATTTACAGGATCTACCGCTACAGGACGTCTGGTGATGCAGTATGCAACAGAAAATATCATTCCTGTGACATTGGAATTGGGTGGGAAATCCCCGAATGTTTTCTTCAATTCTGTAATGGATGCCGATGATGAGTTTTTAGATAAAGCGATAGAAGGAGCCGTTCTTTTTGCCCTCAATCAGGGAGAAATTTGTACATGTCCCTCAAGATTACTCGTTCAGGAAGATATCGCAGATGCATTTATTGAGAAGGTAGTCGAAAGAGTAAAAGCGATCAAAGTAGGAAATCCACTGGACAAAACCGTGATGATGGGAGCGCAGGCTTCAAAGATTCAGAAAGATAAAATCCTTTCCTATATCCAGTTGGGAATAGAAGAAGGAGCTGAAGTTCTGGTAGGAGGAGAAGTTAATCATCTTGGAGAAGATCTGGAAGACGGATACTACATTCAGCCGACGATTTTCAAAGGAAACAACCGAATGAGAATCTTCCAGGAAGAAATTTTCGGTCCGGTGCTGGCATTTACCACTTTCAAGGATGAAGAAGACGCAGTGAAGATTGCCAATGATACCATCTATGGGCTTGGCGCAGGAGTGTGGACAAGAGATGCACACCAACTGTACAATATTCCCCGTCAGATAGAAGCGGGAAGAGTATGGGTAAACCAATATCACTCTTACCCTGCAGGAGCGCCTTTCGGAGGTTACAAACAATCCGGAATCGGAAGAGAAAATCATAAAATGATGCTTGATCATTACCGCCAAACCAAAAACATGCTGATTTCTTATAACAAGAATAAGTTAGGTTTCTTTTAATATTATTTAGGACGTGCCCGATTGCCTTGGCTTTATCCAGGGCAACGGTCGGGCTATCCAGGGCTGCACTTCGTTTCGGTGCTTCATTGCATTTCGCACCGGCTCGTTCCTCGCCGCCCTTACTATCCCTCACGCAGAGGAATTGCCTTTTCAGATGTGGAGATAAAAACTAATAACCCAATAACTCAATCCAAAAAATAAAATATGATTCCAAAAGCAATGAAAGCGGCAGTAGTTCAGGGCTACGGCCAGCCTCTGAAAATTGAAGAAGTACCCGTAAGAGAACCCGGAAGATATGAAGTCCTCGTTAAAGTAATTGCCTGCGGGGTTTGTCATACAGACTTACATGCTGTAGATGGCGACTGGCCTGCAAAACCCAAGATGCCTCTTATTCCAGGACATGAAGGGGTAGGTATTGTGGTAGCTTGCGGACCTGAGGCTTTTGTAAAAGAAGGTGATGCGGTAGGAGTTCCGTGGCTGTACAGTGCTTGTGGCTGTTGTGACTATTGTATCACAGGATGGGAAACCCTTTGTGAAGCACAGAAAAATGGAGGTTACAGTGTAGATGGCGGTTTTGCAGAATACGTTATCGCAGACTCAAGATACGTAGGTCATTTGAAGTCTGATGTCAACTTTTTGGAAATTGCTCCTATTTTATGTGCCGGAGTAACTGTTTATAAAGGATTGAAGGAAACGGAAACGAAACCTGGAGAATGGGTAGCCATTTCAGGCATCGGTGGGTTGGGACACGTAGCAGTTCAGTATGCCAAAGCAATGGGAATGCATGTCGCTGCTATTGATGTAGCAGATGATAAGCTTGAATTAGCAAAAAAATTAGGAGCAGACCTTGTTGTCAATGCAAAAGATACCGATCCCGGAAAATATTTACATAAAGAAGTCGGTGGGATGCATGGTGCATTGATTACGGCTGTTTCACCTATTGCTTTCAAACAGGGAATAGACGTTTTAAGAAGAAAAGGTACTATTGCTCTGAATGGACTTCCTCCCGGCTCTTTTGAACTTCCGATTTTTGAAACGGTTTTAAAAAGGATCACGGTGAGAGGTTCTATCGTAGGAACCCGAAAAGACATGCAGGAAGCGTTGGATTTTGCCAATGAAGGATTGGTAAAAGCCACAGTTACTTCCGCAAAATTAGAAGATATCAATGAGGTATTCGATAAAATGAAAAAAGGACAGATTGACGGCAGAATCGTTTTGGATATTGCCGGTTCAAATTAATTGATGATGTGTTGCTGATCCCGGTTAGAATTACTTGCCGGGATCTTTTATAACGATAAAGTTTGCAATAAGCTAAAATAAAAACAATGGAAGCAAAAATATCCAGACTCTCCGCAACAGAGCAGGCTCTTGAAGTGATCCGGAAACTTGAAGACCAATATGGCCCCCTTATGTTTTATCAGGCAGGAGGATGTTGCGAAGGCACACAGCCACAATGTTTTGAAAAAGGAGGATTTTTTCCCAGAATGAATGATGCAATGATCGGAACCATCAATGGATATGAGTTCTGGATAGACCGTGATCTTTTTGAATACTGGAAATATTCACATTTTACATTAGATGTTACAGACGGTTTCGGACCTGGCGGTTTCTCTCTGGAAACTCCTTTGGGAAAAACCTTTAAAGTTCACTACAGACTTTTCACTCCCGAAGAATATGAAAACCTTGAATCTGTAAAACGCAGTGAATAGAATATTGGATTTAAGATAGGCTTAAGGCTTTTGTGCAATATAAATAAGCTCTCTTTCAAATTCATATTTGCCTCTTGAAATTCCTCTTTTTAAAATAAAATATTGAGCAACAGCAATTACCAAAGCTACTCCTGCGAACATAAGATCTTTTTGATCACCTTGTATATTGACAAAAGCTGCCACGAAGCAAAAACACAGAATCATCACCCAATTAAAAATCTGAAATCCTGATGGGAAAAATTCTACAGAGACAGAAGATTGCCCATTTTTATCAGAAATAGTTCCATGAAAGACAGGATTATTTCTGTTCATATCAAATAGCCTCGCTCTTCTTTTGATGGTGAAAGTGTTTGCAGCAATCATTCCCCGATATTCAAACCGGGTAGGAATTGAAGAATCTTTTTCCAGGGATATGAAAGTAGTATTGGTTTTGTAAGTTACCTTCCATAGTCTTTGTATAAGCTCTGCACTGTTGATATTGAGATCAATAGTAATGGTGTTATATAAGCCAATGCTTTTGAAAAATGAGTTCATCTTTTAAAGAAAATAGTTAAATGACCATCAGACCTTTACAAACCGGTTGACAAACATGGCGGCAACTATATCTCCTACAGCATTCAATACGGTGGCTAAAGGATCTACCAAAGTTCCGATAATCATTACAGCAGGGATTGCTTCCTGAGGTAATTTATAAACAGAAATCATCAGCATTTCACCAATATACCCACCATTAGGAATACCACCAGCCACAATGCTCACAAATACAGTAATTCCCAATGCCAAAAGCAGGTTGGCAGGATCAAAGAAATCTTTTCCAATGATTAAAAATGCTACATAGATCTTGATGATTGAAGACATGGAAGATCCGTTTTTATGCAGAGTAGTCCCAATAGGAATGACCAGATTGGCAATAGAGTTGGGAATTCCTATTTTTGATGCTGCCTGTAAATTAGCAGGCATGGTTGCAAAGCTGCTGCAGGTACTTATTGCAGTAAGAGTTGGGTAGATAGCGTTGGTCCAGAAACTTTTAACTCCTTTTTGCCCGTTCGCCATAAAAGCATAGATAGAAAAGAAGACCAGAAAGTAAATGATTCCTGCAACATAATACAATCCTAAAGGTTTAGCATAAAATCCAAAAAGCTGAGGTCCTAAAGTTGCTACCTGATAGGCAAAGTAAGCACCCAAACCAATGGGAGCCAGTTTCATGACCAGTAAAAGAAGTTCTTTCATCACTTCATATCCTGAAGCAATAAAAACCCTGAAAGGCTGCCCTTTTTCACCTGTTTTTCTGGCCGCAAACCCTGTCAGAAATGCAAATACCAGAAGAGCCAGCATATTCCTTCTCGAGAAAAGCTCAGTGAATTCACCTACCGTAAAGAAGCTTACAATCCTGTTGCCCCACGTATCATCACTCGCCGCTTCAGAAATGATCTCAGAACTCCCTGAGACTCCCGAAACCGGGAAAAGATATACTGCACAGAGGGTAAAAACAGCTGCTGTGAGAATAAAGAATAAAAAGGTAAGGGACATCACAAGGATGATTTTTCCAAATTTGGATTGCTGTTCCAAAGAAGCAATAGAATTGGATACGGCAAAAAATACCAAAGGAACTACACTCACAAAAAGAAGATTAAGAAAAATATCTCCCAAAGGTTTTATATAGTCCACAAAACCGGGAGCAACAATTCCAATGATGCTTCCAATAGTGATTCCCAAAAGTAAAAATATGATTCCGGAGTAGTTTTTCAGTACCTCTTTCATGTGGTGCTTTTTATCAAAGATAGGTTTATTTTTAACATTTTGTTATACAATTTTCAGACCTAAATTTCATAAATTTGGGTAAACCTCATTTCTATGGCTTATATAGATTACTATAAAATTTTAGGCGTAGATAAAAGCGCAACACAGGATGATATTAAAAAGGCCTATCGAAAACTGGCCAGGAAACTTCATCCCGATCTGAATCCTGATGATAACGAAGCAGAAAGACAGTTCAAAGAATTGAATGAAGCCAACGAAGTGCTCAGCAATCCGGAAAACAGATCTAAATACGACAAGTACGGAGAACACTGGAAACACGGCGAAGAATACGAAAAGGCCCAACAGCAGCAGCAAAGACAATATCAACAACAAAATTATGGCGGAGGATTCTCCGGTGCTGATTTTGGTGAAGGGGAAGATTTTTCAGATTTCTTCCAGAATATGTTCGGTGGAGTAGGTAGTGGGTTTGGTAAAAACTCACGAGGAAGAGCTTCCGGAAAATTCAAAGGGCAGGATATCAAAGCAGAATTGAATCTGAATCTGAGAGATGCTGCAAAAACCCATCCGCAAACCTTTGATATCAATGGGAAGAAAGTCAGAATCACTATTCCGGCAGGAGTATATGACGGGCAGCAAATCAAACTGAAAGGACATGGAAATCCAGGTGTCAATGGCGGCCCTCACGGGGATTTGTATATCACCTTCAATATCCCGGCCGATCCGAATTTTGAAAGAATCGGGGATGATCTGAAAACCAAAGTCGTGATCGATTTGTACACTGCTGTTTTAGGAGGAGAAGTGAACGTTAATACCCTGGAAGGAAGTGTAAAGCTTAAAGTAAAACCGGAAACCCAAACGGGAATCACTGTAAGATTGAAAGGAAAAGGTTTTCCTGTCTATAAAAAAGAAGGAGAACATGGAGATCTTTTTGTAACCTATGAAGTGAAACTGCCAACGAACCTTACCGAGAAGCAGAAAGAACTTTTTGAACAACTAAAAAATTCCTAAGCTATGAGTGAAAGAATATCACGGGAAGAACTCGTAAGAATCTATAATATAGAAATCACTTTTTTTGATGAGCTTGTAGACTATGGGCTGTTGAATATACAGATTGAAGACAATATCCATTATCTGATGTATGATGATCTGTCAGAACTAGAAAAATTTGCTAACTGGTATTATGATCTTGAAGTCAATCTTCCCGGTCTTGAAGTGATCCACAATATGCTGAAAAAGCTGGATGCACTGAACCGCAGAAACAGGGAGCTGATGAATAAACTTTCTGCAATAAGTGATCAATATGAAGATATTTAGTTTAGTTTTGTAGCTTTTTAAAGCAAACTTTATAATTATGAATGAAGAAAAGGTGATTACATTAAAACCGGACAGAAAGATTTTTGAAGATATTTATTTTAGCGGTAATCAGGGAAGTCTGCTTTTTTCACCTACAACGAAGAGTAAAACCATTGTCACCATTGCAGCAGCAATCATTGTTTTTATTGTTTTTCTTTTGAAAGATAATCTGAGCAAAGAAAGTGTAGGTATTTTATACTTTTTGAGTTTTATATTTTTGCTTTGTGCTATTTTTTTGTCTGTAAGTGTCAATAAAGTTTCAAGATGGAAAAAACAGGTGAATCATTATTTAAATGTTCTGGAAAAGTGTAAAGTGTACGAAATCAGGTTTGATCAGAATTTTTTCACTGTGAATATTGATGGAGAAAAAGAAACCAGTGAGTGGAAAGATTTTGAATATTTTGACAGCAATAATGAATTTATTTCCCTTGAAGGAAAATACAGCTATATGTTTCCCAGAAAAGCAATGAGTGAGAAAGAATACAGCATTCTTAAAAGTAGATTAAAAGAAAATATCAAACAATAAAAATAAAAAACGGAACAAAATTTTGCTCCGTTTTTTTATGATCTGTAAAGTGGTTTATTAACCTTCTTTATTTTCTTCCAGCCAGCCCATTTCTTTCATCCACTCGTCATTGTAAATTTTTCCTACATATCTTGAACCATGGTCATGAAGTAAAACGACTATCACATCATCTTTAGTAAACTGATCTTTCATTTGGATCAAAGAAGCAATAGCGCTTCCTGCAGAATATCCACAGAAAATTCCCTCTTCCTTAGCCAGTTTTCTGGCATAGATAGCACCCTCTTTATCAGTTACCTTTTCAAAATGGTCAATTACAGACATGTCATAATTCTCAGGAATGATATCTTCCCCGATACCTTCTGTGATATAGGTGTAAGCATGGTCGTAGTGCAGCTCTCCGGTTTCGTGGAATTCCTTCAGAATAGAACCATATGTATCAACACCAATTACTTTGATGTTCGGATTTTTTTCTTTAAAGAACGTTCCGCATCCCGTGATTGTACCTCCTGTTCCGGCTCCTACGACAAAGTGCGTCAGGTTTCCTTCAGTCTGTTCCCAGATTTCCGGAGCTGTAGATTCATAATGAGCCGCTCTGTTGGATAAGTTGTCGTATTGGTTGACATACCATCCGTTTTCCGTTTCTTTTGCCAGTCTTTTGGATACTGAATAATAAGAACGTGGGTCGGTAGGTTTTACGTCTGTAGGACAAACGATTACTTCAGCCCCTACAGCACGAAGGATATCACATTTTTCTTTTGACTGCTTAGAATTGGTTACAAAAATACATTTGTAGCCTTTGATGATCGCTGCCAATGCTAATCCCATTCCTGTATTTCCGGAAGTACCTTCAATAATAGTTCCTCCAGGTTTTAATCTGCCGTCTTTTTCGGCATCTTCTATCATTTTAAGAGCCATTCTGTCCTTTACTGAGTTTCCAGGATTGAAGGTCTCTACTTTTGCTAATACTAATGCTGGGAAATCTTCGCCTAATACTTTGTTAAGCTTTACCAGCGGCGTGTTACCTATAGTTTCAAGGATATTTTTTGCGTATTTCATAAATGTTTTATATGCGGCGCAAAGATAAGGCTTTTAAAATTATCTGCGCTGTGGATAACATGTGGATAAGTTGTGGGTAAAATTAAAAATCCCTTGAAAAACAACGAATACCTGTCAATTATCAATTTAGTTGTACTTAATAACTTTCACAGGAGAGATCTTACTGATCAGGTAGCTGGGAATAATTAAAGCCAATCCTGAAATAAGAAGAATTCCCAATGAGATAGAAATAATTGCGATAGGATTAAGGTCTACCGGAACTGTACTTACATAATAGTTTTCCGGGTTAAGTTTTATTATTCCAAAGAATTTCTGAATTAAAATAAGTCCCAATCCGATAGCATTTCCATACAAAAGTCCCGGAATCATAATAATCAGGGTATAATTGATGAAGGTGGCTCTTATCTGTGAATTGCTTGCACCCAATGTTTTAAGGAGACCGATGGAATTTGTTCTTTCAATAATAAGAATCAGAAGAACCATGATGATATTAATAACCACTACAATCAGCATGATGATAATGATCAATGCTATATTGGTATCAAAAATACTGATCCAGTCCGTAATCTGCGGAAATTTTTCAGTAGCTTTTTCAGCATAATTTTTATAGCCGATCTGTTTTTCAATTTCAGGAAAATCCTTGTCGATATCGTTTACATTTTTCAGAAAGATATCTATTCCGCCAATTTCATCAGACTTCATATCCTGAATTTTTCTGGCATGGTTGATTCCACCGATAACAAACTGTTCATCAATCAACTTAATATCAGTTCTGTAAATCCCTATAATCTTGAATTTACGATAAAGTGGTTTTTGATCAGCCTTTAAAAATACGGTAACAATACTGTCATTCACCTTAAGATGAAGATCATTGGCTACTTTTTGCGAAATAGCAACATCATTGTTGAAGCCTTTCTCGGTAACTTTCGGGGTGGTGCCGGCAATAAGGAATTTTTTAAACCTTAAACTGTCAAAATCTTTTCCGATTCCCTTAAATATAATTCCCGCAAAGTTGTGCTCATTACGCATAATTCCGGTAACCATCACATATTTCTGAATACTTTCCACATCGGGAAGTTCTTTTATTTTTGCGATATTGAGTCCCTGATTATCAAGTACGGAAGTATTATAAGAGGAATTTGAACGTGTTGATCTTACAGTAATATGTCCGCTGAAATCTGCCAGCCTCTCTTTGATAGCTTTTTTTGAACCAAAACCGGTGGCTACAGTAATTAAGGAAACAATAATCCCCAATGCTACGGAAAGCCTGCCAATGAAGATGATAACCCTTGAAAGGTTATTTTTGTTATCTTTGGAAAATGCTATTTTTCTAGAGAAATATAAAGGAAATTTCAAGCTTATGAATTTAGATTTCAAAATTAAAAATTTACTTCTGATTTGCCTAATTTTTTTAGGAGTATTCAATCAATATTATTCTCAGACTCATGTTCAATCGGATTTTAAAACCGGGGCAGACCAGCCTGAAATGTATTTGCCACTCTTAAAAGATAAGACAATAGGGATAGTAACCAATCAGACGGGTTTGATGAGTGACAGAACTCATTTGGTAGATTTTCTGGTAAAAAACGGAATAAAGATCAAGTCGATTTTTGCTCCTGAACATGGTTTCAGAGGAGATGCAGATGCGGGTGCAAAAGTGAAAAATGGTGTAGACATAAAAACAGGAATCCCAATTGTTTCCCTGTATGGCAATAATAAAAAGCCAAAGCCGGAGCAACTGGCAGGAATTGATATTGTTGTTTTTGATATCCAGGATGTTGGGGTGAGATTCTATACCTATATTTCCACTCTGTCTTATCTGATGGAAGCAGGTGCTGAAAATAATGTCGAGATCATGGTATTGGATCGTCCCAATCCGCATGACGGATATACTGATGGACCTGTATTGAGAAAAAAATGGGCCAGCTTTGTAGGGATGCATGAAGTTCCTGTAGTTTATGGGCTTACCATAGGAGAGTATGGAAAGATGGTGAACGGAGAAAAATGGCTGAAAAATGGCATCCAGGTTAAATATACGCTTATTCAGATGAAGAATTATCATAAAAAGCAGCGCTATTCAATACTTGATAAACCTTCCCCGAATTTACCCAATGATAAAGCAATCAATTTATATCCAAGTCTGTGTTTTTTTGAAGGAACTCAGGTTTCTGTAGGAAGAGGGACAGATCTTCCTTTTCAGATTTATGGTTCCCCATGGACGGAAAATCTTCCTTACCAGTTTACGCCGAAGCCAAGCTATGGTGCTAAAGATCCATTTCTGAACGGGAAATTGTGTTATGGTGAAAATCTTTCAGAATATCCTAAAGACTTAAGAGCGCTTAACCTTGAATGGGTGATCAAAGCTTATCAGAATTATAAGAATCCACAGCAGGATTTCTTCCTTAAAAATCTTTGGTTTGATACCTTGTCAGGAACTGATGGTTTCAGAAAACAGATTATAGCCGGAAAATCAATTCAGGAAATTAAAGATTCCTGGAAAAAAGATCTGGAAAGTTTCGAAAAGATCAGAACCCGGTATGTGGTATATGAAGATTAATTAATCAAAATTTTGGGGCGGATTTTTATCATTTCTGCCCTTATTTAATATAAAGAGCCCAATTGTTAATCCAACAACTCCCGCAAAAGCAGTTAATAAAGCTCTCTGCAGTTTATCAGGCAGATCGTTTCCGATATAGTTCATTAAAAAAAGAATCACAAAAGTGATCACTAAAATGATAATATGATTTTTTCCGAATAGCTTCATTGTCTTATTTTAATTTATAGGAAATCATTACGCCTCCTCTGTATGGGATGATCTCGCCACTTTTATTGAATTTTTCTGCACGATCATAACGTCTCCCAGTGGATTTATCATAGCCTTTATAAAATCCCTGAGAGGTTCCTATTGTTCCATAAATATCAAGATTCCATCGTTCAGATAGCTGGAATTGATATCCTGCCGTAACACCCAGCATTATAGAATATCCTTTCTGATAAAGATTGGAATTAACAAGAATTTCCTTATTCCAGTTTTCGGTGGTATTGTCATTCCAATAGCTCCATTTTGATGCATTGTAAGCGGCAACGGAAACGTTTGCCCCTACATACCAATGTTTGAAAGCTTTGTCGAAATAGTATCTTCCTTCAGCGGATACGGAATAAAACTGTAATTTGTGACCTGCAAAAGATTTCCATGGTGAAATGAAAACATCGCCCTGAAGGGTATATCTTGGACTGATCTGTTTTTCTATTCCCAGGTTTAAAATTCCTATCGGAGCAAATAAAGCATTTCCCTTTATGTATAAACTTTTCTCCTGTCCTCCTTGTTCCTGTTCCTGAGCACTTACTGTGCTTGCTGACAGGAAAGCTAAAATGCCTGCTGCTAATAATTTATATTTCATCCGGTATGTAATGTTTATTTTATTTGCTTTAATAATTCATCTGCAAGTTGAGAATCTTTATTGCCCTGAACTGCTATATTTTTTGCCATTTCAGCATAGTTTTTTGCCATTTCTTTATTTCCGGTAAGGTAATAGAGTTTAGCAAGAATGTAAGTGTTTTCTGAGGTTTCGCTTCTCATGACAGATTTTTCTGCCCATTCTGTCGCTTTTTTTAATGAAGATGGGGTTTTCACATGATCTACAAATACCCAGGCAGCTCTTAAAAGCTCATTAGGGTCAAATGAATCAGAATTTTTATAATATTCTAAAGCGGCTTTTTCGTATTCAGGAAAATTACTGTTCTGCTCATAATAGCTGAGTTTAGTTTGATTCAGTTTTTTAAGAGCAGCTTCTTTTCCTACCAATGGTTCAGCTGTTTTTAAAAAATAGTCATCGTTGATCTTTTTATTTTTATCATCAATAGACTGTTCTACTATTTTTCCTAATTTCAGCTGAGCATCAAATTCGTTGTAGGTTTCTTCAGGAAGAAATTTAATGATCTCTGCTTTTCTGGATGCGAAAACAGTATAATTGATATCTTCTGACGACTTTACGAAATAGAGAAGAAAGCCGATTTCATCTTTTGTAAGTTCCTCGGTTTTCTTTTTATTCTGAAAATATCTTTCGGAAGCCTTTTTAGCAAAATCATAATCTGTATTGGCGTTCAGCTTCATAATATTGATCAGGAATTCCGGATCTTTATCACCACTGGCAAAACGATCTTTCAGGGATCCTTTTTTGTTTCCTGGTGAATTGATATCCTGAGCCATAGCCACAAACATGCTCTCTTCCATATAACCGGTATTTCTGGAAACAAGTTCTCCTTCACCGTTCAGGAAAAGATAAGTAGGATAGGAACGTACTCCGAATTTAGAAGCGATGTCTCTGCCTTCTCCTTTTTCCATATCAAATCTTGCATTGATGAAGTTGGTATTGTAATAATCACTGACAGATTTTTGGGTGAAAACATTTCTCTCCATCATTTTACATGGACCACACCAGGAAGCATATGCATCAATAAAAACCAATTTCTTTTCCTTCTTGGCTTTAGCAATAATATCCTTGAAAGGGAGCTCCTGAAACTGGATGGCTTCCTGAGCTGAGATAGCAATGGCACAAAATATAGATATCCCGGAGATGATCTTCTTCATTTTCAAATAAGATTTGTAGGCGAAGATAATTAATTTCAAAAATATAAAATGCTGAATCTGCTGATTGAACATTGATATTAACTAATTTTAAGATTTATACCTATTTTTCTGATCTTTCAGTTTATGTAAAAAAAAAGAGTTATCCTTTGGGCTTTTTTTAAATGAGTGAGAATTTAGATTATTTTTTCTTCATCTGTTTATGTTCGTTACCCCATACTTCCAGCTGATTCAAAACCGGAATCAGCTTTCTGCCAATTTCTGTAAGCTCATATTCTACTTTTATAGGTACTTCTGCATATACTTTCTTGGCGATGAGCCCCTCCTGTTCCATTTTTTTCAGCTGCAGGGTAAGCATTCTTTCAGAAATATTGTGGATTTTATCTTTCAGTTCAAAAAATCTAAGTTTCCCATGTTTAAGATGGTAACAGATGGAAAGAATCCAGCGGCCACTGATCAGATTTACAGCATATATTTCAGAACAGCTGTACTCCAGCGTTTTCTTATTTTCATTATTGGTGGATGATTCTTTAATACTCATACTTACATTTTTGTTCGTTCCAGACAATCATTTGTCAACTTGGAAAGGACGATGTTGATAGGTTAAATTTACAAATAAAAACAGGAAATATCCTGTCGGAAAATGGTTTTATCGCCGATGTAGAATAAAATATTTAGAAAAAAATGGATTTTAATAGAATTAACATTGATTTAAAAAATAGTATTGAAAATGTTCCTTATTCATTAGAAATTGATGAAAATTTATTTTTGAATGCCCCGGAAATTATTCAACAGGAAAGAATAGAATTTACGAAAGCGAATCCTTTTAAAAAGCCTGATCATATTGCTGTAAAAGATATTTTTATACCAAGTTCAGAAGATGGATATGAGATCAGACTTCACATTTATCAACCTGAAGGTTTCAACCGGGACAGGGTTCTGCTTTACTTTCATGGAGGAGGATATGTTTTCGGGTTACCGGAACAGGTGGATGACCAGATGTTTGGAATAGCAGATACACTCAAAGCAATCATTATTTCTGTTGATTACAGGCTTTCTCCCCAATATCGGTTTCCTATTCCTGTTTTAGATGGTTTTGATGCTCTACGATGGACTATTGAACACGGTGAGTCAAAGTTGGGAATTAATTCTGACCGTATTACCGTTTTTGGAGCAAGTGCAGGTGGACATCTTGCAGCGGCTGTAACTCAAATGGCAGCACACCATAATATTAAAAATATAGAACATCAGTTCTTACTATATCCTGTGATTCACAACAGGCTGAATACTCCTTCAATGGAAGAGTTTACTGATATTCCACTATGGAATAAAAGCTACGCAAAGATAGCGTGGCTGCATTTTCTGGGTGAAGGAAATGAGGATAAAAGCATTCAATATTCGGATCTTACCTGTTATAATGCTTTTTCAAGGTTACCGCAAACCACCATTGTTGCCTGTGAGTTGGATCCTTTAAGAGATGAGGATGTAGAATATGCTCAGCTTTTATATAAAGCAGGAGTGAAAACTGAATTGTGGGTAATTCCCGGTGCACTGCATGTATTTGATCTCTTCGATTCTCCTGTAAAGGATGAATATAATACGTTTCTTATGAACAGACTTTTCAAATAATGATAAAATAAAAACAGATGAAATTACAAAACAAAAAATCGGCATTGCTTCTTATTGATATTCAAAAAGGATTTCTTGATGAAAACTATTGGGGAGGAAACAGAAATAATAAGGAAGCAGAAAAATTAAGCGGAAAAATACTGCAAAAATGGAGAAGCTTGAATTTGCCTATATTTCACATCCGACATAGCTCAACAGACATTAATTCAAAACTGCATGAATCTGATCCGGGATTTGAATTTAATGAAAATGTTTTACCTCAAAATAATGAACCTATTATTACAAAAAATGTGAACAGCGCTTTTATTGGAACTGATTTAAAAGAAAAATTAGATCTTCAAAAAATAGATACTCTGGTGATTCTGGGAATTACGACCAATCATTGTGTTTCAACTACGGCAAGAATGGCTGGAAACTTTGGATTTGAAACCTACGTGATTTCTGATGCTACAGCAGCTTTTGACAGAGTAGGGATACACGGAGAAAAATATGAAGCAGAACTGGTTCATCTCATGGCATTGGCCAATCTGAGTGAAGAATTTGCCACGATACTGAATACTGAAGAATTATTAAAAAAGTTGTAGAAGAACGATAATCTGAACATATTGAAACTGTCATATTTTTGGTGGTTTTTTTATTACATATAGTTAATAATATATGTTTTGGTTCAAAAAATAGGCTTGTTTATCGATGGTTTTAAATATAAAAATAATTCACTTTATGGTACTGGAATCTTTGTTATATCTTTGCAAACGAATAATTTATATGTAGGAGAACAACAATTCAGAGAGACTTGAGTATTAATTTTAAACACACCTTATCCCAAAAATACATTTACATCACCGCTCTATCTGCCTGCTTGATTGCAGTGGCAGCATTTGCTGTTCTGAGCCTTTTAATTACTGAAGACAGCCGTAAAAACACTGATGATTTTGCAAAGAAAACCTTCTTCCGTAAATATGAATCTGTGGAACATGAATTCAGAAATATTGAGGACTATCAGTATCTGCTTCGCGCATTGATTCAGAAAGACGGTCTGAAGAATTATAAAGATTATTCTTTGGTTTTAAATGATTTAAACAAAAAAAGAAATCTGCTGCCTTACAGCTGGTATTATTATGAAAATACTGCTTCCGGAAAAACAGAAAGTAATAATCCGTTATCCGATATCTTCAAAAATACAGATCATAAAGAGAAAGCTATTGTTTTAAAAAACAATGGGTCCGGACATTTCAGGGATCTTTTGATAACTAAAAAAGACAGTATGTATTGGGTGAGTTATGATTCCCTGATGCTGCCTGATAAAAACAAATTGTATTATGGTTCTACTGTAAGCCTGGATGATCTCCATCAGTACTTTATCAATGTAGATAAAAGTTCTAATACGTATGCGTATGTCTTTACCAAAGAAGGAATTTGTATTACCCATCCGGAGAAAAAATACATCGGAAAGAATATTTTTGATTTTACAGATATTAAGGCTAAAGATACGTTGTCTGGCAGCTCTGAAGCCGGATATACCAAAGGAACAGCGGTCTCGGAATATCTTGGAGTTGAAGTAACCCGCTTCATAAAACCATTAAAAACAGACAATTTTGACGGATATACGGTTGTGAACCATGTTAATTTCATCATTGATGAAAATATAAGCAAGATAAAAACTTATACTGTGTATATTTTTCTGGCAGCTCTGTTTCTTATTGTAACGGTTTTTATCTTATTCCAGAGGGCGACTAATCTGGCTTATCAGGAAAAAGAAAAAATACAGTCTGAAAAGAATTTATTGTTAGTAGAGAACGAAAAGATGCACAAAGCAGAAGTGATCAACCAGCTGCAGCAACTTAAGAATAACATCAATCCACATTTTCTCTTCAATTCTTTGAATTCCCTTTACATGCTGATTGGGATCAATAAAGAAAATGCGCAGAAGTTTACCATGAATCTCTCCAAGATTTATAGGTATCTTATAGTACCTCCGAAGGAGAATATAGTTCCGGTTTTGCAGGAAGTAAAATTTATACAGCAGTATATGGAACTCCTGAAAAGCAGGTTTGATGAAGAAATGAGTTTTGAACTGATTATTAATGATTCTGCAAGTCTGGAGAAGCGCATTCCGTATTTATCACTGCAGATTGTTACTGAGAATGCAATCAAACACAATATTGCGACCATAGATCAGCCTTTGGAAATTATCATTATTATTGACGAAAATGGGATTACTGTGAAGAACACCTGGCAGCCAAAAACTGAACCAGTGCAGGGAGAAAAATTCGGAATTGATTATTTGAATCAAGTTTATGAGTATTTTAAGAATAATCTTCTTCATATTTCTGTAGATGGTGAATATTTCATATGTTTTTTACCATTAATGAAGTGAAAATAAAAATCCATTCACTCCCGAAAAATCACCATTCACTCCCTAATATTATATATATGATTCACGATACCTATAGCTTTGCTGGCTGAAACTAAGATATTTACTATTTGGAATGAATCGGACTATTTTAATGAAGAATTACAGGCTGGCACTGTATTTAGGTCTTGCTATGGCCTCACCAATGGCAATAGCACAGAAAAAAGATACAGTAAAGGTCAACAAAGACAAAACTGATAAGACAGAGACTTCCTCATCAAAGAAAACAAAGAAAATTGAAGATTTGATCAAAAAAGGGACTTATAAAAAAGGACTTTTTAATACGATACAGGTAAAAACGGATATTTATTTTGAAATTCCTGACAGTCTGATGGGACGTCAGTTTTTGGTGGTGAACAAACTTTCTCAGGTACCAATGCAGGTGAATGAGGCAGGTTTGAACAAAGGAATGAATTATGAAAATAAGGTCATTTCTTTCCATCGTGATCCCGTAGCTAAAAAAGTATGGGTAAAAACGGTGGTGCCTAAAGTATCATCCCCAAAAAATGATGCGATTACAAAATCGGTGAAAGACAACTTTTCGGAATCTGTGATTGAAGTCTTTGATATTGAAGCACAAAATAGCGATTCTACAGCAGTAGCTATTAAAGTCAATAAAGTTTTTGATGGAAATCAGAAGAGCTTCAATGATGTTCTGGCCAATGTAGGATTGGGAGGATCTGTGAAATCAAGCCTTTCTTATATAGAAGGAGTGAAAACTTTCCCCAGGAACCTTGTGGTGAAGTCTCAATTGTCTACTTCTGTAAATGAAGGTGGGGTAGATCTTCCGGTAACCCTTGGTGTTACTACAAATCTGGTACTGCTTTCTAAAATACCGATGAAACCGAGAGTCGCAGATTCAAGAGTAGGATTTTTCTCCGAAAAGCACTGGTCGTTTAATGACAATCAGCAGAAAATGGATGAAAAATTCTTCATTACCAAATGGAATCTTGAACCGAAGGACGAGGATAAAGAAAAATACTTAAGAGGTGAGCTGGTAGAGCCTAAGAAACCGATTGTTTATTATATCGATCCGGCAACACCAAAACAATGGCGTGAAAAAATCATTGCCGGAGTACATGACTGGCAGGCGGCGTTTGAGCAGGCAGGATTCAAAAATGCAGTGATTGCGAAAATGCCGGACGAAAAAGATGAAGATTTTGATATTGATGATGTAAGATATTCTGTGATTACTTACGCCGCTTCGCCAAAGTCAAATGCAATGGGACCCTCTGTAGTAGACCCGAGAAGTGGTGAAATTATCGAAGCAGATATCATCTGGTGGCATAATGTAATGACTTCTCTTCATGACTGGATGATAATTCAGACAGGGCCTATCGACCCGAAAGCAAGAGGAAATAAATTCAGTGATGAGCACATGGGGGAAGCGATTCGTTTTGTTTCATCTCATGAAGTTGGACACACTTTCGGACTGAAGCACAATATGGGAGCATCCTTTGCATTCCCTGTAGAGTCGCTTCGTTCCAAAGAATTTACAGACAAAATGGGTGGTACAGCACCTTCCATTATGGATTATGCACGTTACAACTACGTAGCACAGCCGGAAGATGGGGTTACAGCCATCACTCCGAAAATTGGTCTTTATGACAAATATGCTATAGACTGGGGTTACCGTTGGTATCCGGATGAATTTGTTGAGAAAAAAGCGCTGAGAAATTTAATTGAAAAACATGAGGATGACCCGATGTATTTCTATGGCGAGCAGCAGAGCTACCTGGAAACTATCGATCCACGCTCACAGTCTGAAGATTTAGGAGATGATGCCATGAAAGCCAGTGAGTACGGAATGAAAAACCTGAAAGTAGTTCTCAACAACCTTTTGAAATGGACCTATGAAGATGGTAAGGAATATACGGATGCTGGAAAACTGTATATGGGAGCTATCGGACAATGGGATCTGTACACAGGTCATGTGATGGCGAATGTGGGAGGAATTTATCTGAACAATACTGTTTTTGGCAACAAGAAGAAAGCTTACGAAGCAGTTCCTGTTGAAATACAGACAAGAGCTGTTGATTATATTGTTAAAAATGCAATCAACCTTCCGGAATGGTTATTCTTCAATCCGATTACAGAAAAAACGTATCCGGTTAAAGATTCACCAATGGGACCATTTGAGCAGACACCATATACCATGGCGAGAGGAATGCAGTATGCAAATATCTATTCCTTGTTTATGGATGACCGATTGTTGAGATTGCTTGAAAATGAGCTGAAGCATCAGATGTCAGGTTCAAAAGAAGAGATCTATACCGTTGAGAAATTATTTGATCAGGTAAGAACGGCCATTTTTAACAAAAAAGGAAGCCTTACGATGCTTGAAAAAATGACTCAGAAAAACTATGTGGATGCCTTGATTGTCTCTGTGAACAAGTTATTTGAGAAAACAGCAGTGAAAGGATTGAAAGTTGACGATACCCTGAATATTCCAACCATCTGTAATTTCCATGAAGATGATCACGGTTTGAGGAATATCAATTATTCATCCATGAAAAGAGTATCTGAAGTCACTACATACAAGAGGGCGGAACTTCAGAAGGTTCTGGATTTACTGAACAGGACAAGATACAGAGGTGATGATGCTTCCAGAGCACATTACACAGATTTAATCATTCGTATACAAGAGGCTTTAAACAAATAAACGGCAATGAAAAAAACTCTAATACTTTTACCTCTTTTGGCTGCTAATATAGCAATGGCCCAGCAAAAGAAAACCATCACCGGGAAAATAGAAGACGGAAATACTTCTCATATAATTGCCGGTGCATCTATAAAAATAGAGACGCAATCTGTTTCAACAAAAACAGAATTGGAAGGAATTATCGAAAGTGTATCTGTAGGTACAGTAGCCGATAAGGACGGGAAATTTATATTAGAAATTCCTGCAGATACCAAATCTGTATCAGTAAGCTATCCAGGTTATGAATCCCGGGTAATTCAGTTGAATGAAGGACAGACCAACTATACAATAAGACTAACTTCTGAAGTTACAGACAAAAATAAAATCCAGGAAGTAATCATCACTGGATATCAGAAAATTGAAAAACGTAAGCAGACCTCAGCGGTTTCTACAGTAAAAATGGACAACATCAGCCAGGCTGGTGTTGCCAGTGTAGACCAAATGCTGGCAGGTCAGATTGCCGGTGTGGCAGTAACTCCTGAAACAGGGGCTCCGGGAAGCCCGGCAAAGATCAGAATCAGAGGTACAGCTTCTCTTTCCGGTCCTCAGGATCCGCTATGGGTAATCGACGGTCTTCCGTTAGAAGGAAATGATGTTCCGAACTTTACAGATAAAGATAATATTGACCAGCTTCAGAACTTCTCTATTGCAGGGCTCAACCCTAATGATATTGAAGATATTACCATTCTTAAAGATGCAGCTGCAACAGCCATTTATGGAGCAAGAGCAGCAAATGGAGTAATCTCTATTACAACCAAAAAAGGAAAAAAAGGAAGTTTAAAACTGAACTTCTCAGCAGATACTTTTGTTACATCACGTCCTGATTTTGGGAAACTGAATCTTTTGAATGCTTCTGAAAAAGTAGATCTGGAACTGATGCTTGCAAAGCGTGCTGATCTTACTTACCGCGCAGATAAAGGAGAAGTGATGAGGATTCTGACTCAGAACAGTCAGCTTGATGCTTTCAGAAACGGGGGGTTTGATGCGCTGAATTCATTGACGCGCCAACAGATCAATGGCCTAAGGAATAACAATACAGACTGGGGTAAACTGTTGTACAGAAATGCCATCAACAAACAATACGGATTAAGTATTTCCGGAGGAAGTGACCGTGCAGACTACTATTTCTCCCTGGGGTACTATGATGAAGAAGGAACAACTATCGGTACAGGTTTTAAACGTTATAACCTGACTTTAAAAAACAACTATAAATTAAGCGATAAGTTAAATGCAGGAATCTCTATTTTCGGAACGCAAAGTGAACGTACATCTTTTGTAACGGATGCTGATGCTTCTATCAACCCTATTAATTATTCCAGAAATGCCAATCCTTACATGAAGCCTTTCAATGCAGATGGAAGTTACAATTATGATAAAGATATAGACGGTTTTGAAGATTTATATGTTCCTTTCAATTTCCTTGAGGAAAGAGAAAATACAAGCTATACGCTGAAAAACAACTCTTTGAAAGCAATTTTAGACTTAGAATACAAAGCTTCAAAAAGTTTAAGATTTACCTCTCAGCTAGGTATCCAGTATGATGCTAATAAAACGGAGAAATTTGCAGGGGAGAACACCTATTTCACCAGAAAAATGAGACAAGGTACCCGTTACTACAAAGATGGTAAATTCAATTACTTTCTACCTGCAGGGGCTGTAAAACAAAACTGGGATAATGATTTCTTCCAATACAACTGGAAATTGCAGGCGGCATACAGCACGAAGATCAATTCAAAACATGAAATTGATTTGATGGCAGGAACAGAAATCCGTAAAACAGAGGATAATACTACCGTTACCAGAGCTTTTGGATATGATCCGAATTCAAGAAGAGGTACGGCAATTGTTTTCCCGAATTCAGATTTCGCAACAGATAAAAAATATGAAACTTATCGTGAAAATCCACCGGTAGAGAATGCTTATGCTTCCATGTTTGCTACGGCGTCTTATACCTACGATCAGAAATATACTTTCTTCGGAAGTGTGAGATATGATGGAACCAACCTTTTTGGGGTGAATAAAAAGTATAAATATCTTCCGATATGGGCAATTTCAGGATCATGGCTGGTAACTAAGGAGAACTTTATGAAAAATATTTCTGCCGTATCTAACCTTAGATTGAGGGCATCTTATGGTCTTCAGGGGAATATCGACAGAAATACTTCACCATTCTTTATTGGGGAATATAATGATGCGACGATTCTTCCAGGTGTAAAAGAAGGTGTTATTACTGTAATAAGCCCTCCTAATGATAAACTGAGATGGGAAAAAACGACCAATACTAACGTTGGTCTTGATTTAGGATTGTTCAATAACCGTGTTAGCCTTACCGCTGATGTTTACAGCAGAAAAGGGACAGACATGATCAGTATGAAAGAAACACCTCTTGAAACAGGATTCGAATATACGATGATGAACTGGGGAAGTTTGACCAACAAAGGTTTCGAACTGGCATTGTCTACCAGAAACATCAATCATGATAATTTTAAATGGACTACCACCATCAACTTTGCTCACAACAAGAGTAGGGTATTGAGTGAACAGCCTCGTGACAATGCCTTCCTTCCTTCCAGAGAAGGTCTTCCTGTGAACGCTGTTTTTGCTTTGAAAACGGCAGGAATGGATGAATATGGAAACCCATTGTTCTGGAAAGGAGACCAGAAGATTTCAGCTGCAGAATTCTTTAAATTATATGATGTGTACGCTGATTTCCTTCCAGGTCAGCTTGTAGATACAAAGCTTTCAAGTGCTGAGCTGAGAAGCCTGTTTACCTATGTTGGTGACAGAGATCCGAAGTTTACCGGAGGTATTATCAACACTTTTAAAGTACATGATTTTGATCTTACTATCTCCGCAACATTCAATCTGAAGCAGACGGTAATGAGAACACCTTCTTACCGGGGTATGGATCTGGATAGAGGAAGAAACTATACAAGAGATATCTATGAAGCAGGAGTTTCACTTCCGGGAATCACAAGCCCTGATATGGAGGCTAATCCGAATGGATGGATGGCGAATAAGTGGTTTGCCGGAAACAGTTCCAATGCATACAGTTTACTTGATGTATGGGCAAAAGAGATCAGCTATATAAGAATCAGCAGCATTCGTTTAGGCTATACACTGCCTAAAGAATTTACAAATCCTATGGGGATTTCCAGTCTAAGACTGAGCGTTGAAGGACGTAACCTGTTTGTATTCAGTAACGGATATAACGGATACTTTGATCCGGAGACATATGGTAATATTTATGCACAGCCTATCACCAAGTCGGTGACCGTAGGATTTAATGTTTCTTTTTAAAACTTGAGAAAATGAGAAAAATTACAACAATCATAGCCCTTGCAGCAATCAGTTTAATCAATATCGGATGTGACAGGTTTTTAGATATTCAGCCTGAAGGGAAAGTCATTCCTGTTACTACCGAAGATTACCGGCAAGTACTTACATCAGCCTATTCAAAATATCCCGTTCACAAATCTCTGGTAGCATTTCGTACCGATGAGGTGAATATTGATGACAATGGAGTAGATTTTGTTTCTTATCGAGAAATGGCAATGTGGAAAGATTCGAATAATGATCCCACATCTACGGAATTCCCTTGGGTAAGGTTTTATTCCGTTAATTTCTACCTGAACCAGATCATCAACGAAGGAAGTAAAACTATGAAGGATTCTCCAGAGAAGAATCAGATTTTAGCAGAAGCTTATGCTTTGCGTGCTTACCTGTATTTTGATTTGGTGAATTTATATGGAAAACCTTACAACAATGCTACTGCTTCAACAGACAGAGGAGTTCCTATCAATCTTGAAATTGATCTTGAGGAGGTATTGAAGCCATCTTCTGTACAGGAGGTGTATAACCAGATTCATGCAGATATTAAAAAAGCAGAAGGTCTGATGGTAGAACAAACGCAGGCATTAGGAGTTAATTACAGATTTTCAAAAATAGCTTTGCTGGCCTTCGAGGCAAGAACAGCTTTGTACGAAAGTGACTGGGATAAAGCTTTGAATTATGCAAATCAGGTGCTGGCGGTAAAAGGAGATTTAAGCAATTTAAATACAGTAAATACGGTGCCTAATCATTATGCTTCCCCGGAATCAATTATGGCTTTGGATAACCCATGGGATAATTCTATAAAGAACTTATCTTTTGTGTCTCCCGAACTTATTTCTTCATACAATAGTACTACAGATAAAAGGTTTGGCATGTATTTTGAGAAAAATGGAAGTAAGTATAAAGTCATTAAAGGAGGAAGCTTAGAATTCAAAGTGTCTTTCAGAACAGCAGAGCAGTACTTTATAAAATCTGAAGCATTATTAAAGTTGAATAAGCTGACTGAGGCTAAAGAAACACTTCTTAAAGTAATGAAGAACAGATATACTCCGGACGGATATACTTCAGTTCAAAATGCAGTGAACTCAATGGATTCTGCAACATTTATGAACTTTATCCTGGATGAAAGATTCAGAGAATTTGCTTTGGAAGGACAAAGGTGGTTCGACTTAAGAAGAGCAAATCAGAAAAAAATTAGCCACACCATCAGTGGTAAAGAGTATATTCTTCAGCAGAATGATCCGCGATATACCATTGAATATCCAATGAGTGCGAAGAAGAATAACCCTAATCTATAGAACTTCATATCAAATTCAATACAGATGAAACCGCTTGAACTTAATCGTTCTAGCGGTTTTTTTGTACTTTTGCACCGTTATGAAAATTGCCATTATAGAAGATGAGCTGCTGGCTGTGAATTATCTGAAAAATCTTTTGGATACACAGAGCATTGTCCCTGTTACAGAGACTGTTATTCTTCGTTCCAAAAAGCAGGCAATTGATTTTTTTGAGAAAGATTCGGCAGATCTTATCTTTATGGATATTCATCTTGGTGATGGGATGAGCCTTGAAATTTTCGAGCAGGTAGAGCTTTTTACCCCTATTATTTTCATTACCGCATTTGATGAATATGCCATGAGAGTCTTCAGGCATTTTACCATTGATTACCTTCTGAAACCTTTCGAACAAGAGGATTTGCATAAAGCTTTACAGAAATTTATTTCCATAAGAAACAATTTTGATCCCGAACCGGTGCTCAAATCAATTTCCTCACTGCGCCAGACAGAAGATGAGGTGATGAAACGTTTTATGGTAAGAGAAGGAAATAAACTCAAATCAATAGACGAGCATAACACGGCTTATTTTTTTGCCTCCGGGAAATACCTTTTCCTTACCACAAAAGATCATCAGACCTATATTTTTGATGATACCATTAAAGATATTATTCAGAAGCTGAATCCTGAGATTTTCTTTAAAATAAACCGTAAGTTTATCATTAATAAAGAAGCTGTTTCTGAAATTATCAAGCATTCCAGTCAAAAAGTAGAACTTAGGCTTTCTCCAGAACCGGAAGTAAATGCCGAAATTTTTATCAGTAAAATGCAGATTACCGAGTGCCTGAATTGGCTGAACAAGTAATAAAACTGCATAGAAATACATACCTAGAAAGAATCAATGAAGTTGATTCCTATCTAAGCTTTCTTAAAATTTTAACCTAAATACTAATCTTTACGTTATTTTTTTGATTCATATCGGTAAGGGGCATGTAATATAACAACAAAAAAACCTCTAAAATGAATTAGAGGTTTTAAGTGGTTTCTCCAGGAATCGAACCAGGGACACATGGATTTTCAATCCATTGCTCTACCAACTGAGCTAAGAAACCATTTATGTTTTCGTTTATTACTTCGTTGTTTTAAAGTGATGCAAAAGTATAATATTTTATAATACCACGCAAGTATTTTGTTTTATTTTTTTGATGAAACCTTCTGATGTCAGTTGTTTTTAGTTTCAATACTTTGTTCATCAGTAATTTGGTAGCTTTTATTTTTTTTATTTTTTTCAAAATATTATTTTTAACGCCTTTCTATAATTGTATTTTCAGTACTGAAACTCATTTTCTGTCCTAAAAACTGCTGTCACACTCTATTAATGATAGAAAAATTACTTTGATCTGATAAATTATAAAAATTATTTTCCCGTTTTAAAAGATCTTAAACAAGCAGTAAAATAACAAAATTTGCAATTGAAATAAATTGCAAGCGCTTGATTTGTAGTATGTAATAAACCTAACAAGTGTTAGTCGTAGAATTACTACACTTTTTTAAATTTAATAATAAATTTCATTTACGTTTTGTAATTACATCTATATTTGGTGATATAGAAAAACAAAATCATAAAAATATTAACCATTAAAATTTACAAATCATGGCAGAAAAAAATTCAAGAGGAATTTTAAAATTCAACAACGGTGAAGGGCAAAAGTTATTAAAGCTTAACTACAGCGTATCAAGATCTACAGATGTATCGGGACGTGTAGCATCAGATCCTTCCAATGCTCTTATCAAAATCACGGTAGAAGCTACTGAAAAATCAGATATTCTGGAAAGTTTATTGAATGGAAAGTACAAGCCTACTGTAGGAGAGATTACTTTCAATAAATCTCACGAAGAAGGAACTTTAACAACACTGAAGTGGAACAACGGTTATGTAATCCAGCATGAGGTAGATTTCGATGCTGTAGATGAGAACAGTATGTACATCAGTTTTATAATAAGTGCAGAACAGATAGATCTGGGGAATTCTTCTTATTTCGGAGCATGGCCTTCTTAAGCCTACTCAGAATTTAAATATCAGGCAGAATAGTACACCCGGTCCAAGGGATGCTGTTCTGCCTTTTTTAACCTTATAGAACGACTGTTTATTTAAAAAAATGTTCTGAAAAAAACACCTAATCACTATGAATAAAAATGCTTCGAATTCTGATAAGATTTCTGAGAATCATATTCCCGGAATCAACCGTGTGGTAAAGCTGGATATTGTGATTGAAGGCAAAATTATCAAACACTTCAAGCATTTCCGCTTACAGCAAAGTGCCAGAAGACATCACAATTTTGAACTTATTCTAGCCCATGATTCTCTTGGAGAAGCCCAAAACCATACCCTGGAACAAGCACGTCAGTTTTTGGGAAAGAGGATTACGATTGTCTTTAAATACAAAGATTATGAAAGTGAAAGCCCTGAAAGAACTTTTGTGGGGGTCATCACTAAAGCGGCATTCAGCCAGGAAAAAATGAGTCTGGGAAATATTGTACTGAGAGGTCAGAGCCCTACCATTCTTATGGATGCCGCTCCCCATACTCAAAGTTTTGGAGGGGATCAGGCTGTTAATACCGGAATCATTGCCAATAAAATATGTAAAGAAGCACTGGGATCTGAGAAGTTTGATTTCAGAGTAGATACTCAAAATAAAAGCTATATTAATTATAGTGCACAATATAACGAAACCCATTATAATTATCTTGCAAGAACTGCAGAAGCCTACGGAGAACAGTTTTATTATGATGGTGAAGTCCTTCATTTCGGAAAGCTTCCCCCTTCAGAAAAACCGATCAGGCTTGTATATGGAAGCAATGCAACAGACGTTCAGGTGGAGCTGAACGCTGTCCATACCAATCCCCGGTTTTTTGGATATAACAGCAGCAGCCACACAAAAATGGAAGGCTCTGAAAATAATATCAGACATTTGGGAGAAATTCCGTCCAAGGCTTATGAACTGAATAATAATATTTTTAAAACCCATTCACTTTCTCCGGCGCCTATCAATGCCAATATGTTTGTGGATGTGAGTGATTCTCAGAAAAGCGCTGCCGGAAGTGCTGCCGTAGAAGTATTTACTGTTTCAGGAAATACAACCGTTCCGTTTTTATATCCAGGTTGTCTTGCTGATATTGAAATGAGGAAACCGGATACCAGTCAGACTTCTTATTTTACAAAACTTACGATTACCGAAGTATCCCATGAAGTAAACGCCCGAGGGTATTATACGGGAAGTTTTGAAGCTATTGCAGAAGGTACAGGCTTTATGCCGAAACCGGATTTCATACATCCTAAAGCTGAACCACAAGTAGCTACCGTTATTTCCAATACAGACCCACTTAATCAGGGAAGAATACAGGTGAGATTTGACTGGCAGAAAAATCCCGATACTACCCATTTTATCAGAATGATGAGCCCGGATGCAGGCGGTACAGATGTTATTACTCAAAACAGAGGTTTTGTAGCAGTACCCGAAGTGGGAGATCAGGTAATGGTAGGCTTTGAATACCACCACCCGGATTTTCCGTTTGCAATGGGAGGAATGTTCCATGGGCAGGTGGCATTGGGAGGAAGTATCAATAACCATCTTAAATCTATTCAGACAAGGAGTGGCAATAAAGTGATTTTTAATGATCAGGAAGGAAGTATTTTCATAGAAGATCCTAGTGGAAATACTTATTTGATGGACGGAAAAGGGAATATAATAGTTAATGCTCCCAAAAATATAACCTTCACAGCCGGAGAAAATGTACAGATCAATGCGGGTAAAAATATTATTGCCTCAGCGCAGAGAAATGTCAATATTATGGCTGGAGAAGATATCACGGAAACCGCCAATGATGATTATAATCTGACAGCAAGCAATATCATTGAAACGGCTGAAGCTGGCAGAAAATCTACAGCTAAAAATATTACAGAAAATATGGAAGCCGGCTCTTACATCAGTACAAAAGATGCTATCAATGTAGAAAGTGCCAAGGAAGTGCTTATCAACAGTGGTAAACAGGTAAAAATGCAGTAATATGGCGGGCGAAGGTGGAAATATCGTAAGAAATGTCTTTGGAAAGTCCTACAAGGAAGCAGAACAGATTATGAAAGATGCTTCCAAGGGGACATTGGATTTTAAATCCCCTCAGGAAAATACTTTTTATGGGAAAAAAGGAGGAAAGAAATTTGATGAATATCAGGCGAAAAGTGAAACTCAGTCATTACTTGTAAAGGCTGTGAAATGTTATGAAGATATAGAATGTACAAAAGAAGTTAAGATTATAAAAAAAGAAGTTAAATATTACTTTAAAGCAATACAGTATAGCAGAACTCCTACGAAATCAGAATTGAAAGGTCTTAAGTGGGCTATCCAGTATGATGATACCCCTTTAGCTAATGCTTCTCAGGTAACAGGTGAGGAGAAGATATCCTATATTGTTCCTAAGGATAGGAAAATATCCAAATTAAGAGTGTATGCTTTCTTTAAAGCACCAGATGAAAAGGTAAGAGCAGAAGTTTCATTCAAAATTTTGGATCCAATCATTATTTATATTTGTGGATATTGGAATAAAAAAATGCCTTATGCTGGAAGTGAATGGGGAGAACAATATTGGGGTATTGGGCTTAAAAGCAGCGCTAAGAAGTATTTTAGATCCACAAAAGAATATTTTATTAACGGAGCCGGCACAAAATTTTCATCGGGAGGAGATCGGTATAAACAAGGTAAATCGTTTGCAGAAGCCAGGCTTAAAAATCAGGCATCAAAATTTTATCAGGAATTATTCAAAGAAGAACGTCGTATAATGGTGGTGTCACATAGTATGGGAGGAGCTTTTGCAGAAGGGGTTCTGAGTGTATTTAAAAACCAAAAGCTCAATATTGAAAAAGTTGTTCATCTGTCCCCGGCAGATACCTCAGGTTTTAGTGTTACATTTCCACAAATAACTTACCAGATAGATATTGACTGGGATCCTGTGCTTATGTATAAAAATGCTAATGATTCCTCTACAATAAGAGGTGTGAAATTCAGCGGTATTTCAAAGAATCCAAAAGGGGATGAATTCGGACATATGTATACAAAAGACGAAGCTTTTGTATGGGGATGGTTTGAAGATCTTGAGCTGATAGAGTTTCAATTTGTAAATCAGGAAAATAAAACATACACAACACCTGGTAGCGGAATGGGATATGGAGGAACATCTACTACAGTATTACAAAAGAATTTTAATGCCTTAAAAGTAAAAAGCCCAACACCTTTTTCAAGAGTATATAAAAATTCTAAATTTTACTTTTATGATGAAAAAACAAAAAAATATTATACAGAAAATTAATGAAGAAATATTTAATAATAGGAATTATTGCAGTACTGTGTCTGATCATTTACAGATATGGTTTTCTCATTGTATTTTGGCTTACAACACCTAAAGAAGGAACTTTAAGTTCATCTGAAAAAGTACTTTTAGAAAAAATAAAAATAGAAAATCATGCAAAAGAGGTATTAAGAGAACCTAAATATAATGTTGATCAACCTAAAGATACAACCGTTTATAAAATTATTGTAAATAAGGTTCCTTGTACCTCTGATACCTTATTTTATAGAAGTAATGCTTTTTCTATAAAGAGAAGATTAGATAGTATTCGCCTGCATCAAAATTATTATAAATATCAGATATTTTATGAGTGTATGGATGGTAAAGAATATGTTTACTCTTTTATGAAAAAGTAACAGGTTGAATGGTCAAATAATATCGAAACAGATTGGACTAAAATAGATTTATTAACCTATAAGCACATATTCATTAGTGTGATTTTAAATAGTATAATGAAATTTATCTTTTCATACATTTTATTTCAGATAATTAGTAAGCAATGATAATTGATAAAAGATCTAAGATAGCTATCGGAATTATAATATTTCTTGAACTTCCTTTTTGGCAAGAGCATATATTATTTATTCCTTTTTAAGGTATGATTCGCTTAATGGAGATGGAAATCATGACGCGACACAATATGACACAGAATTTTTTACAACAGTGATATATTCCCTTTTAATAGTTGTTTTTTTATCTTTTATAAGTATTGTGATTTTTAGAAAAAGAAAATAATGATAGTAATACAACTCAGGTTATATTGAAAATTAATGAAGAAATATTTTATTCCAAAATGAAGAAAAAAATAATAACTGCAGGAGGATTTATAGGAATATTATTCTCAACATGGGATTCAATAGTTGATCATACTGATTCAGCATCATTGAGTGACCATATGAAGATTGGATTTATTTTCCATTCGGTTTTTAGTTTGAAAACATTGATATATCTGTCGATTGGTGTGGCCTCCGGATGGATAATAAGTGTAATGATTAATAAAATCAGCGAGCTGCACCAGGAGTGGAACGACTTTTAAATAATAGACAATAACCAACCAATATGGTAGAAACAAGAGTAAAACCTTTTCAGAAATATGCCTTAGGAACCCATGATTATCACGTGGAGAATGCGCTTGAAATACAATTTGGAGAAGCAAAAGGGTTTTATTCATCTTTTAGAATTACACTGCAGGAGAAAGAGAATGAAGATCATACAAAATACTGGCTGATAGATAAGGTAGATGATTCCTCTTTTCCATCTGAAAATAAATTTATGGAAATCCTGTATATCCTGGAGCAGAGCTCTTATCCGCTGGAAATAAAAGTGGATGAAAAAGGAAGTTTTCTGGGCGTAGCAGACCATCAGAAAAATATAGAAAACTGGAAACTCAAAACGGCAGTGCTTCAGGAAAAATACCAGAATGCTGAGGTCTTCAGAAACCAATATCTGTCTGCGCTTGAAGATGAAGCTGTTTTTTATAAAAATAAACTGAAAGAACCCTTCTGGAATCTGCTGTTATTCGCCCCTTATTATGTAGATAACGGAGGAGAAAACCATGAGTCTATCATATGGAATATCAAAGGAATTGGTGATATAGAATGTCCCGGAGTCATCAATGCAGAACAGAGAGAATATGGTTTTAATGCCTTTTTTACTTCTGAAATCAAAGTTCCGGACACCATACAGGAAGAATTAGATAAGAAATACCTGTATTACGCGGGACAGTATCAGGTAAAATTAAGTATAGAAATGGAATACAACTCCCGTAAAAAACAGTATTCCAAAAAGAAAGCTGACTTTATATTGTCAGATGGAGAAAAAACAGTATACCGGGAAACGATCACAATGACTTAATCTTTATGAACAAATGACATGGCGGATAAAGGATACATCATTATAGAAGGAGCCACTGCGTACTGCAGCAGTTCTGTAACCAATAATTCCAATGGAACCGCTGTTCCGATGGAAGTGAAAAGCCAGAAAAAAAAATTAGGCAAAAACAAATACTTTGCACAGAATAAACCTGTAGCAACTTACCTTGATGATAAAGCCGACAGCTTCGGTGGTGGCAATGGATTTGGAAACTGTAAAGGTTCAGATGGGAAAACTTACCCATGCAAAGGCAAATGCAGTATCAAATATAAAGACTATTATGAAAACGTAGAATTCAACAAGAGTATGAAAATACTGTTGGATGCTTCTACCGGAAATTGCCCTGGATATGGCGTTCCCGGAACGATTGCTTTTGCAACTAACGGGCAGGCCAATAACGTTTCCCAGATTGAAGTCAAAGAAGCAGATGAATTTTCCGTAGCCAATACTTCACCACAATGGCCTTCATCTGCTGCATCTGAAGCGAGCATTGCAGTGTCATCAATCTCAATGATAAGGCCGATACCGGAAGATAAGCCTGTCGGAAACTATTATTATATCAAGGGGATGAACGGACCGTTATTTCCCATTGCAAATCCTTTTGGCGGTGATAATCTGGATTTGAAAGCCCAATTTAAAGGTGATGAGAAAAAAATCATCTGGGCTCTTTTCAAAGGAGAAGGAACCAAAGATAAAGTAAAAACCTTTATTGGATTGGGAAGCAATTTCAGCCAATCTATGAGTAAAATATTTGACGGTCTTGCAGAAGGGAAGTACAGGCTCGAAGCTTATGGCAAAAAAGCTGGTGATGCTAAATGCTCTATTAATGTAGAGGTCGTTCAGGACTTTGTTAAAAAAATTGTCAGTCCAGGATCTTCAACCTTAATTAAAATCCCTTTGCCTGTATCTATTGAACGTAAACTCAGCAGTGCGACCGACCAGGCGAAAATACTGAACAGAGGTTTCTTTATGCCTGTGAATAGCGTTCAATGGACCGTAAAACAAGGAACGACAGTACTCTATAGCAGTTATTCAGAAGTCTCTTCTCCACACCTTGTGGATGTAACTGGGATTGGTGATCGTATATTTCTAACTTTTAAAAATGAAGGAAAATATACTGTAGAAGCATTTACAGATCCCACAGATCCAAAACCACAGTCTATAGAAGTTAAAATAGAAAACAGCCTCGGGGTAATGGGAGTGAAAGGAGAACCGGGTTTAGTAAGATTCAGTGATACTATCAAAGTTCAGGCCTCTAAGTTCAACGTTAATTATATACCTTCCGGGACATCTGTATATTGGTATCTTAAAAAAGAAGGAATTGGAAGAGTGGCCTTATTTGAAAATTCACCTTCCTTCAGGACTAGTGTCATCAGTAAAAGAGTTGCTGAATTGCTTTATAATGATGCAAAGCTGGCCAGTAATCAGTATTTCGGAAAATATGTGCTGGAAGCTTATGCCAGCCCGGTTGGAGAAGGAAAACAACCCGGATTTTCAGGATCAGACTGTTTTAATTTTGAGGTGATTCAAAATGTAATTGATAAATTCACCGTTCCCGCCACGAATATTCCAAAAGGAACCAAGATAAAATATACAGCAACAGCAAGAATTGCTACACTGGCTGGAAATGAGGCCATAAAAATAGAAGTTCCGGATAAAGTGACCAATAACGGAGACGGTACCATTACATTCAATGATCTCGGAGAATATACGATTTCCGCTTATTTAACAGGAGATTATACGGATGGCAAGAAAATAGAAGCTAAAGTAAAAGTTTCGGAACCAACCGTAAAAAGAGCTCTTTGGGCGTATGCAACCGGAGTAAAACGTACTGAAACAGGGTTTGGAGAAGAAACCTATGGATTTCTTGAAATTGATGGTCTTCAGAACCAGGCTTTAAAAGTAAAAGTCTGGGTAAAAGGAGAAGGCGATGATTTCTATAAAGAGAAAGACAAATATATGCTGGAAGAAAAAACCGTCACCCTTAACAGTGAGGGCAAAGCGTCTTTTCTTATTACCACCAATGACGATTACAAGAAAAAATTGCTGGCAGCTATACCCAAAACAACAGAAAATCCCAACCCGTCTTACCGTCTGGTATTTACCGTAGAACTTCAGGCGAGTTCATCTGCAGATATTGTGCTTCCAGGGAATATTACCATTCAGGGAACACGTCCTGTAGTGGTAGATGCCACTACAACTTATCTGGAAGTTCTGGATTTCAATGAAGAACTGGTGATGACTTCCGAACAGAAAATTGTCTCCATTATGTTCTCCACAGAAAATGGTAAAGATATCCAGCGGGAGCAGACTTTCTATGGTAAAACCCATAAACTTTGGGTGCACACCGTCAATATGACTGAAGAAGTTCTGAAAATTGACGTTTTGAAAGAAATTCCTAAAGAAGGGTTAAACGAAAAAGACCATATAACCTATACCCACGAAAGCAAACAAAGCTACAACGAAGAAAAGACAGGAAAAGACGGCTTGCTCGAAGTTTCTTTCACGGCAAAAGAAGAATGGAAAAATCCACCAAAGAATTTTGATTATTATATAGCACAGGTTTCCCGGCAAGTGCAAGATCCTGCAGATCCTAAAAAAAAGGTATGGAAAATAGAAAAAAGCCAGTTTACGATTAATAATACACTTCCTGCCGATCTGGTTAGAACGGAAGATATGGAAAAACTGGGAATCAAAGCTTATAAAAAAGACGGAACTCCTTTTACAAAAGAAGAAATGCTGGAGTTAAGGAAACAGTATATTTTTTATGAAAGCGGTTGTCTGAAGGTTTCTCAGAAAGAAACACCTGAGGCTATTGATAATGATGTGATGCCTGTGGTGGTGGAGATGGCGGAGGTGAAGAAAGAAGGAGAAAATGGCTGTCCACGATGTAAAGCTGAAATTACAGTTGATATTCTCAAAAGAGTATATAAAAATGCTGAGAATGACGATTTACAAGAGTTAGCGTTAACTTTAAATAAATACAGAAATATTTTCGAATTAAATACTTGCGCAAGAAAAGCTCATTTTTTCGCACAGTCATTACAAGAAGCAGGAACGAGTTTAAAAGGAGGTCTCCATGGTGAAAGTTTGGATTATGCAGCCGAAGATCTACCAAAACATTTTAAAAATTTTAGAGCAAATCCTGAACTGGGTAAGCAAAGCCCACCTAATGATCTGGCGTATGAATATGGTAGAAGTTCAAAAAACGGATATAAATCTAATGAAAAGAAAATTGCAGAAATAGCATATGGAGGAAGACTTGGAAATGAATCTGTTGATGATACCTGGAATTTTAGAGGTAGAGGATTGTTACAAATAACAGGAAAGGGTAATTACAAAGAAATTCAGAAAAAAATAGATGAAAAAGCTAAAGACTCTGGAGTGATGATTTCTGACGGAGTAGATAGGGACTATACCCCTAAGGAAGCAGCAATAACTGGGATGGCAGATTGGTATAAGGACTCTATGTATTTGAAAGCGGATGATACAGGCAAATTATCGGATGATGTTGTAGTTGATTCTGTAGTTGATATCTTGAATAAACTTACACCTTCAAGACTACACAGAAAAATTTGGTATCGTGGAGGTAAGCTAGATAAATGGGAAGTTAAAGCAGGTGATTCTATGAAAGCGGTATTTAGAGTTGTAGAATGTGGTAAAGGGACAGGATTGAACTTGGTGGGAAATGCTCCATGGTTTCAAGCTGCATGGAAAGAATATGAAAAATATAAAGGATTAAGAGAAATTGATAGCCCTTTAAAAGAAAAAATCACAGAATACTTTGATGTCTCTTCTGCTGCTGGATTAGGTTACGATTATACAAATCCGTGGTGTGGTGCATTTTTAGCTTGGTGTTTTGATCAGACTCAGGATTATCAAAGGATTAATACTCCTAAAAGTGCAGCTGCCTTTGGCTGGAAGGGAAGTACATGGGAAAATGGAGAAGATTGTAATGCTTTTGTTGGAGCTTTAATAGTTTTTGATTATTCACATGTGGCATTAATTGCTGGTGAAAATTTAGATGGTACAAGATATGTATATTTGGGAGGAAATCAAGGGAATGGAGAAAAAACAGCAGGACATCAAAAAATAATACTTGGTTCTGTTGATAAAGAGAGTAAATCGATCGTTGCTATTACCAAACCTAAAAAATATACAATATCTGAAAAAGATAAAGAATTTCCAAAGTATGATGTTAGTGCTGAAAATTCTAAAGAAAGTTCCAGATAATAAAATATAATTTCTATGAATATAAAAAGTAAAATTAGATTAACAATATATTCCTTATTAATAATGAGCAGTTTTGGCTGCCAAGAAAAAAAGCAAAGTTTAGGCAATCGTCAAAAACCAATAAGTATGAATGATGATACTATAATACAAAAGGTTCTAAAGAAACAGTTGCAGGAAGGTGCAGGTAAATCAATTGATGAGGCGGGAGCTGAATTAGCTAAAATTCAGTTTGGGATAGAAGAGCTTGAAGCATCTGCTGAAACTGCAAAAAAAATATTATTATCTAATGGTTTTAAAGAATTATCTGATAACGAATTTAGTAATAAAATTAAAAATATTTTTGGAAGAATAGTAGACCCTAATTCAGGTAATCCGTTTTTATATGTAAATTATTTTGATAGATGTGATAGAAACTTTGTTACCTATAGTAATAATAGCGTAGATTATGAAGGTGGGTATATTGATAAACAAAGAAAACTTTTCACTGACTTTTATTATCTCCCCGAAATTCTTGATTATCAAAAAGAATATCCCACATTGAATAATATTGAGTCTAGCAAAATTATTAGGAAATCAAGTTCACAAGTAGACGTTGAAATTCCACATTGGAAAGATGTTGCAAATTTAAAAGAACAAAGAAAAGTAAATATTCAAAGAATCATTGCCAGAAATATGTACTTGTTCAATGATAACAAAACATATATTATTTGGTTGGTAACTCATGATAAAAACTTTATAAAGTTACTGGTTAAAAATTTTGGTTATGACAGTGAGCCTAAGTTTAATGAAATGCTTATCAATGAATATATTCAATCGAAGGATATGTATAAAATTGGGGAGCTTGTTTTTGCTAAAAATTGTGATAAAGAATTAGAGGTGAGAAATGGAATATTACAGAATATAGCTGCTGTTTATCAAAAAAGTTCAAATCCTCACGATCTGTTTGGTTTAATGGAGTTTTCTTCTAAGTTATTAGAAACTGAAGAGTATAATAATTATTCGGAAAAAGAAAAAATTAAAATGATAGCTTATCTGGCTAACACGTATGATTTTTTGTTCAAAAAAAATCATAGGCATCAGGATGGTTGGGATCCTAGATGGAATATTTTAGGCGCTTATTTTGAAGATGACTCCAGAAGTAAAATTAAGTGGACTCAGCTAAAAGAAGAAATGCAGAAAAATAATTACTATAACCTGCCAAATTTAAAAGAAGTGATAAGTTACGCAGAGGGATTTGATAGTGTAGGTGCTCCAGACTAAGTTCAATTAAATTTGTTATTGACAACCAGCCCTTGAATATAACAAATATCCTAAAAATAAATATTGAGAGCACAGTTTGATAAACTGTGCTTTTATTTAAAAACACAATAATGATAAAAAGAATTTTATTTTTTCTGGTAGTATTGCAGGTAAATGATTTTCACTCACAAAATATGGCTGAAAATTCCGAAAGTTCCTTTTTATCCATTCTTAAGGCACAATTGAAGGCTGGTGCAAGTGGCGAAAAAAGTGAGACGGATTATCCAGCTTATCAATTTACATTAAAAGATTTAGAGGCTACTGAATCAATTATATCAAAAGAATTAGAAGATAATGGATACAAGAAGCCCAATAAAGAAGCCTTTTCTAGTATAATTAATAAAGTATTCAATAGGATAATTGATCCAAGATCAGAATCAAAGTATTTGCATATCAATTTTGAAGATAAATGCTCAAAAGATTTTAAGCTTTTTAAAAATTTGAATAGTATTGATGTTAATCCATACAGTACTTATGTTTTTAAAAATGAACTTTTTATATCAAATTTATACAGCATCCCTGAAATACTGGATTACACTAAAGATTCTAAATTATTCCAATATGAAAGAGAAGCTGAGAATAAGAATCATGTAGCAGGTGTGAAAATATATTATTGGAAAGATATTACAGACTTAAAAGAACAGAGAAAAAAGAGCATAAAAACTTTAATTGCCCGTAATCAGTATCTATTCAATAATAACAAAGTCCAATACAAATGGCTTATTTTGAATGATCAAAATTTTATGGCAAGCTTAGTAAAAACATTTGGATATGCAGGAGATACTGACCTCTTAAAGTGGGTTATTGAAAGAACAAAGTTTAATAAAAATAATCCACAAGATTATGGAAAATTGTTTTGGATTAAACAATGTGACGGAAGTTTAAAGCTCCATGCCAATACTTTTAAAGTTCTTCAAAAACTATACCTTCCTACTGATCCGTCAGAAAACAGATTTATCTTGGATCACATAAAAGATTATCTTGAGTATCTTGCTGATTTTAATAACAAAGAAACTGGTGTTTCAAAGGAAGATAAGGTGAAAATACTAGCGAATATTGTTTATTTTGCGGAACAATATAAGTATGACAAAAGATTTGTTTCAGGATATGGGGATAATTCTAAAATGATGGGAAGGCTGCGATTCTTTTTAGATCAGGAGGAAATAAATCTTTTACAGAAAAATAATTATTTCAATCTTCCAAAATTTAAAGAATGGTGGGACAATGCAGATTATGATGAATATTTTGTTGAAGAGTGTGAATACAACGGAACATGCGGCCCAGACAATCAACCCATGAAGATAACAGAATGGCGAAAACAACATCCTCAGAAATAAATATTGAAAACACAGTCAAAAATGTTATACTTTTTATATAAAAGCATCTCATCCACGGAACGAAGTTGGAAAAATATAATAAAAGCCAGTTACTCATAAAGTAACTGGCTTTTATTTTTAAGTTATAATTTTAAGGAAGGGTTGAAAAATTGATATTAGGAGCTTGTGTAGGTGCGGTAACAGAAAACTGTGAGCCAGGCGCAACCGTTGTGTTAAAGAATTCTCCATTTTGTAAAAAGAAAGCATTACCGCTTGTTCCTCCCATTGCATCTATTCTTTGCTGTGCATTGTAGGTATTATCCACACTAAATTTTGCTCCTGAAATGGCAACCCAGTTACCGGTGGAAGTTCTTACCCATTGATTTTTAAATTCTGCTTTTCTGCCCTGATATCCATTTTCGGGATTGAAATTTTCAACGAAACTATAGAAGCTTTTAAGATAAGTACTGGTTTGAGGTCGCTTCCAGCTGGCGATCAGTTTCCATGTTGTCGTATCAGGTGATAAGAACCAGGCTGTAAAATCTGTTTTTCCGGTTCCGTCCGGTTCGCCTTTTAATAAGAATTTATAAGTTTGTCCTGCACTCCAGTTATACTTATAATAACTTTGTCCGCCAGAGCCCTCATTCCCGAATTCTCCAACTGTTACTCCGGTGCCTGCTCTGTTGAGGAGGATTTTATGATCAGGAGGAATATTATTAGGATCATCAGTATCAAATGAGCTCCATACAGAGAATAAAATTCTTCTTTCTGTGGCAGAATTCACCTGCATTCCAAAATAGCCTGCACTAAAGCCATTAGCCATAAAATAAGAACCAATCTTATCTTCTCCGGCAGGAACTGTTACTTCGTTGTAATAATAACTGACATTATTGGTAGTCGGAACTACATAGTTCAGATGACAGGAAGGCCCTCTGCGAGCCCAGTAATAATAGGAAGGGTCATTGCTGTAAATATTGGTTCCTGTAGAAGCTGCGCCGCTGAAGATAACATCCGTAACATCTGCAAAGTATCCATCGGTTTTAGAAACACCCTGAAGATCGACTTTTACATAGCCGGGAGTAGAAACGGTAAAATCTCCAACAGTATAATCTGTATAAGCCGATCCCGTTAAAGTAATATTTTTGGATGTGTTGCCAACCGTTACTTTTACAACACTTGTACCTGAAGGAACTGATGCTTTTAATCCTATATTTAATATTCCTGTATTGCTCACTCTGAAATAAGTGCTGATAACAGTATTGGAGTTGGTCCAGTTACCTAAATTAGTAGAAGTGATCACCTCGCTGGCTCCCGAAGGTTTTACCGTAAAAAAAGAATTCCCGGCAACGGGTACATTGAAGGACGATGCGTTCTTTAAAGTTGAGACATTTTTTTGTGCAGCAGCAGTGTCCTCTGTTATCATCGGTATTTCTGCACAGGATTGAAAAACAAGCAGAGCGACACCCAGAAAAGTATCTGCAAATAATTTTATTCTCATAATAGTATTTGTAATTTGGTTTACAATACTAAATTAAGTTTTACCGATCAAATAAAAAATTAATTCCCATCTTTTTGATTAATTTTATTTTTTCAACAGATTTTATCTAGAAGTGCATTAAGATTAAGTATTCGTTTTTCAATATTCCGGAAGAAACTACTGGAAGGAAAGGGAGGTATATAAAAACAAAAAAACCTCTAAACTGAATTAGAGGTTTTAAGTGGTTTCTCCAGGAATCGAACCAGGGACACATGGATTTTCAATCCATTGCTCTACCAACTGAGCTAAGAAACCATTTATGTTTTTGTTTATTACTTCGTTGTTTTAAAGTGATGCAAAAGTAGTAAGTTTTAGTATACAAAGCAAGTATTCATCGTACTTTTTTTGAATAAAGTTAAAAACTTACTGATTATCAGCCGGATTATTTTCCTGCTCCTTTCTGATCTGCTCACTCATCTCTTCCAATACCGGTTTGATCGTGTTTTCCGGAAGATCACTGATTCGGATATACATCAATCCGTCTATCGCATCATTGAAGTTAGGATCTACATTGAAAGCGATTACTTTTGCGTTTTGTTTGATGTATTTCTTGATCAGAACAGGGAGTCTCAATTCAGGCTCAAGATCATCAATGATTTTGTCCAGCTTATTAAGATCAGATTCCATTTCCTCAAAGAAAATGTTTTTATCCCTGTCACGAAGCTTTACCTTATATTCATTCCTTGGAGTGATATACTGAGCTACTGCGGAATCAAAATAATTGGAACGCATAAATTCGATCATCAATGATTTTGAGAACTCCGAGAACTTGTTGGAAATACTCACACCACCCATAAGGAATTTATGGTCAGGATTTCTCAGGCACACATGCACAATCCCTCTCCATAAAAGAAAAAGAGGTAGTGGTTTCTGCTGATATTCCTGGCAGATATAGGCACGGCCCATTTCGATCACCTTTTTAAAGAAAGGGTGAATATCCTGCTCAAACTCAAATAAAGAGCTTGTATAGAAGCCTTTGATACCATATTTCTTCATAACCTCTCTACCCAGTGCCATTCTGTAAGCACCAGCCAGTTTTTTCTCCCCGTTGTCCCAAAGGAACAGGTGATGGTAATGTTTATCATATTCATCAAGGTCAAACGGAAGATTACTGCCTTCACCTACTGCACGGAAAGTAAGCTCTCTCTGACGTCCGATTTCCCTCATAATAGAAGGTATTTCCTCGTAAGTGGTAAAGTAAATTTCGTAATTCCCGTTACTGAACAGCATTTTGTCTGTTCCTCTCAATTTATCAACATCTTTAATGATGTCTTCCAGAGGCGTTTCATCAATAATATTCTGAACAATGTTTTCTTCCTTCAATAAAGGAAACTTCACCGATAAGTTCTGAAGATTGATGCTTTGAGCAAGGGATTTTCTCTTTTCGTAGTAAGATTTCATCATATAAACCTTACGTTTCAGAAACTCTCCCAATTCCTCAATTGTTTCCATATCGTCCATCGCCTTTACAGTAATAGGACGCCCGATTCTGATTCTGATAGGTTTTTCTCTATCATTCATCATTTCTGAAGGAAGCATCAAAGTCTGCAAATTCGGATGAAGCTTAGCCACCTGATAAAAAAGACGGCTGTTCTTGGCATGAAAATACATAGGAACTACCGGCACTTTAGCCATTCTGATAAGCTTAAGTGCCGTTTTTTCCCATTCCTTATCTAAAATTTCTCCGTAAGGATTGTTCTTGTTAGAAACTTCACCTGCCGGAAAAATACCTACGCAGCCTCCGTTTTGTAAATGCTTGAGTGTTTCACGCATTCCTGAAGAACTGCTGTAAGCTTCTTTTCTGTTTTCAAAAGGGTTTACAGCGATTACATACGGTTCCATAGGTTTGATCTTTTCCAAAAGGAAATTTCCCATCACCTTGAAATCCGGACGAACCTCTGATAAGACCTTGCACATCAGAATCCCGTCAATAGCACCCAGCGGGTGGTTGGAAACCAGAATAAACGGTCCCGTTTTCGGAATCTTTGCCAGATCTTCTTCAAAAGCTACATAGCTTAAGTTTCTTTCTCTTACAAATGAGTCGAAAAAGTCTTTGCCTTCCTTATCTTTTAGTTTGTCGTATAATTTATTTACTTCGTTTATTTTAGCAATGCTCATCACAGCAGATGCTACCGGGTTCTTGAGGAACCCAAGTTTACTTAAGCCGGAAGCTTTGATCAGATCGTTTTTCGAAATTAAACTCATGTGTGTTTAGTCGCAATTAATATTATTGTGTTACCATTTGAAGAGTATTCTTGGAAATTTGTTCCAATAATACATTTTTTTCATGGTAAAATTTATCAATGTGATCCATCTTCGCATTTCTTACTGTGAATAAAGATACATTTTTAATTGCTTCGGTTTTAAAAATTTTTTGAAGCTCCTGGTTGAGCTCATCTATATGATTAAATTTGTCTTCAAGGCACAATGCCAGGGAGATAGCAGAATTCTGCATCAGGGAAACCTTGATCTTATATTTAGATAAATATCCAAAAATTAAGCTCATATGGTCTTCTGCAATAAAAGAAAAATCTCTTGTAGAAATCTTCAGAAGATCCTGGTTTTCTTTTAAAATATAAGATTCTTCCTGTTGGTTTTTTTCAGAAGCACCTACTTTTGTTCCTCCTTTGGTAGGATCTACGAAAGACTTTACATAAAAAGGGATACTTTTTTGCTGTAACGGCTGTAATGTTTTTGGGTGAATAACACTTGCTCCGTAATAAGCCATTTCAATCGCTTCTTCATAAGAGATATTGGAAAGAAGAGAAACATCATCGAACTTTCTTGGATCTCCGGTCATTACTCCCGGTACATCTTTCCAGATTGTCATCGCTTCAGCATTTAAGCAATAAGCAAAAATAGCAGCAGAGTAGTCTGAACCTTCTCTTCCTAAAGTCACCGTAAAATTGTTTTCGTCAGAACCAATGAATCCCTGGGTAACATAGCAGATCTCAGGATTCAGATTGGAAATAAATTCCTCAGTTCTCACCCAGTCTACCGTACCTTCTCTGTATGAATTATCCGTTTTTACATAATCTCTGGCATCCAGCCATTGATTGGTAAATTGGATTTCATTCAGGTATTCGCTCAGGATTTTGGTAGAAATCATTTCTCCGCAGCTTACCACCTGATCATAAACAAAGTTGTAGTTGGGAGATTTATTTCTTCTTAAAAAAGAATCAATATCATCAAAAAAGAGATTGATTTCTGCAAAAACGGCATGATTTTCAGGAAAAAGGCCTTCCGCAATCTCAATGTGTTTTCGTTTTATCTTTTCAATCTCAGTTTGATAGTTATCCTTTTTGAAATAAAGTTCAACAACTTTTTCCAACTCGTTTGTCGTTTTGCCCATTGCTGAAATCACCAGCAAGCATTTGGCAAATCCCTGGCTTTGTAGAACCATAGACACGTTTTTCACACTTTCGGCATCTTTTACAGATGCTCCACCAAACTTAAAAATTTTCATTAAATTATTAAAAATAAAATTGTTAGATAAAAAATTACATGAGTTTTTTACGGACGTCAAAATTATAAATTTACAACGAGATATGAAATAGCCTGAAAGGGAGATAGAATTAAGATTTCCTTAAAATCAACAAATAATGAAATAATTTGGATTTTTTGTGCATCTGAGATAACAAATCCGGAGATATAATTTTCAATAACAGTTCAGTGTTATGCTTTTTTTTGTTTGTATTTTGTTGAAATACAGTGGATAAGATCTTTTGTAATTAAATTTTCTTAATGCGATAAATTTTCCGAAATTTGGGGAAAACGTAAAAAGAAAAATATGTCAAATCAACCATTACAGACTTTAGGAGAATTTCTTATAGATAAACAGGACGATTTTCAATATTCTACAGGTGAATTTTCTCGTCTTCTGAGCGCAATAAGATTGGCTTCGAAAGTGGTAAACAGAGAGGTAAATAAAGCCGGAATTGTAGATATTACAGGAGCTGCCGGTAACCAAAATATTCAGGGTGAGGAACAGCAGAAACTTGATGTGATTGCTAATGAAATTTTTATTACGGCTTTGTCTCAAAGAGAGGTTGTTTGTGGTATTGCGTCTGAGGAAAATGATGATTTTATTGATATTAAATGTGGTGAAAACGGACATTTAAGTAAATATGTAGTACTTATCGATCCTTTAGACGGATCTTCCAATATTGATGTAAATGTTTCCGTAGGAACTATTTTCTCTATCTACAGAAGAGTTACTGAACCTGGAACTCCTGTACAGCTGGAAGACTTTTTACAGAAAGGAATCAATCAGATTGCTGCGGGATATGTGATTTACGGTTCCTCTACAATGATTGTTTATACTACCGGAAACGGAGTAAACGGATTTACCCTGGATCCTTCTTTAGGAACATATTATCTTTCTCATCCTAACATGACTTTCCCGAAAACAGGTAAAATCTATTCTATCAACGAAGGAAATTATATCAAATTTCCTCAGGGAGTAAAAAATTATCTTAAATACTGTCAGATGGAAGAAGGAGACCGTCCTTATACTTCAAGATATATCGGTTCTTTGGTCGCGGATTTTCATAGAAATATGCTGAAAGGAGGAATTTATATCTATCCTTCCTACTCACAGGCTCCAAATGGTAAATTAAGACTTTTATACGAGTGTAATCCAATGGCATTCCTTGCAGAACAGGCAGGAGGAAAAGCAACAGACGGATTCAGAAGAATTCTTGAAATAGAACCTACAGAACTTCACCAGAGAATTCCGTTCTTCTGTGGAAGTATACAAATGGTAGAAAAAGCGGAAGAATTCATGCGTATCGACAGCGTAAAATAATGGAAGCAATTTATTTAAAATATTTATTACAATTCAAACGCCCGAGTGGAACATCTCGCGGCGTTTTGCTTGATAAGGAAACCTTTATCCTCACTATTTCGGAAGACGGAAGAAAAGGTGTTGGTGAATGTGCTATTTTCAGAGGCCTGAGTTTTGATGACAGGCCCGGTTATGAAGAAAAGCTGAAATGGCTTTGTGAAAATATCAATCAGGATGGAGCATTTTTAAAAGAAGAACTGAAAGAGTTTCCTTCCATTTGGTTTGGTTACGAGCAAGCGGTTCAGAATTTGAAATATGGAGACAGCCTTTATTTTCCAAGTGAGTTTACGGAAGGTAAATCTGCTATTACCATCAATGGCCTGATATGGATGGGAGGAGTAGGGTATATGGAAGAACAGATTCAGGATAAACTTGAAAAAGGATTTCATTGTATTAAATTAAAAATCGGGGTCAATTGGAAATCTGAACATATTATTCTTCAGAAGTTAAGAGACAAATTTTCCAAAGATCAGCTGGAGATTCGTGTGGATGCAAACGGGGGATTCAGCACAGAAGAAGCGGTTACAGTTTTACAGCAGCTTGCAGATCTTCATATCCATTCTATTGAACAGCCAATTAAAGCAGGAAACTGGAATGATATGGCAGAATTATGTGCTAAAACACCTACTCCGATTGCATTAGATGAAGAACTGATCGGAATTATTGATCCTAAAGAAAAGAAAAAACTTTTAGAAAAAATACAACCACAATATATTATTCTGAAACCTGCATTGGTAGGAGGTTTTTCCGGTTCGGATGAATGGATTTCTCTTGCAGAAAATCAAAATATCGGCTGGTGGATTACTTCAGCTTTGGAGAGTAATATCGGATTGAATGCCATTGCTCAGTATACATTTATCAAAAAAAATCCAATGCCTCAAGGTTTAGGCACTGGAGCTTTATTTGTAAATAATTTTGAATCCGATTTAGAACTCAGAAATGAGCTGTTATGGTTCAAAAGTATAACTTAGAAAAGTTAATTAGCATAATGGGGGAGGTGAATCCGGGCAAGTGGTTTGACCACAGTAGTCAGGCCCCCATGATCTGCAGCACATAGCAACCGGGTTCCAGCTGTTGCACCCAAGAGGCGGTCTTCCTCCTTTGATTGTTTTTAATTCTCCTCTTTTGATTTTCTTTAGATTTTTCATGATATTAATTTTATTTGATTGATAAGTAAATGTCGAAAACTTTTTTCAATTATACAACAAATGGGGAATTATTTAGCAATATTTAACAATATCAAAGGAATGTTTCAATAAATTTCAAACATGAAAATATATTCCTGCATCAGATTAAGAGGAATAATTATTGGTTTTTTCGGTCTGTTTTACAAGGATGAGTAATTTTTGGATCGAATATTTTGTTGATTTAGAGGTTGTTATTCAGTTAAATGACATCTTTTACGAAGATGGTCTTCTTAATATAGTCTAATATATAAGAAAACTGTTTTTTAATATTTTCCATAATAAAAAAAATTATAATTCCCTATAGTTTGAATTAGCAATATTTATGCCACACTGTGGATTTGAACTAATTTTAACGTAGTGTTCATTTTTTAAGAATTATTTAAACTATTTGTTAAGAAATAATTGTGAAAATGTTTTCGTTATCCTTGGATCGGTTGGTAATAAGATTTCTGTCAATTCCATTTAAATTCTGAAAGATATCTGACTGTACCTGCGAGCTGGAGAGGTATCCCCAGTGGTTTCCCACTTCATATTTAAAGCTGTTCAAAATATCATCTTTTACAAACGTACAGTCGATAATAGAAACAATATCTTTGTAATGGGTAAGATCACTTGGTCCGTTTTTGCCAAGTCGTGGTGTCAGAATGTTTTTTGTAAACTGAGAAATTCCCAAAACAGTATCCTGTCTGTTCAGGTAAATAGAAATCCGGTTAGCCAGTAATGGCAGCTTATTGTAGGAATCTTCGGAATCTTCAAATACCTTATAGCTTACATCTGCATTCAACAGTAAAACCTGATCAATAACACGAAGTATATTCTCCCTTTTAAGGCTGTAGAGCATGCTTTGAAGTACTCTGTTCCCCAAAGAATGAGCCATAATATGAATTCTTTGATTGCAGGGCGCAAGATCCCGGTTGGAAAAGATATCTTTTAAAAATTGGGTGTAGAAATAAAACAATCTCATCAGAGATGTTCCGGAATTGATACTGGAAGCTTTATCATCAAAATAACTCAACGGGATAATACTTCCTGAGGCTGGCCAGCTTACGAATAAAATATGTTCTACAGGAGATGCCGGGTTATCAATGAATATTTTCTTAAGATCAAGAATAGCCTTTAATTCATCATCAAAATCATACAGATAACCGTGGATGAATATCAGTACATCGCTTCGGTCTTTAGTGGAAGACATGTTTTTGTACAGTTCATAGAACATTCTTTGAGTTCCGCCAAGATTATTGGCTGTAAGGGCGGATTTTTTAATCCCTTTTTCATTGAGCAGAACATCCAAAACTTCTTCATAACCCTGTTTTTCGGGCTCAGAAAAGAACTTGTAGTTTAAGATATTCCTGTTGGTATAGTCTTTTTTCTTTTTGGCTTGAGCGGTGGGTTCTTTGTAGTTGTCAAAATCACATTTGGCGATCCTGAAATTGGGAATAGAATATTCATCATTGGAAAAAGAGTCCACTCTTTCGCCTTTATACCGGATAATTTTCCGGTTGCTTAAGATATAAACAGCCATGATGGTTAAGTTGGTTAAAATGGTTTTAGTTCTCCCGAAGTTAGTGAAAAATATTGAATTACAATCAATAAGGCTTTTAAATTATCACTTTTACAAAAGCTTATTTTTCCGTAACTTTGTAAAACTTTTTTAGCTAAAAAATAAAAGCTACTTTAATGGAAGAAGAAAAAAAATCACTCAATTTCATTGAGCAAATTATTGAAGATGATATGGCAAACGGTCTGAAAAAAGATCAGATTCGTTTCCGTTTTCCACCTGAACCGAATGGTTATCTGCATGTAGGGCACACAAAAGCGATCTGCATCAACTTCGGCCTGGGTGAAAAATACAACGCTCCCGTAAACCTTCGTTTCGACGATACGAACCCTGAAAAAGAAGAACAGGAATTCGTAGATTCTATTATGAAAGATGTTGAATGGCTAGGTTTCAAATGGGATAAAGTTTTGTACGCATCCGATTACTTCCAGCAGCTTTACGATTGGGCAGTTCAGTTAATTAAAGAAGGCAAAGCTTATGTAGATGAGCAGGCATCTGAAGTGATTACTGAGCAAAGAAAAAATCCTGCAGAGCCAGGAATTGAATCTCCATACAGAAACCGTCCTGTTGAAGAATCGTTAGATTTATTCGAAAGGATGAAAAACGGAGAATTTGAAAGTGGTTCAATGTCTCTTCGTGCAAAAATCGACATGGTTTCGCCAAACATGAATATGCGTGACCCTGTGATGTACAGAATTTTGAATAAACCTCACCACAGAACAGGTACAGCCTGGAAAATTTATCCAATGTACGATTGGGCTCATGGTGAATCTGATTATATTGAACAAGTTTCACATTCACTTTGTTCTTTGGAGTTCGAAAATCACAGACCGCTATACAACTGGTATTTGGATCAGGTTTACGAAGAAGGAAGGGTTAAAAACAAGCAGAGAGAATTTGCAAGGATGAACGTTTCCTATATGATTACTTCCAAAAGAAAGCTGCAGAGATTGGTAGCGGAAGGAGCGGTAACCGGATGGGATGACCCTAGAATGCCTACCATTTCAGGAATGAGAAGAAAAGGATTTACTCCAACTTCCATCAGAAACTTTATTGATAAAGTAGGGGTTGCGAAAAGAGAAAATCTTATCGAGATCCAGTTGCTTGACTTCTGTGTACGTGAAGACCTGAATAAGGTTGCGAAACGTGTGATGGCCGTTGTAGATCCAGTAAAATTAGTGATCGAAAACTACCCTGAAGATAAAGAAGAATGGTTAGAGACTGAAAATAATCCTGAGCAGGAAAATGCGGGAACAAGAGAAGTTCCTTTCTCAAGAGAGTTATACATTGAGCGTGAAGACTTCAAAGAAGAAGCTAACAATAAATTCTTCAGACTGAAATTAGGCGGAGAAGTTCGTTTGAAATCAGCTTACATCATTAAAGCTGAAAGAGTAGAGAAAGATGAAAATGGAGAAATCACTACCATCTATGCTACTTATGATGAGAAGAGTAAGTCTGGAAGCGGTACAGAAGAAAGTTTAAGAAAAGTAAAAGGAACTCTGCACTGGGTATCTGCAAAACATGCGATTCCTGTAGAAGTAAGAATCTATAATCACTTGTTTACTGTGGAACAGCCTGATGCTGAGAAAGATGTTGATTTCCTGAACTTTATCAACCCTGAATCTATGGCTATCGTGAAAGGTTTCGCTGAGCCAAGTCTGAAAGATGTAGCTGTTGGTGAACCTCTTCAGTTCCAGAGAATAGGATACTTTACAAAAGATCAGGATTCTACAGATGAAGCTATGGTATTTAACCGTACAGTAACACTGAAAGATTCTTTTAAACCTGAATAATTTTAAGGAATAGATAATAAAAAAGCAGGACTTAATCTAAGTCCTGCTTTTTTATTGCGTTAAGTAGTGTAAGTGTTAAGATATTAGCCCTTCACGCCTTTTACCCATTCCTGGAATCTACCTACCTGTTCCATGATGAAAGATTCATGTTCTTCTTTCTCTTCAGGACGGTTGACCAGAATATGTTCAAAATAAGTTCCTTTCAATACTTTTCTTATGATACCTTCTCCTAAGAAAGGTTTGTAGTCATTCAGAGCCTGAGTAGCTTTTAACAAATGTCGGATATCATACTGTAACGGATTGATATCCGGAACCTGTTTGTTAAGGTTAAGAAGGTTGTAAACGGCTATTCTTGCTGTTCTTACAGAACTTTCCATAGTGAAAACCACATCATTATTGGTCTCTACAAACTGCCCTACAAGGCCTAAGTTGGTACATCCTTCAGGAACTACTCTCGGACGGTCTCCCTGCGCTCTTGGCATAAACATGGAAGTGATGTAAGGCATGAATGCAGTACGAACAATTGTGTTTTCTATGACATTATCCAGTTGGTCTGTCATTCCTAAGTGGTAACATAGTTCGGCAAGAATCTCGTTTCCGGTACATTGAGGTATTGTTTTTTTGATATAATTACCTTCTTTATCCATCAGTAAGGCATATACCCATACCACCAATATATCATCCGGCTGGGTAGGGAAGTGAGGCTGTCTGTTGCAGGTAAAACTCATTACCCAATTGGAGTCTGTAATGGTAATAATACCTCCTGTAGCAGTTCTTCCGGAATAAGGGTCATTTACACAGAGCTCTTTTAATTTCTCTGTGAAGGCAGAAGGGCGACATGTTAATGTTGCAGATTCCCAGGAAGATTTTTCAATATGGCTGCAGAATTTTTCAGGTTTCCCGAATACTTCAGATTTCGCAGCGAGATTTTTCCACAGTTTCCATCCTACGCTTTGTCCTGCACTGCTGTTGTCTATTGTAACTTCAGGAACGGTATTGTTATCTCCGTAGAAAGTACTTTCAGTCATAGATCCGGTGGTCACAATAACATAATCATCTTTACCGATCGGTATTCTTACTTCCTCTCCGTTTTGTTCCGTAATAATTCCTTCTACTGTTTTTCCTTCCGTATTGATATGGATGTCAAGATCTTTTACCAGCGTATTGAATTGGATTTGTACTCCTTTTTCTACCAGGAAGTTTTTCAGTGGAGTTACGTAAGTGTCATATTGGTTGTATTTAGGGAACACAAGACATGAAAAGTCTTTCATTCCGTCAATCGCGTGAAGAAATCTGTGCATATACAGTTTCAGTTCCAGTAAGCTGTGCCAGTTTTCAAAGGCAAACATAGAGCGCCAGAAGAACCAGAAGTTACTGTTCAGAAAGGATTCTGCAAAATAATCTTCAATCGTAAGATCATCAAGTTCTTCTTTTTTCTTCAACAGTAGTTTTACAATGGCCAGTTGATCCTTTTTCTCAAGTCCGAATTTGCTGAAATCCTTGATCTGTCCCTGGTTATGAATTAATCTTGCTTTAGAATAATTCGGGTCATTGTCATTGATTAGACGGTATTCGTCCAGTACACTGTACGGTGCAGGCAATTCCAGAGCAGGAACATCCTGAAACATATCCCATAGATTTTCATAGGTCATGTCCATTTCCCTTCCGCCACGGATGATATAGCCGTCTTTTGCGTTACCGGCTCCATCCAGAGATCCACCTTCAACATTAAGCTGGTCAAGGAAAATAATGTTTTTGCCGGGAACACGTCCGTCACGGATGAAATAGTAAGCAGCCGACATACCGGCAATTCCGCTTCCTACAATATAGATTTTGCTGTTTTCGTAAGACTGTAAAGGAATTCCTTTATTACGTTGATAATTTCCAATCTGGTCGGAGAAAGGCATCGTTTTTTCAGGAGTGTTAATCTGAACTTCTTTACTTGAATCCGGTTCGTGATTTACTTTTCCAAACTGGTCAGAGGCATTTAAAACGTTGTCGAATTTTGAATTGATCGTACTCATCTTTTATTGTTTTTAATTAACAGTATAAAGGTACCTCTATTCACAAAGCGACATATATCCTCAAGTTCAGAATTATTATCCCCAAATTCTCATGACTGAATATTTTCTTTATTTCTGTACTCTGAAGGAGAGAGAGCAGTATGCTTTTTGAAAAAACGTCCGAACGCAGATGCCGAATTAAACTGAAGGTCAAATGCTATCTCTGAAATAGTAATATCCGGATTCCCAAGCATAACGTAAGCTTCTTTCAACAAGGTTTCATCAATAACCTCATGAGGTGTTTTTCCACTTGCTTTTTTAATGATTTCTATAAGATGTTTATTGGAAACATGCAGCTGATCCGCATAAAACTGAACTGTTCGCTGCTGCCTGATATTTTCTCTGATAAGTTTGCTGAATTTCAGATAAAGGTCTTTTTTTCCATCCTCTTTTCCCGGAGTTGAAGAATTTTCCTGTTCCATGATCTCAGCCGTTTCCAGCAGCAGGTGAAAAATAATGGTCCGGATAATCTCTTCTGTAAATTTACCCTGCTTTCTCGATTTTTTTTCAAGATCATCCAGAAGATTCTGGAGTAATGAAGAATTTTTTGAAGTGGTTTTTACAACACTGTAAGAACCTTTGGAGAAAAGATTCATTTTTTCAATGATAAAGGGATTGGAAATATTTTTAATCAGAAAATTCTTGTCGAAGAACAGCAGTTTCATGATAAAATCATCACTGGTTTTTCCAAATTTTACAATTGTAGAAGGAGCAGCTATAAGAAAACTGTGTGCATCTACTTTATATTTCTGACGATCTATCTCAATATTGATTTCTCCGGCAGTACAGATGCACAGTGCATAATAATCCATTCTGAAAGGAGCTTTAGGAAATTCAAAAATGGGTTTTCCGGAGGAAATATAGTAAGATTGCCGGCAGTCAATACTGTAAAAGGATAGTGTATCATGTAAATTCTCGTAGGTTACCATTCTTAGTATTGATTGAATTTTTATTGTGTTTTTAAGTGACTTTAGTCTAAAAATCCCTGTTGTTACTGCAATTTACGGTTTTTATAAATGAATTTTAGTTTTAAATAGTAAAAAAAAAAGCTTTTTTTAGGATACAGCTGATAGTCTGTTTTTATGGATGTTATTTATAAAAAAGGGTTTTAAATAAAGGCTTTTGGGTTATTTTTATCTAATTTTGCTCTTTCAAATTTTCCCCAAAATATTATTGTGAGATTAATTAACGTTTATACGAGTTCTTTCAAAGGACTCTCGCAGGAGAGTTGGATGCTGGCGTTGGTAATGCTCATCAACAGGGCCGGTTCTATGGTACTTCCGTTTCTGGGAGTTTATATGACCAATCATTTACATTTCAGTATTGAAAATTCAGGAATTGTTCTGAGCTTTTTTGGAATAGGCTCGGTAATTGGTTCGTGGCTGGGAGGTATGATCACAGATAAAATTGGCGAATACAGGGTACAGAGTCTGAGTTTACTCCTCAGTGTTCCATTATTTTGTTTAATTCCGCTTTTTACAACTGAAGCTGGTCTGGCCGGGATTATTTTGGCTCAGAGTATTGTAAGTGAAACATTCCGTCCGGCAAATTCGGTGGCAATCACCAAATATGCGAAACCTGAAAATATCACTAGGGCTTTTTCACTGAACCGTATGGCTGTAAATCTTGGGTTTTCTATCGGGCCTGCATTAGGAGGTATTTTATCTGCTATTTCTTATGAATTTCTGTTTTTCAGTAATGCGCTGGCTGCTTTGCTGGCAGGGCTGATGTATATATGGTTCTTTAAAGGCCGCGCAAGATTGGCCAAACAAAAGGCGAAAAAGGTAAAAGAAGCAATTGTCATTAAAAAAGAGAATTCTCCGTACCGGGATGGTAAATTTTTGGTATACTGTGTATTCTGTATGCTGTTTTCAATATGTTTCTTCCAGTTGTTCAGTACACTGACAATATTTTATAAAGATACCGCACATATGAGTCAGCAAAATATCGGCTATATTCTTGGATACAGTGGTTTTCTGATTGTATTGCTTGAGATGGGTCTTGTACAGATTGCTGAAAAATATTTTACTTTAGCTTTTACCATGCTTATCGGGACTTTCCTGTGTGGAGTTTCCTATGCAATGCTGGCTTTCGATTATAGTATGGTTACCCTTGTGCTGTCTATGACATTACTTTGTGTAGGAGAAATATGGACACTTCCTTTTATGTCAACCATTACAGCATTGCGTTCAGGAGAGAATAATAAAGGTGCTTACATGGGATTGAACGGGATGTCATTTTCTATAGCATTCATTATTACACCTTATATAGGAACACTCATTGCTGAAAAATTAGGATTCAATGTACTTTGGATTGGAACAGGGGTGCTGGCTGCAGCTATTGCCATCGGTTTTTACTTTATCATTCCATGGCTGCTTAAGGATAAAAATAAAGCAGAAGGAGAAATGATGTAAGTATTGAATCAGTTTAAAAAAAAGCTTCGGGCAATTTCTACGAAATTGCCCGAAGCTTTTTAGTATATATGAGTTGTTTAATATTAAGATCTGGAAAGAATGGTATTGATAATCATATGAGCATGAATTCTCGAGTTTTCAATGAACCAGAGGTGAGTATCTTTTCCACCGCATACAACTCCTGCAAGATAAAGGTTGGGAATATTGGTTTCCATAGTTTCAAGATTATAGAACGGGTTCAGGCAGTCTCCATTGAGTTCAATACCCGAATTTCTCAGAAAATCAAAATCAGGAAGATAACCCGTCATCGCCAGCACAAAATCATTGTCAATTTCATGAATTTCTCCGTTTTCATCTTTAAAAACAACAGTATTATCTTTAATTTCGATCATTTCGGCATTAAAATGGGCTTTAATACTGCCTTCTGTAATTCTGTTTTCTATATCCGGTTTCACCCAATATTTTACACTTTTTGAAATCTCGGAATGACGAATAATCATCGTTACTTCAGCACCTTTTCTATAGGTTTCCAGGGCTGCATCCACCGCAGAATTACTTGATCCTACAACAACAATTTTCTGTTTTGCATAAGGATATGGTTCAGTATAGTAATGCTTGACCTTTGGAAGATTTTCGCCGGGAATATTCATAAGGTTGGGAATATCATAGAATCCGGTAGCAATCACCAGATTTTTAGCATGATAGGTTGCTTTGGTTGTTTTTATCTCAAACAGCTCATTGCTCTTGGAAACACCCAGTACTTTTTCATACAGATTGATGTTAAGTTTTTTTTGTCTGGCAATTCCCTGATAATATTCCAATGCCTCCTGTCTTCCTGGTTTGGGAGCTGTCGAAATAAATGGAATTTCGTCAATTTCCAGTTTTTCTGCAGTAGAGAAAAAACGCATATATAAAGGATAGTTGTACAGAGAGTTGACAATGGTTCCTTTTTCTATGATTAAATGACTAAGATTATTTTTTTGAGCTTCAAGGGCACAGTTTAAACCGATGGGTCCGGCCCCGATAATGAGAATATCCAACATTTCCATCTAACAAATGTACGATGTAATTTTTAAAATGAGAAGCGATAACCCAGCAGCTCTCATAGTCTTTATCTCTTTAAATCATTTACCGCTTGGCATCAGTTTTGGTGTTTTTTACCAATAGCAAAATTTATAATATGAAAAAAATACTTATTCCATTGGTTGTTTTGGTTCTGGTTGTAGCCTGTAAAAAAGAGGCAGGAAAATCTGTTCCCAATGTGGTTGATTCCATCGCACAAAATAAAACAGACAGTGCAGGTACCGTTCAGAATATTGCTGATAAAGAAGCTGTGTTGAAACAGACCAATGATGAGGTTTTGAAGGCTCTGAAAAATAAGGACTATACCAGTTTTGCTGCCTTGATCCACCCTGAAAAAGGAATCCGTTTTTCAATGTATGCTTTTATGGATATAAAGGGAGATAAACATTTTTCTAAAGCAGATTTTGAAAAATATCAGCCTACTAAAACACTATTTACCTGGGGAGCACATGACGGTTCAGGAGATCCTTATAAGACAACGGTCAATGATTATCTTGGTAAATGGGTCTTTTCTAAAGATTTTACAGCATCCCAATATTCACTGAATAAATTCATAGGAGGAGGTAATTCCCTGAATAATTTAAAGGAAATTTATCCTAAACATGACTTCACCGAAAACTATATCAAAGGAACCGAAAAAAATGGCGAAATGGATTGGAAAACACTCCGCTTTGTATTTGAAGAATTTCAGGAGAAATATTATCTGATTGCAGTGGTGAATGATCAGTGGACGATTTAAAAATTAGAAGTTAGAAGCCGGTATTTTACTTCCAGCATCCAGCTTCTAACTTCCTTTCTTTGTATTATAAAATTTCAGTCAGTTGGCGGGTTAGGTTTTTTCTTGAGAACTGCTCAATATGCTGAGTGTTTTCGAGAAGATTTCCGTTTTTCCAAAGGATAAATTTTTCAAGAATAAATTTCTTGATAATTTCTGTATCCTGATAACTGAAATGTTTTCCTGCCTGGGTTTCTTCCAGAATTTTTGCAACATCAGCTTTGTCCGGCCCGAATGAAAGAATCTGTTTTCCTGAAGCCAGATATTCAAATATTTTTCCGGGAATGATTCCTTTTGAAGATTCATTTGGGAAATTGGTGATAAGAAGCAGATCTGAATTCTGCATTTCCTCCACCGCTTTTCCATGGGCAAGATATCCAAGGTTCTGAATATGATTTTTCAGACTTGAATTTTCGATAGACTGCAGGATTTTATCATCTATTCTGCCTACAAATTTCAATGTAAAATCAGCTGCAAATTCAGCATTTTCCTTCACCAGTTCATCAAGTGCTTTCCAAAGATTCTCAGGGTTTCTGAGTTGCTCTAAAACACCAATATAACTTAGAGTAAACTGATCTTTACTATTCTGTCCTTTTACTTTACTATCCGAATCACTTTCATCAAATCCGTTCGTAATACAAACAGCATTAGCTCCTGCTTTTCTGAAGTTTTCCGCATCAGTATAGCTTGTAGCCAAAGTGATGTCAGCATTTTTAAATACGGCACTTTCAAGCTGACGGTGTTTCTGATCCGAACTTTTAGTTAGTTTCAGATGTTTGTAATAAGAAATTTCTGTCCATGGGTCGCGGAAATCAGCGATCCATTTCAGACTCGGTATATTATTTTTAAGTCCTAAACCAATCAGGTGAAGCGAGTGGGGAGGACCCGAAGTTACAATCGTATCTATTTTATTTTCTTTCAGGTATTTCTCCAGAAATTTAATGGAAGGTTTTACCCAAAAAACTCTGGCATCAGGAATGAAAAAATTACCTCTCACCCAGATCGAAAGTCTGGATTTCCAGCTTTGATTTTTTCCTACATCAAACTGTCCTGCTTTAAATTTTTTATTGCTTTTATTCAGCTTTTCAGCCAGCTGGTAAGGTTCCCATATCTTGGTTCTTACCATCTCAATATTTTCAGGAACATCTTTCATCAGGGTTTCATCCAGTAATGGATAACTTGGATTTTCCGGAGTATAAATGATAGGTTTCCATCCGAAATCCGGCAGATATTTTGCAAACTTCAGCCATCTTTGAACACCAGGACCTCCCGCAGGAGGCCAGTAATAGGTGATAATCAATATTTTCTTCTGTTCCATTTTTTAATTGATGTCTATGTCATTCTGAATGAAGCGGAGCGCAGTGAAGAATCTCACTCTATCTCTTCATTGAGAAATTTCCAATCCGGATTGAATTCTTTAATTAAGTTTTCTTTCTTTTGACTGGTCCAGCCTTTTATTTGCTTTTCCCTTATTATTGCTGTCTCAATGTCATCAAAATGTTCAAAATATATTAAATAAAAACAATTATATTTTGATGTGAAATTTTTTTCAATAGCTTCTGGATTTTTATGCCAGTATAATCTTTTCTGTAAATCGTTGGTTATAATACTGTCTTTGTTTTATTAGTCAGTATATAGACATAGTAATTATGTGTACCTAACGTTTTCATTTGGGATTCTTCATTACGCTATGCTTCATTCAGAATGACATTGTGCAATATTATATTGTTTTAAGCTTTTTGTTCAGCTAAAATTTCTTTTTTCTTATTCTTGTTCATCCAGAAAATTCCAAATGCAGACAACAGGATGAATAATCCGAATGATAGTAGAGAAAGCCATTTCCCTTTTTCAATTACTTCAGGCTCAAATACCATTCTGATGTGGTGGTTTCCTGCAGGAACATGTACTGCACGAAGTAAGTAATCTGCTTTGATGTACGGAACTTCTTTCTCATCCACCAATACTTTCCAGCCATGAGGGTAATATACTTCAGAGAATACTGCTAATTGCGGAGTCTTCGACTGAGATTTAAATTCAAGTTCGTTAGGCTGGTATTTCGTAAGATTGATAAATGCAGCAGGATCTGCCTGAACCGGTTTGTTGTCAAAATAGGATTTATCAGATGATGCAATAACTGCTGTTTTCTTATTGTCGATAGTCCCGATGGATTTAATTTCCTGATTAGGAGAATCTACAAACTTTAAATCACTTACAAACCATGCATTTCCATTGGCTTTTGGATTAGGAACAACCTGTGGCTGCTCAGGTCCTCCGAAAACCATGTACTTGGCATTTAATAAGTTTAAGATATTAGGTGTTTTTATACTGTCTACATTATTGATGTATTCATTCAGAACATCATCATATCTTCTTAGTTTTACGGCGTGATAACCACCAATTGAAGCTTTAAAATAAGAGGTATTGGTCTCACTTGTCACACCCAGGGTCTGGTTGTAAATTCTGTAGTGAGTTTTGTCTTTTTCAGCGATTGTTTCCAATGTTTTGTTAATATTGACATTGGATAAAATGGATTCCAGATTAGGATTCCCCTGAACTTTTTCAGCCAGCAGATCTGAACTTTCTGTTTGGAAAGGATTTTCAGCAAATATTTTATCTACGTAGTTTTCGTCATTTAAATAACGTTTGTTTACGGTCCATAGATCAAATAAGCTTACTACTCCAATTACTACCAAAGCAATATTCTGATTAAGCTTTTTCTTTAAGGTTAAGAATAAGGCAGCAGCAGTAATCGCTACATAAATAAATGCCTTTATGGCATCTATTCTGAATAGTTTATATCTTTCATCTACAAGATAATCCAGTAGGAAAGGAGGAAAATAAGTTTTTTCGCCTTCTGTAGAAAACCCTAATAATGATTTTCCGAAGATCAAAAGAATTAATAAAAATCCTAAAGTTCCACCTCCAACATACATAAGAATTTTCTGCTTGTATTCTTCAGTCAGCTCTTCGTCTGTGAAGAATCTGTATAATCCCAAAATGGCAATCAAAGGGAATAATAATTCTACAACTACCAGGATTGAAGAAGGGGCTCTGAATTTATTATAAAACGGAACATAATCAATAAAGAAGTCAGATAATGGCATAAAGTTACTTCCCCAAGCCAGTAAAATAGTCAGGATAGAAGCACCTAAGATCCAGTAACGGTATTTTTTTCTGGCAAAGAAGAATCCTAAAAAAGCAAGGAAACATACAATGGCTCCCTGATAAGCAGGTCCTGAAGTTCCCGGCTGATCTCCCCAGTAGGTCATTCCGCTGAAGCCTTTTGAAATTCTGTCCATTTCAGCCTGTGAACCAACATTTTCCTGAACCAGTTCCTGAACTCTGTTCATCATTTCTTTTCCTTCCGGCTCCTGGCTTCCGCCACCCATCAATCTTGGGATGAAAAGGTTTAAAGTTTCAAGCTGTCCATAGCTCCACATCAGCATACTTTCTTTATCCATTCCGGATTTTCCTGAAGTATGGCTGTCATTATTTAAGATCTGCTTTCCACGAACTGTTTCTTTTACATACTCAGAATTGGCCATGATTCTTTGTGAATTCATTCCAACTCCGATAATGCATGATGCTGCAATAATTCCTGATGAAATAAGGAAATGCTTCATCGGTGTCTTTTTCAGTATTGCTCTGATCAGTTCAGACAAGAATAAAAATCCTAGTGCAAGGAACAGATAATACGTCATCTGCGGGTGATTGGCTGCAATCTGAAGTCCCATAAAAAGGGTAGTAACAATGAACCCCCAGATGTATTGTTTTCTGATATAAACCAGTAAAATTCCGGCTAACAGCGGTGCAAAATACTCAATGGTGTTTACTTTACCATTGTGCCCGGCTGCAATAATGATATAAAAATAGGTTGAAAGTCCGAAGAAAGTGGCCCCTAAGAGCGCATACTTCCAGTTTCTGACTACTACCATTCCCAAAAGGAAAAAACCTGCAAACAGCAGGAAGAGATAATTAACCGGCCTTGGCAGGAAATTCAGATTGCTGTCGATTTTCTTGATGATGTCACCTTTGAACTGGCTTCCCATCTGATAAGTCGGCATTCCCCCAAACATGGAGTCACTCCAATAGGTTTCATTTCCGGTATTCGCTCTATAGTCGAGCAGTTCTTTTGCTCCTCCTCTGTATTGCACAATATCGTGCTGGAAAAGTTGTTTTCCTGTAAATACAGGAGTAGAATATAAAAATGCTAAAACTATAAATACTACTAATGAAGCTGCAATATAAATGAAGTTTTTATTTTTTGCCATGCTGGTTATTATCTTTTATTTCTTGGAATGTTTACCTTTTGTCCTTACTCTCTTTCACCTCTTCAAAGTCTACAGTTTCTGCATCCCAGTTAAGGTTCTGTTTGTTATTCTTATTCGAGTCTTGTAGATCCTGCTGTCCGTTGTTTTGATTATTGTTATTAAAACGGTAACTATAAAATGTCTTAAAGAAAATCCTTTTCAGAATATTCCAGACAAAGAAAATAATAATGGCAGTGAGTACTAACTCAAGAATGTACTTCATAATGTTAAAATTTAAAGTTCAGGGTTTAAATAATAAACCCTGAATGCATTTAATTCAGTTATTTAGCAGATGGGTTTACCATTACCGATGAATTGGAAACGCTTTTCATAGACTGAGATTGTTTTCCATCTGAAATGGTTTCTATCTGTGTCGTTTTTACGTTGATATTCTGGTTGGTAATCCATCCTGTGCTTTCGTCAAACTTAATGGTTCCGTTCTGAACCAGTTCACTGCTCAGGCTGTGTGTAATAGGTCCCTGAGCTTTCTTTTCAGTCTTCTTAGGAATACCTCCGGTAACGGCAATTTCTGCTGATCCGTTTCCTAAACTTTTCATTACATAATTGGAAGTTACTTTTACAGCCCCACTTGCATCTGCATTTTCAGAAGTAGACCATTTTTCACCAATTTTTACTCCTTTTTTAGGAATAATCATCAGGTTTTTATGGAACTGATCTTTTAATACCTTTTCATTGAATGATTCTTTAAGACTTGCCACAACACTCGCTTTTTGATTGGCATCTTTGATAAGAGTCCCTACTGCATTGGAAACTTTTGTATAAACAGCATCAAATCCTGTAATAGAGATTACATTCCCTTTTGTATCCATTTTCATGGCAAGTTTGTTTCCGGTAAGTGCTTTGTTTACATTCCAGATCATTTTAAGATCATCCTCTTTAGGAAGAGCAAGCTTGGTATCTACCACTACTGTTTTTCCCTGTGCAGACTGAGAATTTCTTTTCGCTACAAGATTAAGGGTCATTTCGTATACATCTCCTTTAATATCATTGACTACAAAGTTCATTTCATCCGTAGATTCACTGGTTGCAGTGATAGATTTTCCCTGAGGATCCGTCATTGTTTTTACATCCCTCTGATAAGTGGTAAGAGGATAAGTTTTCCCTTTTTCAAGCTTAAAAGTCTGTTTGATAACTCCCGCAGAATCTTTGATTGCCGGATTTTCTGCAACTTTTGCCACAGAATCAGCAGGAACTTCTACGGTTACCGTTTTTCCGGTTTTAGGATCTACTTTCGTTATTTTTGCCGTTTCTTTTTTACAAGATACAAGAGCTATTGATGATATAAGCGCAAGCGCTGCAATGTTCTTCATTTGATTTTAACTTTATTTTTTACTACTATTTCTTATTATATTTTCTGCAATATCATACAGTTTCCCCTGAGATTCTCCATCTGACTCATTAGACAGTATAACAACTCCCATATTTTTTGATGGATAGACCTGAAGTACGCTTGAAAAACCAAATGTACCTCCGGTATGAAAAACCATTTGAGTTCCGTCTTCATAGGTATGTACCCTCCAGTACAGTCCGATTCCATCCCCATCACTTTTTACAAGAGGAGTATGGGATATTTTCACATATTTATTGCTTTCATCCAAATGGTACTGCATGTATTTCACGAGATCTCCTGTTGTAGAAAGAATTCCGCCTGCAGGAGCCATAATTGTTGTGAAATTTCTGGGCATTACCTTTCCTTTTTCATTATAGCGAGTCAATAGCTGTGCAGAATTCGTACCAACAATGGTTTGGTTCATTTTCAGAGGCTTTGTAATATACTCTGAAAGCAGATCTTTATAGCTTTTCTGATATACTTTTTCCAGGATATCTCCTGCGATCTGTGTTCCTACATTGGAATATTTATAGTTTGTTCCGGGTACAAAATCTACTTTAGCCTGATGAAGATCTTCATAAAACTTCTTTTTCGAGTAGTTTTTATAAAAATCAGCTAATGCTATGGCAACAGAGTCCATCGGTTTTTTGAATGTTTCAGACTGATCCGGTAAGAACTGTGGTAATCCTGATGAATGATTGGTAAGATTACCGACCGTTATTGGGTGTTTTTCAAATTCAAGATTAGGATAATTCCCGCTAAGATATTTCCGGATATCATCATCTATTTTAATTTTACCGTCTGCTAAAGCATGGGCCAGAAGTGTTCCGGTAAAAGTCTTGGTGATGGATGCGATCTCGTAAACACTTTTGGAGGTCGGAAGTTCTGATTTTCCGATTTCCGTGGTTCCATAATTATAAAAATAACTTTTACCATCTTTGAAAATACCTATTGAGAGCCCTACACGTGCAGGATTCTGCATATAAGTGAGCGCTTCCTTCTGAACAATTTTATCAAGTTCAGTGGTAAGGTGGTTGTCAGTTGTTGTATTTTTTGTCTGTGCATTCAATGCAAATGGTACAAAAAATAATGGTAAAAGCAATTTTATTTTCATGTTTAAGGATTGGGTATAGCAGTCATTTTCTGTCTTACCGCTTCATACAAAATCGCTCCACATGCTACAGAAACATTCAGAGATTGAGTTTTCCCTTCAATAGGAAGTTTTATTTTTTCGTCAGCATGATGCAGAACCTCTTTAGAAATTCCGGTTTCTTCATTCCCCATAACAATAGCACATGGCTCTGTAAGGTTGACATCATAAATTAATTTCTGAGCTTTTTCACTGGCTGCATACACAGAAATTCCGCTTTGCTGAAGGAAATCCACAGCATGAGCCAGGTTGTTTTCTTTACATATTTTAATATTGTAAATAGCACCTGCAGAGGTTTTTATAGCATCAGAATTAATAGGAGCTGCACCCTTTTCCGGAATGATTATAGCATCAACACCTACACATTCTGCCGTTCTGCAGATAGCACCAAAGTTTCTTACATCAGTAAGTCTGTCCAGAATTAAAAGAAAAGGAGTTTTTCCCTGCTCAAATAATTGTGGAACAATATCCTCCACTTTATGAAACGGTACATCCGAAATAAAAGCAACCACACCTTGGTGGTTTTTTCTTGTAAAACGGTTCAGTTTTTCAACCGGAACATAATTGGGACGGATTTTATTTTTCGCTAAAATTGCTTTTAGTTCAGCATAAATAGGACCTTGAAGTGCATTTTGCACAAAGACCTTGTCAATCGTTTTTCCCGCTTCAATTGCTTCAATCACGGGACGCAGCCCGAAAATAAAATCGTCTTTCATTGAAAATTTATTATATAGTTATAGAGTGAATTGTCAATCGTGAATTTTACGTTGTAAGTCAATTTTGGTGTGTAAATATTCACATTTAACCATTGACTTGCGCAGCAAGATTTACTATCTTCCTTTCTCTCCTAAAATTGCTCTTTTCTGCGCCATCACATATCCGTAGTGAAGGCTTTCATGCATGTTGTTGAAGATAATGGCATCCTGAATGCTTTTCAGATCCATCCCAAAACTTGTCGTGTAAGGAGTGTAGTCTGAGAAGAAATCACTGTCATAATCCTTCATTAAAATCTTCGAAGTTTCCGTAAGTAAAAACTCTAAATCTTCTACTTCCGACTTCTGAACATTTAAATTCGGTAAAGTTCCTTTTTTGTAAGTTTCGATCCAATATTTGTCAATACGGAAAGGATTTCCGCTTAGGTAATAATGCAAAAGCTGCTGTGTAGCAACAGTATGAGCAATATTCCAGTAAATATTATTGTTGAAACCATCCGGAATAAGAATCAGATCTTCATGGGATGTGTTCTGAAGGACGTCTAAAAGGTTCTTTCTTACCTGTCTGTGCGCTTGAAAATGATAATTCATTTTGCGAAATTTTTAATCACCAAAAATAGTTTAATAAACTGGAAATGACAATTTTTGAGCAGGTGATTAAAGCAAAATTTATATATTTTTATGAAAAAATAGAATAATCTTATTGAGTTTTAAGCTTTCAGCAGTTCTTAACCTTGCATCAATACTGGAATATTTAACAAACTTTAACTCAAAAATGGCATTTATTGTGTTGATTAATGCAAGTATTTATCAGAAATTTACCACTTATTTTAAATCAAGCTATGTCAGAGATATATCAAGCTGAAGATATCCGCCAATTGACGGAAAAAGTAAAAGAAAAAAACTACTTATTTTCTCTTCTGAGACAGGAAATCAACAAAGTTATTATTGGGCAGGATTACATGGTAGACCGTCTTTTGGTAGGGCTTTTGGGGAATGGTCACGTTCTTCTTGAAGGGGTGCCGGGATTGGCTAAAACCCTTGCCATAAAAACGTTGGCAGATGCTGTTCATGGTGAATTTTCAAGAATTCAGTTTACACCGGATTTGCTTCCTGCAGACGTAGTGGGAACCATGATTTACAATATCAAAGACAATGATTTTTCTATAAAAAAAGGTCCTGTATTCGCGAACTTTGTACTGGCAGATGAGATCAACCGTGCGCCGGCAAAAGTGCAGTCGGCTCTTTTGGAGGTAATGCAGGAAAAGCAGGTGACCATTGGTGATGAAACAATGAAGCTGCCGAAGCCGTTCCTGGTATTGGCAACCCAAAACCCCATTGATCAGGAAGGAACTTATTTGCTGCCTGAAGCACAGAGTGACCGTTTTATGTTGAAATGTACCATAGATTATCCTTCTTTTGAAGATGAAAGGCAGGTAATGAGAATGGTTTCAACTTCACATCAGCCGACTGTGAAACCTGTGATTTCTCTTCAGGATATTGTAGATGCAAAAGAATTGATCAACCAGATTTACCTGGATGAGAAAATTGAAAAATATATTCTGGATATGGTTTTTGCGACGCGTTATCCGGAAAATTACGGTCTTTCTGATCTTAAAAATTATATCAGCTTTGGGGCGTCTCCAAGAGCATCTATTAACCTTGCTATCGCTTCAAGAGCATATGCATTCCTAAAGGGAAGAGCCTTTGTGATTCCTGAAGATGTAAAAGCATTGGCAAAAGATGTATTGAGACACAGAATAGGCTTGACTTTCGAGGCTGAAGCAGAAGAAGTTTCATCAGAAGAAATCGTTAATAGAATTTTAGCAAAAATCCAGGCCCCGTAATGAGTAATGTACTAATCAGAAAAGCAGTTCTGGAGGACTGTGCTTCCATGCTGGATTTAATTAAAGAGCTGGCGGAATATGAAAAAGCATTGCATGAAGTAACGGTGACGCTGGATGAATTTATTCAGGATGGTTTTGGAGTTACTCCGGTCTGGGGAGCTTTTGTGGCAGAATTTGAAGGTGAAATAGTGGGAATATCGCTGTATTATGACAGATATTCAACATGGAAAGGAAGAAGGCTGTATCTTGAAGATCTTGTTGTGACAGAAAGACTGAGAGGAAAACAGATCGGAAAAATGCTGTTTGATGCTACGCTGGAATATGGAAAATCAAAAAATTACAGTGGAATGGTGTTCCAGGTATTGAACTGGAATGAGCCAGCCATCAATTTTTATAAAAAATACAGTCCGAAGTTTGATAACGAATGGTTGAATGTATCTATTGAGTTGAAAGATTAACTTGAAACTATCATCCTGTATTCAACATTAAACTTTGAATTTTAAACCTTAATTTGGTCTATGCAGATAAAAGATATTGTAAAAAAAGTAAAGCAGATTGAAATCCGTACCAGAAAAAAGACGGAGGCTGCTTTGATGGGGCAATATCACAGCGCTTTTAAAGGGCAGGGGATGACTTTCTCTGAAGTTCGTCCTTACCAGTTTGGAGATGAAATCAGAAGAATCGACTGGAATAAAACTGCAAGATTCCGTGAGCCATTCGTAAAAGTAATGGAGGAAGAAAGGGAATTGACGATGATGATTCTTGTTGATATTTCTGCTTCCATGGATTATGGTACGAAAGTTCAGCTGAAAAGAGAATATGTAGCCGAAATAGCAGCAAGCCTAGGATTTTCAGCAGCCGGAAACAATGATAAAGTAGGATTGATCCTGTTTGCTGATAAAGTATATAAAGTAATTCCTCCTCAAAAAGGAAGAAAACATATTCTTTCCATTATCAGTAATATTCTGACCGCAGATTATGTTCCGGCAGAATCCAGAATAGACAAAGCTATGGAATATATGATGGGGATTTTTAAAAGGAAATCTTTGGTTTTTCTGTTTTCAGATTTTGGAGATGAATATGATTCCAAAATGCTGAGAGTAGCTTCAAAGAAGCATCAGTTGTTGGGAATGAGGATTTATGATGAAAAAGATAATGAAATTCCTGACGTAGGATATGCCCGTTTACTTGATGTGGAAACCGGAAAAGAAATATGGGCCAATACTTCCAGTGCAAGATGGCGGTATACCTTCGCTGAAGCTCAAAAACAAAAGCTGAGAGCTCTGGAAGAAGATTTTGCCAACAGCTCTGCCAGTTTTATGAATATTAATACCGGCTCAGATTATTCAAAATTGTTGTATAATTATTTTCAGAAAAAATAACACGGGCTCAGCTCGTAACTAAAAACATCAGGCATTTGCCTTTATTATTTTAACATTGAGAAAAATACTTTTAATATTATCTTTTCTGATCTGTGCGAATGCTTTTTCACAGATATTATCCTCTAACGTAGAAAAGAAAACCCTTGCTCTTGGAGAAATCAATCATATTACCATAAAGATTGATAATCTTAATGAGCAGCAGGTAACTTCCGCTCCGAAAAATGAACTGCTCCCTTTTCATTTTGAAGAAACCAAAGACAGTATCGGTCAGACGGCTAATTCTTACGAAAGAAAGATTGAATTTGCTGTTTTCGACGAAGGGAAGTTTACTATTCCGGAACTGGAATTCAAAGTAGGAGATAAAGTACTTACAACTATTCCTTATGAAATAGATGTCATTAATACGGCTCAGAAAGCAGATCAGATCAATGATATCATGAGTAATAAGCAGGTGAAACTTGACGCTAAGGATTATTGGGAGCTTTACAAGTTTTATATTCTGGCAGCACTCGCAGGTATTGCTTTAATCATTGCTATTGTTATGATTGTAAAATGGGGCAGGAAATCCAAAAGTTCTCCGGTAATAGCTACCAATCAGACTTTGAAAGAGCTTGACTCACTTAAAAAGAAAAAATATATTGAAGGAGGAAACTTCCGTTCATTCTATGTTGAACTGATCGATATTTCCAGAACCTTCATTACCAAACAATACCATCTTCCTGCAGATGTTCTTCTTACAGATGACCTTATTGATGTCATGAAAAAGAACAATACAATTTCACAGGACAACGAAAAAATAATAGAGGATGTATTCCTGAGAGGAGATCTGGTGAAATTTGCCAAAACCTTCCCTGATCAAAATACAATGGAGACCGATTTTGCCAATATCAGAGATTTTGTGAAAAGATCATCCAAAGATTTAGAATTCGAAAACTTAAGAAAGGATGTTTAATTTTGAATTTTACAGCCCATGGTTCTTGTTACTTTTTCTATTGTTTATCCCACTTTTAATTAAGGATACCGGAAAACAGAGAAGAAAAGGTATAAAAGTGCCTACCATAAAAAATATGGACCATAGCGATGGAATCCAGGGGGTACTTTTTTTACTGAAAATCTCAAAGTATATTATTCTTTCTGCCTTGATTATTGCCATGGCCAGACCGAGAACGTTTACGATTTCTCAAGACAGGGATGATACAAAAGGAGTAGATATTATGCTGTCCATTGACGTTTCGTTAAGTATGCTTGCAAAGGATCTGAATCCCGACAGAATTACAGCATTGAAAGATATTGCTGTAAAATTTGTTCAGAAACGTCCCAATGACAGAATTGGAGTGGTAGCTTATGCTGCAGAAGCCTTTACCAAAGTTCCGGTTACTTCAGATCATCAGGTGGTGGTTGATGAAATTAAAAACCTGAATTCTGCAGGTCTTGAACCTGGTACGGCTATCGGAGAAGGTCTTTCTGTTGCAGTGAATCATTTGGTTAAAAGCAAAGCAAAAAGTAAAGTGGTGATCCTGATGACGGATGGGGTAAGCAATATTCAGAATGCCATTCCTCCACAGGTTGCAGCTGAGCTGGCAAAAAATAATAATATAAAAGTATATGCAATCGGAATCGGTACCAATGGGTATGCTCTGATGCCGACATCGCAGGACATTTTTGGAGATCTTATCTTTACGGAAACGGAAGTGACTATTGATGAAAATACCTTGAAAGAAATTGCACAGACTACAGGAGGGAAATACTTCAGAGCAACCTCAAACAGTAGTCTGGAAGAAATATATGATGAGATCAACCAGCTGGAAAAATCTGATGTGAAAGTTTCCAAACTGTACAATTATGAAGAATATTTCAAGATATTTCTTTGGATTGCTTTAGGAATGTTGGTATTTGACGCATTATTGAGATGGGTGTTTTATAAAATTTTAAGCTGATGAGTTGGTCTTTAGGAAATTATTGGTATTTATTTTTACTGTTGCTTCTGCCGCTGTTAGCTTTCTTTTTGATCCGTTTCTTACAATGGAGAAACAAAAAAAGAGAAATTTTTGCAGCCAGCCAGTTTCACGATAACTTATTTGAAAAGAGATCAGGATTCACGAAGTTTTTTCCTGCATTATATTTATTAGGAACATTGTTTCTGATATTTTCCATCATTGATCTTTTGAATGGTTCAGAAGAGGTGAAAAGTACCCAGAAACTGAACAATGTGATCTTCATGCTGGATGTATCCAATTCTATGAATGCTGAGGATATAGACCCAAGCCGCCTTGCAGAAGCTAAAAACCTGATGACGGCTACAATGAAGAAAATGAATAATGACAAGGTGGGTATTGTCATCTTTGCCGGACATGCAATGTCTATCATGCCTCTTACCACAGATTATAATTCTGCAGAGACTTATATCAGCGGGATTGAAACCAATTCTATGCAGATTCAGGGGACGGATTTTCTAAAAGGGATGCAGGCTGCCGCGGATAAATTTAAAAATGTAAGCAAAGGATCAAGAAAAGTAATCTTGCTGAGTGATGGTGAAGATAACGAAGGGAACGATAATGCAGCGATAAGACTGGCAAATAAAGAAGGTATAAGCGTTACTTCTGTAGGAATTGGTACCGACGAAGGAGCCCCGGTTCCGGAATATGTATTTGGGCAGCTGATGGGGTACAAAACAGATGTGAACGGTGGAACAGTTATTTCAAAGAGACAGACTGAAGCCTTAAAGAAAATGGCAGAATCTACAGACGGAACTTATATTGATGGCAATAATATCAATGAAGCTCCGGACAGAATTGTTGATGCAGTCAATAAAAAGTCTGCAGGTGCTGAAACCATGGTGAAATCACAGAATGCCAATCATTATTATCAATATTTCCTTGGAGTATCTATTCTGTTTTTCTTTTTAATTTATATTTTTAATCCGAAAAAGGATTTTAATGTGTAGATTTCCCTTATTTATAGAAGAAATTCTACAAGTACTTTAACCGAATTTTAACAAATAAAACTCTGTTTCTTAACATATAAAGGAATAATTTTGCAAGTGATGAATACTAAAATCATATTTTTATCGTTTATTGTTGTCATCTCGTTCTCAGGCTTAATGTCTGGGCAGGAAAACTACAGGAATTTAGTTCATGAAGGCAACCAGAAATTTGACGGTAAAGATTATGACGGAGCCTCCTCAAAATATATGGAAGCAATAAAATCTAATGATAAAGATTTTACTGCTCACTATAATATGGGGAATGCTCTCTATAAAAGTAAAAAATACGAAGAGGCAAAGACGGAGTTTGAAAAAGCAGAGAAACTTTCACAAACACTTCCTGATAAGACTGCCGCTCTTCATAATTTAGGAAATGCTTATATGCAGATGAACCAGCCGGAAAAAGCGGCTGATTTTTATAAGAAAGCTCTGAAGCAGGATCCCTACAGTGAGGTAACCAGAAAAAATTATGAGATTGCCAAACTGAAAGAGAAAGAAAAAGAACAACAAAAGAACCAAGAGAATAGCTCAGGAAAAGGCGGCGGCGGAAATGATCAGAACAAAGGTGACGATCAGAAAGGCGATAAAGATAAAAAACAGGATCAAGGAAATGGCCCGCAAAACGAAGGTAAAAGCGACCAGGGGGATAATCCTAAGCAGAATCAGAATAATGAAGGCAGAATGCCTAAGAATCTTGAAAATGCGATCTTAGATAAAATAAACGAAAAAGAAAAAGAAACCGCCAGAAGAATTTTAAACAAAAATTCTTATTCGATGCCTGAAAGCAACGAGAAAGATTGGTGATGCAGCACAAATTGATTTACATATTGCTTACCCTCGCATCCGTAATTACTTACGGACAGGTAAATCTTACTCTGGATGCTGACAAATCCGAGTATGCAGGGAAGGATATCGTAAACCTTACTATTGTTCTTGAACTTAACGGAAGTGACCTTGTACAACAGACAGGTTTTCAGCTTCCGGATCTTTCAAAATTTAATATTATAGGAAGCGGATCTGTTACCAATACCGTGATTGATCCTGCTACCAATACTTTAATTACTCAAAAAGTATCGAGAATTGCTCTCGAACCTAAGAAAAAAGGAAAAATAAAAATTGGTTCTGTGCTGGTTACAGTAAACAACAGAATCTATAAAACAGAACCTTTCGATGTCAATATCCGTGATATTGTTGATAGAAGAGCATTAGCGGCCAATACATCCAATGATGTCTATCTGAATATGGAAATTGATGACAGGGAAGTCTATCAGGATCAGCCTACCATTGCTGTTCTTAGAGTATATTCAAGAAATATGGATAACCTGAGAAAGGTGAAAAATATCCATCTTCCACAGCAGGATAATATCAATGTACATCCTATTAATTTTGATAAATCTGAGATAGATCCGTCTGGATATGGAAATATGCCTTCACAGGTGTTGGCCATGTTTATGGTATTTCCAAATGAAGCAGGGTTTGTTGAAATTCCCGGAGTATCGGCTTCTGTGAGCAGCTATTCTAATAAAACGAAGATTGTCTCCAATAAAGTAAAAATCAATGTAAGAAAGCTTCCGGAAGGAGCTCCTGAATGTTTTAAAAATGCTGTTGGAAACTTTAATGTCAATGTATATAATGCTTCCAAAGAAAAGCCGGAAGCTAAAAAGCCGCTGAATGTTGTTGTGAAGGTTTCAGGAGAAGGAAACTTACCGGATATGGAACTTCCTAAAATTGCAGCATCTCCGGATTATGAAGTTTTTCCTCCGAAAATTACCTCCAAAATTTCTCCGGGAACTACAGGAATGAAAGGCGAGATTCTGGCTAATTATGTTATTATTCCAAAAAAATCAGGAGCAATCTCTATTAAAACTGAGCAATTTGCTTTCTTTGATCCTGAAAATAAAGAATATGTAGATTTGGGACAAAAAACACTGGATCTTAATGCTTTTTCTCACGATCAGATCCTGGAAGCCCGCTCTACGGTAGAAAAAGTAAATGAGTATACTAATAACCTACTGGAGACTGTAAATACACCGGTTTTAAAAACTACTTCATTTAAAGTAAAAGAAAAAAGTAAATTCCATTGGAATATCCTTTTAACGAATATCGCCATTCTTATAAGCTTATTTGTGGCTTATCTGTTATTTAAAAATTGGCAAAAAAAACGTACATTAGTTAGGGAAAATATACCGTCAAAACCTTTAGGTTCAGTAGCTGAAACAGAAAAAGAGATCAGAGAATTGCTGAAAACAGATATCAATGATTATTTCGGTTATCTGGAAAATCTTAAAGATAACGGCGATTATGAAAAGTTCTTTACAACGCTAGAGGAATTGGATCAGGAAGTGAGAAATCAGTATTTTCAAGGCTCTGCAGCAGAGTTTAAGACTTTTCTTGAAAAACACAAAGGCGCTTCAGTTGCAGAAGAATACAATAAATTGCAGCAGAGAGTTCAGATGGAGAAATACAATCCTGTGAAATCTGCTGATGCACTTGAAGAACTTTTGAAAACAATTGTTAATTTGTATTCACAAATTAGCAAATAGTCAGTTTATTTTCATATTTTTGCGAAATTTTTAATTACAAAGAGATGGAAATTTTTGATGGTTTCTCTTTTAAAGAGGTCGTTACCAGCTTTATGGTTCTTTTTGCCGTTATCGATATTATCGGCTCGGTTCCCATTATAGTAAGTCTTCAGCAGAAGTTCGGACAGATTGAGGCCGGAAAGGCTGCAATCACTGCTGGTGCTATTATGATTGTTTTCCTTTTCGTAGGAAACAAGATCCTTAAACTTATTGGAGTAGATGTAAATTCTTTTGCCATTGCCGGTGCTTTTGTGATTTTTGTCATAGCCCTGGAAATGATTTTAGGAATTGAAATTAATAAAACAACTGAAGCAAAGGCTGCATCTATTGTACCCATCGCATTTCCGCTGGTTGCAGGAGCTGGAACTTTAACCACAGCACTGTCTCTGAGGGCTGAATTTCATGATATTAATATTATCCTCGGAATTGTTCTTAATACAATTTTCGTATATTTGGTGCTGAAATCAGCGAAATGGTTGGAGAGGAAAATTGGGGATGCTACTTTGATGATCCTTCAGAAAGTTTTCGGAATTATCCTTTTGGCAATTTCAATTAAATTATTCACCGCAAATTTTGCCCAGTTGGTGCAGAATTATATTAATTTTTAAGAGTCATGAAGAAGTTTTATAAAGTATTTTTAGTACTGTTTATTGTATTCATCGCCATCAATCTTTATGCGATCAACTGGCAAGCGACAGATATCTTAGGAGATGAAGATAACGTTAGGTTTGCGTTCTCAGCTGGAGCTGCTGCATTAGGCCTTATTTTGCTTTTTGTAATGGATACATGGAGTAGAATCGGTTTAAAGAAATAATTGAATATTTCATATAGATATAAGCCTCTTTCATTTTGAAGGAGGTTTTTGTTTTATTAGGTAGAAGGTAATAGGGATTAGGAAATAGGTTATCTTAAATACAATTTTGGTTTTTTATATTCAATATAGGTGTGCTTTGGTCTGTTCAAAAAAGTATAAAACCTCAATTGGCATTAGTCGAAGCAAATTATTACGCAAAGTTCGCAAAAATGATTATAAACCATTTTAAAATCGTTCGCAATGGCGTTACACTCAGCAAAGAAAACTATAGGCAAATATCTGCGAAAATCCGGAAATCTGTGGTTAAATAGTACAATCAATCAAGATATTAAAAGTTTCCGGAGTTCTGTGAAATAACCAGGTTTTTCAATATGGCTTCAGACTTCAGTTCCGTTTCTTTCCATTCTTTCTCCGGATTGCTTTGAGCTGTTATTCCACCTCCCACAAAAACATGTACAGAATCTTTATAAAGCCTTGCACAGCGTAGATTTACAAAATACAGAATACTTTCTTCGGTTTCAACTTTGATATACCCGGCATAAAATTCACGTGGAAATTTTTCGTATTTACGGATATTCTCATTGCAAAAGTCTTTTGGAATGCCACAGACAGCAGGAGTAGGGTGCAGGTCCTGAATAATACGGTCAAGGTCTTCTGCTTTAATATGGGTCTTAAAATCTGTGCGTAAATGCTTTATATTTCCTGAAATATGATCATAGGTTTCCGATTGTTTTACATTGTCAGAATAATTGTTAAGAATATCCTGAATATAAGTAGTAACAGGTTTCTGTTCTTCAATTTCCTTTTCAGACCATTCTTCAGATACCGGAAGAGTACCGGCAAGGGCCATGGTTTCAAACTCGTGGGTGATTTTATTGAATTTTCCTAAAACTTCTGAGAAAGCCCCCATCCATGTGTTTTGCCCGTCGTTAAACAGATATCTGAAAGCATTGGGATAAGAATTACACAAATTTTCGAAACTTTCTCTATAATTGATTGTCTTGAAATCTGTAAAAATCTTCCTTCTTGAATAAACAAGTTTAGGCAGATTGTTTTCTTTGATTACTTCAATCACTTGCTGTAGAGTATTACAGTATTCTTCCTTCGTTTCAGCAGCAGAATTTGTTGAGTCACTGATCAATTCTTGGTTTGTAATTGAAGTATGGGTAAATTCTTCAGCATTAACTTCAACAATATTTCCATGGAAACTGATTTGATCTAAACCATTGTAGGAATAAAAATTGACTGCATTTTTTATATTTTTTTCATCAGCAGACAGTAGTCTTTCGTCAAAAGGGAGTTTGAAATAAATCATGAGCTATGAAGGAATTTTTGAAAATCAATGACCAGAAATAATATAAGGACTTTCCGGAGTAATTTTCCTTTCTGCAAAGGTATTACTAGTCTTAAAAATGTCAAAATAAAAAGAGCTTAAATTTATTTTAAGCTCTTTATTTTTTATGTTGTGGTAACTTATCTGTTAATGATATTATTCGTCATTGTTGTATGATTGATCAAAACACCTTTTTCATCACGGATTTCAATTTCTGAAACGTGCATGGATTTTCCTTTTCTGATAAAACGTGCAGTAGCCGTTACAATGCCGTCCTTTTTGCTTCTTAAATGATTGGAATTGATATTGGTTCCTACTCCGTAATATTTTTCACCATCAATGAAGATATTAGACAGGCTTGACCCTAAAGTTTCGGCCAAAACACAGCTTGCTCCTCCGTGCATGATTCCAAACGGCTGATGTGTTCTTGGAAGAACAGGCATAGTGGCAGTAAGGGTTTCATTTTCAAGATCAATATCGATGAATTTTATTTCAAGGGTTTTGGCAAGCGTTACATCTCCCCAGTTATTGATGAATGCTAATATTTCTTCTTTTGTCTGACCTTTCATTTTTTATAATTGATAAATGATGATTGATTAATTTCGTTTTTAGCTTTATTCATTACCGGTTCCCATGATATCAGGATTCCAGTTTTCGGGAACTTTCGGGACAATATCATTTTTTATATAATAGTCCTGAATTTCCTTCATAATTTCTGAAAAGGGAACGGAAGCTATTCTTTCGTAAGGAATAGTATAACCCAGGTAAACAATATTTCTTTTGAAATCACCTGCTGCCAGTACAATAGGAACTTTTGCAGCGAGGGCCATATGATAGAATCCTTTTCTCCATTTCGGAACCCAGCTTCTTGTTCCTTCCGGGGTAATAACAAGACTGAAATCTTCTTTGGAAAACTGGTTGGCTACAAAATTCACCAGATCATTTTTCTGGGTTCTGTCTATACCAATACCGCCAAGACCTTTTACGATACTTCCGTACCAGGCTTTGGTGTGGGCATCTTTAATAATGATTTTTAAAGGTTTTTCCAGTGACCAATAGGCGAAATTTCCTAAAATGTATTCCATATTATGGGTGTGAGGTGCTACCACTAGGATACACCTGTTCAGGTTGTTAACATCGCCCTGCAGAACGACCTTCCAGCCTAATATTTTTAACATTGCTTTGCCTATCAGCTTTTTCATAGATTTCTTGAATTAAAAACAAAAAAAGTATAACCAAACTTTGGTTATACTTTACAAATATATTGAAATATTATCGCTCTTAAAACAAACCGCTAATTAAATCTACGATTTTCATTACGAATTCCATTGCAAATTGTATCATGATAAAGCTGTGTTTTTGGTTGGTTGGTTATTAAATTTTAGCTCTACGAAATTAAACCTTTTTTTTTACATAAGAAACTAAATATGGTTTTATTTTTACTTTTCTGAGAGAAGAAGAGTGTGAATTTCAAACGGTTGCCATCCACTCACACCTTCTACCACTCTCTGAAGTTAATTATTTAGTTTGTATGGAAATTTCGTTTTTTCCGTCTTTGATTTTGATGTCCATATCTTTATTTGATTTTTTGATATTGGACACTGCAGAATCAATTACTTTCTTTGCCTGGTTGTTCGGAACTTTTTTGCCATTTACGATGATACTGTCTTGATCATCAGAGTTATACTCAATACTAGAACCGTTTACCGTGATTTTATTTTTTTCAATTCTAACGCCGTTGTTATCTTCATCGTTGTCCTGATCTTCATCATTGATACCATCTCCGTCTAAGTCACCATCAATATGGATATGGTTTTTGTTCATTGAAATAACCACTGCTTTTTGCGGAACTACAAGTTCATATTCCAGGCTATAGTCTCTGAATCTGTGTTCATATGGATATTTGATATAGTTTGGAAGTAGTATTTTGTTGTTTACAACTTCTACAGGAACTGTCAGCTGAATTGGGAAATTGTATCCTTTTCCTTCTTTTTTGATGATCAGATAAGGTGTTTTAATATCTGGCTTTCTTGTTACGTCTACAGAGATATAGTCTTCTTCATACACTGATCTTTTGTCAGAATAAATGTCATTATTATAAGCTTTGAAATTCTGAGGAATATTGATTTGCTTTACATCTACATACACTGTATCTGAAGTAGTGTTGATGGCCACATTCTCTACATCTTCCTTACTTCCTCTGTAGATCATGTCTTTTTTAGCCATGCTTATTCCGAAGTACGTTCCCAGTCCGATCAGAAGAAGAAATAAACCTCCTACTACCCATCCGATATTTCTCAGTTTTGTTTTTGGAGAAAATATCTTAATACTTAATAAGCTGAAAAGGATTGCTGGAATTAAGCTTCCGATTACCATCATGGCTGCCAATACTTTATCAAGACCCTGGTCATCCATATAGAATCTTATTTCATTGGCACCAGGAAAGTCTGTATCCATTCCGAAAAGACCGAATAATACAAATACTCCGATAATGCTGCTTACAGCCATCAATACGAAGAATCCTCCTACGATATACTTGAAAACATTCCAGATTCCGCTGCTTGCATTGTTGATATAAGGTTTGTTTTCGTTGTATATTTCTCCGACCCTCTGAGTAGATTCATTGGCAAACTGAACCAATTTATTAGACTCATTCTTAAGATTGTCGAAGTTCATAGGCTTTCCCTGCATTTTCAGGAAATCTGCTGCTGTTTCAGCTTTTGGAAGTACGATCCAAAGGATTACATATAAAAGACCGATCAGTGAAGATGAAATGGCTGCTGTAAAAATTCCTAATACAAAGATTCCCAGCCAGATTGCTCTCATTGCGGTAATATCCATTCCTACATATTGAGCTAAACCTGCGCAAACCCCTGCTACTTTTTGTTTTTCCGGGTCACGGAACAGTTGTTTTTTATCGGAATAATAAGTTCCTGAATTGGTATTTCTGGTAGATGTTTTTTCAGAAAAATAAGCCTCTTCCTGTTCTTCAATTTTTTCCGGGCTTCCGATCTGTGCGATTACCTTTTCTACATCGGTATCATTTATTACTTCACGTTTTCCCAGAGAATCTTTGAATATCTCCACCATTCTTATTTCTATGTCATGCATTACCTCATCAGCTTCAGAAGCATCCAGTGAGCTTCTCAAAGCATTCAGGTAATCGCTGAGCTTTATATATGCGTGTTCTTCTATTGTAAAAGAAAAACCTGCGAGTCCTATTGAGAGTGTCTTGTTCATAGCTTTGTTTTTTAATTTTGTTGGGTGATGTTTTTTACTGAGGCTGTCAGCTCATTCCATGTGTTTTGAAGTTCATCCAGGAAAAGTTTTCCTTTTTCTGTGATCTGATAATATTTTCTGGGTGGTCCTCCTGTAGATTCTTCCCATCTGTAAGAGAGAAACTCTCCGTTTTTAAGTCTTGTAAGAAGAGGGTAGAGGGTTCCTTCCACTACATCCAGTTTTCCTTTTTTCAGTTCGTCAATAAGATCAGAAACATACATTTCGCGATTATTGATGAGACTTAGAATACAGAATTCCAGAATTCCTTTTCGCATTTGCGCTTTGGTATTTTCGGTATTCATCTTTGATAAGTTTTGTTAATTAGTTATATAATTTTCGAAGTTCGGAACCTAGCTAGTTGTACCTATTTCGATTTTACATTACAAAGATATGTAAATAAAATGGTATTATGCAATACAAAGTAGTGAAATTTTTAAAATAAATAGTATAAATATTTGATAATCAGATTTATAAATTTTACTATGAATTTTGATAAGAATGAATTTGATCAAAAAATGTTTAAATTTTAAATGAAAATGAAAGAAATAAAGAGAAAAAAAGTTATCATTCATTAATTATTGCTCATTACCCAAGATATAGCCCCGATAGCAGCGGTTACCTCACAGCGGCTTGGGTTCAGGTACGGAGCGAGGAGTATGAGCGTATAGCGGGAAATAGCTTCTTATTACTGAACACTCTTTTATTTAAAGGCTGTTAAAATGTTTCAGATCCTTACAGATAATAAGGCCGGAATTTTGAGATCGGTATTATGATTCGTATTTTTGTTAGGAAAAAAACACCTAAATCACTTACTATTACCATGAATTTATTCAATAAGTATAAACATTTACCGGCTTTTGTTTTACTGGGGCCTGCATGTTTCGGACAATATCAGTTTGAGGTTAAAAATGCATCAAAGAATTATGATGCAATCATCCAGGTAGAAAATTGCTATGATGACCGGTGCAGCGGCAAAGGAACTGTAGAATTGTTTGATCATAAAAATACAAAGGTACAGACTTTTGCATCGGATAATCTGGTGTTGGAAACAGATCAGACTGAAAAGCCCAGGCTGGGAAAAATGATCCAGCTGACAAATAAACAGAACTCTGTAATCATTAATGATTTTAATTTTGACGGAACTGAAGATATAGCGGTAAGGAACGGGAATATGGGAAACTATAGCGCTGCTTCCTATGACGTTTATGTATTCAACAGTACAAGAATGGCATTTGTGAAGAGTAAAGAACTTACGGATCTTGCGTCCAGTGCTCTTGATATTTTTGATGTGGATGTGAAACGTAAGCGCCTGATCTCCTATGGAAAATCTGGCTGTTGTGATATTTTTACCACTGAATATGCTGTTGTTCCCAATAAAGGACTTGATAAAGTCTTTGAAAAAGAAGAAGATATGACGGTAGAAGGCCGCGTAAAAGTGATCACTAAAGAAAAGATCAATAATAAGTGGGTAACCAAAACAAAGGTGTACCCTTCAGAACAATATAATAGAGAAAAGTAAGATGAAAATTCAGAAAGAGATTGATTTTATCCTGGCAGTGGATGCCTTGAAAAATGTACAGCGAAGAAATTATAATGCTGACGATTCCCGAAGAGAGAATACTGCGGAACATTCATGGCAGATCATCATTCTGGCTCAGATTCTTTATCCATATGCTAAAAACCGTGCAGATATTGATCTGTTGAGAGTGATAAGAATGCTTTCCATTCACGATTTGGTAGAGATAGAAGCTGGGGATACCTTTATTTTTGATGAAAAAGCAATGGTAGGGAAGTTTGACAGAGAGAAAGCATCTGCACAAAAGATTTTCGGTATCCTGGATGAGCCTTTGCGTACAGAGTTCTTCAATCTATGGCTTGAGTTTGAAGATGAGAAAACACCGGATGCTATTTTTGCCTGTGGAATCGACAGAATTATGCCATTTATCTTAAATTCTCATACTTCAGGAAAAAGCTGGACGGAAGCCGGAGTAACAGAAAAACAAATCCGGAATATGCTTGAAAATGCTATCAGCAGAGCATCGGATGAAATGGGAGAAGCCTTTGAACTGCTGCTGAGCAGAAGCCTGGAAACTGAAAAAGTTGTGAAATAAATTTATTGAAAATAGAATAATTTTCGGGCGGCCTTTGGCCGCCCGAAAATTTATCATTTATAGTATCTGGATTGGTTTCTTGAATTCGTCAATCGCTACAAAAGTAAAATCACCTACAATGGCTTTTTCTCTTTCATAGGAATACATCTGCTCGGTATAGATCTCAACATTTACTTTCATACTTGTTTTTCCTACGTATGAAACTTTGCCAATCAGTTCAACAATAGTTCCGGCTGGAATAGGTTTCTTGAAATCGATCTTGTCACTGCTCACTGTTACCACTCTTTTTCTGGCAAATCGTGTGGCTGTAATAAAAGCTACTTCGTCCATCAGCTGCATGGCCGTACCACCAAAAAGGGTATCGTAATGATTGGTTGTGTTAGGGAAAACCGCTTTAAAGATTCTGGTTTCGGATGCTTCAATTCTTTCTTCTGTAGTCATATATCATTATTAATTAAAGCGAAATGAAAACGATATTAAAACAACAGAATAATGACAGGAACTTAAAGAACCCCCTGAAACAATCCATCAGATCAATACAACTTCAAATCGCGAAAGTTATTTGTTTAAAGAAATAGGCAGGTCTCCTGACTTGTAACATCTTTTATCTCCTTCCCATGCCTCGCACAGTGGATCTTTGATAAAGATTTCAGTTACTTACAGTTGCGCGACAGTCCGTGATTTTCACACGGTTCCCTTTTAATCTGCAGTGATGCAGAACCAATTCCTGTGATGAATAAGCGTAAAACTTTTCGAGTGCAAAAATAATGAATTTATTCCGGATTATGGTAAATAATCTGGCTGATTACTCTTCCTTTCTTGATGGTCCACAGCGTGGTGTATCTGTTTTCTCCTGAACCGTTTATCATGTATAAGAAAATATTATCGGTGTCCAGGGATGTTACGCCAATATTCTCAAAATCCATAGTAGGCTGGAACATGTTTTTGATGGCTTCTCTTACAAAGACAGAACCTCTTCCGGGTTGTTGTACTCTGATTGATTTGATCTCAGTCATTCCTTCAGGAAGATCATTTCCGATTCCCCAAGGTTTTACTTTATCAATGGTAAGAAGTTTTCCTTCCGCATCTTTTTCCTTTTTACGGTAGCCGGCATTGGAAGGGTAGATATCAATCACAACTTTGCTTCTTTGGGCAGTAGGAACTTTTGGATCAGAATTATCTGTGAAAATAAGTGATTTTCCGTTTTTGGACCTGGAGGGAGTATAGGCCGGAAGCTGGTCTATATAAGCAATACGTTCTTTATTGACCATTCCTTCTTTGTCCAGTGTTTCATAACGTACAAATGGTTTGTCTTCATCCTGTTTTTCAGGATATTTGATCCAGATCCACTCTGTTTCTCCGGGAGCAGGTTTTACATAAACAAATACATCTCCTTTACGCATACGGATCTTATCTACAATTTTTCTGTAATTGTCTTTATGAACCCGTACATTGGCATATCCTTCTTCAGCTTTTACAACTCCGAAAGGAACTTTATTCTGCCCTTTTACAAAGGCTATAGATAAAATACTGAAAGCGGATAAATAGAATGCTTTGTTTATGAAAGTCATCATGAAAATTTTTTGATCCCCCAAATATATAAATTAAATGCTTTTCAGGAGATAATTTATACCATTGCAGTTCTTTAAAATCTTGTATTTGTTTCAGATGGATTAAAAATGCAGATATCTTATGGGATTATTTTGTATAATAGGTGTGATTTTTGGCTTGTAATTTAAAATGTATTGATAAAATATAACAATAAATGAAATATTTATAAGAATTATTTCAAAAAATGCTCTATTTTTCAGGAGAATTTAAAAACTAATAAACATGACAAAAAGACTACTTTATGTATTCTCTTTTATTTTGGGTATTTCAAGCTTTCAGGCAGAAAACAAGATAGAAGCAGGATCAAAATCTTTATTTTATTGTGATACAAATGCTCCAACAGATGTTGTGGTATCAAATGTTAGCCTTACTTCCGCAACGGTTACCTGGACTGCCGACCCAAATACTCCGAACAATTATGTAAGATACCGGAAAGCTGGCAGTACCACCTGGATGATAGCAACGGGATTGTCTGGGCAAAATGTGTTTACTATTGGTATGTTAGAGCCCTGTACAATTTATGAAGTACAAGTTGCAAAAATATGTAACACGATAACGGGAACATGGTCCACTCCTATATTTTTTACAACAGTCATCAATTACTGTGCAAGCGCTTCTACAGATACCAGCATGATGCATATTTCCAATGTGACAGTAAACTCCACAGGGGTTACGGCTCCCATGGTCAGCAACTCCGGCTCATCCAACTATACAGATTACAGAAGCGATGTAAGCCGTAGAATAAAGTTTTTTGTAGGAAGTGTGGGCAATAAACTTTCGGTAAGTAATAGCTGGACCGGAACTCCAGGTACAACAACGGTAACTGCATGGATAGATCTCAATGCTAACGGCATTTTTGAATCCAGTGAAAGAGTAATGGTTGCCAATAATGTTACTCAGGCAGCTCCGGCTGTGTCTGTATTTAATATTCCAAGTTTTGCAACACTGACAACGTGTGGTACTGTAATGCGAGTGGTTTCAAGTCAAACTACACCTACAGATGCTTGTGGGACATTCACCTATGGCGAGGTTGAAGATTATGGGGTAGATATTATAAATCTCACACTAAGCGTTGGAGAATCAGTAAAATCTGTACAGCCTGAAATTTATCCTAATCCGGCATCTGATATTTTAAATATTTCCGGCACTTCAGAAGCAGCAAATTTTGAAATTTATAATGCTGTGGGACAAAAAACAGGAGAAGGTAAAGTTTCAGATCATAAAGTGAGCCTTCATCACCTTTCAAAAGGTGTTTATTTCATCCAGCTGAAAGACAGAGAAAGAGTAACCCGACTAAAATTCATTAAGAAATAAAATGAAAAAAGAGTGTTTGAAAAAACACTCTTTTTTTATCTGCAATATAGTTTTTAAGATTCTGTATTTTGTTGTGTAGAACCATAAATGGCTTGGGGATTATTTTTCAGAAAGTAAGAAAAGATCCCATAGAATAAAAGAACGAAAAGATATAAAACGGAACATAGATAAAACGCAGTCCCGAAACCATAGCTGATCGAAATATCACTTCCAAATCCCATCGCTATTTTATTATTTCCAAATCCTTCCATATTAGATTGAAATGTCAGATAAAAAATAAGTAAAGAGGCGAGTCCTATAATAGAAAGAATAATATGATACAGATATTTCTTTCTGACATTCTTCATCACCTGAACAAGAATTCCTGCAATAGCAGCCAAAAATGCAATGATGATCAATGGGTTAGGAGGAATGTTTTGCTTGTCTTTTTTATTCTTGGGTTCGTTCAGAGGCGAATATTCAATATCTGTGTCTGAAGATGTATCTGCTTCTGCTTTATCATTTCCAAGTGCGGCGCCAAAAGGTGAGCTTTTTTTGAGGCTTTCCTTCATTCGCTCATTGATAGCCTTTTTGGAAACTCCTGTTATAAGATCAGTTCCTTTGACAGACATTAATGTTGTATCTCCACATTTTATCAGGAAAAACGGAAAGAAAAAACATAGAATAATAATCGTATAACTGGGTATTGGTAAAAGGTCTGAAAGTGCTTTTAATGGTTTCATAAATTATAGTTTTATATAAAAATAGAAAAAATTTAGGATTAAATAGAAAAGGGAGAGCACCTTCTGGCACTCTCCCTTGTTATTTGCATTTACTTAATTTTCGGATTAATTAGATTCTCTCAAGTTCATCCGCATTAATTGTTGTTTTGAAAGTTCCGTAATTAACAATCACTTTGTTTCGGGAAATCTTTTCGATAGTTCCTACACTGGTACTTCCTGTAATACGAACACGCTGTCCAATCTTCATCCAAAGAGCACGGTCGCTTTTACGCTGTTCTTCCAGTTTTTCATTGGTTTCTGCAATTTTTTCAATGACTTCCTCCTTTTTCAGCTGTTGAGTAATTTTTCTCTTAACAACCTGCAGGCGTTTTGTTTCATCTTTGTCATGGCCCAATTTTCTGAATTTCTCTTGCTCAAGAAGCTTTACAAAGTCTTTTACAACATCCTTTCTGGATTTTCCCTTTGTATAACTGTCGATGAATGTTTCAATCTTATTCCCGAACTGAAGCTTGCGGTGTTCCTCCTCATATAATTTCTGGAAATTGAAAAGTTTCTGCTGAAGCTGATCATTCAGTTTCTGAAGATTGTCACGCTTATCTTCTACAGATTCTTTTCTTTCTGCAAGATCAGATTTCAGCTTTTCAACTTCAAATTTCTCCTGCTGCAGCTTTACAATAGTCTTATCAAGGTTAACAATATCATGCTCTACCTTTTTCTTCGCAGAATGGATAATAAATCTTGGGATTTTATTCTTTTCTGCAACTTCAAAAGTAAATGAACTTCCTGCCTGGCCTACTTCCAGCTTATACATCGGCTCCAGTGTTTCTTCATTGAAGAGCATTGCTGCGTTCTGGGCATTGGGAAGCTGTTCTATCACCAGTTTAATATTGGTGTAGTGCGTTGTAATAATGGCAAAACTCTTTTTGTCGTAGAAAAACTCCATGAAACTTTCTGCCAGCGCACCTCCAAGTTCAGGATCAGAACCGGTACCAAATTCATCAATCAATAGAAGCGTATTGGCATCTGCCTCACGGATGATTCCGGACATTTTCTTCAATCTGGATGAATAAGTCGACAGGTGGTTTTCAATGGATTGATTATCACCAATATCGGTCATGACTTTCTCAAAGAAAAACATTTCAGATTTGGGATGAACCGGAACCAGAATACCACTCTGAATCATCAGCTGTAATAATCCTACTGTTTTCAGAGTAATTGATTTTCCACCGGCATTAGGCCCGGAAATACAGATGATTCTGTTATGTTCTGTTAAAGCAAGAGTCTGGGGATGAATCGTTTTATTCTCTACTTTATTTCTCAACCATAGCAATGGATGGTAAGCGTCTTTAAGCTTCAATGTCTTATGACGGTTGATCTTTGGAAGAATTCCATTCACTAAATCAGCAAATTTAGCTTTCGCTCTTGTAAGATCCAGGTCAAAAATATAAACCTGATATCTCCATAGCTGAGGTTGAAACTCTGCCAGTTCTGTGGTAAGCTGTCGGAGAACTTTGTCGATTTCTTTTTTCTCTTCTTCTTCACTTTCACGAAGCTTGAAGTAATGTTTTACAACACTGTCCGGCTGAATGTAAGTAATGGAACCTGTTTTGGAAATTCCCAACGTTCTTCCGGCCACTCTTTTTTTGAATCCTGATTTTACAGCCAGAACTCTTTGGTCATCAATAATTGTTTCCCGGATATCATCCAAAAAGTCACTCTGTCCATAGGTGGTGAGTGCACGGTTGAAATTTTCCTGAATTGCTTTTTTAGCAAGCTGAATTTCAGTTCTTATGCCTTTTAAGGCCGGAGAAGCTTCATTTTTTACTTCACCAAAACGGTTGAAAACCTTATCTACTTTATCAATGATCTCTTTTCTGAATTCCAGTACAGAAACTTCTTGTAATAAAGTAGGAAATGTTTCGGGCATGGTAGGGAAGAACTTCTGCAGTTTTCCGATCTGTTCCGTGATGGTTTTTATTTTGATGAAAGCAGCATTTTCCAGTCGGTAATTCTCAATCAGCATCAGTTTCAGCTCACTTTCAATATCTTCATATTCATCAAACGGAATCGCATTTGAACTTTCAAAACTCGACAGATATTCTGACGTTTTTTTTAACGAAAGTTCCGCCTCGTCTATTTCCATTGGGCGAAGTTGAAGAATTTTTTCTCTTGTTTTCGGAGAATACGCAAATGGGGAGATTTCCGCGAGCAATTGCGGAAACTCTAATTCGTCTAAATCTTCTTTATCTATATACACACTGCAAATTTAGTGAGAATTTTGATTATTACGTATATCCGAGAGATTTACAGAATAAATTAACTTTAAATCTGATGTTTTTTTTGAACCCTTAAAATGATAAAAGTTTTAAGGTTTACCGATGGATCTAAATACCTTGATACATAAAGTAAGTGATCCGTATGATTGAAAAAACAGAATAATTTTTTTTTGAAAAAGAAAAAGTTTGAATGTATAATGGTTAAGGCTTATATTTATTGCACTAATAACTATAACTATGAAAAATTTACTGCTTGCCCTTCTTTTTCTTTTGGCAGGTATTCAGGCTCAGGCCCAGATTCAGATTCAGAAAAATGAGATTGAAAAAAATGAAAAGAAATCCATTAGCAGAACTCCCCAAAAGACCGCTGGTAAAAAACTTCCGGTGAAAAGCTTAAAAAATAAGGACCGTAAAAAAATGGCTGGCCATAGCAATAAAAATAATAATGTCCGTAAAAAAGAACACAAAAAAAGTGATCAGGATAAAACAGAATCAATTGTTATTTACGAAAAAAGCTATACTGTAAAATACGGGGTGTATTTATTTATGAATCTGGACGCTGATGAAAGCGGATTCTCAGAAACCTTAGTATTAAGAGATATCTGAAATAGCTTTAGTAAACATAAAAATTTATTTACAACCACTTATCCTATCTGAACAATGAAACTAGAAACCTCAAGGTTGATTTTAAACGGTATCAATGAACAGCATACCGAAGATATTTTAAAAATCCGAAGCAATCCGGAGGTCAATAAATTTGTGAAAAGGGTTTCACCGAAGACAAATTATGATGCCCTTCAGTTTATTTTAACGATTAAGGAAAGAGTTCAGAATAATCAAACCGTGTATTGGGGAATTTCTTTAAAAGATCAGTTGAATCTTATCGGAACAATCTGTCTTTGGAATTTTTCTGCAAACCGGAAAACAGCAGAAGTTGGTTATGAATTATTGCCGGAATATCACAGACAGGGAATAATGTCTGAAACATTGAAAGCAGTTTTAGATTTTGGGTTTAACGAATTGCATTTACAGGAAATTGTAGCGATTACCAATAAAATTAATGAAAACTCAAAAGGACTTCTTGTAAAACATGACTTTATTTTGTTAGAGGGAAAGAAAGATGAAGGCTTTCCGGATAACATTATTTTTAGTTTAAAAAGACCGTCCGGTAATGAATAATATAAAATCTAACAGGTTTTTTCTATCTTTATCGCCGATTGAAATTATATATGAAAAATGAAATAAAATCTTTAACGGGGCTTAGAGGGGTTGTTGCATTATGGGTAGCTTTTTTTCATTTTAGTTTTTTTAGAAATGAATTCATTCAGGATATAGTAGGGAAAGGGTATGTGGCAGTGGATATCTTTTTTGTATTGAGTGCTTTTTTATTGACTGTTTCTTATTCTGGAAAATTTAAAGAACTTAATTATAAAACAATAGAAATTTTTTATAAAAAAAGAATCAATAGAATTTATCCTGTATACATTGTATCGGTTGTTTTTATTGCATTGTTTTTAATGAAGACTTCTATAGCAGGGCTTCTGATTAATGCGACCTTATTACAATGCTTTTTTAATCCTGATTACCTGCTGAATGTTGTCTATTGGTCGCTAAGTACAGAGTGGGTTTGTTATTTGATTTTTCCGTTTATACTATGGTTTGTCCTGCATTATAAAATACGAAGCGAAGTTTTAATTATTGCAAGTTTGGTTTTGAGATTTATGCTTCCCTATCTCCCAGGCCATTTGTATATAGGTTCTGAACATTCCATGGAAGTAGGCGAATCACCAAGATATCTTGATCTTCCTTATGGTCTTGTTTCCCTTCTGAGAACAGTATCTTCTTATTTTCTTGGAATTGGGGTTGCTCTTTTACCACTATTTAAAATGAAGAAGGATACCCTCGTTATTTATATCATTCTCTTACTGTTTGTATCTATGTTGTTTATTGAAAAAGGATTGTTATTTATTCCTTTATTATCAGCATTGATGATAAAATATCTGTATGAAGGAAAGCAAAACTATTTAAAAACATTTTTAGAAACCAAGGCAGTGTATTTCCTGGGGAATATTTCTTATTCGCTATATATTATCCATTATATTGTGAAGAAGCAGGATTTCGTTATTGTGCATTCTTATCATCTTAATAATCTGTTATTGATATCTTTTTCGTTGTTATTATCCTATGTTTCTTATATGCTGATCGAAAGAAAACTGAAGATATTTAAAGTATAATGCAGGCCCTTATTTTAATATTATTATTTTTGCAGTATGACGTGGACAGAAATTTTAGCCCCTATAAAGAGTACAGAATACTTTACAACCCTTTGGGAGAAAGTAAAGAATGAATATGCAACAACTAAAGTTTTTCCACCGAAAAATCAGATTTTCAGAGCACTGGAGCTGACGGCTTTTGATGATGTTGAGGTCGTTATTATTGGTCAGGACCCTTACCATAATGATTTTCAGGCCAATGGTTTGTGTTTTTCTGTTTCTGAACAGGTTACTGCACCGCCATCACTTAAAAATATTTTTATTGAGTTAAAGGATGATTTAGGAGTGGTGAGAACTTCCAAAGAATTGGATGACTGGGGAAGACAAGGTGTTTTGTTGCTGAATGCTACGTTAACGGTTCGCGCTCATTCACCCAATTCCCATAAAGATCTGGGTTGGGAAAAATTCACCAATTTTATCATTAAAGAAATTTCAGATAAAAAAGAGAATGTAGTATTTGTTTTATGGGGTGCTTTTGCACAAAAAAAAGCCGAACTCATAGATCCGGCTAAGCATTTTATTCTGAAATCGGCGCACCCTTCACCATTTTCTGTATACAGAGGTTTTTTTGGGAGTAAGCCTTTCTCAAAAATTAATGAGTATCTTGTTTCCAAAGGCAAGAAGCCTATTTCGTGGTAGAATCTGTTGATTGATCTGCCTTTTTTATTGTAATTCCGATTTTATATTTTCCGGCTAATGCTTTTGTTCCGTCCTGTTGTTTTGGATATGGAGCAACATCTTGTAAGGTAATGGTATACCCATTGAATTCTGCCGACTGGCGGTAATTCCTTCCCGGATAATCTATGCTTGCGAGATTCAGAATCATAGGTCGTGTAGAAGTTCCCATTACTTCCACCTGAGCAAGAGCGGCTCCGGCCCAGATACAATTGACTCCTTCAGGACAACGGCTGTCTTCAGAAACCCCTTTGAATGTCACATTCATCTGGTATTCTTTTAAAAACTTATTTTCTCCTTCATTAAGGTATATAACACCATCTTTCTGACTATTAGTGCTTGTTGTTTTAGTACCTGCAGGCATTTCAGTAGTTTTTGTGTTAATCTTAGATTTCTTTTGGGCATCGCATCCTGTTAATGCGAAAATTCCCAGGCTGAGTATGATAATTTTATGGAACATAGTTTCTTATATTTTAATTAAATAACGTTAAACATATTAAGAAGTACTACCAAAAACATTGCCACTCCTACCACAAAACTGAAACCGATTCCGTAAATGAATCCAATCAGTGCTCCTTTGGTAGATTGTAAGGCTTTATTCATATCCTTACTGTCATGAAGTAATTCACCAATAAATACCCCTGCAAACATTCCTATAAGGAAACCCAGGGGAATCGGAATAAATATACCAACAATAGTTCCTATTACAGACCCGATGCTTCCCCAGCGTGTACCTCCATATTTTCTGTTGGTTTTTGCAGGAATGACATAACTTAACACTACAGATGCTGCTGTAAGAATTCCGAATGCCCAGATATAGATCATAGGAAGATCCGCATCCGTCCCGAATTTATAGATCAGAAGCCCGCAGATGCTCAGCAAAAGCCCCGGCAAAACAGGAAGAAAAGTTCCCAATATCCCTACAAACAGGAGAATAAGGCAGAATATATTAATAATTGTCGTATCCATTCTTTTTAAAATATAGATGCAATATAAAAAAAGTGGCCTTATAAAAGACCACTTTGAGAACTGAGTTATAAAATTTTATTACAAATTTAAGATTACGTATTCCAGAATCGGTCCTGCTTTACCGATATTTCCACTGGCGTGGTTATGGAATGTGGTATAGTAGATATTTCCACTGCTTGTAGTTGCTGAACATGATCCCACATAATCACCATGTGCCTGGTGGGCGTTCCATGCATTCTGATTAATGGTAATGGTAATATTGTTACCACTTGCCGTATGATGGCAGATTGTCATCTGATTATTGTTTAACGATGTTCCGACAGGTGTTTTAGGAGCTGTTGCATTTACATACTTATTGGTTCTTATCATCAATGGTTCATTATCTTTCTGTACCAATACTTCCCAGAACAAAGGATCATAATACTGGATTTTTTGCCACAAAGGCTGATCATACTGAATATCTAATGTGCTAAATCCTATTGCTGAAGCCATAGCAGTATTGGAAACGCTACAGTTATTATACATCGCACTATTACCATTGGTATTAAAACAGATCTTTGTAAGATCCAGAAAGCCTCCATAAACACCGCAGTATGGTGCATTTTTATCTCCACCTACCAGATAGGCTGCAGCCCAGTCTGAAGTATAAATGCTTCCACCATTCGTGATAAAAGTAGAGAGATTACTGAAAACAGAAAGGTCATTACTCGGATAATTGGTTCCTGAGTAATTGAAGTTACGTGAACCACAGTTCAGGAAAATAATATCGTACTGAGAAATGGTGTTGAAGTTTTTTAAATCCTGATAGCTAATTTCTGTTGCTGTATAACCAAGACTTGTAATTATAGTTTCTATTTCGTCATAACTGCCTTCTACATAAGCTATTTTTGCAATCTGATTCAGCTTTGAATCTTTGCTTGCTACACTGGTTGTTTCATTTTTTTTAACGGTAACTGGAACTTCTGTTCTGAAGTTTAAACCATTTCCTGTCTGAATGTGAAGTGTAGAGTTTCCTTCAGGTGCAGTTAGACTGAATGTACCATCTGCATCGGAATAGGTGTGGTAAACCTGATTTTTACTATCAATAGTAAATACAATAGCTCCTCCAATAGGTTTTGTTCCGTTTTTAGCAAATACTTTACCTTCTACTGTTCCGGTGGGTATCGGTTTGGTGTCTTCGGGATTGATTGACTCATCTCCACCTTTACAGTTTGCTAACAGTACAAGGCTGCACAGCATGATGAACAAGTAATTTTGTTTCATATTTAATTGATTTTTATGGGTTAGTTTTAATCAAATTTAATAATTTTTTAATATTAAAACGTTAAAATTGTAATTGTTTTTAATATTATTTACTTTATGTTGATTTTTATAGTTAAATTTTCATTTATAATCAGGGGTTGTAGAGGATTTGATATTTTTCAGTTTTTCTCAAAAATATTTTTATCAAATATCTTCTGATGAATAACTTTTGGGATGAAAATTGATTATGAATAGTAAAATGATGATTCTTAATTTCATAAATTTGCTGTAATGAATGACCAGTTACAAGAAACTAAAAACTTTATACAGGAGCTGAGCGAACAGCTTTACATTTATATTACCCAGATATCACCTTCCGGGTTGGACTGGGTTTTCCATATTATTGTAAAACTGAGCTTACTTGTTGTCCTGTTTTTAATTACTGATTTTGTTTTTAAGTTCATCATCAATTTTGTATTCAGGTTATTTCATAATGAACAGAAATTTCCCATCTTAAAATCTATTTATCAGGCCAAAATCACCAACTCTGTAGCTCATTTTGCTGCTCTGATTGCTGTAGCTGGCATCCAGGGATCCATATTTCCGGAAAATGCGCTGCCGAAGACAACCATTTTTATCATAAGATGTATCAATCTGGGATTGGTATTAATGTTAGCAGGAATGCTTTACAGATCACTGACGGCTTTCAGAAACTATTTCAGCATCAAACAGGATTTCTACAAGATTATGGCGCTTAATGCCATTTCAGAAACTGTAAAGATTTTAGGACTTTTTATATTTACCGTAGTAGGGTTTTGTGTGATTTTTGGGATCAAAGGAACCACAATCGTAGGAAGTCTTGGGGCGATTACAGCAGTGCTTGTACTGGTTTTCAGAGATACAATATTAGGATTTGTAACAGGACTTCACGTTGCCACTTCTAAAAATTTAAAAGTAGGAGACTGGGTAAGCATTCCAAAATATACTATTGAAGGGAATATTACGGAAATAAATCTTTTAACGACTAAGATCACCAATTTTGATAAAACGGTTTCCACTATTCCTACTTATGATTTGATGACCACTGAGATCAAGAATATGCAGGTGATGTCTGAGTCTAATACCCGAAGAATAAAAAAATCCATTTACTTCAACATCAATTCTTTTAAGTTTCTGACTGATGAAGATGTTGAGCGCTTAAAGGAGATTAACCTGATTTCAGATTATCTGGAAGAAAGGACTTCAGAGATCAAAAAAGAAAAAGAAAGCCTTGAACATAGAGATAAAATTGTGAATGGAAGGCAGCTTACCAATATCGGTGTTTTCAGATATTATGCACAGAAATATATTGAAAATGATCCGGATGTAGACAAAAATGGAACCCGAATGGTACGTCAGCTAGAGATTACCCCGCAAGGGCTGCCCCTTGAAGTGTATTGTTTTGCCAGTGACTCTCAATGGGAACGTTTTGAACAGATTCAGGCCGATATTTTTGATCACTTATTAGTCGCTTCAAAAGAATTTGAACTTCAGGTGATGCAGGTAAGTGTAAAAGTGTAAAAGAGCTGGAAGACGGAAGAAGGAAGCTGGAAGTTTCAGAACCTTTTAAACAAATTTTAAATTAAATTTTTAAATGATCATAAATGTGGAAGACCAATAGAAGTACAAAGTCTGGATTTACTTCCAGCCCCATGCTTCCACCTTCTAACATCTTATATCTAACATCTAAAATAAAAAATGACAAAACTAAGCGTAAACATTAATAAAATTGCGACGTTAAGAAATGCAAGAGGAGGCGAAACCCCAAGTGTTACAGAAGCTGCTGTAAAAATTCAGGAATTCGGAGGGCAGGGAATTACCATCCACCCAAGACCTGATGAAAGGCATATCACAAAAAAAGATGTCTATGATCTGAAACCGTTAGTTACGACTGAATTTAATATTGAAGGAAATCCACATCAGAGTTTTATTGATATGGTATTGGAAGTGAAGCCGGAGCAGGTAACTTTAGTGCCGGATGCTGATGATGCAATTACATCTAATGCAGGCTGGGATACTAAAAAACATCTTGATTTCCTTACAGAGATTATTGCAGAATTTAAAAAATCAGGGATCCGTACTTCTGTTTTCCTTGATCCTTTGCCGGAGTTGGTAGAATATGCTGCTAAAACAGGCGCAGACAGAATAGAACTGTATACCGAAGCTTACGCAAAAAATTATCTGACCAATAAAGAACAGGCTATAAAACCTTATTATGACACAGCGGTTGAAGCTACCAATTTTGGATTGGGAATCAATGCAGGTCATGATCTAAGCTTAGAAAACCTGAAATACTTTGCAGACACCATTCCAAACCTGTTGGAAGTATCTATCGGACATGCTTTGGTTTCAGAAGCACTTTATATGGGATTGGAAAATACAGTTCAGGCTTATCTGAAGAGACTGGCAAAATGGTAATAATTAAGAAACCGGAAGTTAGAGATTAGAGGTTGGTAAAACTTCGTTTTTGGCTCTCATGTGTTTTGCAGGTTTATAATGCAAACAATGCTACAGGGACTTATTATCTGACTTCTGATTTCTTACATCTAACTTCTAATACAATATGGAAATTTTAAATTCAAAAATATTCGGCGAAAATTCAACTCATACGCCGCTTCTTGTATTTCACGGATTATTTGGAATGCTTGACAACTGGGGAAGTTTCGGAAAAGATCTGGGAGAATATCTACCCGTACATCTTATTGACCTTAGAAACCACGGAAGAAGCTTTCATTCAGAAAGTATGTCTCATGACGATCTGGCAGATGATATTGCGCACTATATGGATCATTATGGAATTCAGAAAGCTCATGTTTTAGGACATTCTCTAGGTGGTAAAGCAGTGATGCAGTTTGCTATAAAATATCCTGAACGTGTTGAAAAACTGATTGTTGTTGATATTTCACCTAAAGCATATCCGCCACACCACCAGGGAATTATCAAAGCACTTGAAACTGTTGATTTCAATACCGTAGGTTCAAGAAATGATGTAGAAGCAGTTCTGAACCAATATATTCCAGAAAAATCTACCGTACAGTTTTTAACGAAAAACCTGTATTGGGATGAAAATAAAAAGCTGGGCTGGAGATTCAATCTTAAAACATTATCTGAAAAATATAACGAATTTGTTTCCAATGCTGTTAAATTCGGTGTTTTTGAAGGTGACTCACTCTTTATTGCGGGCGAAAAGTCCAATTATATCCTGCCTCAGGATGAATTTGGGATCAGACAGCAATTTCCTAAAGCTAAGGTAGTTACAGTGAAAAATGCCGGACACTGGGTACAGGCAGAGAATCCGGTTGATTTCGCAAACGTTGTTAAAGAGTTTCTTGAATTGAATTAATTTTATTCTTTGATTTTTTATATTATGTTAAATTTTTATTAAAAACCAATATTATTTCTCCATGATTTGAATTTTTTGTATTTTGGATTTCCAAAACAATAAAAATATTAACTTATGGAAAACAAAAATTCAAAAAAGAAGCCATTTTTTGCGTCATTCTTAGAAAAACAGGTTAAAGATCCTGAAACAGTAAAAGGAGGAGGTATTACTTCTGTATTGGTAGATCAGATTACTACATCCCTTCAGGACCAGATCACTACACCTCTTAAGGATAATGTTACCAAGCCTGATAATGATAATGTAACGATGAAATATCCTTCTGATGGGGATGATGATGTTTTAGATGTGTAAGAATATACATACAGCTTAAGCTAAATTATATATCAAACTAAAACTAAACATTATGAAAAACCAAAACTCAAAGAAGAAGCCTTTTTTCGCATCATTCTTAGAAAAACAGGTTAAAGATCCTGAGACAGTAAAAGGAGGAACTGATATGTCAATTCCTGAAAGAGACGTTATTACAAAACCGGCAATAGACGTTGTAACTTCTCCGAAAGATGATATGATGCACACGCTGAAATATCCATCTGACGGTGATGATGATGTAATCACTATTCCACTATAAAATCAGTAGAATATTTAATAAATAGTAGGGGAAACTTAAACATTAAGTTTCCCTTTTTAATAAAAACCGGCAAATGATTCTCTGCATCACCCATTCACAGGATTTTTATAATATCGATATCTTTTTCGAATACCTGGCCTCCAAAAATATCCCTTATTTTAGACTGAATTCTGACCGATTGAATCACCTTCAGAAAATCAGCATTCATGAAAATTCATTTGAATTGACTGATGAATATGGAAATACTATTCATTCTGATGCGATCAAAGGAGTATGGCACAGGAAAGCATGGAGAATCAGTGCTCCTGAAGAATTGGATAAGGACTATGAACGAATTTTCCTGAACGAATATGGAAGCCTGCGTTACAATCTGATCACTGCCTTAGAGCATATTCCCTGGATCAACCCTTATGAAAATGAAAAAAAAGTAGATGGGAATAAGATATTTCAGCTGAAAATTGCAGAAAGAAATAACTTAACCATTCCCAAAACTGTATTTTCCAATGATGAAGAGAAAATAACAACATTTTTTCATCAATACTGTCAGGGGAAAGCAATTGCCAAGCTTCATGGAGTAACAGCGAAAACGATGTCAGGAGAAAATATGATGTCCACTACAATTATTGAAGAGGAATCACTTGAAAACCTTGCAGACATTGCTTACTGTCCAATGATTTTTCAACCCTACATCGACAAAGAATATGAATTGAGAATCGTCTATGTAGGCGGTGATTTCTTTACAGGAAAGATCAATAACAGTGAAAATGCAGATTGGAGGGTAGCTCGTGAAGGCTATTTCTGGTCAGCTTACGAACTTCCGGATTTCATTAAAACCAATCTCACTTCCATGATGAATGAAATGGGACTTTATATAGGAGCCATCGATATCATCAAAGGGAAAGATGGAGAATATTATTTCCTTGAAGTTAATCCACAGGGAGAGTGGGGAATGCTGCAAAAAGAACTGGGATTTCCCATTGCAGAAAGAATTGCCGATAATCTTATCAACAGAATCAATTTCCATGAATAAAATTTTAATTATAACCCATACCGCAGATAATTTTTCTATTGAAAAAGTAACAGAATACATTGAAAAAAATAACTGTGAAGTCATTCGTTTTGATGTTGACGTCTATCCTTTACAAAACAAACTGTCTACCATTTTTCAGGATGGAGAATGGATAAGTTTTCTTGAAACTCCAGATGCAAAACACCGTTTGGATGATATTTCAGCCATCTGGTACAGAAGAGCTTACAATATCGGAAAAGGACTGAAAGAGGAAATGGACTCTAAGTTTTACGGTGCGGCAATGGGAGAAATCAGAAATACACTTTTCGGTTTCTTTGAATCTGTGGATGCTTATTCTTTAGGAAAACCAAGTGTGTACAGAAGACTCGACAGTAAAGAAGAGCAATTGAAAATTGCAGATAAACTAGGGCTGACCATTCCGGCTACATGTCTTACCAACAATCCTGATGAAGCCAGAAAATTTATTCTGAAACATCAGAATGTAGTGGCGAAAATGCAAACCGGTTTTGCCATCTATGAAGACGGTGTGGAAAATGTAGTGTTTACTAACGTTGTCAGCGAAGATAAACTGGAAGAACTGGATTCATTATTGTACTGCCCTATGCAATTCCAGCAAATGATTCAAAAGAAAAAAGAACTTCGTATTACCATTGTGGGAAGAGATGTTTATGCATTTGAAATAGACTCCCAGCAATCTGAAGATGCCAAAGTAGACTGGAGAAAAGATGGAATTAATCTGATTGATAAATGGAACAGAACAGAACTTCCTGGAGATGTAGAAGCAAAACTGCTTGAACTTCTTGATATCTATAACGTAGATTACGGAGCGATAGACATGATTGTTTCCCCTGAAGACGAATATTATTTCATCGAGATCAATGCAGCAGGAGAATTCTTCTGGCTGGATAATCTTACAGAAGGAAACCTTATTTCCAAGAGTATTTCAGACGTTCTGTGTGACAAAGCTCCAAGGAGAAATAATGAGGTAATGGCTTAAGAACAAAGTGTTTTTAATCATAGAAGTCCTGAAAGTTGTATATTCTTTCAGGACTTTTAAATATAATAACCTGTTGTGATTTAAATTTTTCCTGTATGTTGATTTCTGAGTGATAATATTGGTTAAATAAAGTTGAATTATGCTTTAAAAATCGCAAATTTGCAGAAGCAGTTTTTCTAAGGAATTTTTGCCGGATCCGGAAGAATTGCCGGATAGAAAATATTGTTATATTTTAGTCAGTAATCAAGTAAAATAATTAATGATTTTTGTAACGGGTGCTACCGGAATTCTGGGAAGAATAATTGTACTGGAGCTTCTTAAAAGGGGTAAAAATGTACGTGCTTCCAAAAGACCGGGCAGCAATTTAAACGAAGTAAAGCATTCATACAGCTTTTATACAGAGAATCCCGACGATTTTTTCAACAAGATCGAATGGGTAAATGTAGATTTTGATGATCTCAATTCTCTGACAACAGCACTGCGAGGTGTGGATGAGGTGTATCATTGTGCCGCAAAAGTGAGCTTTCATCCCAAAGATGAAAAAGAAATGTACCGTACAAATATTAAAGGTACAGAAAATCTCCTCTTTGCATGTGAAGGATCAGACGTTAAAAAATTTCTTCATGTGAGTTCCGTTGCCGTTCTTGATAATTTTAATGAAAAAGGAGAACTGGACGAAGATTCTGACTTTAATCCAAAACTGGAACACTCTGCCTATGCTATTTCAAAACATTTATCTGAGATGGAAGCATGGAGAGCTTCAGCAGAAGGCTTGAATGTAGTCATCATCAATCCGGGAATGATCGTAGGAAGCGGAAACTGGAATCAAAGCAGTGGAGAACTTTTCTCAACCTTTGAAGATAACAGTTTTACTTTTTCAGGAGGTTCTGCCTATGTTGATGTAAGAGACGTAGCCCATACTGCAATCGGGCTCATGGAAAATAATCTTTTCGGAGAACGTTTTATCATTGTTGCTGAAAATAACAGATATGCCGACCTGGCAAAACAGGTAAGAACCCGTCTGGGGCTTAAAGATGCCAGAATTCTTTCACAATCCATATTAAATATCGGAAGAATAGCCAATATCCTTTTCGGATGGCTGATTCCCAAACTGAAAATGGCTACCAAATCAAATATTGAAGCCATTTCTTCATTCAACACCATTTCCAATCACAAAGTCAAAGAAAAACTGAACTATCAGTTTATTCCTGTAAAAGAAAGTATAGACTTTCACCTGAATAATTATATTAACGACAAAAAGCTGAAGAAATGAATCTTGCAGAGGCAATTATCCTTAAAAATGTAGAAAAACATCCTATAAAAGCAGCCATCGGATTTAAAAAGAAAGATGGAGCCTGGAAAGAGCTGAGCTGGAAAAAATTCAGTGAGGTTATTTTTAAAACAGCCAATGCTTTAAAGGAGGCTGGAGTTCAGGAGAATGACAGAGTTGCTATTTATTCGGATAACTCATCAGAATGGATGATCGTTGACCTGGCTTCAATGGCCATTGGCGCCGTTACGGTACCTATTTATTCAACCAATAATGCGGAGCAGGCAGAACATATCATTAACGATTCCGGAGCTAAAGCTGTTTTAGTAGGAAATCAGATGCAGTATGATGCCTGTCTTGAGTTTTTACATAATGAAGAAAACAATCTTGAAACCATTATTGTTTCTAAAAAAGCAGTATGGATCAAGAAAGAATTCAATAGTTTTTATCTTGAAGATTTTATCGCAAAAGCTTCTCCGGAGCTGGAGATATACAAAAAGGAAAATGATGATACTGCTACATTGATCTATACTTCCGGAACTACCGGAATTCCGAAAGGGGTAATGCTTACTCATGGAAATTTTATCAAAGCATTTGATTCTCATTTTGAATTTTTTAAGTTTAAAAACTTCGAGGAAGAACTTTCGCTGGCATTCTTACCATTAAGCCACGTTTTTGAAAGAAGCTGGAGTTTATTATGCTTATATGGCGGAGCTCGCGTGTATTTCCTGGAAGATCCGAAAAATGTAGCCAAAGCACTGGAAGAAGTAAAACCTACTGCCATGTGTGCGGTACCGAGGTTTTTCCAGAAAGTATATGCAGGAGTTCTGGAAAAAGCAGAAGAAGGTTCATCATTGAAGAAGAAAATCTTCGACTGGGCTCTTAAAACCGGATGGGAAACTGCTGAATTGAGAAGAAATGAAAGACCAATTCCTTTTGGATTAAAATTCAAAGAAGCTGTCGCAGACAGATTGGTTTTCAGTAAAATAAAAGAAAAAATGGGTGGAAGACTTTGGTTCTTACCTTGTGGAGGAGCTTCATTGTCACCGGAAGTTACCCGTTTCTTCGATTCAGTGGGAATTCACGTGACAGTAGGTTATGGATTGACAGAGACTACTGCAACATTGACACTTTTCCCTTTAACACATTTTGAACATGGTACGAGCGGAAAGCCTTTACCGGGTGTTGAAATGCGTATCGGGGAAAACGATGAAATTCAGGCGAGAGGAAATGGAATCATGAAAGGATATTACAATAAACCTGAAGAAACCCGGAAAGTATTCACAGAAGATGGATGGTTCAAAACCGGTGATGCCGGAAAGTTCGATGATAAAGGAAATCTTATTATCACAGATAGAATCAAAGATCTGATGAAAACTTCCAATGGAAAATACATTGCTCCACAACAGATTGAAAATCTTCTGACCAACAATAATTTTATCCAGCAGATTATGCTGATTGCGGAAGGAAGACAGTTCGTTTCAGCGTTGATTGTTCCAAATTTTGAATTTTTACAGGATTATATTAAAAAGAATGGTATTCCTTTCACCAATTGGGAAGATGCTGTAAAAGATGAAAAGATCATCAACCTTTATAAAGAGAAAATAAAAGAATTACAGAATCACCTGGCGGACTATGAAAAAGTGAAGAAATTTACTTTGATGCCGGCAGAATTTGATATCAATACAGGAGAAATTACTCCTACACTGAAAGTCAAAAGAAATGTAGTGATCAAAAAATACGCGGATATTATAGAGAAAATGTACTAAGCAGTACAGTTAAATTAGACTATGACGACACAAGATTTTATAGGAAAAGAAAATTTCACCATTCATACACAAACGGTTTCAGAAAGCTGCCCATCTAATATTGCCCTGATTAAATACTGGGGAAAATATGCGGATCAGATTCCTGCCAATCCGAGTATCAGTTATACCTTAAACCATTGTAAAACCAATACCTCAATGGAATTCATCGCGGATGGAGCTTTTTCGGTACAGACCTTTCTGGCTGGAAATGAAGAAGTGAAGTTTGCCGAAAAAATTGAGAAATATTTTAAAAATATAGAACAGTATCTTCCCTGGATTTTAAAAGGAAAATATATCATCAGAACAGAAAATACATTTCCCCACAGTTCAGGAATAGCAAGTTCAGCTTCAGGATTTGGAGCCATTGCAAAATGTCTGATGGCACTGGACACTTCATTTACAGGAAAAACTTCTGGAGAAGAATCTTTGAGAAAGGCATCATTTTTAGCAAGATTAGGAAGCGGAAGTGCATGCCGAAGTTTGTATAACGGACTTGTGGTATGGGGAAAAACTGATGAGGTAGAAGGAAGCTCAGATCTTTTCGGGGTACAGTATCCGGATGCTGAAATTCATGATGTATTCAAAAACTTTAACGACTGGGTTTTACTGATTCATGAAGGGCAGAAAAGTGTTTCCTCAACAGTAGGACACGGGTTGATGAATACCAATCCTTATGCGGAAAGAAGATTTCAGGAAGCAAGGGAAAACTTCGTCCCAATGAAAGAGATCCTGAAAAAGGGAGATATGGAACGTTTCATCAAGCTGGTAGAACATGAAGCACTTACGCTACATGCGATGATGATGATGAGTGATCCTGCTTTTATACTCATGAAAACAGGTACTTTGGCGGTTATCAACAAAATCTGGGATTTCAGAAGAGAAACTGGCCTATCATTATTCTTTACGCTGGATGCTGGAGCTAATGTTCACATTCTGTTCCCAAATAATGGGACTGAAGAACAGATTAAAGCCTTTATTGAAGCTGAATTATTACAGCACACACAGAAAAATGGAGTAGTGAAAGATATTATGAAGTTCTAGTATGCAAAAGAAAAAACTTTATATTCTCATTGCTGTTTTTATTGCTGTATTACTTATGTTTTTTACTGAATATGAAGTAGGGACGGAAACAGGCAGCTGGGGTAGAAACAGAACTATTAACTGGGGCTGGAACTTTGGATTTTAATATAAAAATAGCATTGAATATTTAATAAAAGTGGGTTAAAGCCCACTTTTTTTATTAATCTTCAGTAACAACAGTTTCACGTTCGCCATCTTCTTTTTTTCCTTCTTCTATCATAATTTCAGCCTCTGCTTTCTCTTCGGAAGTCGCTGTTTCAATCAATTCTTCCTGTTCATCGTTGTGATGGTCTATGAAAAATTCGCAGTATACCGGAAGGTGGTCTGAACCAAAATTTTCCAATGTCTTCAGCTGTTTAATAAAAATATCTTCACTATGAAACATCAGATCGATAGGAAATCTTAAAAGACGGTATTTCGCATGGAAGGTAGAAACAAAAGAATGCCCGATTCTCGGATCTATCAGATGACTTGTTTTTCTGAAAAGTACAGATGATCTTGACCATGCAACATTATTGAAATCTCCCACTACAATAACAGGTTTTTTAATGTCTTTTACACATTTGGCAGTACTTAGAAGATCGCCGTCTCTTTCCTTTGAAGTTTCTTCTTCCGTAGGACTCGGCGGCGGCGGATGAACCCCGAAGAAAACAAAAGAAAAACCAGCAGCTGTTTTCATATGGATCTCAATACTCGGAATATCATCAGCTACGAAATAATGGGTCTTTGCTTCTTTGATTTCAATTCTGGAATAGAAATGCATGCCGTAAGTATTTTCAAGAGTCACTTTATGTTGGAAGCCGTATTCTTTTTCTAAAGATCTCATAGCATTTTCCCAATCACCATTGCTTTCCATAGTCATGAAAAAATCAGGATTATGTTTTTTAATAAGTCCGGTGAATTTCTCATATTCTTTATTGAACTGATAAACATTGGCAGAAATAAAATGCAGTTTATCAGAAGACTTGTGACGCTGTCTGTGTTTTTTTACTGGGTAAAAACGGGTGTATTTGATGAGGGTATGGCTGTGATGAACAAATAAGACCAGCAGAAGCCCCTGGTAATACCATAAATATCCATTAGAATCAGTAAAAAGGCCTAACAGAAAAGTAAGAAATATAAGGTAGGTGATTTGTATTTTAGCAAATTCTGGCACCCTGAATATCCAGTGTGAATGCTGAATTTTTGGCAGTATTGTCATGACCAGCAGAAGTATGGCCAAAGTCAGATAAATAATCCACATAAAAGCTCTGAAATAATTTTGACCACAATTTAAGGAAAATGAATTTTAAAATTTGTTAATCAATTTAAATTTTATTTTATCTATTTTTAATTATCTAAATCATATACTATGAATAAAATAATTATATTTCTTCTTCTGATCAGTATTTCGGGTTTCGGTCAGCAGAATAAAGATATTGAAAAACCTATCCGTAACTTATTCCTTGGTATGAAAAATGCAGATCCGGAACTGGTAAAATCGGCCTTTGCTGAAAATGCCGTTCTTCAAACGATCGCAAAGGATGGTGTTGTAAAAAGTGACAGCATACCGGATTTTGTTGCTTCGGTTTCAAAATTTACAAAAGGAGATCTGGATGAAAGGATTGTTATAGAAGCCATTCATACAGATGGAAACCTGGCCAGTGTATTTACACCTTACTCTTTTTACTTAAAAGGAAAATTATCACATTGCGGGGCTAATAGTTTTCAGCTGGTAAAGCAGAATAACGAATGGAAAATCCAGTATATTATTGATACAAGAAGAAAAGACAACTGTAAAGAAATACAATAATAAAGTTCAATTGAAAATTAATTTAAAATAGAAAATGAAGATCCATCATATTGCAATCATCTGCTCAGATTATGCCGTTTCAAAGAAGTTTTATACGGAAATTTTAAACCTGAATATCATCCGGGAAGTATATCGGGAGGAAAGACAGTCTTATAAACTTGATCTCGCTATTGGAGATCATTATGTGATTGAGCTGTTTTCTTTTCCCAATACTCCACAACGTCCGTCACGTCCTGAAGCATGCGGTTTAAGACATCTTGCTTTTTCTGTTGAGAATGTCTCGGAAAAACGGAATGAACTGCTAGGAATGGGATTGGATTGTGAAGAAATCCGTATAGACGAATTCACCGGAAAAGAATTTTTCTTTACCCAGGATCCCGACCACTTGCCGTTAGAGTTTTATGAAATGTAAAAATTAGTGTGCATAGCCTGCAAAGAAACTCACTGCCATAATCGCTAAAACAATAGAAGAAATGACTACATATACGTAGTCTTTTTCTTTTAGATAGCCTATTAAAGCGAAAACAATTCTCATTAAAGGGGTGAAGATCAACAGAAGAATTCCCAGCTGAATAATAGCCATTCCTTCTCCTTTACACAGGGAATTCCAGAAATGTCCCCATACTTTCTCTGAAGAAGTACCTACCACAAGGCTGGTATATTTTTCGGGCATTTTGAAACCCTCAAAAAATAACTTGATAAAACCAATCAGGGATGTTGCCACAGAAAGAATAACACCCAATCTCAGAAGGTTTCCTACGGAGCGGTTCAGATCTACATCTGTAAAATTCTTTTTCATTATCTGAAGCTTTTGTTGATACCGTTATACATCATATAAACCGAAAGAATGGTAATCACAATGGCAAAAAATACCTTTAATTTTTTTGTCTTTGATACCATCAGTGTTTTTGAACCAATAAAACTTCCGATGACAACTCCTATCAATACCGGAGCTACAATGACAGGAATAATTTCTCCTCTCTGGAAATAGATCAGTGCACTCGCTACTGCCGTTACTCCGATCATAAAATTACTGGTCGTTGTAGATACTTTGAAAGGCAGTTTCATCATATTATCCATTGCCAATACTTTCAGCGCACCAGAACCTATTCCTAATAACCCAGACATTGCACCGGCAAACATCATCATCAAAAATCCAGGAACTGTATTTCTTGCAGAATAGTTTTTCAATATTCCTTTATCAGGGAATGTTCCGTACAATTTCAGTTTATCTTCAAGACTTCCTTTGATCAGAGGTTCCTGGTGATCGGGCTTTCCTTTAAGATTTAAAATAACTGTTAAAAGAAGAATACTTGCGAAAATAATTCCGATTGTATTGGGGTTAAGCATTCCGGAAACCAGAGCACCCGCAATAGCTCCTGCTGTGGTGGCAATTTCGAGAAACATCCCGATTCTCATGTTGGTAAATCCTTCTTTGACGAAAGCTACGGCCGCGCCGGAAGAGGTACCAATCACTGAAATAAGTGAAGCACCGATAGCATAATGCATTGGAACGCCGAATCCCAGCGTTAATAAAGGAATGATAATAACTCCCCCTCCTAAACCCGTAAGTGAACCTAAAAGACCAGCGGAAATTGCGCCAAGGAAGAGTATGATGATTTCTGACATACTACAAATAATGTTACAAATATAAAATTATTGTAGTAGTCTGCCAAACATTTGAAAAAGATAAATTTAACGTATTTTTGCATGCATGAAAAATGTAATGAAATTATTTTATGTTATCCTTGGGGCAACTCCTAAAGGAAGAAATATTGAGCAGCACGATGTTTTCTTCGGAATAGCAGAGAATCTTAAAGATTTGATTCCGGATATGAAAGAGTTTTGGAAGGAAGCAGAAGGTAAAATTCACCTGGATTGTTATCAGGAAGTCAAATTTGCTGACGGCTATGAAGTGGAAATTGTAGAGAAGGAAGAGAAATCATCAGAAGACCAATTGTTTTTCCTCAATCTGGGAGGGTATAAGCCGGGGTTTTTTGAAGAATTCCATGAGCAGCATTTAATGGTGGGGCAGTCTATGGGAGAGATTGTAAAAAGGGCAAAAGCTACCGAGTTTTATCAGACAATGGGCTTTGAAGGAGCTGTAAGCCATATTGATGATAAGCATGGAGTGGATATTGATGATATTTTCAATGTGAGTGATATTCTTCCTGCCTATATGAAAGAAAAATACACTATCATTCTTAAAAAATCTGATGCAGAAAATCAGGAGAACCCGATGGGACTTGGGTATTTAAAAATCGATAAAATTCAATAAGAAGTAAATTTAATAAAAATAAAAAATGAAAATAGGAATTCTGGGAGGCGGACAGCTGGGAAGAATGCTGATACAAAGTGCACTGAAGTATGACGATGAGTTTTATACTCTGGATCCGGCTTCTGATGCGCCATGTCATAACATATCGTATTTTACACAGGGAAATTTTAATGACTATGATACAGTTCTGAACTTCGGTAAAGACAAGGATGTTGTAACCATTGAAATAGAACATGTAAATGCTGATGCATTGGCAGAACTTGAAAAGCAGGGAATAAAAGTTGTTCCTAATGCCAGTATCATCAAAACGATCCAGCAAAAGATCCTTCAGAAAGAATTTTATAAAAGCCATGATATCCCAAGCCCGGAATTTCAGGTAGTTTGGAATAGTGATGAGAAAATCATTATGCCATTGCCGTTTGTTCAGAAAATGAATACAGGCGGATATGACGGAAAAGGAGTACAGGTGATCAAAACGGAAGAAGATTATCAACACTTATGGACGGAAGCTTCTGTCATTGAAAGTCTGGTAGATATTGAAAAAGAGCTTTCCGTAATTGTGGCAAGAAATGAAAAAGGAGAAACCAATATTTTCCCGGTGACGGAAATGGTTGCTGATCCCAAATTAAATCTATTAGACTTCAATGTATGTCCGGTTCTTTTAACAGAAGATGTTCAGAATCAGATTGATTCCATAACAGAGAAATTTCTAAATGCGGTGAACTCTCCGGGATTGTTTGCTATCGAATTATTTCTTGACAAAGAAGGAAAAATATGGGTGAATGAAACCGCTCCGAGACTGCACAATTCAGGACATCAGAGCCAGGAAGGAAATACCAATTCTCAATTTGAGCAGATGTACCGAGTGGTGAAAAACTTACCTTTAGCCGATACTGATGCTATCACTTACAGCGGAATGCTGAATCTTGTTGGAGCAGAAGGATACGCTGGAAAAGTAGTCTATGACGGAATGGAAGACGTTCTTAAGTTACCTGAAACCTACATCCATTTATATGGGAAAACAGAAACCAAGCCAGGAAGAAAAATGGGACATATCAATGTTCTTGCAGACTCCAGAGAAGAACTTATGGAAAAGCTTGTTATTGTAAAAGGTATGATGAAAGTAATTTCCGAGTAATCCGTTTAAAATAATTAAAAGGGAGCTGTTTAAAAATTTAAACAGCTCCCTTTTTTGTTATACGGTTATTCAATAGGAGCGGGCTTTAGCCCTTTTATAAAATGATTATAAATTCAATTGGCTTTAGCCAAAACTTAAAAACTAAAATCTAATGCTATTGATGATTTAATTGTTTTGATTTATCAAGGATTTTTAACCACCTCGATACTGTCTTTCTTATAATTGTATTTGATATAGCTTCCTAAAGCTGTTGACAGAACTGAAAATTCTTCCAGTTTTGTAAGCGGAGCATAGAGTTTAAAAGTACAGATATCCGTTGCAGAAATAAAAGGATTAGTGACTAAATGGCTATGGGTAGCCATTGTTACAGTACCTCCGTTTTCCAATGACGTAAAAGCCGGAATAAGCCTTGAATGAAATTTTTTACTGGAAATAATAGTACCCTTTTTATCAGAAATAAAAAGATAATCATTTCCGAAGGGGATGACTCCGGACTGTGCAGTACCTGGTATTAAATATACCTTATAGTTTTCATTAAACGGAATAATAATCATATTAAGACTATATCCCTGTGGTACCGTTACCTCATATTTTGGATCATATAACTGTGGTATAATGGCTGATCGGATATTTTTAATGTGCTTTCAGTTTCATTAAGTTCTCTTTGCTTATAACTTTCATCTATTGGTTTTGTTTGGTTATTTTTAAAAGAAAATTCGGCGATGATCAGATTACTGCTTTTATTAAGAAAAGCTGTTTTTATATTATTATCGTTGGTTTGATAGGTGATGTAGCTTCCGGTATTTTCAGCCAAATTTTTGTTATTGCCTACAAGATCTCCGGCATGCCATGATGCACTTTCATATGAATAGAGTAGGTTTCCTTCTGCTTTGATGGAATCTAGTTTCTGCCGGAGCTCCTTATCAGAAAGAGTAAGGCTTTGTGCAGAGATAATCATTGAAACTAAAAAGAATAATAATCCGATAGTTGGTCTCATAGGTTATTTTTTGAGCCAAAATACGAAATTGATAGATTCTAAAAAGGTATTGTTATCATTTTTCCTTTATATTCTCCATTTACAATTTTAAAAAGAGCAACATAACCTCCCGCTCCGTCAGAATTAATAGTTGTGATATATAACGTATCGTTTTTACGGTCAAAATGACATTCCGTAAATTCATTGTTAGGATTAAAGAGATTTTCAATCTCCCGGTTAGGAATCTGAACTTTTTTATCTCCAATCTGTACCGTAATAGATTGGTAATAGGTTTGAGGAATGGTGCCGTCTGTTCCCCATATGGGTTGCCCTTTATATTTATCCTCAATTTTTTGCCCGTTATAATCAGATGAAGAAAAGAATTTTTTATTTTCCTTGTAATTGAACTTTCCTGAAATGATATCTACCTTGATATTCCCAGATTTGAAAACCGCTTTATTTTCATTCCTTACTATAGGAGAAACAGGTTCGTAAGATTCTATCAATTGTACTCTTGAACTATGGATGTAGCCTATTATTTTGTCATTATAATAAACATTCAGCCAGTTTTTGTTCTTCTCATCCGGTTCATAAGCGTAGACAATTTCATCAGAATTGACCTTTCCTACAATCTTACTTTTAGCATCTGCATTCTCCCTCACATTTACATAACCATCTTTGTCTACAATTTTAGCAAACTGAGCAAAAGACATTTGTATGCTTAGAATTGCTATTAACAGGAATACTTTGTTTGCTTTCAATGGTTTATATGTTTTTTTTGTTAAAATAATAGTTGTGATGGAATCTACAATCAAGGCCGAGATATTTTACTAAAGAAAACTAAAAGAGAGAACTTATTATTCGATTATGGTAACTTCCAGCATCCCTCTTTTAGCTTCCAGCTTTAAAAAGCTTTATTTAAAAATCTTCTGAATCACATTTCCAATCTCTACAAAATCCCCATGATTTCCTACGGAACGTATTTCGGGACTGTTTTTATCATATTCTGAGAAAGGGAAAATCAAAAGATAATTGTTGTCTTTCAGATTTCTGTTGAGAAGTTCCGGGATCAGTCTCATTCGTGGAATATAGGATTTCATGCCTCGTTTTGCCATCAGGATAATCAGCGCTTCATCATCTTTCAGCTGGGCAGCGGTTCTTTCGCCATCCTGCCATGTGCTCATAATGATAAATTCTGCTTCTATACTGGCTTTTTTCATAATTTTCTGTAGAATATCAATGATATTTTCAGGGGCATAAAAAACAACTGTAGCTCCGGAATTTCTGGCAATATTCCAGACCCTAAGCAATGCATGGAAGAATCCTGCATCCTTATCGGCATTCTCAGGAATCATGACGGCATATTTCTTTATGGTGGAAAGCGGTTGTGCAGCATGATATACCAGTACATTCACATCATCATTCTGCAGGTAACCGTTATAAAGATTATAGACAAAAGAAGGTGAGAATCCTTTTTCATCCTCCAATCCGATGATGAGGTCTGTGATTTTCTGTTCTTTAATCACATTATTTACTCCATTGACAACATCATTGTCATATCTTTTTAGGGCTTGCAGTTTCACATCTGCGGCTGCGGCTGCATCTGCTGCCTGATGGAGAAGTTTCTCAGCATTTTTTACTGAAGATTCATTTTTATCTTCATTGATGACGTTCAGGGCAAACAGATCTTCTGTATTGGAATGTGCTTTAATCAGAATTCCAAGATTCACCATTCGCTCAACAGTAGCCTCATGGTTGATGGCCAACAGAATGCTTTCTTCTTCATGCGTATTTCCGGAAACGGTATCTTCATTATCACTTTCAGCAATTTTCTGAGCACTTGCCATAGAAATAAAAGAGGAAATGGTACATGAAATCAGGATCAGAAGGATACTTCCGTTCAGTACATGTTCATTTAGTAATCTTACAGGTTCTCCGGTTTCGGTTTCGGAAAGGATGATGTTGTATCCTACCATTACTGAAGCCAGTGTTGCAGCTGCAGAGGCAGAACTTAACCCAAAGATAAGTTTTCCTTCCTCTTTGGTCAGTCTGAATGTTTTTTGAGTTGCTACCGCAGAAAGATATTTTCCTCCTATGGACGCTACCAGCATAATTCCGGCAACTTCCAGTGTTTCCCAGCTTTTAAAGAACACTTTAAAATCAATCAGCATTCCTACACTGATCAGGAAAAACGGAATAAAGATGGCATTTCCTACAAATTCAACTCTGTTCATCAAAGAAGAAGTATGAGGAATAAGTCTGTTTAAGGCTAATCCTGCAAAGAATGCCCCGATAATGGCTTCCACACCCGCAAGTTCCGCAAGCATCGCTGCCAGATAAATCATGACCAATACGAAAATATACTGTGAGATTTTATCATCTACTCTTTTGAAAAACCAACGTCCTATAATCGGAAAGACAATGAGTACAATCAGTGCAAAAACAATGAAAGAAACAGATAGTTTAACCCAAAATTTTGTCCCTACATCTCCCTGGGACATTCCCACAATTATGGCAAGTACCAATAAGGCCAGGATATCCGTGATCATTGTACCTCCAACGGTGATATTAACAGCCTTGTTTTTGGCAATTCCCAACTTGCTTACTAATGGATAGGCAATAAGAGTATGGGATGAAAAAAGACTGGCAAACAGAATGGAAGTCAGCATTGAAAAGTGCAAAATATAATATCCTCCAAGATATCCCAGTACAAAAGGAACGGTGAAGGTATAGATACCAAAGGTGAGACTTTTCCACTTGTTCTTTTTAAAATCTCCCATATCAATTTCAAGACCCGCCAGGAACATAATATAGAGTAGTCCGGTGGTTCCCGTTACAACAATACTGCTGTCTCTGGACAATACATTGAATCCGTTCGGACCAATGATAGCTCCGGCGATGATAAGCCCCAAAAGGTGGGGAACTTTAATTTTATTAAGAAGCAATGGCGCTGCCAAAATAATGACCAGTACCAACAGGAACTTCAGTACCGGATCTTCTATAGGAAGACTCAGGTTGTGTATACTCAGTAAAATCATAAGTGTTTATTTTGTGGAACGAACTAATTCAACAGAGAACTTAGCGGTACAGCCATCAGATGTGATAGTTCTTGTGCCTTTGATCTTGTTGTCTGAAATATCATTAAGAAGAACGTTCATTTCTACATTCTTTTTGGCAGTAGAATCTGTTTTGAAAGACAACCTGATCTCATTGTTTTCAAACTTGCCTGTATATAGCCTTACCAGATTATTGTTATTGATGATTTTGGTAATAGGCTGGGTAGAATCGTTATCAAACTCCCAGATGTCAGTACGCTGGTCACCCACAGCATACTCACTGCAGTTAGACTCTGTACAGATTACTTTTCCATTCCATGGACCGGAAATTTCAGCGGGCCATGAAGAAGTAATAACTACCGAATCTTTTTTAGCAAAAATACTGTCTCTCATTTTCAGGAGCGACTGATATTCGGATTCTTTCTTCGCGAATACTTTTTCTTTTTCTAATAATTGTTTTTCCCTGTCTGTCAGGTTTTTCTCCTTCTCTTTGTAATCACAGCTAACAAGAAAAAAAGAGGCGACCAGAAATAAAAAAAATGTGTTTTTCAGCATATTGTATAGGTTGGAGTATACAATATAGGAAAAATGGAGGGAATATGAAAATACTCCCTGATGATGTTCTTTAGTATTCTAAAGGAATAAAGACAATTCCCGACACGTCAAACCCTTGTATATTGGTCTTCCAGACAGGAGATGTTTTTACGATATTGGTGAGTTGTTTTTTGATGGTATCAGAAATATTCAAATTTTTTATTTCCACAAAAGTTGGAACTCCGTTTGGCTCTATATCTAAAATAAGAACAGAATTTCCTTTCTCTTTTTTCTTATATTTCTTTTCCAAGGCCGGATATATGTTTTTTTCAATCCATTGATACAATGCTGCTTCACCACCTTCGAATTCAGGATGCGGAGGTTTATTGTCTTTAAATTTTGGAGGAAGATCCTTGGGATAAGAGGTCAGATTTGAATTTTCTTTGACTAATGTTAGCACTCCTTTTTTATTGGGACTATAGATTTTATGGTTGATTTTTTCTGTGGTAAGATCAATATCTACAAAATGAATTTCTGCGTTGTTAATTCTGTAAATACCTCTGTGAGTTTCTTCCCCTGATATTTTTTTAACAAGAGCATTTTCTCTGATAGTATCCCCTTTATTAGGAATCAGATATACTTCCTGATTCGTTTCTTTGTCTTTTTTGTTTTGAATATAGATTTTGTAATCAAAACTTTTCAGTTTGATATCTTCCCTGGGCTCTGCTTTTTGAGAAAGATAAAATGCAGGAAGAAGTAAAACAGTAATGATGGATAGTTTTTGCTTCATGGTTATAAAGTTGTGTTTTGACAAATGTAAAGAAATTCTGATACTTACCTATAAATTTTAATCGAATTTAATGGTTAGAAATGCAATACAGCAAATAAAAAAATGAGGAAATTTTTCACATATTATGATACTTTCTGCCTCCTGAACATCTCCGGTTTGTAATTAATAATAAAAACGCCACAGATGATCATAACAGCTGCAAGAATAAACTTGAAAGTCACTTTCTCATCCATAGTCAGCCAGCCTAAAAATATAGCAATGATGGTATTGATATAGGCCAGAATAGAAACCTGTACCGGCGAAATTTTTGTCAGTGCATAATGGAAGGCAAAAAAAGCGGCTACTGAACCAAAAACAGAAAGGTATAACATGGCTGAAATACTCTTTACAGACCAGTTTCCAAAGTTATAATTTTCAGAAAACAGGAATGCAAAAATAATCTGAACAACCCCTGCAAACAGGAACTGATAGAACAGATTCAACGTTATATTTCCGCTCTGGATATTTAATTTTTTGGTGAAAATGGTTCCGGAAGCCCAGCCTGCAATGGCACAGAAGAGGAAAATCATCCCCATTCTGTAATCAGGGTTGGCAAGATCTTGCAGTCCATCCCAAAAAATAAAAAGAATTCCGCTGAAACATAACAAGACGCCACTAAGAGCCCGTAAACTGAATTTTTGTAATCCCACAGCTACACTTCCCAAAAAAACAAGGATAGGAGAGCAGGCACTGATCAGTGAGGCAAGACTGCTCGAAACAGTTTCCTCAGCGACTGTAGTCATACCATTAGCGACAACCAACATCAGGGAAGAAAAAACAACCTGATATCCTAAGCTTTTCCAGCCAATCCATTTGAATTCCTTTCTCGAAAGTAGAACGACAAGCATAATGAGAGAAGCCAAAAACTGACGGATTCCTGCTACAAACCAGGCAGGAATGGTTTCCACAGCTACACGTATAGCCAAAAATGTAGTTCCCCAGACCATAGCAACGGTAAGAACAGCAAAAATAAGTTTATAGTCTTTCAATGTAAATAAGTAGTGTAACACACAAATGTAGAGGTTTTGAAGAAAAAAGAATGGGTACAGTTGTTTTAATTTTTGATGATACAGATGGGAAAAGGGGAAATAATTGATGATTGATTGGATTTTGTTTGATTGTGATAAAAGAACTTCCTGCTTCCTTCTTCCAACTTCCCGCTTTATTTTTTTATCTTTGAAGATCTAATAAAATTGAAGATGGTAGGAATTATTATGGGCAGTCAGAGTGATCTGCCGATCATGGAGCAGGCTGCAAATTTTCTTAAAAGCCTGGATATCCCTTATGAACTAACTGTAGTTTCAGCACACAGAACACCGGAAAGAATGTTCGATTATGCAAAAACCGCTCAGGAAAGAGGGTTGAAAGTAATCGTAGCCGGAGCCGGAGGGGCGGCACACCTTCCGGGAATGGTGGCAAGCTGTACAACACTTCCGGTAATTGGGGTTCCGATCTTGTCCAGTAATTCAATAGACGGATGGGATTCTGTTTTATCTATTCTTCAGATGCCCGGCGGAATTCCGGTAGCTACTGTAGCTTTAAACGGTGCTTTGAATGCAGGAATTTTAGCGGCAAAAATTTTAGGAAGCGGAAATGAAGAAGTAGCAGCAAAACTTCAGAAATACCAAGATTCCCTAAAAGATAAAGTATTAGGAACGGTAGAGGATATCAAAGCCCAGCATCCAAATCATTTTGACAAATAGCTTATCTTTAAACTCAAAATAAAAGCCTCACTTTTCAGCGAGGCTTTTTTGTTTTTATTTCTTAATGAATTTTGAAGAAATTGTTTTTTCTTTTAGAATGAGCTGTAAAATGTAATTTCCTTTAGGTAAAGAGCTTACATTAATCATATCATTATTAGGATTTCCTTCTTTCACAAGCCTTCCGCTTGCATCATAAATTTTATAGCTTTTCATGTCCTTTAATCCTTCAATATGAATATCATCCACTGCTGGATTAGGATAAAGTGAAAGTTTTTTATTCAGTTTTAAATCAGATGAAGACAGTAAACAGTTTCCTACTGTATCACCGGTCATAATCCAGCCTTTATTGATAAGAATATCTCTTTTATCTGCCACGTTTGAAGCGTATTTAAATCCTGTTACAGGACCTAATGCAACGTTGTTTGCCGTATTGGGGTTGTCTGCCCATCCCAGAAGTGTTTTGCTGTAATTTTCACAATTGAGCGCAGCTAAATTTAATGCAGCATTAGCAATTGTAACAGAAGCTAAGTTCCAGTTCCCTAGGGGCTGATTATAACTTGAAGCACCGTTGAGAATCTGGTCTATTCTGGTGACCTTGGTCATGTCCCAGTTTTCCAAAGGTTGATTAAAGGTTGAACAACCATGAAAAACATGAGCCATATTGGTAACCTTAGACGTATTCCAATTGAGCTGCTGATTGAAAACAGGGATCACATGAAACATAAAATGCATATCCTCAAGACTAGAAGTATCCCAGTTGTCCAGACGTTGATTGAAACTTAAACACTGCCCAAACATCCAGCTCATATCTGTCACTTTTGAAACGTCCCAGCTATTGAGAGTTTGGTTAAAAACGGTCCTGTTTCCAAACATATAGCTAAGGTTTGTAGCAGAAGACATATTCCAACTGTCAAGATAGGGTGGATTAAACTGATCTGTAATTGTTACCGGAGAAACATCAAATAAAAGCGAAAACATAAAACTGAAATTTTTGATTTTCGAAGTCTCCCAGTTTTGCATGGAGCTGGCACCCATAAAGCTGGTTGTACCATAAAACATAAAAGAAGCATCATCAACATTATTAAGATCAGGACTGTCTGTTGCGGTAAGAATCATTAGCCTGCACAAACTGAATGCACTGTTCATTGTTGTCCATGAAATATTTCCCCATTGTTCTATTTCCAGTAATTTGTCTGTATTTCCATTGATCTGCCAGATAGGAAATAACTGCTCAGGAAGTGTCATCATCTGTGGTGACCCGAATTTTATTTGTTTGAACTCCCCATTTCCATTACTTACTTTTACTCTGTATTTTGCATCATTTCCGTCTGAAAGTGATATGCCAAAATCAATCAGGACCTGTTTCGTAGAAGTGACATTGGTAAGAGAGCCGTTGTGCTGGGGATAGCCTATTTCCTCCCAGTAAATATCATAATTATCACCAATCCCGGGAAACCATATTTGCTGAGGACTAGCCTGATAGGGAGCGTCTACATTTACTGCAGGTAATGCCGTAGAAGCAGGTTTCCAGATCGTGATAAATTCATCCTGAGCTCTCACCATGAAAATCAGTATTAGAAAAAAGAGTGTTGAAATTTTTTTTAATAGCATGTTCAGTGTTATTTCTTTATGAATTTTAAATTCCGGATATTCTCTTTTGAATAAAGCTGTAAAATATAATTCCCTGGAATTAAAGCTTGAATATTGATCTGCTCACTCGCCAGATCTCCACTTGAAACGATTCTTCCGCTAGCGTCAATAATTTTAAAGTCTTTAGCATTGGAATTTTTTACATAAATAATGTCTGTGGCAGGATTTGGGTAGATATTGATTTCACCTTTTATCTTTACATCAGAAGTTCCAAGGAAGGATTGACATTCTCCGTTATATGTATCTCCACTGATTGCCCAGCCTTTATTGTTAATCAGATTGTTTCTCGCAGTTACTGCTGCATTATGGGAATAAGTAAGAGGAGAAACTGAGGTTAGGCTAATGTCATTTGGTGTTGAAGGATTCAGGCTCCAGCCATACAGCGTGCTGTCATAATTCTGGCAGTTCAGCGCAGAATTTTTGAACATATTGGAAGCGTACAATAATGAACTGAGATTCCATTTTCCCAGGTTCTGGTTGAAAGCAATGGCATTGTTGAACATGCTGTTCATACTTTTTACTAAACTGACATTCCATTTTCCTATATCCTGATTGAAGCTTTTTGCTCCGTTGAACATGTCCTGCATCCATTCTACTTTTCTGGTATCCCAATTGGAAATATTGCTGTTAAAATTCTCAGCATTATAAAACATACCATTCATAATGGTGACACTGCTTGTATTCCACATAGATATATCCTGATTGAAAGCTTTTGCACCATTAAACATATGATTCATTTCTATGATTTTTGAAGTATTCCAGTCTTTAAGGGGATAATTAAATTTCGTAGCCCCGGAAAACATAAACTCTGAATCAAGATTATTAGACATATCCCAGTTTCCAATAGGGCGGTTGAATTCAGCGGCTCCATTAAACATAGCCGTAGTAGAAGTTACTTTAGAAGTATCCCAGTTATCTAATGGTTGATTGAAAAGTTTAGCTACATTGAACGTGATAGCCATTATGGTTACATTGGAAGTGTTCCAGTTTCCAACCGGCTGATTAAAAACGAAACATCCTGTAAATGTTCCAAGTAATGTAGTTACATTGGATGTATTCCAGTTATTTATAGTAGGATTTCCCACTAAGCCATAACAACCTGAAAACATGTAAGACAAATCAGTTACCTCCTTCAGATCAGGAATGTCTGTGGCGGTAAAATCTAAAATTTTGCATGCCTGAAATGCCTGTTCCATAGAAGACCACTGAATATTTCCCCATTGTTCTATCAATTGTATTTTATGAACATCTCCTACAATTCCGTTGTCATTAAATATGTCCCAGTCAGCAAATCTTATCTGGTGAAAATTTCCGTTTCCATTACTTACTTTTAACCGGTAAGTGGCATCTGATGGATTGGGGTTGTGCGGAACTCCGAAATCGATCAGGGTCTGATAAGCAGAAGTTACATTCGTTAAGGTCGCATTGTGTGAAGGATAGCCTATTTCTTCCCAATAGATTTGATAGTTTGTTCCTCTTCCTGGAAACCAGATTTGATTATTATTTGAGTTAACAGGAATTCCTGCATAAGGATAGGAAGGCGGGGTAAGACTGGGTTTCCATACCGTGATAAATTCATTTTGTGCCTTTACCAGGAATATCAGCAAAAGAAAAATGAGTGTTGGAATTTTTTTTAAAATCATGATTATCGTTTTATGGTATTAGGTTATTGTTTAATGAATGGAAATGAATGAATCTTATTCTCTGTCAAGACCTGCAGAATATAATTTCCCGGAGACAAAAGTCTGACAGTAATTTCTTCATGTTTCAGATTGTCTTTGGCAACAGTTCTTCCACTCATATCAGTTATAATATAACTTTCCGGCTTCGGAATGTTTTTCAGATAAATATGATCTTTTACAGGATTGGGATAAATGGAAGCTGTATTGATGGTTGCCGTTTCAGAAGTTGAAAGTGTTTGATTGCAGAGTCCATTGTAAACATCACCGGATATCGTCCAGCCTTTATTATTGATTAAATAATTTCTTGCAGCTACAGCATCAGCATGAGAATAGACCAATGGTGATGCATTTGATAGATTAATATTAGCAGGTGTTGATGAGCTTTGACTCCATCCGTAAAGGGTTTTATCATAATTCAGGCAGCTCATAGCAGAGTTGAGAAACATACCGGTAGCGGTTGTTAATGAACTTAGATTCCATCTTCCAATATTTTGGTTAAAAGCGGTGTCATGGAACATTTCATTCATATTAGTGACATTTCCTGTATTCCAGTTTTGAATATCCTGATTGAAGTTGTGAGCAGTATGGAACATATGCTCCATGGTGGTAACTTTTGCGGTATTCCATTTTCCCAAAGGCTGGTTGAATGCTGTATTGTCAAACATATATGACATATCTGTAACATTGGAAGTATCCCAGTTTCCCAATGGTTGGTTAAAGAGATAATCATCACCAAACATATAATACATATCTGTAATTGTAGAGGTGTTCCATGTATTGAAAGAAGGATTGCCGAGTAATGAAGTACATAAATAAAACATCTGACGCAAACTGGTTACCATACTGAGGTCTGGTACATCAGTAGCTGTCACATCCATATAGTCGCAGAATACAAAAGCATTGTCAAAGCTTTTCCATTTTATATTTCCCCATTGAGTAATTTGTGTGATTTTCGTGCGGTCAGGGGCATTATAAGTGGGAATTATTGTATTATCAAAAAACCTCACCTGATCAAAGCTGCCGGTTCCGTCACTAATTTTGATTCTGTAGCTGGCCTGGGCAGAAGATGGATTTAATGGTGTTCCTAAGTTGATAGTAAATTCAGTAGTTGAGGTTACATTGTGCATTGTTCCGGTATGTTGCGGATATCCTACCTCTTCCCATGACACCTGGAAGTTAGTTCCTCGGCCGGGAAATTTAATGAGCTGTGCATTTTGGGGTTTCCAAATGGTGATGAACTCATTTTGTGCTTTTATTGTGAGTATCAACAATAGGAAAATGAGTAATGAGATTTTTTTTAAAATCATGATTATAGTTTATGGTATTAGTTTTAAGGTGAAAATAGAAATGAGTGAATATTTTTAATTATATCTCTATTTTATGATATAAATATATGGAAATTTTAAAATATTAGTAATATTATTCGTTAATGTTTTAATTATTTTTTATTTTGATCAAATAAAAAACTCTCCGTTTTGGAGAGTTTTATTTTATTCCTGAAGCATATTGTCACGTGTATTTTTCTGGACTGCGATGGCTCCGAAGAGAGCGAGCAGAAAGGCAAAGGCATAAAAACCTTTTTCACTCGGAAGAATAGTGGCATTCCAAAGTCCAATGGCCAGCAATACAATAGATGATAATGTAGCAAACCAGCAGATCCCGTAATAAATGTCTGTTACCTGAATATTTTCTAACCTGTCACGTACTGCTTTTTGTAGAGAAACAACGGCAAATAGGCCATAAAGAAGAATAGTAAAATAATATCCTTTTTCATTCAGCAGCATTTCAGCTCTTGCAAGACCGACGATGAAACCAATCATTCCTGCTCCCAATGCTACCCATGATGCAGCGACGAATGCATTCGATACTCTTTGTTTTTTCATAGTTTAATGTTTTATTTAAGAGGGCTAAGATATTCATTTTTTATAAATAGAGCTCTAGCAGAGGGGAAATATGGGAAAAATACGGATTGTTATATTCATGGATTTTAAGTTTTGGCTAAAGCCGGTTGATTTTATTATAAAAACGGATTCCCTTCGTCTAAGCTCAGGATTATAGTCCGTTCTTATTGAATATGTATAGAATACCTCCAAATTCATAGCTCATAATCTATAATTCAAAATTTTCCCCTAGCCCCCGATAGAAGCGGTTACCCCGGAACTTGCGTTGAGACCCTTAGGCTTCGCTCAGGGTGACAGTGCTGGTGTGAGGAGTATGAGCGGATAGCGGGATCAGCTCATAAAAAAACTCCCCAAAATTGGAGAGTCTGTTATTATTGAGTGATATATTCGTAATTATACTGAGCTGAAAGGTTTCCGTTGGCTTCTTTTGAGACTACCTGAGTAGGTAAACCGGCGCTGTTGTATTCTATCGTAGAGGTTCTGGTTTGGTTTTGTATCCAGGTCCCGTTACTTTTGTAGCTTACCTTTTCTATCAGATAATTATTGGGGCTCATCACAATAGCTCTGCCCATCATAATTCTAATATACTTATTGAGATTGGTATATGGGTTCAGTTTATCATCGTAGGAATACACAACTTTAGTGCTGGATCCTCCACCCTCTGAAATCTCTGATGAAATATTGTTCCCATTATAAGCATACGTATCAACGATGGGATTGGAACAGTCTGGCGACTGGCAAAGAGATGTAGAGATCACCTGTCCGTTGGTATTATAATTATAGGTAATCGTTCTGTTGTAATCCGGATGAGTGTTGTAGATTGCTTTAACGCTTGCCAGCTGATCTCCGTTATAATTAAAAGCAGAATAGTATTCCAGTGTCTGGTTGGTATTATAATGATTTATCTTTACAGGTTTCCCGTTATTGTATTCAAATGTGGAAGTTCCATAGGCAGACGAAGTTTTTATAAGCTGTCCCTGACTATTGTATTCAAGGGTTTCTACGCTGGTTTGAGGCTGTGATGGATTATCATAGTAAACTGTAGTGATTTTACTTAATAACATTTTTGGTTCGGAAGGATTATTGGTTCCCTCATTATCATCATTGCCGCTGCAGCTGTTAAGGAATACAACAGCGCTCATCATTCCCAGAAATAAGTAGTTTTTCATGTTATTTTTTTAGCTGACAAAAATAAGGAATTGCCCTGCGGCACTCCATAAAAAATCCCACTATCTTAGAAATAGTGGGATCATATCATGTTTTATTTAAATCTTAGTATCTGTAGTATTCAGGCTTGAATGGCCCTTTTACATCTACACCGATATATTCAGCCTGCTCAGGAGAAAGAGTTTCAAGTTCTACGCTTAATTTCTTAAGGTGTAAAGCTGCTACTTTTTCATCCAGGTGCTTAGGAAGCATATATACTTCATTACCATAAGCTGCAGAGTTGTTCCATAATTCGATCTGAGCCAAAGTCTGGTTAGAGAAAGAGTTAGACATTACGAAACTTGGGTGGCCAGTAGCACATCCTAAGTTTACCAATCTACCTTCTGCAAGGATGATCACTTCTTTTCCTTCAATAGTATAAATATCAACCTGAGGTTTCACTTCAGATTTAGTCTGACCATAGTTTTTGTTTAACCAAGCCATATCGATTTCGTTATCGAAGTGTCCAATGTTACAAACGATAGCTTTATCTTTCATTTTAAGGAAGTGTTCTCCTCTTACGATATTGAAGTTACCTGTTGTAGTGATGATGATATCAGCGTTGTCTACTACAGTGTCTAATCTTTTTACTTCATACCCGTCCATAGCAGCCTGAAGCGCACAGATTGGGTCAATTTCAGTAACAGTAACGATAGAACCAGCTCCTCTGAATGAAGCTGCAGTACCTTTACCAACATCTCCGTATCCGCAAACTACCACTCTTTTTCCGGCCAACATTACGTCTGTAGCTCTTCTTACTGCATCTACAGCAGATTCTTTACATCCGTATTTGTTGTCGAATTTAGATTTAGTTACTGAATCGTTTACGTTGATTGCAGGCATTACTAAAGTTCCGTTCTTCATTCTTTCATACAGTCTGTGAACACCTGTAGTGGTTTCTTCAGAAAGACCTTTGATATCTTTTGTGAATTCAGGGTATTTATCAAAAACCATGTTTGTTAAATCTCCACCATCATCCAAAATCATGTTTAATGGCTTTCTGTCTTCACCAAAGAATAAAGTCTGCTCAATACACCAGTCAAATTCTTCTTCATTTAAACCTTTCCAGGCATACACCGGAATTCCAGCAGCAGCAATAGCAGCAGCAGCGTGATCCTGTGTAGAGAAAATATTACAAGATGACCAGGTAACTTCAGCTCCTAAAGCTACCAATGTCTCGATAAGCACAGCCGTCTGGATTGTCATGTGAAGACATCCTGCGATTCTTGCTCCTTTCAGTGGCTGAGATGGTCCGTATTCTTCACGGATAGACATCAAACCAGGCATTTCTGCTTCTGCAAGGGTAATTTCTTTTCTACCCCATTCTGCAAGGGAGATATCCTTAACTTTATAAGGAACGTATTGTGTTGTAGTACTCATATGTAATGAATAATTTTAAATTCAATTGATTACGAAAGGCAAAATTACGATTAATAATTAAGATATAAAAACGGCAGATCAAGTTCAGTTTTATGAGATTAAACATGAATTAATATTATTTAGTCTTAATATAAATAATTAATTTTAACTGATAAATAAATATATTATGAACCATACTCATACAGAAAAGAAAATCAAACCTGTTGCTCCAAAAGTACAGGAACTCATCAATGCTTCAAAAAGTATTATTCTGGCTACTGTAGATGCAGAAGGGAATCCCAATTCAAGCTATGCTCCTTTTGCTCAAGTAGAGCATACATTTTATATCCTGGTATCTTTCATGGCAAAACATACTAAAAACCTTGCTGACGGAAGAAAAACATCCATCATGTTTATTGAAGATGAATCAGCAACGAAGCAGATCTATGCCCGTGAAAGGCTGACTATTGAAGCAGGAGCGTCTCAGATTGAAAGAGATTCTGAAGTATGGAATACTGTAGTTGCCCAACTTAAAGAGACTCATGGTAAAGTAGTGGATGTCATTTCTGAAATGGGAGATTTTATTTTAATTGCCTTGCAGCCTGTAAAGGGATCTTATGTAAACGGATTCGGAAGCGCCTATTTTGTAGATGCAAATCTTGAAATTGTAGAGCATAGAAATGATGTGAATCATCAATCTAAATAATTAAGCTGGATGTTGGGAGCGGGAAGCTGGAGGTTTATAAATATTAAGGAAACAAAGAGTTTGTTTTTTATCGACAATTTCTTTTATCTGGTTTACAAATTATTTTTATAACAAATAGTAACTTCCATTCTCCAGCTCCCAGCTTCAAGCTTTTTTTAGTATTTTTGTCTCATATAAAAAAGAATGCCACTCTACAGAGATTTTTCAGATGATAATGCCACCATCCTTGTTTGGAAGTATGATGAAAGTGAAGAATTGGATATCCATAAGCTTCTGGAACCGGAAAATGCTGAGAAGGTAAAAGATTATCATCCTAAAAAATTATTGGAAGTCCTGATGGTACGCAAGCTCCTGAAAGGATTAAAGCCCAATTCTAAGATTTTATATAAAGAAAGAGAGCCTTTTCTTTCTCCCAACGATGCAGAGATTTCCATTACGCATTCTTTTCCCTTTGCTGCCATTGCCATTTCTAAAAATAAAATAGGGATTGATGTAGAAAAGTTCAATCCTAAGATTTTAAGGGTGATCGATAAATTTACCTATGAAAATGAGCGCGGTTTTATTCCTGAAGATAAAGCACATACTTTTTATACAATTATATGGAGTGTAAAAGAAAGTATGTATAAAATTCACCACTCAAAATATTGGTCTTTAAAGAAAAACTATGAGGTGAAGCCTTTCGAGCTGAAGCATCTTCATAAAATAAGCTGCCGTGTCTATGACGACCAGTTTTCAGATGAATTCAAGGCCAGGGTAGAGTTTTTCGATGACTACTGCTTTACGATTGTGGAGGAGTAGGATCTGTCTCGTTTTTGTACTTCTCGATTACTTTTCTCTGTTCTTTTGCTACATCATAGATCAGTTCCAGAATATCATGGATGTTTTTAAGCTCCGTTAAATGGGATATTTTATCTGGATCTCTTCTGTCTACAATGTCATTTTCCTCAATCTCGGTTTTTCTTTTCAGAAGCATATCTTCAATGGAAGAATCTTCCGGCTCAAGGCGGCTTTCCATTTTCAAGGTTTCGTTGATGTCATTTCCGTTGAGGAGGGCAGAAGTTTGCTGCATTTCAGCTTCAATCTTCCGGCTCCAGCTTTCAGCATCTATTTCAGGATATTGTTCATTACTCTTGGAATATTGAGAAAGAGAAGCGGTATATGCTGTGATCAGGTGTGATGTTGCCACAAACTGATGAACAACTTCCAGTTTTTTCTGCTGATTTTTAGGATCCGAAATCATTCTCTGAAAATTGTCAGAAAGGTTGGCCAAAGAAATGATCGCATTTTTTCGCTTTACCTTATAATCTTCAAGATCAAAATTTCCCTGTAAGAATTTGGAAATCACACTCTGAAAATAGATAAGGTTGTCTGCTGCAGACTTCTTCATCAGATCCAGGTTTTGGGTATGTTCCCAAACTGGCAGTACTATATAAGATACTACAAAAGCAATGATTCCCGCAATCGCTGTATCAAATATTCTGTCTTTAAAAATGATATTGACTTTCCCTGGATTTAAAAAATTAAAACTCAGGAAAACATAAATTGTCATGAATAATACCGCCCAGAAATAACGTCCTTTCAGAAAACTGAAACACATAATCATACTGATAAGCAGAATAGCGAGTAAAACACCGTTAATATGTACAAAATGCAGAATGGCGTAAGCAATGCTGGCCCCTGCAATTGTGCCATAGAGACGGAGCAGGTTTCTCTGTTTCGTGATGGAGTAAGCTGGTTTTAAAATGGCTGTAATGGTAATTAATATCCAATACGTATGTCCCAGTCCCAGAACATCAAACATCGAGAAAATATACCCCAGCAGCAAAGCCGTTGTAATTCTTATCGCATGGCGGAAATGGGAAGAGGATAACGAAATATTATTTCTTAAAACCTTAGCATTGAGTTTGGGTTCATTAGGCATGAATTTTTTCAAGTCTAATCCCGTGGATAAACTTTTTGCCAGTTTTATATTCTGAGAAAATACTTTATAGATCTCGTTGATTTCTTTCGTAATTTCATAGATACGCATCAGGATCTGGCGCAGGATCATGAAATTTTCCAGATTATCAGGAGAAAGCTGTTTATTTCTGAGTTCGAAATAATTGTAATTAAGACTTTTTAATTCCTGTTCCAGATTTACCATCGGCTTTGCTCTGGTACCACTTTGAAGGGCAATTCCGATATTGGTGATCTCCTCTGCCAAAAGATTGAGATAATCATGGATATTAACAAGGATCATACTGTCCTCAAAACTCTGCTGAAGCTTCTGATAATCGCTTTCGGAAGTCATCAGCTTCTCATGAAGGTCCATGGAATTCAAAAACATCAGCATCAATAAACGACTGGTTGTTGTAGATTCATTGACAATAGTTCTTGTTTTAAAAACAGTTTCTCTGGTGTCTTCCTGTAAGTTTTTTATTGCAATCTGTTTTGCAATAACCTGAGTGGTCAGTTTATTAAAATCCGGATTTTTCTGATAATAATTAGCTTTAATCTTTAAAAACTCGGCCAGCTGAAGATAATTTTCCCCAATCATCTGGCTTGCCAGTTTATATGGACGGATTGTCGTTACAATAAGGAATATGAGCAAAAACCAAATACAGCCTGAAGCAAAGATCAGCAGACTTTTAAAGATATTACTTCCTGTAAGATGACCGTCAATAAAAATGGCAAGTACAACGAGTGATAGTGAACCTACTGCCGCCAATCTCTGACCGTAAACTCCGATCAGGGAGAAAAACATCCCAAATACGATGACTTCCAGGATTACCAATATTTTGATATTCATCACAAGACTTGCGATGAGCGCGACAAAAACAAAACAGAGGATTGCAAAAGTAAGGGCATTCCTTCTTCTGATGAAAGGCCCGGGCTGATCTGTAAGAGCTACAAAGCTGGTTCCTAGAGGGAAAAGAAAATATTCCTTCAAAAGCCCGAAGTGGGCGAGGACTAAACAAGGCAGAACAGTAGCTAATGTAATTCTGATAGCAGAATATACATACTGGCTGGTTACAAATTTTTTTAGCTCTGCCGAATAGTTCATACTACAAAAATAGCTATTGAATTTAAGAAAATCGCCATAAAAGAAAGACTTTTGTAAACTTAAATATTATATTTTTTTAATTGAGCTGTAGTACTATTTAAAAATAAATTGACAGAAGAAACATATGAATGATTCACAACTCATAATTGGTTATTTTTAACACAACAGCTAACAAATCTTGTTCCACGAATTCTTACCTTAGCTTATCTCAAGCTTAAATTATCATTTTATGAAGATCATCAGTAAAAATATATTAGCCATTTTGTTTTCTTTTATCATGTTAAGCTGTATTTCACAGAAGAAAAGCAGTTTTAAGGCAAAGAAAATTTATGAATCAAAAACTCTGATCATCACCCAGATTTCAGAAAACACATTTATTCATACTTCTTTTAAGCAGACCAATGATTTCGGGAATGTTCCCTGTAACGGATTGATTGTAAAAGACCATAATGAAACTATTGTTTTTGATACACCTACTAATGATACAGGTTCAGATGAGCTGATACAATGGATCAATGAAAAACTTCATGCGAAAATCAATGCAGTGATTCCCACTCATTTTCATGATGATAGTTTAGGAGGATTGCTGGCCTTTCATAAAAAGAATATTCCTTCTTATTCCAATGCTAAAACAATAGAACTAGCCAAAGAAAATAATTTCGTTGTCCCTGAAAACAGTTTTAATGATTCTGTGATTCTGAAAGTGGGTGATAAGGATGTTATTGCTAAGTATTTCGGAGAAGGTCATACAAGAGATAATGCTGTTGGATATTTCCCAAGTGAACATATTCTGTTTGGAGGTTGTTTGTTGAAAGAGCTTGAGGCGGGCAAAGGATATTTAGGAGATGCAAATGTCTCTGCGTGGTCAAATACCATTGAAAAAGTAAAAAAAGAATATCCCGACGTGAAAATTGTAGTTCCGGGACATGGAGATTATGGAGATGGGAGACTTCTTGAGTATACCATTACATTATTTAAAGGTCAATAGTGAATTTTGCTTCGCAAAGTGAATGGTGAATTTTTATAGTATGTAAAAGAAATTGACAAGCGAAGCGAATTGACCCTTTCACAATTGATATAAAAAAGCCTCAATACAATGTATGAGGCTTTTTTTATATAGCTGTAGCTTTTTTTAACGATCGTTGTTGGATGTTTCTTCTCCGATGTTCCAGGTAAGACCGAAACGAAGCGTGTTATCCAATGCACTGTTGATTTTAGACATGTTGATCAGGTAAGAAAGATCAAGCCCGAAAGAACGGTATCTTAAACCAACACCCGCTGTAGCAAACTGTCTTGCTCCCTGCTCTTCACTTTCATGGAAGTAACCTCCTCTTACAGAAAATGCATTGTCATAAGAATATTCTAAAGCACCACTGTACATGATACTGTTTTTATTTTTGAAAGATTTTCCAATACCAGCCATTGGCCCTACATTCGGGATTTGATAAATAGGCTGTCTTGTATTTGGATCAATTCCTGCATATTCAGATCCGGGAACCAAAAGTTTTGAACCTTCTACAGAAATTCCAACTCTGTTCATATCATCCAGGTACATGTCATACCCAACTCCTAATCTTGCCATTGTAGGAAGATAAGATCTTGACTCTTCATTTCCTGTATAATCCAGTTTCGGACCTACATTCTGAATAGCTAAACCTGCATTCACTTTACCATCATATCCTCCGATACTGGAGAATCTTGGTGAGGTATAGTATGCTGAAACGTCTACTGCGAAACTGTTTGCTGCTTTAAGTGTAGTGTCTGTGTTGAATCCTCCGGCTAAGTCTGAACGGATAAATCTACCGGTAACAGCACCAGAGAATGAATCAGAAAGCTTCAAAGCATAAGCAACGTCAATTGAGAATTCGTTTGGTTTTGATGTACCCATTGATGCAATTTCTGTACCTACCAACTGAGTCAGGTCTACCTGTCCCATGTTGAAATAATAGATACTTGCAGAGATTGTAGATCTCTCTTCCTGCCCCAAAAACTTATGGAACGAAGCATATAATAAGAATACATCATTGGTAAGTTTCCCCATGTAAGGCGTATAGTTAAGACCTACGGAAGAACTTGTTCTGCTGAAAGGATATTTAGCCGCATTCCAGAATTGTGAAAATGCATCCGGAGAGGTTACCACCCCTTGATCTCCCATACCTCCTGATCTCGCATCAGGCGCAATTCTTAGGAAAGGAGCTCCGGTAAGAACTGGGTTTACTTTACCTAAATCTTGCGAATAGCCTAAAAAACCAGCACTCAAACCAAATCCTAAAAGCAGTTTAGTAGTTAAATTCATATGTTGTCTTTTATATATTATCAGTTTTTTGTTAATATTATTGTCTATGTATTATTTAATTATTTCAAAAGTACCATTTTTTCTACAGCTGTAGCACTTCCTTTGCATTTTTCTTGATTTTGACTTTTTGCAAATATCTTAAAAATATACGTACCTTTTGCTACTGTTGACCCAAAATCATCTCTTCCGTCCCATTCTATTGCCTGACGAGGGGTTCTAAAGCCCTGTAGGAAAGGTTCTGCGACTACCGGCTGCGATAAAGTTCTTACCAATCTTCCGGTTATAGTATAAATTTGTACGTTCACATCCAGAATATCATCACAATTGTGTTCAAACTGAATATAGGTTTTATTTGTAAATGGATTTGGCCAGTTCAGCGGACGGTTGATCGTCAGGTGTTGGTCAGATTCATCTTTAACTTCAAAATTTAACGTAGCAGATGTAGAATTATTGTTTATATCCCAAACTTTAAATGTCAGTTGGTGTTGTCCAATCGCTAAATTTCTGAAAGGATAGGTTACATTTCCTTTTTGGTAGTCAGCAAGACTTGGATTTAAACATCCGTTTCCTTCTCCTGCAGAGTAAAAATCATTTAAAACAACGGTATTGATAATTTGCCCGTCCAGGTACGTGGTAATATCGTGACCTACCCCTGAACCTGTAGAGTTGATTCCTGTGTCATCTGTAAGACAGGCAAGAAGCATTGGATTCTGGTTGGTAATTCCACCATCTGCAAAGTTGGTGTTATTCATATACAGTTTTACTTTTGGAGGCTGGCTGTCATTGATTCCATTAGGGTTGATATCACCTACTTGCACCGCCTGGTTGTTGAAAACATCCGTTGACTTGTTGTCTGCATAGGCTAAAATTCTTCCCTGTCCCACCGCATAGTTGATATCTTTAGGAACATAGAATTCTGCAGTGAATACTCCGTTTACAGCAGTTCCGGCAGCTTTTACAATAGCACTTCCCTCCTCTGTATAATCTAAAACCGGGGTTAAAACACCGGTATTATTTAATGTTTTCTTATTTAATCTCTTATCAAAAATATTGATGCTGACTTTCCCGTTGAAGGTATTGTTCAATGTTCCGTTCGGATTATTGATGTGTCCTTTTATTTTCACGAAATCCAATCCTCTGATCAGTCCCGGAACGGGAGTTTCAATATTATCAATGGTAAGAAGTCTTTGAGGTCTGCTTAATTTCATAGCAGGGTCACCCAGGAAGTTTACCTTTAAATGGTTATTGTTTGGTCCCTTCTGTTTTTTAGCCAGTAAATGGGCATTTCCTAACGTATTGAAATCGTCATTCGTTAGTTTAAAAATATTCTGGGTAAATGTATTCGTGAAATCACGTCCGTAATCTACACCAATAGCACGGCTGGAAGTAATCATTGTTGATGCACCTCCCTGTTTCATTTTGATAAACTGTTCCCCTACAGAATTGGTTGCAGGCTCATCCCATAATGTAAATTCACAGGTGATGGTAGAAACAAACGGGAATCTGCTGTATACATTAGAGAAGTTATTGGCATTCTGAACCTCAGTAGTTGTTAATACTCTTTCCTGTGCCCAGCCATTGATTCCTCCATGTCCGAAATAAAACAGATATAAACTGTTTCCGATAGCATTGGAAATAGCCTGGTTTACCTGTGGATATCTTCGACCTCCAGAGGTACTCTGAGCGGTAAAGGCATCCATATATAACTTTTTAACATTATATTCTTTAAGTTCCGTCTGTCCCGGTTGTTCAAATATGCCGGCCAGAGAACTGTTCATTACATTATGAAACGGACCTCCTCCCTCATCATTATCATCCACTACAAAGTCAAGTCGCATACGCCAGTCTCCGAAAGGAGTTGACTGCCCCTGAAGTTTGTTGTAATAAGCCAATGTTTTATTGATCATATCTCCAGCTTCACTTGCGTTTGCAGCAGGAATTCTTCCTACAGGCAGATCCGGTAAATTGTTTTCAATTAACAATGTGGTCTGCGGTTTGGTCATTACAATATAATCATCCGTTACAAATGAGGATACGTAATCTGAAGACTGTTCACTCTGGTAGCTGGCAACAACGTTTGTATTATTGGGAACTCTGTTTTTATAATCAAATGAAGCATCACCCAGGATAAATACGTATTGAAGTCTGCCAAGAGGAGTATTGAGTTTGCTGACGAAATCTCTTATAGCCGTAAGATCTTTACTTCCGCTGCCATATTCTTCATAGATTTTGTTAACGTCTACAATTTCTACATTATAATTATGAGCAGTCTGATGATAGTTGGCAATTCTCTGTGCCTGGCCCATCATTTCAGGAACCGTCAGAATCAGGTAATCTATATTTTGTAAGGCAGAAAGATTTTGATTGGAAATTCTTCCTACAAACTGTGGGCTGAAAGCCGCATCAGCACGGAATGCCACAAATTCATTATTGAAATTCTGATCAGCAGCTGTATAAGCAAAGTTGAAAGCGCCGGCTCCGGCTTTATTCACTCTTCGGCTGGCATTGGTAATATCCGTTACATCCCATACCTGTTCTATATTAGCCGCATTGGTAATGCTGAATCCGTAATCTGTATTACTTCCACTTACAATTGAATAATCCCTGAAGTTCATCTGTGAACCATTGAACGCAAGATTTTCTTTGTACTGAACTTCTGCATAATCAAAATAGAAAGTTCCGTTAGGGTTTTTAGAAATATCAGGATTCAAAACCATTGTAATCTGATTTCCGGTAAGATTGGTAAGCGTTCCGGAATAGGTTACAGGGTAGAAGGTATACTGATAAGATGAAGTATCTGTAGGAATCGTTTGCAGTGGATGCGGATTTAAATTATTGATCTTAAAATCAATCGTATTCTGTTGCGAATTATAAGCTACCACCTGAGTTCTGTATCGTATAACATCACCGGCCTGTATTGGCGAGTTGGTGGAAAGTGTTATTGTTTTTTCATTGCTGAAAGGAGTGTCTTCCACCCAGGTTCTTCCTACTTTCAACAAGTTTTTCTGATCCTTGTTGATCACCTGGTAATTGTCATATCTTGTAATCAGCTGGGCAGGAAGGGTTCCATCAACAGTTGGAACTCTCTTCCCTGAACCTTTGTCAAAGTTGATATAGTAATAAGAAAAATCTTCATATATATTTTTAACGTTATTACTTCTTTCGCTGAACCGGGTATCTTTTCTTTTAAAACCATTTCCATTGGAAGTGTCGTAAAGGTTATATCCATCAGGACCCTGAGCATAGAAAAGAGCATAATCATTATCGTTCCATACCCCGTCATCTTCACCTACTACCTGAATGGCATTTTCCTGTAAAGCTCCATATCTTGCATCCTGATTATATTCAGGAAGCAGTACCCCTCCGTTTCCATAAATTCTGAAATTTTTAGGATTTACAGAGCCGGGATTGATTCCGTTATCTTTTAAAAACTGGGATGTGATTTTGAATACACCGGATTTGTCAACTTTTATTTTATAAAAGTTACCACTTGATAATGGGTTGCCGGTTGTTCCTATCTTATTAACAGTTCCTGTAGTATTTACAAATGAAGAGGCTTCTGAAACATTAAACGAAGATAATCTCTGAACACGGCCTTTTACATTTTTAAACAAAGCAACACTGATACTGGCATAGCTGTCTCCATCTAAATTATAATAAGAAACATCTGCTACATCATAATCAGGGAGTCTTCCTTTATCCAACTCAAATAAATCCTGAGTAGGAACGCTTTCCCAGACAAGATCTGAAATTTTAAGCTGCTTTTCTCCGATTTTTTGCTTGGTTACTATAAAAACATTATTTTGGCTGAAAGAAAAACCCTCATTTTTAAAATTAGGAAGATTTAATTTTGTGTCGCCAAAATCCTGAATTTTCGATCCATTCCATTCTATGGTGTTTCTTTGGGCGTAAAGTGTTGATGCAAAAGCGATTAAAGATAAAAGCGTAATTTTTCGTTTCATGTTTACTATTGAAATTGCTAAATTACAAAATAAATGAAAATTTTAGAATTAAATTGCGATACAATAAAATTAAATTGTTAACGTTTTTCAAAAAAATCAAATGTTTACTTGATTTATTGAATAATTTATTTTTTCTTTGTACTTTGAAAATATTTATATCGACTATGAAAAAACTAAAGTTGTTTTCATTAATAGCATTAAGTTCTACACTTGCATTAACCAGCTGTGGCGGATCAGGAACCAGCAAAGGTGGCGGTACCAAAAAATTTGTCAGTAAAACGGGTTGGAAACCAAACGAAAAACAAGGTTGGTTTTTTGCAGGAAAGCAACAAAAGCAGAAGGGGTGGCCTGGAATGGTATATGTAGAAGGTGGAACTTTTACAATGGGATTAGTGAAAGATGATGTTATGCACGATTGGAATAACACGCCTCGCAGGATGCAGGTAAGTTCATTCTTTATCGGAGAAACAGAAATTACTAACTACGAATACCGCGAATACCTGACATGGTTGAAGTATGTATTCCCACCAAGTGATCCTAGTTTTAAGGAAATCTATAACGGTGCATTACCGGATACCTTATTGTGGGACAACAAATTAGCAAGAAACGATTATAATGAAACGTATCTGCGTTCTCCGGAATTTGATTACTATCCGGTGGTAGGAGTTTCCTGGACTCAGGCAAACAGATACTGTGAATGGCTGACAGATAGAGCGAATGAAAAAGCTTTGATGCAGTCTGGTATTATTGCCAAAGATTTGTATATCAACGAATCCAACAACCAGGGAGGAACTGCATTCAACATGGATAAATTCAAATCGAATGATCCTGAAATGCAAGGATATATTAATGAAAAAAGGATGCAGCAAAAAACTGGTATGAAAACTACAAACCAGAGATTGCTTGCAGCTAACAGAGCTCCAAATTCTGCAATGGTACAGAAGTTCAGACTTCCTACCGAAGTTGAATGGGAATATGCAGCTCTTGGTATGGCAAAAACCAGAGAATATAACCAATACCTAGGAAAAAAACCTGAAATCGAAAGACTAAGAGGTACCAAAGGAAGAGACAGAGGAATGTTCCTTGAAAACTTCAAAATGGGTAAAGGTGACTATTCAGGGATTTCAGGATGGAAGAATGACGGTTCAGCACAGACTTCTGACGTAAGAAAGTATCCATCTAACGATCTTGGTGTATACGGTATGTTCGGGAACGTTTCAGAATGGACTGCGGATGTGTACAGACCAATCATTGATGAAGATTACAGTGATTTCAACTACTATAGAGGAAACATGCCTCAGGCTATCGTAAGAAACGGTGACGGAACTTATAAAATGATCGACGAAGGTACTATCAAATATGATACTTTGGCTGACGGAAGATTAGTTTACAAAGGACTTCCTGGACAATTCGAAAGACAAACTATCGCTGATTACAGAAACTACAGAGATGGTGACAGACAATCTTCTTTAGAATATTACAGAGCTTCTGATTCTGCTGCTGGGTTCGATATGTACAATGCTCCTAAACAAAGCTTTGTTGTAGATGGAGCTGGTAGAGTGAAACTACAAAAAGATACCAAAGACAGAACTTCAGGAATTTCTAACGAGGTTAGAGTTGTAAAAGGTGGTTCTTGGCAGGATACAGCATATTGGCTGGATCCGGGACAAAGAAGATATAAAAATCAAAACAGAGCTTATGGTTGGGTAGGATTCCGTGTTGCACAGGATGCCAGAACTAACGATAAGGGTAGAACTAGAAGATAATATTTATCAAAAAATACTTATAAAAAACCTTCCGAACTTTCGGAAGGTTTTTTTATTTTTGAACCATGAAATCGCTTTGGTTAAAAAGTCTAAAATACTCATATAGATTTGGCGATTGCATATGACCTCTTTTTAAAAAATATATATTTCCACATGAATATAGAACAGTTTTATCCTTTATTTCTGCAGGCTGCAAAAGTGACCATCGATAGCAGAAAAATAGCAGAGAATGATATTTTCTTTGCCTTTTCCGGTGAGAATTTCAATGCAGCTACATTAGCGGAAAAAGCCATAGATGATGGAGCTTTGGCCGTAATTGTTGAACTTCCGGAGTTTGAAAACAGAGATAAAAATATTTTCTATGTTCCATCTACCCTTGAGTTTTTACAGCAATTGTCTCTTTATCATAGAAGCAAGCTTACCATTCCTTTTATTGGGCTTACAGGAAGTAATGGGAAGACGACGACTAAAGAATTGATTCATGCTGTACTCTCAGAAAAATATAATGTACAGTATACATTTGGAAATCTGAATAACCATATAGGAGTTCCTTTGACAATTCTTTCCATTAAACCGGAACATGAAATGGCTGTGATTGAAATGGGAGCTAATCATCAGAAAGAAATTGAATTCCTGTGTACCATCGCTCAACCCGATTTTGGATATATTACCAATTTCGGAAAAGCCCATTTAGAAGGATTCGGAGGTTTTGAAGGGGTGATTAAAGGAAAGTCTGAGCTTTATGACTATCTTAAAAATGATAACAGAACTGTTCTTGTTAATGAAAATGATCCTATTCAGGTAGAAAAAACTGAAAATTATTTACCTAAAATTACTTTTGGAAAAGAGACATCAGATTACAATTTTGAATCTTTTTCTGCAGAACATTTTGTAGGATTGACTTATCAGGGAGTAAAAGCAGTTTCAAAACTGACTGGAGAATATAATTTCACCAATCTTTGTGCAGCGGCAAGCCTGGGGCTTCATTTCGGAATCAGTTTTGAAAAAATAAAACATGCGCTGGAATTGTACACGCCTACCAATATGAGATCTCAGGTGGTGAAAAAAGAGGGTAAGACTTTGGTTCTGGATACGTATAATGCCAACCCGAGCTCTATGACCGCTTCTTTGAATAATTTCATCAGTTTTGAGGGCAGTAAAACCATTATTATTGGGGATATGCTGGAATTGGGTGATGAAAGTGAGAAAGAACATCAGAACATCTTAAAACTGGCTCAGGAACTTAACTTCAATGAAATTATCACGGTAGGAAAGCATTTTAAAGAGGTTAATTCTTCAGATCTTGCTTTTGAAAATACAACAGTCCTGATAGAATATTTAAAACAGAACAAAATTCACTCTGAAAATATATTGCTGAAAGGCTCCAGGGGAATTGCTCTCGAGAAGCTGATCGAATTTATTTAACAGAGTAAGGAAGCTGGAGGCTGGGAGAGGGAAGATCCTGAAGGTAAGTGAAGAGTATTCTCTTTTTTATTCAACTTTATAAACTTCATTGTTAAATGATCTCCGAAAAAGTGGATTGCCGGATAGTAACTTCCAGCTTCACTCTTCCAGCTTCCAGACCTACTACTTATTTCTTCAAGTCCCAGAATTCCTGTACAATCAGTATAATATTTTTGAAGGTACTTGGGAAAACTTCATCCTCAATTTCTGCTGTTGTTTTCCAGGCCACTTCAGTAATACCTTCTTCTATTTGCGGCTTGGAAGTGTCTTCTCCGTCAAAGTTCATTTCAAACCAATGGGTACATTTAAGGATTTTCTCGCCGTTTCTTTCTATATAGATATGGTAAGTGGTATTGATGAATTTTACAAGTTCTACATCACTCAGACCGGTTTCTTCTTCTATTTCCCGTACTGCAGACTCTTCTCTGGATTCTCCTTTTTCCATTTTACCCTTCGGAAGATCCCATTTGCCGAGTCTTTTAATGAAAAGGATTTTACCTTCAGGATTATTAACAAGGCCTCCAGCTGCTTCTATAATTCTGAAAAGCTTTTTAAATTCCTGCCATATTTCATCCAAATTCTCTCCATATACGTTAAGTTCCTGCACAGAAGTATTCTCCAGAAGATCCAAAGCGATCTCTAAAGTTGTATAATTTTCATACTCAAGCTTTTTTTCAAGAGCTTCCGGATGCTTAGATATCAATAATTTTTTTTCGTTGACAAAAACTTTATACATTTGTAATAGTTAAGAATTTAAATACAAAAATAAAAAATGAATTTAGAAGGACGAAAGATTATTGTCAATAAATCATCTAAAGAACTTACCGAGTTGTTAAAATCACCTGAAAACTATAAAGATTTTATGCCGGATGGTCTTCAAAAATTTGAAACAAGAGATAACGGATTTAAATTCGGATTACAGGGAATGCCGGAAATCGCGTTAAAAATAGACGAAGTAGATGATCAGAAAGCTGTTTTAAAATCTGCAAGTTCAAGCTTGGATTTCACATTAACAGCAACTTTAAACCCAATCAGTGATAATCAGACTGAAGTTCAGATGTTATTCGAGGGAAAATTCAATCCGTTCATCAAAATGATGGTAGAAAAACCTTTACAGAACTTTATCAATACGCTTACCGATAAAATCGAAGCCTATAAATAACAAAAAAACCTTCATTTTTGAAGGTTTTTTTATTTTGATATGAAAATTGTTATGCAATGACCCCTGAACAGTGGTCATAGGAACTTCCTGTAGCAGAAGACAGTACATTCACTTCATTATTTACTTTTAAAACACCCATAAAAGCGAAGATCAGGGCTTCCTTATAATCAATGATTTCTTTTTTAGGGATAATCACTTCAGCTTGTGTTTTTGATCTTATTTTTTCAATTAAAAATGAGTTGTAAGCACCTCCGCCGGTGATAAGAATATCCTTTATATTATTTTTATTGATAACATTGGCGATCTGCTGTGCGGTGTGTTCCGTAAAAGTGGCAAGGGCATCTAAGATTTCAATGTTTTTAAGAGCCGGAAATATATGTTTATTGCACCATTCGATTCCCAAAGATTTTGGGTGTGAATGCTGGTAGAAATCTAAAGTATTAAGATCGTTCAGCAAAGCTTCATTTATTTCTCCTTTTTGAGCAAGAGCTCCGTTTTCATCAAAACTTTTGTTGATTTGTTGTGCTAAATGATTCAATACAATATTAACCGGAGCTATATCAAAAGCGATTCTTTTTCCGTCTGAATGTAAAGATATGTTGGAAAACCCGCCAAGGTTTAAGCAGGCGTTATACTCCGAAAAAAGTAATTCATCACCTATAGGAACCAACGGAGCTCCGTTTCCATTCATCAGCACATCCTGGCTTCTGAAATCATAGATAACGGGTAATCCTGTTTCCAGTTTGATCGCTCTGCCGTCTCCTATCTGAAGGGTAAATTTTCGCTTAGGCTGATGGAAAATCGTATGACCGTGAGATGCAACCAGGCTGATGTTTTCGAGCTGATGCTTATGAATGAATTTTTTCACCTGCCGACCAAGGTAAAAACCATATTCTGAATGCAGTTCCAGTAAATCTTCAGCAGAAAGATGAATAGAGTTTCGAAGTTTGTTTTCCCAATCCTCAGAATAGGGGATTGTCTCGGCTTTCAGGATCTGAAAGGTCCATTTGTCTTGTTTCTCAAATTCAGCAAGACAGATATCCAAACCGTCCAGACTTGTCCCGGACATCAGTCCAATAGCCAGAGCTTTCATTATTTTTTTGGATTATTTTTTATTCTCGGAAATTCTCTTTGAACTGAAATCTCCTGAGTTGTTATAGAAAGTATATTCTGAAAAGTCATCCTTTGCAGTCATTCCATTGGCGCCTACCAGCGTAGAGCCGTCTTCCATGGTAACATATACTGTATCTTTAGTATAGATTCTGTTCTTTCTTTGATCCCAATAAATACTCTGCATTGCAAATCTCTGTCCTTCATTGGTTTTTATCCTTACGTCACCTTTGGCTTCGTAGAATTTTTTATATTCAAAGATACGGGCGTATTTAGCTGTAATCCTTCCCGGAACTTTAGGTTTCTTTTTATCAAAAAACTCAATGTCAATTCCTTTTCTGGCTACTACATAAGGGCTGTCAATCAGCTCATACTTTTCAATGATGGGTGCTTTGGCTTTTAAAGTGATAAAGCCGGAGTCACGCTGTATAATATTGGCGTTGTTGATAATCTGTGAAGGGAAATTTTTGCTTTGGCTTCCATTTCTTTTGGTAAGATCCTCTTCACAGGATGTCAATATAAAAAATATAGCACAACTAAAAAGGCATGCTATATTTTTATATGATATTTTTTTTGAAAAATTCATTCTAGTTATAAAGAGTCTTTCGGAACCATTTATCAGCAAAATTAAAGCCGATTTTCAGGTTGACAAAATTTTGATTGATCAGGTTGTTTTTAAGAGTTCCTCTTTTACCTACTTCCAGACCTATTTCCAGACCACTCATTCTTGTGATACTACTTGTTTTGAATGGAAGCATTACCCCGGCAGAAATACCGAATTTGTTGATGCTTGTTCCTTCCAGTTTAAGGTTTCCTCTTTCATAGAAAGCTCCATATCTGTAGATTACCCTTGAAAAGTAGTTTCTGAAGTTATTATAGTTAGGAAGGTACCATCCACCGGCAGAAACTCTGTACGTATCCTGAAAGTCGAAAGTTTTACCAAAATAAGAGATATCTTCTCCTTTTTTATAATCCACCTGTCCTGATAAGAACCAATGGTTTTCACTTCCATATCCAACCCCTACGGATGCTTGTAATGGAAGAAGGTTTTTAGATTTTGTTTCCTGCTGATCTATGATTGTCTCATATACCTTATTGGTTTCCTGAGCATCAGAGTATCTGTAAGTACTGTTGACGTATTCAGTAGTCATATTACTTGTGTTACCAAAAGTAGCAGTTGCTCCTACTGTGAATTTCTTATCAGTACGGGTATTTAAAGTCTGGTAGCTTGTACCAAGCGTAAAATTAAAGTTTCTGACTCTGTTTTTAGTTTGATAACCGTTAACATATTCACCAGCATAACTACCTGTAGCAGGGTTGTACGCACGGAATTCATTAAGGTCATTAAGGTCTCCAAAATAAAGGTTCGCTCTTGCTCCCACAGAAAGTTCCTGATTAATTTTATAAGAAACAGCAACCTGTGCAGCATTCAATGTTCCGCTGCCTTTAAAGTTATTTTTATACATTGGAGTTCCGTCTGCAGCCAATTGTTCATTTACGATATCGTAACTTTTAGAACTGTATGGCTGGTATGAAATCCCCATTTTCACTTTTGGAGATAGTGGAAATGCAAGAGAAATATTGGAAAGATACGTAGAATGCTTTGTAGATTTCATATCGTTATAGTTCGATTTGAAATAATTGTTTTCATTGGTAGCCTCCAGTCTGATACTCGTAAGTTCAAAATTGGCGTTGTTTGCCGGGTTGGCAAAATTGAAACTACTAGTGAAATCACTTATAAAAGCAGTTGATATACCTCCCATAGAAGTAGTCTCGATCGTATTATCATATTTCACATCTCCAATTCCATACGTTGCATAAGGCGAGTTGCTTAGACTCTGTGCATTTAGAAAATATCCAACTGATATGAATGATACTACAAAGATTTTTTTCATTCTTTATTTTTAAAACAATGCGCAAATATCTTAAATATTAATGAATTGTAAAAATTATATGTGGTTAAAGTTTGTTAAGGGCCTTTCTTTCAAAGAAAAATGCAAATTTTCATCAGTTAAAATATCAGTTCTATTATATAAAAAAGGCTGTTCTATATTGAACAGCCTTAGTTTATAGGACTTATTATCTCTATTTATTATTTTACCTGAAGCACGGATCGGCTGTGGCTAAAGCTTTCAAAGCTGAACTTTCCATGATATTTTCCCATTCCTGAAGTTCCTACACCCCCAAAAGGTAAATAATGCGAACCCACATGGATAATTGTACTGTTGATCTCCGCATCTCCGCTTGTGGTATGATGCAAAACGTTATCTGCAAATTCCTGGTTTTCTGTAAAAACATATAATGCCAGTGGTTTTGGGCGGCTGTTTATTTCTTCCAGAGCCTCATTAATATCACTATATGTCATGATAGGAAGAATAGGGCCGAAGATCTCCTGCTGCATTACCTGATCATTCCAGGTGATATTATCCATTAAAGTAGCTTCAAAATGACGGGTTTCCAGATCATAGCTGCCCCCATAGATCACTTTTTCAGGAGCTGCTTCCAAATAACCGGCTAGATGTTTAATTTGATTTTGGCTCACAATTTTCCCGATTTTCCCTAATGACTGACCTTCATAAGTAGTATTTAAATGCGCTTTAAACTTTTCAATAAATGCACCCTTTATAGATTCGTGGATGTAAATATAGTCCGGAGCAACACACGTTTGCCCACAGTTAATCCACTTTCCGTAAGATATTCTTGCTACCGCCTTATCAAGATCTGCATCTTTGTGAACAATCGTTGGCGATTTTCCCCCAAGTTCCAATGCCAGAGGTATTAATTGCTCTGCGGCTGCTTTCATCACAATTTTTCCAACATTCGGACTTCCTGTAAAGAAAATATAATCAAAAGGAAGGCTTAATAATAGAGTATTCTCTTCAATAGCTCCCTGAATGACTGCTACATAAGATTCATCGAAAGACTCTTTTACAATATTTTCAAGAACCTGGGCAACATGAGGTGTATTTTCAGAAGGTTTTAGAATAGCTGTATTTCCGGCTACCAAAGCGCCAATAAGCGGACTGAATGTAAGCTGAACCGGATAGTTGAAAGGGCCAATAATATAGGTAACACCATAAGGTTCATACATTACTTTGCTTACCACTTCAGCTCCTGATGGATGTGGCTTTGAAGGGACGGAAGTTGGTTTTGCCCATTCATCAATATTCTCCAGAAAATAATCCAGCTCACTAATGACAATTTGAATTTCCACATACTCTGCTTCCTTTCTGCTTTTTCCCAGATCAATAGACAGGGCTTCACAAAGATCATCCGTATGCTGCAAAAAAACTTCACGGAATTTTCTTAATTGCGCTTTTCTGAATTCAATATCTTTAGTCTTATTGGTTTTGAAAAAGGTTTTCTGCTGTTGAAATATACCTTTGATTTTTTGTTCCAGGTTTGTATCCATTGGTGTATGATTTTTACTAGTTGAAAATGATGTGAAACCGTAATGAATTTACGAAAAATTTCACTCCGTAAATTTATTGCTTAAAATTAAATTGTGTAAAATTTAATTTTAAGTTTTATTCTAATCTTATTATTGATATTTCCTATAATAAGATAGGAGTGATCTCTTTTGAAATTTGTAATCTATAGTTTTATACATTTTAAGCAGACTTAATTTTATAAATTGAGATAAGATTTTTTATCTTTGAAACATGAATTGGGAGAATATCGCCGGACAGACGAATCTGAAAAAACTTCTTAGAGAAAGCATTGCCGAAAACAGAGTGAGCCATGCCCAACTTTTTGTAGGAAAAGAGGGATACGGAACTTTACCTATGGTTTTAGCCTATGCAAAAGAGATTCTAAATCGTGAGAATGAACATGCTGCAGCGAAAGTAGAACATCTCAATCACCTGGATCTGCATTTCAGCTTTCCTGTTTTTACGGATAATAGAAATTCTTTAAGTAAGAATAAATTTGATGAATTCAGAGAAATGATCATGGCTTCTCCTTATGCAAGCTATGATGACTGGACTGCTTTTTTAGAGTCGGAAAATAAGCAGCTGTTTATTTCCGCAGATGAAATTGATGACCAGAACCAGAAGTTTTCTTTGAAAAGTTTTGAAGGAGGAACTAAAATTCTTATCGTCTGGAGAGCTGATAAAATGAATATTGCCGCTTCCAACAAGTTTTTGAAATTTTTAGAAGAACCACCGGCTAAAACAATCATCCTTCTTACTGCGGAAAGTACCAATGATATTCTTCCTACCATCCTTTCCAGAACGCAGATTGTAGAAATCCCGAGAATACATGATGAAGATATTGAAAACCATCTTAAAAAGAACTTTTCTGTTTCAGAAGAAAAAGTGAAAGAGATTGTTCATGAAGCGCAGGGAGATCTCAATGATGCCATAAAACTGTTGAATTCTGGAGATAAAAGTAATGAATTCGAAAAGCTCTTTGTACAGTGGGTGAGAGATGCATTTATGGTTAAAAAGAAACCTGAATATTTAAAAAGCATTATTTTCTGGGCAAGGGAAATTGCAGGATGGAATAGGGAAAAACAGAAAAACTTCCTGAACTACTGTTCTGAAATCTTCAGACTGGCATTACTTCAGAATTATCAGTCCGAAAATCTGGTGTATAAAAAGATTAATGCGAACGGCTTCAATTGGGCAGGGTTTTCAAAATTTATCAGTGGCGCCAATATTGAAAGTATTCTGGAAGAAATCAATACTGCGGATCTGCACCTTACCCGAAACGGAAATCCTAAAATTGTCTGGACCGATCTCGGCATAAAATTATCAAGATATATTCACAAAAGCACATAAATAAAACTCCGGTAGCAACCGGAGTTTTTTGTTTCTGTTTTTCCTTTTTTTTAATACATTTTACATTAACATTGTGTTAAAGATTCACATTTTGCATTGAAATTTCTCTAAATACTCCATTATTATTAAGCTTTCTGAGGTTGTTTTTGTCTGAAAACAGGCTTTCCAGCAGTTTCAGTGCCCATTATAGAAAACGTCTTTTCTTTACAATAAATTAAATCTATATTAAAAAATCAATCAATCGTTTGATTTGTATTAAAACTTGTGTACATTTGCGCCCTGAAAAATGAACACTAACATGATTTCAAAAGAAGAAAATATATTATTCGCAGCCGAAAAGCTTTTTGCAGAAAAGGGATTCGAAGGAACTTCCACCCGTGAAATTGCAAAGGATGCTAATGTAAATATTTCTATGATTTCGTATTATTTTGGCTCTAAGGAAAAACTTTATGAGAAATTAGTAGAATACAGAATGAATGAAGGTCAGTTTTTTTCAAAAGACCTTTTGGGAAGAACCGATATCAACGAGTGGCAGAAGATTGAAAAAGTAATTGATCAGTTTTCTAACAAGATCCGTACTCAAAAATGCTTTTACAGGATTATGCAGAGAGAACAGCTGTATAGTAAGAATCCTCAGATTATAGAATTTTTGAAACAAACTAAAATGGGATTCCTTTCTATGTATTCACAAATATTGGAAAGCGGTCTTAAAAATGGAATTTTCACCAAAAATCCACCTATTTATCTCCTTCATTCCACTATAAGCGGAACCTTATTTTATGCATTCAATGCAAAAGAAATGTATAAAGAGTTTCTGAATGAAACAGAGGATGAGGAAAATTTTGATGCAAAATACTATACAGAACTTAATAAACATATTAAATACTTACTAAAAGACCTTTTAGGTTATGAAGAGAATAAATAACTCAGTGATTGCATTATCACTATTCGTAGGAATAGCAAATGCAAATGCTCAGGAGAAAAAAACACTTTCTCTTGACGAAGCTGTACAGTTGGGAATCCAGAACAGCAAGAATCTCAAGATCGATGCAGCCAAGATCGAAGAGGCTACAGCTGATCTTTTGGAAGCTAAAAACAGACAGTTACCGGAATTGAAAGTATCAGGCAGCTATATGTATCTTCCGATAAAACCGAATGTAGATATCAAACTTCCGGGTGTTTCAGGAGCAGGAGGTCCCGAAGTACATCAAGTACTTTACGGTTCAGCTAATCTTAGTGTTCCAATTTACAGCGGAGGAAGAATCAAGTATGGTATTCAGTCAGCGAAATATTTGGTAGAAGCTTCGAAATTAAGCACTGAGAACGACAAAATTGCGATTGCTTATAATGTTGCCCAGGCTTACAACAACTTATTTAAAGCCAATCAGTCTATTAAAGTTTTTGAAGAAAACCTTGCTGCTTCTCAAAAAAGAGATGAAACATTCCTTAAAATGGAAAACAATGGTTTGATTGCGAGAAATGACAGATTAAAAGCAAACCTTCAGACTTCAAATATCGAACTTCAGCTATTGGAAGCTAAGAACAACTACAATATTGCCAACATCAATATGGATTTGTTGCTAGGAATTCCTGAAACTACAGAGTTAGTAGTAGATGAAAACTATATTGAAGAAGGTTCAGATGTGAAACCTGTTGATTTTTATGTAACTGAAGCCAGAGAAAACCGTAAGGACTTACAGGCTTTGGCACAACAGAGAAAAGCGGCAGAGTTGGGATCAAAAGCGGCAAAAGCTGAAAATCTTCCTTCTATTGCATTTACCGGAGGCTATGTAGCCGCAGATATTCCTAAGTTTCTTACTGTATACAATGCTATCAATGTAGGAATCGGGGTTTCTTATAACTTATCCAACTTATGGAAAGAAAACTCTTCATTAAGACAGTCGCAGGCGAGAGAAAAACAACTTGCCGCTACAGATGAGCTATTGAATGATAACATTAAGCTTGATGTCAACAGAGAGTATCAGAATACAGACTATTCAAAAAAGAGAATTGTTGTTTTCGAAAAATCTGCTGAGCAGGCAAATGAAAATTACAGAATTACAAAAAATAAATACGACAACGGTCTTGCAACCATGACAGAATTACTGGATGCAGATGCGGCTCAGATTGCAGCCAACGTTGGAGTGATCAATGCTAAAGCAGATGCTGCCTTAGCATACAGAAAACTATTACAGACAACAGGAACTTTAACAATTAAATAATCAGATCGAAACCAAAATGGAAAATAATAATACACAGGCAGCTGAACCTAAAAAGAAAAAAAGTTTAGTTTTTCCTATCATTTTAGCGGCAGTAGTAATCGGAGGAGGATTCTATGGTTACAGAGCCTTTACTTACGGACAGTATCATGAAGAAACTGACGATGCTCAGATTGCTTCCAATATGTCACCGGTAATTTCTAAAATCTCAGGATATGTAGCTCAGGTAAAAGTAAAAGACAACCAGTTTGTAAAGAAAGGAGATACGTTGGTGATTTTGGATAACAGAGATCAGAAAATGGCTCTTGAACAGGCTCAGGCAGCATTATCTACTGCTAAAAGCAATATTTCAAATGCAGAAGCTACTACAACAGCTACTTCTAAAAATATCGGTTCTTCAGAAGCGGCAGTAGTAACTGCTAATGCTCAGATAGAAGCGGCAAAAGTAAACGTTTGGAAAACTTCTCAGGATTTGAAGAGATATGCTAATCTTGTAAAAGATCATTCTATTACAGAACAGCAATATGAGCAGGCTTTAGCTGCAAAACAATCTGCAGACAGACAGTTACAGGTTTTAGTTGATCAGAGAAATCAAATTGCTCAGCAAACCCATATTGCTTCTTCTCAGACAGCCGCAAGTTCACAACAAATCAGTGTTGCCGGATCTGTTGCTAAGCAAAGAGAAGTAGATGTAGAAAATGCAAAATTGAATTTATCATATACCGTAATTCTTGCTCCTGAAGACGGACATGTAGGAAAAGTGTCTACACAGGCAGGTCAGTATCTGCAGGCAGGATCACAGTTGTTTGCTTTGGTTAAAAACGATCAGAAATGGGTTGTAGCCAACTTTAAAGAAACACAGGTAGATAAAATGGTAGAAGGACAGAAGGTGAAAATCGAGATTGATGCTTTCCCTGATCAGGAATTTGAAGGAGTGGTAAGTTCATTCTCTCCGGCTACAGGAGCTACTTTCTCTATTCTTCCTCCGGATAATGCGAGTGGTAACTTCGTAAAAGTAGTTCAGAGACTTCCTATAAAAATCGATTTTGTAAATCTTGACAAGAATATTGCAAAAAGACTGAGAACAGGAATGAACGTGAAAGCAGAAGTTGCTTTGAAATAACATTTAAAATTGTTAAAAGTCAATGGACTTCGTTGTCAATAGTGAATCAGTTTTTGTAGTCAATTTAAAATAGACTGCTTTATAATTCAGGATTCACTTGTGAAACAAAATTCGCCATTGATTTTTTACATCATAAAAACTTATGCAAGATTCATTAGTAGAATATGGAGCGCGTAGAGTGATCATTACGATTACTGCTATCCTTTGTGCCCTTCTTGAAATTGTAGACTCCACGATTGTCAATGTTGCCTTGAATGAAATGAAGGGGAATCTTGGATCTACACTTTCTGAAGTGGGATGGGTAATTACGGCTTATGCCATTGGTAACGTAATTATAGTACCAATGACGAGCTGGCTTTCCCAGCAGTTTGGACGTAGGAATTACTTTGCGGCATCCATCATTATATTCACCATATTTTCATTTTTATGTGGAAATGCGACCAATATCTGGGAACTCGTGTTCTTCAGATTGATGCAGGGAATCGGTGGGGGAGCCTTATTGGTAACTTCACAGACGATTATTACGGAATCTTATCCGATTGAAAAAAGAAGTATGGCCCAGGCTATTTATGGTCTGGGAGTAATCATTGGTCCTACATTAGGTCCGCCTCTTGGAGGATATATCGTTGACAACTTCAGCTGGCCATATATTTTCTATATTAACATTCCGATTGGAATTGCCGCAACCTTGATGACGCTGCAGTTTGTAAGAAGTCCGAAATATGCCGAAAAACGTAAGGTCTCGGATGTAGATTGGATTGGAATTGGTTTACTGGCGGTAACGGTAGGTTCATTACAGTTCATTCTGGAAAGAGGACATGAAGAAGACTGGTTTGAAAGCGGAATGATCGTAGCCTTCACAGCAGCAGCAATTTTAGGATTTATATTATTCCTCTGGAGGGAACTTACCTTTAAATATCCAATTGTTGAGCTCAGGGTGCTTAAAAACAGCAATTTAAGAATCGGAACCATGATGTCATTCGTGCTTGGATTTGGGCTTTATGGTTCCACATTCATCGTTCCACTGTATACCCAGAGTATTTTAGGGTGGACGGCACTTCAGTCAGGAGCTTTGATGATTCCTGCAGCTTTAACGACGGCCTTCATGATGCCAATCATTGGTAGATTACTGGCGAAAGGAGCAAAACAGCAGATCCTGGTTTCTTTAGGATTGTTCATCTTCTTTGTCTATAGTTTCTGGGGATATAAAATTCTGACACCGGATACCAGTAAAGATGCCTTTTTCTGGATGCTGATTGTAAGAGGAGCAGGATTAGGACTACTGTTTATTCCAATCACCTCTTTGTCCTTAAGTACATTGAAAGGGCAGGAGATTGGTCAGGGAGCAGCCTTTACCGGGATGATGAGACAGCTAGGAGGATCTTTCGGGATTGCAGCAATTACAACTTTTATTGCCAATGCAGGCCAGAAGTACAGGAATAACCTGATTTCCCACCTTGACGAAAACAGTTTTGAGGTCCAGCAAAGACTCGCAGCATTGAAGGCAAGTTTTGTAGCGAAAGGAATGACCCCGGACGCCGCGATGAATGCGGCTTATAAAATGCTCGACATGTCAGTAACCAAGCAGGCAACGGTATTGTCTTACATGGATGTATTTCTTTACCTCGGAATCGTATTCCTGATATGTATTCCGTTTATCTTACTCGTAAAAGAAAGAAAGAGCAAAGAAAAAATAGATTTGAGTGAAGCCATGCACTAAATTTTAATTAAAAACCTTCGATATTTTCGAAGGTTTTTTTTGTTCATTTCTGTCATAAAAAAATATCAGACAATAACTTTTAGTTTTAATTCTGTTAAACAAAAAATAATATCACTTATTGGAGAGTTTAATTATTTTTTCTAGCTTTACAAGAACAAATGAAAAAATATGAATAGATTCCCTAATCCCTCAAACCCTCTTCAAAAAGGTGTTTTCCCAATAAAGTACCGGATTTTTATCTGAATATCAGTTTTAATATCAATTGATTGAGCACTATCATCCACTTTGTTTTTATATTCAATAAAGACAATGTCCTTATTTCTGAAAGCTTTATTAAATATTGTCTTTCGTTTTAATAATTAACTAAACCATGATCTCAACATACTTACAAAATATTAAATATGAATCAAATACAACTGCCGGAAACCTATCTGGCATTATCAGATTTCAGAAAGCATGATGTCTATCTTCCTGAAATGAATCAGGCTCAGATTATTTCAGATTTTTTTCCCGGAACCTTTACAGAACTTACCCAGCGCCTGTCTGATATTACAGGAGCTTTTTATGGTGGAATGCTTAAGCAGATTGGCAGACTTTATGGAGTCGAAGCTATTGAACAGCTTTCCAGTACCTTCATGTATGATCTCGGATCCAGAATGACACTGAGAAATCTTGAAACAAAACCTAATCTGCAGCCCGGTATTCCGGCCGCAGCCAAAATACTGATAGGAGCAATTTTTACATCCAGTCCCGAATATAATTTTGAATTTAAAGAATTAAATGACCACCAATGTGAACTGCTGATCAAAGGAGTAGACCGTTACCATAAAATAACGCAGAGCCTGCAAATCGCCGGCCTGTTGAAATGGCCGGTCATAAAACCATTTTTACAGGGAGTTTGCGATACCCTGGGGCTGGATGTTTTACTTGAAATAAAAGTGCTGAAACTTGACCCGGACAGCTCATGCAGTTATCATATAATGGTCTCAGAGAAATAAGATTCTTCAAAAGCATTTCGCAGATTTTGAAGATTTCGCAGATCTTATTGTAATCAATTTTATCTCAAAATATTAATAAAAGCGGACTTTAGTCCGCTTTTACCATTATAAATTAAGGATCGGCTTTAGCGAGAACATAAAACCCGCACCCCGAATCTTGAAATTTAATCTACTTCATCCTCTCTATCCACTCAATTCCGCTCACATCAATCAGTTTCAGCGCATGAATTTCACTTTTCTGAAGAATATCATCAATATCCAAAGTTACATCAGCCTTTGCTCCCAAGGGAATTACCAAGCTGTGCTTTCCGGGTTTTACTTTGGTGACATAATGATTCTGTATATTTTCTTTAGACAATTCAGAAAGTTCTTGATGATTCAGTGCTTTTAAAATATTTCCATTTTTGTCCAGAATATGGATGCCTATCAGGAAAGAGCCATAAACATCGGCCCCTTCCGTCCTGTAGACTTCAAATTTTAAATCCGAATTAGTATGGGAAATATTTGAAATTTCCAGTTTCGGTTTTACCGATTTATTATGCAGGGTTCCCCATACACCTCCATGGAAATACTGATTGGTAAAAAGAGTCAGCCCGAATATGATAAGCGAACCTGCCAGTACAAGAACTTTTGGTTGTGAGATAGGAAAGTTTCCTGAGCCAAGCCACTGAAACCCTCTTTTTTGAGTGAAGATTTTGTTATTCTTCATGAAATAGTAATCCAGTGAATAAGGACCGCTTCCGGTAAGAAACAGAACAAATCCGCCAGCAACTCCTAAAACTCCTATCTGCCATTCATCAAGACAGGTTGTTCCCAGCCAGCCGGAACCCAATAGAATCCCAAGGGCAAGACTGAAGATGCCGATGCTCATCAGCCGTGTAAATAACCCGAGAATAATGAATAATCCCACAATAGCTTCAATAATAGTGAAAATCATCATGGATCGCTGTAAGGCATCAGGATGGGTGACCAGATATTCAATAATAGGTTTTATACCGAGTGCATTCGGTAAAAAGTGATTGAATTTTTCCCCGATATATCCCTGCTCATCAGGAATAAGCTTGTTTTCGAGGATAAGTCTGCGCCAGAAGGCTGAAAAGTAAGTCCATCCGATCACCATGCGGAGGGATAAAGCATATAATCCGGCCATGTCCGAAGACTGGCTGTTTAGAGTATGTTTCATTGAAATTAATATTGTATTGTAAAAAACTGATTTTTAATTAGGTTAAAAAAGTTTAAACCAGATTAAGCTTCAGTCTTTTAAACAGAATATATTTCGGCGGGCTGTTTCCTGTAGAATGCCCTGAGTATTCATTGAAAAAAATCTTCTCTTCAGCAGAAACCTCTGCAGAAGAATAAAAATTGGAAAAAGAATCTTTGTATTGGCCCTGAATGTTAGCTTTTGAGACTGAAACTCCTGCTGAAGCGGATGCAGCATCACAGCTGGAAGAAAGAGATGAAGTTATCTTTACCTTATTCAGCCCGCTGATATACTGAATATCAAAAATATCAAGAACATTTCTTTTTACAGAACACGGTGATAATGAAAACACCAATACAAGCATCGTAATGACAGCTTTATAGGTTTTCATATGGAGTCCTGAATGGGGCATGGTTACAAAACTACACTTTATTTTAATGTAAGCTTAATAAATTGTAAAAAATCCTCCTGCTGGTCTACAAATAAATAATGGGAACAGTTGTCGATAAGTCTGAAATTTTTCACCCCAACGATATTTTTAAGATCATTCAGCTGTTTTTCTGAAAATATTCCGTCATCCTTACCATACACTGCAAAAATGGGAATTCCTTTTTTTCGGATGTCTTTTAGAACGGGAGTATTATCCAGATTGTTCAGAGTTTCATTTTTATAGAATTTAAGGGGTGAATCAGGATTTCTTATATTGTTTTTATAAAACTCACCTGCCTTGTATTCGTTTCTCAGCATTTCACTTTTGGGAGTAGGATTGGGCATATCGAAGAAACTCAGCTTACCGGCCATTTCATAACATCTTTTTCTATAGGCCGCAGAATTTTTATCCAGATTTTCTATTTCCGAAATCTCTTTGAGCTGTACAGAATCATTTTTAAAATGTTCTTTTGCCTGTTTTAAAATATGATCATAAGTTTCCTGCTGGGTAAATAAAGCTCCGGCAAGAGTCAGAGAATTTACTTTTTCAGGAAATTGTGAAGTGAATAGAGTCCCGATAATTCCACCGAAACTGTGAGCAAGAATATTTGCTTTTTTAATATGATAAGCTGTGTAAATTCCTTTTAAATCTTCAAAACTTTCTTTAAAAGTCATAGTGGCATTTTCATCTTTTGAACGGCCTTCACCGCGTCTGTCATAGACAATGACATAAAATCCTTTATCAGCCAGTTTTTGAGCTGTAGTTCCTTCAAATAAAGTGGCATTTCCGCTCGGTCCTCCATGAATAAAAATAACAGGAATGTTTTTTGGATTTCCATAGGCTTTAGAATATAGATTCTGTGCATTTAAAACAATAGAACATACAATAAAGATAATAGAAAACAGTGATTTCATGATAGCGTTTTAGGATCCTCTAAACTACTGAATATTCTGTGAGCAGGATAAAATAAATGGAATTATCATTAAATTTAAAAAATAAAAATCACTACTGACGGACAGTTGTCACAAATCTGATTTATTTTTACAACATTATTTAGAATTTAAACAGAATATTGTAATGAGTTATTGTTTAGCAATAGAAGGTATGCAGCCCGAAAGCAGAAAAGAACTGCACAAAAATTATCATGACCACTATTATGGATTTCCAATTCATGATGATAATGAATTGTTTGGAAGGCTGATTCTGGAAATCAACCAGGCAGGCTTAAGCTGGGAAACCGTTCTGAAAAAAGAAGACAGTTTCAGAAAAGCCTATGATCATTTTAATATTCAGAAAATAGCAGCGTATACAGAAGAAGACCGCGAAAGACTGTTGAATGATCCGGGAATTATCAGAAATAAATTAAAGGTAAATGCTGCGATTGAAAATGCCAGAGCGATTTTAGAGCTTCAGAAAGAATTCGGGTCATTTGAAAAATGGCTGGAACATCATCATCCTAAAACATTGCAGGAATGGATGAAGTTATTCAAAAAAACATTCAAATTCACAGGTGGAGAGATTGTCAACGAATTTCTCATGAGTACCGGATATCTGAAAGGAGCCCATCATGAAACCTGTCCGATACATTCAAAAGTTTTGGCTCAAAAACCTTTGTGGAAGAGAAGTTTGGATCAATAATAAACATAAATTCCTACGGAATGACAGAGTGTGTAAATAATGTCAAACACTTCTTTTTTGTCACTCCGTAGGAATCTCAATCATTCTTTGTAGCTTTATTCACTACTTCTTTATGCTCATTTCCCCATTTTTCAAACTCGAGGATAATGGGTTTCAGCTTGTACCCGATTTCTGTAAGCTCATATTCTACCCTTGGAGGAACTTCGGCAAATACTGTTCTGGTAATGATTTTGTCCTCCTCCAGCCTGCGAAGCTGAAGAGTAAGCATACGCTCTGTAATATTCTGAAGCTTTTTTCTCAGTTCTCCGAATCTCATTTTTCCATTAATCAGATAACAGCAGATAGCCAATGCCCATTGCCCCCCGATAATGTTGGAAGCATAGATTTCCGGACATTCATCAGCAAGCGCTTTTTTATTGGCAAAATTCGTTGAAGTTTCCTTTATTTTAGTCATTACTTACATTTTTTATAGTACCATACAATGGGTGGCTAATGTACAAAATGTAAGTTACGTATCGTAATTTTGTAATAGAAATTTAAACATAATGAAGACTTTAGTAATTATTATCCATCCTGATATTGAAAAATCTGTGATCAATAAAAAATGGACTGACGAATTAAAAAAATATCCTGAAAAATATACGGTTCATCAATTATACGAAGCTTATCCTGATGGAAAAATCAATGTAACTCAGGAGCAGAAGTTGATGGAATCTTATGATAAAATTGTATTTCAGTTTCCTTTTTACTGGTTCAGCAGCCCGCCACTTTTAAAACAATGGTTGGATGAGGTGGTTTTATATGGTTGGGCGTATGGAAGCAACAGTGGTTTCAAGCTTGCAGGAAAGAAAATGTCACTGGCTGTTACTGCTGGAATTGATGAAGAAGGATACAGTACATCCGGAGAGTATAAATATACCATGAAGGAGCTTTTCAGGCCTTATGAATTGACGTTTGATTATATAAAAGCAGATTATAAAGAACCTTTTGTTTACTACGGAATTGAAAGAGATTCTTCCGATGAATGGATCAACAGAAGTGTTCCGATGTATCTGGAGTTTTTGGATGCTTTATAACAGAGTAAAAGTAAAGTTGGACTTTAATTAAATGAGTTCAACTTACTTTTCTATGTATTCAAAAGGTTCTACATTCCGGTCCTGAATATATTTCTTTATTGTATTACTATCAATATTAAAAGGGACATCTTGATATTTCCAGCCTTTTGCGGGAATTTTTAAATCTATAAGATAATTCTCAATAGAATAAATGTCAAGAACTTTTGCATTTTTAGGTTTTATAGAATCAAAAATGATGAGAAATTTATCTCCTTTTTTGTAAGAACAATTTGTTGTTTTATAATATATTTTATTACTAACCTGATAGCTATAATCTGTTCCTACACCATTGTTATTCTTTGGATGCCAATCCGTAATAGCCTCTCCAATTGTATATTTAGGACTTTTGAGCATTTTTTTTACCCATAAATTCTCGTCTACCATGCAGAATATGATCAATCCTAAAGTGAGTACCAAAAGAATAATATGAAATTTTTCAGAGATAAATTTTTTCATGTTCAACTCATATATTTTTCATTGAACTTTTGCAGATCTACTGCCTGTTCCTGAAAATATTCTTTAAATTTATCTGAAAGATTTTTTTCTTTAAACTTTACTATAGTATACCCGCTATCAAAAGCAATAATTTCTAAAATACTTTCCTGAATTAAAAAATGATTAGGTTCCCAAACGATGGAATCTTCAGCAGATAGTTTAGAGATTAATGAAGTATCTGGTACAATATTATTTGGAACAGCGGATATTATCCCCCAAATCATCTGAGTATTGCTTTGATAAAGCTTTTCAAATTCCCGATGATCCAAAACAAAAAAATCTTCATCAAAATTAATGGGAAGTGGCTGTTCAGATATAAAATCCAGATCAGTTAAGATCCAGTGATAAATAGTCAGATCATCCCATATAGGCTTTAAAATTTCCTGAAGATTGGTATGGAATTTTACTTTCTTTGTACTTCTGATAATCCAGTTCATTTATTCTTTATTTAAAATCCTGTTGATTCTTTTCTCTGCTTCTTCCTTTGTAATTCCATTATAAAAATCATGTACAAAAGGATGTTCATAGCTTTGGTGAGGATAAACAAATGGCCTGCCGATTGCATTATTTACCACCACAGTTGTAGGAACGCTTTCCTGAAAATCATAATCCGGAAGATAGGTAGAAAGCCATCCGAAATATTCAGCTTCAAATTCCTTATTATCGTAATTCTCAACATATTCATTATAGCTCTTCTCACTCAATGAAACCCATATTCCATAATCCAGATCTCTGCAGTCATCATTAACTTCCTGCACAAGAACTGTGCGGATAAATCGGTGTGTATTTTCAGGATCTTTGACGACACACAGGTCTGAACTGAGTTCAGCATTTTTTAATTCTTCTTCGGATAAGCAGGAATAAAAATAAGGGTATGAATAGGCTATTGCCGGCCAGTCTTCTTTTTCTTCCCCGCAGCATTGGCAGATGTATTTCATGATTAAATTTGCTTTTCGGCTAAAATACCTAAAAATCCTTATCCCACCGTCGGCGTATCCTCTTCTTTCAGTATTTTCTTCTCTTTCATGGTGAGTATCATGCGTTCATATTTGTATTTTTCCCAGTCGAAACCATTGAGAAAATCAAGGGCTGCCTGGAAACCTCTGTTGAAAAGTTCTTCCTTTTCCTCTTTTTTCATAAAGAAATTCAGCCAGCTGCTGGTACCGCAGTTCACACTCTGTATACTGTATAAACGGTAAAAAGTATGTTTGGTAAGGAAAGTTTTGTCATTAAAACCTTTCAACGTACTGATGATATTTCCGGCATAGCTGAAAGGTGTCTTAAGGATTTCTGCACTGGTTTTCCCTCTTTCCGAAAGAATAGCAGAATCACTAGTCAGCTGTACTCCGAAAAGAGGCATTCTTGGATAAAAAACTTCATCGGCATGAAACAGGTCAATAGGAAAGTTGGAAATACTGCCTCCATCAATGAAAACCCCGGCAGGGTTGATATCTTCCGGTTGGGTATTCATCCAATATCTCCAGGCATATTTTACAGAGCTGTCATCTTTATTGATCTGTTTCTGAAAAGGTTCAAAGAAAAAAGGAACAGCCATAGATGCTCTTACAAATTCCGCCGGGCTGATGTGCTTCAGTTCCTCTTCGGACCAGTAGAGATTGGCCATCGTAGGAAGTTCCACCTTAATTTTAGCATTGATATCGGTGGTAATGACAACATATTCAGATTTGAGAAGGTAAAACGGGTTGTTTTTATAATAATCATTATTGAGGGCACTTTCATAGAAAATTCGATATCGGGTCTGATCAATATGTTCCTTATTTTTTATTTTAATCTTTTCGATATTCTGCAGAGTCACTATATAATATTCCTGACCGTTTCCATACCGGTAGTTGAGGTTAAGATTCCGTTCTTTCTGAATAAATTTCTCGTTGAGGTGGGCCACCGTTTTGATTCCAAATTGATCCAGTGCATTTTGCATGGTATTCTGGAAAACATTTCCGGGATTGAGACCGCTGTTTTCTTTCCTAAAATTATTATACAGTTTTTGAATGCAGAAAAAGAGAATGACAGCCGGAATCAGAGGAATCAAAAACATCAGTTTGGCATTCAGTATAGTAGCTGAAGAAACCAAAAAAGGAATACTGATCAGGATAATGAACAGGATCGCAGCAATAATGGCATTGATCTTAAAAAAATCCTTATTGTTAAGCATTGCATGCAGCGTCGTTTTTACATAAGTTTTTCCATCCATAAAATCGGAAAAATCCCAGCTGAAAAGGATATCTTTGATAAGCTCACTTTTGGGCTCTTCTTTGGTTTTACAGGCCGCAATGAGCATCGTATTAATGGCTCCGGCACTCGTTCCTGCTACTTTCAGAAAACGGATACCAAATATTTCCAGCCCGTAAAGATAGCCTACCAGTGCACTTCCCCAGACACCACCACCTTCCTGCACAAACTCTATATACTGATTCCCAGACTGATCCAGGAGATCAGAGAATTCTTTGGCAGATATATTCTCATGCAAAGCAGCCAGTTTATCTTTGGAGGCCTGCGAAAGAGAAGAATCTTCCAGGATTTTGTTGAGGTTTTCCGAGGTCATGGTATTTTGTCTTGATGGTGTTTGGGTTAAAGGCAAAAAGCAATCAACCGGTTTATATTTTTATCGAAGATAAAATCTTTGCGTCTTTGTGCTTATATAAAAATTAATCACCATTGTTTACGTCTTACATAAATAAACGTACTGATCATGACCGTAGCCATAGCTCCCAGCGTTATAAAATATCCGTATTTATGATGAAGTTCAGGCATATTATCGAAATTCATCCCATAAACCCCGGCAATAAAGGTGATCGGTAAGAAGTAAATAGAATAAATAGCCAGAACTTTCATAACCTGGTTGGCCTTTTGATCCGAAAGTGCCAGGAACATGGAAATAAGGTTGGTGATCTGAATATTCAAGTGATCAAAATCTGCCACTACATCTTTATGTTTATCTTTCAAATCAACAATTTCGGAGTCCTGTAAATTCAATAATTTAAATTTATCAATGGCATCCGTAGAAATCACCAGTACCCGTGAATTCAATCCTGATTTTCGTTTCAGTTTATAAAGGCGGCGGATCTGGCTTGTATGATTGGTGTTTTTAAGGAAAATCTCATTCTCTATATTGTCCATAGTTTCAAACAGACTTAAAGATTCATCATCAAAACTTTTCATAATCAATATCGCGATCATCAGTGTGATCTGTTGAGGATTAAGGTCTTCCTGAATCGAAGAAACTTTCTTCTTGACTTCGGTGATACTTCTGGTTTTCATCCTGTGGATGGTGATAATGGTATTCTCCACCAAAAAAATCCCAATCTTGGTACTGATATCACTGATGGTATTCAGATTCTTTCTTTCCAGTTCTGTACTTTCACGCAGGAGAAAGAATTTGATATTTCCGTCCTCTTCATATTTGGGAAGGTGGTTGGGATCCATTGTATCTTCCAGAAGAAGATTATTGATTTCATATCTTTCATGAAGAAATTTCAGGTCTTCTGCAGTAGGAGCCTCTACATCTACCCATTCGCACTGGGAGGTTCTGTATATCGTATCAATTGGCATAAAGTAAAAATACTAATATTTTGAAAAACTATGTGTTAAATAAGTTTTATCTTTGCCAAAATTAAAAAACTATATGATTAAAAGTACAATAAAAGGTGTGGGATTTTATGTTCCAGATAACGTTGTTACAAATGATGATTTAGCAAAACTAATGACGACCAATGATGAATGGATTACGGAAAGAACGGGTATCAAGGAACGCAGACATAGAAAAAACAGGAATGACGCTCAGGAAACTACTGCTTATTTAGCGTTTAAAGCCTCAGAAAAAGCCATTCAGAACGCAGGTCTTACCTCAAAAGATATTGATTTTATTGTTTTTGCAACCCTTTCTCCGGATTACTATTTTCCTGGGAGCGGGGTATTGCTTCAGGATATGTTGGGATGCGATACAATTGGAGCACTGGACGTGAGAAATCAATGTTCGGGATTTGTATATTCTATGAGTGTTGCCAATGCATTTATTAAATCAGGTACTTATAAAAATATTCTTGTTGTAGGAGCGGAGGTTCACTCTTTCGGATTAGATTTTTCTGATGAAGGCAGAGGAGTTTCTGTTATTTTCGGAGATGGAGCAGGAGCAGTTGTACTTTCAGCTTCAGAAGATGAAAATTCAGGAGATATTTTAGCGGTGAATATGCATTCTGAAGGTAAATATGCAGACGAACTTTGTACGCAGTTCCCGGGTTCAAAATTCGGATGGAGTGACAGAATGAGAAAAGAGCCTGAAAATGTAACCAACAAAGAAGTATACCCAATCATGAACGGTAACTTCGTGTTCAAACATGCGGTGACAAGGTTTCCTGAAACGATGATGGAAGCATTGAACAAAGCAGGGAAAACAGTTGAAGATCTAGATATGTTCATTCCGCACCAGGCGAATCTTAGAATTGCTCAGTTTGTACAGGATAAATTCGGATTACCGAATGAAAAAGTCTTTAACAATATTCAGAAATACGGAAATACAACCGCTGCTTCTATTCCTATTGCTTTAAGTGAAGCGATTGAACAAGGGAAAATTAAAAGAGGTGATTTGGTACTTCTTTCAGCTTTCGGAAGCGGATTTACCTGGGGAAGTGTGCTGTTTGAATACTAAGAGAAGAGAGTAAATAGCTTTTGTATCTATAAAACAGAAAGAAAGCTTTATGTTCCACTTATATTACAGCTGAAGACGTGAAAATTCCCATCCTTTGGAGGGGTGGGGAAAATTCAAAGAATTTTTGACGGGGCGGTTGGCAACATCTATTCCCTAAACAATATAAAAAAACCGCAGAACTGCTAAAGTTCTGCGGTTTTTGGTTTATGTATTCCTATTAAAGGCTTTTCAATAATTTTTCGGTATCAGTAGAATCCTGTCCTGTACTTTTTGCAAGCTCAATAGATTTTTCAGCCCATGTTTTTGCATTTTTCTTATCCCCAATCTTATTGTAAAGATTTGCCAGAGTATCTGTATTAGCAAAGTTCTGATCTTTCTTTACAGATTCCTGTGCCCATGCAATTGCTTTTTCAAGAGATGTTTTATTGCTTACGTTTTCAAAGAAGTTCCACGCAAGAGAATTCAGTTCTTCAGAACCTGCTGCAGAATAGTCTTTGTATAAGTCAATGATCAATTTTTCATACTCAGGAATATCTTTATTCTTTAAAGCTCTGTTGGCTTTCATTCTTTTTAAGATCTTGTCAGCCTCTTCTTTGCTTAGGAATTTCTGAGTTTCAGACATGAAATAGTTGTCGTCCCATTTTTTTGTATCTGCATTATATGCTTTTTTGGAAACGGTATTCAACTTGATGTTTTTGTCAAACTTTTCATACTTATCTTCCGGGAAGAATTTAACGATATCCGCTTTCTTATCCTGAAAAATTTTGTACAAAGGGCTGTCTATAGTTTGAACCCCTGAAAGAAGCATTTGAACATCTTCCTGATCTAAACTTGGTTTCTGCTGGAAATAACGGTTAAGTACTTTACCGGCAAACTCAGCATCATTATACATTGTAAGTCCTGCAAGATTCTTTAGAAACTCAGGATCTTTTTCTCCTTTTTCAAACTGCTCTTTTAAAGAAGTCAGTCTTTTGTTTGGATCTTCGGCATCTTTGGCAAACTGGATAAAGTCTTTTTCTTCAACATATCCTAACGTTCTGTGTACTGCTTCACCGTTTCCATCAATAAACAGGTAAGTAGGGAATGCTTTTACATTATATTTTTTAGCCAACTCAATTCCTTCACCTTTTTCCATGTCAATTTTAGCATTGATGAAGTGAGAATTATAGTATTCACCCACAGACTGAAGTGGGAAGATATTTTTTACCATCAGTTTACAAGGTCCACACCATGAAGCATATGCATCTATAAAGACCAGTTTTTTTTCTTTTTTTGCTTTGGCAAGGATAGACGCAAAATTGCCGTCTTCAAATTTAATTCCCTGTGCCCATGCAAGAACTCCTATAAAGATTGAGGAAAGTATTGCTATTTTTTTCATAAAAACTTTTTATTCCCTGCAAATGTAATAAATATGATGACACATGAGCCGTTCATATTGAAAATAATTATAAAGGAATTTTGGTTTTAAAACAGGCATCAGTTCATATGAAGGATAATCATTTATTATTTCGGTCTAATTATTAAAATTAATGTAAATCACTATTTTAAGTTAAATGATTAAATTTCAATATAATATTTTAATAAAAAATAAAATATCACTAGTTTTGTAAAAAACAAAAAGACACCCAGTGAAAATAATGATGAATTATTATAAAATAAAAATAATAATTTGTTTCTGTATGTCTAAAAATATCCTGAAATTTTTGTTTTTGCTGGCAACAGCAGTCCCAATATTCGCTCAGAAAAAAAACAACTTTGAGCTTATCTGTGAAAGAACGTCTTCTGTTACCGCACATAAGGATTTACCCAAAGCGATCAAGACCGCAGATTCTCTTTATATGCTGGCACAGAAACCTTCTGAGAAAATACAATCTCTTATTCTCTCTTCAGAACTTTATCATCATGCCGGCGAGCTTAAAAAAGCAATTTGCTATAGTGAAAACGCCCACTCGATAATCAATCAGATAAATGACCCGGAACAGATGGCTGTGGTAACCCGATTACTTGCCAGGCAATATAGACAGGTAGGGTTGTATGAAAGGTCTAAAAAATACATTGTAAAAGGACTAGAAGCTTCCGGCAGGATTACTGATTTTCAAAAAAGTAATGAGGCGGCAGGACTCCTGAATCAGGAAATGGCTTTCTATGAAATGGAACTGGGCAATTACTCAAATGCAATACGATTTATAGAATCTTCTCTGAAATATTTTGAGAGAATCAACAGCCGTAATGAAAACAGAACAGCTGCTGCTTCCTATCAATTGCTTGGTGATGTCTATTTCAAACTGAATGACTATCCTGTTTCTGAAAATTATTACAGGAAAGCTGAAGGTTTGCTCAAAGTCGGAAGCTGTACGCTCGGATTGGTTTATAATGGTCTGGGAGGAATCCGTCTGAAGCAGAAAAACTGGAAAGATGCGGAACTATACCTGAAAAAAGCAGAAAAAATAGCAGACACCTCCAGAAGTCTTACATTGAAAAAAGCAGTATACTCCAATATAAATGATTACTATGAAGGGATGGGGGATAATTTCAAAGCTTCTTTATATGCTGTGAAATATGTACGGACATACGACAGTATTGCAGCCCGTAATCAAAGCTTCACAATGAAAGGAGTAGAGGTTTCAAAAGGGAAGACCAGTAAGAAGAACGGACAGATGAATCTGGTGAAAAATGCCACTATTATTGTCCTGTTTACATTGTTGGTTGGTTTACTTGTTTTCTTCAGAACGAAACAGAAAAAACAACGTTCAAAGTTCAGAAATATCATAAGAACTCAGTTGAAAATGATCAGCAGCAGAAGTAATCATCCTTTAAAACAATCCGATGGTTCTGAGTTTTCCAATATATCTGTGGAAGAAATTGATGAAAAAGATTCTGAAACAGACCGAAGACGAAATGATTCTCTGATGACTTCCGAAACAGAATCAAAGCTGCTTGAACTTCTTGAAGATTTTGAGAAAGGTGATCTCTATAACAATAAGGGAATGTCTCTGTCTTTCCTTGCAGGTGAATTGAATACCAATACAAAATATCTGTCTTATGTAATCAATCAGCATAAGAGTGCTGACTTTAAATTGTATATCAACCGACTGAGAATCAGATATATTGTGGATAAGCTGATCAACGATGAGAAATACCGACAGTATAAAATAAGCATCCTTGCTGATGAATGCGGCTTCTCTTCACACAGTAAATTTGCTGCAGTTTTCAAAGCGGTCACAGACTATTCTCCATCAGCCTATATTAAATATCTTGATGCTGAAAATCAATCAGATAAAAATGTTCATTTTCCTGAAAATGATTAAAAATAGATAGGTTTTTAAATTCTATCTTACTGTTTTCACGAAAATGAACAACCTATTGTTTTACAGGAACCCTTTGCTATCCTATCTTTGCGCCAGTTCGAGGGACATGAATACAATCATACTACAGCTTATCTCTTTTATTTTTTGAAGGAATATTTTTTTTCCTGAAATAATATTATAGTAAGAAAATCATCCCTAAGCTGAAAACTAAACCATGAAAATTTATATATGGAACGCGTGTATATTTCATCATTGAAACAGCCACGGTTCCTGTTTTTATCTTTAAAGGAAGTATTCTGTTCACAGAATATAAACCATATCTTATAATCGGGGTTGATTGCCCGGTTTTTTTTCAGTCAAGTTTTTTTAAGTGCAAATCCACAGAAGTCTGTGGATTTGTGATTTTATTTAACTTTTGGACTGTCGGGTTTGGTTTTTGAAGTATCAGCTGCCGGAGCGGGTATAGAATTAGCTACAGCAGAATCACCCATTTTGTTTCTTAAAGATTCCTTGTTGTGGGCATCTTTATATTCCTCTCGTTTTTCTTTATTTTGAGCACAACTTCCAAGGAAAAGAAGTCCAAGAACTGCTCCTATCCAGAATTTTTTCATAGTAGTATATATTAATGTTTGGTAATAATCAAATATAAGATTAATTAAAAGATAAAAGATAAAAGATAAAAGATAAAAGATAAAAGATAAAAGATGTTATTATTAAAATTCAATAGGGGGTGGATTTTAACTCACTAACAAAAAAATATTCGTCCCATTGGCTTTATCCAATAAAAAAAATCTGCAGCGATTTCATCTGCAGATTTTCCATTTTTAAATTGAACGTATATCAATACTATTTGACTGGAGACATTACCGCTGAATCTTTTTTTATCTTGACACTGTCAGGATTTGTCATTTTTGTAGTCATTGTATCAGTGGTTGTAGGCGGTATACTTTTTTGAGTATTTTCTACTGTCGCTGAATCACGATTGCTCGATGACATTGTCGATTCTTTGGTTCCACAGCTCACTGCAAATATTCCTATTCCAATGACTGTTAGCAATAACTTTTTCATACTATTTTATTTTGGGGTGTATACCTATTCAAAATCAACAATTATTCCTAAGAGGGTAGGGAAAGTCGTAAAATATAGGTAAAGTTTGTTAAAAGATGTTAGGTAAAAGGTAACAGGTTGTAGGGATTAGGGGAGAGAGTATTGAAGTATTGGAGAAGTAAAAGTATATTTCTGGCTACCAATAACCTTAAACCTTAGACCTTGAACTTTAAATCTTTAAACCTTGAACTCTGCATCCCACAAAAAAGCCCCGAAACCGAAATTCCGAGGCTGTTTAATCATTTATCAATGATCATTTATCTTTTATTATCCCAAATAAGGATATTTGTAGTTTTTTGGAGAAACAAAAGTTTCTTTTACACTTCTTACAGAGGTCCATCTCAGAAGATTCATTTTAGAACCTGCTTTATCATTTGTTCCTGAAGCTCTACCACCACCGAAAGGCTGTTGTCCTACTACAGCACCTGTTGGTTTATCATTGATGTAGAAGTTACCTGAAGCATTCTCTAAAGCTTTATAAGCTTCATTGATCGCGTAACGGTCTTGTGAGAATACAGAACCTGTTAATGAATAAGGAGAAGTAGAATCTACAAGTTTTAGCGTTTCTTTCCAGTCCTTATCTTCATATACAAATATTGATAAGATTGGCCCGAAGATCTCTTCTACCATACTTTCGTAGTGAGGATTTGTAGTTTCAATTACTGTTGGGTGTACAAACCATCCTTTAGAATCATCAACTTTTCCACCGATTGCTACAGAAGCTTCATCTGAAGCATTTGCTCTGTCGATATATCCTTTACATTTCTCGAAAGAATTTTTGTCAATTACTGCGTTTACAAAGTTAGAAGTATCTTCTGGAGAACCTACTTTAATAGAATTCATCTGAGTTTCCATTACTTTTTTCACGTCAGCCCAAAGAGACTTAGGTACATAAGCTCTTGAAGCAGCTGAACATTTTTGTCCCTGATATTCGAAAGCACCTCTTACCAATGCAGTAGCTACAGCTTCTACGTTAGCAGATGGGTGAGCGATTACAAAATCTTTCCCTCCTGTTTCTCCAACAATTCTTGGATATGTTCTGTAGTTGTGGATATTATCACCAATCATTTTCCACATTCCCTGGAATACTTTTGTAGAACCTGTGAAGTGAAGACCAGCAAAATCACGGTGTGCCAATACTTTTTCAGCAGTTTCTTTTCCATCTGTAAAGATCATGTTGATAACTCCCGCAGGAAGACCAGCTTCAATTAATACATCCATAATTACTTTTGCAGAATATACCTGCTTGTCAGACGGCTTCCAAACTACAACGTTTCCTAACATTGCCATACAAGTAGGAAGGTTTCCGGAAATAGCAGTAAAGTTGAACGGAGTTACTGCAAAGCAGAATCCTTCTAATGGTCTGTATTCAACGCGGTTCCAGATTCCATTGTCAGAAACCGGCTGCTCAGCATACATTTCTGTCATGAACTCTACATTGAATCTTAAGAAGTCGATGAATTCACAAGCTGCATCAATTTCAGCCTGGTGTACATTCTTAGACTGTCCGATCATTGTTGCAGCATTAATCACATCTCTGTAAGGACCAGCCAAAAGATCAGCTGCCTTTAAGAAAATTGCTGCACGCTGTTCCCAGCCTAGTTCATTCCATTCTTGTTTAGCTGCCAATGCCGCGTTGATAGCGTCATCCACATGCTGCATACCACCCTGATAGTAGAAACCGAAGTCATGAGCATGATCCTGAGGAGACTGAAGCTGTACTTTTGTATCAGTTTTCACTTCTTTTCCATTGATAATCATTGGAACTTCCACCTTTTCAGCCCACATTTTTTTATAAGTGTCGATAAGGCTTTTAACTTCCGGAGATCCCGGTTCATAAGAATTTACCGGCTCATTTACCGCTAATGGTACTTGCGAAATTGCTTTTGACATATTACGTTTTATTATTTTATTAAATTAAATAAGATGTGTATACAAATTTACGATAATTATAAGGAAAGAAAAAAATACCGCCTGTTTTTATGAAATAAAGCTTATTGTTAAGTAATAGCTAATGAATAAAGGATTTTTAACATGTTGTGTTGATAATATTGGATGTATTTACTCGATCTTTTAAATAGAAGGAAAAGATAAAGTGGAATATCAGAATTATAGGAATAAGGACAATAAAATATTTGTCATAGTTCATAAACTATGCTTAAGTATTATAAATAAGGGATTTATCATGAAATGTTAAAATTACATAAAATTGTATTTGTTGCGATTTTGAACATTTTAAATAATTTTTTTGATAGCCAAGGTTTTAAGATTGTTCTAATTTTACACCATTATTAATAGTATGAAAAAAAGAGTTTTATTTTTCTCTTTTCTGATGTTTTTCTCAGCGTTGTGTGCAGGTCTTTTTGCACATAAAGGGAAAACTCAGTCATACTCTGATATTATCTCAAAAATCAATCTCCTTCAGCAGAAATCCGATCAGCAGACCCAGCCTGAAATGTATAGTTTTTCAGATGTGCAGGATGTACAGGATTCCAATGACTGGGAGAAAGTGAAATTTGATTACTCAGTACTTGCACAGCAGTGGCTCAATTATTTCTTTGCAGGCTACACTTACAATACACAGGTTGCGGCTGTTCAAAACCGTACCTACATTACAGCACCAAGATACATTCTGTATCACTGTCTGCAGATAGCGGGCTGCTAATCCCTTTTTTAAATTTTTAATGATCCATTGTGGTTTGTATTCACTCAATACAGATCTGTAAAAATCATTCCCATTTTACATTTTTTGAACATGTCTATTTGCCTTTATGGAGAGGTGAACCAGTACTGTTTGTCCAATTTTAAATAAAAATACTATGCACTTAACACCGAGAGAAACGGAAAAGCTTATGCTATTTCTGGCAGGCGAACTCGCTCTAAAAAGAAAGGCAAGAGGCCTTAAATTAAACTATCCTGAATCAATTGCACTCATCAGCCACTTTTTGCTTGAAGGAGCAAGAGATGGAAAAAAAGTAGCCGAACTGATGCAGGAAGGCGCTAATCTTCTTACTAAAGATGACGTAATGCCCGGCGTATCAGAAATGATCCACGATGTTCAGATTGAAGCCACTTTCCCTGATGGGACTAAGCTGGTAACCGTACACAACCCAATCCGCTAATACTACTGATTATGATACCAGGAGAAATTTTTGTAAAAGAAGGTACAATTATCTGCAATGAAGGCAGAGAAACTGTAAAAATAAAAGTAACAAACACCGGAGACCGTCCTATTCAGGTGGGTTCACACTTCCACTTTTTTGAAGTCAATAAAGCGATGAGCTTTGACCGTGAAAAAGCTTTCGGAAAGAGACTGAATATTGTAGCAAGTACTGCAGTAAGGTTTGAACCGGGAGAAGAAAAAGAAGTGGAATTGGTAGAAATAGGAGGAACCAAAAAAGCAATGGGCTTCAACAACCTTGTCGACGGACAGATAGATTCCGAAGAACAGAAAAAGGCAAGCCTTGCAAAAGTTGAAGAATTAAACTTTAAAAATCATTAAGATGAGCTTACACGTAGACAGAAAACAATACGCCAATATATTAGGTCCTACAGCCGGAGACAAAATCAGATTGGGAGACACTGAAATAATCATTGAAATTGAAAAAGATTTCACTCACTATGGAGACGAAGCCGTTTTCGGAGGAGGAAAAACAGTCCGTGACGGAATGGGACAGAATGTTACTGCTAAAAGAGATGAAGGTGTTCTGGACCTTTGCATCACAGGAGCTGTCATCATTGACCATTGGGGAATTATAAAAGGTGATATCGGAATCAAAGACGGAAAGATCGTAGGAATCGGAAAAGCAGGTAACCCTGATACAATGGATGGTGTAAGTCCCAATATGATTATTGGAGCTTCAACTGAAGTCCACGGTGGAAAAGGATATATCGTAACAGCCGGAGGTATTGATACCCATATTCACTACATCTGTCCTCAACAGATCGAAACATCTCTATACAGCGGGATCACAACAATGATTGGCGGTGGTACAGGTCCGAATGACGGAACTAATGCTACAACAGTGACTCCGGGAAAATTCAATATGCAGAAAATGCTTGAGGCAGCAGAAGAATATCCTATGAACCTTGGTTTCTTCGGAAAAGGAAACTGTTCGGCAGAAGAACCTATTGAAGAGCAGGTAGAAGCAGGTGCTTTAGGTGTGAAAATCCATGAAGACTGGGGAGCAACTCCCGCAACAATTGATGCAGCACTGAAAGTAGCGGATAAATATGACGTTCAGGTTGCTATCCATACCGATACGCTGAATGAAGGAGGATTCCTGGAAGATACAATGAGAGCAATCAACGGAAGAGTGATCCATACATTCCATACAGAAGGAGCTGGTGGAGGTCACGCCCCGGATATCATTAAAGCAGCAATGTACCCAAATGTACTGCCCGCTTCTACAAATCCTACACGTCCTTATACAGTCAATACGATTGATGAGCACTTAGATATGTTGATGGTTTGTCATCACCTGAGCAAGAATATTCCTGAAGATGTAGCTTTTGCAGATTCCCGTATTCGCCCTGAAACCATTGCAGCAGAAGATATTCTTCATGACATGGGCGTTTTCAGCATCATGAGTTCGGATTCTCAGGCGATGGGAAGACCGGGAGAAGTGATTACAAGAACATGGCAGACGGCAAGCAAAATGAAGGAGCAAAGAGGTGATTTAGCTGAAGATCAGGATAGTGGAAACGATAATTACCGTGCAAAAAGATATGTGGCTAAATATACCATCAATCCCGCTATTGCACATGGTATTTCAGAATATGTAGGATCTCTTGAAGAAGGTAAATTGGCAGATTTGGTGATCTGGAAGCCTGCATTATTCGGAGTAAAACCGGAAATGATTGTAAAAGGAGGGTTTGTGATTGCTGCTAAAATGGGAGATCCAAATGCATCTATTCCAACACCTCAGCCAATTATTTACAGAAATATGTTCGGAGCTCATGGAAAAGCCAAGTTTGGTATTTGTGCGAATTTCGTTTCTCAGGTTTCTATCGACAACGGAACCATTGCTTCTTACAAATTGGAGAAAATGATTCTTCCGGTAAAAAATTGTAGAAATATTTCCAAAAAAGACCTTATTCATAACGATAAGACTCCTTTAATTGAAGTGAACCCTGAAAACTATAAAGTAACGGTAGACGGTGAGTACATCACTTGCGAACCTGCGGAAACACTTCCTTTAACACAGCTGTATTACTTATTCTAAGATCAATTTAAAGTACAGTATCTGAAAGCGAAACTATTGGGCTTTGTCATTCTGACGAAGGAAGAATCTCATAGGGATTCTTCACTACATTTCGTTTAGAATGACACTTTCAGGTACTTCTTTATCCCAGGTTTACTCACTGAATTTAAAATAATTATAGAACTAAGTTTAAAATGAAATATTTAAATAAAACAGTTGTTTCTCTTGTTGTAGCCGGAATGTCTATGCTTTCAGGAAATCTGAGCGCTCAGTTTTTGGGCGGGCACAGGCTTAAAAGTGATGAAGATGGACCAAAAGGGCAGTTTATGGTGTATGGTTCATTAGATTACTCTAAACTTACAACTCCATCCAGCAGCAGCAGTACTGTCTCAAGCGCACCGCTTGGAGTAGGGTACTTCATTAACAATAATGACCTTATCGGAGTCAATTATGCTTACTCACAGAATACAGTTGATCATAATGTAGTCTACAAACAAAATGAAGCAGGTATCTGGTACAGCCCTTCATTGATGCTTGGAAAGTACTTTGTACTGATCGGGCAGGTAGATGCTCACTATGTTTGGGGACAGCAGCTGTCAACGGCTGCTGATGCAATGCAGAACTTTAACGGATTCCGTCTTCGTGCCTATCCCTTGATCGGAATATTACTGGGAGGAGGCTGGGCCCTGAAATTCAAATTTGCAGAACTTTCAATGCTTCAGACTAAAACCAAAGAAGAAGGCTGGACGAAGAACTATGTAGCAGGAATCAGTGGTTCAACATTCGGGGTAGGAATCTCCAAAAACTTAGACTTTAGAAAAAAATCCAAAAATGATAATTAATCAAATCACAGGAAATCTCTCTGAAAATCCTACAGGGAAAACCATAGATTATCTTGATCTGGAATGGTTTGAAACTACCAAAAGAATCCAGCGCAAAAAAACCAGACAGGGAACTGACGTTGCGATCAAGTTTCTCAGAGAAGGACAGCGTTTGCATGAAGGAGATATTCTTTTTGAGGATGCGGAAAAAATAATCGCGGTAAATGTTCTGGAGACGGAAGCGATCGTGATGTCACCCGCTTCGCTCCTGGAAATGGGTACCGTATGTTATGAGATCGGAAACAAACATATTCCGCTCTTCATTCAGAATGATAAAGTATTGCTTCCTTTTGAAATGCCGATGTTCAGATGGCTGGAGGCAAGCGGTTTCAACCCGGAGAAACAATCTGTGAAACTGCTGAATCTTCTTAAATCCAATGTAGAACCCCACGGGCATGGAAGTCTGGGATCAACAATCTTTACAAAAATCTTAAAAATGGCAGCTCCGAAAGATGAATAATATCAACATAAATTTCCTGTCAGGACTGCTTCATCTTGCAGATCCGACACTTCCCATCGGAGGGTATACTCATTCCAACGGACTTGAAACCTATGTGCAGGAAAGGATTGTACATAATTTAGGTACAGCCAAAGAATTTGTGCAGAATATGCTTCAGTACAACCTTAAATTTAATGACGGGGCTTTTGTAAAACTGGCGTATGAAGCAGCGGAAAAAGGAGATTTGCAGGCATTGTTACTTCTTGATAATGAGTGTAACGCTATAAAATGTCCGAAGGAAATCCGCCAGGCCAGTCAGAAATTGGGGATCAGGCTGATCAAAATCTTTAAAAGGAGAGACCGTTTTCCTTTTATGGAAGCGTTTGAAAAAGCAGTGCAGAATAAAGAAGCCAATTCCCATTACTGTATTGTGTTCGGAGTGTATGCTTACCTAATGAAAATTCCTTTGTATGAAGCTCTTTTAGGATTCTATTATACCTCAGTGGCGGGAATGATCACCAATGCGGTAAAGCTTGTTCCTCTTGGACAGCTGGATGGGCAAGATATTTTATTTTCCCTTTATCCTGTAATGGAAAAAACAGTCTGGGAAACCATAGAGCTGGACAGAGATATGGTAGGACTTTGTAATACCGCTTTCGATATCAGGTGTATGCAGCATGAGAGATTGTATTCAAGACTTTATATGTCGTAAGGAAAAGGAGGTAAATAGCTGATGATGCAGAATACGATGCACATTGCTGAGTGAAACGCCTTTGCGATCGTAAAATATTCACGGTAAAAAACTTAGCGTCCATAGCGTTAAAAAACAATTAAAATTTAAAAAAAATGGAAAATAGAAAATATATAAAAGTAGGAGTTGCAGGACCTGTAGGTTCAGGAAAAACTGCATTACTGGAACGTTTAAGCAGAAAATTATTCGGAAAGTATGACCTTGGAGTAATCACTAATGATATTTATACAAAAGAAGATGCTGAATTTATGGCAAAAAACAGTCTTCTTCCCCATGACAGAATTATCGGAGTAGAAACAGGAGGCTGCCCACACACTGCCATCCGTGAAGATGCAAGTATGAACCTTGAAGCCGTAGATGAGCTTGCAGCACGTTTCCCTGAGATTGAACTGGTTCTTATCGAAAGTGGAGGTGATAACCTTTCAGCGACATTCAGCCCGGACCTTGCAGACGTTACCATCTTCATTATTGACGTAGCAGAAGGAGAGAAAATTCCTAGAAAAGGAGGTCCTGGTATTACAAGATCAGACTTGTTAATTATCAATAAAATAGACCTTGCCCCGTATGTAGGAGCCAGCCTTGAAGTAATGGAAAATGATGCCAGAAGAATGAGAAAAGGAAATCCTTTTGTATTTACAAACCTTAAAACAGATGAAGGACTGGACAAAGTAATAGGTTGGATTAAAAAATATGCTCTTCTCGAGGAAATTGAAGAACCGAACTTAGTAAGATAAATGGACAGTCGTTTAAATATTATCGCAGGATTTAAGGGAGGAGAATCCTATGTGAAAGACCTTTATGTCTCACTTCCTTTCAGAGTGGTTTTTGTAGGGCAGCGGAAAAGTGACAAAAAACTTTATCAGATGGTGATGAGCTCCTCTCCGGGAATTCTGGATGGAGACCACTACCATCTGGAGGTTGCTCTTGAAAAAGGTGCTGCGCTTCAGCTGCAGTCACAATCCTATCAGAGGCTTTTCAATATGAAGGATAAAGCACTTCAGGAGCTTAATGTTTCTATGGAAGATGAAACCTCTTTTGCTTACGTTCCTCATCCCATAGTTCCGCATGAAGATTCCAATTTTAAGAGCAAAGCGAATATTCATATTGGGAACAACAGCCAGATCATCATCAGTGAGATTATTACCTGCGGAAGAAAACATTATGGAGAAGTTTTTAAACTGAAGCGTTTTCAGAATGTGATGGAAATCTACCACAACAATAAGCTGGTAGTGAAAGATAATGTTCTCATTCAGCCTGATATGATCCCGATCAGCAGTATCGGAAATCTGGAACAGTATACCCACCAGGGAACCCTGATCTTCTATAGTACGAAGGGAAATGTAGACAAGAATGGATTGATTGAAGAGATCGTTGAAGCAGCGGCACAGCATCATGAAGAAATGGAAGTCGGAGTCTCTGCAATGGATGACAATGGTTTTGTCGTAAGAGCTTTGGGACACGGAGGAGAGTTGATGTACAACTTCTTCCTGTATATTCAGGAAATTCTCTGGTCATTCGAGTAAAAAAGGGAGCCTTGTCAAGGTTCAAAACCTTGACAAGGCTCTCAAGTAAAACAAAAAAGTAAAAAATGGATAGTACAGTTTGGGCGCTTCTTTTGAGTGCCGTTTCAATAAGTTTCATACACACCGCTTCAGGGCCGGATCACTACCTGCCATTCATTGTGATTTCAAAATCCAAGAAATGGAGCGGAATGAAAACAGCAGTATTAACGGTTGTCTGCGGTTTCGGACATGTATTCAGTTCTCTGATTTTAGGCTTTATCGGAGTTTTCCTTGGATGGCAGCTCAATAAGATCTCCTGGTTTCAGGATATCAGAGGAAATTTCTCAGGATGGGCACTGCTTATTTTTGGAGGCGTTTATCTGGTATATGGTCTCATTCAGGCCATCAGAAACAAGCCTCATAAGCATTTTGATGTAATGGGTGATGATGTTTATGTATACGAACATAATCATAGTGAAGTGGTAATGCCTCAAAAAAGAATAAAAGTGACTCCGCTTGTACTTTTTATGATTTTCGTAATGGGACCCAGTGAACCCTTAATTCCTTTATTATTCTATTCGGGAGTAAAACATTCAATGTCTGAAATTGCTGTTCTGGTAACGTCTTTCACCATAACTACCGTCCTGACAATGCTTGGAATGGTTCTTCTGGGACGTTATGGTTATTCAACACTATTCAATACTGAAAAGCTGGAAAGATATATGGGAGTGGTGAGCGGAGCTGTGGTAACCGTTTGCGGAATAGGAATGGTCTTTCTTGGATGGTAAACGAGTTTCGGGATTTGGGGTACGAGTGGTAGAGTTTGAAGGTCAGAGAGAATGAGAGTTTTAGGGTAGAGTCCCACTTCCTGCTCCCAACTTCTAGCTTCCAGCTATTACTTTTACTGTCTCACTCAAATCATCAATACATTTTACATTGTACAAAATACATTATACAAAAAAACTATGAACGAATTTTTCAAAAAACTACCTTTTATAGACCATGTTTTGAAAGGAATCGGACAGATTATGCTTCAGGAAAACAGATGGACAGGACTTCTGTTTCTTACAGGAATCTTTATGGGAAGCTGGCAGTGCGGGATTGCAGTATTGCTTTCAACGGCGGCCGGAACTTTTACTGCCATGAAACTTAACTATACTAAATCTGAAATCAATGCCGGGCTTTACGGCTTCAGTGCGGCACTTGTAGGAGTAGCGTTGTCCTTTCTATTTGAAACTACATTGCTGATCTGGATTTTAATAGTGTTGGGTGGAGCATTGGCAGCTGTTATTCAGCATTTCTTTATTCAGAAGAAAATTCCGGTGTTTACCTTTCCTTTCATTATCATTACATGGATATTGGTATTTGCACTCCATCATTTTACGCATATTCCGCCATCTGCGATGTTGAGCAGTGAAGTGGTGCCCACAGAATATGATGATTTTCTTGCCTGTACCAATGGTTTTGGCGAAGTAATATTTCAGGGTGGAGTACTTTCAGGAATGATTTTCTTTCTTGCCGTTTTCATCAGTTCTCCCATAGCCGCTTTATATGGGCTGGCAGCATCTATTCTTGGTGCAGGATTATCACAGTTGAACGGAGAGCCTATTAAAGAAATCCACATGGGATTATTTGGTTTTAATGCCGTGCTTTCAGCAATTGCTTTTTCCGGAGTTAAAAAAACAGATGGTTTATGGGTACTTATTGCCGTTCTTATCACGATTGCCATTGATGATCTTTTGATTGACAATCATTGTTTAGATATCGTGGGTGGAGTATTTACTTTTCCATTCGTAGCCGGAACGTGGATTACGCTTTTAATTCAGAAAGTATTTCTTAAAACTAAAGAATAGAGTTTTAGAAGGGAGTTCAAAGTTCAAAGTTTAACGTTCAAGGTTTAAAGTTTAAAGTTTAAAGTTTAAAGTTCTCCTACGAATGACTGATGATTCACTTGTCTTTCATTTGACTTCTAAAATCATTAATACATTATACAAACAAATAAAAAATGAAAATAACAAAAATAGCAGCCGTATTTCTGGTCATGGCATTCAGTGGAAAAATGATGGCGCAGGAAGCAGAAAAACAGTTGCTGATCAAAGATGCAGATGACAAATTTCCCATTGCAGATGCTTTGGTAAAATATGACCACGGGAACAGCCATACTCATACAGCGGCAGATGGTATATTTGCCATTCCTGTAAAATCACTTCCTGATACCCTTGTGATCAGCCGTCAGGGATATGATGGGGTAAAATGGGTGGTGACCAGCGATGAAGATAAAAATAAAGTTATTTTTTTGCAGCATAAGCCTTTTCAGATTTCTGAAGTTGCCATCAATCACAGTTCATTTTTATCAGCCATTACCAAGGTTGATCTGAATAAATTTCCGGTAAACTCAGCGCAGGATTTATTAAGAAAAGTTCCGGGATTGTTTATTGCACAGCATGCCGGAGGAGGAAAGGCCGAACAGCTTTTTTTAAGAGGATTTGATGCCGATCACGGTACCGATGTCAGCGTTAATATGGACGGAATGCCGGTGAATATCGTTTCTCATGCCCATGGTCAGGGATACTCAGATTTACACTTTGTGATTCCTGAAACGGTAAACAATATTGACTTCGGAAAAGGAGCCTATTATATGGATCGCGGTGATTTCAATACGGCAGGATATGTAGATTTTCAGACCTATAATGGATTGAAAAACAGTATGATTAAACTGGAAGGAGGCTCTTTCAATTCAAAAAGAGTCTTGGGAATGTTCAATATTCTGCATGATGATCAGGGAAGAAAAAATGCCTATATCGCAGCAGAATACAACTATACAGACGGCCCTTTTGATGTAAAACAGAATTTCAACAGAGTTAACATCTTCGGGAAATACAACCAATGGTTAACTGATAAAGACTATTTCAATATTCAGTTTTCAACATTCAATTCTTCATGGAATGCTTCCGGACAGATTCCGGAACGTGCCTTAGATGAAGGAATCATTGGCAGATGGGGAAGTATAGACCCTACGGAAGGCGGAAAAACTTCCAGAACAAATCTTCAGATGAATTTCAAGCACATTATATCTCCTTCTGAGCAGATTGATGCCATGGCTTTCTATTCAAAGTATAATTTCAATCTGTATTCTGATTTTACCTTTAATTTAAAAGATAAAGATCATGGAGATGAAATTCAGCAGACCGACGGAAGAAATATCTACGGTGCCGAAGTGAAATATACCAAAACTTTTGCCCTGGCTAATAGTTCTTTAAACTGGACTTCTGGAATAGGGTTAAGGAATGATGATATCAATACTTTACAGCTTAACCATGTGTATCACAGAGATATGCTGCTTGACAGATTATCTGATGTGACAGGAACGGAAACCAACCTTCATGCTTACTCAGGATTGGTATGGAAGACAGGAAAATGGACCATTAACCCTGCTTTGAGAGTAGATCATTTTATCTTTAATATGCATAATCTGCTGGATGTAGAACAATTGCCGTCCGGACAGTCAAAAGAAGCAACAAGACTAAGCCCGAAATTGAATTTCTCCTACGCTCAGAATGATAACGTGATGTGGTTCCTGAAAACAGGGATGGGCTTCCACTCCAATGACCTGAGAGTAGTCGTTCCCAATAAAAACGAAAATACCCTTCCATATTCTATTGGAGCAGATTTTGGGGTGAGATTACATCCGTTCAAATCATTGATTATTACTCCGGCATTATGGTATATGGATCTGCAGCAGGAATTTGTTTATGTAGGAGACGATGCTGTAGTAGAGCCGTCCGGAAAGTCAAGACGTTTCGGGGCCGATCTTGGAGTTCGTTTCCAGCCGTTGGAAAACTTTTATCTGAATGCCGATATCAATTATTCCCATGCAAGATTTACCGAAGAAGAAAAAGGACAGGATTACGTTCCGCTGGCTCCTGTAGTAACCAGTACAGGATCTGTAAACTGGGATTTCCTGGATGGCTTTTCTTTAGGACTTCAATACCGATATCTGGGAGCAAGACCAGCAGTAGAGGATAACAGTATCAGAACCAAATCTTACTTTGTAAATGATCTAATGCTTTCTTATAACCGCCGGAAATGGGGTGCAAATGTTCAGCTTAACAACCTTTTCAATGTAAAATGGAATGAAGCCCAGTTTGCAACAGAAACCCAGTTGAAAGGAGAAGCAGAACCTATTACAGATCTTACTTATACACCAGGAAGTCCTTTTGGAGTAAGGGTAGGAGTGTATTATAAGTTCTAAATGAATGAGTGGGAGAGTATAAAGGGGTGAGAGAGGAGGTTGCTGGATGCGGGAGTTGCTTTTGCCCTTTTACTTTCCACTGATTCGGTGTTGAGTCTTAAAAATATTTTGTATAACTTTAAATAATCATAAAAAGGATATGGAAGTTCTATCCAATTTTCAATATAAAAAACTCTTTCTTCCGAATATTACGGACAGGATATTAGCCAATAATGCTGATATACAGCTCTATCGGATAGAAAATTACCTTAAAGGCATTCTGATGCCGGTCATTCCGTATCGTACAACGTTTAATTTTATCATTTTCGTTACCAACGGTCATATCAGACAATATCTTGAAAATAAAGAATATCATGCTGGGAAAGGCGGGGTTATCTTTATCAAACAAGGAACCATCACGGCAACTGTAGAATTATCAGACGATATTGAAGGCTTCTTCCTGGCTTATGAAAATAATATCCTGTCTGAACAGGAACTGCCAAAGCATAAAAGCAGTATCTTTTTCATGACTCCTTTCCTGAATCTGGACAGCCTGACTTATGGAACCATTACCCAGCTTCTTCCTATCATGGAGCAGGAGTTGTGGCTAAATAATCTCAATATCAATGATGTAGTAGTAACGATGCTTCATCTTATTTTAATCAAAATGCTGAGCACAGATTCTGATACCCATCACAAATCTGCGACACGTCCTATGGAATTGTCCCTTCAGTTTCGGGATCTTTTGTTTAAATATCATGTGGGAGAAAAGAGAGTGGCGTTCTATGCCGATAAACTATCTGTAACAGAAAGCTACCTGAATAAATGTGTAAAAGGTGTTACCCAGAAATCCCCAAAACAGTGGATCAATGAGATAGATATCAATTACAGCAAAGCATTACTTCACTCCAGTAAAGATATTGCTGAAATTGCTTACGAACTGAATTTTCATACTGCTTCCCATTTTACCCAGCTTTTCAAAAAAATTGCAGGTATTACTCCAAAGGAATACAGAATACAGTTTTTGAATAACAACAGGATTTCAATATAATAAGGCTGGGAGTAGGAAGCCGGATGCTGGAAGTATTGCAGAAGCTTGATCAAAATGAGTTGAAAGTTCGGAATTTGATTTCAGAACTTCCATCTCCCTGCTTCCTTTCTTCCATTTTCTCACATCCTCTCATTTTCAAGAATTTTCAGAACCAGCCTTTCCTCTTTTGTCAGATCAGCTTTTCCATCATTTTCTTCTATAATTTCCAGTTCGTCAAGGTATTTTTTGATGGTATTGTTTTCGTAAAGATTAATAACTAAAGGATGAACATAATATTTTCTGCAGACAGCTGAGGTATTTCCTAAGTTTTCTGCAACGATCTCCAGAGCTTCTTTTACTTTCTTTTTATATTGAGTATCATTTTCTGCATACCCGATCTCTTTAAAAGCGATCAGAGCACTTACCGTTCCAGACCAGGTCCTGAAATCCTTAGCCGTAAAATCTTCGCCGCTGATCTCTTTTATATATTCATTCACCATACCTGAATCCACAGAATGGCGGTTTCCTTCATCATCAAAATATTGAAAAAGTTCCTTTCCCGGAATATCTTTACATTTCTGAATAAGTCTTGCCAGCCTCTTACTTCTAAGGTCAACGTTATGCATAATGCCTTTTTTGCCTTTAAAAGAGAACGTAATTTTCTGTCCTTTTACCTTGACATGCTTATCCTTTAAAGTAGTCAGTCCAAAAGAACCGTACAGCTTTTCATAAATAGTATTACCAATACGGATATTGGTTCTTTGCATAAGGCTCACAATTAAAGCCAGAATTTTTCGCTTTTCAAAATTTCTCAAAGCAAGATCCTGTTCTATATGCAGCCGCATTTCCGGTAACGCATATCCGAACTGAAGCATTCTGTAAAATTTCGTATGATTTCTTAAAGCGCTCCAAAGAGGGTGGTAGCGGTATTGTTTTCTTTTTTTGATGTCAAAGCCCGTTGCCTGAAGATGCCCGTTGTCAAGGGCGCAGATCCATACATTTTCCCAGGCAGGCGGAAGTACCAGGCTGTTGATTCTTGTAATTTCTTCCTTATCCTTGATCTTTTCACCGTCTTTATAATAGGAATATTTCTTTCCTGTTTTCTTACGGGTAATTCCGGCGGTCTCTGCATCGGTGGTATATACAAGATGTACCGCCTTTGCAGAAGCTTCCGGGTCCTTCATTATTTTAACAATTTTTGAAGGCTTAAGGTGAGAAATCATCTCCAGATCTGTATTCTTCTCCATAAAGCATGGTTAAGAGTTTTTACCCCTCGAAAAAATCAGTAAAAGAATCCCTACTATTATACAGACTAAGAGAATTCCCCACCACATTCCTGCCTTAAAAATTGTTTCTACTGCTTCACAACTTGTTAGTGTCAACAAACTTAATATCATAATACTGTAAAAGCTCCACTTTTTCATAACCATATATTTTGTTGAGGTGTTAGATTCTGAGTCGGTCAGCCCTCCATTTTTTTATAGACCGTTTAATTTCATCTCCTGAGATGTTTTCGTGAAGAGCTCTGTATAAAAGCTCTTTGAACTCATCGTCATAGGTAAATCTCAATGCAGCAATCTGATCAAATCTTAGTTTTTCAACAGTTTCATCCGATCTTTTATTGAAAATTTCAAAATACCGCTGTTGAAATTCCAGAATTACCATTCGGTTTTGAAGCCCCAATGCATAATGCTGCCGCGTCATAAACGCCAGATAAAAAAGCAGAAAAATCACAATAGAAAATAAAATCCAGGTCAGCTGATTTCCCGGGTCATCCCAGATTTTATAAATTCCAAAAATCTCTAATAAGATGAGTAAAGGGAGATAGATAAAATGATGAGGTGGATAAAACTTCCTGTGGTTATTGTAGTTCTGCTGTTTCATGGAATTGAATACAGCAATAATCTTTCCAAAAATTTATTATTTTGATAATGTGGTAGTTTTTTTTAGATGAAAATGATTTATTTTATTAAATATGTTTAAGGTTTTAATGTTTTTAAATTATAAATTTATTCCCAATCCATTTACATGTATTAAGTGTCAGAAAGCTTAAATATACTTTTCAAACACAAGGATTGTCATTTAAAAAACAGAATATTAAAAAAGATTTTGTGACTTTAGGGGGTAAATAATCAATGTCTTTTAATACAAAAACATATAAAATTAAACCACAGATCTCTTCAAAAAGAAATCGGGATAAAATAACAGATTATTAAGTAAAATAGCCGTTAGATTTCAGCTCCAACTTCAAATTTTTCGTAACTTTCGGTGTTTAAAAAAGAAAAGAATGACTTCAAAGGAAAAAGTTGCTGCGCTTCGTGAAGAAATGCAGAAAAATAATGTTGATGCATTTATAGTATATTCTGCAGACCCGCATATGAGCGAATACCTTCCCGAAGAATGGCAGGAGAGAGCTTGGTTGTCAGGTTTCTTAGGTTCTGCTGGTTTTGTGGTAGTTACCAAAGACAAAGCCGGACTTTGGACAGACGGAAGATACTTTACACAAGCTGCTATCGAGCTGGATGGTTCAGGTATTGATCTTTTCAAAGACGGTATGGAAGGAACTCCCAACTATATCGACTGGATTATTTCAGAAATCCCTTCAGGAGGTAAAGTGGCTGTAAATGCTTTAGCAGCCTCTAATGCAAACTGGGAATTGCTTTCTCAGAAATTTAATTCAAAAAATATTACGCTGGTAGATTTTCCGCTTTTAAAAGAAGTTTGGAAAGAAAGAGGAACGCCATCTGCCAATCCTATTTTCGTACATCCGGTAGAAAGAGCGGGAAAATCCGTCTCTGATAAAATTGCTGCCATCCGTCAGAAAATGGAAGATCAGGAAGCTACCGTACATATCATATCAAGTCTGGATGACGTAGCATGGACGGCTAACCTGAGAGGAAGTGATGTAGAAAGCAATCCTGTGTTTTTAGGATATATTGTGATTACTAAAAACGATGTTGTTCTATTTACAGGATTAGAAAAAATGGAAGTAGGAGCAAGAAAACAAATGGATGATTCCTTTGTGAAGATGATGCCTTACGAAGAATTCTACAATTACCTGAAGACCTTCAAAAATGAAAAAGTACTGGTTTCTCCAAACAGCAATCAACAGATTTTTGAAACTTTAAAAACTGACAACCAGTTTATCAAAGCTCCGGTTCCTGGTAATTTGATGAAAGCCCAGAAAAACGAAGCTGAGCTGGAAGGGTTCAGAAAAGTAATGGTAAGAGATGGAGTCGCTATGGTAAAATTCCTTTATTGGTTAACTCACAATGCAGGAAAAGAAGCGATGAATGAATATTCTATCGGACAGAAGCTAAGAGGATTCCGTGCAGAAGGTGAAAATTTTGTCGGGGAAAGCTTTGGTTCTATCGTGGGATATAAAGATAATGGTGCTATCATGCATTATTCTGCCAAAAAAGAAGGAAGCAAAGACGTAACCAATGAGGAAACAATCCTGGTAGATTCAGGAGGTCAGTACCTTGAAGGAACTACAGATATTACAAGAACTTTCGCCTTAGGAACACCTTCGGATGAGTTTAAAAGAAATTCAACATTGGTATTACAGGGATTGATCCGTTTATCAATGGTAAAATTCCCAAAAGGAACAAAAGGAGTGCACCTTGATGCTATCGCAAGACTTCCTTTATGGATGGAAGGTAAAGACTTCAACCACGGAACAGGACATGGTGTAGGAAGCTTCATGAATGTACACGAGGGACCCCAAAACATCAGAAAAGACCTGAACCCTCAGGAACTTCTTCCGGGAATGGTATGTTCAAACGAACCTGGATATTACCTTGAAGGACATTATGGAATCCGTCATGAAAACCTGATCGCAGTAAAAGAAGCAGAAAAAACAATTCACGGAACATTCTATGAATTTGAAACCTTAACATTCTGCCCGTTCTTCAAAGATACTGTAGTGAAAGAAATCCTTTCAGAAAGTGAAATCGCATGGTTGAATGGTTACCATAAAACGTGTGAAGAAAAGCTCGCTCCTTATTTGGAAGGAGAAGTTAAAGACTGGTTCCTGCAATTGGTAAGCCCTCTTTAATAAAGTTTAGTTAGGGTTTAAAGTTAATGAAATCATCACTTTATATCTTGAGCTTTAAACATTAAACAAAAGAATTGTTAGATAAACCAAAGTCCTGTAAGGTATTTCCTGCAGGGCTTTTCTTTTTGTACAACCGTATTTTTACGGATATAATTCTAGGGATTCTACTGATTGATAAAAAACTGCGTTGACCTATCTTTGTCCCAACAAAACATCATTCATATCTTCATAAATAACTCAAGTAAATTCAAAACGGTAAATCATCTCGTCCTGAGGTGATTTTTTTTGTTCTCAATTGAAACTTGCATGGCTATACATTCGCTTAAAAAGAATCAATGAAATTGATCTCATCTTCGCTAACTTAAAATAAAATCTTAGAAAAAATGAAAACTTTGCGTTTATAAAGCATGTTGCATTCATCTTTTATCTATTTTCGTGATTCATTAGAACACCCTTATTTTTAAGAATGATGATACAGGATTATTTTCGAAGCTTTAATCTGTTTTCAGAGAACGAAATTGAAGAGTTTCTACAACTTTTCGAAGTCCGGAAGCTGAATAAAAACGACTTTTTCGTACAGGAAGGCGAGCGGTGTAGAGAAGTAGCTTTCATAAACTCCGGAATTTTCCGGTCTTTCTATACTTCCGGTGACGGAAAAGATATGACTTATTGTTTCAAGTTTCCGAACACGATGATTGCGGCTTATTCATCATTTATTTCAGGATGTCTCAGTAAAGAAAGTATTCAGGCTATTACCGATGTAGAATTATTGATCCTGAAAAAAGAAAAAATGGATATTCTGGTTCAGAATGCACTGAACTGGACCCAGTTTTTAAAAATTATTGCTGAACAGGAATATCTTGAACTGGAAAGAAGATTTTTTCAGCTTCAGAGAGACAGTGCGAGCCAAAGGTATGCAGCACTTCTTGAAAATTATCCTGATTATATTCAGAAAATTCCATTACAGTATTTATCTTCTTACCTGGGAATTACACAGCGGCATTTGAGTCGTATCAGAAAGGAAGTTTCTTTTTAGACATTTGTCCTGTTCATTGAAATGGGAGCGCTATACTTTTGTCAAAAAAAGTTATGGAGCAAAATATTTTAATCATTGGAGGAAATGGATTGGTTGGAAAAACTATTTCCCGCATTCTGAAATCAAGAAACCCTCATCTTATCATTTTTATTGGAGGAAGAAAAGGTGGACAAACGGATAAAGACCTGAGAATCGACGTTACAGATCCTGCTTCTTTTAAGGTTATTTTGGAAAAAAAAATAAACCTCATCATTCTTTCTGTGAATGATAGAGAAGATCATATACTTCGTTTTGCGATTGCTCATCATATAGATTATCTGGATATCACCAAGCCTACTCCGGCCTTGGTAAAAGCTTATGCTATTGCCGGAAAAGCAGACGTGAACAGCAGAATTGTTTTCAGTTCAGGATGGATGGGCGGAATTGTACCGGGATTGGTGAATACTCTTTCCAGTTCAGATGATATTAAGGAAGTAAAGGTATTTGTTTATTATTCGGTAAAAGATCTGGCAGGAGAGAGTTCAGCTCATTTTATGGCAGAAAACGTAGCCGTTCCTTTTGTACATTATAAGAATGACAGACCTGTTTCTATCAGACACTTTCTGGATACGGAACCTTTTAAGTTCTCTTTTGGAATAGGAGAGAGAAAGGCTTACAATTTTGATGTACCAGATCTTTATATTCTTAATAAGGTGGAACGAATTCCCGGAGTAAGTGTAAAAATGACCTATAATTCTAAATTCATTACATGGCTGCTGGGATCCTTTCAGTACCTTAGAATTTTTAATATTTTATCATTAAAAGAAAGAAAAATGATTTTTGGATCCAGTGGAAACGGAGATCAGTCTGTGTTTGAAATTGTGGTAAAAGATAAAGAAGGTCAGAAGAAACTGAGCTTACGAAGTATGAAAGGACAGGCAGAACTTACTGCTTTATCTGCTGTTCTGCATACCGAAGAACTGCTGAGAAATCCCCATGAAAATAATGTGTATTTCAGCCATCAGCTGCATGAGCCTTTATCATTAATGACACAGCTTCATAGCTATGAAACCATCAATATCGATATCACACAATGAAAAAAATAGCAATTATCAACGGGCATCCCAATAAAGATTCTTTCAACTTTGGCGTGGCAGAAGTTTACAGGGCAGGAGCTGCAGAAACAGGCGCAGAAGTAAAGGAAATTGTTATAAGAGATTTAAACTTTAATCCTAATCTGCAGTTTGGATACCAGAAAAGAATGGAACTGGAACCGGATCTGATGAAAGCATGGGAGATTATTCAGTGGGCTGACCATTTGGTGTGGGTACATCCTGTCTGGTGGGGAGGATTTCCAGCTTTGATGAAAGGATTTATAGATCGCCTTTTCTTACCGGGAATGGCTTATAAATACCGGGAGAATTCTGTGTGGTGGGATAAACTTTTAAAAGGAAAAACGGCACATATAATTACCACTTTAGATCAGCCGGGCTGGTATTACCGTTTGTTTTTTGGCAGACCCAGCGTGAATCAGCTTAAAAAATCCATATTGGAATATTGCGGCGTAAAACCTGTAAAACTGACCTATATCGGGATCATCCGGAATTCTAAAGATGAGCAGAGGGGGCAATGGTTGAGAAAAGTGAAGGAATTAGGGAGGAAACAGAAATAATCTATAAATTTTAAGATGTAGAGTTGATGATAACTTTATCCGGTAATAATTGATTTTTTATTACCGGATAAAGGTTTCTCTGTTAAAGTAAAAATACTGCTGTTTTGCCATTTTACAATCCTTTTTTCCCCTCAATCCAGTATGCCTGTGATTTTATACATTTGGGAGAAACTCCTTTGGCCTTAAGAAACTTCCTGATCAGAGACATTCTTTCTCCGTTTCCGGTGAGGTAGAAAACAGCATCATCATTATAAATAGCTTCTTTTTCCTCCCTCAGAAAATCATTCAGCGCTTCAATCATCCTCATGGTATTGTTTTTGGGGCTGTGATAGCCATATAAATTCAGTTTTTCAAGAGCAGAACATTCTTCCAGTTCATGAAGGCAGATGAATAAAGAACCATTTTCTTCCACGGCTTCTTTGATCGAAAGTGAACTTCCCAGTGAAGTTTCGTCACCCACAGAAAAATGAATTTTTGCGTTGGGAGCAAAGAATTGTTTTCCTCTGGGCATTAAAAGCTTTATAGAATCTCCGGCAGAAAGCTGGGTAACAAAATAGCTTCCGGCAGCAGATGTATCATGTAGGTGAAATAGGATATCAAAAGTGCCGGCCTCCTGGTTGAAATTAAAGGGAGAATAATTCCGGAAATCGCGGCCATTGATTCTTATCGCTATTGCATACGCAGGTTCGTAAGAAACATCCTGTAAGTCAGCCTGAAAACGGACAAGACGAAGATCATTCGTAATTTTTTCTATCTGGATAACCGTACAGTCTTTAAATTTTGAGGACCAGACATTTTCTACAGTGTCGTTGATCCATTTTGGTAAACTCGGCATAAATCATTTTTATTGCAAAGGACGTTGCAAAATCAGAAAATACCGATAGCTGTTTCGGGGGAATAATTGGACTATTCGTGGTTAGTGTTTGTTTTGATGTAGATTCCGGAATTCTGATGGAGATTGGTCTTCCAGTTTGGAAAATAAGCGGCTGAAATAAGTATGGTCACTATATCCCAATTCATAAGCGATCTCTTTTACACTTAGGCTCGTAAAGACCAGCAATCTTTTAGCTTCAATTAAAATCTCCTGATGAATCCAGTGTTGTGCAGGTTTTCCGGTTGCTTCCCGGACAGCCTCCGTCAAATATCCTCTTGTGATATTTAAAATTTCTGCATATTCGGATGGACTTTTCGAGGTTTTGAAATCCTTTCGAACCAAGCTTCTGAACGTTCTCGATAACTGTAAAGCCCGGTTTTCACTGGAAGCAGGAGGTAGATTCTTCTGGGAATAAATCAAGGCAAACATACCCAGGAATGCATTAAGCAATGAATGAACAACCAGAAATCCTTCTTTGGAGGAAAGCATCTCGTTTGTATAAGAGGCATGAAGCATACTGGCTGTTGTGGTTATTTTTTTAATGAGTTTTTTGTCAATAAGCAGTGGCTGTATTTCACCCAGAGATTCATCAAAAAAAGCACGTACCGTATCAGGAACAAGTTCCGCTTTTACAGCTACAAACCATCCGCAAACGTCTTTCATCAAAAGTCCCTGATGGACCTGCCCCGGCAATACACAGAAAATACCGGAATCTTTTGATTCAATTGTTTTAAAATCTACCATCATTTTTACATGACCGCTTTCCATACAGGTGAAAATGTAATGACTGTCCCGGTGTATTCCTTTGTCTAAAAGAATATCTTCAGCATCCTGAGTCCGTTTATCCATTCTTTTAACATGGAATCTGTGGTGAGAAATGCTGTTTAAATCGTAAGTAGGAATAGTCTGTTTCATCTGTAAGCCAGTTGTGATGAGGATAAATACGCAACCGTAAAATTACGTATTTTCACGGTTTTACATCCGGAATATTAATCTCAAATTCGCGGTGCATAATGATAATATTTTCTTTAGATCAGATTTTATATGAATATACAACGGGATTCGGAACAGAAAGAAACCTGTTCCGGATTTTATTTTGCTTTTGAAAATGCCATTTTTATCGCTAAATAGGTTAACACGCTGGCCATAAACCATTTCTGAATCTTTATCCAGACCGGATTATTGGAAAAGAATAAGGCAACTCTTGCAGCAGTTAATACAATGATAAAGTTAATGCTGAAGCTGATCAGAACCTGAATTACTCCAAGTTCAAGGCTCTGCGTGAATACGGAACCATACTCAGGTTTGATGAACTGAGGAAAGAAAGACAGGTAAAAGACAGCCACTTTCGGATTTAATACATTCGTTAAAAAACCAATGGTAAAAAGCTTTTTGGGACTGTCATGAGCAACATTCTTATCAACATCAAAAATATTCCTGCTTTTTGGTTTTACAGCCTGATAGGCCAGATATAAAAGATAGACCGTTCCCAGGGCTTTAAGAACGGTATAAGCCAATGGAACAGCCAGCAAAACTGCAGTCAGGCCAAAAGATACCATGATAATGTGGAACAAAAACCCGCACACTACTCCGGCCAAGGAAATAAATCCGGACTTTTTCCCTTGTGTTATAGACTTTGAAATCAGGTAAATCATATTAGGACCGGACTGATCACTAAGATGAGTGCAGCCAGGATGAAAAATATAAGTTCGTGAAATGGAATCATTGACAGTAGTTATTTAAACGGGAGTATTCCCGGCACAAAGATACAGACTGTCCCTGATCCGATATTATAAAAAATTGCAGAAATATTAATTTTTACTCAATTAAATTTTATTTTCCACTTGAATGTGATTTAAAATAAATAGCAGTCTGTTTTTTTTGTAAATTTCAACACATAAAATAATTATCATTCACAAATAAATAGTATCATGACTACTGAAAACATCTTTGAAGCCATCAGAAAATGGAAAAATCTTATTGATTCTTATAAAAACGGAATTGATACAAATGGGGCAGAAATTTTGAATTTTTTAAATCAGGGAACTCATTTCAGTGTTTCAGGTGACGAAATTGAACAATGGAAACAGAATCTTGGAACTGTAGAATTGAAGACAATTCATGCGTATGTAGGTATTCATGAGAAGCAGCTGAAATTTTTTCTGATTGATTCTAAAAGTGATAAGGATGCCGATTTTAGTACCATCATTATTAAAGAATTTTCAAGCAAATTTCCTGAAGAGAAGATGGAGAGCAGCAATGACCGAGAAGTGATATCACCTCCAATTACGTCTGAATCAGCCATTAACCGTAATTTCAGATGGAACATGTTCGGTACATCATGGATACAGGCTCAGAAAACAGAAGCTATTTTTCAGCTGATTTCAATTCCGTTTTCAGATTATGATAAAATGGGAATTACAGGAGGACAAACCTGTACCAGTTTCTTTGGACTTACCGATGATCTGGAGAAAAAAGATCCGGAGTTTCCTTATCATATCGAAATTATAACAGTGAAAAGCCTTGCGATTAATCATATGAGTGAGACTGCAGAAAATTATTCTACTCCAAGACCTCCTTTTACCGTTGATACTCTTAATGATTATCAACTTTTGAAGCAAAGCACCAGTGTTTTCGTATAACAGCTTATCCCTGTATTTACAAATTATTATTAACCTGGTCTTATGTACAGGACTGATTGTATTGGTAAGAGAAGGGATAAAAACAAAACTTCCTGTGATTATACTTCTCTCAGGAGAATTCATGCTGGAGCTGACGGACTTGGCGGACCGGCTGATGAAATTAAATACACTCAATATTTACAACTATATATTGAGCCAGTTTTTTGGCTTAATGATTCTTACTGTGATTTATAGCAACTACTACATCCGGCTTTCCCGTGAGTTAAGGTGGATGATCTATGGTTATGCAATATTGGTACTGATTATTAATGTGTTGTGTGTGCAGGGTAATACACAGGTTACTTTTTATTCCAATATTATCACCAGTATTATTATTTGTAGTTATGCCGCCTCTTATTTTATGAAGATCATAAGGGAAGGGAAGGCAGATCGGGATATGTTTATCGTGAACGTCATTGTTTTCCTGTTTTTTTCTATTGAATGCATCATATCCACGACCTTTAATTTTTTAATCAGCAACCATCTGAGTTGGGTAGCACCTATCTGGCTTTTTAGAGGCATCTTGCTATTGTCTTTTTATATTGCTTTTATTAATCTGGGATGTGGCGTTGGGAAAATCAGGATCAGATAGTTCTATGGATATGGATCGGTATTGGACTATTTTTTTTAACAACGTTATTCATTACGTTATTGGTTATTAATTATTTGAAAAGTATAAAGAAAAATAAACAGAAAGTATCTCAGCTGGTCCGGAATACAAAAAAGGAATATTGGGAGAATACACTGCTTTTACAGGAACAGGACAGGGAACGTCTGGCAGAAGAACTTCATGATAATATTATCTCACAGTTGAATCTCATCCGTCTGAATCTTACGGATAAAAACCCCGAAGAGCTTAATCGCGATCTAAAAAAATCCATGCAGCTGATAAGGGAATTGTCTCATAATCTTACACCGCCGGATCTTGATGAAGTTGAGCTGGAAGATTTGATTGCAGACTATCTTGAACAGGTTAATAAAAATATAGAAGTCATTTTCCGCCATATTACGATAAGAGCTCCGATCAGCAGTCCGGTAAAACTGAACCTTTTCAGAATTGTTCAGGAACTGATCACCAATATTCTGAAACATGCTGGAGCTACCAGAGTAGATGTATCCCTGAGAATATCTCTAAACTATCTGATGCTGACCATAGAAGATAACGGGAGAGGTTTTATCATGGAACCCCACTCAGGAGGTATAGGATTGAGGAATATTCAGTCAAGAGCACAAAAAATTCAAGCCATTTATAAACTTAAAACACAGCCCGAAAAAGGCACAAAATTCATAGCCTGTATGGCCATACAATAAAATAAACATGGAACACACAAAAATTAAAATCGGAATTGTAGATGATGACCTGCTGTTTGTACAGCTTTTGAAAAAATATATTGATCATAATGGAGAGTATCAAGTTACGCTGACCTCAACAGGCGGCTATCAATTTCTCACCGAGGATTCCGTATCTTTAGATATTCTGATTCTGGACCTGAGAATGACGAATGGTGATGGCCTTGAAGTAATGTCTGAACTGGCCAAAAGAGAAACGGAGACAAAAATCATTGTTCTTTCCAGTTTTTACCGCCGTTCATTTATGGGACAAATGCTGAAAATGGGAGCCCATGCTTTTTTACCCAAAGAAATTGAATTAGAAGAATTATTGGCCGTCATCAAAACTGTTCACCACACAGGACATTACTTTTCCAATGATCAGATTGATGTCATGAGAAGTCAGCTTTCCAATAAGCTTCCGGAGTTTCATTCCTTTTCAAAGAATGAGCTTACCGATAGAGAAGTGGATGTTCTGCGGCTGGTTTGTCAACAGCTCAGCACTAAGGAAATAGCTGATTCTCTTTTTATTTCTCCCAAAACTGTAGAAACCCATAAAACCAACCTGATGATCAAAACAGGAGTGAAAAATATGGCAGGTCTCGTTATTTACGCAGTGCAGAATCAGGTTATAGATCCGAACGAAATCGTATTATTTGATAAATAGTTTTATCCAAAAAAAGAATCAGGGAGTACATGAATGCACTCCCTGATAACAAGAAATCTAAAAATACACTATAATTTAGGATTCAATACTTTAGCAATAGAAACCGCATCTGCTACCGTATCCAGGCTGTAGATCTGCAGAATACCCTGAGTGGTAGCTGCCTGACCTAAAATGTTCTGTTGGTTTTGTGCATTCACTGCATTTTCAAACATAATTCCTGTAGAATGTGCTGCAGATTGATATACGTTACTTAAAGCCATTGCAGGAGATTCTGCTACTACTTTTACGTTGGATTGTGTTACTGCGTCTGTGATTTGTTCGTTTACTGGCATAATGATTATTGTTTATTTGGGTTAAAAGTATCCGGATTTTCCGGTTGTTTAAATTAATTATTTAAGCTTTCCTCAAAAATGAATTACGGATTAAGGATCTTAGCCATAGAAACAGCATCAGCAATGGTATCCAGACTGTAGATCTGTGCGATACCCTGTGTAGTAGCTGCCTGAGTTACAATGTTCTGTTGGTTTTGCGCGCTCACTGCATTTTCAAACATAATTCCTGTAGAATGTGCTGCTGTCTGATATACGTTGCTTAAAGCTACTGCAGGAGATTCTGCAACTACCTTTACGTTCGACTGTGTTACTGCGTCTGTGATTTGTTCGTTTACTGGCATAATGATTATTGTTTATTTGGGTTAAAAACAACCGGCTTTTCCGGTTGTTCGGGCAATGGTATTTAAGCTTTTCGCAAAAATGGATTAAGGATTAAGGATTTTAGCCATAGAAACAGCATCAGCAATGGTATCCAGACTGTAGATCTGAGTGATTCCTTGTGTAGTAGCTGCTTGAGTGACAATGTTTTGCTGGTTTTGTGCATTTATTGCATTTTCAAACATGATTCCTGTAGAATGGGCTGCTGATTGATATACGTTGGCAAGTGCCATTGCAGGAGATTCTGCTACTACTTTTACGTTCGATTGTGTTACTGCGTCTGTGATTTTTTCGTTAACTGGCATAATGATTATTGTTTATTTGGGTTAAAATAACCGGGTTTTCCGGTGGTATAAAATTGTTTTATTTGCGGTCTGCAAAAATGGATTAAGGTTTAAGGATTTTAGCAATGGAGATGGCATCAGCTATAGTATCTTTACTGTAGATTTGAGTGATCCCTTGTGTGGTAGCTGCTTGCGTTACGATATTGTGCTGATTTTGAGCAGTCATCGCATTTTCAAACATAATTCCTGTAGAATGGGCAGCAGATTGATACACGTTACTCAAAGCCATTGCAGGAGATTCTGCAACTACCTTTACGTTCGACTGTGTTACTGCATCTGTGATTTGTTCGTTAACTGGCATAATGATTATTGTTTATTAGGTTAAAAAACGACCGGATTTTCCGGCTGAGAATTACTTTTTATCAAAAAAGCTAAAAACTAAGGCTTAAGAATCTTAGCAATGGAAACCGCATCTGCTACCGTATCCAGGCTGTAGATCTGCAGAATACCCTGAGTGGTAGCTGCCTGCCCTAAAATATTCTGTTGGTTTTGTGCATTCACTGCATTTTCAAACATAATTCCTGTAGAATGGGCTGCAGATTGGTACACGTTGGCTAAAGCCATTGCAGGAGATTCTCCTACTACTTTCACGTTCGATTGCGTTACTGCGTCTGTGATTTGTTCATTAACTGGCATAATTGTTTTTGTTTTTTGTTGAGATCTGATCTCGGTTAATAATTATTGAGGTAAACTAGTTTTGTATTTTATTTTAAACTCACTACAGATCCTGCAGATGATACATTTCAAAGGCATTGGTATTGACAGGTTATGAATAAATTAGACTTGAAGGGTGGCTCTGAATACAATGGTTGAAACCCTTATCTGTAAAATCTGTGTGAGTTTAAAGCATATTTCCTGATAAAAGGATGTGGCTTTTATTTTTAATATCTGTCTTAAAAATAAATTTCTACTGCAGGTATACTGGCAATGCTGGATTCCTTTGGGCTAAAGATGGATTCTGAATGATTGCTTCTGTACATAGACAGCATCTGAAAGACGGTGCAAATAAATGTTGACCTGATTGTATATATGTTGAGGGCACCGGATTTCATCTCTGCAGGGAAATAAACCACATCCGTAGTTTGGGTTGAACTGAAATTAGAAACGTCCTTTCCTAATGGTCTCCAGTTCTTTTATTTTCATATTCTTTGGACTCATTTTTTTTAGACCCATGACATAGCTGCCGATTGCCGTCATGTTATTTCGTTGCTGGTTCAGGGCAGAATTGATCTGCATTGCACCTGTAGAATGCGCACTTACCTGTGTTGAAATGGCGTTAGGTACAGCGGTAGACATTCCCATAATTATAGTATCGATTTCGTTCATAATATCTGTTGGTTTTGATGTTTTTAAGGGCGGATATTACCAAATCTGGCACTCAGCTTATTCATTCGGTCTATTATTTTGAGCTCTTTCTCCTTTACCTTTGCTGTTGAGGCCTCCTGAAGTCTTTTCAACTGTTCTTCATAGTTCATCATAGGAGGATCAGCCTGAGGTGGTGGTATAGTCTCCTGTGCCTGAGGTGATTCTTGTTGTTTCACAGCTTCTTCCAGCTTTTCCAGCAAAGGGCCAAGTGATTTCATGGTCTCTTTGACGGCTTTATCTCTGATGTAATTAATGATTTCCTCTTCATGTCTTAAAACAAAAGGCATGATTTCTTTTTCGACGATTTCAGGTTCCGTTACAGGTACCGGAGGTTTGTGAGCGGGTGCCTTCTTGCGGGTTCTTCTGCGCATAAGTACTGTTTTTATAATGTTGGAAAAAGTAAACGCTTACTTTACAGCAGATAATTAATAAATGCAGCTGCAGCCTTCCAGTCGTGGTTGATATCTTTTACTACATTATAACCCGTTATCTCCAACGCAATACACGCTGAAATAGCAGTGGCTGACAACATTTCTTTTAACTGGTTCGGAGGAAGGGTAAGGATATAATCATCCGGAATTACAGGAAGCCTGCCGTTGTTTGGAGGGTTTTCATTCACTACAATACTCAGGATTTCCTGGAAATAATGGGCAATCAGCTTAGAAGCCTGGAATTCCAGCTCTCTTTTTAATTCAATTATTTCTTCCTGGCTTACCAGTTCGGCAATAGCAGCTACATCCACATCATGTACAGAATACTGAGCTTCTCCCGTATCAGATGGAGTGATCGTGATATCTGTTTTGAGAATCCATTTTGCCTTTTCAAGATTAATGGTAAGAAGTTTTGAATCAAGATCTGAAACTGCAATTTCATTTAAGGTGGTAAAAGGTAAAATTCTCACATTACAATAAAAAGCTTTCGGATCATCCAGCTTGACCATGATGACGGCAATTCCAGTTGATCTGTCTATAGGTTCCACTACAAAAGACTGGAAATGATTGTATCTTTTATTTCCTCTGTTGATGCAGTTCACCAGTCTTATGGCAGGCTGAATATTAATGTTTGAGGTCTGAAGATTAAATACAACTCGCTCTGCATTATGTTCCGTCTTTTTAACATCAGTACTTCTCGTGTCAAAATAAGAAATATCACTGCTTCGGGTCAGGTAAAGTCGTTCATTTAAATCATTTAAATTTTCTAGATTTAAAATTTTGGCGGGTTTGGTTGTTGAAGAATAATTCATCTTTTATTTATTTTAATTTTTTCAAGGAGTTGATTTATTATTGTTTTTTTCTTGCGGTTAACTTCAGGTTCTACTGAAGGAATTACTGCTTCCTTAATCTCTGGTTTTACGAGTGGCTGTGTCAGTTTTACTGACTTTAATACTAATTTTCCCCCATGATCAGCCGTGATAAAGCTTTTTCTCATACCTTCCTTTTCTGATGAGACTTCTTCCGGAACCGGATCTACTCGTTTTTTTTTTCAGGATCTTCAGTCTCAGGAGAAACTTCCGTAAACGAGGGAGGAGAAGGAAGAGCCACTGGAACCGGAGGCGTGTTGACATTATAAATAGTATTGGAAATTTTAGCCTTCACCTCAGCATATTCACTTACCATTTTGAACAGATCTTTCATCATTTCATTTCCCTTTCCTGCATCCTGGCCTTGCAGGTGCTCTGCCATCTGAGTGGAAGTTTCTTTACTACCAGGAGCCGGACCGAAAGTCGTTCCATACGTCAGTAGATTATTGGCCAGCCTGCTTAATGCAATCAAACCTACCTGCTCAAATCCTTTCAAAAAAGACTGTAAATCCTGAACCATCATTCCTGTAGACTGTTCTATCATTACTTTTGTTACTCCGGTCATTGGGGAAGCCTTAGGAGGGGCCAGTACCTCACTGTTCACAAATACTACAGCTTTCTCCGCCGGAGTGGTAGCATTTGCTGCCTGGGATTGTTGGGTTTCACTGTTGTGTTCACTCATGATTGTAAGGTTTTATATTATCCTTTTAAAATTTTAATGGCATCTGCAACAATCGCAGGGTTGAGCTGGTTCAAGTTCTGCTGGTTTGTTACAGAATTCTGAATAGAAATTCCACTGGCATGCGTGGCCATCTGGTAAAGCATACTCATAGCCTGTGCGGGAGACTCACCAAGTACGGTAACATTGGTCTGCGTTACTGCATCTGTAGTCTGGGTGTTTACGGTTTCTGCCATATTCTGGTTTTAATGGGTTACTATTATTTTTTATTTTCAAACATCTTCTTTCAAAGTCTTTGTTTCAACTCAACCTTACTGTTAGGTCTTGGTTAGGTCTTCACTGTGAGACTGTTGATCTCTTTTGTCTGATACAAATTTCATCAAACGGAATAAATCTTCATTAAGGGAAAAAACTGAATTTTAAAAAATAAGGGAATTCTCCTACGAGTGAATTTTTTAGATAACCATCGTGTCAGTAAATAACAGAATCGGAAAATAGAACAGCCCATATAACTGTATTTCTATCATCATTACTACATGATACACAAATACACTATCTGCCCATAAGGGGAAACCCTGAATTTCTAAAAATGGGTAGATCCCCTCTATTTTGTCGGGAGCTTTACCTTGAAATTTGTTCCCTAACGTATTATAATAAACGATATGATAAGAAATAGAAAAAAAAACAAAGAAGCTGTTTCCAATACAGATGCTGCTGCTCGCAGACCAGCACCAAGACCTGAACGTCAACGTGGCCCCAAACCTGAATTTAAACCTAAAGTGCTTATCCAGCCCGGATATGCCACCGGTGATATGTTTGGAATTGCCGCGACTTTAATTGATGATGAGGAGCTTCATGTTGTCATTTCAAAAGGCGACGGCACGGTCAAAGACCATACCGATAAAGCAGATTCTATAAAAAAATTCTATAGAGATTCCGGGATAGGTGAGGACAGAATACATGTTGTAGAAGTAAAACAGTTAAGGGGAGATAAAGCCGGTAAGAAAAAATTAGAAGATGAAGCACGTAAGTATCAGCGAAAGGGATATATTAAAGGGGTGAACTATGGAACAGATTACATTGCCAGAAAATACTCGCCGGCCTTACGGGCTAAGCTAAAAGAAAGATGGGAGGTCAATATCAACACCTATGAAGATGACGCTATAAAAAAATGGCTGGAACAACAAGGAATACCCACCAGTGGAAACAACTTACTTATTTTATGGTCCCGTTTCAGTGGGAAAGGAGGAGATATTCATATAGAGCACGATACAAGTTATACAGGGATCAGGCAGATTGTTTATAGAGTAGCAGAGATGTATGATGCAATTATTATTATCGGAGATAAAGGCTATGTGAAAGAGAGAGGATCTAAGTTTGATGACATTGTCAATGAGGTCAAAAGGTATATTCATCCTTCCAAAGTATTCAACATCACCGAATTTTGGGATGATAAAACACCATCTTTATTAGCATGGGGAGGTAATACCCGTTTTGGGCAGTTTAAGCTGTATGAGTATTTTGAGAAAAATTTCACCCATGTAAAGCATCTGGGCTTCAGAAGCGGTAACCTTGAAGTGATGGCGATGTTAGGATACACGGTAAGGTACATGGAAGAAGAAGGCAGTGAGAGCGGAGGCAGAATGCTTGCCTGGAAGAAGGAGAATGAAGGTAAGACTAAAAAAGGAGGTGATGCCACCGGATATGAACGTTTGTTGCTGAGTGAACCACCAACACGATCAGGTAAATTTCTTCAGGAAAAAATAAAAGACATCAATCAAAGAATTGAGTACGAATTAGGTGAAGAGATCAACAAAATAATAATGACCACACCTAAAACAGAAAATGAGATAAAAGAACTGAAGCAGCAGCTTAAACCTACTATAGAAGCAAAATTCAGAGACGAAAAAAGAGATTATACAGGGGCGCATTTCGCTCCGCGTAGAAAAGATGAAAAAGCCTTAACTCCCATACCAAAAGAAGAAAAAAGCAGGTTTAATGAAGGATTTAATGACAAAGATATGGAGCTTATACTCTCATTTTTAAAGCCTGAACGCTGGGTTGACAAAGAAATTACGTATAACCCAATCATCCCACAGAAAAGAAAAGATTACAAAAAACTGTTGGAAATTGCTGATTAAACAGTAAGCCCGGACTCTAATGGTTAATTACAATACAAATTTTCACAGATATTTCAAAAAAACAGCCTTCTACACAGAAGGCTGTTTTTTGATGAATAGTGCTATGCTGAAAGAAGGGTATCTTCAGTTTCCTTTTCAGGTAATTCCTTTCTCTTTCTCCAGAAGAAATAGGCAACAACAGCGGTTGCAATGGGCAGGGCAATCCCAAACTCATCAATATAATAATTGGTATTTCCCGTATCCACAGTAAGCGGTGTGAAAATAGACTGTATAAAAAGATTGTGGCTGGCATGTAAAATAACACCTGTCCATAAACTTCCGGATTTTAACCGTAACCAGGTGAAAATGAAACAAGATGCAAATATCATGATCGTAAAACATAATAGAGCCAGCCATTTGGGACCGCCCGTATTATAATTGGAAAAAAGCAGAAGAGGATAATGATAGATAGCCCATATGAGACCCATCCAAAGGGAGGTGGCAGTATAAGAATTGATCTTTGCTAACTGCGGAGTAAGAAATCCCCGCCAGCCTATTTCCTCACCCAATGCCGATCCTACAGAACGTACCATACCAAAACTGCTCATCAGAATTACATACAGGATGACGGTCAGACCATCAGAAAGATTCCAGCCCATACCTTTACCGGCTTCAGCTATAAACTCATGATTATAAAAGCCGCCAGCTCCACTGATCCAGATGATAAGGTAAGGAATAAAGCTGTAAAGAACAGGAATACAGTAAGCCATGATCTGGTATTTCGTAAGGCCCCATTTCCAGCCCAGGGAAGAAACAGGAATTTTCCGGATACGGCAGGTAAGAAGTGCTGCAATGGCCGGGCACCACATCACAATGGTAGCATAGGATATAATTCCGCCACCGAGTTTTCCGGTACGAATACACATATAATAGACCGGGAGACAGAAAAGCAGGGTAAGAAACAGGTAAGTGGCAATATTCTTCCTGATTTCGGATTTGGATATTGTATTTTCCATAAACTGATTTGGTGTTGTAGTTTATAAATAGTTGAAAAATAGAAGGTTATTTTTTAATAAAAGTACACTTATTTCTTATATGAATATTAATTTTAGCACTGTTCAATTTAAAAAAGAGGTCTTCCGTTTTTTAATAATGGAAAACTGTAAATTAGCCAAAACATTTTTTTCAGAATTACCTTAGAACATGTCCAGACTAAAAGCGATAAGAGAACAAAAAAATCTGACTCAGGAGGAACTGTCAGAAAAATCAAAAATTTCTGTAAGAACTATTCAGCGGATAGAATCCGGAACAGAACCTAAGGGACATACTTTAAGAACGCTGGCGCAGACTTTGGAAATAGAGGAATCTTTATTATTGCAAGAAGAAATCATCATTTCCCAGGAAAATAATGAGGTAACAACAGAAACCGCAGAAGAACCTGAAACGATCAATTATTCTTTGGTTAAAATGATCAATCTCTCTTCCTTATTATTTGTGGTTGTACCGCCATTAAATATTCTGGCTCCCTTTCTATTAATGTTTATCATGAAGCAGAGAAACAGTCTCACCAAACAGATTATTTCACTGCAAATGTTTTGGACAGCTATGGCACCCATTGTATTTATGCTCGGTATCTTTTTAAAGCTCGGAAAAGAGTTTACTCTTATTCTGATGATCCTTATTGTACTGTCCAATGTATTTATGATCCTCCGGAATGCTGCAGAGATTGACCGCAAAAAGAAACTGTATTTCAAATTGAAATTCAGTATGTTATAATTTGTGTCGTGGCTTTGTCGGGTTTTTGTCGGGTTCATTTTTATTAAAAAAACAAAATGAAATTGAACCTTTGTCAAAAAAATAACAATGACAAAATCTGCACAGCTTATCCTTCCTTTTTTTATTCTGTTGATGAGTATCGTTCATGCACAGACAGAAAAAACAGATCCTCTTTATAAAACAATTATATCGAAAGACAGCTTGTTTTTTTCAGCTGGCTACAATACCTGTAACATCGGGAAGATGGAAAGCATGTTAAGTGACGAGTTTGAGTTTTATCACGATAAAGGCGGCTTTGAGGACAAAAAGAAATTTATTATTGATTTTAAAAACGGATTGTGCAAGTCTCCGGAAACCTACCAATTAAAAAGAGTATTAGTTGATAAAAGTACTGAGATTTATCCCATGTATAAAGATGGAAAAATATATGCTGCCATTCAGAACGGAGATCATCTGTTTTATGAGAAGGTAGGAGATCAAGCTGAAAAATTAGTCGGGGAAGCAAAGTTTACTCATCTGTGGATCCTGGAAAATGCTGAGTGGAAACTTAAGAATTCATTGAGTTTTGATCACCATCCGAAGCAGACTACTGATAGTGAAACAATGTTTGATAACGATCAGTCGATGCAAAGCTGGCTGAAAGAAAATAATATTCCAACGATGGGATTAGGAATTATCGAAGGAGGAAAACTGCAACAGATAAAAGTTTTTGGAAATACTAAAACAGGAATTTCATCTCCTCTTAATGCCTGTTTTAATGTAGCCTCTCTTACCAAACCTGTCACGGCAATGGTCGCATTAAGGCTTATAAGCTTAGGGAAATGGAAGTTGGATGAACCTTTGGATATATACTGGACTGATCCGGATATCATCAACGATCCGAGACATCAGAAACTGACAACCAGAATGATCCTGAGCCACCAGACCGGCTTTCCCAACTGGAGATGGATGAACACTGACAAAAAACTGAATTTTCAGTTTGATCCCGGTACAAAATACCAATACTCAGGAGAAGGTTTTGAATACCTTCGGAAAGCGCTGGAAAAAAAGTTTGGAAAATCACTGGACCAGCTTGCGAAAGAACTTATTTTTCAGCCTCTCAAAATGCATAACACAAACTATATCTGGGATCAGAATACAGATGAATCAAGATTTGTAACAGGATACAATGAAAAGGGAAATGCTTATCCTATAGAAAAAATTAAAACAGCCAATGCTGCCGATGATATGCATACCACGATAGAAGATTACGGAAATTTTATGATCAGCGTTATGAAAGGAAAAAATCTGAAGCCGGAAGTCTTTCAGGAAATGATCAAAAAACAGGTAAAAGTAAAAGAAGGTAAATATTTCGGGTTAGGTTTTGAAATCTATGATTTTGGGAATGGTGAATATGCTTTATCTCATGGAGGTGCCGATCAGGGAACAAGGTGTATTGCCATTGTACTGCCCAATTCAGGAAAGGGGATTGTGATATTTACCAATGTAGATGATGGCTATAAAGTCTATGAAAAACTGGTAGTTCACTATCTGGGAGAGCAGGGAAAGAAAATAGTTGACATTGAACAGAAATAAAGTAAATCCTCTGGATTTTAGGACTTCAAATAGATTTAAAGTCTGATAACACTTATTTTTTTAACCATTTGAGCAAAAAGAATAAAATAAATATGGCTACAACACTAATAATTAGATTACCTATTGTATGGTCAAATCTTAATCCACGTTTATATTCAACATTGAAGGAATAGATTATTTTAATCAGGATTAAAATAATAACAATACTTGTAAAAATTTTTGCACCTAAGGATTTCATTTTTGCCTGTTTTAAAATATTGTAATAAAAGGATAAGGGTAAAAAGTTTAAAAAATTCCATTGTAGAGCTGCAAAACAAAGAATACATTGTACTCAACTGAATTAACTCAAATTCAATGGCAATTTATTAAAAAAAACTTACGTTTAAAAGAAAAATCCCTGTTGTCAAAGTAAATGAGAGCAGGGATTTGTTTTATATTGATTTTTAAAATCTATTTTACTTTTTCCAGGAGATACAGCTTAGCTCCGGAAAACCCCAGCTTAGGCATCAGGTTTCCTTCCAGAATCATCGTCTTATTATTAGCATCGATGACAGAAATATAATTGTTGGAATTGTATTCTATATAATTTTCCTTTTCTTTCGTTGAAGGATTTTTTCCGAACTCCATAGAATACTTTACCCAGTCTTCATCTTGTGAACTGCAGTGTACAGGTTTGAATTTAGACTTTTTAGCCTTGAAAACAATCTGGTCAAAACCTTCCGTACATTCTGAGGTGAATGAGCCGTCAGGATTCTGATCTTTTGAAAAATCCTCGAAAGAACCACGGTAAACACCTACCACTTTCCAGGTTCCGTCTATACGGTCTTCATCAATTTTCCCTTTCGCTTTGCTTACCGCCCAGCTGATTCCGTTTACGGTTCCTTTTACAGCTTTATAACTTAAGCTTACAGCGCCTGAAACTACTTTTGTAGCCGTTCTTACCACACATGAATTGAGAACAAGGACAGCCGAAGCCAGCAATACTATTTTCTTCATTTTGTCAAATTTTTTCAGATACGAAGATACTGTTTTTGGAAAAACTGTTGAATGATGAATTCTGTTTTGCCTATTTTGATAATCATTTCATGCATCTTTATGTATTCTGCTGTCTGGTTTACCGTGCGAAAATCAGTATTCACCGTTCAATATGGCCTGTTCAAAGTATTTACACTTATTTCTATCTCTGTTTTGCAATAATTTTACCATTACAAAACATCACTATTATGAATACTACATTGAACTTCAGTAAAAAAGTACAGGCCATTTTATCCTTACTTATTTTTATAGGAATGGGATTATGGTCTCTGAAAGCACAGACTTATACCGCTGGCGAAAAAGACATTGAAAATACAGCTGTCAGAGCAGCTTTCCAACATACAAAGAAAATAAGAGCCGGATTGCTGGATGTAGGATATGCGGAAGTAGGACCTGAAAATGGAAAGCCCGTTATCCTTCTTCATGGATGGCCCTATGATATCCACAGTTTTGAACAATCTTCAGCTATACTTGCCGGAAAGGGCTACCGTGTTTTAGTTCCTTATTTAAGAGGCTATGGTACTACTACTTTTGTATCTCCCAATGCAAAGCGCAATGGTCAGCAGAGCGCAGTTGCATTGGATATCATTGCTTTTATGGATGCCCTGAAAATTGATAAAGCGATAATCGGTGGTTTTGACTGGGGAGCCAGAACTGCTGATATTATGGCTGCATTGTGGCCGGAACGTTGCACTGGCCTGGTTGCCGTAAGCGGATATTTAATAGGAAGCCCAAAGGCAAACGAGAAACCTCTCCCTCCAAATGCCGAGTTTTTATGGTGGTATCAGTATTACTTTTCAACTGAAAGAGGGTATAAGGGATACAAAGCCAATACTGTGGCATTTAATAAACTGATCTGGAAAACAGCTTCGCCAAAATGGGCTTTCGATGATCAGACCTACGAACGCTCTGCCAGAGCATTTGATAACCCTGACCATGTTGATATCGTAATCCACAATTACCGCTGGCGTCTGGGATTGGCGAAAGGAGAAAAACAATATGATACACTTGAAGCTAAACTGGCAAAATCTCCATCTATTACAGTCCCAACAGTTACCCTGGAAGGTGATGCCAACGGAGCCGCATTTCCTGCACCGGAAAGTTATGCCTCCAGATATACAGGAAAATATGCACATCACACATTAACTGGAGGAATTGGACACAATTTACCACAGGAAGCTCCCAAAGCATTTGCAGATGCCATTATAGAGGTAGATTCTATGTCGCAATCTAAATAACATCTGTCGGATTAAATAGTATAATGTTGGAAAGAAAGAATTAAAGGATTTTGATATTCAATTTATACCCTGAACAAAACAAAACCACTACTCAATAGCAGTGGTTTTTTATTTTTATCTAACTGTTCATTAGCCTTTAAAACCTTCTTCAAGCTTCAGTTTATTCACCAAAGGATTGGCATACATCGCCAGGAAATACTCCTTAGACACCGGATCAGACGGGTCTATACGCATCTCAAGTCTTCGGATAAACAGCTGTTTCTCCTGTTCGGTATATTGTGAAGCATACGTATCTGTATTGTGAATCAGATCGTAGGCTATATATTTTGTCGGCCAAAGCTTATAATTTTTAATGATTGAATGGTCAATCACCTGTGCAATAGCCTGCAACTGTTTGTTTTTATTCTCAATAGTAGCGGCAATTTCATCCAGTTCGGTATCAATAATATCACCGGCATGCAGATGAATTCGTTTCTTTTGCCCTAATATTCCGCTGAGCATAGTGGTAAAATCTTCATTTTTACCTTTAATGTATTCCTCATCCCTGTGCTGTGCCAGAAGCTGAGGCATTTTTAAAGAATCTGTAGGGTCATATTCATAAGAAATGGATATAGGAACAATCTTTAAGGTTTTAAAATACTCTATCAGTGACTGATCTCCCGATGCCATGGCAAGCATTTTTAAAACACCCTGTTGAGTGGCATCATTACCGTTTTTGGTACGGCCTTCACGCTGGGCGATCCATACAGAACGGTTTTCATGATGCAATTGATGATCAATATACTCAGACATGGTTTGTGAACTTTTAAGCTGGTCGCGAAGAGACAATCCTCTTTGAACTAAAAAGTTGCGGTTCAGCTTTGCCAATACATTCAAAAAGTTCCTTTTCACAAGATTATCGCCAATGGCAGAAGCAGTCATAATATGGCCGCTTTCCAGAAGAGCCAGATTAAGCAGTGAAGTATCCAATACAATATCTCTGTGATTTGAAATGTAAAGGTAGGGCGTATTTTTATCCAGCTTATCGAAGCCCGAGGTCGTTAAACCTTCAGAACTTTTCGCAAGGATCTGACGAACGGTATGTGCTACAAAATGATGCTGAAAATCACTTATAAAGTGGATCTCTTTAAACTGTTCCAGCCAGACCTGCTCATCCACACCGGGAAAAGTAAAGTTCATCAGTGCTTTCATCATGGGATCACGGGCTACACTCTGCAATCTTTCATTCACTTCATGATCATGAAAATACCGTATTTCATCAAACTTCGACATGCAATTATTTAAAAATTAAAACTTTTTGCAAAAGAACGAAAATTTATCTGGGGAATGGGTATAATGGGTGTTAAAGTATTATGAAGGGCGTAGGAGTTAGTTGAACCGTGTATAACAAACGATCTACATACGCGTTCACCTTGTCATTCCGTAGGAATCTAAACTGCTTATTTTCTCATCACTTATTATCCAAACCATTGTCTGGATTCCTACGGAAAGACAAACTTCGTGGATAGTCTAAGCGGGTGGTTTGTATTAAGTCAGGAGCAAATAAGTAGCTATGCACACACACACATAAATACATACATACATACATACATACATACATACATACACACACAAAAAAAATATGCGCCCACCTTGTCATTCCGCAGGAATCTAAACTCTTATTCTATCATAATTTATTATCCAAATCTCTGTCTGGATTCCTACGGAAAGACAAACTGTGTGGATAGTCTAAGCGGATAGTTTTACTTCATTATACGACAAACAATTTTGTCATTTGATATGAAATACTACTCATATCAAAGCCAGTTTTCAAACAAGTAATTCAAAAATTCTAAATTAGGATTTGTCTTCCTTATAAGCTCAAGCTTCTTAATTCTTGACCAGTTTTTAATTTCCTTTTCTCTTTCAATGGCATGATGAATCCAATCATATTTCTCGTAATAAATTAGAAACTCAAGATTATATCTTGCTGTGAAGCTACTTGGATTTAGTCTGGTTTTGTGTTGAAACAATCTTATGTGGAGGTTTCCTGTAACGCCAGTATAAAGTACTTTTCTATTTTTATTGGTAAGAATATAGATATAGTAGGTATATCTTCCTGTTGAAAACTCAATCATTTGTGTATTTGTTTTATAAAAGTTACAAAAAATATTTTTCAACTTGATTTTCAATTGGATTTAATCAAAGTATTGAAAGAAGAATGATAGCTTCTTTCTCAATTGAGTATGAGTTTTTATTTGTAAGAAAAGGTGAAAGATATACTACGAACCAAACAAGTTAATGAGACACAATCTTTGTCATTCCGCAGGAATCTAAACTCCTATTTTCTCATCACTTATTATCCAAACCATTGTCTGGATTCCTACGGAATGACAAACTTCGTGGATAGTCTAAGCGGATAGTTTGTATTAAGTCTGGAGCAAATAAGTGGCTATGCACACATACATACACAAAAAAATATGCATTCACCTTGTCATTCTGCAGGAATCTAAACTCTTATTCTATCATAATTTATTATCCAAATCTCTGTCCGGATTCCTACGAAATGACAAATGGTATGAATCTTCTACAGATCTAGTTTTAAATTTTCAGGAGCTTCTATAACCGCAATAATAAAATCTTTCATAAATTTTTTAAACTTGCCATTTCTTACATCAATCCAGAATGAAGCATCATGTTCTATATTAGCATATTGTAAGAAAAACAGAGGCCACCAATGTGATGTTCTGAACTTTATTCCTAAATAATTTCTAAGATCATTCAGATATATTTTATCGTGGTGTGAATCCTTATATTGAGGTGTTTTTACCAAACCATAAATAACTCCACCTTCTTCATAATTGAATTTGATGAATAAGTTTTTAAAGACAGGAATTTCAAAATGATGAAACTGTTCATTATATATGATACGCATTTTTAATTCTTCGGTTAACTCATCTGTCAGTTGAAGCATCTGCTGATCAACAAGATTTTTCATTTCCTGTTTAATCGAATTTAAAGTGTTGGATACTTTAAAAGCTGTTTCTATATTTTCTTCAGTTTCTGTGATAAAATGATTCAATGAACCCATATCTAAGTTTTCTTTTCCCATATAATTTTCAATAAGTTGACTTTCAAAATCTACCAAAAAAGAACGTACTCTTTCATTTTCTGTATTTTTTATAAATTCTTTTAATATTGGTATAATATGTTCTTCGTAGTTGATCAAATAGAGCTTTCCTGTTTCTATCAGTTTTTCGATTTCTTTTCCGCCGCTGTACTCTGTTAATTCCTTTGATCTCGGGGTTAAATAGAGAAGCTGATAATGGTTATTACTGATATACTGTAAATATTTCAAATAATCTTCAACCTGATTTTCCTGATCTTTTGTCCAGGGGTAAATTTTATTCTCAATTCCCAGAATACTTGACTGATCCTGATTCTTCAGAACAATGTCGACCCGTCGGTTTTCAAAGGTTGAATCCTCTAAAATAACCTGAACTTTTTCCGGAGTATCATAAGGGAAATACAATCCTAATTCTTCTTTGAAAAGCTTCAAATAAATATCACCCTGACCATGGTTTTCATTTGGATTTAGAAAAAACGCTAATATTTCAGAGACTTTATTTTCGTTCCAGTGGAGGAACTTCATCGCATTAAATTTAGAGGCCAGCTTTTTAGAATGTCTTTTTTCATATTCAATTTCAAACCTGGAGTGGGCCTGGATCTCTCTGAAAAAAGAAATATAATCGTTCATGATGTATTAGTTAATCTTGTTTTTAAAACTTTTTTAGCAATGATAATAAAAATCTCCAGCTTTTGCTTACGGGAAAGCGTAAATTTTCTTTAAAAATACCATAAATAGTGCTCAGAAATACCTGTAGCCCCTTCCGAAGTCCCTGTAACCCCTTCACCAAGCCTCTGGAGGGACTTCATGAACGGTCTCCACTCCCTTCATGAAGGGGCTTTACCCCCTTGGGTAAGGGGGTAGAGGGGTTTGCATAAGGGGGTGCAGGGACTTATATAAGGGGATAGAGACCGTTACTTAAGAGGGTAGAGACCGTTGCTATACTACCTGGAGGGTGTTAGTAAAGGGGGTAAGAGGAGTAAAGTACCATTGTAAGAATCATGAGCACTATCCATCCGGCTTCATCAGTGGCACAGCCACCATTCCTTTGCTCCCTCAAATCATGTATTTCTATCAATGAAGCCTTTGCGTTTTAAAATATCCTACTTCCGCGGATAAAATGACTTATTATTGTTTTAAACGCAAAGACGCAAAGTTTTTAATATTATATGTTTTTTTAAGGCGCAAGAAAATCGAAGATTTTCAGCAAGTGAGTATATCGGGATATAGAAATTTTATCGGAGATAAAATCCTTGCGCCTTAAAAAAGCGTCATTATAATAAGAACTTGCGCCTTTGCGATTTCCAACCCAACCAAGCAGAAGGATAAGCACAAAAAAAGCACGCTTTCACGTGCTCTAAAAAAAAGTGTTTATTCTTACTGATTGTTGTTTGAAGTAGGTGGAGGTGTTTCAGTGGGAACCGAAGTTTGTCCAGCCACAAAAAACTGTTTCATTCCTTCGTAGATTACATTGGTACCGGGTACATTTTCTTCAGAAAGGTATCTGATGCTTCGGTAGAAACTGATGGCGTTATGATAATTATCGTGGTCCAGTAATACCTTGGTATCGGAAAGCTGTTCGACCACGGAATCTAATAGTTGCAGTCTTTGCTCTATCTGCTCCCTGGCTGTGTAATCTCTGTCGAATTCTGCCTTATCAAGGAAGTTTGGAACATGTTGAACATTTTGTTCCATATAGGTTTTGGCTTTATTCACAAAGAGTTTGTTCTGCTCTGCAATTCTTCCGTATTGCTGTCTCTGATCCGGAGTAAGGTTGATGGTTTTCCCTGTAAGGACAGTCTGAATGTCCTGAATTGCTTTGTCAATGGTTTTTAAATCGCTTTCTGAAAAGCTTATACTGATTAAATTGTCTAGTGCCATATGCTTGTGTTTTTGGTTGTTGTTGTGATTAAATATAGGAAGTATAAAGCGTAGAAAAATAGGGCGTTGTAAGATTTTAAGGGAGCATTCATCAGAAAATGCAAACGGGATAATGAGGTTTGTTTTTTCTGACTTTTTGAAGAAAAAAAGAGTGTGTAAAGTGAGAAATGACAAAATAGGAGAGGAGCCCATTTTAAGGATTCAGAAAAATGCTGGGTATCAAGCAGGAAGCATTAACTTTTGACCTTGGGACTACTGGAACCAGAAGAAAGTTTCTCTGCTGGAACAGAAAGAAATTATTGAAGATCCTTTACTGAAAGAATTTCTGAAGTATTGAAAATTCTGGTGGAAGCGTTTCAGAATTTTGATGAGGAGCAGGTTGTGAATATTATTTCTAATACGTTTGGTGATTTCAAAGATGGAGCTTCGGCGATTAATATTCATCCTATTTTTAATCCAGTAGAAGCCATTCTGAAAATGCATGAAGAAAAGATGGAACTTTATGAAAGGATGCTGAAGGAGAAGGATGAGATGATAGTCAGGCTGGAGAAGTTGATTGAAAAGATATAATTTAAGATATTATAAAAAGGTTCAGCACATGTTGAACCTTTTTTATCTATTCAATACTTTTACAAAAATACCTAAAACCTTAAAATCGACTGTTTCCTCATCTCTAAGAATGATTGGTTCAAAGTTAGAATCATTTGACTTTGGCTGCAATACTATTTCTTCATGATGCCAACCTTCTTCGTCAGTTAATTTTTTGCTGGAGTATTCTTTAATAGTGTAGTTACTGCCAAACTCTAAATCAGTAATGTTTCTTCCTTCAACTAGAGTGATTAGACCATTACGAGAACCTCCGTTATATTTTTTAAACAAACAAATACTCCCATTAGGAATGATTTTATTCATAGATTCACCTACTACAGTACATGCAAAATAATCATCTCTATTGTTTAGGCTCTCTACTTCAAGATATTTTACATTTTCTAATTCTTGGAGTTCAGAAAAAGAACCCGCTGCAATATTAAGATCGTAGAAAGGAATTGAATTTTCTGTAGGAGTATGAAAAATTTGTATTAATTTCTCCTGTGTAGAAGTGGTATAAGGCTGGATAAATTGATGAAGAAAACATCTCAAGTTTTCATTACATGCATAAACGTAAGTGCCTTCAATTCCTCTCAATAATATAGTTTTATAGATATTGATAATGAAATCTAATAATTCTTCTTCATTTTGAATGGAATTTTTACCATTTTTATCTTTATATTTTTGCTTATCAACAGTCAATTTTTTCGATGTAAAATCATAGTCCAGTTCCGGTCCTATAATAACTCCGGTATAATTCAAATCATAACCTTGCGTGGTATGAATACACCCCACCTCATCTATAGAATTAGGAGAATTTATCCAATCTACAGAAATACTGTTCCATTTTAATTGATTTTCACCAATAATGATATCATAAGCTTCTGTATTTTTGTTTGAAACCCATTCCCAAGCATAACCGGCCACCATTCTTGACAAACCATAAATCTCATTTTTCTTTTTTATTCTATCAATCATTTGAGACAAGTCATCAAAAAGATAGAATTCGTAGTCATCAGTTTTATATGATTTTGAAGAAAGTGTTGAAGGGGCATCAAAAATTTTATGAATTAACTTTATATAGTTATTTCCACCGCGTACACGAAGTTGAGTTTTTAATTTTTCGACACGTGTTGAAGGTTCCAATTCTAATTTTTTAAAACTTTTTTTAAGGGTGTCTGAGGGTTTTATAGATTGATATTGATCATAAAAAATAATAGATTTATTACTTTGTAGGATTACCCAATCCAACTCGGAAGCGGTAAACTTATCTAAACCCAATTTTTCACAGTTGCGATCAAATGTTCCAAAGTATGAACCTAGATTTACTCGTCTTCTTAAGCGATGTCCTTCATCAACTATAATAAGATCATATTTATTTTGTGCTAAATCTGAAGGTCCTATTACCATCTTTCGTGATAAACCGTTTACATTCTTAAAAACATTAGAAATAGTTTTTCTGAATGATGCCATTGGAATAACCAACGCCATATTTAAGTCTGTAAACTTCTCTTTTACCCTTTTTAATAAAAGGAAAAGTTCATCATCATCTTCATCAAAATCAGCATAGTTAAAATCTTCTAAATTAGTTTTAAGTAATTTAAATAAAAAAATGGCTAAAATGGATTTTCCCGTTCCAGCTCCTCCATGAATAAGGCTAACTTTTGAATTTTCATCTAACAAACAATTCAGAATCATTTTCAATCCTTTGATTTGTTCTTTCGAAAGAGATTTATAAGGAGAATATTTAAAAAGATCTGAATTATTGATAAAATCTAGAGAGTGACGGGATATACCTAGTTGTCTGAGTTCATCCCAGATATCTTTGAATAAATCCCAATACACTTTCTTTTCATGATACTGGTGATTAGAGATACCAAGGTTACCATTTTGTAAAGTGTATTGTCCGTCAGCAGAAATATATTTGATGAGATTTGATTCTAAATCTAATGTGGCAGATTTATGAAATAAATTGCTTAAGATAAGATTTACAGATGAAAGTTGTTTCTTTTCTTCTGATTTTAGGTGAGTATTTATTCTTGTTAGTACATCTGTAGTCTCTCCCACATAAGCCGTTTTAGTATTTTTATTTTTCAAAAAATAAACTATTGGCCAAGATAAGTAGTCTCTGTGATTTTTATTTATTTTTGTTTCTATGAGGTGATCAAAATCGTATTCCTCTGTAATTGTAAAATTCTTCATTTTTGTACTACAAATCATCGTACTTATTTGATTTTCCTTTTGCTTTTTCTACAGGATATTTCTCATTATTTCTCTGCAATTTCTTTAAAATAATGCTATTAATATCTATATTATTTTTATTTGCAAGAAGTAAACCATACATAAATACGTCAGCCAATTCTTCTTCTAATTTATCTTTATCAAAATCTTCATTCTTTTTCCATAAGAATATTTCTAAAAGTTCAGAAGCTTCAATAGATAAGGCTAATGCTAAATCTTTTGAATTATGAAACTGTTCCCAGTCTCGGTCATCACGAAATTTTAGAAGCTTTTCTATTGTACTTTTATCTATCATGAGTATTATTTAATAAAGTGAATTAATTCAACTTTAAAAATAATAAAAAACTTTAGCATAATTGTCTTGAAAATATCAGTTTATTCTGAAAATTTTGTATATAAATGGATATTATATTTTTCAGCTCTTATACAAATTAATAAATGTTTTAGAAGCATTATAATAGCTCTATTAAAATATTATATTCTTCTATACACTCACCGTCTCAATCTCCATAAAAATTACAAACAATATTTACATCAGTATTCTTTAAAGTAATATTCTGTTAACCTCTGTTCTCCGGATTTTAATAAAAACCCCTGTTCAACAGCCCATTTCAGGTCTCTGCTTGCTGTGGGTGCAGAAATACTCCTGAAGTTTTGCATATAGTCTTTCCTGCTGAACTTTTGTTGATTTATCTTCTCTTTAAATAAGAAAATTCTGTCTTCTGTATACAATGTTTTATTTTGGGATTGCAAAAGCTCTTGTAAAGATTCCAGAATAATACCGAGCATAAATTCTATAAAAGTGGTAGAATTTCCCTTTTTATCAGATTCTGATAATGTATAATAATATTCAGACTGTTTTTGTTTGATGAGGGCTTCTATGGGTAGATATTCAAATACGGGATATTGCTGCATCAGGATCAGGGTCTGCCAGAGCCTGCCCATTCTTCCGTTACCATCTGTAAAAGGATGAATGAATTCAAACTCATAGTGGAAGACACAGCTTTTAATTAGAATCAGGTCTTTGTCTTTTTTCAGATAAGCAAAGAGATCTTTCATCAATCCTTTTATCATTGTACCTCCCGGTGCTATATGTTCTACTTTTGAACCTTTAATGATTCCCACATTAGTGATTCTTAACTTATCAGGATGATCAACCAGTCCTTTCATCAGAATGGAATGGGCTTTTTCCAGGTCTTTTAAGTGATAAGGATTCAGTTGATTGATTTGTTCATATACCTGTATCGCATTCTGAACTTCAAGAATATCTTTTGGTGGAGCAATGACTCTTTTATTTTCCAGTAAAGCGGTTATCTGCTCTTCAGTAATTGTATTCCCCTCAATTTCCAATGAAGACTGAATGGTTTTGATTCTGTTTTTTTTCCTTAGTTCGGTTACTGGTTTATAAAGATGGGAAGCATTTATTTCTCCTATTTTTTCAGAAATAGAAGCCACTAAAAATAGAATGGTGTCTGTAATGGTATAGGGAGGTTTCATATCTTTGATAGTATCATATGATACTATCAAAGATATGAATTTATATTAAAAATAGGTATATAAAGTAAACTATGAATTTAAATCCACAGCCATAGCCTGCGTTCTCCTACACATCCACCTCCTCAATCTCCACACCGGCAAATACACAAACACCACAGACAAAATCCCAGCTAAAACACCCACTACCACAGCCATTGCCGTAGCATCTAGCTTATAATCCTTTGAGAAATTATATTGTCCTATAAAGAGTAGGGAAAGTACCAATGAACCTGTAATCAGGCCGTGTAAGATGCTTAGTTTGGTCATTAACTTTTTAATATTCAACTGTTCGTCTACGGTAAATTCTATGGCTTCCTGGCTGGCGGCGTCCGTTACTCTTTTGATGATATCAATGGTAAGGACTACCGGAAGGAAGATGGCCATTGGAAGGGTAAGGCGGGCCAGGTTCTGGGTTCCTGAGAAAAAATGGGTGTAGCCTAACTCTTTGAAGCTGGCATACGCAATGATGAAATTAAAAAATACATTCGGGAGGACATAGTAAATCGTACGCTTGATGAGAAAGCGTTTCAGGGTGGTTTTCTTGATGGGTTTTGGCTTCGGAGGCTTTATTTTAAATTTCATACAGAGGTGGTCAATAGCTCAATGGCTTTATCTTTTATCAGATGGGCTTCTTCTTTGGGAAGAAAATTTTCATTGGACATGAAGGTGAAGTCCATTTGCTGGTTGTACGTACTGGCAACTAAAGTATTTGAGTTCAGCCATGGGAAAGCCACGGTAGGACTGAACACGGTTTCCAGATTGAAATTGGTGTAATCATTCGGGATATTCACCTTTCCCATATTGGATAAGGTCACATCATGTCCGCCTTCGCTGGATTTCAGCATCCTGATCATACGGCTTACAACAGGGTGCATATGTTCTCCCATCCAAAGAAGTTCACGGGCTTCCAGCTTACTGATTTTCTCAATAAGGTCTTTTTTGATCTGCTTGGCATTGTCCATAACATTCCTGTTGTCTTTTTTGATGGAAAGCTCTACCGTTGGGGCAAAAGCAAACAAATGATCTTCCTTGATTTCCGGAATGAAATGGCGTACATCCACAGGACTGATCACCTTACCTTTGGCACGCTCTCCCTGAATATCACGGAAGGCCTGCATCACGGAAGAACACAGCAAAGCGTGGACGGAAATTCCGTTAGCTTTACATTTTTCAGTAATCAGTTTGGTATCTTCAGGAGTCATTTTCCAGTGGATGGCGTAGCTTTTTCCAAGGTTTCTCTTTTTACTTTTTCGCTGGATAGAAAAAAATATTCTGGCAAACAGCAGATAAAGACCGGCCTTGTATTTTTTGATTCCCGTATTAAAATCCGAAGGCAGAAAATCATCTACCGATTCAAAAGCAACATAAGGAATTAATGGAGAATAAGGATTGTCCAGCAAGCTCAGAAGTTCACGCATTAAGGTCACTCCGGTAGTTCCGTCTGAAATGCAGTGCGGCATGATCCAGAGGATTTCGGAATGGTCATGTCCCTTCACCCATACTACTTCGGCCAGAGGCTTTTTGGGTTGATCAAAAAGTTGGAACCATGCTTTTTCAGATTCTTTGAACCAGTCATCGTCTGTCTTTCGCTCTACAATACGGAGTGGAATAGGTTCAATATCTTTCTGTCCCATAAAAAAAGGATAGCGTCCGATGGTATGATCAACGATAGCTCTCAGCATGGGATGTTTCTGCTGGATTTTGATTAAAGCTGTTTTAAAAGTCTCCTCAGAAATCTGTCCGTTGATTTTTGCGGTATACACACAGTTTAAAGGCGTTTCAGGATCTACATACATGATCCTTTCCACCATCATTAAGGGTCTATTGATCATGATATTGCGGTCTGTTTAATTTGTGAATGAATTGTCTGCATAACCTCATCGCGGATAGCCAATGCTTCTGTATAGGGTAAATAGCCTTCACTTCCCATGAATGAAAAATCCATTTTTCCACGGTAGGTAGAAACTACCAGGGTAGTGGTATTCCCCAAAGGACCAATGACTGACGGACTGAAGATTGTTTCAACCGTAAATTCTTTATACTCATGAGGAATCTGAATACGTCCCAGATTGGAAAACATACAGTCGTTGGAGGATTTTCCGTTCTTCAACAGTTTTGTGAAACTATTCAGTGCATCATGCCCGGATTCCATGACCATCATCGTGATATAAGGATTCAGTTTTGAGGTCTTTTGTTCCACAGATTTCTGCATCGCGCGGAGGTTGTTCTCAAAGCTTAGTTTTTCATCAGCTGAAACCACAATCATCAGCCCGAAAGCGAAGATATGATCTTCTTTAATCTGACTGGCAAAACGTCTGATATCTACTGGACAGGAAACCTTATTGAAGGATTTTTCAGCCCTTACTTTTTTAAATGCCTGCAATACGGCTGCACTTAAAAAGGTATTCACGGTCACTTTCTGAGATTTGCAGTAAGAGATTAATTCCTTGCTTATCGTTTCATCCAGTTTCCAGTTGATCAGGTAGTCATTCTGTCTTTCTACCGCTTTTTTGCCTACAGGAATCCATTTGATGGCAGTAGCCGCCAGTCTTCCTATAAATTTTGCTTTCAGTTTTTGTCTGCGGCTGTTCAGAATGTGGGCAGGAACTACATCCTGTATTCCCAGAATCGGATTTTCTGTCCCGATTTCAGCAGCCGGATTATCCAGCACTTTCAGAAACTCATTCAGGAAAGACATGGCAGAACCTCCATCACATAAACAGTGGTGGAAGGCAAACAGCATATCGGAAACATCTTCCCCTTTGATCCAGATAAACCGGATCAGGGGCAGTTTTTCATAATTAAATGGAGTGTTCCATTCTCTTCTGGATTCTTCCTGCCATTGATCTTCACTCTGTCGGGTGATAATCCTTACAGGAATAGAAATGTGTTTTTCCGGAACATTGAACCACGGAATATTTTTTTCATCATGGCTGATCAATGCTCTCAGCCATGGATGTTTATGTTGAATTTGAGCCAGAGCCTGCTGGATATCTTTTAACGTAAAAGTACCTCTCAGTCTGAACGGGATGACCGCATTAAAAGGTTCTGTTCCGTCCCCCAATAATATGCGTTCACCAAATAATAATCTTCTTTTCATGTGTTGATTCATAGGCTATACGGGAGCTAGTGTTGAATGTTCCTGTACAAAATTCTCTAATAATTCTACTGCCTTATCGTTACCTCCGGCAAGGGTAAATGTGTTTCTTACTTCCTGAGCAGCAATTCTGTATTTAGGATTTTCCAACAGTTCAAAAACGGTTTCACGAAGTGCATCTACACGCAGTCTTTTGTATCGGATACTGATTCCGCAGCCTGCCTGCTCAATCAGTTTTGCAATATGGAAATGATCATAAGCAATAGGGGTGATCAACATTGGTAATCCGTTTCGGAAAGTATCATTTACGGTATTGAATCCACCATGGCAGATCACCATGTCCATTTGCTGCATCACTGCAGATTGAGGAACAAAACTGTTCACAATAAAATTGTCCGGCCATTCTTCAAAAATTTCTGGTGGAGTAGCGGCAATTACCGTAACTGGCTGGTCTTTAAATGCAGCAATAATTTTTTCAAAGAAAGCTTTTCTGATGTCTACCAACAATGTCCCCAATGATACAAATATCTTTGGAGTGGTAGAAGCATTCAGTTTATCCCAGTCAAATGGTGCATCATTCGGACGGCCTTTTACCGGACCTACGAATTTCATATGAGACGGAACAGTTTCAAAGCCAGCGAAAGCCTGTGAGGTAAACACCATATTCAGTTTGTGAGAATGGATATAAATACCTTCTTCATGAATGCCTACTTCTTTTTGAAGGTCTTTGATCAGGTTTTGCTGCCATTCCCAGATTTTTGGAGCACTTTTTTCCGTATCTCCCATCACGTCTGGTGGAACTGGAGTAGTCGTTACACAAGGAATATTATTTTTGTGAGCGAAAAGAGCGCCTCCGAAAGTAATACAGTCATTCACAATAACATCCGGCATCCAGCTTTCAGTCAGTCTGTTAAGTCCCGGCATCATCATTTTAGCGAAAGGAACATAGGTTTCTTCCAATGCCAGTTTCATCACTTCAGGTCCTGAACAGGCTGGTCCGTCATCCTGTCTCTTTAAAATACGGGCAATTTCCTCCTGATACGGAACAAGATCTTCTTCAGGATAGAAATAAGAACCTCCTTCCGGAATATGTTTATTGTCTAATGGGGTAATTCCGAACCATTTTACTTCGTGTCCACGGGCAATAAGACTTGCTCCAACACTTAAAGTAGGGCTCACATGTCCGAAAAACGGAGGAACTACAAATAAAAATTTAGACGGTTTTTCAGGTTTTGAAGCTTTCAATATTGCTTGTTCTAATAAGTTGGCCACTGTAGCAGAACCTCCGGCTTCTACAAAAGATTGTCTCACTTTCTGAGCTGCTTCTTTATAGCTCGGATTGTTCAGAACCTGCTGTACAGCTTCTCTAAGGTGATTTCCTTTAAATCGGTTAAAATTAAGACGTTCACCTGCTTCTGTACGCACAACACGTCCCGCAACGTGTGACTGATCATAGGCAATAGGGATCACTACCAAAGGAATACCGTGTGATAATGTTTCAGATACGGTATTGTGACCGCCATGGCAAACCACACCGTCAAGATGAGGTAACAGATCCAATTGTGGAACCTGCTGATACACCATAAAGTTATCCGGCCATTCCTCGAAAAGTTGAGGATCGGAAACCACTACAACGGTTAGATCTTCATCTTTAAAGGCGTCAATTACCTTTTGGAAGAAGGCTTTTTTATGATCATGATCGAAGGTCGTCCCAATGCTTACCAGGATCTTTTTGTTGTTTTTGCTTTTTAACTTTTCCCAGTCGAATTCACATGAAACACGTCTTTCGGTAAGAACGGGTCCTGTGAACTGATATTGAGCAGGAAGATCATCCATTTCACCAAAGAAATAACTGGAAGTCAGAACAAGGGTCAACAGGTCTGAAGTCGCCAGGGAACGTTCTTCCTGGAAACCTAGCTCTTTCTGTAAATCAATGATCTGATTCACTTCCCACTCGTGTACCTTAGGCAGTTCATTCATAATTTTAATGGCGGCCGGAGCGGTAACGGAAGTCGCACAAGGAATTCCAAGTGTTTTTGCTGCAACTGGGGCTGCAAATAACTGATGATCCCCGATAATCAAATCGGGTTGATATGTTTTTAATAATGAAACAATACCCTTATAGCAATGTCTGTTCAGCGGGATAAGAACCTCTTCGTAAAGGAACTTCACGCTGTCTATACCGTACACTACTTTCTTTGAAATAATATCGAGATATTGTTCACTTTCTTTCTTTTCTTCGTCGGTCTGATCGTATTGGATCAGTAATAATTTTCCTCCCTCAGGAAGTTTAGCCTCTAAAGTCGGGTCAAGGCTGATCCAGGCTACTTCATGTCCTCTTTCCAGCAGCGTAGCACCGATGCTTAGGGTAGGGTTGACATGTCCTGTCAATGGTGGAACTATAAATGCAAATTTAGCCATGGTTTTGTGTTAAAATTTTAGATAAAAATTGAGCGATTGTTTCCGCAATCAGATTGGGTTCCTGGATAGGAATATTGTGATCGCCCGGGATTAATTCAAGTTCAGACTGGCTGATTTGAGACTGAAGCCACTCTCCGGTAGGTCTGCAGTTGGAATCAGCACCATAAAGCAATAAAGTAGGAGCCGTCAGTTCATTGAAACGGGCTTCACCAAGGAAATGTTTTTCCCTGATCATATCTGCTTTAATGGTGGTCTGGTTAAACAGAAATTCATACATTCGGTGGTTCTTTTCCATTTGTCTTTTACCCATCTGCACTTTCGTAGTATCGGTAAAATTGGCGACATAATGCTCAAGAAATTCTTTGCTGTATTCATCAATGATGTTACGGGCTTTTTCGTCCTGAGGATCCGGAGCTTCTGTTACCACGAGCTGATTCACGCGGTCAGGATATTCTAAAGCTGTTTTTAAAGCGATAAGACCTCCGAAACTATAGCCGACAAGGTGTACTTTTTCCAGTTGAAGGTGATCTATTAAACCTATTAAATCGGATGACATGTTGTCAAGATCATACCCATCCAAAAAGCGTTCACTCATTCCGTGGCTTTTCAGATCGTACATCACCACATGGAAATGCTTTGCCAGTACTGGGGCAATATTAAAATAATAAATGGACAGGTTACTGAACATACCGTGGATCAATACCACGGTTTGTTCGGCTCCTTTGTTGAGTTCCTGTATATGAACTTGTCTGTTATTGACAGTGATTATTGGCATTCGTAGATATAATTGATGATCATACTAAGGTCAAGATTAATAAGCTGGTCAAGATCCATAGAAGATAACCAACCTGTAAAGTCGATCTGATCGCCAAAATGCGCTTTGATTTTTTCTGAGAATGAAACAATCTCGATGCTGTCCATTTCAAGATCTTTGGTGAATGAACTTTCCGGAGTAATGTCCATTTCTTCTACAAATTCAGCCCCTATCACTTCAGTAATAAAACCTTTTAATAAAGTGAAAAGTTCTTCGTGGTTCATTTTTAATGTTGCGTTTACAGTGTCCATCCGATAATATAATTTTTATGTTTAATAGTTTTGATTTCAATATTGTTGATCCACAGGTGATCATCTTTTATCATTTCGACTTCGAAGGTTTTAGGATTTCCTTTCAGTCCTGTTCCCATGAACTTTCCGTAGGCTTCCTTGGCTACCCAGAAACGGGTAGTCCATTCTGCCTGATCTCTGTCTTTTAATAAGGCTAATTCGTTGTCGGTAAATACCATATCGTAGAATCCTGAGCTGCGTTCTTCCATCAGTTCCATATCGATTCCTACAGATTTTCCATATCTCGCAATGCCCACGGCTTCTTTGCCTTTATGAGCTAATGAAATATGGATGTCTTCTGTAAAATCACTGATGAGGTAAGGTTTCCCCACTTCATCGGAACGGATTTCAAAGGTGATCGGGAAGCAGGCATGATTTTTTTCCTGACGAAGAAGATTTCTTACGGCATCTTTTACCGCTACACGGCTTACCATCCAGTTTTTCTTTTTGTTGGGTAATAACTGCTGGTGATGTTGTTTTTCCGTCTGGTTAAAATACCTTTTCAGGATAAAATCCCATGAAGCCACTCTGGTATACGCCTGGTGGAAAAAGAATACTTCGGGAGCAATCTCTTCCGAAAGACGGTTGTGCAGCGGTGACATGGAAACATTCCACAAGGCGGCATCAATTTCCAGTCTTCTGTTCTGCCAGCCGGTGATGGCACACCATACTTTTCCGTCTCTTTTCAGGATGATATCTGCGATGGCAAATTCATCATTAAGTTCTGTCAGCATGCATGTACATTCAAAAATACCTTCCTGATCATGCATATCTCCGAAGAATTCAATATCTCTGATTTTTACAGGGAATGCAATACGGTCTTTCACCAAAGTAAGCTGCAGCCAAAGTCCGAATAACTGTCCTGCATTGTCCAGTAAAGAACCTTTACCGCCGTTTCCTTTTATTTTTCCGATAATTCCTTTGTCTCCAACGGCTGAAACTTCAGTGATTCCCTGGTATTTGTCTCCATGGAACATATGCATGTCATAGATTTCTTCAGGAGTTCTTTCGATAGGTAAAAGGTTTCCAATGGAAATATTGAAATTAGGTGTTGGAACAGAAGTAGATGTTAAGATTACTTCTGCATTGGCAAAGTTCTCAATATCAAGATAGGCGTGGTTGGGTGAGCGCCATTCTCCTTTCACTCTTTTCTCGAAAGGTTTGGCTACGTTCATCCATTGGAATACACTTACGTTCATGATTTTATGGACCAGCGTTCCCGGAATTTCGGCTTCTGCAATTTCAGCAAGCTGTTCAAAGATCATCGTCATCGGAATTACCGGTTCCATATCCGCTACATGAGCCCATCCTTTAGGCTGTCTCAATAAGCTGTGGTCAATCAGATAAGGATGACTTTCCAGGGTTACATACAGGTCTTTTGAGAAGGTTGTGCTTCTTGGTGCTTTTTGAGCAGTTTGTGTTACAGGTGCAGGGCGCTGAATCGTGATTTCCGGACGGTTCTGGAATAAAGTCAATACTTCTTCCTGCATACGGATCATATCGGCTACATTATCCTGGAATGCCTGTACCAGCGGATGGCCGCTTTTTGTGGCAATAGCTGAAGCTGTTGCTGTATATTGTTTTGGTGCATCAAAGGATTGAGCTAAAGCTTTCACTTCTTTAAAATTACGGATGATAGGAGAACCTAATTCCAGCTTAATCCCTTTTCCTGAAGTTCTTTTTGTATGATTCTGTATCTCTAAAAAGTCAAGAGCAATTGTTTTACCTTCTACAAATAATGAAGCGACAACACGTTGTAACTGCGCTAATGCAGAACGGGTAGGAACACTGGAAGCAATTGTACTGAAGGCTTTTCCTTTCAAGGTATCATCAATAAATCCTATCAATCCTCCTGTACCCACCTGAATGAATACTCTTGCGCCTTCTTCATATAATGTATCGGTCAGTTCACGGAAACGGACAGGCTGAACCAAATGCTCGGCACTCAGTTTTCTGATCGCTGCCTGATCTGCAGGATAAGGTTCTAATGTTGTGGCTGACCACAATGGAATTTTTGTCTTCTGGAACTGCGCTTTTTCCATTCCTGCAAGGATGATATCCAGTTTATCAGCGATAAAAGGAGAGTGGAATCCTGATTGGAACGGCAATACCTGATGGAAAATCTGATTGGCTTTTAACAAAGGAACCAATTCATCCAAAGCGGCATTACTTCCACAAAGAATCACCTGATTAGGGCAGTTGTCATTGGAAATATAAAGGTTTGAAATTTCGTTAATAAAAGGTTTTATAACATCAATTCCGGCTCCTATGGCGATGAACTTGGAGTCTTTTAATTCAAAAGTTTCAGGGTGAAGCACATCAATTAATGCTTTTACAGAATTGGCTTCTGCTAATTCGGATGAATATCCTGCCAGCCATTCTCCTAAACTGTGTCCGGCATTCATATCCGGGATAATTCCCAGTTTTTTCAGTGAATTATCAAGGATACTGCAGTTGTTGAAAATATTTAATGCATCAGTTAAAAGACCTTCACCTTCTGTTTCGATAGGAGCTGTTAATCCAAAATAACGACTAGCGCTTTCTACTTCACCTTTTGCAAGACCATCTAAGCCAGGAAATACAAAAGCTACTTTACCACCATCCTTTAATAATGGGGTAGAGGTGTACCAGATATCCTGCTTGTTTTTCCAGATGATATTTTTGGAAACTATTTTAATGGCTTTTTCTACTCTTGCAGGTGTTGGGTCGAATATAGCAACTCTGAAATCTCCTTCACCAATGGCTGTTTCATTATTTTGTAATGCTGAAAGCAGTTGTTCATGAGTAGGTCTGGCCAATATCAGCACCTGATCTTTTTTAGGCATATCATAGCCTTCAAGAACTACGTGTGCATTGATTCCTCCAAATCCGAAAGCATTCACAGCAGCTACTTTTGGAAGTCCTGTTTTTGACCAGTTTTTGGCTTCCTGTACAGGCTCAAACCTTGTGTTCTGCATCTCTGCAGTTGGATTCTCACAATATAATGTTGGCGGCAAAGTATCATGATGCAATGCCAGACAGGTTTTAATTAATCCTGCAATCCCGGCAGCCGGCATAGCATGACCGATATTGGACTTTACAGAACCAATACCTGCCATCGGAGCAGCTTCTTCTTTTCCGAAGAATTGAGCTAAGGTCTGAAGTTCTGTTTTATCTCCAAGGGGTGTTCCTGTGCCGTGAGCTTCAAGATATCCCACTTTATTTTTATCTAAATCAGCGTTGATCCATGCCTGTTCCAAAGCTTTTAACTGACCTTTCACGGACGGGCTCATCACGCTGGTTCCGGTACCGTCACTGCTTACTCCAATCCCTTTAATAACAGCATAGATTTTATCCTGATCGCGAACGGCGTCTTCTAATCGTTTTAAAACGACAAAACCACAACCTTCGCCAATCAGTAGTCCGTCAGCATCCATACTGAACGGCTTGATCTGCTGTTGACGGGACATGGCTCCCAGCTGGGCAAAAATACTCCAGAACGCAGCGTTCTGTCCTGTGTGTACTCCTCCTGCAATCATGATGTCGGAACGTCCTCTCTGAAGTTCCTGTACAGCATGGTCTACAGCAATCAAAGCAGAGGCACAGGCTGCATCTACAGTAAATGCGGCACCGCCTAAATTGAAACGGTTGGCTACAAGAGAGGCTACAAGATTAGGAATTAATCCCATAGCAGTATCTGCTGCAAAACGTCCTTTGCGTTCCTGAAAAGCATGTTTTACCTTTTCAATATCGGAAGTAGAAACGTGGGGCAGTAATTCCTGCAGTAACGAAGAAATCTGTTCTCCGGTTCTTACAATTTCAATAGCGCGGGTAGCTCCCGGACCGGTATAGTTTCCTTTACCGATAATAATTCCTGCTTTTTCAAGGGAAGCATTCTTTTGAAATACACCAGCATCTTCCAATGCTTTCTGTACCAGATCAAGGGTAAGCAAATGGTCAGGTTCCGTTCCCTGAACAGCCAATGGCAGAATACCAAACGCCGTAGGATCGAATGTATAATCAGGGATAAACCCTCCGCGCTGACAGTAGAAACGGTCAACGGGACTTGTTGCATCACTGAAATGAACCGGATCTATCCGATCAGCCGGAGCCAGCTCGGTAGAATCGACTTTATTGACAATATTCTGCCAAAAAGTGTTGGCATCCTGTGCCCCGGGAAAGACACAGGAAAGGCCAATTACAGCAACATCTGTTTTTTTCATATTGAATTTATGCAGCGTTTTACCAATTATTTCCTGACATGATCAGCACCTGGCTTTCAGTTCCATATTTGATCTCGTTAAGAAAGATTTCTTTCCCTTCATCCAAAGGAATCATGGATATTCCTCTGCGTTCATATTCTGATTCCAGGGTGGAAGAGACCATTCCGGCTCCTTTCCAGGGTCCCCAGTTGATAGAGATTACTTTTCCTTTTAATCTTTTGTTTAAAGCATTCGCGTAATCATCCAGTACACTGTTTGCTGCAGCATAATCTGTCTGGCCTTTGTTACCGTATACGGAAGCAATACTTGAGAACAATACTACAAACTGACAGTCTGTACGAAGCTGTTCAGCCAATACACGAAGTGGTTTTACTTTGGTATCAAATACACGTCCGAAAGAACTTGTCGTCTTTTGTTTGAATAGTTTATCTTCTAAAAGACCTGCTCCATGGATTACTCCGTCCAGACGGTTATATTTTTCATAAATACTGCTGATCAGGTTGCTTAAACCTTCTTCGTCACAAAGATCCAATGATTGGTAAATAATGGTATTTCCAAGTTCTTCCATATCACGGATTGTGCGTAGGATCTGATTGTTTTTGAAAATCTTCGTCGTTTCTTTTTCTATTTCTGCAGGAGAAGTGAATTGTCCGGATCTGATCAGGAAACCTCTGATTTCCTCTTTTGTTTTCATATTTTCGAATTCTTTAGCAGAAACTTCATTTCTAGGATCTGCAGATCTTCCTACCAGAATATAAGTACAAGGATAAGCCTGAGACATATGTTTTACCAGTTCGGCCGTGATTCCTTGTGCACCTCCCAATACCAATACTACAGATTTTTGATCTAATTGAATTTGAGCTTCACTCAGACTCGTTGACAATGGGGAAGGGATGATATCTACTCTGTGTCGTTGGTCATTTTTGTAAATGATCTCAGCGGGTTTATCATTTGTAAGGATCTCCTTTAATGTAATTTCAGCAATCTGATCTACTTCCTGAGGAGTACTCAGGCTGATCAGTCTACATGTTGTATTATCAAATTCTCTTGCTAAACTTTTGAAAAGTCCCGGATATCCCTGATGGTGGCGTAATATACTTACATCAGTGATTTCCTGAAGATGAGCCGTGATGTCTGAAACTAGGTATACCCATTTAGCTTTATCAAAATCCAGTTTTTTAATCAGATCTACGTGATCAATAATGCTTGGTTTATCAACTGCTGAGAACAGGTCCAGCATAATTAATCCCTCAATGTTTGAAAGATCTTTTTCTGTATCTACTATTTCTACAATTGCGCCATGTTTTTCCAGAGCTTCTTTGATCGCTGAGGTTTGTTTTCTTTCATCCTGAGTAATTGCGAAACGTTTTCCCTGCAATATTTCTGTGTTTTGTACTAAAGAAGCGTCAGTAGGAGTGATATCAAAACGAAGACGTGAAAGTACATTTTGAGTTGGTTCTGCAATGTTTGTTTCCTTGGTTTCGCTGTTTGTTTCGTTCGCTTCACCATTCATTTCGTTGATCCAGCCTGCCAGACCACGAAGTGTTTTAATTGCAGCGAGTTTTTCCATAACATCATCAGCCTGTTCAAGGTTTTGACCAAAACCGATTTTGGTTTTAAGATCACCGATAATTTCCATACGTTTAATGGAATCTATACTCAAATCCGCTTCCAGATCAAGATCAAGACCTAACATTTCTTTTGGATATCCTGTTTTATCACTTACGATATTCAGAATAGCATTTTGAAGGTCTTCAAGAGAGAATTCCGGTTGAGCTTGTGGTTTTGAAGCTGTTGATTCAGCTGCAGATCCGTTTTTTTCAGGGGCAGCAGTTGTTTCAGCTCCTGAGAATTCAGTAAGCCATGAAACAAGACCACTTAAGGTTTTTATTCCTGCTAATTGCTCCATAACAGTATCTTCACTGGTGTTTCCGTTACCCAGAGTTCCAAGTTCGTTACGAAGTGTTCCGATGATTTCAACTCTTTTAATAGAATCAATACTTAAGTCAGCTTCAAGGTCCATTTCCATACCCAGCATTTCCTGAGGATATCCTGTTTTATCACTTACCACCTGTAGTAATAAGGATTTGATATCTCTTGAAGGGGCCTGTTTCACAGCAGCAACGGCTACGGGTCTTTCCTGTTGAACAGGCTGAACCGGAATGGTAGATATTGGCTGATGAGCAGGAGTCTGTACTGGTGAATGATATACCGGAGCAGGGAACGCCTGAGGATTCTGTCCCATAAAGGAAAGCATCACATCACGCTGTGCCTGTATCATTAATTTCATGCTGTTTAAATATTCCTGCAGCATACGTTCAGCAGTAGACTGAGCTTCAGTTGCAGGGGGTTGTGGATTATTAGTAAAATTGTTCATGGGAATAGGGTTTATAAGTGGTAAAGCACCATTAGATGGCAGATTACCATTAGTTGGGTGGGCAGTTTGCCCGTTTACACGCCAGATGGCAGGGCTTTTCTTGTAAAGCTCAGGTTGGTTAAGATCAATTACCTTAACGCTTCGGCCATCAAAAAGTTTATCGATATTGAAGCTTCGGCCTGTTCCTAAATATTGTGCCAGCATACAAAGAAGATGGCTGAATTTATTACGGCTGTTGTCTTCAACATATAAGGTCAGCTGATCTTTTTCAAGGCAGGATTTGGTTAATCCTGTAAGGACTTTTCCTGGTCCTACTTCGATGAATATTCTTGCACCGTCATTGTACATCGCCTGAAGCTGTTCTACAAATCTTACAGGCTGTACCAGATGATCAGTAAGTCTTTCTTTTATTTCTGATGGATTTGACGGATATACCTCAGCTGTAGTATTAGACCAAACAGGAATCTGCATTTCCTGGAAAGGAACATCTTTCAATACCTGAGCATATAAATCCTTGGATTTTGCCAATAATGGGCTGTGGAATGCACATGCAACTTCCAGTTTTTTAGCAGAAATACCTTCCTGTTTAAGAACTTCCAGTAATTTATTGATCGCTTCAGTACTTCCTGCAATGACACATTGAGCAGGAGCGTTGAAGTTTACAGGATAACATCCTTCTACTTTTGCAATAATCGGCTGTAAACGTTCCGCTGTAGCACTTGCAGCCAGCATTGAACCAGGATCTCCACCTTCTACTGAGTCTAAAATAGACTGAGCTCTCTGAACACTTAAGTCAACCAGTTTATCTTCTCCAAATACCCCGGCAAAACATAAAGCCGGTATTTCACCATAACTATGACCTGCCAGCATATCAGGAATAATGCCTAATGATTCTAAGAATTTAGCCAGTGCAAGGTCTACAATTCCTAAAAGAGGTTGCGCTAAACGGGTATCTTTAATGGTTTCTTTTTGTTGTTTTAAATCAGCTTCATTAAATGTTTTAGATGGGAAAACTACTTTTTCAAGTTCAGGATACTCATCAATAATCTTACGCATAGCAGGGAAAACGACGAATAAATCACGAGCCATATTAATTCTCTGGCTGCCCTGTCCTGGGAATGTGAAGGCTACTTTACCTTCTTTCTTATTCACAGTAAAGGTATCTTTTGTCTCAATCCCTAGTAGTACTAGTTCAAGCTTCATCATCAGATCTTCAGCGGTGTCTGCAACAATACTGAACTGGATTGGTTTTTCTGAACTGATGCTTAAACTGTAAGCAAGATCTTTTAATGGAATGCCATCATTGATTTCTAATAAAGCTTTAATCTGGCTCGACTGTCCTTTTGCTTCTTCGTAAGTCTCTCCACGGAAAACAAACAGTTCTGAAGGCCACGATTGCATTGCGATTGAATTATCCTGTTTAGGATGATTGGCAATTACCGTATGGAAGTTCGTTCCTCCAAATCCAAACGCACTGATTCCTGCATACCGGTTTTTCTCCGCCCACAATCCACTTTCTGCATGGAAGGCAAACGGACTGGTTGCTGCATTATAATAAGCATTAGGCTGCTGAAGGTGAAGGGTAGGTGGTTTTACCCCGTGATATACGGCAAGGGACGCTTTGATTAATCCTGCTAATCCTGCCGCACATTTTGTATGCCCGATCTGTGTTTTTACAGAACCTAAATGAGTCTGTCCCGGTAATGCCCCTGAACGGCTGAATAAATTAGTTAATGCACTTAATTCAGTTTTGTCACCGACTACAGTTCCTGTACCGTGAGCTTCTACAAGACCTACAGAAGCAGCACTTATACCAGCTTGGGAATAAGCACGTTCCAACGCTCTTACCTGGCCTATCTGTCTTGGAGCAGTCAATCCCAGAGCTTTTCCGTCACTGGATCCGCCAACTCCTTTGATCACCGAATAAATACGGTCACCATCGCGTACTGCGTCTTCATATCTTTTTAAAACAAGGATAGCGATACCTTCTCCAAGGGCAATACCATCTGCATCACCATCGAATGTAGCACATCTTCCTTTTCTGGAAAGAGCATGAGTACTGGAGAACATCAGGTAATCATTGATTCCGTTGTGTAAATCTGCTCCTCCGGCAAGTACCATATCGGATTTTCCTAATACAAGTTCCTGGCAAGCAAGATCAATAGCTGCTAATGATGAAGCACAAGCAGCATCTACGGTAAAGTTTCTGCCGCCAAGATCCAGTCGGTTTGTGATTCTACCTGCAATAACATTGGCAAGAATACCCGGAAATGAGTCTTCTGTGGTATGTGGGAAGGCTTCTTTTACTTCTTCGTGAAGTTCTCCGAAAACCTGCTTATAATATCCTCTGAAACTATAGCTGTTGGCAAGATCATTTCCTCCTTCAGCACCTATAATAACAGAAATGTTTTCTCTGTTGATGTGTTTTTCACCATATCCTGCATCTTCCATGGCGCGTTTTGCAACCAATAAAGTTAACAGCTGTGTAGGTTCAATGGCCGCAAGAGATTGTGGCGGAATTCCGAATGCCAATGGATCGAAATCGATTTTAGGAATAAATCCACCCCATTTTGAGTGAGATACATCCGGTCCGTCAGAATCCGGGTGGTAATACAATTCTTTATTCCATCTTTCATCAGGTACTTCGGTAACACTGTCTTTTCCTAAAATAATATTTCTCCAATATTCATCAAGGTTTTTAGCACCCGGGAAAATACATTCCATTCCTACGATAGCGATGTCCAGAGGTTTTTCTGTAGAAACCGGTTCTTCCGGTAACGCTGCCTCCTGAATATGCTCATAGTTGTCTACAACACTTTGATGCAGAGCCGCTAATGAGATCACACGATTGTGCATGGTAGCTACCTGCCCAATCATATACATTCCTAAGTCTAGTTGGTCATCTTTAGGAATATTGACAAGTTGATCACCCTGACGCTCTATACCTTTAGCCGCAATTCTTAAACGGCCTACGTTTAATTTCTCGAGCTGTTCCCACACTTGTTTTTTATCCATTCCTGCAGCAAGAAGCTTTGCTTTTTCTGTATTGAAATGGTGGGCAAATGCTGTATTTAAACAACGGGTTTCATGTCCGGGAGCTGTTTCCAGTAGAACTGTATCTTTTGCCTGCATAGCCTGCGACTGAAATTCTTCCTGAATGGCTCCGGTCTGTACAGCTTCATTGGTATAGAGATAAGCGGTTCCCATCAATACACCAATTTTTACTCCTCTTGCAGCTAACGGTGCAGCCATGATAGAAACGAACGCAGTTGAAAAGGCGTTATGAATTCCTCCTGCAAAAAAGACACTGATGTTTTCAGGGTGTTCTTCTTTTAAGATACGTTCAATTTGTTTTTCCCAAAGAACCATACTTGAAAGGGGACCTACATGGCCTCCGCACTCACGCCCTTCAAAAATGAAGTTTCTGGCACCTTCTTTCAGGAAAATATCCAGAAGGGCAGGGGAAGGAACGTGTAAGAATGATTTTATTCCGGCTTTTTCAAATACTTTAGCCTGGGCTGGTCTTCCGCCTGCAATTAAAACGACAGGAGGTTTGGCTTCTAATATATATGATGTCTGTTCATCTCTTAATTCCTGTGGTGCGAATCCCAGGATTCCTACACCCCAGGTTTTTTCACCAGCCAGTCTTTTAGTATCCATTACCAGAGATTTTGCAGATTCTCCTTTCAATAAGGATAAGGCAACAAAAGGTAATGCTCCGGCATCTGCTACTGCATTCGCAAATGACGGTACATCGCTTACACGGGTCATCGGACCTTGAGCGATAGGATAACGAAGACCCAGTTCCTGAGCTAAAGTGTTGTCTTTATCAATTACTTTAAGTGCTTTTGCCTGCTTTAGGTGTCCATACATGGCTTCTTTGAATCCGAAAACCATTTTTTTCAGGGTTTTGAAATCCTCATACAGATCTGTTGCCAGCGAAATGTCTTGTCCCATCGGGATATAACATGTACTGAGGTCCAGACCAGTGAAGTACTGTTTCAGATCTTCAGCTGTTGTGTTTTCTGGTAATGCAGGTGAATTGGGTCTTACCAATACACGATGGTTAGCAATCACCTTAGTTTCTGTACCATTCAGTTTTGAGCAGACTTCTTTCAGTTCGTTAGGAGCTGAACTTTCAGGAAACAGAGCCAGCTGGCTGTCCAGTACAACTCCTGTTGCTCCCAATGCTTTTGATGCCGCTGCGGTATGGAGACCTATTCCTCCCTGTACCCACACCGGAATGTTCTGAATTTCTTTGATCACACGCTGAAATAATACAAACGTGGATTCATAGCCTACCCATCCACCTGCTTCATTTCCTTTGATAATGATTCCTTCTGCTCCTGATTGTTCAGCTTGTCTGGCTTCTTCCAGACTGCTTACCTGATAAACAGCAGGCAGGTTGAAAGGCTTCGACATTCCGAACGGAAGGATTGCAAACCTTACTTTTTCAGGAATTTGAAGAGCGGTGAAATTGTCATTAGAAAAATAAATACCATACGATGGTACGTCTATCTGATCAAGTTGATGTAACGCTTCCTGTGCAGTCGTTATTTCATTTCCTAAACTTAAAACGGGAAATGCACCCGCCTGGTGTAGTTTAGGGATAAGGTTAACGTCTGGTTTTTCAAAAGGCGTCAGTCCAATAATGGTTAAGTTTTTCATGGCGTGATAATTATTGAATGATAGCAAGAGATTCATAACAAAATGTAAGGCCTTTCGGTATTAAGGCGATCGCTTTTGTTACGATATAATAAAATTGGTTTTTGTTAAATCTTTAATGATGTATGTGTTTTTATGGTAATTATTCAAAAATCTATTGTTTGTTAATAGATTGTATGATATAAGGTTGGTATCCGGTTTTTCAAAAGGCATTAGCCTGATTTTGGTCAAGTTTTTCATAGCATTTACGGTATAGGAATAGTTAATGATATCTCATATCAGAACACGGATGCCATTAGTATTGATGGTGTTTTTCTGTTATGAGTGAATAAAAATAATAAAAATGTATATATTTTTTAACCATAAGTACAATTTGATAATTATTTATTAATATAAAAATATCAATTGTTCATATGTTATTAAAATATATTTATTGTTTATTTATTCTTAGAAACATGCCGGTACAATCTTCTCAACTTTAATTATAAATAGTTATAGTTAAAAAAATGTTAAGCAAATATAGGAATAAAAAATAAAATATTTCAAAAACAAGAGATTTGTTTTTGCATATATTACAAAAAGATAATATAGAATGAATAAGGTTCCGAAATGTAAAAATTGCCTTTATCAATCTGATAAAACGGCAAAGCGAATTTAAATAAAATTAATCAATATATTGTGATTTAATTTGAATTATTTATGAACTTTCTCTATCTTTTTGATAAATAAATAGATAGAGAATTTTAAGAATAATTAATATATCTTTCCGAAATTCATAAAAAAACAGTAAGTGTTTGATATACTTACTGTTTTTTATAGGTTTGATGGTTGAGATGTTTCTGATGAATAAGCCTTTTAAAGATTATTGGATAATGTAATTTTATTATCCGATGAACAGGCTTTCAAGATTTAAAATATACTTAATCCGTATTGTTTTGCAAGATCTAAAATCATGTGATATCCAGCCAGTGAATTTCCATGTTGATCCAAAGATGGACTGAATACACCAATTCCTATTTTTCCGGGAACACTTACGGTAATTCCGCCTCCGACACCGGATTTACTTGGAAGACCTACGGTTCTGGAGTATTCACCACTGAATTCATACATTCCGGCGGTCAGCATCTGTGACTCCACCAACTTTGCTATATCTGCATTCTTATAAGTGGCATCTCCGTCAAACCTTACACATTGGTTGGCAAAGAAATAACCGATTTTTGCAAGATCTTCAGCGGTAAGCTCAATAGAACACTGCTTAAAATAATTATCCAGCTGATCTTCATTTCCTGAAATCAGTCCACTGTTTTTCATGATGTAAAACATACCCCGGTTACGGTGTCCGGTTGCTTTTTCAGATTCATAAACAGATTTGTTATACTCAATTGTCTGATTTTTGGTAATATACCTTACCATATCCAGAATCTTAAGGAAAGGTTTCTCGCCGTCTCCTGAAATTAACGAAGTAGTAAGAATAGCTCCTGCATTCATCATGGGATTGAGTGGTTTGCCTGTGGTCTCAAGGTTTGAAAAATGGTTGAAAGGTTTGTCAGAGCCGAAATATCCCATTTTGTCAAAAATATGCGCTTCTCCTTTTTCGTTTACAACCACCATTAATGATATGATTTTGGAGATACTCTGCATCGTGAATTTTTTACTCACATCTCCGGTGTTGAATACTTTTCCATTTTTATCTACTACTGAAAACGCGATTGCTTTAGCCTCCATTTTTCCCAGTTCAGGAATGTAATCTGCCACTTTGCCCTGTGTATAATAAGCTCTGTTTTTTTCCAGAATAGTGTTTAATGTTTTTTCTGAAATTGTTGAAATGTCTGCCGGTTTCTGAGCGTAAACTATTGTGTTTAAGGAAAGAAAAGCTGCGGTACAAATTCCTTTTGCAGAAAATAAAAAGCTGTTGTTTTTCATAGGGAAGATCTTCAAATAAAATGTTTATGATAAGCCTCGAAAAACAAAGATAAAGTTTTTTAACCTTGTTGGCAATTCTCCTTTATTGTGCCTTAGGATATCATTCTGGTTTTGGATGTGTGTATTTGTACAAGAAGGTTATGAGGTCAAGATGTATGAAGATTATTTGAAGAATAATGAATGGAGGAGAAGATTGTTATTTTCATCTTTATTAATGTTATTAATTTTAATTTAAATGTAATTTTTTTAGTAAAAAATAAACAAATTTATCTTTTGGTAGTGTTTTTTGGTTTTTAATAAATTAAAATTTAGAATTTTATTTGGTTTATGATGGTCTTTAGCTGTAAAAATTAAGATAGGAATAGATTTTTTTATATAACTAATAGAGTGGTGAAATAACATATAAATATGAATTTATCTATATCGTTGGGATTCAATTGTAAAATTATGTTATTTTTTCACTATTAAATGATTTTTGTATTAAATTTTTTATTAATTTGACAAAAAAATTAATAACTTTTTTAATAACTATGAAAAACAACACCTATTTTGGTAGGGAGCACATCTTTAGATGGCTTCTACTATGTTGGCTTTTGGTACCTTGGGTACTGCAAGCACAAGCTCGAATTACATGGACCGCTCAGGTCGGATGCCAGGAATTCCGTGGCGAAAAAGATGATCAGGTTCCAGACAATGGAGTCGCCTTTTCCTACATCAATTCATCCCAATGTCTGCGTGTCTGTGAGGCATCAGCTGTCACCTATGAGGTGCAGGGACCTAATGTTTTTGGTGTACAATGGACGGTTTCCGGAGGAACGGTAACTACTTCCGGGCCTGCGAATACCATAGCCAATGTAGGCTGGGGATCAGCAGGTAACGGATCTCTGCAGGCTGTCATCACGTACAATGATGGAACTGTTGAAACTCAGACTATCTGTATTGTGAAGATCAACAGACCGATCGCAAAATTTGAATTGATGAATTTGGGCGATACGGTATGTAAAAATACGACGATCTATTTTGATAATCTTTCCGAACAGAACGGAGGGTCTGATATCATCAATTACTTCTGGGATTTTGGCGATGGTACAACTTCCACAGCTTTTGAACCATCTCATTTGTATGCTAATCCTGGAAATTATACAATTCAATTGACCGTAACCAACAAGTGCGGCTGTCAGGATAAAATTAAAAAACAGATTAAGGTATTAAAAGCAGATCCTGTACAGATCAACTGTGCCTCCGTAGTATGCGAAGGAAGTACTGAAAAATACAATGCACAGGATGGATGTAACAAAGGACAGTGGAAAGTTATTGGTGGAACAATTGTTAACACTAACGGTAACGAAATTGAAGTGGTTTGGGATCAGGTAGATCCGCTTGATGGCTTCGGATATGTAATGTATATGTCTGATTGTGCCTGTCCTGAGTGGACTACGATCAAAATTCCTGTAGTTTTAAAGAATGCAAAAGTTAAAGGGCAGGAAGTGATATGTACCGGCAGACAGTACACATATTCAATTCCTCAATGGCCTACAACGAGCGTTCAATGGAATGTATCAGGTCCTGCAGGAGGTCAGCTGACAAATACCCAGCAGAGAAATGAAGTTGTTTTCTCAGCAAGTCAGCCAGGTACTTATCACCTTACAGCTAATTATTTCAATACTTTATTGACTTGTGAAGGGCAGGCATCTATTGATATTATAGTAGAGGCGCCGGTAGTGATAAGCGGAGGTGTAGATGAAATATGTGCAGGAACAAGCCAAGGATTTACAGCCTCGCCTAATATCCCTGTTATCTGGAAAGTAACAACAGGAAGTTCTACTTATACTTCTCCTGTAATGACAGGAATATTTAACTACAACTTTGCGGCAGCAGGAACTTATACTGTTACAGCTACCAAGCAAGGTGGAGGTTGTGAAAGTAATGCAAGAATTATTAAGGTATTACCAATTCCACAGGCTCCTAACGGAACAATCTCTGGAGAAACAAAAGTATGCCCTGGAAAACCTTACGTTTATACCATCAGCTCAGTTGACTCGGGAATGGTACCGGTTTGGAGTGTTACCAACGGAACTATTCAGGGAAGTAATGCAGGTCCTTCTGTAACGGTTATATTTAACGCTGGCACTACATCATATACAGTGTCTGCACAGAATAAATCCATCAGCAGTGCAGCATGTCTTTCGGCTCCAAAATCGTTCAATGTAACGAAACTGGATCTTAGCACGATTGTTATTAATCCGAATTCAGGGCCTTTCTGTCCGAGCAGCACTCAAAATTTCAGTGCCAATCTGAATGGAATTGTTCCGGATTTTATGGAATGGTCATTTGCGAGTTCTAACTTCGGAAGTGTTATTGGAGGACAGGGTACAGCTAATATTACGGTAAATTTCAACGAAATTTCTTCAACGAGTACTACTGATTTGGTTTTAAAAGTAGTGAAATGTGGAGTGACGAAGATTATCACTATGCCGGTATCTTTAATTACCCTTCCGGTAGTGAGCTTTACAAATGTTGGCGGAATTTGTTTAGGATCAAACCTTACTTTCACGGTAAATCAGGGAACCATCACTTCAGCTACGAATGTGACTTTCACCTTTCCTGGGGGAACGTATACTACAGCCTTCAACCCTGCCGGAATTTACAGTTTCCCGAATAACGGATATATCCAGAACAATTCAGGAAATAATATTTCTCAAACGGTTACTGTAACTTATACAGGTACGAACGGATGTAATTATAAGCCGACGGCAAGTGCTAACTTTATTGTATATCCTGAAACCATTATTACAGTTTCTCCGGTGTATAATATTGCGGTTTGTGATCCTACAACAATGACACCGTATACGCTTACGGCTAATAGTTCTACCGGACTTACGAATATTATTTCATGGCAGTGGTATAAAAATAATGCGCAGATAATAGGGGCAACCACCAATTCATACACGATATCAGGTGCCGGTGCTTTTGGAACTTATAGAATACAGGCTGTAGATATTAACGGCTGTGTGGTTTCTTCTCAGAATATTAATGTGACTCAGTCTTGTCCGAGCAGTGGAAGCTGTACAACAGACCCTCAGATTAACTTCGTTCCGGCATGGTCAGCTTGTAATAACATTACAGTTTCAGGTTTAACTTATAATGGAGTTCCGGATGAAATCCAATGGTTGTCAGATACTGTACTTACTTTAGTTTCCGGTCAGGGAACAGCTTCACCGGTATATCAGACTAATCTTGCAGGAGCACACATCGTTTTTGTACGTCTGAGATACGGTTCATGCTGGTACAGTAAAGGAGTAGAGGTAAGAAAGAACTATGAACCTAAATTCAATATCAGTACAGTGTGCAGCGGAAACGGATATAATGTAACGTTGTTCAACACTTCTACTATATTTGAAATCAATCCGGGGTCTATTACGTATACATTTACTTCACCGGGACAGCCTACTCAAACAGGGCAGTCGGCTACTTATAACCTGGCACCAGGTACGTATACATTTACCATGACAGTGTCTGCACCAGGGAAACCAACGTGTACCACTACGAAGACTATTACATTAGCTCCGATTCCTAATACGGACTTCCTGGTTCCGGCCTGGTTATGTGCACGTTCGCCTATTACGTTCAGTCCAATAACATATGTTTCAGGAAATACATATACCTGGATCTTTGATGGTACATCTTATGTTACAACAGGGCCGGATGCTACAATAACATATAATACGGCAGGAACAAAAACAATTCAGCTGAAAATTAAAACACCTATGGGATGTGAATATACTTCTGCTGTCATTGGTGTAAATGTGAAAGAGGCTACTCTTGACGGTGATATAGCGCCTCCTGTTCTTGTTGCGTGTATGGGAAGTGCTCCTAATATCGTATTTACCAGTACGCTTGGATCTCCAAGTCAGTATATCTGGATGAATGGTTCTCAACCTGTGTCAGGAGCACCAAGTTCTCCTGTGTTCACTCCAACACAATCTGGTAACTACTGGCCGGTGCTTGTATCATCAGATGGATGTAGAACAAGTGTTATGAGCACAAAAGCAATACCTGTAACACTTAAAAACCCTCCATATGTTAACATATCCGGAACGGCTAATATCTGCGAAGGATCTTCAACAGTACTTACCGGTATTGTAACGGATAATACATTGGAATATCAATGGAAAAAAGGAAATTCGGTAGTCGTACCATGGACTTCATCTCCTTATCCGATTGCTTTGAGCACAGGACCATTAGCTGCAGGTACCTACATTTATACGCTGGAAGTAAGAACACCAGGTGCATCAGGATGTACAAGCAGTAAAAGCTTTACAGTTACCGTAAATAGCCCACCGGCACCAATTTCGGTAACATACAATATGGCAAATTGTCAGCCTTATGAGGTTGTGCTGACTGCATCTGGACCGTCTGCAGGAGTTTATAACTGGAGCAACGGAATGACAGGTCAGTCTATTACTGTAAATGAAGGTGGTGCTTATCAGGTTATTTACACTGCACCAAGCGGTTGTAAAGTAGTAGGCAACACGCAGGTTCCATTAAGTCTTGAGAGTCTGATGTGGGTGTTCCCAACAGGATGCTATGATCAATGTCTTAGAAAGAATTATATTATAGGACCTAAAGGAATCTTCGATCATCATGAGTGGCAGTTGTTTGGAAATAATATCCAGAGCGGAAACAATGATTTCATCTATCCGTTATATATTAGTACTCCTGGAACTTATCAGCTTCAGATCGATCATTTAGGATGTCAGTTTACTTCCGGAACCATGAATTACTATCCAGGTAAAGAATGTGGATTCGAAACAGAATGTAAGCTGGAAGCGAGTATTAAAGACATGAAATGGGTTGGAGATCACTATAATGTTTATGGTGTAATCTACAATGGCGGAAGCCAGCCTATAAGTCTTACGGTTTCAAGTCTTAATGGTTTTGGAGTTTATATTCCATCCATTATTACTATTCCTGCAGGCGGGGTATATGATATGAACGCTAATCCATTGGCATTCTATCCAAACTCAAGCTTCCAGGGTACTGATGAGATCTTATTCTCAAATGAAACCTGTAAGTTTACTACCAAAGCGGTAGATCCTAACTGGATGGGTATGAGAAGTGCAGGAAGAAGTGTGATTGCTGCTTCGGTTTCTTCTCTGAAAATGATACCAAATCCTGCTAAGGAAAAAGTGAAAATCTCGTATAATACAGGTAATGAAAAATTACTGGCAAAACAGGTTACGGTTTTTGATGCCATGGGCAATGTCAAATTCCGTAAGGAACTGAAAGCGGCTTCCGGAGAGGTTGACGTGGAAGTTACCAGCTGGTTGCAGGGTGTTTACATTGTTATTGTACAAACGGGCGACACATCATTACAAGGAAAACTAATTAAAAATTAGTAGCTTATCAAGCAGTGTTCTCTTCGGAGAGCACTGTTTTTTTATAGTATGTGATAATTAAATGAACTTTTATGATACAACTAAAAAACAAACTTTGGGGACTGCTTCTGATATTACCAGGATTATCTTTTAGCCAGACTTACCAATGGCAATGGGGAAAACAGGCAGGAGGATTAACAGGTTCTGCTGATCCGGGGTTTCATTATGTATTTGATGAATCAATAAGGGATATTGTAGTAGATAACAACAATAACACTTACTATCTTGCAACAATGCGCGAACAGGGACAAAATCTAAATGGTACTTCTGTAACCAATTACGGTCTGAGTGATCTTTTTCTGTTCTCTGCTGATTGTGAAGGAAATATAAGATGGTCCAGACCAATAGGGGGATCGGGAGACGGAGAAAATGCCTGGCATATTAAAGTAGATAATAACGGGGGATTATATGTGATGGCTACCATTTATAATAATTCTTATGTAGGAGATCCAAATGCTGTTCCTGTACATTTCGATGATACCCATACATTACCGTTGTATACCCATTATGACCAAACAATAGATCCTGCCCACAAAGCAGCCTTTCTGTTGAAATATAATACTTCTGACGGTACACTGGCATGGAGCAAGCCTTTGCAGGGAGACGTTAATTATTCATCCCGTATGTGTGACGTTCAGATGATGTACATGGATTCTTCCAAAAACATCCATGCTGTGATGGGATTCAGAGCGGGAACCCATTTAAATGGTTTGATTACAGTACCTTCATCCTTTACATCAACCTATCAGTATTATGCCGTGAAGTTCAATTATGATAATGGTAATATGACACCGGCAGTTCCCTTGCTTTTGCCTATTACAGGAGATGCGATAAATGCAGTGGGAAGAGAGGGAAAGGTTAATGTAGTATACGATGAAAGTTTGAACCGCTATTATCTTGCCGGTAAAAGGATGGATCCCGGATTCAGTAATCTGGTTGATCTTTCCTACAATAATGTTCCGTTTACGAAAGCAGCGTATGTGCTGGCTTTTGATGGTACAACCGGAACTGAGGTATGGAGAAAAGAACTTAATAATGGTACAACAAGTACTGATGATGAAATTCATTCTATTGTAAAAGACCCGGTTACTTCAGATGTTTATATTTCAGGACGTTATTTTAATGGAATAACAGTGCCTGCAACCTTCGGAAGTTATACTTTTCCTCTGAGAAGTTATGTGGAAGCCGTTCCGTTTGTCATGAAGATGAATGCGTCAGGTACAGTACAATGGGCAAGAACTCCGGATAGTATGTCTGGTCTTCAGTTTGGTTATCGTTTTACCAAAGGAACAATTGCCATTAATGGAAACGAAATTGCTTTTGCCAAAGGAAGCTGGTCTGATGTCTGGGGAAGCTATGCAATGGTGCGCCCTGATGGAGATAGATCGGATCCTTTATTGGTAAGACTTAACAAAGATACCGGAGATGTTTTGGGAACGGGAGAGATTCACAGTAACTTTTATGTGATAGATGAATTTACAGCAGTGGCTGCAGATAAAGATGGCAATTATGTGGTGGGAGGCTTTTTTCATGACCAATTGTTTACAGATACCAATGATAATGTCAATACAATGGCTGTCAATGTATCAGGAGGGAAATCTCAGTCTTTTTTTACAAAATTTGCTAAATCAGCATGCAGCCAGATGTCAGTAGAAGAAACAGCTGTTCAGGCAGGAATACAATTATATCCGAATCCTGTTCAGGATGTACTTACAATCAGAAGTAAAGAACCTTTGGTTTCTTATGAAATCTTTGGTGCAACAGGACAACTGGTAAAACAGGGAACTTTGAATTTGATGCAGGAACAGGTAGTATTATCTTCTCTTCAGACAGGAGTATATTATATTAAACTTAAAACCAAATCTTCTACAGTAACAGAAAAGATATTGAAGAAGTAAAAAAAATAAAACTGAAAATTAATAACCTTATATATAAAACAGTGTTCTCCAAAAGGGGGCGCTGTTTTTTATTGGATACTCTTAATTGAAAAAATAAACTTGTTCGTTATTTTACAATTTTTTGTCTGTCAGAATAATTTGCTTTGTATAAAAAAATAAAATGAAAAAGTTACTTATTCTAAGCTTGTTATTAATACTTACTTCCTGGTGTAATGCCCAGACTAAAGATCTTATGAAAACGGTAAGAAAGACTATTGAAGCCAGTAATGCAATCTATGCCGATCTGGCTAACAAAAATGACGGATCTATTCTGACCAGATATACAGATGATGCCTGTCTGTTTCCTTCCAATACAACACCGGTTTGCGGAAGAGAAAAGTTACTCAATTTCTTTAAAAATGGACCTAAGGTTCAGGTCAAGTTTACGATTCAAAACCTGTATGGAGATGGTAAAACCTCAGTCACTGAAGAAAGTTATTACGAAATGACAGATGTAGAAGGTAAAAAACTGGATGACGGAAAAGTAATAGTGATCTGGAAGAATACAAAAGAGGGTTGGAAAATGCACCGCGACATGTTCAGCAGTAATCATCCTGCAAAATAGAATTAAAAACCAATATTGACAGCCTGCTGAAGATCCATATCATTTTTAATCAGTGACTGTCTGGAGACAGAAGGAGTGATGCCTGTAAACTTTTTAAACTCTTTGATAAAATGGGCCTGGTCATAATACCCGCAGTCATAAGCTATAGTGGTAAGTGATTCCGGGGTGTTGAGAACCATTTGCAGGCTTTTGTTAAATCTGATGACAGCAGCAAAAGCTGAGGGGCTTATTCCAACATTCGTAAGATAAAGCTTTTGAATATATCTTTCCGATAACCCTGAAGCCTGTGCCAAAGCCGGCAGGTCCAATGTATGATGATTCATTAAAAACTGTTGGCTGAGTGCCTGAACCATGATAGCTTTCTTTACCCGGTTTTCATTTTTTTTCAACTGTTGAAGAAAGTATGCTTCCAAAATATTGATTTTTTTATAAAGACTATCAGCAAACATGATGCGGTCATATAAATCTGTGCTTCCTCTTTTTGCTACATCATACATATCAGTAGCGTAGTTCGTGAATTCCGACAAAGGATCAGAAAAGAATAAAGTACCGGCATACGGATAGATCCTTGCTATCAGCACCGAAGTTCCCTGTGCAACAGTAAGCCTGGTAGGAAGTGTGAGGTGTCCCAGAAGCTCTATATCCGGAGTATCCTTTCTTTTTCCATTAATAATAGTAGCTGCAGCACCACCGGAAATATTAATGATCAGATCTATATATCCGCTGGGATAAAAAACTTCATCCCTGAGATCATTATCAATGGTAACAACGGTATAACTCTTTATGTAAGGTGCTAAGCTGGCGGAAGGTAAAATTTGCATAGCTGGTAATGGGTGTTAATTCATTGACAGATAGTTTCTTCGAAGTTAGGAATAAATATAATATGAATAGAAAAGAAGAATGTCAAATAAAAACTTCCATATTAAAAGTACATCTGATTTTTGTAATGACGATTTAAATAACCTATTCCGTATTTTTGTAGCCAGTAAGCAATTAAACCGCTTATTTCAAAAAATGGGTAATATATTTTCTGACAATCAGCAAATAGAGGTGGTATCTTCTTTCTCTGAACTTGTAAATACCAGTTTTCAAGGAATGATGAATGCAATTTACTGGCATCGGAATTTAGTTGGAAATTTTAAAGAAATCGTTTCTCAACTTCAGTTAAATGAAGATGTAACAGTAATTTCCGCTCAGGATCTTTTAGCATTACAATTATCAGAAGAAGGAGATATGGCAAGAAAAATGATCTTAAATGATTTACAGTTATTAAATGATTTTGGCGCTTCTCCGGTTCTTAATTTGCTTAAATGTTATGAACGGGATGAAGAACTCGGTTTCATTTCAACAGATGTATATTCATATCATGTAGATCGTTCACCTATCGGAACAGATACTTTTTTATGTACCTACCATGGAACTGCAAGTGATATCATTCCCAATGATCATGTGGAACAGAAAATTTTGATTCCTGAAATCCGGGAACAGCTCAAAAAACTACACGATGGCCCCGAAGAAGAATTTGAAGACTTCCTCAGAGAATATTTCTTTGATCTTCATTATCAGCCTAAACCCAATGCAGAACCAGTAAATTTAGGGAAAGGTCATCTTTGGAGAATCGCTGTAGATCATCCGGAACAGCAGGCGCTGCCATGTGTTCATAGAGCTCCTGTAGAAAACGATGGTGAATATCGGTTGCTGTTGATTTGCTGATATATTAGATGCTGAAATAATAAGTAAGATGTTCTTTTACTCTTGCCCTATAGCTTTTAGTTGCATTAAATAATCTTTACCTTCAATATTCCCGACTGCAAATTCGTGTTCCAGCAGCTTAAGTCTTTCAGTCTTGGTATAAGGACGATCATAGATTTTGTTCAAAATATCATTTTCATTAACGTTGGGGTTCAGAAGATGTTTTAGATCACGGTAAGCACAATAATATCTGATTCCTAATAATCTTTGTGAATGCGCATTGAAATGAACACCATCAGGATTAGCCGTAAGCCCTTTTGCGGAAACAAAATAACAGTTTTCATTAGATTGCGCAAAGTCCTCAAGTTCCCGGTTGACGAAAGAATAGTGCATGAAATACTGACCAAATAATCCGTTGGGTAAATAATCTCCTAATCCGCCAATGATAAGCGGGGCTTCGGGAATATTGAGTTCCTGGCGTAAAGCATTAATAATCTTAGAGAATTTTTCCTGATATTGTTCTGCCTTTTCAGAAGAGCAGTCACTTTCACCCTGATGCCATAAGATTCCTTTAATCTCACTTGTTCGCTGGGCAAGTCTGGCCTGTGATAGGGCATTCTCAAACAGAGCACTCCCTACAGCCCAGTCATCAAGGCTGGTTCCTCCATCAGCACATGGAATTAATCCAATTTCATCTTGTTGATGATCTTTTCTCCAGGAAGCTGCAAATGATGAAGCGAGCCCTACACCTGAGCTCGGGCGGTCAAAATTAATTGGTTCTGACATAATCTGCCATAAGCCGTTTCTCAACATTTTAATATGTTCATCAAAAATAGGCGGAACTTCTTTCGCGTAGCCACGTCCGGCCATATTGGACTGGCCTATCATTAAAAAAGAATGTATCATTTTGTTTATTTAATACTAAGCCTATGCTTCTGCTGAATGAATTCCAGGCTAATTTTTTTACTTCATTAGGAGCAATATCTCCCGATCTGTATGCGGTGATAGTTGCTGTGATAACACTGGTGAACAGAATTCTTATCCACGTTAATGGCAGTGTACTGTCTATCAATTGTTCTTTCTGCAACGTTACTATTGCACTGAATATATTGCTTCTTGCTTTTAAATAATCCTTACTTATTTCAGTTGTATAAGCAGGCTCCACTTCGTTCAGCTTAATTAAAAAGGCATACTTCGTTCCGCTGTCAATACCAGCATATAATAAATTTTCCAGTTGTATCAGGGGATTGGTAGAACTGTTGCAGGCTTTAATGGCCGTCTCTTCCCAGGCTTTCATCATATTTGCATTGCAGGCTTCCAATAATTCGTTTCGGTTTTTAAAGTATCGGTGCAATGTCCTGCGGTTAAGATTACAGTTTACTGCGATCTCTTCAAATGTTGCCGAAAAATTCTCATTGAACACAGATATTGCTGTGTCAATAATTTTTTGTTGTGTATTCATTATTTTTTCAATGCCTCAAATATAAGGTAAATGTCTCAAAATTGAGACATTTAATTCTAAAAATACCTATAGATTTAAAAAGGCATGGCATATTAAATCTACAGTTATTAAATAAATATAGGCAGATATCAGGAAGTGTTTCACATTTACTAATTGTCCATTTACGATCCGGCTCAGAACTTTCAATTTTACATTATTAAAAAAAATCAGAATAGATATATCATAAAAATAACAACTTAAAATCTAAATAAAATGAAAAAAATTATCTTATTGCTAACTTTTTTGCTGGTCTGTCATAATCAATTAATGGCACAAATAATTATTGGCCCCGTAGAGACTTATAAAGTCACCTTTACCAGACATGATGATTATATTCCGGGAAATATTGCGTACGCCAATACTACTCTTACACTTGAAATAAAAACCGGGGTTTCTGCTCCGCAATTTAATTCATTTATTCCTAATAGTATAACTTCTAAAGACTATGCTTTTCCTTCATTTACTACTTCATCTCAGGTTACATATGTTAAAGCAAAGTTTAATGATCCGGTAAGTCCAGAATTGGCTAGTGGATACTATCCGCTTTCAACTGTAGTGGGAAGTCATACAACCATTTCAGATCCTAATCTGATTGCATATCAGCCAACCTATTCAGGGTATGGATATGGAGTAGATATTTATTGCAATGCGCCAAACCAGTATACCATCAGGGTTACCAAGTTTTTATGCTATACATGTACTCGTCCTACGGTTTCTAAAAATGGAAATCTCCAAAGTGATAATACAGTATTGGTACCCAATCCAAGCATGGGATTCTCTGAGCTTTACTATACGGCAGCGGATAAAGAAACAATTTCAATCAATGTTGTTGATATCAATGGTAAAGTAGTTAGATCATACACTACAGATATAGAAGTCGGATTAAACAAATTACCTATTGATCTCAAAAATTCTTTGGGAGGTACCTATGTTATTCAGTGGAAATCCAGCATCGGTAAAAATGGAACTTTAAAATTAATAAAGAATGAGTAGTTACTAATTACTATTTAGTTTTCAACTCCTGCGCTTTGCAGGAGTTTTTTTTGATGTTTATTTTACGATAATCTTCTCTGTTTTTTATCTTATTTTAAAAATTATATATAAAATAATTGGTTCGATTGGGGCAATAAATTTTTTTGTAAAAATCTGAACAAAGATGTGAAAATAATCTATATGGCGACCAGCACCATCTTAAGCTAAATGCTTACCTTGACCAAATGGCGAATGCTTTGGATAATTATGAAGTAAGAATAGCTTGTTATCTGAGTTTGCCATTTTTTGTGTTTCTCGGAGACAAACTGTTATTGTAGAAATGATTTAGAAGTAGAAACCATAGTAAAATCCATAACACCTCTCGGAGGAATGTTAAAGGTAGTGGGGCAAACAAAAATAGTTAGACCACGAAAAACCGCCTATGTAGGAGATTTTATTTTTCTTTATTATTTCAAATTGCATCTAGTTTTATCACAAAATAATGTTCGATTGTTTTTTGAGCTTTTCTGCACATTGTTAAAAGATCATTTCTGGATGTCTTCTCGAAATTAAAATCATCCTCAGTTTTAACAATATATTCAGTTACGATTTCAATATTCATTATATTGATTTCTGTTATATCGCTTTTCAGCCTTTGTTCTTCTTTGAAGAAAGGTATTTTGTGAAAAATAGAATTGTTAAACTTAAAAAGATGTATTGTTTTCACTACAAGAATATTTAATATGATGAAAATTTTTGAGATCTATTTAATAAGTTTATCTTTCATTTTTCTATTGATCCATTTTTTGGATAGAGTATGCTCTGACGGCAATGCGTACATGCCTCCTGAAAGTATATATAGTAAGCTGTTCCAAAAATTATTTTTTCTATAGAATTCATGACTGTAGTTAGTTAATACTTTTAAGTATTCGTGTTCATATTTCTTTGCTTCCTGTAATGTGTAATTTTTCGGAATATCTTTAATAATATCCATAGTGGTTTGGTTAAAGATTTTAGGCGAATATTTTTCTATAAAGTCAGATTCAAGCCTGCACATACCAATAAGTGGAATGAATAAAGAAAAAATTTCATCATAAAAGTTACAAATACCTGTTTTCCATGATAACCTTTCTTCTTCCGGTAAAATTTGGATAGCCAAATGGATGAGTTTTTTATGGCTTGCTTCCAGCTCATCTGTATAGGTTTTGTTTTGCTTCCAGAATATGAGTGAATTGATTTTATTTCTTTTAATAATATTCTCCAATAAATATTCAAACTGTATTCTAATGTATTTTATACTGTCGCTTAGATCTTCTAAAACAGACTGCCACAGATTATGCTGGCTTAAACTGCAATGAGTACTAAATACCAATCTTGATTTGTTATTGAGAATCTGTAATTCCTTTAACATGCGAAGAACTTCCTTCGTGTCTCTTTCTAAGGTGATGTTGGTATTTCTGATGTAAAATAAAGAAACAAATTGTGAGTAATAGGCCCTTCTTGAAATATTTTTTTTATTTCTGAGTCCCAATTTGTTCTTTGGATGATTAGTCAGCTTTTTCATTGGGAGTTATTGTATATTATTTTTTTTGATGTCCCTTTTTCAAAGGATTTTTGCTGTCTTATAAGGGAAATAAGATATTGTCTTAAATCTCTGATCGTAATATTTTTCTCTGCAAAAGAAAAAAATAATGGAGTTTCGTCTAAAAGGTCATACAGTTCAGGAAATTCTTTTTGAATCTCAACTGTTTTTTTTAATATCTTTTTTGTTAAAACTGATATAGTATCTACATTATTCATAGCCGCTTTTTATTATTGTTACGATCATCTTAAAGCGTTTATTTCCTTTTATCGAATGAGATATATGGCCAGGAATAATTATGCATTCACCTTCTTCCATAAAATAAGTAGCTCCGTCTATAATAATTTCTGCTTTACCTTCAATAATTTGTGCAACAGTGTCAAAAGGAGAAATCTTTTCAGATAACCCTTCTTTGTCATCAAAAGATAAAACACTGATATTGCCGGTCAGTTTTTCCATTATTTTTTTGCTGACTACAGAATTTGGAATGTAATCTACAATCTGGCTGGTAATATATACTTTCGATTTTTCAAGTTCTCTATGATTCATCACATTGGGTTTAAACATAAAAAGAGTAGATGGTATTGTAAATAAAAGGGACAGAACTGTCTAATATTCCATCCCTTTTCCAGTAAAACTTTTGATAAATATATCTTTTCATTGGCTTTAGCTGTCCTTGAAAACAATTTATGAAAGATTGATTTCTTTGATAATATTGAGAACTTCTTCACGGTTTTTTCTTAATCTGTTTCCGATTCTTTCCAGCATTTCCTTTTCTTTACCTTCTTCAAATTTCAGATCGTGATCCGTTAATGTTGAGAATTTTTCTTTCAATTGTTTTGACTGTTCAATCCAGTCTCCAGGAGTTTTGAAAAATTTGTCGCCTTTGTTGTGGTTTGTGTCCATAAGGTGGATTTTAGTGTAACTTCATTGCTACAGTACAAAGTTGGGTATTTAATAATCTATTGTATTACAGATTGTTTCTTTTATGTTGCAGATATCACACTTTTACGAAATTTCGGATTGTTTTGAGCATCTGAAATCCGGTCGTTTATAAGCTGTAAAAAGTTGGTGACTCTGATGAAGTGACGAACATTATTGAGCCTTAGGAAATGATTACAAACTTAAAATATTACTATATAATTTCAAATAAGTGATTGATTATTCGTACCTTGCTGAATAACTACATTGAACTGATGATCTAGACTCTTAGTTCCGGCATATTCTCTTCTTTTCATCATTTAATATTTCCGGTATATCGTCATCTCTAGTCTGCTTCAAATCATTAATAAAACTGTTTTGAAAAGGAAAATATAAATCTATTGAATTTTTCCAAAAGACCATTCAACTGTAAAAAATATTAGTGTTTTTATGAATATTAAAAAATATTTATGGATGTGGACTTTTTTAGTTCCTATCTTGGCGTGGCTTTCGTATGTTGGAAATTCTGTTTTTTCTTCAGGGTATTATTCTGTGATTCTTACTTTATTTCTGATAGGAAGTGTTTTGGCTGCAGTGTATCATTCCGAAGTTATTGCCCATCGTTTGGGGGAGCCATTCGGAACTTTACTTCTGGCATTTGCCATCACGGTCATAGAAGTAGGACTTATTATTTCTATCATGATGGGAGCAAAAGGTTTAGAAACCATTACCCTTGCCAGAGATACGGTTTTTGCAGCAGTGATGATAATCCTTACCGGAATTATTGGGAGCTGTATTGTCATAGGTTCATTAAGATACAGAGAACAGAGCTTTACATTGCAGGGGGTAAGTACGGCACTCATTACGCTTACCTCCGTGATTATTTTTGTGCTTATTCTGCCTAATTATACGATAAGTCATCTCGGAGGCGAATATACATCCTTTCAATTGCTTTTTATTGCCTTGATTTCTTTAGGGCTTTATCTCGGATTTACTATGATCCAGACGTTTAGACACCGAAGCTTTTTTATTTCTCCGCAAAATAAACTATCCAAAAATGAGCCTGTACAAAGTAGTCATGAAATGATTTCCCGAAAACAATTGTATATCAGTTGTATATTATTAATTTTATCCCTGGGAATAGTCGTTTTTCTGGCAAAGCTTCTTTCAAAGGATGTTGAGCATATAGTTGTTTCAGTGGGTGCTCCAAGATCTCTTGTAGGTATCATTATTGCTGGTATTGTTCTCCTTCCTGAAGGTCTGGCTGCGTTTAGGGCTGCAAAAAGTGATGAAATTCAAACTTCATTAAATCTGGCTTTTGGTTCTGCTTTAGCAAGTATAGGGCTGAGTATTCCTGCCATTGCCATTATATCTGTAATGACTGGTATACGAATGACATTGGGAATAGATATCAAATCAACAATACTTTTAGGGCTGTCGCTTTTTATTATTACTGTTTCACTGGCAACGGGTAGAACCAATATTATGCAGGGAATTGTACTGATTGCGATCTTTTTAATTTACCTTTTTATTACTATAGTTCCATAAAGCACCGAGTAATTAAGGGTTGTTATTTTGGAAAACAGAGTCTTGCCATTAGATAGCTTACTGTTGATTCCGCTCCCTGATTGAGATTAACGTTTTTCTCTTCAAGGCCGTCATAACATCCACCTGTTGCAGGGTTATAAATAATCTGATGTAAGTGATTTTTTCCTAAAAACCAACTAAAAGCATTCCTCATCATCTGCAGGTATTTTTCATCCTTAAAAACCTTATAGAATGTAGATAAGGCCAGTATGGTATAAGCAACATCAATAGGCTGTTCACCACCAATTGATTCATGGCTTTTAACCGTTTCTTTCTGAAGCCATCCTTTGTTGGATATTACTTTGATGCCTCCTTTAATAAATATTTTCGAAAGCAAAAATTTGAATGATTCATTAGCAACTTGCTTATACATTTCGTCTTTGGTCGTAATCCATGCATACAATAAAGCCTCAGGGAGAACACTGTTTCCATAGGTAAGATAGCTTTCAAACCAATGCCAGTCTCTGTGTTTTTCATGCTGATACATTTTTACCAGTCGATTGGCCAGTTTTTTCAATAATGGAATATTGTTTTCAGAGTTTTGATAATGCAATCCTTTTATGATAAAAGCCATTGCTCGGGTAGAATGGATGTTCTCAATAGGTGAAAGACTTTTTTCAATGATAGACTCTGCTTCATCTGAAAACTGTTGCGGTAAGATTGTTTTTATTGAAAGAAGATACCCTAGTGCCCAGATAGCTCTTCCATTGGAATCTTCAAGATTGGTCTCATAATTCTGCTGTATAAATTCCTTATGTTGGTTTATATAATTGAGGAAGCTTCCATCCGGCTGCTGGCAAAACTTAATAAGCCTTAGATAAGTTAAGATTAAATCAAGGTCAGATTCATCTCTGCTCAGTTCATAATGTCTGCAGGCTACAATCATAGCACGGGCATTATCGTCCAAAGTATACCCGGAATTGATATCAGGTTTGTTGATTTTAGAAAACTGGATCATTCCAAAATCTGTTGTCATATTTTTGATATGGCTAAGATTGATGATGGGGAATGTATAATGTAATATCATGTTGTCTTTGCTGTATTGTTGAAATAATAGGGCGTGTGAAATAGATGAATTCTCCCAGGCTGTGGGAGCCATTTTTTCCAAACTATTTGAACGTAATTTTTCCTGTGTGTTTTCATTTTTCAGTAATGTATTCACAGCAGTAGCGAGTTGTTTCGGAGTTTCAAAATCAATAATAATTCCCAGATCTTCATTTAATACTTCTAGGGCATGTGGAATAGGAGTAGAAACAATAGGACATCCACAACTAATAGCATAGGAAAAGGTGCCACTCACCGCCTGGTGTCTGTCTTTTGAAGTGAAAAGATAGATATTGGTAAGCTGAAGATATTCTAACAACTCATCTAAAGGCAGATATTGATTGATAAAGTAAGTATGCTTTTCCAAATGGAGTCTTTTAATTGTGTCCTGCAAAAAATCACGGTATTTTTCACCTTCATACTTAATGACACCAGGGTGCGTTTTTCCAATAATCAAAAATATTACATCCGGATTTTGAGCAATGATTTCAGGTAGAGCTTCTAAAGTGGTTTCAATATTTTTACCAGAACCTAATAAGCCAAATGTTGAAAGTACCTTTTTATCTTTAAATCCGTATTTCGTTTTCAGTGAAATTTTATCGATAAATGGTAACAGGTGAGTACCATGGGGGATTACTTTAATTTTATCAGATGGAATATCATAATCAGTAGAAAGGATGTCCGCAGAAATACCTGTCATCACAATAATAGATTTGCAGAAACTGCTGATTTCTTTTACTTTTTCTTTTAACTCCCAGTCCGGTTTTGGCAAAACGGTGTGAAAAGTAATGATGACGTCTTTCTCTAAGTTTTGAAGAAAAAGCAGCAATCCGTTTTTGGCCTCAGTGAAAAATCCAAACTCATGCTGAAGCATAACCAGTTGAATCCTTTCATTTTTGTTGATTTTATCAGCCAGCTCCAAATAAGAAATAGCATCGGATGTATTTAAGCGATATTCAGGATTTTCTTCATATAGATGATGCTCCTCTTCAGTTTCCATTGGACAGATGATTATGTTAAATGATTCATTGAACTTGATCTGAAGAGATTTTACTAAATCCTGACAATAAGTTGCAATACCACACACCTTTGGAGGAAAAGTACTTATAAAGATAATTTCTGGTTTATGATTAATTGTGTTTTTTCTATTTTGGACAGATCGTCTTTTTGTCTTTTCCTCCACGTCTGATTTTATATTTTTATTCATGTTGATATCTATTTTAAAGTATGATATTCTCTATAGAATAGTCAGTTATGATGTATACTGTAGTAATTCCTTCAGTAATTCCGGGATATTTAAAGAAGCAACAGCAATTCTTTTATCTGCAGCTCCGTAGTAAATATGGAGTGTATCTCCTTCTGCAATGGCTCCGGTAGGAAAACAGACATTGTTCACTTCTCCCTTCTGTTCCCATTCTTCTTCGGGTTTGAAAAGAGGGTAAGGAAGCCTTGAAATTTCTTTTTCGGGAGTATTAAGATCCAGTAAAGCAGCACATGCACTGTAAACATATCCTTCAATAGTATCATGTACGCCATGGTATATCAAAAGCCACCCATGCTCGGTTTCTATAGGGGGACATCCTCCGCCAATGTAGCTTACTTCATGCTCATACAGGGGAGATAATATAATATGATCTTTAAAGTGAAGGAAATAATCTTTCCAGAAATCAGGATTCAGATCTTCAATGTTTTTTATACCTACAATTTGAATATCGGGTCTTATGCGATGAAGAAAATAAAGCTTACCGTTAATCCTTCTTGGGAAAAATATCACATTTTTATCCCACAGGAAGACATCTTTATCCTTTGTAAGAGTAGGGGGGAGTTTGTTGAAACGTCTGTACTTTTCTGCTATTTCACCTTGGGATTCTGATAAAAATCTAAACTTGTTGTATGGAATTTTGGGAACAATTATGCCCTTTTTTTGCCATGACGTAAGATCCTCCGATACAGCAAGTGTTCCCAGTGCATTAATCCCGTCATAACTGGTATAGGTAAGATAAAACAAATGATCGATTTTTACGATTCTTGGATCTTCAACACCATGTTTTTCGTATTCAAACTCGGGGATGATAACCGGCTTGCTCAACCGGGTTTCTATTGTCTTATAATCTGATAGTATACAGTATCCGATACTGGAGAAATTATTCTTTGCAAGAGCCCTGTAAAATAAATGTATTTTTCCGTTATCCTTAACAACTGCGGGGTTTAAAACACCTTCACTCTCAAAGTCTAAAGTCGTTTTTCTGAGTATAATTCCGTCTTTTTTCAGGGATACCATTTAGTTGCCGGTATTTTGGGCTTCGTTTTCCCTGTCTCTTCGTTTATTCATTTTTTCCTCCCGTTTCTCTTTTGCGGATTTTGCGGGTGGAGTTTTATCTGACTTCTTTTTTCCGTCTTTTTCTTTTGACATTGTGAAATATTTTTTGTTACCTGTAAATTTCAATCATTAAAAAAGGAAAGCTTTGCAATTGTCTTTCAATTTGTTGTATAAATCATAGATATTTCCGATTTAATAGAGTAACTTTGAGTAAATATCTGTTAATGAAATGATTGGCAGTATAAATAGTAAGGGGGGATGAAGTTGTATATAAAATATATGGTAAGTTTGCGCTGCAAAATGGTTGTTCATCAGGAATTGGAAAGGCTGGGCATTAAAAATGCTATTGTAGATTTGGGAACTGTAGAATTATTGGATGATATCAGCGTTGAACTAAGACAAATTCTAAAAGAAAACTTACTTAAAACAGGGCTTGAGATATTAGATGACAAAAAAAGCATCCTGATAGAGAAAATAAAAAATGTAGTCATAGAAATGATTCATTATTCAGATGCACTCCCAAAAGAAAACTTCTCAGATTATATAAGTGAAAAATTAGGATATGATTATACCTACCTTGCGAACACCTTTTCTGAAGTGAAAGGAATGACCCTGCAACATTTTATCATTATTAACAAAGTAGAAAAGGTGAAAGAATTATTGTTGTATGATGAACTCAATCTTACAGAAATCTCCTATAAACTCAATTACAGTAGTGTGGCCCATCTCTCTAACCAGTTTAAAAAGATTACAGGTCTTTCCCCTTCATTTTATAAACAGTTGAAACAAAGACGTCTTGGAAACCTGGAAGACTTATAAAAGGTGTGATATATGTAAGATTATCCCGGATATATACAGTATAATATATTCTTAAACAGTCATCTTTGTATCATAATAATCAGGAATTTATCAGATCCATTAAAGTTTATATCATCATAAATAGTACAATTTTTGACAGGAAAATATAGTGCGCAGTTGGAAATATTCATTATGCAAAATGCTGTTCTCCGATATTTTATAACATCGCAGTAGTAAATAAAGACTAGGAAAAGCGAATTATACACCATGATAAAATTAATAGGCTTAAGGATTCTCAATTTTAATAATGAGCATATTAAAATCCCGATAAAACAGTAGATCTGTTTTCAGAAGGTTTTAATTAATTAAGGATAGGAACCTATGGTTTCTGTCCTTTTTAACCATATTGATGTACAATAAATTTCATCAACTGAATCCACAAAAAGAAATCTGTTTGAATATTAATGAGTAAACAGCGTTTTTATATATAAACAGACTTTTCTTATTATTACCCTAATGCCAGAAATAATGAAAACAATACATCTTTTTCAGTTTAAGAATTCCATTTCCCGAAAGCTTCCTTTTTTTAAGGAAGAATGTAGATTAGATAATTTAAATGATTTAATGGTCTATGACCTAATGAACACCGAAAAAGTGACCGAGTTCATTATTGAGGTTCATGATGATTTTATTTTTGAAGATATGACCAAAGGAGATCTTTTGTCAATGTGCGGAAATGCAAAGGAAATGATTGAGCATTATTTTGTAACAACAATGAATGATTATGACGTTATCTGAACGTAGTGTAAAAAGCTTTTTAGATTAACATTAAACATTAGATGCCATGAATTTTCAGCAAAGTTTACTTGATTATATCAGTACTTCACTCATTACAATGAATGAAACGGTTTCTATAGCAGAAAGTGTAACCTCGGGATTAATACAGCTGGCTTTTTCCCAGATGCCTAATGCAAAACTGTTTTACAAAGGAGGAATAATGACTTTTACGATACCTGAAAAAATTAACTTTTTAGATATCAATAGGATTGAAGTTGAGGAAAATGGCTTTGAGACCCAAAAAATGGCAAATACAATGGCTATAAAGGTCGCTGAATCATTTGGAACAGATTGGGGAATTGCTTCTACAGGATATGCTTCATCTGTAAGAAATTCAGGATTTAAAGTGTATTCATTTTGCTCATTCAGCTATAAAGATGAGATTGTACTTTCCAAACGCATAGAACTTCATGATAAGACTCAAGCATTAGATTCGCAGTTATATTATACTGAATTTATTTTAGGGTGTTATAAAAGCGCACTTAATCAAATATTAATTTAAAAGAACATTCATTTATTCTCAGTTCAAAGGAGTATATTCCATTCTTTTATCTACATCAATTATTTGTAGTATGATATAATTAAAAATTATATAAGTTGCATTAAATCAATATGTTATATGAATAATATCAAAACTTGCAATTTGTTGTTTGTCAGTGTTTTATGTATTCTATTTTCCGATACAAAAAATAATTAATGCTATAAATCAGTTAGTTGTAATTAATAGATACAAATAAGGTACAAAACTACTCAAAAAGTCAAAAAAATAACAAAGTAAAGATGAGGTTTTCGGGAATATCTAAAGTAAATATTCTCAAACATTTCGATCTTGAAAATTAAGTACCTGTAAAATAATCAATCTATTTTTAAAATACTTCTATCTTCATTCATTTTGCTCATATAAAACTATTACGCGTTTTCTTTTTAGAACTATAAACACCTAAAAATAGCCTCAACTTTGGCAACATAATTAACTGCTGTACTCTTGTTAATAATATCACTGGGACAAATACTATTACTATAAGTGTGTCCAGCACAATTTCTCAAATCTAATATGTTTCGATATGTATTAAATAGTCCTTCTGCTGTATCATAATCACTCCAAAAACTTTTCAGATAATTTGAAAATGCTAACATTAAAGGAACAGAGTGATAATTGTTAGTAGGATTTATTGTTGGAGAGATGTAATGAAGTAATTCAAAAATTTGAGTTAATTCACCAAACACCAATCTAGTTGGAGCATTATTGATATATTTTTTCAAATTAAATAAGTTAACCTTATTATCCGGATTTATCTCATAATTGTCATTAACAAGAGGTAGCTCTAAATCTGCAAAAACTTGCCTGATTTTATCTGCATAGTTTGCAGTATCACACCAACTATTAATATCCTCAGTATCGATAGTACTCCGAAAATCATTCACCCATTTTATCATCTCACATTCAACTGCTCGGCCATATTGTATAATGACAGGTGCAAAATCAGCGGCATCATCTAAAGTTCTTAGTAGAAATTTACCTGTTGACAAATATTTTAGTGTTTTTGAATTGTCAATTTTATTTCTATCTACAATCGTCTCAATTTCTGTTAAATATTTTGAATAGTCGGTTTTAGCCGTATATTCATCAATTTTCTCTTCTTGCCTTTTTATGAGTTCTTGAAATTCTAATTCTTTATCTTTTTTCTCTTTTTTAAGTCTATCAAGTCGTTCTTCTAGTTTATCGTTCCCAGTAGTTACAGTTGATAGTTCTCTGTTGAGTTTCTTAATTTCAGTATCATAGAAGCTAAGTGTTTCATTCGATGTTTTCAGTTCTTCTTTTATTATTTCATAATCTTCAATAAAACGATTTCGCTGAATATTTAACAAACTTAATTTTAAGTTAGTCTGTTCGTCAAAAAAACCTTTTCCAAAATACTTTTCATAATCAATACTACCGTCTGCATCAATTTTTACATGGCTAATGTACTTATCTTTCAATCCTTGTCTAACATCATTAGGATGATTGAAGTAATACATTTTAACATTGTTTGGAGAAACTATTTTTTGACCTACATATTCTTGGAATTTATAAATTAGATACTCGCTATGAGTTTCTATTAAAAACTGAATATTGAATCTAGAAGCAGCATCTATAAATAATTCAGCAATTTTTGATTGTAAAGAAGGATGTAGATTAGCTTCGGGTTCTTCAATTAATAATGTTGAAGAATTAAAATAGATTGTTTGTCTATGAGAACCATCTTGATAATCAAAATCATATTCATAAGGCAATTGATGTTTATGAGCGATAATAGCTATCTTCATAATAATCGGGAGTAATTGTGATATTCCATACCCCAAATCAACTAAAGGAGTTTTCGTTCCATCAAAATTGACTAAAAAAATCTTAGTCAAACCTATTGCTTCATCTCTAAAGACGGAAAGTTCTTTTCCTATTTTGAAACCTTTTTGCTTTTGTTGTCCATTTTTATCCAATTCATTAATCTCTCCATTGCCAATCCAAAAATTTACAAATTTTTCTATCTGTGGGTGGCTTTTTAAATTTATAGCAGAAAAATCTCTTACAATCTGAATATCTTCACTGTTTTGCTCATCAATAAACCATTCTCTATTTCTTCCTCTTGTTGTTGGTAAAAAATAAACCTTCTTTAAATCATCAAATTTTCCCTTAACAATATCTGAAAAATCTTCCTCTATTGCTTTCAATAGACTTATAAAAAGTTGGCTATTAGGTGTTCTTTGAATTTGGCTTTTATAAATACTTCGCAAATTCCGTTCGACTTCCTGTTTTTTTTCAGATTCCTTTTCTTTTAGTTCAGCATTTACAATATCTCTTTCCATCCCACCTATAAGACCTGTAATATTATCTGTTTTGAAACACTCTAAAATTTTGTATTGGTTATTATCTCGTCCTTGAAGAAGCTCAGTTATAATTTTTTGTTCTATCCCTAATAGTTTTGACTTTTCATCTTCTGCTAGTTCAGAATAATCAGAGAATAAACTTTTTCCTTTGATAAGCTTTTCTGTAAAACCTTTGTAACTATCTTTTTTATTTTTGGAAAAAGGAAAGTCAAAAAAGATACCCTTATACTCTTTAATCCTGCTAAATAAATCACGTGTAAAATAGTCTTCAGTTTTTTGATTTGGTTCAATTCCGTCTTTTATTTCTACAAAAGGTGTATCTATGATAAATTGAATAATTTTTTTCAAATCAATGCTTGTTTCCATATACCATTCACCAGGTTCATCGTAATTTTCTCTAAATCCAAGAATGTTTGACCAATATAGATATTCTCCATCTTTTACAATTGCAATATTTTTAATGTTATGAAAAATTGTTAATTCTTCTTTAGTACCATTCTTGGGTATAGATCGTGTCAATTCGTATCTTACCTCCAAAGTAGCAGTTATTTCTCTGCTGTTTCCAAATTTTATTGGAAAAAAAAATACTAAGTCTTCATTTTTACTAAAAATCGGAAGTTCAGTTGGATAGTCCTTACTCTTTTTATGAAAATCCGCAAGTCTAGAATACATATGTTGACTATTTGAAATTTCTGAGTTTTTAAAATCTTCCATTGTAACTCGGTTATAGATACGTTCAAGATTCCCAAGTTCATGTTCCATAGCCTTAAAATCTAAGGTCTGTAAAGTAATTCCATCTTTAAAATTATTAACCAAGAATTGTATTGCTTTGAAAACAGAACTTTTTCCTGCATTATTTGCACCAGTGATTAATGTAATAGGCGCAAATTCAAGATTTTCTTTTTTTTGGAAAGTTCTAAAATTCTGTAACCCTAATCCCTCTAAGTTTGGCATATTGTAGATTATTATTTTAGTTTAATATTTTTATCAGCTTTTTTTGGGATTATTTTGAAAACATCACCTCCCTAGCCAAAATATTTTGTTTAATTAAATCGTTAACTTTATAATATAAGTAATATTCAATTTTAGGTTATCGACTTTAATAATTAAATAAGAAAATCCAAATTCACTAATCATATTTAATATCCGAATTTCCCTTCTCTATTAATAAGAAAATCATTTATTTCTATCTCTTCAATTACATTATTTTTGTAAACAGCACTTATATAGAAAACAGTTTTAGCGATTTCTGTTTTGTTTTTAACTGTGTTCTCAAAGTAACCATAATCGTAATATTCAAAATTAATTTTAGTATCTGCCCACCCAGTAAAATTTATTATAAAATCTCCATTTACCATTTCATAAACAAAAATATCTTCAAAATCATTAAAGTTTACACTAATTGTTTTAAAAGAATCTGCACTATCTAATTCTGTTCTCCATTCGAACCAGTTTTTTACATAATGAGGACTACTTTGGTCTATTTTTTCTCTTGCTATATCTGAAAGTAAACTTATATCAATATTTTCAGACAACCAATCAATATCAAATTCATCTATTTTCTTAGAGTGTTTTTCAGTAAATTCTTTAATGCTTTTGAAATAATTTACTTTTATATTAAGTTCATCACAATCTTTCTGCAAATCTGGATGTAAAATAGGGTTCTGTTTATTGTCTCCGAAATCAGTTGGATTATTACTAATAAATACTATCTGCTTTTCATGTGATTTCTCAGTATATTTAAGTAATGTAAGCCATATTATGCAATCTCTAAATCCTCTATCTTCATCTTTAAATGGCTTTCTTTTTTGTATTGCTCTTTCGATTATTTTCGGCAAAAAATCGTTATCATATTTAACTATTTTACTATTTGTAAGACCTAGTTTTCTTATTAAAATCTTTATATATCTGTCAGACTCTTGCTCAATATTTATCTTCAATTCCTCAGAAAGGGTTCTATTTAACAAGTAATTTAAGTTCTCAGATGTCTTGGAAAGTGAATTTATTTCTTCTGCCAAATTTCTTTTATATAATCCCGTTATTTCTTCTAAAATGATTTGTGGTAAAACAAAACTTGAATCTGTTTTACTAAGGTAATCCCTAAGAATTGTAAAATCATTTGACTTTAAATACCAATCCCCTCTATAAATATTTGAATCTAAAACAATATCCATTTTTTAAATTATAATTTTACATTTATCCTTTTGGAAATATAAGTCTGTTACTACTATTTCCGTATTTACTTGGATCGACACTTTTCAATTTCACAACAACAAATCTACATTTTCCTTCTTTTAAGCTGTGTGTTAATTTTATTTAAGTATTTTTTATTTAACAGGAACAATTTTACTTTTTAGTTTGTTTAATTTCAATAGGATTTTCAATTTTTACTCTATTGATATTTTCTTTCTGTTTTGTGAATAGTATTAAAAAGCAGATTACTACAATAATAATTCCTGTTATATAGTTAGCTATTTTGAAAGCTTTGTACGCGTGTAATAAATTTGAGCCTTTTACATTATTTATGTGAACAGTTTTATTTATTGAATACAAATAGTCTCTAACTAATTCCGAATTAAATTCTTCAATCGACTTATCTTTTAAATCAATAACGTTGGAAGGATTTGCATAAGGGTATTTAAAATTTTTAATATTAAAGTTTTTTAATGCATTACTAATTGACAATAAGTACATAAAAAAACCACCAATTAATAACAATATCAATATTACTCTAATAGGAAAATACATATCATCAAATCGGTCAATTACAATAGGAATTATTAGCCCGACTAATGAAAAAACAATACTTGTTTGCGAAATTATTTGAGTCGTTTTATTTTCAACATAATTTAATCTGTTATTTTCTTCTTGTAGGGCTGAAATCAAAAACTCTTTATGTGCTTGTATTTTTTCCTTTTGATTACTACCCATTAAATCATAATCTTCGCAATTATAATCAAAAGGTTGTGGATGTTCTCCTATAGTAATTAAACCAAGACTTTCAAGAAACTCTTTTAATTTTTCATTCATAATAGTTCATCAATTAAGGCTTCGGAAATTTTCAAACCTGTTTCGTTTTCAATCCAAACCCATTGTCCGTTTGGATTAATTTCTAAAAAAACAAAATTTCCTTTTTTATCTTTTATAATATCTATAGCTCCAAATTTTAAATCAAGTTTTTTAACTAATTTAATACACATCCTCATAATATTTGCTGGAATTTCCGTTTCATAAAATTTTAGCTTGCCTTTCCTCCAATCAATTTTAGCTACCTCATCTGTTTGAGAGTTAACGCCCGCTACAAATATTTTTTCACCTACAACTGTTATTCTTAATTCAAAATCCTTTTCGATATACTGTTGAAAAATACAAGGCGTTAAATCAAAATTACTAAGGTTCTCAATATGGGTTTTATCAATTAAATTAGTAAAAATATGTTCTAAAGAATTATTTTCGTTATGAATTATAGATTGCGATAAAGGCTTTACGATTATTTGACATGAATTTTGATTATAAAAATCTTTTATTTCCTTATGTGAATTAGTTACAATAGTATTTGGTACATTAAGCCCTATTTCCTTTGCTAATTTTAATTGATATAACTTATTTTCTGCCTTATAAATTTGGTATGGTTCACTAATCCATTTTGCATCAATTAAAGTGAATAAATTTTTTAAAAGACTATCAAATTCAGTAAGCAAATAATTTCTTTCGTGAAAGGGAGTTGCTGATAAATCGGGAAGCTTTGTTCGCCTAAACCAAACCGATTTAAAATTTGACTTCCCATGTATTTTAGGTAACAAATCATTGCTAACAAGGAACTTACTTTTAAAAACATCTTCACAGTTTAACCTGTAATAGTCTATTTTTCTTTCATTCAAAATATTAACAATATAATCTACCGTATAATCTTCTTTGTGAGTAATAATTAATATCATCTTACATCATCATCTGAAACTTCTTGAGAAACCAAAGTAATAGTCTTTGTTTCCATCATTACTTTTATAATATTATAGTTAGCATCATCGTCCATACCTTCCTGTTGATATTGAGTTCTTGTCATTGTTGCCATCATTAAACCAATAAAATCATTATCAGAATCAGAAGTTTCGTTGTAAACTTTTGTAAGTGTGCTGGTTGATGAATTTAAAAATGATATTGCAGGGCGCCCTGTTTGAATATCCACGGAGAGGTTTAATTTATCACAATATTTAATTTTTGAAAAATCAACATCTTTTTCTTTGGGACTTTCTCTGAAAGATAGTATAAATGGATTCATATCAAATTTTTTTGAATTTCAAGGTTTATAAGTTTACTACTATGCTAAAATACTAAAATTTGCGAACGAATTTCTTTCATTAGCTTTAAATAAAATCATCATGATTTTAATATTAATTTACCATTTACTCTTTCAGCAGAAATCCACGGAATTTCATCTATTGAATTATTGATAGGGGATTTTGTAAAGTCTTCTAAACTTACGTAGGTTTGAAGCTTTAAGTCCGATACATAGAGAGGATAAGAATTTGAACTATTTTCAAAATTATAATTTATGTACAATGCTAAAACTCCTCTTTCGAAGATATTATTTGCGGTTTCAGCAATAGGCTTTTTAATATTTCCTTCAAGATAGGCACATAAATAAACTTTTGCTGAATTTTTATCATAAAACTCAAAAGTTGAATCATGTAATAAAGCCATTATACACAGAAGTATATCATTTGAATTATCACTTATATCTTCAATATAGGACAAATCAATATCAAACAATTTTAGCACATTTTCAAATACCGTATTAAATTCATTATTCAAAGACTTTGCTTCAAAAACAGAATCGTAAAAAATAACACCTCGAATTACTCTTTGTAATCTATCAACAGTGTTTTTTATTTTTTCAGTTAATTCTAATCCTTGCTTTATTGAGTTTTCAAACTCCCTTTTATCTATATTTTTCTTATTAGGTAAAAGCATAAGATTAATAATAGCTCTTTCCGTCTGTAAAGCTTTCAAATAATAGTAACCATTAGTTTTAGAATAATTATCATCTAAATATTTTTTTGCTTGTCTTTTATTAAAACCCGTATATTTTATCAGATGGTCTTCATGTATATCTTCCAATCCGTCACGATATAAAATATCAAAAAGCTTAGTTTCAACTTTATCAATTCCTACACCATCTAGCATAAAATCACTCAATTCATCTTCTGTTTTTATTTTAGATTGAATTTGTTGAAACTCATTATTTTTAATGCGTTCTTCAATGAGCTTCATTTTTGTGTATCTGTTATTTACTTTCCTGTGGAAAATACCTTGACTTCTCTTCGTATGAGCAACAAAATGGGCTAGCTCTTTAATAAGACCCTCATATTTAAGGAATTCTCTTGCAGTTATTAATAGCGTTCTAATAGTCTCTTCATCAAAGCTTTGTTCTTTTATTTTATTCAAACTTTTTATTAAAGATTGTTTTATTTTTATTGACATTTAATTAAATTCTATGTTTTGTTATTATTCATCCACGCTTCCCATTCATTTTCAATTGGGTATCCTAAATTTTGAAGTTTTTCATTAATGTTTATATAAAAATCATAATTACTGAAAGTCTCCGAATCAAGCCAAGCATTTAGTTCTTCATTAAAAGTATTAAAAAGCTCTTCATCATATCCTATAAGTAATTCAGAATATTCCAATGACTGATTTTTAATTTGTTGATAATATTCTTCCATTTCAATTTGTTTTAAAATTAATACTAATTGAAAAAAAGTAGTTATAACATCAATAGATGGTTTACTATTAAGTTCCTTGTTAATCTTAAACATCACCCCAAGTGTGATAAAATTTGGTATCAATGTTTCTCTAATCAACTTATCCCCGTTGTTAAGGTAAAATTCATTGATATTATAGCCTAAATTAAGAAAAAATGGAAACATCTTTAAATGAGCCAGTAAATTCTGAATATCAGATATACATTCAGTTTTAAATCTTGTATTATTTGATTTAAATATATCAATAATTGTGAATGTATCCACAAAGCCGTTAACATTACAATATATATGTAGTAATTCATGTGCTAATGATGACGGCGAAGGTTCAGCGTTATTCGCAACTATTTTAAACTTGTAGACTGGCTGAACTGCCCAACTATTAAAATTAGTGTCTATAATAGAATCAAGTTGCACTCCAGCGTGCTTTAAACTATAATAAAGCTCACTGTTTTTGTTGTCTAAAGAATTTTCAATCATTATAATTAATAAAAATTTATTTGAAATATGGGTATGTATACACTTTTTGATTACCATCCTCCAACTGCAAAGTTATATCAGGATATACATCTCTGCCTTTAATATAATGTCCAAAATTTTCAATATCAACGGCTAAATAATTACTACAAAACATATAGAAAGTTGGTGTATTTATTAGGAATATACCTATCACTTTGTAAGAAGTAAAATCAATATCCTTGTCATTATAAATCTTAATGAAATGTTGATTAACAATTGAAATGTTATTAGCAACCCAATCTATCTTTTTTTGTAGTTGAGGTTCATATTTTTTTTCAAAATTTGTAAAATCCTGTCTATAGCCTACGGCTTCGTACCTCGCTTTATTATATTTAGAATCTGCAACAACAATTTCTTTTCGAATATCATCAATGAAGATAAAATCTATTTCTCCACAATTAGAATTATCAACATTAATATTATTATTTGTTGCTGTTTTAAAACTCTTTATATTGCGAGCAAATAAAATTCTATTAGTCTTAAAATATTGTTCTATTCGGTCTTCTAATAATTTATCGTGTTCATTCCCTTTTTTATTGATATACTTTTGAAAGCATTTTTTTTGTCTCCATTCAGCATTTAATGTATTCCATTGAACTGCATTTGTCGCTAAAACATAAATTGATTCCGAAAATTTATCTTCTGACGTTAATAGTCGTCGCTCATTGTTTATATTATAAATTAAAAAAGGTCTGTAAAGAAAGCGTTCCGTGGAATAAGGTTTTAAGATTGTATCTATTAAAGACAAACAATTGTCTTTTGATATAGACAATCCTTTATAAATATTTTCTGCATCCTCAGTAGTTAAATCACTAAATTCTGACTTCAAATTTATTGGTAGCACATAGGGTTCAATAGTTTGACAAGGATTTTCAGAAAAATGCTTTTTTATGAAAAAGGGAATTCCAAATGTTTTATCATAATCTATTCCATAGCATTCTTCAATTTTTTGTCTCAATTCGGAAACACCCGTTTCATCGACAACGCTCGTTTCATATCCTTTTGAAAAATAAGACATCAAATGATGTTCAACAGTACCATAATTATTTTGCCAATTAATAACAATGTTATTTTCTTCGATGCTAATAAAATATGCACCTTTAAGCATTCTATGAAAGGCTATTTTGTCGGCAAACATATAAAGTTGTACTCCAATATAAAATAATCTTTGAACATTTTCACTAAACGTATCTGTTGAAGCAGCATCAAGAGTTCCCCATCGCATATCTACGTTACAGCCTTGTTCAAGTATTATTTTTAAAATCCTTCTATATATGGCAAAATGAGACTCTTCAATTGATTCAAAAAGGTTTAATTCACCACTTCTTTCCTTTAGCATTAATTTTAAGGAATCTTCGTGCAATCTAAAAACATAACAATAGAATTTGAAGTTGTCAATATTTAAAACAATTTCTTCGAATCTTTTAATGAAATATAAAAAGCATTCGTTTAGACATTCATCTACTTTATCAAAATCTGTAATAGTAGCTATCCCATGTTTTGAAATCATTATTTGACTTAATTCATTCCAATAAATTTCTTTGTAGGGATTATATTCGTAAGTAAAGACAACTTGACCTGCAATGTTAATTTTCGCCATAGGCTTGGTTTAGTTTTTAATCAAAGTTAATTATTTCGTACAAAAAAATCGGCTTAAAAACCGACTTTTATAGTTTATTACTACCAATCATTTTGCTTTGCAGTCTGATTCTGATTATAAATATAATCGTGTAAACTTTGATTTAAAGAATTAATATATCTTGCGATTTTTGGCATCGTATCTTTGTACTGGTCACGAACTTCTCCATTACTTTTAAAATTCATCCAACCTTTTTTAAATGTAATTTCACTCCAACCTATAATATTTCCATATTTATTTGTCTCTGCACTTTCCAATTTCACAACATCAAACTTATATTTTCCATCCTTTACAGAAATTTCAATTTCATATCGGATGTCTTCACAAATCAAAACCATTGGTTTCCTGCAATATCCTTTTGATTCTAAACCCTGAAAACGGATATAATCATTTTCCACTTGTGCTTTTATTACTTCGTTCGGTTTGTTATAGGTCTTATTAATCCATTCAACTATTTTTTTATAAAGTTCTTCTCTTGCTTTTCCTTCACAGGGAATAACAATAAAATCAGTCAATTGTTGTTCGCTATTAACTATAAATTCCGTTGGTGGGGGTGTTTCTTTTGGATTTGCTTCCTGCGAAAATACATTGTTGGAAAATGCTAAAAATAACAGCGTATAAAAAGCATAGTTTTTTCGTTTCATAATTTTTGTCTTTATATTGTTAAGTTTGAATTATTTTGTAAAAAGCAAATAAGGTATTTTGCACAAAACATCCCTACGGAAAACCATAATTGACAAAGGAATAATGTAAAATACTTTCATCGTTCTAAAAAGTTATTCTACCAGTTCCGAAAAGTAGAGGTTATCACAAAGCAAAGGGTACGGAACTAAAGCCAGTCTGCTACTGAGGTACTGCGAAGAACCCAAAAGACAAGAAAGACTTAGCCCGTACCCAGTAAGTAGGCACGGGCGTAAGTCTATCGAGTTTTGTCTTTTTGAAGATTCGCAGTTTTCAGTAGCCAAAACGATAGCTTACGCTTGTGTAATCGTTAAAATTAATCCTTCAAATTTAGCGTTTTTTTTAAAATTGTATGATGTTATAAACAAATAAAAAATAGTAATATAATTCCCTTCTCAAATATTTACTATTTTCGATAATGTTTAACCATACTATAAGAGTTGTATAAATACCATATTCGATTTTCAATCATGGCTCAAAATGCAGTTTGAACCATGTTCGATTTCGTGTTATGGCTCAAATTGCATTTAAAGTCCAAATTATTGTAATAATAGTTTTATTGATGAATAATTTTTAAACAAAAAAGCATAAAAATATTAGTTTTTATTTCGGGCATACGACTTAGTGACTTTTTTCGGCTGATAAAGTGAAGGTAAATTCGAATAAAGTCTTTATTTATAAGGCTTACAATTGTTTTTTATCGCCCGAAATGATTTGTAAAAAACATTTGGCTTTCTCCTCTTTTTTATTTTTATAATTGGCTAATCAAAAAAATGTATTTTACGAAAAGAATACAAGATTTATGTATAGTTATTAAAGCTAGTAATTTTTTAAAAGGCATCAAAATTGAAACAAATCACCTAAGCCACTATAATCATGATGCTTACAAGTGTTTTTTTAGTCAAAAAACGCCTTTACACTAATTGTTGTTTTTTGAGCTAATCTTGCTTTCATTAGTGAGATTTTTAGGACGTATTTAGGGCCTTTCTTTTGAAAACAAATGTTTTTTACTAAGAAGGGTATTATTAAATGTGCAGATTATCCGTTTATCTCTTTTAAGATAGTATTTTCAAAACTGAGATTTCCTTTATTAATAGGATTTCCCTGTGGGAAATATGCACATTCTAACAAATCAATTAGTTTATCAATTATTTGCCCTTTTATTTTAGTATGTAGATTGCTTTTCCCCTTCAAAATTTTGTAGTATTTTTCTTTGTTTTCTCCAAATGTATTGCGGTGCTTTTCCGTTATTAATTGATACCAAAAATCCTTTTTATTCGCCTTTTGGATAAATTCCACCTCAGCGGTTGTTAAGCTGCTTAAATCAGATTCCTTATTGATTAATAATATATGTTCCCATTCTATTATAATTCCCTGCCCTAATTTTTGGTAGGTTTCGGGTTTAAATAAATCTATTGCGGTATTTATTCCGTATTTTTTAATATTTGCACTCTTTTTACTTTTCACCTCGAAACGGAAAGTATTAGCATCAATTTCGGGAGCATTTAAAACTCCATGGCAATGCAGACCTTTGGCGTATGCCTTTATTTGTTTATATTTCGTTGCATCAGTAATTTTAAAATAGGGGATTTCAGAATTGGGAACTATAAATGAGGTTTTCTTACTATATAAAATATAATTGATGAGGTTTTTAATATCTATTTCGGGAATAATATTTATACCAAATTCGATATTTACTATTTTCAATAAGTCATACTCATAGGGTTCTATCCCTAAATAGGTTAGAATATCGAATATGGTTTTAATACAGTTTTCAGGTGTGAAATCGTTTCCATTGTGCTTGTAATTATTAAAATGATAGTGAGGGCTTATCGAAATTTCCAAATGATGAAAACCTATTAGTTTGCCATTTTCAAACACCTTTCTAAAATCTAATCTCATCAATTTACCATATTTACAAAGTCCCATATAATTATTATTTCGGTGTTGGTAATGTTCAAAACTCTGCACATCTAAAAGTCGGCTTATTATAGTTTGGCTTTCGGTAGAAAGTTTGATGTGATCCATCATTCTAATCATCTTTTTGAGTTCAATAGATTACCTATTGTCTTCGGTCTTTTTTAGAATTTGATAAATACATTTCTGCATCTGCATCAATTTCTACAGAAGATTTTCTTTTACCAGCTTTGAGATATTGTATAAGTTCGGTTCTGGAAAAATACAGACGTTTGCTTCTCTTCATTACAGGAAGTTCACCTTTTGAAACTTTACTATACATAGTTGGTACAGTAAGATTCAAAAGCTCTCCTGCTTCTTGAATATTTAAAAGTTTTTCGGGTTGTTGGATAGACTGTTGCTCACTTTTATTGATTAAAAGTTGTTTTAGTTCGCTAACTTCTTTGGTTAGCTTTGTTACTGCTTCGGGCAACTGTTCAAATGTTAACTTTTCCATTGCTACATATTTTTTGTTAAGCTGTCGCAAAGGAATAAAGCAAAGAATACCCCTATCAATATCCTTTTAGTATATGGGGTATATTGGGGGTATTGTATTTTATGTTTTTTTGACTTTATGTTTCTCTGTTTCTTTGAGAATAACTTTTAAAAGGTAAAATATCACAAACGCAAATTCTTTCTGATGGTTTTGGTTGACCTTTATCCTTTGTGAGAATATCCCAAACAGAATTCGGATTGAATTTTTCAAGAGTTTTCGACGCTCCTTTCGTTTTTGTATAAATAAAGTTAGAACATATCCAGCTTTTTATTTCGGTTGATGAACTTAAAATAAAACCGTTATACTTAGCTCTTTTGAAAACTTCAACAAACTTATTCTGATTACTTGGAAATAATAATAACCTTTCAATTGGTTGTCCTTTCAAAACTTTTAGTAATTCATTTTCGGAATTTTCGAAATAGCCTTTCAATAAGGAATGTAGAACTTCTATTATTTCGTTATTTGAAAATCGTATTGATTTTTCTAATATTTTAGGTAATTGCTTTTCAATTTTCGGAGCTGATGGAGCATTAAAAGAAAATAAATGCTTCAGCTTCATTAGCTTTTTTAAAAAGTAATCATTCGTACTCTTTATATTAATTAAAACTGGATCTGCTAAATCAACCTCAACACTTAAAATTAAGCTATCAATTATGTACAAAATTTTTTCTTTCTCTCCTCCATCATCTATAATTTCTTTAAATGATTTAGTTAATTCCTCAATCATTAAATCAAAATAAGTTGTCGCTGTATAATTAGAAGGTATATCTGCAATCGACATACTAACTCCTGCTAAACGTTTTTTATCGATTTCTAAAAGCCTTAAGAAAATTGTATTTCCATTTATAAAGTTTTCATCTTTTTCATCTGAATTATTATGGGAAATCATTGTATATTATTTTTTTAATAAATAAAAGTAATCACATTTGTTTGTTGAGTTCTCATCATTAGAATAAACTTAATTGATTTGACTTTGGCGAATAATCAGGGTTTGTTGAAAGATACCAAGCTTCAAAGCCTGTTACTTTGCATTTCCTTTTTTCAATTTCCCAGAGTCTTCCAGCTTTTTCCAAATCTCTCTTATATCTACAAATATTTTTTTGAGGAACTCCTGTTGCTTCTGCAATCATTGAAGCCGTTGCAATATGATGTTGCAAATATTGAAATATGGTTTTCAATTGGCTTTCAATAGTTAAAAGCTTTTCAGGTTGTTGCTCATTTTTGTTTGTATTTAAAATGTTTGCAGTAACTTTTTTCTCAATACTATCAATAAGTATTTTTAGTTCAATAGGACTTAATGTAACATTGTGCATAATCTTTAATTTTTAAATTATGCAGTAAAATTGAGTAGGGATTTTGGTGAGGATTCTTAGGGATTTTTCCCTGTTATTCCTCGATTAAATTTTGCTTTTTCAAATACTGTTGTGTTTTTATCCAATTATTAGATAATTTTTCAACTGCATTAAGCCAATCTTGTGATATAGCTTGTAAATCTTTTATTTTTTTTAAATCAAACTTCAAAACACTTATTACTGCTCTATAAAATGTATCAGGACGCGAAAAACCTCTAAGTGAACCTATTCGTTTTAGTTCCATAGCATTATAACCTCCATCTATTACATTTATTGGTATCACTTCGCCTTTTGCATACAAATCAAAAATGTATGCTAAAGCATTTTCTTTTGCAATATATTTTCGATCAGTTTTTATTACATATAAATTATTTTCTGTCTTTTTATTTTGTTTCGACTGTTCTAATTTTAAGTTAGTGAGATTTTCATTTGCAATATCTCGTTTTCTTAATCCTTCTAAAGTTTTTAAATATACATCAATGTCAATTAAAGATTTTTTATGGAATTCTCTCATTTCTTTGAATTTATTTTCAATAGACAAATTAACTATACCTTCAATTTCACAGCCTTTATCTATTTCAGAATCTAAGGCAACTGAAAAAATGTTTTTGATTTGATTAAACTGTCGCTCTAATAAATCATAATATGAAATTTCTTTGGATTCATTTGTTGCTAAAAGCATTTTTGAAACTAAATCAGATATTCGTTTTTTATCATTTGCTAAATTTTCTTCATAATTACGGTAAATAGATTGGTTATGTATTTCACATTTTCTTTTTTGTGTCGCCCAATCATCATTAACATCAAAATTCTCAGGTATTGAAAAATAACCTATCGTTTCCTTAATTTGCTGAAATGACAAAGATTTTACGTCTGAAAACAAAGTCTTTTCCTCTTTGTTTAAATCATTTGAACGCCTAAATATATCACTTTTGTTTTTTGCACTATTGTAAAGGTTTTCATATTCAAAATATAATTTGCTAATTGCAATTACAGGGTTTAATCCTCCATTATATTTGGTTTTATAATTTTCATTAGTAAATGATAACATTAGCTTATGCTTAAAATCTTTTACTGCACTTTCAGATAATTCTTTTACCTCATCAATTTCACTTTGAAAAGTGCTGTTTTCTAATTTTAATTTTCGTTGTTCTAATAATCTTTTTGCTTCGCTATGCCTTTCATCTATTTCCACATCATTAAATTTTGTTTTGAAGTAATTCAAAAATTCAGGGAAAGTTTCAAAGTATAAGTTATTTGAATTGCCTGTTAATTTTGTTACTGCTTTTGCTATTCCTTGCTCATCTAAACTTTCAACAGTTACAATATTTGTTTGAAGTTTACTAAATTCATTAAAATCTCCATCTTTAAAAAACTCATAAAATTCATTTAAAGTTCTGTCTAATTCAAAGAAAAAGAATTGCAAATAAAAATCAAAATTCGTTTCATTTCTAAAGTTTAGATATTTCTGTTTCGCTTCAAATATTGAGTGTAAATCATCTTCATTAAAATTTCTTTGAAGTTCAAATAAATCAGATTGTGCTGTCAAATTTATTATCGGTGTAGTAATATCCGCAATATTCAATTCCTTTATTTTTTCTTTTAAAGGAAGTATTATTTCTGCATCAACAATATCAAACTGCTCTGCTATTTGTATTTGTAGCTTATCATACTCAATTTTAGACTTATAATTTTCGCTTGGTCTTATAGAACTTCGTTTTTCAAGCAATTCGTTTGTTTTATTAATCAAATTTTGTTTGCTCAATAAATAGTCAATTTTCGAATGCAGGAAGTCAATAAATTTGAATAAATTTTTAACGTTTTCTGTAAGCATTGTGTCTTAATGATTTTAAATTTTACAAATCTAATTTTATTTTATCTGCGGCATTTCGCTTCTTTTCATCAACTATTTTAGCATAAATCTGCGTTGTTTTCAAATTTTTATGTCCTAACATTTTGGAAACTGTGTAAATATCCGTTCCGTTATAAAGTTGTAAAGTTGCAAATGTATGGCGGAAATTATGAAACGATATTTTTTTTGTTATTCCAGCTTCTAAAATCCATTTTGCTAATTGTTTGTTGTGATAAGCTGAATAAGTTAGATTCTCAAAAACGTTTTTGTTTTGCTCCATCTCTTTGGGGTTTTCACTACCTTTCGTTAGATTGTATGCTTGTTCTGAAATTGGGTAGACTTCAACCCCTTTAGTTTTTTTATGATAGAAGTTAATAAAGTAGCCTTGTCCATTTATATACTCCATCTCCTTCCAAACCATTTTTTTTACATCTGAAAATCGTAATCCTGTCAATGCAGAAAATAATACAGCCCGTTTATATAAATCATTTTTAAAAGGCGTTTTTACCAATTCGTTAAGTTCTTCAATAGTAAGATATTCTCTTCGAGTTTCTTCGGGTTTTATGGGACTAACTTTAGCGTTGAGGTCGGTTTGTAGAATCCCGTCTTTAAAAGCCTGTTTTAGCGTTGCTTTTATTTTATTAAAATATGAAACTGCTGAATTTTGAGAAAGGGTTGCTTTATCACTTTTTTTGCTTTTGGTGGTTAGTAGAAAATCTTTGAAATCTTCTAAAACAGATTCGTTAAGGTCAACAAATTTTAAACTCCCATTAGTAAACGTTTCGAGGTAATAAAGCGCAGAAATCCAGTTGTCATAATTACTTGCTTTGCGCTTATTTGCCAACTTTTGGAAATATTCAACAAAATTTATTTCTCCTTGTTCTTTAATTTTCAGTTGTTGCTTTTCATACTCGCTGTATATCTCAGGTTTATTTAAAAGGTTTTCTCGTTTTTGTCTTATGCTTTCAGCAATCTTTATCGTTTCAGAATTATGCTGCTTATCTATTACCGCTCTAGCTTTATCAATTACATAAAGCCCTAAAAATTCTCTACGAGTTGGCTTCCCAGTTTTTGGATGTGGTATTGCTGGATAAAAATCTAAATAAAGACTTTTGCGCCCCTTAGAAATAAGCTTATCTCTTAGTGTAACTTTGGTTATCATTTTTTTACCTTTTGATTTACTTAAAAAATATCATTAATAATTACCTTAGGAACATATACAAACTTTCCTTCTTTCATTTTTTGAATATTATTTCTTTTTATAATATTCTGCAATGCAGATTGAGAAACTTTAAATTTATCCTGTACTTCCGAAATTGTATAACATTCTGAAACTTTCAGCGGTTTTATAATTTCTTGCTTTTGTTTTGGTGTATTAAATAATTTGTCAATTTCCGAACGCTTGATAATTGTCTTTTTTATTAAAATATTAGTTGCTTTTAACTTTCCTGTATTGATGAGTTTATAAATGTTTTGTTTTGAGCAACCAATCAATTTTGAAACCTGCATAACGGTTAAAAATTCTCTCGTTCTTAAATCTTCATTTTGCTTTTCTTTAATTTGTTTCGTTTCAGCAATAGAAACATTTATTTTCTCTGCACGTTTACGGGCTTTATAGGCACGTTTAGCACAATCATCCGAACAACATTTCGTGACAGTAGTTTTTGCAATAAATTCTTTACCACAATACCCACAAATACGTTGTATTTCTATTCTGCTACTCATTTCTCTTTATTTTGTACCAAATTGTATTAAAGTTTTTAATGTTGGTTAAAGTTGACAACCAAAATTTTCAAAAAAAACGATTTTAATATAAAATTCGTCTCAGGTACAACGAAGGTACAAATTTGTACCGATTATCGCAAAACAACACAAAATAATCTTATATTTACAAAAAAGAAAAAAGCCTTATAAATAAGGCTTTAACATATAATAATAAAAGTTTTTTGATGATTTATTTTGTGGAGGTTACTTTCCGATACAAAACTTAGAAAAAATATTCCCCAACACCTCATCATTCGTAACCTCTCCGGAAATTTCTCCAAGATGTTCCAGGGCGTTTCTAAGCTCATAAGCCAGTAATTCTGTAGAAATCTGGGAGGAAATAGCTTCTTTTACCTTATGAACTGCTTCCAGAGACTTTCTAAGGGCTTCAAAGTGACGCTGGTTGGTGATCACAACGTTATTTTCTTCAGATTTTAAATGCTCAACATACGATGAAAGTTCGTTTTTCAGATCCTGAATATTTTGATTTTCAACAGCTGATATTGTAATGAAATCGAATTCGTGAGAAATGGCATTTCTGAAAATATTCTCTACTGTTTCATATTTTGTAGGAACAACTTCGTCAATTTTTGTTGCACAGATGATCAGCTTCAGATCTTCTCTCAACAGCGACTGAATCATTTCAATATCCTCCGAAAAATCTTCAGTAGCAGCATCAGTCAGATAAACAAGAATATTGGCGTTCTCTACTTTTTCTTTTGCTTTTTTTACCCCGATAGCTTCAATTTCGTCCACTGTTTCACGAAGTCCTGCCGTATCAATCAATCTGAAGGCGTGGCCTTTTATATGAAGAATTTCCTCAATGGTATCTCTGGTCGTTCCGGCAATATTACTTACAATTGCTCTTTCTTCCTTCAAAAGGGAGTTCAGCAGCGTAGACTTTCCGGCATTCGGTTTTCCAATGATGGCAACGGCTGTTCCGTTCTTAATGGCATTTCCGTATTGGAAACTTTCAATCAACGAATTTAATTTGACTTCAATTTTATCCAATAATCCACTTAAGGCACTTCTGTCGGCAAATTCCACATCTTCTTCAGCAAAATCAAGCTCCAGTTCAATTAAGGAAACGAAATTCAGAAGATCCGTTCTTAATACAGAGATTTCATTGGTAATTCCTCCTTTCAGTTGATTGATGGCTACCTTTCTGGAAGCTTCGTTATCAGAGGCAATCACATCAGCAATGGCTTCTGCCTGGGAAAGGTCAATTCTTCCATTAATAAAAGCACGAAGTGTAAATTCACCTGCTTTGGCCATTCTCGCTCCGTTTTTGATCAGTGTTTCAAGAATACGTTTTCCGATATGCGGCGAGCCGTGAAATGCAATCTCCACAGAGTTTTCAGTGGTGAAACTTTTTGGTGCCAGAAAGATGGAAAGCATTACTTCATCAATAGCTTCCTCCTCATCCATAAAATAACCGTAATGAATGGTATGGGATTTCTGTTTTTCCAGATTTTTTGCCGGAAAACTTTTCTGAACTACAGATAAAGCTTCATTTCCTGAAACCCGGATGATGCCTAAAGCACCTATTCCATTGGCAGTAGCCAGTGCACATATCGTATCGTTATTCATGCTGCAAATTTACGGTTTTTAATATGAATTTTCGCTGACGTCTGTTATTCAGATTATCTATTGTTGTATTCGGATGAAAAACAGAGAAGAGTGAATCCGGATACAATTCATCATGGTTTTGATCATTTTGTATTGTGAATAAGGATGCTGTATGTAAAAACAGGATTCTTTATTCCATCACCTAATTAGGGATGAAAAAGAATATTTAAACTTTTAAATAATAAAAAAAAATCTTAATTGTAATCTTTTTTAAAGGTTTAATGTGTTTTAATATAGTGTTTTGTGAATGTTTTGATAGGATTGTTAAATATGGATTTTGATGAGCATTTTAAGATTATAAAAAATTAAACACCTGTTTGGTATGTTAATTGATTCTTAGTCCGTCGGTGATGTTGAAAATTTAAATATTTTCCAATTAAACAATAATAATCTGTTAAAATATTGTAAATGTGCATGAATAAATTATTTTTTTTAAAATTAATAAAAAAGTCATTTTTTTGTTATTGCTCTTTTTCAGCGCTGTAGCATATGCTCAGTGTATTCCTTACACAGGACAGGCCATGACCAGTGGAAATACCTATTGTCTTAATGGCAGCCTTAGTGTAAGTACGAATATAAGTATTCCGAATGGGGCAACACTTGTCATTCAATCCGGGCAGCTTCAATCTAATAGTATTCAGGTTGATGGGGTTCTGGAAATCGGTGATGGAGCCAGTGTTAAATCTACAGGAACAGTGAAAGTAGGAACTTTCGGATCTCAGAAAAACTCAAAAATTAAATTAGGAACCAAATCCTTCTTATCTCTTGTAGGATCGGTAGTTCAGGAAGATCCAACTTTTGGAGGATTTTACCCTGGAACAACCTCAGTTATTGAAATGGGAACAAACAGTGTTGTAGAGATTTGCGGAACATTTACCCAGCAGTCTACAACGTATCCTTCTGTTGAATATATTGGAATTCCTACCGGAAAAGCTTACTGTATTGCAAAAGCAGACGTAAGTGGGGGTGGGGGAGCTTCTATTATTAGTGATGATAGTCAGATTGTAACAATTGCCATGGGATCTGTTACAGGATTAGGGATGGGGAATTCAAGCTTCTGCGGTCCTAATGCAACAAAAGCCATGTGTCCGGGTCTTTGGCCTGAAGGATTATCCGAAGATAAAACAAGTTGTGGGAATGCTCCGGTTATCATCGATGAGTTGGATGGGTTCTGTACAAAACCAGCGGTTTCAGGAACACCTGATGGATTTACGAAATTCGGGATTACAGTACAGCAGAAAAATAATGCCTGGCCGGAAAATATACCTAATGGATTCCTGGCCATGGAATCAAAAAATAAAGGGTTTGTCATGACGAGAGTTCAGCATGTAAGCCAGACACCGCAATCTGATGATGCCATTGCCGATCCGAAAGAAGGAATGCTTTTATATGATATCCAGGACAAATGCGTAAAGCTTTATAACGGGACAGAATGGAAATGTGTGCAAAAAAGCTGTAATGATTAATCTAACCACTAAGAGTATGAAAAATATAAGAAATATAAGTATAGCCGTTGCCCTGATCGTTTTTAACTCATTTTTTGCTCAGATAGCTATTGGTAAACAGACGGTAGATGGAAACAGTACTGTGTTGGACTTTGATAACGTGTCCGGAAATACAAAGGGCTTGATTCTTCCTGCAACATCCGGACTTCCTACAGGGACTTTGGTAAATGGAACACTGATCTTTGATGTTACGGATAATAAAGTGAAAGTCTACGAAAATGACACATGGAAGTCTTTGTCTGATGCTGGTAATTCAAGTGCGGTTATCGTCAATAACTCTGCGGAATCAGGTAAAGGAGTGATTATGGGAGAGGCAGCAAGTACTGCTGATGGAGTATTGGTTCTTGAATCTCAGGATAAAGCAATGATTCTTCCAAAAGTAGCAGCACCGCATCTTAGCGTAAAAAATCCTTATCCCGGTATGATCTGTTATGATACAACCAGCAAAACACTGGCAATATTTGACGGATCAGTCTGGAATTACTGGAAATAATTAAAATAATAGAAAGAGGTCGTCTCAAAAGCTAATTTATTGGCTTTTGTCATGCTGACGTAGGAAGAATCTCATTTCTGAACTGCATTTGCAGGCTGTCTGTATTCAGAGTGGCAGTTTTGGGACAACCTCTTTTTTTATTTCTGAGTTTAAACAATCTGAGCACTTTCCTTGATGCTGTTCATCACAAAAATACTCTTGGTCTGGCCAATTCCTTCAATTTCTGATAATTTGTTCACAAAAAACTCATGGAACTCATCCATATTGGGAGCAAGAATCTTCAGCATAAAATCAAAATCTCCGCTGATATTGTAAAACTCTACAACTTCCTTCAGTTTGCCCACTTCCTCAATGAATTTTCCCGCTGTTTTCTTATTGTGAACACTCAGTGCGATCATACAGATCACCATCATTCCTTTATTGACCTTTTTACGGTCTACAACAGTAGTGTATTCTTTAATAATTCCCTGTTTTTCCATGCGCTTGATACGTTCATGCGTAGGTGTGGGACTTAAATTGATTCTTGCTGAAATGTCACGGACACTCATCTTGGCGTCTTTCTGAAGAAGACGCAGGATAGACAAGTCTTTTTCGTCAGGGATATAATTTTCAGTTGCCATTTTGTTCTGTTTTTATGGATTGTTGTTTGATTTATCAGTAGTTTTGTTCTTTAATGTGTTTTATATCTTTAATATTGTTCCAAATTTAAGGTTAAATTTTCAAATACGTTCTGTAAATTTTAATTTTGCAGCAAATTTGAATATATGGATACAAGGAAGAATGTAATATTAATTTTAGCATCGGTGGGAACATTTGTGGAGGCTTTGGATATTGCCATTATTAATTTAACAATTCCTTCTATTCAACAGCAGTTTCAGATCGGAGCAGAAACGGTTCAATGGCTGCAGACACTTTATGTATTGTTCTTTGGAGGATTTCTGATTATTGGTGGAAAGCTTTCAGATCAGATTGGAAGAAAGAAAATGTTTTTACTCGGAGCATTGATTTTTATGCTCACTTCATTGGGCGCAGGATTATCTCAAAACTTTGAAGTGCTGGCAATATTCCGTGCTTTACAGGGATTAGGAGCTGCATTGGTAATGCCTTCTGCATTATCCATTGTGACCAATACATTCAGAGGAGAACAGGAAAGAAACCATGCTATCGGAATTTTCAGTTCATTTGCTGCAATCGGTTCAGGAAGCGGCCTTTCGGTAGGGGGAATTATCAGTACTTACCTAAGTTGGCACTGGGTTTTCCTGATTAATGTACCTATTCTTCTTGTAACACTTGTGCTCTCTTACTTCTATCTCCCTGCAGATGAGAAAAATGAAACCGCACAGAAAACAGATATGATTTCCGGAATATTAATGGTGCTTGGGCTTTTAAGTCTTACTTACGGTACCCATGAATTGGTGCATATTAAAGAACAGCCGTTCATGGTTGTAGGCTCCTTGATTCTGGCAATACTGCTTTTGGTTATGGTATATTACCGACTGAAATTTGTTGCAGAACCTTTAGTTGATTTAAAATTATTCAGACATCAATCTTTAGTGGTTTCCAATGCTGTATTCTTTACGTTGGGAGCATTTTTTATCGGGTTTTTATTCCTGATTTCACTGATGCTTCAGAAAGATATGGGTTATAGCGCTGCTTCTGCAGGATTAATGCTTGTTCCGTTCAGTATCATATCTGCTCTGACGGCTAAATTTATTCTGCCTCATATATCAAAACGTCTGAGTTCATCCCAGATGGGAGTTTTAGGATGGTTGTTTATGCTGATGGGCGGATTGTCACTGTTGATCTCTGTTTATACCGGACATCCGCTAGCTGTAGTTTTATTAGGCGCAGCATGTATTTCGGGGGTAGGAATGACATTTTGTTTTACCGCACTTTCTGTAATGGGAATCCAGGATGTTGAACCTTCAAACTACGGATTGGCATCAAGTTTGAGCTCTACAAGTTACTTTTTGGGAGCTGGGATTGGATTATCATTCATGACGTTAATGAGCCAGATCTTTCCTTCAGAGTTTTCAGTAGGAAGTCTGAATCTGATTGTTTTAATCAGTTATGCTCTTATAGCGCTCGGAATGTTGTTTTATTTTATATTGAAAAGCTTAAAAGTGAAGCAGGCAGAAGTTGCTGTTTCATAACAGGCAGTCTAAAAATACACAAACTATATGACGAAGAATCGGTGCTTAGGTATCGGTTCTTTTTTTGTCTTTCCACATCACTTCATTACCTTTGTTTTTTACTACACATCATGAAAATACAGATCATCAGTGATCTTCACCGGGAGTTTGGGAGTACGGAATTATGTTTTGATCATTCTGATATTGTTGTTTTGGCAGGTGATGTCAATTTGGGAACCAAAGGAATTGAATGGATTAAAAATGCAATTCCCAATAAACCTGTAATATATGTTTTGGGTAATCATGAATATTATAAAGGGTCCTACCCAAAAACACTCAATAAGATCAAAGAAGCTGCCTTCAGTTCTAATATTCACGTACTGGAAAATTCATTTGCAGATATTGACGGTATTCGTTTTCACGGTGCAACCTTATGGACGGATTTTTCCATTTTTGGGAATCCGGTTCAGTACGGAATGCTTTGTCAGTCTAAAATGAATGACTATAAAATGATCAGAAGAGATCCTTCCTATTCCAAAATGAGGACATTGGATACCTTTAAAATCCATCAGTTTTCAAAACAATGGCTGAAGGAAAGTCTTGAAGATTCAAAAGGACTTAAAAATATAGTCATTACCCATCACGCACCCAGTATACAATCTGTTCCGAAATATTACAAAGAGGATCCGTTAACAGCAGCCTATGCTTCTGATCTGGAAGATTTAATTACGCACTATCAGCCACTATACTGGATTCATGGGCATATTCATACTCCGTGCAGATATAAAATCGGAGAAACAGAAATTATCTGTAATCCTCACGGCTATATTGATGAAAAATACAACGGATATGATAAAGAATTGCTGATTGTTGTTTAGGAAACAATAAAAAGTAAAATTCGATTATTTGCCTTCTTAGCTCTTTTTACTTCTTGGCTCTTTTTCCTTTTTCAATTATCTTCGTGCTTAATTTTCTTTCCAATGTCTAAAAAATCCCAGCCAAAATCTGATTTTGTTTCGCAGCTAGCTTTTGATGAAGTGTTGCAGCAGGTGGAATTTGATCTTAGAATCAAGGAATTTGTGGTGATGGAAATTGATAAGGCTAATTATATTATACAGCCAAATATTCCTTACCGCTCAGATTATTTCTGCATTTTCATGATACAGAAGGGCGGGGTCACATTCAGGTTGGATGACAAAAGCTATGAAGTCTCCAAAGGTGATATTGTTTTTTGCCCAATGTTAGAAACTTTTTGGCTGGATGAAATTACTGAAGACTATGATGCTAAGTATATATTCTTTTCATTGAATTTTATTTCTGACGCAGGTTTTAATTATAAGTCAAATAATGTTCTGAAGAGCCTTTCATCAGATCCTACTCATATCATCAGGAATGAATCTGATGTGTACAGGAAACTGAATTTCCATCTCGATGAACTTAAAGTGTTGAATGATAAGGAAAAAGATAATTATTATTTTAATGAAATGATCTGGCATCATTTTTCGCTGGTCATCTATGAAATTGATAATTACTTCAAGAAAACAGAAAAACCTCATCAGGTAACCAATCGAGAAGATGAGTTGACGACCAGCTTTTTCACGCTGGTTCAGCGTCATTTCAAAGAAGAGCATAACGTGCAGTTCTATGCCGATAAGCTTTTTATCAGCCGTAAATACCTTACGAAAGTCATTAATAAAACGGTGTTCAAATCCCCAAGAGATATTATCCATCAGGTTTTAGCGGTAGAAGCTAGATTGCTGCTAAGAAATCCTAACCTGAATATTGCAGAAGTCGCCTCTCAATTAAAGTTTTCAGATCAGGCGTCTTTCAGTAAGTTTTTCAAAAAACATGTGGGAAGATCCCCTTTGGAATACAGAAAGGATGATTTGTATTGATAATGAGTGATTTATGATTTTAAGACGTCTTTTTACCAAATTTAAACTATAATTTCGATTAAAAATAACAAATAGTACCATTTATATTGTCTATGGATGATATTTCTCATGTTTTTTGAAATAAGGAGTCTTTTTGACAAAACAAGAGGTTTTTTGAATAATCCTATTGAATTTTTTTCGTTCGATTTTTGTCCGGAAAATTTAAAAGGACTATTGTTATGCAAAGATTTTTTATTCAAAAATCAACCCTACTTTTCCTCTCACTGATCGTTTTGACGGGGTGTAGGAAAGATAATCAGAACCAAGGCTATCAGCAGCAGGCACCGGAATTACCTGTGGCAAAAGTGACCCAGGGAGACGCCTCTCTTTCCAGAGAATATGCAGCATCTGTAGAGGGTGTTTCCAATGTGGAAATTAGACCTCAGGTAACAGGATATTTAAGCAAAATTTATGTAGATGAAGGAGACTTTGTGAGAGCAGGGCAGCCGTTATTCAAAATTGAAGATCAGGTTTTTCGCGAGCAGCTAAAAAGTGCTCAGGCAGCTTTGATCACCGCTCAGGCCACCCTTTCAACTTCTAAAATTGATCTTGACAGGAAAAAAGAACTGTTCAGAAATAAAATGGTTTCAGAAATTCAGGTAAAAGAAGCTGAAGCTGCTTACAATGGAGCAAGAGGAGCCGTAAGCCAATCTACATCCACTATTGAATCAGCTAAAATCAATATGAATTTCTCTACCATCAAAGCTCCGGTAAGTGGATTTATCGGGAGATTCAACTATCGTTTGGGAAGTTTGATGACGCCGGGGAATCAGGAACCGATTACCTTATTGTCAGATATTCATCAGGTATATACATATTTCAGTTTGAGCGAAAATGATTTTAATAATTTCCAAAAACAGTATGTAGGAAACAACATTGATGAAGTGATCAAAAATACTCCGGCAGTATCATTACTTCTTTCCGGTGGTGAGCAATATGCTGAAAAAGGAAAGATTGATGCCGTAGAAGGACAGTTTAATAAGACAACCGGATCAATTACATTAAGAGCAAAATTCAACAATCCCAATAATCTTTTAAGAAGCGGAAATACCTGTAAAATTGTATTGGATCAGTTCTACAGCAATGTTGTTTTACTTCCTATTGTTTCTACCAGAACTATTCAGGATAAAGTGTTTGTGTTCACAATTAAGGGTGGAAAAGCAGCAATGGTTCCCATTGAAGTGAATGGAAAAGCCGGCGATAACTTCATTGTAGCCAAAGGACTTAAGGCAGGAGATGAATATATTACCAGTGGCTTTGACCGATTACAGCCGGGAACCCCTGTCGTGGCACAAAAGAAAAATGCTCAACAGAAAAAATCGTAAGAAGAAATCATGTTAAAGAAAATTATAAAAAGACCCGTACTGGCAACGGTTATTTCCGTATTGCTTGTTATACTGGGGATTGTCGGGATGGTAAGCCTTCCGATTACCAAATTTCCGGACATTGCACCGCCTACTGTTATGGTAACCGCTGCTTATCCGGGAGCCAATGCTGAAACGATTGCCAGGTCGGTAGCGCCACCTTTGGAAAATGCTATCAACGGAGTGGAAAATATGGACTATATTACTTCTACCGCAAGTAATGACGGAACATTAAGCATTACTGTTATTTTCAAACTGGGAACAGATCCCGATCAGGCAGCGATTAATGTGCAGAACAGAGTAGCACAGGTGACCAACCAGCTTCCTGCGGAGGTAATTCAGGCGGGAATCACAACAGTGAAAAGACAGAACAGTATGATTGCGATGGTTTCGCTGACCAGTAAAGATGGAAAAATGAACGACCTTTTCCTTGAAAACTATGCGAAAATCAACATCGTTCCGGAGCTGAAAAGGGTAAAAGGAGTAGGAGATGCAATGGTGTATGGAAATAAAGATTACTCTATGCGTATCTGGCTTGACCCGAATAAGCTGACTTCATACAATCTTACCCCATCCGATGTTTCCCGTGCCATTCAGACTCAAAACCTGGAAGCAGCACCCGGAAGATTAGGAGAGAGAAGTAAAGAAGTAATGGAATATGTTCTTCGGTACAAAGGTAAGTTTACAGAGCCTGAGCAATATGAAAATATCACCATCAAAGCATTGAACGACGGTTCTGTTTTAAAACTAAAAGATATTGCCAAAGTGGAATTCGGAGCATACAGCTATACGGTTTCTTCCAATTATAATAAAAAAGCTTCCGTAACGATGGCGATCTTCCAGATGGCAGGATCTAATGCGAATGAAGTGCAGATAGCCCTTCAGGAGAGAATGAAAGAACTGGAAAAATCTTTTCCGGAAGGAATGGATTATGAAATTCCATACGCAACAAAAGAAGCGTTGGATCAATCCATAGAGCAGGTGATTCATACATTGATAGAAGCATTTATCCTGGTATTCATTGTGGTGTATATCTTCCTTCAGGATTTCCGTTCCACCCTGATTCCGGCCATTGCAGTTCCGGTATCTATTATAGGAACTTTCTTCTTTATGAAGGTTTTCGGATTCTCTATTAATATTCTTACGCTGTTTGCCCTGGTATTGGCGATTGGTATTGTAGTGGATGACGCTATTGTAGTGGTGGAAGCGGTTCACGCCAAGATGGAGCATAAAAAACTGAATCCGAGAGCTGCCACGATGTCGGCAATGAGTGAGATTACAGGAGCTATTGTTTCTATTACGTTGATTATGTCTGCCGTATTCGTTCCGGTAGCCTTTATGAGTGGCTCCACAGGATTGTTTTACCAGCAGTTTGCCTTGACGCTAGCAATTGCAATTGTGATTTCAGCAATCAATGCATTGACACTGAGCCCGGCGCTGTGTGCTTTATTCTTAAAACAACACCATCCGGGAACGCATGAAAAAATGAATTTCAAAGACCGTTTCTTTGCAGGATTCAATGCGAGCTTCAATAAGCTGACTTTCCGATATGGTAAAGCTGTACTCTTCCTTTTAAAAAGAAAATGGGTGGCCCTGATCATCATTGTGGCCTTCGGAGGATTGTTTGCATGGATGTCTATGACAACACCTAAAGGATTTATTCCGGATGAAGACCAGAGTTTTATTATTGTAACAGCAAACCTTGCTCCGGGAGCATCAAAGGACAGAACTTCAAAAGTAGTTTCCGACACAGAAGACCTATTGATGAAAAATCCTGCTGTGGACAAAGTAATTTCAGTAGACGGATTAAACCTGTTCAGTGGTTCCATGTCATCTTCTGCAGCTTCTATTTTTGTTAAATTAAAAAAAGGAGGCGAGAGAGGAGCTGTGAATAACATCAATGACATTATAGGCCAGACGCAGGGTATGCTTTCTCAGGATAAAAGAGCCAATTTCCTTGTGATCAATACGCCAACGGTAGACGGTTTCGGAAATACAAGTGGTATGGAGCTTGTGCTTCAGGACCGTACAAACGGAGAACTTCAGAATTTGGGAAATATCTCCTATGGAATGATGGGAGCCCTGATGCAGAGACCGGAAGTGGCGGTAGCATTTACCACCTTCGATGTTACGTATCCTCAGTTTGAAGTACTTGTAGATGAAGTGAAGTCTGCCCAGCTGGGAGTGAATGTTTCTGAAGTACTGGGAGTAATGCAGGGATATTACGGAAGTATTCAGGCTTCAGATTTCAACAGATTTGGAAAGTATTACAGAGTTTTGGTACAGTCTACTCCGGAAACAAGACAGGATAAAGAATCTCTGAACGGAATTTTCGTTAAAAATAATTTAGGCCAGATGGTTCCTATCAATACATTGGTAAGCCTTAAACAGGTAACGGGAGCTGAAGTGGTAGACCGTTTCAATCTATTCAACTCATCCAACTTAACGGTAATGGCTGCTCCGGGATACAGTACAGGGCAGGCGATGGCCGCCATTGAAGAAGTGAGCAAGCAGGTACTTCCTCCGGGATATACTTATGATTATAAAGGAATGAGCCGTGAAGAAGCAGGTTCAAGCTCGCAATCTGTCATGATTTTCGGATTATGTATCGTTTTTGTATTCTTCCTTTTATCCGCACAATATGAAAGTTATATCCTTCCATTAGCTGTATTGATCGCTATTCCGGTAGGACTTTCAGGAGTATTTGTCGGAATTACATTCGCGGAGCTGTCTAACAATATTTATGTACAGATTGCTCTCGTTATGTTGATTGGACTTTTAGCGAAGAATGGTATCCTGATTGTGGAATTTGCTATTCAGAGACGTAGAGCAGGGAAAAGTCTTATTGCATCTGCAGTGGAAGGAGCAAAAGCACGTTTACGTCCTATTTTGATGACCTCTCTGGCATTTATTACCGGATTGCTGCCATTGATCTTTGTGGTAGGACCTTCAGCAATGGGTAATCACTCCATTGGATTTGCGGCCATTTCAGGGATGCTTTTCGGAACGATCTTAGGAATTTTTGTGGTTCCTGTTCTTTTTGTGGTATTCCAGGCTTTGCATGAGAGAATCAATGGAAAGGTAGTAACAGATGCGGATTGGGAATATTAATTCAAATGATTTAAAAATGAAAATTAAAAATATAGCATATATCGCATTCATTTCAGGGACGGCAATTTCCTGTAAAGTTCAGAAATATGAGCAGCCTGAGGTTAAAATGCCCGAAGCTTTCAGAAATGATAGTATTGTTTCAGGGCAAAATGAAAATATTGCTAAGATCAGCTACAAAGATTTTTTCAAAGATCCGGTTCTGGTAAGATTGATTGATAAAGCGATGGTACAGAATAATGATCTTCAGGTGGCTTTAAAGCAGATAGAATTTGCCTCCCTGGCGTATACTCAGAGTAAATGGGGAAATATCCCGACGATCGGTGCTTCTGCCAATGCGAATATCAACCGTCCTTCAGACAACAGTATGAATGGAATGATGGCCGGACAGTTCATGGGGAAAAGATATATGGAAGATTATACAACTTCTCTTAGTTTTTCATGGGAAGCAGATATCTGGGGCAAGATCAAAGGCAGAAAAGAGCAGGCTCTAGCAGAATATCTTAAAACACAGGAAGCTGCAAAGGCGGTAAAAACACAAGTGGTGTCTGCTGTAGTGCAGGGATATTATAATCTGCTGATGCTGGATACTCAGCTGGAAATTACAAAATCCAATCTGGCATATGCTGATAATACGTTGAAGTTTCTGATCAAACAGCAGGAACTGGGATTAACAACAGCTTTGGCAGTACAGCAGCAGGAAATTGTAAAAGATCAGATTCTGAAATCAATTCCGGTGATTGAAAGTTCTGTGACAACCCAGGAAAATGCTTTGAGTCTGCTGACGGGTTCAATGCCCGGGAAAATTGAAAGAAGTGCAAGCCTGAACAATGTACAGTCTCCGGATCATATTGCGGCGGGAGTTCCGTCAGAATTATTAAGCTACAGACCGGATATTAAAACGGCTGAGCTTGACGTAAGAAAGAGCGCTGCAGCGATTCACGTTGCCAAAATGAGTATGTATCCGTCACTGAATATTACAGCACAGGGTGGTGTAAATGCTTTCCAGATCAGTAAATGGTTCAGCGTTCCGGGATCTCTTTTCGGAATGGTGGCAGGAGCAGTAGCACAGCCTATTTTGAATGGAAAACAGTTGAAAACGCAGTATGAACAGTCTAAAGTAGTTGCTGATCAGGCGGAAATCAACTTTAAACAGTCTGTTTTAAAAGCGGTAGCCGAAGTTTCTGATGCATTGGTACAAATTCAAAAACTTGAAGAGCAGCAGAAAATTGCAGAAGGGCTGGCCGTGAAATCCGGTGAAGCAGTGAAAAAAGCTGATCTGTTATTTAAATATAATTCAGCAACTTATGTAGAGGTGATCATTGCCCAATCGAATAAACTTCAGGCAGAACTGGAACTGGCTTCTCTGAAAACCCAGAGACTGAATGCTATAACAGCACTTTACCGCTCAGTAGGAGGCGGGTGGCAATAAAGTAAAATTGAATCTGCTTCGTCTGTAATGATGAAGCAGGTTTTTAATCCATTATCATTATGAAGACAAATATACAGGAGGGAATCATTTTAATTCCGGATTTCAGCGGATTTACCGAATTTGTGTTCAATACAAAATTGTATACAGGCGAGTATATTGTAAGACAGCTATTGTCTACACTGATTGATGTGAACGATCAGTATTTTGAAATTTCCGAGATTGAGGGAGATGCCATTTTATTTTACCGTTATGATGAAAATCCGTCTTACCAGAGCATTTCAAAAATGCTGTGGAAGATGAGAAGTGCTTTCAACAGAAAGATAGAGGAGCTGAGTAAGAGTTTAAGCACTACTATTGATCTGGCTCTCAAGTTTATTGTTCATTATGGATCTTTTTCACAATACAATATTGGAAACTTCAGAAAACTATATGGGAAAACAATTGTGGAAGCCCATCAGCTTTTGAAAAACGGACTGGCAGAACAGCCTTCTTATGCTCTTTTCAGCAATTCTTTTCTGGAAAACAGCAAAAATAAGGAGTCGGATTTTAATAAGGATCCGCGTCGTCTGCCTGAAGTAGGCGTTATCCATTATTTTGAAAATTTAAACTAGCATATATTTTTTAATATTATTCCTTGTAAATTTGCTATTGCTAGCGGCCCGGGTGAGATCCGGGCTTTTTTGTTGGTAAGACTTTTAGAAATTGAATGAATGAACAACTTATTTTCATAATGAAGACTCTCATATCAATGACAAATTGTAAAGTTTTTTAATAAAAATTAAATTACAGATAAAATATGTTTTTAAGAATATTTATTATGGAAGTGATTTATATTGTGTTTGTTTATTGAAAAATTTTCACTGTTTTCCAGTTCATGCTTCTATTTTCAGTTGATATCTTGCTGGAAATTAAGGATTTATTTTATTTTTTTTACTTTTTGATGTAACAAACTTGTGAAGATAATGGTCTTATAGAAAAAACTATAATTTCACATGAAAGTAATCTTATTTCCAATAGCGATACTAGCAGGTTCATTTGCAATGGCTCAGCAGGCCCCGGCAGCAAAGGATACTGTAAAAGGAAATACAAAAGAAATAGAAGCGGTTACCCTGGTTGCCAGAAAGCCGACCGTAGAATCTAAAGTAGACAGAACTGTATTTAATGTAGCCAACAGTGCAATTCTGGCAGGAAATACAACATGGGACGTTCTTAGAATGACTCCTTTGGTAAGCATAGATAATAATGATGATGTAAAAGCCGAAGGACAGATGGTTACAGTATACATCAATGATAGAAAATCGGTTTTTACAGGGAAGGAATTAAAGGAATATCTTAAGACAATTCCTGCCGATAACCTGATGAAAATTGAAGTGATTACCAGTCCTTCTTCACGTTATGAAACGTCAGGTTCCGTCATCAATATTGTTTTAAAGAAAAGGGATGATGAAGGTTTAAAAGGAAGTATATCTTTCAACAACAGACAAAGTACCAAAAACTCACAATACACAAATTTTAATCTCAACTATCATAAGAAAAAATTTACCCAAACCCTTATTGGAAGTTATAATGACGGAACTTATGTGCAGAAGAATCAGACATGGGATAACCGTTATGCTGAAAATAAACTTACTCAGTTTAATCTGGAAAATGTAATGAGAAATGAAAGTCCATCTCTTTCTTCCACTTCAGAGTTTGAAATCAATGATAAAAATAATTTCGGACTTGTACTGGAGTATTCCCAGAACAGGAATTTGCTTTCAGCAGAATCTGATGGGATGACTACAAAAGATGGAGATCCGGGTGAATCTTTTCACCAAATTCAAAATAACTGGGGATTCAGCCGTAATCTGGGTACTAATGCTTTCTATAAATACTATGATAAAGAAAAAAATAGAATTTTAGATATTAATTTAGGAACCAATTATTCCAGTAATGACAATGATAATTTGATTGACAAGCAGATTAATAAGCAGGGTGCCATAACCAATCAGCAGCTGGGGTCTATCAGTTCCAATCAGATGCGTAATTATTATCTGAAAATAGATTATACACAACCTTTTGGTAAAACAGGAGGTACGATGGAAGTAGGAGGGAAAACGGAATTGAACAATCATGTTATTCCTAACAGTCTCTATGGAATCAGTATTGATAATGGTACACCGGAATATGCTAATCTTTCCAAAAACGACAGATTCCATTATGAAGATCATCTGAGCTCTTTATATGCCAATTATAGCAAAACATTTTTCGAAAAACTGGAAACAAGAGTCGGAATCCGATATGAATATATTGATTATAAAGTGAGACAGGATGTGGCAGGTACAGAGAGGAGAGATTCTTACGGAACTTTTCTTCCCAATCTATTGCTGAAATATAATTTTTCAGAGAAATTTGATTTGAGTCTTACCTATAACCGAAGTATCTGGAGACCTTGGTATTCTGAATTTAACCCTTTTGTGACGCCTGAAATTAATGGAACGTATTCCAGAGGAAACCTTTATCTGAATCCAAACCCCAACGACAGGCTTTATCTGAAATTCGGAATTTTGAAAAAGTATTTTCTTTCCGCAAGATATATGCACACCAATCAGGATTACTGGACTACTTATGTAACGGAAAACGGAAGAACAGTTTCTCTACCAGGGAACTTTGATGGAAAAGTTGAAAAATATTACCTTTTTGCCAATACCAATCAGAACTTCCTGAAAAATAAACTGAATGTAAATGCCGGATTTGGATGGTATTACATTAATAATAAAGATTTTAACGAGAAAAATAAGCTGGGTGCCAAAGATTATATCAGTTATTGGGGAGCCTCCGCGAATGTTTCTTATACCAACCTTTTCAATAAAAACATTAATCTGAGTGCATGGGTGGAACTTGCCAATCAGAACAATGGAAATTCATATGCGAATAATACCAACGTATTCCACAATATTTCAGTCACCAAAATATTCCCGAAAACTCAGATGGAACTGAGCATGCAGCTGATGAATATTTTTAAAAGACCTTATGGTGATAACACTACTTACAGCCAGGATGGGACTTTCAGAGAGTATTCAAAATGGGATTGGTACGGAGTTTCTCTTACGTTTGTAAAGCGTTTCGGAAACCAGAAGGTAAAAGAAAATACTAAAACCGATGTAGAGAAAAATGGTGGCGGCGGAAAATAATCATAATATTTGTTAGATCGATGAAAGCAGGTTTCCAATTGGAATCTGCTTTTTATTTTCCTGAAATATTTATGCTTAATGATCTTAGTATAGCAAAAAATCTACACTGAAGTTTTTGAACCATTAAGAAAATATTAAGCTGTTAAGAGTATTAAGAGCATATCTGAAGATATTCATAAAACACTGTGCTTCATTCAAATTTATTTGAATCTTAATTTTTCTTCATCACTTAAGAACTCCTTAATGGTTTAAAAAAAGTTTTGAAGATTGAATATTTGAGCACATCTAAAATTTAGATTTTTATTTTTAACGTAAAGTTTTAATCTGAGATATTTTTGAATTTAAGTGAGCAAAGAGATGGAATCAATAGTAATTGATTCTTTCTAAACGTTCACATTACCTATTAGCTTCATCCGCGACGTTGTCGCTTCACTTTGCTTCCTTGTATCATACGACAGAATCTAAGAATCTTTGCGTTTAAATAAATTATAAAAAAACAGATCCCAATTTGGAATCTGTTTGCATTCTATCAAATAATTATTAAATAGAGTTTATACTCTTAACTCTCAGTTTTTATTTAAGGGTAAACTTCACTTTTGTTTTAATGGCATCGGAAGAATTTCCAATCAGTGCTTCAAAATCTCCGGGTTCAGCTACCCAGTCATGTTTTTGAGCATCAAAGAAACTTAAAGCCGTTTTATCAATGGTGAAAGTAACTTCTTTCTGTTCGCCAGGATTCAGATATACTTTTTCAAAACCTTTCAGTTCTTTTGCAGGCCTTGGAACAGATGATTTTAAATCACTGATGTAAAGCTGGGCAACTTCAGCACCTGCCTTTTTACCTGTATTTTTAACTGTTACAGTAAACGTAATTTTACCATCCTGTGAAATGCTTGTCTGGTCTACTTTTGCCTTTCCGAATTCAAAAGTCGTATAGCTCAATCCATGTCCGAAACTGAACAGAGGTTTTATATTTTTAGTATCATGCCAGCGGTAGCCTACAAAAACGCCTTCGTTGTAAGTAATATTGATAGGGTTTTTCTGATCTTTGCCTTTTCCTGCAGCCAACTCATCTTTCTGCCCGGGATATTCTCCTAGTTGATGTGCTGAATTGTCCTCCAGTTTTACAGGAAATGTAAACGGAAGTTTTCCTGATGGATTTGCATCACCTGCCAGAATAGAGGCAATAGAATTTCCAGCTTCAGAACCCAGATACCACGACTGTAAAACGGTAGGAACTTCTTTGATCCAAGGCATAGCTACGGCATTTCCGGAAACCAAAACAACAGCAAGATTTTTATTCGCTTTTGCAAGAGCAGAAATCACATGATCCTGGTTATAAGGAAGTCCATAGCTCTTTCTGTCATTTCCTTCACTGTCCTGGAAATCAGCTTTGTTCAATCCTCCTACAAAAATTACATAATCTGATTTTTTGGCCAATTCTACAGCTTCATTCAATAATTCAGCTTCAGAACGGGTATCTTTTAAATCCTGTCCGGATTTTACCCCATTATATTCACCTCCGATATCTCCTACATAACCTCTCGCATACTGTACATCTGCCTGCTTTCCAAACCTTGACTTGATTCCGTCTAAAGGAAGAGCTTCGTATTTCACTTTTAAAGATGAAGAACCTCCACCAACTGTCATTATTTTAATGGCATTCTCTCCAATAACCGCTATTTTTTTAGCTTTATTAAGGTCAATAGGAAGTACATTACCCTGGTTCTTTAATAAGACGATTCCTTCTTCACCAATTTCTTTGGCAACAGCTTTATGCTCTTCAGAAGCAATATTCCCGAAAGGTTTATTGCGGTTCATTGTTGTTTTATAAGCAAGGCGAAGTAATCTTGTTACTTTATCATCAAGCTCTGTGGTTCCTACTTTTCCTGCTTTAATCAGATCAAGATAAGGTTTTGCCAGATAGTAGTTGTCATAGGCATTTTTAGTTCCGGCAGAAAGTCCGTTGGTCCACGATCCGAATTCCAGATCAAGTCCGTTATGAATCGCCTGTTCCGTATTGTTTACAGCACCCCAGTCGGAGACTACGACCCCTTTATAGTTCCATTCCTTTTTTAGAATATCATTTAATAGATATTGATTCTGGCTGGCATACTGGCCTTTGTACATATCATAAGCACCCATGATTGTCCACGAATCACCCTCTGTTACCGCTGCTTTGAAAGGTGGAAGATAAATTTCATAAAGAGCCCTGTCATCTACATTCACATTGCTCGTATGACGGAACATTTCCTGATTGTTCAGTGCAAAATGTTTCACAGAAGTTGCCACCCCATTAGATTGTACTCCCTTAATATAAGGAACTACCATTTTTGAGGTCAGATAAGGATCTTCACCCATATATTCAAAATTTCGTCCATTCAGAGGAGTTCTGTAGATATTGACTCCAGGTCCCAGAAGAATATCTTTTTTTCTGTAGCGGGCTTCTTCACCCAAAGCTTTACCATAATTCCATGACATTTTTTTATTCCATGTAGCGGATAAAGCAGTCAGGGCAGGGTAGGCGATAATGGAGTCGTTAGTCCATCCTGCCTGATCCCATTCGTCCCACATCACTTCAGGACGCACCCCGTGAGGACCGTCAGTGGTCCAGAATTCCGGAATTCCAAGTCTTGGAACACCCGGTGAACTGAATTTTGACTGTGCATGAAGCATTGCCACTTTCTCTTCCAGTGTCATTCTTGATAATGCATCCTGAATACGCTGTTCTACAGGTTTGGATTCATCTAAATAAACGGGAAGGATATTATTAGTCTGGGCCATATAAGAAGCAGAAATAAAGGTGAATAAACTTATAATGACGGTTTTCTTTAACATAATGCCTTTCTATTTGATTAAAAGCAAAAATAGAGAAAATTTTTATTATCTCAAATTGAGAAAATAAATTTTAATGAATAAAAAAACTGTCCACGTATTTGCAGACAGCTTATTATTAAATATTTTTAATTATTAAGAAAAAAATCGAAATTGCAAAATGATAAAAGACAAATGAAGCTACTCCTATATTTTCACTCAATACCTTTAACCCTACAACCCTCCTAACACAGTGCCTGGATTCCTACGGAATGGACAAGGTGGACGTATAGGTAAAGCGTGTAGTTTGTCCATTCTGTAGGAATCTACACCAAACCTCCTATTCTTAAATTCTCACCCGAAAACCCGTACCCCCGCATCTCGAATTCACTCTCAAATCCTCAGACTCATTAATCCCATCCTTTCACAGCTCCGCCTTTGAAAATCTCTTTGGCTTTCTTTTCCACTTCCGGAGACTGGTAGGCTTTTACAAAGTTTTTTACTTTCTGACTGTTTTTATTATCCTGTCTGGCAACCACCAGATTCACATACGGAGAGTCTTTATCTTCAATTAAGATCCCCTGTTTTTCCGAATCTAATCCTGCCTGAGCTGCAAAATTGTTATTGATAATTCCTACCACAACATCCCTGTCATCTAAGACTCTTGGAATCTGGGCTCCCTCAATCTCCATGATTTTCAGCTGTTTCGGGTTTTCTGTAATATCTGTTACTTTTGGCAGAAGTCCTACACCTTGTCTTAATTTTAGCAGACCTCCTTTCTGAAGCAGAAGCAGGGAACGTCCTCCATTGGTTGGGTCATTGGGAATAACAACAGTGTTGCCTTCCTGCAGCTGACTGATATTTTTAATCTTTTTTGAATAGGCTATAATAGGGTATACAAATGTATTTCCTACAGGTACAAGATGGTATCCTCTCTGCTTGGACTGCTCTGCCAGATAAGGAAGATGCTGAAAAGCATTGGCATCAATATCTCCGTTTGTCAGGGCTTCATTGGGAACTACATAATCATTAAAAGGAATAAGTTCCACATCCAGATTATATTTATCCTTAGCTACTTTTTTGGCAACCTCAGCAATTTCCTGTTCCGGACCATAGGTGATTCCTACCCGGATAAAGTTCGGATCATCTTTTCTTCCCGAACAAGCACTGAACAGCAGTATTCCGGCAGCTATTACACCAAAAATCTTTATTTTTTTCATTCTATTTTTTATTTAAATGGATTAGGACAGAACAAATGAGTAAAATAATATACTTTCCAGTTCGCATCCCAAACTCAACTACCTGTGATCAAATCTTTTTGATAACCGGTCTCCCGCAAATTGAATGATGAAGACCAGCAGAACCAGTAAAATTAATACCGTATTCATAATGACAATATCATATCCGATATAACCATACTGATAGCCAACCTGTCCAAGTCCGCCTGCACCTACAGCACCACCCATTGCAGAATATCCTACAAGCGTAATCAAAGTGATTGTGGCATTGTTGATTAAAGAAGGAAGTGCTTCAGGAAGCAATACTTTTCTGATAATCTGTAAAGGAGAAGCTCCCAAGGCTCTTGCCGTTTCTATAAGACCATGAGGAACCTCAATAAGGCTGTTCTCAACAAGTCTCGCAATAAACGGAGCTGCCCCCACACTTAGCGGAACCAAAGCTGCATTTACTCCAATAGAAGTTCCTGCCAGAATTCTCGTAAAAGGAATCATCCATACGATCAGAATAATAAAAGGGATGGCACGGAAAATATTAACCAGAATAGATAGTCCTCTATGATAGACTGCATTTTCCAGCAGTTGTCCTTTTCTGGTTAAAAATAACATGATTCCCACCGGAAGTCCAAGTACAAATCCAAAAAATCCGGATAAAAATGTCATATAAACCGTTTCCCAGGTTCCTTTTGCCAAAAGGGCAATTACCGTATCACTAAGCATATCCTTTTACTGTATTTTGAATTTTATTTTGGTTGAAATAATAGATCGCCTGTTGGTTTTCTTCAGCCTCACCCTGAAGCTGCAGCAAAATTTTTCCAAAATTTGAATTTCCGAAATATTCTACGTCAGCCTTTAAAAGTTTATAAGGGATTTTATATTGATTGTATAGCGCTGAAAGAATTTGTTCAACACTGATGTTTTCGTTAAGTTCTATTTCGACAAGCGGAAATAAACCGTCTTTGGGTTCTTTCTGCAGTCTGCTAATGAATTCCTGTGGCAGGGTCATGATGTCTGAATTTATAAATTGCCGGATTATCGGGTTCTCTTTGTCCGAAATAATCTCGCTTAAAGTTCCTTTTGTTAATAATTTTCCTTTGTCGATCACTGCAACGTGGTTGCAGACCGCTTTGATAACTTCCATTTCGTGGGTAATTAAAAGGATGGTAATTCCCAGTCTCTGATTGATATCTCTTAAAAGCTGCAGAATAGATTGCGTTGTAGCCGGATCCAGCGCACTGGTTGCTTCATCACAAAGCAGAAGGTGAGGATCATTAGCTAGAGCCCTTGCAATAGCTACCCTCTGTTTCTGTCCTCCTGAAAGACTTCTGGGATAATCATTGGCTTTATCTTCAAGCCCTACGATCCTCAGTAGTTCGTTGACTTTTCTGTTGATTTCATCCTTACTGCTATGATCCAGTTCCAAAGGTAGAGCTACGTTATCAAAAACAGTTCTTGAAGAAAGAAGATTGAAATGCTGGAAGATCATCCCAATTTTTTTACGTTCCTCAGCCAATTGCTTAGAATTGAGCTGGGTAAAATCTTTTCCATTAATAATAATCTGCCCTTCATCCGGTCTTTCCAGTAAATTTACTGTACGGATAAGGGTACTTTTTCCTGCACCCGAAAAACCGATAATTCCTACAATATCTCCTTTCTCTATATTTAAACTCACCTTATCCAATGCCTTAAAGGACTGTTTTTTCTGGTGAAATGTTTTCGATATGTTTCTGATTTCTATCATTCTGATTTTGTATTCTGTTTAAATAGGCTGATATGGCCTGCCTGCTCTGTTAAAAAATCTTCTTACTCTTCTGATTTTTACCTTTGACCGTTTTGAAAGTCTGAAATACTTGGTGACATTCGTTAGAAGTACTCCCAGCAATATGATGAATAAACCATACAGCTGACCTCCATTGATGCTTTGGTTGGCAACAATCCAGCCTGCAATCACTGTTACAATAGGATTGATATAGGTGTGAGTGCTTACCAAGGCAGCGGGTTTTACGGACAGAAGCCAAATGTACGACAAATAAGCGACTATCGATCCAAAGAAGATCAAAAATAGAACCCCAAACCATGCCGATAATGGAACTGCAGAAACTGAAAAACCAGTCCATTCTTTTCTCATAAAAGCAATTAAAAATGAAGCTAATCCCGCTACTATAAGCTGTTGAGCAATATTCATAAAGGTAGATTGAGAAGCTGGATTTTTCTTTGAATATAAAGATCCCAGTACCCATGCGATGGAACTTAAGCCCAACACAATAAAGGCGGTAATACGTAGATTTTCATTAGCAATAGCATGAGCAGCATTTGAGTTTACACTGCCTTTTAAAAACATAATTAATCCTGCAAATCCAATGGCCAATCCTATCGGAATAAATTTATCTGAGAAATAATATTTCCAGTTTTTTCTGTCGATTGCAATAAACCAGAACGGGCCGGTTGCAATAGAAATGGCCGCTTCTGAAGCCGTTACATATTGTTCTCCCCAGGCTACGAGTCCTGTTCCTCCGGTAAGAATAAGAATACCGGTAATTGCATTTTTCTTCCAGTTGATCAGAGAATTTGCTTTTTCTCCTTTAGAAAGAAGATATCCTATCATCAGAATTCCGGCAACCAGAAATCTTAACCCCGAAAGAATGAATGGCGGAAAACCTTTTAAGCCAAATGAAATAGCTAAAAACGTAATTCCCCATATCACATAGATGTTTGTAAAAGCCAATGGAATCAACCATTTGTTTTTAGAATTATTCATTTTTATTTTTTTAATGTTGTTGTGTTCAATAAAAAAAGGCTCTACCATGTGGTAAAGCCTTTAAAATATGTCTAAATAAAAGTAAGGTCAACCACAGTATTCTCGATGCACAGGCATACAGATATCCTTCATCATGTTTTTGATGGTATGTTTCTTAATTAAATTATTTTTTAATTCTGTCTTCATTTTATTCTATTTCCTGAATACGTTTGCAAATATATAATTTAATTTTTATTAGTCCACTAAAAAAGTAGACATTTTAAATATTAATTTATTATTAATAGTTTAATGTGTTGTTTGTTAGTGTTTTATTAGTTATTTGTTTACTGTTTTTTTTAATTAAAAAACAGTTTTAGTTCTTTTTTATTTCAAAAAACATAGAAAATATTGCTTGTTTTTCATTATCAAAAATGTAAAATAAATTGAAATTTATGAGAATTAAATAATTTTTATATTGTTAAAAAGAAAACAGGTAGAAATTTATTCTGATGCATTTTTATTTTGTAGATTATTTATAAACCTTAATTTATTTATTGCCGGAACTCCTATTAAATCTGTGAATTTTAAATCAACTTATTATTATCAGATTAACGCGACAAGATCATTGGATCTTTTTATTTATTAAACTAGTTAAATGCGCAGCATTTCTGTTCACTGTAATTTAGCATAAAAATTAAAGACAATGGACAATAGAATATTAGGTCTGCATCATATTACTGCAATAGCAGACAATGCCAAAAGAAATTTAGATTTTTATACTCAGGTTTTAGGAGTAAGACTGGTGAAAAAAACAGTGAATTTTGACGATCCGGGAACTTATCATTTCTATTTTGGGAATGAAAACGGAACACCGGGAACCATTCTTACCTTCTTTCCATGGGAAGGAATTGGTAAAGGAAATAACGGAAGCGGAATGGCTACCCATATTGGATATTCAGTACCCAAAGGAAGTCTTGAGTTCTGGAAAAACAGATTGCAAAGCTTTAATGTAAATGTGGAAGAAGAAGAAGTATTTGGAGAAAAGATGATTTCTTTTAAAGATCCTGACGGTCTACAGTTACAGTTGATAGAACCTGCAGGTGAAGACAGCAGAAAAGTATGGACAACTGATGACATCAAAGATGAATATGCATTGAAAGGATTCCATAATGTAACTTTAACCTTAAAAAAAGCAGATCCTACAATAAAAGTTCTGACTGATGTTTTAGGTTACGATTTGCAGAAACAGGAAGGAGAAAGATACAGATTGGCTACCGATGCAATTGATACGGCAAATCTTGTAGATATTATTGAAAACAGTACAATTCCTGCGGGAAGAAATGCTGCCGGAACCAATCATCATATTGCATTCAGAGTGAAAGATGACAACGTTCTGATGGAATATCGTGAAAAAGTATTATCTGCTGGACTAAGCATTACTCCGAAAATCAACAGAGATTATTTCTATTCATTGTATTTCCGTGAGCCGGGAGGTGTTTTGTTTGAAATTGCAACTGACAATCCGGGGTTCACTGTGGATGAGCCATTGAATGAGTTGGGAACAAACCTGAAGCTTCCTGCACAGTACGAAGGAATGCGTGAGAAAATAGAAGGAGTACTTCCGAAGTTATCATAGATCATCGGCCGGCTCTGATAAAGATGCTAATTTTGAATTAAGAATTAAAAACAATAAAATGGAAAGAACAGAAATAGTTTTAGAAGGAAGAAAAGGAGAAATCCAGCTTTTCTCAGACGATCATAAAGCAGGTAAAATGGATATTTCAGTCATTGGAAAAAAACTGACGGTTTATCATACTGAGGTACATCCGGAATATGAAGGAAAAGGTTTTGCTAAAATTTTATTAGAAAGATTGGTTTCCTACGCAAGAGAAAACGATTTAAAAATTCTGCCGTTATGTCCGTATGTTCACGCACAGTTCAAACGTCATCCGGAAGAATATAATGATGTGTGGATGAAAGAAGAACTGTAGTGAGTTTGAGAGGCGAGTTTCGGGATGTGGGTTTTTGAGTTTCGGGGTTTTGAATACGAGTTTTAAGGTTTGAGAGTAAGAGAATTTGAGATGGTAAGAGCATAGATTCCTTCGGAATGGACAAACTATGCGCTTTATTTATCCGTCCACCTTGTCATCCCGTAGGAATCTAAACATTGTATGTTGCCTCTGGAAACAATCCTAGAGATTTTTCTTCCTTTTACCATTCCGCCTTCTTCGTTTATTTGCTATTTTACCCTTTCGTAATTTTGCCTTTTTATCCATCACAATAATTAATTAACAATTTCAACACAATGAAACTTATCACAGGACTGCATCACGTTACGGCAATTACCGGCAATGCACAGGAAAATATAGACTTTTACACTGGCGTTTTGGGCCTTCGTTTAGTCAAAAAAACGGTCAATTTTGATTACTCAGATGTTTATCATTTTTATTTCGGGGACGAATACGGAACACCGGGAACGAGCATGACTACTTTTCCGTATGGCAAAGATCTGATCAATGGCAGACACGGGAAAGGAATGCTCAATACGACTGCATTTTCAGTTTCTATAGAAGCTCTGGATTATTGGATGAACCGTCTGGAACAGTTTAATATTCCTTTCGAACAGCCACAGCAAAGATTCTCAGAAGAAGTTTTTATTTATCTTGAAGATTTTGACGGATTGGGTTTGGAGTTGGTTTTCAATGATAAGGATGAAAGAAAAGGATATTACAATGGTTATATTCCTAAAGATTATGCCGTCAAAGGAATTCATCACGTAGAAATCTGGCAGGATGCCTATGAAAGAACGGCCGCTCTTCTGACCACTCAGATGGATCATAAAGTGATTAAGGAAACTCCTGACAGACTGAGATTGGGAACAGAAAATATGCCTGGAAAATATGTAGATCTATTGTCTACTCCTAATGCATTGAAAGGATTAGCTGGAAGAGGAACTGTTCATCATGTAGCTTTCGCTACTCCGGATGCGGCCTCTCAGCTTGAAATGGTAAAAAGATTAAATGCCTACGGACTGGAACATACCGAAGTGAAAGACAGAAAATATTTTACTTCCGTATATTTTAAAGAACCAGGAGGTGTTTTATTTGAAATTGCAACTTCCGGCCCTGGTTTCGATGTAGATGAAGAGGCCGCATTTTTAGGAGAAGATCTGCAGTTGCCGCAGCAGTTTGAAAAAAGACGAGAACGTCTGAAAGAAGTTCTTCCCGCAATTAATTATCCAACAGAAAAATTCAGATAGAAATAATGAGTCATATTTTAAATATAAAAACAGCAGGAATTCCATTAAACCAGGCAGAAAAAGCTTTGATTATGGTTCATGGACGTGGAGGAAGCGCTCAGGATATTCTGAGTTTATCTCAACATTTGAATGTAAAAGACTATGCTTTATTAGCCCCACAGGCTTTGAATCATACCTGGTATCCTTTTTCATTTATAGCACCGGTAGAACAAAACGAACCATGGTTATCATCAGCCCTTGAAATGGTTGAAGAAACAGTAAAAGCTGCCGTAAAAGCAGGAATTAAACCGGAAAATATATACTTTTTCGGATTTTCTCAGGGAGCCTGCCTTACCCTTGAATTTCTGGCCCGCAATGCTCAGAAGTTCGGTGGAGCAGCAGCCATTATTGGTGGAGTGATAGGAGATAAGATCAATCGTGAAAACTATAAAGGAGATTTCGCCGGAACCCCTGTTTTTCTGGGAACCAGCAACCCTGATTTTCATGTTCCTGTAGAAAGAGTATATGCTACAGCCAATATTTTACGAGAAATGAATGCTGAGGTGACAGAAAAAGTATATGCCAATTTTGGACATTCTATTAATGAGGAAGAAATTGAATTGGCTAACTTGATACTATTTAAATAAGTATTTTAACTTTAAAATTATTCGTAATTTTTAAAGACCTTTAATGTGTTTAAGTAAAGTTACGATTCCTCCGGAATGACAAAGTGAATGGATAGATAAGGCGTAATATTTGTCATTCCGGAGGAATCTATCAAGCATCATTAATTATTCAATAGAGGTGGACTTTAGCCTGCCTTAAGAAAATAAATATTCCATTGGCTTTAGCCAAAACTTATAACCTAAAGAAAATGCACGAACAACTACTTTTAATACTGGGACTTTTATTACTCGTCATGATGCTGGTCATGCTGGCACAACGGATTAAAATTGCTTATCCTATCTTTCTGGTGCTCGCCGGATTAGGAATTAGTTTTATTCCAGGAGTTCCTGTTTTAAAGCTGGATCCCGAAATTATATTTTTAATTTTTTTACCTCCTCTTTTGTATGAAGCAGCCTGGTATACTTCATGGAATGATTTCTGGAAATGGAAACGTCCCATCAGCCTGCTGGCTTTTGGTCTTGTATTTCTGACCTCTCTGGTAGTTGCCTATACTTCACAGATGCTGATTCCCGGATTTACACTGGCATTAGGGTTTTTATTGGGAGGAATTGTCTCACCACCGGATGCTGTTGCTGCCACCACAGTCTTAAAAGGATTAAAAGTTCCAAAACGCACTCTTGCTATACTGGAAGGAGAAAGCCTGATTAATGATGCGTCTTCACTGATTGTTTTCAGATTTGCGCTGGCCGCAGTAATGACAGGAGCTTTTTCAATGCATGAAGCAACAGGGCAGTTTTTTCTGGTAGCAGGAATGGGAATTGTAATAGGAATTGCCGGAGCTCATATTTTTTATGCAATTCACCGGTTTTTACCTACTACACCCGCTATTGATGCTGCCATTACCGTAATTACGCCTTATATTCTGTTTCTTTCTGCAGAACATTTTCATTTTTCGGGAGTAATGGCTGTAGTGAGTGGAGGTTTATTTATGTCTTTCCGTGCTCATGAAATTTTTAAAACAGGAACTACAAGAATCAATATGACAGGAGTCTGGAATACTCTGATTTTCGTAATGAATGCTTTAGTCTTTGTATTAATAGGTCTTGAACTTCCGGATATCATCAATGGATTGGGCGAAATTTCATTAATGGAAGGAATCAAATATGGTTTAATTATAAGTTTGATCGTTATTATAGTACGTCTGTTATGGATTTATCCTGTGGCTCATATCCCAAGATGGCTGAGTGAAAAAGCCCGCCGTGATCCAAGTCCGGGATGGAAAAATCCTTTAATTATAGGATGGGCAGGAATGAGAGGAGTTGTATCTTTGGCTACAGCTTTGTCAATACCAGTAATGATGAACAGTCAGGCCGAATTTCCGATGAGAAACCTGATCATTTTTATCACATTTGTGGTCATTTTTGTGACATTGGTGTTTCAGGGATTGACACTGCCTTTGGTGATCAAATTGACAAAAATTCAGGAAATTGATCCTATTCTTCCTTCCCATGAACAGCAGGCCGGGATTCAAATGAGACTGGATAAGCTTGCTGTCCAAAAGCTTGATAAAGAATATAATGAATTGGTGAACAGCAATAGTCTGCTTGAGAATTTTAAAAAAGCTCTGGAAACCGATATTAAACTTCATCAGAATCATTTAAACTCTTTGGAAATGTGTACCAACAGACGAAACGATATGGCAGAATATCACAATGTGATGCTGGATATATTTGCCCTGCAGAGAAAAGAACTGTTTCAAATGAAACGTGAAAAACGCTTCAGCGAAGACGAAATAAGAAAAGCAGAATCTCAATTGGATCTGAACGAACTGAAGATTACAGGGAATAAGCACTTGTAAAAGTGAGATCAACAGCTATAAACTTTAAACTCTGAACCTTGAATTTTAAATCTTAAAACATGAAAACATTACATTTTTTAGTCATTGGAAAGAATCAGGAAATTCTCGAGACTTTAAAAAGAATTATAGAAAATAATGAAGGTTGGACTGCCGAAATACAAAGTGAGGAAAATTTCTGTTATGAATATATAAGAGATAATGCGGTAGATATTGTTCTTCTAAGTTCAGGACTTGATGAAGATTTTGAAAAAGATATTAAAATATTTTGCGCTGATTTACATAAAGATGTTAAAGTGATTGAGCATTACGGAGGAGGAAGTGGACTTTTAAAGAATGAAGTTTACAGTCTTTTTCCTAATTTGCAGGGGTAAACCTGACATTATGTTTGAAAATATCATCAAAAATATTACCCGATTTATCTCAATCACCCCCGAAGAAGAAAAAATATTTACAGATCTGCTCTCTTGCCAGTCGTTTCCAAAGAAAACCGTTTTGCTGAGAGAAGGAGAGATCTGTCAGTTTGAAGGCTATATTCACAAAGGATGTCTTAGAATGTATTGTTTGGATGATAATGGATCTGAAGTCACTTTGCTGTTTGCCATTGAAGACTGGTGGATCAGTGATATTGCCTCATTTCAGGAACAGAAACCTTCTAAAGTGTATATTGAAACGCTGGAAGATTCGGAAATCTATATGCTGAATCCTGCAACAAAAGAAAAACTACTGCAGGAAGTCCCTAAATTTGAAAGAGTTTTCAGAATGCTGGTTCAGAGGAATCTGGCAACACTGCAAAGCCGATTGGTCAATACCATTTCCAAAACTGCCTCAGACAGATACCTTGAATTTATTAAAGTATATCCTTCAATCCCACAAAGAGTAGCACAATATTATATTGCTTCCTACCTTGGGGTTTCAAAAGAATTTGTAAGTACCATCAGAAAACGTCTTGCCTCAAAGGAGAAATAACCTTTAGGTTTTAAGAACCCTCTCTTTTATTTTATCAATTCAAGAATAAATACTGATGAATACAACGGTGAGATTCTACGGAATGACAAACTGTATGGAGAGAAAAAGCGTATTATTTGTCATTCCGTAGGAATCTAAACATAGTTATTCTTAAATACTCTTACATACCTCAAAAGTTTAAATATCATCATACTGCCGGTTACACAAGTATCCGGCATTTTTTTTTGCTGCAAAGTCATTTATTAAACTAGTTAAATGTGCAGGGTTTTTCAGCGCTCTACATTTGTCATATCAAAAACGAACAAATAACAACGTAGATATGGACAGAAAAGATTTTTTAAAAAAAGGATTACTCGGAACAGGAATGTTTGTAGCATCAGCTTCTCTGGCAAATGCTATGAAAAACGAGATTGATGAGATCGAACCATTAGAACCCATCGGATACAATCATCTTCCTAATACAGAATCAAAAATAAAAGATAACTCTGTCATCCACAGAGCAGACTCAAGAGGAAAAGCAGACCACGGATGGTTATTAAGCCAGCACACTTTCAGTTTTGCCAATTATTACAATCCTGAAAGAATGCACTTCGGAGTCCTGAGAGTCCTGAATGACGATAAAGTGGAAGCAGGAAGAGGTTTCGGAACACATCCTCACGACAATATGGAGATCATCAGTATTCCTTTGGAAGGTGATCTTGAACATAAAGACAGCATGGGGAACACAGCAGTAATCAGAAGCGGAGACATCCAGGTGATGAGTGCAGGAACCGGAATCATGCACAGTGAGTTCAACAAAAACAGTGATAAGCTTGTAAAATTTCTTCAGATCTGGATCTACCCGAAAAAAAGAAATATCACTCCAAGATATGACCAGATCACTTTAGACAAAACGAAAGGACACAATAAATTTCAACAGATCCTTTCCCCCAATGCGGATGACGAAGGAGTATGGATTCATCAGGACGCCTGGTTTCATCTGGGAACTTTTGATCAGAATACAGAAACACTTTATCAGATCAGAAAAAAAGGAAACGGAATGTATGTTTTCATTCTTAAAGGAAGCGCAGAAATAGGCGGAGAGACTTTGGAAGAACGTGATGGATTCGGAGTCTGGGATATTCAGGATGTCAATATTAAAGCACTAAAAGAAGGTACAGAAATCCTTGTGATTGACGTGCCAATGACACTATAAATAAAAATTCAACAGAAATAGCAACCCTTAAATTAAATCATTATGAAAAAATTAATCCTATCATTTGCAGCTGGTTTATTATCATTAACAGCATCCGCTCAAAACCCTGGAAAATCATTATTAAATCCTACTAATCATGCTGTGGTATTGATAGACCATGAAGGGCAGATGGCTTTTGCAACAAAAAGTATCAGCATGGAAGAATTAAGAAACAATGTGGCACTTGTAGCGGGAGGATCAAAGATTTTTAATGTTCCAACAGTGGTAACAACGGTGGCAGAAAAATCATTCAGCGGACCTGTTTTCCCTGAAATTTCAGAAGTATATCCTGAAGCAACAAGCGGATATGTAGACAGAACTACAATGAATACATGGGAAGATCTTAATGCTCACAAAGCAATTACAGGCAAAAATAAAAAGAAACTGGTTTTCGCAGGATTATGGACAAGTGTATGTATCGTAGGACCAGTATTATCAGCTATTGACGAGGGATATGATGTATATGTGGTAACAGATGCTTCAGGGGATATTTCTAAAGAAGCTCATGATCAGTCAATCACCCGTATGGTTCAGGCCGGAGCACATCCTATTACTTCTGTTCAGTATGTATTGGAACTTCAGAGAGACTGGGCAAGAAAAGAAACCTACAAACCAGTCAATGATTTGATGAAAAAATATGGTGGAGCTTACGGTATTGGAATTCAGTATGCTCAGGAAATGTTAAAACATTAATGGTCTGTTTCGGCAGGCTGAAAGCCTGCCGAAACCTTCAAACTTAAATATTGAAATAATGAAATTACTGAATACACTTATATTTTCTGCCGTTTTAGGGACAGGAATCCTGCACGCTCAGAAAGCAGATATGATTATTACCAATGGGAAGATCACCACAATGGATGATAAAAATCCTGAAGTACAGGCTGTAGCTATAAAAGACCATAAAATCTTACAAACCGGAACGAATGCCCAGATTTTAAAATTAAAAAGCAGCAATACAAAAGTCATTGATGCCAGAGGAAACAGAGTAATCCCTGGATTGTTTGACAGCCATTTGCATGTGATTCGTGGAGGAAGATTTTACAATACTGAACTTCGCTGGGATGGCGTGAAATCTTTAAAAAGAGCGCTGGAAATGCTGAAAGAACAGGCGCAGAGAACCCCAAAAGGACAATGGGTAAGAGTGATTGGAGGCTGGAATGAATATCAGTTTGAAGAAAAACGACTTCCTACACTGGCTGAAATTAATGAAGCAACAGGAAATGTACCCACTTTCATCATGTACCTTTATGGGAAAGCATGGCTGAACAAAGCGGGGTTACAGGAACTCAATATCAATGGAGAAACTCCTAATCCTGCACAAGGTTTAATTGAGAAAGAAAACAACGGAGATCCTACAGGTTTACTGGTGGCAGAGCCCAATGCATTTATTCTTTATTCAACATTAGCCAAATTGCCGGAGCTGAAAGAAGAAGAAAAAGTAAATTCTACCCTTCAGTACATGACTGAGCTGAACAGATTAGGTGTTACTGCGGTAATGGATGCAGGAGGAGGATTTCAGAATTTTCCCGATGATTACGGAACGACAGACCAATTGAACAAAGAAGGGAAAATTACTGTTCGTTTACCTTACTATTTATTTGCTCAGAAAAAAGGATCCGAACTCGCAGATTATACCAAATGGATAGGGATGGTAGAGATTGACGACCATGGCCACAATGATTTCAACGAAATAGATTATCATGTAAATGGAGGCGGGGAAAACCTGGTATCAGATGGAGCTGATTTTGAAAACTTCCTTTTCCCAAGACCGGAGCTTCCTGCAACCATGGAAAAAAATATGAAAGAAGTCGTAAGCCTTCTGGTAAAAAATAAATGGCCTTTCAGAATTCATGCGACCTATAATGAAAGTATTACAAGATTTTTGAATGTCATTGAAGAAGTCAACAAAGAAACTCCTTTGAACGGATTGGTCTGGTTTATTGATCATGCTGAAACCGTGACTGAAGACAATATGAAAAGAATTAAAGCAATGGGTGGCGGAATTGCCATACAGCACAGAATGGCTTATCAGGGAGAAAGCTTCATCCACAGATACGGAAAAAAGCCTGCTTTAGCTTCTCCTCCGGTGAAAAAAATGCTTGAAATGGGCATTCCTGTAGGATTGGGAACGGATGGAACCAGAGTAGCAAGCTACAATCCATGGGTTGCTTTATACTGGATTACTACAGGAAAAACAATCGGGGGAAACCAGGTAATGGGTAAAGAAAATACCCTGGATAGAAAGACAGCCTTATCCCTTTCTACTTATGGCGGATATGAATTAATAAAAGACTATCAGAAAGGAAAAATACAAAAGGGATATTTTGCAGACCTTACCATTTTAGACAAAGATTATTTCACGGTCAATGATGAAGACATTAAAAATATTACTTCCAAACTGACGATTGTAGACGGAAAAGTAGTTTACGGAGACGAAACTTATAAAACTGCCGCTCCGGTATCTCTTCCGGTCATTCCGGACTGGTCACCTGTAAAATATTACGGAGGTTATCAAACAAAATAGTTTTAAACCACAAAAGCTACAAGTATTTCAACTGAAGAGGGTAAAAATTCCCCTTCTCTGGAGGGTGGCAAAAATTCTTTGAATTTTTGACGGGGTGGTCTTACACGCAAAACCTGCCACAACATCAAAGTAAGCACAATCATCTGTGTCATCTGCGGTTAAACAAAATCCCCTCAATTTCATTCTTAAAAATTCTATTTAAATCATGAAAAAGTTAATCCATATTATCACCAATACCAATCCGGCAGGAAAATTAACAGATACTGCACTGTTGGTTTTCAGGATCTTACTTTCTGTAGAATTAATCGTAGCCCACGGATTAAAAAAATTAGGGGTAGGCGTTTCAGAAGCAGAGCAGGTTCCAAATCCACTACACCTTCCGGAAGCATTCAACAGTCTTTTTGCTGATGCCGCCAATCTGGTGTTTCCGGTGTTTGTCATCTTTGGGTTTCTCACAAGAATTGCAGTATTGCCCATCTTGGCGGTGACCCTTACAGGTTACTTTATCCTTCATTGGAATGACGCATTATTAGTGAAAGATACCCCCTTTATGTACAGCTTATGTTGTCTGTTTTTACTGTTTATGGGATCTGGAAAATACTCAGTTGATAATTTTTTAACAAAGAAATAATCATGAAAAAACTGGTTGCTATTGTACTCTTTCTGCAGATTTTTATTCCCACTCAGCTTTCTGCTCAGTTTAAGCTGATGAGGTTTGATGAAGATTATGCTGCATATAAAGACTCTGCAAAAACTTTTTATAACTCCATAAAATATATCCCGGTTACAGAAAACAACAACTATCTGTCATTGGGAGGAGAAGCAAGACTGGAATTTGTGGATTTTAATAATGAAGATTGGGGAAGATCAGGAATTGGAAGCAATCCCTTTCTGATTCAGAGATATAATATACACGCTGATTTGCATCTGGGCTCGCGGGTAAGAATTTTCGGACAGGTGAGAAGTGCCTGGGAAAACGGAAGAAAGAACGGACCAAGGCCAATTGATGAAGACCATTTGAATATCCAGAATCTCTTCATTGATGTAGATATCCTGAAAAATGACAAAGAAAAGCTGACGGTGCGTGCGGGAAGGCAAGAACTGGATTATGGAAGCGGAAGACTGATCTCAGTAAGAGAAGGACCGAATTTAAGATTGTATTTCGATGGCGTAAAATTCATGTACAAAAGAGGGAATTTCAGATCTGATGCCTTTATGATGGCTGCCAGTGAAATCAGTCCCGGAGCATTTGATAATACCTCTTCAAAATCTATCAATCTTTGGGGAAGTTACAATACCTTGATTATTCCCAGAAGTGGAAATCTGGAGCTGTATTATTTGGGAATTCACAGAAAAGATGTACGCTTTGAAGACGGAATTTCAGATGAGACCAGACATACTTTCGGAGGGAGATTCTGGAGATATGGTGGTGGTTTTATCTACAATTTTGAAGCAGCTTATCAATTCGGAAACTTCAATAAAGGAAATATCAGTGCATGGACGGCTTCTGCAGACATCGGATATATGTTTGAAAATGTAAAAGGAAAACCGACCATCAATCTCAGAAATGATTATATTTCAGGAGACAGCAATAAAGGAGACGGAAAACTGGGAACATTCAATCCTCTGTATCCGAAAGGCGGATATTTTGGATTTAATCCTCAGATTGGTCCTGTCAATCTGATTGATATCCATCCTTATGCAACCGTAGATTTGAGTGAAAAAATAACCGTTCAGGCAGATGTCGTTTTCAACTGGAGATATTCTACCCAGGACGGAATTTACAGACCGAGCGGAACATTGAACCTGCCGTCCTCAAATTCAAAGAAAAGATACATCGGAACTGCTTTCTTAGGAAGCTTTAATTATAAAATCAATAAATTCTTAACCTTTAATACAGGAATACAATATTTCAATACAGGCGAATTCATCAACGAGGTGATCGATAACCACAAAGACGGACTCTTTATCAACTCCAGAATTGTATTTAAATTTTAAAAGAAATATGATGTTATAAAAAATACAAGAATATCCTAAAATCTGCACCAAAATTATCCCACATCAATGTACCTCTTGATCACTGAAACTACCTTTGAAAAAATAAAAATAGCCGGAGCAAAGCGACTTGCGCCTTAAAAAAAGCATCAGGAAAAACTTAGCGTCCTTGCGTTATCCAACAAAAACACTCAACAAGCAACAAAAAACAACTGACAACAAAAATAAATCTCATGAAAAATACACTAAAACAATCACTGGTAATCGCAGCTTTAGCATTTTCAACGTTAAATTTTGCACAAACAACTACTACAACACCTGCAAAAACAACCGCTATCGGAACCTCTAAAACATGGGGAACTGTAGACGGAATCTCCATGGTAGGATTAGTACAGGGGCCTTCCTCTGCCGATGCTCAGCTTCAGGTAGCCTGTGTGTTCGAATATACAGAAGGAGACATCTTCAGTGCTCAGGCTTTACCTGCTAAATTGAACGGATTGGTTCACCTGGATGAAGCTTTAAAAGGAGAATTAACCAATATCAGAAAGGCAGGACAGTTCCAGGGACATTCTTTGGAAACCCTTTTAATTACACCTCCTGCCGGATCTATGTCTGCAAAGAAATTATTATTGATTGGCTTAGGTGACCGCAACAAGTTCACTCCAGATTTAATGACTTCTGTAGGAGAAGTGGCTGCCCGCGAAGCGATGAGGTTAGGTGTTACCAACTTTGCCTTTGCCAGCGATCTGAAAGATGCCGGAATAGACTCTCCAACTGCTTTGGTAGCCGGAAATGTAGTAAGAGGAATTGTACACGCCAACCGTTCTGAAAATTACCTGAAAGAACACAAATTATCCACTACAAAAAAATTAGAAAAAGTATATCTTCTGGCTGGCCCTGCTTTCTTTGAAACCGCAGGCGGAGGAATTGCTGATGCCATTTCAGAAGCTCAAAAAAAATAATGAACCTAGTTTCATTACATTGTTGATCCGGCCCTCTTTTTATAAGGGGGCTTTTTGTTATATTTACTTTTTAAGAAAATGATATGGGATTCGGACTTGAAATAAGTTTTGTATTTGATAAAGAGGAGCCTTTATGGCAATATCTGGACTTGAGAGATCAATACTATTTTGACGGAAGAGACGGTTTAAATCTGGTGATGACAGATGAGAGTCCGGAAGATGATGACCGATTATTGTGTCAAATAGAAAGAGTCTTACATATAGACCTGAAAATATTGGATTTCTGGCATTTTTATGAAGAATATATTGATCTGGAGGTTTTAAAATCTAACCTGGTACAATTGAAGAATGCATTAAAAAATCAACCTGATTTCTATAAAAAGATAGTATATGGTCATGATATTGAAGATGGTTATCTGAAGGAGAAGTTTGTTGAGGATATCAATTTTCTTATTGAAAGGCTGGAGCTGAATATACTAAATGGTGCAGAAAAAGTAATGTTTGTCAGCTCATAATCATTAATATTGCTGGGAGGTTTGGGATACTGGTGCCTACAACTTATTAAAGATCAGCTCCCAACTAAATTAGCAAAATCCAAAAAAAATCCCGATTTTTGCACTCTTTCCATAAACCCGAGTTCATGAAATTATGTATTGCCGAGAAACCCAGTGTTGCCAGAGATATCGCCAAAGTATTGGGCGCTACCACGCCTAAACAAGGTTATATGGAAGGAAACGGCTATTGCGTAACATGGACGTTCGGACATCTTTGTACCCTGAAAGAACCTCACGACTACGGCCCTCAGTTCAAATCCTGGAATCTTTTTTCACTGCCGATTATTCCCAGCAGTTTTGGTATCAAGCTGATCCCGAATAAAGGCGTTGAAAATCAGTTTAAAGTGATTGAAAGATTGGTTGAAGAATGTGATGAGGTTATCAACTGTGGGGATGCCGGGCAGGAGGGAGAACTCATTCAGCGCTGGGTATTGCAGAAAGCAAAATGCAACAAACCCATCCAGCGTTTATGGATTTCTTCATTGACGGAAGATGCGATTAAAGAAGGATTTGCAAGTTTAAAACCTGCAGAAGATTATAAAAACCTCTATCTGGCCGGAAATGCCAGAGCCATAGGAGACTGGTTGTTGGGAATCAATGCGACCAGGCTTTTTACGAAGAAGTTTGGCGGAAATAAAGCCGTTCTTTCCATTGGAAGGGTACAGACTCCCACATTGGCCATGCTGGTGCAGCGCCAGAAAGAAATTGATGCCTTTACCACAGAAGAATATTGGGAACTGAAGACCAAATACCGTGATGTTCTTTTCAGTGCAGCAATCGATCGTTTAAAAACGTTGGAACGTGCAGAAAAAGGATTGGAATACCTTAAAGTCAACCCATTTGAAATTGTTTCTTTCGAAATTAAAGAAGGAAAAGAAAAAAATCCACGACTTTTCGACCTGACCGGACTTCAGGTAGAAGCCAATAAAAAATATGGATATTCAGCAGAAAACACGTTGAATTATATCCAGAGTCTGTATGAAAAGAAGCACGTAACCTATCCACGTGTTGATACAACTTATCTATCCGAGAGTTTATATCCGAAAATAACAGGAATTCTTCAGAAAATGTATCCTTATCAGGATCTGATTGCTCCGTTACTGGAAGCTCCGATTCCAAAATCGAAAGCTGTTTTCGATGATACCAAAGTAACCGATCACCATGCGATCATTCCTACGGAAATTCCACCTTCCCAGAATCTGAGCAGGGAAGAAAAACTGATCTATGATCTGATTGCAAAGCGCTTTATAGCCGTATTCTATCCGGAGTGTAAAATTTCCAATACCCTGGTGGAAGGAAAAGTAGGAACCATTCCTTTCAAAACCAGCGGAAGGCAGGTTCTTGAAGCAGGATGGAGAGCCGTTTATGCCAAAGAACCTAAAGAAGAAACCACCGATAAGGAAAAAGAAAAAGAAGAAGAACAAACGATCCCTGAATTTATTGTAGGAGAAACCGGACCACATGATCCGATGATTCACCAGGGGAAAACAACGCCGCCAAAGCCTTATACCGAAGCAACATTGCTGAGAGCAATGGAAACTGCCGGAAAACAGGTTGAAGATGAAGAGCTGCGTGAAATGTTGAAGAACAACGGGATCGGAAGACCATCCACGCGAGCGAACATCATTGAAACCCTTTTCAAAAGAAAATACATCGAGAAAAAAAGGAAAAACCTCATCGCTACCCAAACCGGAATTCAGTTGATTGACACCATTGAAGACGAGCTTTTAAAGAGTCCGGAACTGACGGGTGAATGGGAATCAAAACTTCGTAGGATTGAGAAAGGAGAGTATGAAGCCAATCTTTTCAAAGAAGAACTGATTCAGATGGTTACTGAACTTACTGAAAAAGTAGTATATGGAAAAGGAAAAGTGATTACCCTTCAGGAAGAAGAAAAAGAAGAAGTAAAGGAAAAGAAAAAAAGAGAACCTGCACAGAAAAAAGAACTTCAGTCCTGGGAAGAAACGAAATGTCCGAAATGTAAAGAACACAACCTGATCAAAGGAAAAACAGCAGTAGGATGTTCCGATTTCAAAAACTGTGGATTTAAAATTACCTTTGAAATTTTCGGTAAAAAATTATCTGATAAACAGCTTTTAGACCTTGTTTTAAAAGGAAAAACTTCAAAGTTGAAAGGCTTTGTCACCCATCCGGATGCTATTGCAGAAGGTGTTTTGACTTTGAGCGACGACTTTCAGACACAACTTAGCTAATATTTCAGAGATAAAAAAAGAACTTCATACAGATAAATAATCCAGTTTTTGACATTATCGCATTTTATCGGAGATAAAATCTTTGCGCCTTAAAAATATGCAACTTGGAAAAACTCCTTGCGCCTTTGCGTTTTCCAACAATCTTCCGGCTTTTCATTTATACAGAGATTCCTCCGGAATGACAAACGGTACAGATAAACTAAGCGTTGTATTTGTCATTCCGGAGGAATCCAGCTTTATTTTCTATATTTTCCAATTTTCAATACAAATATCCTATTGAAGACGTGAAATTTCAACATTCTCTTTTTTCTGCTTCATAAACTGCAAGATAGATCCCATTACAAAAAGCAGGAAAACGACAAGAAGAGTCTGACCAATGATCGGGTCTTTGATATCTTTAGCCAAAGGATGTCCAATGGGAACTCTTGTAAAAGTCTCATTAATTGTGGGAACAAGAGACAGGAAAAAACTGAATGACAGCAAAAAATTCTCAAAATACCTTGCCTTCCTGCTTTCCTTTTTACCTGAGAACAGGAAATACGCAGCAGAGATCAAAACAATGATAAATAACGAGAATAGATGCCCTGCATTGAAACCTCCGGCTTTTGAGATTCCTAATGCTGAAAGTGAGGTGATGAGCGTACCGTAAAAATAGACCTTTCCGGATAGCTGAGCCAGATTGATTTTACCATATTTGATAAATCCTATAATGGCGCCAACAAGTGCTGTGATGCCAATGATGGTATGAAAAATTCCTAAAATTGATAGATGCATATTGATATTATTTAAAATGTATACTCATTCAGTTTTTAGTTGTGAGCCTATTTCCATTCCCTGAAACTGATGGTACAAATTTGCGGTAGAATCACAGAAATGATTTTGTGATTTCGTTCAAGAATTTGAGATTTTAGTTCAAAAAAAACACTCCTTATTGAAATAAGAAATGCCTGTATAATTTGTATAAAATAGTTTTTCAGTTATTTTTCTTTCTGCTCCTGACGATAACCTGACGGGGAAATATGATATTTATCGCTGAAGTTTTTTGTAAAAGTCGCCAGATCATTAAATCCGCAGTCAAATGCGATATCAGTAATGCGTTCATCGGATATTAAGAGCAATTCGGCGGCTTTCTCCAGTTTTTTGTTTCTTATATAGTTGGCGGGAGTATCGTCATAGAGTTTTGCAAATTCTCTCTTGAAGGATGATATACTTAGATTGCTCTGTTCTGCAAGCTGTTCAATGGTGAGCTGCGTAAATAAATTCGCTTCAATAATTTGCTTAAAAGAGTAAGCTGTTGGAGAGAAAAGTTGTGACAAAATCAATTGAATGGCACTGGCATTCTGTGATTGAGCCAGCAATAACATGATCTCTTTTAGCTTAAGAATTAATATATCTTCATTAATGAGTGATGGATTTTCAAAGTAAAAAAGTAAGCCTTCTACATATTTTTGAATCAGAAAATCATTATTTATTTTCTCACTGGATTGATTTGAAACTGTGTTTGCAGGTCTCTGCAATAAGGAAGGTAATTCTCTGTCGTAAATTTTCTTCAGTATATCCGGGTAGAAGGTCACAATCACGACCTGACAGTGACTTTCTAAATTTGAATTTTGAATATGCTTTCCCGAGCTGATACAGTTCAGAAACAGGGAATAGCTGGTGGGAACATCAAATTCCTGCTCATCTGTTTTATATTGAAACGCTCCTTTGATCACGTACAGAAAACAGGCTTGCTCCGAAACCGGAAAATCATATCTGAATGGCCCTGTCATATCAATTTTCTGTATCAGAGTCTTTCCAAATAATTCATATTTTTTGTAATCATTCAGCATAATGGGCGAGTTTCGTTTTGAAGTGAATCAAGTGAAAGTTAATTAATTTTATCTGTAAAAAATGAGTCAACAACAAATATACACAGTCATTCTCTAAAAAGCTTAATTTACACAGTTTAGATTCCTACAGAATAGCAAACTATGTGGATAAACTAAGCGGTATACTTGTCATTCAGCAGGAATCCAGCCTTATGTTTTCACAGTCTTTTTTATACGAATACTCCAACAGGAGAGGTGAGAATTCATGGATTACCGAAACAATTTCTCATACCATCCGCTAACATCATTTTTAATCTCTTCATGATGCTTGCATAAAATCACAGCCAGTTCCAGTTCAGATCTTTCAGATTTATAAGGATTTGTAGTAAGAAACCCAAAGAAATTTCCATCCTGATCAACGATTGCCGGAGGATAAGCTCCATATTCATTCCATGGAGAGTAGGTGCTGTGAGGACTTCCATAATTTCCATATGCATTCCAGATAGATTTTGAATTGAAAACATTTCCGTAATCGCTGAACTTATTCCATATCGAATTTTTATCAAATTGATCACAGGTTAAACATCCCAGATATTGGTCCTGATCTGCACCGCCATACAAATGTAATGTCTGTGCCTGAAAACAGAAGCCTGCCAGTAAACCTATAAGTAGAAAAAAACTTTTTAAACCCATCATAAAGCTTTCCTGCAAAGCTAGCCTTTTGAACTGAAAAATTTTGATTATTGCTGAACAAAACCACACACCACAAAACCCGTACAAATTTCTAATATATATAAGGTTTAAATATTCATGTAGAGATCAAACAGCAGTATAAGTTTATCTCAGTTCCCTCAAAGCTTCCTGACACTGGAAATTTTTAATCTTTAAATTCTTTAATCTTTAAATCAATTTCTACCTTTACATGCAAATTCAAAAAATAATGACTCCAGAAAAAAGAAAACTCATCACAGACAGCTTCAACCGTTCGGAAACTTTACAATTCTATAAAGCAGAACTGCTGGAAGTAGAAACCGATTTTATATCCATGAAGATTCCTAAAATGGAAATGATGACCCGGAAAGCAGGAATGTTCAATGGAGCTATGATTGCTTCTCTTGTGGATGTTTCTTCCGGATATGCTGCCGTGAGTCATTATGCAGAAGACTGTTATGTGGTAACCGTTGAATTGAAAGTGAATTACCTTCGTCCTGCAATGGGTGATGCTTTAGTATCAAAATCCTATGTCATCAAGGGTGGAGGGAAAATCATTGTGGTGAGAACGGAAATCTATGTTCAGAGTGAAAATTCCGACTCAGAAAGTCACGTGGCGACCTCTTTGGTCACTATGATGAAAATAAAATAACGGATTAAGGGGAATAACAGATAAAGTATTCCTTAAATAAAGGGTTTCGCGGAATTCTTTTTTTTGAAATGGAATGGCTTTTGCTCCATATCCCCCATAAACATTAAAAAATAACTCAATGAACTTAATTATCCGATTATTTATAACAGCGATTGTTGCTTATCTTTTGACCAAAATTTTACCGGGAGTACATTTTGAAGGATTTTCTTCAGCCATTATCTTTGCTATTGTGCTTGGGGTTCTGAACATATTTGTAAAGCCTATTTTAAGCCTGTTTGGTCTGCCGTTAACGATCCTTACCTTAGGATTCTTTGCTTTGGTAATCAATGCCGGAATTATTCTGATTGCGGACTATTTCATAGACAGTATGGTGGTAGATGGTTTCTGGTGGGCATTTATCTTCAGTATATTATTGTCAATTGTGACTTCTCTGGCGAATTCAATGTTCTCAGATGGAGATTAATTAAAAACATTACAGATCAAATATAAATCCGCTCAACAAGCGGATTTTTTTTATTTTTTAATGAACTTCAACAATACCAAATTTCCCTTTGAATCTTTCAGTTTTAGAAAATAATTTCCTGAAATAAGTTGACGAATCGAAATTTCTTTTACAAACCGGTCTTTTACAATCACCCTTGCATTCACATCTATAATCTCATATTCCTGAAAATTCCTGTCCGTATTTACTTTTAAAATATCTGAAACAGGATTCGGGTAAACTTTAATTAAAACATTGCTGTTTTTTTGCTGCGTTTCATGAGTCGCTAAAAATAAACATGAGGGTGGAGTTGTTATAATTCCGTCAGTAAAATCATAATACAAAGTACTTTCCATAGGAATCAAATTGGTACTGATGGTTGCAGGAATATTTTCAAAGAGAGTACAATTGTTAAAACGTACATTGGCACTTTCAAAATTTCTGGCAGTCTTATACCAGGATTCACATCCTGCAGGCTGCATTACAACTCCTGGCCAGAAGGTATCCATGGCAAATCCGTCAATGGAATTGGGACTTACCATATCAATCATTACACAGCTTCCGGTAGTCCATGTAGAAGGAATTTTAAAGTAAATGTTGGCCGTAGGAATACTTCCTGTATAATATTTTTTACTGATGACAGCTGATGAATTTCCCTGACCATCAACAAGAAATGCTTTGATTTCTTTATTCTGATCAATGGGAATCTGTACATTATTGACTGCTGAACTGGAACTCAATGTAGGGGTGCTTCCATCAGTAGTATAATAAATAGTTCCGTTTCCCGAAATAGTTGCCTGATAAGCATTATAATAATGATTGGGGAAAGGGCTTATCGTTAACTGTGAAAAAAAGAAAGAAGACGCAAAGAGTGCAGAAAAAAGGAGAAATTTTTTCATGTAAAATGGATATTAGTTTAGTTTTTATAAAATTAATAAAAATTCATCTGCATATTAACTATTTATTTTCAATATCGTAAAACTTAAATGTTAATTCTTTCGTCCGTTTTTATTTTAAATATTAACTTTGGCAATCTTTGAATTTAATAAAAGGATGTATAAAATCATTAGGATTCTGTATATCCGTTAAAAAATGAATATCAACATATGAAACTTAAGTACAGTCTGCTGGCCTTGGCAGCTCCGCTTTTAATGAATGCACAACAAGTAATGACGCCTGAAATTCTTTGGACTTTGAAAAAAGTTGGAGTACAGGCTGTTTCACCAGATCAGGGCTCCCTTATCTATAAAGTAGGACAGGTTGATCTGAAAACAGAGAAAACAAAAAACGAGAACTATTTTCTGAATGTTCTTAATAATCAGTCTTCCAAAATTGATTTTGGTAAAAAAGCCCTTATTCAATGGGATAAAAACGGTATCTATGCTCAGGAAGGTGATAAAATCTATCTTTCTAAAGATGCAGGAAAAACCTGGACAGAATTTTATACCATCGGTGAAGTTGATAATGTTGTCATTTCTCCGGACGGGAAGAAAATTGCTTTCAGTAAGCAGGTGCTGGTAGAGAAAGTAATGGGGAAAGATAAATTCAGTGATACTCCTAAAACGACGGCTCAGGTATACACAGACCTGAACCACAGACACTGGGATTATTTCAATGAAGGAAAATACAACCATGTATTTGTAGTAAATACTTCTGATAAAGCAGAATCAGCTAAAGACCTGCTGGAAGGAAAAATGTGGGATTCTCCTCAGAGACCTTTCGGGGGCGCTGAAGATTTTATCTGGAGTTCAGATTCTGCACAGCTTTTATATGTTACAAAACCTAAAAGTGGAAAAGACTATTCTACAAGTACCAATACCGATATCTTTGCTTACGATTTAGCATCAGGTACAACCAAAAATCTTACAGAATCCAACAAAGGATATGATGTAAATCCTAAATTCAGTCCGGATGGAAAATCTCTGATCTGGCAGAGTATGGCCAGAGACGGATATGAAGCCGATAAAAATGATGTGAAAATCATGGACTGGAAGTCTGGAAAGACAACTAACCTTACATCGGGTTGGGACGAAAGTGTTTCAGGAGACGTACTTTGGGGTGCGGACTCAAAAACAATCTACTTTACAGCAGCATTCAGAGGTACAAAACAGCTTTTTGCCCTGGATTCAAAATCAGCAAAAGTACAGCAGATTACAAAAGGAGATTTTGATGTTAACGAAATCTTTACAGATAATAAATCTTCACTTTTAGTAGGAAGAACAGACGTAAACCATGCAACAGAACTTTTCTCAGTAAACGTTAAAAACGGAGAAATGAAGCAGGTGACTGAAGCGAACAAAGAAACTTATGCTAAGTTAGCTCAGGGGAAATCTGAACTTAAGATGGTGAAAACTTCTGATGGTAAAGAAATGGGAGTTTGGTTCCACTATCCACCAAACTTTGACCCGAATAAAAAATATCCTACTTTGGTATACTGCCAGGGTGGTCCACAGTCTGCTCTTACTCAGTTTTTCAGTGTAAGATGGAACTTTGCTCTGATGACAGCTAATGATTATATCGTGGTTGCTCCAAACAGAAGAGGTATGCCAGGCTGGGGAACAAAGTGGAATGAAGAAATTTCAAGAGACTGGGGCGGACAGCCAATGAGAGATTATCTGGCAGCCACAGACTTTGCAAAAACTTTACCATACGTAGACGGTGACAGAGTAGCAGCGGTAGGAGCGAGCTACGGAGGATACAGCGTATTTATGCTGGCAGGAATCCATGAAAACAGATTCAAAACGTTCATCGCTCATGATGGGCTATTTGATATGAAATCATGGTATCTGACTACTGAAGAACTTTGGTTTGCGAACTGGGATCTTGGTTCACCATGGGAGAAACCACAACCAAAAGCATACACAGAATTCAATCCAAGCAATTTTGTAGATAAATGGAATAAGCCTATCATGATCGTTCAGGGAGGAATTGATTTCCGTGTTCCTTACGAGCAGGGGCAGGAAGCTTTCCAGGCTGCTAAATTAAGGGGATTAAAATCTAAACTGGTTTATTTCCCTAACGAAAACCACTGGGTACTTCATCCGCAAAACGGATTGGTATGGCAGAGAGAATTCTTTGATTGGCTGAAGGAAACTTTGTAAGATCAATAAAAATAAAATATCAATAGGAGCGGGCTTTAGCCCGCTTTTTTTTATGATGAAAAATCCAATGGCTTTAGCCAAAACTTAAATAAACTGAGTTGGGTTAAGGAAATTAAAATTCAGGCTATTGGAAGCTGGAAGAGGAGAGGTTGGAAGTTGCTGTTAATCTTAGCATTTATAGAGGTTGCCATAAATTAATAATAGCACTGTTTAAAAAAGATGAAAATACGGACAACCCGTTTTTCATAACCTCAATAACTTCCTTCTACAAGCTCCCAGCTTCCAGCCAGATTAAATAAATTAAATCTTTATATTTGAATATGCAAAACCGGATTTCTTCATTTTCACCTCTTATTGATGTTCATTCTCGGATTATCATTTTAGGATCAATTCCCGGAGTAAAATCACTGGAAAAACAACAGTACTATGCCCACCCTCAGAACAAATTCTGGAAAATCATCTTTGAATTGCTGAATGAAGAATTTACTGAAAATTATACTCAGAGAATCGAAGTATTAAAGAAACATCATATTGCCCTTTGGGATGTCATTGATTCCTGCGAGCGAAAAGGAAGCCTGGATTCTGAAATCAAAAATGAAGAAGCCAATCAGATTGCTGAACTGCTGGACAAACATCCAAACGTGAAAGCCATTTTCTGCAATGGTGGAAAATCTTACAAAAATTTACAAAAACTGTTGGGGAAAAGTTATAAACTGCCCATTTTCCTATTACCTTCTACAAGTCCGCTTCATACGGTTTCCTTTGAGAAGAAGCTGGAAGAATGGAAGAGTATACTGGAGTTTTTGGGAGTTTGAGAGTTTGAGGGTTTGAGTGTCGGAGAGTTAGAGAGCTGGGCTGTAAGAGTATAGATTCCTTCGGAATGGACAAATACGATGTATTATCTATCCGTACACTTTGTCACTCCGTAGGAGTCTAAGTATTGTATGTAATTCTCGGTAAAGAATTCTGGAGTTTTTGAGATTAATTTTGGGATTAGATTTAGAGAGCTGGCTTGGATTCCTACGGAATGACAAACAGAACGCTTTATCTATCCGTATCCTTATCATTTCGTAGGAATCTTTTGAGAAGAAATTGGAAGAATGGAAGAGGATACTGGAGTTTTTGGGAGTGGAGAGTTAGAGAGCTGGGCTGTAAGAGTATAGATTCCTTCGGAATGGACAAATACGATGTATTATCTATCCATACACTTTGTCACTCCGTAGGAGTCTAAGTATTGTATGTAATTCTCGGTAAAGAATTCTGGAGTTTTTGAGATTAGTTTTGGCATTAGATTTAGAGAACTGGCTTGGATTCCTACGGAATGACAAACAGAACGCTTTATCTATCCGTATCTTTATCATTTCGTAGGAATCTTTTGAGAAGAAATTGGAAGAATGGAAGAGTATACTGGAGTTTTTGGGAGTTTGAGAGTTTGAGGGTTTGAGTGTCGGAGAGTTAGAGAGCTGGGCTGTAAGAGTATAGATTCCTTCGGAATGGACAAATACGATGTATTATCTATCCGTACACTTTGTCACTCCGTAGGAGTCTAAGTATTGTATGTAATTCTCGGTAAAGAATTCTGGAGTTTTTGAGATTAATTTTGGGATTAGATTTAGAGAGCTGGCTTGGATTCCTACGGAATGACAAACAGAACGCTTTATCTATCCGTATCTTTATCATTTCGTAGGAATCTGTTTTACTCTATTATTCTCAAACTCTCCGACACTCAAACTCCCAAATATTCTCTCAGTCCTTTCAAAAGCTCCAGCTGGTTTTTTGTTCTATCCAGATTGTGCTCAGGATGTGTGATAGAATAGTAAGTGCTTCCGTTCAGGTAATCCGTTAAAAAACGAAGTTCCTGGATATAAATGGCGACTTGTGCAGCATAATCAAGATTGCCAGACTCTTCCGGGGTCAGTTTTTCCTTTAGATAAAATAAAAACCCTTCTTTTACAGCCTTATACATTTCAGGGTTGAAATTGTTTTTGGCACTGCCATCATCTTCATGGGTTGTATTGGTATAAGACTGGATCATCGTTCCAAAATCATATAAAATAGTAGAAATCATCATAGTATCCAGATCAATCACAGCCAGCGGGCTATGATTCTGATCAAAAAGAATATTGCTGATTTTTACATCTGCATGGATGATTCTTTTGGGAATCCGATTGTTTTTCTCCATTTCGATCCATTGATCAGGCAAAGACAATAACTTATTGGTGATTTCTATTTCAGCCTTTGCATTTTCTTTTAAATAAGGAGCTGCATTCTTTAATGAATTTTTATAATCTGCAACCCTTTTCTCAAAGTTAAGGAAATTCGGAAGAGAATCTTCTATGGCAGGCAGTTTTTCGGTATTGATGGTGGTAAGGAAATAACTGAAGGTTTTAGCCGCTTCAAAAGCCACCTGTAAAGATGGGGCGGAAAGAAAGGTCATACTATTTTCTACGAAACTTAGCATACGCCAGGGCTGACCATCGGCATCTTCTACCAAAAGCCTGTTGTTTAGAGAGGGGATAGGTTCAATAATTTGAAACTGATAATCATGTGCTCTAAGAATTTCATTAACCATTAAATGATTATTAACGATGACTTCCGGCTGCCTGAAAACATGATTGTTGATTTTCTGCAGAATAAACTTTTTCCTCTGATCTTTATCTTCCAAAAGATAGGTTGTATTGATCAATCCGTCAGTAATAGAAGTGAGTTCGTAATTATCTGTACCGATAAACTCATTAATAATATCATTTAACTCCATAAATCTTCCGGGTATCTGTTGTTTTTAATCTCTGAAGTCAGAAAATCTATAATTTCCTTTTTATCATCGGCATAAGTGACACCCATCCATTGAGACGGAGATGCTTTTACCTTTACCTGTACTCTGTTTTCATCTATCATTCTCTGTACGGCTGTAGGAATATAAAATTCCTGTGTAGGCAGCGGATCAGATTCGATAAAATCATAAAAATAAGCTTCCAGATAACAGAAAATATGAGGATGGAATATAAAAAAGTTCATGGATACCAAAGTATCAGAATCTAATTTTACATTTTCTCCATTTTTAATATAAACGATGGAGTTATTTATTTTTTGAATGGAAGTCTGCTCTTCAACCTTAATCAGATAATTTTCCGGATCCAGTGTACATATTCCTCTGGCTACAGCTCCATTACCGCTCAATGTTGTGCCTACAGGATAAGCAATCATACCCAATTGTGAATCTGAAATATGATGATGGTTGATTTCATGTGCAGCCAATTGATACGCTTCTTTTCCGTAAAAGTCATCCGCGTTGATCATCACAAACGGTTCCTGTATAGAATATTTTGCACAAAGTACAGCATGAGCAGTTCCCCATGGTTTTTCACGATCAGGATAATCAAAACCTTCCAGCGAAATAGGAATACTGTCTATTTCCTGATATACCCAGTGAAGTTCAAAGTTTTTAGCCTTTGAAATGGTATTGAGTCTCTCAATATAACTTTGAGGAATCAGTTTATTGACAATAATAACTACTTTTTGGAAACCGGCTTCCAGAGCGTCAAAGATAGAATACTCCAGAATTGGCGAACCGTTATTGAGTATTCCGTCTACCTGCTTTAATCCTTTATATCTGCTTCCTAATCCACCTGCTAATATGAGTAATGTTTTCTTAGAACTCATCGGTCATTCCAAATACAGGTTTACGGGTTTTCCATTTTCCATTGGTAAAATCAGGAATATCAATCACCTGACCGCCTTTGGCAATAGACTCTTCACTCAATGGCGTAATCGAATACCACAACGCAAGATCATACACATCCATCGGGAATTCTATATTTCTTTTAATACATTCAATAAAAGTATTCATCACAAAGAAATCCATTCCGCCATGACCGGCTCCTGCTGCAGTGTTTTCAAACTTCTTCCACATCGGATGATCGTGTTCTTGCATCCATTTTTCAGTATTATCCCAACGGTGGGTATGGTTCATCGTTTTTTCAAAATAAATATGACCCTGGTTGAAGTCTCCCCATCCGAAATCCTGCCACAATCCTTCAGTTCCCTGAACCCGGAAGCCCAGATCATAAGGTCTCTGTAAACTTGTATCATGAGTCAGAAGAATGGTTTCTCCATTAGCACAGGCAATTTGTGTTGTTACCACGTCTCCCTGATTGAATTTCACTTGGGCACTAGGATGGTTTTCTCCTCCTTTTGGATGTTCAACAATATATTTATGAAGCCCTACAGATTTTGATGAGAATGAAGACAGCCTCGTTAATCGGTTTCCTCTGTTGATGTCCATCATCATTGCTACCGGGCCTAATCCATGTGTAGGATAAAGTTCTCCGTTACGCTTTACATAATGTTCAGTTCTCCATTTTGCTTCACTGAATCCTTTCTCTCCGAATTCTGCACCAGAATTGTAAGGAGTAACGCCGTCATTGAAAAGTACACCTCTCAAATCGTGCTGATAACCGCCTCTTCCATGTACCAATTCTCCGAACATTCCTTTACGAACCATATTCAGAATGGCCATAATATCTCTTCGGTAGCATACATTTTCCATCATAAAGATAGGAACTTTGGTTTCCTCATATACCTTTACAAACTCCCAGCAGTCCTGAAGCTTTATCGCTCCGGAAACTTCCATACCCACAATTTTTTTAGCGCGCATAGCTTCTACCCCTTGGGTAAGATGCCATTCCCATGGAGTAGCAATGACAACAGCGTCTATTGCTTTTGATTTTAAAAGATTTCGATAGTCATATTCACCGTTGGAAAACTCCTGAGCAGCCGGCTTATTATTGTCTTTTAAGATTTTTTGAGACGCGGCAAGCATTCTTTTCTCTGGATCTGCAAACGCAACAATCTCTACGTCATTACGCTTTGCCAGTAATTTTACATGTTCCTGCCCACGAAGACCGACACCGATGAAACCGACACGGACTTTTTTATCTGTTTTAAAATCATTGGAATAGGCAAATAATGAATTGGGTAAAACCAATGCCCCAAAGCTTGCCAAAGCTGCTGTCTTAAGAAAGTTCCTGCGCGAATTGCTATTGTCCATCTATTTTTTTTCTTAAATATATTAAAAACTTTTGTAAATCCCGACGTTGTGATAGTAGGGAGTTGAAGAGGTCATTAGTTTGAGTGTCGAAAAATTTAAGAGTTTAAAGCATATGGTGAATATCCCGGAGATTTATTGATTAATCCATGCTTTTCTTAAAGCTATTTGTTTTGAATCGGGATTGGGTAGAGAAGTTACCTTTCCGGTAATTTCATCATAGTTGAAACCTGCTTTTTCCAGATATTCTTTCAAAGGAATAGGTTGGGTGCCTTCTATAAAGTTGCTGAAAAATGTGCGTATTTCAGGATAAGTCATTTTTGTAATTTCATCAAACAGATCATCATCATTGAAATATTTACCTTCTCCATATTTTTTCATAAGCATCTGCATCAGGTTCTGAGTTCCCTTTTTTCCATCAGAAAGTTCCCTTAGCCTTATATCTAAACACAGTCCGAGTAATGCTCCTTTCATATAAAAGTTCATATACTGATCTTGTCTTTCCATAGAATTTTTACTCATTTCCGTAAAAGATAATGTGTTGTCAAACTCTTTCATACCATGTATCTTTTCTTCCAAACTCTTTTCAAAATCTTCCAGGCTGATCATTTTTTGTTTGATAGGCATATGAATCGTAGCATATTCGGTCATTCCTTCATACAGCCACAGATGTTTAGACATGACAGGATTCAGGAAATCATAATGCTGAATTTCTCCTGAATGAATGTTGAGAGGAGTAACAACATGGAAAAACTCATGAGAAGCCACTCTGTTTAAAGCATTCGGAAGAAATTTCATACTTCCGGATCTGTACAGGCAAACTGTAGAGTGGGAGTGTTCCAGACCATCTCCCAAAAATCCATTCTCATTTGAAGATTCATAATAAATTAGAAATGCATATTTCTTTACCGGTAATGTGCCTCCCAGATAAGCCTGCTGATTTTTCAGAATGTTCTCTATTTCATGAGCTATTGTTTTGGAATAATGTCTTTCCTTTTTATTATAAAATGATACAAGCACTTTAGTATGACCTATCTTGAGCCACGTTGTGTCTGGAACGGAATATAGAACAGGAGAATCTACCAGTTCCCGGTAATCTTTTGCCCAAACTACATCCGTGTTTTTATTTTTCTGTTGATAATCTAAAGCAGAGGAAGCATAAAAATCCTTGTTTTTTGTAATGGTAATTTGGTAAGGAATATCTTTCATTTCTTCAAAATATCCCACTAAAGAATTATAATTGATGACTGAAACACTGTCTTTTATAAACATACTTCCGGCAGATCTTGCCTCATTGGATTCCTTCTCCAAAGAGTCCCATCCATCCGCTACCTGATAGGATATTTTCTTTACACGATTCAGATCATGTACCAGCCAGCTGTTTTTATCCAGACGTTCGGTCAGAATTTTTTTTCCGTTTTTATCGGTGGCTGTGAAATTAGAAACATATTGTCCGAAATTCATAGCCTGATAAAATCCGGGTACCAGTTTGGGAATAATAAACTTGCCCTGTTTAAGATCATTCTTTGGGGGCGAAAAAGATACCCGGACTTCATCGTTGGACATATGAAGAAGGTCTATATTGTATTCGTAATTATTCTTTGTTTTTTGGGCTATAATGATATTAGGAATTATAACGATCAGAAAAAATAGCTTTATAATACTATTCATTGCTATTGCTTTAAGTACTACGAAAATACAAAATTACCTCTAAGGTTTGCTGACTTTATTTTTCCATATAATAAACTTCTTCGTAAGGCTGGATCAATACCCATCCGTGGCCTGAGAACTTCATCTGAAACTCTTCACCACTTCCTCTGCCAATAAGGCTTTTGAAAGAAACATTTGTTTTCAGTTCCGGGCTCAGATTTCCGGACCATGCAACAGTGGCATTAGGATCTGTAAATACAGGCGTATCAGGAGTTACCAGTAAAGTCAATGGATCTCCGTGAGTTGTAATCGCAATATGTCCCGTTCCTGAAAGTTTCACCTGGAAAAGTCCTCCGGACATCATTCCTGCAATACTCTTAAGCATAGTAATATCACTGTTTACACTTTGCTCATGGGCAAGAACATCATTTCCGTTCACACATACTGATTCATTATTCAGATAAAGGATACGTACTTTTTTCCCGGAATCTGCTACATACAATTTTCCGGTTCCTTCCGCTTTCATAAGCTTACTTCCTTCACCACTGATTGCTTTTTTTAGAAGGTTTCCAATTCCTCCGGCCAGCATTCCCTGTCTTTCAAAATTGATATTTCCCACATAGCTTACCATGCTTCCTTTTTTAGTCCATACCGCCTGATTATTTAGGTTGATTTCCAGAAGATGTTTGGTTTCCAGCTCAAAATAATCTCTTTGCTGCGGATTTTCTTTTGTTTCGTTGATAAAGGCTTCAATTGAATATTTACTCATAATGATAATTTTTTGATTGGTTATTTTATGCGGTTATCGATTTGATTTTGTTTAATTTATATTCTCTCTTATTACTTTTAGGATTCAGATCCACAAATTCATAGGCTTCAAAGTTGGCAAGTTTTGCTTTGAATACCTCAGCAGCTTTTTCTACCGACCAGGTTTTAGGATAATGGAATCCTTCAAATTCAGCATTGAAAATCTCTGCTTTGAACTCATGGGAAAACTCATCATCACCCGCGTAGGTTAATGCTATCTTGCCGGTCCATGTAATATCATATTGATTGTTGTCTGTTTCTGAAAACCGGATTTCATGACCTGCACAGCTGTCATGGCCAAGCAGATAAATATTGAAGGCCAGATCCTCATCGTCAAAATGTTGTTCAGACGGAAGATCGTTACTGAAAAGATCTTTTTTAACAACAGCATCAAAGTCCAGTTTTTCATCCGGATTGTTTATTCTGATTCCTCTTTGTTCCCCCCAATACGTTGACGATAGAGTACAGGTATGGTAGTTTCCCCATACGCCTTTAGAGTCCCAGTCCGATAAATCTTCGTCTTCTTCTTCGCTGTCATGATCATCATTGGCATAATAGTCTTCAGTTTTTAAATGAAAATCAAACCAGATAAAACCATACTCATCAATTCGTCCACTCCAGTTGAATGTGACGATCTTATGTCCGTTAGGATACGGATTATTAAGGAAGTATATTTTGCTTACTGACTCCATACTGAATTTTAATTTTCCCAAAAATAGAACTTTTTAAGCTTAAAAATCCCCGTAAAATCACGGTTTTATATTTCATTGTAAATAATACTTGACAAAGGGGTATTCAATGTCGTATATTTGCACTCCGAAAATTACACCTTGTAATTACAATAATTTTTAAACCGTAATTTAAAAAATGAAAACATCAGATTTTAATTTTGATCTTCCTGCGGAATTATTAGCAGAACACCCATCAGAGCACAGAGACGAAGCTAGATTAATGGTACTTGATAGAAAAACACAAACTATCGAGCACAAATTATTCAAGGATGTAGTGGATTATTTTGATGAGGATGATTTGTTTATCTTCAATAATACTAAGGTTTTCCCTGCTCGTCTTTACGGAAATAAAGAAAAAACAGGTGCTAAAATTGAAGTTTTCTTATTAAGAGAACTTGATAAAGAAACCAGAGTTTGGGATGTTTTGGTAGATCCGGCAAGAAAAATCAGAATTGGTAACAAATTATTCTTCACTGAAGATGAATCTTTGGTAGCAGAAGTTATTGATAACACCACTTCAAGAGGAAGAACATTAAGATTCTTATTCGACGGTTCTTACGACGAATTCAGAACGAAATTAAAAGAATTGGGAGAAACTCCACTTCCAAAGTATATCAAAAGAGCAGTAGAGCCGGAAGATGCAGAAAGATACCAGACTATCTATGCTAAAATAGAAGGAGCTGTTGCTGCACCTACAGCAGGTCTTCACTTCTCCAAGCATTTGATGAAGAGATTAGAGATCAAAGGAATCAATTTTGCTGAAGTAACACTTCACGTAGGATTGGGAACATTCAACCCGATTGAGGTAGAAGATCTTTCTAAGCACAAAATGGAATCTGAAGAGATCATCATCGATGAAAAAAATGCTGACCTTATCAACAGAGCTGTAGAATCTCACAGAAGAGTTTGTGCGGTAGGTACTACAACAATGAGAGCATTGGAAACTTCTGTTTCTTCAAACAAAAAGATCTCTGCTTTCAACGGATGGACAAATAAATTCATTTATCCGCCTCACGATTTCGGAGTAGCTACTTCAATGATCACAAACTTCCACACACCGAAGTCTACACTGCTTATGATGATTGCTGCCTTTGCTGGAAAAGATTTCGTAATGCAGGCTTATGAAGAAGCTGTAAGAGAAAAGTATAAATTCTATTCTTACGGTGACGCAATGTTAATTCTATAAAAAAGTAAAAAGAGCCAAGTTAAAAGTAATACAAGTGTAAATGAGACAAAATGATTTACTTATAAGAACTTTTACATTTGGAGTTAATTGTCTTAAATTTTTAAGAACACTTCCAAATGATTCTGAAAGTAAATTAATAAGATTTCAACTTGGAAAATCAGCTACTTCAATAGGTGCTAATTATGAAGAATCCCAAGCTGGATCTTCTAAAGCTGACTTTAAAAATAAAGTGAAAATTGCTTTAAGAGAAGCAAGAGAAAGTAATTTCTGGCTTCGGGTTTTAGAAGAATTAGATGGTTATGATTCTGAAGAATTTAAAGCTTTATTGAATGAGAGTAACGAATTGAAAAACATTTTGGCTGCAATAGTTAACAATACTAAACTTTAAAAACTTTTTACTTTTAACTTGGCTCTTTAATATTATGAAAGATATCCGTATATTATCACTGGACCAGCTTAAAGATTACTTTGAGTCTTTAGGAGAAAAACCGTTTCGTGCGAAACAGGTCTATGACTGGCTATGGAGTAAAAATCTCCATTCGATAGATGAAATGACGAATCTTTCGAAATCACTTCGTGAAAAAATTTCCGAAGAATACACCATTAATCCTGTTTCCGTAGATCTTCTTCAAAAAAGTACTGACGGAACCATCAAAAACGGAGTGAAACTTCATGACGGGCTGATGGTGGAATCTGTTCTTATTCCTACAGAAACAAGAACTACAGCCTGTGTATCTTCCCAGGTAGGATGCTCATTAAACTGCGAATTCTGTGCTACAGCAAAACTGAAAAGGATGAGAAACCTTGAAGTAGCTGAAATTGTAGATCAGGTAGCCCTGATTGACAGCCAGAGTAGAATGTACTTCGAAAGACCACTTTCCAATATCGTATTTATGGGAATGGGAGAGCCGATGATGAATTACAAAAACGTCGTTGAAGCCATCAGGAAAATTACCCAGCCGGAAGGATTGGGAATGTCTCCAAGAAGAATTACCGTTTCTACATCCGGTATTCCAAAGATGATCAAAATGCTGGCAGATGATGAACTGCGTGTGAAATTGGCTTTATCCCTTCACTCAGCTATCGAATCTAAGCGTAACGAGATCATGCCTTTCTCAGATAAATTTCCGTTGACTGATATAATGGAATCTCTTCAGTACTGGTATCAAAAGACAGGTTCTGTCATTACTTTTGAATACTGTGTATGGAAAGGAATCAATGACGGAGATGAAGATATTAAAGCTTTAATCAAATACTGCAAACAGGTTCCTTCAAAAGTAAATCTTATTCAATACAACCCGATTGGTGACGGAAAATATGATCAATGTAACAAACAGGCGGAAGAAAACTATATCCGTCAGCTTGAAAATGCAGGGGTTACTGTAATGGTCAGAAGAAGCCGTGGAGGTGATATTGATGCTGCCTGCGGGCAATTGGCCAACAAAGCAACAGATTAAAATTTCCTTAAAAAAAATCAAAACTTTCTTAAAAAAAGGTTAAAGCCCTACCTTTGCACAAATTATTTTGTGATGATGGATTTTCTTATGAGCGAGGATGGGCTGGAAAATGTGTATGCATGGGCTATCCCGTTGCATGCAACCGTTATTTTAGCTGAAATGATTTACAGCCATGTTTCAGAAGCTAAGCTATATAGCGGGAAAGATCTTGCTACCAATGTTTATCTGGCATTGATGAACTTTGGTCTGGACCTTATCATGAAAGCATTTGCCATGGGCGTTATGTTTTTCTTCTACAATCACAGACTTTTTTCATGGGACCTTAGTGTATGGTATCTGCTGGCTTGTTTTATAATCACAGATTTTGCCTATTATGTACTGCATTATGTTGACCATCGTTCCAGAGCATTCTGGGCAGTTCATATCACGCACCACAGTTCAGAATATTTTAACCTTACAACAGGATTCAGAAGCCCTGTACTACAGCCGCTTTACAGATATTTATATTTTTCACCACTTGCATTTTTAGGATTTAATCCGTGGCATATTATGGTGGCTTATGCCATTGGTCAGGTATATGGAACGTGGGTTCATACACAGACTGTGAAGCGTATGGGATTTTTAGAATATATTCTTGTCACTCCTTCCCACCATCGTGTTCATCATGCATGTAATGTAAAATATCTGGATAAGAACATGGGAATGTGCCTGATCATCTGGGATAAAATATTTGGAACCTTTCAAAAAGAAGATCCTAATATTCCTGTAAAGTATGGGATTTATCCCAAAATGCCGGATAACAGACCAGATACAGTCCTTTTTTATGAATGGAGAAAAATCTGGAAAGATCTCAAACAGCCAGGATTAAAATTCACAGACAGAATCAATTATATTTTCAATTCACCGGGGTGGAGACATGACGGAACCGGAAAAACGGTAAGACAATACCAGAAAGAATATTTTGCAAAACAGGCAAAAAAGAAAGAACAACAGCAAACTCAGGAAGAGCAGAAAACTGCTTAAACTTGTTTTTAAAATCAATAGAAATCTAAGGGAAAAGCGGGCTATTTCAGCCCGTTTTTCTATTTTGAGATGAGAGAAAGGTGAATAAACAAAATAATAAATCTCTTAAACTCTCCAATACAAAATCAAGAATTTTTCAAAGGACTATATAAAATATTCAGATTCCTGTGGAATGACAAGGTGTGTGGAGAAATAAAACGCTTAGTTTGTCCATTCCGTAAGAATCTATGTTCGTATAGATCCCAACCCCTCAACTTGCAATAAAACCTTATTTTTGTCCTATGAAAAAATTCTTTCTGATTGTTGCCCTTATCATTACTCAATCTGCATTTTCCCAGCAGACCGATTTTCTGAAAATAAAAAAATACAGAGTTAATTATCTGAATGAGAAGATTGATGAAACTTCAGGGCTGGATATTTTGAACGGGAAATTATATACCTTCAATGATAGCGGAAATCCAGCTGAGCTTTTTGAGATTGATAAAAATAATGGCGAAATTATCCGAACACTTAAAACCAATTTAATTAATACTGACTGGGAAGCTTTGGCAAACGACGGTGAAAACTTTTATATCGGAGATTTTGGAAATAATACGGGAACAAGGAAAGATCTGATGATTTATAAAGTTCCTTACGAACGTCTTGATACGTCTATTAATATTAAAATTCCCGGTTCAGAAAGAGCTTTAGACGGATCTAGAATTCTTTTTTATTATCCTGAACAAACCGAATTTATTTCCAAAAATACCAGAAATGATTTTGATGCGGAAGCCATGATCTATTTGAATGGAAAGCTGCATATCTTTACTAAAGAATGGGCTGCAAAAGCAACCTCTCATTATATTGTAGATCCAGAGATTTCAGAACGGCAAAAGGCAGAAAAAATAGAAACCTATAAAACAGGTTTTGTTGTTACAGATGCTTGTTATTTTGATAAAAAGCTTTATTTAGTGGGATATACCAAGAAAACGGAAGTCTTTTTAGATATCTTTACTGAAACAGAGCCCGGAGTATTTTTCAAAGAAAAACCAAAGCATTATTATTTAGGAACAGCTCTTTCATTAGCTCAGATTGAAGGAATAAGCGTAGATGAAACAGGAATCTATATTTCCGGAGAAAAATTTAAATCTCCATTGGGAACTGCAAAACCCTCTTTTTATTTTATCCCGAAAGATCAACTCAAAGATTAATTTGTCTTAAAATTGAGCGAAAAAAATTATCTTTGTGAGAATTAATAATTATTCACCCAGCATTCGCAGATTGTGGCAAATACAGTAGAAGAGATTAAACGACCGATCAATGATGAAATGAAACTTTTTGAACAGAAGTTTTATGAATCAATGCAGAGTAAAGTAGCTTTATTAGATAAAGTAACCCGTTTTATTGTTACCACCAAAGGAAAACAGATGCGTCCAATGTTTGTATTTCTCTGTGCCAAACTGGTGGGTGAAGTGACTGAAAAAACGTATCGTGGTGCGTCTATGATCGAGCTGATTCATACGGCTACTCTTGTACATGATGATGTAGTGGATGAAAGTTTTAAACGTCGTAATTTCTTTTCAATCAATGCTTTGTGGAAGAATAAAATTGCGGTTTTGGTAGGTGATTATCTTTTGTCAAAATCCGTACTATTATCTACAGATCATAAAGATTATGACTTGCTTGGTGTAATTTCCAGAACAATCCGGGAAATGTCAGAAGGAGAGCTTCTTCAGCTGGAAAAAGCGAGAAAACTGGATATTACTGAAGATGTTTATTATGAAATTATCCGCCAGAAAACAGCGACTCTGATTGCTGCTTGCTGTGAAATAGGAGTTCTTTCCAATAATGCAGACGAAGCTTTGGCTAAGAAGATGATGGACTTTGGAACCTTTACAGGAATGGCATTTCAGATCAAAGATGACCTTTTCGATTATTTAAGTTCAAACGTGATTGGTAAGCCTGTAGGAATTGACATTAAAGAACAGAAAATGACCCTGCCTTTAATTCATACCCTGAAAATAGCTGATGAGAAGGATAGAAAGTATTATTTCGATACTATTAAACGTTATAATAACAACCCGAAACGTGTAAAAGAGCTTATAGAATTCGTTAAGAACTCCGGAGGATTGGAATATGCCATTAAGGTAATGAAAGACTTTCAGCAGAAAGCAAAAGATCTCCTCAATGAGTTTCCTGATTCTGAAGCAAGAAAATCGTTACATAGTATGTTAGATTATGTAATTGAAAGAAAGTTTTAAAAATACTGATATATAAAAAGGCTTCGGCGCACCACAGGTGCGCCGAAGCCTTTTTATGTTTCCCTAATTATATTTTCTGTACCGTTACATTGGTCACATTTCCATTTCCTGTAGGCCCCATCTCTGTTGATAAAATAGTGCATGCCTGATTGGGAGCTGCTGTAAAACGAATCTGATAACCAGCTGTAGGCACTACAATTACAGTTGTATAATTCATTAGTTCACCAATTCTTGTGGAAGCAGTCAGGGTGGGAGTTGCGGCTCCTGCATAATGGCTTCCTCTTCCCAGGTAGTTACTGTCCGGAACAGGTCTGATACCCAAAAGTAATTGCGCTCCTGAAGAAATATTTGTGAAACTTGCCTGCAAAGTCACCAGATAATTACCGGCCTGACTAAAAGTCAGAACCCCCGAAGAGGTGTTGTAAGAATAAAATGGGGAAGTAGCAACCGGGCTGGCAAACATTAGTGTCACGATTGAAGCTGCGCTGCCAATATTTTGATCTGCAGCCAAACGTGCATGAAATAATGAGTAGGCTGTAAAGTCAATAGTTTTCAAGACACCAGTGGCATCAGCAACAACGACTCTGTCTGTTCCTCCAACTCCAATATTGGAATTAATATTTCGGACACGTACATTTCCTGAACTTACATCCAGCTTTTCTGTTGGAGTAATTGTACCTATACCAACTTGGGCTGTATTGGTCACTGCAAAATCATTAGATTGTTGTACTGCTGTAGGAACTCCTGATGTCGAATTGTCTTTAGCTCCGTCAATATGAAAGGTTGTTTGAGGATTCGAGGTGTTTATTCCTACCTGTGCGAAGTAAAGTGTAGAAAAGGCGAAGACCTTAACTACGGTCAGTAATTTTTTTGTCATCTTATCGTGTTTTAAAAATAATTACTAACGTGAATTTCAAATAATATACCAGAAAAACGAAAATAAATGGTTTTCGATAAATATCTATAGCTTATAGTTCAAAAATGACAATTGATTTGGTGTTTTTTGAATTAGATTATTTTTAGGCTTACAATAATAACTGCTAGAACTATACAAAATAAAGCGATTAAAAATAAATAATCCGCAATACTCTCAAAGGTGTATTCCCGTTTTTCAGTTTTCGTTCTGATAGCCAGAAATGAGAAGAAGCAGCTGCATGCAAAAAAAATACTGGCAAGACCTGCAAATTCATCCAAATATGTATTCTGACTGATTTTAGCGATTTTTAGAGACGTCATGATAATCAATGAAAATCCTAAAAGATTGCTTGACGCATTCAAAATGTGAGGTGATTTTTTTTCCATCTTTTACAATTTTTTTCAAAATAAAGCACAATTTTTTTTATTATCAAATTTTTAAAAAAGATTATTAAAAATTAAAATTAATTTAAAAATTGTATATTAGCAAAATACTTGAAGACTAAAAAACTTTTTTACTTAGCTATGCAAACAACCTATATTGAAACACAGCAAATATCCTTTCAAGATTTTAAAAATCAGATACTTGAAGATTACAGGTTAGGAAGGATCTCTCGTGAAATGTCTTATCTCGGAAGGAGAGAAGTACTCACTGGAAAAGCTAAATTCGGAATTTTTGGGGATGGAAAAGAACTTCCTCAGCTTGCAATGGCGAAAGTTTTCAGAAATGGAGACTTCCGTTCAGGATATTACAGGGATCAGACTTTTGCATTGGCAATAGATGCCTTAACGGTAGAAAGTTTCTTTGCACAGATGTATGCAGATACAAGCGTGGAAAGAGAGCCTGCTTCAGCTGGAAGACAAATGAACGGGCATTTTGCAACAAGAAGTTTAAATGAAGACGGAAGCTGGAAAGATTTGACGGCTCAGAAAAATATCTCTTCGGATATTTCTCCTACAGCAGGACAAATGCCAAGATTATTGGGATTGGCTCAGGCTTCTACAATTTATAAAAGTGTAAAATTTGAAGGTTCAGAAAAATTCTCAAGAGAAGGGAACGAAATAGCTTTTGGAACAATTGGAGATGCTTCTACAGCAGAAGGTCATTTCTGGGAAACTCTGAATGCGGCATGTGCACTTCAGGTTCCTATGATTGTTTCTATCTGGGATGATGGATACGGAATTTCAGTTCCTACTAAAAATCAAAGAGCAAAAGCTGACATCAGTGAGATGCTAAGCGGTTTCCAGAGAAAAGAAGGAGATAATCAGGGATGTGAAATCATTCAGGTGAAAGCTTGGGATTATCCTGCATTATTGGATGCATATGCTAAGGCAGAACATTTTGCAAGAACAGAAAGTGTACCGGTAGTGGTTCATGTAATTGATGTTACTCAGCCTCAGGGGCACTCTACATCCGGATCTCACGAAAGATATAAAAATGAAGAACGTCTGGCTTGGGAAGCTGAGTTTGACGGATTGGCAAAATTTAAAGAATGGATTCTGAACTATTCTATTGAAATTGATGGAAATGAAGAGGTGATTGCTACTACTGAGGAGCTTGAAGCCATTGATGAAGAAGCAAAAAAGATAGCAAAAGCAGGACAGAAAACGGCTTGGGAAAACTATCAGAAAGCAGTATCAGAACTTATTCAGTCTATTTTACCTTTAGTAGAAAGCCTTAAAGGGCAGAATGCTGAAGTTGAAACATACATTTCTCAATTCAATAAGCTTGTTTCAAAAGCTAAAAAGGATATTTTCCATTTAGTAAGAAAAGCTTTACTGGCAACAAGAGGAACGAACTCTGCAGAAAGAAATCAATTGATGCAGAAATACAATGAAGTGGCTGCTGTTGAAAAAGACAACTATTCATCTCACTTATACTCTCAGTCGGAGTGGAAGTCTGAAAACATTCAGGAGATTAAGCCGGTATATTCCGACAGTTCTGAAGATGTTGATGGAAGAGTAGTGATCAGAAATAACTTTGACAAAATTTTTGAAAAATATCCTGAAACTTTAATTTTTGGTGAAGATACCGGAAACATTGGTGACGTAAACCAGGGATTGGAAGGAATGCAGGAAAAATACGGTGCTTTACGTATCGCTGATACAGGAATCCGTGAAGCAACCATTCTTGGACAGGGAATTGGTATGGCAATGAGAGGTTTGAGACCAATCGCTGAAATCCAGTACCTGGACTATGTTCTTTACTGTTTACAGGGAATGAGTGATGATCTGGCAACCGTACACTATAGAACGAAAGGAGGGCAGAAAGCTCCATTGATCATCAGAACAAGAGGTCACAGATTAGAAGGAATCTGGCATTCAGGTTCTCCAATGGCAGGTATTCTTAACCTTTCAAAAGGAATTCTGGTATTGGTACCTAGAAACCTTACTAAAGCTGCCGGATTCTACAACACTATGCTTCAGGCTGACGAACCTGCGATCATCGTAGAATGTCTGAACGGATACAGATTGAAAGAGAAACAACCTGATAACTTAGGAGAATTCACCGTTCCTGTAGGTAAAATTGAAGTAACAAAAGAAGGAAAAGACGTTACTTTGGTCACTTACGGTTCTACGTGGAGAATTGTAACAGAAGCAGCTAACGAATTGGAAAAATTAGGGATTTCGGCAGAAGTAATTGATATTCAGTCATTGATTCCTTTCGATTTATCTCACGAAATAGCTGAAAGTGTTAAGAAAACCAACAGATTAGTAGTGATTGACGAAGATGTGGAAGGAGGAACTACAGGATTCATCTTACAGCAGATTCTTGAAAAGCAAAAAGCATTCAGATATCTGGATTCAGATCCGTTGACGATCTCTGCAAATGATCACAGACCTGCCTATGCAAGTGATGGTGACTACTTCAGTAAGCCGTCTACAGACGATATGGTAGAAAAAATCTACGCAATGTTTAATGAAACAAATCCTCAGAAATATCCTGCGATATTCTAATTGGGATTTTAGATAAATTTAAAAACCGCTTTCTTTTTGGGAGCGGTTTTTTGTTTTATATTTGTTTGAATAGTTTAATGATAAATGATGAAAATTAGACTTTTATATTTGATATTAATAATGGTAAAAATAAAAGCCATCTTATATTGACAGCCTTTTAATTTTCTTAATCCTTCTCAGCCAAAGCAATCCTCAGCTTATTCAAAGTATTCATCAACGTTATACTTGCTGTAAGTTCTACAATTTCCCGTTCTGTAAATTGCTCTGTCAGTTTTGCTTTGGTCGTTTGCCAATCATCTTTGCTGTAAGTGAGAGCTTCAGCCCATTCTAAAACAAGCTTTTGCTGATCATTGAAGGCATTGGTGTGTTTCCAACCTGGAAGTCTGTTAATGGCATCCTGTTCAAAGCCAAAATCGGACAATTCTTTAGCATGATAACTACAGCAATAAGCACATCCATTGATTTGAGAGACACGCAGTTCTACCAGAGCGATCAGTTTTTCATCAATACCGGACTTTCGGATGCTATTGTGGGCTTTGTATAGATTTCCAATGGTTTCTTTTGCAATTTCTTTGTAATTCATAATGAAATATTTTCTGCAAATTTGCATCAGAAATGGCTTTGAACCTATATGCTTACCTTTTCGTTATATACTTACCTTTTTGAAAGTACAATTTAATACAAAAGGCTATCAAACATTGACAGCCTTTTTATTTTTTACTTCTTCATTCAAAAAAGCACAGTCTTTATTTTCATGCTGTCCTTTCACCTGATATTTTGCTTCCCATTCCTCCAGTAAATATAAGATCGGTAACAATGCCAGTCCTTTTTCTGTAAGAGAATATTCTACTCTTGGAGGGAGTTCCTTAAACTCTTCACGGATCACCAGTCCATCGGCTTCCATTTCCCTCAGTTGATCCGTTAATACCTTTCTGGAAATGACATTAATGCGTACTGCCAGTTCTCCAAAACGTAACTTCCTGTCTTTAATAACAAGAACTATAATAGGTTTCCATTTGCTTCCTAAAGCGGCCATTGCCTTACCCAGAGGACAGCTGTATTGCATTAATTCATTCTTTTTCATAGAAAAATTATTATTTAAATAGCATATGGAACCAAAATTTCATACGTTACTTTGATGTTACTAATGTAAGTTACTGCGAAGTTACCACTATTTTTTTAATAAAAGATACAAAAACGAACTATTATTAGTTACTTTGTGTAACAATTATAAAATATAAATTTAAATATGAGCACATCATCATTATTTAAACCGTTTCAATACAAAAATTTACAGCTTAAAAATAGAATCGTAATGGCTCCTATGACCAGAGCACAGTCTGACAATGGAGTTCCAACTCAGAATATTGCAGACTATTATGGGAGAAGGGCCGCTTCAGAAGTAGGATTGATTCTTTCCGAAGGAACTGTGATCAACAGACCGGGATCAAAAAACATGCAGCATATTCCTGATTTCTATGGTACAGAAGCTTTAAACGGCTGGAAAAACGTAATAGATACCGTACATCAGAATGGAGGTAAAATGGGCCCTCAGATCTGGCATGTAGGAGATACAAGAATGTCCGAGGATTATCCTTTAGTTTCAATGGAAAAGGCTTCAACAATGACCATTGAAGATATTCAGGATACCATTGCACAGTTTGCAGCATCTGCAAAATCAGCAAAAGACCTTGGTTTCGACTGTATTGAAATTCATGGAGCTCACGGTTATCTGATCGACCAATTTTTCTGGGAGGTGACTAATACAAGAACAGATGAATATGGCGGTAAAACATTAAAGGAAAGAAGTAGATTTGCTGTGGAAGTTGTAAAGGCTATCAGAGCAGCAGTAGGAGATGATTTTACCATTATCATCCGTCTTTCACAATGGAAGCAGCAGGATTATAAAACCAGACTGGCATTCACTCCAAATGAAATGGAAGAGTGGTTGTTACCTTTAAAAGAAGCTGGTGTAGATATTTTCCACTGTTCGCAGCGTCGTTTCTGGGAATCTGAATTTGAAGGTTCTGATTTAAACTTTGCGGGATGGGCTAAAAAAATTACAGGACAGCCAACTATTACAGTAGGTTCTGTAGGTTTGAACGGAGATTTTCTTAACGCTTTTGCAGGACAGGGAACAGAAAAGACAGATCTTACGGAGCTGATCAGAAGACTTGATAATGAAGAATTCGATCTTGTTGCGGTAGGAAGAGCCATTTTGCAGGATCATCAATGGGTACAGAAGATCAAAGATGGAAACACTGAAGCTCTTTTGGATTTTTCAGCAGAAAGTATGGGCGTTTTATTTTAATATCAATAACGAATAGTGAATTTACTTCGCTGTCAATTTTTTACAGCATAATTTATTGACCTGCAAAGTTAATTTGACCATTCAACCTGATATTAAATCAGCATAATTCACTTTATTTTATATTTAATTTTCACCTATTTATTAAAGAACCCGATTTCAGAATTTCTGAAATCGGGTTCTTATTTGTTTTATAAACAACTTCTAAAGGCTTTGAAGGTCATTTTATAAGAATCTGCATCCTGTTGCAGCTGGTTCGCATGACCAGTAGGCAGGAACTCCATTTTCAGCTTTGTGGCGGCAGGCAACAGTATCTCCTTCACACTGTGGTGCATTTCCTCCGATGATGTTTTTTAATGTCGATTTTGTTAATTTCTTTAGATTTTTCATGTTAATTAATTTGTTGATTCATACAAATATAATATTTTTTGTAAATCAAACAGTATTTTACACTAAAATGGGAAATATATTTTTTCAAAGATTATTTTTTAAAACAAACCCGCTTCCGGAATTTCCGAAAGCGGGTTTTAACAGATTTAAATATCTAAAACTGCCTTTAAACCGGCAGAAATGATTTCTTTATCTTATAAACCAATATTCTTAGTTGGTTTCAATTGTTTTAAGATGCTTTTCGGGATTGCATTTTTGTGAACAAGGATCGCTGTTGATTTGTATTCAACATAAGGTCTTGTTACATAAAGATATCCGGCGAAATCATTGGTTACTCCCCATGAATTTTTCACCATATAATATTCTTTACCCGTTTGATCTTTTGCCAAACCTACGATATGCATACCATGATCATCCGTTGTAGAAAGGTTATTAAGTGCTTTCTGACGCATATCTTCAGTGATTGTTTTATCTTTTTTAGGCTCTGTAAATAAAGTTTGCTTATTCTCTGCAGTGATCTGATCAAGCTCCATATCCGGAACATAAGCTACACCATTTTTGTAAGAGAAATAAGGCTCAGAAACGTCAGTTGCCCAGCCTACAGAATATCCTTTCGTTACTGCATTGTCGATGATCGCTGTAAGATCTTTCATTGGAACATTCCAATCAGAATCGTGGCTCCAGTTATCAGGAATCGGAACTACAAATTTCTCATAATATGCATAATCTTTATAAGAAGATAATTCTACATAATCTTCAGCATTGATTCCCACTACTTCCTTTGCAAATGTTTTCGGAGTGTAATTCTTCCCTTCATATGTGAAGTTAGCAGGTACTTTTCCTAAATATTCATCAAGAATAGCATCTACAGAATCCATCCAGTTATCTGTAAGTTTTCCTTTTGAAGAAGCTTGAACAAGACTGTCAAGAACAGGCTTCAGTTTCCCCTGCATTTCCTTGAAGTTATTCGTAGTTTGTCCGGCTTTTAATCCTGTGTACACATCCTGAGGAACTGCTCCATACTTTTTGTACATATTGATTACGTCGTGAAGTTCTCCTCCGTCACCCCAGCTGATTGCGCCATTATTCAAAACATATAATTTCGCTTTATCATGATAAGAGTTTCTCGCTGTAAAAATCTCAGCAAGATCTACAGGTTTTTTGCCCATTCTCTGCATTTCAGATTCAAGGAAAGAATTACCTGAATAGCTCCAGCAAGTTCCTGATGAACCCTGGTTCTTTACAGAAGTTGCACCAACGTCTTTTAACGTTGTGAACTGAAAATTAGCATTTTGTGATTGGTTGTTTTTTAACTTGTTGATTAAGTCATCTTGGGCAAACATCATACTTCCTGCAGACAAAACAAAAAGTAATGATGCAATTTTGGCATTTTTCATTACTATAAAAAGATTATTTATATTAAGAGTCGTTGATAATAAAGATTTGTTACAGATGGAAAAGTTAAATTTGAAATGAAAAAAAAATATTAAATGGCTTATTTTAAAATTTGTTTTTTCGATATTTTAATAAAAAAGTTGACCATGTTTCCAACCCCAGCAAAAGTTTCTGCATCTATAATAATATAACTCCTGACTATGGAACAAGAATTATTATTGGAATGCCAGCGTAACGACCGCAATGCACAGCGGAAGGTTTACGAGAAAATGGCGGGCAGGCTTTACGCAGTCTGCAGACGCTATTTGAAAAACGATGAAGATATAGAAGAAGTATTGGCAGATACGTTCTATAAAATCTTCACGAAAATTACCCAGCTTCAAAATGCTCAAACCTTTGAAGCATGGGCCAGAAAAATTGCGGTGAACGAATGCCTGCAGAAATTAAGATCTAGTAAGGGATTGTTGATTTCTCTTGAAGAAAATTTCATGGATACTTCTGAAGGAACCACAGAGAACCTTTCCCTTGAAAAAGATATTCTGAGTTTACTGAATTTTCTTCCCGAAGGCTGCAGAGCGATCTTTAATCTTTTCGCTATTGAAGGATATCCTCATAAAGAAATAGCCGCAATGCTTTCCATCAGTGAAGGTACTTCAAAATCACAGCTCAATTTTGCAAGAAAAAAGCTGCAGGAACTTTTAGTGAATCAAAACATTTAAACTTTTACAATAATGGAAAATAATCATATAGATCAACAATTCAATGAAGCATCCAAGCTTTCAGAAGAGCCAACTGTTTTTCCTGGTTTTGAAAAAGTATGGGGGAAAATTGAAGAGAAATTAGATAAAAAAGAAGAAAAAAAGAGAACAATTCCTATTTGGCTGCCATATGGTATTGCCGCAAGTTTGATAATTGGTTTGGGAGCTTTTTACTTTATGAATAATAAAGAGACTGCAGAACCTGTAATCGCAGAGAATACAACTTTAAGAGGTCCGGTTACAAAGACAGATATTTCAAAAATAGATAGTACTATAAAGAATAATATTCAAAAAGAAAAAAAGATTATTAAACCTGCAGAAAATCTGGCTGTCAATCCGGAACCTATTAAATACTCTGTGAAAGTTCCGCCACTTCCGCCTTTGCCACTTCCAGTACCTTCAGATCATATCTATCAACCGGTAATCTCTGAGTACCGTATGGAAAGAGAACAAAATGTATATGCTGATAGAAATACAAATTATATTCCTACCGGCCAGCGAAAAGATACCAATCAGACTAAAAGTATTGAAGAGGTTGTAGTAATGGGATATTCAAAGGCAGTTAAAAGAAATTATGCAACAACATCCAGTACAATAACAAGTAGTTCTGTCAGTAATCTACCACAGTCCACCACTTATTCATCATTACAGGGAAGTGCTCAGGGCTTGCAGATAAGCACTTCATCGGGTAATAAAAATGTAGTTAACAGCATTAATCAAGGATTTCTTAGTAACAATAACCCGATCCTGATCAGAGGAGCAGCTTCTGTTTCACCAGAAAATAACCCTTTATACGTAGTTAACGGAATATTGACAAAAGCTGATGACTTCAGAAATTTAGATCCTAACAAAATTGACAGCATGCAGATTCTGAAGGGCAGTTCTGCTACAGCAATTTATGGAAGTAAGGGGGTAAATGGAGTAATTGTGGTAATAACCAAAGACCTTTCAAGAAGGGAAAGAAAAAAGTTGAAGAAACTTCAGGAAGAAATTAATAAACAACAACAGATTTCACCAGTTACTCAAAATAATGAGAGCTATGATGCCTTTGTTGAAAATCCTTTTGAGCTCACCCGCAGTCAGCCTTTATCTACGTTTTCTATTGATGTTGATAATGCCTCTTATTCGAACGTAAGAAGGATGATCAATAACGGACAGGGAGTTGATGGAAATGCAGTAAGAATAGAAGAAATGGTTAATTATTTTAAATATGACTATCCACAGCCTAAAAATGGAGAGCCTTTCTCAATAAATACCGAATACAATGATTCGCCATGGAATCCAAAGCATAAATTACTTAAAATAGGACTTCAGGGAAAAAATATCCCCATGGATCATCTGCCAGCATCAAACCTTGTTTTTCTTATTGATGTTTCAGGTTCAATGGATGCGGATAACAAATTGCCCCTGTTGAAGTCTTCCTTTAAAGTTCTGCTGAATCAGCTCAGACCCAAAGATAAAGTGGGAATTGTAGTATATGCAGGAAGTGCAGGAATGGTTCTGCCCCCTACGTCAGCAGGGGAAAAAGATAAGATTATAGAAGCTTTGGATCATCTTCAGGCAGGAGGAAGTACCGCAGGAGGAGCAGGAATTGAACTGGCCTATAAACTGGCACAGGAAAACTTTGTGAAGGACGGTAACAATCGTGTTATTATTGCAACAGACGGGGATTTCAACGTAGGAATGTCTTCAACTTCAGATCTTAAAACGTTGATTGAAGATAAAAGAAAATCAGGAGTCTTTTTAACATGTTTAGGTTTTGGAATGGGTAATTATAAAGACAATACTCTGGAAACTCTTGCAGATAAAGGAAATGGGAATTACGCCTATATTGATAATATGCAGGAGGCGAATAAGTTTCTGGGAAAAGAATTTGCAGGAAGTATGTACGCCATAGCCAAAGATGTAAAGATCCAGATTGAATTTAATCCTGAATACGTAAAATCATACCGCCTGATTGGTTATGAAAACAGAAAATTGAAAAATGAAGACTTTGTAAATGATAAAATAGATGCCGGAGAATTGGGAAGCGGACATACTGTTACGGCTTTGTATGAAGTGATTCCGACAGATGTAAAATCAGACTTTACTCCTAAAGACAGTGATCTGAAATATACTCATAATACCTCATCGAAAGAATTTGGAGATGAACTGGCTACAATAAAATTCCGTTATAAAAAGCCTGATGGAAATACCAGCCGTGAAATCAGCCAGATTGTTAAAAACGTTGATAACAGAATATCTTCTGCCAGTCCGGATTTTAAATTTGCTTCTTCAGTAGCATGGTTTGGATTGGTACTAAGAAATTCTGAACTGATTACCAAAAAAGATCTTTCAGAGATTGAAAATCTGGCCCAGCAAGGCAAAAATAAAGATGAAGAAGGCTATCGTTCAGAGTTTATAAGATTGATAGAAAGTTATAAAACAATTAAAAAATAATTTGTAAAAAAGAAATTTCCCCGGAAATTTCTTTTTTTATATTTTTAAGCATACTAATAACTGATGAAAAAGAATTATCTGCTGTTACTGCCATTTACCATTACTGTATTACAGGCACAAAATTCACAATTATACTATTCCGGAAAATTTTTAACACCTAAAGATAAAACACAGAATTTTTTAAAGATTCATAATAAAAACAGTGGTATTTATGAACTGACCGATGAGGAAGGATTTGCAATCATTGCTGCCAAACCTTATGACACACTCGTTTGGAATCAAGGCAAGAATACTCATGTTATTTCTACCTATGAGCTCAGGGAATTAAAAGTCATTCTGGAAAGTCAGACAGGCAATAAAAATGTAGAAAATATTTACAGTAAAACATATGACAGTTTGGTTTCAAAGGAAATTAAAGATGATTTCAGTATTGAAAAAACAAAGACCCGTTTAAGTAAAAGATCACACTCTTATTTTGATCAGATAAGAAGATTAAAGCAAAGGAATGATAGTGTTTATATTGTAAAAAGACTCAATCGGAAAACATTACTTTTTAACGGAAGTTTTACCACATCATTAGATATTAAAAACAGGAATGCTATTCCGGGAACTCAAAGCAAATATGTACAGGGAAGATCAGAAAACGGAAGTCTTGTCTGGAAAGGACCTGAAACCAATGAGATGTTCAGTTTCGGACCCGATATTTCTACATTAGGATTTAATGGATTACCTTATGAATATGATCAGAATGGAAAATTAATCCCCTGGGTTGATGGTCTTCAGCGCGCGCAGAAATATGACAACAATATTTTTAAAACAACAGTAGGATACAACAATCAGTTGAACGTAAATGCTTTTATAAAAGATGGGTACAATGAAAAAATCCGTTTGTCGTTGAACCTTGGCCAGCAGAAAAACCAAATGTATTTTATCGATCAGTTTGATATCGCCAATTCCTTTAAAGCCAAGCTTAATACGGAACTAAGTGGATATTCCATTAATCTTGCTTTTAATTACGAAGAAGATAAAGCCACCAATACCAATAGGATAGGGCTGTTCAACAAAGCTTATCAGAATTCATTGTTAACACCCGTTTCTTTTTCAAATGAACAACATACTTTCCTAAACAATGGTTTTCAGAGAAGTTACAGCAAATATGCTGACAATCCCTCATTCCTTTTTGAGCAGGAAAGCAAATATAGTTATCAAAACCGCGAAAGATGGTTTAGCCTTAATATAATAAAAGACTGGGATCATCTTAAACTGAATATCAGCCAGTCCTATGAAAGTAACAACATCTGGAATTTTGATCAGTACAAACCTTCTGCTTATGGTTTTAGCAATGGAGTATTGAATGAAAGAACTCAAAACAGCAGTTCATACCATTCCAATATACTGGGTTCCTATACATTGGGAGATTATAATTTTAAAAATATTTTCAGCCTGAATTTTATTTTAAATGATAAAAAATCGGATGTTTATAACAGTTTTATCAATCAGAAATACCTCTATCAGAGAACTTCGCAGGATCATATTTTTAATTATAATATGGATATCCGGGATTATGATTTTGAAGCAGGTTTAAATCTTGGAAATTCATTTTACATTTCGAATACATCGCTTAAAAATAACTATTGGCTTCCCAAAGCTAATTTCTATGTGAGATTCAATAACATTTTCGATTGGTATAATTACAGTTTTAAAATACTGGGAAGTTACACACAGCTAAGCTCAGAGCCGGAAATTACAAGATCATACGCTTCTTATGCCACCACTTTATTGAATGCAAAAAACTACAATCAATATTTCCCGGTACAGGAAGTGGAAAGCTTCAAAGGTTTATCCAATATCAATACCAGAGAATCGAAGGTGGGAACTAGGTTTAACTTTGGTTATAATGTAAGTTTGGAAGGAGAATATTTCAACAGAAAGAATATAAATGATATATTTCCTGTTTTTGAAAATAATCAACTGAAATTAAAGAACATAGCTGACCATACATACAGTGGATATGAATTCAGTTTTACCTATGACAGGCTTCGCCTTGGGTACGATATATTTACAACCCATAAAGTCTCATTTTTCAAATATAAAGATATTGTAGACCGTATCTCTCCCGGATATCAGAATCTGGCTGTTTCAGGATTTAAAGACATTTATAAAACCCTTACTGAAGGACAGGTTTTGGGTGCTGTCATGGGAAGCTATTTTGAAAGAAATGCTGACAGGCAATTGATTATTGATGAGTCTGGATTCCCCAAAAAAGCAGAAGGAATGAAAATTATCGCAGATCCTACACCAGATTTCGTGATGAAATTTACCCATAGTTTTGCCTATAAAAACTTTTCCTTAGATATCAATTGGGAATGGAAAAAAGGCGGACAGCTCTGGAATGGAACACAGGCAGTTCTTGACTATTATGGCCGTTCTTCTGAATCGGGAGAAGACAGAAATATCAAAAACTATGTTTTTCAGGGCGTGCAGGCCAATGGAACAGGAAACCAGATTCCTGTAGATTTCTATGATCCCAACCTGAATGTACAGGAAAACCGGTGGTCCAGATATGGTTACCTTGGCGTGGCAGAAAACTATATTCAAAAGGCAGATTATATAAGAATCAGCAATATTTCACTGTCTTCCAGTTTTCCAATCAACTATGGAAAACAGAATCTTAAACTTACTTTTTATGTGAATAATCTAATGCTTTGGCAGGCCAGTAAAGGAGCAGATCCCAATCAGAATTTTTATGATATGGATAACGGAAGAGGACTTGATTTTTTCAACCTTCCCTCTTTTAAAACATTTGGATGTATTGTTTCACTCAAATTTTAACCCATGAATTTCAAGTTTATATCACCCTATATCATCTTGCTGAGCTTATTCTTTTCAACCTTTTCTTTGAAAGCACAGCATTCATTTCAGGACTTTGAAAAGGAAAAAACGTACATTCAGACCAACCATGTTTTTTATAAACCTGGTGAGGGAATGTATTTTAAAATATACGTTGTAAAAGGAAAAAACAATCTTCCGGTGGAAGACAGTAGAATTGTTAATTTTGAAATTATTGATCCCGCAGGAAGCGTTTTGAAAAAAATGAAATATGAAATTACCAATGGATATGCCCAGGGGTATTTCTATTTTGATGAAGACATGAAAGGCGGAATTTATAAGATCAGAGCCTTTACCAACTGGATGCAGAATGAAGAAGGAAAAAATACCTTCGAGAAAGAAATTACCCTCCAGAAAATAGTTTCCCCAAGAATATTAATGAAGCTGGATTTTCCTAAAAAAGGATATGGCCCGGGAGATGAGGTAACAGCCGACTTTTCAATGAGAAGTCTGAGCAACCTTCCGATTCCCTTTTATGAAGCGGATTATACGGTAATGACCAACGGGGAAACTGTCTCAGAAGGGAAACTCATCACCAATAAAGAAGGTAAAAATCAATTGATTTTCAAGCTCCCTGAAGTTCTGAAATCATCTGATGCACTGTTGAATATTAAAGTGAATTTTGATGGATTTACAGAATCTATTTCCAGAAATATTCCGGTTGTTCTGAATAATCTTGATGTAAAGTTTTTACCTGAAGGAGGGACTTTTATCAATGGAATAGAACAAAATATAGCCTTTAAAATTCTTGATGAATTTGAAAAACCTGTAGATGCTGTCCTGGCTGTTTACAATCAGAATCATGAAAAGGTAAAAGAAATTTCAGCCTACAATTTCGGGATGGCAAGCTTTCGTTTTACTCCTAAAAAGGAAGAATCCTATTATGCAAAAGTTAGTAAGCCGGAAAATATAAACCAAACTTTCAATTTCCCGGCGGCAAAAGATGAAGGTTTGGTTTTAAATATTCAGAATGAAAACAGAAAAATAATTTTCACCATCATTTCAACTCAGGAAAAACAGATTACCCTGAAGGGAAATTTCCGCGGAAAAGAATTGTATACTAAAGATATTCTTTTAAAAAAAGGCAGCAATTCATTTGAAATTGATGAAAAAGACTTCCCGATAGGAATCTGCCGATTTACCGTTCTTGAGAATAATATCCCTCTTGCAGAACGTATTGTTTTTACCAATAAAGAGAATCGATTAAATATAAAAATTAAGCCTGTAAAACAACATTACCTGCCACGGGAAAAAGTAATGCTGGATATCGAAACTACTGATGAAAATAACAGACCTATTCCTGCCAACCTTGGATTGAGCGTAGTGGATGATAAATTATGGACATACGCTGATGACAAGCAGAATCATATCATTTCCTGGCTTCTGATGGACTCTGAGTTGAAAGGGAAAATTGAAAAGCCACAGTTTTATTTCGATAAAAAAGAAGAAAAAGCGGATAAAAGCTTAGATCTTGTGATGCTCACAAACGGTTACAGATATTTCGACCTCATCCCGGAAGTTTTAAAAACCAATAAATACAAATACCTTCCTGAAAAGAAAAACACAATTTATGGAGTGGTGGAAGACGAAAACAAAAAACCGGTGAAAGCAGATGTTTTCCTTTTGAATACGGATAATAAAAAAATTCTTAAACAAGCCGCTGCAGAAAATGGACGTTTTTATTTTTCAGACCTGAACGCAGACAATTCATATAAAATGATAGCCAGATCTTCTCAGCCTAAACATCAGTTGAAAATCAGAATATTGTCTTATAATCTGGATATTAACCCTTTAGTGGAACAGAAGCTTTCTAATATTGATGTAGAAGAAATCGTAAAAGAAGCTGAAAGAAAAGAAGTAATAAAGACAGAAAACAAAAATAATACCCAAACATTGAGCAAACCCGGTCGGTCAAAAACTGATACTATTCAGAATAAAAGGATTGAAGAAGTTGTGGTTTTAGGATACAGTTTGAGAAGAGATAAAGCCGCGGTTACTTCTACAACAATAATGTCTTCGATGGAAATTCAGAATCCTAATGTAACGTCATTACTAAGCGGAAAAGTCGCCGGGTTAATAATTACACCAGCGGGACAGTCCGGAGCCAGTTCACAGATAAGAATACGGGGAGAAGCATCCATTACCAATAAGAACCCATTGTTCATTGTAGACGGTACTCCTGTTGAAAACTTCAATACTACCATAAATCCGAATGATATCAATAGTATCACCGTCCTCAAAGATGCAGCCGCTACAGCTATTTATGGAAGCAGGGCAGTGAATGGAGTAGTGATTGTAAATTCATACAAAAACAGCAGTTCAAAGATCAATTTTGATATTACCCCGAAATCTTATATTGCTGTTGAAACGCTACCACAAGGAAGACTTATATCATACGCAGGATCAAGAGAATTTGCTTATCCGGAATATAAAACCACCAATACATCCTACCGTTTCGATTACAGAGAAGCGCTTTATTGGAATCCGGTGGTAGAAACCGATAAAAATGGGAAAGCAAAAGTGGAATTTTATAATTCGGATGCCAACTCCACTTTTAGAATTATGACAGAAGGTATTGCAGCATCAGGACTTGTAGGAAATGATGAAACTACGTATGCTGCACAGAGCCTTATCTCAATAGATGCTAAAATTCCACAATATCTGACAAGAACAGATCAGATGACGATTCCTGTTGTGATTAAAAATAATTCTTCGGAACTAAGGAAAATAACTATGGATGTTATTGTTCCCAATCATGTAAAACTAATCGGCTCTGACAGTTTAATTACCCTGAAACCATTGGAATCAGGAAGATTATTTGTCAAAATACAGACCGATGAGATCGTGGATTCCAATATTCAGTTTACCCTAAGATCCGGAGACTTCAGGGAAACGATGATTCTTCCGTTTAAAGTAGAAGAGAAAGGATTCCCACATAAGTTTTCCATCATCAATAACAAAACGGAAGATATCAGAATCAATATTCCGGAGTATATCAACGGAAGTCTGTATTCCTCATATTATGTATTTGAAAACGCTGCTTTACAGATGTTTGCAGATATTGAACAACTGAAGAGAGAGCCTCATGGCTGCTTTGAACAGCTTTCCTCAACAGTCTACCCAAACATTTTTATTCTGGATTATTTAAAATCAGAGAAAAAAATAGATACTGCAACGGAGAATATGGTGATTAAAAACCTGAAAAAAGGGTTTCAGAAAATGCTGAGTTATAAAAACAGAGACGGAGGTTTCGGATATTTCAGCAGCGGAGAATCAGATGTGGCACTTTCTGCATTTGCGTTACTGGAATTTACGGATTTAAAAAAATATGTAAACCCGGATGCCATGCTTATTCAAGGACTTTCCTCATTTATTTTATCCCAAAAGAATGCAAACGGATTATTTGAAGTAAGAAAACCCTATGAATTAAGAAAAGATTTCTCCGAATATTCCTGGTCAAGAAATATGTATGTGGTATATGCTTTATCCAAACTGGGTTTTAAAAATGAAATAGAAGACACCTTTGCTATAATGATGAAAAGAGCTTTAGTCACAAAAGATTCTTATCAGCTTGCTTTGCTTGCCAATGCTGCCGCTCATCTGGGAAAACAACAGGAGTATGATCATCTGATAAAGCTTCTGGACCAGCAGTATGAAACGAAAAATATAAAATCTAAAATCACTTTTACAGGTTCATGGGGACTGTCTGCCGATGCGGAAACCCTTTCATTATATATCATGGCACTTCAGAAAGATGAAAAACTGAATCAGTTGAAGATTGCAGAAGCTGCTGATCAGCTTATTAATTTCAATGGATATTTCGGGTTCGGTTCTACTCAGGCAACAACGCTGGCCATACAGGCTTTGTCCGAGTTTTTCTCTAAAAATGGACAGTTATATGGAGCTGAAAGACCGGTTATCACCATCAATAAAGCAAGTACTTATCCTAATATCAGTCTTTCATCAGCATATAAGGCCGGAGAAAATAAGATCAGTATTCATTATCCAACCAAAAATGGACTGCCTTATCAATTAGAATATCAGTATTATACTCTTCAGGCCCCGGAAAGTAAAGATATTCCTGTTATAATGGAAACAAAACTAAAATCTGCGGTATCCAAAGTAGGTGAGACCAACAGAATGACGGTTACCGTTAAAAATAAAATCAACGGCCAGCTGCCAATGACTATAGCGAAGATCGGTATTCCTGCAGGCCTGACCCTACAAAATGCCTTGCTGAAAGATCTGATTGATAAAAAACAGATTTCTTACTATGAAATCTTTGACAATTATCTGGTACTTTACTGGGAACATTTCAATGCAGAGGAAACAAAAACCATCAATCTGGATCTCAAAGTGGAATTTGCAGGAATTTATACTGGTAAATCAAGCAATGTGTATCTCTATTATATGCCGGAAGCAAAGCATTGGAATCAGGGGATAACGGCTATTATTGAGCCTTAACCTTAATTTTTTATAAATTAATTTTCAAAAATTATTGAAAATTCAAAAAATATAATTACATTTGTTTCAGAAATCTAAAAGGAAAATAAAATGCAACTTTCAGAAGCAAAAGAAAAATACATTCAGACCTGGGGAACCTTTGCCACCAATTGGGGAATCAACCGTACGATGGCACAGGTACATGCATTGCTTTTGGCTAGCGGCAGACCCCTTTCTACTGATGAGGTAATGGAACAGCTGGAAATTTCAAGAGGAAATGCCAATATGAATCTTCGCGCCCTGATAGACTGGGGAATTGTGAAAAAAGAATTTGTGAAAGGAGACCGTAAAGAATATTTCGTGGCAGAAAAAGATGTGTGGTACCTTTTCAAACAGATTACCAAAGAACGCAGAAAAAGAGAAATTGAGCCTGTAATTTCTTTTCTTGAAGAATTAAAAAATATTGAAGATAAAGACTCAGAAGAAGCTCAGGAATTTATCAAACTGATGAATGATTTCAGTTCTGTAACCGGAAAAATAAATAATATTATGGATCTTGCGATAAAAAGCGATGATCACTGGCTGGTAGGAAAGATTACCAATCTGTTGAAATAGAAAAATTGAAAAAGGGTTAAAATCCTTTTTTATTTCAATTTGATTTTCAAAAATTACTGAAAATATAAAATTTATAAAATGTTTAATATTGTTTCTTATATAATTTTCTTAAGTATCAGTTCTTATGTCACAATTGATGTAGGAAGAAGATGTTACCATGAAGGAAAAGCCTATTTGAAATACTTACTTCATGATGAAGGTCTTTGCCTGACAATTAACAGGATACTTCTTGGCTGTTATTATCTCGTGAATCTTGGTTTTATCGCAATAAACCTTACAATATGGAACAAAATAAGCAGTCTCGAAGAAATGATAACCATTACTGCTACGAGAGTTGGAAGTATCATTTTAATCCTTTCTATGCTGCATTATATGAACATTTTTATCCTTTACTTCCTGAGAAATAAATTAACATTAAAATAATACTATTATGACAACTACAGTTTTAACCACAACGTATAATTTTTCTGCGTACATGATCTATTTACCTATTGTAATTACCCTTACAGTATTGGTATCCCAATTTTTATTTAAAAATTCAAAAACATTCATGATTGATATTTTTCACCAGAAAAAAGACATTGCAATGGCAACAAATTCATTATTTAAAATTGGGTTTTACCTTTTAAATATAGGTTTTGCTCTATGCATCATTGAATTTTTTCAAATTGAAACCATAGAAAGGCTGGTCGTTGCGCTGAGCAAAAAAATAGGAGGATTTTCAATTTATTTAGGAATAATGATGCTTTTGAATCTATTGTTATTCCTGAAAGGACGTAAGCACGCATTGAACAAAGAAAAAGTAGTAAGTGAAAGAAATGCTGATCTTGAAAGAAATTAATTTTTTATTTGGAATTATATTTCAAAAATTACTGAAAATATAAAATTAACAATAAGTATGAAAAATTTAATCGTTCACTTATTTCTGATTATTTATTTCAGAAGAAAAGGATCACTTTAAACAGTCATTGCCATGAAAACATTTGCAAAATATGATTATTACATTCATCTGTTTTTTATAATAATAGGGCCTCAGGCTTTTATATTTGGTGGTTTGTCGGGATTTGTTCTGTTTTATTTTATAGTAGGAATCCCTCAATTGATAAGCTTTCTGGTCAAACTATTTCTTAGAACAAAAAAATCAGCATTGTATATCGCGTATAGGATTGTAATACTACCGGTTTGGATTATTGTACTGATTTTGTTTACAGAAAAACATATCAATGATTTTTTTGGATATGTTTTAATGGCCGCTCTTTTATACAGTCCCGTGATGGCAGCGGCATATGTTTATGATTGCTATAATACTTATGAACCTTATAAATCACAATTATGAAAACGCTCAAAAACCACACATTAATCTACGACAATCAATGTCCGATGTGTGATCTCTATTCCAAAGGTTTCACAAAATGTGGAATGCTGGATGAAGATGGAAGAGAAGCATTTACAGAACTTTCTGTTAGAAATAAAAACCTAATCGATTTCAATCGTGCGAAAAATGAAATTGCTCTGGTAGATCACGACAAAAATGAAGTCGTTTACGGGCTGGACAGTCTGCTTCTCATCATTGGAAACTCTTTGCCATTGTTGGAAAAAATTGCTCGAATACAACCTCTGTATTGGTTTTTTCAAAAGCTGTATTCCTTTATTTCTTACAATAGAAAACAGATTATCCCTTCCCAAAATGACGGTACAGAACAATCATGTATCCCGGATTTTAACCTGAAATACAGAATGGCCTACATCAGTTTTGTTGTTATTTTTTCAGCATATATCCTAAGTGAATTTTCCGTAAAGCTGAATTTTGATTTAGAACGAAATTTCCTGAGAGAATTTACAGTTTGCCTTGGTCAGCTCGTTTGGCAGATCCTCTTTTTAAAAACTTATCTCAAAGATAAAATCTGGGATTATCTCGGAAATATGATGACTGTTTCTTTAATTGGAACCTTACTTTTAATTCCTGCGCTGATGGTCGATTTCACCCCTGTTTTTTATCTGATATACTTTGGAATTGTAGTATTGATCATGCTTCTGGAACATATAAGAAGATGCAGAATACTAAAACTAAACTTTCTCCCTACCATTTCCTGGATAGTATTCAGAATCACTGCGTTGGTCGTTATCATTCTGACAACCATTGAATTTAAAATTTAACAAACTTAACACCTCTGAAAATGTCAACCATCTATTTAAACACCGTAATCAATGCAGATATTCACTATGTTTTTGATCTGGCAAGAAACATTGATCTGCACCAGCAGTCAACCTCAGTATCTCATGAAAAAGCAATTGCAGGACGTACTTCAGGATTGATTGAAGAAAACGAAACCGTAACCTGGCGGGCAAAACATCTGGGAATTTATCAGAACCTTACCAAAAAAATTGTCAGTATGGAGAAACCGGTTCAGTTCATTGATGTTATGCAGAAAGGAGCCTTCAAATCTATGCGACACAGACATACCTTTAAATCTGTAAACGGAAAAACATTAATGACCGATATTTTTGAATTTGAATCTCCACTCGGGATTGTAGGAAAATTGTTTAATGTCATTTTTCTTACAGGATATCTCAAGGATTTTCTGCTCAAAAGAAATGAGATGATCAAAACCATTGCAGAATCTTCCACCCATGACGGAATAGCCATTTTTTAACCTAAAGAACACAGTATTATGAATTTTTTAAAAGCAGAATGGCGGAAGCTGGCCATCATCAATTACGAAATAGATCCTGAAATCTTATTGCCTTATTTACCTAAAGGTACAGAACTCGATTTTTATAAAGGTAGATGTTATGTAAGCTTAGTAGGATTCATGTTTTTAAATACAAAACTGCTGGGATTACCCATTCCTTTTCACCGGAACTTTGAGGAAGTGAACCTAAGATTTTATGTAAAGAAAAAAGAAAAAGGAGTCTGGAAAAGAGGTGTGGTATTTATCAAAGAAATTGTTCCCAAACCTGCATTGAGCTTTGTCGCCAATACTTTGTACAAAGAAAATTATTACACAATGCCAATGAAAAACCAGATTCATGAAAGTGGGGACGAACTGCTGATCCGGTATTCATGGAAAGATAAAAGCTGGCATTCTATTGAAATTATGGCTGATCGTACGGCAAAACTTATGGAAGAAAACTCAGAGTTTGAATTTATCACAGAACATTATTTTGGCTTTACAAAAAAGGAAAATACAACCACCGAATATGAAGTATGCCATCCAAAATGGGATTGTTACACCGTAAAAGAGCATCATGTGGATATTGACTTTCAAAAGATCTACGGAAATAATTTTGAATGTTTGAATCATCAGAAACCTCTTTCCGTAATGTTGGCCGAAGGCTCACAAATTCAAGTCAAAACCAAAAAATGTATCAGCTAAAAAATAATGAGATTAAAGTATCTATGAAAATCTGATAAAAAATTAATAAGACAATAATCTTTACGATAATAACTATGACTGGACTGTTTCCCGATTTAGGATATATAATACTACTTGCATTGTTAGCATCGACTCTATTGCCTATTCTGTTATTGATTGTCATGAATATAATCCTTCGTCGTTATCAAATTAAGACTGTATGCAGTGCTATTTTAAATTTTTCTTTTGTCATTCTGTTTTTTTTATTTCAGAGAAGTATCAATACTAGTAGGTCAAGATATCTGATTACTGTTTTACAAATTGAAAATCTGGTTATAGCAGGATTGCTGATTTTTTTAATTTGGAAAGGCTTCAGAATATGGAAGAATTAAATCAAAGATATTCATTCAAATCTTCAAAATTTTAAAACAATGAAAATAATCATAGCCGGAGGCACCGGATTTCTTGGTGAAAATCTTGAGAAATACTTTACGGAAAAAGGAAACCAAATCTATATCCTGACCCGTAATCCTCAACGTAAAAACGAAATTTACTGGGATGCCAGAACATTGGGTGAATGGAAAAACACTTTGGAAAAAGCAGATGTTCTGATCAATCTTACAGGAAAATCTGTAGACTGTCGTTATCATGAGAAAAATAAACAGGAAATCTATTCTTCAAGAATTGATAGTACAAGAATATTGCAAAGAGCAGTAGATCAATGTTCTGAAATACCAAAAGTGTGGCTGAATGCTAGTTCTGCTACCATTTACGTTCATTCTGAAAAACATCTCAATACAGAAGAAAACGGAATTATAGGAGATGATTTTTCAATGAATATCTGCAAAAGCTGGGAGAAAGAATTCTTTGCAGTCAAAAATGAAGGAATACGAAAAGCTGCCCTCCGCACATCAATTGTTTTGGGGAATAATGGTGGAGCTTTCCCAAAACTGAAAATGGTTACAAAATTGGGCTTGGGAGGAAAACAGGGACGTGGAAATCAGATGGTAAGCTGGATTCATATTGATGATTTTTGTAAAGCGGTAGACTGGATTATTCAGCATGAGGATATGTCAGGAACGATCAATATAACCGCCCCTGCACCGGTTTCCAATGAAAATATGATGAAAAAATTGAGAAAAAAACTGAATGTTCCTTTTGGACTCAATGCTCCTGTCTGGCAGCTGGAAATTGCATCTGTATTCCTGAATACAGAAACCGAATTACTCTTAAAAAGCCGTAATGTGTACCCAGAAAGATTGATAAAAAATGGATTTCAGTTTTCATTTTCCGGATTTGACGAAGCTATTCTTAATCTCTTGGAATCCTAATGTTTGCGGATCTCCCAAAGGATAATTAAATTAGCGGAAAACTATTCCATATGTTGGTTATACCCAAATTAAAACCTTTTTTCCTTTCATCTTTTTTAATAAGTTCAGTAGTATTTTCACAGGCTCATAATGTGTCTGACGGATATCAGAAACCCACAGACCCTCTTGTTGTTCAGAATCTGGACCAGTGGCAGGATATGAAATTCGGACTGTTTATGCATTGGGGAACCTACAGCCAGTGGGGAATTGTTGAAAGCTGGAGCTTATGCCCTGAAGACGAATCTTGGACGCAGAGAAAACCTGAGCATGGGAAATCTTATGACGAATATGTAAAGAATTATGAAAACCTTCAGACAACTTTTAATCCCACTCAGTTTAATCCTCAAAAATGGGCGGATGCAGTAAAAAAAGCTGGAATGAAATATGTGGTTTTTACCACGAAGCATCATGATGGTTTTGCGATGTTTGACACCCAGCAGTCAGATTATAAAATCACTTCTCCTAAAACTCCTTTTTCAAAAAATCCAAAATCTGATGTGACGAAAGAAATCTTCAATACCTTCAGAAAAGAAGGATTTAAAATCGGAGCTTACTTTTCAAAGCCTGACTGGCATTCCGATGATTACTGGTGGCCTTACTTTCCGCCGAAAGACAGAAATGTAAATTATGATCCTAAAAAATATCCGGAAAGATGGGAGAGTTTTAAAAAATTCACCTTCAATCAGCTGAACGAAATCACATCCGATTATGGTAAAATTGATATACTCTGGCTGGATGGAGGCTGGGTACGTCCTTTTCATACCATTGATCCGAAAGTTGAATGGCAGCGCACGATCAAAGTAGAGCAGGATATTGATATGGATAAAATAGGAACAATGGCCAGGAAAAATCAGCCGGGAATTATTATTGTAGACCGTACCGTTCCCGGAAAATGGGAAAATTATGTTACACCAGAGCAGGCGGTTCCGGAACATGCTCTTCCCATCCCTTGGGAAAGCTGTATCACCATGGGAGATTCCTTTTCCTATGTTCCCAATGACAACTATAAAACCTCTCAAAAGATTATTGAAACCTTGGTGAAAATCATTTCCAGAGGAGGAAATTACCTGATGAATATCGCTCCCGGACCTAATGGTGATTATGACCCCATAGTGTATGAAAGATTACAGCAGATTTCCGGCTGGATGAACAAAAATCAGTCTGCTGTTTTTTCTACAAGAAGCATTGCTCCCTATCACGAAGGAGATTATTATTATACCCAAAGCAAAGACCATCATACGGTAAATGTTTTCCATCTTGATGAAAAATCAGAATATAAGGCTCCATCAACATTAAGTTTTACAATTCCTGATAATTTTAAACCAAAATCTTTGAAAGTTTTAGGATTGTCAAACAAAATTCAATGGAAAAAATTAGGAAATTCAATTGAAATTAATTTACCTAAAGAAAGAAATAAGTTAAAATATTCAACTGTAATTCAAATAACGCAATAGTTGAATTGGTGACTTATTTTTATATTAAAGTGACATAGGAAATCGAAGCATTAAGAAAATATAGTCTGTGAACGTTAAGAAAATTCTAGTGTTTGAGTGCGAGACAACTGTTGAACAGGAAAACTAACATTAAATTCACACGAGTTTTAGAATTTTTAGAGAGCAGATTCTATTTTTAGCGGAGAGTTCCAAGTCTTGAACTTTTGGTTCTTTTGCTTCAAGGTAAAAGAACAAATTTTAAACTAAATTATTCTTGAGATGTGTTTTAAACTTCGATTTAAAATTATAGGAATTTTCTTGTTGAGTTCAGTATTTCTCTCTGCTCAAAAACCCTTATATAAAGACCCAAAACAATCCATTGAAACCAGAGTTCAGGATCTGCTGAAGAGAATGACCCCTGAAGAAAAATTCTGGCAGTGTTTTATGATTCCCGGAGATTTGGATAACGTCCCAAAGGGGCAATATTCTCATGGGATTTTTGGATTGCAGGTAAGTGCTGGAAACCAGGGAGGCGGCGCTGCAGGGCAGTTGTTGAAATATAACGCCAATGAAGATGCCGAAAGATTGGTGAAAAAAATCAATGCTATTCAGAAGTATTTTGTAGAAGAATCAAGATTAGGAATCCCGATTATTCCCTTTGACGAAGCATTACACGGATTGGTAAGAGAAGGAGCTACCGCTTTTCCTCAGGCCATCGGTTTGGCAGCCACTTTCAACCCGGAGTTGATGAACAAGGTTTCAACAGCGATTGCAAAAGAATCCAAATTGAGAGGAATCCGTCAGATTCTGACCCCTGTAGTAAATCTGGCAGGTGACGTGAGATGGGGCAGAACAGAGGAAACTTACGGTGAAGATCCCTTTCTGACCTCAGTAATGGGAGTTAGTTTTGTCAGTTCATTTGAAAATATGGGAATCATTACTACTCCGAAGCATTTTCTTGCCAATGTAGGAGAAGGTGGAAGAGATTCATATCCGATTCATTGGAGCAAAAGATACCTTGAGGAAACACATTTAATACCTTTTCACAATGCTTTTACAAGAGGAAAAAGCCGTTCAGTAATGACCTCTTATAATCTTCTTGATGGAAGACCTTCAACCGCTAATCATTGGCTGTTAACAGAAAAGTTAAAAAAAGACTGGAATTTCAAGGGCTTCGTCATCAGTGATGCAAGTGCGGTAGGAGGCGCAAATGTCTTGCATTTTACAGCAAAAGATTATGATGATGCTTCCGCACAGGCCATCAATGCAGGGCTGGATGTGATTTTTCAGACAGAATATAAACATTATGAGCTTTTTATTCCTCCGTTTTTGGATGGAAGAATATCAAAAGAAAGAATTGATGATGCTGTTGCAAGAGTATTGAGAGCTAAATTTGAGCTTGGATTATTCGAAAACCCTTATGTTTCAGTCAAAGAAATTGAAGAATTAAAAAAACTGAATCATAAACCGCTGGCAGAAAAAACGGCTGCAGAGTCTTTCGTTTTGCTCCAGAATAATAATCAGACCCTTCCTGTTCCCGGAAATGTAAAAAGAATTCTGGTGGTAGGAACAGATGCTGTTGATGCCAGATTAGGCGGTTATTCAGGGCCTGGAAACAAAAAGATTAATATTGTTGACGGAATTAAAAATTATACCAGAGATAAAAATATTGAAGTCGTTTATTCAAAAGGGATTGATTGGAATGTAAAGGATTTTACTACAATTTCCAATGAATATTTATCCTCCGAAAACAAAAAAGGATTAAAAGGGACCTATTTCTCTGATACCAATTTAAAAGGAAATCCGGCTTTTGAAAAACAGGATGAACAGCTCAATTTTAAATGGACTTTATACTCACCCGATCCTCAAAAACTTCAACCTGATCATTACAGCATCCGCTGGACAGGAAAACTGGAAGCACCGGATTCAGGAAAGTATCAGTTAGGATTGCGCGGAAATGACGGCTTCAGATTATACCTTGATGGAATATTAATCATTGACCAATGGGAAAAACTAAGCTATTCCACCAAAATGGTTGATCTAGATTTCGTAAAAGGTGAAAAATATGACATTACCATTGAGTTTCATGAAAATCGGGGAGAAGCAAACCTTGAGCTGATCTGGAACTATGGACTTCATAAGTACCGGAAAGAGTATGAAGAAGCTTTAGATCTTGCTCAGAATGCAGACTATATCATTGTTACTGCCGGTATTCATGAAGGCGAATTTCAGGACCGTTCTTCACTGAGTTTACCCGGAAATCAGGAATCATTTATTCATGAAGTTTCAAAATTGAAAAAACCGCTAACAGTAGTTTTAGTAGGTGGATCTGCTATAAAAACAACTGCCTGGAAAGATAAAGTAGGTGCTATTTTAGATGTTTGGTATCCGGGAGAAGAAGGAGGAAATGCTGTGGCAAAAACCCTTTTTGGTGCTGAAAATCCATCAGGGAAACTGCCCATCACTTTTCCGGTTGAAGAAGGTCAGCTGCCTCTGACGTATAATCATCATCCAACAGGAAGAGGAAATGATTATTATGACTTGAGTGGTGAACCATTGTATCCGTTTGGCTTTGGTTTAAGTTATACCACCTTTGAAATCTCCGGTTTACAGCTGAACAAAACCAAATATTCAGAAAATGAAACTATAATTGCTAAAGTCAATGTAAAAAATACAGGACCAAAAGCAGGAAGCGAAGTTGTTCAGCTCTATGTAAAAGACTTATTGGCAACTGTTTCCAGACCGGTGATTGAGCTTAAAGGATTTCAGAAAGTAGAATTGAAGCCCGGAGAATCAAAATCTATCACCATTGAAGTTCCCATGAAGCAATTACAGTTCCTGAATGAAAAAATGGAATGGGTTGTAGAAAAAGGAACTTACAGAATTATGGTTGGCAATTCATCCAAGAACCTGCCATTAAAACAAAATATTGAAGTTTTGTAGATTAAATTAAAAAACAAAAAGAGCAGAAATTCCTGCTCTTTTTGTTTTTTAATTTTTTGAAGATATCTAGTATTTTCGGGCTAGTAGAACGTTCAATAAGAATGTTCCTGTCCAGTTACTGTTATTAGATCCGTTATTTCCAATGAAATCTATACGGGCTACAGATACAGTAAGTCTTGTTCTTCCGGCAGTACCGTTATTGGCAAGGCTTACAAAAGATGCTGTAAATACATCCGGGAAACTTGAATTATTTCCTGCTGTAAGGATTGGATACATATTGGTAACGTTGAACGGAGTACCCTGATATTCATAAACCAAGGTCATTCTGCTGGCATTGGAATAGAGTGACGTGTGAGCATTATCTACTGATGTTTTGCTAATGATCCACCATCTGTCATTGGTTGTTCCTGTATCATAACCAGGATTACCATGGTTAGTCCAGTCGGCAACAGGTGCTGTTCCAAGTCTATGAGGAGGAATGAGAACTTGCGTTCCATAGATTTCCACATTGCTCGGTTTAGGAAGAACTGTAAAAGACAAATCCCATGTTCCGCCAGTTGTATTGCTGTTGTTCACAACTTCAGCATAGGCACCGATAGGAATCACAAAAGAAGCAACAGGAGTGTTGTCAATTCTTAGGGTATTACCGCTGGAAGCCTGAAGTGTGATATTATTCGGCGAAATGTTTTTGATCTTATAAATTCTCCCCGTAAAACTCGTTGTTCCGGTTCCGATGACAGGAAGGGTAAATGTGGCATCGGCTGTTCCATTATAAGTAATATAATGATCAGTAGTCAGAATATTATAAGCAGTGGCGGTGACTTCACTATAGCCAGCCCTCAAGGAACCATTTACAGCAAGTGTGCTGTTAGGAGTTGTAGTATTAATACCTACTTGTGCAGTTAAGGGAAGGGTTCCAAATAAAAGGATCAAAATGTATTTTTTCATGTGTTGGAAATTTGGTTTCGATCAAATATAGAAAAAAAATAACTAAAAATTAAATAAAACTTAATAAATTATATATTTTTAAATAAATCACTATTTAAGAATGTAATAACTGTTGAGAAATATTAAACCAGCCTACACGGGACTTCCAGATCTTCGGTAAGATAATAGCTGCAGCAAAGGCGGTGGTAACCATCTGCAATAATCAGTTCATTTTCACCTCTTACCAAAAGTATGGGCGAAAGTTTTTTATTTTTTTCTACTTTTTTCAGGTTTTCTTTTACATGAATATTGGTTTCAGGAAGAAGGGCAAGCTTGCTGGCTCTTAAAATATCTTTCGATTTTTTTGTAATGGTAGGGGCTGCCTTTAATTTTTCAACCATCTTTCTGGCTTTATCCGGTTCAAAAAGCAGTTCCAGATAATCCTGTGCTGCAGGAAAATCGTGGACTTCAGGTTCTTTCATCCAGATACTGTCTTTGGTTAGATTGCCCTTTTTTACAGACGTTTTCATAGGTGCTTATTAAAAGATAAATGTATGAAAAATAGGCCGTTATTAACAGCCATTATTTCAAATGAGCCAATAATTTTGCAGTGTGGGTTTTACTTTCCAAAAAATATTGGTATGATATATGCAAGATTTATAACGAACCGGAATGAATTTAATGAAAATTATAAAATTTATTGAAGTCATTCAAAAATATGAACATCATGAAAAAGTTTTTAATTTCAACACTATTAGTATTAGGTTTATCAATGAATGTTTCTGCCCAGAAACGTCCACCAGCTCCTCCACATCCATCAAAAACGGAATTGGTTAATATTAAAATGCAAGAGCTCACCAAAAAATATAACACTGAGAAAAAGCTCATTCTTAATCATCCGCTTGCTACCAAACAGATGAAAAGGGATCAGATGAAAGCCTTAAATCAAAGATATGCGACTGAAAAACGATTACTTAGACAGGCTAAATAATACAGAATTTTTGCGGTTATTAAAATAAAAAAAGCCGTTTTTTATATTTTAAATTTTGAGAAGTTTTTAATATAAAATAAAATTTATTGAAAGAGGATGCGTTTGTATCCTCTTTATTTGTTTAAAATTGAATGAAAACAGCTTTATTGATGCATTTTAAGATCGGTTTACAGAAACATCAAACATCCAATATTTTTCCTTAAATTCGCATAAAAATTTTTAAAGTAATGAATTACGATATTATTGTCATTGGAAGTGGTCCTGGTGGATATGTTACTGCGATCAGAGCAGCGCAATTAGGTTTCAAAACCGCAATTATCGAGAAAGAAAATTTAGGAGGAATCTGCCTTAACTGGGGATGTATTCCAACTAAAGCTTTATTGAAATCTGCTCAGGTTTTTCATTATATCAACCATGCTGAAGATTATGGTTTGAATAAAGTGGAGGCTAGCTTTGAATTCCCGAATGTAATTCAAAGAAGCCGTGGTGTTGCCAGCAAAATGAGCAAAGGAATCGAATTCTTGATGAAAAAGAATAAGATTGACGTAATTCTTGGTACTGCAAAAGTACAGAAAGGTAAAAAAGTTTCTGTGACAGATAAAGAGGGTAAAGTAACTGAATATTCAGCTAACCACATTATCATCGCTACAGGAGCTCGTTCAAGAGAATTACCAAACTTACCACAGGATGGTAAAAAAGTAATCGGATACAGACAGGCGTTATCTCTTCCTGAGCAGCCAAAATCTATGATTGTTGTAGGTTCTGGAGCTATCGGGGTAGAATTTGCTGACTTCTATAACACAATGGGAACTAAAGTAACTGTTGTTGAATTTATGCCAAACATCGTTCCTGTAGAAGATGAAGAAATCTCTAAACACTTAGAGAAATCTCTGAAAAAGACAGGAATCGAGATTATGACAAACGCTTCTGTAGAAAGTGTTGATACAAGTGGTGAAGGAGTAAAAGCTACTGTTAAAACAGCTAACGGAAACATTACTCTGGAAGCTGATATCTTATTATCTGCTGTAGGTATTGCTGCTAATATCGAGAATATCGGATTAGAAGAAGTAGGTATCCAGACAGATAAAGGAAGAGTATTGGTAAACGAATGGTACGAAACTTCAGTACCAGGTTACTATGCAATCGGAGATATTATCCCAACTCAGGCTTTGGCTCACGTTGCTTCTGCAGAAGGAATCACTTGTGTTGAGAAAATCAAAGGGATGCACGTTGAAAAAATCGACTATGGCAATATTCCTGGATGTACTTACTGTCACCCTGAAGTAGCTTCTGTAGGTCTTACTGAAAAGCAGGCTAAAGAAAAAGGATACGAAATCAAAGTTGGTAAATTCCCTCTTTCTGCAAGTGGTAAAGCTACTGCAAACGGAAACACAGACGGGTTTATCAAAGTAATCTTCGATGCTAAATATGGTGAATGGTTAGGATGCCACATGATTGGTGAAGGAGTAACGGATATGGTGGCTGAAGCTGTGGTAGCTAGAAAACTGGAAACTACAGGTCACGAGATCATCAAGTCTATTCACCCGCACCCAACAGTTTCTGAAGCAATTATGGAAGCTGCTGCTGCTGCTTACGGTGAAGTGATTCACATTTAATCTGAAATATACAGAAATCAATATATAAAAGCCCGGAGATATCCGGGCTTTTTCGTTGAAATACATTAATAAAACCATTGATTTTATTAAAATAATTTTAAAATCAGCATATTTATAAAAATTAACTCGATTATTTCAGGCTGTTTCCTTACATTTATTCTATGAATTTTGACAGAGTAGGACTTGTTTTATCAGGCGGCGGTACCAAAGGAATCGCTCATGCAGGAGTATTAAAATTCTTACAGGAAAAAGGAATTGAAGTAGATATCCTTTCCTGCTGTAGTGCAGGATCTATTGTAGGATGTCTTCATGCTATCGGAAAAACGCCGGAAGAAATTCTGGAATTTTTCAATTCTGTATATTTTTTCAACTGGAAACATTTTACATTCAATCAGCCGGGGTTTGTTTCTTCAGTGATTTTCCGGAACTATCTGAAGCCTATTTTTCATGAAATGAAATTGGGTGATCTCGATATTGAAGTAAAAATTGTGGCCACAGAGCTGGTTTCCGGAACCCAGAAGATTTTTGACAAAGATTTTGAGATTGTGGATGCTATCATTGCCTCGTGTTCCATTCCCGGAATAACAACCCCTTACATTATTGGAGAGGAAATGTACTGTGATGGAGGTGTACTGAACAACTTTCCGGCAGATATCATCAGAGATGACTGTGATAAGCTCATCGGAGTATTTGTTTCTCCACCCAACGAAGCTAAAATCAAAGACCTGAACTCCATTAAAGCAATCGTTTCCCGTTCCTATGATTTACTTTCCTATAGAATTGAAAAAATAAAATTTGATTACTGTGACTGGTTCATTTCCTCTCAAAAACTAGCGGCTTACGGTACTTTTGAACGTGGAAAAGACAGGCTGGAACAGATTTTTAATATTGGTTATAAAGCAGCTAAAGAAAGCTATGAAACCAGTGGTTATTTTGAAGAATTAAAACAGTCCGGAACATAAAAAATCCCGCATCAACGCAGGATTTCAGTTTATACAAAGGAAGGCGAATTTTGAGTTCTTAAAGTAAAGTTATAGACAGACTGTAACAACCTCCAGTTTCTCTCCTCCAGCTTCCAGCTTTTATCTCATTCTAATTTTTGACTACATATCCGTCCTGACGTACAATTTCATTATCATTGGCATCGTTGACAACCAGTGTGTAAGGCGCTTTTTTAGGAGAATCTGTAAGGTAATTTCTCCAGATCTGGTAGCTGTGCCCCTCATTGCTGAAAGTGATATAATAATTCCCTCCAGTACCGTCAGGAATCATTTCACCATCGCTGATGATCATGCTTGGTTTTGCTGTGATCTTTGCATTGGCATTCCATGACTGATAAAGGTATTTGCCGTTTGGCTGTTTGTCGATTCTGATCTTGAACTTTTTGGTTTTAATAATAACTGTTTTGGGTACTTGTTGAAGAGCAGAAGAAGCTACAGAAATATCTGTTTTCGGATTCGGAACCTCTTTGGCATAAACAAAAGAAAATTGAGCCAAGCAGAAAGTTCCTAGTAAAATGTGCTTTATCATATTGAGTGGCTATTGGTTAACATTTCAGAGTCTATCAAATATAGCGCCATATTTTAATTAAAAAGAAGAATATAGAGTGCCGGGAAGAGATTTCGGAGACCGCTAAATATTTATTTTTAGAAATAATTGTATTGATTATCAATTTGTTGTATTTTTGTTTGTGAAATATTGTCAGTTTTTGAAACAACTGAATACTTTTCTTCTGTACATTTGTACCATCAAAGGATCTCGTTCCTTTATTATCAAAATGAAACTAATTAATTTTAAGTTTTTTCTATTAAAAGTATCAGAAATCATCTTCACGATTTTTAATACATCTCCTCCTGTAATTTCTTAATTTTTTCGAAAGAATTATCACATAATTCGTACTCTGTTTTTTCATATTCTGAAGAATCAGAGCACAACCCCTGTTTTCAATTATAATCAAAAATAAAAAACAAAACTATGGAATTAGCTTTTCATGGCTGGATGGTTCCGGCCGTAATTGCACTTTTGTGCGTACTTTTTTATAAATTCATTTTAAGAATTTTCTTTGGATTAATCATTGTTCCTCAGGACAAAATAGGTTTGGTAACCAAGAAATTTGTGTTGGTTGGCAAGCAGGAACTTCCGGAAGGAAGAATTATTGCAACCGGTGGAGAAGCGGGTTTTCAGGCTCAGACATTAGCTCCGGGCGTATATTTCAGAAAATGGATATGGCAATATACTATCGATTTTCAATCTTTTACAGTGATTCCGACCGGAAAAATAGGATTATTGCTGGCAAAAGATGGGGTAGAACTAGAAACCGGAAGAATCTTAGGTAGAAAAGTTGATTGTGATTCTTTTCAGGATGCTGAAGCTTTTTTGAAAAACGGAGGAAGAAAAGGCCGTCAGACCGCGATTATTGCACCAGGATCCTATAGAATCAACACGTTATTATTTGAAATAGAATTAACGGATATGACTCAGATTCCTGATAATGCAGTGGGGGTTATCACAACCATGGAAGGAGACCCTTTAGCAGAAGGTCAGATTGCGGGTAAAATTATCAATGGACATAATAAATTTCAGGATGTAGATACTTTTTTAAATAGCGGAGGATTTAAAGGTCTTCAGGAGCAGGTAATTCTGGCGGGTTCTTATTTCCTGAATCCCTGGTTTACAAAAGTTGAAATGGTGAAAATGACGGAAATTCCAATTGGCCATGTGGGAGTTATTATCAGCTATGTAGGAGAAGAAGGACAAGATTTGAGCGGGATTGATTTTAAACATGGAAACATTGTTGAGAAAAGCCGTAAAGGAGTTTGGGCAGAACCCATTGGTCCCGGAAAATATCCCATCAATCCTTATATTATGAAGGTTGAATTTGTTCCTACCACCAATTTGGTACTGAACTGGGCTTATGAAAGAAGCGAATCTCACCAGCTGGATAAAAACCTCTCAACGATTACGGTACGAAGTAAAGACGGTTTCCCTTTCAATCTTGATGTTTCGCAAATCATCCATATTCCGACGTATGAAGCTCCAAAAGTGATTGCACGCTTTGGAAATATGATCAATCTTGTAAGCCAGGTTTTAGAGCCAACTATTGGGAATTATTTTAGAAATTCAGCGCAGGATAGTGATGTGATTGCATTTCTGGGAACGCGAAAAGAAAGACAGCAGTCGGCAAAAGACCACATCAGCAGTGTTTTGGAACAATATAATGTAAATGCAGTAGATACTTTGATAGGAGCGATTGTTCCTCCGGAAAGTTTAATGAAAACCTTAACGGATAGAAAATTGGCGGAAGAACAGAAAATTACTTACGAAACTGAAATGCTGGCTCAGGAAACGCGTCAGGCTCTGGAAAAAGAAACGGCTGTTGCTGATATGCAGAAAGAAATTGTAAAAGCGGATCAGGGTGTTGTGATTGCGGAAAGAATAGCTGATGCATCAGTGAAAAAAGCAACCGGAGATGCCAATTCCGTAAGATTGCAGGCGAATGCAGAAGGAGACAGATTGAAGCTGTTGGCCACAGGTGAAGCAGAAAAAACAAGACTTCTCGCAAAAGCTGAAGCAGAAAAGATAGAGTTGCTGGCAAAAGCAAATGCGGAACAAATTTCATTAACAGGTAATGCAGAAGCAGAAAAAATTCTGGCCATTGGTAAATCTAATGCAGAATCCTATAAGTTATCTGTAGAAGCAATGGGCGGAAATAACTTTACCCAATTGAAAATCATGGAAAATATTGCCAGCCAGAATGTAAGAATAATGCCTGAAGTATTAATCGGAGGAAACGGAGATTCAGCGAATGGCGGAATTAGCGGACTTTTAGGACTTCAGCTTTTGGAACAGGTACAAAAGAAAAATGCTGAAAGGGCTGCTGTAATTGAGGAGAAACCGGATAACAATTCTTGATTTTAACTTGAAGAATAATTAAAAAAAAATCGCCCGGAAATTTTTCCGGGCGATTTTGTATTTCTTTATACTGTATAACTTGCAAACGCCTCTTCCAGGCTTTCAAATTTACCTTTGAACTCATCAATAGGGCAGTCCTGAAGAATATTTCCTTTATGAATAAGAATAACTCTTGAACAAAGTGCTTCCACTTCCTGCATGATGTGAGTAGAAAGTAAAACGGTTTTCTGCTGGCCGATTTGTTTTACCACATTACGGATTTCAATGATTTGATTGGGATCCAGACCATTGGTAGGTTCATCAAGAATCAGTAAATCCGGCTGATGAATAATAGCCTGAGCCAATCCTACACGTTGTTTGTAACCTTTAGAAAGCTGTCCGATTTTTTTAGATTTTTCTGGTGTGATTCCTACCAGTTCTATCACCTCATCTACTCTGGACTCTGATATTTTGTGGATATTGGCTACAAACTGAAGATATTCTTTTACGTACATTTCCAGATAAAGCGGATTGTTTTCAGGAAGAAAGCCTATTTTCTTTTTGCTTTCAATCTCATGGTTTGAGATATTCATCCCATTGAAAATGATTTCACCCTGGTCAATTTTCAGTGCTCCGACAATAGATTTCATCAGGGTAGATTTTCCGGCACCGTTTGGGCCAAGAAGACCGATGATCTCATTTTTATCAATAGAAATGTTGATATTGTCAAGGGCAGTCTGCTCACCAAATTTTTTGGTTAAATTGATTATCTGAAGCGGCATAAGTTTTAATGTCTTTCTGCAAAAATAAAATAAAAAAACTCATCCGATAGAATGAGTTTCGCAATATTTATAAAATATAATTATTTTTTTGATTTTTTCTTGGTTCCACCTGTTGCCGGAGCAGCAGTAGAGGCACTATTACCAGCTCCTTTGGTTACAGAACCGAGGCTGTCATACATGGCATACTTTCCATTGGTTCTGCCGAAAATTTTCTCCACCTGTTTTTGGGTCAAAAACTGTGATTTTCCTATATATTTCCGGTTCTTATTGATCACCTGGATAAACTGTACGGTTGGCTGGCCATAGTTTTTTTCATAATGAAGCTCAATGATATCATTAGGCAGTTCCAGGATAATATTTTCACCAGGAGCAGAGATAAACCCATCCATAATAAGTTTAAATAATCCGGTAACATCACCATTAATATTCTGAAATGAAAAAGATCGGATTGTATTCAGGTTGGCGGTGTTCAGATCCTGGTAGTTGACTGTAAATTTATCTTCCTTTTTATAGAGACCAACAGAATTATCTTTACCAATTTCCACCAAACTTTCATTCTTCAACACTTTAATCTGTGAGAAAACTGAAATACCGAACATACAAGTAATAAGTAGAATTATTTTTCTCATAAAATGAATTTTAATGTTTTACAACTTGGTGTACATAAATTTACTAATAAAAAAGCTAAAAAACAATTTTATTTGTTTAAGCAAAAGTAATATTTTTTTTTAATATCATGATGAGATAATCCGCGGATGCTATGGATTTCATTGTTTATGTAAGTGTTTGTTAATTAATTGTTTGGTTGTTTTTTGTGAGCGCAGAGTCAATTTGCTTTAAGACTGACTGATCATTATTTATAGGATGTAATGCATTGAAAAACAGATTGGAAATCACTCAAATAAGGCTGAGCTAATGACTAATTTAAAATTAATGTTAAAAAAATGTCATTATAGATTAAATTCTACAAGAGAAGCAGAAAACATGACCGTGGAATTTTCGGAAACAATTTTATAACAATTTATTTCTTGAAACAGAAGATATCAAGGTATCAAACTCCTGTTTATAACTTCTTCCTACGGGAATCTTATGGTTGTTGACAATAATTTCATTATTACTGAATGCCGTCACAACAGTAGAATTAATGATAAAAGATCTGTGAATTCTTACAAAACCTTTACCAGATAGCGTTTGTTCCAAATCTGTAATCTTACTTTTCGAAATAAACCTTTCATTGGTAACGAGTACTACCTTGATGTCATTTCCCTGGCTTTCAAAATAAACGATCTCCGAAAGCATAAGTTTCCGGTGCATTCCTTCAGTTTTGACGAGGATATAATCTTTTGTATGGTCGGCTGTAGTTCTCAGGATACGTTCTACAGATTTGAAAAACCGTTCAAAAGTAATGGGTTTCAGGAGATAATCTACCGCTTCCAGTTCAAAACCTTCAATGGCAAAATCCCGGTAAGCTGTAGTGAAAATAGTATTGGGCTTCTGAGACAGTGACTTCAGAAAATCAATTCCATTGAGGTGAGGCATCTGAATATCCAGAAACATAAGGTCTACAGTCTGATTTTGCAGTGTTTTATAAGCCTGCATTGCATTTTGAGCTTTTCCCACCAACTTTAAATCGTCGATTTTAGAAATATGGTTTTCCAGTAATGACATAGCCAGAGGTTCGTCATCTACAATAATACAGTTAATCATGATGTGAAGGAGTACTTATTTCAACTTTAAAAATATTGTTTTCCTGTGAGATACTGAAGGTAAAATTTTTCTGATAATGATGGAGCAGCTGTCTTTGTATGTTTTGCAGCCCGATTCCTTTTTCATTGGCTGTCTGGTGGTCTGAGAAAGTGTTTTCAATTTTAAAAACAGAATGAAGATCATTTGTTTCCACTTCAATCTTTATTTCTGTGGTTTCGGAACTTTTTCCGGCTCCATGTTTAAAGGCATTTTCTACCAAAGTAAGATAGAGCAGGGGCGGAATGGTATTTGGGGAGTTTAACCTGGTGTGTTTCTGGATTTTTAACCTTTCATTATGATACCGCAGGCTTTCCAGCGCAATATAATGTTCAATAATAGCCAGTTCATCAGAAACGGTTACCCATTTTTTCTGTCCTTTGTGTAAAATATAGTCCAGTATATCAGAAAGCTGGCTGATTGATTGTGAAGTCTTGTCAGAATTACTGATCGACAGCGAATAAATATTATTCAGGGTATTAAAGAGGAAATGGGGATTGAGCTGGGATTTGAGAGACTGTAATTCCAGTTCTGTTTTTTCCTTTTGCAGTTTGATTGTTCGTTCCTTTTCATCCTTATACCTTATAAAAAACATGATTGAAATAAAGATAAATGCCCCGCTGATAATAGTAAATGTATAATGGAGCAAGAGGTAAGGAATATCTGTGAAAATACTGAAAACACTGTCTTTCACTTCCCGGGTAAAAAGAGGCTCTGCAATATAAACAAGGAAAAACCTGTTGATGACAGAAATAAGATAAAGACTGAGAATAAGATACAGTGAAAATGTAATATACTTTTTCCGGTCAAAAAAATGGCGGACCAGCACAAAATAAATAAAATTGGCTCCTGCAATCTGGAAAATCCAGTGACAAAAGTTATAAATCATTATTTCTTTAAAAGCTCCACTTTCATATTCTCCATACATTCTTGCCGTTCCGAATAAAAATAAAGCAATCCAGAAGAACAGCTGGAAGTATAGAGTTTGTCTGATCTGAGTTCCTGATGGAGTTTTCATCATCTTCAAAAATATAAAAACTTAAGTTACGCCAGAGAAATGTCATGCAGAATACTTTAAAATAATGTCAGATAACATCATTTATGGTACAAACTTCCTGTTTTGTTGTCGGTACTGAATAGGCCGTTGTTCGGATTCTATGAAAGAAAGGAGTTGGAAATTGGTCAATATTTGCATAAAAAAATAATGACGGAACGTTCTGAAAGGCTTTACGGGTTGGATCACCTGAGGGCTGCTGCTATTTTACTCGTGTTACTATATCACTATCGGGCATTTAAGCATCCGGGCTGGATCGACAGCATTGGAAGATTTGGCTGGACAGGAGTGGATCTTTTCTTTGTTTTAAGCGGGTTTCTGATCTCAGGCCAGTTGTTCAAAGAAATAGAAGATAAGGGAAATATCAGTCTGAAAGCATTTTATATAAAACGCTTTTTCAGAATTATTCCGGCTTACTTTTTTACTCTTTTTCTCTATTTTATATTTCCTTTTTTCAGAGAAAGGGAAGCTTTATCCCCTTTATGGAAGTTTGTCACTTTTACTCAAAATTATGGACTGGATGTCATCAGCCGGGGAACATTTTCTCACGCATGGTCACTCTGTATTGAAGAACAGTTTTACCTTATTCTTCCTTTGTTTCTTTTGATTGTTATGCCAACAAAACTGTACAGATATATAGCCGTTCTGATGATGGCTGTCATTGGATTTTCTATTATAGCAAGGCTGATGGCATGGAATGAGTTTATTGTGGTGGCAGATACTTCTTCCACAGATTTCTGGAAATTATGGTATATGAAAATATATTATCCTACCCACACACGGTTAGATGGCCTGGGAATGGGTGTCATGATCGGTTATCTCATGCAGTATTCTTCAATATTCAAAAGAATAGTTGCCGGCAATGGAAATAAGCTTTTCTTTCTTGGAATAGTATTGCTGGGAATTTCATTTTGGATATGTAATGAACAGGCTTCCAAAACGGCTTCTGTATTTGGGTTTACACTGGTGGCGGTAAGCTATGGAATTATTCTGATGGCTGCCATTTCACAATCGTCTTTCCTGTATCGTTCAAAGTCGTATATTACGGCTCAGCTGGCTGCTCTGTCATATACTGTTTACCTTTCACATAAAGGAATTATCCATATGATACAGGGACTTCTTGACTATTTTAAATTTGAAACCTCAGATAATATCACTCTTTTGATTTGTCTGTTTGCTTGTATTTTGGGTGGCTTGTTTTACCGTTTTGTTATTGAAAAACCTTTCTCTGTCCTTAAATCCAAAGTTTTAAAAAAATCTGTATAGCCTTCTAAATCTGCGGGAGCATAAAAAATAAAAGAGTCAGTTTCGGAATAGAAACTGACTCGTAAATAGTTAGCATAAAAAATTATTGATTGGAAGTCATCGCTTTTAGAACCACATTTTTTATCGAAGCCTCTTTAAAGCTCCAGTATTCACTTTTTTCAGGCATCTGATTTTCTAAAATGACCAAAGTAGTATCTGTAGAAGGAAAATAGACATTAAGGCATGTAAAACCATCTCCGAGACCTGTCACTGCAAAATAATCAAGACCTGCTTCTTTGATAAATCTTACATTGTAACCAAACCCCATACTTTCTTTTCCAAAAACGTTGTGCTGGGAGCTTGTGGAAGGAGTCAGCATCTGCTTTTGAAACTCAGGAGAGAGAAGTTTTCCTTTAAATAATGCTGCATCCCATTTAGCAAGATCCTGCACCGTAGAAATAATACCAGCTGCAGGAGAAATATTATCATTCAGGAATGATTGTTTCACTTTTTCAAACTGATTGTCTTCGTTCATATAGCCGGGAACAAGAGACTGATTGTTCCTGGTGTTGAATACCAGTGTTTTATCCATTTTTAGCTTTTTGAAAAGAGAAGTGGCAAGTTCTGTGAAGCTTTTTCCAGTTGTGTTTTTAAGAATTTCCCCCAACATCATATAGGAGAGGTTACCGTATTTGAATTGGGAGCCGGCTTTGAACGTTGTCGGTTTATTTATATCTGTAATACCATGAGTATGGTTCAAAAGATGATGTACAGTAACCGTATCTGCCCAGGTCTGGGTAAGAGCTGGAAGATATTTTTTAATAGGGGGGTGGAGGTTTAGTTTTCTTTGTTCTGCAGCCTGTAAAATCAAAACAGCGGTAACCTGTTTTGAATTGGACATGATTTCAAACTGGTCATCTGTTTTCACCGGGATTTTCTTTTCGAAATCTTTGTACCCATTGGATTTCAGGTATTGGATTTTTCCTTTCTGAGTAACCAAGACAACGCCGTTGAATGCAATTGGACTGGAAGCCGTTATAATGCTGTCTATTTTGTGTTTATAAATGTCTTTTTTCTGAGCTGTTGCGGTAACAGACAGTACTGCTGAAAACAGAGCTGTGAAGAATAATTGTGTTTGGGTCATTCCTTATTTTTTATGGTAATAGTCATAAGTTGCTTTCGAGATGTCTGCAATAATTGCTTCTGCATTTTCGAACTTTTCATTGGTATCATGAACAAAAACAGCGATGTATATCTTTTTGTTGTCTGAAAGTTCAATAATTCCGAAATCATTGATGGCACCTGTCATTCCTTCTTTATTGGTAAAAGATGTTCCAGTTCTGTGGGCTACTTTTACCTGCGGCGGAAGATTGCCCTTAAGCCTTTTTGGTCCGGCAGTGTTATTGAGCATAATGTTATAGAGCCACAGGCTATGTTCTTTATTCAGTATTTTTCCATTACTGAATGCTGTAAGGAGCCGGATAGCTTCGTTGGGTGTTATTTTATTTACAAACTGAGATTCCCAGTCTTTGTGCATATCCTCTTCATTGTTTTGAATGATACAATCTTTACTGTTGACCAGCTGCTGAACAGGCTCCGACCCGCCAACCAACCTCATCAGGATATCACTGATATTATTGTCACTGTAGGAAACGATCCATTTCAGAGCTTCTTCCAGGCTGATTTCTATATTACCCTCAGGATGTTCTTTTTTGAACGGACTCCAGGTATCTTCAAGAAGTTCTTCTTTTTTAATGAATAGTTTCTGCTGTAAAGAAAGTTCACCCTTTTCTACCTTTTTCAACACCGTTAAAGCAATAGGAAACTTTACTGTACTGAGCATGGGATACAATGTATTACCATTAATCTGTATTGTTTCTTTCTGATCAGGTCCAATGATTGAAACACCCACATCTGCCTTCTTATTGGAGATAATAGATTCAATGGTTTTCTTAAGATCAGGAGATTTCTTGTGCTGTGAAAAAATAAGGAGATTGAATAAGAGCGCAAATAGCGTGAAAATAATTCCTTTCTGCATTTGAATCTGGTTTTAAAGTTTTTTTGATTTCCAAATATATGTATTTCCACTCCTTCTTCTATTGTAAATATTTTAATAATTTAGTTCCATGAAAATAAAAACTATTAGCCTTTTTATCATTCTTTTCACGATTATTTCCTGTAAAAAAGACAAAGAATATCCGAAATATGTTGAGCTGCAATCCGGAGGCGGAGTATATTCATTGTATATAAAAAACGGAACTTTTGAATTTTTAAAAACAGAATATATAAGCTATGATCAGATTTCAACAGCTCCATTTTCAGAGGGAAAATATGAGATATCAGGTGATGAGCTTATTCTTAAAAGTGATAAAGGAAAAAAGTATACTTTCAAAATAGGAAATGAAGCGGAACTGATTCCTGAAAAAATGGATTCTCTAAAAGATTTGAAAGGCCTGTTTCCGATCCAGATTCTTCACAATAACAAAATGCCGAAAGAAATGGGGCGATTGGATTCTTTAGGGAGGAAAAATGCTTTGTGGCTTTATTTCAATGAAAAGGGGAAGGTCATTAACCAGCGTTTGTATAAAAATGGAGAGCTTTTAAAAGACAATTATAAGTCTGATATTATTGTAAAATAGATAAATATTTGACGCAAAGTTTATTTTTTTATCCTTACTTTTTTTGAGGAAGCAAAGGTGGAATCAACTACATTGATTCTGTTGAAGCGGACGTACTGTCATAAAGCTTCATGCGGCTTTGTCGCTTGCTTTAATTATAATTTAAATAATAAAAACTTTGCGTTTGAAAAACATACAACTGAGTCATTATTAATAAAAAAGGCACCATTTACTTGTAAATGGCGCCTCGTCACTGAATATATTTGAATGTAAAATTGTTTTAGCTTATCTATTCATTCTGTTTGATTTGTGGGTTATTATTAATCTCTTTATTAGGAATCTGGAATCTGAATTTATCAGGAGTAAGATTGAACCTCCCAAAAGTATGATTTGTCCCTGTGTATACTCTTTCTAAAGGGGTGTTTAATCGTTTCATATCAAACCACGCGTAGCCTTCACCCCAAAGTTCTATCCTTTTTTGAAGGACAATCTCATTGATCAGGGCATTACCAGATTTTGTAGAGAGTGTATACGCCTTATCTCTTTTCGAGGTAATCTCGAATAATACTTGTCTTGCTTCCGTTTCTCTTCCCTGTCTGGCAAGGGCCTCAGCTTGTACATAATATAATGAGGAAGCCCGGATATAAATATAATCTCCTTCAAAAAGAGTAGGATCTTTAAATTTCCAGCTTACATAAGGTGGGTAGTTTTTTGTTTTTCCGTTAAAGGTATAAGCCGCAGCCTGACTGCCATTGAACACTTTTTTACGGTAATCCGTTTCCGGAATTGCTTCATAAAGCCGTTTGTCTATCAGTTTACGGATCTGAGCAGCACCGGCATATCCTTCGTTGGTATTATCAAACATTGAGAAGAATGAGGCATAATAATTTCCAATGCTCATGGTAGAAATCGTATTATGAAAACCCCATATTACCTCAGGATTATTGATATTGGAAAATCCGGTGGTGGTATAATCATCTTCTGTCATAAGGCCAACGCCCTGTTTGCTTTCCTCAGCATATTGAGCCGCTTTGATGTAATCTCCCGTTTCCAGAAATACTTCAGCTGCAATGGCCTTGGCGGTTCTTCTATCGATCTGGGCTCTGGACGGACGTGCATAAGTATCTAAGAGTGTAATAGATTCCTCAATATCATTTTTGATTTGTCCATACACCTCAGCAACAGTTGATCTGGGAAGTCCCTGGCTGGGATTGCTTGCGGTAAGCACCAATGGAAGTCCCGGTTCAGACTGATGACCGCCATAATCGTTGGCATAAAAACGGACTAAATAAAAATAAGAGTAGGCTCTTAAAGCTAATAACTGTCCTGCAATGGCTCTGTTCTTTGCACTCGCATTTTTATCTAAACCATCAAGAAGCTTATTGATCACAAATATTCTTGCATAAAAAGTAGTCCATACAATTTCAGAAGCAATGTTGCTGGCATTGGTAGCTTCGTAATTATAAAACATTCCCAAATGCTGGTTCGTAGACTGGATGATATCATTGGACATCAGGTCGGCACCTGCTTTAATTCCCATGATTCCAAAATCGGAGTGAACGGTAGTACCGCCGGAGCCATTACTGCGAAGATCAAGATAGATTCCGCCAAGAATTTTTTCGGGACTGGAAGAGTCGTTATTCAGTTGTTCACCTGAAATATCACCTTCCGGTAAAGTGTTGAGATCATTGGCACAGCTGGTGATCATAAAACCTATGGTTACCGCTGCTAAAAAGTATTTTATTTTTTTCATTCCTGTTCTTTTAAAAATTAAGTTTAAAACCTAAAGAGACACTTGATAAAAGAGAATATCGGTAGGCGTCAGAAACTCCTGTTAATGAAGCTCTTGGGTCATATCCTTTTCTCTTAGACCACAAATACAGGTTGTTACCTGTCACATAGACTTTCAGACCTGATAAGCCTGCCTGTTGTGCGAAACCATCAGGAAGCTGATAGGAGAGCGTTACATCCTGAAGACTGATATAATCCGATTTAATCAGATAAAGCGTTGAATTTCCATTCTGATTGGTAGCATTAAGATCTACTCTTGGTAATTCAGCAGTTGGATTTTCAGGAGTCCATGTTTTATCCAGATCCGTTGAATAGTTAGATCCGTAGCTGTCCGAATGGAATAAGCTTCTGTAAATATCATCATATCCATATCCTCCGAACTGATAGGCAAAATTCACTGCCAGATTGAATCTTTTATAGCTGAAATCTGTTCCGAATCCACCATATACCTTTGGAATTGCTGATTTACCAGTGTTATAATCTGTAGCTTCCTTATAATTGTTGGTGATAGTTCTCTCTTCTTTCTGAGTGGCAGGATTGATGGATGTACGGTACCATAAAGCATCTCCGTTTTCAGGATTCACTCCGGCAAATTCTTTAAGGAAATACGTATAGCGGTCTCCACCTTCTGTCAGAATAAATAATCCGGAAACCAGACCTGTATTTCTCTGCTCAGCCGGTAATCTTGTAATCTTATTTTTATAATGAGTGGCATTGGCATAAGCGCTCCATTGGAACTCACCACCACGGAGAATATCCACACTTATATTAGCCTGAACACCTCTGTTGGTCATATCTCCTATATTTCCGTATTTCACATAAGAACCTGCATTGGATGGAGGAAGAGGAAGCGTGTAGATCATATCCGATACTTTTCTTTCAAAATAATCTGCATTCAGGGTGATTCTGTTTTTTAACAGTGACAGCTCAAAACCGGCATTCAGATTTTTGGAAGTTTCCCATTTTAAATCCTTATTTCCTTGTTTTTTAAGCGAAAGAACGGGTTTGTCATCACCGAAATTATTAATTCCGTAGATATCCTGGTAAGCATAATAATCTCTGTTGGAACCTCCTAAAAGAATGTTGTCATTTCCCTGCTGCCCATAAGAAGCTTTCAATTTTAAAGAATTAATTACGCTGTTGTCCTTAAGAAAATCTTCTTTTGCAATATTCCAGGCCAGGCCCAATCCATAGAAGTTTCCCCATCTGCTTTCCGGAGAAAAGACAGAAGAACCATCCCTACGGATATTGGCATTAAAGAAATATTTTCCATCATAATTATACAATAGCCTTGTGAAATACCCTTCTACAGCATATTCATAGCCATTTCCTGATAGCCCGGTAATTTTTACGGCATTATCGAAGGCTTGAGAATCAGGTAATAAAAGCTGTTGTTTTGAACCTGAAAAACCATCATCCTTTATTTTGTTTAATTCATGACCTACAAGAAGATTGAAACTGTGATTTCCCAGTTTTTTCTGATAAGTAAGCAATTGCTGATGGTTCAGAGTATATTTAAAATTTGAACTTTGCGAAATAGTACCTCCTACAGAAGATGAAGTTCCGCCTTCCGTATTTCCGAACTGAAGATTTCTTGTATTTTCAAGATAAGCTCCAAAGTTATAGGTGAAATCCAGTCCTTTGATGATTTCATAATTTAAACCAAGGTTAAGATTGGTGATATTACTTATGATCTGAGATTTATCTTTCTGGAGGTTGCCCACAGGGTTTTCAAAAACGGCGTAAGACCTTGTTGCCCCATTGGGTCCCTGTCCGTCTCCATAGTCATACAGAGCATTTCCGTTGCTGTCATACAATTGCTGATAATTGTTATCCCTGAGGAAAACAGGATAAAATGGTGCAATATTTCTGGCAAACTGGAAAGGGTTGGAAAAGCCTCCTGTTTCCCCAAAATCCTGCTTACTGTAGGTATAAGACAAAGCACTGGTCAACTTCAGTTTTGATGTGATGGAGTAATCTACATTCGATCTGATCCCGAATCTTTCAAAACCGGAAGATATTAAATACCCTTTGTCATCCAGATAATTAAGAGAAGTATAAGACTTTACCTGATCTCCATTGGCATTGATTCCTACCGTGGCTTCTCTTCTCAATGCAGGTCTGAATAGCAGTTTTTTCCAGTTGTCCTGATACAATAGCTTCGCATCAGGATTGAAAGATCCATCCTTTGAAATCAATTGATTAAAAGGAACGCTATAAGCATTATACCCCAGTTTGGTAAGCGCTGCAAGTCCCACGTCATGCGGGCTTGGTCCGGAAGGAACTGCACCGGGCTGCTTCAGTCTTGCAATTTCACCAATTCTGGCTCTGTTATAATAAGCAGTATAATAATCCTGTGGAGAAGTATAAACGGAGTAATCCTCAATAGATCTGAAATTGACACCAGTTCTTACATCAGCTTCAATACTTACTCCTTTACTCTTCCCCCTTTTCGTATTCACAATAATCACTCCATTGGCCCCTCGGGATCCGTATAGAGCATTAGAAGAAGCATCTTCAAGAAAAGAAATACTTTCAATATCCGATGCGGCAATACTGTTCAGGTTTCCGCTGTAAGGAATACCATCCAGTACAATCAGTGGGTCGCTTGAAGCATTGATAGAACCTATTCCTCTCATTCTGATGGTTGGCTGAGAACCAGGCTGACCGGAAGAGATCACCTGTACACCTGCTACTTTTCCTCCAATTCCCTGAAGAATATTTCCATTCTGAAGATTAGACAGGTCTTTTGCCTTCAATGACTGTACAGATCCTGTGATCTCCTCTTTTTTCTGCTTCCCGAAGGCTACCACAACCACTTCCTTTATTGAAGTTTCTTTGGAAAGGCTGTCTTTAGTTTGGGCATAGCCATATTCCGCGAATAGGAGCAAAGCTAATACACCAAGTTTACATTGTTTCTTTTTCATTATATTAATCAAGGTTTAAATTGAATTGTGTATTACTGCTGATCTGTCTGTACTCAATAATAACTTTCCTCCTCCTTTTTCAGGGAGATATAAGAAATAGAATAATAAAATGTACAGGAGATGTACCCGGATTAAAGAAGCCTTGAACTTATGGCTTTCATTCCTACAGTAATGAATGTATCTCTTAAAAAGTTATGACATCATCATGTTGCACATCATATCAAAGCACATGTCTTGAGAAATACAGGTGTGCTGTGAAAAAGCAGACATTCTACAACACTTTTGCTGTGCCGGAGCTGCCACCATAATAGTGCATAGGTAAGAATCAAAGTAGTTCTTATTCATGAGAATAGAGTTTATTTTTTTTTAACTGTGTCAAAATTATTTAATAATTGATGAACCCCAGTAAAAAGAACGTATGAGATAAATCATATTAACCTACTGAATTAGTAGACTAATTGAAAATTATAGAATTTTTTTATTGTATGTGTCTGATAGCCATTAATTTAATTAATCATCTGAAATGTTAAAAAAATTATAAAAAAATAAGATTTGAAACTGTGAATTAACGTTAATATAATAAGTCTATTGTTTTTGTAGACTTTTTATTTATTTTATAACACAAGCTGCTGCCTGAACTGGGAATTGAGCAAGTGAAATTTTTGTAAGAGGTTTGGTTTTGGCTAAGAAGAGGATAGATCTGGTGAAATATTCTTTAGATGCATTTCGGAATTTTACACCAACAAAAAATTAAATAAATGAATATTGTTTTAACAGGTTCCATTGGGAACATCGGAAAACCACTTACAAAAGAACTTGTACAAAAAGGACACTCAGTTACAGTAATCAGCAGTAAGGAAGAAAGAATAGCTGCTATAGAAGCTTTGGGAGCAAAAGCTGCCATAGGCAGTATGTTTGATGCAGAATTTCTTACAGAAACGTTTACAGGAGCAGACATTGTTTATTTAATGGAAACAATGGAAGCCGCAGGAGATATGTTTGATAAAAACATTGATTTTATCGGAAAGATCGGTGAAATCGGTCGTCATTACAAAACTGCTGTAGAACGTTCAGGAGTGAAGAAGATTATCCATCTCAGCAGCATTGGTGCCCATACAGATAAGGGGACAGGCATTATTGTCTTTCATTATCATGTAGAGCAGATCCTGAAGCAGCTGCCGGATGATATTGCAATTAAATTCATTCGTCCTGTCGGTATTTATTTCAATATGTTTTCATTCATCAGTACGATAAAAAACAAAGGAGCCATTGTTTCCAATTGGGGAGGTGATCAGAAAGAACCGTGGGTTTCTCCGTTAGATATTGCAGATGTTGTAGCTGAGGAAATTGAAAAACCATTTGATGGGAAGACAGTACGTTATGTAGCCAGTGATGAGGTTTCTCCCAATGAAATTGCAAAAGCTTTGGGAGAATCAATCGGGAAGGCAGAGCTGTCATGGAAAGTGATTTCAGATCAGGAATTACTGAAAAGCTGGCTTGACATCGGTTTCAATGAACAGGTAGCTAAAGGTTTTGTAGAAACTCAGGCAAGTCAGGCAAGTGGAATTCTGTACGAAGATTATTATCAGCATCCACCTGTCCTGGGAAAGGTGAAACTGGCAGATTTTGCAATAGAATTTGCCGCTGCTTACCAAAATGAGGAAGTGTAAAATATTGAACAACAAAAGTCACAAAAGCTTTAAACACTTAAATAAACTTTAGAGGATATTGTTACGCAAAAGAAGAACACATAAGTTTTTAGAATCTTTGATTTTTAAAAGTGTACAATAATAACCACAGCATCTGTGAAAATCGATGTTCTCTGTGGTAAAACAATTTGTAATTTTATAGATATGGAAAGACGGGTTACAAAAAGAATAAAAACCATTACAGAATTTCACCGCTCAAGAGGATTACCGCCTCCTGAGCATCCGCTGATCAGTGTGATTGATTACAAAAATGTTAAGCGGCCTGCTGATATCGGAGAAGTTAACTGGATGCTGGATTTTTACCAGATTTCTTTGAAAACAGGAATGAATGGAAAGCTGAAGTATGGCCAGCAGGAATATGATTTTGATGAAGGAACTCTGTTTTTTATTTCCCCGAATCAGGTTTTCAGAATTGAAGCAGATTCCGGTATGAAGGATAAACAATCCGGCTGGATGCTGTTAATTCATCCTGATTTTCTGTGGAACACCTCAATGGCAAAGACCATAAAACAATATGATTTTTTTGACTATTCAGTGAATGAAGCTTTGTTTCTTTCAAAAAAAGAAGAGCTTACCATCAATGGAATTATAGAACATATTGAACAGGAATATCATGGGGTAATTGATAAATTTAGCCAGAATATTATCATCTCCCATATGGAAACACTGCTCAATTATTCCGAAAGGTTTTATGAAAGGCAGTTTATTACCAGAAAAATAACCAATCATAACATTCTTACCCGTTTAGAAACTTTATTGGTTGATTATTTCAATGATAATGATCTGGTGTCAAAAGGGTTGCCTACGGTACAGTTTACAGCAAAAGAACTTGGAATTTCACCCAATTATCTTAGCCGGCTATTAACAACCCTTACCGGGCAAAGTACCCAGCAGTTTATCCATGATAAGTTGATTGAAAAAGCGAAAGAAAAACTCTCTACGACAGATCTCTCAGTAAGTGAAATTGCTTATGAACTGGGCTTTGAGCATCCACAGTCCTTTACAAAACTATTTAAAAATAAAACCCGGCTTTCTCCGCTGGAGTTCAGAACCTCTTTTCAGTAGAAGATAAAGATAAGATACAAACAGCTTTATTATGAATGGTGCTGTTTGGATTTAATCCCTGTTTTATTGTATTTATTCCGGTATTCGATAGGAGATAAGCCCGTAATTCTGCGGAATATTTCCCGAAAGGCTTTCACATCAGAATAGCCTGCTTCATACATCACTTCATTGATGGTTTTTCGGGAGATTTCCAGTTCTTTTTTTGCAGATTCCACCTTTACTCTTTGTTGGTATTCAAGAGGAGTATTGCCGGTTGCTTTTATAAACCTGCGGTCAAAACTTCGTCTTCCAACTGTGAATTTCTGGGAAAGTGCTTCCATGGATATTTTCTCAGAAAAATTCTTTTCAATGTATTCCTGGGCCTGAATAATCATGTCATCACCATGCGATTTTTGCCCGTTAAAGATGATGAAATCCGATTGTGTTTCCCTGTCGATGTCAATTTGAAATATTTTGGAACAATAAATAGCCGTTTGTCTGTCGTAATATTTTTCAACCAGATAAAGAAGAAGGTTTAAGAAAGAATACCCTCCGCCATTTGTATAAATACCGTGTTCATCCGTAATGATTTTTTCTGCCCTTACATTCACTTTGGGAAACAGTTTTTTAAAATTGGCAACCGTATTCCAGTGGATAGAACAGCTTTTTGAATCCAGGAGTCCTGTAGAAGCCAATATATAAGCTCCAGTGCACATGCTGGCTACATCCGCTCCCTTTTTATACTGTTCCGATATCCAATGGACAAGTGCCGTATTTTGGTCATCTATTTTTGTGAAATTCGGGGCAATGGCAGGAATGACAATCAGATCGGTTTTCTGGACTGCTGCAATATTTTTCTGTGGAATCACGGTAAGCAAACCATTTACAAAATCAGAATGCTCAGAAACTCCTGCCAGCTCGATGGTGAATACCATATCTTTATTGTTGTGGCTGTAATACCTGTTTGCTTCCGTAAAAATATGATAGGTCCCTATAATACAGGATAATGTATTGGGTGCTGTCTGTGCATCGGGAACTAATATGGTTAAATGTTTCATATCGCAGAATGTAAAGGTGAATAAATTGTGCCGATTGTAACCTCATCTGTATCATACAAATATAAAAAAATAAGATGTCCGGATCAACCTCTTATAATGTCTATTTTACACCCCTTACAGGTCTTTCTATGTTCTTACCTTTGAATAAGTAAATAAGAGAATACAGTCCGAAAGGATGGCAGAAAAGAAAAAACTAACACTAATAACAAATAAAATTATGAAATCACAGGATTTTACAACAAGTATTACCGTTGATGCTGCGCCACAGCAGGTATTTGATGCCATTAATAATGTCCGGGGCTGGTGGTCTGAAAACATTGAAGGATCTACATCTGTACTGAACAGCGAATTTGCCTATCATTATCGTGATGTCCACCGGTGCAGGATAAAAATTACAGAAATGCAGCCCAATACCAGAGTGATGTGGCATGTTCTGGATAATGATTTTAATTTCATTGAAGATAAAACAGAATGGGTAGACACTCATATCGTATTTGATATCCATGAAAAAGAAGGAAAAACAGAACTTACATTTACCCATCAGGGGCTGATTCCTGAAGGTGAATGCTACGAGGTCTGCCATGACGCCTGGACTCATTATATTCAGGACAGTCTGAAATCCCTTATTACGACAGGTCAGGGGAAAGCAACTCCAAAAGAAGATTTTACGGTCTCTGATCATCCGGAGGAAAATACAGATACGAAAAGCATTTATCATAGATTGCTCATTACTGTACCTGTTGAAAAAGTATATGAAGCCATCACTACCCAGGAAGGATTAGCCGGATGGTGGACTCCGGATACGGAAGCAAAAGCTGAGATAGGCAGTATGCTGAGATTTGGTTTTGGACCTGATTATTTTAAAAAGATGGAAGTGGTGGATCTGAAACCTTATAGTCTGGTGAAGTGGCGTTGTATCAAGGGATTTGTGGACTGGGTTGGTACTACACTCACTTTTGAGCTGGAACCTCATAAAAAAGGATGTGTTTTATTATTCCATCATGATGGCTGGAAATCATACAATTCAGAATTTGCATCCTGCAGTTTTGACTGGGCCTTATTTTTCAGAAGTCTGAAATCTCTTTGTGAAACAGGAAAAGGTTTTCCATATCCGGAATTTGATAAAATAAATTAATGCTGTACTCCATAATTATCCGATCCTGATTGTCAGAATATCTAAAAATAGATAACTCTTATAGTTTTGATAAAAAAATAAAAAAATAAGGCTGTTTCACAGAGAAGACAGCCTTTTTCTTAAGATTGTTTTGTAATTCAGTGAATTGTACCTGCTGCCATCCTTGAAAAACTGTTTCTGAAATTTAAAAAATTGATATCTCTCATCATTCTTAATGGAATTGGTGTTCTTTTACAGAAAAATTAATTATATTTTTGATAATTATTTTATCTGCACAATTCTTTATCAGGAGCGATAAAGCATAACAATTGTAGAAAACCACGCCAATATTATGATGAAAAAATACCTTACTTATATAGCACTTTTGGGAGCACCTTTCTTTTGGGGACAAAATAAAGGGACTGAAACATCTGCTTACCAGCAAAACTGGAAATCGTTAGAGAAGGAAAATGAGGATATAGCATTTGACGCTGATATAAAACTGTCTGATGCTGAAACAGCTTTGGATAAAAAGATATTCCAAATACGTAAGCAATTTCTGAGCGATACAGAATCCAAAAAAATATCTTTATACAACAACTCTTTTTATGAATTAAGACCATTAATAGAAAGCAGTAAGTTGTATGAACTCCTACAGACCATGCCGAAAGGAGGTTTACTGCACACCCACAGCGGAGGAATAACGGAGGTGCAATGGATTATTTCGGCTGCCAGAAAATATCAGGAATGCTATGTTTACGATCAGAAAGATAATGATCAGTTCATTTTTGGACAGCTGGCTTTTTTTGAAAAAGGAAAAGTTCCGAATGGATTTGTCAGCCTTGATAAAAAACTGAACTCAACCCCGGATTTTGAAAAACAATTACAGGAACTTCTCACTCTGAAACGTGATAGCTTATGCTCTTACACAGATTATTGGATTGAATTTGAAAAACGTTTTAAGCGTATCAATCTGCTGCTTCCTTATCGTCCTTTCTTTAAAGAATATTATTTGAAAGGATTCCAGGATTTGATCAAAGATAAAGTACAGCACGTAGAAATCAGATATATTTTTGATGAGCTTTACGATTTCCAGCATGGGAAATATCCTCTAAAAACTTCCATCACAGATCTGCAGGACATTCTTAAAGAAATACATAAGTCTGATCCGCAATTCACCCTGAAACTGATCTATTCAAGCTTTAAATTCCTGGATAATGAAAGTATCGGAAAACAGCTTGAAACAGCGTTTGAGATGAAGAAAGAATTTCCGGATATGATCTCAGGTTTTGATCTTGTAGCAGATGAAGCTGCGGGACATAACATCAGTTTTTTCGAGAAGAACTGGGCAAAACTGAATGAACTTAACAAGAAGTATGGTGTAGAAATACCTCTTTTCCTTCACGCCGGAGAAAGTAACTCCGCCTTGAATAAAAATGTTCTGGATGTAGCTTTATTAAACAACAAAAGAATTGGACACGGACTGAATCTTATCTACTTCCCCAAAACCATGGAGCAGATCAGAAAACAGAATAAACTGGTTGAAGTAAGCCCCATCAGTAACCAGGTTCTGGGATATGTGAGTGATATGAGAAATCACCCTGCCAGAGTATTGTTAAGCAATGGAATACAGTGTTCCATCAGCAGTGATGATCCTTCAGTTTATGGATACGCAGGGCTTAGTTATGATTTCTGGGTAGCGCTGGTGTATTGGGAACTGGATGTAAAAGCATTGAAAAAACTGGTTTTCAATTCCATTAATTATTCTTCTTTGAATGAAAATGAGAAAAAGAAATCATTAACCTATCTGAACCAGCAATGGAATGATTTTGTCCAGAAAACAAATCAGAAATTAAACTAATCAGGGGTTTCCCGGAAAAAATAAAGAGCCTGTCTCAAACGTCGAACAATTTGACTTTTGTCATTCTGACGAAGGAAGAATCTCATTAACGATCAAACATATGAGATTCTTCATTACATTGCATTTCATTCAGAATGACACTTTTGAGATGGTCTTTTGCCTTTTATAGATTGATGAAGATTATTTTGTAAGCCTTGATCTGGATAACTCCTTTTTTACAGCAGTACCTAATTTTGATGGACTTACCTTTGTCAATACTAACGATTCACAACCGTTGAAGACTGCAAAACGTTTTACGGTTTCTACAAAAGGGGTAAGCCATACTTCAGGAGCTATTGTATTGTTTTCAATATGTAAATGAATAAGCTCAAATTTTTTTTCTTTTCTGTGGGCTTTACAATCAACTCTTCCTATAAACTGATTTCCAAACAGTATCGGCAGACAGAAATAACCATATTGTCTTTTTTCCTTTGGAGTATAACATTCCAGCCTGAAATCAAAATCAAAAATCTGTTTGATCCGGTCACGGTGAATAATAGAATTATCAAACGGTGACAGCAGCCGTACACTGGATTCTGTCAGAGCAAATGTTTTTTCCAGCAGATCATTTTGAACAAAAACGGAGTTTCCTCCATCAACCCTGACTTTCGATATTCTGTTTTCTTCCAGCATAGTTTGTAACACTATATTGACATTCTTCTTCAGGTCATTTCCACTCCTAAGATGGGTAATCTGCTTTACCGTAGTAAATCCATAAGCACGGAGATTGGTTGTTACCAGATATTCCGCCAGCTCAAGTGGAGTAGGTTCTGTGGTATTCATGGAAGTGGGTAGAACTCTTTCGGCCAGGTCATATGTTTTCTGCATACCGGAACGTCCGCTGATCATCAGGTCTCCCTGCATAAAAAGTCTTTCAAGAGCCAGTTTGGCAGGTTTCCAGTTCCACCAGGTTCCTGTTTTATGACTTTCGTTTTCGAAATCTCTTGCCCGTTTAGGGCCTTCGTGGCGGATGGTATCTGTAACGTACTGCATTACTTTTGGGTCTGCATTGTAGTAACGGGACTCCCCTCGTTTGATGGTCAGCATTTGAGGTAAAACATACCGAAAATCCTGCATTGGAAGATAAGAAGCGGCATGAAACCAATATTCGAATACTTTACGTTCTCCTACCAGTTCCTCCAGATCATCTGCTTTAAAGTCCGGGATTCTGGTCCAGAGCGTATGATGATGGGCGCGCTCCACCATAGACAAAGTATCAATCTGTATATATCCGAGATGCTCCAATGCATGAAGAACCGCATCTTTTCCGGTTCCGAATGGTGTATTTTGGGTTAATCCCTGACTATTTAATGTTGCAAGCTTTAAATGCTCCAAAGTCAACTTCTTTTCCATATCCGAAGAAAACAGATTTGTTTGTGATATTTTTTCAAATATAATGATTCCACCGAAAGCTTTGAGTAAGATGTCATTTAAATACTCGCATGGGATGGCTGGTGACAGAATACAGGTGAAGCATCAGTTGTTATGGTCGTTATCCCTTTTTAATTCTCTTTCAATCTCATTTACATAGGGCAACGGGAGATGAAAACTTTCTTCAATGTATTTTCTTATATATTCATCAGTTTTGCCATTTATTTTTCTGATAAAAAGCTGATTTCCGGATTGTAAGGATTCAATATAAGTGGATGTGTCCTGTGTGTTTTGAAAAATTGATTTCTCAACTACCGCTCTTTTATCATCATTGATGATGATATCACTAAATGAAGTATTCATAAGAACGGTCTGAAAAAATGATTCTGCCGGCAGAAAAGTATGAAGATAATAATCTTCAAAGTCCATTACTATTTTGTTACTGGTTAAAAATGTACAGGTTTCTCTGGTGAAAATAAACCATTTTCCGCCAATATAGGGGACCACTCCCTTCATAAATGTTCTTTTATAGATGAAGGATGAGATCATATAGGCTAATTCCGTAAAATGATTCTGTATTCTCTGCAGAGTATCCGGTCTGTAAAATTTCTGGTCATAATAAAAAAGATAATTCCGGTCTTTATTGGTGGAAAGAAACTGGCGGATGATATTTTGTGATTTCAGAGGATGATCTTCCCCGCTTAGGTTGATAAAATAATCCCATTCTTTACTTACATTTAATAGAAATTCCATAGCATTCAGCTCTGCCTGAACCATATTGAAGCCTCCTGACACAATATTCAGGCTGTCCAGAATATAGACATTCGGAAATTGAACGATGTACAGCTGTATTTCTTCAATGAATTCGGGCTTAGCTTTCCTGTCGATATGGATAAGATAAAACTGATCCCTTGTATAAATCTTCTGAAACATCTCTTTAAATACCTCAGGTTTATGATGTACCATAATAAAATAGGCAATCCTTACATGCGGGCCTGTAGGTGATTCCAGAGTTTTGGGATGAGGTTTGGCTATGGGATCGGAAATTTGCATGATTCGGAGTTTAAAATCATCCGCGATAGCAAACAATTTGATTGATTGGTAGAAGATAAGAATAATTTTTTGATAATCAATCATTTAAATAAAATTGTATTTGCCTTTTTTTATTGTAGGTTTGCAAAACATTTATAAAACAGGTCACTGCCTTTGCTATTCTGTCATAGTTTAAAATCACATTTTTTTCTTTCAGTTTTGCTTTTTCAGCTACCAATTTATAGTCTTCATTTCTTGGGCAGAAATCAAAGAGTATAAAGTTCTATTGTAGAGAAGCGATGCGTCATAGCTGGATAATCCATACTGTAGTAAGGATAATATTGTAGCTAAAACAAGAAAAATGATGAGCAGAAAAGAGTTTTCTTTATTTGTTTATCCTTAATGATATACCAACTCAATTCTGATAAACAGACTTGCTTACGAAATACCGGGAAGCCGGAATTTATAATGAATTTTAAAAATTTAAACCTAATCAATCCCATTATCCGTGCCATGACAGAAGCAGGATATTCCAGACCTACTGAAATACAGTGTAACGCAATTCCACTTATTTTAACGGGCAGGGATGTTGTAGGATGTTCCCAGTCAGGTACAGGAAAAACAGCAGCATTTATTATGCCTATTCTGCAACTGTTGAAAAGGCATACTACGGAACATAAAGAAATACGGATTTTAATACTTACGCCCACACCAGAATTAGCCAGACAGCTGGAAGAAAATCTTGGAATTTACAGTAAATATTTGCCATTGTCTCAGCTTTCTGTGTACGAAGGTATTCCTGTCGGAAGCCAGCTTGCAGCACTGAGAAAAAGAGTGGACATTCTTGTGGCAACACCGGGAAGGCTGCTCGATTTGGAAAATCAAAGACATATTGATCTTTCGAAAATTGAGGTATTTGTTTTGGATAAAGCAGATAAAATGCTTGAAATAGGCCTCATTAATGATATAAAAAAAGTAGTAAAACTGCTTCCCCAGAAAAGACAAAATCTGTTTTTTTCTACAACAATCCCGGGAAGTGTAAGGCATTTTGCCGGAACAATTCTGAACAATCCTGTGGAGGTTATTGTCAGTCCGGTTTCTTCTGCAGCGCAGACCGCTAAGCAGGCGGATGGTTTTGCAGAAAAAGAAAAGAAAAATGATGTGCAGACTGATACTCTGCAGAAAAAAAACATAAGAACAATGCTTCTTACACGTACCAAACATGTAACCAGCAAATTGGTCCAGCAGCCGTAGAATTTCAGTATACACCACTGAATCTATGTCTACAGGATCAGAACAAGAACCGGAATAGAATGAACAGCTATTTCATTTTTACAAATAGAATCTGTAACGTTTACAGACTATAATATATAATTTTTAATAATAATTACAATGCAAGAAGGCACCGTAAAATTTTTCAATGAAGCAAAAGGCTTCGGTTTTATTACTCCAGCAGATGGAAGTAAAGATATATTTGTACATTCTTCAGGATTAAACACAAGATCGATCCAGGAAAATGATAAAGTCGTTTTTGATGTACAAAAAAGTGATAAAGGTTTAAATGCTGTTAACGTTAAGTTAGCATAATTGAAATCTTAATTGCATAGATGTTAAATTAACATCTTTTGACATGTCAAGTCTCATATTTTTATATTTTTTACAATTCAACATCCATACACTTTAGTATCCGGATATATTGTTTGAAAAGACATTGATGTAAGTAGATTTTTTTTATTTTCATTATGTTCATTAGCCTCTTACTTTATGTGAGAGGTTTTTCGGGGATTCAAGAAGATTGATATCTGAAAAATAAAATATGAGACTTGATATGCAATCGTTACCGCATTCATTATAAATGCTGTACATATTTTAATCCCTTAAAAGGTCCAGGAAATAATATGATTGTTATCAATAATTTTGATGAGTACAAGGCTTGTGAAGGACAGATGATTGGAGATTCTGCCTGGCATATGATAGATCAGGAGCAGATCAACAGATTTGCAGATGCTACTTTAGACGATCAGTGGATCCATACAGATAAAGAAAGGGCAGAAAAAGAAGGCCCTTTTAAATCAACCATTGCTCATGGTTATCTGACCTTATCATTGATTCCTTATCTCTGGAAACAGATTGCCGATGTTCGCAATGTAAAAATGGAGATCAATTACGGGATCGAGAATCTTAAATTCGGAGACGCTGTGCCGGTAAACAGTGAGGTAAAGCTGCAGGCAACGGTAAAATCAGTAATCAACCTCAAGGGAACAGTAAAAGCAGTTGTTGAAGCCAAACTGCTCATTAAAGATCATATAAAACCTGCTTATACAGGAGATGTGGTTTTTCTTTATCATTTTTCCTGATACAAAATTTACACTGATAATTTTTAACTGAATGCTCCATGCAATAAAAAAGTATCATTGAATTCAATGATACTTTTAAGTTTTTGCCACCTGTTCTATGGGTTGTTAAAAACGGCTGCCCCTGTGTTTTACAATGAAAGCACTATTTTACCCAATAAAGGTCTGTTGCGTTTTGAATCCTCCATCCTCTGATGGGCTTTTTGAACCTCTTCAATAGGGTAGATACTGTCTATAACGGGTTTTACCTGTCCGGTTTCTATCAATTGGGTAATATGATGAAGCTCGTCTCTGCTTTGTCTGGTAAAAACAAAATGATACGTTGCATTTTTTTCCCAGGCATGGATAAGGTTTTGTGGCTGTGCAATATCAACCAGCGTTACTACAGTACCATAATCAGCTAAAGCCAGAGGGCTGTCTGAGAGCGTAGTTCCTCCAACCGTATCGATAATGACATCAACACCTTTTCCCTGGGTGTAAGACTGTATTTCTTCAACCCAGTTTTCTTTTTGATGATCAATGACCACATCCGCTCCGAGATGCTGAAGCTTTTCGTGTAAAATGCTCTGCCCTGTTGTGTACACATAAGCACCTAGCGATTTAGCCACCTGTATAGCGAGTGAGCCAACACCACCTGCACCTCCGAGAATGAGAATACGGTCTCCTTTTTTTATCTGAGCCCTTACCACGAGCATTTCCCATACCGTTCCTCCAATAAGCGGAATCGCAGCGGCTTCCTCATAGCTGATGTTATCTGGCATTCCGGATAATGAGGATTCGTCGGTAATGTGATATTCTGCATAACTGCCCGGTCCGCCAAAACGTGGCGAATAATAGACCTTATCACCAGGTTGCCATTTTGTTACAGCTTCACCCACGGCAACAACATTACCCGCAATATCATGGCCGGTTGTGATAGGTAATTCAAATTGAGATGCGTAGTCTCCACGTCTTACCTGATAATCCAGAGGATTTACCGAAGTTGCCCTTACTTTTACTAATACCTGAGAAGAATTTGTTATAAAAGGAGCGGGACTTTCCGTTACCTCCAGAACTTCCGGTCCTCCGTAGTTTTTTATGACAATTGTTTTCATAATTAAATATTTCGCTTACTTTTTATTAGTTTAAGACCTGCATTTACTATTGAGGCAGTGTTCCCGTAAATTCAAATATTTCGGCACCTATTTCTTCAGCGTTGGTTTCCAGCGCAAAGTGCCCGGTATCATAAAATTTTAATTTTGCATTGGGAAGATCTTTTTTATAAGCTTCAGCTCCTGCAGGCAAAAAGTATGGATCTTTGTTTCCCCATACCAATAACATCTTTGGCTGGTGTTTTCTGAAATATTCATGGAATTTGGGATATAAAGCTACATTGGTTCTGTAATCTTTCATTAAGTCCAGCTGGATCTCTATATTACCCGGTCTGTCAAGGAATTTCTGATCAAGGGTATACGATTCCGGTGCAATGAGAGAAGGATCAGAAACACCATGATAATATTGAAATTGGGTCGCTTCTTTAGAAACAAAGTCTTTCAATGCAAGGCGGTTTTCCTGTGAGGGATCTTTCCAGTATTTCTGTATAGGATTCCATTCCTTGCTTAATCCTTCTTCATAGGCGTTTCCGTTTTGGGAGACGATACCAGTGATCTTTTCAGGATTGTTCATAGCCAGGCGTAAGCCTACCGGAGCTCCATAATCAAAGATATAAACCGCAAAACGTTTCATTCCCAGTTTATCAATAAATGCCTGTACCGTTTCTGCAAGATGGTCAAAGGTATATGAGAACTGCTGGTGATCCGGAGCATCAGAATAACCAAAACCAGGCAGATCTGGAGCGATGACATGGTATTTTTTACTCAAAATCGGGATCAGGTTTCTGAACATATGGGATGAAGTAGGGTATCCGTGCAGTAAAAGTATTGCAGGAGCATCAGTTGGGCCTGATTCTCTGTAAAATAGGTTTAGATCATTTACTTTAATGTTTCTGTAGTGGATAGGATGGTTTTCCATAATGTGATTGTTTAAAGTTAATTTTTGTTTGGATTGAGCCATGGTCATATTGCTCATCACTAAGCCAAGCGACAGGCTTGCAATTAATTGTCTTGAAATTGTTTTCATTGATTTTTTTGACAGTTCAAAATTAATACGGATATTTGATTACTGGAAACGATTAATTATAATCAATACAATCACTTTTAATGATTAGTTGAAATGAATATAAACGATTTGAAAATATTTGAAGCCGTTGCAGAAAGTGGAAGTTTTACCAAAGCCGCTTCCACGATGTTTACGGTTCAGTCCAATGTTACGGCAAGAATAAAAAGTCTTGAAGATGAGTTTGATACTAAGCTTTTTTCACGTACATCCAGGAAAGTAGAGCTTACTTCTGAAGGGATGATCCTGATGCAGTATTCTAAACAGATTCAGCATTTGGTGGAAGAAGCAAAGAACAATATTCTGAGCGGTGAAAATATAAGAGGATGTCTGAAAATAGGCTGTATAGAAACAACAATGGCTTTGAAAGTACCCGAGATCCTCAATACTTTTGACGAAAAATATCCCGGTATCGAGCTGGAGTTTAAATCTGATACAAGAGATGCCGTACTTTCCGGAGTTCTGGATTACAGGCTTGATGCTGCTTTCGTTTCCGCTCCCGTAAATGCCAAAGGACTGGAAAAGATCTGTATTAAAGAAGAGCAGCTTGTCATTCTTACCTCATCAAAAGGCCCGAACCTGCAAACCCTGATTGCGAACGAACCCCTGAAGATCGTCGTATTTGATGAGGGCTGTATTTTCAGAGAAAGATTAGAATCGTGGCTTAGCCATAAAGGAATTCTGAATTATAAAAGTACCACCCTGAATTCTATTGAGGGTGTGATTAATTTCGTAGAAGCAGGTTTGGGAATCAGCATACTGCCGGAAGAAATTGTCTCCAAATATTACGCAGGAAGAAACATTAAGACCTATGGCCTCAATAAGCAGCTGGGAACCATGAACACCATTCTTGTTTTCAGAAAAGACGGACCGCAGTCCAAAGCTTTGCAGTGCTTTATTGATATGCATGCGCAATTATTATGATCTATTACAATTTGTTTTTGATTTCAGGAAGCGTAATTTCTTTGTTATAGAGCAGATTAACTACATTTTTTATGAAATCCTCCTTTTTAATCCGTTCTCCATTGGTATTATAAGCGATGGAGAGATCTGCCTCTTTATTATAGATGAGAATAGCGTGTGATCCTAAGGTATCGCCGCCATGGCCGTAAAATGTAATGCCATTAAAGTCCCAGATTGCCATTCCTCTTCCCCAATTTTCCTTTCCCAATACAGGTTCCATCAGTTTCAGTGTTTCTTTTTTCAGAATGACATTATGGAATAAACTGTTGATGAAAATATTCAGATCATAAGGGGTTGAAGAGATATCACCCACGCCGGTTACATTGAGAAAGTCTATTTCCTCTTTCAACATACTCCAGGAATTGTTTTCATAACGATAAGGCAGGAATATGTTTTTTTGATTGGCTTTGAAAGGTATTAAATTCTTTAATCGGAGAGGCTTTATAATTTCTGATTGAACGATCTTGTAAAACGATTTTTCATATTTTCTTTCGAGAATTTTTGTTAAAAGATAATACGCAGAGTTAGAATATGCCACTTTTTCACCGGGCTCAAAACTCTTTCCCTGTTTGATGATCAAATCCATTATCTCTTTGTCCTTTACTTTTCCGGTAACCCATACTTCTCCATCTTTCACCACATAGCTTCCCAGCCCGCTGGTATGTTCCAATAAATTTTTAATGGTCATTTTATCAGAATTGGGAATCTCCGGATAAAACTCTGAAAGTTGAGTATTGAGATTCAGTTTGTTTTTTTCAATTAACCTGAAAACTAAAACGGCTGTAATCATTTTCGTAACAGAGCCTACCTGATATTTAGTATTCTTATTATAAGTTAATTCCGGGATATTTTTTTGTCCGAAATTTTTAGAATAAACCTCTTTACCATTTTTAAAAATAGATAAACTGCCCACTCCCAGATTATTCTTTTCAATATAACTGAAATAATGATCTAATTTTTCCGGGTTGATGGTTTGTGAAAAAAAATAATTGGAAATAAGAAGAAGTAGTAATGTAATTTTAATATTCATGATGAGTTTTTGTGGGTTAGTCATTCATAAAACAACCTTAAGGGTAAGAATATTACATAGTATGATGCTTCTGTCCCCCAAAACTTACTTAAGTGTTTAAAGCTCTTATGTTTTGGTTTAAAAATTAAAGATCCTCAATTCGCCTACAAAGCTCTGCGATTAGACTACAATTTCAGGAAACAGGCTTTATAATTTTGCTTTGTCAATAAAACATTTAAAATTATGATACAACAAAATAGAATCTGGTTTATAACCGGAGCATCAAGAGGGTTCGGACGTATCTGGACTGAAGCAGCGTTGGAACGTGGTGATAAAGTAGTGGCCACCGCAAGAAAACTGGAGAGCATAGCCGATTTGAAGGAGAAATATGGGGATAACGTACTTACTTTAGCACTGGATGTTACACATCCTGAACAGGTAAAAGAAGCTGTACATAAAGCTCATCAGCATTTCGGAAAACTGGATATTGTACTGAATAATGCCGGATATTCGCTGGTAGGAACCATAGAAGAGGCGGGTGCAGATGAAATCCGTGCTTTATATGAAACCAATATTTTGGGTCCTGTAAGTGTCATTCAGGCAGCGTTGCCGATCATGAGAGAGCAGGGATACGGGCATATTCTAGGGACATCCAGTAATCTCGGACACGTTACATTGCCAGTCATTGGGTATTACAGTTCTTCCAAATGGGCTTTTGAAGCCATCCATGAGAGCCTTGCAGAAGAGATCAAACAATTCGGGATCAAAGTGACTATTATAGAACCTGGGGCCTATGCTACAGAATTCGGAAGTCAGGATTCCCTGAAGTTTTCCCAGAACATGGAGGTGTACAATGACTTTAAGACAGAATTTATGAAGACCATTCAGTCTTATGAGAAAGGAGATCCTAGAGCAACACCGGAAGCGCTCTTCAAAGTGATAGATGCTGAAAATCCACCGTTGCGTTTTCATCTGGGAAGCCATAACCTTCCTTTGGTGAAGTCTGTATATGCAGAAAGAATCAATCTTTGGGAAGCCTGGGATGAAGTTTCCAGTGCCGCGCAGGGATCATAATAAACTGTAACAACCGGTTATAAAATTATAGCCGGTTTTTCGTACCTTTAAAATACCATTTATGAAAAAGACAGATCAAACTCCATTCAAATTTGAATCGTTATCAGATGCCAGCCAGTTTTTCGGACTGCCAAAACCGAAGCATCCTCTCATTAGCTTAATGAATGGGGCACATAATCTGGTCGCTACTGATAAATTGTCTCAAAAACATGTTCTGAGTTTCTATAAGATCTCCTATAAACCCAAACTGGAAGGCAGAATAGAATACGGACAGGGCTACTACGATTTTAATGAAGGCGGACTACTCTTTGCAGCACCCGGCCAGGTGATAGGAGGGAACGGGAACAGTGATACGGTGTGCTCACAATATTCTCTGCTTATTCATCCTGATTTCTTTTTAGGATATCCCATCGCCAGGAAGATCAGGCAATATGGTTTTTTCTCCTATTCCACAAAAGAAACCCTGCATCTTTCTGAAGAAGAAAAAAATACGGTACTTTCTATTTTCAATTTTATTGAATCTGAACTCAACAGCCGTATTGATGACTTCAGCCATGATGTGATGATCTCTCAGATAGAATTGCTTCTGAACTATGCCAACCGTTTTTATAAGCGCCAGTTTATCACCCGTAAAGCAACCAGCAGCACTCTTCTGCAAAAATTTGAAGATTTGCTGGATGGATATTTTAAAGATGAAATGTCTCTTAATAAAGGAATACCTACGGTGAGTTATTTTGCAGAAAACCTCCATCTTTCACCCAGCTATTTAAGTGATATGCTGCGTTCCTTAACGGGGCAGAGTACCCAGCAGCATATTCATGATAAACTAATCAGCCAAGCCAAAGAAATGCTTTCCACCACCAATCTGTCTGTAAGTGAAGTGGCGTATGCACTGGGGTTTGAGCATTCCCAGTCATTCAGTAGTTTATTTAAAACCAAAACCAAACTTTCTCCATTAGAATTCAGGAAGTCTTTCAATTAACCTTTGCGGTACATAGGCTGCATTAACGGTCAAGTCTGTAAATAAACTCCTCAATCTCGGTTTGTCTCTCATTGGCAAAGCCTTTATCTGTACCGGTTTTTACAAAACCACAGTTTTCCAGTACTTTCTGTGAACCCAGATTGTCAAAGGCAACACGTCCGAAAATAGGTCTGGTGGTTTCAAGGGTAAGAAAATCTTTCAGTGCTGTGGTGGCAACCCCTTTTCCCCAGAAAGGCTTGTCAATCCAATAGGTGATTTCTGCATCACCTTCCATGATGAACCTGGCAATGCTTCCGGCGATCTCATTACCAACGATAATCGTCTGGTTGTTGATGGTAGGATCAGCCAGCAATCTGGTGTATTTGGCCAGATAAGCTTCTTTATCGGTGGAATCTTTTGAAGTAAAGGCTGCCAGATGCCTTCCTTCATGATCAAGCTGAAATTCAAAAAGAACATCCAGATCAGCCACTACAGTCGGCCTGAGTTGTATTTCATTGGCATTGTTTTTCATTTGGAATGGTGTTTTGGTTGATTTTCAAATATAATTAAATATTGGGATCAATAATAATTTCAACTCTGGAGAGAATTATTGTTTTCCGCCACATGTAAGACAAATACCATCCATATCAATTACGTTACCCATGCAGTTTTTAATATTGCAATCTATTCTTTCTACTTCATTTTCAAAATTGCAATTGATACAATATAGCATTGTCGAAAAAGGTTTATTAGGTGTGAGAAATGCCCACTTACTCATTAATTGTTGGCCTTTTGAATTTGTTTCATAGAAACAGGTAGGACAAAGGTATTTTCTTCCACTCAATTCAAAATTTAAAAATTTATTTATTTGTTTTATACCAATTGTAACCTCCAGAAAATCTAAAAATTTATAAGATTGTATACTCTCAAAATCCCAATCATAATAACCAAAAAGAGGATTCGATTGATTCCATTTTTTTATGTCATTAAACCATTGATCTTTTCCAAAGAAATAAGTATAAGCTTTTAAGATGTCAATTATAATAATATTTGGAGTATTTAAGATATTTCCGACTCCATGAATTGCATTGTTTCTATTCTGTCTAATATCTTCAATGAATTTTATTTTTTCTGAACTAAGCTCGAGATTAGTAACAGTACAAAAAGTATGAAGAAGGTTTTCACCAGCATATGTATACATAGAAGAGTACTCTACATCTTTACTTTCTGGTAGGCTAGGCCAATCCGATCTTTTTTGTTCAAGAAGTAAATAAGGAGAATTTTTTACAATTACACTTTTCATGTAAGCTTCAACTCCTTGATGTAATAAGATAATAGATGTTCTAAAAGTTGGTTCGTTATGATTCCAAACTTCATTTAATGGTACCTCTTCATTTATATTTTCATTATCATATTTTTTGTATTCACAATAAATCTTAAAAAATGATTCCAGAGCTTGAATTAAGCACTCTTTTGCCACTTTTTCAAAATCTTCATATTCTGGTATATTTGTTATCATAGCTTGGTCACTCGGTTCTAAAATTAATAAGTTGTATTCTAGGTGTTTGGTGTTTTAATTTATAAAAAAAACTAATTGTTATTTAAAATTAAATGTGGATTTTAAAATCTATCAAGAATTTGTGGGCAGATAAGCTTTATGTCCTCTACCCCCTTCAGGAAGTCCCTCGAGGCAGTATGATAAGGGCTAGACCCCTTCTAATAACGGTCTCGAGCCCCTTATGTAACACCCTTTACCCCCTTATACAACCCCCTATACCCCCTTACCCAAGGGGGTAGATCCCCTTACTTAACAGGGTAGATCCCCTTACTCAAGGGGGTAGAGGCAGTTCGGAAGTCCCTGGAGAGGGTATGATAAGTGGGTAGAGCCCCTTAGATAACGGTCTGGAGGTAGTTTGTAGGTTTCAGGACATACTTATATCATTGTCAATATACACTTATCTAAGTGTCAGTAGACAGTTCTTTAAGTGTCAGAACGACTAGGGAAGAAGCTGAAGCTATTTCTGTAAGTGGTTCCAGACACTTGAGTAAGTGTTGCCGATTAATTTTTAAGGGGGTATAAGAGGTTTATGAAAACGCTGAACCAATCTGGTTAATAATATTCAAATACTCTTTCTATTTTTTGTTGTATTGCTCCCTGATCATCTACTAATTCTTCATAAATGGAGTTGGCTTGCGGATCAAGCTTTACATTCGTATAAATGAGCTTAGATTTTTTTTGCTTAGTGGCATCTTCAAGAAGGGTTTCACTTCTCATTTCATTGATGTACGTGTAGAAAATAGTGCTGTTAACTGGGGTTTCAAAGAAATTTCCGGTTTCTTCTGTTTTTATAAGACGATTATTTTTGTCGAAATAAAACAACTTGCTAAGTGATATATTGTGAACAGAATCTTTTGAAACTCTTTTGTATAGAGAATCCGAAACTTTTTCAAAATAGCCTGTAGTTTCTATCTTCTTATTTCCAGGATTAAAGGCTTCAAAATAGCGTTTGGCTTTATCCTTTGAATGGTAGGTAATGATTTTATTGATAGACCTTTCATGAGAAGATCCGCTTCCGATAGCATTGTAATATTCTATTTTTGTCAGAAAACCCTCTTTGTCATAATAGGAAATATTTTTATAAATGTTCTCCGGTGAATAAGTGATGATCTCTGTGATGGTTTTGGGATACCCGAAATAGTTAGAAAACTTCAGATCATTAATGATAGATTTTTCCTGACCACTTACAAGAGCATACAACAGAATAAACAGATAGCTGAGTTTTGTTTTCATATGGTAAGTGTTAGGGAGTTCCATAATTTTCGCTAAGTTTCAAATATAGGCAACTCTCTTTAATAATGAAAAATAGAACAGGCTTTTGTTTGAAATAGAATCTCCAAGGTGGGTGAGGCTTTTAAAAAGTATTTGATATTTACTAATTCCCTTGAATTTTAAAAAGTTTTCTCTTAAAAAATTAAAATAATAAGATAAAAATTTTTAAATTGGAAGTTGAATAATTAATTTGGAGTAATGGCAGATAATTTTATACATAGCGCAGAGAGAATGCGAGATAGTAGTAATATTTTACACCTTAATAAAGACTTTCATAACTCTTGCTATATGGCTGGTTATGTTGTAGAATGCTATCTGAAAATTTTTATGAATTTTTCATTATCTATTCCTAGTTCTAATCCTCGATTCTATGGTCATAATATAAATCAATTAAGCGCAGATCTTTACTATGCTGCTACAAGTGCAGCGTCAGCTTCTGCCTATCGTAGTTATATTATTGATGTACATACTGAATGTAGCAATATTATTAATACATGGAATCCTATAAAAAGATATGAAGATAATCCGAATGCTTGGGATGAAATGATGTCTATTAACTTTCATCAGGAAAAGGAAAAATGTTTTGATATGCTTACTAAAATGACAATTGATAATGTAATTTAAATAATAATGAATAGTTTTGATGATATAAAGAAAAAAGTTGAATTGGAAACTTGTGAAATTGTAAAGCAAGGTAGCGCATATATTGTGTGCGATATTCATGCAAGATTCTCAATATACTTACTAAATCCTGATCCAACTTACCCTATTATTTTGAAAGATAGGCTTAATGAAATTATTGAAAGAATTGTTGAGATCGACAAAGATGGTTTTATTTATAATGATATCAATCATCCTAATTACTTGCCACCCTTTAAATTAAATGATTGTGTTTGGTACGTAGATAGACACGTTGGTCTACAGAATTGGGATTTAATGAACAAATATTCTAGTGAAATTCCTATTATTGCTTTTTATTCATTTAAGGGAGGATTGGGAAGGACAACTAGTCTCGTTTTAACAGCTATTCAACTAGCAAGACAAGGTAAAAAAGTAGCTTTATTAGACTTTGACTTGGAAGCGCCTGGGTTAGCAACCTTATTTTCTAACGATTTTCCTGATATAGAACAATTTAAAGGTGTTACAGACTTTATTGTTGATATAATGGCTACTAAATTTGAGTCAGATAAGTTAGAAATTGGCAATTATTACTATAATATTAATAGACAAGAAATCGTAGGTAATTTAGGAGGGGAACTTATGATATTTCCTGCTGCATTAATGAGTGAAAATGAGAATTCATATTTGAGTAAATTCTCCAAAGTAAATGCAACTTTTCAAAATAATCAAGCTTCTCCAATAGATATATTATTAGAAAGTATTGAAAAAGACCTAAAACCAGATTTCATCCTTATTGATACACGTACAGGATTAAATGATTTAGGAGGTTTATTTTTAACAAGGTATGCAAGCAAATCTTTTTTGTTTTTTTATGGAAATCGCCAGAATATGTTTGGTTTAGAGTCTATTCTTCCAAAAATTAAACAACAGAATCTGAAATTTTATTTAGTAAATTCTCCAGTACCTGCATCTCCTCTCGCTGAAGATGAAAGAAACTATTTTCTACAACACTCTTATAATTTATTTAGTGATTTATACTATGAAGATGACTCTCCATATATAAATGATGAAACGGCTCCACATTATCCAATAGAAGTACCATATAATAATTTAGCAGTACTTCTAAATAATTCAGAGAAATTAAAATCTTTGGTTGAAGAAAATTCTGGAAATAATGTGTATAAGACTATGTCATCTCTTATATATGAGGAAAAACAAGAGATAGTGCCACAAGAAGAAATAACAGCTGAAATTGGAAAAGAGCTTCTAGAAGGTCTTGCATCAATTTCTCCTGAAGGCTCGTCAGCTGCTGAGTATGAATTTCATACTTCTGAAGACTTATTAAATAAATTTTACCCTCGAAAGGATTATAAATTTATTTTTGATAGAAATAAATATTTAATTCTAGGTGAAAAAGGAGCTGGTAAAACAGCTTTGTATGCTGTTCTTTCAAATAAAGAATTTGCAATTGACCTGGCTGCATATTGTGAAATAAATGATGGTGAAATGCAATCTTCAACTTGGATAAAGGGGTTAGATAGAACTTCAGACTATCCATCAGAATCTGTTTTTGAAAGTATTATGGGTGAAGACCATAAAACTTTAAGAAACTTTTGGAAACTTTTACTATTAAAATCCATTAAAAAAAGCAAGGACAATAATGTTTATCAAGAAGATTGGAAAGAATTTATTAAAAATGCCAGGACTTTTGATCCATTAGATATTGATGATGAAATAAAAAAAATATGTTCTGATTTAGAAATAGAAAAGACCTATATAACTGTTATTTATGATTATCTTGATGTATTAATACGTGAGGAAAGCGATTCTCGAGGAAGAATTTTAAGTGCTTTAGTAGAAGTATGGAGGAGTATACAAACATATCAAAGTAGACTTAGCACAAAAATATTTATGAGAAACGACATTTTTGAGCGCGAAGTGAATTTAACTGATAAAGTAAAGCTTAATAATCATATATCTACAATTAGTTGGGATTATGATCAATTATTAAATATTGTCTGGAAAAGGGTATGGCAAACTAATAAATTGCCACTTTGGATGAAGGATATGATTAGCGATAGGTCGGAATCAATTAATAGTTTAGGAATTATCCCAGAATTGGCTGAACAAGATAATAGGAAATTGTTAGAACGGTTATTAGGTCAGTATATGGGAGGAAATAATAAAGCTTTTCCTTATAATTGGATATTATATCACGTTAGTGATACTAAAAAACAAATACAACCAAGAAGTTTATTGAATTTATTTGGTGAAACCGCTAATGTACAAATTCAGAATAAACAATTTACGGGTGATTATCCATTAAGACCTGCAAGTATGGAAATGGCTATGTCTAAGGTATCTACGCATAGAGTACAAGATATAAAAGAAGAATATCCAATATTAAAAGGTATTTTTGATAATTTGAGTAATTATCATCAACAATTTCCTATAGAAGAATCAACTCTTGAAAATGCTTTAAGTAAACTCGTTGATGCTACACCTGAACTTAAAATTTTACCAATTCCAGAAATAAAAAAAAGATTAGAAGATATAGGAGTATTGTATGAATATAAGTTTACTCCTAAAAACAAGGAAAAAAGATACCATATTCCAGATTTATATTTAATCGGTATGGGGCTCAAAAGAAAAGGTCCAGGTGCGCATAAAGCATTGTTTGGGAAAAAATGATTGCTTTTATAATTATTTTGATAAATATTTTGTATTTATATATAATGAAGCATATTTTTTTAAAAAAATCTTGACATTGTCAGGATTTTTTTTCTTTAATTTCTCTAATGTCGTATTTTTTTTCTTTAATTGGTTCATTAGGAAAGAAATCCTTAATAGAACAGCCTAATGCTATAGCAATTAAATTCAAGTGAATTAAATTATATTTAGCTTTTTTAGAAGGCGCTTCGATCTGTGAAATAAATCCAATGTTTTTTCCAATCGAAAGAGATAGTTCTTCTTGAGTAATTCCTTGTACTTCGCGTAATTCTTTTATACGCTTTATAACAAATCTTTCAATTTCGTCTAGTGATTCATTCATAATTCAAAGTGAATGAAAAACAATAAAAAATATTATGTACTATAGTACATAATTTAAAAAATATTTTTACATTTGTCGAATAAGCTACAATAAAGTAGCTTTGCGATACTTCAACGAAAAATAGAAGCTATTGCTTAGAATCTCGATCTGAAAACTGGTACTTTAAAGCAACGAGACGATAAGCTAGAAGCTCACGACCTAGGCGTGGGCTCTCTTATCTGTTGCAGGGTATACCAGTACCTCAGATCGGATATTGTAGAGTTCCATGCCGTTTTTATTATATGTTGTTTTTCTTTTCTACAATCATCTTTTTCTAAGTTGCTTCATCTTGTAAAGTATCATGATCCATTACAATGGAGTGTACAATCCATTGCGGCTTCAAGCTTCCACGTGAATACAGATTTATATTGTAACATTTAAGAAATACAATGCATGAAAAATACAAGCACACATTTTGAACCTCAGCTTTGGAAAGGCGGTAAGAAGCGTTCCGGGCTACAGCTGATGGAGAACTTTTTCCGGTTCAATGAGCTGGCTGTCTCTAAAGAGAAGTTAAACAGCATTATGAATTACGCCGTAAAGCGAAATAGCTGGATCAATGAAGATCCGTCGGTAGTCTTTCAGTTTCATCAGGCAGTGCGGTCGTTTGTCCGTGCGTGCTACCTCATCCATCTGGAGGGGAAGAAATGGGTGGTTGATACCACGGTAGAAAATCCTTCTCCACTATTTCTCGGTCTGCTTTCGGAGAAAGAATACCATAATCCTCTGCTGGTTTTTAAAAAAGCTTTCAAAGAATACAGCATCAAAGAGTTTGATTATTTTATGTCCGGGATTGTTTATTTCTCAATGGGAGCCTACGATAAGCTTCCGGAAACGAATCTCGTTAACCCATATATCCACTTGCTGAAAATGCTGGATGCTGCACACCTTATTCTTCAAATGAGAGGGAGGTAGAGGCTGGAAGAGGGAAGCTGCTATGTTTGCAGGTATTGGTCACCAGCATACAATGATGTTTTTTAACTGAAAAAGAGAAAACTCCTGAAGCAGAGCATAATACTGATGATATTCTTTGTATTTTTAGTACCGCAACAAAGGTTAAGGAAACATCAAAACTGGCTTTGTAAAAATCAAATGTTATTATTCCTGAAGTTGTCAATATGGTAAACAAATAGAAAATGAACGGCAAAATAATACAATCCATCTTGGGGTTTTCTTTTACTTTATTTCTTCTTTCCTGTTCGGGAACAAAGAATGTTGTTGAGGTTGAAAAGGTAAAAAGGGATTCACTCTATACAGAAATTCAGCAGATTGGTTTGGAAGCAGCCAGAAATAACAATGTTCCCGGGGTAGCCATAGCTGTGATTCAGAATGGAAAAATAGTGTGGACACAATGTATTGGGTTTGCTGATAAAGAAAATCAGAAGCCGGTAACCACAGAAACTATTTTTAATGTGGGTTCTGTTTCCAAAATGGTATCTGCATGGGGATTCATGCAGCTCACAGAAAAAGGGCTTGTAAACCTGGATGATCCTGTAAATGACTATCTGACCCGCTGGAAACTGCCTGCTTCCCAATATGATATATCAAAAGTGACCTTAAGGCGTATTCTCAGCCATACGGCAGGACTTTCGGTACATGGGTATGGAGGTTCTGAACAAGGAACAAAATTGTTGAGTCTGGAAGAATCCCTTTCCGGAAAGACCAAAAGAAATGGGGAAAGCGTGCGTTTGATCAGTGAGCCGGGAACAAAATGGGAGTACTCGGGTGGCGGCTATACATTGGCACAGCTGATGCTCGAAGAAAGAACGAAGGAGAAATTTGCAGATTATATGAAGAAGAACGTATTCAAACCTTTAGGATTGAATCATACTACCTATGAATGGACGGAAGAAATGATGAAAAATTCTGCAACAGCTTATGATGCTTCGGGTAAGCCTATAAAGAACAGAATATTTACAGAACAGGCTGCCGCAGGACTGCAGACAACAGTGTTGGACCTGGCACATTTTGCAGAATTGTCATTAAACTATGAGCCCAACCAACTGCACAAAGTGTTAAAACCGTCAACCGTACAATTGATGGAAAAATCTGTTTTGCCATTTTCCGATAAAGGAAAGAGTGGCCTTGGATATCGTTTTATGTATTATGAGGAGCTTGAAACAGTAGGACATACCGGAGAGAATGAAGGCTGGAGTGCTGGCTTGTTTATGCATTTGCCCACAAAGAGCAGTATTGTGATTCTCTGTAATGGTTCCAACGGAGATCGGGTTTGGTATCCTGTTTATCAGAGCTGGGCAAAAAGAATAAAAGCAAACTGAAGCAGAATAGTACAATGAAAAAATCCAGAAAAGTGTTTTCTGGATTTTTGTATGATGGCTTAGGAGGTTTATTTCAGGACTTTCTCGTAGATCTCATTCAGCAGGTTTTGTCTCATTTTAGAATTTCTTTGATTTAAAAGGATAATTATGCCCCATTTTTTTGCTCTGTTGTAGCAGATGATGGAAGATTGGCCCATAGAATCGCCGGACTTCAGGTAAATGGTATTCTGGTCATCAGTATTAATGGTAAGGCCGAGTCCCATTTCTCTTTTTTCATCCTTATAGTAGAGCTTTTCGGTGAGCATTGCGGCTTCAGATATTGGATTTCCGTTGGTGAGAACCGCTTTCAGATACGTGAGCATATCCGAAGCATTTGATTTTACCAATCCTGCCGATGCGGTAATGTTCCACTTGAAAAATTCCTGAATACCGCCATTGGGATTATAACCCGCTGTGATATTCCTAACATTGAAATCTTTTGTCAAGGTGTTGGTCATCTGCAGAGGAATGATTATTTTTTCACGAATTACTTCATCATAGCTTTTACCGTACACCTTTTCCAGTATCTGTCCCAGCAGTGTATAACCAATCGTAGAATAGCGGTATTTGCCATAATCAATAAGTTCATTGCAGTTGTTGACAATGGAAGTCAGGGTTTTTTCTGTGACATTGCTTACAGGCTGCTGCGGATTTAATTCTATTAATTTAGCAAAATCTATATCTGGCAGGCCGGATTGATGAGAAGCCAGATCTGAAATTTTGATTTTGTTTTTGAGGTTTTTCTGTAAAATATAACCTTTAGGCAGATAATTGTCAATATAATCCTCTGGTTTTAGCTTGTTCTCAATAACGGCCTGGGCAATTAAATTGGACGTCAGAATTTTAGTAATAGACGCAATTTCAAATATGGAATTCTTATTAACGTCAACAGGACTTTCTTTGCTAAGTTTTCCATAAGCCGTATAATATTCTTCATCATTGCTGATAAATCCAACACTGATGGCCACGTCCGGATTCTTCTGATAATTGTCTTTGATGATTGAATCTATTTTTTTGGAAATGTTCTGTCCAAAAGTAAAAGTACTCATCAGTAATAGTACTGCTAAAAAGGTAAATGAAGTTTTCATTGTATCGTTATTTTAATGGTTAAAAATGATTTCGATACAAAGATGTGGAAGTGCTTACCTCTACGCGACCGAATAAAAGTATTCGGCCTCATTGGCCTGAAAAAATGCGTTCGGGTAATGTAAGATGCAAGTACGAGTAATTACAAGGTGTTGTTTTGTAGTAGGTTACGATATTGTATAAGTGTGTTTGCTGTATGCTTTTTAAAAGCAGTATTGAAAGAAGATTTTGAATTGAAAACTACTTTATATAGGATTTCCAGCAACAGACAGCACATACAGATAAAAAAAAGGAATCTGTAAAATATAAGAAAGAATGAAATAATGTAACGCAATATTTTATAATTTCAATATCATATTTTAAGGGAGCAAAAACGGAATCCACTTCACGTAGTAATGACAAAGACGAAAGTTATCATTCTTTAAAAAATACAGACAGCTACTTCTATAACTATCATAACTTCCTTCCTTCAGCTTCCCGCTTCAAAATTAAAAAGAGGCTGAAAAAGCCTCTTTTTCTCATTTCAAAATCTGTTGATCATAAAGAAGATGGTCATCTTCATCAAAACTTATGATCAGTACTTTATATTGTTTTGCACTATCATTATTAAAGAATTTAATTCTCGGTGGAACATAATCGCTGTCAAATAAATTCGGATTCCAGTAAAGGGTTTCTCTGGTGTCATTTTCAATTTTTTCCGGAGCGTCATCATTTATCATTTCAATAGGAAACTCTGAAGGTTTGTCATATCCTTTGATGATGGCTGAGTTGTTCTTTGGTGCTTCCTTTTCATTACTTTTGGACTTCATATTTCCTTTCATGGTGTAGATGGCTACGGCATCACCTATTAACCCTGAGCCTTTAATAATTTTTACCATCGCAATATTATTAACAGGCATGTTTGAAATCATGGTAGGGTCAGTAAGTACCTCATCTAAATACAGCTTAGCCTGCTGGCCCCGGATGTACGGTACGTTTACTCCTGAATTATTTCTTTGAAACGTTAATCCGGCAGCTCTTCCCTGCAGCCAGTCTAATATATTGGTAGATCCTGAAGCATGCTGGTCTTCATTCACGAAATCGAAGACCGTAGAATTTACAGAACTGAACATTCCGGTGGAGAGCTGCTTATCTAATTCTTCTTTTGGGTCTTTCTTTTTTCCTACCAATGCTACTTCCTGAATCTGGATATCATTACCCTCTGTTTTTTTATAATTTTTTTGAGTATTAATGGCTCTGGAAATTGCCGGAGGAAGGGTTTTGTTTTTAGCAGCTTTTATCAATGTATATTTTGTGCCCGGGAAATTACCTTTAAATTCTGAAGGATTTACCAGAGGTTCTACAGTGACGAATAAATTATCAGTATCTGATTCTTTATTTTCTGAATTGACGAATAATGAAACATTCACAGGTTCATCATTGTTAAGATTATTTAAATAAACATACCCGTTTTGATCTGTTTTAAATTGATTAAAGGCCGGTTGATTTTTCCCTAACTGCAATACTAAATTTACATCAGAGTTGATGAGTAGAGCATTGTTTTTAATAGGCTTTACTCTGTAAGAAAGATATTGCTGAGATTGGGTTTTCATGACAGGGGCAGTTCCGCTGAGTACGGAATTCCAGTCGAATCTCTTCCAGTTTTCGGAAATAAGCAGTGCGTCCAAAGCTTCACTATTGGCATTTTTGGAAAAATATTGTGCCGGGCTGTCTATTTTTGAAGTAAAATCTCCCGTTAGCCAAAGTCCGCTAAGGATATTTTCTTCTTCCGGAGTGGAGGTGCTGCCGTCATCTTCACTCACTACAACCGTATAATTTTTAAAATAAGACTCCGGAGAAAGATCAATGCTGTTGAAAGATCTTGGGGTTTGTTTTAAGCTCTGAGCTATGATTTCTGCTTTTTCAATCTTTAAATCACCAGGTTTTATAAAGCAAAGTCTTTGGGCCACAAGATTGTCCTGCTCATCAAAAATGGCCAATTGCAAAACACCGTTGGCTCCGTTGCTGATTTTTGTGGGAATAAGACTTGATGCCTCGTTGGTTAAATGGTTGATATTTGCTCTGTAAGCAAGATGGTTATTGATAAGTCCTACAATTTTATAACCCTGCAGCTGTTGTTTCAGATTAACGCCTTTTAAAGTATATTTAATCCCTTCTTTAGAGCTGTGAACTTCTACATTCAGGCCGCTGTCTGCAGCTTGTGGCAGATCTATGGTCTGGCTTTTCCCTGCATTATCCTGGATAACAGCCTGGTATTTTTTTCCGGATGCCGGAGTTATTGTAAAGGAAGCCACATTTTTATCAAAAGATTTAAATGTAGTGACGGGAGTTTTTGGATTTTGTACATCAATTATTTTTCCGGTCCAGTTTTCCGGTAAAGAACTGGCAGATAATCTTACTGCAAATTTGGTAGGCATCCCGTTAATGAAAGTTCCTCCTTCCGGAAACATTTTTGCAGACCAATCAGAATTTTTAGCAATCACTAATGATTCTGTGGAATTTGGGTTGTAAACCGGAAGTGTTTTAACAATCTGAAAATCTTCGTTAAAATTAGTCATGTAAGGCGTATAAGCTCTTACAAAATAAACCTGTTCAGGAAGGTCTTCTTTTAGTTGAAAATCTCCGCTGCCTTCCCCATTAGTAAGAAGTACCGTTTTCCAGTCTATTAATTTTTTATCAGAATTGTACAATTCTACAAACAGGGTAGTAGATAATGCAGAACGGTTATAGCCATCAAATACGAAACTTTTGAACCAGATTTTGTCACCAGCGGCATATTGGGATTTGTCGGTAAGTAAGTATACTTTCTCCTGCTCGTAATTATTCTCAAGATTGGTAATTGCTTTTTCTAATTTGGTTTGTGCCAGTACAGGCGTTACCATTGAGATAAGCAATACACAGAATATATTTTTCATAAAAATCTCAGCGCATTTTAATTCTATGCTAAAGTAATCATTTAAAGGATTCGGAAATTGATATTGACCCAATTTCAGGCGTATTTCTTTCAGATTTTAATGGATAGGTTTTTAACAGTAAAATCTGTAGAAGAATTTTTTCGGAAAAACGGTACTGATAAAGCGGTTTGATGATAACAACCCTTTTACAACTGTTCAGTATTTTATCAATAACATAAGATGTGGTAGGATAAAAACCGCAAATAAAACCTATCTTTAATTACATGAATTGGAGAAGCTTATAGAGGACGGGAAGTAATTCCGGTGTCGGCAAGATAGTTGTATTCAATGAAGAACCAAACCAAAATATAAACTATGAATATGCGGGTAAAACAGAATTATCGTCTTAAGAATGATTATTCCGATAACTTCGGCGCGGATGTCTTAAAAGGTCTGTCTGCTCATCCGAAAAAATTATCTTCAAAATATTTTTATGACAAAACAGGAGACCACCTCTTCCAGCAGATTATGGTCATGCCTGAATATTATCTTACCAATTGTGAGCTGGACATATTTCAAAATAAAACAGAAGAACTAGCAAAAGCGATTTCCAATATCAATGAATCTTTTGATCTGATAGAATTGGGAGCAGGCGATGCGATGAAATCATCTTACCTTCTCAAAAATTTAGTAGAAAAAGGAACAGATTTCACCTATATGCCTATTGATATTTCGGGAAATATTCTTTCTGTTTTGCAGGAAAACCTGAAGAAAAAACTTCCTGAACTGGAAATCTTACCATTGGAAGGAGAGTATTTTGATATGCTTGATAAAGCCACCGGTATTTCGAAAAGGAAAAAAGTGGTCCTTTTCTTAGGCGGGAATATCGGAAACATGGAAAGTGAGGAAGCCGGACATTTCTGCAATGAAGTGAAAAGAAAACTGAATGCCGGAGATTTGTTTCTCGTAGGTTTTGACCTCAAGAAAAATCCAAACACCATTCTTGCCGCTTATAACGATCCTGCGGGAATTACCGCTTCGTTCAATCTTAATCTTCTTACCAGAATCAACCGGGAACTGAAAGCTGATTTCAAGGTGGAAAATTTTCAGCACTATCAAAACTATGACCCCATTTCAGGAGCCTGCAGAAGTTTTTTGGTGAGCCTTTATGATCAGGAAGTACATGTGGGAAATCATTTGTTTCATTTTAAAAAAGATGAGCTGATTGATATGGAGGTTTCTCAGAAATTTTCGGAACAGGATATCAAAAAACTGGCTGTAGAGTCAGGTTTTCATATTCTTGTTGAAATTAGAGATACTAAAAACTGGTTTGTAGATTCTATCTGGATGGTATAATTTAAAATGATTTTTTATGAAAAAAGATGCATTACTTGTACAGGCAAATCCTCATAAAAACTGGATAAAAAAATATTCCGAAATCCGGAATCATTCCGTTGAGATCTGCAGTCCTCTGGAAATTGAAGATTACGTAGTTCAGCCTATCGTGGATGTGAGTCCTCCGAAATGGCATTTAGGCCACACAACCTGGTTTTTTGAAACCTTTATTTTGCAGCCCAATTTTCCGGGATATGAGGTTTTTGATCCTCAGTATAATTTTGTGTTCAACAGTTATTACGAAACCATCGGTGCCCGTGTAATCCGTACCGACAGGGGAAATCTGAGCCGTCCTTCTGTTTCAGATGTTTTTAAATACCGTGAATATGTAGATCAGAAGATGGATGAATTTCTTCAGAACGGATATCTTACTGAATCACTGGAATCTTTACTGGAATTGGGCTTAAACCACGAACAGCAGCACCAGGAACTGTTACTGACAGACATCAAATATATTTTAGGTCACAATCCTTTATTTCCTGCTTACAAAAAGGAAAATACTTCAAAAAAAGAAACTGCTGGAAATTTTGAAATGATAAGTTTTCCAGAAGGAATTTATGAAATTGGGTTTAAGGGTGAAGGTTTTTGTTTTGATAATGAGCTCGGAAGACACAAAGTATATCTGAATGATTTTAAGATTTGCAGCCAATTAGTGACTAATAAAGAATATTTAGAATTTATTGAAGCTGGCGGTTACGAAGATTTCAGACACTGGCATGCCGAAGGCTGGGATTGGGTAAAACAGAATAATGCAAAATCCCCTTTATACTGGCATTGTATTGATGGAAAATGGATGAATTATACGTTAAACGGCTTACAGGAAATCGACCTGAAGGAAGCCGTCTGCCATATCAGTTTTTTCGAAGCTTCTGCTTTCGCTTCATGGAAAGGAAAACGCTTGCCAACTGAAGCTGAATGGGAAGTGGCATCAGCGCATTTGGAATGGGGAAAACGCTGGGAGTGGACCAATTCTGCTTATCTTCCGTATCCGAGATATAAAAAAGAAGCAGGAGCTGTAGGAGAATATAACGGGAAATTTATGGTGAATCAAATGGTGCTTCGTGGTGCTTCAGCAGCAACTCCGCACGGGCACAGCAGAAATACCTATCGGAACTTTTTCCAGACTCATTTACAGTGGCAGTTTACCGGAATCAGACTTGCACAATAATTTTACCTATGATTACAGTTGAATCGGTTTCAAAAAGTTTTAACGGAAAAAAAGCAGTGGATGCTATTTCTTTTCAGGCCAATGATAAGGAAATTTTGGTGCTTTTAGGAACAAGCGGCTGCGGAAAAACAACCATGCTGAAAATGATAAATCGTCTTATCGAAGTGGATTCCGGAACTATTCTGATTGACGGTAAAAATATTCAGTCCCAAAAAGTGGAAGAGATACGGATGGGAATTGGCTTTGTCATGCAGCATTCCGGGTTATTTCCCCATTATACTATACAACAGAATATAGCAGTCATTCCCGATTTACTGAAATGGGACAAAAAAAAGACGGATGGTAAAATCCGTGAATTATTGCATAAGCTTCATCTTTCAGAAGAGATCCTTACACGTTTTCCTAACGAATTAAGCGGCGGCCAGCAGCAAAGAGTGGGAATTGCCCGTGTTTTGATTGCCGATTCGCCTGTTTTGTTGATGGATGAACCGTTCGGAGCATTGGATAATATTACCAAAAGCGATATTCATACAGAATTCAAATCACTGGAAGAGCTTAAAAATAAAACAATTATTCTGGTTACTCACGATGTTCAGGAGGCATTCGATTTAGGTCATAAAATTTGTCTGATGGATAAAGGAAAGATTATTCAGACTGGAACTCCAAAAGAAATGCTGTACCAGCCCCAAAATGATTTTGTTAAAAACTTCTTTGCCAAAAACCGGCTTTTACTGGAATACAAAGTGGCTACATTGAAGGATATGACTTCTCTGATTGATGGTCATCGTTTCTATGAAGAGCTTCAGTTTTCAGACAATATAGGTTTATGGGATGCATTACAGCAGTTGAGTGCAGATACTTCGCTTTCCGGAGATTATGAAAATCTGATTAAAGCTTTTAATGAATACCGACAATTCCAGACTGTATGAGTGAACAAAGTTTTTGGCAGTTTGTCACAGAGCAGCATGAAAAACTGCTTACTCAGATTGTACAGCACCTGGGACTCACTTTTTTGTCTCTGTTTCTGGCCATTATTATTGGTGTGCCTTTAGGAATCTTAATTGCTAGAAAAAGAAAATTATCAGGTTCTGTTTTGGGAATTGCAGGAATTTTACAGACTATTCCGAGCATTGCTTTGCTGGGATTTATGATTCCTGCTTTCGGGATCGGGGCAACTCCGGCTATTGTTGCTCTGCTGATCTACGCGCTTTTACCCATTATCAGAAATACGTATACCGGAATCATGGAAGTAGATCCGGCGGTCACTGAAGCCGCAAAAGCAATGGGGATGAATAGAAAACAATTGCTTTTCAAAGTTCAGCTTCCTTTGGCAATGCCTGTCATTATTGCGGGCATCAGAACTGCGGCAGTCATCAATGTTGGGGTGGCAACTTTAGCTTCATTTGTGGCGGCGGGAGGTTTGGGTGAATTTATTTTTGGCGGAATTTCCCTCAATAATACCAATATGATTCTGGCCGGAGCAATTCCTGCAGCGTTACTGGCTGTTCTTTTAGATCAGACCATTGCGGTTTTGCAGAAATTAAGCTATCAGTCCGTAAAGAAATTAAAATATATTGTTCCTGTAGTATTGGTGATTATCGGCATTATTTATCTTTTGACTTCCGTGTCGGATCATAAGCTTAAAGCAGGCTTTACGCCTGAGTTTATGGGACGGCAGGATGGGGATCTGGGACTTCGTTCGGTGTATGGGCTTGATGCACATCCGCTGGTTGTAAGTGATGCCATTATGTACAAAGCAGCCTACGAAAAAGAACTGGACCTCATCAGCGGATATTCCACAGATGGCAGAATCAAAGCTTTTGATTTGTATGTTCTGGAGGATGACAAGAAGATTTTCCCTCCTTATTTTGCTGCTCCGGTAATCAAAACAAAAACTCTGAAAAAGTTTCCTGAACTGGAAAAAACATTGAATCTTTTAGCTGGGAAATTCAATGATTCAATCATGACAGATCTGAATTATAAAGCGGATTATCTCAAACAGACTCCTGAGAAAATCGCCAAAGATTTTTTATTAAAAACACATTTGTATAAAAATCCACGCAAAGGAAATTCTCAAACCATAAAAATCGGTTCAAAAATTTTTGGTGAGCAATATATTCTTACCGAAATTTACAAAATGCTCATTGAAGGCTACACGGATTATAAAGTGGAAACGAAAACAGGGCTTGGCGGAACGAAAATCTGCTTTGATGCTCTGGTGAATGATGCGATTGATTTTTATCCCGAATATACAGGAACCGGACTTTTGGTTTTGCTGAAACCTTCGGCAAAAACGATAGAAGAAGTTTCTAAAAGCCCGGAAAAAACGTTCGACTATGTCAATCTGGAATTCCAGAAACAGTACGGGATTGAATGGCTGCAGCCACTTGGTTTTAATAATTCTTATGCTTTGATGATGCGGAAAAAACAGGCTGATGAACTTAAAATTAAAAATATTTCAGACCTGAAAAATTATCTGGATCCAAAATAATGACCCTAAACATGAAATACAATTTCGACGAAATTATAGAAAGAAGAGGAACCGATTCTGTAAAATGGGATTGGGCAAGAGAAGATATTTTACCGATGTGGGTTGCTGATATGGACTTTAAAACCGCTCCGGAAGTGATTGAGGCTATCGCTGAGAAGGTTTCTCATGGTATTTTCGGATATGGTACAATTCCTAAAGACTTTCATCAGTCAGTGATTGATTGGTGGGAAACAAATCATCATTTTACCATAGAAAAAGACTGGCTTTTGCCTGCAACGGGGATTCTTCCATCGCTTTCAGCCATCGTTCGTACGTTTGTGAAGCCTGATGAAAATATTATTTTGCAGACTCCTGTTTACAATCACTTTTTCACCATTTTAGAAAATTATGGATGTCATATAGTCTGCAATGATTTGAAATATGAAGGAGGAGATTACACCATTGATTTTGATGATCTGGAAAAAAAAGCTTCTGATCCGAAAACTAAACTTTTGTTGTTCTGCAATCCGCATAATCCGGTGGGAAAAGTCTGGACAAGAGAAGATTTGGAAAAAATAGCGGAGATTTGTTCACGGAATAATGTGATGGTGGTTTCTGATGAAATTCATTCTGATTTGATTTTTAATAATCTGCGGCATATTCCGTTTGTTTCGGTAGCTCAGAATGATGAGCTGCAATCGGTGACTTGCGGTTCACCATGTAAGACTTTTAATTTTTCAGGTTTACCAATATCGTACCTGATTTCCCGGGACAAAAATATATTGGAACAGACCCGTAAGACTTTAGAGCTTCAGGAAAACAGCTATCCAAACCCAATTGCAATAGAAGCCTTGATTTCAGCCTATACAAAAGGAAATGAATGGATGGGTGAGCTTAAAGACTATCTATATCAGAATTTTATATTTCTTAGAGATTTTTGCGGTGAACATCTGCCTGCCATCAAAGTAATTTCTTTGGAAGCAACCTATCTGGTTTGGCTGGATTGCCGCTCATTTGGTAAAACTTCTGATGAATTGTCAAAAATTCTTCTGATGGAGGGTAAAGTCTGGCTTAATTCCGGAACAATGTACGGGAAAAATGGAGAAGGTTTCCTGAGAATCAATATCGGTTGTCCAAGGCAGCTCCTGACGGAAGGTCTGGAGCGGTTAAAAAAATCTTTGAAGGAATAAAGCGGGAAACCAGGAAAAATGGTAACCGGAATTAATGAGATAAAAAGTAAGCGCCAATTTTCACAAATTGGCGCTTACTTTATTTAGACAACCTGACTATTGGTTTAATTGTGTTTACAAGTTGTTAGAACATGACGGTTTTGAGTGGCAATGCATTGTGATATGTTGAAAATTACATGCTGTAAGTGTGAATTAAATAAAAATGTACTGTAAATTAAAAATTTAGACAGAAAAAAATAATCAATATTGAGTGAAGAAAGTGTGTTGAAAGAATATTTTTGTTATTTTTATAAAATAAACTAATACATGTAAATAGATGAAAATTATTCATACATAAGTATTTATTTAAATATAATATCTTAAAAATAATCCTTTTTAATTTTAATAATATAATAAATCTTGTCCGATACAAGGTTGTCTTTCTGTGTGCTAAAGACAATGTTTTATTAAAAATAGATACGCAGAAAATAAGCTTAAACCATACACTTAAAACCAAATTATTCTTATGGAAAAACAACACAATCACACGCATGGCTGCACCCATTGCTCATGCCACAATCCTGTTTTAGATGTTCTTAAAGAAGAACTTTTCAGTGCAGAAAATCTGACGAAAATTAATCCCGGTTCCGGAAAAGCAACCCACGAAAAACCACAAACACTGATGGTAAGTGGAGGTACTATTCTGCCTATGATCGGTGGATCAACGGATACCATTGAAGCCATTGGATTTGCTGATGGAAAAGTTGTTGTCACCGGTACAGCAGATCAGGTAGAAACCTATATGAATGACAAACATTCAGGATTTCAAAGAAAAGAATTGACAGGCACTCAAACTTTACTTCCCGGACTGATAGAACCCCATGTTCATATGATTCCTACGGCAATGATGACCGGCTGGCTGGATCTGAGTCCTTTTGACGGACAGAATTTAAAAGCAATATACGATTTGACTTCTGTTGGGGCCATTATCAACGGGCACATTCCAAAAATTCCTGGAGCGGTTATTTTAGGAAGAGGATTGGATCCTTCTTTAATGCCATTTACGGAAAAAGAAGGCAAAAAAGAGTTAATAACGATTGATAATGTCATCCTTGATACGATTAATCATGATACTCCTATGATGCTGTTAAGCGCCTCAATGCATACCCTTTATCTGAATACGAAGGCATTAGAGTATGTGTTTGATCATAATCCTGATATAAAAAGTGAGTATAAAACTGTTGACAAATATATCAGCGAAACGAAAGGCCAGCTGCAGGAAGGTTTACAGATGACTCCGGCATTGAAGACCATAAAGCTGCAGATCATTGCAATGAGCATAGAGATCAACCGTTATCTTACGGAGCTTTTTAACACGGCCAATTCAAGAGGAGTTACTTTTATGTATGATGCCGGGCTTAATAAGGGCTCGGTAACACTTTTAACCAAATATTTTGAGACGCATCCTGAGGTGGTAAGAACGGGTGGGGCACATCTTTGTTCCAATCAGGAGGATGTAGATAAACTGGAACCTTATAAAGAGCCGGAACACTATAAACCTGTATATTATGGACATATTAAAGTGGTTTCAGATGGCTCAAACCAGGGATTAACCGGATATCAGAGTGCTCCATACCTGTGTGATCCTGCCAATAATACAGGGGTATTTAATTTCCCGCAGACTGGTATTCCTGCCCATACAATTCCGCCAAGCTATAATACATTGATCAATTCTGTGGTAGCGGTAAAAGGCTGGCCATTAATGGTTCATGCCAATGGTGATCAGGCAGTAACATTTGCCATCAATGCGTATCAGCGTACTCTGGCTCAATATAAAGGTCCGGAGCTTCGTAACCGTATAGAACATTGTTCACTTCTTACTGCAGATCAGATTACCAATATGCTCCAGATGGGAGTTTCACCAAGTTTCCTAATCGGACACGTAGGGTACTGGGGATATGCTTTTAAGGAAGTAATATTCGGTGCAAAGGCACAAATGCTCGATCTTTGCGGTTCAACGCTTGCTGCCGGAATGAGAATTACCCTTCACAGTGATAATGAGGTGAGTCCGTTAGGTCCTTTGAGAATGATGGAACAATCAATTACCAGAATCATGGAAAAGAATCCAAAGGATATTGAAGTTTTAAATGGTGCGGAACGTCTTACTCCTGAACAGGCTTTGATTGCGGTTACTTATGATGCTGCATGGCAATGTTATGCAGACAAATGGGTGGGATCGTTAGATAATGGGTATTTTGCTGATTTTGTTATATTGGAACAGAACCCGCTTTCGTTAAATACCCCTTCATTGCAATATATGAAAATGAGGGATATTCCGGTATTGGAAACCTGGGTAGGCGGTATATGTGTATATACCTATGATCAGAATAGAAAGACAGAGACCGAAAAAGACATGATTTTTTCAGGCAAATAATAATAAGTTCTGAAAAAATTAAATAGTTGCTAACTAAATATCAATCAGAGCAGATGATTTCTGCTCTGATTCATTAACCCAATATAATTTTATACTTTGCTTTTAACTCTTTATAATACCTCTTAGCTAAAGTATAGTGGCTTTGACTAGCAGCAGTAACAAAAAAATATATCAGGCAGTCAATTTCGGATAGAGATTTTTTACAGTAATGTTTTTAAGTAGATTAATAGAGAATTTGCTATTTCTGTATTCATTTTAGACGATACTATTTGTTGAAGTTTGGGTTGTTCTTTTTGATACATATCATATAGTTTCTTATTATTTTGTATCAAACAAAACTCTACATTAGCTATTCTGTCAGCTAATTTTACAATGATACTAATTTGATTATGAATAAGTTTATTATACATATTGTCTTTTCTTTCTTCTCTGTTTTTACCATCTCCATCAGTTAAAGAATACACAATTTCAGTAATTTTTTTTCCAAATCTTTTTTCTAATTCTTCAATTGAAACTGTAGTATCTTCCAATATATCGTGAAGCCATGCACTTATCAGGATATCAGTGTTTTCTTGATTTGTCGGGAGAATAGAAAATCTCATTAATACACTTACTACATTGCCTAAATGAATTTCATAGGGGTATATTCCATAGTGCTGACGATTGTGTTTTTCTATTGCAAATTTTCTAGCATTATACAGCTGGTCTTTATAATTCATCTTACTTCTTTATCTATTATTTTCATGATCTCTTTTGCTCTGATTTCATCTACAAATTCTCCCGGTGTTGGATCCGGATAATAACTTAATGCTGCTTTTTCGCTATGCCATTCTCCATTATAGTATTCTTCTCCCTGCAATCCTGTGTCTTTATACATTACCGCTCTTAGTAGTGAATAGTGTTCCTTATTATTGATCTTTTCTATTTCAAAGTGATAATATAAAATTTTTTCTATTGTATCTTTTTTATTCATTTTCAAGTAAATTTATATTTTTTTGGTGTTTTTATTTTTTTATATTCTGCAGCCTGTTTAGCGATTTGTTTGAAATAAAACTCTCCGAAGTCGGGAGACTTCGGAGAGCTGGTTAGCTCATTTTTGAGCTAACCTTGATACAATTTATTGATAATATTAAGAATAGAATAATTTGTTTGTACTACTATAATTAATCTATTTTTTGGGCATTACCCTTGATTATAACATTATTTTCTTTTTGATTTAGATACAAAACTTCCCTTATTACCCAACGTTTATTATCAAAGTTACTTTTCTGACTAAAATACACATTCAAAATTTGTGATATAAAAAAAGTATTAAGATAGCTCATTTTTTCTTTCATTCCAATTTTTGAGTCATTCAAAATATCTTCATAAGAAGGATATTCAGTAAGATTTTCAAATAATTCTAAGGCATAGTTTTCACCGGTTTGTTTATCATCTTCTATTAATTCATTCAACAATTCTTCATACTTGGGTTGCATTATTTTATTGAAAATATCTAGCTCAATATTTATATCAAATTGATATATTTCTTTGTTTTCAATATATTTTTCATAGTAATGTTCATCATAGAATAAATGTTGAGAATTCGTTTCTTGATTATTAATGTATACTTGCATCTTATTTATCTTTAATTTAATTTAATATTTGTTTGGTTTCCATTTATATCTATTTTAAAAATATTTCCGTCTGGTTCAACTGTAATAGATCCTGATGGACCATATGCTTCACCTGCTTTTGCATCTTCTGCTGATCTGACACCAGATCTCTGAAAAAAATCTTCAGGAGTTGTAATTCTTTCAATACTTTTTGTTTCATTACCTGGAATTATTTTAGTCGTTTCCATTTTTAACCATCCTTCAATTTTTCCGGCATCAAAAATAGCATTATTTGATTTTATTATTTTTCCTGCTTGAGAGCTTGTCAATTGACCAAATCCAACATCTAAATCACTTGTTAGAGTATAATTACCTCTTATTCTACTACCACCAAATATAACAGAAGAGTTTCTAGAAAATGCCTGTTTTAAGATAAATGTTGCTTGATCTTTTGAGAGACCAGGTATTATTTGAGATAATTTATCTGATGCTTCAGTAATTATTTGTTCTGTTGTTTTAATTGAAGAGGGAATAGAAATATCTTCTTCTTCAATCTTGCTCTCTCTGGAATTTGTTTCCTTTTCTTTAGGTGATTTTGATTCATCTAAATTAGTATTTTTGACCGGTTTTTCACCTTTAATTTTCTCAGTTTCTTCTAGCAAACTTTTCACCTTTACAAGGTCATTATCTGCTATTGCTTTTTCAAGTTCAATAGCCAGCTTGTCATCTTTAGCTAAAGTTTTTGCTTTTTCAAAGGTATTTTTAACCAAAAGCAATTGTTCAGGGGTTAATCCTGTATCACTTATGAGTTTGGCTAGTTTGAGTTCGGCTACAAAACTATCAAATGTAACAATTCCTTTCCGAATAGCAAATACTGCTCTGGCTAATAATTCGCCTGTTTGTGCTAAACCTGGTATTGTTACGTAAGTAAGTTGCCTTGCTTTTACAAAGCCAGCCAGTATTTTTTGCTGTTGGGCTTGTATTTTAGCCTGTTTAATAATATTTTCCCTTACTTTTATTTCAAGACCCTCGATTTTAAGTAGATCACTTTCTAATGTGGCTAATGCTTTAGTAGCATCGTCGGCATCATTAAATGCTTTGGCTGCCACAGAAATAGGTTTAGCTGATCTTAGTATTTTTGCTAATGATCCTGCATCTAACGCAGCACCCGCAATGGCGAGCACCAGCCAAGCCAGACTTGGATCGTCACCTTGCAGTACCTGTCCGACTTGTATTGAGGCATCATATAGACTTTGGTTTAAGTTATAGTCATGAATCTCCTGTTTTACATAATATGTACTAATCGCTAAAGTACCTCCGCTGGCTAAAATAGCTAATAAAAATGGAGTGGCCTGTCCTAAAGATACAATGGAAAGAATGATACCTCCGGCTATAAGAATAATATTTTTTATAAGTTCATATTTAGCTTCCTGCCGGACTTTATCTTGTATAACTTTTACAGCATTTTTATTGCTGGAAATACCCGCTTGTTGTATAGAAATAGGAATAAGTTCTCCTAAATCCCAAATGAAATCTAAATCCTCATCTATTATATTTTCTTCAGCTTCATTTATTTTTTCCAACTGTGTTATAATACTGTTTTTTAAATCAGTTATAATTTGTTCGTCGGTTTTGAAATCAAAATTTTCCCAATCAGGGGCCCATTCTTGCTTTTCGGCTTTCAGTCCTTTATTGTTGAAATCATCACCTATTGATAAAATAGGAATAGATCTGTAGATTTCATTTCTGGCAGAGTATTTTCTTTCAATTCCTGATGCTTTATTTATTTTTTGATCATGAATGTCTGTTGCATAAGGATCCCTGCCAACAGCATCGTATGCTTCTTGATATAGCTTTTGCTGCTCTTTAAAACTAGGCAGACTAGCTTGTATGGCAGTCATTTGTTTTTTATAAGCTTCTATACCGGTTTTAAGTTCCTGTAATTTATTTTTATGTTCTCCATATGGCAACCAAATACCATGTCTCTCTGCCTCAGTAAGAATTAATTTCCTGTTAATTTGAAGCATATAAAGAGCCATTTCTTTTCCGAATTTTTCAAACTCTTCAATTAATATGTCTTGTGCTTCGCTATTTTTAGGGGTTTTCTCTAAAAGCGCAGCAGCTTTTTTACCCTTTGGAGATAGTTCGGGTGCTTTTAATGATTTTAATTTGTTTTTTAGTGCTATATATTCACTATCCTCTGTAATTTTACTGTATTCGTTGGTTAAAAATTTGTTAAGTTCTTCTCTGTTAATTTCCTTTTCATTTTTTTTATCTTTATCATTGTCTACAATTCCTAATAATTTTTGCTTTAAAGCTTCTCTGGCAGATTCGTTTTTCGGTGCTCCAAAGAAAAGATTATCCAGATATTTCTCAAGAGGTACATTTACATTTGTTGGTGCGCCTGCTTTGATCTCTCCTGCAAAGTTTATTCTACCGTCTTCGCCCCAGCGTTCAGCTACTTTTATCGCATTCTCTTTACTGCCACCATATACTGCCTGATAATAAATAACGTATCCTTCAATTGTATTTCCTTTTGGGATGTTTGTAGTGGGAATGAAGCTAACAATTAAACAATAATCAAGTGCATGTTCAGGGTTACATTTTTTTAATTTTATAGGATCTTTGCCTGTTTGGAAAGATGATTGAAAAAGTTCATGACTTTCAAGCTTAGATTCTAAAAGAGATGCAGGTTCAGATGTACCTTTATTTCTTTTGTCCGATTCTGCTTTTTTATTTGGTAATGTGGCTTTTCTGATAGTTTCCCCTTCATCTAAATTTTTTGTTACCTCATTCATTTTCAACAAAGTTTCCTTATCAAAGATTCCAGAGCCTGTAATCCCATTTTGTTGTTGGAAATTGATCAGTGCAATTTTAGTCTTATCTCCAAAAGAAACTTCGTTTTCGGGTACATTGTGGCCTAATGCGTTGAGTGCGTTATTCAGAGCCAATACATGTAATCCGCTGTTGGAAAACTGTATGCTGGATGAACCTTTTTCGATTTTTTTAAATGCCCTGTTCCTGAAAGGGACATACGTTATTTGGGTAACTTCTGTTTTTGCGAGAGATATTTTGCTGTCCTGATCGGTGATCTGCTCAGACTTTTCTTTATCCTCTTTATTATTGGTTTTTTGCTTATCGGCCCTGCCGGCCCTGGGCGCAAATGTTTTTTTGTGTCTGCTCATGGTATTGGTTATTAGATGAGTGTTTATTATGCTGTGCTAAGGGTTTTGTACAAATGGGCTGAGACGGGATTGATTTTTTCCGAAAGCTTTTTCGTTTTCTATCATTAAATAAGTACTGATTAGAGAATAAGTAATAATGGTTTCATTACGGTCATGTAATGCCATAGCAACATTTTTCATAATGTTTCGGATATTAGCACCTGTATAAGTATACTCTTTGGTTAAATGTTTTAAAAGGTCTTCACTTTCAAAAGTTATATTTTTAGGCAAATAATGCTCCCAAAGGGCTTTTCTGGTAATTTCTGTCGGTCGTATTACATTGATAGAAACATCGATACGGCGTTTGAAAGCATCATCCATATTGTTTTCAAAATTGGAAGCCAGAATTGTTAATCCGTCAAATTTTTCTATTCGCTGCAACAAATACGAAACTTCCTGGTTGGCGTAGCGGTCATGAGCATCTTTTACATCAGAACGTTTCCCAAACAAAGCGTCGGCTTCATCAAAAAACAGCATACAGTTTTTACCCTGCAGCCTGTTGAATAATACTTCAAGATTTTTCTCAGTTTCACCAATGTATTTGCTCACTACCTGTGAGAGATCTACATGATACATATCAATACCAAATGTAGTAGCAAGAATACCGGCCAGCATCGTTTTTCCCGTTCCCGGTGCACCGTAGAATAAAGTAATAAAGCCTGGTTTAAAGCTATGCTCATTGGTTTTGAAAAAGCCGTTTTCCAATGCTTTTATATAGTGGCCAATGGGTTTTATCTGATCTTGTACATTATCTTCCAAAATAATATCTTCCATGGTGAGATCAGATTTGTAAAGCCTGCCGGGAAAGTAAGAACCATGGTCCAGCTGTGGTTTCTGACCTGATAAAAAATAATTGAGATAAGCGGTATCCAGTTCAATCTTTCCATGAATAAATTCTGCTGAAGAACGATTGTAAATAATATCATTTTTTAACAACACACTGCCATTGATGAGTTGTGCACCATACTGCGACCACAGTGATAAATCCTTACCTGCCAGCAAAAAAAGTGCGGTTTGAAAAGTTGGCTTAAAGCTGCGGCTGATTTTATCATACTCACCACCTGCTTCAATAGCAAATGCATTACTGCTTTCTTCTATCTGTACAAATGTTTTCAGAACGGACGGATAATGAGCTGAAGCAATGCCCAGCGCTAAGATTATTCTGTCCACAACGGTAAGCTGATGGGTGTTTACCGTAACCGAATAAGGAGATTTATCGTCTGATTTTGGAGGTTCAGGTATTTCATAACCAACATTCAATTCTGTCTCATCTTCCAGAAACAACTCTTTGCATCGCTTTTCAATAAGGAATTGCAGCCATTTCATTTCTTCATTTAAAGAGTTATGATTTACAGTATTAGCTTGGAATAGGGGATTGATTGTTTCCGTTTTTTCATTAATTTTTGTTTTTATTAATGACGGGTCTTCATGGTTAATAGGAGATTTCATAATCTTATTTTGAATTAATAGTGTTGCAGTGAGGTATTGCTGATGTAAAATCAGCAACTTTAGAGTATTTGGAAAGTTTCAGAGTATTTAGAAAATGTAACCTGTTACCAGTTTACAAATATGAATTTTTTCTGCCAGGGGAGTTTTACGAGACCAATTCCCCAGGAAAGCTTTTCAAGAAGAATATCCTGTGTTTTTCGTTCTACGATAAGGGTGTAATCAGAGTCGGTAATGGTTAATTTCCCCGGTCGCTGGAAAAACTCGTTTTGTAATAGTGCAGCAGATGATTTTTTCATAGGAGCCCAGTTGTGCTGTACACTTTCTATTACATTGTTGGCCTGTGTTTTATGCTTACGTGAAAGTTTAATATGCCTGTTAATTGTTTGGTGCATCGGAATATTACACAGAAATTTTTCAAAAATCATGTCGTATTCCGGAGCATTTGTTTTTCCGGCAGCGATATAATGCAATAGATGGGCACACAATTCCGGATCAGTGAGTTGCTGGGTTTTTGGATCAATGAGCTCACAATGTTCAAACAGGGTTTTGATGAATGGGTGGATCAAAATAAGCCCTGCATTTTGAATGTATTGTCCCTCGTTCTGGTTTACCTCTGCCTGAGTTTCTGTATCTTTTTCCTGAATAGTTTCTATTAAAACTGTTACATTCTCAGGTAGCTCTGCAGCATTCGTTTTGATGCTTTCAGAAATTTCATTTTCTGTAATAAAAGGGAATATCTTAACTACTGCTTTCCTGTTCTGATGATTGCTTTTTGTTTGTGATAAGCCAATCTGTTCTATTGTTGAAATTTCCTGTAAAAGATACTCCCGTGGATGGGTATTGGATGTATTCAAATACTCCGATATTACATTGAAGATCAAACGCCATATTGCAATTCTATCCGTATGATTCAGTTTTGATATATAATGTATTGTATCGGTTCCCAGGTTGATCTTCAATTCCTTATTTTTCAGAATTGCCAAACATAATTGTGCAATTTGTTCATTGGAAAGCTGATTAATAATCCGATTTTTAACATTTTCTTTTGACAAAACAGATAGAATGTTCTTTTGAAAGCTATCGGACGAAATAAGACGGTCAAAAGCCGTTGATTCCAAGATAGCCATATTATTGCTCTCCGAATTCCACCAGGGCATAGCTCCTTTTTCTAAAAAATAGATAAAAGCCCTGAGCATCTTTTCCTGATTGTCTATCAGGTATGCCTTAGTGTCCCTTTCTGTTTCCTGATGGGAAGTTTCAATGGGACTGGTAATTTCTGACAGTTCTTCTTTAAAAAGTTCAACTATCTGATCTTTTAACTCTGTATTTAATGCGCTGCTTTTTACATCCACATTTAATTCTAAACGGGGAATCTGCAGGGTCTGACCAGCTAATTTATATTCTAAAGCTTTGATATGCTTTTCTATTTCCGGAAAAACATCAATAGACAAAAAGCTGTTAATATCATCTTTTATATGCAATGCTTTTTCTTTATTGTTGACGGTAATTTCAAGAAAAACTTTCTGAATGATATGATTTTGCTTCACATTAATAGGTTTACATTATAAAATATCGGGAGTAGTCAAATGGTTTTACTTTTGGTTGAACTCTCCACCCCAAAAACCTGCAGGACAAAGACTGAATCTTGATCTCTGTTTAGCACTCAATCTGCATCCACAGCCTCTGATAAACCCATCTTTTGGACCATCTACCACTTCCAGTGTCTCTGGATTGAGCCATTTCATTGCGTTGCAATTGTTGCCGTTTTTTAAAGGACATGCATTACAAATTTCTTCCCTTAAAGAGAAAATAGCTTCTTCATTTTGATTTGCTGCCCCCAGTTTTGAGCGTAGTTCGTTAAAGTGGCCTTCAATGATTTCATTGCGCTTGCTGAAAAGATTTTTAATATTCATATGATTAAAGTTTTTAAAATTATTGGGTCAAAATTAGAAAGAAGAAAAGCCATTTTGCGAATTATAAGACCGCTCTATTCTGTCTTTGCAGTAAAACACAAAAATCATTTCGTGGTGATGCGGGTTTACAATTTTTAGAACTTGTTGGGTAAAAAATGTGGTACTCCTAATCAGGAATGCATGTGTTTTTTTGTAGAATTAATACTTCTTGTAATCAAAATTCAGAAATGCGGGACCACTAAAAATGACCATTTAGTTAATGGATAATCTTATGTTGAAAAATGATGCTTTTTAAAAGCAGAATGAGCCTCAATCACCAGGCTGAAAATTTAGTATAATTAGTCAAATAAAATCTCTGGTCTTAGATTTAATTTTTCAATATTGATTTTAATATGTTTATTTTCAGTGTTTTAATTGTGTGTTTTTTCGTTTTTTTTTTAAAGTGTTAAAATCCTATTTACTGCAAAGACTGTATTGAGGCCTCAAAATATTTGTCTTTTGAGGGGGGGTGATTGTATGTTTGCACCATAATAATTAAGAACAGAAATTATGATTAATAAAGTATTAACAGTTTTAAAAAATCAGCTAAATGCTCCGGATGGTTTATGGGATCCTAACGTTCCTAACGAAATTGAAATCGCTGTTGTTGATGACATTGCAAAACATGATGACAATACTGAGGGACTTAATAACAAAGTAGTAATCAGTCTGCTCAACATTGAGGAAGAATCAACATTGAAAAACAGGTCAAGGTATCAGCAGGTTGTTGTTGAGAACAATCCAATTCGATACGATAAAGAAAGTACACCAGCTTACTTAAACCTATATGTAATGATTGCTGCCAACAGAAGTACCTATAGCAAATCATTACTAAGTATTTCAAAAGTGATTGAGGTATTTCAGGCAAAAAATGTTCTGGAGTATGTGGATCTTGAGCCCGAAAACAACTTCAGTTTCAGAATTGAACTGCATTCAATTCCCTTTGAACAGCTAAGTTACGTCTGGGGACTATTAGGCGGAAAAATAATGCCATCTGCCTTATATAAAATAAGTGTGATAAAAATTGCGGCTAAGGATGTAATCCCTGTTAAATTAATTAATGACGTTAATATCCAAAGTATTAAAATTGATTAATCATAAAAGCAAAAACTAAAACTAATAACCCTTTAAATTTTTAAACATGTTAAATTCAGCAACACCAGGTGTTTCTGTTGAAGAAATTACAAAACTTCCATACTCAGTTGCCTATATAGAAACAGCTATGCCAGCGTTTATTGGGTATACCGACCTACTCCCTGCCGGGTATAATGAACCCTTCAGAATCAATTCTCTTTTAGAATATGAACAATATTTTGGAAAAGCAAAAAAAGAAAATATCCAGCTAAAAGATGTAGAAGGCCAGGGAGCAACTATTGTAGCCCCTCAGGTACAGTTTTTAATGTACTATTCGCTGCAAATGTATTTTGCTAATGGCGGCGGACCGTGTTATATCATTTCTGTAGGGGATTATACATCAGCAGAAGTACAATTATCCTCATTGGAAACAGGATTGGGTAAGATAGATCATAAAAATATTAAAGAACCGATTCTTATTATTTTCCCTGATGCTATTTCGTTAGCCAATGAATCTGAGTTTTATAGTATCTATAATCAGGCAATTGATAAAGCTAAGGATGAGAGTAAGAACAGGTTTGTTATCCTGGATACCTATTACGGAAATTCTATCATCAAATCAAACAATCTTACCACGATTGAATCTTTTAGAAGTAATATAAACCCAACTAATCATGCGGCGGCTTACTTCCCTCACTTAAAAACCATTTTGAATTATACTTTTGATGAAACTCAAACCCCTATCACCCATGCCGGTTTACAAAAAACAGGGCAAGGAAGTGCTCTTTTTTATGCGGGTGAGATCTCTGCTTTAGATGAATTGAAAAGGTTGGCAAGTGCCGAAATCTCAACGGGATCTGCCGATGCTTACGTGCTTGCTGATTTATTAGATCAGGCTATTGCGATAGCAGAAGAAGTGAATGAAGCAGCGGATGCAGGTGATAAAAAAAATGCTTTAACAGAAGCAATTGATGAAGCAAAAGTTGTTTTAGAAGCCATATATGACGGAATAATAGATGATTTTGTGATCCCTGATGGTTTTGACGAAGATGCACCTGTGTTCAGTGGAGAGTTTGATGCCTTAAAAACTGCAATTCTTGAGGTAAAAGACGAAAAAGGAGATGCAAACGGGATAACGCTTAAAAATTTAGAATTATCCAATTCGGCACTTTACAATCAGGTGAAAAAAGAAATACTGTCGTTAAAAGTTGTTTTACCACCATCATCAGCAATTGCAGGAGCATACGGCAGAATAGACAGCACAAGAGGAGTGTGGAAAGCTCCGGCAAATATCAATATTAGCCATGTCATTACTCCGACAGAAAAAATTTCAGATCAGGAACAATCTACTTTAAACATAGATGATTTCGGAAAATCAATCAATGCAATCAGAACTTTTACAGGAAAAGGTACATTAATCTGGGGAGCAAGAACACTTGAAGGGAAAGATAAAAATAATGAAGGGAAAGATAACGAATGGAAATATGTACATGTACGCCGTTATTATAATATGATCAGACAAGCGATCAACGAAGCACTCAATAAGTTTATTAATGAGCCTAATATCCCTCATACATGGTTACGGGCAAAAACAATGCTGGAAAATTTTCTTAACCAGCAATGGATGGAGGGTGCATTAGCAGGCAGCACTCCGAAAGAAGCCTACGAAGTAACAGTTAAGGGAGTAGAAGGCACTACTATTATGAATGTTGACCTTAAAATAGCATTAGTACGTCCGGCAGAGTTTATTGTACTCAGTTTCTCGCACAAATTACAACAGTTCTAAAAAATAAAAACAATAAATCAATCACGAATAAATATTCGAAGTTTTACTTCGAGGAATAATTAATATTAACGTAAAATTTTTAAAAATGAATTACAAAACCCCTGGAGTTTACGTGGAGGAGCAAGGAAAATTTCCCCCTTCCGTAGCGCAAGTTGAAACGGCTATCCCTGCTTTTATTGGATATACAGCGGATGGACCGAAAAATAAACCAACGAGAATTGTTTCGATGTTGGAGTATGAAGAACTTTTTGGAAAAGCAAACTCTGAAATCTTCGCTGTAGCTTTCAAAGATGGTGTTGCAACAGCAATGCCAACCAAGGTAAGCGACTTTAAAATGTATTATGCCATGCAGATGTATTTTGCCAATGGTGGTGGCCCTTGCTATATTGTTTCTGTAGGAGATTATAAAAGTCCGGAGGCTGTAGATGCTCCTACACCTGCAGAAGCTTTTTTATCAGGTCTTGAATTATTAAAAAAAGAAGATGAACCTACACTGATTGTTTTTCCGGATCTTCAAAGTTTAGTGCCTTCTGATGCTGATGTTGCTGCTGCTCAGGCTGTTGTTACTACAGCTTTAAATGCTAAAAATGTTGCTTCCGCAGCTAAAGGTATTGCAGGTGTTGTTGCAGGTGCTGTTGCAGGTGCTAATGTAGAAGCGGCTGTTGATGCTGCAGTTGCTAAGGCGGCGGAATTTAATGTTCCTAATCCTAACGATTTACAGATTGTGGGAGCTAAGGCTGGTCAGGCTGTTGTAGTGGCGGTTAAGATTGCTGCTGCTGTAGATAATGCTACTGTTGCTACTGTTAAGGCAGCAGCTGATGAGGTTGCGGCTGATTTTGAGACAGATTTTACTACGGCTTCGGCTATGGAGACTGATGCTCTTGCTGCCAGCAGCATTGTTACTGCCAGAGCAGGTAATTCTGTTGCGATTGGCAAAATCTATGCTTTGTACAGCAAGGCTTTAGATCAGGCAGAATTGTTAAAAGACAGATTCGTCATTATGGATGTTCTTGAAGATGCTGCTGATTTTAGAGATAAAGTATCTTCTACAGGTCTGAAATACGGAGCAGCTTATTATCCAAAATTGAAGACTGTTCTAAGCTATGATTTCAAAGATGCTGATATCTTAGTTACCGGTGCATCTGGTATCACAACTTTAGCGGATTTGAAGACTGTTAATTCTGAAATGTATAACCAGGCTAAAAAAGCAATCGAGTCTACATCAGTAGTATTGGCACCGTCATCAGCAATGGCCGGAGTTTATGCAAAAGTAGACAGTACTTCCGGAGTATGGAAATCGCCTGCCAATTTAGGGCTTAGTTTAGTAGAAGCACCAGCAGTAAAAATCTCCAATAAAGAACAAGATCTGCTTAATGTAGATGCTGAATCAGGAAAATCAATTAACGCGATCAGAACTTTTACAGGAAAAGGAAACTTGGTTTGGGGGGCAAGAACGCTGGATGGAAACAGCAACGAATGGAGATACATTTCTGTGCGTCGTTTCTTCAACATGGTAGAAGAATCTGTGAAGAAAGCTACAGAACGTTTCGTCTTTGAACCGAATACTGCCAATACATGGGCTCGTGTACAGGCTATGATCGAAAATTTCCTTGACCAGCAGTGGAGAGACGGTGCATTAGCAGGAAGCAAGCCGGAAGAAGCTTTTTACGTAAGCGTTGGTTTACACAAAACAATGTCTGCTCAGGATATTCTGGAAGGAAGAATGAACATTGAAATCGGAATGGCAGCAGTACGTCCGGCTGAATTTATTGTGTTACGTTTTTCACACAAATTACAGGAAGCATAAAATCAATTAAATAACAATCAAAATTAAAAATAAATTATGAGTACATATCCATTAGTAAAGTTTGCCTTTGAAGTAGATTGGGGTGGAACAAAAGTAGGTTTTCAGGAAGTCAGCGGTTTAAATGTTGAAGCAGCTTTAATTGAATACAGACATGGCGCAAGTCCTGATTTCAGTAAGATTAAAATGCCTGGAATGAAAAGTTTCAGTAACATCACTTTAAAGAGAGGAACTTTCAAAACCGATAATGAATATTTCGACTGGTTCCAAAGTATTCAGCTAAGCACCGTAGAGCGCAGATCTATTACGATCTCCCTTTTAGATGAGACAGGAGCGCCTGCAGTTACATGGAAAGTGAAAAATGCATTCCCGCTTAAGTTACAGTCAACAGATCTGAAAGCTGAAGGTAACGAGGTTGCTATTGAAACGCTGGAAATTGCACACGAAGGATTAACTATTGAAAACAACTAATATTAACTTTAAATTTTTAACAAATGAATTACAAAACACCTGGAGTTTACGTAGAAGAAATTGCGAAATTCCCACCATCTGTAGCACAAGTAGAAACAGCTATCCCGGCTTTTATCGGACATACGGATAAAGGACCAAGAAATGAACCGACAAGAATTTCTTCTATGTTGGAATACGAAACGATTTTTGGAGGAGCAAAAAATGAAAAAACAGCAATCTCTATTAAGATTGAAGATACAGTTGTTACTGCAAATATAGATAATACCAAGGTAAGCCCTTACAAAATGCATTATGCTATGCAAATGTATTTTGCTAATGGTGGTGGACCATGTTATATTGTTTCAGTAGCTGACTATGAAAAAACTCCTGCATTAGGAACGGAAACAGTTGCTGGAGGTCTGTGGTTCGGATTGAAATCACTGGAAAAAGAAGATGAGCCAACGCTTATTGTTTTCCCGGATGCTGAAGTTTTAGGAGCAGATGCTTATAAATTATACAATAAAGCTTTAGATCAGGCAGAAGACTTGAAAGACAGGTTCGTTATTATGGATGTTTTTGAAGATGCTGCTGCTTTTAGAGCTGGAGTAGATGCTGCAGGATTAAAATATGGAGCTGCCTATTATCCAAAATTGGAGACTGTTTTAAGCTATAGCTTTGATGATAAAGACGTTAAAATCGATAGCTATAAAGAAGTAAATGCTGCTGGAGTTCTTGTGGACGTTACAATGCCTCAAAATGGAAATACCTTAGCATGGTTGAAATCAAGAAGTTCAGCATTGTATAACCAGGCTAAAAAAGAAATTGAATCTAAAAGATTGGTATTGACTCCATCTTCATCAATTGCCGGAATTTATGCTAAAGTAGACAGTACTTCCGGAGTATGGAAAGCACCAGCCAACTTAGCAATCAGCAATGTACTGGCACCTGTTGTAAAAATTTCTAATGAAACGCAGGACGGTCTTAACGTAGATGCGGTAGCAGGAAAATCAATCAACGCGATCAGAACTTTTACAGGAAAAGGAACGATGGTTTGGGGAGCAAGAACATTAGACGGTAACAGTAACGAATGGAGGTATGTACCTGTACGTCGTTTCTTCAACATGGTAGAAGAGTCTGTGAAGAAAGCTACAGAACGTTTCGTTTTTGAACCGAATACGGCCAATACATGGGTTCGTGTACAGGCTATGATCGAAAATTTCCTTGACCAGCAGTGGAGAGACGGTGCATTGGCAGGAAGCAAGCCGGAAGAAGCTTTTTACGTAAGCGTTGGTTTACACAAAACAATGTCTGCGCAGGATATTTTAGAAGGAAGAATGATCATTGAAATCGGAATGGCAGCAGTACGTCCGGCTGAATTTATTGTGTTACGTTTTTCACACAAATTACAGGAAGCATAAGCTAAATTAAATAACAAATAAAAATAAATACATTATGAGTACATATCCATTAGTAAAGTTTGCCTTTGAAGTAGATTGGGGCGGAACAAAAGTAGGTTTTCAGGAAGTCAGCGGTTTAAATGTTGAAGCAGCTTTAATTGAATACAGACATGGCGCAAGTCCTGATTTCAGTAAGATTAAAATGCCTGGAATGAAAAGTTTCAGTAATATCACTTTAAAGAGAGGAACTTTCAAAACTGATAACGAATATTTCGACTGGTTCCAAAGTATTCAGCTAAGCACCGTAGAGCGCAGATCTATTACGATTTCTCTTTTAGATGAGACAGGAGCGCCTGCAGTTACATGGAAAGTGAAAAATGCATTCCCACTTAAGTTACAATCAACAGATCTGAAAGCTGAAGGTAACGAGGTTGCTATTGAAACGCTGGAAATTGCACACGAAGGATTAACTATTGAAAATAACTAATCATGGCAGTTTTATATCCTCCAACCAGTTTCTCTTTTATTGTTAATGGGATTTCAACAACAGAGGGTATTGACTCCAGATTTCAATCTATATCTGGTTTATCAACAGAAATTGGAACTGAAGAATATGCCGAAGGAGGCGAAAACAGGTTTACGCACCAGCTTCCTTTGAGACCCAAATATCCTAATCTGGTTCTTAAGCGTGGGTTAATCGTAAGTTCCGGATTGATAAGCTGGTGTAGAAATGCGATGGAAAACTTCCAGTTTGAACCCAGAGACCTGATCATTACTCTTTCAGGCGGGATTCAGTCTACAGCACCCCTAATGGTTTGGAATGTAGTTGGAGCATATCCTGTAAGATGGGAAGTATCAGAATTCAACGCAGAAGAAAGCAAACTTGCTATTGAAACAATAGAACTGAAATATAGATATTTCACAATACCCTCATCGTTAGCAAGCTTAGGCTTGTAATTTCTAAATCAAATCTAAGCACCCGAACGTGTGTTAGTTTAAAGATAATATTTACCCAAATCTTTTTTCATAAAAAACAACAGATTGGTCTATAACAGAGACTGAACACACCCTTCATGTGCTTAGATTTTTAAAAATAAACATGTTAAATCATTGGTTATTAGTGTTTTGAATATTAATGATCGATTAAAAAACAAACAAAATGCCAATAGAAATAAAAGAGCTTCACATTAAAATAAATGTGGACGAAAAAGCAGAAGCAACGACGACTGGCACATCGGTAGATGAAGCACAGCTCATGCTCGCAATCAGCGAAAGTGTAGAACAGGCAGCAAAGATAGAAAACCGTAAAAAAGAAAGATAATGAGAGGAGCAATTCAAAAACTGACAATCGGAACATACGAAAACTCTGATTATGAAAAAAGAGTTCAGAGCGGTGCTTTTAAAGCTTTTATCAATCCGACAGGTTTTTCTATGACCTATAAAACGAAATATAATAAAGATCAGGCAGATGGTAATTCTAAACCTAATTTAGGATACACCTCATCAGCATCACCTGATTTACAATTAGAATTTCTATTTGATGGGACAGGAGTTACAGAAGCGAATTCAGGGCTTAAACTGATCAATAAAATTAAAGGGAAATCGTTTGCAAAAACAGCTGTAACAAAACAGATTGAAGATTTTTATAAGGCAACAAGCGAGCTGGAAGGTTCTATCCATAAACCTTATAATGTTATCCTTAATTGGGGAAGTTTTGAATTTAAAGGAGTGCTTTCTGAATTAACGATAGAATATAAATTATTTGATAACGAAGGCCAGCCTCTGAGAGCTATAGGAAAGGCAACATTCAGTGAATCAACAAGTCCTAAACTTGCCGGTAAAATTGAAGATAAACAATCTCCGGATCTTACCCACAAAAGAACAGTACAAGCTGGCGATACACTGCCATTAATGACTGAAAGAATTTACGGAGATTCCAAATATTATCTGGAGGTCGCTAAAGTAAACAATCTTGTCAATTTCAGACAGCTAAAACCAGGGCAGGAATTATTCTTTCCGCCATTAGAAAAAGTTTCATGATATGAATAATAGCGGATACATACAAACAGCAAAAAATCCAGATTTAGTCACCCATAAGGTCATGTCTGGAGGCACAGAACTGCCGGGGAAGTACGGGGTGAAAAGCATTGTCGTGGAAAAAGAAGTCAACAGAATTCCTTATGCCCGCATTGTTATTTTAGACGGAAGTGTACCGGAGCAGGATTTCAAGCTCAGTAATGAAGAGCTGTTGATTCCCGGAAAAGAAATTGAGATTACCGCTGGATACCATTCTGAAGAAGAAACCATTTTTAAAGGAGTTGTTGTAAAACACAACATAAAAATCAGAAACGGTTCTTCTTACCTGATTGTAGAATGCAGAGATAAGGCCGTAAAAATGACCTTAGGAAGAAAAAGCAAGTACTTCTACGAAAGCACAGACAGTGATGTCATGGAAGAACTCATTAGTAATAACGGGCTTACTGCCGATGTTGAAGCTACTTCAAATTCACATAAGGAATTGGTTCAGTACCAGGCTTCCGATTGGGATTTCATGCTTACCAGAGCGCAGGCAAACGGTAAACTTTGTTTCGTTGAAGATGGAACCATCAAAATTGCTAAGCCTGATTTTAGTGCTGAAGCCGTAGAAACGGTGGTTTACGGATCATCCATACATGAATTTGATGGAGAAATTGATGCCAGAGACCAATTCAGTAAAATTACAGCCAAAACATGGAGCTATACTGATCAGGAACTTACAGAAGTTGAAGCTCAGGATCCGGCGATTAATCTCAACGGAAATCTTTCATCAGGTGATTTGGCAGATGTTTTCGGAATTGAAGACCTGCAGCTTAAGCATGGTGGAAATCTTACTCAGGGAGAACTGCAGGAATGGGGTGATGCCAAAGCAACTTTCCAGCAATTAGCCAAAACAAGAGGAAGAGTAAAACTCCAGGGAATCCCATCTGTGATACCAGGAGCTTCATTAACACTGCAGGGAGTAGGGAACCGTTTCAACGGGAAAATATACGTAACCGGTGTCCGCCATGAAATTGCTGAAGGAAATTGGCTGGTGGATGCTCAATTCGGACTTTCTCCAACATGGTTTTCAGAAACCTATGATGTAAGTGAAATGCCGGGTTCAGGAATTATCCCTGCCATAAGCGGATTACATGTAGGAGTAGTGTCTCAATTGGAATCAGATCCGGACGGAGAAGACAGAATTTTAGTGCAGATCCCCATCATCAATAACGAAGAAGAAGGAATTTGGGCACGTATTGCTACTCTTGATGCCGGAGAAAACAGAGGATCATTCTTCAGACCGGAAATCGGAGACGAAGTCATCATCGGATTTATTAATGATGATCCCAATGATGCCGTGGTACTCGGAATGCTAAACAGCAGTGCAAAACCAGCTCCCATTGTAGCCTCTGATGATAACCATGAAAAAGGATTTGTTACCCGAAGCGAAATGAAAATGATCTTTAATGACGACAAAATTTCGTACACACTGGAAACCCCAAAAGGTAAAAAAGTGATTGTAGATGAAGATGCCGATGTCATTACAATAAAAGATGAGCATTCTAATACTCTTACCCTTAATAAAGACGGTATCAGTATGGAAAGCGGAAAAGACATTAAGATCAAAGCAAAAGGCGACATTAATATGGAAGGAACCAATATCAATGTAAAAGCAAGTGCTCAATTCAAAGCAGAAGGAAGTTCCGGTTCAGAGCTTAAATCAGGAGCAGTAACAGTAGTAAAAGGATCTCAAGTTAAAATTAATTAATAATCATGAAACCGGCAGCAAGAATTACAGATATGCATACCTGCCCTATGGTAACGGGAACTGTTCCCCATGTAGGAGGTCCTATAATTCCGGCAGGAGAACCCACAGTACTTATCGGCGGAATGCCCGCAGCAAGACAAGGAGACAAAGCATTATGTACCGGGCCACCGGACACCATTGCTTCAGGATCTTCAAGTGTTTTAATAGGCGGGAAACCTGCCGCAAGAATGGGAGATTCTACCGCTCATGGAGGGGTAATAACCGCGGGTGATGCTACTGTTTTAATAGGCGGATAATATGGAAGGCAGCTTTTAATACAATCATAAGCTCTCTTAGAAATAACATCTGAACTAAAATAAAAATGTAAAACATCAATAACAAAACGGTTAGAATAACCAAAAAACTCTATGCTACAGATGTAAGATGTGAACATTAAATATAACAAATAACGTATGAAAATAAATACAGATTTTTTAGGAACAGGCTGGAGTTTTCCGCCTGAGTTTAACGAAACTGAAGGAAAACTGGCCATGACCACAGATGTAGAAGACATCAATAACAGCCTTAAGATTTTATTGTCAACACGCCCAGGTGAACGTGTAATGTTCCCAAACTACGGGTGTGACTTGCAGGAAATGCTCTTTAAACCGCTGGACTTAACGCTGATTACCCAAATGAAAGGAATCGTTGAGCGTGCTATTTTATATCATGAACCCAGAATAAACATTCTAAGTATTGAAATAGATGCTCAGGAAGAGCTTCAGGGAGAAGTTTTGATACAGGTTGACTACGAAGTAAGAAATACTAATACAAGAAGCAATATGGTTTTCCCTTTTTACAAAGGAGAAGCTACCGAAATATAATGAATTACGGGATGTCTGTAGCCATTTTGAATACTACCAAACACTACAATAAGTATTGCATCTGACCATAGAAAGATAAATATAAACAAATGAAAAAAACAGATACATTTTCACATTATCGTGAAGGAAAATCACAAATGCAGCGCTTTTTAGCAGAATTAGATCCTGGGAATCTTGAGTTACACGATTTCGATTTGTTTGACTGGCTATTATTCGCCAACAATTTTGCTCAACGTGTAAACTATTTTGACAAAGGTAATAATACAACACCAAAAGGAAACTGGGGAAACTTCTTCCTGGGTGATGATGCCAATGCGATCCCACGCAGAGAGAGCGTTGAGTATAAAAGTATGAAAAAACAGGTTACAGATCTTATGTCCCAGTTTGAACAGGATAGCAGCCTGACCCCTCACCTGACATTATTTGTCTGCTTTTTAAAATTATTAGATTTCTCAAAAAATGCCTTCAATAATCTGACTAAAAGGCACCTGGATTTCTATTATAACGAAATTCTTCAAATTGAGAAAAACGACGCCAAATCAGACAAGGTCTATGTGATTTTTGAACTCGCCAAAAAAGCGATTCAGGAAAAAATTCCAGCCGGTACATTGCTGGATGGAGGTAAAGACGCTGATGGAAAAAAACGAATCTACACTACAGGTGATGAACTTATTGCCAATCAGGCAAAAGTAGTAGAGATTAAAAGTTTCTTAAATGATGTTGAAAAAAGAGAACTGAAAATGGCTCCGGTAGCGAACTCTGCTGATGGTATGGGAGATAAATTACCGGAAGACAGCAACTACTGGTGGCCGTTTGGATATAATTCTGATGAAACCGTTTCAAATAAATCTATTTATAAAGAACTTCCAAAAGCTAAACTGGGTTTTTCAATAGCCTCTTCATTATTAGATTTAAAAGAAGGGGAACGTACGGTCACTCTTAAGATCGATTTTAATAAAAATTCAACCCAGAAATTACAAAATCTTTCAAAAACAGATATTGAAAATAATATCAAAGTGCTTTGCAGCGGGGAAAAAGAATGGTTATCAGGTGTTGTTTTAAAATGTATTAAAAACGAAGAAGCAAGATTAGAACTTTCTTTTACATTATCTAAAGATTTCCCGGCAGTTGTAAAATATAATAAAGAAGTGCTGGCAGAAACATTTCAAACCAGCTTTCCTGTTATAAGATTGATGATTGAAGGAGAAAAATATTACGATATGTACGAAGCTCTTTCAGAAAAATTAATAAAAAATATTGAAATAGCAGTTGATGTAAAAGGAGTAAAATCAATTCAGATAGAAAATGACAACGGAACATTAAATTCAGAAAAGCCTTATTATCCTTTTACCGCACAACCTGTTAAAGGATCTAATTTTTATATCAAATGTCCTGAAATGTTTTCCAAAAAATGGCAGAACGCGGACATTACGATCAACTGGAAAAATGCTCCGGATTCTATAAAAGATTTATACAGCGGATACGTCATTCAGCCTAATCAAAACATCAGTTTAAACGATTTTGAATCTTTAAAAAACTCCTCAATTGTAGGTTCTGATGGTTACTTTAAAGCAGATGTCGCCTTGCTGGATAAGGAAATCTGGTATGAAAAAGCCAATGATATTGATGTATTCAGTAAAGTAAGAGACGCTTATAAAGTCCAATTTTCTGTAAATAATACAAGCAATGAGGCCGGGACAAGTGAGACGATCAGGTTGACACTTAATCAGTCATCATTACAGGATGTATATCCTAAACTGTATACATTGGCATTATCAAGTAATCCGAGTTTAAAAAAACTTATTCCCAACGAACCGTATATTCCTTTTGCTGAAGATATAGAGTTGAATTACAGCGCAAAAGAAAATGCATATTCGTACTTAGAAAGAAAATCTGCCGGAGAAGCTTCAAAAAATAAAGAAGTACAGCTGTATCATGAGGATGTATTCGGACAGTATGAAAAAGAAGTCGAAACCAACAGCATTGTACCTGTACATCAAAATGGAGGCGAATTATACATCGGCTTGGAAGCAATGCCTCAGACGACAGTTTCTCTATTGATTCAAATGCTGGAAGGAAGTGAAAATCCTTTGGTAGAGACCTTCCTGGAAAAAGAATATATAGAATGGCATATCCTTTTAAACAATACATGGATGAGTCTGTCGAATTATATGCTGCAGAACGAGACCAGAAAGTTCCTGGAATCAGGGATTGTCAAGTTTAAAGTGCCTAAGGACGTTGATAAAAGCCACACAAGATTTACCGACGGATTAGTCTGGATCAGAGCCAAATCACAAAGAAGTTATGATGCAGTATGTAAAATTCAGGGAATCTATACGCAGGCTGTTTTAGCGACATTCCAGAATCAGGACAATGACCTGTCTCACCTTAATAACGGACTGGAAGCAAAAACTATTGCTAAACTTATCACAAGAGTTCCTCAGGTAAAATCGGTTAGCCAGCCTTATAACTCGTTTGACGGTAAATACAAAGAAACCGATACTGAGTTTTACAGACGGGTAAGTGAACGATTGAGACATAAGCACAGAGCTATTACCCAATGGGATTACGAACATTTGGTATTACAGGAGTTCCCGGAAGTCTTTAAGGTAAAATGTTTAAATCATACTTCCGAAACTTCCTATATGGCTCCGGGCCATGTAACCCTGATGGTGGTTCCGAATATTAAAAATAAAAATGCTTTTGATGTCTATCAGCCGAGAGTAAGCCGAGCTTCGCTAAATAAGATTCAGAATTATGTAAATGAATTAAATACAATGCATGTGAAAGCTCAGGTGATCAATCCCAATTACAAAGAAGCGAAAGTAGAAACAAAGGTCAAGTTCTTTGAGCAGTACGATGAAACATTTTACACCAAACAGCTGGACGAAGATATTAAAAAATACATATCGCCCTGGGCTTTTACAGACTCTGAAAATATTGATTTTAATGTAGAGTTGAATGTTAATCAGTTGGTTAACTATCTGGAGCAGCTGTATTATGTAGACTACATTGATGATATTAAAATATTGGTGAACAATGTTCCGCAAAGGCAGTCTTTAATCGAAGTAGATCCAAAATCAATTCTGGTATCTGCCAAACAGCACAATGTCACTATTACAGAGCAGGTATGTATTTAATAATAAATAAGAAGAAACATAATCATGTCAGAAAATAAACATATTAGTATATCAAAAAATATAGAAACCGGGGATCAGACAGATTTTCATTTTCTACGCAAAACCGGGGTTGAATACATAGAGAAGTTAGGAGGAAAACTATGGACCGATTATAACTCTCATGACCCCGGTATCACCACGTTGGAAGTTTTAAGCTATGCCATAACGGATCTTGGGATGAGGATGAACCTGAACATGGAAGATATCTTAGCATCTGATGATGTAAAAAAAGACATTCATACCCAGTTTTTAAAGGCTGCAGAGATTTTGCCTTCAAGACCTTTAAACGAACTGGACTACAGAAAGTTGTTTATAGATATTAACATGGCAGGAAGTCTTACAAGACCGATCCGTAACTGTTGGTTAGTCCCTAAAAATGAAAAATTATACGTTGATTGCAAAACAGGAGATTTAGACTTTAAACCCATTGGAGAAAAAACACAAAGCTTTGACGTAAAAGGACTGTATGACCTGTATGTAGACTATGCTGAAGAGATTGATACGGATGGTATCGGATGTGAAAAATCTAATGTCAATATCAAAATTTTAGACAGTTACCATGCCAACAGAGGACTTTGCGAAGATCTGGCGGAGATTAAAGAAGTTGAAATCCAGAAAGTTGCAGTATGTGCCCGTATCGGACTTGTCAACAAAGCAGATGAGGAACTGGTGCATGCTAAAGTAATCAGAACGATCAATAATTATCTTTCTCCTGAGGTTCATTTTTATTCATTGAAGCAAATGCTGGACAAAGGCCTGACTACAGATCAGATCTTTGAAGGACCTCTTTTGGATAACGGTTTTATCGATACTGAAGAGCTTAGAAACAGCCAGTTAAGAACAGAAGTTCGTCTTTCCGATATCATCAGTGAAATCATGAAGATTGAAGGGGTTAAAGAAATTCATGACGTTTCTATTGCAGGTTGTGACAGTGTGATCAAACAAAATAACGACTGGCTGATCTGTATTGAAAAAGGCAGAAAACCGGAACTGTGTGAACTGAGCTCATTCAGCTACAGTAAAGGATCTCTTCCGTTAAATATCAACGACAAAAAAGTTCAGGAATACTTAGAAACTCTTAAAAGGGAAGAAGAAGTGCTCAGAGAGGATGCAAGACAAAATAAAGAATTGGCTTTGCCGCAAGGAACTTCATATGATATTGCAAACTATGCTACTATTCTGAATGAATTTCCGGATACCTATGGAGTAGGAGAATCAGGAATTATAGGGAATCAATCCCCGGAGAGAGAAGCTTTGGCCAAACAGATGAAAGGGTATTTGTTATTTTTTGATCAGATCCTTGCCGGCTATTTCAAACATCTTGAAAAAGTAAAAGAAGTACTAAGCATCAATGGTAAGCTAAAAAGAACCTTTTTTACACAGGCTCTTAAGAATATTAAAGGGTTTGATGAACTGGTTTCTGAATACGATACCGAAAATGATGATCAGCTTACAGATTCATTGTATAAAGAGTTGGATAACAGTGTGGAACGTAAAAATGAAGTTTTGGATCATTTGATCTCCCGTTTTGCCGAAACATTCAGTGACTATACTTTCTTAATGAAATCCCTGTATGGGAAATCTACCGATGAAATTGTCTTAGGTAATAAAGAAAATTTCTTAAAAGAATATTCATCATTAAGTAAAGACAGAGGGTTAGGTTATAATTACACCTTAATCGGAGATTCAGATCTTTGGAATACCAGTAATATTTCCGGTGTTCAGAAAAGAATCGCCCGTTTGTTGGGAATTAAAGATTATACCCATAGAAACTTATCGCAGTCGCCGGTTTCCATTATTGAAACAATAGATAATGCCGGTAAAAAAACGTATACATGGAAAATAAAAGATGCTGGTAACAATATTATCTTATCATCTGTAAATAGTTATACGACTGAGCATATTGCAATCAAAAACCTGAATGAAGCCATTTATCAGACCATTCAGATCGATCAGGAAGATCTTGAAAATGCATTAGCTACACTGGATGAGAAGAATCCTGCAGATACATTAGAAAAACTGAAAAACTGTGAAAAGGATTACTGTTTAATTGGAAATATAAAAATCCGTGTTTCATTGGGAGGGAACTATTATTTTGAAATTCTGGATGACAGTGGTCAACAAAATGTTATTGCTGTTCACAAAAAGACCAATCCTTATTCAGAATTGAAAGACCTGAAAAAAGGAATTGAAGAGACGATTAATTATTTCAAATATGAATTTACAGAAGAGGGTATTTTCCTTGTTGAGCATTTATTATTAAAGCCAACCACTAAAGATTATAAGCTCATGGGCGGTATTGGCTGCATGTCTGTCGGAGGTACTTTCAGAATCATGTATGACCTGGAAGAAGAAAATCCTGCAACAGATCCGATAGAATATTCGGAAGCCTTTATGTCTTCTTGCGAAGAAGACTGCGAAACAGACGTTTTTGACCCTTATTCTTACAGGGTGAGTGTTGTTCTTCCTGGCTTTGCCTATCGTTTTCAGGATCCTGATTTCAGACGTTATGCAGAAACAGTGATCAGACAGGAAATTCCGGCTCATGTTTTAGCAAAAATTTGCTGGGTGGGAGATCGTTTGAGTGAAAAACAAACTGCTCAGAATGATTTGGCTGAATTTGAAGTAGCCTTTAAAAAATACCTTTCAGATAAGTCAAGAAACAATATTGCGAATCTCGGAAACAGCATTACAGATTTATTGACTGCTCTTAGCCATTTGAATAATATCTATAGACCGGGAAGACTGTTGGACTGCGACGCCAGTGATAGTGACATTCTGGATGGAAAAATCATATTAGGACAATCGAACTTATCAAAAAAAATTGAAAAATAATGAATACCAAATTAGACAATGTAACAACCCAATATAGAAAGTTCAACGACAATCAGGCGTTAACTGAAGGGCAATTAAACGAATTTATAGATTATTTTGAAGATCAGGACAGACTATCAAGAACCCGTCTGAGCGGCGTGGGGATAGTGTGTGGTTTTCAATCGGAATATGTAGAGCTTGAAATCTCACCTTCTTTAGCAGAAAAAACATCCAGACCCGGAGATAGAGATCTTGAGGAGATTCCTTTTGATACGATTGCTATTACACAAGGAGCTGGGGTGACTACGGATGGAGACTTAATAACACTGCGTAAGGCAGGAAGCAAAAACTCAGAGATTACCATTGATTTCCAGGCTAAAAATTATAGATACTATAGAAATTATATTGATGTCGTAGGATATGAGCATTTTCGTATCGGAGGGCAGCAAATCCCTCTTTTAGAATTGTTTACAACACAAGAGTATACAAAGTTAGTGAACGAAGGAGCTAACGCCGGGGATTTTAAACAGGTAATAGATATTCGTAGTTCGTTAAATGATAAAATTGTAATTCTGTATTTAGAAAGTTATTCTAATGATGAAAATCCATGTCAGGATGCAGATTGTGACAATAACGGGGCTGAGCAGGTTTCTAATCTTAAAGTACTTCTGGCAGATTCAGCATCTGTTTCAGAGCTTATTTCGAAAGGTGATGCAAAAGATGCTATCTATAAACAACACAATACTTATGAAAAGCTTTTTGACAGTTTACCGAACATACAGGCTAAAAGAGTTATTTTGGATATCGAAGTTAAAACAGCTTTACAATTAAAAACAAAATTCAAAGAATCAATCACTGCTGTTGCAGATTTAAGCCAGGGCTTTGACTCTATTGCAGATACTTTTAACGTGAGTGTCAACCTGGGAGGGCAAACGCTTATCGATAAATTGAATTCCTTATTGTCTATGACGACAACAGGTTTGGAGGATTATCAATACCGATATGATTTACTGAAGGATTTGATTGATACCTACAATGAAATAAAAGATCTGATCCTGCATCTGAACGCTGAGTGTTGCCCGGATATTACTTCATTCCCAAAACACCTGATGTTAGGTCCTGTGGGAGCAAAACAAGAATTAGGGCAGTACACCCCTTTACGTCATGGATTTTACAATTCCCCTGTAACAACAAATGATGATGAGAATTATGAAAGAGTTGTAATGCTTGCCAACCGTTTTGTGCAGAAAATCAATGGATTTCAAACCTATATCGGACGCATTAAAATTACACCTTCCAATCTTAATGTAAGGCTGGGTAATAAGGCAATACCATATTACTATAATGTGGATCAGCCTTTATTGGCTCAGTGGAACTTTGAAAAAGCAAAAACCGATAGAGCCGCTTACAATCTAAGTTATCATACAACCAATCTGGCAGGAGAAGATTTTATTCAGAATCCGCTGAATTATAACATTGACAATAATGATTTCTATAGAATTGAAGGTCACCTAGGAATGCCTTATAAAACAGCATTGCAAAACATCAATGACCTTAAAACACAATACGGATTAGCTTTTGATGTCATTGCATTGGTTCTGGATAAAGGCGAAAAACCTGGCGGCGAGCCGCCAGTCAGAGAAAAAACAGTATCGATAGACGAGCTCAGAAAGCAGCTGGTGTCCATTTCCAGTGATGTTAGCAACAGAACATTCAATTCACAAAATACTTTACTGAATATCTCTAAACTGGATGAACAGTTAAGACTGCTGAACCAGGCCGAATTCTCAAAAGAAGGATCACCTGAAGGAATTACCGTTGTAAAACAAGATCCTAAAAAAGATGATGTTGTAAGTGAGCTTTTAAGTGAGTTTCTGGAGCGAAAATCAGGACTGGAGCACAAGGGCGGAGTAGAACCGGGCGGAACTATTGCTTTGGTTTATTATTCTGAGGCTGATAATCAGGTGCTTGCAGACTTTTCGTTACCTTACTTATGTTGTTCTAAAAAAGATCCTGCATTCCTGTCATTACCGAGCAGCAAGCTATGTCAGAAAGATGCTCCGATTGCTATGACAATTGTTCCGACAGACGGACAGGTAAAAGCATTTGTAAATGGTACTCAGGTTCCTGCGGTTACACAATCCGGAGGTCAGAGCTTCTTCGATCCAGGGTTGGTGAATGCAATTTACTTTGGACAAACCATTACATTTACTGTGGATGATGATCCGGTAGAAGCACAGATGGTCGTATATGCACAACCGAATGTATCTGTTACTACAGGTACCGTGAGCTATGATGCTCCTACGATGGACGAGAATGCCAACAATCCGGATGCTACAGTTGAATTTAATGTTGCCGGGGACTTTACAGGTCTTACATTTACCTGGAATTTTGATGATGGTACTCCAATACAGCATAATGAGGCGCCTGCTAACAAAAAGATCCACGTGTACAAACTGGTTGCAGGACAAGAAAAAACTTTCAATCCAATACTTACAGTAACCAATACTAATGGTTGTAGTACGGTGTACAAATTAGCTCCGCTTAAATTAAAAGGTCAATCCACTATTGCATGTTTAAGTGGTATGAGAGTGGTTATTCAGTACAGAGATGATGTAGACCAAGGTCACGTTTGTAATGATGCTACTTTCAACTTAAAAGGAAATGATATTGTAATAGGAGGGATCAATCCATACCCTGGTTTTGTTGGAAATATACATTTAAGTAATACAGGAGGTAATCAGGATAGAGGTAATCATAAACCTGGTACTCCTGCGTTGAGCAGATATAATGAAATTACGATCACTCAGGCTGAAGCGAAACAAATGGCATCACAATCATTGGATGGCTTTGTAGAGTTTTCACTTGAATGTGCATTACCTCCTAGTAACAGACCACCAACAGGTTGTCACCAGGATGTTGCTTATACAGAAATCTTCTTAGCAAACGCTACTATTCCTATTTATAAAGGGTATCCAAATGGGAATTTCCTAAAAATAAACCCTTGTACAGGAGTGACAAAATAATAGTCAAATAATAACTTCATAGACAGTCTGAATTGTCTATGAAGTTTATTAAAAGACCTTAATAAATCATTAAAAATGAACAATAATGAATAATCAATTAAGTAATATAACCGTTCAATATCGAAAGTTCAGTAAAGGACAGTATCTGGAAGATCCCGATCAGTTCAATGAGTTTCTGGACTCTTTCGAAGATCAGGACCGTTTGTCCAGAGTGCTGCTTCAGGGGGTTGGTGTTGTATGTGGTTTCAAACCCAAACTTATTTATAAAAACAGACTTTTAGACAAGATACAGCTCTCTCAGGGGGCGGCTGTGACAACTGACGGAGATTTGCTCACCTTAAGTAATACAAGTGAGGTAAGTAAGGATTTGTATGTGAGTGATTTAAAAACCATCAACTTAGAATATAAAGACTATACGCATTGTAAAGCATACGATAATTTTAAAGTAAAATATCCGGCATTTTATGAGGGAACCGAGCAGATTGAACTCTGGGAACTGGCAACAGCTCAGGAAGCAAGATCGGATTTTCAACCCATTAATACCCTATCGAATTTAGAAGACAAATACCTGCTGCTGTATCTGGAGGATTATGAAAAAGAGGTTAAACCCTGTAGAGGAGTTGACTGTGATAATCATGGTATACAGCAGATTAGAAACCTCAAAGTATTAGTTACTACAGCAAGTGGTATCACTCATATTCTTGGAGAAGATGGTTTTTCTCTGCCTGATCCCATAACAGGTGAGGTTAAACCCAAAAGAAAAGATAATCTTCAGCCTCATCCTTTGTTTATAGAAGGGATTATGGAGCCTGTAAAACAAAACCGGATTATTTTAGAGAAGTTTGTTGCAGACGAAATTGTAAGTACTTCCGATTTAAAAAGACAGTATATTAAGGCTCTGGACAAGGATGATTACGGTAAAATCGTCTTTGATAAAATCCAGGCGATCGCTAAAATATTAAAGGTTTCAGGTTCTAGCCATGAAGTATTCAAAGCATCATTTACAAAGATTTTTAACCAGGATTTTGGTTTTCAGTATGCTTATGATGTAGTAAAGGATTTGATGGATACCTATGCTGAAATTATAGAGTTACTTCCTAAAGCATTTACCAAATGTCTTCCGGATTTTGTTTCTTTTCCCAAACACATCATGCTTGGAAAATTAATCTCGGATACCCAATTGGATTCCTCAAGACATCAGTTTTATAATTCGCCTGTCTTAGACAGTGAAAAAGCAACCCAAAAAGTTAAAACCTTAATCAATCGATTTAATCAGCAAGTGGGACGTTTTGATCCTGATAGTATTATTAAAGGTAAGGAACGCGTTAAAATTACTCCATCACAAATATTAAATCCTTTGGGCAATAAGGCGGTTCCTTTTTACTACCGGGCTACAGAAGAATTTTTAAAAACATGGAATTTTGACAAGACAAGCAACCGGTCATCTGGCAGTAATTTAACCTTTGATACCGAGTGGGTGTTAATAGGGGAATCCGAACAGGTAAGTCCTTTAAATCTCAATATAGATAACAATTCGTTTTATAATATAGAAGGCCATCAGGGGATGGATCACCGAATCGCTTTTGAACAGATAAAGGAAATCAAGGATAAGCAGCAGCTGGGATTTGATATTATGCTTTTGTCTTTAGAAGAATTAAAAGGAAATAAAGATCTGTCGAAAGCATATTTCAATGAATATGTAGAAAAAAATTCCGGATTGGAACATAAGCGGGGAGTTAAAACGGGAGGAACTTTTATCATGGTGTATGGTTCCATAAAAGACCCGAAAGTTATTGCAGACTTTTCACTTCCATACATATGCTGTACTCCGAAATCGATCATTAAATTAAGCTTGCCAACTTCTGTTATCTGTGCTGAGGCCAGTCCTATACCTTTTACAGTATCCCCTATGAGTGGAGTGGTAAAAGCAAGTGTTGGTGACGGTGTGAAATTTATCAAAGGACAATATTTCTTCGATCCGAAGTCTGTGGAAGATCAGTTCCATGGCCAGGTAATTACCTTTACTGTAAATGGGAAACCTACTGATTGCAGCATTAAGGTGATTTCAGAACCGGATATAAAAGTAGAAGTCGTTCAACCTATCATTTATCCTGGAGGAGATTCAAAGGCAACAGTAGTAAACTTTAGAGTTTCCGGAGCAAACTTTGCCGACTATACGTACAACTGGGATTTCCTGGGTACTGATGTCTGGCTTCCTATGAATCCTGATGAAAATGGATATTTAAGTTATAAGTATTACAATCTGGATCCATCAATGATTCCGGTAGTAAAAGTAAAAGTGATCGGCAATGGCTGTACTGACACGGTGACTGTAAATTTACCTCTGGATAAAGAGTGTCCGGTGATTTCAAATGTTAAATATACAGTTGTTGATAATGGTGATGATACCCAGACATTCACATTTGATTGGGATTTGCCTTCAGATCTTTCCGGAATAACAGGCTTGAATATTTATGATTCAAATGACCTCGGAAATGGATGGCATTATGAACCCGGATCATTCCGTCCGCGAAGATCAATCACACTGCCTTTAGGCAAATACTCTATTAGATTCGGTTTAGTGGGTTCATGTAGGGAAGCAGAAAATACGCTGAATCTTCCGGGATTTGATGATATTGGAATTATAAAAGATCAGAATAATCACCCACCCACAGCATTGATCAGATGGAAGGATAATTCAGGAATTGAGGACAGGCTGTGTAGACAGTTGGTTTGTAATTTTACAATTGATGTTTATGCAACTGATCCGGATGGAGATATTGCAACTATTCAGATTTTTAAAAGTACGGATAATGGGACAACATGGAGTTTGTTTATTGGCAATCTTACGGGGACAACATTTACAGATGCTATAAATGGAGCTGGTACACAGTTGTATAGAGCGATTGTTACTGATCAGAAAAACAATAAAACAACTTCAAATACTCTGTCTTATAAAAAAGAAAACCATCCACCAGCGGTATCAATCAGATGGAATGATACCTTCGGAATTGAGGATAGGGTATGTACACAGCCTGTTTGTAATTATACAGTTAACGTTTTGGCTAGCGATCCTGATGGTGATATTGCCAACGTTCATATTCATAAAAGTACTGACAATGGGGCTGTATGGAATTTATTTATTGGCAATTTTACAGGGACGACATTTACAGACTCTATAAATGCGGTGGGTACAAATTTATATAAAGCAGTTGTAGTAGATGGGGAAAACAATACAGTAACTTCAAATATTCTTTCCTATAAAAATGAATACCGTCCAACGGTTGTGATAGATAACATTAGCTTTCCTGATAAAAATTGCTGTAATGTTGAGTTACCTACGATTACAGCTGGTGCCGGTGGAAATCAAAACATTCGTTTATCTAATTTACCTATTAGGCAATTGGGATTAAAAGGATGGGGGAGCGGAGCGAATGAGCTTCTGTATTTTTGGAGCAAACTAGAAGGTCCGGATGTAATACTTGAGAATGTTAACGAAGCAACTTTGACAATCAAAGAGTTAGTCGTTGGAAAATATAAATTCCAGCTTTTGGTTAAAGATGCTAATAGTGATGCATTTGAAATAGATGTAGCAGAGATAATAGTGGAGTAAAGAACGCATTCTTGATGCTAAATCTAATATAAAGGGGTGTTTTTTTGTCTTTAGAATAATGATAACACCCCTTGTACTAGGAAAAATAAATAATAACAATAAAAACATAATACAATGGCAGCAGCAAAATGTGATGCTTCATTCAAAATAGAATATGAATCTTCTTCACCAATAACGGAGGCGACTGTAACTTATCTGAATCCGCCAGGCCCCACACATGATATAAAGCAATTGCTTACAATTAATAATACAATAAAGCTTAATGATATTCAGAATGATATTCAGGCTCCAGACACATACGACCTGGAAGTGAAACTGGCTGTAGATGATGTTGTTACTACGAAGAGGTTTTCTTTGAACGTTGGGAGATGTACCTCATCTTCTTGTTATGTACCGAAGATCTATGAAATAAAAGTGTTGGATGATGGGCAGATTGTAATGAACTACTGGGTGGATACTACCACCAATCTTGCAGCATTGGAATATCAGATCGCAAAAGATCCCGGCTTTAAAGATGAAGATATTATTTATTCAAAGGTGGGCTTTAGTGATGTAAATTATACCCAATTTGAAAATATTGACATGAGAAATGGAAATATTCCTGATAAAACTCGTTTATACATAAGAATAAGAAAATATTGCGGGAGAGATGGAGTTTCGGATTGGTCGGATTTCGTTGAATTTGACTCTGGAATATGGGGAGTAGAAGCTTACTGCTTGTCTGGTGTAGATGATCGGAACAAAGATGCTCTTTGTTATGGAACAGATCCTGCCTGGAAGATGAAAGTAACTTTACAGCCTTTTCGGCCAGATGTAGGGAGCTTGATTTGTCTTACTAATGGTAAGCCTGCAATACCGGAAAATATAAGAGATTTTGAGCAAAATGCACCCGAAAACCTCAAAAAAAGTGGAATAAGATGGATAAGATTCCTAAGATCCAATTCAGATTTTAACCCAAGTTTAATTTATCGGGTAAAGCCAGAAACAGGTGAAATAGAGGTTCTTGAAGGCGACGTGAAGTGTTATTAGAATATCTCACACGATGATGATCCAAAATGCCCCAATAAAATCCTCAAGAAATTGAGGATTTTATTCACTCAGGCAATTATCTTCTGTTGTTTTTACGTCTTGTACTTATAATATTGAAAAGTTTCGCAACATCCTTCAGATGGATTTCGAAATCCTCATAATACTCATTCAGAGAATGAAGAGTGATAAGACCTTTCTCAACATCGTGGTTGACGATTCGCTTTACTAAAATCCCTTTCTCTTTGTGAACGATTACAAAATCCCACTTATCATAATGCAGTTTACTCATCCAGTAATCCTGTCTGATATTTCGGCATAAGATAATGTCACCTTCCAGGTAGCTTTCATATGATCCGTTATCCATGCTGTCTCCTTTCACTTCAAAACACATGTATTCACCCCGGTGCTCTACATCGTCCGTAAAAGGAATAGTGGGTAAGCTTTCTATGTATTCTTCATCAGCAAAATTACTCAGATAACCGGCTTGTGCATATTGATTCGCCAGCGGAACGTGCATAATCTTTAAATCTGAAAAAACAACCGGAGACGCGCTGTCATCATTGAGTTCCTGTTGCTTTAAGAGTAAATTGGTTACAAAATAAGCAGTTGTTTCCGGTATCTTTCGTTCGCCTTTTTCCCAATATTGTACGGCTCTTGTGCCCACTCCTATGGATTTTGCTATATCAGCCTGCTTCATGTTTAGTTTCTTTCTGATTTCTTTGAATTCTAAATAGTTCATTTTGATATGTTTATAGTTATTTGCAAAAAAAAATGAACAAAATGTTCGTTTTTATTTTGAAAAACGAACAATGTTCGTATATTTGTTTCGTCATTAAGATGGAACGGTACAAATGTACAAAATTATATTTGAAATTTAATGTTTTTTTAATATTTTAAAATGTTGTTTTTTGTTTGTAATTATCTGTAATTAAAAAAGTTAAAAAATAATTTTATGTATAGTGTATTTAAAATACAGATATTTTCCTTTTTTATTTTATCCGGTGCTAATAGAAACAGGGAAAATTTTAAACAATCTATAAAATGTAAAAAGTGCGTTTTGAATATTAGATAATTTGATTTTTGTTCGTTTGTATGTCGTTTTATTGATGATAAAAATGCGTTTATTTTTTGATTGATATCTGAATAAAGCAATCATTTTGCTCTTTGTTTTTCCTGAAAATAAAAAGCAGGCCCAAAATGTAGAATATCATTACTGTTCAACATATAAAATATCGATTAATTATAGTTGTCAGTAAAATTGCTAATACATACAAAAGGGCAAATGAAATTTAAATAAAGAAGTCAGGGTAAAATTTTTATTGGGAAATACCTGGTACCGGCTTCTAAAAAAACAAAATTAAATAATTGAATTAGACATCTTTTAAAAGACGGAATATTCGTCTTTAGGGTTTCTTATGACTCAATGAAACGGTCAATAGGTAAGAAAAGGAAAGCCTGTCTGATTCGAAAAAAACTTTTTAACCAAAAAAACTTTTAACCATAGAATATGAAACGTAGTAAAGAATTAGTCGAAAAAAGAAAAGATTTTGTCATTGATTATGTAAAACGTAATCAGGATAAACAGATGAAAGTGATTGTCAACGAGCTGATGGAAATGTTGTTTTTGTCCGAGAGAACAATATATAATATCATTCTTCAGCCATAGTTATGGTTTGTGAAAGAAAGCTCAGTTCTTAGCATTTAATATAATGTTATTATTTGGATATCAGTAAGATAATGTTTGTGGATAGTGTGTACTCATGATTCATATCTTGAAATTATTCATTCTAAAAAGGTAAAAAGGATTCAAAATTATTGCTGTACCCTCAATAGATCCGTGCATCAGATTGAAGGGCTGTCCTGACATCTTTCTCAAATTTAAATTATAAGTAAAATATTAGGGTGAAAAACGGTTTTGCCTTTAGTTCTATTGTTTTAAATGAAACATGAATTTTAAAAAGAAACCGTTTGACCTTAGTGTATTGGAAGAGAAATCAACTTAAAAAACTAAAAAGAAATTATTCATTTAATAAATTCTGGAAGCCATGAAAAAAAAAGAAAAGAAAAAAAAGAAAAAAGATAAGGAAAAAGACAATGAAAAACTGAAGAAACCAAGCAGAGATATCAGTGATCTTATTGACGAGCTAGCGTATGCAGATGAGAGTGATAATATCCGGAAAATCAGAAAATTTTTAGATGATATGTATATCCTGTCTCAGGAATGAATAAGCATCTGAAAGTTGTTGGAAAATAAAAAAAATAATAAATAATATAATAGGAAACGAATGAATTTGGATAGTATAAAAGCCCTTTTGATCGGAACTGCAATAGCATTTTCTGGAGGATTATTAAGGGTACTGGTCTCCATACAAAATAAAGAGAAAAAACAGCCATGGGAACACTTTATCACATTGGTAATCGTGGTGATTGTGGGTTTTACAATGAGTTATTTAATGAACAGAGCTGAATTGCATGACAAATGGTATTCAACAGGAGTATTATTTGTACTGGGATACGGTTATGATAAATTCCTGAAAATGATCACTAATAATCTGCCTAACTGGATTGATAAAGCAGTGAATCTTCTTATTGAAAACCGATATGGTGCGAATACAGACAGATCATCTGATGAAGAAGAAAAAAAAGATGATATGAAATAAAAAAAGATTCTGAAACAGTCTTTACCGTAATGATAGAATCAGTCACTCAAAAGAAGGTGTTATCCTAAAAAGAGTGTATTTAAATTTTAAAAAACCTGAAAATTCAAAAACAAGAGAACAAACCAGGAAATGGTTCAGTGTTGCCTGTTTCTCAAAGTCAAATACCATTTCTATTTACTTAAATTCTTAAAGAATCTACCTCATCCGGTATGATTTTTCTAACCCGGCAGGCACCCTATAAGGCACAATATTTTGGTTGTGCCTATAGGTCTTTTAAAACAATATGAAATTAAAAAAACTAAGTCAATGAAAGCAGCAAAACCTGTAGAAAAAGACAATAAGGCCAATAAAAACCAGAGCAAAAAGCAAAAGCAGAAAGATCGGGTGGCTGTACCTCTGTCTGAGGTGCAAGTGGCAAATATACAGACACAAAAATCTGGAGACTCATCCACTAAAATTGGATCAGCAAATCCTGATAGTAACAGACTCGGTTTAGATGGTACTATTGCAGCCGTTCCCGGCTCACAAACTGTTTACGACCAAGGTGCAGAAATAATGCATAAAAGATTTCAGGAGAGTTTAATCAAAACCGGCGATATCAACCATCCTGATACTCAAAAGATGAAGAAAGGATATATGGCAACCTTGAATGTCAATCAAGTACAAGATTATAATAATATTAAATCGGAAAATTATGTACCAAAGACGTCAGGGGAGCAGACAGCAGTTCGTCAGATAGTTAAAAATCCGGAAACTTCTGTAAAAACGCCAAAAGAAGGAGAAAAAGAAGCATTAAAAAACATTAGCAGCCAATCTGAAGCCTCAAAACCTGTTATAGATCAGAAACCAAAAGAGAAATCGGTTGAGATTAAAATACCTCCAATTAAACCAACCTCATCCGAAGTTAATAGCAATAGCTCAAAAAAGGGTGCTGATAAAAGTGAAGTGCCTCGCCCAGAAAAGGCTATAGATGACAAAAAATCTAATAATAAAAAATTAAATTCAAAAACTAAAGGAGAAAAAGAAACAAAAGTCGTCATTCCTGATGATATTCAATCCGTTGTTACTCCAAGAATGGATAAAGCTTTTGATAGTGAGCAAGCTGAAATAGCTCCAGATGCACAGGCGACAATCAACATTGTGGGGCTTGTTGCGGCTGCACAGGAGTTTAGGGATCAGGGAGTAGAAGCTAGGGATCAGGTAAAATCTCAAAATGAAGCAGCTAAAACACTAAAAAATAAAATTAAAGAGGTTGAAAAAGAAATTCAGAAATCAGACGATGATTTACAAAAATCAGAAGATAGCATAGAAAGTAAAGAAGCTCTCATCCATAAATTAGAGAAAGGATTAGAGACCTCAGTAAAAAGACAACAAAAGGTAGAACAGGAGGTAGGAATATATCAGCAGGAATATAATAAAAATAAGACCAAAGCAAGTGATTTCAATAACGAAGCAAAAAGTTTACTCGGTGGATCTCAAAAACATCAAGATCCTAAAAATGCTGATTCCGGAAACCTTACCAGAAAATTAAATGAATTAAGTACTAACGCTGGTACGATCAATCAAGCAGTATCTCAGGCAGGAAATACAACTCAGAAATTATCTCAGGAAGCTCAGCAAGCCAAAGGTAAGAATACAAGGATACAGAGCGAAATAATGTCTTCCAGAGCGTCGATACTAAAGTCAAAAGCTAAACTTGCAGCAGATACTAAAAAGAATAAAGAAGCAAAAAGAGAGTTAGGACAACTTAACCCAAGACTAAAACAGGTAGAATCGCAAAGTAAGAAATTAAATCAGGAAGCAAATGCATTGTTATTGGATTCTTACATTATTGAGCATGAAGTGATTAAAACTCAAAATGCTTATTATGCCAATATGTCTAAAGTTGAGGGACGAAATAGTTTGATACAAAAAGAAAAAGATAAAATTCAACAAACACCAAAAGAACTTAATGAGGCAGAGCGTTTATTAGTTGATTTTACACAATTGAAAACACAAGATGAACAAGTAGCTTTCCTAAGACAACTAAGCCCGGATAAACAAAATTTACTAAGAGATAAATTTGAAGAAGTAAATGCTAATTATGACAGTGATCAGTCTGAGCATCAAAGCTTAATCGACCAAAATGTTGAAAGCATCAGAAATTCTCAAATAGAGGTCTTTAATAACAAACGTAAAGATGCTTTACAGAAACCATTAAACTTAGTAACCAAAAATCTGAATAGAATTACCGGTTTAAAAAGATTATGGATGTCTATCTCTATTGCCTTTTCAGATATTTGGAATGACGTCACCTCCATTACCTGGACTGATGTAGGTAAATTTATTGAATCGATCTTTAGTCCAAAAGCATGGGTGGAGGCTATTTCAGGATCTATAAGAGGTATCTGGGACGATTTGACAAGTTGGAAAGGATTCTCAGAAGACCCGGTAGGAATGATTCTTCAAAAAGCAACCGGAATAGCCAATAAAGTACTTGTCATAGCCGGTGTAATTACAGGGATATTGGGTATATTAACACTTGCTGCTGCCGTAGGATCAATTTTCACTCTGGGCGGTTTAGCACCATTAGCTGCCTGGTTGGGAGGAGCTACAATAACAATGGGAACCATCACATTCTGGATTGGTGCCATAGCATTAGGGTTGAATATACTCAACGGAATTAAAAATATTTATGACGTACATACGGCAAAAACGGCTGAAGTTTTATTTAAAAACTCTGGCGAGTTAAAAAGCGACATTGCTAATTCTGGTATGGCCATTTTGGCGATGATAGGTGGGAAAGCCTCGAAAAAAGGAGGAGCTTCCATAAAAGATCTGGCAAAAAGAAACCCGAAAACTTTTGGTAAACGAATGTTCATTACCGCAAGAAATGGAATAAAAGCAAGTATTGTTTCTATACCTAGAAGAATAACCTCTGTTTTCAAAAAAGATACATGGATTAAAGCGGGCCAAAATTTTAAAGCAGCGTATAAAAAAGCAAAAGATTGGGTTACTGAACCTTTCAAGAAAAAGACTACGACAACGCCAAACCGTAACCTGAATCAACTTCCTTTTGAAGAACAGACTGTTCCTGACAGAATGCATGAACAGCCTGTAAGAAATGAAAGAAGTAATGCAAAATCCAATATTAAGGAAGAAGATGTAAAACCTGCTCCAGTGCAGGAAAATGTATATGAAGAAAGCATATTCAGACAAGATAACAGACCTTATTCTCCTGCAGGTTCAAAAGAAGGAAGGATAAAATCTCACATTAATGAAGAAGGAAACTTAACTCCTGCAGACAAAAACGGAAGTGCTACTGTTTCTGATCACGTAAGAGGAAGCGAACCTATGAAAAGTAAGAGTCCTTATACTTCTTTCTCAGATGAAGGTCCTGGTATAGGCAAAACCTACGGAGACAATGTGATTGAAGTTGATATCAAAAGGCTGGAAGCTGATATCGCCGCAGGTAAAATAAGTGAGGTAGAGGTATTGAGACCTGAAAAGGTACAAGCGGAACTACAGGCTAAAATAGATCAGGCGGTGAAAAGATTTGAAGAAAGTCCAACGCCTAAAAATCAAAAAAGAGTAGATGATGCGGTAAGAGATCTTAACAATAGTGTCAGAGACAAAGAGATTTTAATTAAAGGTGAAATTCCTGCTGAGTATTTTAATGTGAAATCGACTAAAAATAATATCTCTAAAAATATTTTGCCAAAAGAAGATCCTCACACATTAGGGAATAAAAAAACATATGGACTAAAAAGTAAGGAACAAAATAATAAAATTAGCTCAACACAAAACCGTACATTTGATGAGAGTTTAGGACCACTAGCTAATCAAGAAGCACAATGGATAAATGAAAGTGGTCATTGGAGAGATACTAATTATGGGCCAAAACCAGGATTAGCTGCAACAGAACAAACCATAGCTACCGGTACGGTCCAAATGGAGTTACATCCTAACTTTAAGAATTTAGTAGGTGAAATGGAAGAGTTGGGATACAAAGTAACTATTATAGAACAGGACTTTGGCAATATAAAAATTGATCCTGAAGTAAAGATTAGAACCATCACTCAAGGAGATGAAATTATTCGATACGAAAAAGAAGTTATATTGATAAAAGAAATGGATTATAATACAATTCTACATGAACATGGACATGTAATTCAGATTGAAAAAATAATTAAAGAAGGACTTAATTTACCTACACCAAAAGGGTTTTTGAGAGAAAATGGAAATTTTGCAACAACATTTAAGGGAAACAGTAATGCTATTAAAGTCTTAGAATATCATAATCGATTAAAAGATTTATCACGATTAAAAGAGATGAAAAGAGCAGGAATAAAAGTTTCTGATACTTCTTTAAAACAAGCCCAACATGGAGTAAATGAATATAGAGCTGAATTTGACAAAATATTGCAAAAGAGTAACTATAGCACTAGTGGAATGTCAACTATTAAAGAATATATAGGTTCTATTTACGATGAAATTAAACAATTAGAAAATAAATTAAAATAATAACATTATGAATATAAAAAGAGAATTTAATTACTCTATGTGCTACTTTGATTCTACATATGAAGATTCAGGTATTCTATTCAATTATGCAAAAGATTTTGGTTATGAGAAAATAAAAGATGCTTTTGGAATAAGCTTAGGGTGGGGAGGAGTAGAAATAGTCTTTTTACCGAAAATAGAAAATATAGAAAATTTTTTGCCCCCTATATCAAATCATGATCTTAATCAACAAGCAGAAGATATATATAAAGCAATACTGTATGGAGAATCTTACATTGTTATACCTTCTAATGAGTGGGCGGGGCAGGTGAAAATTTTAGAACCTGATATTAAGAATTCTTTAATTCAGTCTAAAGAAGAAATGATATTTAAATATAAAAGTTTTATCTTTTTTATTAGTGAACAGGAATATGAAATTTATAAACAAGAAGCAAAAGAAATACAAGAACTAAATACTTTAGAAGAAGAAAAAGAGTATTTAATTATAAGCCATACTCGAACTGAAGATCTAGAAAAACGTATGAAAATTCCTGTATTCATAAAAGAGAAGATTATTCCTTATTTTGATAAGCATGATCTTCATTCTATAGAAAGAATAAGAGATGAAAAAGATGACATTATCTTTGCTAGATTTTAATACATTTAATGCCAAAGTGTAATTTTAACATTAATTTCTTAGAGGAATGAATGATGAATGATGAATGATGCCCCGAATATTTAGTAGTTGATAATGAATGGTAATGTTTTTTATGGTGAACTAAATTTTTTGCAATATGAAAAATTATAAAAAAGAGTTTAATTATATCTTATATTATTCAGATAGTACAAATGAACAAGATGATTTAGACTTCTATGCAGAAGATCTTGGGCAAGAAAAAATGCAAGGTATTTTCAAGCTAACTTTAGGCCTTCATTTTCCAGAAATTTTATTTTTACCAAAAATTGAAAATATATATGAATCATGGCCTCCTCATTTTGATTATCGCTCAATGCAATCAGCAAAAGATATATGCATAGGATTACTTTATGGAGAATCATATATTGTGTTGCCTTATAATGAATGGGCGGGAACAGTGAGAATAATAGAACCAGAAGTTAAAAATGTAATAGTTCAATCTGATTCAGAATCAGAATTTACGGATAAAAGTATTGTCTTTTTTATTACTGAAGAAGAATATGAAATTTATCAACAGGAAGCTAAAAATTATTCTCGTGAGCGACATAAATAATTTTGCTATAACTATAGATAACATTAAACTATCATCAATCAAAAAAATAATTAATGAGTCAACAGTTCCCACGTTAGTATTTAAAAATAATTAATAATAAAATGAATAACCAAATAAACGAACTCCTTTATCACTATAACGAAGAAGGAAACGAAGGATATGATTTAAACGAAGTACAACTCCTTGAAAAAATAGATCCGGACAGAGTTGAACAATTAAAATTGCTTCTTCATAATGACAATCAATATATTGCTTATCAAGCCATGCTTATTTTACTTGCGTGGGCAATACCGGAAGGGTTTAAACAACTTGATCAGTTCATTTCCGAAAAATGGGATGAAAAGGAAAATTTTGAACCTCATAGACTCCACAATGAAGACAATGTATATGATGTAATTACAAATGCCTTATATATTGCTGCATTAAATGGAAAGACCGAGCAGGAGCTTTATCCATATATTAAACATTTTTTGAGCATTTATGGGGATAAATTTTTTGAATCCAATCTAAAAGATTTTCTTTTAAAGAGGAATTGCAGACCACTTTTAAAAGAAATAGAACAGGCAATACATGCTGCATTAGAAAATAAAAGATATTATCAGGCAAGTCAGCTGTTTCCGGTTATGGTATATTATGACAAAAATACTTTTAATAAATACAAAGATATTTTTAGTCCTTTAATAAGCGAGGATAATAGAATTGTATATAATATAGAAGAAGCAGAAAAAAGCATTTAATATACATATTATACAATTTGACATAAATTTTAAAGAAAGCCGTTTTATGATCTAATAAAACGGCTTTCTTGTTATAGTGAAAATAAGATATTTCTCTTGCTGCTGCATGAGTCTTTTCGTGTGATTGTATGTGGCAGCAAGAGGGACATAAATTATTGAGGATTAATTGATTAATTACAATTTTATAATCTTTTTAAAGACAAAATTTAAAAGCTTCGTTTTTTCTTTCAATAAAACTGGATATTCTCAAAAAATAAGTTCAGATTTAATGGGATAACATCCAACATAAAAGAATAATCAATACTTTTGAATACATCAAATAAACCAAAGTTAATAACTCATTAAAATATTGAATATGAAAAAAATACTATTCTTTTGCTCCCTTCTGTTCAGTCTTTTCGCTGTAAGTGCCCAGACTATAGAATCCGGAAGCCACAGTACCACTGGATATATCAAAAGCGATGGAACCATAGAAAACAGCAGTCATTCCACTGTGGGATATATTAAAAATGATGGTACGATTGAAAATAAAAGCCACGGCACAATTGGTTATATCAAAAGTGATGGAACTATTGAAAACAAAAGTCATTCTACCGTTGGCTATGTAAAAAGTAACGGTACTGTAGAAAACAGCAGTCATTCCACTATTGGTTACATCAAAGATGATGGAACGGTAGAAAACAGCAGCCACGGCACTATAGGATATGCAAAAGGAGTCAAAAAAGAGTGGGCAGCTGTAGTGTATTTCTTCTTTAGGCTGGATTAATTATCAGCTCTGCGAAAAAGAAACTAGCGTTACCATATAAGTTGAAAAAAAGCTCGGATCATAAGATCCGAGCCTTTTTTATTATAGATACAGAACAGGTTTACTAAACAGAAATGCAGAAACTGTTATTTAATTATTCGGAAAAAAGGATACTGCAACTACAGAACCGGAAGGCCAAAAAACTTTCACAGGAATAAAAAAAGAATGAATTTTGAGCTTTGAAATTTAAGAAGCAAGCCATTCAGTTTTACAAAATAACAGGTACTGCAACTACAGAATCGGAAGGTCCCAAAACTTTTACAGGAATCAAAAAAAGATGAATTTTGGACTTAAAATCAATGATACGAACTAGTATCTCAAAAACAATCATATAAATAATATAAATAGCAAAGAATAGTGAAATTATGGAAAAAAATGAATTAACTCCAAGGAAAGAATTAAAAACCTATTTTGAAACCGGTAAACATCCAACGCAGGGCCAATTTTCGGAACTGATAGATTCTTTAAGACACAGAGAAGATGCCCTGACCAATAAAGAAAAGGCGATCCTTGCCAATAGTCTGGCACTTATTGATAATGCATTCATTTACTATTCTACAAACATTGTTGGAAATTTAAAATTCCGGATTGCTATTAGCTCGCAGGATGAAGAAGATCAGGTGGTAACCGTAAGACAAACTGACAACATTGTGGAAAAGCAATTCTTATTAGGCAGCGCACCTTATACCTTTAAAGTAAAGGAAATATCAGAAGAAACATTAAAAGGAACTGAATATTATCTTTTGAGATATGAAATAAGCCCAAGCTATACAATTTTTAGAATGTTTGGAAATGGCCTGAATACAATTCCTGAAGGTTTTGATTTAGGGTTGCTGGAGGGCAAAAGGTTACCCATACAAATTTATAAACAAGATTATGGAAGAAAGGTAAATGTTATAAATACAAATATTAAGTTTGTTAATAAAACTGAAGTACCTATACAATACAGGGTAAGTGGAAGTAACTGGAGTTCGAGATTCAGAGCTGAAGACTCTGTTACTGATCATTATGATATAGCTGATAATTTAAGCTTTAATTATAAGGCAGACCTTACAGAATTGAATCAATCTATACAATGCACTATTGTTGATGAAGATACAAATAGTCTTCTAGCTACAGGCTACTTATATGCCGGACAAAATCAGGACGCCTGGTATGGTGGTGACATAAGTGGAATCAGAAATGTAAGAATCGAATGTAATTATTCTATCAATGAAAAATAATCAGACAGGAATATCTGAGGAGTAATCAATATTACGAAATATTTATATTGGCATAATCAAATTCGCCAAAAAGGATCTAAGAATAAGGGTGTGAGTTTTGAAATCATGTACCCATCATTCGACTTTAAAAACTAAGTTTACTGCCACTACAGAGCAGAACAGTCCAAAAAAAATTACAGGAATAAAGAAAAGGATGAGTCCCAAACTTTAAAAACATAACATTAATAATCATTGAAAACCAAAGGTAATTATGCTCTAAGCATAAGCCGCTAAGAATTGTAAAGTATTATGGAAGAAAATAAACCAACTACAAGAGACCAGTTAAAAACCTATTTTGAAACAGGTAAACATCCTACACAAAACCAATTTTCGGATCTGATTGATTCTTTAAGACACAGGGAAGATGTTCTAAACAAAAAAGAAATGTTACTCTTTGCTAACAGTTTGGCATCTATTGATAGTGCGTTTATTTACTATTTTGCAAATAACGTGGGAAATTTGGAAATCCAGATTGTTGTGGCCTCACCGGATGAAGAAGATCAGGTGATCACAATAAAAGATTCTACAAAAGTAGGTGTAGTGAGACAATACTTATTTGGAAGTGCTCCTTATACGATTAAAATAAAAAATATATCAGAAGGTAATTTAGGGGAAACTGAGTATTATAGTTTTGGTTATCAGTTAAGTGAAAGCTATTATATTCGTAGATTATTTGGAAACAATCTGCATACACTTCCTGATGGTTTTGACTTTGGAAAATTGAAGAATACCAGACTACCCATCGAAATTTCCAAAATGGATAATAAAGCAAGAATAAATATTGTAAATACAAGTATTAAGTTTCTTAACAAAACTGAAGTGCCTATTCAATATAAAGCATACTCGCAATATTGGGGTAATGAAGAAAGATCTGAAGATACTGTTACCGATCATTATGATGCATGGGACTTTCTGTACATTTCTTATAATGCGGACCTTCAAACAAGCAGCCAGAACATACGGTGTGATTTGTATGATGCAGATACTAACACTCTTGTAGCGACAGGGTATTTGTATGCCGGGCAAAGTCAAGAGAGTTGGTGGGGTGGCCAGGTAGAAAAAGTCAGAAATGTTAGGATCGAATGTAATTATTCTGTTGTTGAAAATAATAACCAGGCTGAAAAAGAGTTACAGGAATAAAAAAGGGACTAGGTACTGACTTTTAACTATCAGATCATTGATGTTAAGAGCATAATTAAGACATAAAGAAAATGTTCTGATCAGAAAAAATAAAGCAGACTATTTTTTAAAATAAAAAGAAAACCAGTTGAGCTGTTCATGAGCTGTTTTCTGATGAAATAAACAGAAATGTCACCTGTGAAATGATCTAAAGACACAGTTACTGCAACTACAGTACAGATAGGGCAAAAAACTTTTATAAGAACAAAAAAGTGATTAATTTTGAACTGTACATCACAACATAAATAGTACTGTTGTGTAACAAAACAAGCCGTATCCTATGAATATAAAAGATCTTGAGATCTACAAGACGGCAGAGAAGTAACCCATTACATTCTCATTACTGAAAATACAACCTCAATTGGGTAGGATGTTCTGCAGCGGGAATCTTTTTCCACTGGAATTTTATCCGGAAAGCGAAATGAAGGGTTGTCACATCTGTTTTTTGAAAACAAATAATAAATTCTGTGAAAACGGAAGGTGGAAATGTATTGCAAAAGATGAAGAAACGAGAACCGTAGAGTATAGGTGTAATTATTTGTTTATGAGTGATATGGAAGTTGCTGCAACTACAGGATAGAGAGGACTAAAAACTTTTATAAGAACAAAAAAAGAATCAATTTTGAACTGTACATCACAACGGATAATCAGCTCCGGAAAGCAGGCATACTAAGAATATAAGCAAATAAAGAAAACTAAAATATCATGGAAGAAAACAATATATTAACCCCAAGAGAGGAGCTGAAAACCTACTTTGAAACCGGTAAATATCCTACAGAAAGCCAGTTTGGCCGATTCATAGACAATTATCTTCATTTAAATGAGCTTAATTTCGGCCTGGATGTAAAGGCATCAGCAGACTGGACCTCCAAATACTATCATTTCTATAGAGCCGGAAATATTGAAAAATCAGGACGAGGACATATCAACCTTGAAGCTGAAAATGGAAGCCAGCCACAGCCAATAGATAATTATGCACATGCTTTCAGTAGAAGTGTAAGTTATAAGTATTTAAAGGTAAAATTATCAAACGAATTAGATATTGATAAATACAAGCCTAAGATTATCATAAAACGGTACAAACAGAAAAAAAAGATTAAGGATGGAGTGAAAGATGGAGGCTTTTACAAGGAACAGCTGTTAGACGCAATATCCTGGGGCAGAATGTCCGAATATCCGGTAACATCTAAAGAAATGATTCTGGACATCAATCCTGTTAATTATTTCAGACCTGGATCAGAGGTTAATGAATTTTATCCATCGGGAACACTTACCAGACTGGGCTCATTCAGACATACAGTTCATCATAGAAAACCATTTTCTCTTATTCAGATGTTTTTGGAAATTGAGATAAACGGAACAAAATATACATCGTACCCCGTTAATATAAAAATTATTTTAGGGCGTGACTTTAACGATTTGGTTAATTACATTATTGATTAATCACAAACATACCTCAATCGGAGAGATTCTCATTAGCAGGACACCTCTTAGCGTCTGGAATCCCGGAATTTTCTTATGTAAAAGCATTAGAATCTCTTCCCGGAAGCGGAATGACAGGCCTTCGGATCTGCAGTTCTCTTTCAGACGTAGATTGATTCTTTAAAAAAGCAGGACTCCAATGACGGAGCGACTTTCCAAAAGCAGCTGCTTCGGCAGTTGTGGAGAGACACTCGAATGTGAGCTACTTTCCGGTTGAGGTTTTCTTAAGCAAACTACGAAATACAACGTAACCATCCTTTAGATGTGTTGCATGATATTTAAAATCATATAAAATATAAAACATACCTCAATCGGAGAGATTCTCATTGACAGGACACCTCTTAGCGTTTGGAATCCCGGAATTTTCTGATGTAAAAGCATTAGAATCTCTTCCCGGAAGCAGAATGACGGGTCTTCGGATCTGCAGTTCTCTTTCAGGCGTAGATTGATTCTTTAAAAAAGCAGGACTCCAATGACGGAGCGACTTTCCAAAAGCAGCTGCTTCGGCAGTTGTGGAGAGACACTCGAATGTGAGCTACTTTCCGGTTGAGGTTTCTTGAAATCAACCACAGGACAGGTGGAAGCATCTTAAAATAAAAAAGAAGCAATGCACCAGATCTTTAAAAGCATAAAACCAATGGAGTCAGAACAATTACAAAAATTATTTACTCATTTAGAAAAGGTTATTACATGGCGTATAAACAATCCATCAGAGGATTTTAATGTAGAAGCCCCTGAATTTAATACCAGTAACCATGAAAATTTTCAATTAGGAGATTATATTTCAGGGAAAGAGCTTGCCCATCAGGAAGTTGTGATTCTTTTAATGGCTTTATTACCACGATTGGATCCATCATTGTTGAAACGCATTTATTTGGAGTTTCCAGGGAGTGCGATGTTTGACTTCTGTGCAACCAATGATAGTGGCAGGCTCTTTTATCCTACAATTCAGACCGCTCAATATATTTTAGGAGGGGATAGTATCTCAGAACGATTGAAAGCACTGGATTATTTCGGCCCGAATTCGGTTTTGAGTAAAGAAGAACTCATTGCTTTCTCAGGTTCAGCTCATGAGAACAGCCAGATAAGAATTCATGAAGAAGCTTTTAATAAAATCATTTTTGGCTTGGATTTATTGCCGAAAATGAGCAATGATTTTCCTGCAGAACAAATACATACCCGTCGATCATGGACCGATTTAATACTTCCTCAAACTACGCTGCAGGAGCTTAAAAGTATTGAAGCCTGGTACCATAGCAGCAGGATTCTTATGGAAGATTGGGACATGCAGACAAAACTTAAACCAGGGTTCAGAGTACTGTTTTATGGAGAACCGGGAACCGGAAAAACTCTTGCAGCCAGTCTTTTAGGGAAATACACCAAACGTCCTGTTTTCAGAGTAGATGTCTCTATGCTGGTCTCAAAATATATCGGAGAAACAGAAAAGCAATTAGCTAAACTGTTCGACAAAGCAGAAAATAAAAACTGGATTTTATTTTTTGATGAAGCAGATGCTATTTTCGGAAAAAGAACCTCTGTAAAAGATGCCCATGACAAATATGCCAATCAGGAAGTTTCTTATTTGCTGCAACGCATAGAAACATTTTCAGGACTTATTATTCTGGCATCCAACTTTAAAAATAATATGGATAAAGCCTTTACGCGACGCTTTCATAGCTGCATACAATTCAATAATCCAAAGCATGAAGAGCGTCTGCGTATCTGGCAGCAAAACGTACCGGAACAATTACAGCTTGAAGATATTGATCTGGAACAAATTGCCAAACGATATGAATTAACCGGTTCTAATATTATGAATATCATACAGGATGTGAGTTTAAAAACAATAGCATTAAAAGAACCCGGCTACAAAGTAAGTGTAGACATGTTACTGGACAGCATTAAAAAAGAGTACGTAAAAGAAGATAAAATATTTATGTAAGAATTTGAATTCCAATCAGGTTTTCCGGAATTGAAGAATTCAAGAAATCAGAGCTATAGGCCTGTTCAATTTTTAAAACTAAAACCAATGAAAGCAAAAATTCTGTTATTGATCATATTGAGCAGCCTCATGTTGGGCTGCCGGAGTAAACACAAAATTACAACCACTTATAAAGAAAATACAAAAGAAACAGAAACAGAAAAAGCTGATTCTTTAAGCTTACAAAGCTCACAATCAATTCAAAGTATATCAGATGATGTGTCATTGAAGGAAGAGAGAAATGAAATCTCAGGAGATCTATTGATAAAAGGAAAATCTGATGTATCCAATCCCCTTATTTTCCATAACATAGTAGGGAGGGATACCATTCAGCGTATTTCCATTGTGGGAAATGCAGAATATTCCATCAGCAACCATTATGCAAAGGCCAGCCATGAAAAATCAGAGGTTAAAAAAGAAGAAATCACCTATGTTATTCAGGATTTAACTCAGAAAACGAGTTCAAAAGAAACGGTCAAAGAAGTAGCTTCAAAAGTCTCTGAAGAAACAAAGAAAATCCAATCAAATGGATTTGAAATCCTGGCCTGGATTTTCATTACGATTATTGGAATTACTTTAATACTCATCTTTTTCACCTATAAATATTTTAAGAAATGAAAACATCACAAAAAGGAATAAACCTGATTGTATCATTTGAAGGTTTCAGTGCTAAGTCTTATCTGGATTCTGCAGGAATTCCGACAATTGGGTATGGTAACACGTACTATCCGGGAGGAAAGAAAGTAACCATGAAAGATCCTGCAATCAGCAAAGAAAAAGGAATAGAGCTATTTTCATCTGTTTTACCAACGTATGAAAAAATCGTCAACAGTAAAATTAAATTGATTCTTACTCAAAATCAATTTGATGCTCTTGTCTCTCACACGTACAATACAGGAGGATCTGACACTCTGTTTTCTTTGATTAATAAAAAGGCAGATGAGAAAACAATCAGAAATTGGTTTACCGAGAAATACATTACTGCTGCCGGAAAAACGTTAAACGGACTCATCCGCAGAAGAAAGGCTGAGGCTGATCTGTTCTTTTCTAAATAAGCAATTCCCACCTAATAGTGGGGACTTTAAACCCTATATTATCATTGGAAATAAATCTCAAAGTCAGGTGATTTCAGAGATAGCAAAAGTGGAATCAGTTTCATTGATTCTTTCTAAGTAAATGCATACCATATAGCTTCATCTGCAACGATATGGTTTTCTTCGCTCCCCTTAAAATGCCGCGCAATAGAAATAATCTTTAGGCCTTTCCCCAATTATCAATTTTATCAAAACTAATTATCAATTATCAAATGAGTACACCATTACATACAATTTTCAGTTGGTTTGAAACTGGAGATTTTCCAACAGAAACCCAGTTTAAAGACACATTTTTATCTTTTTATCACAAAGATGACTTAATCCCTATGCAAGGCATTGAAGGGTTTGAAGAAATTTTTCAATTATTTGCCAGTGCGGAAGCATTTCAAGCACATTTAAAAGACCCAAATGCTCATTCAGAATATTTGGCTTTACTGAATGCAGGCAACCTGACTTCAGCTCATGTTAATAGCTGGAAAAGTAAACTTGGATTAAGCAATGCTGCTACCATTGACAGTTCTGATCAATTGGGTAATGCATATACTAAAATACAGGTAGATGGTTTTGTTGATGCATTGAAAGATGCTGATAAAGACTTAGCCCTGAAGATAGAAAATATTAGGAATATATTATTATCCAATGATTTGTCTTTAGATGAACTTCAGGAAATAGTAAACTTCATAAAAAAAAACCGTGACGATATTGAAGCTTTAAAAGCTATTCCAATAGGAGAATCAAGGGAAGATAAAGTAAAGCTGTTACTTGACTACGATGGGCTAGGCAGCCCGAAAAATCAACAGGAATTTAATAAGCAAGTCTATGATAAGGTTTTGCTGATTTCACAAACAGCTACAAGTGCAGTGGTACAGGTCACAGGAAGTACAGAGTTTCCTAATACCCTTGAAACGGAAAATGTAATCATTCAGGCCCGGGACAGTGTTACGGGGAAAAAAATAAATATTGACGATTACGCTACCAACCAAACCATAAAGATTAACATGTTTGGCGACATCGTTAATCCAATCAATATTCTCATTTTAAAAGTTAAACCATAAAAAATAAAAAACAATGAATAATAACGCAGTAATAAGTAATAACGCACATCAGGATAATTTTTTTGGAGAATTACAGCACACCCGCTTTCAGTATTTTGATACACTTCCCAGTACGGATAAAGCTCTCCCGGGTTGGATCATTGATTATAAAAATGAGTTGCATCAGTGGAACGGTACCCAATGGATTAATCTGGCTCAAAATTACGTACATCCCGATTATCCACTGACTAATAATCCATTTCAAACAGATCAAACAAGCGGACTTCTATTGCTAAGTCAGATACTGACCAATAGTTCAGGACACGTTATTAAAATAGCAGGCCGAAATCTTACCAATGCAGATATTGTTTCCATCTTTTTAAATGATGCTATTCAATCAGGGACATTTACCTGGTCATCCAATAAGATTAGATCATATATTGAAAATTTCATAGGGCAAAGCCTTACTGGAGCATTGATTTATCAGCCGGGAGGCTATACTCCTTCTGCTGTTAAAGGTTCAATGGCTGCTCCGACACCGGTTACATCTGCTGCCATTAAAACAGGGATGGTGTGGGTGATTACAGCAAATGGCTGGGTGGGTAATGAGCCCGTTTCTGTTGGTGATCATCTTATTGCTAATACTGATGATGCTTCAAATGCTCCTAAAAATTATCAGATTATAGAAAAAGGCATTCCTGACATTGTAGATGCTACAGATACGGTGAAAGGACTGATTCAAATTGCTACAGATGATGAAGCTATTGAGGGAGTCAATCCTATTAAAGCAATGACTCCAAAATCTACGAAAGCTGTTCTGGATGAAAAAATTAAATCCAAAACAGTGCAAATCGGAGATGGCTCATCCGTTACTTTTTCCATTAATCATGGCTGGAATACCCTGAATGTTGATTATATCTGTTATCGTAATGCTGATAATAGAAAAATAAATGTAAGCTGTGTGGCTACATCGGCAAATGATGTACAGATAGATGTTTTAGCACCTCTTACCCCGAGTGAATATAGAATTACTTTAACTGCAAGATTAGACTAATGATTGCTCCTGAATATTTTAACAATCACATCGCTGTAGAAGGCGAAATAATTGTGAAAAGTGTTCCAAACGATGCAGGTTCTGTAATGGTTTGGAATTCTGTAACGAAAAAAATCAGCACAAGAACCCATGCGGAAATTGTGTCTGATTTAAATTTAGTGACAACTAATACCGAGCAAGTTATATCGGCAAGAAAAACATTCTCAGGGGGTACCGGGAATGCTTATAATTCAGTGGCTTTGGAATTAAGAGGTAATGGTACATCTGATACAGTTTACCCCGCCATTTCTTTTCATCAGCCGGGCCTTTATGGCGCTACATTGCAGTACAGGTCAAACGGTTATCACTTTATGAATATCAATGGGAATGCTTTTGATTACGTAAATTCTGCCGGGTATTATAAAGACGGTTCAGATAATGAAAAGTTTCTTACAGGAGGCGGTGGAGATTATGATTCCCGAAAAAAAGAAGACTCCTGGTTTCATTCAGGAAGAGACTTTCCGCAGGGAACATTGATTGAAACTGATGTAGACTATTCTGTAGACTATGGAGATCAGTTTCTTTTAGAGATCAAAGGTAATATGTACGGAAGTGATCAACCTTTGGATTGTAAGATCCAGGGCTATATCTATAACGGTACTATTATTTCTCATAGCGGCTATTCTACATTATATTACTGGGATGGGATTACGGCCTTAAACTTAAACGGTAAACTTTGTTTTTGGTTTACTCAATTGTCTTATTGGCAGGGGTTTGATGTAAAAGTAACTGTTGGGTATGGAGGTTTAGACCAAGGTAGAAACCGGGTTATTTCAGTTTCGGATCATCCGGACCCGGGAGGTACAAAAAGAGTTCAGATCAAGCTTAAACATTTACTAACCAAAGAAGAGTTAGTTTCTGATAATACATTTTGGGAGAAAAAAGATACAGGTGGCTATTGGGTATTAGATTCAGACAGACCTATAGCGGGTTTAAATGGGAATAGTTCTCAGGTTATTTTATCTGGTGGTTTACTGGCTTCTTCTGCTTATACTGATTCCCAGTTTATTCCTCCTTACGGAATACATTCAAGAGGTTTTGTGCAGACAGATGAAGGTTTTCAAAACAGATTTTACAAAGTAGATGAAAGAAATAGAATCTGGTCATTTGCTAATGCCGATACGTATGGACTTTCTTATTATCAGGGAAGTGCCAATAGCCTGAATGAAGGTATAGGTTTCCATTTTGGAGATGCCAATAATCCTACCCATTTTCTGGGGCGGTCAGGTCAGATTTATTCTAAACAGGGTATTTATTCTACTTCATTTACGACAGGTAATAACCAGGTTTTAAATTATGGTAATCCATCTACATTATATATAGGAAATCCTACTATTAATACTATTATAGAGTCTAATGGCAATGATATAATACACTATAAAAATGGAGTAAATGGAGTGGTTTGGGATGCTCATAATTTAGATCCGTCTACTTTTGTCAATGCTTCAGCTTTAAATAATTATGTTCCCTATAATGGCGCAACACATGATGTTAATCTTGGGGCAAAGGATTTGGAATTTGAAGGAGGGGGATCTATAAATAAGCACCAGAATAAGGTAAGAATATTTAATAAAGTTTATCAGGGCTATTATGATGATGGGGGACATACAGGTATTTTAGCTATTAAAATGCCACAGGCTTCACCAGATCATGCTATGTTTAGTATTGATATTAATATTTATGGATATGAAAGTCAATACCTGGGAAAAGTTAATGTAGCTTTTTACAAATATGTATCAGGGGCTATGGTCCCTAATGGTTCAAAAGCGATATGGGAAGTAACAGATAATTTTCCTACAACTACCGCAAGAATTGGGATTGGAACTGATGGATATGTCAGTATTTTATTAGGAGAGGCGGATACATTTTGGAATGCCTACTTATCATTTGAAGTAGCTAAAGTGGAAGTTAAATATGGGAACTATAATCAAGATTGGAATGTAGGATGGTCTCATGCAATAGAACCTAACTTTGATTTATATCCTGCCAATATCATTGTTTTGCCTTCTGATGTAGTCGCTACAAGAAGTTGGTTAACTAATTTTGCAGACAGCAGCTATATCCCTAAAGCAGTTCAGTTTAATGATAACTTCAACAGTCTTGGAGGCTATTCCAGTTCTGGAGTTTATAGAGCCAACAATAATGCAGGAGGAGTTCAGCATTTATACAGTCCTATGTTGCACATGGGTGCTCAGGATACCACAGCACAATTACAGGTAAAATATAATGATACGAGTGCAGATGCAGGAGAATTAGTTTATAGAAGCGGGCATAATGGCAACTGGACTCTATGGAGAAGAGCCTGGGACAATGTAAATTTCAAACCAGGTGATTATCAGACAAGAAATACGGATGAAATTATCTCGGCAGCAAAATCCTATTACAACAGAATACCTTTCAAACTAAAAAATAGTTCCTATAAATCCTGGTCCATTCAGAAACCTACAAATAACAATTTAATATTGGCACCTTCTGCTTCAAATAATGCGGAAGATTGGGATTTAAATAATGGTATAGAATTCACTGATGCTGGCCAGGTTTCTTCAAAAGGTTTTAATAAAATTGGCTATAATGATAACTATCTTTTAACTGCGGGCGGAGGCCATAGATTAGCAGCAGATTTTGTGTCATCTTCAGAGTTAGGAAACTATCTTAGAAAAGATGGAGGTACTATGACAGGTGCTTTTAATATAGAGACTCCAGCTATGTTAGGTAAGTGGAAAAGTACTGCACAGACAGGGAATTATTTGACATGGCAAAAGTATGATGGGGCTAAAGATATAGCTTATATTGGAGCTGATGGAGGTTCTGCCACATGGGGTGGGACAGGTGATAGTTTTGTAGTTAGAGCGGTAAATGACGGTGATTTATTATTGAATTCCGACAATGGTGTTGTTAAAATTCAAGGTGGAATTCCTTGGACTACTAACAATTTTAATCCCGCAGAATACTTAGCGAAAAGAGGTAATCATCAGGATGCAACTGCAGTAAAAACAGATTATCCTTTAAGCATTACAGATTGGGCTTCAGGTACCGGGTTCCCGTCTACTTATGGTAACTCTTTACACATTGCAGGAAATAATACATGGTATCATAGAATAGATTTTCCTTTATTCAGCAATCACTTAGAGTATTGGCAGGCTATCAATACCACAACCATGACGAAAAAAGGTAATATTCCTTTATTGTCAGATGGAGAAACACTTTGGACTAACAATAATTTTAATCCTGATGCTAAAGTTAATTCTGCTGAAAATGCACAAACATTAGGGTTTTCAAGTGGTTTATCAGCAGGTGCACCTTACATATATCACAGAACAGATGGCTATGTATTCTTAGCTACTCAATCCTGGGTATCATCTAATTTTACGAGTCAAACTCTGTCAATTCAACCTGAAGGGGAAGATGGTCAATGGATAAATCTGACCAATTCAAACGGAGTTTTAGCTTCCAATTATTTTATTACATCCAGAGATGGTTCAAGAGACCCGAATACAGTTGTTACACCAAATGGTAATTCCCGTAGAGTTAGATTTGATTTTATTAACGCTGGATCTGTTGGAGGTTCTGGAAATTATGCGGGTGTAATGACTTACGCTCCATGGGATGGTACGTCTGCATCAACTGGGGATTCTTCATATCAATTAGCTTTTGCCAATCAAACTGGTATAAATGGAGAAGGAATACCAATGCTTAAAATAAGAAAAGGCATTGATGATAAGTGGTCTAAGACATGGTATAAATTATGGAGTGACGCAGATTTCTCACAAGGTCATATTAATAACTGGAATTTTATGTCTAGTAATGGTATTATTGTAAACCAGCAATTTACTAATAATACAGGTAATGGATTAATGGTTGCTGATGAATATAATGGCGGAGAATCTGGTATATATAATGAACAGGATGGATTCTATTTAGCTGTATTGGAAGGTGAGTATTATAAATATTCAAGCAGATATAATGGCTGGGAAGGTATTAATTTCAATAGAAAGAGCTATAACATTGGTATAGGTACAGATGCTAATGATGCCGATAAAGTAACTGTTTCAGGCTCGGTAAAAGCTACCGAAAACTTCAAATCAAAAGATGAGAAGCCTAATACTTTATTTATTCCGGACGGAAGTCTTTCCTATCTTGATGATGAGATTACCAATGAAAAATCCAGAATGAGATTATCTCATGGCATGATTGAGCAGCAGCCGGGAACTCAATATTATGATTCTGATAATAGAATGCTGGTAATCAGATGTGTATATGGTGAGCATTTTGTGTTAGGAAAATGTTTCCGAGGTCAAAGAATATTAGTATTAAATGCTAGTGATAATTGGCAAGGATTTGACATAGAAAGTGCAGGATATTCATATAAAATACCACCTTATAGCTCTATCCAGTTATTTGTCTGGGATGAAAAGACCGTTTATAAATATGCAGAAAATAAAATGTATTAAAAATGATGAGTAATCACTAATATAAAATGACGTCACTTGTCTTAAAGTGGCGTCATTTGCCCATTCGTGATCAGGCTTGGCTATCTTCAGACACTTTTATATAAAGTTCGCTTGAATCAGAGGCAATTACCGTTATTTTTCAGATAAATGTGACTTTGAAATTAGTGTACAAGCGCCCATATTAAAACACCGATTCCGGCATACACAGTAACCGTAATGATATCAGCTATGGGTTGTGAAAAGCGTTTTTCTGCAATTTTTTCGCTGTTAATCTGGTTCTTATGAAATTTTAGAATTTTTTTAGGATTATAAACAGCGTGTGCAACCAGACTGTCGCTTTCCCATCTGTCAACTATTATTTTATAGCTCTTTCCAGCAACATCAATTTTAACATTTTTGTTAGGGGCAAGCGTCTCCTGAATATTAATTGGAACAGCAGTCGGTTGAGTAGCTATATTTTGTATTTGGGTAGAAGTATTATTCGCTAATTCAGCCGTCTTTTTTGGCCCCTGCTTATTGTCGGTTGCAGGATCCGGCTGTTTTTTTACCTGATAAGTATAACAGCTGGTAAGAGATAATAATGTTATGATGAGATAAAGATACTTTTGCATTAGCCAAATTTAAGAATTAAACGGAATATTTAGCATTTTCTTTTAAAAGATCCCTTTTTTATAAAAATGATGTCTGTAAATGCAGCGTCAGTTCTTATGGATTGGTTTACAGATAACGGGTTTTATCTGTAATCAATAATTCTATTGGATGAGGTGACATTATCCTGTTTTTAAACACTTTTATACATGATTCTGTTCGTTTGAGTTTGCTGAACTGTAAGTTTACTGCAACTACAGAATGGAGAGACCAAAAAACTTTCACAGGAACTAAAAAAAAATGAATTTTGAACACTGTAAATGCAAAGCAATATCATTCCATTACAGAAAAAAAGTCTACTGCAGCTACAGAATAGAACGGTCAAAAAACTTTTATAAGAGCATAAGAAAAATGAAATTTGAGCTCTGAAAAATGTGAAGAGTCATTGAATTCAGAAATATACTAAGTGAGCAGGCAGGATATATTGTAGGAAAAAATGTAGTGATACTGTAGACCCTCAAATAAAGATATAAACATTCACAAAATGCATAGTTCTGCTGATGATAGCATATCAATAATTCAATAATTGACACGATGATAAAGAGTGATGAATCTAAAATCGCTCAAAAAAAGTAAAATTCCATTCAAGGCAATCAGCCTATCAATAATAAAGGTTTCCCGGATGGCCGATTTTATCAAAACTAATTTTCAATAATCAAGATGAGTACACCATTAAATATAATTTTCAGTTGGTTTGAAAAAGGTGATATTCCTACAGAGTATCAATTTAAGCAGACCTTTTCTTCATTCCGTCATTTAGATGAAAAAATCAAAATGGACGAGGTGATGGGCTTACATGAAGCTTTTCAACAAACACTATCCACCACAATTTTTACAAATCATCTGGAAGATGAAAATGCACATATTTCAGCCCTGGCAAAACTTAATGCGGCCAATCTTACTGATGCCAATGTAGAAGAGTGGAAAGAAAAATTAAAAATCAAATTAGCCGCTACCATAGATGGAGGGGAAGAGATTGGAAATGTCTACACAAAAGAGCAGATCAGTGAAATTGTAAATGTAATTCAGGCAAAGGATGATGAAATGCTTGAGCATATTGCAAAAATTAACGAAATACTGCGCTCTAATGACGCCAATCTTGATGAGCTTCAGGAAATCGTAGACTATATCAAAGAAAACAGGAAACAGATAGAATTGCTTAAAGAGGTTGTTATTAGAAACATTTCAGATGATAAAATCAACCTTGCCGGCATTTATTCAAACTGGGGCGCAATTACTTATCAAAATCAGTTTAATGATTTGGTATATGATAAAATTAAAAACATCGAAGACGCGGCCAATGCCGAAAAAATAAAGCATGAAGAGAGAGTTAGGGGTGACTCCAGGATAAAACATGATCTTGATACACTAAGTTTTGTGATTGATGCTTATGACACAGTTACAATGTTTACAATACCCATTAAGGTGAGAAGAATAGACACCAACAATCTTGAAGTGCTATTTGACTCAGTACCACCCAATATAATTCAGTTAACAATTAAAAAAATATAATTATGGACATTAAATACGCTTATTACCGAAGTTCTGTTGGATATAAAATAGAAGGGAAAACAGACAATGATATTTTAACTGCCGGCGGCGGTACAAGGGGAATCAATTCTTTTTGGCATGATGGAAATTTAAATCCGTTAGATTATGTGCCTAAAACACGTACTTTAACAATTAATGGTACAGCTTATGATTTGTCAGCAAACAGATCATTTACAACGCCAGATACCATTACCCGTCTGAAAGGAGGTGCATCCGGTTCTTTGGTTTCCGGAGATGTTACCCTTGCAGCAGGTGCCAATATGGCGGTTAACCAGACCGGAAATACAATTACGTTAGTTTCTACCGATACAACCTACAGCGCAGGTAGCGGTTTGACATTGACAGGCACTTCATTTTCTTTACCGGTCACTACTTCAGGTACAGGAAATGTGGTTACGGGAATTACCCAGACAACCAATGGAATAACGGTGTCTTTGGGCTCTATGCCCACTACATCGGATTTAGCTAACTATATTCCGTTATCACAAAAAGGAGCTGCGAATGGAGTTGCTGCACTGGATGCATCAGGACTGGTGCCTGCATCTCAATTGCCATCTTATGTGGATGATGTTTTGGAGGGATATTATAAAACTGCTGACGGAAAATTTTACAAAGAAGCGGGTTATACTACGCTTATCACTGGTGAAACAGGTAAAATTTATGTATCCCTTGATACCAACAAAACTTACCGATGGACGGGAACAACGTTCGTTTATATCACCTCAGGGGCTGTAGATTCTGTAAATGGATTAATCGGTGTTGTAGTCTTAAACAAATCTCATGTTGGCCTAGGGAATGCTGATAACACGGCAGATGCAGCAAAAAATGTTCTTTCCGCTACAAAGTGGACTACAGTACGAACTATTACACTTTCCGGAGTTACCGCAACGGCACAAAATATTGACGGTTCTGGAAACGTAACAGTTCCTATTACTGCTGTTCCTGCGACATTATTAACGGGAACTGCAGCAGTCAATACAACCGGATCAGCTGCAAAACTGACAACACCGAGAACAATTTCTGCTTCAGGTGACGCTACGTGGACAGCAACTTTTGACGGTTCAGCCAATGTTACCTCAGGTTTGACATTAGCTGCAACAGGAGTAACTGCCGGGACTTATGATGAGGTGACCGTTGATGCTAAAGGTAGAGTAACTGCCGGTAGTAATAATGTAAAGTCGTACACGACCTCTATTTCCGGAACAGGTGGTGTGGTACACAATTTAGGGACCAGAAATGTAGATGTAGCCATGTATGACACGGTAACCTTTTACAAAATAGAAGGCAGAATAAGATTAACCGATCCGAATAAAATAGATGTTGAATTTGATTCTGCTTTACCTAATGCTGTATCCATAACAGTAACGCGTAAAGATATTTAACATGGATGTAAAATACGCATATTATAACACTTCTAAAGGCTATAAAGTAACGGGCGGCACAGCTGCTCAGTTTTTAAAAGCGGATGGTTCCCTGGATAACAATGCTTATGTGAATAAATCAGGAGATCTGATGACTGGTGCCCTTACATTTAATCATTCTATTGGTAGTACAATAAGAAAAGATTTATCTACGGTAACGGCAGCAACTGGATTTTCAAGAGATATTTTACAGCTGGCAGGCTCTAATGGGGTAGTGGATACTGTTGCGTGGTTTGGAGCTGTAGAGGCAGATGGGACAGTAAAAATGTCGTATGGATATTTCGGTGCAACAACTTACAATGCTACTAAGGCACTACTCTGGACATCAGATCAGAGGGTAGGAATTGGATTAAATGGATCCTCATTACCGCTGGATGGGTATAGGCTTCATGTTTCCGGGAATAGCTATACATCAGGTAACATAGGAGTTGCAGGAACTATTAACAGTACAGCGGGTGAACTTCAGGTTCAAAGACAGGGAGTAAACAGAATTAGAACAGGCTCTGCATTTACATTAATTTCAGGAGATGGAACTTCAGGAATTGTTTATTTGAGACCTCAGGGAGATTCAGTAAGTGCGGGTCAGGTAGTTATCAATGCTAATAACACTCAGTTTGTAGATGCTTATAATTTGTTATTTGGCAGTCAAACGGCGGCAGGATCAGCTATTTTCCATACTAACCTCGCTAATACGACACAGGGTTATGGGGTGTGGTTAGGCCAAAATTTACAATTTAATGGCACTGATTTTATTCAGCCAAGAGGATCATTGAGTTCATGGGGACTTACAGTGAATAACCATAAAAACTTCTCATTTAATTATGGGAGTGCTACGGGTACAAATGGGGAAATTCCGGCATTAACTGAGGTTGTAAAAATTAATAATACAGGTAGAATTACAACACTAAATGATGGAACTTCTTCTGATTGGATATCAGCATACAATACAGGCTTTCTTTACAAGGGTATTTTAGGTCCTACAGTAGATTTAAATAGTATTACTTCTACAGGATGGTGGGTTCAGACAGGAAATGCAAATGCAACTTCTGCAAATAATTATCCTGCAGGCTTAGCAGGTCAATTAAGAGTTTACTATACTTCAACACATATAGTTCAGGAATATACTACCTATGCTAATAACAATGATGTTTACAGGAGGTACTATTTCAGTGGAACCTGGTATCCCTGGACAAAAGATTGGGATTCAAATGATTTTTCTGCAGTAAATATAAACAACTGGAATACCGCATTTAATTGGGGAAATCATGCTAATGCAGGATATCTTACGAACGCTCCATTATCTAATTATTACACAAAAAATGAATCTTTAAATTTATTTGTTGGAAAAAATGGAGTTGAAACAATAAGCGATACAAAGACATTTACCAACAGTCCTGTGATTCCAAACGGAACGTTAGGAACTCATGCTGTAAACAGGAACCAAATTGCATTAAGTGCTACTCCTGAAAGTGAAAACGGGCAGCAATTAACGATTAGCGGTAACAATTCTGTCAGTCTTACAAATTATTTTGTAACATCAAGAGACGGATCAAGAAATGCAGATGATATTGCACCCAATTCTACGTCTAAAAGAGTAAGGTTTGATTTTGCCAAATCTAACAGTGCAGGCTTGGGAGCATCCGGAAATTATGCAGGAATCATGACCTATGCTCCCTGGGATGGTAACACTGCCTCTACAGGGGATTCTTCCTATCAGTTAGCATTTGCCAATCAGACTGGAATTAATGGTTCCGGCATTCCGATGTTGAAAATCAGAAAAGGAATTGATGGAAGCTGGACGACGTCATGGTATAAATTCTGGACAGAGGCAGATTTTACTGAAACAAATATTCAGCAATGGAATTATATGACTCAGTACGGGCTACAGCTCAACCAGGATTTTACAGTAAATACAGGATCAGGTTTAGTGATTTCAGATAATCATCTCAATAGTGATGAGTCAGGTATTGTAGATATTCATCAGAAAAGATTTTTAGCAACGAAACGAAAAGAATATTATTCTTATGGTTCCGAGTATGATGGGTTGGGAGGTTTAAATTTTCATATAGAGTCCACTCGCTTCGGAATGGGAAGAGGAGCCAATGATAGTGATAAGTTAGCTGTAAAAGGCTCCATAAAAGCCAGTGAAAATTTTAAATCTGAGGATGAAAACCCGGATACAATGTTTATTCCTAATGGCAGAACATCGAGTCTCAGAGATGAAATTGTTAATGATCAATCTGATCCTAAGAATTATGCCGTTAGATTAGATCCGCATGAATATGAATTCTCTTCCAGCAATCTTAGCATAGATGATAGAAACAGGCTTATCCATGTTATTGGAGAACAGATTAAAATGGTGGTCAATTTCAAAGAAATCTATCCGAAACAGCAGATCGTTATTTATAACTTTGACAATGGAGGTACCATGGGAGTTGATGTATATGGCAAAAGAATATATAATATCAGCCCAAATTGTTTCCTTAGGTTGTATGTGACAAAATCAGGAAGAATAATTGCAGAACAAGAACAGAACTGTAAGTTTATCTGGTAAAAAAATATAATAGTTATTCTACGGAATATAGATTAAAAACTTCTTACTATAATGTAAGATAAAGCCAAACCGACAGTCAGAGGATGAAAGTCTTCTGATTGTGGGATTTGTGTTGTATTACCGTGAGAGCTGCAAATATCAAATCTGGTAAAAATTGCCTGAATAACATTTTTTGTCTCTCAAATTGAAACACCTATGAGTTATTAACGGATAAAAAAATATCGCCACTTGTTTAAAGTGGCGATATTTTTTTGTGAACCTACTGGCAAGAACATCTAACCAATTTTTAAAATATATTGAATGTGTTTTAAGTGTATGTATTTGGTAATTAATATTTTGTAAATTATTTACTTAGGTTTGAATCCTGTTAATGTTTTGGTTTGTATCTTTCCTTTTCTGATTTAGAAAAAAGATATTGGTTAATCGAGCTGGATTTACATTAATTTAAAAGCTAAAAGGATGACAATAAAAATCTATAGACCTGAAAATCCTATATTAAAAAAGTATATTGAATGCTTTTATATTCTGGAGCAAACCTCTGAAGAATCTTCTGCAACTTATTTTACCTTTCCAAGCATTTATACAATTGTCACTATTAGTGAGAAAACAGAAACTTTGGTCACCAAAAATAAAATAACAACTAGGCATTGCCAGTCCAATCCAATTGAAACCAACCTGGTAAGCAATTTTAATGAACCTGTATTGATCAGCTATGAAGGTATAATCAATGAAATTACTACTTACTTTAAACCATTGGGGATAAATGCTTTTATACCGAATAATTTAAGAGATTATTCAGAGGGAAGCTTTCCTGATTTTAGTCCATACGCGGATTATAAAGAAACCATGGCAGCCATTCTTTCCTTAAAAGTTCCGGATGAAAAAATCAGAGCAATAGAATTGTATTGGCTTTCAAAATTTCATCCGTTTGAGAATGTCTTGTTGGCGGAGGTGCTGACTGAAATGTTCGATACAGATAATATCAATCAATCTATGACGAAATTGTCTTATACAACGGGTCGGTCACGAACAACGATAAACAAGCATTTTGATCAGTATATTTGTAAAACACCTTCTCAGTTCAAGAAAATCATCAGATTCAGGGCAGCTGTTCAAAGCCAGCTTGAAAATAAAGATAGAGCAGGATTGTCTTATAGTATGGATTATTTTGACCAGTCACATATGATCAGGGATTTTAAAAAATTAACAGGTTTTACCCCAAAAGTTTTTTTTTCAAAAATAACAACAGTTGAAAAAGATCTCATAAAATGGATGTTTATTTAGTGGGGTTTACAAAAATACAATGATGCTGGTTTATTAAATAGTAACATTGCAGCTTAATAATGTCATTAAATAATTTATGAAGCTAATCCTAATAATACTGTTATTCCCAATTCTTATTTTTGGACAGAAAAATGCGTCAGCTACTCTTGCGGAATATATGCAGGCTCAGGTTGAAATAAATAATTTTAGTGGAACTGTTCTTGTTTCGAAAGACGGCCATGTTTTACTAAAAAAAGCGTATGGTTTGGCAGATTATGAGTGGAATATTAAAAACACCATAGATACTAAATTTCAGTTGGCCTCAGTCACAAAACAATTTACCGCCACAGCTATACTTCTATTGATTGAAAAAGGGAAACTGTCCCTTGATGATAAACTGAGTAAATTTCTGCCAGATTATCCCAAGTCCGATAGTGTTACGATCCATATGTTATTATCGCATACTTCAGGGTTGGCTATGGGTTTTAAAGACATAGCTTTAAGCTCTGTGGACAAAGATTCTGCCTATACCGAAATAAAAAAAATACCGTATGAATTCTCTCCTGGAATTAGAGGTAGTTACAGTAATATTGGCTATTATTTATTGGCTAAGATCATTGAAAAAGTGTCAGGTGAAAAGTATGCCGTTTTCTTAAAGAAGAATATATTTGAAAAAGCAGGGATGAATAATACGGGCGTCAGTAATAATAAATCGATAGTTGAAAAAAAAGCAAAGGTTTATTGTCTTACAGAAAGCGGGCTTATTCACAATCCCTATATCAACTGGGAGATTAATTTAGGACATGATGGCGTTTATTCTACTGTTGAAGATCTGGCCTTATGGGATAAAGCTCTGTATGGAACAGATATTCTTTCCGCACAGATGAAAAAATTAATGTTTAAGTCCTATAGCACTGAAAATTGGGGATATGGCTTTATAATCAATCCGTTTTATAATCACGGACATCAATTAATTGCCCATGACGGAGGATTTTTTGGTACAATGACTTCCTTTAACCGATTTACGGATGACAAACTTTTTGTGACTGTACTTTCTAATAACGAATCATTTTCCCATATTATAGCGTATGGACTTTCCGCTATTGCATTGGGAAAAAAGGTTGACCTTCCTTACAAACACCACCGAATTGAAATAGACACAAGTTTATACGATCAATATGTCGGTAAGTATGATAAAATTGCCATATTGAAAATTGACGGTAAGCTTTATTTTAATAGTACAGAGATGGAACTTATCCCAGAATCTAAAACCAAATTTTTTAGAAAAGATAATAATGACAGAACAATTGAATTTATTCCGGACAGTATGGGGCTTTACAATTCTATAATTCTGACCAAAGGCGGAGTAAAAGAAGTTATAAGAAGGAGTAAATAACTATGATGATCAGGAGGTTTATTCATCTGTAACTATTCAATATTTTCAAAGTTTACATTTTATTTACAATGCAAATTCCTCACAATGAAATATATTAAAGTAATTTAACCGGATCAACTTTGCTAGGATTTTAAAAATAAAAAAAACATGAAACACCTACACTTATATGTTTTGTTAATATTTGTTTTTTACATCTCATGTGGACAAAACCAAACAAAAGTATCACAGGAAAATATCAAGTCTGGCAGAGCTAACTATTCCGAGTCTCAGCTTAAAGAGGCGGAAACCTCCAAGGTGCCTATGAGTATGGTCCGGAATGTAAAACAAGATAGGAACGGAAACATTTTGATTGCTTCTTATTTTGGCGTGTTTCGATACGATGGAACATCTTTTACTAATCTAACAGGTAAAATAAGCTCGCCCTGTTTCTCCAGCTTCTGGGATGTTCTGGAAGATAGAAAAGGAAATCTTTGGTTGGGTACCAAGGATTCAGGAGTCTATTATTACAATGGTGAATCCTTCCGGCATTTTACAACAAAGGATGGTCTGGGCAGTAATTCAGCACTTCATATATATGAAGATAAAGCCGGTAATATTTGGTTTGGCACAGGAGGTGGAGCAAGCCGTTACGATGGAAAATCTTTTCGGAATTTCACAATGAAAGACGGACTGCCCAATAATGTTATTAACACATTCATGGAAGACAAAACCGGAAAATTGTGGATTGGGACAAGAGGTGAGGCGTGTTTTTATGATGGAAAAACATTTACTGTTTTCAAAAATAAAGAGGGTAAAGCCTTCAGCAACATTTGGTCAATAATCGAAGATAAAAAAGGAAATATTTGGTTCGGTGATGTTCATGGTCTCTGGCGTTATGATGGCAGTACCTTTACCAATGTTTCGCAGAGAGGCGCTTATGCTATAATCGAAGATAAAAAAGGAAATATCTGGACTACGGGTGAAGTAAATCCACAAACCTGGGCACTTTCACGTTACGATGCAAAGTCCTTGTACAATAAAGTCCCCACCTTAACAGAAATTAAGTCAGGAGGAAGAATGGCTTTTTTGGGGATAGTGGAAGCTAACGATGGAAGTATTTGGTTGGGCTCTGGAAGTGGTGTGAGTCGTTACGATGGAAAGACTGTCACAGATTTTAAAAATAAAGAAGGTCAGAAATAAGTGGAAAATAGATGTTAAATCGGCAATATTCATTCTCTTTATTCTATAAAACATCTCAATTCCAACGCATATAAAGATAAGATATCCAAATCAGAATGAATAACCTAAGGCTGCTGCTAATTATTTCCATGCCTGGTTGATTACTGCGCTCATGGGTGCAATCATTGGTTCGGCGCCGTATTTTTCTGAAAGTTTTTTTTCAAGCTCTATTTTTATCTCATCCATCCATTCTGGATAATGCTGTCTGATCTCTTTAAAAACAAACCCTCCTTCAACGAGGCCTGCCGCAGTTTCTTTTGCGGTTGTGCAAATCGAAAACTGCTCTATAGTTTCATTGAGTATTTTTGAAAATCCCACATTTTCTAACTGGCATCTTATGACGGCTTTATCACTCATAGACACAGCAAGATTGTATGATTCAGGCAAAGGATCTTTCAGGTATTTTTCTGCTACCAATCTTGAGACATAAGATACCATATTATATTCCAGTTTATCCCACGTAGTAAAGATGAAGGTCCCGCCTGGCTTTAAAACACGATAGGCTTCACTAAATGCTTTGTGTTTATCCGGAACAAACATATATCCAAAGCAACATACCACTAAGTCAATACTATTATCGTCGAATGGAAGATCTTGTGCATCTATCACTTGCCACCCAATATCAAGATGGGCCAATTTTCTTTTTGCTTCGGCTAACATATCAGCGTTAATATCCGAGGCGATGAGCTTTGCCGAGGGCATGATTTTCTTTCTGATATGCCGCGTAACTCTACCTGTTCCCGCAGCTATCTCTAATGCAACAGAAACTGTCGCTGAATCAATGCGTCCTGCAACCTCTATGCCCCAGGGTTCAAAGAAAAGAGGGCCAAGGAAATGATCGTAATGATGCGCTTCGTCATCGGCACAATTAAAAGAAGAAGAAGTTGGTATATCACTCATAAAATATAGGTTTTAATTGCGAGTTGAAAAACAGCGATGGTGAAAAGCAACTATGTAAGCATGGCAAGCATCTCTAAGAGTTTTTAGAAATTCTCTTAGTTTATAATTCACTTTTCTCATATTTTGTATGTGTAATAATACAAAACTTAGAACTCATTTTAAGCTATTGTTTATCCGTTTATTGAAATTTTCGTGGACAAATAGGTTATATGATGAATTTAGCTGTAATAAACTGTATTAAAGATAATTATATTTTTGATTCTAACGAAATCAAATTCTAAATTTTAAAGGTTTTACAAATCAGGATTTGAGTTTTTAGATTTTATAGAACTAAAAGTCAGTGAAGCTTCCGGTACATTATAGTGCAACAACCGTAAACTGTTATGAGATTAGGTTGTATTATCTATATTTGAGATGCTGTATTTTACTTCGAAATTTCGGATCTGATTAAACAGTTTTCCTGCTGCATTTTTTATTTGTTTATGAATTCAAAAATTGAATTGACAAATTCCTCCGGCTATTTCTGCCATTGCCAATAGGTATAGAAGCCCGTTTTCTTCTGCACCATTCATCTTACCTTGTGTAATCATGTCGTGTCCGCAATCTTTTATGGTAATGATCTTGTGTTTCACGCCTGCCTTTGTCAGGTAAGTTTCCATTTTGTTTTTGTTCTCGGCGGGTGGAACCTAATACATTTTTCTCCCCGAAAATACTTGATTACAAAATAAAAAATTCAATTAAAAAAAACATAAATGTAGTATTTTACATTCCAGTATTTTGCTTTTCTAGAAGGATAGTTAATACAGTGATTTTAGTGTTAATGTTTTCTTAAAGAATAAATAACACTTTGTTTCCCTACTAGTTTCGATATTGTAATACTTTTCGAGTACAAAAAAAAACTAATGCGGAAACTCTTCATGAATGTATGTGTATTGTACACAGGCTTAAGTATATCTGCTCAGGAAGTGGTATGGCAGAAAGACATCAAATCCTCTACCCAGGATTTCCTGAGTCAGGTCACCACAACAATTGATCAGCAATATTTGGTTACCGGAAGCTCTATTCAAAGCAATAAGCAGAAAACATCCGGAAATAAACAAAACAATGGTTACGATTTTCACCTGGTGAAACTGAATCAGCAAGGAGAGGAAGTCTGGGAAAAATACTTCTCAGGATCCAACCATGATTATCTGTCTGCAACAGTTACCACACAAGATGGCGGATTTCTAGTAGCTGGAACCTCTTTTTCAGGAAAAGGGTTCGATAAAAAAGACAATTCTAAAGGAGGATCAGATATCTGGCTGATCAGAATCAATGAATTCGGTGATGAATTATGGCAAAAAACCTTGGGTAGTTCTTCAGACGAAGAAGCAAGAGCGGTTATTCAAACTACAGATTTGGGATTCGTTATTGCCGGAAATGTACAGAATTCTTCAAAAGGTTATGGTTCCAAAGATGTATGGGTTACCAGAATCGATAAAAATGGAAAAGAATTATCCCAATTAATCTTAGGCGGGAAAGGCTTAGATGAAGTGGAAAAGATGATTCCAACGAAAGATGGAGGAGCTTTACTGGGAATCTACTCAAGAAGTTCATCCGTTAAAACGAATAATCAGCAACCAACGATCAACACTATTACTTCGACTGATAAACCTGCAACTCAGAGCCCGCTATCTGCAACCTCAAAACAAAGCGACAACTTCGGTGAAGGCGACTACTGGATTGTCAAGCTAGACAAGAACGGAAAAGTAGAATGGGAGAAAAACTTTGGAGGCAAAGGAGATGATCATATCAGAACTTTAGCTTTGGCTTCAAATGGCTTTATCATCGGTGGTGAATCCAGATCAGAAAGGTCAGGAAACAAAACCGTAGGTATTGAAGAAGGAACAGACCTTTGGCTGGTTTCTTTAAATGAAAGAGGTGATGAACAGTGGCAGAAATCCTACAATTTTAAGAACAGAGATATCCTAATGAGTATGAGTGTACTTCACTCGGCAGATGACAAGTCTTCTAAAGGAATTCTATTAGGCGGATATACTCAGACAGAAGGAAGAATACAGACTGATGATGAAACCTTCTGGATGCTATACTTGGATCATAATGGCAATGAGCAGTGGAGAAAACATGTCAAAGGAGAATCCAGAAAGAAAGAAGAGAGACTTTTCGATTTGAAACTCAACAGAGACGGATCCTTTATTCTTGCCGGAACCAGTGCAGAAGAGTTGGGGAAAGAGAATTGGAAGATCGTGAAGCTGGGAGACAAGCAAGTTGATCAGCTGATTGAGAAATATGACATCAAAATCTATCCCAACCCTGTTTCAGATTATGCTTACGTAGAAATCGGTTTTGATTTTAAAGATGCCGATATTCTGTTGTATGATATGAGTGGAAGACAGCTTCAGAGCGTAAAAACTAAAAGCAGAGTAACTAAAATCAATACACAGGCTCTGGTCCAGGGAGCATATCTGGTGACGATAAAAACAGATACGAATAAAACAGCGAATTCAAAACTGATTAAGAAATAACCATGAAAAAACACTTTTTTATATTTTTAATTCTATCTTTCTGTTTTACTTACGGACAAAAGGAGAAGACAAAAAAAGAATCAGATACCATTAAAGTTCTGGCGAAAACAACCACTACTACGAATAATTCAACCAATAAAGATGATTACTTAGCTAAAGCTTTTACTGTTACAACTCCTGAAGTTTCACAATTAATTAAATCTGAACTCATTCCGATTAATTATGCAACCGGCAGGGCAGAATATTCAATTCCTATTTTTGAAGTTAAAGAAGGAAATATTAGCGTTCCGGTAATGTTAAAATACTCATCAAACGGGGTAAAAGTAACTCAGGAAAGCACGAATGTTGGATTAGATTGGGTTTTAATAGCCGGAGGTAATGTGACAAAGTTTGTTAATGATATTGATGATAATAAATATAGAGTCAACCAGAATTCAAGTAATTATCCCCGTGCAGAATGGGATGAATCTTCGCTAACATGGATAACAGTGTATGATGCATCCTCAGATTGGGGGCAGTATGTAAGTAAAAAAGGACGACTGGTTAATGATAGTGATGTTGAATTTATGCCGGACTCCAAAATTACTGCCGCATCTTCAAATTACGAGCAATATACAGATATGGCGGCAGACACTTTTTTTGCAGTCGCACCTGGATTAAATTCCAAATTTTATTTAAATAAAAAAACAAATCAGGACGGCAATTGGGATACAAGATTTAGTACGTACGGTTACAGAGGCCATGAATTAGATGGGTTTGGCAACAAAATTTATGTCAACAAGTATGATAAATTTGACATTAGTAATGTTCCCAATAAAGGATGGATGGGATGGAATACTGTTTTTCCTACGGAGTGTAGTATGAAATTGGGCAATCTTGATAATTATGCTATACAGAATAATTATTCATTGTTAAGAAACAATGCTAAAGATTATGATCAGTTTCAGGTAATCAATGCATATGGAAATGTATATTCATTTAAAACAAACGATGTCAATATCAGTTCCACAACTGAGTTTCCTTTCAGTAGTTTTACAGATTCATCACCTGAATATCCCAAAAGTGAAATGTCAATATGCAAGCTTATCTTAAAAAATAACTATAATATTGATATTAATACGTGGAATCTCGATTCTATACTGGATGTTACTTCCAATAAAAAAGTAACTTTTACCTATAAAGAGTTCCAGCAATCTCAGACTAAGCTTAAGGATCTTGATAAAGGTAAAGTAATTTTAAGTTCATATATTATTAATTATGGAAATGGGGGCAGTATTATCAATTATCCGGGAGGTGGTATTTCACCCGTAGATTATACCAGCAATAAATATGCTCAAAATACTGTATATCATTATGTAGAAGAAATTAACTGGAGTGAAGGTAAGGTGAAATTTTTCTATGATTTTACCAGATCCGATGCTTTTGATGATAATAATAACGTAAATCCTAAACGGGCACTTTCCCAGGTTATTGTTTATGATGTTAACGGGCAGATTGTTAAAAAGGTGAAACTAAACTATGGTTATTTCAAAAATACGCAAGTTTCAAGTGACCTGGATTTAAGATTAAGATTAGACGATGTTGCATTTTATGATAAAGATGATACTTTTCTCTACAATTATAAACTTGATTATAATCCCCTTCCAATGCCTTCAAAAGGAACTTCGGAAGCTACCAAAAATTATAGAGATCTTTTCGGTAATTTTAAACAGCAATCGGCCGGAAATTTTCCTAAAACATATTATCAAATCATAAATCAGAAGTTCAAATTTGATAATCTTCCACTTAATGGAACCACTTTTTTATATGGTGATATAGACATGACTCCGGATAATCAAGCGTCTATAGGAATGCTGAACCAGATTACAACTCCTACAGGAGGGTATTTCCAATTTGCATATGAGCTAAATAGATTTCTTTTGAATGGCCAGGAACAACTGGGTGGTGGAGTCAGAGTCAAAGAACAAAAGATACTTGATGACTATACGGCCAGAACGATTAAGTATAAATATCTGAACGATAGTGGCGCTTCTTCGGGGACTATAGGAAGTATGCCTTCTATGACTACTAACAGAATTGGGGGATGGTACAACAGTGTCAGCGATTCCGGTGTTGCTTCTTATCCGGCGGTGTATTTGTCACAGCAGAATATGCCTGAAACTGATGACGGAAGTTTTGTGATATATGAAAAAGTGACCGAAGAAGAAACCGGAAAAGGAAAGCAGGTGTTTTCTTTTACGGGATTTAGTAATTATCCTAATATTTATCCTCACACAGAAGATCATACGGGTGGTGTTTATGGAAGTAGGCTTGTGGCGAATGAAAATTATTTCAAAAACCGCAGCCATTTAAGAGCAAAGTTGATTAGCAAAGAAGTTTACGGTGAAGGAGCAGCTTTTCCAATGCAAACAGAAACCTATATTTACAAAATCGGGAAGGATGTTAGTACAGATTTTAATGTATACTTTTCTAACTCATATATTTTTAAACCTTCCTGGAGTCTGATTATTGATAATACTCCAGAAAATCTTGTATTATATAAAAAGATTAACCGGAATAATTATTTAAGTATCAGTAACTTTAATGAAGAACAGGTCACAAAGGAATATTTTGGAGCCAACCCGGTTTTAAATAATGGTGTACCAATATCGTACAATTATCAGGAACCCTTTTTTCTCCCAACAAAAGAGAAGATAACTCATTTTGATGGAAGCATTACAGAAAACTCTTTTGCCTATCCTTTGACACAGGGAATGCAATACTTGATTAATTTAAATATTGTTGCCAATTCACAACTTCAAAGTTCAATCAAGAAAAAAAATGATACGGACCAGGGAAAGGTCATATCAACAGTATATAAAAATTTTCCATCGAGTCAGGCTGATGCTGATTTGAAAACAGCTGGATTCCCCTTGCCTTATGCCGATCTTTCTACCAATATCCTGATTAATTCACCAGTTGTACAAATGACATACGATAAGTTTGACAGCAAAGGAAATTTACAGCAATTTACAAACAGGGAAGGTGTGCCGACCACTGTTATCTGGGGGTATAATCAGACAAAACCCATCGCTAAGATAGATGGAGCTAAATTCTCAGATATTGATTCCTCCCTTATTAGCAGTATTGTGAATGCTTCAAATAACGATGCAGCGGCTTTGCCAAACAATGATGAGACTGCATTATTAAGTACTTTAGATAATTTCAGGGGTAATTCTGCTTTTGCAGCATATCAGGTAACAACCTATACTTATGATCCACTGATAGGGCTTAGAAGTATTACAATGCCGGCTGGTACAAGAGAGAGTTATATTTATGATAATGCATTGAGGCTTCAGAAAATAACAGACAGAGCAGGAAAAACTGTAAAAGAGTATAAATATGGATATGTACCTACGGTTTACTATTATAATACTTCCAAAAGTCAGTCATTTACAAAAAATAATTGTAGCCAGTCAGGAGCAACTCCCGCACCTATTGTTTATACTGTGCCTGCAGGAAAGTACTCCTCCACTATAAGTCAGACACTGGCAGATCAGACAGCCCTTAATGATATTGCTGCTAATGGTCAGTATTATGCCAATGCCAATGGTTTATGTAACTCTACAATATCTTGCAGTCTTTCATTCAATACATCTATAGGGATTTCGGGAGGAGGAAGCGCTTCTGTTACTACTAATGCAATGTATAAAGTAAGTTTTGGGTTTTCCTCCGGATCAAACTCAGTCAATTTACCTTGGACGACAACAGGTGTAAAAGTGGCTGACATTGTAGGAAACTGCAGGCCAACATCAGATTATTCATCTTACAACGGACAGGTGTATTATACAATTAAAACCAATGGGGAGATTATAATAAGAAGACATTTGGGAGTTTCTACCCCCAACAATACTTCCTATAATTATGAGCTATACTTTCCCGTAAACTAATTAACCATGAAAAAAACTCTGATTTTATTATGTATGCTGTTTTTGGTAAGTACATTGTATGCACAAATACAAACTGTACCCAGCAGCAACGAAAATTATATTTATACTAAAAACTATCTTGATTATCCTGCGTCTGGTGATCCTAAAGTTTCTGAAACAGTTCAATACTTTGATAAATTTGGAAGACCCAAGCAGCTGATTAATGTAAAAGCAACTCCACAAGGTAAAGATTTGGTGACACCAATTAGCTATGATGAATTTGGCAGACAAGTAGATTCATGGCTCCCTTCACCAATGAATACTCTTAATGGAGCTATTCAGTCAGGCGTTAACTCGAATGCTACAAATTATTATGGAGATAATTTTCCATTTACTCATAAAAATATTGAAGCTTCTCCAATAGAAAGGGTCTTATCAAATGTGCAGCCGGGGCTGGCCTGGCAAAACCATCCTGTTAATTTTAAATATCAGGCTAATATTCTGGACGATCATGTGGCCAGATTCGTTACAACCACAACCGTAACAGACAATACCACCTACTCAAAGGTTGTCTGGGAAAATGAGTATGCGGTAAATCAGTTATATAAAAGTATAGTAACTGATGAGGACGGAAACAAAGCGGTACAATTTACAAATGGATACGGAAACATAATACTGCTTCGTAAGATATCACAGGATGATGAAAATGCAGATACTTATTACGTTTATAACGAATTTAATCAGTTGGCTTATATTATTCCGCCCAAAGCGGTTATGGATTTTTTTAATGCATATGGAACGGGAAGCAACGTCGAAGTTCCGGAATTTATTCTAAATGATCTTTGCTATCAATACCATTATGATGGAGTAAACAGGCTTGTGGAAAAAAAGCTCCCCGGAAAAGGGTGGCAGTATATGGTGTATGATAAACAAAACAGATTAGTATTGGCTCAGGATGCGAATCTTGGAGCCGCTAAACAATGGATGTTTACAAAATATGACCAATTCAGCAGAATAGTTTATAAAGGAATTTATACAAGTTCACAGGCTTATGGAAGCCAGGGCAGAATTTTTGAACAAAGTACAATCAATACCTTCACCAACAACAATACATTAAGACAGGCTTCTATAGGATTTAATAGTGCAGGAATGGAGGTCTATTATCCGGGTAATACTACCTATCCAACTGTTAATTTTAAATTGCTCAGCGTAAATTATTACGATACTTATCCGCCGTATAGTTTTAATCCGGCACATCCAGCAAATGCGGTTACGGATAATATTACTGATGTTAATAATACCAAAGGGCTTGGTTTATTAACACTGATAAAAAATATTGAGAACGATAACTGGACTAGGAATTATTCTTATTATGATGTGAAAGGCAGGGAAATCGGAACCTATTCTATCAACCATTTAGGAGGCTATACTTCTACAGAATCTGTACTTGACTTTTCAGGAGCAGTAAAACAAACTATTGTGAAACACAAAAGGCTGAATACTGATACGGAGAGGATTATAAAAGAAACATTTGAATATGATTCGCAAAACAGATTACTTGTACATAAACATAAGGTAGATAATAATACAGAAGAGATACTGACTCAAAATACATACAACGAAATTTCCCAGCTGTCAGGCAAAAAAGTTGGAGGGGCAGGTTTTTCTAATCCCCTTCAGACAATAGATTATCAATATAATATCAGGGGCTGGATGACAAAAATAAATGACCCAGATAATCTTGTAAATGGGAAATTATTTGGTTATTCCATTAAATATCAGAATCCTGAAAATACTGAAGCATACGCAATCTTTAACGGAAATATTTCTGAGATCGACTGGAAAACACAAAGTGACAATGTTTTAAGAAGATATGATTTTTCTTATGATACTTTAAACAGATTCGCATTTGGTCGTTTTACAACTCCGGGTGCTACAGTCATTGAAAATAATTTTTATAATGAATGGGCAGACTATGATATTGGAGGAAATATCAGAAGTTTAGGCAGATATCAGAAATCATACAATAATCAACCGCTTCTTATAGATAATTTAACGTACACTTATATAGGTAACAGGTTGACTTCTGTCAAAGATAATTCAGGTAATTACAGCGGATATCCTGACAGTTCCGGAAATACTATTGGATACGATCTCAATGGAAATATGACAGATCAGAAAGATAGAGGGATTATGGATATCGATTACAACCATCTCGATCTGGCAGATAAGTTTACTTTCGATCAGACCTACGTTGTAAAGGATTTGTTTTTGGGAGATCTTATAAAAAATGTTACGACTCAGTATCTTTATAGATCGGATGGTGTAAAGCTGAATAAAAAATATATTTACGGAGTAGGTAAAAATACTACGGAGTCCTCTACAGTGACGGATTATCTGGATGGTTTTCAGTATGAAGTGCAGGGGAATACAACACAAATATTCCCTCCGGTTTTAAAATTCATTCCTACCGCTGAAGGATATTATAATTTCGAAAATAATAAATATGTTTACAATTATTCAGATCATTTAGGAAATGTAAGGCTTAGCTATACAAGCAATGGGACAGGCGGAGTACAGGTTATTGAAGAAAACAACTATTATCCTTTTGGATTAAAGCACCGTGGTTACAATGATGGTGTTGGAAATCCTTCATATCAATACAAATATAACGGAAAGGAACTTCAGGAAGAATCCGGAATGTACGACTACGGAGCAAGAATGTACATGCCAGAGATTGGAAGATGGGGAGTCCTGGATCCGTTGGCTGAAAAAATGACAAGGCTGAACCCTTACAATTATGCCTTTGATAATCCGGTAAATTTTATTGATCCGGACGGAAGAGAAGGGGCTGGCTGGGGCTATAGAAATGGAGCATGGGTCTTTTTGCCTGGAATGCAGCAGGGAGATGAAGAATATACAAAACGAGGTTTCACAGATTTCCGCCCTGACGGAAGCGTTGTAGATAATGTTGTCATTACCAACAGTTCTGAGCAGAATACGGGACATACCTATCTGGGTTTTAATGGAGAGGCAAAATACGTTACGCAGGGCTCATCTTTAGGAACAGCAATTCCACTTACTGTAGGCTGGGGAAATACGGGAGTCGGAACAGGTACGGGTACTATAGCCGGAACCGGAGCAGGACTTTCATTATTAACGATCCTTGCTTCAGCTGTAGCAATCTGGACACTGCATGGAGATGCTGCGGTTGATACTCCGGCAGACGAACCTGAAGACTTAAATAACTTATATTTGTACAGAAATATGAGAAGTGTTGGAGGACTTCCTGAATTGGGTAACTCTCTTAATACTTTAGGAATAAGAAATAAGGATATGTCTAATAATATCTTTGGTGAAATAAAAGCTGATACGGATTATGTTTATGGCAGTTCAGGAATGGGAATGTCAGTAACACCAGGATATGGCAATGTTGTTCCGGTTGTAGAATTTGCTACTCCTAAAACAACTCTATTTAGAATAAAAGCCACAGATGTGTACAGATCCGGCTTAGGTATCAATGTAGATAAGATCAATCATGCAAATATAACACCAGTCGGAAGAATAATGTTACAACAATTTAGAACCCAAATACAAGCTACAGCACCATTATGGAAACCAGTAAGATAACAGAAGTAAATCATATTATAGATACCTATTTGAATTTTGAATCCCTTTCAACTATTGATGATGAGCAATATAAAGAGGTTGTAATTGAATTTTTTAAAAAGCTGGATCAATTAAAGAACAAAGGGTTGCATAATGATGATGAGCTTACACGTTTTATCAATGAAAAATATTTTGGGATATCAGAAAAATTTGAAGAAAATCCTATTTATGAAGAACGGATTCAGACGATCTTTCCAGAAATAAGTGAGTATTGCTCGCCTCCTTATTTTTGGAGTACACCGCTAAATGATTATATGAAAAATAAATGGGGATTAATTATCAATGATACTGATATACAATCATAGTTCCAAGCCGAACTAAAATCATGCTCTAATAGAATGCCAATATCCTCTCATTTTTGAGAGGGTATTTGTAAGTTTTTAAGAATTGAAATTGAACTCAATATTATCGTGAAGAATGGAACAGCTGTCGTTCAAAATAAAATTTGGGGCTATCCAAACTCTTTTTTTACTGATATAGAAAATGTCTTAGAATTATATGGTTGAAAATAAGGAGTATATAAATATTATCTTTACGTATAAACTTAAAAGATGCTATTCAAACACACTTCCGGAAGATTGGCTCTTATAAATCAGTTTGATTTGCTAGAATAATTATTTTATATCTTAACGATTGATAACATATTGGTTGGTGACCAAAATATTAGCTGAGAAAAGAGCTGGAATATTGTGATTCACTTTTCTCCAATATATTATATGATGTGGACTAATTAGTAAATTTATTTGAACTAAAAAGGATAGTGTGCTCTTTACAGAATACATAAATTTGTATATAAACAATTTCATGGGCAGGCACCGAGCACATCCCGTTAACAGATTATTTAAAAATTAAACTTATGAAAGTATTGGTCATTGGCGCAAATGATCGAGTAGGATCTCTCTTGGTTAATAAATTAGCTCGTCAGCATCAGTTTTAGCAGGCTCAAGAGATCCAAATTCAGCAAATAATACAGATCCATATTGAGCACGTTTATATTGATCTGCTCAGCAATGCTGATACGCTTGCAGAAAGTATGAATGGTATTGATACCATTTATTTTGTCTCCGGATCGCGTGGGAAAAATTTCTTACTGGTATCACCAAATGCTTTGATAATTTCAAAAATTTCGTTTTCAGTTAATTCTTTCGGAAGATTTTCTTTTTCGGAAAGTAATAGAGGTCCACTTGAAACAGCACTTGCACATACCACTTCGCCATTGGCAATTAGACTAGGAATTGTTTTATTTCCTGCGTGAAACATTTGTAAAATTTCCAAAATGGGAAATGGCTGATTAAAGAAAGAATCGGGTATTTCGTAATGATTGAATCGAGAACAATTTCATAATACAAAATTGTAAAGTATTAAGTCTTTTCAAGATTTTTTAAAGCGATAGAATTTTTTGTTTCGACAGAGAATTCTATTGACGTTTTACTTCTGTAATGATTTTAGAGCTGATTAGTTTGATTTTCTTAACTTTGAAAAATGAAAGAAAAGCTAAAAAGAGTTGTTTCGGAGTTTAATACTGAATTAAAACTAAAAGGCTTCCGTGCATTCCAGATTGAACAGGATGGAAGTGAAACCCGTGTCTACAGCAGAAAAGAATTTTATAAAATCTGCCTTACGACAGGGAAAAGTAAAATTCATTATTCTGATAAAAGTTTCGAGCAGGAAGGAACGGTGCTTTTTTTTGGAAATCCGCATATTCCGTATTCCTGGGAAACCATTTCAACAACTTATAAAGGCTATACCATTCTTTTTTCTGAGGAATTTTTCAAGAATTCTGAACGTTCCGAAAGCCTCCAGCAATCTTCTTTCTTTAAAATTGGCGGAACTCCCGTTCTGAAAATTACCGAAGAACAGAGACTCTTTCTCAATACGATTTTTCAAAAAATGATTGCTGAGCAGAAAAGCGATTATGTCTACAAGGATGAGCTGATTCGCAATTACATCAGTTTAATTATCCACGAATCTTTGAAATTAGAACCTGCAGAAGATTTTGACCAGAACAAAAATGCAGCATCAAGATTATCGTCCGTTTTTCTGGAACTGTTGGAAAGACAATTTCCCATCGAAACTACAGACCAATCTCTGCAATTGAAATCAGCTCAGGATTTTGCAAAAAATTTGAATGTTCACGTTAATTATCTCAATCGAGCCGTGAAAGAAGTTACAGGAAAATCCACAACGACTCATATTACGGAACGAATTCTCACAGAAGCAAAAGCATTGCTGCAGCACACCGACTGGAATATCTCAGAAATAGCTTTCGCATTGGGATTCGATTATCCGACATATTTTAATAATTTCTTTAAAAAACAAACCGGAACCAATCCAAAAGCATTTCGTTTGACTGAGGTTTGATTTTCTTAATTTTTGGTTTGATTATCATTAACTGTCAGAACTACGCTGTTTCTAATTTTGTATCAGTAATTTTTAAAACAAAATTCAGATATGAAAATAATAACAACAGTGATGGCTCTGTCCTTTCTTTTCATGGGACAGGCATTTGCGCAGAATAAAAAATCAAATCCAGGAAAAATGAATGCAACAGAACAAAACGAACATTATACTTTCCAACTCAGTGATAAAGTTACCCGAAAAGCAGTTACCTTTAAAAACCGTTACGGAATCATACTTTCCGGAGATTTATATCTTCCAAAAAATGCAGAAAACGAAAAACTGGCGGCGTTGGCAATCAGTGGACCGTTTGGTGCGGTGAAGGAGCAGTCTTCAGGTTTGTATGCCAATCAAATGGCGGAAAGAGGTTTTGCTGTTATCGCTTTTGACCCTTCTTACACAGGCGAAAGTGGTGGCGAACCAAGAAATATAGCTTCACCCGACATCAATACCGAAGATTTCAGTGCAGCTGTTGATTTCCTGGGACTTCAGAAAAATGTAGACAGAAATAAGATCGGGATCATCGGAATTTGCGGATTTGGAGGAATGGCACTGAATGCTACTGCAATCGATAAGCGAATAAAAGCCGTTGCGACCACGAGTATGTATGATATGACAAGAGTGATTTCTAAAGGATATAATGATGTAGTTACACTTGAGAAACGAACAAAAAAACTCGTAGACCTGAATCTGCAAAGATGGAAAGATGTAGAAACCGGGGAACAAGCATATCCATCTTCTCATCTTCCGGAAAAATTAACTGGCAGTGAGCCTCAATTTGTAAAAGATTATTTTAATTATTACAAAACTCCAAGAGGTTTTCACGAGCGTTCAGTAAATTCAACAAAAGGTTGGAGATTGACCAGCGCACTTTCATTTATGAATATGCCCATTTTAAGTTACATCAAAGAAATTTCACCGAGACCTATTCTTTTAATTGCTGGTGAAAATGCACATTCAAGGTATTTTTCAGAAGACATTTACAAAATGGCTGCGGAACCGAAAGAATTGGTGATTATTCCGAATGCGGTTCACGTTGACTTATACGACAAGGTAGATGTGATTCCTTTTGAAAAACTGGATAATTTCTTCAGAACCAATTTAAAATAATTGAACATTGCAATAGCTGAATCTGCTTTTTTAAAAAGCGGATTCATCCTTTTTATTTCTTTAAATATTTAATAATGAGTTTTAACGAAGATATCTTTACCAGACTAAAAAATGGTGAAACAATAATGCCCGGCGATCCGGAAATTCACAAATTGCTGGAAGCTTCTTATAAGGTTAAGAAACAACTGATTGAATTAAATAATTCTACAGAACCGGATGAGATTTTAAAAATATTAAGTCAAATTATCGGCAAAGAATTGGAGAATGTAGTGGTGTTTACACCTATTTACATCAATTATGGAAAGAATCTCAATATTGGTAAAAATGTATTCATCAATTTCGACTGTACTTTTCTGACTCTAGGAGGACTTACCATTGAAGACGATGTTTTAATCGGCCCGAAAGTAAACCTGATAACGGAAAATCATCCTTTAGAACCTCAACATAGAAAAGGATTAATTGGAAAATCCATTTTAATCAAGAAAAATGCTTGGATTGGAGCCAATGCAACCATTTTACCGGGAGTTACGATTGGAGAAAATGCTGTAGTTGCAGCCGGAGCGGTCGTTTCTAAAGATGTTCCGGACAATGTTGTGGTGGGAGGAGTTCCTGCAAAAATCATCAAAACAATTGCATAAATTAAATGTAAAACAATGAAATATTTAATCATCATTCTTTTAGCGTTTAGTCCAACTGTAATCGCACAAAATAAAGTAAATTCAAACAAAATAAAATCAAACGAAATGAGTACAGATATTCCTAAAATAAGTGATTTTCCGACAGGTGAAGAAAACACGGCTTATGCGCAGTATTTTATTGGCAAGTCCTATTTGGCGCCACTTACAAGCAATAAAGATTTAAATGTTCCTCTTTCTAATGTCACATTTGAACCGGGTTGTCGTAACAATTGGCACAGCCACACAGGCGGACAGCTTTTGATTGTTGTAGGTGGCGAAGGTTTATATCAGGAAAGAGGAAAACCCGCACGTCGTTTAAAACCCGGAGATATCGTAGAAATTGCTCCGAATGTTGAGCATTGGCACGGTGCCAATGCTGACAACTGGTTTTCGCATTTAGCAACGAATGGAAATCCGCAGACCAATCAAAATGTTTGGCTGGAAGCTGTTTCCGATGAAGAATTTGCTGAAGCCAACAAAAAATAATTTTCAATGATGAGCAAAAACAAGTTTCTACAATGGATAATTCTTTTTATTCTCACATTAAGTATAACAAAAATGAATGCACAAGAAAATAAAACCAATCAAAATTTGAATGCTAAAGAACAAAGTTTGGTAAAGATTTCTTCACTCACGACAACTGGAAATCTTGGAAGTCTAAAACTTCAGTTGAATGCCGGATTGGATTCTGGTTTGACGATTAATGAAATTAAAGAAGTCTTGGTTCAATTGTATGCGTACTGTGGTTTTCCGAGAAGTCTGAATGCTATTAATACTTTTAAATCAGTTTTAGACGAAAGAAAATCAAAAGGTATTAATGATATCGAAGGAAAGAAAATCATTGTCGAAAATAATGTTGAAGACAAATATGAACAAGGCAGAAAAACCCTTGAAGAACTTACAAAAATGCCACAAACCAAACCAGCACCAGGTTTTGGTGAGTTTGCTCCACGGGTTGACGCTTTTTTAAAAGAACATCTTTTTGCCGATATTTTTGTGAGCAATGTGCTGACTTATAAGCAAAGAGAAATCGTGACGATTTCTGCTCTTGCTTCTTTGGATGGAGTAGAAGGACAGTTGCAATCGCATATCAATATGGGAAAAAACACAGGAATTACTGAAAATCAATTAGCTCAATTGGCTGATTTGGTTCAAGAAACCGTTAATAAAACTCAGGCAAATACAGCTCGAAAAATCATTGGAAAACCGCTTGTTCCGATTATTGAAAACGACATGATGATTCGGATTTCCGAAATTGAAATTATCCCTGAATTTTTAGAAGAATATAATTCTATTCTGAAAGAAGAAGCTTCAGCATCAGTAAAGCTGGAGAAAGGTGTGATTGCAATTTTTCCGATGTATCAAAAGGAAAATCCAACTCAGATAAGAATTGTAGAAATCTATGCGGACAAAGAAGCATATCAGTTTCATTTGCAAACGCCACATTTTTTGAAGTATAAATCATCAACCTTGAAAATGGTAAAATCCCTGAAATTAATAGATATGGAAAGTATTGACAAAGAAGCGATGTCTGATATCTTTAAAAAGATAAAGTAGTATTAGACCAGTAAATTGTAATATAAAGTCATTTTATTTACACGTTTAATTTTGAAATTTTTTTTAAAGACTTTAGAGAAATTAGTCTAAAAGAAATTCAATAAAAAAATGGCGTCATTTGTTTATTTATGAGGAAGATAACTGTATCTTCAAATACGTGCTTCATTTAAGCCAACTAAAACAAAATTTGTAAAGCTCATTTTTATCAAGTAATTTTTTTGTAGACTAATTTTAGTACAATTTAACTTTAAGCATTTTACAAAGGCAATCTTGGTATAGCCAGTCTTCAATTGATCTTATTAGTCTTTTATTACATATAATGAATAGAGCAGATTTAATACAAAATACTATCATTAAAAATTGCCTGTCTGCAACATCTTCATTAATATTGTGTTAATATGTTACCAATAAAATTATTAAAATTTTTCAGTTTTCTTAAAGCCTACAGGATATTATTCCTTCTGTTTTTCCTTGTTTTTTTTTCTTGTAAAAAACCGCAGAAAGCTTCAGATAAAATTACTATCGGGTTTTCGCAGGGATTGGGCAATCATCCCTGGAGATTGGCAATGAACCACTCTATGGAGATACAGGCATCGCTTCATTCCGAAGTAGAGTTGAATATACAGAAAGCAGAAAGTTCTGTCAGCAAGCAGGTTCAGGATATCCAAAAAATGATTGATGGTAAGGTGGATGTGATTATCATTTCACCCATTGATCCGCAATCCCTGGTTTCGGTAGTGGAAAAAGCAGCTACTAAAAATATTCCGGTTATTTTGCTCGACAGAAAGATCAATTCAGAAAAATATACGACTTATATCGGTGCAGACAACGTGGAGATTGGGAAAGAAGCGGCCAATTACATTCTTTCAGATTCCAAAAATTATAAAAAAGTAATCGAAATAAGAGGTGATGACCAATCTTCCCCAACCATAGAAAGAAGTCTTGGCTTTCAGGAAATCATCAGAAATAGCCCCAACACAGATCTGATAAAAACATTTAAAGGTCTTCCGGCTGATGCTTTCAGGAAATCATTGGATTCCTTAGGAAATCAAAGTCTGTATGTTTTTGCCTTTAATGATGAGCTTGCCACCAATGCATGGCAGGTTGCACGAAATACAGGTTTGGAAAATCAAATCAAATTTATCGGCGTTGACGGCCTGAATACAAAAGACGGCGGAATCCAGATGGTTTTGGATGGAAAACTGAATGCCACTTTATTGTATCCGACTGGTGGAGCAGAAGCGATCGAGACGGCGATTAAGATTTATAATGGTGTTGCTGTTCCGAAACGCATTAAACTCAGCACAACGATCATTGACCGGATGAATGCGGAAATTATGCGCAATCAGTTTGATAAAATTATTGAGCAGCAAGGCGTTATAGAAAATCAGGTACAGGCGGTTAAAAAACAGGTCGAGCTATATTCTTCGCAAAAAGAATTATTCCGATGGTCTATTATATTGTTAGTGTTGATGTTTTGCCTGGTTGCCTATTCGATTCACCTTATTTATGCAATAAAGATAAAAAATAAGCAGCTTACACTTACCAACGAGAGAATTACTATTCAAAGAAATCAGATTGAAACCATTGCCAATGAGTTGAAAGACAGCAATGAAGCGAGGGTTAATTTCTTTACGGGAATATCTCATGAATTTAAAACACCCATTACGCTTATTCTCAGTTCATTGGAGTCTTTAATGGATTTTGGCAAAACCAAAGGTACAAAACCATCCTATGAGCTGGAGCTGATCAATAAAAATTCCAACAGATTATTACGATTGGTGGATAACTTGTTGGATTTTAGAAAAATAGAAAATCAAACTTTTAACCTAAGAGTTTCCAAGACGAATATTTATGATTTTACTTACTCAATTTTTCGTGATTTTGAAAATGAAGCTAAGAAAAGAAATATCAAATTCGAAATTCATTCACAGAATAAAAATCTTGAGCTTTACATCGACAGAAACCTGATGGATAAAGTCTATTTCAATCTTTTGTCCAATGCTTTCAAATTTACACCAGATAATGGAAAGATTGAAATCACGATTCAGGAAAAAGGAAATCAGGCGGTGATCAGCTTCAAAGATAATGGAATCGGAATCCCTGAAAAAGAAATCAGCAATGTTTTTGAAGCGTATTTCAAAGGCTCCAACAATAGAAAAAACAGTTCAGGAATTGGGCTTCATCTTAGCAGACAGTTCATTGAGCTCCATCTTGGGAAGATAGAGGTGAACTCTTTTCAGGGAACGGAGTTTATCATCAGTCTTTATAAGGGAAACAAGCATTTCAACGAAGACCAAATGGTAAAAGAACCTAGTCTCGCAGATGCCGAAAGCCTGACAAACGATGCTATTTTAAATGGATTGGAAGACGAGATTAATATCCAACATGAGGAATCTCAGGGCGAACGCTACTCGCTTCTTTTGGTGGAGGATAATTTGGATTTGTCCTTCTTTTTAAGCAAAAAGCTTCAGAATGAGTTTAAGGTGACGGTTTCTGATGGGAATGATGCAATTGATAGGGCACTGAATGAAATTCCTGATATTATCGTCTGTGACGTTAATCTTCCAGGCAAAAATGGTTTTGAAATCTGTGAAATTCTTAAAAATGATCTTCGTACATCACATATTCCGGTCATTCTTCTGACAGCTCTTGATAATAAAGAATCTTATCTTCAAGGCTTGAAATCCGGCGTTGACCTTTATCTCACGAAACCTTTCAGTTACCCGATTCTGATACAATCACTACATACGCTGCTTTACAACCGTGAAAAGCTACGTTATTATTATACAAATAATATTGGCAGAATTTTGGATAGCAAATCGTTTGGAAATATAGAACAGAAATTTGTGAACAATCTGAACAATCTCATCAAAACCAATATCGATAATGCCGATTTTTCAGTAGAGAATCTTGCAGACCTGCTCAATATTTCCAGAATTCAGTTGTATAGAAAGATTAAAGCAATGTTTGATGTAAACGTTAGCGATTATATCAACAATTTCCGTCTTGAACAGGCCAAATCTATGCTTCAAAATCCTGAACTGACAATTTCGGAAATTGCATACAAAACCGGTTTTTCTTCCCCGAATTATTTCTCTACTGTTTTCAAGAATAAGTTTGGTATATCCCCGAATGCCTTTAGAAAGTCTGCGGGGAAGGAGTGATAATACTACGAAATCAAATGATTAAATATTTGAATATAACATTAAAGTGATAAAATATGGAGCTTCAATTTATATTTAAAATCAATCCTCACATCTAATATTTTTTACAATATTGAGCAGCAGTAAATCAAACTGCTGCTTTTTTTATTATACTTTCTCAACAACATACCTTCATCTAAACTAATAAACAGCTTTCTGAACGATTTATAATTCCTAAAAGTTCCTGAGCTAAAAACCATATAGCTTGATTCGTTTTTTGGTTAAAATTTTCATGACATTAGTTGTTCTTAAATCATAAAAACACCAAAACATACGTAACATTTTTATAAAACAATGTTACATTTTTGTAACCTGATGAAACTTTAATAAAATTATTTTTAAATAAATTATTGATTTTCAGTTAATTGTAATTAATTAACAAATAGTTAACCTTGACGAAATATTTAGTTACATAATTAGACCTTCGGATTGCCGCCCGGGGATATATTAGCCACAAACAAATAAATATTTTAACAGATGAATAAAATTCTTATGTGGTCTATCACGGCAGCTTTGGCAGGATTTCTTTTCGGGTTTGATGTAGTCGTGATTTCCGGCGCAGACAAAAAGTTGCAGACGCTCTGGAATAGCTCAGATGCATTTCACGGAGCAGTCGTAATGGGTATGGCATTGTGGGGTACAGTGATAGGCGCTATTTTCGGCGGAATCCCGACCAATACATTAGGACGGAAAAAAACGCTCTTGATCATTGGTGTCTTATATGCGTTTTCTGCTATAGGAACGGCGCTTTCCAATGATCCTTATCTGTTTGCATTTTTCAGGTTTATAGGTGGTTTGGGCGTTGGTGCTTCTACGATTGCTGCACCGGCCTATATTTCAGAGATTGCCCCTGCAAAAGATCGTGGCAGAATGGTTTCCCTGTATCAGTTCAATATTGTTCTGGGAATTCTGATTGCATTTTTATCAAATTATTTACTAAGCGGTATCGGCGATAATGACTGGAGATGGATGCTTGGTGTGCAGGCAATTCCCGCAGCAATCTATACATTATGTGTGTTTACTATTCCGGAAAGTCCGAGATGGCTGGTTTCGCAATCTAGAATAGAAGAAGCGAAAAAAGTGATGAAAATCCTAAGTCCCGATCAGGATTCTGACACCTTGATCACCCAGATGAAAGATGACCACGCAGAATCGCCAAAGGAAAATATCTTTATGAAAAAATACCGTTTTCCGCTGATGTTGGCTTTTCTAGTAGCTTTTTTTAATCAGATGTCGGGGATCAACGCGTTCCTGTATTATGCACCAAGAATTTTTGGCGAAGCAGGATTGGGTGAGAAAACAGCACTTCTCAGCAGTATAGGAATTGGTGTTGTTAATATGGTTTTTACTTTGGTTGGAGTCAACCTTATTGATAAAGTAGGAAGAAGAACATTGATGTATTTGGGTTCCGTAGGTTACATCATTTCTTTAGGATTGGTTTCTATGGCGTTTTATTTTCATTGGTCAGGATTGGCGATTCCTATTTTCTTGTTCCTCTTCATTGCTTCTCACGCTATTGGTCAGGGAACGGTAATTTGGGTGTTTATTTCAGAGATTTTTCCAAACCATCTGCGGGCATCGGGACAGGCTTTCGGTAGTTCCACACACTGGCTTCTGGCAGCAATCATTCCATCACTAATTCCTACATTATTTTCTACCATCGGAGCCGGGACCGTATTTTTGGTCTTTACCGTTGCAATGGTATTCCAATTATTATTCGTAATGTTTATGATGCCGGAAACCAAAGGAATATCACTGGAAAAATTAAGCAAAACACTGACGAAGTAGATTTACAAACTAATATAATCATGGCGAAGAACACCTCTAAAATTTTTAAATAATTCGAAAATTTCCTATTAAATAATCATAATGAAGAAAATCATATCGACTTTAATAATGGCTTCCACGTTTTGTTCCGGGCTCAACGCACAGTCGGACTCGAAAACGTCTGAAGAGCAACTTTACAGGCCCAATTATCACTTCACTCCTCAAAAAGGCTGGATGAATGATCCGAACGGTCTCTTTTATCTTAACGGAACTTATCATTTATTTTTCCAGCATACACCGTTTCAGAGCGTGCCGGATTTTGGTAAGATGCATTGGGGGCACGCCATCAGTAAAGATCTTATAAAATGGGAAGAATTGGCTCCTGCAATTGCCTATGACGAGAAGGGTGCAATATTCTCAGGAAGTGCAGTTGTAGATAAGGATAATACATCAGGTTTTGGAGATGGAAAAAATGTTCCGTTGGTAGCAATTTTTACCTACCATGATATGAAGAAAGAGAAAGCCGGAGAAATTGATACGCAGTCTCAGGCAATCGCTTATTCTTTGGATAATGGAAAAACCTGGACCAAATACAGTAACAATCCGGTATTGAAAAATCCCGGAATAAAAGATTTCAGGGATCCGAAAGTTTTTTGGGATGCGAAAAGAAAACAATGGGTAATGGGATTGGCGGTACAGGATAGACAGCATTTTTATGCCTCAAAAAACCTGAAAGACTGGACATTCCTTTCAGAATTTGGTAAAGATTTCGGCGGACACGGTGGTGTTTGGGAATGTCCAGATCTTTTCCCGGTAAAGGTAGAAGGAACCAATGAAGAAAAATGGGTGCTTATCGTTAACATCAATCCGGGTGGGCCAAACGGAGGTTCTGCAGCCCAGTATTTTGTAGGTGATTTTGACGGAAAAACTTTCAAAATGGATGATGCTTTTACAAAGCAGCTTGAAAAAGAAAAAGTAGTCTGGCTGGATTGGGGACGCGATAATTATGCGAGTGTCTCGTTTGATAACGTTCCGGATAACAAAAGAGTAATAATAGGTTGGATGTCAAACTGGGACTATTCACCGAATGTGCCTACAGAAAAATGGAGAGGAAGTTCCACTATTCCTCGTGAAGTAACATTGGAAAGGACCAAAGAAGGTTACACTCTGAAAAATATCCCTGTTTCCCAACTTAAAAATTACGAAGGAAAGACAGTTAAAAAAGAAATTAACCTTGTTTCGGATAAAAAACTTATCAGCAAAGGAGAAATAGACCTTTCCAAAGCAGTTTTAGATGTTGATCTCAAAAAAATGACCAAAGGGATTTACACTTTTGCTTTGAAAAATTCATTGGGAGAACGTGTAATTTTCGGAATTGATAATAACAAGCAGGAATTGTTTATTGACCGTACCCAATCCGGCAAAACCGATTTTAAGAACAATTTTGCAGACAGGATCTCAAAAGCTCCATTAGCAGAAAACTATCAAAACGCAACGTTCAAAATTGTATTGGACAAAACTTCCATCGAAATTTTCTTCAATAAAGGCCAAAAGGTAATGACCGAAATCTTTTTCCCGAATGAAAGCTTCTCGGAACTGAGCTTATTTACAGATACCAAAGGAAGTACGGTGAACTTCAATGCTCATCAGATTAATATCAAATAAAAACTATAGTATGAAGAAATATAAAATAGCCATCGCCTTTTGCCTTCTGCCTTTTTCGTATGTGTTTGCGCAGGAAGTCATTAAAGGTAAAGTAGTTTCCTCAAATCAGAAACCGTTAAGTGGGGTTATCGTAACCGTTTCGGAAACCGGAGCCAATACCACCACAGACAATAGCGGTGCATTTCAGATCAACGACCTGCAAAAAGGAAACACTTTAGTTTTCACGTATCCGGATTATTCCACCCGTGAAGTCGTGGTGGATGGAAAAACAGTCCTTAACATTGTTTTAGCTGCAGAGAAAATAAAAGGTATAGATGAGGTGATCGTAACCGGGTATACCAAACAGAAAAAAGCAGACATTACCGGTGCGGTTTCTGTGGTAGATATGAAAGACCTGAACAAGCAAACCGAACCCAATCCGATCAAATCTTTACAGGGGAGGGTAGCGGGTGTTAACATTGAAGCTGACGGATCTCCTTCCGGCAGTAACACAAAAGTGCTGATTCGCGGGGTTGGAACGCTGAACAATACAGATCCTCTGTACGTAATAGACGGTGTTCCCACAAAAGCCGGAATGCACGAGCTTAATCCAAGTGACATCGAATCGATGCAGGTACTGAAAGATGCTTCTTCAGCAAGTATATACGGTTCCAGAGCGGCTAATGGTGTGATCATCATCACGACCAAAAAAGGAAAAAAAGGGAAGATGAGAATCGATCTCAATTATTATACAGCATATTCACAATATGCAAAGAAAACAGAAGTTCTGAATGCAAAACAATTCGGACAGGTGCTTTGGCAGGCCAACATCAATGACGGACTGAACCCGAATAGCAACAATCTAAGCTACAGTTTTGACTGGGGGGTACAGAACGGTATTCCGACTTTATACAACAGCTATGTTCCGGAATACCTGGATGCCGGAAAAACGATTAAATCAGCCAATACCAACTGGTATGATGAGGTTTCGCAGACCGGGGTTGCCAATTCGCTGGATGTTTCTGCTTCAAGCGCTTCGGATAAAGGTTCTTACTTTTTCTCTATGGGGTATTATGACAATGATGGAATCGTGAAACTTACCAATTTCAAAAGATTGTCTGCCCGGGTTAATACCTCTTATAACTTTTTCGACGGAAAGTTGAAAATCGGGGAGAATTTCACCTTCAATAAAACCAATGAACTGATGGATCCGGGCGTTTTGGATCCTGCTTTACGTGCTTTGCCCATTATTCCGGTTCATACTGTGGACGGAATCGGGTGGGGAGGACCGGTTGGCGGAATGAATGACAGGCAAAACCCTGTCAGACTTTTAGAATATAATAAAGACAACGGCTACCAATACCAAAGATTCTTCGGAAATGTTTATGCAGAATTACAGCCTATAAAAAATCTGACTTTAAAATCCAGCTTTGGAATAGATCTTTCCAATTATTACAAAAGAATGTTGCAAAGAAGCTATGTTTCAGGTTACCTGCAAAACAAAACCAATGCAGTAAACATCGACCAGTCAGACACCGAAAAATGGACGTGGTCCAATACCGCACAATACACCGCAAAAGCAGGAAAACATCATTTTGATGTTTTGGGTGGAATGGAAATGTACAAGGATACGTATAAAAATACCTGGTTGAGAAAAGAAGGATTCCTGATAGAAACACCGGATTATATGTATCCCGATGCAGGAACAGGGGATGCTTTCAATGGAGGAAGTTCCACCTATTACAGCCTGTTGTCCTACTTCGGAAAATTCTCTTATGATTATGACAACCGTTATCTTTTCTCTGCAACAATGCGTTATGACGGCTCTTCAAGATTCGGTAAAAATAACCGTTTCGGGACTTTCCCTGCATTCTCGGCAGGATGGAGAATCAATAAGGAACATTTTGCAGAAAATCTGATTCCGTTTTTCTCAGATTTGCGATTAAGAGCGGGTTGGGGGCAGACCGGGAATCAGGAAATCAGTAATTCCGCGGTGTATTCGCTTTATATAGCAAATTATGCGGGAGGAAATCCAACTTGGGCAACATCTTACGGTACGGCTTACGATATTTCCGGTGTCGGAAGCGGATTACTGCCATCAGGATTTATCGCAACTCAGACAAAAAATGATGACCTGAGATGGGAAACCACCACGCAGACCAATCTCGGTCTGGATTTCGGATTTTTTAATCAAAAACTGACAGGGAGTGTCGATGTGTATAAAAAAGCAACAAAAGACATTCTTGTATTGCCACCTTATCTTGGTGTGATCGGAGAAGGAGGAGATCGATGGATCAATGGTGCTTCTATGGAAAACAAAGGGATTGAAGTTACATTGTCTTATCAGAATGAAACCGCAGGTGGTTTCCGTTACGAAGTTTCAGGGAATATCTCGATGAACCGCAACAAAATTACTGAACTTCCGCAATCCGTTATCAACAATTATGGCGGAAACGGAACAACGGATAATATTCTTGGGCGTCCGGTAAACTCAATGTACGGTTATGTTGCCGACGGACTTTTCAGGACTCAGGCAGAGGTGGATAATTCTGCAAGTCAGTCAGGTAAAGGCTTGGGAAGAATCCGCTATGCAGATTTAAATGGTGATGGAATGATTGACGACAAAGACAGAACGTGGATTGGCAATCCGAATCCGGGATTTATGTATGGTGTCAATCTCAACTTTTCATATAAAAACTTTGATCTTTCAACATTCTGGCAAGGCATCAGCGATGTAGATGTAATCAATTCAAAAAAATACCAGACTGATTTCTGGAGCGTGGATGATGTAGGTTCCAATAAAGGAACAAGACTTCTGAATGCATGGTCACCTCAGAATCCGAATTCGGATATTCCTGCGCTTACGACAGTGGATGGCAATGCAGAATCCAGATTCTCATCATACTATGTGGAAAGCGGAAGTTATCTGAAGCTGAGGGTTCTACAGTTGGGCTACACATTCCCGAAATCTCTGATGGAGCATTATAACATTGTTAATTTCAGAATGTATGCAAGTGTTCAGAATCTTTGGACGATAAAATCCAAAAGCTTTACAGGAATAGATCCTGAAACGCCGGCATTCGGTTATCCGTTACCGCTGACGTTTAATTTTGGAGTTAATTTTTCCTTATAATTTTTAAATAATAAAAAATGAAAAAGAATATACTTTTTACAATAGCTTTTGCCTTTTTGCTTGGAACTACTTCCTGCAACGATTTTCTGGACACTGAACCAAGAGGTGTTTTGTCGGAAGCTGATGTGGTAACACCTCAGAATGTGGATGGTTTTGTGGTTGCGGCCTATGCATCTCTCGGAAATGACCACTATGATACCCCTTTCAGTCTTTGGCCTTATGGAAACGTCCGTTCTGATGATGCGTACAAAGGAGGAAGCGGAACCAATGATATCCAGACTTTTCACTTTTTTGAAATTTCAAATAATATCCGTTCAGATTTTGGTGAGTTAGACAGATTATGGTATCTCAATTATGTAGGGATTTCCAGATGTAATAAAGCGATTGCCGCACTTAAGCAGCTTTCAGACTCCGAATACCCAAACAAGCAAAAGCGGATTGCCGAGATGAGTTTCGTAAGAGGACATTACTACTTTTTACTGAAAACGTTATTTAAATACGTGCCTTATGTCGATGAAAATACACCCATTGATGATTATCCGAAAATCTCCAACAGAGCAAAAACCGACCAGCAACTTTGGGAAGCTATTGCTTCTAATTTTGAATTTGCAGCGGCTAATCTGCCTGCAACACAGTCGGAAGTGGGAAGACCCAAGAAAAGTGCAGCTTATGCTTATCTTGCTAAAGTAAGACTGTATCAGGCGTATGAGCAGGATGATAACTATACGGTAACGCAGGTAAATCCGGTTACGCTTCAGAAATCTATTGATGCTGCCAATCAAGTGATCGGAAATTACACGCTGGAGCCTGATTTCGGGTACAATTTCCTACCGGGAACACATGAGAACGGCCCGGAGGCAGTTTTTTCCATTCAATATTCTGACAATGACGGAACGCTTTTCGGAAGGCTCAATTACGGTGATGTTCTTTCTCTGCCACAAGGTTTGGGATGCTGCGATTTTCATAAACCAAGCCAGAATCTGGTGAACGCATTCAAAACGACGCCTCAGGGATTACCGATGTTTGATACTTTTAATGATACAGATTTGAATTACAATCAGCTCAACAATTATAAAGTGGATCCTAGGCTTTACCATACGGTTGCCTTGCCTGGACTGCCCTGGAAATATGAAGAAAATAAAATTTTTCAGGAAAGCTGGAGCAGAAGCCCTGGAACTTATGGTTATTATTCTTCATTGAAGGAAAATGTACCTGTAGGATGTGGCTGTACCGTGAATGTAGACCCTTTCTACGGTAATTCCAAAAATAGAATCATCATAAGATATTCTGATGTTTTGCTGATGAAGGCCGAAGCCTTAATTGAACTTGGACAAATCAACGAAGCATTGCCATTAATCAATCAGGTGAGACAGCGTGCGGCGAACAGTACGGTTTTGACCGGAAGTTATACCACGAACAATCTGATCAGCAAGTATGAGCCGGGCGTGAACTGTACCTGGAACCAGGATTTTGCAAGGAAAGCATTGCGATGGGAGAGAAGAATGGAATTTGCAATGGAAGGAAGCCGTTTCTTCGACCTTGTGAGATGGGGTATTACAGCAGGAACGATGAATACCTATTATTCCGGTGAAAAAACAAAAAGATCTTACTATTCTCAGGCAGGATTTGACCACGGAATTGAAGAATATTGCCCGATTCCTTTGGCTCAGATCAATTTCAGCCAAGGGGTTTATAAACAAAATAATGGCTACTAAAAATATTAAAATATGAAAAGTATATTTAAAAATTTGCAGTTGGTTATAATGGTATTACTTTCAGCAGTAATTATAATGTCTTGTGATAACAGTAATGAAGATGGACTTGTTACGGATGTTTCGGTCAATATTTCTTCTTTCAGGGTGAATGGTGTTTCAGGGGAAATTGATCATAAGAATGATAAAATCACAATCACACTTCCTTACGGGACAAGCGTTAAGACATTGGTTCCGGTTATTGAAATTCCGCAGGGAGCAGTAGTTTCTCCGGCATCAGGAGCAACGCTTGATTTTTCACAGCCGGTTAAATTCAAAGTGAAAAATGGCAATATCTACAAAGATTATCAGGTAACTGTAAAAGCTCAGGATCCTGTTATCAACTTTAAGATCAATGGATTATCTGCTACTATCAATAATTCGGGCAAAACCATTTCTCTTACAATGCCGGAGGGAACAAATCTTACCGCATTGCAGCCGGTAATAGAAACAGGAAACAGCGTCAGCATCAATCCTGCATCGGGAACGACTCTTAACTTTACCAGTCCTGTTTTGTTTACTGTTTCTAATGGCAGTATTACAGAAGTGTATACTGCTAAAGTAACAACGCCTGTTTCAGGACCGTCCGTTGCATTCCTTGGAACGGCTGCTACAAGAACTGGATTGACAAATCCGGATGAGATTGCAGCTTCTGACTGGCTTTTCGGAAAATATTCAGGGGCAGTATATGTTTCGATTGCTGATGTCGCAAGTGGTGCAGCCAATCTTACGGGAATTAATGTGATCTGGTGGCATTTTGACTCGGCTACCGCTCTGCCGGGCGATGCGCTGAATACGAATGTAACTTCCAAAATCAAAACCTATCTTAATGGCGGAGGAAATATTTTGCTCACAAGCTTTGCTGCACAATATGTTGACGCGTTGGAAATAGTTCCCGCAGGAAAAGGACCGAATAATGTTTTCGGAGATTTTCTTCCGAACGGATTTATAGATACAGGAAGTGATTGGGGAATCTCTTTCAAAGGAAATGAGAATCATCCTGTTTTCGATGGTCTTCAGACTTACGAATCCGGGAAAGCCAATCTGCTTGAGAAAGGTACATTCCGTCTGAATCATACAGCCTGGTGGTTCCTTCCGGATTGGGGTGGATATGTAAATGGTGCCGGATGGAGAAACCAGACAGGTGGTAATAATCTTGCCAGCGAGGCTTGGGACAATACTTTGGACGGACGTGTCGCTATTGCTGAATTTCCCGGCGGAACTGCCAACAAAAAATGTATGGTCATCTGTACGGGGGCCTACGACTGGTACAATGAAACAGTGAACGGAAACCCAAGCCAGCCCAACTCGTTTCAGGATAACATCAAAAAGATGACGGAGAACAGTCTCAATTATCTTGTAACCCATTAATATCAGAACCAATGTCAATTAAAAATATATATGTAGCAGCTGTACTTTCGCTGGCAACATTCTCCTGTCAGAATCACGATTCGGATACGGAGGTTAATTCGGAAGATATTTACAGCAAAACCAATATCTTTCCTCAGCCACCCAACCGATGGATGGGAGAGAATAATCCTTATTATACAGAAGGTTATGCAGGAGACGTAATGCCTTATTATGAAAACGGGAAGTTCCATCTTTTCTTTCTTCACGATGCAAAAACAAAACCTGCAGGAGAAGGATTTCACGATATTCACAGCTTCGAGACCAGTAATTTTACAGATTTTACTTATCAGGGAAGACAGATTCCTTACGGAACTTCATCAGAAGCCGATTTCGGAGTGGGAACGGGAAGCCTTGTAAAGGTTGGAAATATTTATTATTACTATTATACGGGTCATAATGAAGTAGCTTCATTTCTTTCAGGTAATCCACGGGAGAGTGTTTTGTTGGCAACAAGTACGGATATGAAAAGCTGGACGAAGATCAAGAATTTTAAAATCACTGCTCCGGCAGGGTATTATGATTATGAATTCCGTGACCCACACGTTTTCTTTAATTTTGAAGACGGAAAATATTGGATGCTGGTTTCTGCTCAGACCTCTGACAAGAAAGCAGTTGTGCTGAAATTTACCACCACCAATCCGGCAACCGGAAACTGGACTGTAGAAAATCCGATTTATACTACCAGTTCTTCCGAAAATTATATTATGCTGGAATGTCCGGACCTTTTCAAAATGGGCAATTATTGGTATCTTGTTTTTTCTGAAAACTGGAGCAGCAATACCGGAACGCATTACCGAATTTCCACATCGCCAAACGGACCCTGGACCACACCTCAGAATGACCGTCTCGACGGCTCTTATCTCTATGCGGCTAAAACGGTTTCGGATAATACAAACCGTTATCTGGTAGGATGGACCGCAAGAAAAACTCCTGAAAATAATACCGGTGGAAAAGATTGGGCAGGAAATATTGTTACTCACAGACTGGTTCAGAATTCGGACGGAACACTGGCTGTGAAACCTGTTTTAGGATTACAATCTGTATTTGGTCAAAATGCTGTATTATCAGTAGATAAGATTACAGGTAATGCTTCTCAGAACGGGAATAGTTTTAATCTTTCCGCGAATTCCCAGGTAATGTTCGGGAAGCTCCAGAAAGCCAATCAGATCAGCTTTACGTTGAACGCTTCTGTTAACGGAAAATCAGGATTGATTTTAGCGCAGGATAATGATGGGAAGAATAGTTTTAAAATTTCATTTGAACCTTCTTCCAACAGAATGGCAAGTTATGTAATGAATGGCGGGAGTGAGGATTTTGCCAATGCTTATCCTTTGTCTGGAATTTCAGGAACCAATTATAACGTAACGGTTTTCATCAGCAATGATGTTTGTGTAGTGTATGTGAATGATAAATTAGCGTTCAGCAATCGTGTGTATAATGTTGTAAACAAAAAATGGAGTATTTTTGGTACTTCGGACAGTTCATTCAACAATATTAATGTTAAAAATCCTTAATTAATGTTTCTTAATAAAAAAATAAATGCAGTAAGTTACGGAGAAGTTCTCTTCGATGTCTTTGGTGGAGAAAAGAAAATCGGCGGTGCTCCGCTCAATCTGGCACTCAGAACGGCGTCTTTCGGATTTCCGGTAGCGATGATAAGTGCTGTTGGTAATGATGAGGATGGAAAAGTAATTTGTGACTACGTTAGAGAAAATCAACTTGATACCAGCGGAATTATGACAACCCAGAATTATGATACAGGTATTGTCCAGGTAACATTGAATGAACGTGGTTCCGCAACTTATGAAATCAAATTTCCGTCTGCCTGGGATTTTATTGAAATCAATAATGATACTTTGAATGTCGTTAAAAATGCCGATGTCTTTTTTTACGGAAGCCTTGTCTGCAGGAATGATGCTTCAAGAAACACGCTTTTCAGGCTACTGGATTCCAACCCTGAAATGTTTAAGGTTTTTGATGTGAATCTGAGAAAGCCTTTCTACCATATTGAGCTTCTGGAACAATTAATGAACAAATCTGATTTCATTAAATTTAACGATGAAGAAATCCTTGAAATTGCCTGTGAGTTGGGTTTTAAATCAGATGATATTGAAGAAAACATCCGTTTCATTTCAGAAAAAACAAATACAAGTTCTGTTTGTGTCACATTGGGAAAACATGGCTCAATATTACTTTGGAACAATAAATTTTACAAACATGGTGGCTACCCTGTGAAAGTGGTCGACACGGTTGGAGCAGGGGATTCGTTTCTGGCGAGTTTAATCACCCAGTTGCTATCAGATAAAAACCCCGAAACAGCACTGGATTTTGCAAGTGCGGTTGGTGCTTTGGTGGCGAGTTATTCGGGAGCTAATCCGAAGCTTCAAAATGATGAAATTGTGGAATTTATGAAAGAGCGGGTTTGATAGAAGTTTAGTTTTTGAAGAACGAAAAAGGTATTGCTATTCAGGCCCAGTATCCGCAGATTGTCTGGGTTCCCAACGCAGATACACAGGGGACATATGCCTCTCCGTCTAATACCTTAGTGAACGATCCGGATTGTGCCTATGTCGTTGAGCAGCTGATTAATGATTTTTCTCAGGATCCTGAGAAAGATTCCTGCTATAAGAGCTTGTTGAACAAATATAGTGATGTGCTGAACAGCAGTGGAAGTTCTGTGCATTTCTGGATGAAATCACCAACAGTAATCCTGATGGGTGTTTAACAGGACAGACAATTCCGGAAATCCTGAGTTCAGAAATGTACTGGATACATCCGGATCACTTAGGAAGCTCTTCAGTGCTAACAAATAGCGTATTTAAAATCACAAACTGGTATGAATACATGCAATTCGGAGAACCAATGATGGAATTATCCAATAATGAGTATAATAATCCTTATAAATACAACGGCAAAAAATTTGATTCTCAAACAGGATGGTATTATTATGGAGCACGATATTATGATTCACAAAGAAGCTTCTGGCTATCGGTAGATCCATTGGTAGAAATCACCATGTCACCATTGCCTATACATGGAATGATCCTGTTAACTAGACCCTACAGGAATGATGGGGGAAAGGATAGGTGAGTCTAGAGGAAACCTTAGTACTTAAGGATCAATTGATGTGTGAAGACCTTTATAAGATAAAAGAGGCTGTCCTAAAGGCAGCCTTTTACCTGATTGAAACAGATAATGCTGTGTCAAGATATAGTATTTATGAAAGTATTATGATTAGGAATGTAATAAGGATCTTTTGAAACCAGCCCATGGCTATATGCTAAAGAGTTTTTGATCAATTAAAGGCTATATTTATCAACTGTTTGAAAAAGGGGAAGTCTTCACAATGGAATAAAAAAATGGCGCCACTTGTCTTAAAGTGGCGCCATTTGGCTTTTGGTGACCAAGGCGAGCGTATCTTCAAACACCTTTATAGATGATTTGGTTCGATTGAGTCAAATTATACAAAAATTATAACTCTCATTGATCGTATTACGACAAGTTCTGTCGTAAGGGTAGAATACTTTTACAATAAATAATTTGAATCAATTATAATTGTTTATTAATATCTGAATTTTCACTTTTTTTACAAACAAGAAATTAATTTTATTTCCTGTTTGTATTGGTTATTTTTCATTAAATGTTTGTGAAAAATATTATGTTTTCCATTTTGTTAATTGATTGTTTGCATAATAGTCTTAAAATTTATTAAAAAATTAAAATAAAAATATTGTTTGATGTTGTCATTTTATTAGTTTTGCACACTTAAAATAATATGATGAAATAATGAATATTAATTTATTTTCAGTTAATGAAATTTTGACATGTTATTAAATTAATACCCTTAAACTAACACCATTTTATGAAAAATGCATTTACATTTCTATTTGTTTTCATAGGTCTTTTTTTATTTTCTCAAACGATAATGTTTGGACCTGTCTCTGGACTTGCTTTTAGGAAAAATAATGTGAAACAGCAGGTTTTGCAAACAGATACTTTACAAGATCGTCTTATGAATTATCATCTCATTAAAGATAATCCTTCGATAATTTTTTTTAAAAAGCTTAATACAAGTTTAAATCAACCTACATTGTTTATGGTTGGAAATAAATTTGGAGGAACGGATAATAAAGTTTATGCCAAAATAGGCAGCTCAATCATAAGTACTCTTGGAATTGCAGATTTTCCTGATTCTTTAAAAATCACAAATCAGGAAATAAACGCTAAAATATTGACATTTACTAAAAAAGATGTTAATAGAAGAATTAATCCCATTGTTTTTTTTAATAAAAGAGCGGATAAAAAAGTACTGATCCCGGAAGTGTTGGTTTTTGATAAAAATTTGTCAGAAGCAGAAGCTCAAAAGATTGAAACTTATTTGGCTATAAAGTATGGAATTATGATCAATGATATATCTGAGAAAAATTATATCTCTTCAGATGATCATATATTATGGGATTCAAAAAAAAATAAAAATTATAATTTCAGAATAACAGGGATTGGAAGGGACGACGCTTTTGAATTGTATCAAAAACAATCTAAAAACTCTAATGATGATAAATTAGCTATGGCAATTGACAGTTTAAAACTGACCAATAATTTTAACACTGGAACTATTGAAAATGGGAATTTTCTGATATGGGGAGATAATAATCAAAATCTAGAATTTAAAGATGCAGATTTACTTTCGCAGCATCCTAAAAGAGATATGTTAAGAGTTTGGAAAGTCCAGAATAAGGCTATAGATAATCAGATTATGAAAACTAATATGTATGCTGTATTACCTCCCCAAGCTCAAGGGAATTTTATTAAACTAAGGTTATTTCAAAATGAAACAGATTATCAGAATGATATATCAACAGATATTACAGGGAAAAAAATAAATGATACGCTTTATGTTTTTAAAGATGTCTTATGGGACATCAATAAAGATGGTAATGACTATTTTACATTTAGTTTAGATGATATCCAAAGTAACATTAATATTCAAATGGTAAGTACTTGTGAGGATTTAGGAAATAATCTGGTCAAAATTTCTGTACCGGGAAATATTTTACCTTTCGAATATTCTTTGGAAAGCCTTACTACAAGCCAGATGATTGCGAATAATTTGCAGGGAACAAATAATCAAATAATATTTAACAATCTTAATCCTGACCACTATAAGCTTATCCTTAAGAAACAAGGTTACAGTGATATTGTAAGGACTTTTGACTTACAGGGGGTTGTTAATCAGAATATTGATACAAATTATCTTTGGCAGGGCACGCCAATTGAGTTGGATTTAAATACCAGTTCTTTCCAGTATGTGTTAACAAGTCCAAATGGTCAGAACACAACTGCAGCACCTTATTTTCTAAACGGAATAGGAAATTACGGACTGAAAATAAAAAATAAACTTGGATGTGAGACGGTCAAAAACTTGTCAGTTCTCAGTGCCGAAGATTATAATGCACTTCAGAATAACTCATTATTTAAGAAAATTCAGGTTTCTCCTAATCCTTCCCGAGATGGTAACATGATTATTAAAGTAGAGTTGAAATCTGCTAAACAATTAGCTGTGAAGATATTTAATAGTTTGGGTATTCTGGTTAAGCAAGGAGATTATTCTTCTGCTTCGGAATTTACTATTCCAATGTCTATACCGCCTGTTGCTGGATATTACAGTATTAAGATATTTATTCCTGAAGAAGGAAAAAGTGTCAATTTCATTATTTATTAAAAAAGCTAACCACCTATACCTATCATGAGAAAAAGATTTTTCTTCAATATCAAAAATATTGATTTGTTACCGGTTTTTATACCCATTATTCTTGCTTTATGCAGCTGGACTATGTATGAAGTCACTCATAAGGATGATAAAGTAAGAGTTTTAACACATCAAAATTTTAGCCCATTCAAAATTAATTGTGATTTTCTCAAACCTTTTTCTAGTGAAGAAAAAACAAAATATTCGGAATCTGTAAATCAGTTTTCAGATTCCCCATCTGTTGTATATACTAAAAACAGTAATATCAATAAAAAGTTATTATCTGTTCAGCCCAGAGATATTCTTTATAATAGAGCTTTGGTAAATTCAGGATATATAGGTGAAATTGGGAATAAGGATATGAAGTCATGGGATGCTGATCCTTCTGATAATATTTTTAATGTTCAGTTGTCAGAAATAAAAAAAACTATTTCTTACACATTAACATATGATGTGGATGGGTATTCAGATATAAATTCCGTTACAAGAAGTATTAATGGAAGCTTTGCTGTTGGTGGATACATCAAAATGAAAAAATCCGGATGGAGTGAAATTAGTGAAAATATTGATCCAACTCTTTTAAAGAAAGGGAATAACTTCATTCTTTTTAATACGCTGAATAAAGGAGATTACTATAAAATAAAGAATGTAAGAATCTCAGAAAATAGTATAGCGGATCAAAAACCATATCAGATTATATCTCAAATTTATCAAGATAAAACTCTTTACATTCGCGGGTTTGTAAATCCAAACTCATCAATTGATGCTGTTGAAATTGCGAATAAAAGAATTGAGCTGCACGGAAATGAATTTGAATATTTATCATTAAATGAAAACAAGGAATCTATTACAAATATTAAGTTCCTTAGGAAAAACAATACTTTTCAAGAAGAAAAAATCTTTAAAGATAACAAGAATACTGCTACTAAAATTGATATATATAATGAGTCCAATAGAAACGTAATCTTCAAAAATGAATCAGGAATCGTGCTTGGGCTTAGGAATATAGATCTTCCACCGGTAGATCAGTCAATTTCCAATGTAAGTGCAGATTATTATGGATTTCGTTTTAAAAATAGCAGTTTAAAAGAGACTACTATACATCTTCCATATGATGAATCTAAACTTCCAAATGGATACCATGAAAATGATATAACAACATTTACTTTTGATTATACCCAGAAAAAATGGATGTCAATTTCTGTGGATAGTATAAATAGTAAAAAAAAATATATTGTTTTCAAAGCTTTAGCCGGAAGTGAAACGGATTATATCAGTGGAGTTCTTAAACAGCCGGAAAGTCCAGAATCAAATGCCTCTGCTTCGACGGATTTTAATAATGCTCCTTTAGCAAATCCAACATCTAAAATAAACTTAATATCCCCACCTTCTGCCAATCAACAAGGGTCGGCTGTGGTACAATATCCCATTGAAATTCCCAAAGGGACCAGTGGGTTTCAGCCTAGTGTAGTAATTACATACAATAGCGATAATAAATCAGGTTGGGCAGGAACAGGATGGGATATTCCTGTAGAGACTATTGATATTGATACCCGTTGGGGAATTCCAGCTTTTGATCCTTCGAAAGAAAGTGAGATTTATACAATTGGAGGTGAACAAATAGTATTCAAAGATGATTATTTACCCAATAAAGTTCAATTCCAGGAAGTCAGAGGCTCGGGAGATAAGAAATTTTATTATAGAACAGGTGTTACAGAAGGTTTGTTTATAACAAGAAAAGGATCTACACCATCATCATATACCTGGGAGATATTAGATAGGGAAGGTATAAAAAAGGAATATAATGAATTTTTAACAGATAATGCTTCTTCCAATTCTTCAGGAAATAGAATAAACTGGTATTTAAGCAGGGTAACGGATCGCTATGGGAATACTATTGTTTATAACTATACCGATTCTTTTGAAGGTGGAGGAAAAGGTAAATATCTGTCATCAATTACATACAGTAATAACACAGTTATCAGTTTCGATAACGAATCAGGAGTAAGACAAGATAGGGCTTTTACTTATAAATTTGGAGTTAAACTTACTGATGCTAAAATTTTAAACAAAATTACAGTATCCCGAGCGAATACAAAAATAAGAGAGTATCAGCTTTCAAATACAACTATAGGTCAATTCGGTAAAAGACTTTTAACGGAAATTATACAGAAAGATGGTAATGGTAATGAGTTTAACAGACATAAGTTTTCGTATAGTACAGCAAGGATTTTTGAGGATCCGCCTAAAACATATAGTACAGGAAACGATATTGGAACTGTTGGGCCATTTAATGGTGGGAATGCATCAGCTATTAGTGGAGATTTTAGCGATAATATCAATAAAATCCGTGGATCTCTTACTTTTGGAAGCGGATCGGGTTGTTTTTTTATAGGATTCAACAAAAAGAATACTTTTGGAATTAATGCTTCTTACAGTGAAAATAAAACGTATGGTAAGGGTCAATTGATGGATGTTGATGGTGATGGTTTACCTGATAAAGTTTTTTATGGAGGAAATGGACGCCTATGGTTCAGAAAAAATAGCATGTCAAGTTTCGGAGGTGTATATAGCTCGGTAAACTGGCCTGCCGGAACACCATTATCTAAAACAAGCTCTTATATAGGTTCTGCAGGCTTGGAATTTGTTTACAAACACTATGCTGCTGGCGTAAATGTTAACTGGACCAATAATAATACACCGGTATATTTTTCAGATGTCAATGGAGATGGTCTTCCGGATTTGATTAGTTATGGAGATGTGTATTTCAGTAGAATTAGGAATGGTGTTCCAGAGTTTGAGCCACAGCAAGATGGTGGTCCGAATGTCACGGAAACTACACCTAATGTAATCTTAAGCGGAGTGCCTGCTGTACAGATTATAGAGCCTGGACAAACAGGGCCACAATTATTAGGGAATATTGTGAGAATGTGGGAAGCTCCTGTTGATGGTAAAATAAGAGTGACTACCAATGCTCAGTTAGAACAAAATTCTACCGATGGAGTAGACGTTTGGATGGAATTGGGAGGAATGATAAAGGATTATGAAGATAACCCTGCATATGTCCCGCCACATTCTACAATGATTGGATCAAAGGTTACATTAACAAGTCCTAACCAACCCATTGCTATCAGTGAAACAGTAGATGTAAAAAAGGGGCAGAGGGTTTTTGTTGTGGCAAGTGCCAAAGAAAATCCAATTAAGGATAGGATTGTATCTAATACTGAAATCAGTTATTTCTCAAGTAATCCAACAGTAATTCCAACAGATGCCAATGGAAATTATTATTATGGCTTTAATTCATCAGGAAGCTATTTGGCTTCGAGTAAAAAAGGAAATCCTGTTGCAGATAAAAGTGCGGTGAAGATTTCCTGGAGTGGTTTAACCAATCAGGTATTTACGGATGATGTTAATTTTAAGATTTATAAGATTGTTGTTCCTAAAACCGACACAACAGGATTTTTTCAGCCATCAGCTTCTAATCTGATTTATCATTATAAATTACCAAAAGGAGTAAGTCTTAATACATTAACAACGACAAGTAATTTGATTTCCGGAGTAGATTTATCAAATATATTGGTAAATCAGGTTGTTTCTGATTCTACCGTTACATTTTTCAATTTTGATGTTTCTGCAGATACGAATGTTTCCTGGGAGAAAATCAAATGGAAGCCACAGATTGAAGTAACAACGGCCACTGATGTCTTGCTTTCAAATGCGTTGGTGCAATATAACCCTTACGGAGAAAGACTAACAAATAACCTTCCTAAGGACTTTACTCAATATGCTCAATTTTCTGAGTGTAGATTCCTGCTTTATCCAAAATTTACAAGTAGTGTTAGTCAGCCACTTACCATAAACCTTCCTACCCTGCATAATACTACAGTTACTTTCTCGCTTAAGCTTAAAAATGCAGGTGGTGACATTCCTTTTTTTGCTAAAAATACAGTCAATGTAGTAAATAATGTGATGGAAATTCCAAAGCTTAATTTCTGTGATATCTTTGGTGTGAATGGGGTTCCTGGAATGGCGTATGATCAATTATGGCAACATTTATTCTATTTTGAGATTACTTCTCCTGATTATGAAGTTGCAAAAAAACTGGCACAGTTAAATCCTAACATATATAACTCATGGTTTGAACAGCCGCCACAACCATCTTCACTTGCTGATACACAACATAAAGCAGATTATTTTGCTTATAGAGCCAATAATATTCATTATAATATTAGCACAGGCTTAGTATATCAGGGATGGGGAGGTTTTTCATATAATGGTTCCAAATATAAAAATGAAACCATAAGAGAAAGTGAGTTTAACTCAAGTATGAGTGGCTTTAATGTTAATATGCAGAATCCATCCATTCCTTGTACAGGAGATCCTACTTCACAAGCGTATCAGGACTGCGTGATGAATTACATCACTCAGATGATGAATAGCAGGTATTTTACCCCTATTGATTTGAAAATGGATGCAGAAACATATTCATCTCCACTAGAATCTGCCGAGTTAAGTCAATATTATTTACAACCTGCTTTATTAGGAACGTTTACAGAACCTGATACAGAGTCTCAATATCCCGGTTATTCAGTTCCGAATCCAAGAGGTATTATTAAGTATTCAAAAGGATCAGGGGTTAATATGTACGGGAGTGCTTTTATTATTGGCGGTAATGCAGGAGTTTCCAAAGACTATACAAAAGATCATTTTATTGATTTTAATGGTGACCGTTACCCGGATGTTGTCTCGGGTAGCTCAATCCAGACCACTAACCTGTTAGGTCAGTTAGGGAATCCGGGTAGTACATTTGAAAGAGAAATGTATAATACGACTACGAACTTTGGTCTTAGTTTAGGAGTTCCTGTTCCTACTAAATTTAGTAATACTTTAAATGGGGGATTTAAAACTGGTGGGGAAAAAGGAACTCATACTACAACTTCTGCAAATGCAGTTGGAATTGGACTAAATGTGCAGTTAGGACAAGCAAAGTCAAAAAGCAAAGCAGTTTGGTTTGATATTAATGGAGATGGGTTGTTGGATTTTGTGTCGGACGGTACTTTATACATTAACAATGGAAAAACTTTTATAAATGAAACCCACAACTGGAATGTCTCTGATCTTTCCAATAACAATTCTTCCTCTTTATCTGGAGGTGGAGGATTTAGCTGGCCAAACGGAAGTTTATCTATCGGTGTAGGATTGGCTCAATCAAGATCTACTACCAATACAGCATTTATCGATCTTAATGGGGATGGGATGGAAGATAAAATTGTAAGGTCAGGAAGTACTTATGAAATGCTCATTAATACAGGAACGACATTTACAAATGATATGATGAGCCAGGATTTCGAATTAGAAAACAAGCAAAATTCATCAGGATTTAACCTTTATGGAACATTATGTTTTTGTTTAGGAATAAAAGTTTGTCTAGGGCTTGGATATAATAAAGATAAATCTGTAAGTAAACAAACTGTGGATTTAAGAGATTTTGATGCAGATGGTCTTCCCGATTTGCTGATTTCTGATGATGAAGCAAATTTAAAAGTATATCACAATAGTTTAGGAAAGGCAAACTTATTGGTTGGGATTACCAATCCTCTCAAGGGTGAGATGGCACTTGAGTATGATCTCTATAATACAAAAAATAATTTTGGAACTCTTATCGGAGGTACTTATCAGATGCCTTTTTCAAAACTAGCATTAACAAAGGTAACGGTTTCAGATTTAGTATCTAAAAATACCATTGTTCAGGGAATTCCAAGAATGATTCCTAAATCCCAGGTCACATTTGAGTATGAAAAAGGAATTCAGGATAGGAGAGAAAGAGAGTTTTTAGGATTTGGTATTGTAAAAACAAAAACATATGGAGGAGCAGAGGGGCAGGCTTTTACCCTTCATCAGACTCATGTTACAGAGTATGAAACTAACTTTAATTCCAGTGATTTCTTTGTAAATTATAATGATACAAAAGTAAGGCAGTATTTTTATAAAAAAGGACTGGTAAGATCTTCATACCTTTTAGATATTAATGGCAAAAAACGTTCTGAAACTAACTTTACATACAGATACTTTGATCAGTTATCCAATACCGGGTATCAATTATCAGAAGGGCAGGCTGAACCTCAATATAAAGATATCGGCAGGGTTATTCCATTACTCTATAAAACTGAAAATATAACGACGGAAGTTGTTGGCAGTACCAGCCATAGTAAGACTTTAATATCTACAGTAGATCAGTATGATAAATATGGGAACGTAACCTCATATACTGATAGAGGAACCTCTCTGGGAACAGTCTCGGATGATATCTCTGTAAAAACAGAATATCATGATCCCAGTTCGAAAAATATTGTAGGTGTTCCTAGTAAGAATACTGTTACTGCTGGAAGCATTACAAGGGTTACCACTTCTAAAGTAGATGCCAATCGCAATGTAACAAATGTTTCTAAAACAATAGATGGGCAGCCTGCTGAGTTTGATATGGAGTATGATATTTATGGTAATCTTCTGAAAGTAACAGAGCCGGTTTCGGCCAATAACCAAAGATTCTCAAAAACATTTGAATATGATCCTACTTATCATGCTTATATGGTTAAGGTAACGGATTCTTATAATTTATCAAGTTCTACTCAATACGATGCCAATTATCTGTTAGGTGTACCAATTATTATTACGGATGCTAATGGAGTAAGTTCTAATTATAACTATGATTCATTTGGAAGGATTACTCAATATAAATCCCCCGTTGATGATGACTGGACGATGAAGTTTTATTATTATCCTAGTCAAATTATTCCTGTAGCTATTACAGAGAGAAAAGCTCCCATAGTAAATAATGTTATTCCTGATCTGAATTATTTCAGCAGTTTATTCACTACAGTATGGGGACAGGAATTGGCTGTTAAAAAATTATTTAAGAACTCCGGAACTCAATTTTCTTATGCTAATAATGTTTTCCAGATTAAAGATAATTTAGGAAGACCTGTAAAGACAATTCTTAGAGATAAAGTGACCACAAGTACAAATGCAAGTACAATTATTCCTTCTTTGAAAACGTATGATGATTATACAAACACTGAAGACCTTGCGGCAAAAATATTTGTGTCAACAACTTATGACAATATGGATCGTCCGTTGAGGTCTACCCAGAATAATGTTCAAACCAACAATGGACTGGAAAATCTGATTACTGAATATAAATACGGATTCGGGGCCGATAGAGATGGAGTAACTCAGTTTATGAGCACGACGATAAGCCCTTTAGGAAATACTTCCGTGAGTTATACAGACGAAAGAGGACGCACTACATCAGCTAAGCAGACGGATGGGACGCAGAACTTATGGGTAAGTAATAAATATGATATTCTTAGTCAGTTAGTTCAGGTTAAGGATCAAAATAATGATACCACGACCTATCAGTATGATAATTGGGGAAGAAAAATCAAAGTGATACAGCCAGATGCTGGTGTAGCAAACTATAAATATGACCGAACAGGGAAATTGACAAGTTCAGACAATGCTTTACTTTTGGCAGCAGGGCAAAGCGTAACCTATTCTTACGATTATAACAGGCTGATGCGGATTGATTTTGCTCCCAATGATTTTGTGAGGTATGAATACGGTATCGCAGGAGCATCAGATTTTTCGGCTGGACGTTTGGTAAGCCAGCTTGACAAAACAGGATTTCAGACATTTAAATATACAGCTTTAGGACAGGTCAGAGAAAATACAAGAGTAGTTGTAGCGCCCAATAATACCCCTAAATTATTCAAAACTTCTTTTGTATATGATGTATATAACAGAATTAATAAAATAACGTATCCGGACGCTGAAGAAGTATTCTATAATTATAATGAAGCGGGATTATTAAAAAATATATACAGTAAAAGCCCGGTAAACCAACCGTTGGTGCCTATCGTAAGCACTATTACTTATGATAACAGAGATCAGATGGTTTCATTTGCTGCTGGAAATACTACACAAAGTAATTATAATTATGATGCCTGGGGAAGGCTTGCGGAATTATCCTTGTTTTATAATAACACAGGAACACAGATACGCAGAAATCAATATACTTTTGATAGAAACGGGAATGTTTTGAATGTTTCGGGTACTACACCAATGTCAGGAAGTTTCCCGGCAAGCATGATGACTGCAGCCAGCCAGAAGTCTTATCAGTATGATACATTTGGAAGACTAAAGTCTTCCAAAATTACAGCTACCGGGAAAGATTATACGCAGTATTATGAACTGGATATGGCTTATAATGCTGTAGGAAATATCGATTCTAAAAACTATAGATTAAAATCTTACCAGAATAATATTGCATGCCAGAATCCAAGCAACCAGGGGAAAGATGCAAAATATTATTATAATGTCCTGGGACATCCTAATGCGGTTTCCAGAATTGAATATAAAAGGAATTATGGTTTCAACGCTCCTATGGACTGCGGTACCGGGAATGTATTTCCATCGGATGGAGCAGAAGAGTTTACTTATGATGTTAATGGAAATTTGAATAAGTTATATATTATTGTTGCGGGAAAACCAGATTTATACAGGCATTTATTCTGGTCTGAAAGCAATAATTTGCAAGCTGTTGGTGAAAGAGGAGTTTTAAGTCATTATGTGTATGATGCAGGAGGTGAACGTGTGCTAAAAAGTGATGGTGTTTCCAAGAAAATGTATGTTAATGGAAACGATCCTGAAAAAACTACCCAGATGGGAAGTTATACTTATTATCCGAGCGGGTATATGGTACTTGGAGAAAAATCAATGAGTAAGCATTATTACATTGGCGGACAGAGAATTGCAACAAGAGTAAGCGCTATACCTACACATAGATTTAAAATTGAAGACACTAGTACTTATTCTGGTTTGCGTCATGTTTTGGAAGAAGAAGTTAAAGGTATTGCTGTTGAGGCTCAGTATCCGCAGATTGTCTGGGTTCCCAACGCAGATACACAAGGGACATATACCTCTCCGTCTAATACCTTAGTGAACGATCCGGATTGTGCCTATGTCGTTGAGCAGCTTATTAATGATTTTTCCCAGGATCCTGAGAAAGATTCCTGTTATAAGAGTTTATTGAACAAATATAGTGATGTGCTGAACAGTGGTGGAAGTTTCTGTGCATTTCTGGATGAAATCATTAACAGTAATCCTGATGGATGTTTAACAGGACAGACGATTCCGGAAATCCTGAGTTCAGAAATGTACTGGATACATCCGGATCACTTAGGAAGCTCTTCAGTACTAACAAATAGCGTATCTAAAATCACAAACTGGTATGAATACATGCCATTCGGAGAACCATTGATGGAATTATCCAATAATGAGTATAATAATCCTTATAAATACAACGGCAAAGAATTTGATTCTCAAACGGGATGGTATTATTATGGAGCACGATATTATGATCCGCAAAGAAGCTTCTGGCTATCGGTAGATCCATTGGTAGAAATCACCATGTCTCCATATGCCTATACATGGAATGATCCTGTCAACTATACAGACCCTACAGGGATGATGGGGGAAAGGATAGGAGAGCCTGGAGGACCGAACGTTAACAAAGTATATGAAGGGGGTGTTATAGAAGAGATCGTGCTTAAAGGCAAAAAATTGAATTGGCTGCAAAGAGTTGGTAGATTCTTGGGCTTAGGAAACTCACCATCCAGAAATGCAACGGCAGGAACAATCCCAACAATGTCTCAAGCACCTTCTGGACGAACTCACAATACTTTAGGACAATGGACGCAAGCTTATAGAGATTATCAACCTTCTTCTCCAGATATGTTTGGGTTAGTAATTAAACCTATTATTAATGGAGGTCTTGATGCCGCTAACTTGCTAAGAAATGTTAATCCTCTTTCTGATAAAAGAGACTATAATGGACTGGCTACTAGGATGACTAAATGGGATGGTAATACAATGGGAGCACAAGAAGGTCAAAATGCTACATTTAATGCGATTCTTTTCGCCGATGGATTAGTGACAGCTGGAGCTCTTACACCACAAACAACATCTGTTTACAGAGTACAGCGAACTGGTCAATTCTTAGAATTGGATGGTGCTAATAATGTGATTTATAATTCCATGAATGGTAAACCAAAGACAGTTTATATGTTTGTGGGTGACGAGACAGCTGCTTTAAATTATGCCAGAAATAAGCAGGGAAGTACAATAACAAAATTTGAAATTAATTCTAAATATGCAGATAAAATTTTAGAAATTAAACACCCACAAGAATTAGGGCTAAAAAGTATTTCTGCCTCTGATGCCAATGTGGTAGGAGGATATAATAGAATTGGTGTTCATTCCTCTAAAATTAATGGTTTCCTAAAATGGCAGAAACGAGGAAGTGGTAAAATAATAAAAGTTAAATAATATTATGAAAATTAAAGATGTATTACAAACAAGACTCGATAGCGAATTTTTATACGAAGAGTTAGTAGAGTTAAATGAAGGATGGAGTTTTTACACATTACTAAAATTGAACTCATCTATTCTCATAGGGTGGTTAGCTAATGATGATCTTTTAATTGTAAATGGTGATGGTATTTTTTTATATGATATAGAAAATAAAAATATTACTATGGAAGATTATGAGTCAAATTTTAAAAAAAATCTTTCTGCAGATAATTTAAAGTATTCATTAAAAGAAAGAAATGAGATTGTAGATGTTTTTGGATTAAGAGGAGGTGGAGGAAATTTATTAACCTCAGATAATGAATGGAAATTAGAAATAAATAATATCCATAATAATTTCAAGATACCGAGATTAATGAATTATAAAACAAGAAAATCATGGTTTTTTCAGCTTCATGAGATGAGCTATGAAGGATATATGTATTGTGGATTTTCAAAAACACAGAAATATTTTTTAATTATGGGAGATCAGGGAATAAATATTTATAAAAAGGATTTTTAAGGGTGAAATTGATTTCAGTAACGTATCAGATGTATTGATTTGATATTTTTGAAACGAAAACAGTTGATTTTACTTATTTACAAAATGAAAATTATTTTTTGTAAATTCTCGTTTCACTATCACCTAAAAATATAATATGATTTATATATCATGGAATTATAGAGGAATTTCTTTCTTTAAAGAAGAGATTATTTACTTTACTGGTGAGAATAAATAATGAATTCCCATCAATAAAAAACTTTCAACAAAATGGATTCTATACATCAGAGATTAGAAATAAATTGTGTAATTATTTAGAGAATTGTCCCGAAATTGTTTCTAAAAGAACAGTAAAATAATATATATGAAAACAAAGATTATAGAATTAATACATATTATAAAAAGGCACCCTGGTATGGTTTTTTTTAATGGAGCTAATGCTGTTTTAAAAGATTATATCCATTTTTTTGAAGGTGTTTTTTATAGTTTAGGATTTAGTTATAATATAGATTTTGAAAGAGAAATTTCACAATGGTATCAAAACCGAACTAATTTTAAAGCTCCGAATATGAATTGGTTCGCACAGTTTGAGCATGTAAATAAAGATTTATCTGAAATAGAAAAGACGAATAAATTTTTAGATATATTAGAAGAGTTTTTTAAGAATCATGATGCTCTGTCTAGTTCTTAGATTAGTAGGTGAAATATGATAAGAATATTGAACGAGGTCCTAATGGATTTAAAATTATTTGGTAAGCTGTAAAAAACTTATAAAAATGATAAATAATATTTTTTGTTGTGATGGACTTTTTACAGCTATCAATAATGCTGGACAAAGTGGATTTTCAATTTTAGTTAAAAAGGATAGCTATGATAAAACTTTTTTTTTCGTTCAACAATATAGAAACAAGGATAGTGATGACAAAACAGGAATTTTACATGTAGGAGAAGTAGGTATAAAATATTGCCCATGGTGTGGATGTGAACTTGATACAATTATCAGTAATCATTCACAATTAATAAAAGAAATGTATGAGGAAAATAAAGAATTTTTATTAGAGTTTTAATTATCAAAAAATATAGTAATTCAAAAAATAAAATAAACATCTTTCTTAAGATTATCAAAGAATGGTTAATGCAAAGCATTTGAAATAAAATAAATTAATTCAAAAATTAAAGTATATAACTCTACAATAATATGATAAAAGACGAAATAATTTTTTTAAAGCATGTAATCGGAAAAAGTGGAGTTTACTTGATTAGTGATGTGATTGAATTTTATTTATTTTTTCTAGGTTATAGTATTGGAAATAGTGCGAAATCTGAAGAGCTCAATGAATTTTTTGATGAATTTACAGCGTTTTTACAAAAAGATTTTGAAACCAAGGAGAAATTGCAATGGTATAAACTAATTCAAATGCGTTCATCAACAAAATATCATTCTTTAGAATTGTTAAGAAAAACTTTTAATGAATTTCTAGAGTCTAGAGAGAACCTTGATGCTTAAGGTTTACTGACCTGATAAACTTAAAATTAAAAGAGGTGTCCAAAAAAGACGGCCTTTTTTAACAATTTAACACTTGATTAAAGAAGGCAGAACTATGCCAAAATGTAGTATCTCAAAAAAGTATTATAATTACAAATGTGAAGAATGATGTTTCAAAACCAGCTTGGTTACTATTATACTGCCGGTAAAGACATTTTAAAGTGAACTGGCTAATTTTTAGTCTATTATTGTAACATCGGAAAAAGATAAAATAATGGAAGCAATAAGAAAGTTTAAACAATTAGCAATTCAAATTACTTTAAAAAGTATGGATAAAGAACAATGTGATTGGATTACATTTAATGATAAAATTCATACTAAGATAATAGGAGATGATTATTTTAGATCTGATATTATACTCTTAGTAAATGAGCTGCCTATTATGGAATGTGATCTTAAAAATTCTTACTTTTTAATTACGACAGACCGCATTATATCTATAATGGACGGTTATTACGATGAAGTATTTTTTATTGAAATGAATAATGTGTCAAACGAATACAATGCTGAAAATTTTAAACAAATAAACGGGGAGTATCCAAAAACGAATATAATTGCTGTTAAAAAAAATGATAATACAACCTTGATCGCAAGAATAGATTCTTATTATCCTGCTTATTTTGCTAAAATGTTGATATATAATATTTTTTCGTATAAAAAGCTTGGAAAATGGTATGTTAATCCAAAATAATAACTCCCATTAAGAAGTATGACTAAATTAATTATAGCAGAGAATACAGAGTTTATTTATTGGGATAATTTTGACTATCAAATAAATGATAATATACTTGTTTCTAATGATGCTAAAAAATATGTTTTTCCTGATGAACTATTGAAAGTATGTCGTCCGGTTTTTACTGAGTATTATAAGAAGGGAGTTTTCATGCTTGATTATCTGTTTTGGATAGATTATACTGATATTACTAATGTAGATTTAAAAGTAGAAAATAATACATTCCAGGATATAGATTTTGAAACGTCTGTTAAAACTTATTTTTTAAATAATTTGAAATGTTTTAGCTGTGGAAAAGTATATAAAGGAGCTTTATCTGTTGACCCGGTGTTAATATATCCAAATAATTTTGGATTAAGAGATAAGAAATTGAAAATGATTAGTGAAGAGAATAAGACGGTTAAATGTCATCAATGTGGAAATGGTTTTACAAGCAAAGTTTTGCATATATTTTAGAGGTTTTCCTACGAATTGAGATTGTGAGTAAAGCATTGAAAGCTAAAGAAAATGATTTTCCAAAAGAAGGTACGATGATAGAGTTCGTATTTGATGCTGATTCAAATACTTTTGTAGTAGGAAAGCCTCATGGTAGAGAAGCGGCGGTTTCCCCCCACCAAAGGTTAGTTCTTTCATTAAATAAAAAAGGGAATTATGTGGGAGGAATGTTTAAAAGACAAGGAAATACAATAATTACAGATGAAAGTTCTGGACATTATGGACACAAATGGAATGATCAAATCAGAAAACAATTTGTAAACTACATGGAACAGAAAACAGGTCTAAAAGTTAATCATGCAATATGGAAATAAGAATAATATATATATCAGAGATTAATTATGAGTGTTATTTTTGTGGTAATTGTTGGAAAATAGTTTACGAAGGTAAAACCACAAATATTAATATGAATAATTTCCATGGTTATCCTTTTTATATAATTTTTGAACATATAGAAACGGTGAGTAAACAGTTAACAATGCTAATTAATAAAAATAATATATTACTTTCCGATATTTTTTCTATAGAACTAATCTTGAAAGATATTATTGATCACTACCAAGATTACTGGTTAAATTTATGTTTATATTTTATTATTAAAATGGAATGTTTAAACAGTAATATTATACAGCTTTTGATTACAGCTAAAAATAATAAAAAATTTAGTCAAGAATTAAGGCATAAAATAAGAAAAGTTATACTTCTTAATAATTAAGTATATATGAAGGTGTTATAGAAGAGATCGTGCTTAAAGGCAAAAAAATGAATTGGCTGCAAAGAGTTGGTAGATTCTTGGGCTTTGGAAATTCACCATCCAGAAATGCTACGGACGCGTTAATGTTTGTAACTGTTTGATAAACAATCAAATGATTGGATTTGTTTCCGAGAATAATTTTATTAATATGAATTACATATCATGGAATTATAGAGGAATTTCTTTCTTTAAAGAAGAAATTATTCACTTTGATGGTAAGAATGATAACGAATTCCCATCAATAAAAGACTTTCAACAAAATGGAATCTATACATCAGAAATTAGAAATAAATTGTGTAATTATTTAGAGAGTTGTCCAGCAATTGTTTCAACTTCTTACAGACGACTAAATGCTTACACTCTTGAACCGATTTTCTTTAACATATTTTACAGATGGAGATTTTATTTTCACTAATTTACTTCAGGAATATATCTATTATGACAATTTCGTTTTACCTCGAAAATGGTATGAATTAATTAAGGCTCGAAATTATATCAATGAGGATTTTGAATTAAACGATGAAAAAATTTCATCAGGAGAAATTGATGTATTTCGTAATTTTGAAAGAAATTTTGATGATGATAGTATTATTAGTGATGTAATTTTATAAAGAATAACGATGTAGGCTGGGGCTATTAATGAATATAGGATCCAGAATATGTAGCTTGTGTCAGTAGACCAAAAATAGCACCACCGCAATTGCAGTGGTGCTATTTTTTATTAAGATATTTCTATATTTTTTTAAACGAATTTTGAACTGAATCTAATAAAAATGAATTTATAACGATTATGTTTTAGTGTCAGATTTCAAACGCTCATAGAAGCTGGTGTTTGGTACTCTAAAAAGAAAAATAAAAGGCGCCAACTGTTTTTAGTTGGCGCCTTTTGGCTGTTTGTGACCTCGACAGGATTCAAACCTGTAACCTTCTGAGCCGTAATCAGATGCGCTATTCAGTTGCGCCACGAGGCCTTGTGTTACCTTGTTGTTTAAAGGTTTGCAAATATAGCACTTTTTTCCGTTCTTTGAAAGATGAAACAAAGAATTTTACTTTTATTTACGGTTTTTGCGTTAACAGCTTGTAAAAGAGAATCAAAAATTTCGTCCTCAGACTGGACAAATATATCTGCCCGTACCCAATTTAAAGAACACGAAGGTACCCTCGAGCTAAAATCGGGGAATTTCACTTATCATTTTAAACAAAATCAAACTCCATTTAAGAAAATAATTCTGCTGAATGCAAGTATGGCAGGGTATATTTCAGAGCTTGGAGCAGAAAATCTAATCATAGGAGTTTCCAGCCCGGAATATATTTATTCAGAAAAAATTCAGAATATGCTTAAAGAAGGAAAAATCCAGAACGTAGGAAGCGAGCAGAAATATGATGTAGAGAAGATTATCTCCATGAAGCCGGATGCTATTTTTACCAATCATATTGCCAGCTTTGACAATACTTACGAACTGCTAAAAAACAATGGTATTCAGGTGATATTTCTGGATGAATACATGGAGCAGAAGCCTTTGGAAAAAACGGCCTATATTAAACTTTTCGGAGAGTTTTTAGGAAAAGAAAAAGAAGCAGAAACGAAATATCAGGAAGTTGAAAAAAATTATAACGATCTGAAACAGCTTGCATCAAAGGCCAAAGAAAAACCTGTGGTACTGGCTAATGAAATGTACGGGGATGTATGGTATCTTCCAGGTGGAAATACCTCTGTTGCCCATTATATTTCAGATGCCAATGCCAATTATATCATGAAGGACAATAAAGATGAAAAGGCATTGACGATGAGTTTTGAAGAAGTATATGCCAAAGCTGGAGGTGTTCAGTATTGGGTGAATGCAGGAAGTCATACCTCAAAAAAAGAAATGTTGGGGATGAATCCTTTCTACGGAAAACTGGATGTATTCAATAAAGGAAAAATTTACACCATAGCAGGAAAAGAAAAACTGAAAGCCAATGATTTCTTTGAAAGTGGGGTGGTAAGAGCAGATTTGATCCTGAAAGATTATATTAAAATCTTTCATCCGGAACTTTTACCGGATTATCAGCTTACTTACATGAAAGAATTGCAGTAACTCGTACTATTTGCTTATTTTTGCCTTTCCTTTTTATAAAATTATGTGGAAAAAAATTAAACAGCTTATTTTCATCATTCTTGTTCTGAATGTAGTTTTTATTATCTGGGGCAGATTTTTTAATCCCCCGATTACCCTTACCCAGATAGGAGGGCTTTTTGAATATGGAAAACTACACAGAGATTATATTTCCTATGACGAAATGGGAAGCAATGTGAAAAAAGCCGTAATTGCTTCTGAAGACCAGAAATTCTTTGATCATGATGGTTTCGATTATACAGCAATCGAAAAAGCGATGAAATATAATGAGAAAGGCAAAAAAATAAGAGGAGGAAGTACCATTTCCCAGCAGACCGCAAAAAATATATTTCTTTGGCAGGGCAGAAGCTGGGTGAGAAAAGGGCTGGAAGCAGTCTATACTTTTATCATTGAAAAAGTATGGAGTAAAGATATTATCCTTGAAAGATACCTGAATTCCATTGAAATGGGGCAGGGTGTATTTGGAGTGGAAGCTGCTGCACAATATTATTTTGGAAAATCATCCAAAGACCTAAGTGCTTCAGATGCAGCCTGGATCGCCGCTGTATTGCCTAATCCAAAAAAATACGACCCTAAAAATCCATCTCCCTATTTAAGAAAGAAACATAATTGGATTATGAGACAGATGAGGAATGTGAGTTTGAAATAGTATCTTTGTACTAATGAAATTCTTTAATTCCAGCACAAACTTTGAGTCAGTTCTTAAAAAATATTTTTCTTTTAAGAATGAAACCCTTTCTTTAGAACCCTTTGCAGAGTTTTTAGAGACCATCAAAGAGGTAGACTTTACAGATGTGCTCAATTTTTTCAGAAGCAATCCTAATTTTGCTGAGAACTTTAAATATTACATCCACAATATTTTTAAAGGACGACCTTTCAATCTTTCGTTGACGGAAGCTAATATTCTTTCAGAGAATGCCTTCTTTCCGGAGCTTAAAAAAAGAATCCTGAACAAGGTTTTACCACCCGTTGAAAACGAAAAGACAGTGTGGTTTATGATTGATAATGTGAGTCTGAGACCTAAGAAAGATCTGAGATACCTGCATAACCTTCCCGAAAATGAGATTGATGAATTTTTAAACATGCTAGGGGCATCAGATTTTATTCTGAAACCCAATGTGAAAAAAGAACTCATTTTCTCTATGAATATTCTTTCCTGGAGGGTTACTGGGATGGCTATGGAGGTGGAAGTGGTGAGAATGGCCCCACAGTACAGAAATCTGGACAATCCTTTTCTTGCCCTTCAGAATGAGCTGGAAACATTAGCAGATGATCTGGTAAAAGAACCCGAACTTCAGCTTCACTCTAAAGACAGCAGATATAAACAGATAAAAATCTACGCAGAGCAATGTCAGGAATTTGTAAATATTGCTTTTAAAAATTCCGCTAAATATGGTATTTCCGGAAAGATTAACCAATCCCTGCTTAAGATTCGCCAGCAGACTGAACGAATTTATGATATCGTACAGTTATTGGTCATTGATACCGATGAAGATGCTCTGATAAAATCTAAACAGTTGGTCTTTAATATTCTGAGCTATAAATCTCATAAAAACAATATTTCTGATCTGATTAACGATAGTACAAGGCTGATTTCCCACCTTATTACCAATCATACCGCAGAAGCCGGAACGCATTACATCACTTCTACCCGAAAGGAATATATGACGATGTTCTACAAGGCGAGTGGTGGTGGAATCATTGTAGGAGCACTTTGTGTTTTGAAAATGCTGTACGGGTATATTCCGGGAAGTGACTTTTCACACGCTTTTCTGTATTCGATGAATTATGCAATGGGATTCGTGATGATCTATCTGATGGGCTTTACTCTTGCTACAAAACAGCCGGCTATGACTGCTGCTACCATGACAAAAGTATTGTCTGAAGAAGGAAAGGCCCAAAGAAACAATACTGAATTTGCCCATTTGGTATCCAAACTGTTCCGAAGTCAGTTTATTGCCTTTGTAGGAAATGTATTACTCGCTTTTCCGGTGGCGCTTGCCATTATTTACGGACTGGATGTATTTTTCTCACAAAATCTGGCAGTAGACAGATCTGATAAACTATTAAAAGACCTTGATCCTTTTAAATCAAAAGCGATTCTGCATGCAAGTATTGCAGGGTTTTATCTTTTTATTTCAGGAATTATTTCAGGAAATATCGGGAACAATTCTGTGTTTTACCAGATTCCGGAAAGAATTGCCAAAAACCTTTCAATCAGAAGCTTTTTCGGAAAGAAATTCGCAAAAGGACTTTCAAAATATTACGCTAAAAACTGGCCTGGGATTGTTTCCAACTTTTGGTTCGGGGTGTTCCTCGGAGCAACAGCTCCGGTAGGAATGTTTTTCGGGCTGGATCTGGATATCAGACACATCACCTTTGCAGCGGGTAACTTTGCGTTGGGATTGTATGGGAAAGATTTTTCAGTAGATTCCTATACATTCTGGATGTCTTTTGTAACAGTTTTCCTTATTGGTTTCTTCAACTTCCTGGTAAGTTTCAGTTTATCCATGTTCCTGGCATTCAGATCGAGAAAAATGAATTTTGGACAGGTAAGTGATATCTATAAAGAAATTTTCAGATATTTTACAAAGCATCCGCTGAAATTCTTCCTGCCATTAAGTTCAAGATTGGATAAAAAAGCAGATGACCTGATGAGCAGTACTATTTCTAATAAATCAGAAGAACATTAATAATTAAAATAAAAAATGCTACCTTCAGGTAGCATTTTTCTATAGAATATCTTTTGTCCTTATAAAATCTGAAGGTCATTAAATTTTTCTGTCCCAAATTTATCCTGGAACTTTTTGAGATAAAAGTTTTTACGCATTTTAAAATCATGTTTCAGTAAAGGAGAATCAATTTTAATAATAACACATTTGTTTTCTATATTGACACTTCTAATTTCATTAAAAAGGCTTTCATCAAGATAATCTTCAAGGAAATCTTTAATGTCAAATGCAATAAGTTTATGTTCAAAACCGTAGATTCTGGCAAAAGATTTTACCAGTTCGGAGGATTGATATTCACGTTTTTTCTTCTTCTTCATAGTCGGGTTTCGGGGTGCGTGATTTGTGATTTGTGTTTTGGAGTTTCGGAATTTGTTTTGGATGATAAGTTAAGATAAAAAATACTACAGTATGGATAAATAAATTTAATATTTTGTTTTTTAAATTATAACCAGGTATTTCTGTATTGTCAGGCACTAAACTTCAAAAATTATACTTTCCTCATTAATTTTCTTAACTACATTTTCAGTTCTTTCCCGATGAGTATCCGTAATGAATATCTGTCCAAAGCTTTCTTTGTTGACCAGTTCAATCAATTGTGAAACTCTCATATCATCAAGCTTATCAAAAATATCATCCAGTAAAAGAATAGGTGTTTTTTTGGTAAGTTCTTTCACAAGACTCATCTGAGCCAGTTTTAAAGAAATAAGAAATGACTTTTGCTGGCCCTGAGATCCTATTTTTTTGATTAAAACATGGTCCATTTCAAAAAGAAGATCATCCTTATGAATTCCTTTTGAAGTATAGGTGAGCATACGGTCTCTTTCGATGCTTTCTTTTAAAAGATTTTCAAAAGAATTTTCCAGCAAATGAGATTCATAAATAACAGATACAGTTTCTTTCCCACCGGAAATAATCTGATAGAAATTCTGAACAATTGGATTGAGCTGTTCTACAAATTCCTTTCTTTTCTTAAAAATTTTAGTCCCGAATCGGGTAATAGGGTCATCATAAATTTCCAGCGAATCCTTGTCCCAAGTTCTGTTTTTGGCGAAATATTTCAGCAAAGCATTTCGCTGTTGAATGGTCTTCTGATATTGGATAAGGTCAAAAAGATACTCTGAATCCGTCTGAGAAATCATAGAATCCAGAAACTTACGCCTGCTTTCCCCGGAATCCGAAATAAGATTGGAATCATAAGGTGAAATCATAACACTCGGAAGGTAGCCGATATGGTCCGCAAGCCTGTCATAGCTCTTATCATTCTTTTTGATGACCTTTTTAGCTTCCTTAGGCTGAGTGATTCTGATGATATCTTCGCTGTCTTCATTTTGAATTTCAGCATCAAGAGTAAAGAAATCTTCCTCTCTTTTAATATTATTGGCATCTGTATTTCCCAGGAAACTTTTTCCTACGGATAAATAATGCAAAGCATCCAGAATATTGGTCTTTCCCACACCGTTATTTCCTACAAAACAATTGATTTGCGGGGAAAATTCAAATTTTTTCTCAGAGTGGTTTTTGAAATTGTAGAGGGAAAGCTTCTTGATAATCATTCGTCAAAAATACTCCATTATTAGTAAAAATAAAAAAGGAAGTGCCGAACAAGTTTCCACCCCGAATGAATAATAAGTGTCATCTCTTTTGTTTTCAGAGAAATAGATGAAAATATAAGTTATGATGCTTGACATAAAAAAAGCTAGTGCATATGCTAATTCAAGGTAGAAAATTGAGAGTATGCTGCTGATGAAAACAAGTGCATAGGCAATGTATTTGGTATTCTGAACCCCTATCAGCATAGGAAAGGTCTTTACGGTGTCACTATTCATATCCCGGATATCAAAAGGAAGCACAAGAGCAGTGATAAAGAAAAAGCTGATCAGGAAGATAGGAACACTGAATTCTGGTAGGGTGAGCCAGCAGTTGACCAATGCCCAAACTAATCCGACATAAAAAACTTTGAGTAAGGGGATTTTCCGGATATAAACATCAAGAAAAAAGCTGTTGTACAGCAGTCCCAATACGACAATAATGAACCATTTCAAAAGCCTTATTTCATTGTGATTGTGAATGATCAAAAAAGCACATGTGACTCCGGCTATTGCATTTACAATTACTATTTTAAAAAAATGTTTGGTGTATTGGTATTTAGTATACAGATAACCACTGAAATAAGTGATGAAAATTAATGCAAAGGTAGGGAAACGGAATGTGTTTTGCTCTTTCATGAAAAATACTGCAAAAAGAGTTCCCATAAGAGAGACATAAAGTTGGCTGTCTATGACAGTTTTTTTCAGTATTTTTAAAATGTTCATTTATCAAAATTAATATATATGAAAAGATTTTCCAAGATTTTTATGCTTTTGCTTGTAATGCTAAGCTTTTCAACGGTATCCGCACAGAAATATTACGATACCCAATGGGAAAAAATTGCTGAAAACAGTACGAAAGGAGCTTATAAATCTAATCTTCCCATTATTTTAGACATACAAAAACAAGCGATGAAAGAAAATAATGCCTTTGAACTGATCCGTTCTCTGAAAGCGGAGTTCAGTATTGTAAACCAAACGGTGGATGATGACCAGAACGATTCCGCTTCCCAATTTTTTAAAAAGCTTAAAGATGCAGAAGGCAAGATGAGCGGGGGAAGTAAATTGGTATACAAAGTTTTACTGAATGGTTTTTTCATGGATTATTACAACCAGAACTCATGGAAAATAAACGGAAGAACCAATATCAATTCTCAGGATGTTTCACAAATTGAGACCTGGAGTAAGCTTGATTTTAAAAATTATTTGACAAAAAGCTTTCAGGAAATTGATCAGGAAAAGCCTGAAATGAAAAAGATTTCTCTGGAAAAGTATAAGAATATATTTTCCGGAACGGGTGACACAGGCTATTTTCCAACCTTGTATGATTGGTATGCAATAAAGAAAGTAGAGTTTTTATCTGAAAACAATATTTTCACAAAAAATGAACTGACAACAAACCGTACAACGATCAATGCGATTTATGATGAGCTGATTGCTCAGAATACAGGAAATGCAAAGCTGTATTTCATGAAAGAAAAGATTACAGAGAATTGTAATTTCAATCACTGCAAAGATAAACTTGAACAGCTTCAGAATCTTTTAAAATCTAATGTAGAAGGAGATTATAAAGTGGTAATCATGGGAGAAATCATGGATGAACTTGTGGGCAAGAAGAAACCTAAAGAAGCTATTGCGTTGGCTGCCCAGGCTAAAAATGAATATCCGAAATCTCCATTCATTGAGAATATCAAAAGTAAGGAAGCTCAGATTGTAAATCCATATCTGACTCTAAAATATGAAGCCCAGACTCAGAATAATCTGCCGATTCATTTTGTTGCACAATATCAGAATGTATCAGAATTTACCCTGAATATTTATGAAGTAAAAGATGATTTTACATCACTACTCCAATACGTTCAGAATTCTTATTCTGATACTTTCGGAAAATTAAAGAAGAATCTGGTAAGGAAAGAAACATTCCAGCTTCCTGATCCTAAGGATTATCAGAATCATAGAACTTCACTGGAAGTGAAACCGCTTCCTTCAGGAGTATATGTAGCAGAATTTACGGTTGCCGGAGCCGACATGAAAGATTCAGACTCCAGACAGAATTTTTACTTTCTGGTATCCGGAAACAAGATCATCTATCAGTCTAAAACTGACAGAAAACCTCTTGCAGATGAATTGAAATTGGTTAACAGTGAAAATGGTAAACCTTTAACAAATGAAGGTCTTAAATTTTATGAATTTGTTTCCAATAAAACGTTAACTAAAATTGATGGAACAACGAATGCAAGCGGAGTATTTAAGTTCCCTTCTTCTGAAAACAAAGACTATTATAGAACTTTCCTGATCCAACAGCCTAAGACCAATGATTTCCAGATCATGCAGGTCTATGGAAACAGAGAAAATGCTGACGATTATAATCCTAACAAAGAAACCCGTTCAACTGCCCAGATTTTCATAGACAGAGGTATTTACCGTCCTGGACAGACTGTTTATTTCAAGGTGATTAATACCAGAATCAATAAAGAAGTTGAATCTGTTCTTTCAGGAATAAAACAAAAAATTACTTTATTTAATACCAATAGCGAAGAGGTTTCTTCCCAGGAATTTACTGCCAATGAGTTTGGTTCTTACCACGGAAGCTTCATTCTTCCTAAAGGAAAACTGAACGGTAATTTTTATCTGAGAATAGACGGTGAAAGCCAGGGATATAAAAATTTCAGAGTAGAAGAATACAAAAGACCGAAGTTTGAAGTCACCTTTGATCCGGTAAAGGATGAATACAAATACGGACAGACTATAGAGCTGAAAGGAAAAGCAGTCATGTTCTCCGGTGTTCCGCTGAACAATACCACAGTAAACTATGAAATTAAGAAGCAGAATATCAGATGGAGATATTTCAGCTGGTATCCACAGGACAATGATAATGAAAACTCAATTCTGGGTGAGGCAAAGACCAATGAAAAAGGTGAGTTTACGATTCGTCTGGAACTTAAAAAAGATGAAAAACTGGAAGGGATACAAATTGATAACTATGCCATCAATGCTTCTGTTACAGACATCAATGGGGAAACACAGACCGCCAATACGCAATTGAAAGTAGCTTCGGTCTCTCATTATATTCAGGCAGAAAATATCAACAATACTTTTGCAGATGAAAATGTAAAAGTAAAAGTGGAAACCAAGAACTATAATGATCAGAATCTTAAGAAGCCCTATCAGGTTAAGTTATCAAAACTGATCGCTCCGGACAGGATTTTCAGAGATAATTTCAAGTCTGATGTTCAGAATCTGCCGAAATATTCAAAAGAAGAATTTATCAGCAAATTCCCACACGATCTTTTTGATAAAAATGATGAGATCAAGAATTGGAAAACCGAAAAAGTACTGGTAGAAAGACAGCAGCAGCCATCTGCTGACAATGCGCAGCTTTCAACGAATCTTGATTTAGGAAAGCTTGAAGCAGGAGATTACCAGCTGGAACTTTTCAATTTCGAAGGGAAAGATACTATAAAAACAGCACAGAATTTCAGTGTTTGGGATAAAGCATCTTTAAAACCGGCTCAAAAAACTTTCCTTACGGTGATTGCTCCGAAGGAAGAATTGTCAAGAGGAGAAAAAGCTAAAGTGTATGTATTCTCAGCAATTCCTGATGCATTAGTGAATGTTTTTGTACAGGATGGTTCCGGGAAAACAGTTTCAGAAGTTCATCAGCTCAAAAAAGGAATATTGGAATATACCGTTGAAATTCCTAAAGACAAAAGTGTGTCCACACTGAATCTGCAGTTCCAGCTGGTTGCATTTAATGATGTGAGAACAGAATCTGTAGCTTTAAACATAAAAGACACAGAAAAACCTTTAAAAATTGAAACAGTAACCTTCAGAGATAAACTAGAACCGAACTCTAAGGAAAAATGGACGGTAAAAGTAACCGGAAACGATAAAGAAAAGATTAATGCTGAGGTCTTGGCCAATATGTACGATATGTCTTTGGATCAGTTTGCTGCAAACAGCTTTAGTTGGAGAAAATTGTACACGCCATTTGTGATTGTTACTTCTTACGGAATCAACAATTATCTGCAACAGCAGAACTATCAGAAAAGACTGAGATATTTTGAAGACAAATATGTACAGGTTCCACAGTTTAACTGGTTTGATGGTGACTTTTTATATTCATTACAGGGGAATGTTGCAGGAGTTGTAATTCAGGAAGGAGTTAAATCCCCGGCTTATGCACCACCACCATCACCAATTGCTGGCGCAAAATTTAAAACTGCAAGAGCATCCGTAGCAAAAGAAGTTGTAATGAACGAAGCGGTAGACGCAATGGCATCTAATGCAGATGGTGTTTTAGATAAAGATGATCAAGAAAAAGCACTGGATAAAGTGGCCGTTCGCCAAAACCTGAACGAAACAGCATTCTTCTATCCGGATCTTAAAACAGATGCCGAAGGAAACGTAAGTTTTGAATTCACTTCTCCGGAAGCATTGACAAAATGGAAACTGATGTTCCTTGCCCACACAAAAGATGCAAGAGCTGCTACATTGGAAAAAGAAGTGGTAACACAAAAAGAATTCTCAGTAACTCCAAATTATCCAAGATTCCTGAGAGAAGGAGATGAACTGAATCTGCAGTCGAAGTTATCTAACCTTACAGATAAAAAACTGGATGGTTCTGCAGAGTTACAAATTCTGGATGCCTTTACCAATGAAAATATTTCTTCAAAATTTGGAATAAATTCAGGAGTACAAAACTTTAGTTTAAATGAAAATGGAAGCAGTGCATTAACATGGAAATTAAAGGTTCCGGAAAATGTTTCCTCTGTTATTTTTAAAGTGGTTGCTAAAGCTGGTCAGTATTCTGACGGTGAGCAGCAAGCCATTGCCGTATTGCCCAACAGAATGCTGGTGACGGATGCCGTTCCGGTTTTTGTGAAAGAAGGAGAAACCAAAACATTTGTGTTGGACAATCTTAAAAATAATACATCCACAACAGCTTCTAATGTTTCCAATACGTTAGAACTGACAACCAATCCGATCTGGGAAATCATGTTTGCCCTTCCAAGTCTGAAAAATGATCAGAATAATTCAGCAGATGTGATCTTCAATAAATGGTTCGCAGATGTGCTGGCTTCAGAAATATTCAAAGCTAATCCGAAAATGAAAACGGTTTTTGAAGAATATCAGAATAAAGGATTATTAAATTCAAATCTTGAAAAAAATCAGGAGCTGAAACAACTGTTGCTGGAAGAAACACCTTGGGTACTGGAAAGTAAAAATGAAGGGGAGCAGATGCAGAAACTGGCATTACTATTTGATGCCAATACGATGAAAAATTCTATCAGTCAGGATTGGGATGAGTTCAAAAAACTGCAAAATCCGGATGGTGGATTCTCATGGTATCCTGGTTATCCAAGTTCTTACGGTACCTCATTGTATATTCTTAAAAACTTAGGAAAGATCAACTCTTGGTTAAAAGAAAATGTAAAAGACTATCAAAGTGCCGACCAGAATGCTATGACAGCTAAACTGGTTCAGTATGTAGACAATGAGGTCAACAAGTATTTTGATGTAAAAAAAGGAAACGTTTGGAATAACTGGGCTATGGATTATCTTGATACCAGAAACTATTGGGAAAAACAATATCCGTTGAAAGGAAAAGGTGCTACTCTGAAAACGTTAGTTAAACAAAAAGCAAAAACAGCTAAGATTACAGATTTCACATTCTTCGGACTTCACCGTGCAGCATTGTTAATGAATGATTATGGTCTGAAAGATGTATCTGATAAATTGATGACTTACCTTAAAGATACGTCAACGGATACAAAAACACAAGGTGTTTACTGGAAGCAGAATCTTAATGACTGGGGATGGTTTGGTTCAAAGGTGGTCAACCATGCTGGTGCACTGGAAGCATTCAACAAGTTAAAATCTAATGACCAAAGCTTTATTGAAGATATGAAAATCTGGCTGGTAACTCAGAAGGAAGTCAACTCATGGGGAAGCTCAAGAGGGACAGCAGAAGTGATTTTTACTATTTTAAATTCAGGAAAATCATGGACAGGAGCAGAAAGTGATAAAGCTGCTGTCGTTTGGGGAGGAAAAGAATTAGCTCCTCAGACACAAGCCACGGGTTATGTGAAGTCAACTTTAAAACCAGAAGCCGTAGATAAAAACTTAGCGACAGTAACTATTACAAAACCTGGTCCCGGAATTGTGCAGGGAGGATTGTTCTGGCAGTATTATGAAGATCTCGATAAAATCAAATCTTCTGAGAATTATATTTCCGTAACGAAAGAACTCTATAAAAAAGTGAAAACCGTAAACGGTGAGGAACTTCAGAAAATCTCAGCAGAAACCCCATTGAAAGTAGGAGATAAAGTAGCCGTAAGAATGATTCTGAATACAGACAGAGCGATGGAGTTTATCCACATTAAAGATATGCGTGCGGCAGGATTTGAACCTGTAGATGTATTATCCGGATATCAGTGGAAAAATAATCTTGGATACTACCAGTCCACCAAAGATGCTTCTACCAACTTCTATATTCAGTACATGCCAAAAGGAAAATATGTTTTTGAATATGATGTGGTTTCCAATGCATCAGGGAAGTTCTCCAACGGAATTACAACCATGCAGAATTACTATGCACCACAGATGAATGCTCACACAAAAGGAAGTAATGTGACAATATCAGAATAATGTATAAAAAAACTGCAGTAATTTTTTACTGCAGTTTTTGTTTAAAGATTTCAAAAAAAAATAGAATTAAATCGAAAAATCAAACAATTGTTTAATTCTGGAATGGTTTTTGGAGTTAGGTTAGTAGAAATTAAAAAAATTATAAAGATGAAATTTTCTAAAACTTTAATTACTGGATTGGTATTGATGGCTGGAGTAAATGCTTTCGCGCAAAAGAAAGCAGAAAAGTTTGAAAAACTACAGATTGAAATGTTCCCCAAAGCTAAAGAAGGATATAAACAAGTATATATTCAGCTTCCCGTAGCAAAAAACGAAAACGATTTAAAAGTTGAACTTTTTGTAGGTGCTGAAAAAATGTTAGATTGTAACAATTATTTCCTGATGGGAGAAATGAAAACTCAGGATCTTCAGGGATGGGGCTACAATTATTATGAAGTAGAGTCTAAAGGAGAAACAGCAGGAACTCTTATGGGATGTCCAGGGCAGAAACAGACTAAAAAGTTTGTTACCCTAAAGCCTGAAACTGTAAGATACAACAGTAAACTTCCATTGGTATTTTATGTACCGAAAGATATTGAAGTTCGTTACAGAATTTTACGTCCGGATGCTGGCATGAAAAAAGCAGTTCAAAGATAAATCAGCTTATTATAATTATACAGAAAACTCCTCACAGCAATGTGGGGAGTTTTCGTTTTTATACAGTATCAGATTGAATAATTCAACGTCTCGTTTGTCATTCCGCAAGAATCCAGCTTCCAAAATTCAGAATCAATTTTTATTTATATTGTTATGATTAACTATAAGTTTTGGTAAAACCAAATTCCTATTAATTGATTCTTCCATTATCTTAGCCAAGTGAAACACCTTTGCGAACAAGCTTAAACCGATGCATAATGTATTTGCAGACATGGCGTTGTAATATATTTTTTGGCTAAAGCCGATAGAAATTTGATCTTTTATCAAACGGACTCCCTTCGTCTCCGCTCAGGATGATAGTCCGTTCCTATTGAATATTGTTTCTCGCAAATTTTGCTAATTGAAAAGATTGTAATTTTCGGTGTCTCCCATCCAAGTTTGTCATTCCGCAGGAATCTAAATCTCAAAATTCAGAATAAAATACTAAAGCTTGTCTTTCCGGTCGAGTACTTTTAAATCCTTTTATTTCTCGATAAAATTGCTTTAGAATTATTGTGGAAAAAGTAGAGTTAAATTTTTTTTCAAAGTTTTTTAGTTTTTAATTAACATTTAAACGATTCGCCCAAAACTTTATTTTATAAGGTGTTAAATTTAAACACATTTTAAACTTACTTTAAATTCACCATATTGTAGAATTATCTTAAAGGATTTTATCTTTTTTTGCATTATATTTGTTATAAACATAAACCATGAAAAACAATTTATTGATTTTTACGTTTAGTTTTTTTGCTTTCCCCGCTTTTGGCTGGGCACAGTCTGCGCCGGATTTTAAAGAACTTCTGGATAGTGCTATGGTTCGGGATTCGAACCTCAAAATGCAGGTTATCCAAAACAAACTTACCGATCTTGACGAACACAAACTGAAAGACATCTTTCTTCCTACCCTGGAATTGAGTGGTAAAGCCGGCTATCTTAACGGAACAGCAAGACTTACGTCACCGGAAATCAATCTCGCTCCCTTTATCAATATTCCGGAAGGAGCTTTTAACAATAATTTCAATGTATCAGGATTTTCAGGTATTGCCAAGGCAGATGCCAAAATGCTGTTGTATTCCGGAGGGAAGGTAAAGTACATGAAAAAAGCAGTTGAAGAAAAGAAGAAATCTGAAGATATTCTGCTGGAGAAAACAAAAGATGAAGTGATTGCCGGTATTTCCAGAGCATATGATCAGCTAGCCTTGATTCATCAGTCTAAAAAAGTGCTGGATGAAAGCAAAAAAAGACTAGATATCAACAGAAAAACTGCCGATAAAGCGCTTGGCTACGGTTTGATTACTCCTTATGACCATAAGAAAATCGAACTGGCTCAGGCCACCTTAGATGCAAAAATGGTAGAATATGAAGGGAAGAAAGAACTGCTTCTTACCCAGCTTTATATTTTAACAGGAATCAGCAGAGAAAGGCTCAGAATGATTGATCCGGTATTATCTCCTGTAGAATTGCTTGCGGCAGAAAAAGGAATAGAGCAGAGAGCTGAAATCCGTGCATTGGAACATGGGATAAGTGCAGCAGACTATAAAATAAAGGCTGAAAGAACATGGATGATTCCTAAAGTACAGCTGATGGCTTCCGCATATTATATCGGCTTGTACGGAAACAGGATCAAATCTTCAGAAAATGTAATCCCGGCAGTTCCACTACTTGGTTATGAAGGAAAAAAACTGGACTGGAGACCCAATAATATCAACGTATTTCCATTAATTACAGCAGGAGTAGGGTTTAAGTGGGAGATTTTTGATGGTAAAGAAGGAAAACACGCTGAAGAAACAGCTAAGGTAGGAAAAGAAGTATTACAGAACCAGAAAGAAGATGCACTGAAAAAACTGACATTGAATCTGGCTAATAATAAAACCAATTATGATATAGCTTCCGCTCAGATTACCTTAAAAGCCAAAGAAAAAGAACTGGCAAAAAATGCACTCGTACAGGCAGAAAAAGAATTCAGGTACGGAATGAGCAAATCTTCTCAGCTTATTGATGCAGAAAACGATCTTGAAGCTGTTGAACTTGAATATCAGAATGCCATTTTCAACCAGAGAAGAGCGGGAATAGAACTGATGAGATCTACCCAGGAACTGGATATCACCAAATTTTATTTAATCCCTTAAAAATTTAAATGATGCATAAAAATATATCTATACTCTTCGCTGCTCTGTTTTTGTTGGGGAGCTGTGACAAAAAAAATGAAAAGACCAAAGAACCTGAAGGAAAAACCAAGAAGGATGTGATCTCTTTTGCCCCAAAAGTTACCGGAAGGATCTTAAAAATATACGTTTCCGAAGGTCAGACGGTGAAAAAAGGAGATACTTTGGCTCAGCTTGACGTACCTGAAGTGTCTGCAAAAATAGCACAGGCACAGGGCGCAGTAAACGCTGCTTCAGCCCAGGAGCAAATGGCAAAAAATGGAGCGACATCCGATCAGTTGAGACAGCTTCAGGCCAAATATAAAGGTTTGAAAGAGCAATATGAATTTGCTCAGAAATCTTACAAAAGAGCAAACAATATGTTCCGTGACAGTTTAATGTCTCCGCAGGCTCATGACGAAATCTATGCAAAACTGCAGGGTGCAAAAGCACAATATGATGCGGTTGTAGCAGAGCTGGATGACGTAAACAGAGGAACCCGTTTTGAGAAAATAGAGATGGCAGCAGGACAGGCATCACAGGCCAAAGGAGCTTTGCAGGAAGCCAATGTAGCCTATTCCGAAAGATACATCATTGCCACCAACGACATGGAAATAGAAACCATCAGTTTAAATACAGGAGAGCTGGCAACAGCTGGTTTTGCCTTGTTTAACGGATATATTCCGGAAAGTACCTATTTCAGATTTACGATCCCGGAAAGTGCTATTTCAAAATATAAAAAAGGGCAGGAGGTTACGATGCAGATCGTTTATAATAAAGAAAATCTTACAGGAAACATTGTATACATCAAACAGCTTACAAAGTATGCGGATATTACAACGGCTTACCCTGATTATCAGTTGCAGGATGCGATCTATGAGATCAAAGTAAAACCTAAAGACATGAATAAGGCTAAAAGTATTTTAGTCAATGCTAATGTAATCCTGAAATAAATTGAAAAGAACGGATGAAACTTCTATTGAATTTCATGTTGTTCTTTAACATATAAAAATCTACAGATGAAAGAATTTTTCCGTCTTTTAAAACGTGAGTTCAAACTTTTTATCGGCAATTCTACCTTAAGAACCGTGTTCTTTTTGGCACCGGTTTTTTATGCAACCTTGCTGGGGTTTGTCTACAAAAGCGGAAAAGTTGAAAATACTCCCGTATTGGTGGTCGACAGGGATAATACTCCGCTGTCTAACCAGTTGACGGAAATGTTGGATGATAATAAAAGCATCAGGATTATCAGATATCTGCAGGAACCTCTGAGTATCAAAGATGAGGTGATCAGACATGAAGCTGCCGCTGTAGTGATTATTCCCTCAAGATTTGAAGGAGACATGCTTCAGAAAAAATATCCCGAACTGAATGTTTATATCAATACAGGAAATGTTTTAACGGCAAATTTTGCCTCCAAAGCCCTTCAGCTGACCATAGGAACATTCTCTGCCGGAGCATCCATCAAAGGACTTCAAAAGGCAGGAATGCCTGCAGCAAAGGCAGCAACACAATATGAGCCTTTCAAAGCCAATTACATTACTCTTTTCAATACTACCGGAAACTACCTGATCTTCATGTGGCCGGCAATGCTGGCAGTAGTATTGCAGCAGGTGATCTTATTAGCTATGGCCGTAAGTTTTGCCGCCGAATTTGAAAGAGGTTCTTTCGTGAAAGAATACCTGAAAATGAAAAAATGGGCCTTCCCAACCATGCTGATAAAAGTGATCCCTATCTGGGTATTTTCTATTCTCATTGTAGGTATTTATTACTTTATGCACATGATTTTCCATGTTCCGATGCCTGAAGGAATATTTAATTTTATTCTCCTGACAGCGGTCTTTGTAGGATCAGTTTCATTTTTGGGAGTATTTATCAGTATTCTGATTCCCGATGCATTGAAAGCAACACAGATTTTGATGGTGATTGCCTCACCGGCTTTCATTATCAGTGGTTTTACATGGCCATTGAATGCGATGCCTGCTTTCGTTCAGTTCATCGCCAATATTATTCCATTAACCCCTTTCTTGCAGGCTTTCAAAATCTTATTAATTCAAAAAGGATCCGTAGAACTTACATTTCCTTACCTGAAACATTTAAGTATCCTTTTAGTGGTATACGCCATTATTGGCTGGATTGCTTTAAAGATCAAACTTTGGTTTATTTTCAGAAAAGCGGCACCACAGGAAATTGCAGTTGAGAACACTTCTCCGGAGGATGTTGAGTAGTCGTAGAGGGACTAATCGCCGATATCAATTAACCTTAATTAGAAATAAGATTGTTTGTCATGATTTTATACAATATTATCTTTAATGTTTGCAAAGTTATATTGAAGAATATCTTTTAATTTTCCGATCACAAAGGCACTCCGTTTAACAAGGTTTGATTATAGTTTTCGCTGAATGTAATGCCATTGCGAACAAAATTATTTTCAAACTAAAAAAATATTTTGCGACTCTTGCGTTAAAAAAATCAGATTATTTTCTTCATTGGAATTCAGGTTAATTAATAACCAATAATCATTTGGTAAGCAGTTTCTTGTCTTGTATTTCAAATGCTCAGTACTGTGTAAGTCCTCTAATGAGTAATTGCAATAATTTCTTCTTTCCTTTTTTCAACCAACGATAAAATCAAACAAAAAAACTGATATATTTGTCCATAGTAAAATAGAAATTATATGGAAAATGTATTTGATGCAAAAGATGCTCAAAATTATATTGATAGGATAAACAAATTGGTAGAAGACACCCATGGTTTATGGGGAAAAATGACGGTAGACCAGATGTTGGCACACTGCTGTATAACCTATGAGATGATTTATGAGCCGGAAAAACATAAAAAACCGGGATCTATTGCAAAATTTATATTAAAAACCTTCGTGAAATCTAAAGTCGTAGGAGAGAAAGCATATCCAAGAGATTCTCCTACGGCTCCACAGTTTTTGGTGACTACCAGAAAAAACTTTCACGAAGAAAAAACAAGACTGATTGGTTTTATTCAGAAGACACAGCAATTGGGGGCAGACGCTTTTGATGGGAAAGAATCTTTTTCTTTCGGAAAATTAAAAGCTCAGGAGTGGAACAATATGTTTGCTAAACATCTGAACCACCATCTGTCACAATTTGGCGTTTAAAACACACAGCATGAAAAAACTTTTATTACTCTTCCTTCTGGCGGCCAATTTTGTATGGGGGCAGATGCCGGATATTTCAAATACCTGGCTGAACAACAGCAAACCTTATCTTGGAACTATTGGAAACAAAGGCCAGGAACTGAAACTTAAGATCAATATTTCTGAACAGAATAAAAAGAATGACCAGGAGTATTTTGTTTCAGGATATTCCCTTGTGGATACCAACTACACAAAATTTGAAGGTAAGATTACCATTTCAAAATATAAAGATTCCAGGAAGCAGGGAACCGTGTTTGGGGAATATGAACTGGCAGAAGAGAATAAAGGAAAACATTCAGGACTTTTTAAGGGAAGATTTGTCTACAATTTTAAGTGGAATAAGAAAACAGAAAAAATTGAAGGGCAATATATTGAGCTTATAGGAGACTGGAAAAGCTATGATGGAACTATAGCGTTTAAAACTCATTTAAAAAACCAGTAACCATGCTGAGAAGAATATTAGCTGTAGTGGTGGGGCTTCTTGTAGGCTCCATTTGTATTACAGTCATAGAAAAAATAGGACATTATCTGTATCCTCCTCCCGCAGAAGCGGCCGCCGGAGATATGGAGGCACTGAAGGTATATATTAATGATGCTCCTTTTATGGCTCTGTTTTTTATCATTCTAGCATATGCCTTAGCAGCAGTTGTTTCCGGATTTACAGCCTCAAAAATCTCAAATAACGGAAAATCTACAGCAGCTGTAATCTGTGGAATCATTTTTCTACTGATAACCATCTATATGATGACCTCTTTACCTACTCCAATCTGGTTCTGGATTGTAGGAATCCTTGTTTGGGGATTGGTTTTCGCAGGACATAAACTTGCTTTAAAAACAAAAAAAATATGAAACTAGGAGCATTTTCAATCAGCTTAAGTGTAAAAGATCTTCAGAAATCCAAAGATTTTTATGAGAAACTGGGCTTTACAACTATGGCAGGAGCTACAGAAAGTAACTACCTGATCATGAAAAACGGTTCTACCTTGATAGGCCTTTTTCAGGCAATGTTTGATGGAAATATGCTTACTTTCAATCCGGGATGGGATGAAAATGCACAGAATCTTGAATCTTTTGAAGATGTGCGTGAAATTCAGAAAAGATTAAAAGAAAGTGGAGTTGAGATCGGTAAAGAAGCCGATGAAACAACCTCAGGACCTGAGCATATTTACCTTAAAGATCCCGATGGAAATATGATTCTTATAGATCAGCACAGATAACAATAAAACACATTCATGATGAGAATATTTAAGAGAATTATTTTATTTTTAGCCGCATTACTAATCATTTTGTTAGTGGTGGCAGCTTTTATCTCGGGAGACTGCAAATATGAAAAAACAATCTCTATCAATGCACCTGTAGATAAAGTATGGCAAAATACAAATACTTTAAAAGCAATGGATCAATGGAGCCCATGGAATGACCTTGATCCTGCTATGAGAAAAGACTGGACAGGCACAACGGGGCAGCCCGGAGAAAAAGTGTGCTGGGACAGTAAAAATGAAAATGCTGGAAAGGGTTGTCAGGAATTGAAAAAGGTAGATGAGGCAGGTAAAAGAATAGATACTGAAATCAAATTTCTTACTCCATATGAAAGTGAAGCAAACGCTTATGTAACAGTAGCTCCGGAAGGAAACGGAAGCAAGGCAACATGGGGATTTACATCACAGATTCCTTATCCGTTTACTTTGATGAAACTATTTATGAATATGGAGGATGCTATTGGAAAAGACTATCAGAAAGGGCTTTCAGGATTAAAAGCTTTATCTGAAAAACCTTAATAAAATACAAATTAAAACTAAACTTAAAAAAACAAAACAATTATGGCAACAGTAAACGTCTACCTTACATTCAATGGAAATTGCAAAGAAGCATTCGATTTCTATAAATCTGTTTTCGGAGGAGAATATCCTTATATCGGAACATTTGGAGAAATGCCTCCAATGGAAGGAAAAGAAACTTCTGAGGAAGACAAAGACAAGATCATGCACGTTTCACTTCCGATTTCTAAAGAAACAATATTGATGGGAAGCGATACAGGAGGAGAGTGGTCTTCCAATTTCAAAGCAGGAAACAATTTCTCCATTTCTATAAATGCAGAATCTAAAGAAGAAGCAGACAAATTATTCGGCGGTCTTTCTGCAGGAGGACAGGTAACAATGCCAATGGCAGATACTTTCTGGGGAGCTTATTTCGGAATGTTTAGTGATAAATTCGGGATCAACTGGATGGTAAACTATGATGATCCTGCTAAAATGCAGCAGCATCCATAACATTAATATTTTGTATTTGAAATATAGTTAGAACATACCGGCAATGCAATTGCCGGTTTTTTATTTGATATTATATTTGCATCCCAAAAATTTTTAAATTTGATGGAAGGAGTATATCAGACTCATAAAATGATAGAATATTTTATACTTAACACAAAAAATAGAAAAGATGAAATTTACAATTGAAGACATTAAAACAGAGCATCAGAAAGTGAAAAGCGGAGCCGATTTCCCGGCTTATATTCAGGCTGTAAAAAAGTTAGGAGTTTCTCATTATACAACCTATGTCTCAGATGGAAATACCGAATATTTTGACCAGGAAAATCAATCTGTTCAGACCAGAAGCAAGTATCATCCGCTTACTGTTTCAGGAAACCTAAATCTTGAAAACTTTAAACTAAGACTCAGACTTCACCAACAGGGAGGAACAGATTATATGACTTTCTGTAATGACTGTGCAGAAAACGGTGTCAAAGGCTGGAAGATGGATCTTCATGCGATGACCTGTACTTATTTTGACAAAAATGAAACTGATGTGCTGACAGAACAGGTTCCAGGATAATCTTTTAGAGAAAACCGTATGCAAATTATGGTACCCAACTTTCTTTAAATCGTTTTGAAATAGTATTTGCTGTTATTGATTTAAATTATTAATTTTGTTAAAAACGATAGATAATAGTAATTAGTAAGCATGAGAAAGGTTTTTACGAAGTTGGCATTCACAGTATTAGGTTTTGGGTCCATATTGACATTTGCCCAAAAAAATGAGCTGGGAGCATGGTATATGTATTTTGGAAATAACAAGATCAGCAAGAAGCTGAACTGGCATAATGAAATTCAATACCGTAATTTTGATGCGGTTGGAGATCTGGAACAGTTACTTATCCGTACCGGGATTGGATATGATCTTACAGAAAATAATAACAATGTTTTATTGGGATACGGTTTTATTCTGAGCCAGCCGTATGTAAACGGCGAGAAAAAAGAAAATATAGAGCACAGAATTTTCCAGCAGTATATTACCAAGCAGAAATTTGGACGTTTTTATCTTCAGCACCGTTACCGTTTGGAAGAACGTTTTCTGGAAGATGATTTCAGGATGAGGTTCCGTTATATGCTGGGAGTGAATATTCCGATTACTCAAAAAGAGATGTTGCCGAAAACCCTTTATGCATCAGTATACAATGAGATTTTCCTGCATTTCAACAGTCCGGTTTTTGACAGAAACAGAGTCTATGGCGCTTTAGGATATGTTATTAATAAAAACATGAGGATTGAAGCCGGTTATATGAACCAGATTCAGGAGAACAGAAACCGCGGACAGATTCAGATTGGTTTTTATAATAATATTCCATTTACCAAAAACTGATCATCACCGCTGCTGAATGCTTGATGAAAGCCATTATTTGAAAAATTAAAATAATAAACACAAAAAATAAACACCTATGCATTCAGGAAAAAGATTTGGAGCCCGTGAGTTCATTATCTGGACCAGACGGAGTATTTATGCTCTGCTCGTATTATCAGCTATTCCTACAGTTCTGTACTTCCTAGGATTGAAATTTCTCTCACTTCCGTGGCAGCCTATTGCTATCATGGGAACTGCAGTTGCTTTTATCGTCGGATTTAAAAACAATGCCAGCTACAGCAGACTTTGGGAGGCAAGACAGATCTATGGAGCCATTATCAATGACAGCCGCAGCTTTGGATATATTCTTAGAGATGCACTGCTTTCCAAAGATGCAGGTAAGGTAAAAGAAATGTTTCTCCGTCATTATGCATGGCTTACCGCATTGAGGTTTCAGCTTCGTGAACCAAGAGCATGGGAAAACATGGGGACAGAGCAGTATGATGAATATTCTAAAAAATATGACATTCCAGAGAGACTTTCCAAACTGGACGAGGAATTGAAAAAATACCTGTCCGAACCGGAGCTTCAGTATATTTTAAGCAAAAAGAACAGAGCAACACAATTGATGGCAAAACAGAGTAAAGCCTTGTCTGAAGCCTATGAAAAAGGAGAACTCAACGATTTTCAATGGACGCAGATCAATCAGCAATTGGTGAAGTTTACGGACGATCAGGGAAAAGCCGAAAGAATTAAAAACTTTCCGTATCCAAGAAACTTCTCTTCAATCACGACTTATCTTTTATTGTTGTTCATTGTTTTTGTGCCTTTCGGATTACTGAAAGAGCTTGATAAATTAGGAGACGGAACAGTAGTAGAAGGTTGGACAGTATGGTTTAATATTCCGTTTTCTTTATTAGTGACATGGTGTTTTCATACCTTAGACAGTGTTGGAGAAGCTTCTGTAAACCCATTTGAAGGAAGTCCCAATGACGTTCCAATCACTCAGATCAGCCGTACCATAGAGATTGATATGAGAGATATGCTGGATGAATCTGACCTTCCGCCAGCCATCACTCCAAAGAACAATATTGTACTCTAATTTGAAAATTAAAAGATTAGATATTCTCTGTAAAAAGCAGAAAGTGTATTGATCAAAACAAAAAATAACACTTAAAAAAACAACTTAAAATGATTCACAGCTATGTTATAATATCCATTGCAGTACTGCTGTCTGTGATGATATTGGTAATGATCGGCCAGAAATTAAAAGTCGCTTACCCGATTTTTCTTGTGATTGCAGGATTGCTGATAAGCTTTGTGCCGGGAATGCCGCGTATAGAAATAGAACCTGATCTTGTTTTCCTTATTTTCCTGCCGCCTATTCTGTTTGAAGCAGCTTGGTTTACTTCATGGCAGGACTTTCATAAATGGAGAAAACAAATATTTTCAATGGCTTTCGGATTGGTATTTTTAACATCCATCGTTGTGGCTTATCTTTCGTCTTCCATTATTCCAGGACTTACTTTAGCAATGGGATTTTTGCTGGGAGGTGTAAATTCTCCACCGGATGCGGTAGCGGCCACTTCGGTACTGAAGCATATGAAAATTCCTAAAAAAATCACCAATATCCTGGAAGGTGAGAGCCTTATCAATGATGCGTCCAGTTTAATTGTATTTAAGTTTGCCCTTGCAGCGGTTATTTCAGGACAGTTTATCTGGAGAGATGCTGTTCAGGATTTCTTTACGATGGCTATTGGAGGAATTGCTGTGGGAGTGGCGACCGGCTTTTTATTTGGAGCATTGCTCAGAATTATTCCTACCAATTCCAATATAGATACCATTATTACCCTTATTGTGCCATACATTATGTATGTGGGAGCAGAGCATTTCCATTTTTCAGGAGTACTGGCAGTAGTGGCCGGGGGATTACTGATGTCTTATAACTCACACTGTTATCTGAGCCACACTTCAAGGATACAGTCCGGGAACGTGTGGAGTGTATTGATATTCCTGATGAATACAATTATTTTCATTCTGATTGGCCTTGAACTTCCCATTGTAGTGGAAGGAATGAAAGAATATACAATCTCAGAAGGTATTTTCTACAGTGTAGTGATTGGGGGAGCTATCATCGGGACAAGAATTCTTTACAGCTATGCATTGATGTATTTCCCAAGAGTTTGTTCCAAAGAATTAAGATTAAAAGTTCCGAAACCGGATTGGAGAGAACCTTTCATTATCAGTTTTGCAGCAATGAGGGGTGTGGTTTCACTGGCTGCAGCCTTGTCGATTCCTGCCTTTTTACCAAACGGAGATGCATTTCCACACCGGAACATTATTTTATTTGTAACCTTCGTTATCATATTGATTACACTGGTAGGACAAGGATTATTGCTGAGCCCGATCCTGAAATTATTGAATATTCAGGATGCCGGAAGTGAATTACCTGAAGAAAAGCAGGAAGTGATTCTGATGCGCAAGCTGAAAGAAACAGCACTGCACAAACTGGATAATGATTTTTCTGAACTGGCAGTCACAAACAGTCTGGTACGTCATCAAAAACACAAGCTGGAAAATGAAATGATGCTGATGGCTGACAAAGCCCAATGTATGGCTTCTACAGGAGACTATGTATCGGCAATCAATGAAAACAAAGACGTCTTGCGGCAGGTTATTCAGGCGCAGAGAAACGAACTGCACAGAATGAAAAGAGAAAAGATATTTGATGACCATGTGATGAGAGCCATTGAAATGCAGCTGGATTTTGATGAAGCAAAGATCACCGGATTTTCACATTGATCATTAAAAGGAAACCACAAAAGATAAGCTTGAGTTATAAAAAAGTCACAAAATGAAGAATCTCAGATTTTTCAAAGCTTAAATGTATTTTTCTTTATTTGAAATTTAATTTTAAACAAATTCAGGTTAAAACTTTTATGACTTTTGTGGTTAAATATTTTAGACAAAATGTTTAATTTTAGACATATTAAATCTATAATATGAGCACACCCATCACTGTTCAGTATAAAATAAATGCTCCGGCAGAAAAAGTCTGGAAAGCATTGACCGATAAAAATGAAATGAAATCCTGGTATTTTGATATCCAGGATTTTGTATTGGAATCAGGTGCGGAATTTAATTTCTATGAGCCGGGAGGAGCCAATAAATACCATCATCACGGTGAAGTTTTAGAAATAATACCTGATCAGAAATTGAAACATACATGGTCATATCCTGATTTTTCAGAACTGAAGACCATTGTAACCTGGGAATTGCAACCCGAGGACGGACAGACTTTAGTAAAGCTGACTCACGATGATATTGAAAACTTCAAAGATTTAGGAGATGGTTTTTCAAGAGAAAACTTTACAGAAGGCTGGAAAACTATTTTGGGACAAAGCTTAAAAGAATATGTAGAAAAATAGACCATGATTACATTAAAACCTTTTACGATTCAAGATGCACCTTTGCTGATTTCAAAGATAGAAGATGAAAGAATGCTTCTTCAGTTTGCCGGACCCGCATATCGTTTCCCACTTACTGCAGAACAGCTGGAAACCGATTTGTCTGATGAAAACAGAACCTTGTTTACCATTGCGGATCACACAGAAACTACCATTGGTCACGCTCAGATTTTTTTAAAGGAAAAGACATTCCTGCTGGGCAGAATTCTGATCTGGGACGAGAACAACAGAGGAAAAGGCTATGGTAAAAAAGTAATGCAGGAACTTCTGAAATATGGGTTTAGTCATTTTGATAAAGAAACGGCAGAACTGAATGTTTACGACTGGAATACCGGAGCTATTGAATGTTACCGGAAAGTAGGGTTTGCCTTTGACCCTGAAGTAAAAAGCGAAGCGAAGATTGATACAGAAACCTGGGTTTCCCTGAATATGAAAATCCATAAAAATACCTTTGAATTACAGGAATCATGACACAGTTTACAGCACTTCGTCCTATTCTCTGGACAGAAAATATTGATGAGACCATAGGATTTTATATGCGTGTTCTCGGTTTTACATTGATGGATAGAAATGATGATTGGCAATGGGCTTCCCTTCGTAAAGATGAAATATACCTCATGCTTTCTCAGCCTAACCAGCATGAAAAAAATACTTCAATTGGTTTTTCCGGCTCTTTTTATTTCAATGTAAATAAGGTGGATGAGCTTTGGGAAGACCTTAAAATAAAGGCCAAAGTCTGCTATGAGATTGAATCTTTTGAGTGGGGAATGAGAGAATTTGCGATCTATGACAACAATGGTTATATACTGCAATTTGGTGAACCCATAGATAATATTGGCAATACGGAATAAAATTTGCTATTTTTGGGGAAATATTTAGAAATTCAATGAAAAAAAATATAATAGCGGGTTTCGCAGCGATTTTATTACTGGCATCTTGTAACAAGAATAAAGAAATTCTTGATACACTGAATACTTATAATAATTCAATGGAGGCAAAAGGATACCATTTCGGAGATAAGCTTGAGCTTCCGAAAGAGGTGACGGAAAATGCAGAAAGTGTAACCATCAGCTTTGGAGATAAAGAAACAACAGATTTAACCGTTGATCCTAAGTTTTTCACATTAGGTGATAATGCTGTGACATTCAACGTTAAAACAAAAGGAGGAGAAGTATTGAATCAGGATGCAACCATTAATGTATTTGCAAAAAATCCTGAAAAAAATATTCCTTACCAGATTGTAGCAGAATATCCTCACGATCCTAAAAACTTTGTACAAGGTTTCCAGGTGGAAGGAAATACCATTTATGAAAGTGACGGACAGAACGGAGCTTCCCAGATTTTAAAATATACATTGGGAACTACAACTCCGCTTGCTTCTACCAAACAGGCTCAGGAAGATTTTTCTGAAGGAAGTACCATTGTAGGAGATAAAGTATATCAGCTGACATGGCAGAGCAAAAAAGGATATATTTATGATAAAAGCTCTTTAAAGCTGCTTTCAGAATTTGCTTATCCAAATGTATTGGGTGAGGGCTGGGGACTGACGTATGACGGGAAAAGTCTGATTGCTTCTGACGGAAGTAAACTGTTGTATTTCCTTGATGTCAATAACCCTTCAAAACTGATTAAATATATCGCTGTTGCCGGTAGTGCTCAGGCTTATGATCAACTGAACGAGCTGGAATACCACAACGGATTTATCTATGCCAATGTATGGCAGAAACCAATTATTTTAAAAATTAACCCAGCCAACGGTGAAGTAGTGGGAACTTTTGATTTCACAGAAATTGCCAAACAGAACACAAAAGGAAGTGATGATGTGTTGAACGGAATTGCTTTTAAAGGTGAGAATATGTTGGTAACAGGGAAGAACTGGCCGAAGATTTATGAAGTTGTCATTAAATAACAAAAGTTTAATAACAATTTCTATCTGAATAAAATAAAGTATGTAAATTGGTAGCGTTCCATAGGGAGCGCTATCTTTAGTAAAAAAGAATTTTGAGATTACTATATCTGATATTAACTTTTGCTTTCTGCACATTTTCTGCGCAGAATATTATCCCATTAGATACTTTAAAATTGAAGGAAGCTAAAGACATGCTTGCCGATGATTACGGAAATCTGTATATCTATAAAAATAAAGATTTTAGTTTTACTAAATATGATTCTTTAGGAAAACAGATCGGGAAAATGATGCTTACTGTTCCTTATAAGGTGCAGAACGTACAAAATCCACTGAATGTGCCTTTATTTTCTGAAAATGCTCAGGAAATGAAGTTTATAGATCAGAATATGAATGAAATTCAAAGGCTTGATTTTAAGCAAAAATTTGGTTTCATCAGAATGGCTTATGCCGAAGATCTGCAGCAGCTGTGGCTTTTGGATGACAGCACAAAACGGTTGATACAGTATAATTTCAGGAACGATACCACGATCAATTCCTATCCGTTTGATATCAGTTTTGAAGATATGACGGATATGCTGGTCTATGAAAATAAGGTCTATATTTTAACAAGAAAACATATCAGAATTTACAGCCTGAAATTTGAAAAACTTTTTGAAGCCCCTTTAGAAAACGGAAAACGGTTTCGAAGAGAGAATGATGCAATTTTGGTTGTTGCCAGTAATTTCATTTCACAATACGTTCCTGAAAAAGGAATGGTAACGGTTTTTGAAGATCCGGAGGCGCAAATTGTGGATAAAAATATCCTTTCTTATTTTGAAATCAAGGGGAACAAACTCTATCTTTACAGCCTTGAAAAAGTAAAGAAAGCCAAACAGCAGAAACAGCTTGAAGCTCAGCCGGAATCTCTACAGCAATCTACAGAAAAACCAGTAGAAAAAACTGAAGAAAAACCCGATGAGAATAAGGATGAAAAGCCTTCAGACAATACGCTGCAGAAATTGCTTGAAGAGACTTCCAAAGTTCAGACTGAAGGGATCGAAAAACTTATCAACTAATCAGTAAATACAAGGAAAAAGAATATTATGCATATTGCAGTTACAGGAAACATCGGAGCGGGAAAAACAACTTTGACAACGATGCTTTCCAAGCATTACGGATGGGATGCACAATTTGAAGACGTAGATCATAATCCTTATCTGGAAGATTTCTATTCAGATATGAGTAAGTGGAGTTTCGCATTGCAGGTTTATTTCCTGGGAAGCAGATTCCGTCAGGTAAAGGAGATCAGAGAAAGTGGTAAAAACATCATTCAGGATCGTACCATTTATGAAGATGCCCATATTTTTGCAGAAAACTTAAATGATATGAATCTTCTTTCGGACAGGGATTTCAATAATTACTCATCGGTTTTCAATCTGATGAAGTCTTTTGTATCGGCTCCGGACTTACTGATCTATCTGAAATCTGATGTTCCCAATCTGGTTAAAAAAATCTATAAAAGAGGTCGGGAATATGAAGCTTCTATCAGTATTGAATACCTTTCAAAACTGAACCAGAAATATGAAAAATGGATCTCCAGCTATACAGAAGGGAAACTTCTTGTCGTTGAGGTAGATGACCTTGATTTTGTGGAAAAGCCGGAAGATTTCGGGCTCATTCTGGAGAAAATTGAAGCAGAACTTCACGGGTTGTTTTAACATATTTTTATCAGAACATTAAGATAGACTCTGTTGAATTCTTTCTAAATTTGTTGAGAGAGTTTAATTTTTTGAATAATTTATCATGGTAGTTAAAGTTTTACATAACGGGAACTGTTCAAAGTCAAACGCCGTACTGGAGTATCTTGACGAAAACGGAGTGTCTTTTGAGATCATTAATATCATTGAAGATCCACTAAGTATTCTTGAGCTCAGAACCGTGCTGAAAAAGCTTAACCAAAGTGTTTTTCATATCATCCGCAAGACAGATAAGCTGTATGTTGAGAATTATGCAGATAAAAATTATTCAGAAGAAGAATGGCTGAAAATTCTCTCCGAAAATCCCTCTCTGATCCAAAGACCAATTTTGGTAAAAGGTTCAGTCGCGATGCTGGGAAGGCCTATTGAAAATGTGAAATTTTTTATTGAAAAATAATAAATACATATATCAAAAAAATCCGTTCTGTAAAAGAGCGGATTTTTATTTTATTGGGTTTTCGTTTTTTCAGTTCTGTTGATCGCATTATATAAAGCTTCCAGTTCTTTTGGTGGGTGCCCGGAATCAAAACTTGAAGAAGTATACTCTTTTCCGTTGGAAGTGATAATAATAGAAGCGGCCATCGCACGATCAGAATGTCTGCCTGTAGTAGGGGATTGAAGATCAGATATCTTAGATAAGTCAAGGGTTTCAGCGAGCTTGGAAACCACTTTCCATTCAGCAGAAGATACTTTAGTATTGACGATGTCTTCGTTTGTATTTGTTGTTTTTAATGAAGGAGTAAAAACAATGCTCTTACTAAATCCTCTCGTTCTTTCTGCTAACTGAATCTGTTCAATCTTTTGCTGCTGTACTGCAGTGGTGATATTTGTGGTGTTGTTTTCACTGTTGTTTTTGTGAACACAGCTTGTTGCAGAAGTGATTAAAATAATATTAAATAGGACCAGTTGGATGTTCATAGTGTTTTTATTTACATTTTTAAACAATAAAAAACCGCTTCATTACTATGAAACGGTTCCTGTTTTTACAATAGAATAACGCCTTCTATTTTTGCTACTTCTTTATAAATATTCACAACCTGGTCTGCATCCAAAACAAATGCATTGATGTTGCAGGCAGTGTATTTTCCATTTTTACTTTCGCGGTTTCCCAGTGTAAATTTAATGCCGTCAAAAACTCTGTATATTTCAGTAAGTTTTGACTGGTCTGTAGGAATAATAAATTTAAATAAATAATCTTCCGGAAAATCATGATGATCCTCCAGTTTATCCTTCAAAGACTTGTAAAACTCTTCAGGATTTGCGTGTTGATTTCCTTGTAATATATCCATCTGCAATTATTAATATAATATAAATATAACGAAATTTCTCCTATTTTCCAAATGGTCCCAGAAGAGATTTGGAGTTCTGATGCTCGTAATCTTCAATGATATTGAATAACCCGTTTACCAGTTGTTCGGAAGCCAGTTGGCTCAGTCCGCCTGAATTAACCGTGTTTTTATTTCCCCCTAAAAGACTGCCCAGAAAATTGCTTCCAGATAATGCGGAGTTGATGGTTTTTACAATCCCGTATTCATTCAGTTTCTCATCCACTTTGGGAGCAATCGCTGCAATAAGCTGCTGGGATGTTTTTTCTTTCAGAACCTGTGTTGCGGTAGTTCCCTGCATGATTCTTGTTACGTCCTGAGCATTCAGACTGTTGACGGCACCTTCCAGAATAGGTTTTGAAGTATTTACCGTGTAAGCTGCTGCCTGTGCAATATAATCTCTTTCTTTAGCAACCAATGACGGGGCCACCTTTTCCAGCATAGAATTGATGTCTCTCAGCTCTTTGGGAAGTGCTTTATCTACCATGTTATTCTGCAGAAAGGCTTCCTTATTTCCATAGATACCCATTCCTTTATCAATACCATTAAGCAGAATTCTTTTAATAATAGAAAGCCCCATGTCTGATGTGGCCAATGTTGTACATGATTGTACACTGGTGGTAATAACAGCACCGGTTCCTATGATAAGAGCGGCTGCAATGATATATTTTTTCATTGATCTTTTTATTATTGATTTCTAAATGCTTTTTTCTCAAAAACTGCACCAAAGGTAATTACTATTCTCTATTTAACAAAATATTAAGCTCGCAACAGGATTTGGTGATTTTTTGTATTAAAAATGTTAATTTATAATTAATAAAATGATTGATAATTAATAATTATTTTAAATATAAAATTATAAAATTTAGAACTTTGTCAATTTTAATACAGTAAAACTTTATAATTTTTAAATATTTAAGATAGTTTAACATTGTTCAATATTTTTTCTATTTTTGGCTAATGTCTTTTTTTGAGATTTTAAATAACTCCACTATTTAGAGACAGGTACAAAATTGAATTTATTTGAATAAAATTGAAACTATATGAAACAAAGTAATTTAAAGTATTCATGTCTCATTGCTGTTTTGTACTTCGGTATGAACGTCAATGCTCAGACTACTCCAAAAGATACTACTGCCAAAGAGCAGAAGATCGAGGAGGTAGTTTTGATCGGATATGGATCTCAGAAAAAAGAAAACGTTACGGGAAGTATCGGAATGGTTTCTGCAAAGGACCTTGCTGATAAACCGAACGCTAACCCAATAAGCTCAATACAAGGTAGGCTTGCTGGTGTAAATATTACGAATACAGGGACTCCGGGAGCATCTCCACGAGTAGACATCAGAGGAGTTGGTTCCTTAACGGGAAATACTGTTTTTATTGTAGATGGTATGATAACAACAGATATTTCTTATCTGAATTCGCAGGATATTGAATCAATGAGTGTTCTGAAAGATCCATCGAGTTTAGCGATTTTTGGAGCTCAGGCTGCAAATGGTGCTATTATTATAAAAACGAAAACAGGAAAAGGGAAGCCTGTTTTTAACGTAAATTCATATATAGGGATTAAAAAGGTAACTAACATTCCTAAAATGGTCAATTCTGATCAGTACATTCAGTTGTATAATGAAAAGCTATTGAATGATAACAACGGAGATCCTACAGGATCAATCTCCAGAGCTAATTTTCCTGCGGATACAAACTGGTATAATGAGATTTTCCGTACCAGTATCATTAATGCCAATGACTTTTCAGCAACAGGAAGTTTAGGAAAATTAAACTATTATGGTAGTATAGGATATCTGCAGGATGAAGGTAACTTGGCTGCAGGTCAGGGAATTAATTCCGGTAGTGGTTTTAACAGATTTAATACAAAATTAAATCTTAGTTATAAAATTACAGACAATATTACCATTGGAGATAATTTCAGTTTTTCCAAAATGCGTACCGATGTGGCTCAGAACCCTCTTTTAGATGCGTATAATGCACCTCCCATATTTTCGGTGATGAATGGCAGTACAGGCAATTACCAATTTTTTAATGGATATTCTATACCAAATCCGAGAGCTAAACTGGATTTGTATCGTTCTCAGGTAAGACAGGAGAGACTGCTTAATAATATATGGGGAGAATTGAAGTTTCTAAAAGATTTCACGTTTAGAATCAGCTATTCTAGTGATAATTATAATCCTAGTCAATATGAATATACACCAACACTTACTTATTTTCCCGTTGATAGCCAGGTGAAATCTACATTGATTACAAGGAATTTTAGAAATAGTAATTATGTCTGGGATAACACAATCAATTGGAAAAAGAAATTTGGTAATCATAATTTTGATGTACTTGCAGGTTTTTCAAGAACGAGAACTACTTTATCACAAGATTATTGGTCTGCCAGAAGTGTTAACTATGACGGAACTAATGGTTCTTTAAATATAGCAAACGGAACAGACATCGTTCATGTGGAAGGTATTGATAGGGATGATGCCGTTGTTTCGGGTGTTTTCCAGGACCAGCAAAGAATTGAATCTTTCTTTGGAAGATTAAATTATGATTACAAAGGAAAGTACTTATTAAATGCCTCTTTACGTAGAGATGCCAGTTCACAAATTAGTGTTGATAGAGCCAGAACTTTTCCTGCAGTTAGTGTTGGGTGGGTAATATCTAAGGAAGACTTTATGAGTGAGCAGAATGTATTCAACTTACTAAAACTGAGAGCAAGTTATGGGGAATTAGGAAATCCGAATGTACAAAGGAAATTTAATGCAAATACGACTATTATTGGTGGTGGTGCTTATTTTGGTAATTCAGGTTATCCGGCTCAGACTATTGACAAGTTTGTAAATCCAAATATCGGTTGGGAAACAACAGTAGGAAAAGATGTTGGTTTGGAGATGGCATTATTTAATAATAAACTTAAAATAGATGCTGCTTATTATGATAAGGACTCCAAAGATGTGGTTTATGCCATAACGCAAGGAACAGTTTCTGGTGCAAGTAACTGGAAAGATTTTTATACTAATGCTTACTCTTTTAACAATAGAGGTTTTGAAGTTTCTGTTAATTATAATACTAAACTTAGTGATAATGTTACTTTTGGAATATATGGAAACTTTACTTCTCTTAAAAATGAAATTACATCAGTTTATGGTGGATCTTATTTAGAAACTGGAGCTAGTTTATTCGGAAATTCTATTGTAAGATTACAGACTGGTCAGGCAGTAGGTTCTTATTATGGTTATCAGGTTGCGGGTGTTTTCCAGACAGATGCAGAAGCTGTGGCTTCAGGACAACCTGGAGCAAAAGCAGGATGGTTCAAATTTGCAGATCAGGATGGTAACGGTACCATTGATACCAGAGATAAAACATTCTTAGGAAGTCCAATTCCTAAAGGAACTTATGGTTTTGGAGTTAATTTTAATATCTATGATTTTGATATTGCTGTTGATTTCCAAGGTGTATTTGGAAACAAAATATACAACTATAACCGTGAACAGCGTTTTGGAAACGAAACATGGGATTTGGATATGTATAATAACAGATGGCATGGAGCGGGTACTTCTAATACGAATGCAATGATTACCTCCAACCAGTCTATCATTTTACCAAATAGTTTTTATGTAGAAGATGGTAGCTATATCAGATTAAGAAATGTTCAGATTGGATATAATTTACCAAAAGCATTTGCAAAAGCACTTTCAATCACAAAATTAAGACTATATGTAAGCGCACAGAATCCATGGACTAGTTTTAAATATCACGGTTTCTCACCAGAGATTACAAATACAGATAGAGTACAGATGGGAATTGATAATAATATTTACCCAATCTCTGCTATTTATACAATGGGTATGAATTTAACATTTTAATTAAAGATCATGAAAAAAATATTTTTAACACTCTCCATACTTTCTTTAATCATAAGTTGTAATAATGATTTTGTGGATATTAAAGATGAAGGACAAACGGATGCAAGTAATTTCTTCACAACTCAAGATGATGCCATGCAGGCTACCAGTGCTATTTATAGCTTTTTAAGAAGTTGGGAGAACTCAGGCTTTCCTGCACAATTTGTATTTGGAGTTACTGGTGATGATGTAGAAAAAGGATCTAATCCTGGGGATGCATCTTTTATCAATGCATATGACAACTTTACCTTCACTGTGAGTGATGATGGAGTAAGAGGCTATTGGATTGGACAATGGCAGGCTGTAAATAGAACAAACCAGGTTATTACAAACGTTCCGAAAATAAATATGGATGCCACGCTTAAAAATAGATTGGTAGCTGAAGCCAGAATGCTGAGAGCTTATTTCTATTTTAATTTGGTAAGAATCTATGGTGGTGTTCCGATTTATGATGGATTACCTGCAGATGGTAACTATCTGAAAACTAGAAATTCTACAGCAGAAGTTTATAATTTTATTGTATCAGATCTTCTTGCAGCTTCTGAAGTTTTACCTCAGACTTATTCTGCCGCAGATCGTGGAAGAGTAACAAAAGGAGCAGCTTTAGGGTTACTTTCTAAAGTATATCTTTATATGAAAGATTATCAAAAAGCTTATGATACTTCTAATCAGGTTATTGGTATGGGATATTCATTAGATCCGGATTTTAATCATTTGTTCAGACCGGCTGGAGAATTTGGATCAGAATCTGTTTTTGAGGTTAACTGTGAATGTTCTGCAGCATTTGGCGGTAGTCAGTATGCAGAAGTTCAAGGGGTAAGAAATCAGTTCGGATGGGGCTTCTTTACACCTACTCAGGCGTTAGAAAATGCATTTGAACCAGGAGATATCAGAAAAGAATTGAGCATCTTAAGAGAAGGTGAAACCACTCTTGAAGGAGATTTGATTAAGAAAGGTGACCCTCAGGCAGGTAATATGTGGAACCAAAAAGTATATGTACCAACATCTTTAAATAATAATGCATGTGGTTACGGTTCTATTCAGAATATAAGAATTCTAAGATTTGCTGATATTCTTTTAATCAATGCAGAAGCTGCAAATGAATTAGGTAATACGGCTGCTGCAACTACTAATATTAATAAAGTAAGAAACAGAGCTCAGCTTGGTAATACGACAGCTTCCAGTCAAGGAGCACTTAGAACTGCAATTTGGCAGGAGAGAAGAGTAGAACTCGCTATGGAAATGGATAGATTCCCGGACTTGGTAAGAACGGGTCAGGCGGCTACTTATTTAGGCGCTAAAGGATTTAAAACAGGGAAAAATGAAGTTTTCCCAATTCCATTAGATGCAATGAATCAGAGTAACGGACTTTTCGTTCAAAACCCTGGATATTAAATAAATCATAAACATTAGAGGAGAATGAAAGTTCTCCTCTTCTTTTAGAACCTATAACAAGAGATCTCATGAAAAGGAACGTATTATCAATTGCTATCACCTCTTTATTTTTTGTGTATTCCTGTAAAAATGCTCCTGCAGCAAAACAGGAAGTTGGAAAAATTGAAGCTGTAAAAAGTAATATTACTGATGAACAGCTTATGGATAGAGTACAAAAAGATGCTCTGAAATATTTCTGGGATTATGCAGAACCTAATTCAATGTTAGGAAGAGAGCGTTATCACGAAGATAATATCTATCCGGATAATGATAAACATGTTATCACTACAGGAGGTTCAGGCTTTGGGCTGGCAACTATTCTTGTGGGAACAGAAAGAGGATTTGTTCCGAGAAAAGAAGCGGTAAAAAGGCTTACTCATATCATGGATTTCCTGGCCAAGGCAGACCGTCACAAAGGAGCCTGGCCACACTGGATCAATGGGGAAACCGGAAAGACGGTTCCTTTTGGCAAAAAAGATAATGGCGGAGATCTTGTGGAAACCGCATTCCTTACTTCGGGAATACTGATGGTCCGTGAATACTTTAAAAACGGAAATGCAGAAGAAAAAGCACTGGCAGCAAAATGTGATGAACTATGGAAAGGAATTCAGTGGAACTGGTATACCAAAGGAGGCGAAAAAGTTCTTTACTGGCACTGGTCACCGGAATACCAATGGGAAATGAATTTTCCTCTGGAAGGATATAATGAATGTCTTATTACCTATATTCTGGCCGCATCTTCACCTACATATTCCATTGATGCAGAAACGTATTATAAAGGCTGGACGAGAAACGGAACCTACCTTACAGACAAAACAAAATACGGATTACCTTTGTATGTAAAACACAACTACGCTGAAGAATATGGTGGACCTCTTTTCTGGGCTCAATATTCATATATCGGACTAGATCCTACAGGCTTATCTGATAAGCTTGTAAAAAACTACTTTGACATCAATAAAAATCAAACCCTTATCGACTACAAATACTGTGTTGAAAACCCAAAACAATGGAAAGGTTATGGACCTAACTACTGGGGACTTACAGCCGGTTATACCAGAAATGAGGATGGAAGCACTGGTTATACAGCTCATATGCCGGGTAATAATGACAACGGTGTGATAACACCTACAGCCGCATTGAGTAGTTTTCCCTACACTCCGAAAGAATCAATGGCTTTCCTGAGATTCATTTATACCCAAAAACCTGAATTCATAGGATCTGCGGGACCTTATGATGCTACTTCAGTCAATTACGACAACTGGTTTACACCAAGATATCTGGCGATAGATCAGGGAACAATAGCTCCAATGATCGAAAACTACAGATCAGGATTCCTTTGGAAGCTGTTTATGAATGCTCCTGAAATTCAGCAGGGATTGAAAAAATTAAGTTTCCAGTCAGCTAAATATGGAATTAAGTAAATTCAATAGAAACGGGCTAAAGCCCGTTTAAAAATAAAAAGATTCAAATCCATGGCTTTAGCCAAAACTTAATAATATGAAACTAAAACTGAAATATATTCCTCTTTTACTGCTGCCGTTCTCATTACAGCTGAGCGGACAGGAAATAAAAGCAGAACTGAATCAAGAAATTAAAAGGCAGGAAAAAATATCCTACATTCTGGACTATCCTCAGAATGCGAAAGGGAATGTGCCTTTGATTGTTTTTCTTCACGGTTCAGGAGAGCGCGGAAATAATCTTGATCTGGTAAAGGCACACAGCCCGTTTACCTATAAAAACCTGATCAAAGAACCCGTTGCTATTCTGGCACCTCAATGTCCGGAGGGATCATGGTGGGATACCGTTACCGTTTATAATCTGATCAAGGAAATTCAGAAAAAATATAAAATTGATGCTTCCCGTATTTACCTTACAGGACTTTCTATGGGAGGATGGGGAACTTTAAAGCTGGCCATGGAGCATCCTGAAATGTTTGCAGCGGTAGCTTCAGTCTGCGCTCCTACAGATCAGGTAATGACGGCCAATATTAATCAGTTTAAGGATTTGAATATGAAAATATTTCATGGCGGAATGGATGATATTGTTCTGCCTGCCAATGCTTTTAATTTTTATCAAAAACTGCATCCCGTAAATCCATCTGCGGAATTGGTTATTTTCCCGAATGATAATCATAACTCGTGGGATTCTGCCTATTCAAATCCGCTGCTTTATGAATGGATGCTGTCTAAAAAGAAGCAAAAATGACCTGACACACAATGATCGAAAGATAAACCCATCGAATTAAAACTAAAAATATAAACAATAATTTAAGAAGATAGATTTATGAAAAAGTTAATTGTAATCGCCACTTTAGCATTGGCACCTGTGTTTTCCGCACAGGAAATGGTAACGAAGCCCGTTCAGTCCTATCAGACGGCTCAGTATCAGGCTAAAAAGAAAGCATTTGTAGACAATCTTTTGTCAAAAATGACATTAGATGAAAAGATCGGCCAGCTTAACTTACCAAGTTCAGGTGATTTTACGACAGGTCTTGCTAAAAGCTCAGACATCGGTAAAAAAGTTGAACAAGGTTTAGTGGGTGGATTATTCAATATAAAAGGAGCAGAAAAAATCAGAGCAGTTCAGAAAGTAGCCGTGGAAAACAGCCGTCTGAAAATTCCTTTGATCTTCGGGATGGATGTTATTCATGGTTATGAAACAACATTCCCGATTCCATTAGGTTTAGCTGCTTCATGGGATATGAATCTGATTCAGCAGTCAGCAAGAGTAGCGGCAAAAGAAGCCTCTTCTGATGGTATCAACTGGACGTTTTCTCCGATGGTAGATATTTCCCGCGAACCAAGATGGGGGAGAGTATCGGAAGGTTCTGGTGAAGATCCTTATTTAGGAAGTGAAATTGCAAAAAACATGGTGTATGGTTATCAGGGTAAAGATTTGTCTGTTGGAAATACCATTCTGGCTTGTGTAAAGCACTTTGCATTATACGGAGCAGGTGAATCAGGAAGAGATTACAATACAGTTGATATGAGCCATGTGAGAATGTTCAACGAATATTTCCCACCTTACAAAGCAGCGGTAGATGCTGGTGTAGCTTCTGTGATGGCCTCATTCAATGAAGTGGACGGAGTTCCTGCAACCGGAAACAGATGGCTTCAAACTGAGGTTTTAAGAAATCAGTGGAAGTTTAAAGGTTTTGTGGTAACGGATTACACCGGGATCAATGAAATGGTTGACCATGGTATGGGAGATCTCCAGCAGGTTTCTGCACTAGCTCTGAAAGCAAGTGTTGATATGGATATGGTAGGGGAAGGCTTTTTAACAACATTAAAAAAATCTTTATCTGAAGGGAAAGTAACACAAGCTGAAATTGATTTGGCAGCAAAAAGAGTTCTTGAATCAAAATATGACTTAGGATTATTTACAGATCCGTATAAATATGGTGATGCAAAACTGGCGGCAAAAGAAGTTTACAGCATGGAAAACAGAAATATTGCAAGAAGTGCTGCAGCTCAGTCTATGGTTTTGATGAAAAACGAAAACCAGGTGCTTCCTTTGAAAAATTCAGGAACTGTTGCAGTAATAGGACCATTGGTGAACAATTCATTAAACATGGCTGGAACATGGAGTGTTGCTGCAAAACATGATAAAGCAGTAAACCTTATGCAGGGGCTTCAGGCTAACTACGGTAAAGAGGTGAAATTCCTTTCTGCTAAAGGTGCTAATATTGATTATGATGCTAAGCTGGAGGACATCTATGCGGCTCATGGTAAAAAAACAGATAGGGATAACCGTTCAAAAGAAGAATTGTTAAAAGAAGCGGTAGATATTGCAAACAAAGCCGACGTGATTGTTCTGGCAATCGGAGAATCTGCGGAAATGAGCGGTGAATCTTCTTCAAGAACAGAAATTACCATTCCTCAATCACAGGTTGATCTTTTAAATGAGTTAAAGAAAACCGGGAAACCCATTGCAATGGTACTTTTCACAGGCCGTCCATTGGCTTTAACCAATGTAAAAGATGCTCCTGATGCCATCCTTAATGCATGGTTTGCAGGATCTGAAGCTGGAAATGCGATTGCTGATGTTTTATTCGGAAAAGTAAACCCATCAGGAAAGCTGCCGATGACTTTCCCAAGAAGTCTGGGACAGGTTCCTATTTACTATAATGCTAAAAATACAGGACGTCCGCTAAGTCAGGAATTAACTGATAAATGTGAATATCAAAGATTCCGTTCCAACTATATGGATGAGTGTAATACACCATTGTATCCGTTTGGATTTGGTTTAAGTTATACAAAATTCGGGTATTCTGATATTGCAGTATCCAGTACTAATCCGAAAGGAAATCAGACTGTTCAGGCATCCGTTACCATAACCAATAATGGAAACTTTGATGGTGCTGAGGTAGTTCAGTTGTATATCAGAGATATGGTGGGAAGCATTACAAGACCGGTAAAAGAATTGAAAGGGTTCCAGAAGGTATTTCTGAAAAAAGGTGAAACTAAAAAAGTAACCTTCGATATCACTCCGGAGAATCTGAAGTTCTACAACGGAGATTTGAAATACGACTGGGAATCAGGTGAATTTGATATCATGATTGGAACCAGTTCTGATAATGTTCAACACTCAAAAATTAACTGGACTAAATAATTTAAAAAAGTTACTCACAGAAATGTGTATTATGTCTTTTTTGGCATGATTTTTAATAATACCTCGGTAATTACTATTATATGCAAATCGACATGAAAAAAACAATTTTATTGAGTACTATGTTCCTTGGTTCTTTAGCATTCGCTCAAAAAACACCTGTAGTAGGTGGAGACAGGGATGCACACGGATGTATTGGTTCTGCAGGATATACCTATTCTCAAATCAAGAAAGACTGTGTAAGAACTTTTGAACAGAAAATTAAATTGACAGAAGTAGCTCCAAAAGAAAGTTATACTTCAATAGCTGCAGTTATTTTCAGCAAAGACATGAAAAAAGCTGAGGTTTTTGTGAAAGATAGCGGTGCAGAAAGCATCATTCTTACCAGAGCAGGAGGTAAAGCTAAGGCCTGGAAAAAAGATGGTTATGTATTGGTACCTTATAAAAAAAGCGGATACCAGCTTAAAAAGGATAATATTGTGATCTATCAGTAAGATCAGATTTCAAAATGAAAAACCACTCGGAAGAGTGGTTTTTTTTGTACCTTAGAAGAATTAACTAATACCCTATTTTGGGATATAGTTCTACCAACCAGAAAACAAAAATTTTACATATGAAAAAAACAATTTTATTCAGTGCAATGTTCCTTGCTACTTTAGTTTTTGCACAAAAACAGGCTCCTGTTCTAGGAGGTGATAGAGATGTTCACGGTTGTATCGGTTCTGCAGGATATACTTATTCACAGTTAAAAAATAATTGTATAAAAACATTTAATCAGAAAATAAAACTCAAAGAAGTAAATTCAGATAAAAGTTATACCTCAATGACAGCCATAATTTTCACGAAAGACATGAAAAAAGCTGAAGTTTTTATTCCGGATGGAGCAGCGAAAAGTATTATCCTGAATAAAGAGGGAAAAGGGAAAATATGGAAAAGCGGAGATTATATTAAAGACAGCTATGTTTTAACTCCCTATAAAAAAAGCTACCAGATCAAAAAGAATGATGAAATAATCTATCAGTAAGATCAGATTTTAAGAATAGGCAAACCACTCGGAAGAGTGGTTTTTTTGTTGTGAGCTTTGTTGATATAATTCTGTTTTATAATATAAGTTTTATTACTTTTAAGCTTTGGATATAAATCAATTTGGTTCGATCTATAATTGAGTATTGAACATGGAAATATATAAGATTGAGATATGGAAATGAGCGGGACTTGTATTCCATAAGGAGTCTTTTATAAATGATCTAAAACATCTGTATGGGATTTTTAAAAAGAAATATTAACAAAATTATTTTATTATTCTTCGGAATTGTGCTTTGTGGGAAAATTATAAAAAAAATATTTGATCCCAACCTATCTAAATATAAATATTTTAATCAGCACTGTAATGGACAAGTTATTTCAAACTCATATGATCTTATGACTCATTTTAATATTGTCAAATCATCAGATGGTAATAAAGTTTATTTGGAAGATTTAAAAATAATTTCATTAATTAAAATAGGAGATTCTATAGCGAAGAATAAGGACGTTACTTACTTTACTGTTTATAAAAAAACAATACTAAAGTAATTTATGATATGTATGAATAGTAGAATTATTATAAGAGCAATTATATATTTAGTGATGTTTTGTGGAATAATCATAGTAATTGATATTATATATAATATTATAGTTTCTCATCAATTAAAATCAGCTAACATAATATTTGATATTATTTTTGGTTTTCTATATTGGATATTATTTATTTTTTCTGGGAGACTTCAAAAATAGTATTTTGGCTTTGATAATATTCTACGATAAAATCATTAAAATTTAAGATGAATCCGGGCATTTTTTATTGATGTTGTTGAATCTTTAAATTCAAAATAAAGTATAATATTGATAAATGATTTATTTGTAAACTATATAAAATGAGTAGATTATATTTTTATATCCGAAAAACATGTATATTGTATTACCAAATTAAAGCGTAATCCGAAAAGCATATAGAGTAGGAAAAAATCAGAAAAATAAGACTATGAAAAATCTAAGAAAACTTTCAAAAAGAGAATTAAAAACTGTTCAGGGAGGCATCCCAATGTGTCTGCCAGGATATTTCTGGTGTTCATTTGTAAAAAAATGTATCTCAGTAGGATCACCATGTGGACTTATTGATTAATTTGATTCATGAAAATAATGTAAAAACAGGCTGCTTCAGAAATGTGGCAGCCTTTTTTATGTACTTTTATCAATAGACTTAGGAATCAGGAGCGTTAAGAAAATTTGAATGGAATCCGTTAAAAAATTTCCACTGTTTGAGCATGGGTTATAAGATAAAACCGAAGCAAAACCGTATGATCTATGCGAGTTTGGGAATTTTAGGAGTACAATCAAATTTTTAGCGGATGACTCCCGTTTTGAACTTTTGTATACTTTTGCTTCAAGGTAAAAGTATAAGTGAAAAAAATGTTATTTTGTAGTCCTAATTACAGAACTTTCGTGCGATCAAGAATAAATTATATACTAGCTATTAGTATCATTATCTTAAATATACTGACACTGTCAGCCAATATATACATTATTAAAAAAGGATTTTCTCCGCTTGAAGGAGGATTTAATTTTTCAATAATGCTAATGATTTCAAATACTTTTATCATTCCTGCAGTCGCAACATTTTTTAAAAATTTAAGTTATAAATTCATAATATTATTATTGAATATATTAGGAATGTTTATAGCTGTTTTAGGAATTTTTCTGGCTTTTATGATGATAACAATTCAATGCTAGGGTTGGAATAAGGTTGAATGTGATGTGTTGTTTATTAATCGACTCAGGAATCAGGAGCGTTAGGAAAATTTGAATGTAATCCGTTAAAAAATTTCCACTGTCTGAGCATGGGTTATAAGATAGAACCGAAGCAGAACCATATGATCCATGCGAGTTTGGAAATTTTAGGAGTACAATCAAATTTTTAGCGGATGATTCCCGTCTTGAACTTTTGTATACTTTTGTTTCAAGACAAAAGTATAAGTAAAATCATGAATGAAAATCATCAAAACAGGATTTTTATCTCTCACTGAAAAACCGTATTTTTGTACATCTAAAAAGTAAAAGAACGAATGAATTCCTACAAAAATCCATTGGAAGAGCGCTACTCCAGTGAAGAAATGTTATTTAACTTCTCACACAATAACAAATTCCAGAATTGGAGAAAACTTTGGATAGCTCTTGCTGAAATCGAAAAAGACCTTGGACTTGAAATTACAGACGAGCAGATCGCTGAGTTAAAAGCTAATGCTGAAAATATCGATTATGAGAAAGCAGCAGAGTATGAAAAGAAATTCCGTCATGATGTAATGGCCCACGTTCACGCTTATGGGGATGTGGCGCCTTCAGCAAAAGGAATTATCCACCTGGGAGCAACTTCGGCTTTTGTAGGAGACAATACAGACTTAATTCAGATCCGTGACGGACTTTTAATCTTAAAGAAAAAGTTGGTTAACGTAATGAAGAATTTAGCAGATTTTGCTATTCAGTATAAAGACCTTCCTACTTTAGGATTCACTCACTTCCAGCCGGCTCAGTTGACAACCGTTGGAAAAAGAGCGACACTTTGGTTACAGAGTTTGGTTCTTGATATCGAAGAATTGGATTTCTTCCTTGAAACCCTTCGTTTTAGAGGAGTAAAAGGAACTACAGGAACTGCTGCAAGTTTCCTTGAGCTTTTCAACGGAGATTATTCTAAAGTAAAACACTTAGATAAAGAACTTTCAAAAAGATTCGGTTTCGATAAAGTTTTCGGAGTTTCCGGACAGACTTACGATAGAAAAATTGATGCGAAAGTAGTTGCTTTATTAGGAAATATTGCACAGTCTGCACACAAATTTACAAACGACTTACGTTTACTTCAAAACCTTAAGGAAATTGAAGAACCATTCGAGAAAAACCAGATTGGTTCCTCTGCAATGGCGTACAAACGTAATCCAATGAGAAGTGAAAGAATCGGAGCGTTGGCAAAATACGTGATGTCTCTGACAACAAGTTCTGCAATGGTAGCTTCTACACAATGGTTTGAAAGAACTTTGGATGACTCTGCGAACAAGAGATTAACAATTCCTCAGGCGTTTTTAGCGGTGGATGCAATTCTATTGATCTGGAACAACATCATGAACGGAATTGTAGTATATCCGAACAGAATCAACAAGCACATTATGGAAGAACTTCCTTTCATGGCAACAGAATATATCATCATGGAAGAAGTGAAAGCTGGGGGTGACCGCCAGGAAATCCACGAAGTGATCAGAGTTCACTCTATGGAAGCTTCCAAAAAAGTGAAAGAAGAAGGAAAAGAAAATGACCTTATCGAAAGAATCCTGAATGATGATTCTTTAAAACTAGACAAATCAAAATTAAAAGAAGTTTTAGATCCTAAGAACTTTATTGGTTTCGCGCCGATTCAGACGGAAGAATTCGTCAAGAACGAGGTACAGCCGATTATTGACCAAAACAAAGACTTAATAGGATTGGAAGCTGATCTTAAAGTATAAAACAATATGCAGTCTTTTCGGCTGCATATTTTATTTCCAACCCCAATTAATATGAAAAAACTACTGGTAACCATTTTATTGACACCAATCATATCCTTTTCTCAGGGTAAAGACGATTTGCATTATTTTAAATCCAAAGACTCTCTGGTTGGAGTAAAAAATAAAGCGGGAAAAATAATTGTTCCCGCGCAGTTCAAAGTCTTTTCATACCTTAAAGATGGAGATCCTGTAGAAGGAGAAACCATTCTTTTTGATGGGGATAAGGAAGGGGAAAAACCGGAAAAAAATGCCTGGGGAAATGTATATGATAGAAAAGGTACATTCCTTTACAAGCCTTTCCTGTATGATAATGGACCGGATTATTTCTCTGAAGGACTGAGAAGACTGGTTAAAAATGGTAAAGTAGGATTTGCAGACCGAAACGGAAAGATTGTGATTCCGGCTGAGCATGATTTTGCTTCACCTTTTAATTATGGATACGCCGCATTTTGTGATGGCTGCGATTGGGAGAAAACAAATGACGAGCACAGATCCATTGTAGGTGGAAAATGGGGAGTCATGAATACCAAAGGACAAACCGTTCAGCCTGTTGCAAAACGATCCGGTAATGAAGTTGAAATTGATGGCAAATATTATCTGAATCCATTTCAGTATAATGAAAAAGAAAAAAACATCCTTCAGTTCTTTGAAAAGCAGAAGAAAAAACTTTCAGATCTTTATTATGTAAACTTTTACAATAAGTTATCTGAAAATGAAAAGAATCTGTTTTTTGAAATTGTAGAAAGACCAAAAGAGAATTTCCCGTATTATCAGGTAAATACCTATAATCACAGAAAGAAGGACCTGGATATGCTTTACCGTTTTAAGTTCCTGGTTTCAGAAGATGGCAAAATATTTTATGCAATAGGGGATTTTAATGAAAAGAAGATTTCTTTTGAAAACTGGCTGAAAGAAGAAATAAAAAATGCGGAGGACTATCAGAAAGAACATAAGGATAATCCGAATAAATTTAGAAACAAATAAATAAAATTGGAAATTCCAGGACTCAAATTTGAAGAAGATAGACTTATTCCTTTAAATTTGTACGGAATAATGGTTGAAGGGAAAATCTCTTTCAAAATTTTCCAATAGAGACGGATTTAAAGAAAGAAACTTTAAGTTCAGAAAAGTAAAAAGAAAAATAAATTTAATATTAAAAATCTGATATTTAATTTTTAAGTGATGTTACAAAATCAGAACCATCAACAATTAATTACCGATCTGAAAGAGCTGGTTGATAAGACTAAGTATCAGGTTGCGGCTCAGGTAAACTCGGCAATGGTGGTTTTGTACTGGAAAATCGGACAAAGAATAAATGAAGATGTTTTAGGAAATAAAAGAGCGGAGTATGGTAAAGAGATTATTTTTCAAATTTCTCAACAACTTATTTTAGAGTTTGGAAATTCCTTTTCTGAAAAAAATATCCGAAAAATGATGCAGTTTGCGTCTGTTTTTGATGATTTTGAAATTGTCGCATCAGCGATGCGACAATTATCATGGACTCATTTCCTGCTCCTAATCCCCATTTCTGAAGATACTAAAAGAAAATTTTATCTTGAAGTTTGTAAGATTGAAAATTGGAGTGTGAGAACTTTAAGAGACAAAATTAATTCTCTGCTTTTTGAGCGTACTGCCATAAGCAAAAAGCCCGAAGAAATAATAGATAAAGAACTGAAAAACTGGTCTGAAAATAATATTTTAAACCCTGACTTAGTTTTTAAAGATCCCTATTTTCTTGATTTTTTAGAATTGAAAGATACCTTTTCTGAAAAAGATTTAGAAGAAGCCATTATTGTGGAACTGCAAAAATTCATTTCTGAGTTGGGTAGTGATTTCGCATTTCTTTCAAGACAAAAAAGAATCACAATAGATAATAGAGACTACTACCTGGATTTGCTTTTCTATCATAGAAAACTGAAATCTTTAGTGGTTATCGAATTGAAATTAGGCGAATTTGAAGCCAATCATAAAGGTCAGATGGAGCTTTATCTATCCTATCTTAATAAATATGAAAAAGTAGAAGGGGAAAATCCACCCATTGGTTTAATCCTTTGTTCAGGAAAAAATTCTGAACATATTGAACTTATGAATCTGGAAGGGGATAATATAAAAGTAGCAGAATATTTACTTATCTTACCTTCTGAAAAAATTTTGCTTGAAAAATTGCATCGTTCAATAGAGATAGCAAGAAATAAATTTGACAATAAAAAATAAATCTAATATTAAAAATCTGACATCTAATGTCTAATAACAAAAGAATTTTCGTAGAAAAAAGAGGAATTTTCGATGTTGAAAGTCCAAAAATTTTTGATGAAGTAAAAGCGGTTGTTCCGGCAGTTCAAAGCGTGAAAGTATACAATGTGTATGATATTTTCAATTTGAATGACGGAGAATTTGAAAAAGTGGTAAACAATACCTTCGTAGACCCTGTTACTGATATTTTACATACAGAAAACCCATCAAAAGCTGTTCATTTCGGAATGGAGTTTTTGCCCGGCCAGTATGATCAGAGAGCAGATTCTGCGCAGCAGTGTATTGCATTGCTTACAGAAAATGAAAAATCAAAAGTAAGAAGTGGAAAATTAATCGAATTTGAAGGAGTTTCTGAAGCAGATTTGGTTAAAATCAAAGACCTTTTGATCAACAAAGTGGAATCTCAGGAAAAAGACTTATCAATTTTGGATATTCCTGCAGATGAAACCCCATCAAAAGTAATCATTCACGAAAATTTCATCAGTTTCAATGATGCGGAACTAGAGAATTTCTATAACAATCATGGTTTTGCATTAGGGTTGGATGACCTGAAATTTATTCAGGAATACTTCAAAACTGAGCAAAGAAATCCTACGGAAACAGAATTAAAAGTATTAGACACGTATTGGAGTGACCACTGTCGTCACACTACGTTTGAAACAGAATTGTCAGACATTCAGTTTGAAGGTCAGTTCAAACATACATTGGAAACGATCTTCAATGACTATATTGAAAAAAGAAAATTCTTAGGCCGTGAATTAAAGCCAATTTCCCTAATGGATCTGGCAACAGTATGCGGTAAATATTTCCATAAAACGGGGAATCTTGATAACCTTGTCATTTCTGATGAGATCAATGCATGTACTATCCAGATCGAAGCCGAATATGATGGTAAAAAAGAGCCTTGGTATTTATTATTCAAAAACGAAACCCACAATCACCCAACGGAAATTGAACCTTTTGGTGGAGCATCCACTTGTTTAGGAGGAGCGATCAGAGACCCATTATCCGGAAGATCTTTCGTTTTCCAGGCAATGAGATTAACGGGTGCTGCGGACGTTTTGGAGCCGGTTGACAAAACATTACCAGGCAAATTACCTCAGAAAACCATTACAAAACAGGCTGCCAACGGATATTCATCTTATGGTAACCAGATCGGTCTTGCGACGACAATGGTTTCCGAAATCTATGACGAAGGGTACAAAGCGAAGAGAATGGAAGTTGGTTTCGTTACCGGAGCTGTTCCTGTAGACTGGGTAAGACGTGAAAAACCTGAAAATGGTGATTCAATTATTATTTTAGGAGGCGCAACAGGTCGTGACGGAGTTGGAGGTGCAAGCGGAAGTTCAAAAGAACAGGATGAGACTTCAATCCACACCATGAGTTCTGAAGTTCAGAAAGGAAACGCAGTAGAAGAACGTAAAATTCAGAGACTATTCAGAAATCCTGAAGTGACGAAGCTGATCAAAAAATCAAACGACTTTGGAGCAGGAGGTGTTTCTGTGGCAATCGGCGAAATTGCAGACTCTTTAGAAGTAAACCTTGATGTATTACCCTTAAAATATGAAGGATTAAACGGAACTGAACTGGCTATTTCTGAATCTCAGGAAAGAATGGCAGTGGTCGTAGATCCTCAGGATAAAGAAAAATTCATTAAATTCTGTGAAGCTGAAAACATTGTTGCTGTAGAAGTAGCAAAAGTAACAGATTCAGGAAGAATGCAGATGTTCTGGAAAGGAGACAAAATTGTAGACCTTTCAAGAGCTTTCTTAGATACCAACGGATGTTCAAAATCTCAGGAAGTGAAAATCACTCACCTTGAAGACGTAAAAGAAGAAACCAAAGCTTTCACAGCAGAAAACTTCCTGAACATTTTAAAAGATAAAAATGTAGCTTCCCAAAAAGGACTGCTTGAAATGTTCGACTCTTCAGTAGGAGGAACTACAGTAGCAATGCCTTTAGGAGGAAAATACCAGCAGACCCTGATGGAAGGAAGTGTGCAGACATTACCTGTTTTAGGAGCAAAAGATATTAAAACAGTTTCTTTGGCGAGCTGGGGATTCGATGCTGAAATTTCAAAACAAAATTCACTGTTAGGATCATCTTACGCTGTAGTAGAGAGTGTGGCGAAGATTGTAGCGATGGGAGGTGATTACAAAAACATCAGATTAAGTTTCCAGGAATACTTCGAGAAACTAGGACAAAACCCGGAAAAATGGGGTAAACCTTTAGCTTCACTTTTAGGAGCTTATGATGCACAGATCAATTTGGGTCTTGCGGCTATCGGAGGGAAAGATTCCATGAGTGGAACTTATCAGGATCTTAATGTTCCGCCAACCTTGATTTCTTTTGCATGTGCCAACGGAGATAAAGAAAATATCATCTCTCCTGAATTAAAAAATGCTGGAAATAAATTGTATTTCTTTAATCATATTGCTCAGGAAAGCGGACTTCCGAATTATAATGCTTTAAAAGAAGTTTTTGAATTCATTTTCGAAAATATTAAAGCTGGGAAAATTGTTTCTGTGAAAACAGTGAAAGAAGGAGGTCTTGCAGTAGCTTTAGCAAAAATGAGTTTCGGAAACAGATTAGGTGCTGAGATCAATGCTGATGAAAACGTTTTATTGGCTAAAAATATCGGAAGCTTAATCATTGAAGCAAAAGAAGAATTAAGCTCAGCTGCTCTTCAGCTTATTGGGGAAGTAAAAGATTCAGGGATTGTAAAAATCAATGGTCTTGAATCCAATATCGTAGACCTTGTATCTGCCAATACAAATACATTCGAGAACCTTTTCCCGACAGTAGAAAAAGAAAAGATCACGGTTGAAATTGATGAAAAATCAAACTCAATCCATCCAAGAAATATCATCATTAAAAAACACGGAATCGCACAGCCGAAAGTGTTTGCTCCGGTATTCCCGGGAACCAACTGTGAATATGACACGCTGAATGCATTCCAGAAAGAAGGTGCTGTAGTTAGCAGCCTGCCTTTGATCAATATCAACCACAAGTTATTGGAGGAAAGCATTGATGCATGGGTAGAAGAGATCAGAACCTCTCAGATTCTGGCATTCTCAGGAGGTTTTTCCGCAGGTGACGAGCCGGACGGTTCTGCAAAATTCATTGTTAACGTTCTGAAAAACGAGAAGATGAAAAATGCAGTTCATGAATTATTAGACAGAGACGGTATGATCATCGGTATCTGTAACGGATTCCAGGCTCTTGTTAAATCAGGATTGCTGCCTTACGGAAGAATCAAAGATTTGGATGAAAACTCTCCGACGTTAGCTCACAATGCCATCAGAAGACACATCTCTCAGATGGTAACGGTAAGAGTGGTGAATGATGAAAGCCCTTGGTTAAAAGGAATGAAAGGTCAGACTTTCACCATTCCGATTTCCCACGGAGAAGGACGTTTCATGGCTTCAGAAGAAGAAATCAAAAAGTTATATGAAAACGGACAGATTGCGACTCAGTACATCGATTTCGATGGAAACATTGCTCACGGAATGCCGTTCAACCCGAATAACTCATTATTCGGAATCGAAGGTGTCACCAGCCCATGTGGAAAAATCTACGGAAGAATGGGACACCCGGAACGATTTGCTGAAGGCCTCATGAAAAATATACCAACCGCGAATTATCACAATATATTCAAAAACGGTGTTGAATACTTCAAATAATAATACAAGAAAAATGATCGTCATCCATGGCGGTCATTTTTCGTCTTTAGCTGGTTTCTACAAAGAAATTTCCAATGTTCTGATGAAGGATGTGGATTGGAAAGTAGGAACGCTGGATGGCTTTGATGATATTCTCTACGGTGGTTTCGGAGTATTTGAAAACAAAGAAGAAATTGAAATCATCTGGAAAGAATCACAGAAATCAAAAGAAGATCTTGGCTTTACAACCACTCGTGAATTCTACGAAAACAAAATCAGGCAGGGAAAACCATTCAATATAGAATTGATTCAGCAGAAATTAGATGATTTGAGCGAAGGAAAAGGGCAGACTCTTTTTGAAATCCTGGTGGAAATTATCGAGTCACATAGGAATATTGTGCTGAAGCTGGAATGATGAATAATGAATAATGAGTAATAAGTAATTGAGGAGTTTTAAACCATTAAGAAGAATAAAGATCTTAAGGCTAGTTAAGATGATTCATCCAAGATGAATAAACAGTCTGTTTAAATAATAGCTTCAGCTGTTGCCTTAATAATTCTTCACTCCTTATGAAATCTTAATGGTTGAAATAATTTTATCATTAAAGTTATTACATCAGTTTCATAAAATCAATTTGTTGATTCCTTCTTTGCTCCCTTTACATAGTATATATAACAAAACTTTGCGTTGAAAATCATGCAGATTGAAGAAAAGTATTACTCTTAAACAGTTTTTTCTTAATACTTTTACTTAAATAAAACAGGAAATAATAAGATTTGAATGAAGAAAATTATTTACGGGCTGTTCTTCGGTGACAGCATTACTTACGGGGAATATGACGGCGTTTTTGGAGGCTGGGTAGATATTTTGAAAAGATATGCCTTGCAGCAATTTCACGAAGGAAATGGAGACGAACTCATCTTATTCAATTTAGGAATTGGAGGAGAAACTACAGAAGGATTGCTGAAAAGAATTCCCCACGAACTCAACGCCAGAAATTCAGCTGACGGAAACATCATTTTTTTAAGCCATGGAGCCAATGATCTTGCCGTAAAAGAAGGTGTGCAGATCGTAGACCCTGAAAAATTTAAAAGCAATATGAGTGCTGCCATCGCATATGCCAAAGAATTTTCCAACGAAATTTATCTTGTGAGCATTCTCCCTTTCTCTGAAAAAATTGATGGAGTGGTAGTAAGTTCCGGTAAAAAAAGAATTAACGAAGATGTTGTTGTATATAATAAAATACTTAAAGATCTTGCAGCAGAACATTCACTGGGATATATTGATTTTTATGCTGCTTTTCTGGAAGATAAAGAAATTTTATTATCTGCAGACGGAGTACATCCCAACGAAAAAGGCTATGGAATGATGGCTGAGGTTGCCATCCCAATCATTGAAAAATATTTATAATGGCAAATTTATTTTCTTACGGAACTCTGCAGAAAGAACAGGTACAGCTTGAAACCTTCGGAAGACTTTTGCAAGGTGAGAAAGATGTTTTAACAGGATATAAACTGAACAGTCTAGAAATTACAGACCCTGAAGTACTGCGGAAAAGCGGTCAGAAATACCACCCTGTCCTAGAGTTTTCAGGAAACGATGACGATCAGATAGAAGGAGTGCTTTTTGAGGTAACAGAAGCGGAAATCCTACAGGCAGATGAATATGAAGTGGATGACTATAAAAGAATTGAAACTGTTTTTAAATCCGGGAAGAAAGGATTTATTTACGTCGGAAAATAGTCATTGCGAGCAAAGCGAAGCAATCTCAATAAAAAGTTAGTAATTAAATATTCAATAGGAGTGGGTTATTATCCTGAGCGTAGCCGAAGGGAGCCCACCCTTTCCATAAAACACAAATCCACGGCTTTAGCCAAAACTTAAAATACACCAATACTCCTGACATACCCTTGTCACAACCTGTCCTTATATTTGTCCTACAACAAAAATCAAGAAATGAATAACGTGAAAGTGGAACCTTTTAAGGTCATCGGAATCTCAGTAAGAACAACCAATGAAAATGAGCAGGCAGCAAAGGATATCCCTGTATTATGGGAAAAAATGATCAATGAGGATATTCTCAATTCAATTCCGAATAGGATAGATAAGACCATTTATTCCATTTATACGGATTACGAAAAAGACCATACAAAGCCTTATACAACAGTTTTGGGATGTAAAGTGGAAAACCTTGACAATATCCCTGAAGGAATGGTTGGGTATTCTTTTGACGGTGGAGATTACGTAAAATTTACCACAAAAGGAGACCTTTCAAAAGGGTTGGTAATCAATGAATGGTTGAAAATATGGGAAATGGACCTGGGAAGAATATTTACAGCTGATTTTGAAATCTATGGAGAAAAAGCACAGAATCCGTCAGATGCGGAAGTTGATATCTTAATCGCGGTGAAATAAAATCAGAAAGAAAATATAGACTGGTCAATAATAAAAGCCTGCCACATTCATATGGGCAGGCTTTTATTATTTCACTATTGATTACTTATATAAAATATATTTTGTATAATCATTAATTCCATCGTTGTTATGATCTTCATTATCAGTCACAAGGAAAATGAATTTGTTAGCAGAAAGTTCAAGTACTTTTGCCGTATTATTTCCTATTGTAATGTCCATATTCGCAGAAGAATAGGTATAACTAAGAGTAGCTTCAGCCTTTTGACATTCGGAATTCACACTGTTATAGTCTGTCATATAATATTTCCCATCATTTTTGAATTCATAAGTGCTCTTCTTCTTGCAGTCATCGGGAGCATATTCTTTTATAACCGTTGTTTTATCAGTGCCGGAAACGGTATATTCAGTTTGTATTTTCCATGTTCCGATAACATTACTTGTAGTATTTCCATTGTTGTCAACAGGTAAAGTATCGCTGTCGTTACTACATGATGAAAGAAGTACCAAGCCCAGAACTCCTGTCAAAATCTTTTTCATAAGTTAATTTTTCGCGAACATAATAAAAAATATTCAGAAGTATCTTGAATTTATAAAAACAGGTGTTTTATTGTTCTTATCAATCTTAAAATATATTTTCCATACACCAGAATCCCAACAATCACTGAGGCAGTGGCTGTTAGCACAACGGCTCCTGCAGCAATATCTTTAATAAAGCCAATTCTTTTGTCGTAATCAGGCTGGATGATATCACAGATCTTTTCAATAGCCGTATTGAAAATTTCAGCACTTAAAACAGCAAAAGAAGCAATAAGAACCAATGCAGCATCTGTACTGCTTAATTTGAAATAAAAAATAAAGAAGAGATTGACGAAGAATGCCAGCAGCTCAATCTGGAAATTTCTTTCCGTTTTTATCATCATGAAAACACCCCGGAAAGCATTGAGAAAACTTTTATGAATGGGAGGTTTTTGCATGATTCTGAAACTTTTCAGACAAAGATAGGATTTGTATTTTGATTGGTATGAATTATCTTTTATATTCGAAACAGGATATTATCAAAGAAAATAATCAATATTTACCCTCTTTTGCCTCCAATACCGATGTTTTAAATACGTTTTGAAGAAAAAAAGTACAAATAGAAATTCGGATAAGGTGAATATTTTAATGAATATTACAAGATCAAAAGAATTTTAAGCATAATATCAAGGCTCAAAACAGATTAAGGATATTTGTGAAAAACTCCTCCATATTATTCTTTTCTTTATTGTATCTATTTATTATATTTGTAGAAACTTATTTTATAAATCTATGAAATTTATTATTTCAAGTGGTGAACTGCAGAAGGCGTTGCAAACTGTAAGTGGCGTAATATCAAGCTCTCAATCGAGACCGATTTTAGAAAACTATCTTTTTGAATTAGACGGAAATAATGTTACCATTACAGCATCTGACGGCGAGACAACTCTTGTTACTTCTCTGGAAGTAAAGTCTGATGATACAGGTAAATTTGCTGTTCCTGCTAAAATTTTTCAGGATTTTATCAAGACATATGGCGAACAGCCTCTGACATTTGTTGTAAAAGACAATGCCGAAGGTACGGGAAGCCAGCTTGAGATTTTAGATGAAAAAGATAATTTCGCAGTAGCATTAGACAATGCTGATGATTATCCTGAATTGCCGGAATTTGACGCTTCACAAAGTGTTACAATGCCAGCTGGAGTTTTGTCTGAAGCTTTGACGAATACCCTATTTGCTACAAGTAATGATTCTCTTCGTCCGGTAATGACAGGAGTTCTTTTCCAGTTTGGAGAAAACGAAACCAATTTCGTATCTACAGACTCCCACAGATTGGTGGTATACAAAAGAGCTGATCTGATGAATGCTGAGCCGATGGAGTTTATCATGCCTAAAAAACCTCTTAACATTTTCAAAAATATCCTGGCAAGTTCCAACGAAGACGTTACGATCGACTTCAATGAGAATATGGCCAAGTTTACTTTTGATAAACATATCTGGATCTGTAGACTGATCGATGGTAAATATCCAAACTATACAGCGGTAATTCCAAAAGAAAATCCAAATGTATTGACGATCAACAGAAACCTTTTATTAGGAGCGATCAAAAGAGCATCTATCATGTCCAACAAATCTACCAATCAGGTAAGATTCAAGCTTTCCGGAAATATTCTTCACCTTCATGCAGAAGATACTGAATATGCAAACAAAGCAGACATGCAGATTCCTTGTGACTACAACGGAGAAGATATCAATATCGGATTCAGCTCTAAATTTTTAACTGAAATGCTGACGATTTTAGGATCTGACGATATCACTATGAAAATGTCTCAACCTAACAGACCAGGGATCATTGAACCACTTGACGGTCTTGAAGAAAATGAAAATATCCTAATGTTATCAATGCCGGTTATCGGGTTGTAATAGTAAGATAACAAATAATAGAAAGCCGGATTTTTCCGGCTTTTTTTGTAATCCCGTATTCCTTTCCTACACATAGTTGTAGTAAGAAAAAACATTTTAATAAACATGAAAAAAATAACAATTCTTATTGTACTACTACCATCTATTGCTTTATTTTCACAAAATACTATTAAGGTTTATCATGAAAAAAAAGGGGATACTTTAAGCCTTTATGCGGATAATCAGGCAATTTATCCAATGTCCTTAGTGTTTGCAGGAGTTCCGGAAGTAGAGAATATGAAAATTCCTAAACCTTTTAAAACAACTCAGGTGATTCCTGCAAAATCGGTGAAAAATAAGATAGGCTTTTTTGTTGTTGCAGACAAAATGAAAAGCTGGAAGGTGAAAAATATCCCAGGTTATATGATGTATATCGGAGATGTTACATTAAAAAATTACGATAAAGATTATCACTATGATTTACCTTTTAAAAAGGGCAGATCATTTAATATTTATCAGGGATATAATGGAACTTTCTCGCATCAGAATGAAAATTCTTTAGATTTTACAATGCCCGAGGGAACCGAAGTCGTTGCTGCGAGAGACGGACTTGTAACAGATCTGGTAAGTACCAGTAATATTGGATGTCCAACAAGAAGTTGTGTAGATAAAGCAAATTATATCACTATTTTACATCCGGACGGAACCTTTGCACAATATTACCATTTAAAGCAAAACGGAGTCAAAATACACATTGGGGATCAGGTGAAAAAAGGAGATGTTATTGGGCTAAGCGGAAATACAGGTTGGAGTAAAGGCCCTCATTTACATTTTGTATGCTATCTTCCAAGAGTAGAAAATGAAAAATATAGGGAAACTCTCAAAACTCTTTTCAGAACAGGGAATGGCAGTAAAGGCGAGTATTTGACAGAGAAGAAAACCTATTCAAAAGAATATTAGATAGTGTCAAATCATTTCATTTATAAATTATTTGATTGATTCGTGTTTAAACAGTATATCATGGAAATAAAAATACAGTCTTACCACACCTCAAATCTTCCGTCAGAATTTACCACTGAAAATTACAGTGTTGTTCTATGGAAAGGTTCCGGTGTTTTCTCCGTGGATGATATTAATTATTCTTACAGCGGATACAATATACTGTTTCTTTCCCCTTACCAGAAGGCTAAATTGGTTTCAGAATCTGATGAGACTATTCATGTCCTTTTCTTCCATGGTGATTATTACTGTATAGAATATCATAAAGAAGAAGTGGCCTGCAACGGGTTTCTTTTCAATAATATTTACCTGAACCCGGGGGTTGAACTGTCAGAAGAAAACTATAACTATATTCTCGAACTTTTTAATCATATCAAAAAAGAAGAATCCGAAAAGCATCAGTTTTCAGAATCCATTATCAAAACTTATATACAGCTTATCCTTGCCATTGGAAGCAAACAGAAAAGCAGTATTGAGAATAGTATGCTTTCTCAGGATAAATTACCCAATAAAAATGCTGCTGAATTTCAGAAACTGCTGGAGGCCCATTTTAAAAATGAAAAGGAGCTGTCATTTTACAGTGACAGATTGAGCATAACCAATAATACACTAAGCAAGGCTGTAAAGAAAGAATTTGCAAAAACACCTACTCAGCTTATCAACGAAAGAATCATCCTGGAATCCAAAAAATTGCTGCATTTAACCTATAGGTCTGTAAAGGAAATTGCTTCAGAGCTGGGATTTACCGACGAATTTTATTTCAGCAGGTATTTTAAAAAATCGGTAGGATGTTCCCCCAAAAAATATAGAGGGCAAGTAGGAATCTCTGTGGTGGCGAAAATGTCCATGTAATGTCCTCAAATATCTATGTTAGGGCTGTAAGCGCGTGAATACCTTTGTTAAAAAATAAATCACATGCAAGACAACAGACTTTACCACCGCTTATTACAATTGGATACGTACTTTTTCAATTTTCTCAGAATTTCAGTTTTTATCGTTATGGCCTGGATTGGAGGCTTGAAAGCATTTCATTATGAAGCTGAAGGAATTGTCCCTTTCGTTGCCAATAGCCCTTTGATGAGTTTTTTCTACAAAAATGCCGGGAATAAAGTTCTTAATGAAGACAAAAAGCTTGTTGCAGAATATACCCTGTACAAAAATCCGGAAGGGAAGGTTATCCGGAAAAATATTGATTGGCATAAAGAAAACAGAACATATACATTTTCTTATGGTTTGGGGGCAATGATCGTAATAATCGGACTTTTGATGCTGCTGGGGATCTGGTTTCCTAAAATCGGAGCAGTGGGAGGTGCTTTAACGTTTTTGATGTCATTGGTTACCCTGTCATTTTTGGGAACCACTCCCGAAGTGTATGTGCCGAATCTGGGTGGAGATTATCCGACTCCTCAGTTTGGATTTCCCTATTTGTCCGGAGCAGGACGTTTGGTCTTGAAAGATATTATCATGATGACCGGAGGGCTGGTACTATTTTCTGATAGCCTGAAGAAAGTAATGAGACCATCTGACCAATAGATTCATCAATCAGAAGCGGAACTATTAATGAAAATTAATTATCTTAAAGTCGCTTCTAAATTTCTCTATTTCTCAAAAAAACACGACATTTGTAGCTCGAAAAATCACACCGGAATTAGGGGTGGAATTTCAAATAAAAGTTTCAAAATAGAGCAGATGAAACCTTAAGGCTCATTTGACGAATTAAATAAGTAGATAGATAAACAAATGAAAATATCAAACAACTGGCTGAAGGACTTTGTAAAAACGGAATCAAAAACTGAAAGAATCGGTGAATTCCTTACAGATATAGGTCTTGAGGTTGAAGGGATAGATAAATTTGAAAGCGTAAGAGGCAGCCTTGAAGGAATTGTTGTAGGTAAAGTATTAACCTGCGAAAAGCATCCGAATGCTGACAAACTGAAGAAGACAACAGTAGACGTAGGAAACGGAAAAATATTGAATATTGTTTGCGGAGCTCCTAACGTGGAAGCAGGGCAAACCGTTCCTGTAGCCGTTGTCGGAACAAAAATCTATGACAAAACCGGAAACTTTTTTGAAATTAAAGAAGCAAAAATCAGAAGTGAGGTTTCTCAGGGAATGATCTGTGCAGAAGATGAATTAGGTCTGAGCGATGATCACGGAGGAATTATGGTGCTGGACGAAACCAAATATGAGGTAGGGAAAAACTTTGCAGACTATTTTGAGCTGACTAATGATGAGGTATTTGAAATCGGGTTAACACCGAACAGAACAGATGCCATGTCTCACTATGGGGTTGCAAGAGATTTACATGCTTATCTTTCTACAAACCAACTGAAGTCTCAATTCAATAAAGTAGCTTCCGAAGTTTTGAATAATGAGGGAACTCATGATTTCAAACTGGAAATTGAAGATGCTGAATTGTGTCCAAGATATATTGGAGCCGTTATTGAAGACGTAAAAGTAGCAGAATCTCCATCTTGGTTAAAAGACAGACTAAAAGCGATCGGGCTAAGCCCAATTAACAACGTTGTAGATATTACCAACTATATTCTTCATGGGTACGGACAGCCGCTTCACGCATTTGATGCAGATAAAATTGCAGACAAGAAAGTGAAAGTAGGTGTCGTAAAACCGGGAACGAAATTTACCACTTTAGACGGGGTTGAAAGAACATTGAATGGTTCTGAAATCATGATCAAAGACGGTAAAGATAATCCAATGTGTATCGCCGGAGTATTCGGTGGTGAAAATTCCGGAGTATCGGAAACTACAAAAACCATATTCCTTGAAAGTGCTTATTTCAATCCGATTGCAGTAAGAAAAGGAGCAAAAGCCCATAGCCTGAATACAGATGCTTCTTTCAGATTTGAAAGAGGAGTAGACCCGAACCTTACAAGAACGGCAATTACTCATGCTATTAAAATGATTCAGGAAATAGCTGAAGGAAAATTGGTAGGAGACCTGTTGGAAGAATATCCTAAGAAAATAGAAGATAACTATGTGATTATTAGATTCTCTAAAATTGAGCAGATTTTAGGAACAAAAATTCACAGAGAAAAAGTAAAGGAAATCTTGAAAGCACTGGAAATTCAGGTTTTAAATGAAATTCCTAACGGTTTTGAAATCTCTGTTCCTGCTTACAGAGCAGATGTGACAAGAGAAATTGATGTCATTGAAGAAATCTTAAGAATCTACGGATACAATAAAATTGATGCTCCACAGAAGTTTTCATTTACGCCAGTTAAGCTTAGTACTAACGATCAGGATGAACTGGAAAATAACTGGGCAAGATCTTTACAAAGCATTGGTTTCAATGAAGTAATGAATAACTCATTGACTTCTGTAAAAGATGAAACTGATGCCGTAAAACTGTTAAATCCTTTAAGCGGGGATTTAGCATTCATGAGAAAGTCTTTATTGGAAGGACTTCTTCAGAATACAGTATACAATATCAACAGAAAGAATCAAGATATCAAATTCTTCGAATTAGGAAAAATTTATCACAAAAAAGATAAATACGAAGAAAGAAAACAATTGGCTTTGTTGGTTTCCGGAAGAGATGTTGCAGAAAACTGGCTTCAGCCTAAGTCTGCTGTAAGTTTCTATAACCTTAAGGCTTATGTAAAAGTTTTATTGGAAAGACTTGCTGTAGATTATAAAGAAGGTGCTTTGTCTGATGAGAGATTCTCTGATGCATTGGTATATGAAGTGGATGGCAAAGCTTTGGTAAGAATCGGAAAAGTGGCACCAGCTTTGTTAAAAGACTTTGATATTGATCAGGATTGTTTCTATGCAGAAATTGAACTGGAATATGCTCAGGAACTGCGTTCTAAAAACGAATTGAAATTTAAAGACATTCCGAAATTCAACAAAATCAGAAGAGACCTAGCTTTATTGATTGATAAAAATGTAAACTATCAGGATTTATATCAGACTGCTAAAAAGAATAAATCTCCATTCATTAAGAGTGTTAATCTATTCGATGTGTATGAAGGTAAGAATCTTCCTGAAGGTAAGAAGTCTTATGCAATGAGCTTCGAGCTGTTAAACGAAGAAAAAACATTGGAAGAAAAGGAAATCACAGAAGTAATGGATTCTCTGATCAAAGCTTTCCAGAAAGAATTCAATGCAGAATTGAGATCTTAATACTTGAAAATATATATTTCACAATATAATAGAAACGGACTTTTTAAAGTCCGTTTTTTTGTTTTAAGAATGTTGTTAGGGTTTGGCTAAAGCCATTTGAATGTAAAAGGGGGCTTCCTTCGTCTACGCTCAGGATTATAACCCATTCCTATTGAATTGAATTGTATATTTTCTTATGATTCGATATTTGGTCTATCCATAATCCTTGTCACTCCGTAGAAGTCTCGGCACAGTATGTTTTCAGATACTAAGCATAATATAGATTCTTTCAAAATGACAAAGTTACCGTTGAAATTTCATCAAAGATAAAATCCTTGCGCCTTAGAAGCGTTCCTGATTAAAACCATTTGCACCATTGCGTTAAGCTTTACAATGCCGGTTTATGATAATAAATACTCCTTTTTATTGCTAAAATTAGAACAGAAAAAATTTCAAAATGTCAACTGTTAAAGAATAATAAAATTCACCGCAGCCCGTTTAAATAATATAATTTCCGTAAATTTGGATTAATTCAAAAAGAAAAAAATGAAAAATCTTTTTTTAAGTATATGTGCAGCAGCAGTACTGGCATCATGTGGATCCATGACAAGCCCGTCTGCATCTAAAGTAGGAAAGGCTCAGCCTGCTCTTGCCAATACAAAATGGACTCTGGCTGAAAGTGTAAAAGGTAAGGTTCCGACATTAAATATTGAAGGAGAGAAAATTACAGGAAATGCAGGGTGTAACAACTATTTCGGAACAGCTTCAATAGATCCGTCTACAGGTGGTTTTACAGCCGGGCAAATGGGATCTACAAAAATGATGTGCAACAACATCGGAGTTGAGCAGAACTTTATGGATATGATGGGAAAAGCAAATAAATATGTGATTTCCGGAAATACTTTAGAATTGTATAAAGACAATCTCTTGCTATTGAAATTCACTAAATCAGAATAAAAAACAAAAGGAACTCAATTGAGTTCCTTTTTTATGTTTAGAGTGTTATTAATCTTCCTCTTCTTCGTCGTACTTAGCCAACTCTTCGTCGCACCATTTAAACGCTGCTTCTACTACTTTAGTAGCTTCGTCTGCCATAGTTTCTTCATCATCACCTTCAAGATCATCTAACCACTCAACTTCTTCTTCCTCAACGTTTAAGATAAATCTTGGGTATTCTGTATGAACTACGAATAGATCTTCTGGAAACTCCGAATTATCTGCTAATAAAAACTTTGGTAATTTCATTTTTTTAATGTTTTAACTTTCTCAAAGATAAATAAAATTATTGACTTTAAAATTACTTCAAAAACATTTTTGAAACTTTTTCAGCTTTTTTGCTTTCAGAATAATCGTAGAATCCTTCCCCTGATTTTACACCAAGTTTCCCTGCTGTTACCATATTTACAAGCAATGGGTTAGGGGCATACTTTGGATTTTTGAAACCATCATACATTACATTCAGGATGGCAAGACATACATCAAGACCAATGAAGTCTGCCAGCTGAAGCGGGCCCATTGGATGTGCCATTCCCAATTTCATTACTGTATCAATTTCTTCTACACCAGCCACTCCGTTATAAAGAGTTTCGATAGATTCATTAATCATTGGCATCAAAATTCTGTTGGCCACGAAACCTGGATAGTCATTCACTTCTACAGGAACTTTACTCAAAGTTTTGCTCATTTCATAGATTGCATCAAAAGTTTCTTTAGAAGTAGAATATCCTTTGATGATTTCTACCAGTTTCATAATCGGAACCGGGTTCATGAAGTGCATCCCGATTACTTTATCAGCTCTTTTTGTAGCAGCAGCAATTTTTGTGATAGATATAGATGAAGTATTAGTTGCAAGGATACAGCCTTCAGGAGCCAGTTCATCCATTTGGCCAAAGATCTTCAGTTTAAGGTCCATGTTTTCTGTAGCAGCCTCTACAATAAGGTCTGCAGCGCCTACTGCATCATTCAATGCTGTGAAAGTAGTGATGTTTCCCAGCGTTTCAGCTTTTTGCTCTTCTGTAAGATTTCCTTTAGCAATGATTCTGTCAAGATTGGTAGTAATGGTTTTCAAACCTCTGTCCAGAGCTTCCTGAGATACATCTACAAGATTTACTTTAAAACCGCTTTGTGCGAAAGTATGTGCAATACCATTTCCCATGGTTCCCGCTCCGATAACTACAATGTTTTTGATCATTTTTCCTTTATTTTTTATAGATAGTTAAATTTTTTACGTCAATAAGATCTGTTTGAGAAACAACAGTTGCCGAATCAAAGAAAACGTTTCCTGTATTTTGGGTTTTCTTACTGTTGTTCTGATTAGAAACAGTAGCCGTTAATCCTCTTATAAGACGGCTTTTTTGATTTTTTGTAAGATAGTCAGTACCAACATATAATGTAAATTCACCTTCTCTGCCTCTGCCTTTCTGTAAAAGAATTTCCAGGCTTTTTACCCTGCTTTTGTTCTTGAATTCCTTCAGATAGCTGATGACAGGTTTATCAGATGGCGGGCCGCAGCATACACTTCCATAGCTGATCTCTAAATAATTCTGATTCTTCTGTGAGTAAAAGAATGTGAAAGCCAGCAGAGCCGTTGTTACTATTATTTTTTTCATGTTAAAAATCGCTTTAAAAATAAGCTTAAAATTTTATTTATTAAAATATTCCCAAACCTCCTTAGAAATATCAGAAATCATCCTGCAGTTTACCGCATCCGTTTCCATTGAGTTACTGACAAATACAGCTAATGCATAATGTGTCCCATTTGGTAAAGTAACGATGCCAATTTCATTTTCCGCCCCTGTTAAACCAGCCTTATTTTTTCCGGAAGCTCCCGTTTTTCTGGCCACAGGAGTGTTTTTTGGAAGTTGTTCTACCATTTTGTTTAATCCTGTTGAAGTAGACAGCATTACCTGCATCAGATAATCTGTTGATTTTTTTGATAATAATTTTCCATCATAAAACTTTTTCAGGACATGAACTGCAGATTTTGTAGTGCTGTAATTTTCATACTGAGCCTTCCAGTCTTTATGCATTCCCTCTTCATTATATTTGATCTGAAAACCCTTCACCCCTTTGGAATCCATGAATTTTTGTACGGGCTGGGTTCCTCCCAATAACTTAAGAAGAATATCGCAGCCATTATTATCACTTTTGGCAACAGTATATTCAATCACTTCACTTAACGGAACTTCAACATTGCCTCCCGGATACTTATCACGAAGCGGCGACCATGTATTTTCAAGTAAATTTGATTTGTTCAGTACAATTTTCTGATCTAACGAAAGCTTTCTCTGATCTACAGCATTCAGAACTGCAGCTGCAATGTGGAATTTGAAGACACTTTGCATCGGAAGATTCTTATCTGCATTTTTATCATAGGTAAAACCATTTTCAAAACCCAGAACAGCAACTCCCACTGTTGCTTTTTTGTTTTTAAGAATTGAATGTATTTTTTGTTCCAATAGCGATGTCTGAGCAAATGTAAATGCAGAAATCAGAAGAAAAAGAAATGCTGTTTTTTTCATAATACCGAAATTAAAAAGCTCTCCTTTGAAGACCAAAAGAGAGCTGCAATTTAAGATATTTATTACTATTTTACTTCAAAATAATTCAGATTGACCCCATCATTTTCAAAGAATATTCTGATCTTGTTTTCCCCCTTCTGAAGGCTGATGTTTTTAACAGAAGCCGTTTTCCAGTTCTCATTTCCTCCACTGGAAGCTAATAATATGGTAGCTAAAACTTTTCCGGAAGCTGTCTCAATCCTTATTTTTGAATCACTGGCTGCCGCATAGCGGATGTCAAATGTATAATTTTTGTCTCCTTTTGACTGAACAGTATACTGGAGCCATTCCCCGGATTCTGTTTTCCCCACATAATACTGATTGGTGATTTGATCATTACACTTATAAATGTCTACACCGTCATTTCTCATCTGCTGTCCGGAGTTCCATTCTGATCTTTTGGCAGGGTCACTTACCCATAGATTAATGAAATCTTTATCCAGATAGGCAGAACCCATTTTACCCAGATCATATTCTGAAGCAAATATCCTTCCCGGAACCTGATGATTTTTAAAAGGTTTTGTTGAAGCATCAGTTGTCTGCCTGAACATCGCATCAATAACATCTTTTTTGACTTCTGTATTGCTCAGTTTATAGTTGTCAGCAATCTGTAGTAAAGCTTTTTTTGCATACTCTTTAGACGGTTTTTCACCACCGTTTTTCCAGTAATCCAGTAGTTTTTCATATTCAGGTGTGATCTTGACATTGGTGATCCCTGCAATATTATCAATCTTTTTCATCGGCCAGAATGCATACCCGATATTATGTTTATCCAAAAGTTGGATTAGCTCAGTAAACCAAACATTGGAATTTTCACCTGTTTCACCCAGCCAGATAGGCATATTATGCTTTTCTCTGAGATCCAGTGCAAATTTCAGTGTTTGATCATCATTGTAGTTCCAGTATTTATGGAAGCTGAAAGCCATATTATTGTCCCAGATAGCCGGCAGCCCGTTATAATTATTCCCCCAGCCGTTTCCTTCAATGAAAATTATATGCTTTTTATCAACCTCTCTGATTGCTGCTGTAATATCCTTCTGAAGTTTCCAAAGCGGGGCATTAGACATTTCATCTGTACCATTAGGGTTTTTACCTGTGAAATTAATATTAGGCTCATTAATCAGGTCGTAGCCGCCAATCCATGGGCTGTCTTTATATCGTTCAGCCAGTTTTTTCCAGAATGCTATGGTTTTTCTCTGATTTTCTTCATTGGCCCAAAGTGAAGGTTTAGACTTATCATTATCAGAAATATTGACATCATTTCCCTGTCCGCCCGGAGCAGCATGAAGATCCAGGATGAGGTAGATTTTATTAGCGGCACACCATTGAAGCAGGTCATCGGTCATTTTAAAACCCTCTTCCAGCCATGTATCTTTTCCTTTTACAGGTTCTTTTTCAATCGGAAGTGTGTAAAGATTATAATGCATGGGAAGGCGTATTGAATTGAATCCGGATTTTGCCAGAAAATCAATATCCTGTTTGGTGATTCCGTTTTTCAGATAAGCTTTGTAGAATTCATTCATTCCGTCTTCACCAACTAAATCCGCAATTTTTTCCTTAATCTTATACTGAGGGCCGGCAAAGTCAGCTGTTTTCAGCATGTATCCTTCCTGAAGCATCCAGCCGCCCGGGCCCAGGCCTCTCAATTGGATATTTTCACCTTTATCATTAACGATTTTCTGTCCTGAAGTCTTTAATAATTGTGATGTCCCAAATTGAGACAATAAAAGTACGGATATTACAATAGCTCTTTTCATAATGGTTTCAATGGTTTAAAATAATAGGATAATTAGAGGTTATAATGAATGACGACATTACAAAATGAATCTGTATTCAGATCATTTATGGGGTCATATATCCATATATGTAAAACAAAATCTTTCAATATTGTATTGAATTGTTCTTCAAATATATTGTTTTTTTGTTTTGAAAAGGATTTTTTATTGATAAATCAGTAATTTTTAACGAAAAAAATATTAAAGTTTAAAGATCCTGATAAATGTAATGGCCTATTTGAAAACTAAAAATGCTACCTCATAATCATTTTTCGAATATAAGATAGCACTATATGTATGGCTGTGATAAAAACAGCATATTTTTAGGTGATCAGCTTCATGATTTGCAAAGCAATTTTCAATGCTTCAGTTCCGTCTTCAAGAGAAACCTCTACATTTTTACCACTGGTGATGGCATCTGCGAAAGAATTTAACTCATCCAAAATAGCATTGTTGGACTGAATATTTGGGTATTCAAACAAGATCTGATTCTTTTCTCCATCTGCATTTTCAATGATCATATCAAATGGAGTAGGGTTTTCAGGAGCATCTTTCATTCTGATCACTTCGGCCTTTTTCTCAAGGAAGTCTACAGAGATATAAGCATCTTTCTGGAAGAATCTGCTTTTTCTCATCGCCTTCATAGAAATTCTGGAAGTCGTAAGATTGGCAACACATCCGTTTTCAAACTCTATCCTTGCATTGGCGATATCCGGAGTCTTGCTTACCACACAAACACCGCTTGCATGAATGTTTTTAACCTTAGATTTAGCCATGCTCAATAGAATATCCAGATCATGGATCATAAGGTCCAGTACTACAGAAACGTCTGTCCCGCGGGGATTGAATTCTGCCAGTCTGTGAATTTCAATAAACATCGGATTGCTGATATATTCCTTAGTGGCAATAAAAGCAGGATTGTATCTCTCAACGTGTCCTACCTGTGCTTTAATTCCTTTTTCCTGGCATAAACGTAAAATTTCTTCTGCCTGCTCAAGAGTCTGGGTTACCGGTTTTTCAATAAAGAAATGCAGCCCTTTTTCAATGGCTTTTAAAGCATAATCATAATGGTAAACTGTGGGAGTGACAATATCAAGCATGTCAATCTGCTCAAGCAATTCATCAAAATTTTCAAAATATTTATATCCGAATTCGGCTTCTAATTTCTTTCCGTTTTCAATATCTTTATCATGGAAACCTACAAATTCATATCTATCTGATTGATTAAGAAGTTTTAAATGTATTTTCCCCAAGTGTCCGGCACCTACCAAACCTGCTTTTAACATAGCTGTATTAAATTTTTGTAAAGATAGTGAATGTACATTTATAAAATACATGACTTTTCACTTGGAAATATTTAAGTTTGAACGCATGTATTCATTAAAGAAATTACAGTAAATTCACGGTCAGAAAAATAACGATGAAAAGAATAATTTCGATATTACTCATCTTAGGATTATGTACTGCCGGATGTATAGGAGATAGTCCATATGACCCGCAGGCTAAATGTGGAACTCCAGAAAATTTGATATTTGAAAAAGGAAGTAACCAGCTTTCCTGGAATATGATTAGCCAGGGCGAAGGATATTATGAAATACAGTATGGAGAGCAAGGTTTTACTTTAGGAAATGGAACCACAGTTGTAACCTATAAGAATTCCTATAGTCTTCCATTGTATAAGAATATAAATATGACCTTTACGTAAGAAAAAACTGCGGAATAGACAATGGCCGGAGCAACTGGGCGGGACCTATTACTGTTTTGGCAAGTAGTACGACAACTTGTGTACAGCCAGCGTATGCAACGTATACCAAAACGACTTCCTCCACGCTTTCTTCTACTTTTGATGCTACAGTATCCTGGGATAATGATGGTGTTTCTGCATATGAAACTGTTTTAACGATAAGTTCGGCACCTCCTGCGAGTGGACAGTTAACAATTGCAGGTCAAAAAGCCATCTATACAGGACTAAGTAAAACCCAGAACTATAACTTTTTCGTCAGAAAAAGATGTGCTGATAATACCTTTAGCGCGTTTTACGGACCTTATCCTATAAAATGGAATTAAGAAACAAAAATAAAGCAGTCATTTTTTTGATTGCTTCTTTTTTGTGGATAATTCTTTTCTCCAATTTGTAAAATCTAATTTCTAATTTCTTACTTTTGTCAAATGCAGGATTCGTTTGTACATAAAGGAAAAAGAAAGATTTTAGTTGAATATCTTCGACAGAGAATTGGAATTTCGGATGAAAATGTACTTCGGGCGATGAGTGAAGTTCCGAGACACCTTTTTATCGAAAGTATTTTTGAAGACTTTGCCTATGAAGACAGGGCATTTCCCATTCTCGCACATCAGACCATTTCCCATCCTTCAACGGTTGCAGAACAATCTGAGCTGCTGCAGGTAAAACCAGGAGAAAAAGTACTGGAGATTGGTACCGGATGCGGATATCAGACGGCTGTTTTAATAGCAATGAAAGCTCATGTATATACGGTTGAAAGACAGAAAGACCTGTTTGACTTTTCTAAAAAGAAACTCAGAGAACTTCATCTGTTTCCAAAATTTCAGAGCTTTGGAGATGGCTTTGCCGGGCTTCCTACTTTTGCTCCATTTGATAAAATTATTGTAACCTGCGGTGCTTCTACCTTACCAACAGAACTTTTAAAACAATTGAACATCGGAGGAATAATGGTAATTCCATTGGGACCTACGGATGAACAGGTTTTATACAGATTTACCAAAATAGGTCCTACAGAATTTGAAAAAGAAGAATTCGGGGCTTATAAATTTGTGCCGATGCTTGGAAATACCAACCAATAATAACGGAATTAGCAGAAGAACTGGTGTTTGAGACCAGTTCCATCGAATACCAATCTTATCAATAGGAACGGACTATCATCCTGAGCGGAGACGAAGGGAGTCCGTTTTTTTATCAACATACATTCTATCGGCTTAGCCAAAATTTAAAATATTTTAACTCATTTCGGAATGAAAATTGGACTCATATGAGAACCCAATCACTAAAATCTATTATTATGGATACGAACAGATTCAAAGCGTCACATGATTTTAGTAATCTTCAGAAAAACCTGAATAATAATCCGGGATATAACGCAGAAAGTTATTCCCAGCAGGTAAAAGATTACATTCATGACATGAAAAGCAGGAATCAGGAAGCGACCAAACAGGGATTTATGACACAAGCTCAGAAATCTGCGAAAGAAGTTTGGACAGAAATTCAGGAAATTGCTTCTGAAGCCTGGGAGAAGAACAATGACCGTTCATATGAAAAGAAATAATTTTTAATATTAAAGTTCAGGAACCTTACTTTTTGCGAGTGAGGTTTTTTATTTAGAATCATTAATCCATAACGATGAAAGTCTTTATCAATAAAAAAATTCCCGAAACAGGAATTAAAATGCTGGAAGAAGCAGGACTGGAAATTACAGTTGCTGAAAAAGAAAACCTTTCTTATAAAGAATGGCTGAATTACTGTAAAAATACCGATACTATTTTAAGTATTGGCGCAGAATTTAAATATGACAAGAATTTCTTTGAAGCCTGCCCCAATGTGAAAGCCATTGCTTTATATTCTGTGGGGTTTGATCATGTAGATATCAAAGAAGCTACCCAAAGGAATATTCCGGTGGGCAATACTCCTGATGTTTTGAGCAGGGCAACTTCAGACGTTGCTTTTTTACTCATGCAGTCCGTAGCGAGAAGAGCAAGCTTCAATTTCCGGAAAGTAAAAGATGGAAGCTGGGGTACATTTGATCCTTTGCATGCTTTAGGACAGGAGCTTTATGGGAAAACCCTGGGGATTTTTGGACTTGGTCGTATCGGTTATGAAATGGCTGAGAAATCTAAGAAAGCTTTTGGAATGAATATCATTTATCACAACCGTCATCATAATGAAGAAGCGGAACTGGAATTGGGAGCAGCTTATGTTTCTTTTGAAGAGCTGATCAAAAACTCGGATGTATTGAGTGTTCATGCCAATTTTACTCCTGAACATAAAGAATTATTCAATGAGTCTATATTTGAACAGATGAAGCCGGATGCTATTTTCATCAATACCGCCAGAGGTGGTTTCCACAATCAGAAAGATTTGTACCAGGCGTTGGTTGATCAGAAAATCTGGGGAGCGGGTCTTGATGTTACCAACCCGGAACCTATGTCAACAGACGATCCTATTCTTGAACTTTCAACTGTTTGTATCTTGCCACACATTGGTTCTGCCACTATTGAAGCCCGAAACGGGATGGCAAGACTGGCTGCAGGAAATATCATTGCTTTTTCGAAAAATGAAAAAATGCAGTATTGTGCAAATCCTGACGTTTATTCTGCCCATTCATTATAACTTGGAATTATTTTTGTTCTGATTATATAAACCTAAAATCTTAAACATCATGGCACCAGAGAAAAATATTAATCAACAGAACAAGAGGTTAGAACAGATGGATTATAACCCTAATGAAGATATATTTAAGAGAGAAAAGCATATTTCGCTTGATGGAGACGGCAATCCTATTTTAGATGAAGATTTTGATGAGGATAAAATAGATAAAGGCTTAGATATTCCAGGAGCCGATGACGATGATGAAATGGAAGAAATAGGGGAAGAAGATGAAGAGAACAACTACTGGAGTCTCAGCGATAATGAAGATGACCATGAAGAAGAAAATGATGATGTTTTAACCTAAACTTTGATGATAACAGACTAGCCTTGCTGAATTTCAGTGAGGTTTTTTATGTTGAATAACGACTTCTTTTAGTAAGACAATTTCCCTCTCTTGGAGGGGTGGATTCAAAATTCAAAGAATTTTTGAAGACGGGGTGGTTCCATAGTACAGCACAATAAAATCCTCCAGCTCCTTCATCACCACACTCAGATGATTCCTCACATCAAAATCTGTAATTCTGAAAATAAGCAGTCCTAATGACTCAAGATATTCCTCCCTTATCCCATCATAAACTTCTTTCTTATCATGGCTTGAACCGTCAATCTCAATGATAAGACCCAAATTTTTTACATAGAAATCAACAATATAATTTCCAATAATTCTTTGTCTGTCAAAATCAATTGTATGAAAATTTTTAGCACGGACTTTTCTCCAAAAGATCACTTCACCCAAGATCCGGGCTTTACGTTTTTCTTTTAATAATATTTTTAAATAGGGGTTGTAGGGCAGGTTCTCAACGAAATTCCTGCGGATCGGAATTCCGTTGATGATGGTGAGGATTTCTTTCATTGTTGTGTTTTAAACCACCCCGTCTTTCAAAGCTCGCACTTTGAAATCCACCCCTCCGGAGGAGGGGAATTGAAGTTCGTTTATTCAAATATAGTATTTAAGAGGAGATTGTGATTAATATCCGGATTCGATAATTTTGTATAAACCATAAGCTGAAGCCATTTTCATCCTTTCACTTGCCTATATTTTCTAATTTGAATATCTTTAAAACTTCAAACATTGTTTCAACATAGACCTTTAAATAGCAATATGACATTTCAAGAACAGATACAGCAGGGGATTCCTAATCAGCTGCCACAACCAAAACCATACGAGACCAATATCAACCATGCTCCAAAGCGTAAAGAAATCCTGGGGGAGGAAGAGAAAAAACTGGCATTGAAGAATGCACTACGTTATTTTGATCCTCAGTTTCATGCAGAACTGATTCCTGAATTTAAGCAGGAACTGGAAGATTACGGAAGAATTTATATGTACCGCTTCCGTCCGGACTATGAAATGAAGGCGAGACCTATCACAGATTATCCGGGACAATCTGAGCAGGCAAAAGCGATCATGCTGATGATTCAGAATAACCTGGATTATGCAGTAGCACAGCATCCTCATGAATTGATCACTTACGGTGGAAACGGAGCTGTATTCTCCAACTGGGCTCAGTATCTGCTAACCATGAAATATCTTTCGGAAATGAGCAACGAGCAGACATTGGTGATGTATTCAGGACACCCAATGGGGCTGTTCCCGTCTCATAAAGATGCACCAAGAGTGGTTGTAACCAATGGAATGATGATCCCGAACTATTCAAAACCGGATGATTGGGAGAAGTTCAATGCATTGGGTGTTACTCAATACGGACAGATGACGGCAGGAAGTTATATGTATATTGGCCCGCAGGGAATTGTTCACGGGACAACGATTACAGCATTAAATGCTTTCAGAAAAATAAAAAAAGACCCTAAAGGAGGACTTTTCGTGACTTCAGGATTAGGAGGAATGAGTGGAGCTCAGCCAAAAGCTGGTAATATTGCTGGTTGCATTACTGTATGTGCAGAAGTAAACCCGAAAATCACCAAAATCCGTCATGATCAGAAATGGGTGAATGAGATCTATGAAGATCTTGATTCATTGGTGAAAAGAGTAAGGGAAGCACAGGCTGACAAAGAAACCGTTTCTTTGGCTTACCTTGGAAATATTGTTGATGTCTGGGAGAAATTCGATCAGGAAGATTTAAGAATTGACATCGGTTCAGATCAGACTTCACTTCACAATCCTTGGGCTGGTGGTTACTATCCGGTAGGCCAAACATTCGAAGAATCTAATATTATGATGGCTGAAAACCCTGAGTTATTCAAAGAAAAAGTTCAGGAAACATTAAGAAGACATGCTGCAGCCATCAACAAACATACAGCAAAAGGAACCTACTTTTTCGATTATGGAAATGCCTTTTTATTGGAAGCTTCCAGAGCGGGAGCAGATGTAATGGCAGAAAATCCAACATTGGGAAGAGAATTCAAATATCCAAGTTATGTACAGGATATCATGGGACCTATGTGCTTTGATTATGGTTTCGGACCGTTCCGCTGGGTATGTTCCAGTGGAAATCCGGAAGATCTTCAGAAAACGGATGATATTGCATGTGCAGTATTAGAAGAAATGGTGAAAAACTCTCCTGAAGAGATCCAGCAGCAGATGAAAGACAATATCCAGTGGATCAAGGGAGCACAGGAAAATAAACTGGTAGTAGGTTCACAGGCGAGAATCCTTTATGCAGATGCTGAAGGAAGAATGAAAATTGCAGAAGCCTTCAATAAAGCCATTAAAAACGGAGAAATAGGACCTGTGGTTTTAGGAAGAGACCATCATGATGTTTCGGGTACAGATTCTCCTTACAGAGAAACTTCCAATATCTATGACGGATCAAGATTTACTGCGGATATGGCCATTCACAATGTGATTGGTGACAGTTTCCGTGGGGCAACCTGGGTTTCCATTCACAATGGTGGTGGAGTAGGCTGGGGAGAAGTGATCAACGGTGGTTTCGGAATGCTGTTGGACGGAAGCGATGATGCCGATAGAAGATTGAAGTCTATGCTTTTCTGGGACGTAAACAATGGAATCTCAAGAAGAAGCTGGGCAAGAAATGAAGGCGCTGTTTTCGCTATTAAAAGAGCGATGGAAGCCGAACCTAATCTGAAAGTGACTCTTCCGAATTTGGTAGATGAAAATTTATTGTAAAATATTTTAGATATAAAGAAAACCTGCTGTAAAGCAGGTTTTTTGTTTCTTGTTGCAATAAGAGTTTAGATTCCTTCGGAAAGACAAAAGAGCGCTTAGATTATCCACACAGTTTGTCATTCCGCAGGAATCTCTGCTTTATCAAGTAGTTTTAGATTCCACGCTTCACTTTGTTCCACTCTGAATGGCAAACATGGTGTATATTTTAATGTGTTTTTAAAGGATCAATCTTACTCGCACAATTATCGGAAAACTTTTTAGCGTCCTCTTTGTCATTCCGCAGGAATCTTAATAGAGATTAAAAATTTGAAAAAGCTTTACGATTTTTCAACAAAATTAAAATATTAGAAAATTTCACAACTCTTTCCAACTTTTTCTGTCATTAGTACATCTTTAGAAGAAAAGAGATCCTATGAAAATCACAATACCCAAACCTTGTCACGAAAACTGGAATACAATGACCCCTGATGAAAAAGGAAGATTCTGTGCTGTTTGTTCCAAAACAGTACGAGACTTCAGGAAAGCTGCGGATGATGATATTATAGATTTTTTTTCCGGGACTTCGGAAGAGATCTGCGGGAATTTTAATCCGTCACAGCTCAACAGAGATCTGAGTTATTCTTACATCAATTCTCTTTTTGTGAAATTTGCGGTAGGTGCCATGCTGACAACGGGAGGAATTGTAAGTGTGAATGCACAGCAAAATAAAACCTGTGATACCCTAAAGACCGAAGAAGTACAGGAAATTGTTTTCAGTACCCAAAGAGACAGGAAACCGCTTGGTTCTGTTTCGATAGTGTCTGCCAGCGCTTTATCAGAAAGTAAAGAAAAAGAAAGAAAAGAAATTGTATCAAAATTATCAGGAGTAATTGGGAAGTCTCCTACAGATAATAACAGTATACGTATTGGTGGAGCTCCTTCAAGTGGAGGAGTATACAAACCTATATATGTAGTAGATGGAAAAATAAGTGATTATGAAAAAGTAAAAGCACTGGATCCTAATCTTATAAAGACTATGAATATTCTGAAGGGAGCTTCTGCATCTGCAAAGTTTGGTGAAAAAGCCAAAGGCGGAGTAGTAGTGATTACTACTAAAAAGAAAAGAAAGAAATAAAAACTCCGGCGATCGAAGATCGCCGGAGCCTGTGTTATATCCAAATAAATATGTATTATTTCACCGCTGCAATTGCCGCTTCATAATTCGGTTCTTGCGAAATATCTGCAACCTGCTCTTCATAGATGATCTTTCCTGAAGGATCTATCACCACAACCGCTCTGCTCAGAAGGCCTTTCATTGCAGAATCTACCAGCTCCACACCATAGTTCCACCCAAAGTCTGAACGGAAATCTGAAAGCATCACTACATTTTTAATTCCTTCGGCACCGCAGAATCTTTTCTGTGCAAACGGAAGATCTTTGGAAATACAAAGTACTACTGTATTGGGAAGGTTTCCTGCCTCCTCGTTGAAATGATGTACAGAAGCTGAACAAACACCTGTATCTACACTAGGAAAGATATTTAAGATCACATTCTTCCCTTTGTAAGATTCCAGAGTCTGATCATTCATATTCACATCGGTAAGGGTAAATTTAGGGGCTGGCTTATTCAGCGCCGGTAATTTTGCATAAGTATGTACTTCCTTTCCTCCCATTAAAACCGTATTGGTTGCTTTAGATTTTTGTGCAAAGCCTATTGCAGAAAAGAATAATAGGGTACTGAAAACTAATTTTGAAAACATGAAATTTTATTTTTCAGCTAAATTATTCTTTTTTCAGGAGCTGAGATTAATTTTAATTCAAATAGATCGAATCTATTGTCAGATTGTTTTTTTCAAAACATTTTACTTCTACCTTTATATTACAAAAACCTCCTTAGAAGGAGAATCTTATCACATAAAAAAATACAGAGATTTATGAGTTCAGAAAATACAGCATCATTCCATCACATTTTTAAGAGTGAAAATGAAATTCCGGAAGAGTATAAAGTTCCGGTCATTCACCAGAGAACTTATTTGTTGAATGGCGAACTGGTAGAGTGGGACGGAGATGTTACCGAAATCTATTCTCCGGTGTGCATTCCTACAGAAAACGGATTAGAAAGAAAACTTTTGGGAAGTATCCCGAATATTGGCCCAAAGGAAGCCATGGAAGTCCTTGAAGCCTGTGTAAAAGCCTATGATAACGGTCTTGGTGAATGGCCTACAATGTCTGTGGAAGGACGTATCAAGTGCATGCAGAAATTCGTGTACCTGATGATCCAGCAAAGGGATCTGATCATTAAATTACTGATGTGGGAAATTGGAAAAACGCTTGCTGATTCTACCAAAGAATTTGACCGTACCGTAGATTATATCAACCAGACCATTGATGCCCTGAAGGATCTGGACAGAGAATCTTCCCGCTTTCAACAGGCAGAAGGTACCATTGCACAGATCAGAAGAGCGCCACTTGGAGTGGTTTTAAGTATGGGGCCATTCAATTATCCTCTGAATGAAATTTTTACCACACTGATTCCTGCCTTGATCATGGGAAACACCATTCTGTTTAAACTTCCGAAACACGGTGTACTGGCTCATTATCCTTTATTAAACGCTTTTAAAGAAGCATTCCCGAAAGGAACTGTAAACACATTATATGGAAAAGGATCAGAAATTATCACGCCAATCATGGAAAGCGGAAAAGTGAATGTTCTGGCCTTCATCGGATCAAGTAAAGTGGCTAACGGATTGAAAAAGCTGCATCCGAAAGTGAATCGTTTAAGAGCCATTCTGAGTCTGGATGCCAAAAATGCAGCTATTGTGACCAAAAATGCAAATTTAGACGTAGCTGTGAGCGAATGTATTTTAGGTGCACTTTCTTTCAACGGACAGCGATGCACAGCACTGAAGCTGATATTTGTTCAGAAAGAGATTGCTTTAGAATTTACAGAAAAACTAAGTGCTGCGGTTTCTGCTCTGAAACCAGGATTGCCATGGGAAAAAGACGTAAAAGTAACTCCACTTCCGGAAGTCAACAAACCTCCTTACCTGAAAGAATGTATTGATGATGCTTTACAGAAAGGAGCAACTGTTTTAAATAAAGATGGAGGCTATACGGATGAATCTTTTGTTTTTCCGGCGGTAGTTTATCCGGTAAACAGTGAGATGAAACTGTATCATGAGGAGCAGTTTGGTCCGGTGATTCCTGTTGTTCCATTTGAAGACATAGAAGAGCCTATAGAGTATCAGGTGAATGCTTCACACGGGATGCAGGTAAGTATTTTCAGTGAAGATCCTCAGGAAGTAGCAAGGCTGATTGATCCATTCGTGAACCTCGTAAGCCGTGTCAATATCAACTGCCAGGCACAAAGAGGTCCGGATGTCTTTCCGTTTACCGGAAGAAAAGACAGTGCAGAAGGAACGCTTTCTGTTTTTGATGCACTCCGTTCATTCTCAATCCGGTCTCTGGTAGCCGCAAAACTTACAGACTCCAATAAAGAATTACTCAACACGATTGTCAGAGAACATGATTCCAATTTTTTAAGCACAGATTATATTTTCTGATCCTATTGTATTTAACATAAATAAAAATCCTCAATAAATTTCTTTATTTGTTGAGGATTTTTTTAACTTAATGCCAGAAATTAGAGTTTTGTGTTATAATAAGATGATGTTTTTTAGAAATATCAACTAAGGATCAGTGTGTAAATCATGTCTTCACCGGAAAAAGAATTTTTAGAGAAAATTGAAAAGCACAAAGGTGTTGTTTTTAAGATCTCTAAAATGTATATGGATAATAAGGACGATCAGAATGACCTCTATCAGGAGATCATCTACCAGGCCTGGAAATCATACGGTGATTTTCAAAAGAGGAGTGATTTCTCCACATGGCTGTACAGAACTGCGCTAAACACAGCAATTGTTTTCCTGCGAAGTGAAAAAAAACGTAGTTTTATACAGAATCAGAATGTAGATGGGCTGAGTGCCCGGCAGGAACCTTATAATGATACGGATGATGTGAATATGAAACGGATGTATGAAGCCATTCATCAGCTGAGCCCTATTGATAAAGCGCTTATATTTTTCTTTTTGGAGGGTTTTTCGGGAAAAGAAATTGCCGTTCAGTTAGGAATTACCGAAATCAATACAAGGGTAAAGCTGAAAAGGGCAAAAGAGAAGCTGAAAGAGATCATTACCAAACAAAGTACAGGTTCTCATTAAAAGATAAAACGATGGAGTTAGAAAACTTTAAAGAACTTTGGAATAAAGATACAGGACAGGAGTCTCCTGAAATTTCTCTTGAAAAACAGAAGGAAATACATTCCCCGTTACAGATGCTCAAAGTAAATATGAAAACAGAGTTCTGGCTGATGATTGTAACGCTGCCTTTACTTTTAACCAATTTTCCGTTTGCTTCTTCAGATTCTAATATTAAAATCATATCTGCATTTGTCACCATCCTGACCATTGTTATTATCGTCTATTTTTATTCCCGTTTTCTGAAACTGTATAAGCTGCTTCAAAAGAATAGCATCAATACAAATTATGATTTGTTCAATCTTAAAACCCAGCTTCTCATATCGAAAGAAATTTATATAGCCTATTATGTGTCCTATATTACTCTTGGGTTTCTTCTCTCCCTGATCAGAATTAATTTCCATTTTGAGATGGAATATAATCTGGCTATTTTCGGGATCAGCCTTCTGATCACTCTGCTCCTGATTGCTTTTATCATAAAATACTGGATCTATTATATGTACGGAAGGTATATTGATGATGTAGTACGTCTGGTAGATGAACTGAATGAGATTGAGGTAAGTCCCAGACCTGAAAAGAAAAAAACATGGTTTGAGCGTTCACAGAAATTTTTCATGAATAAAATGGGTATCAAAGGAAATATTTTGAATACCGTTATATGGTTTGTTTCAATGTATATTTTTATCATTTTATTTTTGACGGCAGTACTTTTAATAGTTATCGTGGTTGGTGCCAAATTTCATTTTCTTGATATAGGAGCACTGCAGAAAGCTTTAGACCAGTTGAATTAGAAATTGCTCTATTTTCTTTTAATTCCCTATCTTTAAAGACGTTGAGGTAAAAAATGTAATATGGATGAGATCAAAAATCAAGTATATCCCATAGAGGAATTTCTTGAGCTTGTAAAGAATAAACAGGATCGGAAGACATCCTTTGATCCTGATTATAATTATGCGGTATACTCTTCAAAAGATGAATTTGAACCGGAAATGAAAATTTTTATCGGTGATCCTTTGGATATTGGTGAAAATGATAACGAAATCTTACCCGATTTTGTTTTTCAAAATAAACTGAGCTATATGTGTTCTGATGAGAATATTCAGGATGTGGTGGATCTTGCTTTTCGGCAGTATGCAGGCATCACTTCACCTCAACTTATTGATGCCCTGAACCATTATCTTGAAAAAGACGACTTCTTAGATTTTAAATAAAGACTGAACGATGGACCTTATATTTCCCATATCAGGTTCTTTTTTTATACACATTTTAACTGCTTTTTACTAGCTGTTTAGGTCAATAAGGAAGATCCCTTTAAGGATGATTAAAATTCAACAAGAATTATTTCAGGTACTATTCAAAAAAAAAATAAACTTATAAGGACGCACAATGAGAGCCTGGCAGTATCTTTCTGTCCGGTTTTTTTATTTCTTTTGTAAAAATACTGTAACAATTTTTTAAAACGAAAACTAACTCTATAGAGTAACAAATCATGACCTCATTAGAACAAGAGTTTATAAGTCAAATTGAACAGCATAAAGGAATCCTATTTAAGATTTCTAAAATGTACATGACTGAAAAGGATGATCGGGATGATCTTTTTCAGGAGATTACCTATCAGCTCTGGAAAGCATTTCCTGGTTTCAGAGGGGAAAGCGAATTTTCAACATGGCTGTACAGGATCGCTTTGAATACGGCCATTATCTTCCTTAAATCAGAAAAAAGAAGAAGCTTTATTGCCCATGAAGATTTTTCCAATCATATCATTGTACAGGAAGATTATGATTACCGGAAAGAAGAGCGCCTGGCTGAAATGTATAAGGCTATCCATCAACTCAATCCCATTGATAAAGCTTTTATATTCTATTATCTGGAAGACTTTTCAGGAAAACAGATTGCAGAGCAGATGGGAATTTCTGAAGGAAATGTAAGAGTGAAAATGAACCGCTCAAAAAACAAACTTAAAGATATCTTAAGCCAAATAAAAACCAACAAACATTAAAATCAGTAATCCAATGAATATCGATGAATTGAAAAATACCTGGAATGAAGATATTATGGAGGAAACTCCTGAAATAAGTATAGAACAAAGAAATAAACTGAATCTTCCCCTTGAAAAAATACGTAAAAATATGCGTGTGGAATTCTGGTGGGTAATAGGGATTTTTGTTTTTGCTTTTCTGGTTTGCTCAGTCTGCAGGCCTTTTAAATTGCAATTATATATAACTGTTTTAATTGCTTCCATGCTTATTGTTACCGTTTTCTTTTTCAGTAAGTTCTTTAAACTGTATAACGAAATCAGTAATCCTGCACCTAAGACCTACGATTCTCTGAAAGATCTGGTGATGCAGCTGAATCTGAATAAACAATATTATCTTTCATACTACATCAGTTTTGCACCGTTTCTGGTATGTGAGATTCTTATTGTTCTGGAATTTATCCCGTGGCCAAAACCTTTGAGTGAACTGAAAATTGCAGTGATCTTAATAGGTTCTGTGATTGGAGGATTATTTTTACTCTACCTGGCCGGAAAATTCTGGTTTCACCGGTATTACGGAAGATATATGCAGCATATTGAAAATCTTTTGGAAGAGTTGAAAAGATAGAAAAGAGTTCGGCGGGCTGAAAGCCCGCCGAACCTTTATAAATTATTGTCCCTTATTGTCTTTTTCCTTAGCAATTTCATTTTTTATCCAATCCAGTTGTGGATCTTTTTTGTCAATAATATCCTGCATGCTTTCAGTTACTACTACATCGGGAACAACACCTTTCCGAGAGTCTGAGAATTTGATATTAGGCTGCACCAGAAGTAATCCGATTGGGAACCTGATTTTAGAATTAGGAAGTTTCTGATAAGAATAGAAACCTGCAACAGTTCCATCGTTAGCGCCACCGGTTTCTTCACCTACAAGAGTTGCCCTTTTATCATTCTTAAGCTTGGCAGTAATAATAGAAGATGCTGAGAAGCTTCCTCCGTTGATCAATACAAAAACTTTTCCGTGGAAAGCCTGTTTATTAGGTTTTGTAGGTTTATCAGCTTTCATTTTATAGAAAACTTTTCCGTCTTTTTTATACGTACTGAAAGCCTGCGCGAAGAAATAACTTGGATAGGCAATACTTTTAAGAGCATATTCTAAAGCATTGCTTTTTCTGAAATAATTTGTACGCAGTGGAGTATCCCTTGACGTTACCTGGGAAGGTTTGATCAGGGTAAAAGGTGCATCCGCTAAATAGGAGTACAGGTTATTGATCTCATAGAGAGAACCTCCATAGTTATTTCGGACATCTATGATGAGGTAGGGAGCTTTGGCCTCATTGATCTTGGCAAAGGTTTTTTTATAAAATTCATCAGAATAATCTCGGGAGAAACTCTGTACCTTTATATAAGCGATAGTGCTGTCTTTATCCAGGAATTTAAAACTTCTGTTATAAGAATTACTTGAAACTACATAATCGTTCAGTTTCTTTTCAAGCGTCTTTTTCTTCATTTCCTTATCCTTTTCAAGATCGGAATCAGATTTTATTTCCCTGCTTAAAGTATACGTTCGTTTTTCTCCCTGATAAAGTGTTTCAAGAGTTGCTTTACTCCCCAAACCGTTCTCTGCAGTATAAAAATTAAAGAAAAGGTCTTTTAAAAAATAGGGGTGGAAAGTTGTATTATCACCATCACTGCTGATCAGACTTCTATACTTCTTTATATAATCTGATACAGGAACATTATTAATTGATAAAATTTCAGTTCCGGGTTGTATATGCTCAATAGAATCTCTGTTTTGAATAATATACATCTGATCGCCTGATATATAATATTCGAGACGGCTGAACATTCCTTTCTGATGTTCCAGTCTTTTAAATTCTCTTTTGTTAAACTTTTTTCTGGGAATTCTCAATGAAAGATGCCCTTCCCGGATTCCCGCAATGACAGGCTGAAGTTTAAAATAAAACTGAAGAGGAGTAAGAGATTCGGTGAGAGTCTGTTTAAGACTATCAAATTTATGATCCAATTCCTTCTTGGGAATATACCAGTATAATTGAGGATGCATTTGCTGTAATTTTGAATAAGCAAAGTTCACATCCTCTTTGAGTTGCTCCGGTGGAATACATGAGGCCCGCTGTTCGTTGTGTTTTTTTATAGAGGCACAAGACGAAAGTATTGCGAGAAGAAATATTACCGAATAATTTTTCAATAGATCTGAGTTTTTTAGGATGCTAAAATAGAAAGTTTAAATTTAATCATGACTTAAATGAATAATAAATTTTCCAAAATACATGATAAATTTAGTTAAAAAATGTACTAAAACTGAATAAATTTTCATTTAAAGGCAAAAGTCAATACATTTGATATTTATTTTCTATAGATGATTTATTGGATTATTACGACAGTGGCTGTTCTGACAGTTACCTTTTTTATAGTGATCAATATGAAGGCGTTTGGCGGGGTGCCAAAAGGAAAGCGGCTGAAGCGTATAAAACAGTCAAAACTCTATAAAAAAAGGCAGTTTCAGAATATCAGCCATACCCCATCTATTACAGAAGGCTACAAAATGTCGAAAGTGACTTACGATTTCTTTTTAGGAAAAAAAGATCCGCTCTTGAAACCTTTTAAAGAAATTCAATCCCTTCATACCGATTTAAAAAACAGAGACAAAAATCAGGATATATTTATCTGGTTGGGGCATTCATCTTATTATCTACAGACCGATGGTATTTCCTTCCTGATTGATCCTGTGTTGAGTTTATATGGTTCACCTTTTAAATATTTTAACAAAGCATTCAAAGGATCAGACATCTTTAAACCTGAAGATATTCCCAATATTGATTATCTGGTAATAACCCACGATCATTTTGACCATCTGGATTACCCGACTGTAAAATCGATCAAAGACAGAACGGAAATGGCTATTTTGCCTTTGGGAGTAGGAGCACATTTAGAAAGATGGGGTTATGCTGAAAATTCGCTTATTGAAGAAGAATGGGGAACTGAAGTGAGGTTGAAGAATAATATAAAGATTGTCTTTACTCCCGCCAGACATTTTTCAGGCAGAAGAATCAGACAGAATGATACGCTATGGAGTTCCTATGTTTTGATAACACCAACAAAGAAAATTTTCTTAGGTGGAGACAGTGGATATGATAGCCATTTTAAAACTATCGGCGAACAATACGGGCCTTTTGATTATGCTATTCTTGAGAACGGACAGTATGGAGAAGCATGGAGGTATATTCATACGCTGCCGGAAGATGTTATTCAGGCTGGTATTGATCTTAAAGCCGAGCGTATCATCCCTGTTCATGCAGCAAAATTTGCACTCGCGCTTCACCCATGGAATGAACCTTTACAAAAGATAACTGCTCTTGGAAAAGAAAAAGGATTGAATATCCTCACTCCGATGATTGGAGAGGTAGTAGATCTGAATCAGCATGAACAGCAATTTACAGCCTGGTGGGAAGATTGATCAGGCATGCCAGATATCTTTATATCTTACAGGGTGGTTTTCAAACTGTTGTCGCACAAAATCACATTCCGGGTCTACAAGCAAATCTTTTTCCTCTGCGTAGCGTACCAGCTCATCCAGTAACAGTTTGGCGTATCCTTTACCCTCACGCTCTTCATCAAGTTTCGTATAATACACAATAAGCAGTCTTCCATCAACTTCTATGGACATATAACCTGCCTTTTTTCCATCAATAAGTAGCTGCAATTCATCCTGATATGGTGATACCTGAAACTTTATATTTTCCATGATAATGTAAGATTTGGTTGATAAAAAATAATTTGGAGAATTTCCCAAAAAACATTCTCTCCACTAAAATTACGAAATTAAATAATATGAAATAATAGTTTTCAGAAATCTTAACGAAATTTATAACATAATGATTAAAAGATAAAAGATAAAAGATAAAAGATAAAAGATAAAAGATAAAAGATAAAAGATAAAAGATAAAAGATAAAAGATAAAAGATAAAAGATAAAAGATAAAAGATAAAAGATGTTGTCGCTAAAATTCAATAGAGGTGGGTTTTAACCCATTCTACAATAAATGATCCATCCATTGGCTTTAGCCCAAACTTACAATATTTATTCTTTAAAATTCAAAATTTAATTCCAATTTGCTGATTGTCATTTGTTTACTAAAATCCTTTGTTTAATAAAATTGTATTCTGATTATCATTTCAGGATGATTAATAGGTAATAATTTCATTAAAATGTATAAAATATTTCAAAGATAATCAGTTGTTTATGATTTTTCTTAACAAATATTAGTATTTACAATTGAGATTTGGCACTTTAATTGACTATGCCATTATGTTTAATTTAAAAGGGGAATGAAATGAAAAAGTTACTTATAACAGTATTTTTGGTTGGAACATTTAGCTTGAGCTATGCCCAGTCAGATTACTATAACGATTACAGAAGGAGTATTTCGGATGTTAACTGGCAAAGAGTTGTTGCCGATCTGTTACTGTCTACAACACAGGCAAACCAGATTTATGTACTCAATGACCGATATCGTGATTACAACACGTGGAACAGAGTGTATGTGGTAGAGCCGGGAAGATGGAGAAACGACCGTTATTCGGAGTTGGAAAGAATTCTAGGTAGAGAAAAATATATCATTTTTAAAAAGAAATATTATAGAGGTCAAAATCCTGTGATTGTTTATGGCAGAAATAAAAACGATTATAAAAAATATCATAAACAACAGGAGAAATATTATAAAAATCAGGAGAAATACTATAAAAAACAGTCTAAACATCACGGCCGTGGTCATGGTCATAACGACGACGATTGGGATTAAAATTATTATCAACTATATATTCACTTTCAAATGGCTGGCATCTTTGTCAGTCATTTTATTTTTTCAAACAGAATTGTTTTTATTGATTAATTTGTTTGAATTTTATAATTTTGATTCATGGAATCACACGAATCAATCAAAGGTTTTTATGAAAGGAATGCTCCCAATCTGGCATCACAGTGTATTGGAGTCAGCAGAATGGGGCACTTCAATGTATTTTCACGGGAATACTGTTCTCCGTTGACTCCCTACAGCAGGAGAGATTATTATAAGATTTCACTGATCATAGGAAAAGGAAAACTCCATTATGCAGATAAATGGATTAAAGTAGACCGGCCTGCTTTATTGTTTTCAAATCCTATTATTCCTTATTCCTGGGAAGCAGATGATGAAGATCAGAAAGGCTGGTTTTGTCTGTTTACCGATCAGTTTTTGCATAACGGAAGCCGTATGGGAAACCTGCAGGATTCTCCGCTTTTCAAGATTGGAGGAACTCCGGTTTTCTTTGTGGATGAAGAACAGCAGAGGATACTTTCTGATATTTATACGAAAATGATGACGGAGATTCAGTCGGATTATATTCACAAATATGATATGCTGAGAGCTTACCTTCATCTGATGATTCATGAAACCATGAGAATGCAGCCGGCAGAAAGTTTTGAACCCTATCAGAATGCCTCACAGCGGGTTGCTTCCTTATTTATGGAACTTCTGGAGAGACAATTTCCGATCGACAGTCCTGAAGCCTTTTTAAAATTAAAAACCCCCAACGATTATGCTCAGAGTCTTTCTATACATGTGAATTCCTTAAACCGTTCTGTAAAAGAAATCACAGGGAAAACAACCAGTCAGCAGATTACCGGAAGGATTATTCAGGAAGCCAATGCTTTACTGAAACATACAGACTGGAATGTAGCTGAAATCGCCTACGGATTAGGTTTTGAAGAACCCGCTTATTTTACCAATTACTTTAAAAAACAAACCGGAATTACTCCTAATGCCCTAAGAATGGACATTGTTTGAATTTTATAATTCTTAGTTTGAATTCTATATCGGGATTGGCCTTTTCATGTTCTAATTTTGTCTTATAAAATTAAATCATACCTATCATGAAATTTAAAAAATTAGGAAACACAGACGAACAGTTATCAGCAATTGGTTTAGGATGTATGGGAATGAGCTTTGCCTATGGTCCTACGGATGAACAGGAAAGTATCAATACCTTACACAAAGCTTTGGATTTGGGTGTAAACTTTTGGGATACAGCAGATATGTATGCCAATGGGGAAAACGAAAAACTGATCTCTAAGGTATTGGTTCCGAATAGAGATAAGATCTTTATTGCAACCAAATTCGGATTCAGGTTTAAAGACGGTAAAGCCAGCCACAGCGGAGCTCCGGGAACTTATTTTGACGGTTCTCCGGAATGGATTAGAAAAGCAGTAGATCTAAGCCTTCAAAGATTAAAAATAGACACTATTGATTTGTATTACGCTCACAGAGTGGATCCTAATGTTCCGGTAGAGGAAACAGTAGGGGCAATGGCAGAGCTGGTAAAAGCAGGAAAAGTGAAATACATCGGATTATCTGAAGCTTCAGCAGAATCTATCAGAAAAGCAAATAAAATTCACCCGATTGCAGCATTACAGTCAGAATATTCCATCCTTACAAAAGATGTTGAAAAAGAAATTTTACCAACCATCAGAGAACTGGGGATTTCTTTAGTGCCTTATTCGCCTTTGGCAAGAGGTCTTTTTACCAATATTTATGACGTACGGAACCTGGGTGATGATGACTTTAGAAAATCTTTACCACGCTATCAGCAGGAGTATCTTGAAAATAATACCAAACTGGCCAATGAGATTAATGATTTTGCCGCTTCCAAAGGGGTAAAAGGAACCCAGCTCGCCCTGGCCTGGGTATTGAATCAGGGAGACGACATCATCCCGATTCCGGGTACCAAACGAATTAAATACCTGGAAGAAAATATTGCAGCCGTCAATATAGACCTTTCCCAATCAGATCTGGATACTATTGAAGCCATTCTGAAAAAATACCCGAATGTAGGGGAAAGATACACTGAAGGTTCAATGAAACTGGTGAACAACTAAAAACTATTATAAAAACTGAGTTCCTGCTGATGATGGGAGCTCAGTTTTTTGTTATTATTCTCAATGAGAATGTATAAATAATGAAAAAAACTAAGTTATGAACAGAAGAGAACTATTAAAGAATGGATTATTGGCGGGAACATTCAGCATGATTCCTTTTTCCAGTGTACTGGCAGAAACTCCGAAAATCCCTGAAAAAACAGGTGATGATCTTTCCGGCTTTAAAAAACTGAAGCTTGGAGAACTGGAACTTTTTGTTCTTACAGACGGATATATTCATGAAGAAAATCTCAATGCATTTGCTCCCAGAGGAACTGTTGCTGAGCTGAAATCAATCCTTAAAAATAATTTCAGACCGGACAATTATATTGATATGGCCATGAATATTCTATTGGTTAAAACAAAGAATAAACTTATCCTCTTAGATACCGGAATGGGTATTTTTGCTGATGAAAGAACCGGATTCTTATTAAAAAGTCTCCAAAAAGCCGGCTTTTCACCAAAAGATATTACCGATGTTTTTATCTCTCATGCCCACCCTGATCATATTGGTGGCGTAGTTGACAAAAAGCAGAACCTCGTTTTTCCGAACGCCAATATTTTTATTTCAAAAATTGAACATGATTTTTGGATGAAAGCCACTATCAAAGATTTTAATAATAGTGCTTTGAAAGAGCAGCCTGAATTACTTAATCAGATTATTCCTGCTGTTCAAAATATTCTGAAAACGATTCAGCCGAAACTGAAGTTTTATGACCTTAATAATCCGCTTTATGACTATTTCAGTTTTCAGCTCGCTCCCGGTCATACTCCGGGCTTAACAGTGACAACCATTTCTTCAGGGAATGAAAAGCTGATCTACATTGCAGATTTGATTCATTCCGATGTAATCCTTTTTCCACATCCTGAGTGGGGCTACTTTGGAGATACTGATCTGGATATTGCTAGCGCTTCAAGAAAAAAGCTTCTTCAACAGCTGGCAGATACCAAAGTAAGAGCGTTTGCTTATCATTTGCCATGGCCGGGTCTGGGCTTTACAAAAACAAAATCCGGTGCATTTGAATGGTTTCCGGAAAGTTTTATGAATTAGGTAATAGGTAATAAGTTGCAGGGATAGGGATTAGGGATTAGAGATGCGTTGACCAAGATTAATAAATATGTGTTCAATATTCCCATCCTCTGGAGGGGTGGCGAAAATTCAAAGAATTTTTGACGGGGTGGTTAAATATAAAAGGTAATTCAATCAATAACAGCGGACTTTAGTCCGCTTTTTCAATAAATATTTATGCATTTGGCTTTAGCCAAAACATATTAATCATCGACTTGATATAACAGATCCTCCCGGCAACGAGAGGATCTGTTTCAACATAAGAAAAAATTAGAGTTTTATTGTAATTACGCCTCTCCAAATACCAGCTCTGGAGAATACATCTTTCTGAACATCAGGTAAGTCATCGTAAGGACAGAGAAAGCGACTATTGCGTCTATTGTAGCTGGAAAACCAAGTACCGCAATTTTTGAGAAGAAAGCAAAAATAATATCAAAAAACATTCCTGCAAATACCCATTCTTTCAACCTCAGTAATCTGTTGGGAAGGAGAAGAACAAGAACCCCCGAAATTTTGAAAACCCCCAGTATATAAATAAAATGAGATGGATAGCCAAGCTGTTGGGTGATATCCCAAACGACAGGATTTTTTGTAAGTTCAAAGAAACCGCTGGCTCCGAACCATAATGACATAAAAATAGCGCCCGCCCAATAGATGATTTTTGTTGTTTTTGTTTTCATTGTAGTATTATTTTTAGTTGTTATTATTACTGTGTTGTGTAAAAGTTATTTGAAAGGTGTTTTTGCAGACCCTGATATCTCTCCTGTTTTTTGGTTTTGAATAAAAGCTATGACTTCCCAGTTTTCAGCAGAAAAACCATTCGGAAGCTGAAATGTTGTTGTTCCTTCCATTTGTTTATTCAATGAGATTTGATTTTGCTTGTGAACAATCTGCCAATGGTGCAGATGGCGGCCCTCATTTTCACCTTTTCCTACCTGAGTAGAAGAATGTTTTTCAACCAGATTAATGAGAAGTGTATTTTTAGGATTGGTGCCCGATGTTTTATATTCTACATTGATGCCCTTTTGAGAAACGTTTGCCGTTAATGCTATATTTGTTTTTTTAGAATTAAATAGAGCTTCCCGGATTGCATTTTTGATATTGTTTTCATCAGATCCTACAAATTCTGTTTTTCCATTGACAACCAACTGAGGCGTATAAACCTGTGAATTTAAGATACGGCTGTATTGCTGTTGTCGTTGGGAGTTATCTGCAGTACTGAATCGGTCTTTCCATCCAAGACGGTTCCAGTAATCCACATGGTAGGAGAGTAGATAAACGGGCTCATCTTTATATTCCTTCCCGATTTTGCCCATTAGTTCATCTGCCGGAGGACAGCTGGAGCAGCCTTCTGACGTGAAGAGTTCCAAAACAGCAAAACCATTTTCTGTGGTTGGATGTTGTGCTGTCTTTTCTGGTTTATCCTGATAAATAAATGCTGAAGTAGCAAATAATAACGCAGTGAAAGCACTTACTGTGATTAAGTTTTTTAGTATCATGTCTTTTAATTTGATTCAAAAGTAGATACTCTGGGAAGGCAGAAGAATACAAAAAAGGTTTAACCGGACAAATTAAAAGGTGAATCAGGAAATTGTGAGGGGAAGGATTTTAAGGCTGGAAGCTGGAAGTGGGAGGCTGGAAGTTTTTGGGGTGTGAAAAGGAATAGCGTTTTATTTTTTTTAGATATAAGCAGGAAGAAACTTAAGAAATTGATACAACCAAATAAAGAATAAAAAAGAAAACCCTGATCATATCAATCAGGGTTATAATGTATTTCAAAAGAGTTCTATTTCTTAGAATGACTGCAAGTACTTCCAGCTTCCAGCCTTTCACTTTCAGCCTTTCAACTCCTCTATCTATCTTCCAGCCAGGTAAAGAAACTATGAGTCTTTTCTTTATTAATAAGAAGTTTTTCAGGTGTTTCAACAGTAAGTTTCACCAGTATTTTACGTTGAAAATAATGTTCCATCTCTTTAATAGCTTTGAAATTAACCAAATATTGTCTGTTAACCCTGAAGAATTGTTTATCAGAGACCTGTTCCGCAACTTGTCCCAAAGGCTGACTAAGGGAAAACTGCTCTTTGCCGAAGGTTACCAGATGGGTTATTTCATTATGGATATAAAAATAGGCAATGTCTTCCGTAGGAATCGTTGTATATTTTTGATTTTTAAATACCAGAAAATTACTCTTCCCGGCAGAAGCAGGCTGGTTGATTTTTTGTATCAACAGTTCCAGGTCAGGAAGGTCATTCTTCTGAAAGAATTTTTTTAATTCGTCAACCTTTCTCAGAGCTTCAGCAATATCTTCTTTAGAAAATGGTTTTAAAACATAATCAACGCCTTTACTCTTAAAAGCATCCAGCATATACTGATCAAAGGCTGTACAGAAAACCACCGGGCATGTAATGTCCACTGATTTGAAAATCTCAAATGAAAGTCCGTCCGAAAGCTGGATGTCCATAAAAATGAGATCGGGTTTCACGTCTTTCAAGCCTTCAATACTTGTTTCGATACTGTCGTAAATCCCCAGTATCTTAGAATCCGGTTTTAAATCTGAAATTAAATTCTGAAGGGATTTTGCAGCCCTGAATTCGTCTTCAATAATGATGATATTCATGAATTAATGGTAGTTTTATCTGAAAGTTTTTTTCGTCTGAGTTAATCGTAATTTCCTTTTCCAGTAAGTGTTTGTAACGCATTTTAATATTATCAAGTCCCACTCCCAGAGAATCTTCAGTATTCATCTTTCGCTGTATAGGATTCTCAATCACAATTTGATCATCAGCGGTATATATTTTAATGTGCAGAGGTTTACTTTGCGAAACAATATTGTGCTTGATGCAGTTCTCTACCAAAAGCTGAAGCGTAAAAGGAGGAATAAGGGTTGGGTCAGTTTCTTTTCCGAGATCGTTGGTAAACTTAATTCCTTCACCAAAACGTGCTTTTTGAAGAAAAAGATAAGCGTCTACTATTTTCATTTCTTCCTGAACACTGATCAGGTCCAGTTTTCTGCTTTCAAGTGTAAATCGGTAAAAATCAGAAAGTTTTACAATGAAATCAACCGTTTCTTCGTCATGTGTTTCTGCCATTAATTTTAATGTATTCAAACTGTTGAAAAGAAAATGCGGGTTGATCTGTTGTTTTAATAATTCATACTGAGCTCCTAAATTGTCACTTTTTACCTTCTCCAGTTCAAGCTGTATCTGCTGGCCTGTATAGTTATTCTGAAGCAGTGTCAAAAACATATAACATACCAGATTGATTAAAATTCCTCTTACTTCAACCATTAGCATTACCGGGCCGAAATTGATATGAGATAAAATAAGCTGCTGAATCCAGGCAAGTCCAAACATAATTATCATCCCGAAAGCCAGTACGACCATCAATCTTGAGTAGGAAATCTGCTGTCTCCGTTTTGCGGTACGATTTAACATATAAATGTTGGCATACCACATGATGATGGAAAATGCTGCGGTAATAGCTGAGTTGACTATCGCTTCTTTCCAGTTGAATTCATGAGAAGCAAGCTGAGGAACAGAAGATAAAATACCCAGAAAAATAGAACTTATCCAGATAATGGCTTGTGAAATTTTTATTTTTTGCTGTTGCATGAAATCTGCTGATTTGAAAAGGTTAAATTAATGCTTTTTATTGAAAATATTATGATAAATAGTGAGGGACATCTGTTATGGTCTGCTAACAGGACGGTAGCTCATGAAGTACTTTATTCTTTCTTCTTTATCAGGAGAACTGCTTTCTGTAAGATCATCTTTAACGGCATAAGAAATATTTCCCGACTGATCGGTCTGAACTGTTTCGATACTTACCAATTCACCTGTGATGGTACCGCCAATATATTGAGGGTTGTCGTGATATTTCCAGGTCACCAGTTTCATAACAGCACCAACTTCCGGTGTCTGGCTTTCTTTCGATAAAGATTCCAAAGCTTTTTCATTGCCGTATAAAGCGGACATCGTTTCTTTCTTAGGATTCAAAGAATTGGAGATAAATTTTAAATTTCCCGGGTCAAAAACAATTCTCGAAAGCCCATTATCTTTATCGTTGTTTTCTTTGCTGCAAGCGGTAAGAGCAACAAGGCTTATCATTAAAATCAAGATTGCATTTTTCATTTTTTCTGTAAATTTTGGATTAATCTTTGGGTATTTACTTTCATCGGAACATCAAAAAGATAGCCTGTTTTTTCTGCGAGCTGTCTGTGGCAGGCGATGCATGATTCTTTAGCAAAAGATGCAGTTTTTCCTGTAGGATGAAGATCATCTCCGGAGAATTTTGCAAATCCCCAGCCTTCAGTGTCTTTATATTGATGGGAATCTTTTACCATAAACTGAGCATTGATAAATTTTCCAGGTCTGATTTCCCCGTTAGAAAGTTCTTCCTGTTTCCATACGGATTTTACGACAATACTTCCGTCTGGCCATGGATGAAAGTTTTCTGTTTCTACAGCTTTTACAGCAATATCATTTCCGTAGATGACACGGATGGATTTGTCAAACAGCGTACTCATACTGATCACTTTCCAGTTTTTAAAATCAGGAGTGTACTGAACTCCATTGGGTGAAACCGGAAAATTTGTGGGAGCTGAAACAAAGGTAGTGGAAGAGGGTTGAGGTTTATTCTTATGTTGTGCTGCCGGATTTACTGAAGATAATGAAAGTGTATATTTTTTAATGATTTCAATATCTTTTGGGGTAATCTTAGCAGATGGATGCAGAAGAGTGTATTCATGAAGAGGCATTTTTCCGCTTTGCATCATATTAAGAATTGCATACATATTTCCCTGATGTTCAGCAGGAGATAGTTTTTCCCATTCTGAAAAATTCAGGACTTCCCGGGCTCTCCTGATGTCTTTATTCACAGCCCAGGAAACAGGGGCAATTTTATCATACCAGCTGAGGTTTTGCTGATTGGAATGACAACTAAAGCATGAGTTTTCAAGAATACTGATCACTTCCCTTGGTGCTTCAATTTTTCCTGTAACAGGTTTTCCTTCCAGGGGGTTGCTGAATAGCTGCAACCCTCCGAAGATTCCTAGTATAGCCAGAAATACGATAGCAATGGGATTTCTTTTTTTCTTTACGGTATCCATAATGAGTATTGTTTTTATTTCTGGATCAAAAGTAAATGGATGGTATATGCCGCGAAACGGAAAACAGGCTTAACCGGACAAATCAAAAGGTGAATACAGAATTTTAAGTCCCGAAAATACACAAGAAAAATCCCGGTAATTATGTTACCAGGATTTGATTAAACCTATTATTTATAAAGTAATACCGCCGTCTATCACAATTTCGGTTCCTGTGACGTAACTTGAAATCTGATCATCTGACAAATAGGTAACCAGTTTGGCAACTTCTTCAGCGGCTCCCATTTTCTTCAATGGAATCTGGTCTATGAGATGATTTTGAATATTTTTTAAAGTTTCTTCATCAAGACCGGCTTTGCTCATAATCTCGGTTTTTATAGGACCGGGGCTTATCATATTCACCCTGATTTTTCTTGGAGCTAATTCTGCCGCTGCCGTTTTTGCAATCGAGTTCAATGCGGCTTTACTTGCCTGATACGCTGAACTGTTGGGTTTATAAGTAGAAGCCACAATAGATGATAAAAATATGACAGAAGCGCCGTCATTCAATAAAGGAATGAATTTGCTTAATGTAAAATATGCACCCCTGAAATTGATGTTCATCACCTGATCAAAATTTTCGACATCCATATTCTCAATTGGAGTCAGGCTTCCTGTAATTCCTGCGTTAATAAACAGGATATCTATTTTCCCGAACTGTTTCTCTACTTCTTCCTTTAAAAGATCAATATCATTAAGGTTTGCCTGGTCTGCGATGAAAGGAATGGCTCCAAGTTCCTGAGCGGCTTTTTCTACAGCTTCCTTTCGTCTTCCTGTGATAATAACCGTTGCTCCTTCTGAAATAAGTTCTTTTGCGGCAGCGAATCCTATTCCGCTGTTTCCTCCTGTTACGATAGCCAGTTTGTTACTGAATTTTTTCATTGTAAAATTTTTGACAAAGTTATTTCAAAACGGTATACTTTTGTAATCAGTATCACAGAGTATACCAGTATCATTCATGATATCACTTAACTTTGCAGCTATGGAAAGAGATCAGACAGAAGAACTTAGAGCTTTACAGGATACCCTTTATTTTATCGGAGGGAAATGGCGAATTCCTGTGATCAATTCACTTTGTAACGGGAACAGACGTTTCAGGGAAATTGAAAGGAGTATTCCCGGAATTACCACCAGAATGCTTTCAAAAGAACTGAAAGATATGGAAATGAATAAACTGTTAAAACGTACCGTTTACCCGGAAACTCCCGTTTTAATAGAATATGAACCCACAGCATACTGCAGAACCTTTGGAAATATCATCCAGGAAATGATCAATTGGGGCAGAGAGCATAGGAGAGTGATTGTGGAGGATAGGTAGGTGAGATGGCAGATATTAGGTTGCAGGTGATAGGTTGTAGGGATTAGGGAGTTGCCGATGTTTACCTTGATTAATAAGTACACGCTCAATATTCCCCTCCTCCGGAGGGGTGGCGAAAATTCAAAGAATTTTTGACGGGGTGGTCTTTATCGGTATATTTTTGACAGAGTAGTTAGAAACAAAAAAAGCCCCTTAAAAAGGAGCTTTTATCTATATCAGAACGAAAAATTAGATTCCGTCAATAATTTCATTTAAAACTGTACTAGGTCTCATTGCTGCATATGTTTTATACGTATCAGTTTTGTAGTATCCTTCAATGTTCTGAGGTTTACCCTGAGCACCTATTAATTCTGCATTGATTACCTCTTCGTTTTCCTGCATTACCTGTGCAACAGGAGCAAACTTAGCTGCCAATTCAGCATCAGCAGTCTGGTTAGCCAACGCTTCAGCCCAGTACATTGCTAAATAGAAGTGAGAACCTCTGTTGTCGATCTGACCTACTTTTCTTGCAGGAGATTTATCTGTAGCTAAGAACTTAGCATTAGCTTCATCCAATGCATCAGCTAAAACCTGAGATTTTGTATTTCCCTGAGTTTGTGCCAGGTGCTCTAAAGAAGCCTGAAGTGCTAAGAATTCACCTAGAGAATCCCATCTTAAGTATCCTTCTTCTAAGAACTGCTCAACGTGTTTCGGAGCAGAACCTCCGGCGCCTGTTTCAAATAAACCACCACCGTTCATCAATGGAACGATAGAAAGCATTTTTGCAGAAGTACCAAGCTCAAGGATAGGGAAAAGGTCAGTTAAATAATCTCTTAATACGTTTCCGGAAACAGAAATAGTGTCTTTACCTTCTCTTGCTCTCTTCAGCGTTTCAGTCATGGCATCTTTTACATCAAGAATTCTGATGTCAAGACCTGTTGTATCATGATCAGCAAGATATTTCTTTACTTTTTTGATGATTTCTCTATCGTGAGCTCTTCCTTTGTCTAACCAGAAGATAGCCGGAGTATCAGATAATCTTGATCTGTTTACCGCTAATTTTACCCAGTCCTGGATAGGAGCATCTTTTGTCTGACACATTCTGAAGATATCATCTTTTTCTACTTTTTGAGAAAGAAGAACGTTTCCAGCTTCATCCTGAACTTCTACAGTTCCGTCAGCAGTTAATTGGAAAGTTTTATCGTGAGAACCATATTCTTCAGCTTTTTGAGCCATTAAACCTACGTTTGGAACAGATCCCATTGTTGTAGGGTCTAATTTTCCGTGCGCTTTCATATCGTCAATTACAGACTGATAGAAACCAGCGTAAGAACGGTCCGGAATGATACACACTGTATCTTCTTCGTTTCCTTCTTTGTTCCACATTTTACCTCCGCCTCTTACAAGAGCAGCCATAGAGGCATCAACAATGATATCAGAAGGTACGTGGAAATTCGTAATTCCTTTGTCAGAATTTACCATTGCCACTCTAGGTCCTGCAGCAAGAGCTTTTTCAATATCAGCTTTGATATCAGCTTCCTGAGCATTTCCTTTGATTTTATCAAAAAGATCAGCAAGACCGTTATTTGGATTGATGTCTAAAGACTTGAAAGTCTCAGCATATTTAATAAATACTTCTTTGAAGAACGTCTCAACGATAGCCCCGAAAATGATAGGATCAGAGATTTTCATCATCGTAGCTTTAAGGTGAGCAGAAAGAAGTACATTTTTTTTCTTAGCTTCCTCAATCGCTTCCTGAACAAATGCCTTTAATGCATTTAAGTTCATTACAGAAGAATCAATTACTTCACCAGCCTGAAGACCTGCAAAGTCTTTTAATACAGACTCAGAACCGTCGTTTCCTTTGAATACGATTTTGTATTTTGTAGCGTTTTCTAATGTTGTAGAAGTTTCTGTACCGTAGAAATCACCATTGTTCATGTGAGCTACGTCAGTTTTGCTGTCAGATGCCCAGTCACCCATTCTGTGAGGGTTTGCTTTTGCATAGTTTTTAACAGCTTTTGGAGCACGTCTGTCAGAGTTTCCTTCTCTTAATACGGGGTTTACAGCACTTCCTAATACTTTAGCATATTTAGCTTTGATTGCTTTTTCATCATCATTTTTAGGTTCTGCAGGATAGTTTGGAACGGCGAAACCTTTACCTTGTAGTTCAGCGATTGCTGCATCCAGTTGAGGTACAGAAGCAGAAATGTTAGGTAGCTTAATGATATTAGCGTCAGGTTGAGTTGCCAGTTGGCCTAGTTCAGCCAAAGCATCACCTATTTTTTGGTCGTCTTTTAAAAACTCAGGGAAGTTGGCAAGAATTCTTCCTGACAAAGAAATATCCGGAACCGAGATTTCGATATCTGCTGATTTTGTGAAAGCTTTTACAATGGGTAAAAACGAGTGAGTAGCAAGCATTGGAGCTTCATCAGTAAGTGTGTAATAGATTTTTGATTTTTCTGACATTATACTGTTATTTTTTATTTGAAATTTTAAGTCCCACAAATTTAGTAAATATCATTGTTTTATTTAGGATATTTCCATAAAAAAGTGGCTTTTATATCTTTAATTTTATATCTGTGCAATTGTATTGCTTCCGGATGTGCTGCCATTAATTCTAAAAATAATTCTATTATTTCAGGTATTGAACTTTTGCAGTCTGAAACTTATTTTTTTTAGGATCGCAGGTGCGTAAGTAATTTTGTTTGAAAACCGATGAGCAGGTGAAAAAGTTTTATTTTCACTTTAAGATTAATTTAACCATAATAAGTCGGGAAAAATTTTCTTTTTTGATTAAATTTGAAAAACTAAAAAAATAAAATTATGTCCACGACAATCACTTTAAAAGGAAACGAAGTACACACAATAGGAGCATTACCATCTGTAGGAACCACAGTAAAAGATTTTGCATTGGTAGATTCAGGATTAGCGGTAAAAACGCTTGAAACTTTTGCAGGAAAGAAAAAAGTATTCAATATTTTCCCAAGTATTGATACGCCTACTTGTGCTGCTTCTTCAAGAAAATTCAATGAAGAGGCTTCAAAACTTGACAATACAGTAATCATCAATGTTTCAAAAGACCTTCCATTCGCTTTAGGAAGATTCTGTGCCGCTGAAGGGTTGAATAATGTTGAAACACTTTCAGATTTCAGAAGCAGCTTTGGAGATGATTATGAAGTGACAATCGCAGATTCTCCTTTGAAAGGGTTATTGAGCCGTGCCGTGATCGTTACAGACGAAAACAACAAAGTAGTATATACGGAACAGGTTCCGGAAATTGCTGACGAACCTAATTACGATGCAGCTCTTGCAGCATTGAAATAATAGAAATAATTTTTGTAGAAAAGCCTTGTGAATGTAATTTTTGCAAGGCTTTTTTTGAATGTAAAATCTAATCAACAACACCAAATGATGCAAGACCATTACAAGAAATACGGAGAACTTTTTCAGGTAGATTCAGATCATTTTAAAGAATTCTACGCTTTACTTCATGATACAGTGCTTTTAAAATCTGACTTTTTTCTGAAGCAGGGAGAAAAATGCAAATATCTGGGCTTTATCAAAAAAGGAACCATCAGGTCTTTCTATATCAATGATCAGGGACGTGAAATCAATTTTGGATTCTATTTTGAAAATGAATTTTTTACCGATTATGAAAGCATACTTTGTGATACAGTCTCCAATATGAATATTCAGGCGCTGGAAAACTGTGAAATATTATTGCTGAGTAAAGATCATCTGCAGAATCTATATAAAAAAGAAGCCTATTGGCAGCAGTTTGGGAGAATGATGAGTGAAAAGATTTATCTGGATGCCAAGAAACGGATCGACGACCTGCTGTGTTTTTCCCCTGAAAACAGATACCTTAATCTTGTAAAAAAACAACCTGCTCTTTTTCAGAAAATCGCTCAGAAATATATTGCCAGTTACCTTGGTATAACAGAACAGTCACTCAGCCGTATAAGAAGCCGTATTGTAAATTAACTTAAGTTAACTTCCACCGACATTTTATACCGTAGCTTTACCATTATCAAATTTTAACACAATCATTATGGAACAAAAAGATTTAACCATTATTTTGGTACACGGAGCATGGGGAGACGGATCACACTGGCAATACGTGATTCCTTCATTGACAAAAGCAGGATATAAAGTAAGAAGTGTTCAGAACCCATTAACGTCGCTGCAGGATGATATTAATAAGACAAAAGACCTTATTGATGCCCAGGAAGGGAAAGTGCTTTTAGTTGGACATTCTTATGGAGGAGCCGTTATTTCAGGAGCCGGGCACCATGATAAAGTAGCCGGATTGGTTTATATTGCTGCTTTTGCACCTGATGCCGGAGATAGTTTGGGATCTCTGTTAGGAAGAAGAGAATCACCGGGTGGAGCAAGCATTTATCCTGATAACAAAGGTTTTTTATGGATTAAATACAATGAATTTAAATCTGCTTTCTGCCAGGATTTAGATGATGAAAAAGCACTGGTTATGTCATTATCGCAAAAACCTATTCATGGTCAGTGTTTTGGTGATGTTGCGGGCGAACCGGCATGGAAAACACGCCCAAGTTGGTATCAGATCTCATTGCAGGACCGTATGATCCCTGCAGAAACTGAAAAAGAAATGGCAGAGCGTCTTGAACCTAAAAAAATAATCTCTCTGGATGCAGGACATGCTTCATTGGCATCACATCCTGAAGAAGTTACCCAGTTGATTTTAGAAGCGGCAGCTTCCATTTAATACAAGATACAATACAATAATTTATTAAGCCTTGTGAAATTTTATGTAATTTCACAAGGCTTTTTTTAATGAAAAACTAGTGCAAAATGGTAAAAAGAATTGTAGCCAATATCAAAACGGATGATCTTTCCAAAGCCAATCAGTTTTATCAGGATATTCTGGAACTGGATGTTCTGATGGATCATGGCTGGATTAAAACATTGGGAAACGATGAAGAAGCAAAAATTCAGATCAGTTTTGCCGAACAGGGAGGAAACAATACAGAAGTTCCCGATCTTTCCATTGAAGTAGATAATGTAGATGAAATCTATGACAAAATGAAAAATGCCGGTTTTGAAATTACTTATCATCTAACCGATGAAGACTGGGGAGTCCGCAGATTTTTCGTTAAAGATCCATTTCAGAAACTGATCAATATCTTGTCTCACCAATAAAAACATACAATGAAAGCAGAACGTATTATTCCTATACTAAGAATCTTTGACTATCAGAAAACAAAAGAATTTTATGTAGACTGGCTGGGATTCGTGATCGTCTGGGAACATTATTTTGATGAAAATACTCCCGTTTATATGGAAGTGAAAAGAGAAAATATCATTTTCCATTTAAGTGAACATCACGGAGATGGAACGCCCGGAACAAGGATTGCGGTCTGGGGTGAAGGCGTTCCGGAATATCATAAAGAACTTATTGACAAAAAATATAAATATAACCGTCCCGGACTTGAAAAAACGTTTTACGGATCCGTATCGTTTACTGTAATTGACCCTTTTGGAAATAAAATTACCTTTGAAGAAGAATATAATGAAGCAAAACATAAAGATCTGAAACTGTACTCTCACGATTAATAAAGCAATGTTTTCAAATATACATCAGGAGTTTGCAGTTCCGGAAGAACTTAGGGATACCATTAAATGTTTTTGGTATAACAGAAGAGACTATGGTGAACAACAGTCTGGATTTACGGTGATGCCGGATGGTTATGCCGAGATCATCTTTCATTTTGGAAGTGGATGCAGTATTACCCATCAGGGAATTTTACAGGATTTACCTTCTCCGTTCATTATGGGACTGCTCAATCAGCCTGCTCTTTTTCATGCTCAAAACCAACTGGAAATTATCGGGATCAGGTGTTTTCCATGGGCTGTTTTTGATTTGTTGGGACTGTCATCAGAAAAAACTGAAAACGGAGTCCATACATTTGAACATCCCGTTGTACAGCTTCAAACTATATTGAATGATCTCATCAATCAGAGGAAAATAGAGGAAGCTGTCTCTCAGGTAGAACAATATTTTCTGAAATTACATTCACAGATTACAATAGACAGTCTGCTCTTCAAAGCAGGTGCTGCCATGATAAAAAATAATGGAGTGATCCCTGTCAATCAGGTGGCAAATTCAGCCCATACAACAGTCCGTACGCTGGAAAGAAAATTTAAGCAGTCTTCCGGTCATACCGTAAAGGATATATCCGGAATTATGCGTTTTGAACAGATAAGAAACCGTTTGTGGCACGCTCCGGAAGCTTCAATTGCTGCACTCGCACAGGAATTTGGATATACAGACCAATCACATTTAAGCAGAGAATTTAAACGGTACAGTGGTATAACACCTGCTGCTTTCGCACGGGAAGCCAGAAAAAGAAAACAAATCTTAAGCAATGATTTTGTCGCATTTGTACAAGCGTGATACCATTGCATTCCGGAATTTTGTACTATAATAAATACATTAAAAATTATGGTACTGAATCATAAAAAAGCAGCAATTATTGGCGCTGGGCCTGTAGGTTTAACCATGGCCGTTTTATTACAGCAAAAAGGTGTTGAAGTAAAAGTCTATGAAAGAGATGTCAATGCACAGACAAGAGTTTGGGGCGGCACATTGGATCTTCATAAAGAATCAGGACAGAAAGCTATGAAAAAGGCTGGATTGTTGGATAAATATTATGAGATGGCGCTGCCTATGGGAATCAAAGTTTCTGATGAACACTGCAATATACTTTTTACGAAAGAAATCACCCCTGAAAATCAATATGACAACCCGGAAATCAACAGAAATCATTTAAGAGAAATATTATTGGATAGTCTGGCAGATGATACGGTAATCTGGGATATGAACTTTACAGGAATGGAAGAAAATAACGGCAAATGGTTGCTTCACTTTAAAGACAAACCCGATGTAACTGCCAATCTTGTCATCGGTGCCAACGGTGGAATGTCCAGAGTAAGAAAATATGTGACAGATACGGAAGTGGAAGAAACCGGAACTTTTATTATCCAGGGAGATGTCCCTCAGCCTGAAAAAACTTGTCCTGAATTTTTCGAATGGTGTGACGGAAAAAGACCAATGGCTGCTTTTGAAGGCAATTTATTGGTAGCTAATCCTTTTAATAATGGAGCTTTGACTTATGGAGTCATATTCAAAAAGCCCGAAGAATGGAAAGATGGCTGTACCCTGGACTTTCAGAATACAGAACAGGTTCGTCAGTTTCTCGCCAAAAGATTCTCTGCATGGAATGAACTGTACCAGCAGTTATTCCTATCAACCTCCTTTTTTGTAGGGCTGCCAACAAGGAAGATCCCATTAGACCAACCCTGGAAAGACAACCGCTCTTTGCCTGTAACACTTATTGGTGATGCTGCTCATCTGATGCCGCCTTTTGCAGGACAGGGAGTAAATAGCGGGTTGATGGATGCTTTAATTTTATCAGAAAATCTAATAGAAGGAAACTATCAAAGCATAGAGGAAGCTATTGATGCTTACGAACAAAAAATGTTTATCTACGCTAAAGAAGCACAGGAGGAATCCAGTAAAAATGAACTGGAAATGCGTGATCCCGGTTTTTCTTTTACAAGCCTTATCCAATAATTGTAATAGTAGAATTAATGATCCGGATCATTAAATAGTAAGGGGAATAAAACTTAACTTTACATTTTTAAAAATATAATGAAACGTTCCGGAACAGCAGATTTACCTCTTCACTATGGCAAAGTACCGCCATGGCTGTATGAACGTATGTCTGTGCTGGGACTTTCCATTATTGAAGTCATTCTCATGGATTACGGTAAAGATGAGGTATTGCGTCGATTGGCAGATCCTTTCTGGTTTCAGAGTTTTGGAGCGGTAATGGGAATGGACTGGCATTCTTCAGGCATTACCACTTCTGTCATGGGAGCGCTGAAACGTTCCATTAATCCCAATTCGCAATCGCTGGGACTTTATATCTGTGGTGGAAAAGGAAAGCTTTCCAGAGAAACGCCTTCAGAGTTAATCAGAATTGCAGATAAAACCGGACTTAACGGAACAGATCTGGTAAGAGCCAGCAAACTTTCTGCGAAAGTAGATAATACGGCCATTCAGGATGGGTATCAGTTGTATTTGCACAATTTCATTCTTTCAGATAACGGAAACTGGAGTGTTATTCAGCAGGGAATGCATGAATCGGATGGAACAGCAAGACGATATCACTGGCATTCCGAAAACATCACTTCATTTGTAGAGCAGCCTCACACAGGAATCAACGGAATTTCAAGAGGAAAGATTCTTAACCTTACCGATACTGAAGCTGCAGAGAATAGAAAAGGAATTTTAGATATTTCCCATACCGATTCCGGAGAAGTGATGAAAGATTTTGCAAGATTGATTCTTCCTGCCCATCATGACGTTCAGGCTTCCGATGTGGATCTGAAACGCCTGGGAGCTCTTTTATATGTTACCCGGGAACAGCAGCCACAGAATTTTGAAGATTTGCTGCTGCTGGAAGGAGTAGGACCAAGAACCATGCAGTCATTGGCTTTGGTAAGTGAAGTAATTCATGGGGCACCGTCAAGATTTGCCGATCCGGCAAGGTTTTCCTTTGCTCATGGGGGTAAAGACGGACATCCTTTCCCTGTGCCTGTCAATACCTATGATGAAAGTATCAGCATTCTCAGAAGAGGAATAGAAAAGTCCAAACTGGGAAATTCTGATAAGCTAAACTCTTTAAATAAACTTCACCAGATCGTTGCCGAAGCAGAAAAGGACTTCACTCCGGATTTTGATATCCAGCAGGTCATTGAAGAAGAAAGACAAAACTCCTGGCGCTTTGGCGGAAAAACCGTATTTGGAGATGCTCAGAAACCCAGCACTCCAAAATCCATACAACTTTCTCTATTTTAAAAAATATCTCCTGTAAAAAATCTACAATTACTATCATCGGCAAATAGTTATTCCCATCCTTTGGAGGGGTGGCAAAAATTCTTTGAATTTTTGCCGGGGTGGTAAAATAGTATTTTTTAAATAGTTGTTTAAAAAATATCAGTCTGTAAATCTCTTTCATTTCAGTGTAGTATGTGTCATTTTATAAAAGTGCTGAGTTCTTTGTTTAATGTTTTTTGCTCTTAATTCAATTAAAAATTTTACTTTTAAAGACTTAAAAAATTGACACCAATGACCAATAAGGCTTTAGAAACCTGCTATGATTTTCCCTTCTTCTTCCCTGAAGAGCTTGCTGAAATATTTCAGGCTCATGAAAAAACATCTTTCCAGAAAGGTGATTTCATTCTTGAAGAAGGAAAAACAGCCAATGAATATTATATTCTTGAAAACGGATTGGCGCGTTCCTATGTTAATGATTTCAACGGAAATGAAGTAACCACTCATTTTTTCGTAGAGAATGAAGTGATTATTGAAGTTTTGTCAATGTTTCAGCGAGTTCCGTCTCAGGAAAATATCGCTTGTATTACAGATTGTGAATGCTGGAGGCTGGATTATGATACGTTTCAGGAATTGTTCCATAAAATCCCAAATCTCAGGGAATGGGGAAGATCATGGATGTCTCAGGAGCTTTTTGCCTACAAACAGCGCTCCGTAGAAATGTTCACGCTCTCAGCAACCAGAAGATACCTTAATCTGCTGGAACAAAAATCTAAAGTCATACAATTTGCGCCATTGAAGCAGATTGCTTCCTATCTGGGAGTTACAGACACCTCCTTAAGCCGTATTCGTAAAGAAATAGTTTCCCATCCTAAGAAAAATTAAATCTTGCCTTATGACAAGTTGATTTTCATTGCACCTTGGTAATTTTGGATTACAAATTAACACTAAAATTACAAAAAATGAAAGTCAATCAAATTTATGTGAACCTTCCTGTAAAAGATGTACAGAAAACAAAAGAATTCTGGACCAAGGTAGGTTTTTCGATTAATGAACAATTCTCTGATGATAAAGCAACCTGTGTTGTGTTGAATGATACCATCTATGTGATGTTTCTGCAGGAGGATTATTTCATGACCTTCACCAATAAACCTGTTGCCAAAGAGAATACCAGTCAGGTTCTTGTAGCAGTAGGGCTGAACAGCCGTGAAGAAGTAGATAAAGTAGTGAATACCGCTGTAGACAACGGAGCGTGGCAGCATGAAGAACCTCAGGATTACGGATGGATGTATCAGAATTCTTTCTGGGATCTGGACGGGCACGGCTGGAATATCACTTTTGCCGATCTATCTCAAATGCCAACAGAATAATTAAATCCAAATAAAAATTAAATCTTGTCCTATGACAAGCACATTCTTACCGTATCCTGGTAATTTTGAACTACAATCACCACTAAAATTTACAAAATGAATATTAATGATATTTACGTCAATTTACCCGTAAAAGACGTACAAAAAACCAGAGAATTCTGGACAGATCTTGGCTTTTCTATCAATGAACAGTTTTCAAACGATAAGGCAATATGTGTAGTAATGAAGAAAGATCATATTTACACGATGTTTCTGAAAGAGGAATTTTTCCAAACCTTTACCAACAGGCCTTTTGCTAAAGGAGATACCACACAGGTACTTCTTGCCATTGGGGTGAACAGCCGGGAAGAAGTAGATCAAATGGTAAAAACAGCCATTGGAAACGGAGGCTCAAAATATGGTGAGCCTGTAGATTACGGATGGATGTATCAAAGCAGTTTTGCTGATATCAATGGCCATCAGTGGGAAGTAATGCATGGAGATGTATCTCAGATGCCTGCAGAATAACATTATCATTCACTTATTAAATACATATCCAATGGAAACAATATCAAACGATATAGAATTAATAAAGAATCAGGTTGTAAGCAACTATCAGGTGATTTCTTTGAATATTGACGGCATTACCCATGAAGAATCTATGATTTTTCCTAATGGTGAAGCCAATTGTATGAATTGGATTCTGGGGCATTTAATCCATATCAGAAATCCATTTCTGAATATTCTAGGCGAAGAATCCGTTTGGGAAAGTGAAAAGTTTTCCTGCTATAACAGAGGGGAAATTCCTTTGGAACGGAAAGATGAATTGGTCAGCTTTGAAGATTTAAAATCCTATTTGAAACAATCTCAGGAAAGGCTGGAAATAAAACTCGGTATTCTTACGAGCTTTAAACCTGAAATGGTTAATGATATTTCAACGCTAAGCCTTCATGAGATTTACCACAGCGGACAACTGGGTTATCTCCGCAGAATTTTAGGAAAACCGGGCGCTATAAAATAAATTCCTTGCTTTGCTCGGAATGACAAATGAACTGTCAAATTTTTCCATGCTATTTTTAGAAGTGTACAACTTTATCGAAGATAAAATCTTCGCGCCTTAAAAACACACAGCTTATAGAAACCTTGTGCCTTTGCGTTTATCCGACCCTTTACCCTTTAATTTCTAACTTCTAATCTCTAATTAAAATGGACACACCAAAATCAAAAAAAATGGAACTCGTTATTCCGGCTTACAGAATGCATTCCCAAAGCTTTATGAATGTTTTGGACGGCATTTCGGAAGAAGACGCGTTGAAAAGAATTGAAAATAAAACCAACCATATTGTATGGATGGCAGGAAATTTTGTTAACATGCGCTATGGCTTAGGCTGGGTGCTTGGAATACAGGAAGAAGACCCTTACAGTGGCTTGTTTTTCCAGGGAAAAGCACTGGATGAAAGCTTTAAATATCCAACTTTAACTGAATTAAAAGAAAACTTTCATAAAATTTCTGCTAAAGTATACCAAGGACTTTATGAAGTAACTGATGAAGAACTGGATGAGATATTTGAAATAGGAATGAATATTCCGTTTATTAAAGAGACAAAACTCAATTTTGTCGGAATGTGTATCGGCCGTGAGGATTATCTCTGCGGGCAGATAGGCCTGATGCGCAGAATTCTGGACTATCCCGGAATGAAATATGATGTGGACGAAAATCTTAAATATTAATCATGAATCCGGTAGAAAAAGACTATAAAAAAGTCAATGGAATCCAATTATATTACGAAATCTATGGATCCGGAAAACCCCTGGTTTTAATCCATGGCGGAGGTTCTTCTATTCTGTATGATTTTAAAGAAGTCATTGCCAGACTGGAAGACAAGTTCCAGCTCATAGGGATCGATCTGCAAAACCACGGACGCAGTGAACACCGCGATATTCCTGAAACATTTGAACAGGATGCTGACGATGTTGCCGGACTTTTAGCAGAATTAAACATTGGAAAAGCTTCCTTCTGGGGATTCAGCAATGGTGGAAGTACGGTAATGCAGATTGGCCACCGCCATCCCGGAATTGTAGAAAAACTGGTCGTTGCCTCAGCATTTTATAAAAGAAACGGAATGATAGACGGCTTTTTTGAAGGAATGCAGGAAGCAACTTTTGAATCGATGCCGGAACCTTTTAAAATTAATTTTTTAAATCTCAATCCTGATTTTTCAAAACTGGAAAACCTTTTTGAGAAAGACTGCAAAAGGATGCAGACGTTTAAAGACTGGGATGATGAGGTGCTGGCTTCCATACAATCACCTACATTATTCATCAGCGGTGATCAGGATGTGATGAAACCGGAGCATGCTGCAGCGATGTGGCGTCTGGTGAAAGGCTCCCGGTTAATGATACTTCCCGCAACTCATGGTGTTTATATGATGCCTGACTTTGACGGAAGTATTGATGTAAACTTAATAAACTTTACCGTAAGAGAAGTAGAAAAATTTATAAACCATTAAGAATTTTGAAAAATAGGAAATGGAGCTCAGTGAATTGTAATGATTTAACAATCAAGCTGTATTTACTATTCATACTAAATTAATTATTCCTTAATGGATCAACAATAGAACCTTATATTTTATAATAATAACTTTAAAATTAAAAATCATGGCTAAATTAAATCCGTATCTGAATTTTGATGGAACAGCTGAAGAAGCGTTCAATTTTTACAAAACTGTTTTCGGGGGTGAATTCGTCGGAGGAATTCATAAAATGGGAAATGCTCCCGGTACAGAAAACCTTTCAGAAGAAGAAAAAAACAGGGTAATGCACATTGCTTTGCCTATTGGAGGTGACCTCTTAATGGCATCAGATATTGTTCCGGGTTTTGGGCAGACTCTGACCGTAGGAAACAATAATTATGTTTCTGTTTTCCCGGATTCCAGAAATGAAGCCGACAGAATCTTTAAAGAACTTTCTGATGGCGGAAATGTAGAAATGCCGATTGAAGATCAGTTTTGGGGAGACTATTTCGGATGCTTTCAGGATAAATATGGTGTTCATTGGATGGTGAACTATAATGATGAATACGCAAAATAATCTTATATTTAACTAATGATAAAAAGGGGTGTGGCTGTCTCGTAAGTGTCATTCTGAATGAAATGGAATGTAATGAAGAATCTCAAGTACTTGTTTATCAGTAAGATTCTTCCTTTGTCAGAATGACGAAAAACAAATTATTTGACTTTTGAGACAGCTATAACTCTTTACTTAAACTATAAAAAAATTAGAACTATGGATCCAATTAAAATAGACATTACAATTTTAGCACCCGTTGAAAAAGTCTGGAATTATTTCAATGAGCCAAAGCATATTACAAAATGGAATTTTGCCCATGAAAGCTGGCAGTGTCCTAGTTCTGAAAATGACCTGAAGGTAGGAGGCAGATTCAAAAACAGAATGGAAGCTAAAGACAAAAGTTTCGGATTTGATTTTGAAGGCGTTTATGACGAAATTATCCCACATGAGGTGATCAAATATCATATGGAGGACGGACGGAAAGTAGAAGTTGTTTTCGATAAAATAGATGAAAATACAACGAAAGTTATTGAAATTTTCGATCCGGAAAAACAAAATTCTGTGGAAATGCAGCGAGATGGCTGGTATGCTATTCTTAATAATTTCCACAAGTATGCTGAGAATCATTAACAATATTTTTTGTAGCCATGATCAATTTAGTTATCATGTCCAAGAGTTTAAATTCCATTTATGCTTTTAATTATGACCCTAAAGAAGAATTTCTTCATGGGGTTATTGCAATACCTGCAAGAAGAGCCTTAGAAAAAGAAAAAATAAATTCTTTGGAAAAACTTTCAGATTATTCCGAGAAAGAAATTATGCAGCTTCATGGTTTCGGGAAAAATACGATGGTAAAGCTGAAGAATTTTATGAAAGAAAATCAGGTATGCTTTAAAGAAGCATAGAAAGTATAACCAGACATATCTAAGATGTCTTGCAGATAAAGTGAAGCTGCTTCCTTTAAATGTAAAGACATAAGATTTCTTTTGCTGTAAAATTTCAGCAGGTAAAAACTATCCCTAAGAAAAAAGAAAAACAATATAAATCAATCCATTTAAATATAAAATTATGAATAACGATATTTTCCCATGTCTCTGGTATGACGGAGATGCCAAACAGTCTGCCGAATTTTATTGTAAAGTTTTTGGGGGTGAGATTACAGCAGATACACCTGTAGTGATGAATATTGATTTGTTCGGACAAAGATTGATGCTTCTGAATGGCGGTCCGCAATTCAAAAAAAATCCTTCCATATCTTTCATGGTAATTTGTGAAACAGAAGATGAGGTACAAAAATACTGGGATCAACTGCTGGATGGCGGAATGGCTTTGATGGAGCTGGGATCTTACTCATGGAGTCCAAAATACGGTTGGGTTCAGGATAAATATGGAGTAACATGGCAGTTGTTTTTGGGTGAAAAAGCAAGTGAGCAGAAAATAATTCCTACCTTAATGTTTATTCATCAAAACAATGGAAAAGCAAAAGAGGCAATGGAACTTTATACCAAAACGTTTCCCAACTCAAGCATAGGAAACATATTGACCTATGGAGCAGGAAGTGAAGGGCACGACATCCCGGAACCAGCAGAAAATGTTCAGCATGCCCATTTTACGATAGACAATTACAACGTATTCTGCATGGATAATTCTTACGATCACCAGTTTGATTTCAATGAAGGAATATCATTGGTGGTAATGACGGACAACCAGCAGCAGACCGATAACTACTGGAACACTCTGACAGCAGATGGTGGCAGAGAAAGTATGTGTGGCTGGCTGAAAGATAAATATGGGTTGAGCTGGCAGATAGTGCCTAAAAGACTTATTCAGCTAATGAATGATTCTGATCAGGAAAAAGCTTATAAAGTAGTTCAGGCTATGATGAAAATGCAGAAAATTATCATCCAGGATTTGGAGGATGCTTATCATTCTTAATCTATTTCGGCGTATTGTTTGATGTGATTTAGAGAAAAGATTTGCATATGAAAACACAGAACAAATCAGAATCTAAGTCAAAAGTCCCTAAAGAAGGGCTGTTTCCGGAAATTATCCGGAACGATTATCAGGGAAGTCGGAAACTGCTTGGAAAAAAAGCGGTAATCTCAGGAGGAGACAGTGGCATAGGACAGGCTGTAGCCGTTCATTTTGCCAGAGAAGGAGCGGATGTTGCTATCATCTATAAAGAAAGTGACGATGATGCCAGAGAAACCAAAAAACTGGTTGAAAAAGAAGGACAGAAATGCCTTCTTATAAAAGGCGATCTTACCCGCAAAACATTCAGGACCAAGTGTGCAGACAAGATTAAAAAAGAGTGGAAGAAACTTGATATTCTTGTGAATAATGCAGGAATTCATACTTCCAAAAGCAGTCTGGAAAAAATCTCGGATGAGCAGATTCAGGAAACATTTGATACCAATATCATTTCTATGATTTCTTTCACCAGAAATTTTCTTCCACTGATTGGAAAAGGAGGAAGAATCATCTGCACAACCTCTGTCACAGCATACCGTGGAAGCGATCATTTATTGGATTATGCTGCTACAAAAGGAGCAGTGTTGTCTTTTATCCGTTCACTGGCGGATAATCTTGCCGAAAAAGAAATTATGGTGAATGGAATTGCACCCGGACCTATATGGACTCCGCTGGTGAAAGAAGCTTTTGATGATCTTTCCAGATTTGGAAAAGATACTCCGCTGAAGCGTGCGGGGCAGCCGTCGGAAGTAGCTCCTGCTTATGTTTTTTTAGCTTCTAAAGATGCAAGCTATATCACAGGAGAAATCATTCACATCAATGGAGGTGATTTTGTCGGAGGATAGAATGAGAAGTTAGGAAGTTAGAAATTGTAGTTTAATACACTCTTACTTTAAAACCTTCAATTCCAACCCAATCACTTGCCACCCATTATCTACAACCAAATACCTAAAATAAAATGGAACGATTATCATATGAAATAGAAATCAATGCCGAACCTGAAAAAGTATGGAGCGTCCTGTGGGCAGATATTACATACAGGCAATGGACAACGGCATTTACAGAAGGTTCTTTCTATGAAGGAACACTTGAAGAGAACAATATTGTTAAATTTCTTGACCCAAAAAACAATGGAATGTACAGCAGGGTAGAAAAAGTTATTCCCAACGAAGAAATAAAATTTCTGCACCTGGGAGAAATTTATGACGGTATTGAAGTTCCTCAGGACTGGGGAGAAGCAACGGAAGCTTATTTTCTTGAAGAAAACGAAGAAGGAACTCTGCTGAAAGCAGAAATACAGACTCCTCCCGAATTTAAAGACTTTTTTGAAGAGAAATTTCCAAAAGCGATGAACATCGTTAAACACCTTTCAGAAAATCAGCTTTAAACACATCAGGTTGAAACAGACCTGATATTGAAAGTAATTCATAACCAAATCACTGTAAAAATATAAAAAATGGAAACTTTATCATATGAAACAGTAATTGATGCTCCTCTACAGAAAGTATGGGACATTCTTTGGAATCCTGAAACGTATAGTGAATGGACCCGGTTTTTCGGTGCAGGATCTGTCATGAAATCCGATTGGAAGGTAGGCGGAAAGACCTATTTTCTTAATGCTGAAGGAGAAGGAATGGTTTCAACCATAGACAGCCTGGAAGAACCCAATCAGATTGTTTTTAAACATCTGGGAATGGTAGATAAAAATGGAGTAGAGGATACCCAAAGCAAAGAAGTAATGGAATGGAACGGAAGCTTTGAAAAATATTTTTTAATAGACTTTGGTGGGAAAACAAAACTTCATGCTGAAGTTCAGGTTGAAAAACAATGGGAAGATCACATGAACACTGGCTTTACAAAAGGTCTGATGGTCGTGAAAAGTCTTGCAGAAGGAGTAAGTCTTGATTCAGTATGATGAAGTTCAAAGTTTAAAGTTCAAGGTTTAGAATTTAAAGTTTGAAATTGTTGATTATCTAATTATAGTCTCAAATCTTTTACCTTCATGCCTAATCCCTAATTACTGCTACCTATCCCCTAAAAAATGAAACTACTCGTAATACTTTTTACAACATTTATTCTGGCTTTGCTGGGAACTTTTTTATTTCAGGGAAAACCGGATTTTATATTTTCAGGAAACCTGGGAATGGCTGTTTTCATTCTGTTTACAGGCTTTTCACATTTTAAATTTCAGAAAGGGATGGCCATGATGATTCCGGAGTTTATTCCTGCCAGAATGTTTTGGGTATATTGTACAGGAGTACTGGAAATTGCAGCGGGAATCGGACTTATGATTCCGGCAATTCGTGAAATTACCGCAATTTTACTGATCATTTTTTATGTATTGGTTTTTGTTGCCAATATCAATTCTTCCAGGAAAAGGATTAATATTTTTAAAGCAGATTACACCGGCCCGGGAATGAAGTACCTTTATACTCAAAGGATTCCCATGCAGATTATTTTAATTGTCTGGACATGGTATTTCGGAATTTATTTACACTAGATAAAAAAGACAGTCACTAAGGCTGTTTTTTTCATATAATTGATATTTTTTTTAATTAATTGATAAAAGAGTGTAACGTTTTGTGGGTATCATATGTCTTATTATATAATGCATTTGTTTTCTATTGTTTTAAAAATGAATGCTTTCTGATAACTTGAACCTTAAAAACAGAAGTTATGAACCTAAATCACAACATTTTCGGTACAGCCCTTGTTGTACTATCTACCATTATGATCAACGCACAGAGCTCTACTGCCAAACTGCCGGGAGATCCTACCTTACCGTCTTCCAAAGGCAATCTTGAGAAACTTATTTCTTATGACAAAGGAAACTTTAAATACAAAGTGGAAGACTATTTTGCAAGACCAAAAGCTTCAGCATTTAAAATTTCTCCTGACGGAAAATACCTTTCCTATAAAGAAAAAGATCAGGATAAAAAGAACCACGTTTATGTAAAAGACCTGAGTACAGGAAAAATTACTAAAGCCATCGTAGAAAAAGATGACCTGATCAGAGGGTATGGCTGGCTGAACAAAAAACGACTTTACTACACACAGGATAGAGGAGGAAATGAGAATATTCATTTGTATGCTACAGATGCAGATGGTGGAAATCAGAAGGATTTAACACCCTTTGACGGAGTAAAAGTACAGTCGATCATTCCTATCAAAGATACAGACTTTGTTGTGGTTACCATGAACAAAAACAATAAGCAGATTTTTGAACCTTTTAAAATCAATTACGTTACTGGAGAAATGACCCAGTTATATGAAAATAAAGATGTCAACAGTCCTATTGACGACTATATTTTTGATAAAGACGGGACTTTGAGAGGCTACAGCATTCTTGAAAACGGATTGACAACAAAGACTTATTACAAAGATTTGCAGACAGGAAAATTCAATCTGATCAAATCCGCAGACTGGTCTGATACCTTCAGTATTATAGAGTTTAATGAAAATTCTAAAAATAAAGATGAAGCGTATGTAGTGACGAATCTGGATAGTGATAAAGCCAGAATTGTACTGTATGATCTAAAGAAAAATGCAGTGATTAAAGAAATTTATTCTAATCCTGTATACGATGTAAGTTCTATAAGTACAGCCGGTAAAAACAGAAACTATGAACTGGATTTTATCAGCTATGAGGGAATCAAGGGAGAAACAGTTCCTGTAAGTAAATTTTATAAGGAAATAGATGACAAATTGAAGTCTCAGTTTGGAGACAAGGAATTCGGCATTGTTTCTTCCGATGACAATAATGATAAACTTCTGGTTGTTGTAGGAAGTGATAAGCTGTATGGAACCTATTACGAATATGATACAAAAACCAAACAGACCAAGCTTCTTTACAACCTGATGCCTCAGCTGAAGGAAGAAGATATGGCTGAAATGAGACCTATCGAATTTAAAAGCAGAGATGGATTGACTATCCATGGATATATCACACTGCCTAAAGCCGCGTTGGAAGGGAAAAAAGTTCCTTTGATTGTAAATCCTCATGGTGGTCCGCAGGGAATCAGAGACAGCTGGGGATTCAATCCTGAAACACAGCTTTTTGCAAGCAGAGGATATGCCACACTTCAGGTCAACTTCAGAATTTCCGGAGGATATGGGAAATCATTCCAGAAAGCTGGTTACAAACAGATTGGAAGAAAAGCGATGGATGATGTGGAAGATGGAGTAAAATATGCCATTGAACAAGGGTGGGTAGATAAAGATAAAGTAGCCATTTATGGAGGAAGCCATGGTGGATATGCCACTCTGATGGGGCTGATCAAAACTCCTGATCTCTATGCTTGTGGTGTAGATTACGTAGGGGTATCCAACATTTTTACCTTCTTTGCTTCCTTCCCGGAATATTGGAAACCCTATAAAGAAATGGTAAAACAAATCTGGTATGACCTTGACAATCCTGAAGAAGAGAAAATTGCTAAAGAAGTTTCACCTGTTTTCCAGATTGACAAGATCAAGAAACCTTTATTTGTAGTACAGGGAGCTAATGATCCAAGGGTAAATATCAATGAATCTGATCAGATTGTAAAAGCAATGCGTGCCAAAGGATTTGAAGTTCCTTATCTGGTAAAATATGATGAAGGACACGGATTTGGAAAAGAACCGAACAGAATAGAACTTTACAAATCAATGTTAGGATTCTTTGCGGAGAACTTTAATAAATAAACGATTAATGTAATAATAATGGAAACGGAAGGCTTGGGTCTTCCGTTTTTTTGTCATTACGAGCCAGACAAAAGAGTTTTATGGTAAAATTTGTTCTTGTACAGTTAGAATGAATTGCCAACTACTTTTGCTATTCAGAGCGAAATAGAGTGGAGCGTGGAATCCCAACTCACCATCCTAGCCCTGATAGCAGCGGTTACCCCACAGCATATGCGGGCATAAGCATGGAGCGAGGAGTATGAGCGGATAGCGGGAAACAGCTTCAGGAAAAAATATGAATAATAAGCAATGAATTTCCGAGACATCAACAGATGAAATAAAAGTCCGATGGATAAAAGAAAAACTGAAAATCCGGAAAAATATTTTAAATTTATTAAAGTAAAACCAAAAGGCTGGCCGTCATAGCAATATGGAGGTTGTCGAAAAAATAACAATGCCACAGAAGGAGAAAGAAAGCATCATCTCACAGACCGTTTCCAACTACGGAGGGAAGCTGATGTCCTATATTCGTCCGAAAGTGAAAAATACGGAGGATGCGGAAGATATCCTGCAGGAAGTGTGGTATCAGTTCAGTAGCCTTACGAATATTTCGGAGATCGTAAATGTTGGTGGGTGGCTATATAGGGTAACGGCAAATAAAATCACAGACCGTTACCGTAAAAAGAAAACAGAAAATCTTGAAGATTTCGTATATGAGGATGAAGACGGCAGTTTTTCTATCAAGGATATCTTGTTGTTGGATGAAAGCGCAGGTCCTGAGGTGAAAATGTTTCAGGATGAGATCTGGAAAAAACTGTTTGAAGCACTGGACGAACTCCCTGAAAAACAAAGGCTGGTCTACGTAGAAAATGAACTGAACGACAAAACCCTCCAGGAGATTGCCGATGAACAGGGAGAAAACATCAAAACCATCATCAGTAGAAAAAACTATGCTGTGAAGCATTTGAGAAACAGATTGAGAAAATTGTACGAAGATTTAAAAAGTTAGAAAAAGAAATTATGAATTATAAACACAAAAAGGGTTGGATTTTTTTATTGTTATGCCCGCCATTAATTTTAGCCGCTGTTACATGGATTGTAATGCTGCTTTGGAATTGCCTTCTCCCGGAGATTTTAGGAGTAAAAGCCATCACATTCTGGCAGGCAATGGGAATACTGATCCTAAGTAAAATTCTTTTCGGAGGTTTCCATTTCGGTAAAGGAATGAAAGATTTTAAGGAAAGAAAAATGAGAGAAAAAATGGAAAGCTGGTCACCTGAAGAAAGAGAAAAATTCAAAGAAGTATGGAGGAATAAATGTTCAGGTGGATTCTTCAACAGAAACAACGAATAATTTGAGAATTTTAAAGAAGTAGTAAAGTAAAATGCAAATTCATTCGTCTCTATAAAAAACAAGAAGTAGTAAAATTTAAAATTTTGAAAAAATGAAAAATTCAGCATTAAAAGGAGCTCTGGGAGCATTAGCTGTTGTGGGCGTAGCCTTGATCGCTAAAAAAGCAATACAAAGAAAAAGATTTATCAAAGGTATTTTTGATGAGTATGGAATCAAGGAAAAATCACCTTTCGGACTGGCAGATAAGATCAGAGAAATGAATGATGAAGACTATCAGGAACTGAAAGGGAAATTCAAAAAAGAATTCCATTCAAGATGCTGCAAAAAGGATAATACCTGCGAAGCATAATATGTAAAGACTAAATTGAAATTGTTTAATTCCGGCGCGGGAAGCAGAGCTTCCCGCGCCGGAATTTTTTATATAAAACGGTTTCCACAAAGGCTTTTTAACACTATATTTGTTATTACTAAATGCTATTTTACGTTATGATGAGGGTCAAAAATATTTTCATTACAGTATTTTTCTTTTTATCAATGATTGTGTTGGGTCAAAAGTCACAACAAAAACAATACATTTTCTTTTTACATAATAAATTTTTGGAAGATCATTCTTTTTGGGAAAAACATCCCAAATATGGTGTTGTAGAATATGAAACAATACTCAACAAACTAAGGGCTCAAAATACAGTTGTTATTTCTGAGAAAAGAAAAGCAGGCACAGATCCATCGGGGTATGCTGAGAAGGTAAAGAAACAGATTGATAGTCTCCTGAAAAAAGGAATTCCAGCTGGAAGAATAACAGTGGTAGGAACTTCTCAGGGAGGTTATACTGCACAATATGTGTCTTATTATGAGAAGAATCCGCAATTGAAGTTTGTATTTATTGGAGCTAGTTTCAAAGATGATTCTTTGGAAAAGGATAAAAACTTCAGGTTGTACGGAAGAATTCTTTCCATTACAGAGAAATCAGATGACGGACATGTACGGTTATCACAGGAACAAAGGTTTATCAGATCCGGTATTAAGGATTTTAAAGAAATAGAGCTTAATACAGGAATGAATCATGGTTTTCTTTTCAAAGCTCTCAACGATTGCGTATCCCTACCAAGGATTGGATTTCCCGTAAATAGATATTGGTAAGTCTATTACCTTTTAGTGGTTATCATTAAAGTTGTTGCGAAATGATCTTCGTAATCTGCGGGAAATACCTCTAATCGAAGTTGAGATTCCTCGCTATGCTCGGAATGACAAAAGTGCCGTTGAAATATCCATTTCACTTTTAGAGAAGTACAATTTTATCGGAGATAAAATCTTTGCGTCTTAAAAATATTCAGGCAGCTTAAAAAAACTTGGCGCCCTTGCGTTTTTCAACCAATAGATTACGAACTGTATTGAGATTGCTTCACCTTCGGTTCGCAATGACTTTTTGATCTATACTTTCAACAAAATTTTACCGTAAACATCAAACACAAAGAAAAATAAATCCTTATTTTTGTATTTCTCAATGAAAGATTACTACTATTTTCTCGGTATATCCCAGGATGCTTCGGAAGAAGACGTCAAAAAAGCGTATCGAAAACTGTCTTTAAAATATCATCCTGATAAAAATGACAATGACGACTTTTTTGCTGACCGTTTTCGCGAAATCCAGGAAGCTTATGAAACGTTGAGTGATCCTGTCAGAAGACGTGCATATGATCAGAATTTAGAAAATCATCAGAGAAGTTTCAGATATAATATCCCACCTGCGATCAAAACTTTTACAGCGAATAAAATTCATGCGAAAAAAGGGGAGGAGATTATCATCAACTGGCAGACGAGTAATGCCGATGTGGTGAAAGTACTGCCTTTCGGATTAGAAAAGCCGTATGGAGAAAGGATCTTTAAGATCACAGAATTTAAAGATGGAAAATTCCAGCTTTTGCTTCATGCAACGAATTCTCTTTTGCACAAAACCGTTGTTCAGGGAATTACCATCACAGAAGTTTTTGAGAACGATTCTGAGAAGTTCAAAAACACGGTGGAAGAAATGTTTAAACCACAACCTAGAACACGGATTAATAAATCCGGTCAGCCTAAGATTATGATGCTGATCTGGGGAATTGTTATTATAGCGATTGCTATCTATGTGCTGATAAAAAATTTCAGCTAGTTTATGCCATTTTCTTTCTTCCCGGACATTTTTTGCATCTTTTCCCTTTCTTGAATTTCTTACAACACGATTTCTTTTCACAGAACATCTCTTCGTTATTGAATGAGTAAGGTGCCAAAGGCGGAACTTTAAATGGGACAATCATATTCATGTTGCAAATATATTAATTTAGAATAAATATAATTAATAAAATTTCATAAAATTCTTTAAACCTGATGTATAGCAGATATTGCTTGCTTTTTAATAGAGTCTCAGGCTTAAATTCTATACCCGAATAGTTCTTACATTATCCTTTAATTGGGTTTAAGTTTACATTTTGAATAAAACTAATGATTGGAGAATATTCTAAAGATAACTTTAATCAGTAAGACATAACTCGTAAATAATTCACATTGTTTTAAATATGATGTCAGTATTTTATTGAAAGTGAATTGATTGTTTTGTTGCATATTATGTATAGAATAAGGAGTGTGTTTGTTGGGATTTACATAAACATTGTTAAAAGGTTAATTAAAATAGAGTGTGATAAAAATCACAAATATTTTTGTGAATTATCACCCCGGAAATGCTCTTGTACAATCATTCAAAAAATTGTAATTTTACACATCTTTTTACAAACAAAATCTAATAAATAAAAATGAATACAGAACAGTTTGTGAGCCGTCACATTTCCCTTAATGAAGCCGATAAACAGGCGATGTTGGAGAAACTTGGCGTTTCTAGTATTGAAGAGTTAATTTCTCAGACCATTCCATCTTCTATCCGTTTAGAGAAAGATCTTGAGATCTCGGAACCGCTTTCTGAATACGAAATGTTGAACCACTCAAAAGAATTGGCATCTAAAAATACAGATTATACGAGTTATATCGGATTTGGATACCACAATACACTTTTGCCTTCAGCAATCCAGAGAAATATTTTTGAAAACCCTAGCTGGTATACAGCCTATACTCCTTATCAGGCAGAAATTGCACAGGGAAGACTTGAAGCTCTTCTTAATTTCCAGACTGTAGTATGTGATCTTACAGGTTTTGCATTGGCTAATGCATCTTTGCTGGATGAATCTACTGCTGCAGCTGAAGCAATGCATATGTTCTTCAACAACAGAACGAAAGATCAGAAAAAAGCAGGAGCTAATAAATTCTTTATTTCTGACCTTGTTCTTCCTCAAACAGTTTCTGTATTAAAAACAAAAGCTGAAGGATTAGAAATCGAAATCGTAGTAGGAGATCATAAAGCACACCAGTTTGATGGTTCTTATTATGGAGTTTTATTACAGTATCCTGGTAAAAACGGAATCGTTTTAGATTATACAGAAGATATCGTAGAATACAAAAAACTTGACCTTCAGGTAGCTGTTGCTTGTGATCCGATGGCTTTGGTGAAACTAAAGTCTCCGTCAGAAATGGGAGCTGACTGTGCGGTAGGAACTACACAGAGATTTGGTATTCCATTAGGATATGGAGGCCCTCACGCAGCTTTCTTTGCTTGTAAAGAAGACTATAAAAGAGATATTCCGGGAAGAATCATCGGAGTTTCTCAGGATATGTACGGAAGACGTGCATTAAGAATGGCGTTACAGACAAGAGAGCAGCATATCAAAAGAGAAAAAGCTACTTCAAACATCTGTACAGCTCAGGTTCTTTTAGCAGTAATGGCAGGAATGTATGCTGTATATCACGGTCCAAAAGGATTAAACTATATCGCTGATCAGATCCACTTTAAAGCAAATGCTTTGAAAGGAGGTCTTAAAGCATTAGGTTATCAGGTAGTAGAAGAGCCAATCTTTGATACTGTGAAAATGACGATGCCTGAAGATGAGAAAGGAAGATTAATCAGATTGATGCAGGATCACAGACTTAACCTTAACTACTTCACAGAAGGTGTGGTAAGCATTGCGATCAACGAAAGCACAACATTAGAGAAATTAAATGTTCTGATGGCTTCTTTCGCTCAGTTTAAAGATAAGCAGACTTTCAAATTAGAAATAAAAGAAGGATACAGCATTCCGGACGAAAACTTAAGAAAAGACGAAATTCTTACGGAATCAGTATTCAACAAATATCATACGGAAACAGAATTGATGCGTTACATCAAGCGTCTTGAGAGAAAAGACTTATCATTGACCCATTCAATGATTTCTTTAGGATCTTGTACAATGAAACTGAACGCAGCAACTCAGATGTTACCGCTTTCATGGGAAAACTGGGGTGCCGTTCACCCATTTGTACCTGTAAATCAGGCTGAAGGTTACCAGGAAATGATCCGCGAATTAGAAAAAGACTTAGCAGAAATCACAGGTTTTGCAGGAACTTCTCTTCAGCCAAACTCTGGAGCTCAGGGAGAATATGCAGGATTAATGGTAATCAGAGAATACCATATCTCAAGAGGAGACCACCACAGAAATGTAGTATTGATCCCTCAGTCTGCACATGGAACCAACCCGGCTTCTGCAGCTATGGCAGGAATGAAAATCGTAGTTGTGAAAAACCTTGAAAACGGTGAAATCGACTTCGAAGACCTTAAAGCTAAAACAGAACTTCATTCAGCAAACTTATCTGCTGTAATGATCACTTATCCTTCAACTTACGGATTCTTTGATGCTAACATTAAAGAAATTACCAACCTTATCCACGAACACGGAGGACAAGTATATATGGATGGTGCCAACATGAACGCTCAGGTAGGATTTACAAGTCCTGGAAACATCGGAGCTGACGTTTGCCACCTTAATCTTCACAAAACTTTCGCAATTCCTCACGGAGGTGGAGGTCCTGGAGTAGGTCCAATCTGCGTTGCTAAACACTTGGTTCCTTTCCTTCCTTCTAATGCGAATATCAGAATCGGGTCTAAAGAAGCTATTGAGGGTATTTCTGCTGCACCTTACGGTTCAGGATTGATCCTTAATATTTCTTATTCTTACATCAAGATGCTGGGAACTGAAGGTCTTAAAAAGGCTACAGGTCACGCAATCATGAATGCTAACTACCTGAAAGAAATTTTAGCAGAACACTTCCCAATCTTATATTCTAACGAAAACGGAAGAGTAGCTCACGAATGTATCGTAGATTTCCGTCAGTTCAAATCTTTAGGAATTGAAGTGGCTGATGTGGCGAAGAGATTGATGGATTATGGTTTCCATGCTCCTACTGTTTCTTTCCCTGTTGCAGGAACATTGATGATTGAGCCTACAGAATCTGAAAGCAAATCTGAAATTGACCGTTTCGCTGAAGCATTGATCTCTATCAAAAAAGAAATTGATGAAATTGCTAACGGTGAAGCAGATGCTGCAAACAACGTATTGAAAAATGCTCCTCACACAGAGCAATTGGTAATCTCTGATTCTTGGGATAAACCATACAGCAGAGAAAAGGCGGCTTATCCATTAGAGTGGGTAAGAGACCATAAATTCTTCGCTTCTGTATCAAGAGTAGATGAAGCTTACGGAGACAGAAACTTAGTATGTACTTGTGAGCCGATTGAAGCCTATATGTAATCTTAGTTTTTTAACTATAAAAAATCCCTTTCAGTAATGAGAGGGATTTTTGTTTTCTGTCATTGCGAGCAAAGCGTAGCAATCTCAAGTAATTAAGGTTTGGGTTCTCTTTTTTTGCCTGTTGAGTATTTTCTTTTTGTGAGTACAGTTCAAAATGAGCAAAGGTAAAAGTACTGCCAGAGGTGTTTTTTTCATAGGTTTATTAGTTGCGGAAGGGAATTTTTTGAAATTTATTATATTTTAATGAAATGTCAATCATTTAATTACTATTTTAAAATAAATCACCTCTCAAAACTGAGAGGTGTTCTATTATTTCTGTCATATTTCTTTACCTTCTTTTAATGCTATAGGCAAGCAAAATCGCTACGCCCATAGTAACGCAGGTTATAATTGAAATAGTTTCAATTGAAATTCCACTTTTCATCTGTGTGTTTTCTTTTTCACATGAATAAAAGAATAATACTGCTATAAATAGGCAGCCCGAGAGTAATTTTTTTGTCATACATGTATTTGTTTGGTTACGAAAGTTTTACATCAAAAAGTATACCGAATTTGTAGACTGTAAAAAGCCTTTTGTTGTAAGGTTTTTGGCTATATACTAATGTTGGTAATAAATGATAAACAATTAGGACAAATAGTTAATTTTATGAACGATTTTTTTTATCAATCCCCGGTTTCCAAAATAGCAAAGTAAATGATTGATCAAAAGTGCTGAAAAAGGAAACAGATTACCGAAGGTATCTTTAAAATTAGCCATGGTAATAATGAGAAAAATAAGCGAGAAAAGGTTTAGTTTCCATAGCTTTACTTCATAAGTCAGTGTTTTGTTGTTTTCATTATAAATGAATTTCCCATTGTCAATTAAAGATAGATAATGCCAATTGGATCTTTCTGTGAAAAGACCTTCATCGAAAGAAACAAAATTCGGCCCGTAAAGAATGTTTTGAACCTTTTTTTTCTGCAATATATCACGGGTTGTATAAATAACCTGATCAGATGTTTTGTCTTTGATAATTTCTCTCTCAAAAGTATAAGTAAATGGAAACATATAATTTTATGCTTTTTTATTATCTTCATCCCAATAGTAACTGTCCGGATAGATTCTCGGCCCAAAAACTGCAGTTCCCACCCGTACAATGGTGGCTCCTTCTTCAATGGCGGTTTCCAGATCCCCGCTCATTCCCATAGAAAGTTCTTTCATCTCCAGATTCAGAATGTTTTCACGGATAATATCCTGTTGGAGTTTTTTCAGGATTTTAAAGCATGATCTTACTTTTTCAGTTTCTGCACTAAAAAGACCAATGGTCATCAAGCCTCTTATTTTCAAAGTAGAGTAGCGAGAAATTTTCCGGGTAAGTTCAATCGCTTCACTGGGATCAATTCCGAATTTACTCTCTTCATTGGACGTATTCACCTGAATTAAGACATTCATCGTCCTGTTTTCAGTCAAAAGTCTTTGATGAAGCTTTTCAGACGATCCAGAGACTGAACGCAGGTAACACCATATTTCAGGATATCTTTGATTTTATTGGTCTGAAGATGGCCTATAAAGTGATTTTCATGGGGGATGTTCTTTAAGTCCTCATACTTCTCCTTCAATTCCTGTACTTTGTTTTCTGCAATTAAGGCTTGTCCGTTTTCCAAAGCAATTTTGATATGATCTGCAGAAACTGTTTTAGTGGCCAATAATAACTTCACTTCATCAATATTCCTTCCGGATTTTTCACAGGAATTTTTTATTCGGTTATTGATCAATGCGAGATTGTGCAGGATATCTTCTTTCATGATGAGATGGATTCTTTTGCTTCCAGTTTTTTCATTAAAGCCACTTTAACGGCAGTTAAGGCATAGTCTTCAGCAATAGAAATAGAATAATTTCTTTCAACTGTTTTTACGCTTAAATTAATACAACATTTATATTCATAAATCCTTTATGTCTTAATCTAAATATTTTCGTCTTCCCAAATAACTGAATTTATTTTCCAACCTTTTGCAGTCTTAACATACTGAAAAAATTTAGTCCCGCTTCCTTCAAAATAATTACCATTAAGGTATCCACGCTTTTGGTATTTAGAAAAGCGTTGGGCAATATTGTTAACTATTTTTGTTTCCTCATTTACTTCATATTCCTCAAATTCGATAAGGGTTCCGTCTGTTAAAATTTTTATTCTTGGAGTAATAAAACTGTCAAGGGTATAAACTTCTTCGTTATCTTTATCCTTTTTGATTATTATTGTTTCATTTAAACAAATATTATCAATACTTTCAAAGTCTGGCTTTTTTCCATTAGTATTGGTAAACAAATTAAAAAATGATTTGGTTAGCTGATTGAGTAAAAATTTATCGTCCATTTGTGTTGATTCTAGTGTTTTAAAATTAATAAATTTTCAAATTCAAAATGGGTTTTAATCAGTACTTACTAAATTGACATTTTTTAATAAAGAAAAAAATTAGTTTCTAGTAAAACGGAATCATATAATTTTGGCAATTAATTTAGTGATCTCAATTCTCAACTATTTTTGCTTCCAACTTTCTTATCAAAGCACCTTTAACCACGGTAAACGCATAATCTTTGGTCTCCGCAAAAGAAATTCCATACTTCCGCTCAATATTCCTCATATTTTCCGGAAATTTAGACAATAAACTATCGTAAAACTGATCCAGAAATTCCTGATCCGGCATTTCATAATTGATCTTTAGCTGGAAACGTCTTAGCAGTGCCGTATCAATAATTTCAGGATGGTTGGTAGCACAAATTAACAGCGCGTTTTCAGGATAATAGTCAATGAGTTGGATTAAAGTATTAACCAGTCTTCTCATTTCCCCTACATCTTTATCATCACTGCCTCTTGCTTTTCCGATTTGATCCAGTTCGTCAAGAAAAAGTACTGTTCTTTCCCTTGCAGCTTTATCAAATATCATTTTGATATTCTGAGAAGTTTCGCCGATTCGTGAGGAGACAATATTGCTCAGGTTAAGGATTATAATGTTTTTTCCTAAGGCATTGGCAACAGCTTTTGCTGTCATTGTTTTTCCGCATCCTGAACTTCCCTGAAGCAGAATCTTATTATTAACCGGAAGTCCATATTCCTGCAGTTCTTTTATATAGTTGTGTTCCTTGATAAGCTGAACGAGATGCTCCTTGTTGTTTTTATCAAGAAATACTTCGTTAAGGTTGACTTGTTCTTTATCCTGGATAATAAGATTGTACAGATTCATGATGACGATAAAATAATTATTGGACAAACAAAGATAAAGCTTTATTGAATGTTAAAAAGAATCCTGAATAATAATAAACGTCTGGTCCAGTGTAAAATGAATGATGAATAATAAATGATGAATGGAAATCTATAGTAGGAAACAATTTTACCGCAACACGAAAAAATGTCCCCAAACAATCTGTGAAGGTTTGTGAAAGCTGTGGGCAATAAACAATTTACACTTTTGCGGAATTCCTTAATAAAAAAGAAAAGCCAGACTTGCGACTGGCTTTTCTCATTTGGATATTAAAATTTGTTATGAAACTAAGATCTTTTTGTTTATGTTTTTGGGCCCTTTTACCCGATGGTAAAAGAGCAATCCGATCTCTCAGACTAAAAACATAAAACAATATAATTAGTATAGATTTTCTATAGGCTTGTTTTATTTAAGATTAGTTTCTTTCTCTTCTTACTGTCATGAAATATGAAGTGATTACCACTAAACCTGTTACGATACCGATATAAGTTACCATTTTGTATTATTTTTAATTATTTGACTTTTTTTTATCAATCTTTCAATTGCAATATTACTACTTTCAAATCACGTGCCAAAGTAAATATTTATGATGTATATCAGTGTATTACGATGGTTGGTGTTTATTTATTAGTGAATTTTTGTTTACATTAAATTAATGCATTATTGAGAATTTATTAATACTTTTATTATTCTCTCTGTAAAATTATGTGAAAACGTTAACCGTTTCTTGACTTCTATATTGGAGTTGATAAAACAAATAATAAATAATGCTTGGCATAATATTGTTTTAAACCGCTTTTTTTGAATGTGAATTTTTCACGTGAAAATGATTTTCATGTTAAGAAAATTTATTTTTAGCCTCATTTTTTGATTCGGAATTTTTGTCATCTGTCACATTTCATAACATGGAGAAATTTTTTTTTGTGCCATATCGGAAAAATAAGTTTGTACAATGGCATACTTTTTCAAAATCTTTACAATATTGGATGGAGCTAAAAATAAAGCACTTAAGATGAATTAAGTGCCTGAAAGAAGATAATTGCAGGATTGATGGTTAAAAAAACTAAGAGTTTTCAAAGCGTTAAAGAAAGAGAAACATTTGCTGTCTCTTGATCAACAGCGAATTTTCCCATTATTCCTTTTTGGAATTACCGGAGTGCTTTTGTTACTTTTGTACAAAGAATAAAGTTATGGGACGCAGTTATATTTTTCTTGCCTTAGCGATTGTATTTGAGATCATCGCCACGAGTTTTCTGAAAAAATCTGAGGAATTTTCCAAACTATGGCCATCCGTAATAACAGTCATAGGATATGCCTGTGCTTTTTATTTTCTAAGTCTCACGCTTCGTCAGATTCCGGTAGGGATTACCTATGCCATCTGGTCCGGCGTGGGAATTGTCTTTATAACAATGATTGGAGTTATTGCTTTCAAGCAGATTCCTGATCTTCCGGCGATTATCGGGATTGCTCTGATTGTAATTGGGGTGATTGTTATTAATGTATTTTCAAAAATGGGAACGCATTAAAAAATAATCTCCTGACGCTTTTGCATCTGTTTCCAATGTTGAGACCTTGATTTGTATAAAAAGAACTTTCCCAGTTTATATTTAAACTTTAAATATCCACGGAACTCAATGCCGCGAAATAGTCTAAAGGGAATAGCCGGATTTTCCTCTAATGATTCTCTGATTGCTTTACTGAATACAGTAGGACCTGTAGTAGCATGTACATCATGCGGAAAGCGGTGGTTTTTTATATTATCAATCATCAATTCCAATGTTCTCTTTAGAAAAGGATGATTTTTATTGAAAATAAGTGCCCATTGAACATATAGATTTTCGTGTCTTTCTACACTGATTACAGCTTCATCATCTTCCTGGATGAGTTGTTTAAAAGGTTTTATAATACCGCTGTCTATATCAAGGTATATTCCGCCTTTTTTATATAAAACAGCATATCTGAAGAAATCTGCTTTTGAAGCTCCTATAGCCAGTTTACGATAATTTTCAATATATTCAGGAGGAAATTCTTCGGTGATAAATTTCTCTATATCTTGGTCATCATAAAAAAAATAGCGGTATTCCGGGTTTTTCCTTTTCATATTCCAGATGTGATATCGCGTAATTAAAGGAAGTTTTTTAGTTTTAAAAGTCTGAAATATCTGTTTGGGTACTGCCATTTTCTATTTTTTAAATTCTATTCTTATAAAATCCTTAAATCATTTGCATAAGAGGTAATAAGATTTTTCATAAAAGAGAATCTCTGAACTTGTGTTTTTCTGTAGTTTTGATTGCAATTTGTAATAATGGTTAAATGCTGAAAGGAGAAAATTTTAATTTTTTTTTAATATCCTTGATTAGAGAACTCTGGAGATCTATTCGGATATTGTAAAAATCAAAATCAAATATTTACGGGAATTGTTTTCAACATCATTTTGTTCTTTTTCTTTCAAATGGATTATAAGAAATTCCAACATTGAAATAGAATGAAGGTTTATAATTCCCTTTCCATATATAATCATTAAAGGAATCCTGTTTATTAAAAGCTCTTGAGTTGATATTTGTTCTGAGTCCTGTTTTAAAAGTTCCTATAAAGTTTCCTCCAAGATTATGCTCATAAATTGCCCCTGAATTAAGAACAGCCTGCCGGAATTCATAGGTGTTGTTATTGCCGTAGGTATAAAACGATGTATTATCCATTTCCGTTCCCAGAGAAATCCTGCCATCGGAAGAAATATCTTTTCGGATCAATACTTTTTTCGGAAGCAAAACATCCAATACCCATCCGTTGTTGAATTTGTTTTCATAAGTGAAGATAGGGAGTACAGGAATCTGGGTGCTTGGGTCAATAATTCCAGCCAATCCAAGCGTCATTTTTGTTTTTGGAGTTACTTTTAAAATCAATGAAGCAGTTACCAATCCTCTGATCCGTTCAAAATGCTGATCACTACCATCAGCAGAAATGCTGGCTGAATATATCGCTGTCTTTTTGAATAACCTTGAAAAATAGCTCAGATTAATCGCTTCCGAATGATAGTGAAAGTTTTCTTCAGATCCAATTCCCGGAATTACAGGATTTTCGATACTGATTGAAGTGTAGCGGTAGTTCAGTGTAGTACTCAAAAGCCAGCTTCTGTTTTTGATGAAATAAATATTGGCATCTGCCTTCATCTGCTGAAAGCTTTTTACTTTATTGTCCGGCAGATCCTGACCTTGGAGCTGTGATGAGAAGGAGGATGGCGTGACAAAGGTGTATTCGACGTTGAAGTTCCGGGCCTGCGGAATTTTATCAGCAAAAAAAGCACGTACCTTCAAAGGAATACTGTCCTTTTTCTGGGCATACGTAATGTTCTTTAAAGGGAGTATTGCCAGTGGCACAAGTACTCTTCTCAATGTTTTCATGGGCAGTTTATTTTAAAGGGTGAATAATAGATTGAAAGAAATTAAAGCTGAAAATCTTGTCATAGAAGATGTCCAGACTGTTTTCAATAATCGCATCAGCATAGGCGGATGTATCCGGTACAAATGTTTCCTCTACAAAAACAAACCAGAGTTCCGAAAGCCCGTATCTCCTTCTAAACTCTTCAGAAGCATTGCTGTCATGCACTGCAGAATGTTTCAGGTCACAAAACAGGATTCCTTTTTTATCTCCATTATGTTCCACCATGTTAATAGGATGATGGAGGTAGCTGAGAATTTTCATTTTCGGTTCAAAACACTCAATAAAATGGTGTAAATCAATAAGCTGTATTACTTTTTCTTCCTGTTGAGATTCTGTCATAAAGAAACATTCCAATGATATTTCCTGAGTCAATTCGTGAAAAGCTGTTAATTCCATATGTGTTCATTTTACAGCACAAAGGAATAGAGAAAAGAGCAGCGTAAATTTGTTTTTATACAAAGTGGCCGGTATTTTATACCAAATGCCGGAACATCATAATTGGTATAATAAAAGAGAGGTTTCGTATAATAAATTAGTTGTAAATTCCGTTATTGTCTATTTTTGTTAATGATAAAATAAGCCTATCGTATGAAATACAGTCCGCAGAAATTTGAAGAAACCTTTGCAATGGATTTTTTGGTGGAAGCGAAGTATGGATTCCGAAGGCACCTCCTGTTTCTGATTTTCTTTTTCTTTTTGCTGTACAGCGCGAGATTCTGGCATTGGTATTCGGGAATATATCAATACTATGTTTTATTCTTTGTGTATACGATCCTCATTGCAATGGTCTATATAAATATATATGTATTGGTTCCGCGGTTTTTCTTTAAAACAAAATATGTTACCTATCTTGTATTGCTTGTTCTGATGGGAGTAGCGGGGCTTAATTTTATTGGTTACGGTTTCAGACTGTTTTTCGAAGAATTCAGAGTGAAAAATATTCTTAAGGAAAGTGAAAGGGGAGGAATTTATGAAGGAGTTCTAATGTGTATTCCGATCATTATGACGACCACAACGATAAAACTTTTGCAGAAATGGATTAATGATAATAAAAGGATCAATGAGCTAAGCAGCCTTACTATGAGTATGGAACTGAATGAACTGAGAAATCAGATCAATCCCCATTTTCTGTTTAATATGCTGAATAATGTAAAAGCACTGATCAGAACAGATCCTGCAAAAGCTTCAGTAGTGATTGTAAAACTTTCTGAATTTCTCAGATATCAGCTGTATGAAAACAGTGAAGAAAAAACGTTACTGGCTTCAGAAATTGATTTTTTGTCCAATTTTTTAAACCTTGAAAAAATAAGACGTGATCATTTTTCTTTTGATATTCAAACCGATGTTGATAAAAGAATAATCAGCAGCACATTTATTCCACCGAATTTGTTTACCACTTTTGTTGAAAATGCTGTAAAGCACAGTGTGGATCTCAATGGAGGAGAGTCTTATGTGAAAATAGAAATTAGTATTGAGAATAAACAGCTCCATTTTATATGTGTGAATTCAAGAAGTGCTGGTTATACCGTTTCGGACAAAAAAAGCAGTGGACTTGGGCTTGCCAATATCACCAGAAGGCTGGAACTTCTTTATAACGACACTTTTGACCTGCAGATAGAATCCGGTGAAAAAGAATATATTGTAAATTTAAAAATTCCCGTTTGATGAATTGTATTATAGTTGATGATGAACCTTTGGCAAGATCAGAAATGAGATCTCTGATCACTGAAACTTCCAATGTTGATATCCTTGGCGAATTTTCCAATGCTCCGTCTGCACTCGATTTTCTTAAAGATATTGATGTAGATCTTATTTTTCTTGATATAGAAATGCCCATGGTGACAGGTCTTGAGTTCGCAGAAATGCTTCCCAAAAAATCGCTGATCATCTTTACAACAGCCTATTCTCAGTACGCACTGAGGAGCTATGAATTGGAAGCTGTAGATTATCTTCTGAAACCTGTTGATCCCAAAAGGCTGGAAAAAGCAATTGATAAAGCCATACTTTATACTGAACTTTTATCCAAAGACACTGTAAAAAATACGGTAGAATCCAATACTGCAGATTTTTTATTCATCAAAGCAGAACGAAGGTTCTATAAAATCAGTTTTGCAGATATTAAATTTATAGAAGGGCTTAAGGATTATGTAGTCATTCATACAAAGCAGCAAAAGCTTATCACTGCAATGAATTTAAAAACAATTCATCAGAAAATATCCGGAGAAACCTTCATCAGAGTAAGCAAATCTTACATTGTCAATATGAATTATATTGATTCATTTGACAATCATAATATATATATTGAAGACTCCGAGATTCCTCTTGGAGAAGTATACAGATCCGAGTTTTTTACAAAATTTGCCGGAGGGCTTCTGAACTCAGACTAATGTAAAATGAGTAGTGAATGATAAGGAATGGGTAATATAAATCTCAGATACTACATCATCAGTGAAAATCTGTAGGGCAGGAGGTGTCATTCTGAACGTAATAAAATGTAGTGAAGAATCTTATGTTTTGAACAATAATAAGATTCTTCCTTCGTCGGAATGACAAAAGCTAAATGGTACAAAAGACCTCTTTAAATAAATAAACCCTTCAACAGCTTTAGCTAATTGATCTAATAAAGTTTCTGATCTTTTTCACAATAGAAGCTTCTTCTTTTTCCAACCCCCGTTTGTTTTTTGATCAATTTCTGTCCACATACCGGACATATAGATTTAGTATGAACGAGCCAGTGTTTTTTCAAAACAAATTCTCTTTTCCATTTCAGGAAATCAAAACTGTAATTTCTGGCTTCAGCTATAAGTTCTTTCCTTTTTTTGGCTGGAAGATTCCCCAACAGGCTTTCCGGCTGTACTCCAATTCTGAAAAGCACTTCGTTTTTAATGATATTGCCGACACCCGAAAAAATATCCTGATTCATCAATGCATCACAAACCATCATTTTCGGATTGGATTTTAATTTTTCTTCAGCTTTCTTAGGATTCCACTGATCGCTCATTACATCTGCTTCCCAATCAATTGTGGAGAGGAATTCAAGGTCTACAGACTTTACAGAACAGGTGTAAAAATAAATGCTTCCCGTAGAGAAAAACAATGCTAAACGCAAGCTTTTATCCGGTTTGGTTTGTTCATCAATGCTGTAAGAACCAAACATTAATAAATGAATCCGGATCGCTGCTTTTTCAAAAACGAGATAAGTTTGTTTTCCAAAAGTGCGGATTTCCAGAAGGGATTGGCCAATGAAAATTTCTTTCTCGAATTTGGCATTTCCTGAAACTTCTGTTACTTGCTGACCTGCAAATGGCTGCAGGCTTTCTTTCATTAATATGATGGATGGACCTTCAGGCATACGTTTATTTTGAGATAAAGATTCAAATAGTATTCCATAACCATTTAAAAACTAAAGCTTTATCCCAAAATAAACCTGTTTAAAATGTTCAGACCAGTTTCTGTCCGACAAAACGGATTACAGAGCCTGTTCCATTATGAAACAATCCCTCGTTGAGCTCAATTTCTGTTTCTTCTAATTCAATAATGTTATAATCCGGAAAATCAGCTTTAATCTCTTCAATAGAAAATAAGGATTCAATGTCCTTTGGCCCGCCTACCTTTTCGTTCTTTGCAATATATTTAAGATGGCTTTTACTGAAAGCTTCAAAAATAATAAAACCGCCTTTACGCAGATACTGATTCAGCATTTGGTGAATGGAAGATTTAATATCTCCCGGAAAATGGGCATAGATCAGAGCAATAGCGTCAAACTGTTGTTCCTGATAATTCAGAGTTGAAAGTTCTCCAACCTGATAATCAATTGTAGTTCCTTGTTGCTCAGCAAGCTGTAACGCTTTGTTTCTGCCATTGGCACTGATATCGAAAGCTGAAACCTGCCATCCCTGAGTTGACGAAAAAACAGCATTTCGGCCTTCACCTTCTGCGGGGAAAAGTATTTTACCTGGTTTTAATAGAGTAAGTTGTTCTCTCAGATAATTGTTGGGTTTTGTTCCATACGCAAACTCTTCGCTGCTATACCTTTCGTCCCATCTTTTGAGCCATGTGTTGTCCGTCATTGTAAAAGAATTTTAAAATTTGGATAAAGAAAAACTGTAAGTATTCTTCGGTTGTATTAGTTGCATCAAATGTAGAATATTTCTTCAAGCTTTCCGATCCCTAAAAAACGTTTACTATTATAGATTTTTTGAATGACAGATCTGTTTAATAAAAATCTAAATACTATTCCATACAATTAAAATTTGGAGTAATTTTGAAAAATGATGAATTTAAACCAGATTTTCACCAATCAACGTACAGGAAACAATCCACAGACCAAAGCTTCACGAACTGATTTTCAAAGGGATTTCGACAGAATTATCTTCTCTTCTGCTTTCAGAAGACTACAGAATAAAACGCAGGTTTTTCCTCTTCCCGGAAGTGTTTTTGTACACAACAGACTTACCCATTCTCTGGAAGTATCATCTGTAGGAAGAAGTTTAGGAAGTATTATCGGTGAATTTATTGCGGAAGATTTTAAAAATGAATTGACTGAAGATTCAAAGAATTTTTATCTCTATAATCTGGGAAACGTAATTGCAGCTGCATGTTTATGTCATGATGTCGGAAACCCTGCTTTCGGACATTCTGGAGAAGATGCCATTGCAAGCTATTTTGAAAGGAATGAAAAAGACCTGAAGTCAAAATTCAATGAAAAAGAGTGGGCGGATCTGGTTAACTTTGAAGGAAATGCCAATGCGATCAGAGTACTGGCACAGCAGCAGCAAGGGAAAGATGCGGGAGGTGTTCAGCTTACTTTCTCCACACTGGCAAGTATTGCAAAATATCCTTGTGAGGCTGTAGCCAAGAAAAAAGGAATCATTCACAGGAAGAAATTCGGGTTTTTCCAGAATGAAAAAGACATATTCCTTGAAATTGCCAAAGGAACCCAGCTTATTTCTGAAAGTGAAGAACCTTATATTTTCAAAAGACATCCTTTTGTATGGCTGGTAGAAGCTGCTGATGATATCTGCTACAACATCATTGATATGGAAGATGCCCACAGATTGGGAATTGTTTCAACAGCAGACTGTAAAAATTTATTTTTTGAACTGGTAAAATCTGAAACAAATGATGTTCAGAGAATTGAAACAAAGCTAAGTTCTATCTCCAACGAAAACGAACAGATTTCTTACTTAAGAGCAAAAGTAATCAATGCTCTGATCAATAAGTCGATTGAGATGTACAAACATAACTTTGAAACGATTCTTGAAGGCAATCTTGGCAACGGCTTACTTGATATCTATAAAAAAGAAAATAAAGCACTGCAGGATATTGCAAGTTTCTCCGTAGAAAAAATCTATAATCATAAAGCGGTTGTAGAAATTGAAAATGCAGGATATAATGTAATGTATGAATTGCTGGATCATTTTATTCCTTCCATTCTGAAACCGGAAGGCCATAGAAAATCTTATGATGAAAAAGCTTTGAAATTAATTCCAAAGCAATTCATTTACAATGATGGTACCGATTATCAGAAAGTTCTCGGAGTAATTGATTTCGTTTCAGGAATGACTGATAACTATGCTACCGATTTATATAGAAAAATTAAAGGAATAGACATCGGAATGACCGTGTAAATTCTATTTATTCAATAATTCAGAAGCCTCTTCAATTAATGACTGCATTAAAGTGGAGGCTTTTTTATGCTTTAAAAGCGGGGCAATCTGGCCTGCCCAGAAAAATACCAGATCATTCTTCTGCTGTTCCAAAGCTGCCTTTCTCAGTGCGCCCATAAAATGGGTCTGTAAAGGAAATGGTAATGTTTTGTCAGTGGCAGCCAATACATCCCGGGATATTTTTGTGGTAATTCCGCGCCCTAATCTTCCGGTATATGCTCTGGTGAGAGCGGTAGATCTTGCTGCATCGGAAAACAAAAACTCTTTATGTATCGGTAAAGCTCCGGATTCTTCAGTGGCCAGAAATGCCGTTCCGATCTGTACCGCTTCTGCGCCCAGTTGGAAAGCTCCGGCAATTCCACGCCCGTTGACAATACCTCCCGCTGCAACTACAGGAATTTTTACCTTATCCTTAATTAATTGAATCAAAGCGAAAGTTCCAGTTGTAGAAAGTTCCGCCTGATCCAGAAACGAAGGTCTGTGGCCACCACTTTCAAAACCGGAAGCCACAATAGCATCCACACCCGCTTTTTCAAGGGCAATCGCTTCATCCAGCGTTGTTGCATTTCCTAATACCACCGTTCCCTGACGATGAAGTTCCTCAATGATATTTTCATCCAGTAAACCAAACATAAAGCTGAACACCTTGGGTTTAATATCAAGAACAACCTCCAACTGATTCTGAAACCTTGATTCAAAAGAAGGTGGTGCTTCAGGAATATCGATATTTAAAAGATCAAAATATGGTTTGAAGGTTTCAATGGCCTTTTGATACTGGTCTTTTGTATGCTGTTCATCAATAATATCGTGATCTTTTATCCAAAGATTAAGGTTATAGGGTTTATCCGTTTTCGTTAGTATTTCTTTGTGAATATCATAAATTTCCTGCGGTGACAAAGTATAAGCTCCGAATCCGCCTAGTCCGCCAAGATTGCTCACTGCTGTTGTCAGCTCAACTGTAGAAAGCCCTCCGCCAAAAGGACCTTGCAGAATAGGATATTCAATACCCAGTAATTCCGTAATTCTATTTTTATTCCACATGATTTTGTTGATTTTTAATTAAAAAACTTGAATTAAGGGTGTACATTGGTCAATGTCTTATTAACGATGAGCCATTTTCCGTCTATCTTATTGAAAGTTATGAAATTATAATAATTAAAATCATACATTCTTACATTTAATTTCACTGTAGCAATCGAATTAATGATGTCAATAGAAAGGATTTCAGCTTTAAAATCTTTTCCGGATTTTTCCGGACTTACACGGTTTCCGACTCCCTCAATATATTGATCCGCAGTTTTGAAATAGGGAACTCCATCTACATCTCCGAAAAGCAAAGCTCCTTTATAGAAGGCTTTTCTAAGAAGGTCTGTATTCCCTTCATAAATTCCTTTGAAATAATAATTTTCAATGACGTTTCTTATTTCAGTTTCTGGTGTTGGGTTGGTTTTCATATTCTTTACATTTTGTGCATGGCCGCTCAATGGAAAACTGAGCAGCCATGCTATAATTAATGATAGTTTCATGATAAATGATGTCCGGCACTCATTCCCCCGTCGACATTGATGATAGCTCCGGAAATTAATTTGTTTTTAGTAATCGCATGAATCATTTGAGCTACTTCTTCCGGCTCCCCGATACGGTTGATGAGGTGCATTCCGGCATTGTTATCAAGACCTGCACCATGCATCGGTGTTCTTATCAAGCCCGGAGCGACCGTATTTACCCTGATATTTTCTTTTCCAAACTCTGCAGCCAGCTGCAAAGTCAGTGCATGAATAGCTCCTTTGCTTGAAATAGGCGCTGTAGAAGGAGACGGTGCAATCGCATGATATACTAATGGAGTTCCTACATTGATCACAACACCGTCTTTTTGTTTGATCATTTGAGGAATGACAGCCTGTGTTGTAAAGAATGTTCCTTTTAGATTGGTTGTTAAAAAACGGTCCAGATAGTCTTCAGTGACTTCCAGAAAAGGTTTGTTCTCGTAAATTCCCGCATTGTTGATCAGAACGTCAATTGATCCAAATCTTTCAAGTGCTGTTTTTACCAAGGCTTCTCCTGTTGTTTTCTCGGATACATTTCCGGCAACCATCGCCAGATTTTCTCCGGCTCCCAGTTCATGGTAAACTTCCTCTAATTTAGATGCTGTTTGTGAATTGATGATTACATTATCACCTCTGTCTAAGAAATAACGGGCTGTTTCCAATCCTATCCCTGAAGAGGCTCCTGTTACAATTATCGTTTGCTTTTTCATTTTATGTTTATTTTTTTTCTGTTGAAAATCCTTGTTCTTTTAATACTGAAACCTGTTCTCCGGCATATCCCCAGTTATCATCTTCGATTTCGTTGATCACAATATGGGTCAAATGAGGATCCTTATTCAAAACTGAAGTTACAGCTTCACTTATTTTTCTGATTAATTGTTGTTTCGTTTCGCGGTTAAGATCTTCGCGAAGCACATCTACTTTTATGAATGGCATGATGGTAAATTTTTAAGGTTAAATAATCTTTAAGTTCTGTTAGTAAGCTTCTGCAACAAGATGAATATGTAAATCAAAATTGTTGTAGATCAGCGTATCACCAAGATTGGTAAAGAAATTGGAGGATCTGAATTTGATATTGAATTTCGTTCTGTCGACTACAATTTTAGCATCTAAAACAGCCGTATTATCCGTTGTTACAATCTGCAGACTTGTGTTGATAGAATGAGTAATCCCTTTTATGGTAAGATCTCCGGTTACGTTATACAGATTCTGATCACCAGGTTCAGCATGAGTGATTTCAAAAAGAGCTTCAGGAAACTGATCAGAATTAAAGAAATCGTCAGAGGTAAGGTGGCCTGCAAACTGAGCATTGGTTTCAGCATCCTTGATATCAAGGATTTTGATAGCACGGGTATCAATGACAAATTTTCCAGATACAGGTTTTCCATCTTCAAATGCGAAGTTTCCATCTTTTACACCGATTGTTCCGTTGTGAGCTCCGGTTACTTTTCTTCCGATCCAGTCGATCGTACTGTTTTCATTATTGACTTTGAAATTTTTTGTGTCCATTTTTATTTGGGTTTAATTAATGACACAAAGTTCAGCCGGTTGAAAGAAAAAGTTACGTGATGTACCTCACAAAATAGAAGAGAGGATAGACGAGGTAAGGGTGTTGTTTATTGATGAAGTCTGCTCAGGGTTTCCCTGGTTACTCCAAGATAAGATGCAATCAGGTGTTTAGGGACCAGATTGTACAGTTGGGGATACATGGCCAAAAGTTCCTCATACCGGAATTTAGCATCATTATTCATGAAAGAAAGCAGACGTTTTTGTGCTGCTACATATCCTTTGTTGGTTCTCCATCTGAAAAAATGTTCAACTTCATGAATTTCATTGCAGATTTTTTCCCTGTCTTCGTTGGAAATAGAAAGAATAGTAGCGTTCGTAATGCAGTCTACATTAATAGTAGCCCTGGTTTTACTGTAAAGTGCATCAAAATCTGTCACCCACCAGGTCGGCATAGCAAACTGGAGAATAAACATTTTCATGCTGTCATTAAGATAAAAAGCTTTCAGACAGCCTTCCAGAACGAAATATTCATGATTTACGAAATCACCTTCCGAGATCAGGCTTTGCCCTTTTTTTAAAGTAATCAGATTAAAATGTTCAAAAACATAGTCAAGTTGTTCTTCAGTAAGAGAAGTGAATTTAGAGATGTGATCCTTTAATATTTCTTTAGAATTGACCATGATATGCAATGAATATTCAAAAGTAAGTTTTTTTCAGGATAATTTTAGTTTAAAAATAATCAATCATTCTTGGGCTTGATTATTAGGAGATAATGTATTAAATCTTAGATTTATTTTTCATATATTTAAAGAAATACCAATGAAAATGTTTAACAAAACAGAATTTATTACGACCTATTAAAAAATTAAAAACTATGGGAATATATTTAGTGCCCGTTATTTTCTTCGGGCTAATCATTTTATTTGCTTCGTTCTTTGTCGTTAAGCAGGAAACTGCAGCGATAATTGAACGATTTGGAAAATTCCAGGCAGTAAAACATTCCGGTCTTCATCTTAAGCTGCCAATCATAGATCAGATTGCGAAAAGACTGAATCTGAGAATTCAGCAGCTGGATGTAATGATTGATACTAAAACATTAGACAACGTTTTCATCAAAATGAAAATTTCTGTTCAGTATCAGGTGATCAGAAATCAGGTTGGAGATGCTTATTATCGTTTGGAAAATCCTGAAAATCAAATTACTTCATTTGTTTTTGATGTGGTAAGAGCAGAAGTTCCGAAATTGAAACTGGATGATGTTTTTGTAAGAAAAGATGATGTGGCGATTGCAGTAAAAAGTGAGCTTCAGGAGGCTATGAACAGCTATGGATATGATATTATCAAAGCTTTGGTTACTGATATTGATCCGGATGAACAGGTAAAACATGCGATGAATAGAATCAATGCGGCGGAAAGAGAAAAAACTGCTGCAGAATATGAATCCGAAGCACAAAGAATCCGAATTGTAGCCGTTGCAAAAGCAGAAGCAGAATCTAAAAAACTTCAGGGACAAGGGATTGCAGACCAAAGAAGAGAAATTGCAAAGGGTCTTGAAGAGTCTGTAAGGATGCTGAATAATGTAGAAATCAATTCACACGAAGCATCAGCACTTATCGTAGTGACACAGCATTATGATACATTGCATTCCATAGGAGCAAGTAACAGAAGCAACCTGGTTCTTCTTCCCAATTCACCTACAGCAGCCAGCAGCATGTTGAATGATCTTGTAGTAGCTATGACTACTGCAAATACGGTAGGTGAGGCAGCTAAAGGTAAATACCCGGATCCACCTCAAAAAGAGAGTGGATTTTAAAATAGGGAAAAAGAGTATGAATACTTAAAAGATGAATCCTTGGAGAATTTTCCTTTATTGTCAAAAATAACTTCAGACTTCATTTCCTTCATAAAACAAAAAGGCTTCTGAAATTTTCAGAAGCCTTTTTGTTTTATTTTTTCGTTTTAGAAACCTGTTCTATCAATGTGTATTTTATGGAAGAAGCGTCAGCCGGTGGATTTGCTATTTTTTCAGTTTTTACTTTTAAAACATATTCGTAACCTGGTTCATAGGTAAATCCTTCAATATTGCTGTAGAAATTGGTCCAGCTTTCAGAAGCATTTTCTTTTACCTGCATACACTTCATACGGCCTGCTCCTGCAGAACAGTCTACGGTTTGTGGGCCTACGATAAGTGTTTTTTCATTGGATGCCATTTCTTTCTTTTTCGTTTTAGAAACCTGCTTTACCAAGGTGTATTTTATGGATGATCCGTCAGCTGGAGGATTGGCAATTTTTTCAGTTTTTACTTTTAAAACATATTCATATCCCGGCTCATAGGTAAATCCTTCAATATTGCTGTAGAAATTGGTCCAGTTTCCGGAAGCATTTTCTTTTACCTGCAGACATTTCATAGGAGCTACGCCGGTACAGTCTGCTGTTTGTGGTCCTACGATGAAGGTGGCTTCATCGCCTGTGGATGCATTGGCTGTGGTTGTACATTGCGTCATTGCAAATAATGCTAATGCGGGTGCTGCCCCTTTTAGAATTGTTGCGATACTTTTCATAAACTTGATTTTTCCCCATACTTCGCAATTACCATGCCGAACTTGGCTTTCCTGAATTTGTAGTACTTCTGCTATTGCTTTTTATTTTTTTAATCATTTAATTTGAAGTTCTTAAACACTAACCGCAAAACATAATTCTTACAATAAATATGGAAAATCAAATGCAAGTTGAAAATTACAGGATTCAAAAACCTGAAATGTGGGCAGGAAATATTGGAGATGAGGAAATAAAAAACAGAATCAAAGACTCCGAATTTGCCAAAAAACAAATTGATGAAGGCCGTGATTACTGCTACTTTTTAGACAAAAAATATTACACGAGCAATACGGAAAACAGTGAATATGTCTGCATGGCTTATACTCTGAACGAGCCGGGAAATCTGGAACGAGCTTCTGTGTCTGATGTCATTGTGGAGGAAAATGAAGTCTATCAGATTCACAGGATCAGTGTTTTGAGAGATGGAGTACTGATAGATAAAATTCCGGATACGAATATTAAAGTTCTTGACAGCGAAAACCAGAGCAGCGGCGGAGTTTTGAGCAGTAATAAAAAGATCAATATTACGATTAAAGATCTCAGGCTGTATGATGTACTGATTTTAGAAGATTCAAGGATTAAAGCATTTACAGACCGGGATTTCCTAAGAAAGGAATTCTCAAAATATGTATGGGTAAGTCCGGATAATTACTGGGCCTATGGCAATTTTAAATTTACTTTTATCAATGAACGTGAGCAGACGATTGCCTATAAAAAGACATTTTTCAGAGATGAGCAGGGAGATGTTCTGGAACCGGAAACGAAGCATCTGAAAAAAGGGGAGAGGTTTGTGATAGAAGAACAGAATTATATTAATCCTGTAGATTCCGGAAGAGAAATTTTTCCTTATGTGGACTTTGCTACCGAAAGCAGCTGGAAAGACCTTTCCAATTATATTGTGCCTCTTTATGAGGAGATTTTCAATAGCTCTTCCTTGAAGGATTTTGCGCCGAACCTGATTGAAAAGCTGGATGCTATTGCCGATCAGGGTGAAAAGCTTCAGTTTGCTGTAGAATATGTTCAGAACCATATCTATTATATCTTCAATGCGGATGAAATGAATGGACATAAGCCGCAAGCACCGTCCGTAACCTATGAAAATAAGCAGGGAGACTGTAAAGCGAAATCAGTTTTATTAAAAGTGATCCTTGATTATATTGGAGTGGATGCTTCTGTTGTACTGGTGAATTTCAATACAGATTATTATATCAAATATTACCTTCCATCACTGTTAAACTTCAATCATGTTGTCGTAAAAGTGAATTATAAAGATCAGGAATACTTTATTGATGCTACGATTCGTGATGAATTCGGACTGATTGAAAACAGAGGATTCATGTATTTTATGCATTATCTGGAAGTGAAAAAAGATCAGGAGCTCCAGATAAGAAAACCTTATCAATTTCCTTATTTCTGTATTGACGAAAAAGTAGATTTTAATGTACAGGGGACTGTCGGAAAATTTACTCTGTCAACAACTTACAAAGGAAGCAGGGCCAATGCCATGAGAAGGTATTTTAAAAGTACCAACAAAAGGGAAATTATAGACAGCTGGAACAGTTTCCTTTTCTATGGCTTAAATTATTCGAGTGACAGAAATGGTACAGATGTACGGAATGTATTCAAAGATGCAGCCATTGATGTGATAAGTGATGATAAAAGACTGAATGAAGTGAAGATTCAATATACCGCTATCATTGAGAATCCTTACTATGTAGATCCACAGAACAACCGTTTCCTTATGTATTTTGACAGAAATGTTGTGAAGGCAAGTGCAAGAGATTTTATGCATAAAGATTTATCGTTCTGGCATAATTTCGATACCGAAAAGTATGAAATTAATCTCTATACAGATCAGAAGATTGATACCGAAGAAAAATATACGGTTCAGGAATGCACCATTGCCAATCCGTATTTTGACTATAAAAGCCGTAAAAAAGTAAGCAAGAACGGGGCAAGTGTATACATCGAATACAATCCTCTGATCAATCTTGAAATTCCGCAAAGTGAGTTTGAAAAGTTCAGAACAGACCATCATACCATTGCAGACAGCAATTTTGGAATTGGAATTGACATCATAGAACCAGGGCTGATGAATAGACTTAAATTCAGTTTTAAGAAGAAATTTAAATAGAGCCTGGATTCTAAAATTCAAAGTTTAGAGTTTAGGGTTTAAGTTTCGGCGGGCGGCGGAGCCGCCCGCCGAAACTCTTTATTCCAATTATTGTATATTCATTTAAAATCATATAAAACACACAAATTTATCTATGCAGAAGATATTTTCTCTTGCTTTTCTTATGGCAGTATCTTGTATGAATGCCCAGAAATTAAAGAAAGAAAACGTTACAGGATTCTGGAAACTGAAAGAATCCGGGTTTTATGAAAATAAAAAGAAAGTGGTAAAAGAATTTGATAATTGCCGTCTGATGAGAAATTATGCCATCAGGGAAGACGGATATGCGATTTATAATTATGTAGAAGGGAAAACAGGTGACTGCAGCCCATCTGAACCAAGACTTTCTTTTTGGAGAATCGTAGAAAACAGAATTCAGTTTTATGTAGATGAGCAAAATATACTTGAAGAAGTGGAAGTGACCCTTAATCAGGATAACACAATGACTTTTTCAAGTTACATTCCCAATCCTATTAAAGTAAAAGGAGATGCTCTTGCTGAAAAAGTGGTAAACACCATCCACTACGATATCCTTGAGAAAAAATACTAACAGCCAACAGTAAACTTTTGATGTAATGAATTATGTAACGATAATCTATCTCCTTAATATTGTTCTGTATGCAATGTATTTCTTTACAAAAACTGGCGGAGAAACAGATTTTTCTGGTGTAGATTTTTTTATTTCAGGAATTTTATCTCTTTTTTTGATCTTTGCGGGATATCTGAATGCAAAAAAAGGAATGATCTACAGAACCGTTCTGTGGATGTTTTTTTTGAATGTTTTCTTATTCGCTTGTTCCGGTTTATTTGATCAGTTTGGAAGTCATTTTAATATTCTTTCTACAAATAATAGTGACAGTTTTATTTTTACATTGGCGCTCATTGTTTATAATGGATATCTTTTTCCTCTAACGATTAGTCTTGAGGGTTCTGGCCTTTCATTGATATTCCCGGTGGTTTTGTCATTTATTTTGCCCTCATTGGGATATCTGATAGGGAAGAAGCTTCATCCAAATAAACAAAATTCCACTGAATTATAGTCATTGCGAACCGAAGGTGAAGCAAACCCAAAATTAAAAAATTATAAGTAGAAGTTTTTTTGAACACACAAAGGCGCTAAGATTTTTACAAACCATGTGTATGTAAGACGCAAGGATTTTATCTTTGATAAAATTGTAAACTGCATATTCTTAACCTCTCACAGTTTTTACAAATTAGGCAGATTCTGATGAGAAAAAATGCTAAATCTCCGGAATGATCTCTGGGAAATTGATAATATTTCTTTGCTGAAAATCTTAGATTTTCTTGCGCCTTAAAATTGACGAAATGTATAAACTTTTGCGCCTTTGCGTTTCCCAACACTCAATATTTTTCGTATAAAAAAAGAACTGGAAAAAGCTTTAAGGCTGTTCCTGCTTCTGTGGTTGATTATTGGATGTAAAGAATTTCTGCTTACCAATCAACAGTTCAAAAAACAGTCTGAAATCCGAAATTAAAGACCATAATGGATATTTAAAAGTAGCCGGTCTGTTTCTCTCAATCACTGCATGACTGAACCAGGCAAATCCATATCCGAAAATTGGAATATACCAGAGAAATCTTTCCTTTCCGGAACTGATCACATATCCTATGACGAAAAATATGAGCAGTGTTCCTATAAAATGAAAAATCCGGGTTCCTGTTTTACTGTGTTCAGTAAGGTAAAACAGATAAAATTCTCTGTAGGTTTTAATTCTTTCAGTCATGGTGGGTTAGTTTGTTGATTCTATTGAAGTTATAGCAATAATTCGGCCGATTTTTTTAGAGTGTAAAAAATAAGAAAGGCAAAATCGCAAATCAGTCTGTTCAAATGTTCGACTTTTTTGCCATTTTGCCATTTCAAAGTTTTGCTGCTATTTTTTAGCTATTCTTTAATTCTTTTCCAAGTTTACTGTTTTTATATCCGTAGCAGAAATAAATAACCATACCGATCAGGAACCACATTCCGAACCAGAACCAGTTTTCATGGCTCATTCCTGTAAGTAGATACAGACATGAACTTAATCCAACCAATGGAATCAATGATAAGTTCTTGACAAAAGCTACTACACATAAGATCAGGTTGATGATAATAAAGAAGAAAATAGAGGCTCTGAATTCTCCTTCATTAGGATCTGACCAGTTCATCAGGTTGTCAAAAAACTCCGGTTGCCACTTATAGAAAGCCAGCAAACTACCAATGAAAACAACAGGGAAAATAATTTTACCATTCACATACGGAAGGTGAAATCTGCCTTTGATTTTCTCTTTGGCCGGAAGCATAAGTACCCCTGCACATACCAATACGAAAGCGAAAATAGTTCCGATACTCGTAAAATCCAGGATAAATGTTTTATCTGTGAATAGGATAGGAATACCAACTACAATTCCGGTAACAACAGTTGCGTAAGAAGGAGTTTTATATTTTGAATGTACCTTCTGGAATCTCTGAGGCATCAGTCCGTCACGGCTCATCGCATACCAGATTCTCGGCTGTCCCATCTGGAAAACCAATAATACAGTAGTAATGGCAACAATAGCAACGAAAGAAACGGTAAGTTCCATCCAGGCTACATTAGCATTTGTTTTTTCAAAGATGAATGAAAGCGGATCTCCTACGCCATCAAACTTTTTATAATCTACCATCCCTGTTAGTACAAGCGTTAGGGCAATATAAATTACCGTACACAGTACAAGAGAGATAATCATTCCTTTTGGTAAGGTCTTTTGTGGATCTTTAGTCTCTTCAGAAAGTACACTTAAGGCATCAAATCCGATATAAGCAAAGAATACTCCGGATACTGCACTCATTACTCCGGCAAAGCCGTTTGGCATAAAGGATGGTGTTCCTGTAGTAGGGCTTATTGGTGTCCAGTTTTCAGTATTGATATAAGAAAAACCAACCAGGATAACCAATATAATTACACCTAGCTTTAAGATAACCAGAGAGTTATTGAAGTTTTTACTTTCTTTTACTCCTACATAGCAAAGCCATGTAATCAAACCGTTGATAACCAATGCCGGAATGTCTACAATGAATTTCAAACTTCCAATCAATGGAGCTGTTTTCCAGGCATTTAACAGTTCTTTGTTTTCTGAACCATATTGAACTGCTTTTCTTGCTTCAGTATAGCTGCAGGTCAGATAATCAGGGATATGCATTCCGAGACGCCCTAAGAAACTGGTAAAATAGTCCGACCAGGAAAAGGCTACGTAAATATTTCCGAAAGAATATTCCATAATCAGGGCCCAGCCGATTATCCAGGCAATCAGCTCACCAAAACTCGCATAGGCATAGGTGTATGCAGAACCTGCGGTAGGAATTCTGCTGGCAAATTCAGCATAACATAAGGCAGTAAATCCACAGGCAAAACCGCAAATCAAATATAGAAGAATAACACCGGGACCACCTCTGAAAACGGCTTCTCCCAAACTGCTGAAACTCCCAGCTCCTATAATAGCCGCAATACCAAAAAATACAATGTCCCATACACCCAGGACTCTTAAAAGTCCCGTTGAAGTATCTGTATCTGAATAGATTTTTCTTCTAAAAAGTTGACTCATTCAATAACTATATTTGATTTGAAAAAAAGCAAATGTAATGATTTTTTATTTTGATGTTAACAGTTGTTAAGAACATTTAGGTAAAAATGCTCAAACAAAAGGTTTTAATCCTTATAAACAGGTATTTCCACATAGCTGTCATTATACCATTTTACCTCCAGAGGTTCCCCAGAATCTTTTATCGTTTCGTCACTTACATCCTTGCCTGTCCCATAATTGATCTGCCAGTTAGGGTTTTTATTCACCCCCACCAATAATAGGAGTTTACTTCCTCTTTCTATTTTTCTACTCATGAAATACGAGTTATTAATGGGAACCTGCTCCATTTTATTGGGTTCAAGAAGCTGTCTTATTTCATTGTTCTTTGCATAGCTGGCTCTCACAATATGAGTTGATAATAAAGATGATTTTCCGTCCGGTTGAATCTGGTACAGATAGGTGTCAGTATCAAAGTCTTTTTTATTGATGGAAACATTGAAGAATCCTGAAAGGTTTCCGCTGATGATCATATCCTTATCCAATATTTCACTTTCAAAAGCAATTGAAGTAGTCATTTTTATACTGTCTTTTTTACTGACTTTGTAGTAAATGTCTTTCTGATCCCTGTTTTTAAAATCAACAATTTGTTTTGTGAAATTTTGGGTATCCGGTTTATTAAACACAGATGAGGTGTTTTTCTTGTCCTGAAGATAGAATTTAACAGTGGAAGTATGCATTTTGTCAAGATCAGAAACATGTTTCCACGTATTGGTATTCATCACCTGAAAGTTAATTCTGTCTTTTAAAATTTCCGGTTTTTTGCCTCCTTTAAGAATATAATCAAACCATGAAAATGCAAGGTCATCGATACTTATTCTGGCTGCCGGATCAATAGGACTGCCATTCACATAAGTAAAGCCGAAACTCTGTGCTCCTCCATGATTATAGGGACCTATTACCAGATAATGGTCTGCATTTTTATTGTATTGATGATGCTTTTTAAAATAATACAGCGCGCCTATCTGATCATCATCATAATATCCGGTTGTTGTCAGAATTGGAATGTTGATTTTAGAGAAATCCTCTTTGTAAGGAACCATTTTCTGCCAGTACTGGTCATACCCCGGATGATCCAGCCACCGTTGAAAGATTTTGCTGGGTTTCCCGCTTATCGTGTCCAAAGACCTGAATGATTTTCCGCTTTTATACCATTCTGTATTGATTAAATTCCATTTTGCGAAATTGCTAAAGTCTACTTCATCAGTAAGTTTATTGTTGGTAACATACTGTATCCACTGCAGCATATAGCTCATAAATATATTATTCTGTGCCGGATAGTCTATCCCGATTCCTACTGCAACCTGCGGTACAATCGTCTTTAATGCAGGATGCAGTTTTTTAACAGCTGCCCACTGGCTGAAACCTAAATAGCTTCCACCAATCATTCCTACTTTTCCGTTGCACCATGGCTGTCTGCTTATCCAGTCTATTACCTCATAGACATCTTCCGACTCATGCTCAAAAGGATCATTTATATCCTTACTGTTTCTCTTGCCGCGGGTATTGACAACAACTCCTACGTAATTATAAGTAGCCGCTCTCTTTCCAAAAAATTCATCAAATGGACCCGCATAAATATTATTGGTAAGTATAACAGGAAGTGGGGAAGTGTTTTCCTTTTTTCTGACAATGGTAATCGTTAAGGTATTCCCGTTCTTTATCTTAAGATCTCTGGTTTCAATAATAAATCTTTCCTTATCCTTTGAAGCCAGCAATTTCATCACCTGAGGTTTGATACTTGAATATGTTTTATAGTTGAGATAACTTTTGCATAGTGAGAGGGCGGTTTTGTAATCAATACTATCTTTGTTCTTTTGCGCGTCCAGTATTTGATTCATTTGTTTTCTGGATTCTTTCACATTGCCGTCAACCGCAAGAGGTAATCTGGGAATCAGTTTTTCCGGAATGCTTTCGTATTTTTGATTAAATACCTTCTGAAGCGCATCAGAAAAAGAGAGGCTGCTTTCTTTTTGTGCCAGTTTAGCCATGCTGTACAATTCAAAGCCTATCAATCTATAGTCTCCCATATGATGATCGGCAAAGAGATTACGGTTTTCTGACAGAGAAGCCAACGAATTTTTATAATCCTGAGCTACCATTTGTAAACGGAAAAGATTATCCAGAAGGTCGATTTTGTTTTCCGGTTTGTACTTTGCAGACTGAAGTTGGGGGATCACTTGCAGAGCAAGTCCTGGCATCTGTTTTTCCAATATAAGAGAGTCTGTTACAGCTGTCTTTGGAAACTGAAATTTTTGTGCCTGCAGCAGGTTTACAAAAATTAATGCTAAAAGTATCTTAAATTTCATGTGATAGTGTGTTTATGGTATGTTTTTAGCTGCTGTTGAAAAAGTATCAACTTAAAATATGTTTTTGATAACTTATTATTGAAATTGTTTACATTTTATCAGACGAAAGTAGTAAATTTTATCATTGAATGGTGAGAAATTTTTCATCATTGCTAAATTGCTATTTAAACCTAATAAATCTGTTAAAACTTGCTTAAACAATAAGTTTTTAATATTTTCGTTAACTTATTTAGACTAATTTTCTTATATCAAGAAGAATGAAATCAAAAAAAATACTTTTAGCGGCTGCAGTAGTTTATTTCGGAATCTCCGATGCTCAGCAGTCCCAATATTTTACCCAGAAAGAAAATTACAGGTTTAATCTAGCCGAAAATCTTTATCAGACCAAAATATACAACGCTTCTCAATACGAATATGCAAGACAATATTTCTACAATCAGAACTTGTCTCGTTCGAAAAAAGAAGCTGCGCAGTTTTTTGATAATGTGATTGGCGTGATTCTTCAGAAAAATCATGCTGAAGAAGGATTAACCGCTTTCATGAAAGAATATCCGAATTCTGCTTATTTTGCACAGGCTAATCTTCCATTGGCAGATTACTACTTGGCAAAAAAAGATTTTGATAAAGCTTTGGAGACTTTGAAAAAAGTAAACCAGTATCAGCTTTCAAAAGAAGAGAATACACAGTATATTCTGAAGCTTGGGTATGCGAAATTTATGACAGGTGATTCTAAAGGAGCTATCGATGCCCTGGAGGAAGCTTATAAAACAGCTGATCAGTCTCAAAAAGGAGAAATCGCTTATATGTTGGGGCATTTATATTACAGCAACAGACAAAATGATAAAGCTTTCCAGTATTTTGATTCTATAAAAGATCAGGATAAGTTCTCAAAGCTGGTACGTCCTTATTATGTACAGATGTATTACAATGATAAGAACTACGATCAGGCAATTACGGAAGGAAATGCTTTGTTGAACGAAAATATTTCTGATTCTTATAAAGCAGAAGTTCATAAGATTATCGGGGAGAGTTATTTCATGAAGAATGATTATACGTCTGCTTATCCACATTTGAAAGATTATCTGAGTGTACAGCAGAATCCGTCTGAAAACGATTTGTATGAGATGGGATTTGTAGCTGCACAGCTAAAAAAATATGATGAGGCAGTTTCTTATTACAACCAGCTTCTGAACAGCAATTCAGCCCTGGCACAGAATGCTTACTACCAGTTGGGAAATGCTTATCTGGCAGTAGACAAAAAACAGGAAGCTCTTTCTGCATTCCGTTCTTCTTATCAGATGGATTATGATGCAAAAGTGAAAAAGCTGGCTCATGAGCAATATGCTAAATTAAGTTACGATATCGGAAACCCGTTTGAAAGTCCTTCTGCGGTAATCCAAAGTTATATCAATGACAATCAGAATGGAGCCAATGATTCAGAAATGAGATCATTATTGGTAAAATCATATCTGTATTCCGGAAACTATAAAGAAACTCTGAACGCTATTGACAGATTACAGAGTTCAACTCCTGAGATCAATAAAGTAGACCAGGAGGTTTCTTATTTATTGGGGACTGAAGAATTCAACAAAGGAAACTATGACGAGGCTGAAAAGTATTTCTTAAGAAGCCTTGGTTTCAATCTTAATAAAGAATTTAACAGCAGAGCTTTATATTGGCTGGCACAGGTGTATTACCAGAAAGGAAATTATCCGTCTGCCATTGTTCGTTATGAAAAGCTTCTGAACGAAAACTTCCCTGAAAAACAACAGCTTCCTTATGATTTAGGATATGCTTATTTTAAATCCAAGAAATTTGATCAGGCCGCTGCTTATTTCAAACAATATCTTACCAATCCGAAGCCGGAATTCAAAAATGATGCAGAACTTCGTCTGGCAGATATTCATTATGCCAATAATGATCTGAATGAAGCGATTGCCATCTATGATAAAAATGAAGATGCAACGGATTATACTTTGTACCAAAAAGCAATGGCTTTAGGATTCAAAGGAGATACTCAGGCGAAAATTACCAACCTTAAAAACCTTTTATCAAAATATCCGGATTCTGAATATTACGATGATGCTCAATACGAAATAGGAACAGCCTATGCTGCTCAGGATGATTTTACAAACTCCAATGATTATTTCGGAAAAGTGATTAAAGGATCTGCTGATAAAGATTTAATTGCTAATGCTTCAATCTACAGAGCACAGAATTATATTGATCAGAACCAGAATGATAAAGCACTTTCTGAGCTGAAATCTTTGGGTGAGCAGTATAAAAATACAGCATATGCCCAGAAAGTTGTTCAGGCAGCGAAACCTGTCTTCACGAAAAACGGAGATGTTTCAGGTTATGAAGCCTTCGCAAGAAATATTGGTGTCAATGTAGATGCTGCAGAAATTGATGAGATCAATCTGTCAACAGGTAAACAATTGTTTGCGAAGAAAGATTATAAGAATGCAATTTCTTATTACGAAAAGTATCTGACTCAGAACCCAACAGGGGAAGGATTGTACCAGGCGAAGTATGAATTGGGGGAAAGTTATTACCAAACTAATAATTCAACTAAAGCTTTACTTGTGCTTCAGGAAGTTGCTGGAATTCAGAATGATTACCAGGATGATGCACAAACTCGTTTAGCTCAAATCTTTATTGCACAAGGGAATACTGCAGAAGCGAAAAAGTACCTTGAGGGAATTAAAAACTCTTCCAATATCAGCATTAAAAATTATGCAAATGTTGAGCTGATGAAGCTGTATGCAGAAGAAAATAATTTCTCTGAAGCTGAAAAATTAGCCAATGCCGTAATTGCTAATTCTAAAAACTCGGCAGCTGTTATTGAAACTGCGAAAGTGATTAAAGCAAGAAGTCTGATGAACTCAGGAAAAGATAAAGATGCACAGTCTGCGTATGTTTCTCTTGAAAAATCATCCAACACTTCAGTAGCTGCAGAAGCTTTATATGCAAAAGCCTATTATCAGAACAAAGGGAAAGCGTTCAAATCTTCTAATGAGACGATCTTTAAGCTTGCCAATAACTATGCATCAGAAGAATTCTGGGGAGCAAAAGCTTTGGTATTGATGGCGAAAAACTATATCGGCCTGAAGGATAACTACCAGGCAAGTTATACATGTGATCAGATCATTGCGAACTATAAGGATTTCCCTGAAATTGTTGCAGAAGCAAAAGAAGTTAAAAAACAGATTAAGAAATAGGACATGAAGGTTTTTAAAATTGCTATTTATTCTTTCTTAGTTTCGGCTTCACTCTGGAGCTGCATTCCATCGTACAGTGCATATCCTAAAGAGTATAATCGCGCAAAAACTGACTTTCCGAAGCAAAAGGCTTTTGTAGTGAACAAAGAGCTTAAGAATGAATTTGAGATTTTAAAACATTCAGATATTTATGAAATTGTAGAAGACAGTACCCATACAGCTAAAATAACACTGCATCCGATGCTTACCCGTACTCCTCCATGTGGAAATCCTATGATTGGGAGTATGCTTACAGTCGGGTTATTGCCTTCAGGATTTCCGTATGATATTTCTTACAGTTATGATGTAGCTGAGAACAGTACAACGAAAAATTATCAATACAAATTACAAGTTTATCAAAGCCTTTGGCTGTTTAATATATTCAGACTAGGGAGAACTTTTTCAAAACAGTCAGGGAAAGCTTTATTAGGCAATTATATTGCTTCCAATAAGTAAAACCCGTTATATATTTTTTTCAAATAAAGAAAATATGAACAAGAAGATTCAAATATTATCCATATTATTTTTAGGAATTTCGTCAGTGGCGTTTTCCCAGATCAAGGAGGAAAAACTGGTTCTTAACAAAAAAAGAGAGCCGGAAGTGAAGAAGATCGAGAAGAAGAAGACTTCTGTGGAAACCATTAAAAACTATCCGCCGGAAGAGAAATCGCAGACTCCTGTGAAATATACCATCACGGATGTTCCTGCTGTTTCTGATTTCAAAACTTCAACGATTCAGGGTGAGGATGTTGCTCCGAAATTTGACGGAACGGCTCAAAATAATTATTTCCAGTTCGGAATGGGTAATTACGGTAAAATCTTAGTAGATGGAAACATCTCCAAGACCCTTGAAAATAAATTTGAAGTGGGAGCGGATGTTCACGTTCTTTCTACTAATGGTCTTAAAAAAGAGTATGACTGGAAATCCGGACAGACTTCTGCTAATATTGGTGCTTTCCTGAACTCTTACGGAGAAAAAGGAAAATTCAATATCAATGCTGAATATGGTTTAGACAACTATAATTATTACGGGATCTATGCGATGCAGCCGACTGGTGAGCTTGATCTGAAGCAAAAAGTAAATCAGTTTAAAGTAAACGGATATTATGACTTTTATTCCAATGAAATCTTAAATGATGTAAGGGTAAAATCATCATTCCTTAAAGATCATTTTGATACTCAGGAAAACCAGGTTTCCATTCTTGCCAACTTTTCCAAGCATGCGGTAGAATTAGGAAAATCAGGAATCAATCTGAATGCTGATCTTGGAGTAGGATTGGATGCGGTGAAGACTGATTTTGCCATCAGAGATAAAAACTCTTCCAATTTCTTCAATACCAGCCTGACTCCGAAAGTGACGTTCAGAAAAGGTGATTCCTATTTAATGTTAGGTTCATCATTCTCTTTCCTGAATGCTAAAAACTCTAATGATCAGCTGGAACAGCAAAAAAATAATAAGACCTATTGGTTCCCGCAGGCAGAGTTTCAGTTTGCTGCAGCCAAAGAATTTAAATTCTATGGTGGGGTAGACGGAGGCCTGAAACTGAATACTTACGGAGATATGTTACAGACGAATCCATTCATCCTTTCTGATCAGTTTTTAAAGCCTACAGAGACCAAATATCACTTTTATGTAGGATTGAGAGGAGACATTGACGAAACGCTGAAATACGACTTCTCTGCAGGGTATGGAAAGATGAGAGATATTATGTTCTTTAAGGGCAATGGTCTTTTTGATAATACCTCTGTTGAACGTTCTGCCTATAACTTTGCCAATACATTCTCTGCGGTCTATGATGATGGAAATGTAAGCGATATCAAAGGGAGCGTGCAGTATTTCCCATTAGCAAACCTGATTTTAGATGGAGAATTAAGATTTACAAAGTATGATCTTAAGAATTACGACAATATTTATAACGTTCCATTGTTCAATGCGAGCATCGGGGCAAAATATACGATGCTTGACAAAAAACTATTGTTAGGATTTAAAGGAATCTTTGCAAGTGACAGAACGACAAACTCTTTTGCCATTGAAGGAGTGGGATCTCCGGTAATCTACCAGTCTACGGAGAATACAAACGATAAAGTGGGTGGTTATGCTGATTTAAATCTTTCTGCAGAGTATAAAATTCACAAAAACTTCAGCGTTTTCGCACTCGGAAATAACCTTCTGAGCTCAAAATACCAGACGTACAAAGGCTATAAAGTCCTGGGTGCACAGATTTTAGGAGGAGTGAAAATTACATTCTAAACTTTAAGATATTTCAATAAAACAAAAACCTTACATTTCAGGATGTAAGGTTTTTTTATTACTTGTCTTTAGCAGTTGGTAAGACGTCATTCAATAAGGTAACCAGCATTTTTCCGGGTTCTTCCCAAGGAATTAAATGTGCTGAATTTTCAAACCAGATTCCTTTTTTTACAGGAGCTTTTACATTTTGTAACCATGCATTGGTGGGTTCAGAAGGGGTTGTATAATCGTGGCGTCCCATGAACATGAAAACGGGAATAGGGAAATTTTTTACGGTTTTGAAATCAACATTCAAAAACTCTGGTAAAAGTTTTTTCAATGTAAAAAGACTTCCGCCGCCAAGGGCATCAAGATCTTTTTCAGAATATTCTGAGAAGAGCAGAGGGGCCTGGAAATAATACCTTGAATTATTCCTGAAAGCCGTTAAACCACCATAATATTGCGGCCATTTCCTTGCAATAATAATTCTCTCCCGTGTAATCGCCTGATTTCCGGGATAGGGTGCAATGGATTTCAATTCTTTTATGGCAGTTTCATTTTTTAAACGGGTTGCTTCTTTTAAAGCAAACTCTACGCTTAAACGCTCATTATCTTTGGTATTGATAATCTGACCTATTCCAACATAGGAATAGAAGAGATCAGGTCTTTTTAAGGCAGCATTCATGGAAACAATCGTTCCCCAGCTGTGGCCCATCAATATCACTTTTTTCTTATTGTATTTTTTCTGAATATATTCCGTCAGCTGAATCACATCTTTTACATATTGGTCAATATGTATGGTTTTTCCCAAATTAACGGTATCATTAATAGCATAGGTTTTTCCTGCAGCTCTCTGATCATAATTAACGACTGTAAAATACTCTTCAATGGGTCTTTGAAACATCCACATAACCGGAGCTACAGGAGAGGCGGGCCCTCCGTGAACAAACAGTATAATTGGATTTTCTTTATTCTGTCCTCTTACATATACCTGCTGTTTTATACTTCCTATGGTAACAGGATAGCTTTCCTGAATCCCATTGGGGGAAACAATGGAGTCGAGATCTTTAATGATTTCTTTAGCTTTGGTATACTCATCATTGGATGGGGTATTCTGTGCAAAAAATACAGCTGTCCAGAAAAACAGAAAGGCTGATAATATTTTAATTCTCATAATTTTTGATCTTTGAAATGTGCTTTATATTTATGATATGAGTCTGAAGTTTATTTTGAATGTTACATATTTTATTTTTTAAACATCTGAACTTTAAATGTTTGCTCTTTTTCTTCATAATATTCCCCATTGATCCTGCTGCAAAAAGATAATCTACCTTATCAATGATTTTGTAATTAAACTTTTGCAGGCTTTATAAATTGTAAAAAAATCAGTATTTTCGCAGTCGAAATCATGACAATGGTATTTTGAGATTACTCATTACGTATTGTTTTATGAACACGGCTGCATAGTTTAATGGATAGAACTTCGGATTTCGGCTCCGACAGTGAGGGTTCGAATCCTTCTGCGGTCACTAAGCTCCTTTTTTAGGAGCTTTTTTGTTTACACACACACACAAATATAGATTTTTAGCAAAAATATAGCCCCGATATCCGGAGCTTTTATGATTAGTTAATGGGGGAATAAAAATATGAGAACATATGTATACCAAACCCTCTCTTTGAGAAGATTTTTGTAATATCTGATAAATGTTAAATTAAAATATGAAATCCGTACACTGCGGGAAATTAAAATGGCTTCCCTAATGATTTAGCCTTATCTTATTCCTCGTTTTTAGGTTTAAAATTTCTTCCTACGCCTTGTCGCAGAAATGTAATTTTTCCCTGTGTTTTCTTTGCTTTTTCAAGGATTTCTAAGGCTTTAGTTCTCTCATTAACCTTACCTGCGTGTGTTATATTGTCCTGAAGATCATTTTTTTTCATATATCAATATAGTGATTTTTTTTTATAAAAACAAATAATTTAATGGAGATTATGAAACACTTGTTTTTTTATGTTAAGTTTCTAATCAATATATTTTACAATTAAAAGGCCTTTCTTCGTCTAATTTCCAAATTTCTTGACGTGTATCCTTTTCTCTGATACTTTGATGATAAAGGGTTCAAGGTTTATTATTTTCCCTGCTTGAACTGTAAAGTCGCGGTTTATTTTCTCACAATAGGTGTTTGCGGGTAACGAACTTTCCACAAGTTCTATTCTGTAATTTCCAGACCCCAGGAAAGAGCCGATTTCGCCATTGTCATCTGTAACCACACGCTGTATAAACTTATTTTTATCATAGATGCTGAAAATAATTCCTGCAGTTTTAGGTTCAAATTCCAATGCTTTTTTAGGTTCAAATTCATAAGTGATTTTTCCCAGCATTGTTCCATTTTGATGGAGCGGAACTTGAAGAGAATAGCTGCTTTTTTTTACTTCAAATTCCAGTTCATTATAATACCATCCTTGCTGGATCACCTGTTTCAGCATATACTGACCATATGGAATAGCTTTGTACACAATTTTACCATCGTGATTTGTTTTGAAAGAGACATTATTGATCATAATAATATAATTTTCAGCACTTTGGTCACCTTCATCATAGACACTGTTATTATTATTATCATAAAATACAAATGCAGCTATTTCTCCTTTTTTGCTGGCGATAAGTCTGTTAGGTTGAAGGTTCAGGGTGACACCTGCTTCAATAGTAAAAAAATTATTGCTGAAATTGTTGGAAGAATAATTAAACCATGAAGAATTCAGGAATACTCCATATTTTTCTTTTGTATATTTCAGGTTAACAAATCCCGAAGGAGACTTACCATATAAAATATCATCAGTATAGGATAATCCTGAAGTAATATTGAGCTTTTCGCTAAACAGGTTTTTATTGACAAAAGCGGATACTGAAAATTTCTTATACATGATGTCCTCATTGAAATTTCTGGATGAAGCAAATTCGGAAAGGTAATAGCTGCCATGCTGATATATTCCGTTTATATTGAACCATTTATAACTGTAATTGCCAGTGATTTTCATCTGATATTCTGCATTGTGGCCATCGGGATACTGGACTGAGCCTGCTTCCAGTGCAAGTAATGAAGAGTGTTTTCTATTATTGCTTATCCATGTTGTATTCTGGATGATTCTAAGTGCTTTCAGTGTTTGCAGTTCCTGATTTCCTGAAGTATCAAAAAAATTATTGTAGCTGTTAGAGCTTTCCTCCTGATATTGCATGCCCACAGCAAATCCGGAATTTTTCCTTTTCGCGAAGTTGATTCCAATATCTCCTCTTATGGTATTTGATTTAAAATCATTGTTGTAAGAGTGAAATTTTGGTGAAAAGTTAGAGATCATCGCATTCGCATACAAATAGTGGTTTTCAAAAATGGGGGTTGAAAAATTCTGCTGTATTTGCAGCATTCCTCTTCTGTTTCCAGGATAATAGTCACTGCTGTAGAAATAGTTTCCATTCAGATTAACTTTTTTGATACTTCCTGAATACTGTGTTTCCAAAGCCAGAGAAGGCTGGGTAAGATGCGTATTTTCATAATAACTTAAACCACTGTATATTTTGGAATTCATTTTCCATTCTTTATTGAAAGAATACTGAATATCTGTACCTAAGACATGATGATTCGCTTTTTCATAAGGGTCATTTTTAAAAATATAGGTTGCTGAGAAATTTTTCGATGCATTTTGAGCGCCCATTATTCCTCTGGCATAAAAACCGTATCCGTATTTCAGAAAAGAATTTCTTTCAATAAGACTGAAACTCTGATCTACAAAACCTACTTCAATTTTCTTGTCTTTATCTGGAGAAGTGTAAGCATATTCTGCACCTCTTCCAAATAAGGAGACTTCCATAATTTTACTGATATTCCCTAAAGTGAATTCACTTTGCTCTTTATGATAAGATATATAGGTATTGCTTACAACAGGATCTCTTTGATTGTTCAGCGTATAAATATTACCGCGGATAAACATATAACCTGAAGGAAGATTAAAGCCGCCTGACCCCATCAGCTGATACATATCTGTAGTGTTGCCAACACGTCTGTAACTCGCAGTGACGGTGTTTTTGCTGTAATTTGAAAATATATCGAACTCCATATCCTGATAACGCTGGGTAGAAGAAACGTTTTGTACCGATATAGAAGTGTTACCAAAAATTTCCTTGTCCGGTTCTCTGAAACCTGCAATATTAATGGTAAACTGAGGGCTCTTAAGCAGATTTCCGGAAGGCAGAAACCGAAAAACAAATACAGAATCTTTCTGCACGTCGATAGTTCCTTTTTTTTCAATAAAAAGGTTCTTCTGGGCAGCTTCAGGAATTTTAAATACAAGGGTAACATGCTGTCTTTTATTTCCTAAATTGGAAACCCTTGCCCGGACTTCCAGAGAATCTTTATAAGTTCCCATGTAGACAACAGGATTTTCAGCTGTTATCTTCATGTTGTTATTCTCCATCACCACATAGGAAAGGCTCTTTTTTACAACCTCTTGATTTTTTTCATCAGTAATGGTGAATGTGAGATCTGCTTTACCGGAGATGATAGTGTTGCTGGTCAGTATTTTGATGGGAATAAACAGATTCTGGCCAGGATTCAGTTCTATCTCTGAATTGCTGTCAGATATTGTTCTGAAACCTTTGGGAGTCCTGACTTCAACCTTGCCTTTGAAATGTTTGCTTTCATTGTTTTTCAAAACGAGCAGGATTTCTATAATGTTAGGATTAGCCTGATTGGGCTCATTACGGATCTCCATGCTTATAGCTGTACCAGTTTGAGCCGAAATCCAAATGGAAAACGGGATCACAATAAAAAGTATTATTTTCCTGAACAGCCTGTTATGAAGCATTATAAATTATTGAGGAGTAATCTCGAATTGTAGGGTTGTCGTATAATCTTCTGCTTTGGCATTGATAAATCTTTGATCATTAGGTTTAGTAGAATACTTCATGTCATAATAAACATCAGTATTCTGTGTAGAACTACCAGCTGCGATAATTTGGGGCGCCGTACTCAGCAAAACAGTATATACAGTTCCCATGTTGCCTGAAATAGGAATCAGATTAAGCTGTACTGCATCAAGAGGCAGGAAGTTACCGACAGATGAACTGAACTGAGTCTGAAGGGATTTTAATTTGATCTGATACTTCGTATTGCTTTTTACAATAAGTGCATTAGAATACGTTACATTAGCCCCATTTACGTAATCCTGTATATTTTTAAATTCAAGAGTGCCGTTCATGGCGGCAGCTCCAAACTTCATAGACATCTCCGGAATATCCGTAGGAGTTCCTGAAAGCGTGCCGATCTGAAATTGAAAATTATGATCCATAGTACCAATAATATTGTTGTATTGATCATAAGCAGTAAACTGTAATGGCGCTGTAAAAGTAATCCAGGCAGGATATGCTCCCAGATAGGTTCCTCCTGCCAGATTCATGCTGTATTTAATCTGAAGGCTGTAATAACCATTCGGTTGTGCGGGCTGATTAAATAATGCTGCATTTGACTGGGGAATTAAGAAAACTTCTTGCCCTTCTTTCAAAATCACATTAAGCGGCATGCCAATTTGCGGGATAGACGGAACAGGGTTAGGGTAGGCCTTTCCTGAGGATGAAACCGGCTGAAAAGAAATTTTATTCGCAGGTAAAATATAATTTCCATTATTGGACGTGATAGGCTGTTTCAACCTTACCGAAACCCTCCAATAAGGGATGTTGATATTTCCATTACCAGATAAGGTAAGCGTGTACGCATCCGGATTTGTATTGCCGTTATAAGAATTAATCTGCAGATAACTGTTTACCCACGAGCTGTATGAAATTTGTGAAAAGCAGCTCATGGAGATCAATAACAGGATAAGAAACAGTTTTTTATTCATGCGTAAAATTCAGCTCTGCCAGCTCCAGATTATTGTTGTCTCCATAATCAATCATTACCGATGCAGTATATTTTCCTTTTAAAAGGGTTGAAGGAAGAGGTATATTCACTTCTCTTTTATTTCCGGGCATAGTATAGAAAATAATCTGATCAAGTGATACTTTATTGCCGTTTTCTGTATTGACAAGTTCTGTTTGTATTTTTCCATCTGTCCATATATTACCCTGATTTTCGAACAAGATGGTGAGGTCTTTTTTTGACTGAGCTAGGGTAAGATTATGGATTTCAATTTTTTTACTGGCTTTGGCAGTTAACTTATGAAAGAGTTTAATTCCTGAACGGATACTTACTTTTATATTGGCTCCTTTATTATCTACATCATTCACGGGATTCATCTGGCTCACATACAGAACAGCAGTATGGGCTAACATCTGATCTGACAACGTGCCGGGAGGAGTTATGGTTACATCAATATCTTTTCTTTCCCCGGGAGCTAGGGTAAAATAGGTGTCTTCATTTTTTATAGATATCCAGCTGGCGCAAGATGTTGGCAGCGTATTGGCCGGAGACATTTTGTTTTCTCCTGTTTCATTATATTCCCAGTCACCTAAACTGACAGCCATATCCAAAGAATTTTTTGCACTTACATTGGTTACGGTTACTTTCTGGGTGGTGCTTTTTCCTGCATCAGATTCAAAATAAAGTCTGGGAGGAGACACAGATACACCTGTCTGAGCTTTGAGTTGAGAACAGAAAAGGAGTAAAGAGAATACAATGAAGATATAAGATCGGTTCATTATTATACTTTGCTATTAAAGTACAGATAAAGTGCTACAATTTGTAACACTTTATCTATAGTAGTTTATATAATATTTAAATACTTATTGAGAAATAATAGTATATGTCAACTCTGTTGTATAAACGGTAGGATCCTGACCTGCAATATAATTGTCAAGATAAGCATTGGCTCCAGCACCTTTATATTCAATGTTAATCTTTTTGTCTACACCACCATTAGCGGATGTTACTAATATTGCGTCATTAGCTGAAAGCTGTATATTCTGTGCATACTGAGCTCCGTTAAGAACTTCAGTTCCGGCACTGGCCTTAATCTGGATTGTATTGGCCTGGATATTCTTTGCCCCACTTTGCAATGCTGCATTGGCACCTTTTACTTTAACCTGGAAACCTCCTGTACTATAAATACTTAAATGGTCAGCATTTACAGAAGATACTCCGTTTGCATAGTCATCTTTGGTTTTATAGTCTAAGTTAACAACTTTTTGAGAAGGATTAACGATAAGCGTTTGGATAGGTTTTAATCTAACATTTAAAGTTACATTTTGCTGAGCCTTGAATGCAACAAAACCAAATAGCGACATGGAGGCTACAATATATTTCTTCATAAAATAACGGGAGTTTTAATAGTATATTAATTCTTGTTTTTTTTCAGGTGCAAATGTAGAAAGAGGTATAGGTACTTATTTTGTGAAAAAGTACTAAAGATTTGTAAATTTGGTTTTGGAAATAATCTTGCTGAAAAAAAGTATTTTATAAAGAAATATGCGGATTTAAGTTAATTAAAAATTAAAAATATTGTTAATGTTATTAAATCAATATTACATTATTGTCAATTTACTAAAAACAGATGGTTGAAAATTTAAAAAAATAATATTTATTGCATGATAAATAAGCTATAGAACAGCCTATTGAGAGATTAAAGTTAACATCATAGAAGTAGACTTATCTTTAAACAGTTTTATAATTTTATCTATTTTTTGATTTATCATGAATTTTTTTTCTATAACTCCATCCTGACTTTTGATGAGGTTATACTCGTCCTTATCATCCTGTTGAATTCCCAGCTGAAAGCCTGACGGACTTGAAATGATTACAGAACTTATTTCCGGCTGGATACTTTCATCTGTATCATCAGCCATTTCGCTGTCACCTCCAAGCGCCAGCATTTGTGTAGGATAAAGTCTTACATTCACCTGAACATCATCCGTCTGCGCATAGATGCTCATGGAAACAAAAAAGAAAATTACTGAAAAAATATATCTTTTCAACATATATTAATTTTTCACTGATCTGTTATTTATCCAAAAATACAATATTATTTTTACATTATTTCATTTCTGAGGGATTTTTTCCTGTATGTTTTTTAATAAAATTACTGAAATTTCCTTCATCACTGAATCCCAGATCATAAGCAATTTCAGAAATGTTGTAGCCTGAAAAACTAAGGGATTTTTTACACTCATTAATAAGTTTTTCAATAATAATGTGTTTGGCAGTTTTTCCCAGAACATACTCGGTCATTTCAGTTAGTTTTCTGGGAGTGATATTGAGTTCATTAGCATAGTGGGAAACCTTTTTAGCTTTTTTATAGTCTCTCTGCAAAAGCACTTTAAATCTATTGACATAGTGGAGATAATCAAATTTGATGTCTTTTTTCAGTGTTTCTGCCGGGATATGTAAAAATGCATCCAGAATTAATCTTTCAATAGCGTTATGGGCTGCAGAAACATATAGACTTTCATCTTTATGCTGAAAGTTGTGCATCCTTCCCATAAAAACAATGTTCATTTCCTTAATATTTTCAAAAGGTGCTATAAAAACATCAGAATCATAATTGAAAAAAAGCCTTGAATTGATAAACATGCTGTCTTTTGCAGATCTTTCATAAAAACTTGAGGAAAATGCAATCACATAAATCTCACCTCGTTTAGTTTCACCAAATACAATTTGTTTTTGAGGACCTACAAATGCTATATGACCGCCTTTTACGGAATGTGGAATGTTTTCTATCTCTAATGTGATATCTTCGATAATGATATAAATACAGAAATACTCGAGTGTATTAAAACTTCTTTTATTATTATTTCTCTGTATTATATTATTCAATGTGTTGATGCTAAATCCTAAATTCTTTAATTGGTCTGTAATAACGTACATAGTTAAGCTTCAATAAAATGATTAATTTGTTATGTAAAGGCACATTATAAAGCTAAAATGAGTTTAAATATCAAACGATGTGGCATAGTTAGGATATTTGGGTACTTATTTTGAAGCTTGAGTTGAACTTATATAAATGTATAAAAATATCATTAAATTCGGGCTGTTATCAGGATTTCTTTCAGATTCCTTACCCTAAAGTTCGCTTATAAATTATAATTACATTTAAGTATATTGAATACCTTATCTTAACATTATTAAAACTGATTTATTGTATTGATTATGAAATTTCTGACTTTAATATTAACAGATAAATCCTGCGAAATCATTGATTTGCAGGATTTTTTTTTATTTAGTTATTCTATTATAGTTTTCTGAAATGCACCAAAAGATTGCCGCAAAATTGGTTGAACTTTTATTTTTAAATGGGCTGGGGAATCTCAATTTGACTACAATCTATTGTTTTTGGGATGCATTTTTTTACTTTTTCACACCATTGATGAGTGTATATGCACACTGACGGAAATGGGCCGCCAATTGCTCCAGCTCCTGTTACTGTTTTTAATTCATTTCTTGAAAGTTTTTTTAGATTTTTCATAATACAAAATGTTTTTATTTTCCTACTCTTTTATATAAAGCTTTTCGGATACCGCTTATTTTATAGTTCAAAAATGAGATATAAGATATTCAATGCAAAGGAGAGGTTAATAAGTGGTGGTGTTTTTTATGTAAGTGAAGCCGTTTAAGGGTTTACTGTATGGATGGTCGTAGGATGAAAATCTGATAATCTTTATTGTAATGCAGCCTATTTTTTTCATATTGATAGAAAATACCTAAACTTTTAGATTGTAATACTCAATATCTACTTCCTTATTAGAAACCTCTGAAAAAGCTACTCAATGCTACTTGAAAAATGATTTTTATTGATTTCATTTTATGATTATAAATGGATTATCCGGCATAGTATAAAGAAATCCGGAAGCTGAAATATTACACAAAAGTGCTATAGACAGGCAGTTGATTTACATGTAATTTTACTATGAAATCAATCAATATCGTTAATACAGGTTTATCCTCAATCTTAAAATATAAAATCATGAAAACAACTTTACTTGTAATTGTATTAACCGCTGTTTTTTCAGGCAGCCTTTTTGGGCAAAGAAATTTTGAAATAGTGATTGAAAGAAAACTGTCATCGGCGGCCTGTACCTTAGGATATCTCATTGCAGATAAAAAAGTTATCTGCCATACGTTGGAACTGCCATGGGAAAATAATACAAAGAATATCAGTTGTATTCCTCCCGGATCCTATAACGGCATTTTGAGATATGATAAAAATGACGGATGGAGAATACAGCTTGAAAACGTACCAGACAGAGATGGGGTACAAATTCATATGGGAAACTATACAAAGCAGATCAAAGGATGTGTTTTGGTGGGAATGGAAACAGATATTAAAAGCTGTACTGTAGGAAATAGTAAACTCGCATACAGTAAATTGAAAGATGCTTTTTACGGAACCTCAAATCCTAACAGTACTCCTGATAAAAACATTATAGTAACCTTTAAATAAACTAATCATGAAAAATTTTTATGTAATCATGGTATTGCTTTTTGCCAATACCGGAGTTATTTGGTCGCAAGTGACACCAAATTCAAACAAATTTTCAGTCGAGAATTATGCAGCTATAGATAGTAAAGGGAAATATGCGCTTTACAACACCCACGGCTTTTATGAAAATGTTGCCAAGGGTACTGTTGCTAAGGTGTTTATATTGCCTATTCTTAAGTTTGATATCAATAATATTAAATATATAGACAATAAAGGAAATGAAACATCCAAGAGTTCTGATCAAATCCGGACGTTGATTATTCCGGTAACTCAAGAGCTGGCATTACCCAATGAAAGCCAGAAAGCATCGATTTGTGCTGCAATAAGAAGCACGACAATAGCAGCCTTTTATGCTCCAATTCTAAAAAATACAAACGGGCAGCCCGTGTTAACACCTTACCTGATTACTAATCCTGGATTGACCAATCATTTCTTTTCCTTAGCCAAGCAGTATGAAACTACCATGCTGGCTCCTCAGGAACAGTTGATTAATGATTATAATACAAATTTTCAAAGCCAGATCATTTCACCTACTGAGGTAGAATTCATTGTGGAAGCAGGAGGGGAGGTTGTTTACAGCAAGCGCATTTCAGGAACTCTGGTTGGAAATAAAAGCTTTAAAAATATAAGTATTGAAAATCCTACGGAATATGTTAAGAATCTGCTGGCCAACGGAAATGGTGATATATCGGTTAGCTATAAATTTAAGAATTCTAAAAACAGTTATATTAATGCGCATATAGATGGGAGTACAGTTGTTAACCAATTTTTAAGTGATGCTCAAAAGAGCAGTGTCAGCCAGAGATCAAGCGGATGGGCCTTTCTCGGTTTAGGAAGCAGCAGGAAATCGATGAAGTCTTCATTTAATCAGCAGGTTGACAGTCAGTATGATGCTGAAAAAATTAATAATACAAGAATCGAAATGTATGATGCGGATGATGATATGATTTATCAGTTTGAAGAAAAATTCTTTCCTGATATCTCTCGGGAAGAAGCCATTAAAAATCACTTTCAGGCAGCCGAAAAAGCAAAAGCGGAAGGAAACGAGAAATTGCAGAATTTACATTTGCAGTTTGCAGAATCATTGCAAAAAAATGATCCTAACCTAACTCCTAATATCGAAGCAGCTGTAGCCGCTCTTGGCAGAAAAGATTATATAGGATTTATAGCCAATGGAGTAAGATGGGGGAATAATGGAGCCCGTGGTAACACCACCTTTAAAAGGGTGCTGAACAGTACTGAAATGACTAAGACGGTGGAAGACTACAGCCATACAAAAACAATATCGGTACAGCATGCAGTTACTCAGCCTGTCATTGCCAAAGAGGATGTAAAGTTTAGAGCTTCTGTAGGGGTTATAGATGTTATTCCATGGGATGTACAGCTCAATATTTTTAATGGATATAATACCGTTTTTCAGAATGTAAAAGGGGTATTAATAGGCCCAACGACTTTAGGAGGAGCTTTACATCTTAATAATATCCTGCCGGGTACTCTGGTTAAAAAAGTAGGTTCTTATTCCGTATATGATGCACAAACATTTACAGATGCTTTAAAAAATTATGAGCCCGGCGAGAGAACTGATTTGACTTTAGTAGTACCCAATGCTATGAATCCCAATATTTATCAGGAAAAAACCGTACAATTTACTCTCGGATCTTTTCCGGTTATTGATTAGAATGGACTATCAGTATATATCAAGAATCATTAAAATGGCTCCTGTAGATTTTTCAGCAGGAGTTATTTTTTGTGGATTGTTCCCGTTGGAATATTTTAAGATCTGGAAATATTCCTCTCTTTTTGAAGTGTTAATGGGTTGATAATCTGATATGTAAATTTGAGTTATTATTGTTGATTGTGTGTAAGTTGCTGTTATTCAGTGCGATAAATATATTAAATAATATAGTAAAATTCCATATCATTTAATAAAATTAATTTGTACATTTAATTCATTCATGAATGTATCTTATTGGTAATTAATGTAATATGTTTAAAAAACTATTATGCTATAAAAGATAAAAACCATTAAAACATATAATCATGAGTAATGAAAATTTTAATCCCCTTGAACTTCTTCGTACAAAGTTCAGGTATCCGTTCCCAACCTTAAAAAATCCCCATGCGGATCAATTGCAGGAAATCACCGAAAATCAATGGATTGATGGTGAATACATGTGGCTGTATCAAAATAATCCTGATCTGCGTAAGAAGTACAAAAAAACCAAAACGGCCCACATCGCTGCCCAATGGTTTCCTACCGCTTCTGCTGAACGTTTCCGGCCTATCTGCAGACTGATGCTCTGGACACTTTACAATGATGATCTGTATGAAGAAAGTAAGCCTGATGACATTGATGATGTACATGCTCAATCCATTGCTATATTGAATGGTGAAATGTCTGTTTCTCAGTCTACAATACCTTTAGCTTCTATGCTTGCTTCGTTAAGACAGGAATTACTTCAGTTTATTCCAAAAGAATCCATGTATCGTTTCACACAGATGATCAGTAGGTATTTTAGCGGGCTTAAGAAGGAACAGGAATACAAAAAGAATAAGATGTTTCCTACAACGGCAGAATGCATTGTCTTAAGGGAAGATTCAATCTGCCTGTATCCTTTCCTGCAGCTTACTGAAGTTGAAACAGGAATCACCCTGCCGCCGGAAATTCATGATCATCCGGTGATCCGCCGTCTTCAGGCACTTGCCTGTCATCTGGTAACTTTTTTCAATGAAGTTCAATCTGTAGTAAAAGATGAAGCGACAGACAGTATCTATTATAATATTGTGAAGGTAATCCAGAATGAACACAGCATCTCGTTAGAGGAAGCCTGCCTGGAAGACCTGCGCCTCCATAATGAAGATCTTAAGGAGTTTATAGCCCTGCAGGCTTCACTTCCAGACTTTGGTATATGGCACGAGGCTGTGGTCAATTGGGTACACTATATGAGTATGGTATTGAGCGGCTGGAAAAATATATCCACTAAGCTTGACCGTTATAATGCTATGGAGTTTCCTCAGACAAATGAATTGAAAGAAAGGCTGAGCCAATTTTAATACCAAAATCGACAAAATTTCCAATTACATATTGCAATTTGAAAAAAACGAGATTATTGAAAATGTAATTTTTATTCTATTAAAATTAAAACAACATATTATGAACAAACAATTTAATGTACCAAAGCCGGTGTATCCTTGGGAAACTCTTCGAAGTCCTTTTGCAGGAACTTTAGACCAAGAAGAAACTATCTGGTATGACCAGGATTATCAGTTTCTTTCAAAAGAATCCATGGCAAGATATAGGAAAATGCGTTTGATAGATGTAGGTCCTTTTATGGTACCCGGTGCTGCTGAAAAAGAAAGAATTCTTCATGCTACACGTTTTGCAATATATATGACAGTAACTGATGATTATGCTGAACTTTTACCCATAAAAGAAATTGCAGGTTTTAGAGACCGGATTTTTGAAGTTATGATGGGGGATGACCCCAAACCTGGCGAAATAGGAATATTCCGCCAGATGCAAGCCAATAGAAAAGAGTGGATAGCACTTGGAATGCCAGATTTCTGGCTTGAACGAATGGCTAAAAAATATAAGTATAATTTTGTTACTGATGGAATTATGGAAGAATCTCCTTATAAAATCAGTAAGGAAATTCCTCCCATTCCTTTATTTCATTTAATTCGTGCCAATTCAATAGGTATGATTCCATTTGTTGATTTGATTTGCCCAACAACGGGATTTGCTTTGCCTGATTTTATTTATAATCATACTGTTATCCAGCGCATAATTATGCTGCAGTCAATTATTGTTGCTTTACAGAACGATTTTGCAACTATCGGAAAAGAACTTGCGATAGAATCAGAAATGTTCAATATTATCAAATTACTGATGTATCATAATAAAATGTCTTTTGATGAAGCCTGTAGGGAAGGAATGAGAATCCATGACGAGCTTGTAGATGAATTTGTAACGCTATCCAACCATTTACCGGATTTCAGCCCATATCAAAAAGAAACAGAAGAATTTATTTATTACATAAAGCAAATGATTAGTGGATTAAATAACTGGTACTATCAAAGTGGGACAAAAAGGTATGAACCGGGAGGATTTGCTGTACCACCCAACGGAAAAGGTGAAACACTGGAAAGGGTGGAAATTAAGCATTTTTAATGTGCAACTCAATAATTAATCTTCTAATTTTAAATGATATGAAACAGCAAGATGTTCCTGTTTTACAATATCCCTGGACCTATGAAATAGGCCCGTTTTTCCAATCATTCTATGAAGAACAGGATAGTTGGATTGATACGGATTATCAGTTTATGTCCGAAGCCACAAGGACTAAATATAAGAAACACGGCCTCGTAGAGGCCGCGTCTTACCTGTTTCCGGCGGCTAGTACCAAAGACAGATTACTTATAGCAAGAGCTGACTCTATTTGATGATTATTATGAGTATGGTATTGAGCGGCTGGAAAAATATATCCACTAAGCTTGACCGCTATAACAAAACAGAATTTCCAAGTGCTTCCGAATTAAAAGAAACATTAGGACATAACCAATTTCAATAAAAACTGAACAATTACCGTCGTATTAAGAACCTGCCGAAAGTTTAGAAAAGAGTGGCGGGTACACTAATATGCTTTGCAATAATTTTAAAATATAAATAAAGATGACACCAGAACAATTTAATAGTACAGATTACTTGCCACGGGGATGCTATCCATGGCCTGACCTTATAAATCCACATGCTGAACAAATGGGGAAAGATATGGATGGCTGGATTGATAATGACTATACTTTTTTGACAGAAAAACAACGGACAATTTATAAAAAGATGGAGCTTCATATGTGTACAGCACGTATGTGGCCGCACTTAACCTATGAGCAGGCTATTCCATGCAATAGGTTTATGCTCCAATATGTTGCTCTCGATGATCAGGTGGAACATTCTTCCCTTGAAGAGATCCAGGAGCTGCGGATCCGCTGTACAGATATTCTCAGGGGTGCTCAAGCCATGCCGGAGGAAAATGCGCTCTATCATCACATGGCAATGATCCGGGATGAATTTCGTGCTTTCATGCCAGACCTATGGTTTGAGCGTTTTGTATACTATTTTTATCAGTCTTTCAGATATGGAATCGAATTGGAATATCCATACAAAATAGCCCACCGCCCGCCATCACTGAATCTTTACAAAACCATTAGAGAATATTCTGTTCTAATGCGTCCTTATCTGATCTTTGGTGAGATTGAATCTGGTCTTGTCCTGCCGGAACATATCTTTGAGCATATCGTAGTGCAAAAGATGATTTCCCATATGACCCTGGTTGTTGCCTGGCAAAATGATCTTCACTCCCTGCCAAAAGAAATGGCGAAAGGAACAGAGGTTTTTAATCTGGTTTTTGTTTTGCAGCAGGAGTATAATCTTTCTTTGGAAGATGCTTGTGCAGAAGCTTTACGTATTCATAATGAAGAGCTGGCCAGTTTGAATGGCTTACATAATGAGTATCGGGAGTTTGGTGAATATCAGGAACACGTAGACAAATTCGTTTATTATGCAGGTGTTGGACTGCAGGGAGTTAATACTTTTTACCTGGAAACCAATAGGTATAAGCACGGAGGAGTTGGTTTTGCCTGGCCTGAGGATAACCTGACCCCCAAGACTGTAAAATAAGCTTAATTCAATATAACAATTTTAAATTTTAAAGATGAAACAGCAAGATGTTCCTGTTTTACAATATCCCTGGACCTATGAAATAGGCCCGTTTTCACAATCATTCTATGAAGAACAGAATAATTGGATTGATACGGATTATCAGTTTATGTCAGAAGCCACAAGAACTAAATATAAGAAACACGGCCTCGTAGAAGCCGCATCTTATATGTTTCCGGCGGCTAGCACCAAAGAGCAGATCAGACCTATAGCAAGATTTATGGTATGGCTGACTCTGTTTGATGATTATTATGAGTTGTGTCCGGTTGATCAATTTGCAGATATCAGAGACCATATAATGGATGTCATGCTGGGAGAACAGCCTAAAGCGGATGATATCGGACTTATAAAACAAGTGGCTCTAAGCAGGCAGGAATTTATTCCTTACGTTAATAATGACTGGTTGATACGTTGGACTAAAAACTTTTATAATTATACTACCTATGGAATTATGGAAGAAACATCCTATAAATTGAAAAGAGAATTTCCAACTCTTAGTAATCTTCTGCTTATCCGTGAGTATTCGGTTTTTATGTACCCCTATGGAGATCCGGTAGAACCTTCCATTAATTATATTGTTCCGGGGTATATATCTGAACATCCGATTATAAAACGGTTAAAAATGCTGATGTGCAGAATAATGGCGATTCAGAATGATTTTGCTTCAATAGAGAAGGAACTAGGAATTGATACAGAAATTCTGAACATTATATTGGTGATAAAGAATCAGTATCATGTTTCATTGGAAGAAGCTATTACTGAAGCAATGCATATCCACGATTCATATGTTCAGGAATTTGTTGCACTTCAGAATAATTTGCCTGATTTTGGTCTTGAACAAAAGAATGTTGTACGGTTTGTACATAATATGGCATTGATGATCTCAGGATTAGGAGCATGGTATCATAAAGGCAATTCCACCAGGTACAAAACTCCTGGTGAGTTTCCTAAACCAGAATATGGGATAATTACACAATAATCTTAATGAAAACACAGAGAGCAGGATCAATTCTGTTCACCCATATTCAATAACAGGCTTGAATTTTACTTCTGTAATCACTTTTAGAAGCTGTATCCTATATTTGCATCGTCAAATATAGGATACAGCCTTTTATTTGTGTTCATATAAACCTTTGTATCCTCTATTTAGTATGAAGTCTGAAGGTTTTGTAGAGCGGAAAACAAAAATTTAAACAAAACAATTATATAAAAATTTAATTGCGGGTTTCTTGATCTATTTCTTTGGAGTTAAAGAAAAATTATCCATATAAACAGCCTGATGTACCCCATTCAGTAAAACTTTCAGTCCCAGATGGGAGTCTTTTTTCAAAGAAATGGTATATGTTTTTTTCTCTCCTGTTATCTTTGAAGGCTTAGTGATTGAAACATAAGATTTTGCATCAGAAGGGCTGTTTACAGAGAAAAGTTCTAATGTTGTTTCACCTCCGTTATCCGAAAGGTCAAGAGAAAGCGTATAAGTTCCGGCTTTCATTTCCGGAGTTACCAGATACATATTTTCTCCTGGGTTGCTCATTGAATAAAAAATAATTCTTTTATCACTGGCATACAGCATAGCTTTCCCTGGTTGAGCAGTCCAGCATTTATTGATATCTTTCCAGGTATCAAAATTTTCTGCAAGAGTAGATACAGGTTTACACTGTGCATTTGCTGCTAGAAACCCTCCTATAACTGCGATTCCCGAGAGTACGATTTTTCTCATGTCTTATTTTTATTTATAATGAGTAAAAATAACAAAAAAAAATGTATTGAAATACTCTTGCTTTTATGATTTAAGTTAGCTTTTCAGTTGACATGCTGGACACAAATAAAACATCTGGGCTTTAGCCTTCTCTTAGAGAGGGCTTTTCGTTATATTTGTGTTCTGGCACCTATTAGTGATTATTTTAAAGGTATATTTCTTTTGTACGCTGTAGAAGGAACCTTTTTATAATCTAAACTATTACGATGATGTAAGAATGGAGTATACAAATAAAAATAATATCTATTTATTGTTGAAAACTATAGTTTATACAATTGGTTTTCTAAGTTTAATAGGAATATCACGATTTTGGACAGGATCAAAAGAAAATTGGGATCAGATAAGAGAAAATGAATTTATTCCAGCTCTTATCACGAGAACTGTTGTTTTTACAACAGTAGGATTAGTGTTTCTAGGATTATCATTCTGGATCAATTATATTTTTAAAAAAGAGAGCCGTTTTTCGAAAGAACTGATTATTTTACTGTTGTTTTCTTTTACTCTGAATTTGATAGTATTGTCAGGTTTCATCTAATAAAGACTGAAAATAATGTATATTCTAAAATCTCAATTATCATAACAATTTGTTTTTAGGATGTTACAAGAAGAAGCGGTCATTCTTTGACCGTTATATTATTTAAAAAATAAAAATATAAAACATGAAAACTTTAAGTGGAAAATTTTCTAATTCTTGTCCATTTTAAAGCCTGTTGGCGTATAAATTGATACTACAAACTGTATTGAATTTTGATGACTAATGACTAGAACGATTGCAATTTTAATTTTCTTTTTAGGTGGTTTTTTCTTTTTAAATGCACAGGAGAAGAAAGATTCGCTGTATTACAAAATAGAAGAATTTTCAGATAAGAGAAAAGTTACCAAATTTATTCACCGCTTTATATTTCGTAGAGAGCCGGATTCAACTTCCGTTAAGTCCAGGACTGAAAAACTGTCGCAGGAGGCTTATAACAAAAAATACATCAGAAAAATCAGGATAGAGACTATTGATCCATTTGGATATGGTTCCAGGGACACTAAAGAAAGATCCAGATGGTATGATTGGGTGGCAGATCATCTTCATGCCAATACAAAAAACTCCACCGTAAATAATTATCTGCTTTTTGAAGAAGGTGAAGAATACAACGCCCAGAAACTCTATGAATCTGAGCGTTTGCTCAGAGCAATGCCATTTGTGAACAGAGTGAATATCAGTGTTTCCGACAGTACATCCAGTAAAGATTCTATTGATGTAGTGGTAAAAGTCCTGGATTCCTGGAGTCTGAAACCCAGGATCAGCTATTCAGGAAGTAAACTCGGTCTGGGAGCTACTGAAGAAAATGTATTGGGATTAGGACACACCCTTGATTTCCTTTACAGAAATGATTCCAAAGAAAAGCAGGATTATCTTTTGGGAAGCTATACAGCCTATAACCTTTTAGGCACTTATATCAATGCCCAGCTTCTTGGCGAACGGGATTTTTTGAGAAACGAAAGAATCAATTTCAATGTAAGAAGAGACTTTTTCTCGCCTTTGACGAAATGGGCGGGTGGTTTTACATTTGAATATTTTAAGAGGAATGTTTTGCTTCCTACAGAAACCGATACGGCTTTTCCGGAAGTTCAGATCAAAGTGTACAGCCAGGATTTATGGGGTGGTTATCAGATTCCCGTTTCATCAGATCCAAACGAAAAAGTATCCAGCAATATTGCAATAATAGGACGATTTCAGAATTACCAGTATAAAGACAGTCCGGGAATAGACCAGTATAAATACTTTAGCTCATACAACAGTTTTCTGATGTCTGTTGGGTTTATCCACAGAAACTTTTCGGTTCAGAGAAATATTTTTCAATATGATTTGCCGGAAGATGTTGCGTACGGTAATTCGGTGAACATTATTGCGGGAGGCTTATCAAGAAATAAAGAAGTGAACCCTTATGTGGGAATTTCTGCTTCTTACGGTAGTTTTATAAAGGTAGGATATTTCACTGTCAAAGCTCAGTTTGGACGTTTTTTTAATGAAGACAGTCAGAATAGGGAGTCTTTCCGTGTAGACGGAACTTATTTTACGAATCTTATGGATTGGAAATTTGCCAAAGCAAGACATTTCTTTTCTCCAACGTTAGCCCTTGGAAATCCACAGCATAATTACTCATACAAGGACAGGATAAACCTTTCTTCTGCAGATGAATTTCCTGTTTACAATTCAGATTATATCGGAACTAAAAAACTGGTTTTAAGATATCAGCTCCAGTTGTTTATTAACAAAACCTGGAAGAATTTCCATTTCAGTCCTTATTTAACTACCGCGGTTGGCTGGCTGGGAATGCCTGATGATAAACTATTGAAAACCAAAGCTAATGCAAAAATCGGAATAGGTGTTTTAATTAATAATCCGTATCTGGTGTTCAACAGGATTCAGATTTCTTTCATGTATTATCCGCGGGTTCCGTTTGATAACAACTCTGTTTTTGATTTTAACAGCAATAGAAATAATCTTTTACCAATGAATAATTTTGCAACAGATGTTCCTCATTTTGTGAACTTTGGGAATTGATAAAGGAGTGTTTTAAATTTCACCCATTACAAACATATTCTCCATGGTAGGCACTTTACTTCCGCCTTCTTTTTCGAGCGTAATGGCAAAAGCCTGAGCATTGGAAATATTGGCCAGTGCAATGTTGCTGTCTTTATCTTCGGTGTACATTCCTGCACTCACAGGTTGTCCGTCTTCGATGGCCCAAAGCTGATATTGCATTCCAGTAGGAGCTTTAGGCAGTTTTTCCGCATTCAGATAGACTTCTTTTGTTTTTTTATCCCAGAAAACCATTGCTTTGGAATCCGTATGTTTTTCTACCCCTTTCAGCATGACCATCTGCATATCAGGATTGGAGAACATATCAATCTTACGGTTCATTTTTTTCATTGCCAGATCCTGAGCTTGTTTTTCTGCAGACAGCAAAGCGATTTCCTTTTTATGGGAGGATTGGCTGCTCATCCAGAATAAATTGCCGGCAACACTTATCAGGAACAATGCAGAAGCTGCTATTGCATAGGTTTTCCAGCGGGTATTTCCCTGAATATTTACTCTTTCCGGAATTTCTTTATGATCTTTTGTCTCAGGAATATCTGTTGAAAGAACAGGTGTTACTTCTTCAACAGTTTGTTCCTGCTGAATTTTATTCCAGATTTTAGATTTCAAATCACTTGGAGGTGTTACAGCCTGAGCGGTAGCAAGATGTTCCAAAGTTTTTTGGGCTTCTTCAAAAGCAGCCTTTACTTCAGCATTATTTTTCATCACACACTCCAAAATCCCTGCTTCCTCAGGAGAAGTATGGCCAAGAATATAAGATTCTATAATTCCGGATGATATGTATTCTTTTGTGTTCAATTTATTGATAATCTTTTAGCAAATCTTTTAATTTCATCAGTGCATTACGCATTTTCGTTTTCACTGTTCCCAGCGGTATCTTCAGCTTTTCGGATATTTCATGTTGAGTGTATCCCTGATAATAAGCAAGATTTATGAGTTCCTGCTTGTCTGTTTCCAGCCCTTCCAGCACATTGTTAAACCCGATATAATCAGATGAATTGTTGACCGTTGAAAGCTCTGTAGTATTATATACGAAATCCGGAAGTGGTTGGTTTTTAAGCTCATTCTGGAATCCTTTAGACTTTAAATAATCAATAGCCGTATTTCTTGCAATATTGATCATCCAGGTATAAAACCTCCCTTTGGAGGCGTCATACTGATGGATAGAGTTCCATATTTTAACAAAAACATCCTGAATTACTTCCTCAGTATATTCTTTAGATTGAACGATCCGGAGAATGATTCCGTACAGCGCACCAGAATAGTGGTCATACAGATAATGAAAACCAGTTTCGTTTTTTTCTTTTAATAAAACGATAAGTTCTTCTTCCGAATAGGTTGTTTTAATAGCTTTTATTTTTCTATTCAAATGTAATAAAATAAAACATATAGTCAATAAAATCCAATTCGTCTTTTATTTCGTACATGATTTTTTGAAAATTATTGAAAAATATTTAATGTGAGAGATTACATTTTCAAGATTGTTTCTTTTTTTTAATAAAAAATAAATTATTGTAAATCAATGTGTTGTAATAAATTTCATTTTTTTTCAATCTGAAATGAAACCGACCTCGTAAATGACATTAAAAGCACAATTAAATATAATTAATTAAAAATCAACGCAATGAACACACAGTCAAAAATCACAGTTTTAGCAATGGTCGTTTTATCATTTGCTTTTGGCGGGAAGGTAACAGCACAAACGATGAAAGAAAAAACAGTAATGGTAGGAGGAGCCCCTATGTATCCCTCCAAAAATATTATTGAAAACGCAGTCAATTCCAAAGATCACAAAACCCTTGTTGCTGCAGTGAAAGCTGCCGGTTTGGTAGAAACATTACAGAGCGCAGGGCCTTTTACCGTACTGGCTCCCACAGATGCTGCGTTTGCAAAACTTCCGAAAGGAACGGTAGAAAGTCTTGTAAAGCCTGAAAATAAAGCGATGCTTGCAAGTATCTTAACCTATCATGTTCTTTCTGGAAAATACAGCACAAAAGAAATCTGGGCTGCTGTGAAAGCAGGAAATGGAAAAAGTATGATGAAAACTGTACAGGGAGAAGATCTTACATTCTGGACTAAAGGGAAAGACCTTTACATAAAGGATGCAAAAGGAAACAGTGCCAAAGTGACTATCGCAGATGTGAACCAGTCTAACGGGGTGATCCATGTAATTGATACGGTTCTAATGCCTTAATAATGTAAGATATAAAACAGCATACCGGAATATGCTGTTTTTCTTTTTTATATATCCGAACACTAAAAAAATAATAGCATGAAAAAAACAATTCAGGTTTCTAATCAGGGAGTTACCCTTGATACAAGCAGAAGAAACTTTTTAAAATTAAGTGGAGTAGGATTAGCCATCGCAGGTCTTACCTTCATAGGATGTGATGACAATGATGATTTTCAGATCATAGATGAACCTAAATATGATCTGGGGACAGGAGATGTGGGCATATTAAACTATGCCTATGCACTCGAGCAGCTGGAAGCAGATTTTTATACGAAAGTGGTGAATAATTTTTATACGGGAATTTCAAGTATTGAGAAAGAAGTTTTCACAGACCTTTATCATCATGAAGTGATTCACCGGGATTTCTTTAAAGCAGCCATCAGCGGTGCTACAGACCATGTGCTACCCAAACTGGAATTCCAGTATCCGAATGTGAATTTTAATGATCGTAATTCCGTATTAGCCACAGCAAAAGCTTTGGAAGATACAGGAGTAGCAGCCTACAACGGGGCAGGGAAATATATTTCCAATCCTGCTTATCTGGTGATTGCCGGCAAAATAGTTTCGGTAGAGGCCAGGCATGCTTCCGCCATCAGAAATTTAATTAATCCGGGAACTGCTGATTTTTCGGGAGATGATGTGATAGATGCGAACGGACTTGATCTTGCAAAAGAGCCCAAAGATATCGTAATGGCTGCAGGAGCGTTTATCAAAACACCTTTTACCTGGAAAGAAAGAGGCATTAACTAATCATTCACCTTTAAAAATTACATTATGAATATTCTTAAATTACTGGATAAGCTTTCTTATGATCAATTTTTCACAAAGGAAGCTTCAAGACTGGAAACGATTACGAATATGTCTTTATTCGGAAAAAAAGCAGCTACAGCTGCAGTACCGCTTGGATTAGGAACGCTGATGGCTGCCTCCGCCAAAGCGGAAACTACAAAAACAAATTTAACAGGCTATGCTTTAAAAAGTACCCTGACGGATGCCTTACAACTGGCATTGGCTCTGGAATATCTTGAAAATGAATATTACAGTATAGGATTATCCACACCAGGATTGATTCCCACTGGAGACAGAACTGTTTTTATGCAGATTTCAAAACATGAATCAGCCCATGTCAGCTTTCTGAAAAGTACACTCACTTCTCTTGGAACAACACCGGGAAATAAACCAACCTTTGACTTTACAGCCAGCGGAAATTTTTCGCCTTTTACAGATTATAATCAGTTTCTTATTCTCGCCCAGGCTTTTGAAGATACCGGAGTAAGAGCTTATAAAGGACAGGCGGGAAACGTAATGTCCAATAAAGTTGTGCTTCAGGCTGCATTACAGATTCACTCTGTTGAAGCCAGACATGCTTCACAGGTAAGAAGAATGAGAGCTAATAAAGGATGGATTGAGCTTGCTGACGGGGGAAATATGCCGTCCGCAACCAATCCTGTGTATGCCGGAGAAGACAATGTAAACCAGGCGGGCTATAATACAGGAACTTTATTTGGAGCGGCAGCAGGTTCTGCAGCTTACGATGAAATATTAAGTGGCAGCGATGCACAGACTATTGCTTCCTTGTTCATAGTTTAGTTGTGATTTGGATGATGATAAAGTGGTGTCCATTTCCGGAATTTTCCGGAAATGGATTTTTTATATTCTGTCAAATTGTATGGGTCCATGGAATTTACTTCCCTCCTTTCTTTAATAAACTTTTGAAGTGCTGATGGAGCAGAATTGGGCAGGTATTGGTTGAAATAAAAAATCCCCAGTAATGCTGGGGATAAAAACTAATAACCATGAAACTCAAATTAATGAGATAATCAAGCCACAAATGTATTGAAAAAAGATTCAAAGTCCCATTATTTTGAATTATTTTTTCTGTTTTTTTTAAAAAAGTATAGAATGTCTCAATGTTTGCTGCCCGAAATCATCTCAAAAAAATAAAATATTTTTAATTGTAGATAGATCTTAAAAAAGATAAGCTGTACGCCTATCTTATATAACCGCTGCTCAACATCCGTAACCCTCAGTTTTTCAGCGGATCAGTTAATTTGAATGTTATTCTTATGATTAAATGATAGATTCTATTGTAGTGTTTTCAAGTGAGTAGTAAACTCATTGTAATCTATACTGCCTACATTTTTATCAATTACTTTTCCATCTTTTATGATAAAAGTTAATGGGATGGAACTATATCCCAACAGACCATTTCCTCCTAAAAAGGTTTTGATGGCTTCAATGTATTCAATATTCTGAAGCGTAATATCGTTGATTGTATTATTAGCAAGAAAAGTTTTTAATTTTTCAGCATCTTCATCAATAGATAGAAAAACAAACTTTATGTTTGGGTTCTCTTTACTTATTTTTTTGAAAGTAGGAATTTCCTGAATGCAAGGTTTACACCACGGAGCCCAAACATTTACCACAACGAGTCCATCTTTATTCAGATATTCTTTTTGAAAAGGACTATCTTCAATATTTCCGGAGAATTTTGTTTTAAGCTGATTGATTATAGGAGGATCAACAGTACTTATTTTGATGAATTTTAATCCCAGAAAAATGGCTGCTGCTGGAATAATTATAATTAATATTATTTTTTTTAGCATTTGTTTTTTTGCAAAATTAAGTAATTCTTCAATCTGATAAATGTTCAAAACTGTAGATATTAAACTACAGGAATAGCAAATTAAATTGTCAGAAGCCAGATCTTATTATCATTTTATAATTCTTATTTTTTTAATAATAAAGTAGATTATATCTATTGATCTGTTGTTTTGTGATAGATTTTAAAAATTATCTAAATTGAATTTATTGAGAAGGATTCGGAAGATCAACGGTCTATATTTGCTCCACAATAAATAAGAAATTATGAAAAAAAATGTGTTTTTAGCTGGGATTCTTATCACTTCTACACTGTATTCTCAACAACTGACAACTAATACAGGAAGCCCTGTAGGAGATAATCAAAATTCTAAAACGGTAGGAAATAACGGACCTGTTTTACTGGAAGATATTCATTTAATTGAGAAGTTAGCGGCTTTTGACAGAGAAAGAATTCCTGAAAGGGTAGTGCATGCGAGAGGGGCCGGAGCTATTGGCGAATTTGTTGCAGATGCCGATTTTTCAGAGGTTACCATGGCTGACTTTTTATCAAAAGCAGGAAAGAAAACGCCTGTATTGGTAAGATTTTCTACTGTAGTACATCAGCAGGGATCTCCGGAAACTTTCAGAGATCCAAGAGGATTTGCAGTTAAATTTTATACTGATCAGGGAAATTATGATTTAGTGGGAAACAACTTACCGGTGTTTTTCATCAGGGATGCCATGAAATTTCCTGATATGGTTCACGCTTTTAAACCATCTCCGGTTACCAATAACGCTTCTGATAATAACAGGGTTTTTGATTTTATGGCTAATATTCCGGAAGCTACGCATACGCTGACTTGGTTGTTTTCAGATTATAGTATTCCTGCCAGTTACAGGGAAATGCAGGGGAATGGGGTACATGCCTTCAAATGGGTCAATGCAAAAGGAGAAGTAACGTATGTAAAGTATAAATGGGTTCCTCAGCAAGGCGAAAAGAATCTTACTCAGGAAGAGGCCGATAAAATTCAATCTACACAAATAGAACATGCTACGAGAGATTTGTACAATGCTATTAGCAATAAAAACTTTCCGAAGTGGGATTTGTATATACAGATGCTGAAAAAAGATGACTTTGAAAAGCTTGATTTTAATCCGGTAGATGTGACCAAAATATGGCCGGAATCTATTGCAAAATCGGTTAAAGCAGGAACAATGACTCTTAATCAGAATCCGACGAACTATTTTCAGCAGGTAGAACAGGCCGCTTTTTCTCCGGGAACTCTTGTACCGGGAATTGAACCATCAGAAGATAAACTGTTACAAGGAAGACTATTTTCTTATTTTGACACTCAGAGACATAGGATCGGAGGAAATTTCCAGCAATTACCAATTAATGCATCAAAGAATGAAGCGATGACATACAATCAAAACGGTTACATGTCTATGAGACCTCAAAGCGGAGAAGTCAATTACCAGCCGTCAGCGGGAAAACCGGAAGTGACCGATAACAAAAAATTCAAATACTCTCAGACTATTTTTCCAATGGGTACATCATCAGTACAGGCGAAAATAGATAAGGAAAATAATTTTAAACAGGCCGGAGAACTGTACAGGTCTTTCTCTAAAAAAGATCAGGATAACCTGATTAAAAACCTTGGAAATGCTTTGAACAGTGTTACCAATAAAAAAGTAGTGGCTAAAATGATCTCTTACTTCTATCAGGCAGATTCAGAATATGGAAAACGTCTGGCGCAATATGTTAAAATGGACCGCCAGCAGCTGGAATCTTTATTGTCTTCAAAATAAGAATAATGAGATACTTTATTTCCGTCGTTATTTTGTTTCTTGCGATGAGCAGAATGAGCGCGCAAAACATCTTTTCGTATGCAAAGACAGGTAATATAGAAGCCATGTCTAAGTTAAAAAAAGATATTGATTCTAAAAACACAGGAGGCTATACTCCCTTAATCTTAACCGTATACCATAACCATTACAAAGCGGCCCGATGGATGCTTGAAAACGGAGCTCATCCTGATCTGCAGGATCAAAGTGGTAATACAGCATTAATGGGTGCCGCTTTTAAAGGATACAAAGAAATGGTTTCATTACTTATTTCCTTTAAAGCGGATATGAATGCCAAAAATTACAATGATGCAACAGCTCTGATTTATGCAGCCGTTTTTGGCAGAACAGAAATCCTGAAAATACTCTTAGAAAAAGGAGCTGATAAAAATATAAAGGATAACAGAGGAAACACAGCTTTGCAGCATGCTCTGATGCAAAATAATGAAGAAGCTGTAAAATTGCTTCAAGGAGAATCAGTAATTAAATAATATAATTGCTGGTTAAAAATAAAAAATCCCCTTTATCCATCTGATATTGGGGATTTTGTTTTGGTATTACATCTTAGTGTTTGTTAGAATGCTCGTTATTATTTGTATTTGTGTGCCTGGTTTTTATCTCCTAACCGTACAAGATCTACCGTGTTTTTAATGTTTAGTTTTTTGTAGACTCTTGCTTTGTAGGTGCTTACTGTAGAAAGATGCAGGTTCAGTTCATTCGAGATCTCAATATTGCCGTATCCTTTTATCAATAAATCAAATATTTCCTTTTCTCTTTCGGATAAGGCTTCTATCGGGTTGATAGGAGTGTCTTTTTTAGCGGAAGAAACCAGTTTTTTTACAATATCCGGGGAATAATAAGTTCCTGTTTCAAAGATGTTTTCTACGGCTTCCAGGATATTATTTTCATCACATAATTTATTAATGTATCCGTCAGCCCCTTCAATGATATACTGTACTGCAATATCATTGTCATACACCGAAAACACTAAAATCTTAAGATCCGGCTGTATTTTTTTTACTTCACCAATCATGCTCAGATACTTACTCTCCGGCATATTGATATCCAGGATCAATAAGTCGAATTTCTCAATGAGTAGTTGATCTGTTAGATCTGTATAAGATTCTGCGTAAGAAATCTTCACATCTTTGTAGTGTGATTCCAGAATAAGGGTGGTTCCCAACCTTACTACAAAATGATCATCAGCAATAATAATTTTTCTATCCATATTTTTGTTTTTTTATTTTAATCGATACTATTGTTCCATATGGGTTATTGTTTTTAAAGTCTATTTTACCGTTGATCATCATGAGTAACTGAAGAATAAGATGCAGTCCCAAGCTATATTTTTGTAAAATGAGTTTTTCATTTTCAATATTTTTCTGAAGCTTTTCATAGTACGTCATCTGTTCCTGGCTCATTCCTTTTCCTGTATCTCTTACTTCCAGAAAAAAGATGCTGTCATCTTCAATAGTAGACAGTTCTATGGTTCCATTTGTTGTATTTTTTATCGCATTATCTATTAAATTATGAATAATAACCGCTACTACATTCTGGTTGATTTGGGAGTAAGTAGGATTTTTAACATGATTAATGATCTGCGTGTTTTGTTCTTTGGCAGCTCCTTCAAAAAGAGTTTTTTTGGATTCAATAACTTCGTAAATATTATAGGTTTCCTTTTTTTCGGAAACATTATAAATTTCGGCGTATTCCTTCAGGGTTTTTACAAAGTTGTAGAACTCTATAGAAGATTTATAAAAGCTTTCAAAGTGCTTTTTTTGTATATAATGATCGTGTTCATCAGTTTCATACAATTTCTTTGCAGCAATAGACAGATATTTGATAGGAGTGATAATGTCGTGACTTATTGTCTCCAGCAATTTTTTCTGCTGAACACTTTCTTTTCGAAGCTGTTCCTTTGTATATTCCAGTTTTGAAACTGTTTTTAATAATTTCTGAGTTCTTGTTTCAATGATTTTTTCCAGTTCTCTTTTTTTTAGTTCCTGTCTTCTTATTCGTAGTTTGATTAGCTTTAATAAGATGAGTGATAGAATTAAAATGACAAAAAACTTAAAAAGTAATGTTTGGTAGAATAGATATTTTACATCAATATTCAGTGTTTTGTAAATGTATTTTCCTGTTGGAGAGGCTAGTACTCTGATGATAAGCTGATATTTTCCGGGTTCCAGATTGGTGATGTAGTATTTCCCATCACTATTTACTTTCTCCCATTTCTCATTTTTAGAGCCTTTTAGTTTGGCTTCAATTACAAGGTTTACCCGGTTGGCATAATAAGGTACATCTACCAAAATCAAGGCTTTGTAGAAATTATTTTCCAAATTGATGGTATTTTCTTGTATGTTGCTTTTCGAATCATAAAATACAACACGTTCCATGAAGAAATTTTGCGGATAATAACTTTTTATTTTTTTAGGATCAAAAAATACCAGTCCTTTTATGGAAGGGAAAACAAAACTTCCATTTTGTAGAATTGCAGAACTGGGAGAACATCCTCCGTTGAATTCATTGGTATTGAACCCATCTTCTTTGCTGTATCTGTAATAATATACAGAAGACTTCCTATCTCTGGAATAGTTCAGAAGATTGTTTTTCAGTACCTGAAATAATCCGTTATTGGTGCTGATCCAGAAAAATCCTTTTTTATCTTCCAGAATTGTATGTGAAAACAAAAGGTAGCCGTCCTTATCTTCAGGCATTTTTATTAATTCTTTGTTTTTGTAAAGAAAAAAGCCGTTTCCCTGAGTCATGATCCAGAAGCTTCCATCATTCGTTTTTACAATTTCCCTTACATTCAAAGACTTTTCAGATACTTTTTTTAATGTGAAATCGGGAGTTTCTACAGAATATAAAGCATCTCTGGTCCCCACCAACCATTTGTTCTGACCATATTCCTGCACAGAGGTTACAATATTTGGGATTGAAAGTTGTAAGAATGGATTTTTAAAACTGGCATCTTTGTAAAAAGCAAGCTGGGTACTTAATGAAGCTGTATGAAATGCTATGACATAATAATTGTTCATGTTCCAGAGGCAAGATGCTGTTTTTCCAAAATAAAGTTTTTCCTTTCCTGAATAATTGACATTGTTAAGAAAACGCAGTAGAGAAAAATCATTTTGAATAATTATATTTTTTTGATCATCATATAATAAAAAATACCTGCTTGTTGTACTGAAGTGATATTGTTTTTCCAGTCCGTTTTCACTGTAAACATCTCCCGAAGATGTAATTACCTTATCCGTTCCAAAAGGCAGCAGGGAATAAAAAATATTATCATAAGATTTATCTGATTTGTTGACCACATGAAAATTATTGAATTTGATTACATTAAGCCCATCAGATAAGGTTCCCAGGTATAGCTTATTATTTGCTTCATCATGATAAATAGAGGATAAAGAATTTTTCTTAAGGTCATAAGCTGCAAGTTTTTTTAAACTGACAGCATTGTTTTCATAGACTATTTTATACAGAATGCGATCCTGAATAATAAAAGACTGATTATTAATCTGACTCCAGTATACCTTGACATCATTTTGGAAAAAAATATCAGGAGCATCTGTGTATGTAATTTTTTCGGAGGTGATTTTAACGATTTTTTTCAGTGCCTTGGATATAATAAATATATTTTCTCCCAAACAAAACGTGTCCAATATAAAATCCTTCGGCAGTCCTTTTATTGTCGCAATATTTTTATGCTTATACTGTATTGTTCCATCATTAGATAGATGATAATAACTATTCTTATTAAAATAAATAAAGAATTTCTTAAGATCAATCTCTTCTAAAACTCCATTTTTCATAAATACTGAATATGACCTGCTTTCACTCAGTACTTTTTTTATGCAGTGGTTCTTTTTCTGTAAAATACTTACATTTCTTTTGGATATTAAAGTGGTGTTTTCACTGTAAGCGGTTAAATTATAAATAGAGTCTTTTTCAGCATTTCCAAAAAAAAAGGAGAATCTGTTATTCTTAAGATTAAGATGATTAAAGGTTACGAAATTATATCCGTCATACCGCACAAGTCCGTTCTCTGTACTCATCCAGATAAATCCATATTTGTCTTTGGTAATATCCTTTACACTATTCTGCGGAAGTCCGTTGTCTGTATCATACCAAACAGAGGCTGTCTGCTGGCTACAACAGATTTGTATACAGAATAATAAAATGAAAATATAGATTTTAAGAGGCATCAGTTGTGGATTGATAATTATGTGTGTTTTTTAATAGATATAGTGAATTATTATTATAAAGTTAGGAAAAATTAACGGCCAGCAAAAGTATACAATGTCATTTTTAAACTACACACTATTAAATTTAAAATTACAATCACGACTATCTATTTTTACAATAATTATTTTACCATCCGTATGGGTTATCTGATCTTTGTCCTAACAATTTATTACCTGATTTAACAATGAATGTTAAATATGTTCCCACGTATTTTAAGTGAAATTTCAGGGTGGTTTATACAGGGGAGACGTACATCTCCTCTGTTAAAATTCAGGTGATCAATAAGCAGATGAATGTCAAAAAAAAATAAACCAAAGGTTATGAAAAATAGAAAAATTACATCCTTAGCATTGGTAATGCTTGGACTATCCATTACCGTGTCCGGACAAACCGGAAATGTAGGAATCAATACAACTTCTCCTACAAGTACATTAGATATCAACGGAAATTTACGGGTCAGAGATTTGCCGATCATTCCAGCCGGAACTCCAATGGTGTCCGATGCAAATGGAAATATAGGAATATTCAAACCCGTGGATCCGGATGATTTTATTGTCTATAATCTGGATAGTAATATCAGACAAAATGATTCAAGGAATGTAGCTTTAACTTCGATAAGAAATCCTACGCAAAACGGAGGTTCTCCTCAGATAGATGCCAATAATTGCTGGGTAGTTCCCAATTCTACGATTGGATTGAAATTTCCGGCAAGTTCTGTGCGAAGAGGTACTGTATCCTGGGGATTATGGTTTGAGATGAATTACGGTGATTTAGGTCCGTTTTCCCAAACTTCCATTGAAAGTGGAACAGGAAAGATTAAAGTTCCTGTATTGTTCAATAGCAGAGCATACGCAAGACTTTACAAAAAAACAGGACCTGGAGTAAATGATTGGACGGAACAAAATACAGTAACGGTGGTTATGCAGACCTCGCAGATTTCACCCTACTTCTTTGATGCGGCAAATTTAGACAGCTCAGGTAATCCATATGCTGTAGGAGGCGCTACCAATGCCAATTTCAGATACTTTCTGTATGCTAATTACAGTGTAGGTGACGGAACAGGGATTAGTATTGATCCGGATTCTGAATATAAAGTAGAATTATTATATGGAATAGAAAATTTATCTTCCCGTGCTGCCATTACAAATGCTGCTTTTTTACAGAACTGGGGAGTACAGTCTACAGGATATAGTTTTTACAAGAATTAGATTTTTAATTACATTTTAAAATGAGCGGAGTAGAAATATTCCGCCATTTGAATTCAAAGTACTTTTTATAAAAAGCAATTTATTAACATAACGATCTTCACAATTTGAGAGTTCAATGAAAATAAACAATAAGAAAAAAGTAATTCATCATATGATTTTTCAGCTGCTACTGATTGTATTCCTATTGGTAACAATTATTACACTTAGATTCCTTGATTATCATTTACTTCCAATGTTGTTTATTTTTATTACTCTTTTGGCATTGCTATACGGGAAACTAAAAAACAGGTTTATCTTCGAATATGAAAACTCCGGAGAGATCCTTTCCATAAAAAGTTATCAATGGCTTTCGGCAGGTAAAAAACCTCGTTTTGAAATGCCGCACAGAAAAATCGTAAATATTGAAATCAAGGAAGGCATTTTAAAAAAATACCTGGTTATTCTATTCTTGAATTCTTCGGGCAAAGTTTTAAGAATGGATATTGATATTACCTTTTGTAATGAAAATCAGGTGAATTTACTTTTTAAAGATATCACAAAAAATATGACCATGAAAGACCATGAGTTTATTTCCGAAGGAGATGATGGTGTTTTGAACAGTAAATAAATTAATATAGATGGAAAATTTAAAAGATATTCATATCGGAGATCTGCTGTATAAAAGAGTAAAGGAAGAAGAAGTAGAGATAACCAGAATCTGTAAGTTTTTGCAGAAAACAGAAAAGGAAATTACAGAAATGTATTCTCAGAAGTCTGTAGGTGCAGATGTACTTTTAAAATGGTGTAAACTGCTTGAATATGACTTTTTCCGACTGTACTCCAATCATTTGATTTTATATGCTCCGGCATCCAGCCCCAATAAAAAAGAGAAACAATCCCAGCTGCCTCAATTCAGGAAAAGCTTATATACTAAAGAGATCATAGACTTTATGCTGGAGCTCCTGGAGAATAAGCAGATGACAACTTTAGAAATCATGAATCAATACAGAATTCCAAAATCAACGCTCAATAAATGGATAAGCAAATACAGATCATAAATATCGGCCCCAATTATAAACAGATTTACCATGATTTTATCGAAGCCAAATGCCCTGATAAAAGAGAATTTGTCAAAGGGTTTTTAGCCAAGGACTGTCTGTCAGTATCTGATGTGCTGAAGATTAATACGATCATTTTTTTTGATGGATTGTCTGAAAGTCAAAAATTCAAATCCTATGATAAACAGGTTATTTTTGAAATCCTCGATTATCAGAAAAAGCACAGGTTAAATAATACCCAGCTGGCTAGCCATTTTAAGCTGAGCAGAAATACAGTGACCAAATGGAAACGTACATTTTTAATATAAAGAGAAGAACACATTTTCCACTAAAGCAATGTTGTTTATCGTTTTGTTTTTTTTCTAAGTTTTTAGAGTATATCTGATGATAGATATGCTCTTTTTTTGTTTCGATGATAGTGTTGAGTCGTATTTTATCTACAATACCTGAGATTTTTTTTTACAGAATAAGCTTAGAATGTTTACAAGATCTGTTTTGCCTTTTACCATAATTATTATGACCTTTGGAGGACATTAATGATTAAAATTTCCTGATCGCATTTAATTAATATCGATTCTAAAGACTAAGGATGAAATATCTTGAAAGATCATTTTCTTTCTAGGTATTCATTTACGTTTTGAATATTTTCTCTTTCATTAAAAAACAAAAACCTCCCTTACCCAAAAGGCAAGGAAGATTTCAATCAAAACGCTATAAGAACAGTCTGATAACTACACCACAACATCTATCTTTACATTGATATTTCCACGGGTTGCTTTTGAATAAGGACATGTCGCATGTGCTGTTTCCACAACTTTTCTGGCTTCATCTATAGGAAGACCCGGTAAAATGATCTGTAAATGAGCCTGTAGAAAAAATCCGTCATTATTGGATGTCAGATCTATTGAGCTATTGACAGACAGGTCCGTAGGAAGATTAACTCCCATCTTAACAGCACCCAAATGCATAGCTCCGATAAAACACGCGGACCATCCTGCAGCTAATAACTGTTCCGGATTCGTTCCGTTTCCTTTTGCTCCGGGTGAGGTCAGTTCAATGTCCAGTTTTCCGTCACTGCTTTTAGCTTCCCCGTTGCGTCCTCCGGTTACTACAACGTTACCTGAATACAACACTTTATTGATGTTAACTACTGTTGTATTTTCTACTTCCTGAATGGTATTTAATTCCATATTTTTATTATTTAGATTGAACAATATTGTTGATGATCTGTTATTAAAATTTTTTTCTTAAATCTTTGAAAGCGGCTCTAAGTTCTTCTGTGAAGACTTGTGGCTGTTCCCAGGCGGCAAAATGTCCTCCTTTTAGAGCTTTATGATAATAATATAAAGTAGGATAGGCACGTTTTGACCAACTTTCCGGAGCTTGATAAATCTCGTGAGGAAATACCGAAATGGCTACAGGAACTTTAATGTCTTTTGTTTTCTGTGCATCAGCGCTGAAGTTATTTTTATTGTTCTCCCAATAGAAACGCGAAGAAGATGCTCCTGTATTGGTAAGCCAGTAAAGCGTAATATCATCAAGAATCGCATCACGGCCGATTACATTTTCAGGGTGGAGGTCGCTTTCGCTCCATTCAGCGATCTTCTCGTAAAGGAATGCAGCTAAAGCACTTGGAGAATCAGAAAGTAGATACCCTGTTGTCTGTGGACGTGTTACCATCATTCCTCCATAGGCTGCATTTCTTCCAAAGAAAGTACTCATTGCATTGTAAGCCTGTGCTTCTGAAGCGGAAAGTCCGGCAGGCACAGGATCGCCTGCATTGATGGGTTTTACAAGCTCAGCAGGAATAGTGGCCGGCATGGTAAGGTGAATCCCCAAAAGACCGGAAGGAGCCTGTTTTGCCAAAGCATCAGATACTACAGAACCGTGGTCACCACCTTCGGAAACATACTTTTTGTACCCAAGTCTTTTCATGAGAACATCCCAGGCGCGGGCCACACGATCTGGATTCCAGCCCAGTTCTGTAGGTATTTCTGAAAAACCATACCCTGGGATAGCTGGGATGATCACATCAAATGCATCACTTGCTTTTCCTCCATATTTCACGGGATCAGTCAGAGGTCCTATGGCATCAATAAATTCCAGTGGAGAACCCGGCCAGCCATGAGTAAGGATCACGGGCATTGCATTAGATTCTTTTGAACGTACATGAATGAACTGAATATCAAGTCCGTCAATCTTTGTTACAAATTGTGGAAGCGCATTCAGCTTATTTTCTACTTTTCTCCAGTCATAACCATTACCCCAATAGGTGATCAGTTCTTTTAACTGAGCGAGCTGAATTCCCTGAGAAGCATCTTTTACTGTCTCTTTATCAGGAAAACGGGTCTCCGAGATTCTTCTTTTGAGTTCATCCAGTTGAGATTGTGGAATATTGATATGAAAAGGACGGATACTGATGTCAGATTTTGACGAAGCCGTATGGGTGTTATTAGCTTGCGCTTTGAATATTGCAGGAGTACTTAAAATAAAAGTTGCTGCTAACAGGATGTTTGAAATTGTTGTTTTCATTGTTTTGTTGTATTTAGATTTAGATTTGTTTTTCTTTTTTGATGAGACAAAATTATGCTCTGAGAATCGCTAGGGAAACGGGTAATGTACTCAAGTAGTCATATTTCGTATCGAAATAGACACTACAGGTGGTAAATAGGAAATAGTATAAGGATTGATCTGGTGAAAAGACGTGTTGGAGAAGGCGCCTGGTTCTTCATTTTTTTTGTAGTTTCGCTTTTCTGAAAACACGGTTTTCGGCCTATCACATTATATAAACTTCTATGAAACGAAATTTTATCAATCAGGAAGAACTTTCTGATAAATTTTGGAATATTGACTATTCAGGAACTATACAAAAAATTGCATTCGGGAAAACCGGAACCAAAGGACGTGAAACTATTAAAGAATTCGCTGACGAAAAGGAGTGCATCCGGGAATCTGAGAAACTCATCAGCCAAAAGATAAAAAAAGGATATACTGAAATTCAGGAGAACGAAGAAATACCCCAGAAAAAAGAGCTTTCAGAAAATGAAAAAGCAGATATTTATTTCTGGGAAGCTATCGAAAAATCTAATACATATAAAAAAGCCCATTGGAGTGAATATGATATTGATGAACACCTGGAAAATCTAACGGCTTATCTTGCCAAATTTGGGAAAGAAAGACTTATTCTTTTTGAAAAAACCCTTCAGGAAAAATTGAGTGAACTGTATACTGCCGAAATTGCTGAACTTTCCTTTATCCTTGAAGGTGATTTCAGATCAGAAAAAGGGACATATGTTTTTGATGGCTTCCTTTCTGATGACGGATTTATTTATTTCCGATGCTGGCTGATCCTTAAAGGAAAAGATTTTTTTGAAGATATTACGCAGGATATCCAGTCATTTGTAAGTGGAAAATATAGCTTTAATATTGGTGATTGCTGGGGAGAAGGACTTCTGTATGTATCAGATGAAGCCTATTCCGAAAATCATGACAATGAGGATGAGTCAGAAATAAGAGATGCGGTGCACGAGCAGTATCCGGATAATCATTATGACGGTATGAACCGCCAGATGAAGCGTGAGCCAAAAGGAGGCACTGATCTTCATAAGATGTATCCTAAATTAGTAAAAGAGATCTGTGAGTTAAGAAAATAACAGATTCCTTTTTTAAAAGATAAAAAATAAGCTCCGTTTTATACAAAAACGGAGCTTATTTTATGATTGTATTTTCTGAAAAATTATCCGTGAGCTTCTACGGATACTTCATTCCATTCTTCCCAGACTTTTAATCGCTGTTCATAATTTTGTTTTACAAAAGGAAGAGCGACTTTCCCAAGCAATAAACGCAATGGAGGATTTTCAGTTTCGGCTAATTTTATCAATGCCGGTGCTGTGGCTTCTACATTTCCGAAAGAGTTCTCAGCTTCCGAAAAGGCTTTTTTAAGACCATCATAAACGGGGTTGCTTTGAGTATTAATTCCTGTATGCCAGATATTGGAAGCATAGCCGTTAGGTTCTACCAAAGTAACATGAATACCAAATTCTTTTACCTCTGTAGCTAGAGTTTCACTTAACCCTTCCAATGCAAATTTAGAAGCATTATAAAGTCCCATTGTTGGTAAAGTTGCCAATCCCAGAATAGAAGATACCTGAATGATATGGCCGCTTTTCTGATCTCTCATAATAGGAAGTACAGCCTGCGTAAGCCACAGAGTTCCAAAGAAATTGGTTTCAAACTGTGCTCTGGCTTCCTGTTCATTCGTTTCTTCAATAGCACCCGTTAATGCATACCCCGCATTATTGATCAGGATATCAATGCTGCCAAAGTGCTGTTGTACCTTTTGAGCCACAGCCAAAGATTCTTCCCGTTTGTCTACATCTAAGGTTAAAGGCAATACAGAATCTCCATATTTTTCTTTTAAATCATTAAGTGTTTCTACATTTCTGGCTGTTGCCGCTACATTGTATCCTTTTGCTAAAAAAGCTTCTGCCCATGCTTTTCCGAAACCTTTTGACGCCCCTGTAATTAAAACTGTTTTTGACATTGTTTTGTTTTTTAATTAATTGTTATGATTATACTTTTTAAAGTTTTCTTTTTAATTTAAATAACCGATCGGTCATATTTTTGATAAAAAAAATTACACTCTATTTTCTTCTATCATTTTTTTCAGGCTATTGCCAATAACCTCCATTCTGTCATTATTACCAGACATTCTTGACATCAAATGACCTCCTTCAAGCATGGCAAAAAGAACTGTTGCAAAATCAGCCGGATTCCAGTCTGCTCTGAACTCTTTATTAGCAATTCCCTTTTCAATAATACCGGAAAGTAATTCCTGTCCCTGTTTAATGGCACGGTTTACCTTTTCTTTGACTACAGGATTAGTGTCATCAGCCTCCATTCCAAAATTTAATAAAGGACAGCCTCCAACAACCGGTGGGTGATTGGGATCACTAAAAAAATCAATATATGCTAATAATTGCTCTTCGGAAGTTGTATGCCCGCTCAAAACTTTTTGGAGTTTATCACTTAATAGTTTCATGTTATGCTCAACGGCAGCACAGGCAAGAACATCCTTATTTTCAAAGTGAACATACATACTGCCTTTAGACAATTTGGTTGCCTCCATAATATCGCTCATAGAAGTAGCTGCAATCCCTTTTGTGTTAAAAATAGGAGCTGCTTTTTCTATAATGAACTGTCTGGTTTCTTCACCTTTTGCCATGATACCTTTAAATAATGATACAAATATATGACCGATTGGTCATAAAAACAAAGCTTTTCTTAATTTTTTTAATGCATGTGTTTTAAAGTACTGATAACCAGAATTTTGTTTATGGTTGTTCAGCAAGGAAGCATTGAAGGAATTTCTAATCCATTATGAATCCTTCCACAAAAGTTTTCTTTTGTGATTTGTTTCCCAGTCGTTAAGAGAAAGTATTTCTTCTTTTTATTTTAAGAAATTTTTCACAGTAAACAATATTTCATGTAGAAAGGCTCGATTAAATTTTTAAATTTACCTAAAATTAATGCAATGGCAAACGATAAACTGAATGTCCGGACACTCCGTGAGCTTTATCAGCAGCTGGATCTTCCTGTTGATTATCTGGAAGTGGAATCTGGCTTTACCATTCATCATTTAGAAGAAACATTCAAAGATTTACCCTTCCGTTCTGAGCCTTTTCGACCAAACTACTTCAGTTTTTTATTTATAAAGAGTGCATTCGGACATTATACGATAGATGACCAGCGGTTTGAAGTGACCTCAGATACCGTATACTTTACCAACCCCGGAAATTACAGGATTTTTGAATGGGAAAAACTGAAGCATACATGTCTTATCACTTTTGGAGAAGGCTTTTTGAAAGAATATGTACATGATGATGTCTATCGGGATTTTTCTTTTCTTTTGTCAGAAGTTATTGCTCCCCGGGTTTTGTCACAGCAGCAATTCGGCCAGATAGAAGAGTTATATAGATTGATACACAAAGAGTATAAAGGACATTCTTTATATAAAAATAAGATTATCGGAGCTCTAGTGATTGCATTACTGTTAAAGATCAAAGAATATTTTTTTCAGGATTATGACCCTATTTATGAAGGGAATCGCAGTTCACAGATTGTTAAAACTTTCAAACTGAATGTAGAACGGCATTTCAGAGATCTGATCAGCGGAAAAACAAATGCTCAGTTAAGAGTTCAGGACTATGCCTACCTGCAGGCCCTGCATGTCAATTATCTTTCCAGTGTTATCAGTAGTAAAACGGGAAAAACAATCAGCTCATGGATTGCCGATAAAACGACAACTGAGGCCAAAGTCATGCTTCAGAATGAAAAACTCAGTATTAAAGAGATTGCAGCAAGATTAGGCTTTCTTGAAACTCCTCATTTCAGCAATTATTTCAAAAAACACACTTCAATAAGCCCCGCAGAATACAGAAAACAGTATTTTGGAAGCCAATCTTAGATATTTGCAACATCTGCTATAATTCTTGTACGTCCTTGATGAGCGTAATGTATCAACTTTGTCCTATCAAATTAACATTGATAAAAACAAAGTAATATGAGTACATTAAACAACAAAGTGATCCTTGTGACCGGAGCGTCAAGAGGAATCGGAGCTGAAATAGCTCAACAGCTTGCGTCAGCAGGAGCAAAAGTTATCGTCAATTATGCAGGTGGAAAAGAGGCTGCAGAAGATGTTGTAGCCTTAATAGAATCCAATGGAGGTGAGGCCATTGCCATACAGGCGGATGTAAGCAGTCCTGAGGCTGTAAAACAATTGTTTGATCAGGCTGTCGGCCATTATGGAAAACTGGATGTTCTTGTAAACAATGCCGGTGTTATGATTACCAAACTGATCAAAGACACTACTGATGAGGACTTTACACGTCAGTTCGATATTAATGTAAAAGGGACATTCAATACCTTAAGAGAGGCAGCTGCCAGGCTGACCGACAATGGAAGTATCATTAATTTTTCATCTTCTACTACAAGACTGATGATGCCTTCTTATGGCACTTATGTAGCAACAAAAGCTGCTGTAGAACAATTGACCCGTGTATTTGCAAAAGAAGTTGGCAACAGAGGAATCAATGTAAATGCAATTCTTCCGGGACCTACCAATACGGAACTTTTTACTACCGGTAAATCACAGGAAGTGATAGACAGGCTAGCTTCTTTAAATGCATTTAACCGCTTGGGAGAACCTGGGGATATTGCGAAAATTGTGGTTTTTCTTGCCGGAGATGATGCGAAATGGATCAGCGGACAAACCATTGGGGTAAACGGTGCTATGGCATAATCATATAGTATGAAAACTTTACCAATTGCAGCCGCATTCGGCCTTTTCGGGGCCATTGCCGTCACTGTTTCTTTTTCACAGCAATGGCCTACGTGGGTGATGTTCATAGCCTGGGTGAGTTTCTATATTTTCGGTAAAAAGTGGCACAGTTCTCTATGGGCATTTTTACAGATTATTCTGGGAATGGGAATGGCGGTACTGATTCAGTTGACATCCGGGTTTTTGGGACAATTTATCGGGGCATTTGGGTTTCCGGTGTCTGTATTTTTTTACATAGGATCATTAGCGTATTTCGCAGGAACCCAAAAGCTGAATAACATACCCGCATGGTTTTTAGGATTGATTATTTTGTTTGGAGTTCACCCGCCATTGGAACCGCTCCCGATATTAAAATTACTGATACCCATCATTGCCGGATTTTTCTTTGCCTGGCTGAATAACAAGGTCGTTGAAACTATCCATGAAAAACAGGTGCCGGAATCATCCACTCAATAAAATTTATTTTTAAACACAATTATTATTCAAATTAAAAAATCAAAAATAATGAATTCATTACAAAATAAAGTAGCCATTATTACAGGCTCAGGAAGAGGTTTAGGAAAAGCTATCGCAGAACGTTATGCTGCTTTGGGCGCTGATATCGTATTAAACTATTCACGGGATAAAGCTTCTGCAGATGAGGTGGAAAGCACCATCAAAGCAATGGGAAGCAATGTGATTTCTGTACAGGCAGATGTAAGTAAAGTGACTGAAATTACGTATCTTTTTGAGGAAGCCAGAAAAGCATTCGGGAAAATAGACATCGTGGTTGCCAATGCCGGTATTGAAATGGTAGAAACTCCTGTAACAGCGTTTACTGAAGAGCAGTTTGACAGACTGTTTTCAATCAATACCAAAGGAGCTTATTTCACCATGCAGCAAGCCGCTCTGAATGTAGAGAACAACGGACGGATTATCTATGTGGCATCGTCTACTACAGCTTTTCCTGTGCAGGGTATGGCAGTATATGGTGGAAGTAAAACAACCCCCAGATATCTTGTGGATGTACTTTCAAAAGAAATAGGACACCGTGGGGTAACGGTGAATACCATTATTCCTTTCGCTGTAGACCATTCAGGAATTTTTGCAGAAGAAAGAAGCTATCCTGAACTGAGAAAATCATTGATTGAAAGTTGTCCGATGGGGAGATTGGCAGAAGTGGAAGATGTAGCCAATATTGCGGAATTTTTTGCAAGTGATCTTTCTTCATTTGTGAACGGACAGCATTTACTGGTGAATGGAGGAGCTAATCAATAAGATGGAATGATGAAAACTATGAAATTATCCAGTATTGTACTGGTAATGATCTGCACTCTGAATGCCTGTGGACTTCCTATTGGCTGATAAGCTGGATTAATATGAAAAGCTTGGATAAGCTCGTAAGTTTATGATCATAAAAAACCTCTGTTTCAGAGGTTTTTGTATTTAAAATAAAATTCCCCAACCAAAAATAAAATTCCCCTGAGAATTAATGAATAAATTCTTAAAAAAAGGTTGGGGATAAAAAATAGAAATGTAATACTAAACTATATTCATAGAATTCAATCATTATTACTTTGTTTTGGAGACAAACCAATCCTTATTTTTTTGACCGTTATTTTGATACATCTTCATATCATGCTGCAGGACCGAAATCCTGCAGTGATACACTTTTCATTTGTGTTATAGAATCGTAAGTTTATAAAAAATTAAAAGGAAAGCATACATTCAATAGAGGGATATTGGAATGTATGCAGCAACTAAAAATCTTGATTTATATGAGTTCAAAGCTCAATCAGTATTTTTTTATCCATTTGTATAAAGTGGTTTTGGGGATTCTGTAATCTTCTATTATCTGTTGTTTGGTTTTCTCATTTGTTTTTAAAAGATTTAGAATAAAATCAATTATTTCAACGGTATAAATATTTTTCCTGAACTCTGGAAGCTGTGTTTTTTTTTGTTTTAATTTTTGATAATAATCTGATGACAAAGGAGGTGAATACAGCAAAAGATGTTGAGAATAGATCCTGAAAAAATCATAAGTTAAAAGCTTGCTCCATTTAAGAAGAATCTCTGCATCCAGAGATTTGCTTTTGTACATCTCTGCAAGTTCCTTATGGCTGCATTGCATAAAGTTCAGGAGTCTGTCTGAAGAAAAGCCGGTTTCTTTCACCCGTTTTTGTATCAATTCACCGATATGGATATCTTTAAAAAGCATAATGAAGAAAAATTGAATAAAACCACTTTTGTGATAGACCAAAAGTGGTTTTTATAATTTGAAAATAGATATTTTATTATTCAGTATAGATATTAAGTACCATAATATACAATACTCAATGAAGCTGTAGTTAATCTGTGAGGTCTTGTGTAGTTACCTCTACAACTTATTATTTCACCGACATTAAAATATGTAGTTACTCCTATAGTATTTGCTTCGAAAGTAAGATTGTCAGTCAAACTACTTTGATTTACAGAAAGTTCAGTTGTAGTACTAGAAGCAGTTTTCTTTATAAAGGTTTGTACTGTTCCTCCAGTTGTAGGAAAGTTCATACCAACATTTTTTTTTGTGTAAAGCAAAATACCATAATATCCTGCTTTCAATACTGTAAAATTCCCTGAGCTGTATGATAAGTTTACAGCATTGATTTTGTCAGTAGTAAAAGTGTACTTAGCCTCTGTATTGGCAGGAAGATCACTGGTTGAGGTAATTCCTGTGGCAATTCCTACGATAGAAGGTATGCTTAGTGTTGTTCCATCTTTCAGGTTGCCATTAGCATCAGTTCCCAATAAATTGAAATTCTTGTAATTTTCCAGCCGTACAGAGCCATCATCAGATACACTAAGCAACTCCTTATTGGTGCTGTCATTAATCTCTAAGGCTTTTGTAGTGCTTGTGGTCCCTTTACTAATTACATCAAGCGTAGCGCTGGGTGTTGAAGTATTCATCCCAACCTGTGAATACACATTCAATGAAGTAAGGAGAACAGCGGGTAATAATAATTTTTTCATAGATGTAAAGATTTTTTATTTTGTTTTTTTTCACTTAGACTCACAGATATGTAAGTTGCATGTGCTGTAAATCAAGAGGGTACATTTTGTTGTTGCAATATTACATTCGTGACTTAATGTGGTGCAAAATTTTATCTATGACATAGCTATGACATGATATTAACTTTCTGATAATCAGATGCTATTTTTAATCATATATTATTTTCTGTTTTATGATCCGCTCTCTCATCGTATGTAAAATGTGTGTTTAATTTTGGGTTTTAAGTAAAAGGCTCTTGAATGATTATTGAAATATGGATGGAGGGGTAAATGCTTACTTTGTACAATAATTTATTGTCTTCGTAATTATGTTTGAAATTTTAATAATGTTATGATGGGTTTTGTGACGATAAAATTATATTCCTGAAAAATAAGCTAGAAACAGTAATAATTCTTATGTCATATCTGTGTCATACCTATGTCATGTCCATATTGATTCCTTTTTTCTTTAAATATTTTATAATTGCTCCTGAAATAGCAGTAGTTCTCGTATAATGATTAATTGGATATTGTATTTTCTTATTATTATTGATTTTTTAATAATTAAATCATTTATTTGGTTTTAATTTTATTTGATTTTACTGTTATATTTGTTATGTATATAAATTGTTACACATGCTTACTATATGATGAAATTTATTTTTTTGTTTTTTCATTTTTTGCTTTTTGCACAGTCTAAAATTACCACAAGAACTATTGAAAAGAGACTGGAGAAATCTAATGCACTTCTTATTGAAGGGCAGACAGATGAAATGGTTACATTGAATCTTTCGATACTGGATGACGCTAAGCATATTAATTATGCAGAAGGTAAATTGTCTGCCTATTATAATTTAGCGCTTGCTTTTTCTATGCAGCACAAGTATAATAAAAGCAATTACTTCTTAAAGATGATGGAACCTGAATTTAAAAATTCGGATGCTGAAGATCAGGAAATTTCCATGAATATATTATACAGTATTAATTACAGAGGAATTAAAATGTATGATGAAGCACTAAAAAAATTAAGAAAGAATTTGTTGATGGCAAATGATTTAAAAAATGATTCTACCAGACATGCCATAAAAGGAATGATTCTGGTTCAGGTTGGGAAAAATTATCTTGAGAAAAAAAAGTATGACTCTGTTACGTACTATGGAAAGAAGATTGTTGATGAATTGAAGAAATCAAAAAAAATGGACGTCGGAATGAATACAAGCTTAAAAGCGGCATTGCTGCTTTTATCTGAAGCAAAGCTGAATGAAAATAAAATTGATTCTGCAGAGTTTTATATGAATTTAGCTCGGTCTGTGCCTGTTGATTGGGGGAATAATGATTTTGCAACATTGAAGCTTTTAGGACAAATTCATGACGTGAGAAAGCAATATGATTCCGCAATTGTAGATTATGAAAAAGCAATAAAGCTTGCCACAAAAGCAAAGAATTTAAAAAAATTATCAGAGTTATATCATTTAATAGCCAAGTCATATGAAAAAACCGGTCAGATAGATAATGGAAAGAGATATGAGCTCAAATATAATAGTCTTAATGATAGCTTAAAGAGGATAGATGAAGAGAATCTGGAAGATACAGTAGGTCTTCTTGTAGAAGAAAAAAAGAAGCCTTTGGAGCACCGAACCCACATTTTATTATACGTTATACTTATAGGATTTGTGGGTGCAATTATTATCATCTTTTTTGTACATAACAGGATGAAAAAGAAAAATAGAGTGCTAAATATAAAAGAAAAGGAAACTCAGGAACTTAATCAAAAATTGAATTTTGCATTTGAGGAAGTCTCCCAGTTGGCTAAAAATAATGACCCGGAATTTCTTACCCGATTTCAGGAAGTATATCCTGAGTTTATATCAAAGTTATTGAAAATAGAACCAGAACTGCAAAGTACAGAATTAAAATTTTGTGCTCTGTTATTTCTTAATTTTTCTACCAAGGATATCGCTGCCTATACTTTTGTTCAGCCCCAATCTGTACAGACCAGAAAAAACCGTTTGCGTAAAAGATTAGGGATTCCATCGGATGAGGATATTTATCTGTGGATGAAAAAAAATAAATAGAAGCTTATTATATCACATCGCTATTTTACTATTTATAATTTAGTATTTCAATGTATTGTAACACCTATGTGATAGGTGTTTTTTTGGAAAAACAATGAGGATTAATCAAATTTGTATTCCAAGAAAAGATAAATTGTTGTAAGTGAACTTTTCAAAGATAAATTATTCTTTGTGGCTAAGAGTTTAGTTATTATTGGCCGGAGATCAGCCACGCTTCGGCCCCCTTTCGGGGTATTATTTGATTAAAACATATAAAGAATTTATGCAAAAAAGTGAATCACCTGATTATAAAAGAATATACGAAGATATCTTACGATTGCAGCATCCCACCAAAAAAGAACAATGTGAATCCATATTATCCAAAAGTAGATTTTCGGTAAAAGATGTTATTACCATCAATGATATTATTTTTCCTAAAGCTGATAAGAAGACCCAGTTTGATAATCAAAGACATCGTTCTTATGATCAATCGGCGATTCTTGAAATCCTTGATTATCAGAAAAACAATAAATTGAGTAACTCTGAATTGGCAAGATATTTTAAATTGAGCCGGAATACTGTTGCGAAATGGAAGAAACATTTTTTGGTGTAATGTGTTGTGTATTAAAAATAATACACCAGTTTATTTAAAAAGATATCATAATCGCTTAAAGTTTATCCTTTAGAAATATCAGAAATAAGATTCTATACTTACATATACCTGAATTTTTCTATCACAAGAAATCCAGATTTTTAAAATAAAATTAAAAGCTTCAATGAAAAAACAGAGACTATCTCATTCATGAAATAGCCTCTGTTTTTTTAATCAATATCCTGTTAATGCAGGTCATTAATTTTTTATGGTGGAAATATGGATACATTTTTGACCGTTAAAATCTGCCAGTTCAATGTTGCCAATCATTTCATTATAGACCCGGGTAGTGGTATCATTAAACTGATATCCTTCAATAAACACAGGTCTGTCCTTTGGAAGATTGCTCTGCTCATTGAGCATTTCCAGTGATAAACTATCAGGATAACCTTCATTTTTTTTAAACTTAATCTCTATTAAGCCGTTGCCAGCGAGATAATCAAATTTCTTTAAATGAGAAGGCAGAGCGGCCTTGGTTTTATAAACGTTTACTTTCTCAATACTGTTTTTGTAAAGATCAAACATGCTGGCAGTTCCAATGGCATCATTGTAAACAGCAAATTGTACGTTGCTGTTTTTCTGAGCCCAAAGTAGACCTGAAGAAATAATGAGGAATATATATAATAACTTTTTCATAATAAATAGATGTTTAAATGCCAATGATTTACTGTGGAAGGTTGGGATTAATTTCTGTTTTTTACTGTAATCCATCCGGTGTATTTTATTGGAGTCTGTTTTTTGTTGGTCTCATTCCAGCCCATATCAAACCAATAGGTTCCGGTAGATACTTTTTTGCCGTCAACGGCTCCGTCCCATTTGAATCCGTTCAGTTTACTTCCTTCATGAATCTTACTTCCGTATCTGTCATAGATACTGAATATAAAATTAGGTTTATTTGCTAAAGCAGAATAATCAAGGATATCATTTATTCCGTCACCATTCGGAGTGATGATGTTGATCAGATTAGGAACTGTGATTTCTACCTGCAGAGGAATACAATTGTATGAATCCTTTACGTAGAAAGTTTTGCTTCCGCGGGGTATATTGGTAAATATATTTTCATTCTGCCAGTTGATATTATCCATGGAATATTGATAAGGCGCTGTTCCTGCAATCACAGTTAATGTAACCGAATTATTGTTAATCGTAATCTCCGAAATGACAGGGTTTTCAGAAGCATACACCTTCACCGTTTGTCTGGTGGTACATTCTCTGTTTTTCAGATCTACCCAATAGGTTCCAACTCCTACATTTTTGATGGACGGTGTTGTCGCTCCCGTACTCCATTCATAAGAAGTAAAACCTGGCCCTGCATCTAATGTGGTTGTATTTTCCATACAGATAATTTTATCCTTTAATACATCTGAGTACATAGGAGCGATAACTGTAAGGGTGACTTCTGCAATTCTATAACATCCGTTGGCATTACTTACTTTAACATAAACTACACCAGTAGGAGCAATGTAATTGGCTGGATTCAGAATTTGGTTTGTCCCATTGTGTGCATCTGTTGGAGACGGATAATAATGTTTAATAGTTCCTGGTTGTATATTAACCCCTGCTGAAGTTAAATCAAATACCCCAAGTGCATGATTGGAAGGCTCAAAGCATGATCGTAAGGCAGCATCTTTAACGATTGGAGTTTCAGAAACCGTTAAAGTTAAAGTTACCTGCTCACAATCTGTAAAATCCGGATTGTTTCCACAAAACTTATAAACAATAGTATCCGTACCCAGATAACCGAAATTGGGAACATAATTAAGTACTCCTGATGCATCAATAGTAACTGTACCATTTGTCGGAGGTGTAATAATAGTTACTGTACTTGGGACATAAGTTTGGGTAGAATTGGTAAACTCCGGTACTATAGTCTGGTGTCCTTCACAAACCGTTACCGCTTTGGTAGATTCTTCAAGACAGGTATAGACCTTATAAACCGGAGTAGTTGCCGGATTACAATTGCCTACTGCAATTTTTACCGTATAATTTCCTGCAATCAGTGGAGTATAAGTATTGGCATTGGCTCCGGTAATAGGGTTTCCGTTCAGGAACCATTGGTAGGTGTCATAGCTGTCACTTACTTCCAGTACAATACCCGGGATGCATTCTCCTGTCTTTTTGGAAATCAATGGAATAGAAGAGAAACCTGCGAAGTATCCACCATATCCGGATGTACTGTATCCACCGTTAATACCTGCGGTTACGGCCTTATCAGAAACAACTGTTACATTTCCGGTGATAGATGGGATAGCATAGGTCACCCAGCCGCTATTCCCCGTCAATGCAAAAGGTCCTTCTGCAGCTGTAGGAGTATTTCCATTTACCATTACATTGGCTCCAACTTCTGTTAAAATATTCAGTTTTACAATAGCTCCGGTTGGGACAGTACTTGTTACTCCCGGTCCTGTTGGCATTTCATTGATCTTCCCGATTTCTTCAATTTTTCGGGGTAGAAAACAGTTTAATGGTGGTATGTAATTGAAACCACAGGTTGCACTGCTGTTGTTTACAGAAACCATCTGATATAAATAGACATTTTTTGAAGTCGTAATAAACATATTAAAATGCCCGGAATTTCCCTGCTGAACATAGTTGCTTCCTGAAATTCTGTAAAATTCCCCACTGTTGATGGTCGCAATAGGAGTGCTGGAACCATTGATGAATATTTGGGTATTGTTTTCTGTTCCTACAACAATACCTCCTTCCAGGTCAGCATTGGTAGATCTGGTTCTTACCATGGCAAAAGTACTTCCAAGTCTATCCGTAGGTACAGACTGATCAAGAATTGCATCCGAGCCCGTACTGGTGTTGCTTCCAAAATTTCCATTTACATTTCCATTGGTAAGGGTAATGGGTTTATCAGAAACAATTTTAGCTCCAATAAAAGCAGATAGGTTTTGACCATTTGCTCCCGGACCTCCGGCAAAAATAAAAGATTGTCCTTTATTAAGAGTAATTGTCTGCGAATGATTTGTTGGTGTTCCTCCAAAAAATGTTACATTTCCGTTCCATGTAGCGGTTACAACCGTATTGTTTTCTGTTGCCAATATACCTGCCGTGAAGTTATACAACGTAAGTGATGCGGTAGTAGGAGTTCCGGCTACATAAAATTCTTTGCCAATCCCGGCTTTTCCTTTACTTGTTATGATTTCAGCGTGTGTAGTACTGCTTACCATCCTTAATGAACAGTAGAATGGCTTGGCCCCTTGTACATATAAACCTTTATTGATGGTTGTGAAAGCATCTGTCGTAACATTGGCGGCTATATTACCAATGGGTACCACAAACGTCTGAGGAGCGCCTTTACTAATAGTTACATTACCAATCGGAACGTTGTTGCTGTTAATCGTAACAACAAAAGGAGTTGCAGAATCGGTAGAAAGATATAATGCCTGCGTATAATTTACAGAGGCGTAATAAGGTGCAAACCAGTGATCTGTATCTCTCTGAGCACAAATAGGAATGCCTAATATCAGGAACAATAAACTAAATATAAAGCTTTTCATGCATTGCTGAATTTTGATCTTAAAAATTACGAATTCTTTTTTAAAAATCAATTATGATTCTTTTATTAATTTTTTATGAACGTTTGTATTTCCATCTTCTATTCCTATCATATATATTCCGTTGATAAGATTGCTGAGATCAATAGTATTGTTCAGAATTATTCCGGTAGATATGAGTCTTCCAACAGCACTGTAGATTTTATATTTAGCTTTTGTACTTATGTTTTTTACATACAATACCGAACTTACCGGATTAGGATAAATGTGAATATCTGCCTGGTTAAGAGAATTAGAAACCGCCAGTTTTGAGATTCTGACAGTGTAGTCTTCCACTTCACCATCCTTGAAATTCATACAGTTTACAGGAATTCCGTCTTTCTGTAATGCGACTCTCATGACTACATACTTATGATCAGTCAGGCTTATGAAAGCATCATGAGGAACAGAAAAGGTAGTACTTGCTGTTGGATTTCCATTAGGTCCGTCTGCGAGAATTCTTTCATTGATATCAAATTCTCCGTTCCTGTTGAAATAAATCCAGATCGCAACACCTGCATTGATACCAGAACTTAAAGTCTTATCAAGTATAATATGGTTTTCTGTGGAACCTTGAATCAAGTCAATAAACTTTAAAGGATTTCCTGTGAAATCGGAATTGGTAGATGCCATAGATTCATGATCATTTCCTTATTACATTAGGCTTTACCGTAACTTTTGAAATGAATTCCGCTGTAGAATTAGCTGCTGATATCGGACAGTAGATTACTGTAGGAGTGGTGAAATAATACAGTTTTGTGAAATTTCCCGGTATTCCGTTACAGATATTGGAAACCTGCATTTCATATTTTGTAAGCTCCAGTAAACCCGTGATTGTGTAAGTATTGGTGGATACTGTAACATCAGTCCAGCTTGGAATTTCTACTTTTCTGTATTTCAATAGATAAGTGTCACCGGTGTAATGTAGCTGATATAGTTTGTTTGAACCGAAGTATTATCCACTACCGGAAAGTTGACAGGAGTAACTTTCACATTAGAGATATAATCGTTTGTTCCTGTTCCGGTCATGTTACAATAAGTTAACGGCGGAGTGGTAAAACTTGTATTTTGGTGAGAAAGCTCCCTGGTTTCCATTACATATTGTTGCGATTTGTACCTGATGCAGTCTGTTCAGTAAGTCAGGTAATCGTGTAAAAACTTTGTCCTGCCGTAAGAGTCTGACCTGCTGCATTGGGAAGCCATGTTCCTGTAGTTCCCTGTCTCCATCGGATAACATAATGTCTTTCACCGGAAGAGAAAAAAGTACACACCATTACCTATGATTTCCATCTTAAATATACCAATAGCGTATATGTGATTGTTAATCACGGGATTACATCTATAGAGCTTTATGGTGATGGAGAAATCTCTAAAATAGTCTGTGTCGTGTCCTATTCCCTTAATCGGACTGCAGGAAATATCCGGATTATATCCAATACCTCAGAAAGTTATTGGAAATATAATTTCTTTACGGGAAAATGGACGGAAGAATGTAAAGTTACCCTAAAAATAAAGGAAATTGAAATTATAAGACTCTATTTTCAGGGATTAAAAATAAAAGAAATTGCAGAGCAATTATTTGTGTCACCCAGTACCATAAAGTTTCACAGAAGCAAATTGTTTGAAAGAATTGGTGTAAAAAATATTATCGAAGCAATATCCTACGTAATAACAAATAATTTGATTTAAACTTTATTTTTTCTAAATGTTTTTCAGATTGAAAATGCTGAAAAACAAATATCTTTTCGGGTAGTTTACAGTTTTTAAATACTAAGAACTGTCTGTTTCTTATACATATGTTTTGAGAATTGTCCCTCTATATTTTTGTAGGGGGACAATTCCCGGAACAGCTTAATTAAGCTGATAATTTGTGATCACTAAACTCAGGATGAAATGAACATAATTCTCTTCTACCTCTTTTCTGTTGATCAACTTGTTTTTATACTCATAAGAATTCAGGTCTCTGGATAATTTTTGATATGTTTCAAAATCATCACCTTTAATCTTTACTCTTATATTACCATCTCTTCTGTTGATGAGTACATCATCTAAAGTTCTTACTTTAAATAAAACTTCACATAATGCAGGACGAGCCTTCATTGACCCGATATATCTTTCAACTATATTAATCTTGAACGAATCAAATTTGATGGTATTAAAAACAATTTTAGAATTAGGTTCCTGAGTGTTGAGTTCAAGTTTATAGTTCATTACTTTATAAATTTTGGCAAATATAAGTTTAATTATGCCAAAAAACAGACTGTTTTAATAGATCATTACCATAATAATGATTGAATTTTTTTCTATAAAAAGAAAAACCTGTGAAAATGTGAATATTAGTAGCTTATAAATGAGGGCAAAACGAAAGTCTGGCGAATTTTTTTCTTCCTTTATTTTTTTCCTTATAGGCATTTACGTAATTTTATTCTCTGTAATTAAATTCATATTAATACCAATATAATGGAAAGATATAGTTATGGAATAGTTGGCCTTGGAGTAATGGGGCGGAATCTTCTTTATAATATCGCTGACAACGGGTTTTCAATCGCAGGATTTGACCTTGATCAGGAGAAAGTAAAAGAATTAGAGAATGGTGCTGCTTCAGAAATGAAAGTAAAAGGTACAGGCTCTTTAGAAGATTTTGTATCTGCATTAGAAGTCCCAAGGAAAATTATTCTTATGGTTCCTGCAGGAAAACCTGTAGACGCAGTCCTGGAAAACATTACCCCGCTTTTGAATGAAGGTGATATCGTAATTGATGCAGGGAATTCTTATTTTGAAGATACCAACAGACGTGTTGCTGATCTGGCATCTAAAAAACTGCATTTTATGGGAATGGGAGTGTCAGGTGGAGAAAAAGGAGCCAGAAGAGGTCCTAGTATAATGCCTGGAGGTGATCTGGAGGCGTTCAAACTTCTTAAACCAATGCTTGAAGCTATTGCTGCAAAAGTAGACAACGAAGCATGTACAGCATATATGGGGAAAGGATCTGCCGGGAACTACGTGAAAATGGTGCACAACGGTATTGAATATGCCATAATGCAGCTTATCAGTGAAGCTTATGATCTGCTTAAAAGAGGTGCCGGGCTGAATAACGAACAGCTTTACGAGGTTTTCAGAGATTGGAATAACGGAGAAATGAATTCATTCCTTATTGAGATTACCAGAGATATTTTTATTCAGAAAGATTCATTCACAGAAAATTATCTTGTTGATCAGATTTTAGATAAAGCAGGAGCAAAAGGAACCGGAAAATGGACTTCTGAGCAGGCCATGGAAATTGGTGTTTCTATTCCTACCATTGATATTGCGGTAACTTCAAGAATTTTATCTGCCTATAAAGATGAGAGAGTTCAGGCTTCCAAAATATATGCTGAAAAAGAAATCACAAAGCCGGAAAATACAGAATTGTTTATCAGGGAAGTAGGGGATGCTCTTTTTCTTTCAACATTAATCAGTTATGCACAAGGCTTGTCTTTGCTGGTAAAAGCATCTGCGGAATACGGTTTTGAAATTCCATTGAAAGATGTTGTGAAAATCTGGAGAGGAGGATGTATCATTCGTTCCGTATTGCTGGAAAAATTCTATTCTGCCTATACTCAAAACCCTGATCTTTCTAATATTCTGCTTGATCATGATATTTCTGAATTGGTAAAATTGAAAATCAAAGCTCTAAGAAAAACTGCCGGATATGCTGCTGCAAACGGTATTTCAAGTTTGGGAATTCAGACAGCTTTGGGATATTTTGATGCCTATACTACAGAATCTCTGCCCGTAAATCTGATCCAGGCTCAACGTGATTATTTCGGAGCTCATACTTATCAGCGTATTGACAGAGATGGTGTTTTCCATACTTCTTGGCAAAGTGCAAACAATTAAATTCGGAAAAAAAATGAATCAAAATAAAATCTTGCAGCCAACATCTATCGTTATTTTTGGTGCAACGGGAGATCTGGCAAAAAGAAAACTTTTTCCGGCATTTTATAACTTATATATTGACGGCAGAATGCCCAAAGGCTTCAATATTGTAGCATTGGGAAGAGCCGAAAATACTGATGAGAATTTCAGAAATTATATCAAGGAAAACCTTGAAAGCTTCTCCAGAAAAAAAGTAACTTCTGAAGATTGGGCAGGCTTTCAGGCTCATATTACTTATTTTCAACATCAGCTGGATGAGGAAACTTCTTACCAGAATCTACAGCAGAAATTATTGGATTTTGATGCTGTTTACGGGATGAGAGCCAACAGGTTGTTTTACCTGTCAATAGGGCCTAATTTCATTACCACTATTTCCAATCATATCAAAACAACATCATTAGCTTCCGATCCGAAGAAAGACCGAATTATTATTGAAAAACCTTTTGGACATAATAAACAGTCGGCGATTGAGCTGAACAGTCTTCTGGCAAAAACATTTGAAGAAGAACAGATTTATCGTATTGATCATTACTTAGGGAAAGAAACAGTACAGAATATATTGGCATTCAGATTTGGGAATTCTATTTTTGAACCTTTATGGAAGCATAAATATATAGAATCCGTGCAAATTACCGTAGCGGAAGAAGTAGGAGTGGAGACAAGAGGTGCTTTCTATGAACAGACGGGAGCATTAAGGGATATGATTCAGAATCACCTGTTGCAAATCTTGTGTATGGTGGCTATGGAACCGCCGGCTTCATTGCAGTCTGGCGAGATCAGAGACCGTAAAGTAGATGTTTTAAAATGTATCCGCAGAATTTCTCCTGATCAGGTAGATCATTATGCTGTACGAGGTCAATATGGAAAAGGTACCATAAACGGGGTAGAAGTGAAAGGTTATCGTCAGGAAAACGGAATTGCTTCAGACTCCAATACAGAAACTTTTGCTGCAATAAAATTTTATCTGGATAACGAAAGATGGAAGGATGTTCCTTTTTATGTTCGTACAGGAAAGAAAATGAAAGAAAAGCATTCTTATATTACCATTCAGTTTAAGCCGCTTCCTCATTCCACATTTTCAGACAGCCCACATCTTTTATCAGCTAACAGATTGATTATTAATATTCAGCCGATGATGGATATCAGATTACAGTTTATGACGAAAAAACCGGGACTGACTTTGGATTTGAAACCAGCAGAAATGATTTTTGATAATTTTGCCTGTCAGGATGATACTCCGGAAGCTTATGAAACTTTGCTGCAGGACGCTCTTTTAGGAGATCTTACCTTATTTATGCGTTCGGATCAGGTAGAAGAGGCTTGGGATGTTGTGACAACAATACAGGAAGCATGGGAAAATAATAAAGATTTATCCTTCCCGAATTATAAAGCAGGAAGCTGGGGACCGGAAGATTGCAATGCTTTGGTGGAGAGACAGGGACATAGCTGGGTATAAAACAATATAAATTTAAACAGACAAAAAATGAATATTACAGTATTTGACGATCTGGAAAAACTGTACACAGAGGCAGCAGATGCATTTGTTGACCTTTCAAAAAAATCTATTCAAAAAAGCGGGCGTTTTGTGGTGGCACTCAGTGGCGGTTCTTCCCCAAAAGCCATTTTCAAACTATTGGCAACTCCGGAATATAAAGAACAGATTGAATGGAATAAGGTATACTTTTTCTGGGTTGATGAACGTTGGGTTCCTTTACAAGATGATAAAAGCAATTTCAGAATGACGGATGAGGCTCTTCTCAGCCAGGTTCCCGTTGATAAAAACCATATTTTTCCTATGTATGCTGAAGGAGTAACTCCTGAAGACTATGCAAAGACTTATGAAGAACAGATTAGAAGTGTGCTTGGGAACGAGGGTATTTTTGATTTTATCCTTTTAGGAATGGGAGATGACGGTCATACTGCCTCTTTATTTCCTGGCGAGGAGGTTTTAAATGAAAAAGAAAAGTGGGCTTCTGCTTATTATCTGAAGCCTCAGGAAATGTTCAGAATTACTTTGACTGCACCTGTGATCAATAATGCTGAAAATATCCTGGTTATTGCATTTGGTGAATCGAAAAAGCATGCATTGAATGAAGTGCTGAACGGTGAGTATAATCCATCGTTATATCCATTACAGCTTATTGAAAAAAAGGAAGGATATCATTTTTTTACAGACGAAAAAGCAAAAGGATAATAAACTAAACTTTGACCTTTAAAAATAAGAGACTGTCCTGGGACAGTCTCTCTTCATATCAACTACTCTATACCGAAACCGGTATATACAATTTTCTGTATTTCAAAATCAAAATCTAAATTTTAAAAACAGTATCATTAAAGAGCTAATGATACTGTTGCATTTAGTGTTTTTACCTTAGTTGCTTGTTTTCGAAACTTTTTAATTTTTCTCAACTCAATAGTGCTTCTATGTAAAATGGTTATTAGTTTGAAGCAAATATACAAAATAAGACACTTCTAAGTGTCTAAAATTTCAAAAAAATAAAATTATTTTAATTAAATTGATAAAAGCCTGTGATATAGGGTGTTTTAAGGTGAAAATAAAATTAAAAAAATCAACAGAATGAGTATTTATAACTTTTAAATGAAAGAAAATACGTCTGTTAAATAAAAACAGCACCATAAAAATGGTGCTGCGAGTAATGTTTTACCTCAGCCATGAAATGTTAAAAACATTTAAACTGAGAGAACTAACGGTACAATCTGATCTCACTCAACCTCACAACTTTGATCGTTCGTTTATATAAAATGGTTATTAGTTTATGCAAATATACACATTTAGACACTAAAAAGTGTCTAAAGTAAAAAAAAATTCATAAACTTGTATGATTGAAAAGTTTACCATGGAAAGAAAGTCAGCAGCAGGTAGTATCCGGAACAAGGAACGCAGTAAAAAAAAGTTTTTGGACGCAGTAGGAAAGATACTGAGAACAAAAGGACATACTGCTTTGAAAGTGACTGATATTGCTGCTACCGCCGGAGTAGACAAAAAGATGATCTATACTTATTTTGGCGGGGTAGATGGGCTTATAGATGAATATATCCGGTCTCAGGACTACTGGAGTAAAGTAACCATTGATGAAATAGAAAAGATAAAACCAAAATTGGATGACGGGGGAAAATCTTTCATGGAAGAAATGCTTCTGTCACAATTTGATTATGTTTACAAAAGCAAAGAAGCGCAGAAATTACTTCTATGGCGCATCTCGGAATCCAGAAAATCACTAAGAAAACTGACCGACACCCAGGAAGAAAATGGTGAATATATTTTTAAACTGCTGATGGATCCTTATTTTAAAGAAAATAGTGAAGAATTACGTTCGATAATGGCTATCCTGGTTTCCGGACTTTATTATCTGAATATGTACTCTGCCATAAACGGCAGTATCTTCTGTGGAATAGACGTGGATACTTCCAGCGGACGGGAAAAAATCAAAAAAGCAATCTCCTTTTTATTGAATCAGACTTATGAGAATCTGTAATATTCGGTGTGTTATAACCTCAGGAATTAAATTTCGGTAAAAAACAAAACCATTAGAAATTTCTAATGGTCAATTGTGTTGTTGTGTTTCTACCTTAGTGTTTCGTGTTCGAAATTGTCTTAAAGTAAGGGAACCTAAATAAAACAGTCTGAATTGTCTTATTTTTCAACCTAAAAGTGTTTTAAAATATATAGATGGTTTTAGTTTGTACAAATATATAAAATAAGACACTATAAAGTGTTTAAAATAGTGAAAATTTTCTTTATTTTATTTAATGTGCTGAATTGCAGTATATTAATTTTATAATAATAAGAAGTTATTCTTTTGAATGATGCTGATATTCCAATTTGATCATATAAGAAAAGACAGAAAATCTTTTTAAAATAAGATTTACATTTCAGTAATTGAAGAGAATAAGTTAAAATTTCTATTGAAAAGTATTTTATTTAATATCATATCAGCTTTCTGAGAATAAAACAGCACCATTAAATAAAATGATGCTGTTGGGTTGTGTTTTACCCCAGTCGTTTATGTTCGAAACATTTTAAACTGAGGGAACTAACGATACAATCTGAATAGTTTTATTTTTCAATCTCGATAGTGTTTTTATATAATGGATGGTTTTAGTTTTTGCAAATATATATAAATAGTTGAAATTAGACACTCGAAGGTGTCTAAAATAATAAAAAATTTTCTTAAACTTGTATATTGAATGTTTAGTCATGGAAAGAAAGTCAGCATCAGGGAGTATTAGAAACAAAGAACGCAGTAAGAAAAAATTTTTAGATGCAGTTGGAAAAATTCTGAAAACGAAAGGACATGCAGGATTGAAGATCAACGATATCGCTGCAACTGCCGGGGTAGATAAGAAAATGATCTATACCTATTTTGGCGGTATGGATGGTCTGATGGACGAATATGTCCGTACACAGGACTTTTGGGTGAAAGTAACGAGTGAGGAAGTAGAAAAGATGAAACCGAACCTGGAAGATGGAGGAAGAGAATTTATCGAGCACATGCTGCTTTCACAATTTGATCACGTATACACCAACAAGGAGGCTCAAAAACTATTGTTGTGGACTATTTCCGAACCCAGAAAATCATTAAAAAAACTAATTGATACCCAGGAGGAAAACGGAGAATATATCTTCAAATTATTGATGGAATCCCGTTTCAAAGATAAAATGGATACCTATCGCTCTATCATGGCGATTATGGTTTCAGGGCTTTATTACCTCAATATGTTTGCCTCTCTGAATGGCAGTATTTTCTGCGGGATAGACACCAATACACCTGAAGGACGTGAAAAGATCAAAAAAGCAGTATCCTTCATGGTGGACCAAACCTACGAGAATCTTTAATATATCTTAGAAAACATAAAAAAAGAGGCAATAATCAGCCTCTTTTTTGTATAATATTGATGATATTCTATCCTTTATGATATGGACATCCTGAAGTTGCACTGGAATTTTCACCAGTATTGAAGAACTGTTCTTCAATCACTTTTCTCTGATCTTCAGGGATGTCTGCTAACTTACGAAGCGTATTGACCTGGATATGAGGCCAGCTTGTGGTACCTCCATCATTCCCGAAATCAAATTCGAAGAATACAATTTGCTCATATTGCAGCTGAAGAACCTCTTTCCCATCTTCAATAATGGTTTCAATCCACATATCCATATCCACTTCAACAGTAGGAACAAAACGGTTTACAAAAGGAACATTTAAAATACCTCCCTGTGCGCCGGTTTTCATTTTGGAAGACATTCTCACATGTACATAATTGCTGACCTTCTGACCTCTTAATGTATCCCTGAGCCTTAGATCAGGTCGTACAGAATAAGGATATAAATCATCTGCGAGTATTCTCTGGGTGTAGATTTTATTTGACCCCGGATCATTATCATCATTAAGGGTTTCATGAACCCAATCCGGTGCAGGTTTGTCAAGATCAATGATGTCTTCAGGTGTTACTCCTGCATTCCCCATCGTACGTGAAATGGAAAGGTGATTCGTTTCCCAGGCTTCTTTACCATAAGGAAATTGAGGAGAGCCTTCCACTAAATAGAAGGTTGTATTATCTTTATTTTGAGGAATAATATCTCCCAATAATGTAATGGTACTTCCATGAGGAATAACGCCACTTCGGGAAATAGAGTAGTCCGGGATGAAATAAGGACCATCAAGTCCTGCTCCCGGCTTGAGTTCCTGTGCCGGAATAATCTCGTAATAAGGCTGTCCCGGCTGCAGCTGGCTTTGAAGAATATATTTGGGGTTGGCTTCTCCGTCTGGTGTTATCCTTAGCAAAGGCTCATCTCTGTATTCGCCGGTATATCCATATTTCGCATCTTCTGTTGAAACAGCATGAATACCACGATCTCTTTCAATAGACTCTTTGGTTGCTGCATGATTATAAACATCACTCAGCCATAGATACATTCCGTTTTCTTCGTGGATAGGGGTGTATTTCAAAGCATCTTGTCCCTGTACAGTGTTAACGCTCTTTATGCTTTGCTCATATTTAACAGCTCCACAGAAAAGTTCACTCGCACCACCACGGTTACGAACTCCACCGGGAACGATTGAAAATGTTAGTTTCTCAATATATTCTTCACTATCAAAAGCGAATTTTCCGGGAATTGTTCCTGAATTGGTTCCTGGAGAAGGCATAATGGTAGTATGCACCCCGCTTGCTAATGAGGGTTTTGTAATATCTTTATTGTAATTAACATTATAGCTTACCCACGTACCATCCAAAGCTGCAAGGATTCCATAATCTACACTATTTTCGATGGCTTGAAGGTTATCTTCTCTGAATGGTCTCACCGGATCATCAATAAGAAGTTTTGAATATCCATCCATTAGCTCAGCCAGATTAACTTCATTTTGGCCTGGCATTTTACGGAGCAACAGTTCTTCTCCCGCTTTGGGACTTTCTTTTTTTCTTTTAAGCATGATATATCGTTTTTATGGTTATAAATCGGTGTATTCGAAAGTCGGACCTGCATTATTTTGTGAATCCAATGGTTGTTTCATCAGATTGACAGCCTGTTCTTTCAAGGCATACATGTACATAATGGATTTTTCCAATTCTCTTTGGTTTCCTTCCACAGCACTTTGTATAGCATCTAATAAACGTCTGTAAGTTTTATTAAACTCAACGCCCTGTGCATGTAATTCTTTGTTCTTAATATAATCTTCCACTTTTGGATTAGGCTTCATAGGATAGGCTTCATCCCATTCTACAGGTAGGGCTTTTCCGGTTGGTGGTGTAGTAACAGGCATCATTCCGTTTTCATCCATAAAAGGCTCATAGTTTCCACCGAGATAGAAATGCTCATGGAATACTTCTTTAAATCTGAAATAATGAGCCAGCTCCATCCCTTCTTCAAATTGTGACGGATCAACATCGAAAATAGAATCGTCAGCGCCTTCTCCCTGTCCCTTAATTTCCTGAAAAACAGCAATTACTCCATCTAGAGCTTCTACGAAATGTAATTTTCCGCCACTTCCATAGTATTGCTCAGGACGGATTTGTTTGGATGGCTTTCCTGTAAAAATTCCTCCCGTATTTAATTCTTCGAAATTCTTCGGCAGCGTTCCATGTGCTTTGTAGTAGGCAATGATTTGGAAAATAACAATATAGAAGAATAAAACATCATAATATTCACCAATAGTATGAACATTTTCCATGATGAAACCTTTCATGTTTTCAAGGGTCCACAAGTTGGTATTCTGTACGGCTGCTCTTTGAGAATATAATGCTGAAGAATCTGTTACATGGTCATATTTCGGAGCTTTTACCAAAGGTTTGGTTGGGCTTTCAATGGCAATAAAAGTGGCAATACTGTTACTTGAGAATGTTTCCAGACCTATATAGAAATCAACATTCATGGGTAATTTCATCGGATAAGTAGGGTAGTTCTCCTGTTTGTTTACAGAGGGTTGAATGTCAATTGCATTCAGGACATTGCAAACCATGATCAGGTGAAGCATTTCTTCTACGGCAACACTTCGGATGATTTGTGAAGCTAAAGCATTAGTTCCATCCTTGATAGAATACAAAGCTGTAAGATAAGGCGGAATGGTAGAATGCTCAATGAGAATGGCTGTCTGTAAAAGGTCCTGTAAAATGGGTTTATAATCAATTTCGTTTACTCCTTTTTTTAATTCAGACACTTCTGAACCGAACTGAGAACCTAAATAAGCATTAAAATCATCAATCTGATCATTCAGTAAAAGATGAGTTAATATTTTGCTGTGGTGTTTTAATCCTTCAGTCCAGTCTTCTTTGCTAAGTGTTGAATCAAATAATAGAGAAGGCAATGAAACGGCTTCTGTAGCGACCGCGTTTCTTGCGGCCATTCTTCCTGCTGTTAATGTTTCCTGTGGCTGTGCTGTTTTATTGATAAGTCTTTGTCTCATGTTGTTATTTTTTAAGTTGAGTTTCAAGATCAGCAAGGATAGATTCTACTGAACGGATTGTGAATGCTGATAATGTTAAAGTAGGATTTGAAGTTCCCAAAGTGGTCATGTTTCCTGCTCCTACAATGTATAAATTCGGGTGGTCCCAAGCCTTACAGTAGCTGTTGGTGACAGAATCCTCTGCTGTAGAACCCATTCTGTGAGTTCCTACTATATGACCTGCTCCGTTATAGGAATATCTTACTCCATTGTAGATGACAGAGTTTTTGTCTTCGGCGGTGTATGATGTGAAATCTTTAATATGTAATCTTTTGAACATCTGATCAGAAGCGTTTTTTGCCTGTTCCATAGCTTTCATTTCATATTCTGTTAATTCATAATGAATTACAGGACGCGGAATTCCAAGTACATCCAGATACTGATCATCAATGGTTACTCTGTTATTTGGATTCGGCAGCTGTTCAATCTCGAAGTGGAATAAAACCTGTTTTGAAAGTCTGTTCGTAAGTGCTTCTCTTAATTTTGCTCCGAAAAGCTTCTCCTTGGTGATAAAATAGGCAACATCTGATCCCGGAGAAAATGCCGGCCAGCCCCAGCCCCAGTTGTCAAGAGGAGAGATCCATGCAGAAAATTCACCTCTGAAGTTTCCGTCACGGAAAGACGAGATATTGGTGGTGGAACCAGGACCTCTGTATGGATAAACCGGTTCGGGGAAAAGTCCCCAGGTAAGCATTACCATATGATCCATCAGGTTTCTTCCCACCTGGTCACTGCTGTTGGCAGCCGTTTTTACAACATTATTAACGGTATATTTGGAATTCAGCAGGATTTTTGGATTCTCAAAAGCATTGGCAGCCAGAATCACAATAGCGTCTGAGGTGTCAATAGATTCTTCAACAAAATCTGTTTTTTCCTTTGAAGTATACCTTCTCAGATGAACTTTGGAAATTTTCTCTTTATCATTCTGGTCAACACTTAATCTGTACACAACACTCTGAGCCTGAATCTGCATGTATGGATTACGCTTAAGGTTTTCATTATCATTAAGCTTATACAATGCCTTTTTCAAGGTCTTTAAAGCATTGTATTTAGCCTGAACCGGACAGATGGGAACGCAAGACGCATTTCCTTCACAGCGCTCGCCCATATAAGGATTCCAGACAGAACCGAGAGCCTTATATTCTTCTTTTTCAGAGCTGTCCAAAACCAGTTTGTAACCCGATTCTTTTGGTTCGGCTTTGATGATCTTTGTTTTCCCGTATTTTGGATTCGGAATAGAATTTCTTCCCTGAGGAGATGGTATCATCATCAAAGGAATCTCTCCGGAGCTTAGCTTTACACTCGTACCTTTAAGCCCATCAATGATCTTATGATCCATATAACTTTGCGGAATTTCTTCCATCGGGAATACATAATCTCCATAATATTGTTCCCTATTCTCCAAAATTGGATATTCCTGTTTTGAAACATCTCCGGAAACCCCGATTTCAAATTCTGCCATTTCATAATAAGGCCTTAATTCTTCATAATCTATCGGCCAATTAACCGGACTTGGCTTATCGGAATTCGGCTGGGGAATGGTAATACCATATTTCTCGGTAAGTTTGAAATCATTCGGAAGCATTCTTGGAGTCGTTCCCAGCCAGTGAAGGGTCGTTCCGCCTCCCACTCTGATGGCATCACTTGCGAACGGCATTGGTCCGAATTGTACCAGATATCCTTTTTTATCTGGAAAGGGCTGAACAATGTGCTCCATATCCAGAACATTTGGAGAAGGTGCCTGCTTCAAATTCGGATAAGGAGAGTTGGGAACTTTGGCTTCTTCTCTGTAAAAAGTACGGATATACTCATTGTAAGTGGTCATTGAGGATACGGAATCCAGTTCAATACCAGCTTCCAGACCCGCTTCATACATAAGGATTGATATTTCCCTGATATTATCCGATTTTCCTGCATCTGCACGGTGGATCATTTTACCTTTTGTTACGTCAAATACATGATCAGTCAGCAGTTTTGCGATTAATGATCCTGCGATCCCCGTTCCTACGATGATCACATCTTTTTTGTTATTTGTTGGATTCATGAGTTGCTGTTTACAGGTTTTATATTCCACGATTTGTAGCCAGGCTGTTTTGCTCCGGGCGGATGAGAATGCATCAGGTTCCAGACAAGACCTTCTTTGTAAGAAAGATCATTGATATAAGCGCCTTCCCAGGTTCCCAGATACCACATGGTGATCACTTTTCCGGAAATATCATTCATTCCGGGATTGGAGATAATTTCGGATTGAATAGCCTTATTCAATTCATCTTTACCGGAATGTTTTTCAAGAATGTTTTTAGATACAGTAAGGAATTCTACGAAAGTAGCGGCATCTAAGCTTTTGAGAATGTAGGTGTAATAGGTTTCTGCCAAACCTGTAGACTGTAACTCGTTTACAGTAAACCCGGCAAGCGCTTCCGAGATAGACATAAACACGTCGAAATAATAATCGTCGACGTTGAGGATTTTGTTAATAATATTCATTTCGTTAAAAATTTGGGTTAGATATCTTCAACTCCTTTCAACAGGAAGTTATCATACCGATTGATCTATAGCTGCCGGATTTTCAGATACCATTTCTCTTCCAGAAATGAATGCATACTTTTCAAGCTATCCATAGTTGTCAGTTTTTGTTTATCCGAAATTAATCAGATCCTCTCAGATTAGATTCAGTATTTCTACGTAATTTACAATGGTGTAATTTTAATTTTTTGTAACAAATCCTTTATTCATGGTGTTTTTAAAGCGCTGTGTTTTCACCTAGTTTAGAATTATTTTAAATAATAGGGTAGGATTTATTACCCTTAAAAAGAGTATTAGAAGTCTCATTTGTGAAAATAAAATATTGAAATTGTGTGAGATGTAATTATTTTTTTTAATTAAAAATGAAATAATCTTACCTTTAGACATCAGGGAATATATTGCTGTAAAGTGTAATAATAAAAGTTATTCTGTACTTATCTGTTGAAATAAACCCTGATAAACGTATAAATTATAACCATGAAAAAACTTACTTTTAGTGTACTGTGTTTCATTTCTCTGACATTGTCTGCACAAGGATCAAACAAAAAGGAGGAGGCAGTTGCTCAATCTACCAACAATATCCATCAATCTGTTCAGATTGAAACAGACAGGATATTTGATAAATTGGTTAATATCAGAAGAGAATTTCATGAAAATCCAGAATTGGCAGGTTATGAAAAGCAAACTCAGGAAAGAATTAAACAATATTTACTTGATCTGGGGTTGGAAGTTAAGACCGGTGGATATGGTTACAGCGTTGTAGGGATTCTGAAAGGAGATCAAAAAGGCAAAAAAATAGTCTGGAGATCAGATATGGATGCATTACCCAATGATTATCCTGATCCTGAAGTTTTCAAATCGAAAATAAAAGGTATTCAGCATGGCTGCGGTCATGATATACATATGGCGGTTGGATTAGGAATTGCTGAAGTTCTTTCAAAAAATAAAAAATCCTTAAAAGGAACCGTCTATTTTATATTTCAACCTGAAGAAGAAACTTTCAAGGGAGCTAAAGAAATGTTGGATAAAGGCTTGCTTTCTATAATAAATCCTGACGAAATATATGGATTGCATGTAACGGCCATACCTGTAGGACAGATAATGGTGAAACCAAATGAAATGTTTGCCTATCAGAAGAAAATAAGGATTCAGTTAAAAAATGGATTATCCGAAGATGAAACAAAAGGGTTAACGAAAAAGATCAGTAATTTTCTCTACCGTATTCAGCCTGAAGCTAAGCCCTGGGAACTACAATCTATTATTGATTCTAAAATTGGCTTGGCAAATCCTGATACTATTTTTAAAGACTATCTGTTCATGGATGGAAAATTTACGGCCTATTCTAAGAATAATGAGTCCTTTTTTGAAACCTATCTGTATGAGACGAATTCTTCTAATTTAGATAAAATAATTCCTGGAGTTCAGAAAATTATAGAAGATAACGGATATAAAGACAAGCTTCTTTCTGTTTCATTTGTACAGGGAAATCCAACGGTTATCAATGATGAAAAGCTTACAAAATCAGCCACGGAAATTCTTCAGAATCTCTATGGAAAAAATACAGTTGCTATAGATTATGGACAGGTTCCATTTTTTAATGATGATTTCTCTTATTTTCAACAGAAAATAGCAGGCGTTTACTTTTTTCTAGGAGGTTCCAATTTTGAAAAAGGAGTGATTGCCATGAATCATTCTCCTAACTTTCAGGTAGATGAAGAAAGTATCAGAACCGGAGTAAGAAGCTTTTCATCGTTACTTATTGAACGTCTTAACAGGAATTAATTTTTCACCGCAATGGCGTCTATCTCGAACAACATCCCAGGTAAAGCCAGTTGGTTCACAGGAATAAGTGTGCTTGTAGGCAAGAATGATTCTTTCCATACTTTCTTAGCTTCTTCCGCCCATATCTTAAGTTTTTCCTGGTTGTGATCAACGATAAGAAGAGTGATTTTTACAACATTATCAAACGTCATAGAATGGCTCTGTAAAACGATTTTTAAATTTTTCAAAGCATTCTGAACCTGTATTTTAAAATCATCAGCCAACAGATGATTTTCTCCTGTACCGCCGCTCTGTCCGGATATAAAACACATCTGGAAAGGAGATTTCACAGAAATACTGTGTGAAAAACCATAAGGCCCAGGATTAAACAGTTCTGCAGGATTGATCAGCTGAGGTTGTTTATTATTTTCCATAATTTTTATTTTAATCCAGTAAAAATGAGAGATAAAAACAAGGAAAGTCTTTACATATGTTGAGGAAAATATTCTTTTAATTGTATAGATTACTTTTTCAATGATAATGAAGGCTTAGTAAAAAAATGCTGTCTCAAAAACCAAATAATTTAGTTTTTGTCATTCTGACGAAAGAAGAATCTTTTTGACACTCGCTCAGATTAGATTCTTCATTATATTTTATATCATTCAGAATGACAGTTTGAGACAGCATTTTTAATTTTTTACTCTACAACAATACTTTCAATCCCTTTTTGCAGCGCCGTATCCTGAATAACCGGAACAGAAAGACCTTCTGCACGAACAACAGAAATATCAGTCATTCCCATAAATCCAAGAGTTTGCTTTAAGTAAGGAACTACAAAATCGTAGGCCTGTCTTTCTCCTTCAGAATATACTCCGCCACTTGAAAAAGCAAGGTATACTTTCTTATTCTTTACCAGACCTTCGGGACCATTTTCACTGTAGCTGAACGTCTTTCCTGCTCTCGCAATGTGATCAAGCCATGATTTAAGAGTGGATGTGATACTGAAATTGTATAGTGGAGCTTCAATGATGATGATGTCTGCTTCATGAAGTTCATCAATTACTGTATCAGAAAGCTTTACCGTTTCCAACTGCTCAGAAGTACGGTTTTCGGCCGGAGTGAAAAATGCATTGATATGGCTTTCTTCTAAATGAGGAAAAAGCGGGTTGGCCAGATCACGTTTTTTAAAAACACTGTCAGGATATTTTGCCGTGATTTTTTCTACAACAGCATTTCCCAGTTTTTTACTGATGGAAGACTCGCTTCTTGGGCTAGAGATAATATGAAGTACTCGTTTCATTTTTATTTTTTTTTAAAATTGATGTTTCAAAATTATCTATATTTACTAATAAAAATATAGTAGTTACCAAAAGGTTAGTAATAACATTTAGGTTAGTAACCAGATAAAACAGAGACAATGGAAGAAGAAAAAATAGTGTATTCAAGGCCGCAATGCAGTACGCATCTGGCTGCTACTGAGGATGCTTTATATGTTTTGGGGGGCAGGTGGACCATTAGAGTAATGATTGCTATTTTAGGCGGACATACCCGCTTCAATGAATTACAGCGAACCATCAATGGAATCTCGGCAAGAGTCTTGTCCAGCGAATTGAAAAAGCTGGAAGTGAATCATTTAGTTGAAAGAACTGTTCTTACCGATCAGAAACCGGTGTTGGTAGAATATGTTCCTACAGAATACAGTGAGTCCCTGAAAGATGTGATTGCTGCTCTGGCAGACTGGGGTACAAAACATAAAAAGAAAATTACAGCATAATAAAAAAGAGTAGTGTTGATGTCAAAAATCATTTTTTCTTTGGTATTTGATCAGTTGCAACATTGCTTATACTTTAAGTATTTTTACTCAAATTAATAATGGCAAGATGATTATATATGAAGACTTATTATTTTCCCGGGGAGCCATTCTGGAAAAATATGATGCGGCAGATATTATTTTTAAAGAAGGAACTGTAGCTAAATATTATTTCCAGATCAGGTATGGTACTGTGAAATTGAATACTTTTTTAGAAGACGGAAAAGAATTTGTTCATGGATTCCCTTTTGATGGACACTGCATTGGTGAAAGCTATTTATTTACAGATCATTATTATGCAATCAATGCTATTGCCATTACTGAGTGTGAGATTATTAAGATTTCCAAAGCAAAATTTCTGCAGATACTGTTGGAAAAACCGGATTTAATGCTGGAGATTAATAAATATATGGCTGCCAGAATGCATTTCAGATTTATGATTTCCAGCTTTCTTGCTATTTCAGATCCTATTGTGAAGCTTACAAAGCTTTTTGATCATATTAAAAATTATTTCGGATTCGAAGAAACCTATTCCTTTCTGATTCCTTATACCAGACAGCAAATAGCTACCTTAACCGGTCTTCGGGTAGAAACGGTGATCAGGTATGTCAAGAAAATGCAGGAACAGGAACTTGTTAAAATTGAAAGTACTAAAATTTATTATTAGCTTTTACGCATTCATTTTTAAAAACCTTATTATTTTAAAATAAGTACGGGCTGATGGGTGTTCTGGTAGATTCCCTCAGAAATACTTCTGCTTGCCAGATAATACAGAAAGCTATGCTGACCTGGCAAAGCTATAATAAGATCCGCTTCATTAGAGGCTGCAAAGGACAGAATTCCCTTAATAACATTTTCATCATGAGAATAATGAATACTGCTTGGAATCTCCGTTAAACGTTCACGAATATACTCTTCCAGCTCTCTTTTTTTGTCCTCATCCTCTTTCTCATTGGTATTGATATTCAAAAACATCAGACGTACATCCTGTTTGTGGATAACAGATTTGTGATGAAACAGTCTTTCTAATCTTTTAATTCCCTTTATATCACAAGGAATAAATATATTTTTGATAGGAGTGTAGTGATAGCTGTTGGGAACAATTAAGGTCTTCACAGGACTCGTTCTTGCAATGCTGATAATATTCTCGGAAACAAAGCTCTCAGTAGAAGAAGTCTGGTCGTCACTTCCCAGGATAATCAGCTCTACAGAAGGCTGGTTTTTTAAAAGTTCATTGATGCTTCTGGTAAGAGCCCAGTCGCTTAATATCCTGGAAACTTTAATTTCAGGTGACTTTTCTGTAATAATACTGCTTAACTGATCAAATAGTGATTCTGTCCTTTGCAGTAAATTATTGACATTTTCTTCATTCACAAATGAATGTCCTTCTGCAATATGCAGATAATCAAACTCAGATTCTCCTGCTGTTTTGAGTAAGATGATGTTTTGATATTCGTAGGTTTTTGCCCAATCTGCGGCAACTCTTACTGCATTTTCCGTAGTTGATGTAAAATCAACGGGTACAAGGATTGTTCTCATATTGTATTATGTTTTGGTCCTGATTCTTCCAGGTTTGCTGTCATTTTTTTTACAAGAAGCAGCGCTTTGTAAATCTCTTCCGTATCAATATCTCCAGCCGCTTTTTTGTAAAGATCCAATGCCCACGGATAAACGGTTTCTATAATCTGTTGACCTTTCGGAGTCAAAAAGACCTGTTTATTTCTTCTGTCATTTTTATCAGCAATCCGCTCAACAAGATCACGTTTTACAAGGCTGTTGATGAGATAAGTAATGCTTGATTTGTCTTTGCTTACTTTATTTCCTATTTCCTGCTGGTTGATACCATTATTACGTGAAAGCAGGCCCAGAATTTCAATAAGTTCAAAAGAAAGATCCGGATCATATTCATTAATCGTGGTCTGAATCTTCTGTCGAAGCCGGCTTTTCATTTCACTCATTGCCAGGCCAAGCTCCAGAGCCAGTTCTGATATATTGTTCTGTTTTTCAGGCATGTTGTATAATAATGATATGGCAAGGTAAGAGGTGGTCTGAAAGAATTTCATCACTGCTTACCCTAACAAATATACGAAAAATTAGTTTTAATTAAAACTAATTGAAAATAAAGTATTCTATAGCAAGAGATAAGAAATAGGAAAACAGGCGCGCAGGAACAAATTTTGTAGTCTGATAACTTAGAAGTTTTTAAAAACAAGAATAATGTCTGTACTTGCGTTAAAAAGAGTATATGAAATTCCATCTCCAAACGATGGCTATCGTGTATTGGTAGACCGTTTGTGGCCAAGAGGACTTTCTGAAGAAAATGCCGATCTCAATGAGTGGGAGAAAGATCTGGCACCATCAACAGAGTTAAGACTATGGTTTCATCATTCAGTTGAATTATGGACAGAATTTTCGGAAAAATATAGGAAAGAACTCCATGAAGCTGATCTTGGCAAAGACTTTCTGAAACGCCATAAAGATCAGGAAAAAATTACACTTCTGTATGCCGCAAAAGATGAAGAACATTGCCATGCAATTATATTAAAAGAATAGCTGGAAAGTATAAAATAGAAGTAAAAAAGCAGAGATTAAATCCCTGCTTTTTCTTTTTTTACGGCTTTATTCATGATAATGATGATTCCGAAAAGGAAACATGCGATGATCAGATAACGCCAGGAAAGGTCTTTTTGTTCATTAACAGTTCCACTTACCGAAATGATAAAACTCGTTATTGAAGTGATTACATATACCAATCCACCCATCAATCCGCCAGCTGTTCCTGCATTTTTAGGAAAGTAAAGCATACTTGTCGTAAAAAAGGAGGTAAATAAAATTCCGGAACAGATGTGAATAAAAAAGGCAAAAGGAATCATAATGAAAAGGCTTTCTGCAAAATAGCTCGTGATAATCAGCCCTGCAATCAGGATAAGCTGAAGCAGGATAGGCTGTAGTATTCTTGGTTTGAAATCAAGGGTCAGTCTACGCTTCCCGATAAAACCTCCAATCATCCATGAGAACCCCAGGATTAATGTACAGTATCCGATAACTACGGGTGTAAAACGGAAGGTATTTTCAATAATAAACGGTCCGGTAATATTAAATAACATAACAATAGAGTAGCTCAATCCCAAAATGAAAATTCCCAGCATGAAAATCCTGTTTTTAAGCATCATTTTGTAAAGACTGATATTCTCCGAAAGATCCAGTTTCTTTTTCTGAGGAAGGCTTTCTTCACTAAAGAACCACTCAAACAAGAACAAAAATCCGGCATAGGCAGCCAGAAAATAAAAGTTAGCATGCCAGTTAAAAATTTTCTCAAGATAACCTCCGAGGAACGGAGCCAGAATAGGACCGCATGACCAGACAATCGTAAAGTAACTCAAATAATGTTTTACCCTCTCTGCATCATAAATATCTACAAAAATAGCACGCGTTGCCACAACAAGAACCGAAACTGCCGCACCCTGAAGAATACGAAGCAGACAGATCAGTAAAATACTGTTGGTCATCGTAATTAAAATACTCGTCAGGATCAATAAGAACAATGCAATCAATTTCGGACGGTAGCGGCCGATACTATCCAGAATTCCTCCTACAAACAATTGAGAAATTCCGTAGCTCAACAGATATGAGGTCAGAGTGATCTGAATATCTTTTTCTGAAACCATCATTTCTTTGGCCATAGAAGGGAACGATGGTAAATATATATCCGTGACAAACCCCGAAAGCGGGATAGACACGAAAGCCATAATGGTAATTAATCTGATTCTTTTTTCAGATGCTTCTCTCAACATGTTCATTCATTTTTTACTATGCAAAAATAAGTCAAGAAATATGAAAGTGAATTTTAAAAGACAAAGTAAAAATTACAAAAATCAAATATTAGGATAAATTCTTAAATTTTAATGGTGACGTCCGGGCATGTTTTTTAAAAAAGTTATTAAAATGAGCAGGCTGATCAAAACCTAATGTATAGCCAATTTGAGCGATATCCCAATTGGTATACTTCAGCAGGTTTTTAGACTCTTCAAACATCTTTTCTTTAATAATCTGTGTTGTAGTAAGATGAGTTACAGATTTCACCGAGGAATTCAGATGATTGACATGCACATTAAGATGATCAGCGAAGTCCGAAGGAGTTTTTAACGCAAGCGGATAAGCAGGGGAGTCCAAAGGAAACTGCTTGTTGAGGAGTTCATCAAATAATCTGTATAAACGCACGTTTGCAGGAAGTTCATTAGGATTGATGTCTTCCACGCGGTTTTCCAATGCCAAATGCATAACAGAAGCCAGGTTGCTTTTGATACTGCTGCAACGGAAAGGATAGGCCGAATTATTCATTTTGTAAATCTGATCAAAATAGAGGGTGGCCAGCTGGGTCTGCTCTTCGGTCAGAAAAACTACCGGCTTGCTCCATTCTTTGAACATTGAAGTCTTTTTGAACAGATTAAATTCTGAATTTCCATTAAAAAATTCTTGATTGAACAGACAGAAATACCCTTCTTGGAGATCGCTGTCACACTCCCAGGAGTAGGGAATGCTTGGAGAAGGAAAGAATAGTGCCGGACGGTCAATATACAGCTGATGGGTGCCATAATGAATGGTTCCTTTTCCAATGATAAAGCTGATTTTATAATAATCACGGCGGTTGTAAGGACTCTTAAAACTGCAGTACTTCCGCATCGAAATGTTGAAGTGGGATTTACCCATTTCAAAATCCTCAGAATCAAACATCTTGATCTGGTTCTTACGGATACGTTTGTAATAATCCTCTATGGTTTCCAGCTGATCACTCATAAGTAAAAAATTATAAAAATCAAAGATAGGCAAACTATTACTCATTTAAAATTATTTTAAGTGAGATAATAAAAATAAGAATAATAGCCTTCCTCAATATCATCAATATAAAAAAGATCTATTGATGATGAGATATACGTAAGCGCTATAAAATATACGCAAAATCTGTAAAATCAGTGGTTAAAAAAGATTGTACTAGCCTTTATTAATCTCCAGTTCCAAAATATGTGATGGAAGCTGAAATGGACCAGCTTTCGAACTGATAGTAGGTACAAACCCAGACTCTTTTAAAAATTCCGAAAGCGGATTATGATCAAGCATATTAATCCAAAGGATATCTGTGAAGCTCACAGCTGATCTGCATTTTTTCCAAAGTGACTGCCTTGTTTCAGGAAAATCAAACGCTGAAAGAATCACAAAACTGATTTCTGTTGCTCTTTTGCCATCCGGTATGCCAGGATGCAGAGAACCACTTTTTATAATGCTGTATCCGACAGGTTTTTGATCTGCATACGTCATGATCAGCTGATTGGAAAGATCATTCAGGTCGTTGATCATCTTTCTCGGATCTATTTCATTGTGAATATATTTTTTAATGTTTTCCTCACTTACAAAGTCTTTATGCAGTGTATAAACGGAAGAATCAATAATGGTTATAAGATCAGAAATTCCCTCTTCAGAACCTACTGTAAATTTTGAAATGATATCCATGGGATCTTTTTTATTCAAAATTATAAGATTAATCTGTTCAAAAAGGATACAGTTCGCTAAAATATCATCGGTACAGAAATGTATTTTTGTAAATTTGTTCAGTACAGTTGATGTGTTATGGCGAAATCTTATAAGTACGAAATTTTTACAGCAGTCATTGAGAAGCAAATCCACAGTGGGATTTTGCAGGAAAAAGACAGGCTTCCTTCTGTTCGGGAAATTAAAGAAAAATATAAGCTTAGTACAAGCTCTGTACAAAGTGGTTTTGAATACCTTATGATTAAAGGTTTAATCAGGAGCTATCCAAGGTCAGGATATTTTGTTGCAGAAATTCAGGAAGAGAATATTCCGGAAATCAGAACAAAACTGCCTGTTGTAGTAAGAGATGCAGAATTTATGAAAAGTATGATGCTGACTTCCAAAAGGACCTCGGAATCCAGTTCTTTCAACACAGCTGTTCCCGGAGATTTGCTGATTCCGCAGAAACTCATCCTCAGAACGATGCAGGAAGTGATTCGTGAAAAAGGAGCATCGTTGCTCAGGTATTACCCGTCAAATGGCCTGGAAACATTAAGGAAACAGATTGCAAAACAAATGGGAACTTACGGCAGTACTTTAAATCCTGATGAAATAATCATTACAGACGGTGCACTACAGGCACTCACAATCGCTTTGAAATCGGTCACCAAAGCTGGAGATGTGGTCGCTGTTGACAGTCCGTGTGTGTTTTCCGTACTGGAAGTAATTGCTCATCTGGAACTGAAAGTGATAGAGATTCCCATACACTACAGAAGCGGTTTTGATACGGAATATTTTAGAACAGTCTGTCAGGAAAATAACATCCGCGCTCTTGTTATAACTCCGAATTTTCATAATCCAACAGGAATGATGATGGATGACGAAACAAAAAAAGAAATTCTTGGTATTGCAAAAACTCATCAGTTGTGTATCATTGAAAATGATATGTATTCCGATCTTTATTTCGATGAACAAAGACCCCACTCTATAAAAAGCTTGGATAAAAACGGAAGCGTGATGACCTATTCATCATTTTCAAAAACATTGGCACCGGGAATACGTTTAGGCTGGCTTTATGCTGGAAATTTTTATGCAAAATCCGAAAGAGTCAGGTTTACATTAGGGCGGACGGTTTCACCCATTTATCAGGAACTGGTTTTAAAACTGCTGCAAGGAAGCAGTTATGAAAGACATTTGCGTTCATTCCGGAAAAAGCTCAACCAGCAGGCTATTCAGGTGTTGGATGCTTTAAGAAATTCCTTCCCCGAAGGTTCTTATTTTCACAGACCTCAGGGCGGATACACTATTTGGGGGCGGCTTCCGGAGAACACAGATATGGAAAAGTTCTATGAATACTGTGAAAAGCACCAGATTTTATTTACTCCCGGGAACACTTTTTCTTTTACAGATAAATATCAATTTCATTTCCGGATTGTTTTTGCAGAGCGGATTACTTCTGAAAGTATTATTTTATTACAGAAAGCAGGTGAAAAGGCTCGGGAATTGTTTCTTGCAACATAAGAACTTTATTCAAAGTAAAAGATCTAAAAATGAAGATTTAGAAACCCAAATAATGAAAAAATAAGCGAAATAAAATTCCTTTCAGAAGTCCTCAGATAAGGGTTGTAATCGTGTTCTATGATCGTTTTCAGGTGTTAAACCATCCAAAAATGCACTTTTATAGAGGTGGAAGTGAATATTTTAGCCATTTAGCTTAAACTTTTTTCACTCCAGCTAGGCTGGAATCGCCATAAAACCTATATTTGCAGCCTAAATTTTTAAATAAATGAAAGAACTAATTGAAAAAATCAACGCAGAATTTGAAGCGTTCACAACTGAGGCAAACCAACAAGCAGAAAAAGGTAACAAAGCAGCTGGTACAAGAGCTCGTAAAGCAGCTTTAGAACTAAGCAAACTGTTCAAAGACTTCAGAAAAGTTTCTGTAGAAGAAGCTAAAAAATAATTTACTTTTAGCCGGCTTTTGAAGCCGGCTTTTTTTATCCCCTCAATACAATACGTTTTGAATTTGAAATAGGGTTAAAACTCCCAGTTTATGAGGTTTTGCTGTTATTCAATATTCACCATTAAATATTTTAAGCATAACTCTTGCTTTCCTTACACTTCTGAATATATATATCTACGCGACTAACTAATTTTAATCCAAACATCATTAAAGCTGTCATATTGATAGTTTTTTATGAATTATAATTTTCAGTGGATTTTTGTTATTATTTTCATGTGAAAATATAGATAATATCATTAGAAAACCTCTTTTTTAGGCTTATTTTTTCATCATCTCCCTAATTTCCTTTATCTTTAAACCAATCAATATATATTATGAGGATAAATAGATTTTTTGCAGTGCCTGCAGTAGTGCTGGCTGCCCAGTTTTCCTGGGCTCAGGTAAAGGTGGACCCAAAAGAAAGGCTAAACCCTATCGTAAAAAGTTTTGTAGATGAAGTAAATAATAATTCCCAGCTGGAAAACCTGGCATCTGAACTGCTTGACGGGATCGGACCGCGTCTTGTAGGAACTCCCGAAATGCTGGCAGCAAATGAGTGGAGTGCCAATAAGCTTCGTTCATGGGGAGTAGATGCCAATCTTCAGCAGTTTGGAACATGGAAAGGATGGCAGAGAGGTACTACTCATGTTGATATGACATATCCGCGTGTAAAATCTCTGGCTGCTACACAGCTTGCATGGAGCCCGGCTACTAAAAAAGCAATTGAGGCAGAAGTTATTATTCTTCCAAAAGTATCTTCCAAAGCAGAATTTGAGCAATGGCTACCTTCTGCAAAAGGAAAAATAGTACTGATGGCACAATACCAGAAAATCGGACGTTCTGATGAGCAGATCAAAGAATTTGCTACACCGGAATTGTATGAAAAACTTAAAGCAGAGAAAGAACAGGTGGCTAAAGATTTTACTGCTTATGTGAAGAATATCGGATATGACAATAACAGCCTTCCAGAAGCGTTGGAGAAAGCAGGGGCGGCAGGAATTGCTATTTCAAACTGGACAGGAATCATGGGGGCTAACAGAATTTTTGGTGCCAAAACATCCAAAATTCCAATGATTGATATTGATGTGGAAGATTACGGAATGCTTTACAGGATGGCAGAAAAGGGCACTCAGCCTAAAATAAAAATTGATGCCCAGTCTAAAATACTTCCTGAAGCCAAAAGCTTTAATACAATCGGAATGATCAAAGGAAAAGAAAAACCTGATGAATACATTATTCTTTCTGCTCACCTTGATTCGTGGGATGGAGCTCAGGGCGCTACAGATAATGGAACAGGAACAATCACCATGCTGGAAACCATGAGAATTCTGAAAAAATATTATCCTAATAACAAGAGAACTATCGTCATCGGACTTTGGGGAAGCGAAGAGCAGGGATTAAACGGTTCAAGAGGTTTTGTGGCGGATAATCCTCAGATTATTAAAGGAGTGCAGGCTGCGTTTAATCAGGATAACGGGACCGGACGTGTTGTCAATATCAGCGGTCAGGGGTTTGTAAAAGCTTATGACTATGTAGGAAGATGGCTGGATGGGGTTCCAAAAGCGGTAAGAAATCATATTAAAACGGATTTTCCTGGAATGCCTGGTGGAGGAGGTTCTGATCATGCTTCATTTGTAGCAGCAGGAGTTCCCGGTATTTCCTTGGGCTCTCTGAACTGGGGTTACTTCGGGTACACCTGGCATACAACGAAAGATACGTATGACAAAATTGTTTTCGATGAGGTGAAAAATAATGTGATTTTAACTGCAGCATTAGCTTATATGGCTTCCGAAGATCCTGAATTCAGCAACAGGGAAAAGAGGGTAATGCCTCAGGATGATAAAGGGGAAACGGTAAAATGGCCGGAAGTAAAAGAGCCTAGAAGAAGTTCTAAGGATTATAAATAAAAATTTTCTACTATATAAAAAGTAAAGGCTGCCTCAATGGGCAGCCTTTTTAATTGTATGAAATTTCATTATTTTGTACTATCGGAAATATGGGGTATTAAGTCCGAAAACGTAAGAATTGATGGTTCATAAAGTGAATCAGTCAGCTTTCCGAATCCGTATTTGCAGAAAATAAACGGTAATCCATTTGTCAGTGCGGAATCATAATCAGTTTGGGTATCACCAATATATATGGAATCTTCAAGGGTTAAATGATTTCTTTCCATGAGGAGCTGTATATTTTCAGATTTTGGTTTTTGCGTCCGTCCATGAGATTCAAAATCAACGAATAGATTATTGAACTGATAATAGTCTAAAAATGATTCAATATAGCCGTTCTGGCAGTTGCTTACGATAAACAGAGAGTGGGTGTTAGCCAGGTTTCTCAAAGTATTTTCTACGCCCTCATATAAAATTCCTCCTTGTATGTGCAGTATTTCATTTTCTTTGGCAACAATTTCAGAGAGAAGCTCCTGAGCTTGCAGATCTGAAATGCCCGGAATAATATCTTTTACAATATCATGAGCCAATAATCCCATATATTGATCCATATCTTCAGGTTTAAGTTCTCTTTGGATCAATTGATGCCTGCCTAAAACTTCATTCCATATTTTAATGATTGTCGCTCTGGAATCCCATAATGTTCCGTCAAGATCGAAAATTAAATTCTTTGTGTTCAAAATAAATATTTTGTGGTTTATACTTTAATTTACAGCCGAAAATTACAAAATCATGCTCAGCTGCACTCTTTTTCTCGCCTCATCTACTTCTGTTACCTTTACACGTACATGCTGGTGAAGTTTTACTACTTCATTGACATCCGATACAAAGCCGTCTTTCAACTGGGAAATATGAACCAATCCGCTTTCTTTTATTCCAAGATCCACAAAACATCCAAAAGCCGTAATATTATTGACAATTCCGGGAAGAATCATGCCTGTTTTTAAGTCTTTAATGCTTTTAACTGTAGGATCAAACTCAAATACTTTGGCAGCTTTTCTTGGATCCAGACCCGGCTTTTCAAGCTCTTTTAAAATATCCTTGATTCCTAAGATCCCGATTTCTCCTGTGATATAGCTTTCCGGTTTTACCAGAGCTATTTTTTCTTTATTGGCAATCAGCTCATCAGTTTTAATACCTAAGTCTTTGGCTATTTTTTCTACAATTCCATAAGCTTCAGGATGTACAGCGGAATTATCCAGTGGGTTTTTGGCATTCGCAATTCTTACAAATGCGGCTGCTTGCTGGAAGGCTTTTTCTCCAAGTCTAGGAACTTTTTTAAGCTGTTTTCTGTCTTCAAATGCTCCGTTTTCAGCACGATAATTGACAATATTTTCAGCTATTTTCTCTCCAATTCCGGAAACATAGCTTAAAAGCGATTTGCTTGCTGTATTTAAATTAATTCCCACAGAATTTACACATTTCATCACTGTAGAATCCAGTTCATTTTTCAGTTGAGTCTGATCTACATCGTGTTGGTATTGTCCAACCCCAATAGATTTGGCATCAATCTTTACCAATTCAGCCAGCGGATCAGAAAGTCTTCTTCCGATGGAAACGGCTCCACGCACTGTTACATCATAGGTTGGAAACTCTTCCCTTGCAATTTTACTGGCAGAATAAACTGAAGCTCCGGCTTCTGAAACTACAAAAACCTGCAACGGCTTATCGAAAGCAATCTTTTTAATGAAAAATTCTGTTTCCCGGCTTGCCGTTCCGTTACCAATGGAGATCGCTTCAATATTATAAGCATTTACCATAGAACGGATCTTTTTCATAGCCATCCCGCTTTCATTCTGTGGAGCGTGAGGGTAAAGAGTTTCGTTGTGCAGTAAGTCTCCTTTTTCATCCAGGCACACTACTTTGCATCCGCTTCGGTATCCCGGATCAATTGCCAGAATTCTTTTCTCCCCCAAAGGAGGAGCCAGTAGAAGTTGGCTTAAGTTTTCAGAGAAAATCTCAATCGCTTTTTTATCTGCTTTTTCTTTGGCTTCCTGTAGAGCTTCATTGGAGATAGCAGGTTCCAGAAGTCTTTTATAGCTGTCTTTTATCGCTATTGCAATTTGTTCTGAACTTTCATTATTGGATTTGATAATAGCTTTCTCAATAAAATCGATGGCTTCTTCCTTATCTATCCCTACATTCGTTTTTACAAAACCTTCAGCTTCTGCTCTTAACATCGCCAGAAGTCTGTGAGAAGGTGTTCTGCTGAGACTTTCTTCCCATTCGAAATATTGGGAGAATTTTTGGGCGTCTTCCTCCTCTTTTTTAGCTTTTACAACTTTGGAGGTAACAACCGCCTTACGCTGAAAGAGTCTGCGGAGATTCTTGCGGACATACATATTTTCGTTGATCCATTCTGCCATGATGTCTCTTGCCCCCTGAAGCGCTTCTTCTTCAGAGGAAACTTCATCATTCAGATATTTTGAAGCCAGAAACTGAATGTCATTATTTTTCTGACTCATAATGATCCTTGCCAAAGGTTCCAATCCTTTTTCCTTGGCGGTATCAGCTTTTGTTTTTTTACGTTTTTTGAAAGGCAGATAAAGGTCTTCCAGCTCCTGAATATCAAAGCTATCTTCAATTCTCTGTTGAAGCTCAGGGGCTAAAGCATTCTGCTCTTCTATAGATTTTAAGATAGACTCTTTTCTTTTGACAATGTCTTCAAACTGCTTACTGATCTTTGAGATCTGTTCGATCTGTATTTCATCAAGATTTCCGGTTTTGTCTTTTCGGTAACGCGAAATAAAAGGAATAGTGCAGTCTTCTGCTAATAATTGTAAAGTATTGTTGATGCTCTTCTCAGAAATATTGAGCTGTTTTTGTATAAATTCTACGGTCGTCATTGTTCTGTTTTCGGATAGCTAAAATAGCGTTTTGGAATGAGAAAAAAATAAAATACAGCTATAAAAAAGCCTGATTACAACAAAATGCAATCAGGCTGTAATAAAAAACTTAAAATTAATTAAGGCAGTACTTCATTATAATAAAGCGGAGTATCATTGTTTTTATCATATCCTATTATAATAACTTTATACTTCTTTGCATCATCATTGTTGTAAAACTGTACTTATAAACAATGAAGATTGTATAAAGATTTAAGTTTAGACAAATCGTTGGTGTAAATTTATGGTTTCCTGTATTAAATAAATTAAAAATCTATCTTCGGCCTTTATGAATGTAATCTTAAGTGATTGAAAATTAATTTTTAAATTTCTATTTACTGTGGTTTTGTATTTAAATATTTTACTTAGTTTATGTTTTTATAATATCAAAACTAATAACATGAAAAAAATATTTACATTATTCATTTGCTGTTCTTTTTTAGCGTCTTGTTATCAAAGAGAGCCTGAAGAGCCTAAAATATGCAAGTGTAAGGTACAGGAGTATGAACGGATTGTTGTATTAAAAAATGAACATGATGGCAGTTATACAGATTATTCCGATACAGGATGGATTGCTAAAGGTGATCTTCAGGAAGACAATGCTGAAGATTGCTTTAGAAATGAAACGGTAAAGAATCAGGAATTCTCTAGCAGCTATGACTCACAATACAGAAGAGAGGTGTCTCGTAAATGGGTTTACAATTGCAAATAATATATAATTTTGTATTTCTTGATGTATGATAAGGTGCCTCCGAATAGGTTTTTCTATTTTTGTACCCGAAAACAACAAAATTTCAATAAACTTTTTTAAAACAGTTCAATATGAAAAAAATTAGCGTAATTGCATTAGTAGGAGTAGGATTGCTTTTGGCATCATGTAATAAAGGGAAATCAGCAGATACTGCAGCTACAGCTCAGGAGCAAACCGTAGCGGAGAGCAAAGGTGAAACACTTGCAGTAGATACAGTAGGTTCAGTAGTAAACTGGAAAGCTTTCCATAAAGGAGGTATGGCACCTCGTTGGGGAACACTTACTGTAAAATCTGGAGATATCAGTGTTGACGGAGGTCAGGTTTCTGCAGGAAACTTCGTAATCGATATGAACTCTATTAAGGTAGATCCGGCTTCAGTAACAGAAAAAGATAAAAAACCTGCAGACCTTGAAACTCACTTGAAAACTCCTGATTTCTTTGATACAGCGAAAAACCCTACCTCAGATTTCAAAATTACAAGTGTTGTAGATTTGAAAGAAGCACCGAAAGATGCAGTAGCAGGAGCTAATAAGACAGTAAGCGGAAACCTTACATTATCAGGAAAGACATTGAATGTTACTTTCCCTGCTAAAGTAGATGTAGCAGAAAATTCAGCGGCTATTCAGGCTAAATTTACTGTAAACAGAGCTGATTGGGGACTTAAGTTTGGTACTTCAGAAGCAGATCCGGCAGAATGGATGATCAGCAAAGATATCGAGATTGCTATCGATGTAAAAGCTAAAAAATAAGTTATTTAAACTTTAATAACGAATGAGCTGTCTTGATTAAGGCAGCTCTTTTTATTTTTAAAACCATTCTTTTACCCTTTTTAAAAAGAAATCAGTTCAAAATTTTTGAATTCTGAATTCTCACACAATATTCACTCCCTAGATACAGAGGATTACCATGTTTTTCAGACCAGAAACCATCCAGTATATCCTTACTTAGACAGCGGTATACAGCAACTCCTTTATAGATGCTATGATCGTCTCCTTCATAATTGAAGTTGATGACTAAAATATGGTCTTTGTAAAATCCTGTACCATTTTGCAGATGATCACCAATAACCCATTGAGCAATAATACGGTTGTTTTCATCTATGGATAAGGTTAATATACCATGATAAGAAGCCTGCGAAGCCTCTTCCTGGTTGCTTCCTTCAATAGCATAGCTTCCCGCCAGATCGTGTACTGTCATTAATTTGTTTTTTTAACGGAGGGCAAATTTAAATAATCTTATTCTGTATCTTGATTTAAATTCCGGGATTTTCCTATATATAAATTAAACTTTATTTTTGTTTTAAATTAATTTTAAAATGATTCCTTTTCTATTCATAGCTAATCTGATTACATTTGGTGTCTTCGGTTTTGATAAATGGCAAGCCAAAAAACAGCAATGGAGAATTTCAGAAAATATGCTTTTAGGAATATCTCTTATAGGTGTTGTAGGAGCAGCCTCTGGAATGATTATTTTCAATCATAAAGTTTCCAAAAAATCATTTCTTGTGAAATTTTTTATTGTGGTTTTAATTGACCTGGTACTTTTTTACAGATTGATAAGGTATTGATATAAAGTAAGCTATGCTGTTTTTTTTAATGTTAAATATTGTAATAAATAATTGTTGTTACGTTTTTTTTAATAATTTTATCAGGCTAATAACAAATAAATAAAACAACATGAGAAATCTTAGAAAAATTTCCAGAACTGAAATGAAATCAGTTCAGGGAGGAATCATTAAAGGAATGGTGAGATGTAAAGATGCAGATACATGTGCTGTAAGATGGGGTTGGGGAACCGGATTTTCCAGCAATTGTGGTGAATTTGACATTATTTGTGGAGAACCGCCTGCAGTAGATCCATGTGAAGTACAAATCTGTATATAGATAGACTAAAGGGTGTTTTTGGAACACTCTTTTTTTATTGTCTTGTAAATAAGTATTTTAAACATAATATTAAATATTTGTATAAGTAAATATTTTTTCATTAAAAATCACTACTTTTGCACCCGTAAAAATCTTTTATGCAAAACATTAGAAATATTGCGATTATCGCACACGTTGACCACGGGAAGACGACTTTGGTTGACAAGATCATTCACGCTACCAACATTTTCAGAGAAAATCAGGAGAGTGGGGAGTTAATTATGGATAACAACGATCTTGAAAGAGAAAGAGGGATCACAATCTTATCCAAGAATATTTCTGTTACTTATAAAGACACAAAAATTAACGTAATTGATACTCCTGGTCACGCCGATTTTGGTGGAGAAGTAGAAAGAGTATTGAAAATGGCTGATGGAGTTATTTTGTTGGTAGATGCGTTCGAAGGACCAATGCCACAAACAAGATTCGTACTACAGAAAGCATTGGAACTAGGATTGAGACCATTAGTGGTAATCAATAAAGTAGATAAACCAAACTGCCGTCCTGACGAAGTTCACGATAAGGTATTTGACTTATTCTTCAATCTTGAAGCTACAGAAGAGCAATTGGATTTCCCTACATTCTATGGATCTTCAAAACAAGGTTGGTTCAACACTTCTTTAGAGCAAACTGAAGATATTATGCCATTATTAGATGGTATTTTACAATATGTTCCTGAACCGAAAGTAACGGAAGGAAGCCTTCAGATGCAGATTACTTCATTAGATTTCTCTTCTTTCTTAGGAAGAATTGCAATTGGAAAAGTAACAAGAGGTGAACTTAAAGAATCTCAATGGATCGGTCTTGCTCAGGCAGATGGAAAAATTGTAAAAGGAAAAGTAAAAGAACTATACGTTTTCGAAGGATTAGGGAAGAAAAAAGTAACTGAAGTACAAGCAGGAGATATCTGTGCTGTAGTAGGTTTTGATGCTTTCCAGATTGGAGACTCTTTCGTAGATCTTGAAAATCCTGAACCATTGGAAAGAACTGCAATTGATGAGCCTACGTTGAACATGACGTTCTCTATCAACAATTCACCTTTCTTCGGTAAAGACGGTAAATATGTTACTTCAAATCACCTTAAAGAAAGATTATACAAAGAATTAGAGAAAAACTTAGCATTAAGAGTTCAGCAGACGGATGATGCAAACACTTTCTTGGTTTTTGGTAGAGGTATTCTTCACTTGTCAGTTTTAATTGAAACAATGAGAAGAGAAGGTTACGAAATGACAATTGGTCAGCCACAGGTTATCTTGAGAGAAATCGACGGAGAAAAATGTGAGCCTTATGAATCTTTGGTTGTTGACGTTCCTGAAGAATATGCTTCAAGAGTTATCGACTTGGCGACCCAGAGAAAAGGAGACCTTCACATTATGGAAACTAAAGGTGAAATGCAGCACATGGAATTCGAAATTCCTTCAAGAGGTTTGATTGGATTGCGTTCTCAAATGTTGACAGCTACTGCAGGTGAAGCTATTATGGCACACCGTTTCACAGAATATAAGCCTTTCAAAGGAGCTATTCCTGGAAGAAGTAATGGTGTATTGATCAGCAAAACTCAAGGTCCAGCTACAGAATATTCTATCGCTAAATTACAGGATAGAGGTAAGTTCTATGTTGATCCAGGTGAGGAGATCTATGCAGGTATGGTTATCGGTGAGCAAAATAAGCCAGGTGACTTGGTAGTAAACATCGTTGAAGCAAAACAGTTGAATAACATGAGAGCTTCTGGAAAAGATAAAGATACAGGTGTTGCACCAAAAATATTATTCTCTCTTGAAGAATGTATGGAATACATCCAGGCTGATGAAGCAATTGAGGTAACTCCAAACTTTATCAGAATGAGAAAGAAATTACTTTCTGAAGAAGAAAGAAAAAGAGTAGAAAGATCTGCAAAAGCATAATAAAAATCTTATACATAAAATCAAAGCCTCGATTTTCGAGGCTTTTTCTATATAAACCCATTAAAATGCTTATTTTGGCATAATAATCTCTGACAAATAAAAAATAAATTTTAAAGTAGTGTTGTGACTATGAGAATGAATAAATTAAAACTTATCGTTTTATTGGGCGTTTTTGCATCTTACACCTCATGTTCCGTACAGAACAATGTTGTAAAAACACCTTCCACGAAGAATCCAACAAAACCCACTAACAATACAACTCCACCAAAAGCGCCTGTTGTAATAACAAAACCAACTACAGGGACAACAACTCCAACTGAAGAAAATTTCAGAACCAATCTTCCGGAAATCAAAAGAGAATTCCGTGGAGCATGGATCGCGAGTGTAGCCAATATCAACTGGCCGTCAAGAAATGATCTTACGGTGGAACAGCAAAAAGCAGAAGCAATCAGTATGCTTGATATCTTGAAAGATAACAATTTCAATGCTGCTATTTTTCAGATCAGACCTTCTGCAGATGCCCTCTATACAAGTAATATTGAACCTTGGTCTTACTTTCTGACCGGCGAAACAGGAAAGGCACCTTCTCCGAACTATGACCCACTTCAGTTTTGGATAGAAGAAGCTCATAAAAGAGGCTTGGAACTGCATGTCTGGTTAAATCCTTATCGTGCACACCATGCCAATGGTGGTGCCGTGAATAGTCTGTCAATGGCCAATAAACTGTCCGATATTGTTTTAAGATTAAAAAACGGGATGTACTGGTTTGATCCTGCTAATCCAAAAACACAAGGGCACGTATCCAATGTGGTGAAAGATATTGTAAAAAGATACGATATTGATGCCGTTCACTTTGATGATTATTTCTATCCTTATGCCACCTATAACAGAGGTGCTGATTTTCCCGATAATGCTACCTGGAACGCTTATGTAAGCAGTGGCGGTACCTTATCCAGAGCAGATTGGAGAAGAGATAATGTGAATAAATTTGTAGAACGTATTTACAAAGAAATTCATGCAGAAAAAAATAATGTAAGATTCGGGATCAGCCCGTTCGGAATATGGAAACCTGGATATCCTGCTGGAGTTGTAGGATCTTCACAGTATGACGAGCTGTATGCAGATGCTAAATTATGGTTAAATAAAGGCTGGGTAGATTATTTTTCACCACAACTTTACTGGCCCATCGATTCCAAAGGACAGAGTTTTGAAGCCCTGTTAAGCTGGTGGCAGTCTGAAAATACTATGAACCGTCACTTATGGCCGGGATTAAATACTGTTGAGATCAAAGTATCAGACCGTCCTACGGAAATCAAAAATCAGATTGCAATTTCCCGAAATATTCTGAAAAATGATGCCGGAGAAATTCACTGGAGTATTGCTGGGCTTACGAAAAATCCAAATATGCTGCCTGCTTTGAAAAGCGGACCGTACAGTGAAAAAGCATTAGTACCAAAATCGCCATGGATAAAAGCGGTTCCATTGCAAACTCCTACATTGTTTATTGCAGACAACGGAAGCTTCGCACAGACAAGCTGGAGTACGAAAAATGCTGCTGATGTTTTCCAGTGGGTTCTTTTTACACAATACAATGGAGTATGGCAAACGGAAATTTTGACGTTAGATACCCTTTCAAAAGACATTCCTAAATTTAAAGACGGTAAAAAGCTGAGTGCAGTTGCTATAAAAGCCATTGACAGATTAGGAAATGAAAGTGACTATATCGCCAGAAAAATTAAATAGTATTTTTTGATAAAAGGCAAAAAAGTTAATTTGAAAACTTCTATCTACTATTAGTCATTACGAACCGTAAGAGGAAGCAATCTCAGTTATAAATTTAAAAACCAGTTCTACTTGAAAACTGGTTTTTATTTTAGAATAACTATAAATTATTAATTTAAAATAATGATTTTCAATTAAATAAAAATTTAAATAAATAATTATGTTTAAAATATAAATTGCATCGGAATCATTTTTGCATGATTCATCCCATAATCACCAAAATATAACATTATGAATACTAAAAGACTTTCCACCAATATGGAAAAAGCACTTAGTGACCAGATGAATAAGGAGATTCATGCATCACACATTTTTTTATCCTATGGAATTTGGGCCGATGATAAAGGCTATCAGGGAATTGCCAACTTTCTTTACCGTCATGCCCAGGAAGAACGAAATCACTCAATCAAATTCATGGAATACATTTTAAACAGAGGTGGAAAACCAAAAGTAAACGCTATTCCTGCTCCCCCTGCAGATCCGAAATCTCTTACAGCTTGTTTTGATGGCGTTTTTAAACATGAAGTTGACAATACAACCGCTATTTACAGAATTGTAGATCTTTCCATGGAAGAAAAAGACTGGGCAACCTGGAATTTTATGCAGTGGTTTGTACAGGAACAGATTGAAGAAGAAACATTAGCTCAAAACTTAATTGATAAATTAAAAATCGCTGGTGGTGACAGAGCTACCGATGAATCTTTATTTACTTTAGATAAAACTTTACAGGAAGCACCGAATGATGTCCCGCTGGCTCAGAATGCTACGGGAAATAATCCATAAAACAGCCGGTGAATCCGAACCTTTAGGAAATCTGTCAGAATATTGACAGATTTTTTTATTATGAAACTCCCTCAAAAATCACTATCTTTGCACACTCGTAATTCAAGGTTCAGAGTTCAATGTTTAAAGTTGGAGAAACCTTGGGTTGCCCTAAACCTTAAACTTTGAATTTTACAATATGAAATGTGGAATCGTAGGCCTGCCGAATGTAGGTAAATCAACTCTTTTTAACTGTTTGAGTAATGCAAAAGCTCAATCAGCAAACTATCCTTTCTGTACTATTGAGCCGAACCTTGGGACGGTTTCTGTACCGGATCAGAGACTTTTTGAACTGGAGAAAATAGTAAAGCCTGAGAGAGTTTTACCAGCGGTAGTTGAGATTGTTGATATTGCAGGTCTTGTAAAAGGAGCCAGCAAAGGAGAAGGATTGGGGAACCAGTTCTTGGCTAATATCCGCGAGTGTGAAGCAATCATTCACGTTTTAAGATGTTTTGATAACGGAAATATCATCCACGTTGAAGGTTCAGTAGATCCTTTAAGAGATAAAGAAATTATTGATATAGAGCTTCAGCTGAAAGACCTTGAAACAGTAGGAAAAGCAGTTGAAAAAGCTAAGAAATTCATCAAGTCAGGAAAGAAAGAGGATATTCTTACTTACGAAATCCTTCAGAACTTACAGAAATTCCTTGAGGATGGTAAAAATGCAAGAGAATTTGCGACTGATGATTTTGCAAAATCAATTATCGGAGAAGTTCAGTTGCTAACCAATAAGCCTGTACTTTACGTTTGTAACGTAGATGAAAATTCTATCAAAAACGGAAATGACTGGATTGCTAAGATTGAAGAAATGGCTAAAGGTGAAGGTGCTGAAGTAGTAGTATTGGCAGCACAGATCGAGGCTGATATCAACGAGCTTGAAACTTTTGAAGAAAGAGAAATCTTCCTTGATGAGTTGGGTCTTACTGAGCCGGGAGTTAACCGTTTGATTAGAAAAGCTTATGATCTTTTGAAACTTCAGACTTATTTTACAGCCGGAGTGAAAGAAGTAAGAGCCTGGACTATTGGACAGGGATGGACCGCTCCACAGGCTGCAGGAGTAATCCATACAGATTTTGAAAAAGGATTTATCCGTGCAGAAGTAATCAAGTATAATGATTATATCCATTACGGTTCTGAAGTAAAGATTAAAGAAGCCGGAAAACTTTCTGTAGAAGGTAAAGAATATATAGTACAGGATGGAGACATCATGCACTTTAGATTCAATGTATAAGAAAATATTAAAGTTCGTTTATAATAAAAAACGCTTCCATGTATTTGGGAGCGTTTTTTGCATTCATGATCTAAACTTTTACTATGAGAATCTTTTATTTAGCTATTCCTATCTTATTTTTCTCCTGCTCCCAATCCATAGAAAAAAAGTGCTTTGTCAATCACAGAGATCAGGTATTTGAAGATTATAAAGAGCAGAAGCCTTATACCATTCAACAGATATTGAACGAGAAACCTGATTATCTTGAAATTATAAATCTTAAAGAATACAGGAGTTTTAAGGAAGACAGTATAGTAAGTCATGCCAATATCAGTTCTGATGAGTCTGAAAATATATTTAATAGACAGGACAAAGAATTTAAAATAGTAAGGGATAAATTTTCAGATCAGTTTTTATATTATTCTCAGCAGCAGGCAGGAAATATTCTGTACGCTTTAGGACGAAATAGCATGGGATTCTGGCTGCTGAAAATTGAAAATAATATACCTAAGGCTTATTTTATAGGATTGAGCTTTAGCCATTATTATATAAATGAAATGCTGGAAATGCCCATCATCAAAGACGGGTTTCTTCAATTTGAAGGAAGTCTTGTGAAAATCATAAAGATAGCGGGACTTCCGGGTTATGATGATTATTCAGCGATGGAAGATGGAAAATTATTTAAAATAAATTTAAAAGACCTGATGAAAGACTCAGATAACGATGGTTACAATGATATTTTTGAAAAAAGTTTTGGTTTAAACCCTGATAGTAAGGATACAGATGGTGACGGAATCAACGATTTTGATGATATGAATCCTATGTTTACATCTGAAAAGAATAAATTTACCCAGCTCTATGAATTGTTGCTGCCAAATTATGGAATGACAAATATGAAAAAATTACATTATACATTCCATATTTATAAGAATGATTGCGATTACTTCCACCAGATCAATCCTGAAATCAGAGTATTATTTATACCTGAAGAAAAAAACAATCAAACCTATTATACCAGAATAACCGATGTCATTGAGGAAGATATTTCCAAAATTCAAACCAATGATCGGGATCCAAATGTATTTTATATCTATGAATCAGGCAGCAGTTTTACAAATGATTATGCAGCAGAATATGTAGAAGGTAAATGGGTTCTAAAGAATATTGGAGGTATTGTTATCTAATAAATGCGGAAATAAAATTAAAAAAGTCACTCCCTTGCTGGGAAGCGACTTTTTATAATGATAAAAGCTTTTCAGCTTTTTCGTGTTGTTGGTTTATTAAATTTCAATACCAGGCTGGCATTGTAATTCTGCACAGGCAAAAGAAAATTTCTTACAAGTCAGATCTGGAAGAAGACACATTTCTTTTCCTCCGGTAATTACTCTTAATTGTTTTTTGTTCAATTTTTTTCCGTTAGTTAAATTTTGATTTTTCATTAGTTTTGATTTTTAGTGAGTTAGTGCTAGCGAATGTAAGAAAAATAAATGAAGTATATCACTGTGTTTAGAAAAAAAAGAATAATTTTTTAATGAAATATTTTAATATTGGTTATTGATTTTACATTAAATCAATAAGTCTGCAGAGTTTTTCAATATATGAATAAGATGTTTTATTTTGAAAATGTAATCAATTTGAAACAGGCTGTTTCATAAGTTCGTATATTTGAATTTTACAAATCATCTGCCATGGAAAAAGTAGCAAATACCTCACTGGAAGATTTTTATAAAGAGATGGCCGCCAAATTAGGTAAAGATCTCGAAAGTATTTTTCCAAAAGGACTTCATAAAGATATCGGACACTTTAATGTTTTTGATATTGCCCAGACACTCGAAAGAGCAAAGACTACTTCCGAAATGCCTTATAACAGAAGGAAATACTATAAAATAAGTTTTATACGAGGGCGAAACAGGGCAGAATATGCTGACAAAGTAATATCAATAAAACAGAACGCTTTATTATTCGCCACTCCAAAAGTTCCGTACCATTGGATACCTGAAGATGCTGATCAGTCGGGGAGTTTCTGTGTATTTACAGAAGACTTTTTCATTAAAGATAAATCCTATTATAATCTCGAAGATCTCCCTATTTTTCAACCTGGAGGAGTACCTGTATTTGAAATTGACAATGAGCTTGCAGAAGAGATAGAGAGCCTCTTTAAAAAAATAAAAAAAGAGATAGATTCAGATTATGTTTTTAAATATGATCTGATCAGAAACTATGTTCTGGAACTCATTCATTATGGGCAGAAACTACAGCCAGCTACCAAAATATCCGCATCAAATGATGCATCTATGAGAGTGGTTTCTCTGTTTATAGAGCTGTTAGAAAGACAATTTCCTATTGAATCCTGGGATCAGAGACTGCAGCTGAAGACCGCCAAAGATTATGCAGACCGACTGGCGGTTCATGTCAATTATTTAAACAAAAGATTAAAAGAAAGCACCGGAAAAACGACTACAGAATTTATCTCTGACCGAATCACTCAGGAAGCAAAAATACTCTTAAAACAGACCAAATGGAACGTCTCAGAGATATCCTATGCTCTGGGGTTCGAAGAAATTGCCCACTTTTCTAATTTTTTTAAAAGGAAAACTTCCTTTACCCCGTTAGAATTTCGTTCCTGATTTGAATTTTGCAAATTTCAGATTGATTCAAGCAAACACTTCAGTCTGAAAATGTCCCAACTTTGTACCATCAAAATAATCAAAATACAATGAACACAAAAGCAAATATCGCACTGGTAACCGGAGGAAGCCGTGGATTGGGCAAGAACTCAGCTCTAAAGATCGCTCAAAAAGGATTAGACGTTATTATTACCTACAGAAGCAATAAGGAAGAGGCTGAAGCTGTTGTGAATGAAATAAAATCAATGGGCCGAAATGCTGTTGCTTTCCAACTGGATACAAAAGACATTAAAAGTTTTGATGCCTTTGTAAAAGAAGTTACGGATCATCTGCAGGAAAATACAGGAAGTACTCATATTGATTACCTGATCAATAATGCAGGAACAGCTTTATATTCACCCATTACGGAAGTAACGGAAGAACAGCTGGATGATGTTGTAGACATTCATTTCAAAGGAGTGTTTTTCCTGACTCAAAAATTTTTGCCATTCATGAATGATGGGGGAGGAATTATCAATATATCTTCAGGATTGGCAAGATTTGCAACTCCGGGATCTTCTATTTATGGATCTATAAAAGCTGGGGTAGAAATGCTCACAAAATATATGGCCAAAGAATTAGGATCAAGAAAAATCAAAGCTAATGTTGTGGCTCCTGGAGCTATTGAAACAGATTTCGGAGGAGGAAGAGTAAGAGATAATGAAGAGATCAACGCTGTAGTGGCGGGTGCTACGGCCTTAGGAAGAGTAGGACTTCCTGATGATATCGGCGGTGTAGTGGCATTTCTGTGTACGGAAGATGCAAGATGGATCAATGGACAAAGAATTGAAGTTTCAGGAGGAATGTTTTTATAACATTTGAAGAATCATCTTTATAATAATTCGGCCGGCTCATTTGAGCCGGCCGAATTATTATTTGTCATTTTTTTGGAGTATTATTACTCAACAGCTTCAAGGGGTTCAGGTAGCTGGCATTTAAGCTCTCTGCATCCAGGCCCGATGTATACACAGTACCCAGAAGAATTGGTACATCTTACGTTACCTAAACCTCCATTGATTGTACTTAATTCTCTTTTGTTTAATTTTTTTCCTTGTGAGATGATTCCCTTTTTCATGATTTTGATATTTAATGGATTAGTTATTTTATAAATATATGAAAATCATGAACAATAAGTCACTTATTAAAGAAAAAAATAAACTCGTCATCTGAAATGACCTTGAAATATCTACCTCATTTTTAGAACAGTACAATTTTATCGGAGATAAAATCATTGCGCCTTAAAACGTTTACTTTTAAAGTTCCTTTGCGTCTTAGCGTTTTCAATACTAAATCCATAAATTTCAATGAGATTGCTTTGCTCGCAATGGTAATTGGAGTAAAGATCTTTGTCTCTAAGCTCCCACAAAAGCACGCAAAAACTATGATGATACTCTTGATAAATTCTCAATTGCCCTTTCCAAAGTTTCCTGCTTCTTGGCAAAACATAATCTTATCACATTTTCATTCAGTTTATTCTTATAAAATGAAGAGAAAGGAACACTGGCAACCTTATGATTAATGGTAAGCTCAGATGCAAAATCAAAATCGTTTTTATCCGAAATCTTATCATACTTTACTGCCTGAAAATAAGTTCCTTCACAATCCAGCAGTTCAAAAGATGTTCCTGCAAGACCTTTTCTCAGAAAATCTCTTTTCTCCTGGAAAAACTGATTCAGTTGGGTATAATGTTCATCATGTTTCATGTACTCACCCAGTGCAAACTGGATAGGAGTATTCACACAGAAAACGTTGAACTGGTGTACTTTTCTGAATTCATCCGTTAAGATTTTGGGAGCAGCGCAGTAGCCTACTTTCCATCCGGTAACGTGAAAAAGTTTCCCGAAAGAAGCAACAAGAAGACTCCTTTCTTTCAATTCCGGATATTTACAAATGCTTAAATGCTGTTTTCCGTCAAAAACAATATTTTCATACACTTCATCACTTAAAATAAGAATGGAAGTCCCTTTTACCAGCTTAATAAGCTCTTGTATATCATTTTCTGTCAGGATTTTTCCGGATGGGTTGTTGGGATTATTGAGAATAATCATTCTGGTTTTGTCACTGACAAGATTTTTTACGGCAGCCCAGTCGATTTTATAATCCGGAGCTTTCATTTCAAAACGTTTTACAATACCTCCGAAAAGTTCTACAGTAGGTTCATAACAATCATAGGCCGGTTCAAAAATAATCACTTCATCATCCTTTTTGATAAAAGAAGCAATGGCTGTGAAAATAGCCTGTGTTCCGCCTGCTGTAATTGTTATTTCGGAGTCAGGATGATAAATTGCATGATGGCTGTTCTCAATTTTTCTGGCAATTTCTTCCTTCAGTCCAATCATTCCTCCCAGCGGAGCATACTGGTTAAAGCCTTTTTTAATAAAGTGATCTACATGATTCAACAATTCAGGATCAGGCATGAAATCCGGAAATCCCTGAGAAAGATTGATCGCTTCATTTTCGTTGGCAAGCTGAGTCATCTGACTGAAAATAGTAGTTCCTACATTGGAAAGTTTTGATAAAGGAAGTTGTATCATAAAAACAGTTTTGTTGATCGAATTTAATGAAATATTTAAAACAGACTCTATTTATAAAAATAAAAATTAAATAGAGAGAGGTTTAAGGCTGATGTTGAACTGTTTAATGGTTTAAATGATAAAGTTTATGAATAAATATGATTTTAAACATATGTTTGGTTTTTCTCTTTTTAATTTACAGAAAGATGCCTACATTTGTTAGACACACAGCTATTAAAAACAATGACAATGAAGATTAAGAAGACGGAGTTTCCTGAAAAATCAGTTTTATCCCAAGGGGAAAAAGATTTTGATTATAGTGATAGTTTTGAAGGAGAATTGACCCATGGGAGCCGGAATATTGATATTTCAGAAATCGGAAAAATATTCTTTACAAGCGGACCTAAATGGGGAAAGAAAATGTTTGGTTTCAGAAATAAAGCAGTAAGATTATTGGGGCTGAAGACCGGATATGAAACAGAAAGTCAGCAGAAAAGGGATTTTAAATGTGAAGTGGGAGAGCGCATGGGTATTTTTAAAGTGTTTGATAAAACAAATAATGAAATTGTTATTGGGGAAGATGATAAACATCTGGATTTCAGAGTTTCACTTTTATTTGATGAAAATAAAGAACATCTTGACGAAAAATCACTTACCATATCAACTACAGTAAAGTTTCATAACTGGCTGGGTGTATTATATTTTCTTCCTGTTCACCCTTTTCATAAGCTGATTGTACCTGCTATGCTGAAAAATATGATAGAACAATTAGAAAAAAGATAAATATTTACCCCTTACAAATGATTGGGGGATGGAAAGAGACAGTCTCAAAAGTTAAATTGTTTGACTTTTGAGACCGTATTTTGGTTATTATTTTCTTGGCTATTTATTTGGAGATTATTAGTTTTTGTGAACCGGTTTTTCCTTCAGATGTGAGTTCAACAATATAAGTTCCCTGGATCAGCTTTTCAGTATTCAATCTGATGTTTTGGTTTCCACTATTGAGATTTTCAGACTTTTCTAATACTGTTTTTCCTGAGCTGTCAATAATTCTTACGGCTGCCTTTTCCTTCTTTGAAAGAGATGTCTGTACATCCACATAATTTTTGGCAGGATTCGGAACCAAAGAAATATCTCTTTTTCTGGCCGCCTGAAGCTCCTCTTTCGAAATGGCTTCCAGATCAGGATGTTCACTGCGGAGACCTGTGTTGTCAGTTTCTTTTAAAATTACTTTTCTTGAATAACAAAATGTAATGCAGGTGCTGCATTTTTTTAAACCTTTGCTATCAGATTGAATGACACATACCGTGTATGAACCGGGGGTATTATAAGTGTGTGAAGTCATATGATCAGTAAGCGGTGTTCCATCTCCCCAGTTTACAGAATAATTGTTAGGAGGATTATAGCTGTCTAAAAATACCTTGGCTGTTGCAGTATTGCTTGTAGAACTGAATGAGGTTTCAAGTTTGAAATTCGGGTCACAGTCAGCACATGGTTTTACACAGATGTTGTCATACCATACTATTTCAGAGGGATTTGATGTATAATCGGGAGTAATCATTACAGCAGTTGAATTATTGATGATGTTGTTGAAGTCTATACAGGTTGTACCGCTGCTGGGATCCATTGTCCAGGTTCCTTCAGAATTGGAAGGCAGAACAGAGCCGCTGCAATTGGCAATGGGAGCCCGTACCCGTACCCATCCGCTTCCTTCAGTTACAGTGATATTGGCGACAAACGTGATTATTTTGCTGCCGGACATAATGTGAATGGCTGGATGTATGGGCGGAGACCCATTAAAAGTTCCATCATTTTCAAGATAGAAATCAAAAAATAAACATTGCCCCGGAAACCGTTGCCCCAGATTTTTAAAATCTACGGTATTGACAAGTCTTGAACCTCCGGAGTCATCAATTAGTTTTAGAAACTGAGAACCATCCAGAGCATTGGGAGTGCCGCTTGAAACGGTTACATTGCCATTAGGATAAGGAGCATGAACCCAGTTTCCGGCAGGCAAGGTAGATGAATTAAAATCTGAGCAGGGTGCCTGTGCTTTGAAAAGCAGACCGCCCAGAAAAATGCAGATGGTAAAAATGTAAGCTTTTATCATAATACAGCATTGATTTTATAGATCAAAAATCAACAAAAAACTTTAGAATTAAATTTTGTGTATTGACTTCTGGTAAAGGTATTATGATATTAAGGCGTTCGGTAATACCGGTTGATAAGTGTATTTGTTATCCTAGTAAGTGTCAGTAAGTTGTATTTAATTGTAGTTGAATAGTAATTTTAGTTTTCGATGGGCCTTGAGTTATTTTTTAATCAAGATATCCTATCCGGTGAAGGAAATCATTTTTTTTGCGGACAGAAACATCCAATACAGAATGATCTGCCATCACTACCTGGCCGCCTTTTCCTTTGATGTATTCTTTAAGATGAGACAGATTGATCAGATGTTTATGATGGATCCTGAAAAAACTATATTTTGAAAGCTGTTCTTCAAACTCGTGGAGTGTTTTGGAAACAATGATCTTGCTCTTATCTGTGAAATAAAATGTGGTATAGCTGGAATCTGCCTCACAGCGAATAATTTCACTGATATCTGTGAGTTTAAATCCCTGCAGTGTTGGAAGGCTGATCTTATTATTTTGAAGACTTACTGTATTTTTACTTTTTCTGATGCTTTCCAGTACTTTATTCACGGCAATGATGAACTCCATTTTTTTGATGGGTTTCAAAAGGTAATCGGCAGCTCCGTTTTTAATGGCCTGAATCGCAAAATTTTCAAAAGCTGTAATGAAAATAATCTTTGAATCAACTTCTCTGAACTTTGAAAGAAGATCAAATGCAGTTCCGTCTTTCAGCTGAACATCCAGAAAAAGAATGTCTGGTGAGTTTTTGGAAAGATAAATATAGGCTTCCTCTACACTGGCTGCCTGGTGGGTGTTCTCTATTTCTGGAAATTCATTCTCCAGCAGCAGGGAGATATAATCTCTTCCATCCTGCTCGTCATCAATGATGTATGCCTGTATTTTGGTTTTCATAAGGTGTAATATAAAGTGTGATTTGAGTTCCCGGTCTTTTCTCTTTCTCCTGAAGATCGGTTATTTCTAATATGATATTAGTATCAAAAAGCTGTCTGAATGTTTCAATTCTCTTTTCAGATAATTTTACTCCAAAAGAATTTGCATTAGAATGAAGCTTCTTTCCAATGCCCACACCGTTGTCTTCAACAATCACACAGAGAGCTGTTCCTGTATATTGAAACAACACTTCAATGTTTCCTTTTCTGTCCTGAAGATTCGCTATACCGTGTTTTATGGCATTTTCTACAAAAGGCTGAATGAGGAGTGAAGGAACAGTCCAGCTTTCATTTACATTTTCAGAAACGGTAATTTTATAATCAAAAAGATCTTTCAGGCGCAGTTTTTCCATATTCAGGTATAAAGACAGGTATTCTGCTTCTTCTTTTATGGGCATGAAGGTTTTTTCGGAATAATGAAGCGTTTTCCGGATCATTACAGAAAAGGTATTAAGGTAGTTCTCCGCTTCATAATAATCTTTTTTATACAGTAAAAAATGAATGGAATTGAGACAGTTATAAATAAAATGCGGGTTAATCTGTGCTTTAATGGCCTGAAGTTCCAGCTCTGCAATTTTCTTTTCATAATATAAAGTCTCCAGTTTTTTATTTCTCTTTTTCTGAAAATAAAATGTGATCAGCATAGATAATGCAGCAGCTCCAATGAAGACAAGAAGCAGTTTAAACCACCACGTTTGCCAGAATGCAGGTTTGATTTCAAAATGAAGATCGGTAGAGACATACGACTTTCTCCCGTTGTAACCCAATCCGAAAACTTTAAAAGTATAATCCCCTGGTGGAATAGAGTTGAAAGTAATATTCGGGGAACTGCCGGTTTGCCAGTCTTCACTTAGTCCTTCAACTTTATACTGGTAGCTGATTTGCCCTTGTGAAGCAAAATCCGGAAAACTTACATTAAAAGTCAGGCTGTTATCCGGAGTCTTGCCTTCCAGTGGCTGGCCAGGATCATAAAAGAGATTATTCCCGATCTTTACAGAATTAATGATTACTTTTTTATGAACAGATTTCTGCTGGCTCAAAAGGTTTTTAATAGAGAGAATACCCATACCTTTTGATGTACCTGCATAAACGGTATCTCCGGAAATAATACATCCTGCAACAACATTTGAGGGAAGACCATCTGTATGGGTGAAATTATTGATTTTTAATTTTTTATCTTTAAATTCAATTCTGCTGAGACCGTAATTGGTACTTGCCCAGAAAACCTTTTCATTCTCTATTTCTATTTTTTTGATCTGTCTTGTCGGAAGACCATCGCTTTCCATGATTTTTTTGATCACTCTGAAATTATTAAACAAAATAATTCCGTTAAGATTGGTTGCACCTGCATACAGATTATCACTGAGCTTTTTAATGTCTGTAAAATAATATCCCTCCAGAAACAGCCTTTTCTTTTTTGTAGTGGTATTCAGCTTATAGAGGTCTTTAAATGTTCCGGCAAAGATGCTGTCCCGGGTATAAGGTAATGCAGTATAAATCCGGTTGCCCATCATCAGCTTTTCGTAGGATCCTTTATGGTGATTATAGGCAATAAGACCTTCCAGAGTACAGAAAAGTGCAGATCCCGAAGTATAGGGAACCATGTTTTTAATGACATTTTCCTTCAGGACCTGTTTTTCTCCTGTTACTGTATTATACCGGACTGGATTTCTGGAAAGTCCGAAGATGATTGTATTTCCATCAGACAAAATGGCTTTGTTCTCCATTTGAGAGCTTTCTCCCAAATGAAGGTTCGTGATGACTCCGTTATGATAAATACCGCCTTTGGCTTCATTATAACCGAGGTAGATCCTGTTTCCGTTTTTTGCAATAGCCGTGATATGAGATGAATTGTTCTTCACAGGAAAATGAATATAATTTCTGAAAAACAGGTCCGAAATAAAGAAAAGGCCATTGTTTCTGGTAGAAAACCAAAGATTGTTATCTTTATCTGTCAGTACATCATGGATAATGTAGCCATCCATCAATCGGATAGGATTTGATAAGCCTTCTGTTTCCATGAAAGGATTTTTGAAATATAAAACACCACCATTTTCAAGACAGGCCCAGATCCGGGAGTTTTTATCAATGGCCAGACGGTGTATGTTTTCGGGAGCTGTATAGGAAGCAATTTTTTTGAAATGGAACTGATGATAAACTCTGTATATATCAATCTTTCTTCCGTTTTTTAAAATAAAAAAATCTCCCTTCCTTGTTACCACTGTATTTTTTTCGATAGAAATATTGCAGACTGTTTTTTTTCGGGTGAAAACATTATAGACTTCGAGATTCTTCTTTTTATATCTATCAGAAATATAAAGGTTTCCGTTTGCCATATTCAATCCGAAAGTAAAATAATTATCCGAAGCATTCTGATGGATAAAAATAGGTATTGTCGTGATTTTTTCGTTCTTGTAAACTAATATGTTTTTGGGATTGTCTCCCTCATACAGATAGACCGTATTTCCGTTGATATGGCTGAGTGTAGTATAAGTAAATTTTATTTTTTTCAACTCCGGATTGCGGTCTGAGTTGATGATTTTGCCTTTCTTCAGATATGCAAAATCATTCAGGAAAGAAATAATAAACATTTCGTTGTCCGGAATTGGAAAACAATCCAGGATCTCAATGTTCTTGAGCCCGTTTTTACTTCCGAACTGCTTAAATTCTGCTCCGTCAAACCTGAAAAAGCCAGTGTCGCTTCCCAGGTAGATGAATCCATTTTCATCCTGATTCAATCCATAGGTATATGAGCTGTTGAGACCGTCTCCTTCATTATAATGTACCATCCCGGGAATTTGAGCATTACATAATGAAACAGCCAGTAAAATGAAGAAAAATAAACAAGAGATTATAATTTTTTTCACATTTAGTAGAATAATTGTGAAAATTATATAATTTGATTGATAATACTGCAATTTTTTTGGGGAAATCTTTAAAAAACAAACTGAAAAATTCGGATAATTTTATACAATTTTGTACTTTTGTATGTTTGCTGAAATCATATATGTCACAAGAAATAAATCCAACCTATTCAGAAGATAATATTAGAACCCTCGATTGGCAGGAACATATCCGTCTGCGTCCCGGCATGTACATTGGGAAGCTTGGTGACGGATCTTCCGCGGATGACGGTATTTATATTCTGCTTAAAGAAATCCTGGATAACTCCATTGATGAGTTCAGGATGAGATCAGGTAAAAGAATCGAAATAAAAGTGGATGACGGAAAAGTTACAATTCGTGACTTTGGACGTGGAATCCCATTGGGAAAAGTAGTAGATGCTGTTTCCAAAATGAATACCGGAGGTAAATACGACAGTAAAGCATTTAAAAAATCTGTAGGATTAAATGGGGTAGGTACCAAAGCGGTAAATGCGCTCTCTGAGTATTTCAGAGTACGTTCTTTCCGTGACGGGAAAATGAAAGCCGCAGAATTCTCCCAGGGACTTATCAAAGAGAACTTTGAAGAAAAAGAGACTTCAGACAGAAACGGTACTGAAATTTCTTTCATTCCGGATGGTGATATATTCCTGCATTTCAAATACAGAAAAGAGTATATCGAAAGAATGCTCCGAAATTATGCATACCTGAATCCAGGGCTTAAAATTCTTTTCAACGGAGAGACCTATTTCTCTGAAAATGGTCTTAAAGATCTCCTTGAAGAAGAACTGGAAAGTGAAACCCTTTATCCTATTGTTCATTTAAAAGATGATGATATTGAAGTGGCAATCACCCATACTGACAAATCTCAGATGGAAACCTATTTCTCATTCGTAAACGGACAGAATACCACGCAGGGCGGTACCCACCTTAATGCATTCCGTGAAGCTTATGTGAAGACAATCCGTGAGTTTTTTAATAAAAGTTTTGAAGCTTCTGATATCAGAAAGTCTATCATTGCCGCTATCTCCATCAATGTAGAAGAACCTGTTTTTGAATCCCAGACCAAAACAAAATTAGGATCTAATGATATGGGGCCGAACGGACCTACCGTAAGAACATTTATCATTGATTTTCTAAAAAGTAAACTGGATAATTTCTTACATAAGAACCCGGAAATTGCGGAAGCCATCCAAAGAAAAATATTGATTTCTGAGAGAGAAAGAAAAGAACTTTCCGGAATTCAGAAACTGGCTAGAGAAAGAGCTAAGAAAGTTTCTCTTCACAACAAAAAACTTCGTGACTGCAGACAGCATTATAACGATCAGAAAGCCGAAAGAAAAGGTGATACTCAGATCTTCATTACCGAGGGAGATTCTGCATCAGGATCTATCACAAAATCCAGAGATGTGGAAACACAGGCTGTATTCTCACTGAAAGGTAAACCATTGAACTGCTATGGCCTTACCAAGAAGGTGGTATACGAAAATGAAGAATTTAACCTTCTTCAGGCTGCTTTAAATATTGAAGAAAGTCTGGAAGACCTGAGATACAATCAGGTGATTATTGCAACCGATGCCGATGTTGATGGGATGCACATTCGTTTGCTGATGATTACTTTCTTCCTGCAGTTCTTCCCGGATCTGATTAAAAACGGACACCTTTATATTCTTCAGACTCCTTTATTCAGGGTAAGAAATAAGAAAGAAACAAGATATTGTTATTCAGAAGCTGAAAGAGTAAAAGCATTAAATGATCTTGGGAAAAATCCTGAAATCACACGATTTAAGGGATTAGGAGAAATTTCTCCGGATGAATTCAAGAATTTTATAGGTCAGGATATCAGATTGGAACCTGTGGTATTAGGGAAAGACCAAACCATTGAACAGCTTCTGGAGTTTTATATGGGAAAAAACACTCCGGACAGACAAGCTTTCATTCTTGAAAACCTTGTTGTGGAAGATGATACTGATATTGCTAAAAAAGAAATTCTGGATGAAGTAGAAAATCAGAAAAATTAAATATTAAAACTCTCCTTGAGAACAATGCAGAAGGGCAAAAAAAACACATTTTGAAGTAAGAGATTAGGAAACTTACAACAAAAAAAATCAAATGAGACTAAGTAACCGTAATAAAGCATCAGTTTATAACTTTTTAAGCACCCTTCTTCTTATGATAATGGTACTTGGAGTAATTGTATTTATAGCTAATAAATATAGGTTTAATGCGCTGGATGATGAAAGTTATTTACTGATTATTGTTCCTATTATGATGCTGATTATCTTTTATATTTGTGGACGGCAGATTTTTGAATATGACAGCGATGGAGAAGCTCTGAACTTTAAAAACAGGAATATTATTCCTTTTTTAAACAAGCCTCTTCATGATGAATTTCCAAAATATAAGCTGATAAAATATGATGTAGTCAGTATTTTATTTATCAAAAGATTATACATCACCGTTTCAAGTAAGAATAATGGATCTACTATACTGAAATATCAGATCTCTTATTTGAACAGAAAAGAAGTAAACGATTTAAAACTCTCTTTAAACAAAGTAGTAAAAGCTAATAAAGAGAATAAAGACAAAAAAACAGATGACGACAGAAGAATATTCGCATGAGGGTGAAAGTTTAAAGAAGGTTTCCGGTCTGTATAAAGACTGGTTTCTGGATTATGCTTCCTATGTAATTTTGGACAGAGCTATCCCTTCGGTGTATGACGGTTTAAAACCCGTTCAGCGAAGAATTATGCACTCTATGCGGGAACTGGAAGACGGCCGTTACAATAAAGTGGCGAACATCGTGGGAAATACCATGAAATACCACCCACACGGAGATGCTTCCATTACAGATGCCATGGTGCAGGTAGGACAGAAAGAACTGCTGATAGATACTCAGGGAAACTGGGGGAATATTTATACAGGAGACTCTGCGGCTGCGGCAAGATATATTGAAGCAAGGCTGACTCCTTTTGCGCTGGAAGTAGTCTTTAATCCTAAAACTACAGAATGGACCAAATCTTACGACGGAAGAAATAATGAACCTGTAGACCTGCCGGTAAAATTTCCCTTGCTTCTTGCACAGGGAGTAGAAGGTATTGGAGTAGGGCTTTCCACAAAAATACTTCCGCATAACTTCAATGAGCTTATCAACGCATCAGTAGCTTATCTGAAAGGAAAGAGATTTGAGCTGTATCCGGACTTTTTAACAGCCGGTTATCTGGATGTTTCAGAATATAATGACGGGCACAGAGGAGGAAAAGTAAGAGCCAGAGCCAAAATTACCCAAACGGATAAACATACATTGGTGATTTCCGAACTTCCTTACTCGAAAACGACAACTGACCTTATTGATTCTATCTTAAAGGCCAATGAGAAAGGGAAAATCAAAATTAAAAAGATTGAGGATAATACTTCAGATAAAGTAGAAATCCTGATTCATATCCATAATGATGTTTCACCGGATAAAACAATTGATGCCCTGTATGCATTCACGGACTGTCAGGTGACAATCTCTCCGAACGCCTGTGTGATTGTAGGTGACAAACCTATGTTCATGAATGTTTCCGATATCCTGAAAATGAATACGGACCATACGGTGTCATTATTGAAGAAGGAACTTGAAATTGAACTTCACGAACTTCAGGAAAGCTGGCATTTCTCTTCACTGGAAAGAATTTTTATTGAAAATAGAATCTATCACGATATTGAAGAGGTGAAAACCTGGGAAGATGTGTTAAAGACGATTGATGCCGGATTAAAACCACATACCAAACATCTTTTAAGAGCGGTTACTGAAGAGGATATCTTAAAACTGACTGAAATCAGAATCAAGAGAATTTCAAGATTCGATTTAGATAAATTTAAAGAAAATATTGCATCACTGGAAGGTAAAATAGAACAGGTGAAATATCACCTGGCCAACCTGATCGCTTATGCCATCGATTATTATTTAAATATTCAGAAAAAGTACGGTAAAGAGAAACAGAGAAAGACAGAGCTTAGAATTTTTGATACCATTGATGCTACAAAAGTAGCGGTGGCTAATGAAAAGTTCTATGCCAATTTTGAAGAAGGCTTTATCGGAACATCCCTGAGGAAAGACCAGTATCTGTTCGATTGCTCTGACATTGATGATATCATTATTTTCAGAAAAGACGGAAGCATGAAAGTGGTAAAAGTAGAGGCGAAAACGTTTGTTGGAAAAGATATCCTGCACGTTGCCATCTGGAAGAAAAATGATAAAAGAACAGTGTATAATATGATCTACCGGGAGGGAAGAGAAGGACCATATTATATGAAACGTTTCTCAGTAACCGGAGTGACAAGAAATACAGATTATCCGTTAGCTTCAGATAAAAAAGGTTCCGAAACACTGTATTTTTCGGCAAATCCTAATGGTGAAGCAGAAACAGTAACAGTGCTTTTAAAACCAAATCCAAGAATCAGAAAGAACAAAATGGAGATCAATTTCTCCGAACTTGCCATCAAAGGACGTGATTCCAAAGGAAACCTGGTGACAAAATATGCGGTAAAGAAAGTAGATATGAAGGAAGAAGGAGTTTCTACTCTGGCACCTAGAAAAATCTGGTTTGATGATACCGTAAGAAGACTGAACGCTGATGTAAGAGGAACATTACTTGGAAGTTTCAAAGGGGATGACAAAATTCTGACTATCAATACAAACGGTGAAGTAAAGCTTGTTTCTTTTGATTTGGGTAACCGTTTTGATGATGAATATCTGGTTTTGGAAAAATGGAGACCTGCACAGCCTATTACCTGTATTTATTATGATGGAGAAAAAGACATTTACTTCATCAAGAGATTTTTACTGGAAAATACGGTAAACGTACAGACCTTCATGCCGTCTGAGCACCCGAAATCATTTATTGAAAATGTAATCGTTGCCAATGACGTCACTGCAGAAATTATTTTCGCGAAAGATAAAGGCAAAGAACGTGAAGCTGAAACAATAAACATTGATGAATTTATTGCCGTAAAAGGAATAAAAGCAATCGGAAATCAATTTACAAAGTTTAAAGTAAAAGCAATTAATATCACCATTCCTGAACCTGTGGAAGAAGAACCGGAGATTTATGAAGAGCCGGAACCTACAGGAGACACAGATGAAGACGGAGGAATTATCGGCGATCTGTTTCAGGGTGACGGGAATAGCGAAAATGAATAGACCATACAATGTCTGTTTAATTATAACATAAGAAACATACGATGAATATAGTTGTTTTAATTATCATGGCGGCCACATGTATTTTTAGTTACATGGGATTTAACAATACAGCATTATTTGAAAAATATAAATTCAATGTTGGAGCCATTGCAAACCGTAAAGAATATATAAGGCTGATCAGCTCTGCATTTTTGCATGCAGACTTTATGCACTTATTTTTTAATATGCTTTCCCTGTATTTTTTCCAGGGAGTAGTCATTAGTTTCTTTGGAGAAACAGGATTTTTGATTCTTTATTTTGGATCAATGATTTTAGGAAATCTATTCAGTTTACAGATTTATAAAAACCAGCCTTGGTATTCTGCTATTGGAGCATCAGGAGCGGTTTCGGGAATTATTTTTGCTTCCATAGCCATGGCACCGAATGAGATCAGTGTCAATTTCTTACCGGGATGGTTATTTGGAACATTATATTTCGGATATTCTGTATACATGATGCTGAATCCTAAACAATGGGATAATCTTGGCCATGCCGCTCACCTTGGAGGAGCTTTTTTCGGACTCGTTTACTCTATTGTAATGCATCCGCAGCTGGCCATGAGCAATATCCTTTTCTTAGGAATCATGTCGCTTCCGTTAATTTATCTGGGATATGAAATTTTTGTAAGGAAACGAATAGGATAAAAGGCTATTTTTAATTAAAATATCAAAACCAATGAACACATCAGAGTTAAACAGTTTCATCGTGATACTTATCTATGGTTCATTGGTTTTGCTTTCTCTGCTAAAGCTCGCCAATCCTTTACAAGTAAACCATAAGGCCAATTTCTGGTTTGGAATATTTCTTTTTCTGTGGTCTACCTTCTGGCTGGATGAGGTTTTGTTTCTCATCACGGGTACGACAGTTGAGTTTCATTCCCTGTTTTTCGTCAGATGTATTCAGTTTTTCACACCCATTGTTTTTTACTTTAGTGTGCTGTTCTTTACCAATCCCTCTTTTACCTTCAAAATCAAGGATTTTAAATTCCTGTTACTTCCTGCAGCCTTTCTGTTATGTCTTATCTTAGTAAATCTCGGTTATGAATCACCGTTTGAATATCTGAGTGTTATTTTGATCCTGATTCAGGCACTGTTCTATACCGGACTTTCTTATATTACCATCAGAAAACACCAGCGAAAGATCCAACAGTTTTCTTCCAATACTGAAGGAATCAATTTGAATTGGCTTGAGTATATCATTCTGGTACTTCTTATTGTGAATATCATCTATGTGATATATAATCTCTTCTATGACCCTAAATCACTGAATTTTTTTATCAATACTGTCTTTTTACTGGTGATCTACTGGGTGGGATATTATTCTCTGAAACAAAGGGAAATCTATCCTTTAGAAGAAAAGCAAAGAGAAGAACTGATCTCTATCAATGAAGATTCCGACTCAGAAGAGATAAAGAGAAAGCTCATCTCCGATGAAGAATTACTAAAGATTAAAACCTCACTTGAAAGACTGATGGAAATACAAAAGCCCTACCTTGACAGTGAACTTAACCTGATCAGGCTGGCTGAAATGCTCTCCGTTTCTACTCATCACCTGTCTTATGTCATCAATACAGGTTTTGGAAAGAATTTCTTCCAATATGTAAATGAATTCAGAGTAGAATATGCCCAAAAACTTCTGAAGGAATCAAATAGTAAATTATCAATTCTGGGGATTGCGTACGAATCAGGATTCAATTCCAAGACTTCTTTTAATACCACGTTTAAAAAAGTGACGGGACAGACTCCTTCTGAATTCAAAAAATAAGTTCAGGTTTATAAAGTTTTACTTTTGTGTTGATTTAAAACATTGATTTTAAGTAATTTATATATTTCATCTTTCTTGATTGAAAATCAGTTCGTTCAGATAATCCGGAACATTCAAACCCTCTTTACACGATAGCTTTGTACCATAAAATGTAAACGTATGGATACCAAAGAGTCATATGCTGTAGTCACAGGAGCAAGTCAGGGACTGGGCAAATCATTTGCTGAAAATCTGGCCAGAAAAAAGATCAATGTCATTCTTGTAAGCCTTCCGGATCAGAATCTCAAGGAATTTTCCAATGAGCTGGAAGAGCTGTATGAGGTAAAAGTTCATTACTATGAAACAGATCTTTCTGTTAATAACAATGTCATGAAGCTCACAGAATGGCTTAACCGTTCTTTTGATATTCATATCCTGATCAACAATGCAGGACTTGGGGGTACTAAAAAATTCACAGAAGCCTCTCCGGATTACATCAATACCATTTTGCAGGTTAATGTAACGGCAACCTCTCTGATTACCCATCAGTTGCTCCCCAACCTTTTAAAACAGCCAAAAGCCTATATTTTGAATGTCTCCAGTATGGCGGCCTTTTCTCCTATTGGTTTTAAAACCGTATATCCTGCTTCCAAAAGTTTTATCCATTCATTTTCCAGAGGGCTGTATGAAGAGTTGAAAGACACCAATGTCTTTGTAAGCGTTGTGAATCCGGGTGCCATGAAAACCAATACGGATGTCTGTAAAAGAATAGAAAAACAAGGTTTCATAGGAAGACTGACGCTTTTGAATCCTGATAAAGTGGCATCATACTGTATTCGTCAGCTGTTTAAAAAAGATTCCGTAATTATGGTAAATCCAATCAGCTGGCTGATGATGAAAATTTTACCCATATGGATCAAACTTCCGTTGATGACCCAGGCTATAAAAAGAGAGATCGAAGCATGAAAAAAGTGTGTGTAACCGGAGCAACAGGGCTTCTGGGAACTAATGTTATTATTAAATTATTACAAAATGGTTATTCTGTTATTGCTCTGGTGCGCAAGAAAAGCGGCTGGCTGGGCGAAGAAAACGAGAATCTGAAGTTGGTGGAAGCAGATCTTTCATCTGATCTTTCATTGTTACTCAAAGAAGTTGACTGTATCATTCATATTGCAGCGGAAACACGTCAGAATCTCATCAGCTATGGTGAATATAGAAAAGTGAATTATGAAATGACCGTAAATCTGTTTACCCATGCGGAATTAGCAGGTGTAAAAAAGTTTTTATTTGTAAGCACGGCAAACACCTTAGGGTATGGAAATACAGCTTTCCGGGGAAATGAACAAGCGCCACAGCTTTACCCTTTCACCCATTCATTGTATGCACAAAGCAAGCTGGAAGCTGAAGATTATCTTTTAAAGAACCATAAAAATACAGATGTTATTATCGTTAATCCAACTTTTATGATCGGAGCCTATGACAGCAAACCGAGTTCCGGGAAAATCATCTTTTGGACCTGGAAAAAGAAACTGGTTTTTTATCCGAAAGGAGGGAAGAACTTTGTACATGTGGAAGATGCCGCTAACGGAATTTTATATGCTATTCAATATGGGAAGACTGATGAAAAATATCTCTTAGCCAATGAAAATTTGAGCTATAAGGAATTTTTTAAGAAAGTAAACCGGATTACTGATCAGAATCCAGTCATGATAGCTATTCCAAACAGAATTTTGAGTTTCCTTGGATTGATAGGTGACGGCTTGAGAAAATTAAAAATAAAAACAAATCTCAGTATCTCCAATATGAAAGCTCTGCAGATCCGTAATTATTATTCTAATCAGAAATCAGTAGAAGAGTTAGGTATTCAATATCAATCCGTTGATAAAGCAATTGAAGATGCTGTTCAGTATTTTATTGAAAATAAAAAAACCAGCTCTTAAAAGCTGGTTTTTAATCAAATTATCTTGTTATTTTCTGGGTTACATTCTTGTTGGAAATAACGCAGGCTTTGCTGCAGTTATTTGTATTTGAAATATTAACCTGTACCAATGCCGGCAATGATCTGTATTCTTCCTTATTATAAGGAGCTTCAGTACCATTGCTTCCACCACCTTTAATATCATATTGTACCTGGGCCACTCCTGTGAACCCAACCGCAGGTTTGAAAGAAAGCGCTCCGGTAGTGGGGAAGTAGGTCCATGTTCCCTGGCTGTTAGTATAAACACCACCAGTTATATTCGGAATCAGAGCTCCATTATTATCCAAAAAACGAAACGAATTGAAATCAAGGTTATTATATGAAAGTGTTGGCGGGTTTTGACCACCTGCTGAAGAATAAGCCGCATCATTCAGCAAAGGATAATAAATTGACTTTATCCCCGGGCATCCCGCGAACAGATCATCTGTTACTTCTGCAGCATAAGGTCTGGTAACCCCTAAGTTTCTCAATAAATGTATATTTTTAGCAGCTCCTGTAGAAGCAGCAAATCCAATTCTGAAAGTTGAAGGTGCTGAGGTATCCAGAGTTCTTACCATACTGTTGGATATTGTAGTTTCCGTATATTTCAGAGAAGTTGGATAATAATAATTATCAATCACTGTTTCTTTCACGGTTCCGTGCTGTATTTCCAGGGTTATATTGTAACCGCCAGCAGGATTGGGAACTAATGTGACATACGCTTTACGGAATCTTGCATCATTTTCATTGAGAGGAAAGGTTGTTCCACCACTTTCAATGCTGAATTGCTGAAGAGTTGTATTTTTAATCCCTATATATTTTCCGGTTGCAGTATCAAGATAAGCAGATCTGTTACTGCTGGAAGGAGCAGCATTGGTTGCTGTACTGTAAAGCAATGGATACCCATTGTATCCTGCAGGTTCAGCTGATGACAGATACTGATTTCCACGTTTACCTCTTAAAGAAACATTGCTTCGTCCATCCGCTAATGATACGCCGAAAATTCCATTTCTGACTCTTTCACCTTGGTTAAAGCTTGTTTTAAAATTTCCGAATTCATCCAGTCCTATTCCAAGATAGGCTCCTCTAAGGCCTTCTGTAGACTCGCCTCCACGTACAAAACTATATCCTAATCCTCCACCAAAGTATCCAAGATTAAGCTGTTCCTTAGGAATAGATCCGTCTACTAAGAATATAGAAATACCGTCTCCTCCGTTAATGTTTCCGCCATAAATAGCAAATTCAAACTCGAATTTGATTCCCTGGTCACTTTTGAATATTTTATCAGCAAGTATTACACCTCCCGAAATATTGTTCACACTTCGGGTAAGCCGCAATCCATCTGTGGTAAAGGTGGCATCATTCTGGACTCCACTGGTTGCTACTTTATAAGCTTCCTGAGGCTGTAATCCCTGTGTGAAGTTTACAAAATAAGGATAGCCGGTTCCCTGTTCATTCTGTGCTTTACTATTCTGGGAGAAAATGAATAATGAAAAAATAAATAAAAGCCTTTTGTATTGTAAAACTGAGGTATTTTTTATCATAGCTCAGTTATTTAACAACAAAAACAATATTAATAAAAGAACAGTCTGTGGCTGTGGCTTTTACATCATAAGTCATTACCCCATCATCAGAAATAGAAATATTACTGAATACATTAGGATCAGCATCTGTTACATAATAATAAATGTCTTTGCTTGACGGGAAAAAAGGAATAGATGCAGGAGCGCTGGTGCTCTTTGCTTTTGGAGACCCGAACTGTGTTTTATACAAGGTATATAAATCTTTTGTTCTGCCGGTAGCATTGGTAGAAGTGTCAAAAGAAACACTAGGCATGTAAAACATTTTTACAGTATTACTACTGATACATAGCCAATCAGGCTTGGTAGGTGTTCCAATATTCTGGCTTAAACATTTCTTATCAGTATCATAAATAAGAAGCGAATTAGCCGGATTGGAAATAGCATCTCTTTTTGCAGTAGTAAGTCTTGGTATCAGCATTCCTTTGTTTTGACTGTAAACATCCAGAATAGAGCTTTCGTCAGGTGTTGGTGTATTAATCCCTATCTGGGCAAAAGAAAAAGAACTTACTAAAACGATTGGTAGAAATAATTTTTTAATCATGATGTCTCTAATAATTTTTTATCTGTGTATTGTATGTTTTTTGTGTTGTGTTTTTTATGAAAATACTTTCCTACCAGCTCGATTCATATTGGAAATAAATACTCCTGCAACTCATCCAAACAATGAATTATACTCATAGATAGTATGAGGAGCCCTTAGGTTCCAAAATAACAGATATAACAAGCATGTGTCATAGAGACAATCTATGTTTTATCTGAAAGAGTCGAAAAGAGAATTGAGTTAAGTAGCCCTATTATATAAAATATAAGCTTGTAGAATAGTAAAATTCATAACCTTTGTGTTTTTGCAAATATACGAATAAACTACTTATTATGTGTGTTTTATGAGATTAATTTTAATTTAACTTTGTTTATTGGTTAAATCATCACTTGTTGAATTAATTTTTTTGAGAATATGGTAATATAAATAGATTATTTTTAACATTCAATCACCGTATTTTTTTTAAACATACCGTTTTGTAAAAAAATACTTCTATTAAAAAATCCATTAAATAGTATATTTTTGTACGTAATTAGCTGAAAAAGAATTTATTTTGATAAATTATCTAATGCGTTTTCCAGTGATTTTAGAAAATTTACGTGTCTTGTTTTGTTACTTTCAAAAATGAAATCCTTCAGACTCTTACTATCATATTTGTCGAAGTCACCTACAATAGCCAGTCCGATACGATAGTTCGAGAATTTTTGAAGAATTTCACCGGCTATTTTTGTTTTTAAATCGAAGAATTCAGGAGTGATGTTTTTTTCATAAAGAATGACCTTGTCAAAACCTTGATAATAAACATCTCCCATGAGATCTAGCCCGTCCTGTGCAGATTGGATGATAATTTGATCAGAAATAACTTCTGCAATTTTTATCGTATTAATTTCGTGAGATTCAATAGTCATCTTCTTTATTGAATTGTTTTTTTGATGTCATGTAAAAAGTTACCCAAAGGAAATGCTTCTCCCTGATTGGTAAGCGCTATAATACAGCTGTTATGCTGCAGATCTCTCCAGAATAAAGCTTTGAAACCATTCAGGCCACCTGTATGCATTGCGGTTTTTCCTTCCTTTTCATCTTCTATAAACCAGGCAAATCCGTAGTTTGAAATCTGGCCGCCAGCTAGTTTTGCAGGAGTATACATGAGAGCTGTATTTTCTTTACTGATCAAGGTATAAGTTCGCAAAGCCTGATCAAATTTATACAGATCTTCAGGAGTAGAATAAATTCCGCCGTCACCAGTTGTTAAGATTGAATAATCATCAGGCTTCTTCTGCTGATTATATCCTGATGCTTTATTCTGGATAATTGTGGAAGATTTATACACATACGTATTGTTCATCTTCAAAGGAGTGATAATCTGTTCATAGATCAAAGTACCATAAGATTTCCCGGAAACTTTTTCGATAATCTGAGAAAGAATGATATATCCGCTGTTGCTGTATTTAAACTTACTGTCAGGAATGAAATCAAGATTTTTAAGACTAAACAGCCAGGCAATCACTTCCGTATTGGTCAATCCTTTTTTCGAAAATAAACTCTCATAGTCACTGATTCCTGATGTATGATGCAAAAGCTGCCTGATAGTGATATCTTTAGCATATTCAGGAAGTTCAATGAACTGAGAAGCCTTATCATCCAGCTTCAACAAACCTTTTTGCTCTGAAATCATAATCGCTGCCGCAGTAAAAGCCTTGCTGAGAGAGGCAATATAAAAAGAAGTATTTTTATCAGACCGGAGCCCTTTTTCAATATTGCGGAAACCCAGGACAGTATCACATACCATCCTGCCGTCTTTCACAATCAGAACAGAGCCGTTGAATTCACCTTTCTTATAATATTCATTCACAACATCCTGAGGATGCTGTTTGCAGGATGTTAACGACAGAATCAGGAAAATACCAACCAAGGCATGCCATATCAAAGTTTTCATAGGTTAGGTGTTTGGAAGCAAAATTACTTATTTCCTTCCATAAATGAACCGGTCATTTTCAGATAAATCCTTCAATAATTGAGCGTTAGAAAAATATTGATAGAGTTCCAGAGTTTCCGGACCTAATTTCTGATTGATTTCTAAGAACAAAAGCCCGTCCTCATTCAGGTGCTTTTTAGCATCTTCTGCTATTTTTTTGTAAAAGATCAAAGCATCGGAAGTGGGGGAGAAAAGAGCCATTTTAGGCTCAAATTCTTTCACAGAGTCTGCAATTTCAATCTCTTCTTCAATGCCTATATACGGTGGATTTGAAATAATGATATCAAAGCTTTCAACCGGTTTAAAATGGAGATAATCAGCATGAATGAATTGTATTTCCAGGTGATGATAATCTGCATTTCTCTGAGCGGTCTTCAATGCTTTTTCAGAAAAATCTATCGATGAAACTATAGCTTCAGGAAAATGTTTCTTTAAAACCAAAGGAATTACTCCACTTCCGGTTCCTATATCCAAAATCTTTAATCCCTGAATGTTAAACTTTGAACGTTGAATCTCTCTGATAGCAATCTCCAGCAGTTCTTCCGTTTCAGGACGGGGAATCAGTACATTTTCATCCACAAAGAACTTCATGCCATAAAACTCAGTTTCTCCGAGAATCTGTTGGTAAGGTCTTCCTGTTTTAAGTTCTGAAACCAGATGACAAAGTTTTTTTTCATCATCTGTCAGAAGTTCCTGTTCAGAAAATCTTCTTTGCTGAAAATGATCGAAACCTATGATCTGATGGATGAATAGGGAAGATAAAAAAACACTTTCCGATTCAATATAAAGACCGGAAAGTTCTGCTTTGAAATATTTTTTAAATGTTGAAATTGTCATTTACCTTGTAAAAACCAGTTTAGTATCTGTAGACTTCTCTTCATCAATTCTGTACCCTTCATAGTTGAACGCTTTTACATCTTCCAATGTTTTGGCGTTAGTTTCAGCACAAAATCTTACTACAAGACCTCTTGCATGCTTGGTATATACAACGATGGTTTTGAGTTTTCCATCTTTTAATTCATAAAAATCAAAATCGATTACTTTATGGTTCAGTTTTTTTCTGTCGATTACTTTCCCATATTCATTACTGGCAAGATGAAGAAGTATTTCACCTTTCTTCATTTCAGAATTCAGCTGTTCTGTAATCTTTTCTCTCCAGAATCCATACAGGTTTTTGTATTGATCAAACTCAAAAGGACGGCCCATTTCCAGCCTGTAAAGCATTACTTTATCAGAGGGCTTCAGCAGACCATAAAGCCCGGAAAGCATTCTGTAGTTTTTCTGCAGGTAGTCTACCGCATTTTTATCCAGGGTCTTGGCATCCAGCCCCCTATAAACTTCTCCTGTAAAAGCAAACATGGCAGGAGCAGATTCTTTTGCAGTAGGTTTGGATTTCCATTTTTGATTTCTTTCCCAGTTTTCATCAGCCAGTTTGGGTGATATTTCCATCAGTTCGGAAAGATATTTCGGAGATTTTTCTTTTAAATAAGACTGTATAAATGCTGCATCTTCAATGAATCTGGGAGTAGAAGATTTCAACAGATCCGTTGAGTTTTCTACGTTCATTAATTTTGCAGGAGATGTTATAATTTTCATAATGTTAAAATACAGATAAATGTTTAATATTAATAAAATTCAGGGTCATCAGAGAGATAAAGTCAATCATAAAATGACAGATGATCAGAATTTTAATATTTGAATAGCGTTTATAAAACAGGGCAAAAACAATTCCAATAAAGAAAGGTCCGAGAACCTGACCTATGGTACCGTAAGTGCTGTGCAGGATTCCAAATAAAACAGCTGAAATAAAAACTCCAGCAGTTGGATTATTATAGATTTTTTCAATTCTGGGCTGTATATAACCCCGCATCAGGAATTCTTCTACAATAGCAGCCGTAAGGCACATGAAAATAATTAAAAAATAATTGTTCTTAAAAACGGGTACAAGGTTAAGAAGCTTATCACTTATTTTTTCGGGGATAAAAAACAGGATTATTGCATTCAGAAATGCTCCGCCAATGATGCAGATGAAGTACAGGCTCAGAACTGCTTTAATATAAAATAGGATAGAATAAGGAGTTTCTTTTTTTAATAAAAATGAACCTTTTTCAATAACTATATTGTACAGAAATACAATGATCAAAACGATCCAGATCACAATCCTGCTGAGAAAAAAGCTGTCTGAAGTAATTCCTTTTATTCCTGTCATCAGAGTGATAACCGGGAAAGAATAAAGCATTGCCGTAACCAAAAGCACAAAAGTGAGTAAAATTCCTATAGAATATTTCCCATTAAACCCCATAATCCAGTAACCCTAAACCTTGAACTTTATATTTTGAATTAAATAATTCCTTTTCCCTGACGGATAATCTCCGGTTCTCCGGAAGTAAGGTCTACAATAGTGGATGCCACATTATCTCCATATCCTGAATCAATAACGATATCTACCAAATGATCATATTTCTCAGCAATCAGCTCAGGATCGGTAGAATATTCAATGATTTCATCATCATCTTTAATGGAAGTGGAAGCAATAGGGTGTCCCAGTTTTTCAACAATCAGTTGCGGAATCGGGTGATCCGGAACACGGATACCAATTGTTTTATGACCTTTATACGCCAAAGGTAAACTTTTGTTTGCTTCAAGGATAAAAGTAAACGGCCCGGGAAGATGACTTTTCAGAAATCTGAAAACCGAGGTGTCAATAGGTCTTGTAAAATCAGAAAGATGGCTTAGATCATTACAGATAATCGAGAATTTCGACTTCTCAAGCTTCAATTTTTTAAGCTGAGCCAGTTTTTCCATGGCTTTTATATCAAAAATATTACAGCCTAAAGCATATATCGTATCAGAAGGATAGATAATCAGCCCGCCATTTTTTAAAGTTTTAATAACCTCATTCACAAGATTTTCCTGTGGGTTGTCTGGGTAAATTTTTAATATTTTTGCCATAAAACAAAGATACAAATAATAAAATAGTTTTCATAAAAGTCCTTTATTTAAAAGAAAAATTAGGATTTGTAAAAAATATTCGTACCTTTGCAATCCAATATCGCGGGATGGAGCAGTAGGTAGCTCGTCGGGCTCATAACCCGAAGGTCATCGGTTCGAGTCCGGTTCCCGCTACTAAGATAAGTGCTTTCGGTAAGCACTCTAAAAATACACCGCGGGATGGAGCAGTAGGTAGCTCGTCGGGCTCATAACCCGAAGGTCATCGGTTCGAGTCCGGTTCCCGCTACTAAACTAAAAATCGGTATAACGACAGTTATATCGATTTTTTTATGTTAGCCTGTCATTGCCAACAAAGTGAAGCAATCTCAGGTTGCAGTAACGCAGAGACGCAAGTTTATAATTGTATTATAGAATCGTTTTAAGAGCCAAGAGTAAATATTTTCTGTTTCCACTGTTGATACGCTTCTCTCATACAATGTCCACAAGGACGATAATTATTTTGTAGAGCTTCTTTTTCATCTGTAAAGAAGACCCTGTTTTCTATTTTCATTCTTTTTCCTGACCGGCAGCTGAGCAGTCCATAGATTTTCAGTTTTTTATTTCCTCCAAAACAAACTTCTCTGCTATGAATTTTACTTCTCAGACTTTTGGCTGATATTTGAGAATGTGAGAGCATTATAATTGAAATTTTAAAGTTGAAATTTAACACAGTTAGCACAACTCAAATTAGCTGATTGCATCATGGAAAATAATTCCCAAAGCATAGCGGTTTCCTTCCTGAACCTCACTTATTCCATGTTTCATATTGACCCTGTAATAGCCTTTGGCACCTTTTTCTGGCTTAAATTGAGTCGTAAAAATGAGTACATCTCCTTTCTTAGGTTTTAAAACAATAGCTTTTGACTGTGCTCTCGGGATCTGCTGGGTAAGTACAAATTCTCCACCTGTAAAATCTTTATCAGGTTCGCTGAGCATTAACACAATTTGGATAGGAAAGTACACATCGCCATATAAATCCTGGTGTAAAGTATTAAAACCACCTTCTTTATATTTTAAAATTAAAACAGTAGATTTTTGTTGGCCATTGGTATGACATTGTTGTAAAAATTCCTGATGATCTAAAGGAAATTGAGTGTCAATATGTAAGGCTTTAAACCAGGAATTGGCAATCGGAGCCAGATACGGATAAATAGTCGTTCGTAGGGTCTGAATCATTTCAGGAAGCGGGTAATCAAAATATTTATATTCACCAAGGCCGAAACGGTGTCTTGCCATGATCACTGTTTTTCGGTAAAAATCGGGATTGTCATAATTTGTCTTTACTATTTCGCATTCTTCATCTGATAACAGATTAGAAATTACAGCATATCCGTTTTCATGCATTGTTTCCGTAAGGTGCTGCCAATCTGTATTTTTTATTTTATGAATGATATCTTTCATTGGTTTTATTTTATACTGCAAAAATCCGAAGTTGTTCAGGATAATAAAATCCGAAACATGTGGTATTTATCTTCAGACTGAAGCTTCTGGACTATGAGTATAATATGAATCTGGATTATAAGTCTGGTCCTGGTTAAGACTACTTTTGTCCTGTTAATAAAATAAACATAACTATGAATTACATTATTAAAAAGGCAAGTCTTGAAGATCTTAATGAAACAGCAGAATTATTCAATCTTTACCGTGTTTTTTACAGACAGGAATCAGACATTGAAAAAGGAAAAGCTTTTCTCAAAGAACGGTTTTTAAACAGTGAATCGGATATCTTTCTTGTGATTGCTGAAGGAAGGGCTGTAGGATTTGTACAACTTTACAAGCTCTTTCATTATACCAAACTACAGAAACAGTGGCTGCTAAGTGATTTATTTGTTCACCCGGATTACAGAGGAAAAGGCTTTTCCGTAGCATTAATTGACCGTAGTAAACAATGGTGTGAAGAAACAGGGGCATGCGGATTGATGCTGGAAACAGAAAAAACAAATGATATTGGAAATACGCTGTACCCGCGTTGTGGATTTGAGTATGATGGACTTCATAATTACTACCAATGGTGGAAATAGGCACAAAAGGGAACGATGATTTTTAGGCTGGAGGCTGGGGCAGGAAACTCCCAGCATTTTTCTTAAAAGTAGTATTAGTTCTACAATTGTGCACGTTTAATTCTACAGGAATTTTCAGCTAATGGAAAGGTATAGTTCTATTTTTGTAAAGCTCTTACAGATCATGGGTAGGACAGTTGATCTGTAGAGTGTATGCAAAAAAATCTCTGCCTAATTTTCTACTTTTTCCCCAAGAGTTTTATGATTAGTACCACAAAACTGCTTTTTCCGGCGGAGATTTTTTGCTTTTAAATAAAAAGAGAACCGCAATTGCAGTTCTCTTTTTTATGTTTTTAATATGATTTTAGATATTATTGAGCCAATTGAGCGTAAGGAGTAAGCTTGTTGTCATCAGACATTGTCTGTCCTAAAAAGTCTCTTTTCTGATCCGCTTTCATTCTCCCTGCAGCATCGTTGGCATTGAAATAAGCTTCATTCAATTTTGTAGCAATATCAGCAGGCTTGAAATCAAATTTAGTATCACCTTCTACACCCAGATATCCGTTCTTTCTTGTAAGGTTGGTAATATAATTATTGTAGTTGATCATTGTACCTCTAAACATATTGTTATGGTATTCCATACATTTCTTAGCTTTTTTAGAAGAATTGTTCAGGATACAGTTTTTCATATTGTTCCTGTATAAAAACCATTCAGATTCTAAAATACCATATTCTCTGCCCACAGCAATCTTCCCATTATTCACAATATTATTATCCCCTTCTTTTGTGGAGATGGTCTGAAGATGCTGAATAACCAATGGAACGGTAGCTTCGATTTTTGATTTTGTATCCTTTAATATGCTCAGATCGGCAGCAGGAGAACCCTTCTTTTGTGCTGTAGTAACGTTAAAAATAAGCAGTAATAGTACAATCAATAAATTATATCTTTTCATGAGAAATTTTTAAAGCACTAAAATAAATATAATTTCCCGGTTAAAACAAATTCATTTTAATTTTATTTAATAAAATTTAACAAGTTTTAAGAATTTATATCTGAAATGACTCTTTTTGTGTGGATTAAGCAGGTGGATATTTCACTCCTTTAAAAGATTAATATATTTTAACTAATTTTATATAATTGATTTTCAAACAGTTGTATTATTACCTATGTTTATCACTAAAAAAATAGTTGTTTGATTCATTTTTATTTCTACATTTGTATAACTAATTTCTTAGTGATATAGAATTGGATGACTTTATATCACGATAATTGATAAATGAACAGGATATGAAAATTCAGACTTTAACGAAAGCAGAAGAGCAGGTAATGCAGTATTTATGGAAAATAGAAAAAGGATTTCTAAAGGATGTTCTTGATCTTTTTCTGGATCCAAAACCACATACCAATACGGTCTCTACCATTTTAAAAGTATTGAAAGACAAAGAATTTGTAGACTATCGTGTACATGGAAGACAGCATGAGTATTTTCCGCTGGTTTCAAAAGAACAGTATTCTGGGAAAACCATGAAAAGTCTTGTGAAAAACTATTTTAAAGGCTCTTACAAAAGTGCCGTTTCATTTCTGGTAGAAAAAAACGAAATGACAGTAGAAGATCTTGAGATGTTATTGGACGAACTCAAAAATAAAGACTAGTATCTATGGAAGCAATACTTTTATACTTTGGGAAAACAATTTTATGTTCAGGTGTAACATTTTTGTATTATCAGTTGTCTTTAAAAGACAAGACATTCCATCATTATAACAGATTTTATCTGTTGGCCGCAATCGTGATGTCACTGTTGCTGCCACTCATCAGAGTAGATGATTTTACGATAGAGGTAAATAGTGATATGTATATGCTTCTTGATAAGATTCAGAATTTTAATTCAGAAAAAAATATAAACAATGGTAACCTTTATTTTAACATTATTTTTTCAGCTCTGGGACTGGTTTCTTTCTATTTTTTAGGGAAGCTTATCTATGGGATTTTCAAAATCCAGCAGTTTAAAAAACAGTTTCAGAAAGAAAGTTTTGACGGGATCAACTTTTACCGTACAGACCTTAGTGAAGCTCCGTTTTCATACTTTAAGAATCTTTTCTGGAAGAATGCTATCACCCTGCATTCTGATATCGGAAAACAGATTTTAAAGCATGAGATGGTACATATTGAGCAGAAACATTCCTTTGATAAGATTTTTATCGAGATTATTACTTCTGTTTTCTGGTTCAATCCGTTTTTTCATATCATCAAAAAAGAAATTAATCTCATCCACGAGTACCTGGCTGATAAAAAAGCCGTACAACAATCGGACACCAAAGCATTTGCGCAGATGCTTTTAGCAAGCCACTTTTCCGGAACACAGTTGCCTGCTGCCAGTCCGTTTCTAAGTTCAAACCTTAAAAAAAGACTTAAAATGTTACAAAAACCAAAAACCAAGTTCGGATATGCGCGAAGAATTCTTGCATTGCCGGTGTTATTTACCGTAGCTTTTGCTTATCTGGTAAATGCAAAAAACAGAGAAATTGAAGAAACCAATCTTTCCATTAAAAAAGTAGTTTCAGAAATCAAAAAAGATACCGTAAGACCATCGGGTCAGGAAAAAATTACAGATATGAAACCTGTCTCACCGGAAGATCATACAAAAGTGGCTGAGCTTGAGAAAAAGATAAAAGAAAAAGAGACAGAGCTGAAAGGATTGGATCCGGAAAGTGATGCCTTCAGTGATAAAATTGAAGAAATAAGTAACCTCGCATCAGAGATAGGAGAGATAGCTTCCAAAGTTGAAGTGGATGAATATTTCAATTCTGCTGAATGGAAAAATCAGATGAAGGAACTTGAAAACATGGATCCTCTTGATAAAAAAGAGCTTCGTAAAATAGAAAGAGAGGCTAAAAAAGCGGGAAGAGAAGCTGCAAGGATGGTAAAAAAACTGCCTATTCCTCCTGCTCCCCCGGAAGAGCCAAAAGAACCCAAAGCTCCGAAAGTAATTTATTTTAAAAATAATAATACAGTCTATTATAAGGATCTTAGTTCTAAAGAAAAAGATGAAGTACGTAAGGCAATGAAAGAAGCCAGAAATGCGATGAAGGAAGCCAGAATTGAAGGAGAAAAAGCTAGAATTGAGAGCGAAAAAGCCAGAAAAGAAGGAGAGAAGGCAAGAGCAGAAGGTGCTATAGCTCGCATACAGGGAGACAATGCGAGAGCAGAAGGAGAGCGAATCAGAAAAAAAAATGTGATCATAAGAATTGATGGAGAGAGAATAAGAAAGGAAAGCGAAAAAATACGTGCAGAAGCAGAAAAAACAGCACAGAGTTTCAGAGCTGGTAACTTTACCATGACAACTTCTGCTCCTAATGTTATGGTAATGAATGCTGATTTCATCAAAAAAGACGGCAACGGAAACATCGCCATGAATGGGGTGAAAAAGTTTAGCATAAATGGCAGTGATGACCTGAAATACAAGTATTTTATTGACGGAAGAGAAGTATCTAAAGATGACGTTAATGCTTTGAATTCTGCCAATATTTCAAAAGTAATGGTCAACAGCCAGAAGAATGGGGAAGTGAAGAGAGGAGAAGTAAGAATTGAGACAAAGAAATAAAAGTTCCAAAAAGCTTTGTCAGTATTCAATTGGCAGAGCTTTTTTACTAATATCCGGATAATACATAAATTATGAAAAAAAGTTATTTCATTTTATTAGCACTGTTAAGTGTGTTTGTGAATGCACAAGTGAACAGATTCTTTTATGACTACAAATATGTTTCTGATTCTACCAATAAAGCAGACGTGAAGAGCGATGTTATGCTTTTGGATATTGATAAGAATGGATCAAAATATTACAGCCGCGATAAGTTTGTTGCTGATTCAACAATGAAAGCTGATATCGCCAAGCAAATGAAAGGAGGATTCGGAGGCAGTATTAATATTAAAAGGAATATAAAACCTGGAACAATTAATACAACTGTTACAAAAAAATATCCTGATTACAGTGTTTCATTCTCAGAAAATATAGGGAATACTACTTATAAGATGCCTGAAGACCAAAAACCTGAATGGAAAATCTTACCAGAAAAACAAAAAATTGGAGAATATAATACCCAAAAAGCAACCACAAATTTTGGAGGCAGAAGCTGGACAGCATGGTTTTCTACAGATATCCCGTTTCAGGATGGTCCTTATAAATTCTATGGACTGCCGGGACTGATCATTAAGATTGAAGATAAAACAGGATCACATATCATGACTTTAATAGGTAACAAAAAAACAGAAGCTGCCTCAGAAGAAGATATTCAAATACCAGGTCTTACTACAATCGGTTTAGGAGGTAAAGAAATAGAAATAACTAAAAAACAGTTTAAAAAAGCCTGGAAGGATTACCTTGTTGATCCTACAAAAGACATGAAACAAACCATGAGTACTCTTCCTGCAGGAGCTGTTGTACAGATGAAAAATCAGGATGGAAAAAGTATTGATACGAATGAAATGTATAGGGCTATTGAAAAAAGAGCAAAAGAAGAACGGCTAAAAAATAACAATAAAATAGAACCGGAGCTTTATCAATAAGCAGTTTCTATTTGATTAAAATACAGTAAGGTTATCATAATCTTACTGTATTTTTTTTGTATTGTGTATCTTTATCCGGGACTTTAAATTCCATAGTATGACAGAAAAAGAAAAATGTGCAGCAGGACTTTTATACAATGCCAATTACGACAAAGAACTGATTCAGGAGCGTATTGCCTGCAAAGATCTGTGTCAGGAGTACAATGGACTGAAAAACTCTGAGGCAGAAAACAAATACAGAATACTTAAGAGCATTATTAGCGATATAAAAGAAAATATCTGCATAGAACCCAATTTCTGGTGTGATTACGGATACAATATAAAAGTAGGAGAGAACTTCTATGCCAATCATAACCTTGTTATTTTAGATTGTGCCAAAGTAGAGTTTGGTGATAATGTTTTTATCGGTCCAAACTGTAGTTTCTATACAGCAGGCCATCCGCTTGATGCAAAACAGAGAAATGAAGGTCTTGAATATGCACATCCGATTAAAGTAGGAAATAATGTCTGGCTGGGAGGAAATGTGGTTGTGCTTCCCGGAGTTTCCATTGGAAATAACTCGGTGATTGGTGCGGGAAGTGTTGTCACGAAAGATATTCCGGATCATGTTGTCGCTGTGGGAAATCCGTGTAAAGTTGTTAAAAAAATTACAGAACAGAATTAAAAAACTATATCAAACTAACCATGAGAAAGTTGATCATTTTATTGAGTCTTATATTGGCTGTAATTACTAATGCCCAGAATCAAAGATTTATTTATGAATACAGATATGTTCTGGATTCCACAGCTAAAGATAAGCCGGAAGTAGAAATTATGCTTTTAGATGTTGCTGCAAAAGGATCAAAATTTTACAGTAAGGATTCTTTTGAATCGGATTCTCTTATGACATCTGCTATGGAAAAACAGCTTCAGATGGGAGTTAAGGAATTAGATTTTTCAGGAATCAAATTCAAAGGCAAAATAAGTTATAGTGTTGAAAAGGTGTATCCGGATTATTCAGTTAACTTTTTTACCAATCTTGCGGCTGACGAATATATGGTACAGGATGCCAGAAAACAAGAATGGAAAATCTATTCGGATAAAGCAGAGATAGGTGGATTTAAAGTACAAAAAGCAATTGGTGACTTTGCCGGAAGAAAATGGACAGCCTGGTTTACCACTGATCTTCCCATTCAGGATGGTCCTTATAAATTTCATGGGCTTCCGGGATTAATTGTAAAACTTGAAGATGCTTCCCATACCCATTCTTTCGAATTAAAAGGAAATAAAAAATTCCCTGAAGGCTATGAATGGAAGAGTACCAAAGAAAAAGAACGATTTAATGCTCTTGTTACAGTGAATGAAACCAGGTATAGAAAAGCTTTTAAAGACTATCTTGCTGACCCTATGAAAAGTGAAAAACAGATGTTGGCCCAGGGAATTGAAATTCAGGAAATGGATGATTCAGGAAAATTGATTCCTGCTGATAAAGCACAAAAAGATAAAGAAATAAAAAGGAAGAATGATCTGAAAAAGCAAAATAATATCCTTGAGCTGGATCTGCTGAAATAAAAATACTCATTATAAAAATAAAAACCCGGAACATTGTTCCGGGTTTTTTATATCTGAATAAGAATCAGTTATTATGCTAATTTCTGAGAATCTGCAATAAACTGAGCCAATCCGCTGTCTGTTAATGGGTGCTTCAATAAGCTCAAGATCGGAGGCAGTGGAGATGTAATTACATCAGCTCCGATTTTAGCACAGTCAATGATGTGCATTGAGTGACGGATAGAAGCCGCTAAAATTTCAGTTTCATACATATAGTTATCAAAAATCAATCTGATTTCCTGAATAAGGTTCAGACCGTCTGTAGAAATATCATCTAATCTTCCTAAGAACGGAGAAACATAATTTGCTCCTGCTTTTGCGGCCAAAAGAGCCTGTCCTGCAGAGAATATCAGTGTACAGTTAGTTTTGATCCCTTTATCAGAAAAATATTTTAAAGCTTTGATACCGTCTTTGATCATCGGAATCTTTACAACGATATTAGGGTGAATAGCAGCCAATTCGTCTCCTTCCTTAATCATTTCTTCATACGTTGTAGAAAGAACTTCCGCAGAAATATCTCCGTCTACAAGTTCGCAGATCGTTTTATAATGGTTTTTAATTGCTTCAGATCCCTGGATACCTTCCTTTGCCATTAATGAAGGGTTGGTCGTTACACCATCTAAAATTCCAAGATCTCTAGCTTCCTTGATTTGCTCTAAATTAGCTGTGTCAATAAAAAATTTCATTTTGTTAAATAGATTTATTGATACAAAGATAGGGAATTAATTGGGTTCTGGGATATGAATTTTGAGTTACGGAGTTCGGGATTTCGAGTTACGAGGTTCGGGATTTTGGGTATACGCGTTGTAGAATTGGAGGGGTTGAGAGTTTCAGGTTTGGGAATGGAATGAATTATATACAGTAAAAAAAATAATTTATATTGATCTTAAATAAATAGTTAATTTTGCACCTAACACCTAACACCTAACACCTAACACCTAACACCTAACACCTAACACCTAACACCTAACACCTAACACCTAACACCTAACACCTAACACCTAACACCTAACACCTAACACCTAACACCTAAATATCATCCATGAAAAGCAACAGTTTTACAGCCACATTGGAAATCATTGGGATTAATCCTTTTGTATTTATTCCGAAAGAGATTTTGGACAGGATTTTTGATGAATCAAGGAGAAATAAAAGTCCGGTTCCGGTAAAAGGAACGGTGAACGGACTGGAATTTAAACAAAACCTGATGAAATATCTGGGAGAATGGAGGCTGTATGTGAACCTTACAATGTTAAAAAATTCCCCGAAGAGAATTGGAGAAATCATTGAAGTTGTATTGGAATATGATGATTCTGACAGAAGTATTTCTATGCATCCTCATTTGGAAAAAGCGATTAAAGAAAGTCCTCTGGCAACAGAAAATTTTGAAAATCTGATTCCTTCAAGAAGACATGAACTGGTTCGTTATATCAACAATTTAAAAACTGAAGCCAGCATCCAGCGGAATATCGAGAAAATCATCCGCCACTTACATGGTGAAACCGATTTTTTCGGAAAGGTGATTGAATAGGTGAACAGAAACTAAAAAGAATTTTAAAAACGCAAAGACCAAATTAAATTTTCTTATTGTTAAGTAAGTTAAGAAAGCGAAAAAGTTGCTGATGAAGCTTATGATATACATACGCTTAGAAAGAATCAACGAAGTTGATTTAAACTTTGCTGCCTTAAAATAAAAAGTAAGTAAAAATAGACCTTTGCGTTAAATTTAAACTAGATTGGATAAATAAAAAATGCCGGAAAAACTTTCCGGCATTTTCTTTTACTAAGAATTTAGTGTTTTGCTAAGCTTTACAGCGTCCTGATTGGTAGGGTCATACTGTATCGATTTAGCAATATGCTCTTTTGCCTTATTAGGATCTGTCTGCTGTTCTGCAAAGGCAATATAGAAATAGGCATAGGCCAGATTTTTCTTATTTTGCTCTACTTCTTCCGGTTTTACGGTTGCAATATACTTTTCATAAGCCAGTTTTGCATTGGCATCATCTTTTGCAGACTGATAAGCATAAGCCTGGCTGTAGTAAGATGGAGCCCAGTCCGGTAATAAAGCAGAAATTTTCTTCCAGGTATCAATGGCATTTGGCCAGTCTGAAGCTTCCTGATAAGCTGCTGCTAATTTTGCTAAGGATTCTGTATCCTTTGGATTGGCCTCAATCTGTTTTTTAAGACCATCAATCGTTGGATTGGTTGTTTGACTCGTCGCTGCCGAAGTTTCCGGTTGAGTCGTTTGAGCGTTTACAAAACTTACACTTCCCGCCAGTATCAAACCTAAAAATAGATTTCTACTATTAATTGTACTCATTTTCATAATCTTATATTTTAAATTCGAAATGTAAAATTCAATAATAATTCCATAAAAAGTTAAATTTTAGAAGCTTTAAGTTTTTTTAGAAAATATTAACGGGAAACATGTTTTTTTTAGTTTAATTTTTGATTCGTTAATGTTTGAAGCTATCTTTGTCATTCATTTTTTTATTAATAAATATAATTTCGTGGTATGAATATCATATTAGCTTCAACATCCACCCTTTTTGGTGGAGAATATCTGGAATACTTAAGAGAAGAATTAATCCAACTTTATAAAGGAATTGACGAAATTGTGTTTATCCCTTTCGCAAGACCAGGCGGAATTTCCCATGACGATTATACAGCAAAAGCACGCTCTTTCTTTGAAACCATCCGTATAAAAGTAAAAGGTCTTCATGAATTTGAAGATAAAACAGCAGCCCTTAATCAGGCAAAAGGATACTTTACAGGTGGCGGAAATACATTTTTATTGGTCAAAACATTACATGAAGAAGGATTGATGTCTGCTCTAAAAGAAAATGTATCAGGAGGAAAAGCATATCTTGGATGCAGTGCAGGAAGCAATATCGGAGGCCAGAATATGAAAACGACGAATGATATGCCAATTGTATATCCTCCAAGTTTTGACTGTATGGGACTGGTTCCTTTCAATATCAATCCACATTATCTTGATCCTAACCCGGATTTGAAGCATAATGGAGAAACCAGAGAAACCCGTATTCAGGAGTTCCTTACCCAAAATGACATTAAAGTAGTAGGTCTTAGAGAAGGAAACTGGATCAGAAGAACAGCAGATTCCATTACTGTGGAAGGAAATGAGCTGACAAGAATTTTTGAAAAAGGTAAAGAACCTTACGAAATAGAAGCAGGAAGCAGACTTTAATGAACAAAGAAGAGATCAATCTTTTTGTAGAACGTAATCTGACCAATTTTTCAGTGAACAGTACCGGATGGGAACAGCTGATCCAGAAGCTGCTTTTTGAATTTGCCATCGCAGGCTGGAATATGGAACACCGTGTTTTTGGAAAGGAAAAATTCGGTGGGTTGAGGTGTTACACATACTCCGAGGACGAAGCACTTAATAATAAGCTTAAAGCCATCAAAGATAAATATTCAGAATTGTCTGTAAAGACTTGTGAAATCTGTGGCAGTGAAGGTAAAATGAGGGTAATAGGTTCGTGGCAAACCACGCTGTGCCTGAATCATTTTCTGGAACAGCAGCCTTTTATTGAAATTGATCATCAACAGAATATCAGGAGAAGTAATAAAACCATTCTGAATATCCAAAATATCGTAAAAGCCGACCTGGAATATGACTTTCAAAGCGTATGGATTTATACAAAAGAACAAGGAGAAATGTTTTATTTCTCATGGCAGGACCCTAATTATTATCTGCTTTTAAAAACAATTCCTCTTTCTCTTTTTCCGGAAGACAGACGGAGTGAAATTTCAACGTTATTCCAAAGTTTGCAGAATTGTGAGATATGCGGATATAAAGCTGTGCATCAAAAAAATTGTCTGCGCTGCCATCATGAGCAATGGAATGAATCCGGATATTTTATAGAAGATTATGGAGAAAAATCAAATTATATAAAAGAATGCCAGATGGATATTTTTATAGATGAAGAGGATTACGAGAAATATTTCACCTATGATCAGTCATTTGAAAAAACGTCTGATCATCAGATATTTTTCAGCTCCGATGATCTCAGGGCGTATGAAAAGCTTTTATTTTAACTATATTTGATTAGAATTTAAATCAATGAAAAAGTTTCAGATACTGGTCATGAACTGTATGGGAACTCTTTGCATTCAGAACCAAATAACAATTTAATGAAAAAAACATTTGCTGTTCTCACACTCTCTGTACAGATGGTTGCTGCGCAGAATATTGCTCAGAAACTGGATAAAGTAACCAAGGATCTCATGGATTCTTCAGGAACGGTTTCTTCCAGTTTATCATTTTATGTTTCAGATGAAAATGGCAACTTTATATACGAATATCAGGGAAGTAAGGGACTTTCTACTGCTTCTACACAGAAAATTTTTACCGCTGGTGCAGCACTGGAAACCCTGGGCAAAAATTATACTTTTACAACCACTTCAAGCTATTCCGGAAACATTGCCGGAGGAACACTGAACGGAAATCTTTTCATCAGTTCCAATGGTGATCCTACATTAGGAAGCTGGAGATATGATGCCTATAAACCTGAGAATTTTAAAAAGAAGCTGATTGAGGCAATTAAAAACTCAGGAATTACAAAAATATCAGGAGATCTTGTGATTGATGATTCTTATTTTGATCATCAGACGATTCCCGGTGGCTGGCCTTGGGATGATCTTGGAAATTATTACGGAGCCGGTGTGTGGGGAATCAACTGGAAAGAAAACCAGTTTGATATCAATATTAACGGAACAGATTTTAAAAACTTTTCTTATCCTTTGGAAGGAGTGAAATGGCTGAATGATCTGAAAGCCGGAGGAAGTTCTGATCAGAGTCTTATCTTTACCGCACCTCATTCCGAAGTAGCGTTGATTAACGGAATGCTTCCGGCAGGAAAAACGGTTACGGTTTCCGGCTCTACGCCTAATCCGCCCTTACAGCTCGCAGCAGAAGTGAAACAATGGCTGAAAGAATCGGGAATTGAGATTTCAGGAAAAGCAATAACGAATTCACAGCTTGAAATAGAAGGGAAACAGGCATTGGAAACTCCTAAAAATAATATTCTTTTGACTTACCAATCTCCAACGCTGGATAAAATTGTGTATTGGTTTCTAAGGAAAAGTATCAATCTGTATGGAGAAACATTGATTAAAACCTTAGGAAAAGAGAAAAAAGGAAATTCAAGTTTTAAAAGCGGGGTTTCTTATCTGAAAGAATTCTGGAAATCAAAAGGAATTAATCCTAATATGATCAATTTTGCTGACGGAAGCGGACTTTCACCACAGAATTATGTAGCGGCAAAAGCAGAAGTGCAGGCTCTTTTATATGCTAAAAAGCAATCATGGTTTGAAGCGTACTATGATGGTTTCCCAATTCAGGAGAATGGAATGAAGATGAAAAGCGGTACGATGAGAGATACCAAATCTTTTGCAGGATATCACACCGCGAAAGATGGCAAAAAATATGTGTTTTCGATTATTATCAACAACTACCAGGGAAGTGGAAATGCAGAACTGCAGAAAATTCTGAATGTTTTAAAATAAAATAATTTTGAGAAAATCCATACTTACCAGACTGAATAACTGGATCATTTTTGTTGTCATGACTACTTTGGTAATCGCTATTGTAGTGGCTTCGACATCACTCATTAATTTTCTCAGAAAAGAGGAGATCAAAAGGATCAGCCTTCTTTCCAAAGCGATAAGAATACAGCAGGAAGTAAAGACTCCGGATACGGATGTTCTTGATCTGCTGCCGGATATCCTTAATATCAACAATACCATTCCGTTCATTGTAACAGATAAATATAAAAACCCTATTCTTGATCTCGGATATTACAGAAATATCCCTGAAGCTACTATAAAGAACCCTGAAAAACTTCAGGACCTAATCCGGAATATGGAGAAAAATTATGATCCTATTGAGATTAAGGTGCCGGATGGGAACAATCAGTTTGTCTACTATGACAACTCGCGTATGCTTAATAACCTTCGGTATTCGCCTTATATTTTAGGATTGTTTATTCTGTTGTATTTCGGTTTTTCATTCTGGTTTTTCAGGACGATCAAAAAAACGGATGAAGGTTATCTCTGGGCAGGTTTGGCTAAAGAAACGGCACATCAGATCGGAACACCTTTATCTTCCATGATTGGGTGGATGGAAATTATGAAGCTTGATAATCCTGAATCGGAAGGAGTACACGAGATAGAAAAAGATATTGAAAGACTTAGAACGATCTCAGAACGATTCTCAAAAATAGGTTCTATTCCTGAGCTGAATGACAGGAATTTCAATGAAACAATTCAGGAGAATTATGATTATTTGAAAACCAGAATTTCCAAAAAAATCAATTTTACATTGAATCTTCCGACCTATACCGTGTTGGTTCCGCACAATAAAATTCTGATGAGCTGGGTGATTGAAAATCTGGTAAAAAATGCTGTGGATGCCATGAAAGGGGAAGGTGCTATTACGATGTCAATTTTTGAAAGAAATAAAAATATTCTGGTTGAAGTAAAAGACAATGGAAGCGGAATGACAAAACAGCAGGCAAGAAATGCTTTCAATCCCGGATATTCTACTAAAAAAAGAGGTTGGGGATTAGGATTGTCATTGGCAAGAAGAGTAATTCATGAATATCACAACGGAGATATTAAGATTTCTCAAACTGAAGTAGGAAAGGGAAGTACTTTTAGGATTACAATTAAGAAAGAATAAAGGTTGTTACAGAAAATAATCTTAAAAATATAAACCAATAAGGGTTGAATAAAAAAATACAAGATCTTATTTATTCAGATTTAAAAATAAAAAGCGGGGAAAATTTCCCCGCTTTTCTTATTATTTTTTACCAGTGAGCCACTGTGTTTGTAATTTCAGTTCTTCCGGAGTTGGATTCGCCTTGAAGGTAGGAGTTTCCATTGTCATCTTATCCAGAATAGCCTTTCCTTTCAACGTCATTTTCTCTTTCTTACCGGCATTATCTCTTAGAATCGTTACTGTAACGTCCTGCCCGTCTTTGATGGTTCTGGTATAGCCAATAAAGTCCTGTACTTTTTTGATGTCTACCGTTTTTCCATCTAAAGCAAGTACCTGGTCTGTAATTTTAAATCCGATACTTTTTGCAAAAGGAGACAAAGCAGAGTTTTCATCAAAAGCAAAAGCATTGTTCTTTTCATCAAAACCTGTCTGGTTCGGGTCTTTGATAAACCAGAAAAGAGGATGGCTTTCCTGCTTTTGAATGTCTATACCTACCATTTTCAGATATTCTGCATAAGGAGTGGGCTGGTTTCCTGCAATATATTTATTGTAGAAATCTTTTACCTGAGGATATCCGGTTACCGTTACCAGCTCGTCAATCAGTTTATCATCTTTGAAAGGTTTGTTTTCTCCAAATCTTTGAGACAGTTTTCTGATCATATCACGATATCCCATCTGTCCGTTGGAAAGTTTTCTAAGCTCAATATCTAGACACATTGCAAGAAGAGCTCCTTTTTCATAAACATTTCTGTACTGATCCTTGTAAGGTTCAACCAATACATTTTTACTCATTACCGTAAACGGCATCGTATCATCGTAACTCTTGGAGTTGGCAATCTTCTCACCAATTCTTTGAAGGAACTGATCTTTATTGATAAGACCCTCCTGAATCTGAAACAGGTTGGCAAAATATTCTGTTCCACCTTCGTACATCCATAAGTGCTGAGACATCTTCGGATCTGCATAATCGAAATAGTGAATCTCTTCAGAATGCGTCTTCAGAGGATTTACTGTATGGAAAAACTCGTGAGAAACCACATCTGTAATGGTATTGTCGATAGCATCTTTCGGCATTCCTTCAGGAAGAACCACACTTGTAGATTCATGGTGTTCCAGTGCTCCGAAACCTTTTACTTTAGGTCCGTCACCTCCGGAAAGATAAAGCATGATTGCATACTTTTTATTGGTATTCATATCACCCAGGAATTTTTTCTGAGCAACCACCATTTTTTCCAGATTCTCTTTGAAATCAGCAGCTTTGTATTTTCCTGTTGGAGAATATACTCCCAGCACCAGATCCATTCCTCCTGCATTGAAGGTAATATAATCCGGTTTTGTATACATAAGTGGAGAATCTGTTACCTTAGCATAGTTCGCAAGGGTATAGGTATCTGTAGCATCAGATTTGTCCTGGTCTACCAATGCTGTTGTTCCGTAGAAATCTGTTGGTTTCTGAACGATCAGCTGATAAGGAACATCCTGCATATTATCAATATATCCTATAAATCCGTGGGTATTGATCATATATACTTTACCTGCCTCAATATCTGTTCCTGACGGAGAAAATACCGCTTTATGCTTTGATGCATCTAATTCATCATCAAAACTGTCATTCACAAGATAAGAAATTTTGGAAAGACCCTGCGCATTTTTCAATGAATAGGTATTATCATTTACTTTAGTGAAAGTAAGTTCTTTTCCTTTATTATCGTAAAATTTGATCCCTTCGATGAATCTTCCGTAATCGTCTACAGAATAAGTACCCGGAACCGTTTTAGGGAAATGAAATTTAACATCTCCTGATTTCATTTTCGGAAACTCCATGGTAACGGCTACTTTATCATCTTTTACATTGACTAGATCAATGGTTGTTTTTATAGACTGAGCATTTGCTAAAAAAGAAGCAAAAATACCGAGACTAAGTACTGTTTTTCTCATTAGGTTTACATTAATAGTTAAATAGTTGTTCTTTTTATCATTTTGTTACGGAAGAAGTATTAAACTTTTCTTAAAATTTCAATGTAAAAGCGAAAAGGCAAATCTGCTGGTCTGCAAATCTGCCTTTTTCTTTTATTTATTATTGTAATAATTGATATAATAGTTGGGGTTTAATTCAACCGGATCATTCTTTTTAAGCTTTACGATCTGCCATTCTTCCGTAGGATTTATAGTCTGATCACCGTTGATGATTATAGGTAATTTCAGGTTTTTTACCACATCTGTATAACGGAACTTTAGAGTATCACCATTTTGAGTGTACTCAAAAGTTGGTATTTTTATCGTTCTCAGGTACTGATCAAAAACAGTTGAGAAATCAATGCCGGATTTTGATGAAATATAATTTTCAATCTGCTGGGTGGTAACAGTCTGATGATAAAAATCTTTATTCAGTCCTCTCAGAATCTGTCTGAACTTTTCATCATTGTTAATTACCTGTCTTATCGTATGAATCATGTTGGCTCCTTTCGGATACATATCTCCACTGCCTTCATTTCTTACGCCGTACTGACCAATAATAGGAACATCATTGTCTATCAATTTCCTTATCCCCTGAACATAGATTTCAGAAGATTTTTTGTCCATATATTTTTCCGTGAAAAGAGTCTCGGAATAATTGGTGAAACTTTCATGGATCCACATATCAGCCTGGTCTTTTGCTGTAATATTATTGGCGAACCATTCATGGCCGCTTTCATGAATAATAATGAAATCCCATTTTAATCCAACTCCTGTCCCTGAAAGATCTCTTCCAAGATAGCCGTTCTGATATTTGTTTCCATAGGCTACATTACTCTGATGTTCCATACCAAGATGAGGAGATTCTACAAGTTTGTATGAATCTTCATAAAACGGATACGGACCAAACCAGTATTCAAACGCTGAGAGCATAGGTTTTACCTGTTGAAATTGTTTTTTTGCCTTGTCTAGATTATAGTCAAGTACCCAATAATCCAGGTCCAGTTTTCCTTTTTCACCCTCAAATACATCTTTAAAATTTACATATTTTCCTATACTCGGGATAATGGAGTAGGCGTTGATAGGGTTTTTAACCTCCCAGGTATAAGTAGTTTTACTGCCGGTTGTTTTTTTATCAGTTAGTCTGCCGTTACCTACACCTACCAGATCATTAGGAGTTACAATTTTCATAATGACTCCGTTATCAGGTTCATCGCTCCAGATATCTTTGGTAGGAAGCCATATGGAAGCTCCTATTCCCTCGTCAGCAGCAGTCATCCATGGATTTCCTTTTTCATCCTTAGTAAAAACCCAGCCTCCGTCCCATGGCGCGTTTTTAGCAATGGTAGGTTTTCCGGAATAGATAACATTGATAGTATATTTTTCGCCTTTTTTGAATTTTTTATTCGCTGTAACCAAAATGAAATCCCCGTCCTGCTTGTAATTTTCAATAGGGAAATTTCCTTCCACTTTATCAGCTTTCATAGGCTGTTGAAGATCAATCTGGAAAACAGGGTTGGTAATATCTTTTATAATCTCAAAGCTGATTATATTATTTCCTTTAATACTTCTCTGCTCAAAATCCGGTTCTACGGAAAGATCATATTTTTTGACATCCCAAAAATTTCTGAACTCAGTATTGGAGCCTTTTAAAGTATCCTGTTTGGTGAAAACCTTACCCTTTTCAAAGAACTGCCCGAAAACCAGTCCTGATGCAAATAAGAGTGTATATGACAACTTTTTCATTTAAACTTTTATTAATAATCTTTTCAAAAGTATAAAATTAAATTAATAGCACATACCGGAAATACAATAAAATGTAGATTTTGAAAAAGCATAAAAAAAGCCCGGTCAATGCCGGGCAGTAAAAAATTGTTAGGTTTTATTTTTTGATGAATTTCAGGTTTGTAGTGGTACCCTTATCTTCAATTGAAATAATATAAGCTCCAGTACTTAATTTTGAAACCTGGATTTTATTATCATTAATATGGCCGCTCATTACTTTTTGACCTGCCATATTAGTAATGATAAACTGAGCTTTAGATGAAATCTGAGTTACATTTAATACATCACTTGCCGGGTTAGGGTAGATCTGAATTGAACTCTTATCTTTTACTGTCTCATTGGTAGAAAGCTGCTGCTGGATAAGTACCGGATAATCCTCTACTTCACCATATTGCTGGTTGCTGCATCCGCTGTTTGGCTGGCTTTCATATCCCAATACAACTCTCATGATCACATTTCCTCCGGTATAAGCATCTGCAGGTACTGAGAATGTTCCTGAAACAGGAGTTGCTATACTAGGTGCGCTGGTGTAGATTATTTCAGATGAAGAGAATACTCCGTCTTTGTTGAAGTCTATCCACGCTGTTACCCCGTCATTATACTGTGAACCTGTCCATGCTTTGGTAATACTTACATTGTTACCTGAAGATCCGGACATCAGGGTGATTAGTTTTGTAGGATCCGTAGTGTAGTCTGTATACGGTGTATTATTACTGCTATTTGAAACAGGAGGCATTCCCGAAGGAGTTACCGTCACATTGGAAATATATTCATCAGCTGCATTTGTTCCGGTTATGGAACATTTAGCAAATGAAGTCGTTGTGAAATTCGTTGATGCAGAATAAGAGCCAACAGAAGATCCGCAAACATTGGCTATCTGTACTTCATATTGAGTTGCTTCTGTAAGACCTGAAATGTTATAAGAGTTTGTTGAAACAGGAACAGTAGTCCATGTTGCCGTTCCTACTTTTCTGTACATTACAGAATAAGTTGCTCCTACTAAGGCTGTCCAGTTTACGGATGCTGAGGTTCTTGTAATGCCTGTTACCGTAATCCCCACCGGAGCAGATGTTGCACAGGCACTTGCAGATGCAGAAACTGTGGCATTCCCAACCGCGTAGAATACATTATCAATGGCGCTTACTCTTATCTTTACGCTGGCACCTGCTGCCAAAGAAGAGAACGAAAACGGCTCAGCTCCATCATTAGGTGTGGAAGGAGTAATAACCGTCCATGTAGTTCCATTGTCTGTAGTATAGTCTAATTTAACATTCTGTACATTATATGGTGCATTATTAGTGTTCACTACATCCCAGGCAACAGCTCCAGGTGTATTATTGTAAACCGTAGTTGAAGTTACTTTAAATGGACCTTCATTGCCTATATCCACTTTCATCAGGCTGCTTTGGGTCTGTTGTTGTGCAGCATCCGGATTATTATCTCTCACCGTTACCTTGAAATTCATAGTTCTTGGTATGTTGGATACTGTTTCCCAATCTACAGCACTGGTAAGAGTGCCATTAAGAACATTTGCCAATTTAGGGAAATAACGGGTAGGGGAGTTTGTAGGCATTAGAGATCTGAAGTTCGCACCATTATTTCTGGTTGCACTTACTGGTCCAAAAGTAGAAGTAGCCAGATCATATTGTTCCCATGTGTAAGTCATTGGATCATTTTGTGTATCTGCAGCAGAAGCTGTCAGTACAAAAGCAGTTCCTTTAGGGATCATTTTATTAGCCAATGGCTGTATAGAAGGAGGTGTATTGGCTACTGCTGTAATAATACCACAATCCTGAGCATTCACATATGCTCCTACTTCTTCAATATTTTTGGTATGAAAATAAGCATCAGAATGCATCTGAACATTATAGTTGGTAATACCGGCGTATCCCATAATAGTAGATCCCGATCCCGGCTCCATGTGGGCACCGTGCAAAGCAATAGACATTGTGTGTGCTGCACCGAACTGGTGACCGATTTCATGAGCTACAAAATCTATATCATAATTATCTCCGAAAGGCTGATCCGGAGTAGATGGTGACGTGATTCCTGCACCTTTAGAAGTAGCATCATTGTTGCTGGCAGGATTTCTGCAGACATTTCCTACATCTCCGGCACTTCCACCACCACCTCTGTGGCCAAAAAAATGTCCTATATCATAGGCATTATTACCTACACCAGCAGTATTGGAAAGAGTTTGCTGAAGTTGTAGATTCCATGCGCCGGGAGCACTGTAGCTGCCATTTGGATTTACTATTACATTAGAGTAAGGATCCGTCGCAGGATCTGCGAATATAAGCTGTGGAAGATCCTGTACAATCATATGGATTCCAAAATCTTTTTCAAAAACACCATTTACACGGTTCATTGTAGCATTAATACGGGCTGCGGCTGCAGGCACACCTCCGGCAAGCTGAGTGTATTCACCATTTACGGAGATTGCGATTCTATAGGTTCTGTATTTTTGTTCATTACTTTTATTAACATTACCGAGCCCGTTTAAGACATTTTTTGTTTTAAGAAGCTTATTCATTTCTTTCTTTGCCTTCTCAGGCTCAGAAGTTTTACATTCAAAAGGATCTTCCTGGGATTTATTAGATTTAAAAAAGACTCCAAATACATCCCTTTCTTTGTTGATGGGCTCTATAAATTCGTATTTCCCAGTATTAGAGTCGAATGTCATAGATTGGAAATCGTTTGGTGCAGTACTGAACCGGATTTGTTTATGTGGATTATCCAGTCCGATACCGGAATATGCTCCCAATTCGTATCTGTCTGCCATAGATTTTTCTACTACAGGCGAGCTGTACACTGAAAATTTTTCAATTCTTCCGTCTGCTGTTGGAATAGAAACAATAACCGGGCTTCCTCCTTTTCCTGCTTCAGGAGTATTCTTCAGTTGCTCTCTCAATGCAGAAAGATCAAACTTATAGGCATATTCTACCTTAACTTCTTTTCTTACCGGTGTGATTTTTTCCGAGACCGGTTCCCAGCGTTGTGCCTTTAAACCGCTTAGACTTAAAGCTAGTGCACACACAAAAATAATTTTCCTTTTCATATTTTTTATTGGTTGTAATTGATTTTTTTAAAGATAGTGTATTTTATTAAAAAATATATTAGCAATACGGTGTTAATTGTTCCCAACTTTATATTATTAATTAAATTTTATCATTGTTTTAAATTAAATTAAGAATAAATATAATTAAGGTTAATTTTTTTATATAAAATAAGCGCTACCATTCGGGTGAATAGTAGCGCTTAGAATTTTATTAGTAAAAAAATACTGGTTATTTCTGTACTGCCGGAAGATTTACGTTGCTTTTCTGTACCTTCTTATACGTGAATGTACACATCATAATACTGAATTCATACAAAATAAGCAGTGGGAATGCAGCCATCAGCATACTTAAAACGTCTGCCGGAGTAATGATTGCAGCAACTACCATAATCAAAACAATAGCGTGACGACGATATGTTTTCATAAATGTTGGAGTTAGAATTCCGATGCTGGTAAGGAAATAGATCAGAATCGGGAAAAGAAAAATAACACCCATCCCTAAAACTACCTGTAAAAATAAGGTGGTATAATCACTTAAGTCATAAAGCGGAACGATAATGTCTGAAATTTTAAAAATAACCCCAAAATTAACCGCAAACGGAAGGATTAGAAAATAACCACATAATACTCCGGTCATGAAAAGAATCCATACCGCATTAATAATATAAATAGAATTTTTTCTCTCTCTCGGATGTAAAGCAGGACCAATAAAACGCCATAATTCCCATACAATATAAGGAAATGCTGCTACCATTCCTCCAAAAACAGAAACAGCCATCATTACATTGAACTGCTGATACAATCTCTGTACACGAACGGGAAACTCTTTTGGAAGATGAATACTGTCTTCTCCTAAAATCATTCTTGAAAAATGATTAACAACTCTGAAGGTTGGGAAATCATTTCTGGTAGGCCCAAAAAAGATATGGTCCATAATCCAGTTGATATTAAAGCCAACCACAAAAGCAGCAATTATGATAGCAATAATCGAACGGATCAGATGCCCTCTTAATTCTCCTATATGCCCAAGAAAGGACATGTCTTTACCATCACTCACAGAATACAATTTTTAAAGCGCAAATTTATAAAAAAAATGACAGAAGTAAGCGTCTGTAGATTATTAGTTAAATTTTACTCTTGATCTGCAAATCACCTTTCATGTATTAATCTCTAAACTTTGGATTATATTTTCTAATTAATCCCCTCGTCCAGCAGTTTATGCAGATCTATAATCCCGAAATACTTTCCGTTTTCCGTTACAATAAGCTGGCCGATATTATTTTCTTTCAGCGTTTTCATAGCTTCTTTGGCCAACGCATCTTTCTCAATAGTTCTTGGATGGGAAGACATAATATCTTTAGCCGATACCTTACTGATATCTTCTTCTTTCATCAGCATCCTTCTCAAATCTCCGTCTGTGATCACACCAATGATCTGATCCGATTGAGTTACCACTGTAATTCCGTGGCTTGATGCACTGATTGAGATAATGACATCTCTTATTGATGAATCTTCAGTAACCTGAGGTTTTTGAGAAGAAAGAAACTGTTCTACTTTAGAAGTCAGGTTTTTTCCTAAGCTTCCTCCAGGATGGAATTTGGCGAAATCATTAGCTTTGAAATCATTCAGCTCCATTAAAGCAACAGCCAAAGCATCTCCCAAAGCCATCTGAATTGTAGTAGAGCTGGTAGGTGCCAGTTTATTCGGACAGGCTTCAACGTCAACGTGAGTATCTAAAATAACTTCAGAAAACTCAGCCAGTTTACTCTTTTTATTTCCCGTCATCCCGATCAAAGCGGAAGAATAGTCTTTTAAATAAGGAACCAGGTTGGCGATTTCAGGAGAATTTCCGGAATTTGAGATGCACAAAACAACATCCTGTTTCTGAATTACTCCCAGATCTCCATGGATAGCTTCTGAAGCATGCAAGAACTGTGAAGGTGTTCCCGTTGAATTTAAGGTCGCTACAATTTTATTTCCTACATGGGCCGATTTTCCAATTCCTACCACAATAAGCTTTCCTTTTGCCAGGTTGATGATTTCTACTGCCTGCGCAAATTGGTCATCTATTCTGTTTTTTAATTTTTCGAGTTCAGAAATCTCTATTTCTAAAGTGGTTTTTGCAATTGATATAATGTTGGTTCTATCCATTTTATGATGATAAGGTATACAAAAAAGTTCTTTAAAAACGTTATATTTTAAAAAGAATATTTAATATAAGTTTTATTTTTTATAAATTCGTTCGCTTTTATTTTAAGCGAAATTTTTATAACTTTGGGTGTGATGCAAATTTAGCAATAGAAAATTAGATGAGCGCAAAAAAAGCCAATTTATCAGGCGAATTGAAAAAGTATTTTGGGTTTTCTACATTTAAGGGCCAGCAGGAACAAATTATAGACAACCTATTGAATGGGAAAGATATATTTGTTTTAATGCCTACGGGTGGTGGAAAATCATTATGTTATCAGCTTCCGGCACTTATTTCGGAAGGTACGGCAATCGTCGTTTCGCCCTTGATAGCGTTAATGAAGAATCAGGTAGATGCAGTGAACGGCCTTTCATCTGAGGATGGGGTAGCGCATGTATTAAATTCCTCATTAAACAAAACGCAGACCAAGCAGGTTTTTGACGATATAAAAAGCGGCAAAACCAAACTTCTGTATGTAGCTCCTGAATCATTAATAAAAGATGATTACCTGGATTTTTTGAAAGATGTGAAAATTTCTTTCTTTGCTATCGACGAAGCCCACTGTATTTCAGAGTGGGGACATGATTTCAGACCAGAATACCGGAATCTGAAACAGATTATAGACAGAATCGCCAATGTACCGGTGATTGCTTTAACGGCTACTGCTACTCCTAAGGTTCAGGATGATATCCAGAAGACTTTAGGAATGACTAATGCATTGGTGTTCAAAGAAAGTTTCAACCGTCCTAATCTATATTATGAGGTATGTCCTAAAATCAATATAGACAAGGAAATCGTTAGGTTTATCAATCAGCATAAAGGGAAATCAGGAATTGTATACTGCCTGAGCCGAAGAAAAGTTGAAGAATTTGCCCAGCTTCTGCAGGTAAACGGAATCAATGCACTTCCTTACCACGCAGGTCTTGACCAGAAAGTGAGAGTTGCCAATCAGGATAAATTCCTGATGGAAGAAGTAGATGTAATTGTTGCTACCATTGCCTTTGGGATGGGAATTGATAAGCCGGATGTACGTTTTGTGATCCACTACGACTTTCCAAAATCATTGGAAAGCTACTACCAGGAAACAGGAAGAGCAGGAAGAGACGGAGGTGAAGGCCACTGTCTGGCATTCTATGATCCTAAAGATATTGAGAAATTAGAAAAATTTCTGGCACAAAAACCCGTTTCAGAAAGAGAAATCGGATTGCAACTTTTAAATGAAGTGGTAGGTTATGCTGAGACTTCAATGAGCAGAAGACAATATATCCTGTATTATTTTGGAGAAAATTTCGATCCTGTAAAAGGAGACGGAGCCAATATGTGTGACAACTCATCCAATCCTCCAAAAGTAAAGGATGCCACTGCAGACTTGAAAAAAACGTTGGAACTCATTAATGATACAGGAGAAAAATTCAAGTCTAAAGATTTGATTTCCGTTATCGTGGGGAAAGAAAATGCAGTGACAAAATCTTACAAACTTGAGCAAAGTTCTTATTTTGGCTTTGGAAAAGAAGAAAAAGATAATTACTGGAAAACAATCCTGAGACAGGCAACCGTTCAGAATTGTTTACAAAAGGATATTGAAACCTACGGTGTTTTAAAAATTACAGAAAAAGGAAAAACGGTCCTGAATGGTACTTCTAAAGACGTATTTTTAATCGCTGAAGACAGAGAATTTGACCTTACCCAGGCAAAAGCTGAGAGCGATCAGGTACAGCAGCAGGCTAGCGGAGGTATGGATCAGAACCTTTTTAATCTGTTGAAAGAACTTAGAAAGAAAGTTGCCAAAAAACATGGAATTCCACCATATACTGTATTTATGGATCCAAGTTTAGAGGATATGACCGTTCAGTACCCGATTACAGTAGATGAAATTACCAAAATCTATGGAGTAGGCGAAGGAAAAGCTAAAAAGTATGGTAAAGAATTCGCTGATTACATCAAAACATATGTAGAAGACAACAATATAGAACGTACTCAGGATATGGTTTTGAAACAGGTGGCCAATAAATCGAGCCATAAAGTTTTCATTATCCAGAGTACTGATAAAAAGATTGACCTTGAAGATATTGCAAGAGCCAAAAACCTTTCTATGGATGAACTCCTGAAAGAAATGGAAAGAATTGTATATCAGGGAACAAAGCTGAATATCGACTATTATATCGAAGATAATTTTGATGAAGATATCGTAGACGGCTTCATGGAGTTCATGAACGAATCTGAAAGTGACAGCATGAAGGTATTACTGGATGAATTTGGGGATGAACTGTCCGATGAAGAAGTGAGAATGCTGAGGATTAAATTTATCAGCGATGTAGCTAACTAAAAGAACAAATCAGAACACAATAAAAGCCCTGTTTATAAGGGCTTTTATTGTATTTAAAAGTTTATAAATAGAGATAAATGGATTTTTTTAAAAAATATTATCCTGTAATTTTATTTTTTCTAATAATAGCAATCATTTGTTTTGATTTTTCACTAAGACAGAACTTAAAAAAAAATTATAAGAATCAAGGAGAATATGCAATTGGCAAAATAAATAGCATTAAAGGATATGGAAGAGGTACTGGTTTCTATTTTTTATACTCGTTTAAAGTAGGGAATAAGAATTATAAAGGACGATCTACGACAGATTTGTCATTTTCTGAAGCTGAGAAAAATATAGGTAAAAGGTTTTTAGTATTGTATTTAAAACATAATATTTATAATAATATACTATATGTTTCTATTCCTGTTAATGATAGTATAAAAAGTAATTTGGAGCTGCATAGATGGGTTTCTCGTTATCCTGTTATTCAATCTAAATTAGACTCAATCCCAGGGTCAGGGTTTTTCTTTGAAAACTATTTCTAAGGTAACAATAATTTTATACTTTGCTTACTTTTGTTCTTTAGTGTAAGAAAGGAATATTTGAAAGATAACCAAACTTTTTACTAACTTTACACTGATGAAAAAGATATCTGTCATATTTATTCTGCCGGACTTAGAAACCGGGGGAGCAGAAAGAATTGTTACTACTATTGCGAATCATCTTTCCAGAGATCGGTTTGAACCCAAGATTTTGCTGTTACGTAAACAAGGCGGATATTTGAATTTTCTGAAAAAAGACGTCGAAATTATCGATATCAATACCGAAAGAATAAGACATTCTTTAAAGCCTATTTTAGGTGAAATCTACCGAAGAAAACCAGATATTGTTTTTTCAGGTTTCGGAGAGGTAAATGCTTACTTATCCTTATTCATCAAACTCTTTCCAAGAACCAAATTCATTGCCCGGGAAACCAATGTCGTTACCCAGCATGTAACCCGTAAAGAGATTAAGTTTTTCTATAATTTTTACAATAACTATCAGAGAATCATTGCGCAGAGTGATGATATGATGAAGGATCTTGTTGATAATTTTAATATTAAAAAGAAAAAAATTGTCAAGATCAATAATCCTGTAGACTTTGATTTTATTGAAGATAAAATGGCACTCTCTTTAAAACCAGAATGCTTCAAATACAACTATAAAAACGTAGTGGCCATTGGCAACTTATCATCCAGAAAAGGATTTGATAACCTGTTGAAGGTTTTTTCCAGACTGAAGAATGAAAATATTATGCTTCATATTCTGGGTGATGGAAAAGATAAGGAGATCTTATATCAGACCAAAGAACTCTTAGGATTAAAAAAAATAATTTTTCACGGCAGACAGGATAATCCCTACCAATATCTGAAATATGCAGATTTATTTGTACTTTCTTCAAGGTATGAAGGTTTTCCCAATGTACTTCTGGAAGCGGGAGCCTGCGGAACTTATTCTCTAGCCAACAACTGCCCCGGAGGAATCAATGAAATTATTCAGCATAATGTAAACGGTGAAGTTGCCAATATTGAAAACTATGATGGTTTTGCACAACAGATTGTAAAAGTATTGCAGAACAATTATAATAAAGATGCAATAAGAAACTCTATTAAATCAAGGTTTTCAAAGAATATTATTTTGGATAAATACGAAAGGGTATTGCTGGATTTAATGAAGTAGTATTGCCGGACTATTTGTCTTATGGGGTTTTATTTTCTTAGATTTGGGGTGATAAAATAGATCGTAATGAATAAAATCCCAAAAATAGGATGCGCTTGTGAAAAACCTGACTTCAATTATACAGAATTTAGAAGTTCCGAATTAGGTATAGACCATACGAACGGAAGATATGGAGAAGTTTCCATTCAACAATGCAAACTGTGTCAAAGAATATGGATTCATTATTTTGTTGAAAATGAAAGTTTTTCCAAGTCGGGAAGATGGTACAAAGGAATTGTTTCTAAAAAAGATCGTTCACAGATAACCCCGGAAAATGCAGTAGAGTATCTGGAAAGCCTTGAATGGTATGTATATGGAGGTTCATTTTTTGAAAGTACAGGTACATTTGGACAAGGAAAGTTGGATGTGTGATATTTTAGCTGATTTAATAAAAACAAACAGTAGAATTAAATACCAAATCAATGAAACCATTTATAATTGCTGTTTTGATGCTGAATTCTGTTGTAATGATGGCTCAGCAGAAGACCATCTCCAGAAAAGAATTATTAAAAACTGCTCTTGATCAGAGTGTTAAATCAGCAGAAATTCAGGAAATAACAATGGCTGCAGGACTGGCCGCTCCCAAACATGTGCATCAATGTCCGGTAGTAGGAATCATAAAGTCCGGAGAAGCTATTTTTCAGATAGAAGGACAGAAAAGCGTTCTTCTTCGGGAAGGTGATGCTTTCTATGAACCTAAAAATACTACGATTCTCCATTTTGATAATGCATCAGCAGAGAAACCACTCATCTTTACAGCAATTTATTTGAAAGAGGGGAATGAGGAAAATATAAAATTCATAAAATAACATTTTTCATAAAACAAAAACATATAATTATCATTTTTAAAATTGATAAAACTCACTTTGGTGCTTAGTAATTTATATGTAAATTTGTGAGAATTAAGATAGATAATAATAAACAAATTCATAAAATAACATGAGTCAATTCGATGTTACCGTAATAGGTTCTGGTCCCGGTGGTTATGTTGCTGCTATCCGTGCAGCACAGTTAGGTTTCAAAACAGCAATTATTGAAAAATATTCAACTTTAGGCGGAACTTGTCTTAATGTTGGATGTATTCCGTCAAAAGCGCTTCTTGACAGCTCTGAGCATTTCGAAAATGCAAAACACAATTTTGCAGGTCACGGAATCATCATCAATGAGCCGCAAGCGGATATTACAAGAATGATCGAACGTAAAAATGAAGTGATCAAGCAGAATACAGATGGAATCAGCTACCTGATGAACAAAAACAAAATTACTGTTTTTGAAGGTGTGGGAAGCTTCGAATCTGCTACTCAGATTAAAGTTACAAAAAACGACGGTTCTTCTGAAACTATCGAATCTAAATATACAATCATTGCAACAGGTTCTAAACCATCTGCATTGCCTTTCATCTCTTTAGATAAAGAAAGAGTGATTACTTCTACGGAAGCTTTAAACCTTAAAGAAATTCCTAAGCATTTAGTAGTAATCGGAGGTGGTGTTATCGGCCTGGAACTAGGTTCTGTATACCTAAGATTAGGAGCTCAGGTAACTGTTGTAGAATTTATGGATAAAATCATCCCTGGAATGGATGGAGCTTTAAGCAAAGAATTGACTAAAGTTCTTAAAAAACAAGGAATGAAGTTTATGCTTTCTACTGCGGTTTCTGCGGTTGAAAGAAACGGAGATACTGTAAAAATCACAGCTAAAGATAAAAAAGGAGAAGAAGTAGTAGTAGAAGGAGATTACTGCTTGGTTTCTGTAGGAAGAAAACCTTACACAGATGGGCTTGGCCTTGAGAAAGCAGGGGTAGAACTTGACGAAAGAGGAAGAGTAAAAGTAAACGACCACCTACAAACGAATGTTGCGAATATCTATGCTATTGGTGACGTTATCAAAGGGGCTATGTTGGCTCACAAAGCTGAAGAAGAAGGAGTTTTTGTTGCTGAAACATTAGCAGGACAAAAACCTCACATCAACTATAACCTGATTCCTGGTGTTGTTTATACATGGCCGGAAGTTGCAGGAGTTGGTAAAACTGAAGAGCAGCTGAAAGAAGAAGGAGTAGCTTACAAAGTAGGTTCTTTCCCAATGAGAGCATTAGGTAGAAGCCGTGCAAGTGGTGATGTTGATGGTCTTGTTAAGATTATTGCAGACGAAAAAACAGATGAGGTTTTAGGAATGCACATCATCGGAGCCAGAGCTGCTGACCTTATTGCTGAAGGAGTAATTGCTATGGAATTCCGTGCAAGTGCTGAAGATATTGCAAGAAGTTCTCATGCTCACCCAACTTATGCAGAAGCTATTAAGGAAGCTGCATTGGATGCTACAGGGAAAAGACCAATTCATATGTAATAATTGATTAAAAAATTTAATCATTTAAATATTTAAAAATTAAAGGCTGTTTCTTTTTGAGACAGCCTTTTTTATGTGGCCTTTGGCATGAAAATGGAGATTGATTTTTGAAATTTCAAGTATGAAAAAGATTTTTATCAGTGGGATGCTTTTAGCGGGGATCAGCTCTTTTGCCCAGGAAGCAGGTCAGGTTGGAGAGTTATTAAAGAATGAAGCTTCTACCTCAGAAATGAGATCTCCCAAAAGTTTAAATGAAAGAAATAAAACTTCTGATGGGATGAGACCTGGAAATAATACGATTCCTCAGAGAAATAGAAATACCCATCCAAATTATCAGTGGAACAGGAACTATGGCTATGCGGAAGTTTTTCTGAGAATTCCTGAGCAAGGCTTTTTCACTGTTGAAATTGGAGATCAGATGATAGCCAATGGTTCCGGGAAATACAGGTTCTTTGATTTGTCGTCAGGAAGAATGCCTGTTTCTATCTACGAAAATGGTTTTCTGATTTACAGAACCACGCTTATGCTTCGCAATAATAACAGAATGGTGCTGGATTTTTTTACCAATGAAGGGTTATATCTACTGGATTCTTATCCTGTTCAGGGCCAATATGGCTTCAATGACTGGAATGATGTATGGAACAATCCTTACGGAAACCAGTCCGGAGATGGATATAATCAAGGTAATGTAATGGATAATAATTCTTTCCGCCAGTTTTTTGATATGATGATGAGGAATGAGAAGTTTGATGATGGTAAAATAGCTATGATCAATCAGCAGATGCGCACTTCAATGTTTACTTCCGCACAAATAAGAGATCTGGTAAAAGCTATCAGTTTTGATAATAAAAAATTAGCACTCGCTAAATCTATGTATCGCAACTGCGTTGATAAAAACAGATACTTTATGGTGTATGATGCTTTTGATTTTGAAAGCAGTAAGCGGGAGCTGATGGATTATATTTCAAATTTGTAATAAGACTTTTTTTATCTTTCTCTCTCTCTAGAATAATTTATATCCTGCTTTTGAATACAATAAACGGTGATTTGAACACTTCCTGATCTTTCCGAAATCCGAACTTTGCATCATTAATAAGATATATATTATGAATAAGCAAAAAGTGTGGTTTATAACCGGAGCATCAAGAGGAATGGGACTTGAAGCGGTAAAAGAAGTTTTACATAAAGGAGATAAAGTAATAGCCATTTCCCGGAACATACAACATGTAAATAATGGAGATACAGAAAATTTACTCTCTTTACAGGTTGATATTACGAATGATGAGGATGTAAAAAATGCTATTAAAAAAGGTATTCAGCATTTTGGTGGCATTGATGTGGTTCTTAATAATGCAGGCTATTATTTAGCAGGCAGTGTAGAAGAAATAAAGGATGAAGAATTCCGCAAAACAATGGATGTAAACCTGTTTGGGATGGTTAATGTTATTAGACACACTATGCCATTTCTAAGAAAACAGAGATCAGGACATATTATCAATATTTCTTCCAATATGGGATATGTTGGTTATGCCAATACAGGCAGTTATAATGCTTCAAAATTTGCTGTCATAGGACTTTCAGAAGCTCTTGCACAAGAAGTCAAAGTTTTCGGGGTGAATGTGACAGTAGTGGCTCCCGGAATGTTCCGTACAGGTTTTATGAGTGAGGCAACTTTGACGGCTGCAGAAAATAGGATTGAGGATTATCACTTGGACAAGCATATTGACATGCTTCAAAGCTTCCATGGTTATCAGCCTGGTGATCCCGTGAAACTTGCTCAAATACTTTATAATATTAGTACTTTAAGCAATCCGCCCTTACATCTGATTTTAGGAAAGGATAGTTATGAATCAATTCTTGAACATAGAAAAAATGAAACTGAAGAACTAGAGCAATGGAAACATCTTTCCTTTTCTACGGATTTTAAATAATGTGTAAATTTGAATAAATGAAAAAACCTTATTCAGGACCTTATGTGATAAGATCTATTTCAGAACTGCATCGTTTGTTTGCTCTTCCTCAGCCGGATCATCCTTTGATAAGTGTAATTGATTTTGAATCATTAAGCTATCAGCATAGCGATATATGGAATCATTTTACTAATGACTTTTATTGCATTGTTCTTAAAAAAGGCAGTAACGGGAATTTTAAATATGGTCTTAAAGATTATGATTTTGATGAAGGGATGATGACTTTTACAAAACCAGGACAGATATTTTCAGTAACATCAATAAAAAATAATCCTGTTAAAGGATATATGTTAGTATTCAAGGCGGAGCTAATCCGTCCATATTCTTTAGGGAAAAATATAGATCAATATGGTTTTTTCTCTTATTCCATAGCAGAGGCACTGCATCTTTCAGAAAAAGAAAATATTGTAATTTCATCTTTACTGAAACAGTTACAACAGGAACTGAAGAATAATATAGACCATTACAGTCAGGATGTTGTAGTATCTCACCTGGATCTTTTATTGAGTTATTCCAATCGTTTTTATAACCGACAGTTTCTTACCAGAAAATCAGTGAATAATGATATTGTCACTAGACTTGAGCAAATTTTGAAGGATTATTTTAACAACGAACAAGCTCTTACCCAAGGGCTGCCGACAGTGCATTTTCTTGCTGGTGAACTTCACCTTTCGCCCGATTATATGACAGATCTGCTGCGCAATACAATAGGACAGAATACTCAACAATATATCCATGAACATTTAATTGAAAAAGCTAAGAAATTATTAACTGCTTCCAACTTAACCGTTACAGAAATTGCTTATCAGCTCGGATTTGAATATCCTCAGTCATTTAGTAAATTATTCAAAAAAACTACAAAACAAACTCCACTGGAGTTCCGAAAATCTTTTAATTAAAAAAAATAAGTCAGATAATTTCTTTTTTTATATTTTTGTATCAATCATTACAAAAATAAATGAAAGGAAGACCCAATATCCATCAGGATAAAGAATTGATTCTAAAAGCTCAGAAATTATTCTGGGAAAAAGGTTTTACTGCAACTTCGCTTAGTGATTTGACTGTCGCAACTGGAGCAGGAGCTGGAAGTTTATATAACTCTTTCAAAGGAGGCAAAAAAGAACTGTTTAAAAAAAGCCTGGAGCAGCGAAGAGAAGACTTTGAAAACTTCAAGCAAAGATTGAATAAAAGCGAAGATCCGATTGGACTTATTAAAAGTTTCTTTTTAAATGTCGCTAATGCTGATTATAATGAGCATATGAAAGGCTGTATTGTTGCCAATACACTTGTTGAAATGACATTCGTAGAGGAAAGTTTGAAAGAAGAGGCTGCCGAGATACTAAAGGAAACAGAAAAATTCTATACTTCGGTTATTCAGCAACAACAAAATAAAGGAACTCTGAAATCAACACTTCCGGCAGAGGTTTTGGGTAAGTACCTGATCACTTTTTGGTGTGGTATTAATTCTCTTCGTAGAATGTACCCGGACAGGAGGATTTTGAAAACCCAGATTGAATTGCAATTGCAGGTATTGCATTAAATTTTTTTAACTATTTTTTTAACGATCATTACAAAAATAAAACAATGAATTTACAACTAAAAGGAAAGAAAGCATTTATTAGCGGATCCACACAGGGAATAGGATTTTCAATAGCAAAACAATTGTTGGAAGAAGGTGCGTCCGTAATTATCAATGGCAGAAGTGAAGAGAAAACGGAATGGGCGAAGAAAAAACTCAAGGAGGAATTTCCAGATGCAGATGTGTCTGGAATTGCCGCAGATTTTGTCAAAAAAGAAGATCTTAACAAGCTACTGGAGGAGTTGGAGGATATTGATATTCTTATTAATAATGTAGGCGTTTTCGGAATCAGTGATTTTTATGAATTGCAGGATGAAGACTGGTATCATTATTTTGAAATTAATGTGATGAGTGGGATGCGGTTATCAAGAAAGCTGCTTCCAGGGATGATCCGAAAAAACTCGGGCAGAATTATTTTTATCAGCAGTGAATCAGGAGTCAATGTTCCTGAAAATATGATTCATTACGGAATGACAAAAGCTGCGATGTCGGCATTAAGTAATGGTTTATCCAAACTCACAAAAGGAAGTGCCGTTACAGTTAATACCATTTTAGGTGGACCTACTTATAGCGATGGGGTTGCTGCTACTGTGGAGCAAATAGCCGAAGCTCAACATCTGACTGTGGATCAAATGAAAGAAATCATTATCCAGACCGCCAACCCACATATTCTTTTACAAAGATTTATTAATCCGGAAGAAATTGCAAGCCTGGCAGTCTACCTTTCCAGCCCTCTTTCTGTTGCGGTAAATGGAGCAAGCTTAAGAGCAGATAGTGGAGTTTTAAAGATAATATAACCCATAAAAATATATCTTCAGTTGCTCTTTTACATTATTTTCAGATTATCGTAAAACTTAGAATGTTTCGGAGCAATATTGAATTGTATTCCAAAGGTTACTCCTTTAAAATATTTATCTCTGTGAATAGGAAAAGCATATCCGCTATTCAGAAATATAGCATTAAATAATGAGATCCCTATTCTTGGTTCTAACGAATAGGGATTGCCGGATATTCCAAACAGCAATCCGGCACGTAGAAAGTTGATATTCATCTCCGGAATAAATTTATCTGTGTTATTAATATGGGTATAAAGCAGAGACGGTCCCAGAATAATAGAACCATCATAGCTGTCTCCAAATCTATATTCTAATCCTGCCTGCAGAACATTTCTTCCGGTGTATCGGTAAGAAATATTTACCGCTGTTTTCTCCAGTAGCTGAGCTTTTGAAAAGATAACCGAAAAGAGCAAAGGCAGAATGAAATATTGTTTCATATTTTGTTTTTTATTCAAATGTACATGTTTTACGGTCTTTATAAAAGGTTAATAAGAATCATCCAAAGATTATAATGGTATTGACTAGGTTGGCATCTTCAAATTTCCGTACCTTTGTAAGCTAATTTTATCATCAATGCAACTCGGAAAAACTCAGACTCTAACAATTTCAGAACAAATTAATTCAGGATGGATCCTCGTGGACGAATCCGGAGAAAAAGCTTTTCTGCCTAAAATCTTTATTCAGGATGAAAAAGAAACAGGTGATGAAGTTGAAGTTTTTGTATACCAGGATGACGATAAATTAAAGGCGACTACCGAAATTCCATTGGCTGAAGTAGGTGAATTTGCGGTAATGAGCTGTGTACAGAGTCTTCCTAGCGGAGCTTTTATGGATTGGGGAATCATTAAGGATTTATTTATCCCTTACAAACAGCAGAAAACCAAAATTATAGAAGGTAAAAGATATCTGGTTTATATCTATGTAGATGAAGATATGGAGCTGATTACAGGGACAACAAAGTTCAAGAGAAACCCACAGTATGATGATCTGCCATTTCAGAAAGGAGACAAAGTAGATCTGCTTATGATGAACGAAAGTGAACTGGGCTGGAACGTGGTTATCAACAAGCAGTACATAGGTTTGATATACGCTTCTGATGTTTTCAAAAAACTTTATCCACTGTCAGAAGAAAAAGGCTATATTAAAATGATTCGTGAAGATGGGAAAATAGATATTTCCTTACAGCCGGACGGTTTTGAAAATATTGACGAGTTCAAACAGAAGATTATTAACAGACTGGAAGAAAATTACGGACTTCTGTATGTATCTGATAAATCCTCACCTGAAGAGATCAAGAATGAATTTCAGATGAGTAAGAAAAACTTTAAAAAAGCGATCGGAGGACTTTATAAAGATAAAATCATCGATATCCTGGACGACAAAATCAAATTATTATAAAATAAAAAAACGAGCAGAAATTTCTGCTCGTTTTTTTTGTTACTCTCTGTTCTTGATCAGAAGCCATCCGCTGTAGACTCTTCCGTCAGAAACTTTTATAGTGTACCAATAATTTCCGGTAGAAATAGGGTGTGATTCATATTTTCCATCCCATTGGAAAGGTTTCTTTTTAATAAGCTCCTTATAGATTATCGCTCCTTTTCTATCATATAAATAAATTTCTGTTCCCGGATAATTTTCCAATCCTGCGATTCTCCATGTATCATTGATCCCATCTCCGTTTGGACTGATTGCATTCGGAATATTGAATATAGAGAAGTTCTTCTGCCCGATAATACATCCGGATTTTGTTCTCACATAAACAGTATATTCTCCCATATTTAAATTGGTGAAAATATTAGAATTCTGCCATGTGAAATTATCTAAGGAAAATTCATAGTTTCCGCTCTGAGAAAGAATAACTGTCGCTGTATTATTGGTAATATTTACAGAAACAATATGGGCTAAAACAGAATAACTCACCTGAGTGGAGCTTGTACTTTCGCATCCGAAAATATTGGTTACTTTCACGGTGTACGTTCCTGGGGTAGATACTGTAATGGTTTGAGTAGTTGCTCCGGTATTCCATTCATAAGACTTAAATCCTGGTCCTGCATCCAAAACAACCGATTTGCCTTCACAAAAATCAAGTTTATCAGGAAGCTGAACAAAAGGCTTAGGATTTAAAGTAAGGCTTAATCTTATTGTTTTAAAACATCCGTCAGGAGTAGCTACTTTTACGTGAATAAGTGTTGTTCCTACATTTAAAGTATAAGCGGAAGGATTGGAAATAGGATTTCCCGCCGTATCTGTATACGTGAAAATATAACTGGCGGGGTTATTAATAATACTTGCTTCATAGGAGTGAAGATTAACCATCATAGAATTTGACGTTGTAGAATTACATTGTACTTGTGTAATATCTTTTGCAGGTACATTATCTGTGGACAGCGTTACAGTAATTGCCAGTTTTTCAGATTCACAGTTATTTAAAGTCTGGGTTACATAATAGATTTGTCCGCTTACCAGAGGAGTTGTCATCGGAATCACATTTCCTGCCGCATTATAGAATTTAAGAGCTGTTCCTGATACAACCAACTTTTCCAGCGTAGGATTTGCCGAAGCACAGAAATCCTGATTAATATTTGCAATCGGTTTAGGAGTGGTATTTACCGTTACCTGAATAGCCGTTTTATTACTTTCACAGCCATTAATGGTTTGAGAAGCATAATAGGTCTGTCCGTTGGTAAGAGCAGTTGTTGATGATAGAGCATTTCCTGCAGCATCGTACCACTTGATGTTCTGGCCTGTGATCTGAATGTCAGAGATTTTAGAATTATTGATAGCGCAGAAAGTTTGCTGGACATTTGCAGTAGTTGGAAGAGAGGGAGATGTTACAATCACATTCTGATTTTGGGTAGCTGTATTTCCATTTCCATCGTTATAAATCCAATGGATAATATAGTTTCCAGGGATTGAATAAGATAAAGGATCTGTGGTTGTTGCAGTTATGGTTCCCGCACAGTTATCTGTAGCGGTAGGCAGGTTTGTTATTGTTGTATGACAGTCTCCTGTAATGTCTGCTAGAGAAGCAACATTCGGAACCGGAGCCATATTGTCACCCACAATAACGTTTATTGTGTAAGTTCCACTGCAGGCACCTCCGGAAACCTGACAGGTATAAGTTCCTGCATTATTTGTTGCAGCATTAGGGATTGTTGGGTTCTGCTGGTTTGATGTAAAACCATTTGGCCCTGTCCAGTTGTAACTCGTTCCACCGGATGCATTAAGTTGAAGGGTGGAATTAATACAAACAGGAGAGTTTGATGAGAGTGTATTAGAAGAATTGGTTGTACTGTATTTATATAGTAATACATCTTCATTACCATTTCCACTGTTATTATTGATAGTAGTTCCGTTCAGTATTATCGGTTTATTTCTAAAGTTTGCTGAAAGATAGACATTGTCATTATTAATAAAGATTTCATTAGCAGCATTTAAACTTTGATATATGGAAAATTGTGACCCTTCAGACTTGAATAGATACTCAGCTTCAAAATTGTTTAAATTGATTTTAAAGAAAACCAAATCTTCACCATAAATATTATTACCCGCATTGGTACTTGTAATCGTAGTATTACCCAGTGTCATCGTTTGTGAAAAACTTCCAAAGGTATATAGATAGTCATTGGTTTCAGCAAAATAGGCATTATTTAAAGTTCTTGTATTATTATTGGATTCATGAGGTATTTGTAAAAAGCTGTTGTTGTAAAACTTTAAATACCGGAGAAGACTTAAATTATTAACATCAAATTCAGTAATGATACTTTGTTGTACACCATTACTGGTACTTCCTGTAGAAAATAAAGTGTTGTCTACTTTTGTTGAAATGGCAAAAGTTCCATAAACATACATTTTATTGTTAATTTTGTTATAATGTAGGTTGGTAGGGCAATAAGCCCAGTAAACTCCTGTATTATTAGAGATCTCTTTGGAAAGAACTAATTGTAGATTATTGTCAAATTTTTCAATTTTACTGTATTCGAAATTCGCATGGACTTTTGATATATAAATATTACCTGCGTTATCCATTTCAGAATCTTTAAAAAATTCCATATTCTGGCCTAGCTGGATGGCATTGTAGAAATTTCCATTTGTGTCAAATTTCGCTAGAAAACCTCTGGGATAAGGTTGTGTTAATCCACTGTTATTGGTCAATGAAACTTGATTAAAAAAATCTAATGTATAACTGAAAACTCCGGTTACAATGACATCATTTTGATGAACAAATATGTTTTTTGCAAGCCTTCCAATCTCACCGCTGAATTGCTTTTCCCAAATTAAAGTACCGCTAGGACTGTATTTTTTTAATTTGTTTATATAATTCATATAATAACCAGATGTTCCAAGCGTATAAATATTTCCGGAATTGTCTACCGTTAAAGCTTGTATAACATCGTATTTTTCCCAAATCAGATTGCAGTTAAAATCATATTTGAGCATTTTGGAATAGGTGTAAGACTGGTCAGCCTGATAAACATATAAAAAACCATCATTTGTCTTTTTCATGCCTACCATATTGTCCTCAATCCAGCCTCCAAAATTTTTCGCACAGTTATTACATTGTGAGTAAGATATTGTTGCTATCAACAAAAGGAATAGCAAGAGGAGTTTTCGCATCAGGTTATTAATTTTTGCGGCAAAGATATAAAAATAGCTTTCTCATTATATATTAAGTAATAGCAAACTTCAGGTCAGAAACATGATGGATGTCATAACAATTATGTTTAATTTTTTTGTTTAACAATTTTGTCAAAAATAAAATTTAGTATAAATTTGCACAAATTTGTTTAACAAAAATGTCAAATCAAGCAAAAAAAGACCAAACACAGGAATTGATCAAGGAGACAGCGAAGAATTTGTTCTTTGTGAAAGGAAAATTTGATGCTACTACGCAGGAGATTGCAGATGAAGCAGGAGTGAACAGGACCCTTATTAATTACTATTTCCGTTCAAGAGATAAGCTGATTCAGATCATCTTTGATGAAGCGCAACGAGTAGAACAGGAAAAATCGAAGATCATTCAGAATTCTGATCTGCCTTTTAAAGAAAAGATCAGCCAATTCATAGAAAGCAGCCTTTCTACAAGTCTTCAGTATCCGTATCTGGAAACGTATATCGTATCACAGATCAATAAAGGGACCTGCCATCAAAGAGAAATTGAAGAAGATATCCTGAATGATATGTATAAGGATATCGAAAAAGAAATGGAATTGGGAAATATAGAAAAAATGGCACCTGTTCAGTTTATTCTTAATATGGTAGCTCTATTAGTATTCCCAAGTGCCATAAGACCATTATTTATGGAAAATTTATTAATTAATGATGAAGAATATGATAAGATTATTTCTGAACGAAAAGAGATTATTATCAATATGTTGTTCAAAAACTAAAAAAAACTAAAGTATTTCTGAAAATGATTCGTCATTTAGAAATAAATAATGACTGAAAATTAAATAAAAAATAAACGAAGTATAAAATTATGAATAGAAAACGTATAACTGCTACAAAGCTAAAAATTGGGATAGCTTCAGCATTTATGATTTTCGGCTCTACATTGATGTCTGCCCAGCAGCAGGTTTCCCTGCAGGAAGCTATAAAACAGGCACTTCAGAATAAGGCAGAAGCAAAAAAAGCTGCTTTACAGATAAAAAAAGCCGAATACAAGATTGATGAGGCCAGAGCCGGTGCTCTTCCACAGGTCAGTGCAACGGCGGGTTTAACTTATAACCCGATTATTCAGGAGTCTTTGCTGGAATTTGGAGGAGAGAAAATCAGAGCGCAGTTTGGGCAGCCTTGGGGTTCTACAGCTTCTGTACAACTTCAGCAGGCAATTTTTGATCAAAGAGTATTTACAGGACTTAAAGCTGCAAAATCAACAAGAGAGTTTTATGTACTGAATGCTCAATTGACCAATGAACAGATTATTGAAAATGTAGCAACAGCTTATTATCAGGTGTTTGTACAGGAGGAAAATCTTAAAACGGTAACCGCCAGCTATGCCAACACTGAAAAAGTAAGAAATGTTATTAAAAGCTTGGTTGATAATGGTTTGGCAAAATCAATCGATTTAGACAGGACAAATGTTCAGCTTACGAATATTGGTTCCAATAAGCAGACTTTAATCAACTCTGTTGAACTTTCAAAAAATGCTCTGAAGTTTTATATGGGAATCCCGATTTCTACAGACATTGAGCTTGAAGAAAAAGAGATCGAACCAAAGCCTGAGCTGATTGCAAGCAACGTAAATCTTAATGATCGTACAGAGATCAAAGTTTTAAATAAAAACAGGGAACTTTTGGTTTTCAATAAAAAAGCAACCGAAGCTTATCTTTATCCATCAGTAAATCTTACTGCGAACTATGGATGGGGAGCAAACGGAGCAAAATTCCCGTTGACAAATGGTCTTAGTAAAGGCGTTCTTTGGAGTGATTATTCGGCAATTGGATTGAATGTAAATATTCCTATTTTCACAGGAGGAGCTACAAAAGCGAAGATCAATCAGGCAGAAATAGATATTCAGGATCTTGATGTTGATATTGAAAACACTCAGTTGAGCTTAAGTTTAGATTATAAAAATGCAATCACCAATATGGAAAATGCATTGATTAATATCGAAAGCATGAAAGATAATGTAGGATTGGCAGAAAGAGTTCAGAAAAATACCCAGTCAAATTATCAATATGGGTTAGCAACCCTTACAGAGGTGCTGGATTCTGAAAATGCTTTAACACAGGCAAAACAGAACTATTCTAATGCATTGCTGGATTACAAACAGGCCGAGATCAAGCTGATAAAAGCTAAGGGTGAACTAAACACACTACAAAACTTATAATAAACTAAAATGAAAAAAACTTTAATATATATCATCGTAGCAGCAGTACTGATAGGTTTAGCCGCTTATAAGATTGCCGGGAACAAAGAAAAGCAGACGCAGGAAGTAAAAGAAGTTGCCAAGCAGGTAGATAAAATCAACGTTAATATTGTAACCGTTACAAGAGAAAATATTGATACAGATTACTCTGCCAACGGAACTTTCATTCCTAAGCAGGAAATGAACCAGTCTTCTGAAATTGCCGGACGTATTGTAAGCGTTTTGGTAAAAGAAGGATCAAGAGTAAGTGCAGGTCAGGTGTTAGCAACTATCAAGAGAGATGCTATCGAAGTGGATGTTACACAGGCTCAGAATAATTTGCAAAATGCTATTATCGATAATCAGCGTTACGAAAATGCCTTTAAAACAGGAGGGGTTACAAAACAACAGGTTGATAACTCAAGACTTCAACTGAAAAATGCACAGGCAGCTGTGAAAGCTCAGGGAGTAAGAGTGAATGACACCAGCATCCGTGCAGGTATCAGTGGTACTATCAACAAGAAAATGGTTGAGCCGGGAACAGTAGTTTCTATAGGGACTTCCATGTTTGAAATTGTTAATATCAACAGCCTTAAACTTTCTGTATTGGTAGACGAAAGCCAGGTTGGCAGAATTGCACTCGGTCAGGAAGTTCCAATTAATGTGAATGTTTTACCGGAAGATTCTTTCAGCGGTAGAATTACATTCATTGCTCCTAAAAGTGATGCTACTTTAAATTTCCCGGTTGAAATTGAGGTTCAGAATAAAGGAAACCTAAAAGCGGGGATGTATGCAACTGCTACATTTAAAACAAATCACGGTGCTGAAACTCAAAATATGTTGACTGTTCCTGCAGAAGCTTTTGTAAACGGAGTAAGTTCAGGACAGCTATTTATTGTAAATAATGGTACTGCTAAATTAATTAAAGTTCAGACCGGTAAAGTATACGGCGACAAAGTTCAGATCTTAAGCGGACTGAATGGAGGCGAGCAGGTAATTACCAGCGGACAGATTAATCTTGATAACGGTTCGAAAATCAATATCGTAAAGTAAGCAGAAGATGAAGTTAGCAGAAATATCCATTAAAAGACCATCGCTGGTTATCGTATTATTTACGATACTTACGCTGGGTGGTTTATTAAGTTACTCCATGATGGGGTATGAGTTGATTCCAAAGTTTGAAACCAATATGGTAACCATTTCTACGGTATATCCGGGAGCTTCGCCTGCTGAGGTGGAAACTTCGGTAACCCGAAAAATTGAAGATGCTGTTGGTTCTTTGGAAAACGTGAAAAAAGTAGAATCTTCATCTTACGAAAGTTTATCGGTTATTATGGTGCAGCTGAATACCGGTGCCGATGTAAACTATGCTTTGAATGATGCACAGAGAAAAGTAAATGCTATTTTGGCAGATCTTCCCGACGATGCAGATCCTCCTTCTTTGCAAAAGTTCTCATTGGATGATCTTCCGATCATGACTTTGAGTATTTCCAGTAATAACCTGAATAATAAAGATCTTTATGATCTTTTAGATAAAAAAATAGAGCCTATTTTTTCCCGTGTAAACGGTGTTGCTCAGGTAGACCTTGTAGGTGGGCAGGAAAGAGAAATTCAGGTAAGTTTAGATGAAAAGAAAATGCAGGGATATGGTCTTGCCATCGCAGATGTACAGCAGGCAATTCTTTCTTCAAATCTGGATTTCCCAACGGGAGCTTTGAAAACAAGAACTTCAAGATCTACGATCAGACTTTCCGGAAAGTATAAAAATGTTGCTGAAATGAATAATCTTGTAGTTTCCAATAAAGATGGAGCTCAGGTTCGTTTATCTGATATTGCAACCGTTTTTGATACACAGAAAGATGTGGAGAAAGTTGCAAGATATAACCAGAATTCAACGATTTTACTTCAGGTTAAAAAACAATCTGATGCCAATGCGGTTTCAGTTTCGGAACTAGTGAAGAAAACAATCGCTGATGTTCAGAACAATTATAAAGCCCAGGCGATTAAAATAAATATTGTAGATGATACAACAGACTTTACGCTTGAAGCTGCAGACCATGTAATTTTCGATTTATTCTTAGCAATTATCCTGGTAGCAGTGGTAATGTTACTGTTCCTTCATAACATCAGAAACGCGTTTATCGTTATGGTTTCTATTCCGATGTCATTGATTGCAACGGTGATTGGAATGTATCTTATGGGATATACCTTAAACCTGATGAGTTTACTTGGACTTTCATTAGTTGTTGGTATTCTTGTGGATGATGCAATTGTAGTTTTGGAGAACGTTTATCGTCACATGGAGATGGGGAAAAGCAGAATTCGTGCGGCATACGATGGTGCTTCGGAAATTGGATTTACCGTAACGGCGATTACATTGGTAATTGTAGTGGTATTCTTACCGATTGCAATGAGCTCAGGATTGGTTGCTGATATCCTGGCACAGTTCTGCGTTACCGTAGTTATTGCGACAATGTTTTCGTTACTGGCATCATTTACCATTATTCCTTGGTTATCTTCAAGATATGGTAAATTGGTACACCTTTCAGGTAAAAATCCTTTTGAGAAGTTTATTCTTTGGTTCGAAAAGCAATTGGAAAAATTCACACACTGGATCACAGGAATTTTAGAATGGTGTTTGAAAACGACATTAAGAAGAGTAATGACGGTTATTGTAACATTTATTATTTTGATCTCTTCATTTATGTTGGTTGCATTTGGATTTATCGGAGGTGAATTCTTCCCTAAAATGGATAGAGGACAGTTCCTTGTTCAGATGGAATTACCAAAAGATGCTTCTGTAGAAAAAACCAACCAGATTACTCTTGCTGTTGAAAAATATCTGAGAGAAGACAAAGATGTTGTAGATATGATCACAACAGTTGGTCAGCAGTCATCAGGTTTTGGTGGAGCACAGGCAACATTGTACCAGTCAGAGATTCAGGTGATTTTGGTAGATAAATCTGAGCGTAATGAGAGCACAGATATCAAATCCGCAAGAATCAAGAGAGCTTTAGAAGAAAAATTCACAGGAGTTGAATTTAAAACAGCACCAATTGGATTAATGGGAGCAGACAATGCACCAATTGAAATGGTAGTGACGGCTCAGGATAACGAAACAGCAAATAAAGAGGCAAACAGAATTCTTGAGTTGCTTAAAAAAGTTCCTGGTTCTGTAGATGCAGAATTATCAACTGACTCTGGAAGCCCTGAAGTACAGGTGAATATCGACAGAGATAAAATGGCTTCTTTAGGCTTAAATCTTTCTAGTGTAGGACAAACAATGCAAACTGCATTTAACGGAAATACAGACGGAAAATTCAGAGCCGGAGAATATGAATATGATATTAATATCCGTTTTGGTGACGCGAACAGAAAATCTATTGAAGATGTAAGAAATCTTATGTTTACCAATCCTAAAGGAGAACAGGTAAGACTGAGCCAGTTTGCAGAAGTAAAAATGGGTTCAGGACCAAGTTTATTGGAACGTAGAGATAAAGCACCTTCTGTAAAGGTAAAGTCTAAAGTGGTAGGCCGTCCTGTAGGGGATGTTGCCAATGAATGGGCTGCTAAATTTATGGATAACGAAAAGACTAAACCGGCAGGAGTAAGCTACATCTGGAGTGGTGATATGGAAAACCAGACTGAAGGTTTCGGTACTTTAGGGATTGCATTAATGGCTGCTATTGTATTGGTTTATCTGGTAATGGTTTCATTATATGACTCATTTGTATATCCTTTCGTGGTATTATTTTCTATTCCTCTGGCATTGATCGGGGTAATGGTTATTCTTGCCATCACAGGAAATTCATTAAACATATTTACGATGCTGGGGATGATCATGTTGATTGGTTTGGTAGCGAAGAACGCAATTATGATTGTCGACTTTGCAAATATGAGGAAAGAGGCTGGTGCAAGTACGCATGATGCTTTGATCCAGGCAAACCACGCACGTCTTCGTCCGATCTTGATGACTACTATCGCGATGATCTTCGGTATGATCCCAATTGCAATTGCAAAAGGTGCCGGAGCAGAAATGAACAATGGATTAGCCTGGGTAATTATCGGTGGTTTGACATCGTCATTATTCCTGACTCTAATTATTGTACCGGTAGTTTATTCAATATTTGACTCTATCTTAAGAAGAATGGGCAAACATGAAAAAGTGGATTATGAAGCTGAAATGAAAGCTGAATATGAACACAAAGAACTAAGTGAAGACGGTTACACACCGAAACACGTAGACTAAAATATAACAACCTTTAAGTAACCAAAAGCGCCTCAGATTTTCTGAGGCGCTTTTATTTATAATTGAGAAAAAGTAAATCTGCGTATAAATTCATTATGAATTCTAAATACATTAGAAGGCATATCTAAAATATATTCTTTATCAGACAAAGTTTTAAATAACTCGTTTTTTAAAATTTCTAATTCATTAGGCCCTAAAATAATTTGGAAATAGTTTTTAAATTTTTCAAAATTATTTTGCTCTTTATTTATGAAAGTTTCAAAAGAAGATACTAATTTTTTATACTTACCGAGAGGTAGTGCAATTAGAAATAATACTGCCGTAATTTCTTGATTATGAAAAATATTTGAAGATTCAAATTCTCCATGGGCTTTAATAATTCTATAAGTATTAACAAACCTTTTAATACATCTTGGGTTACTTCCTATAATTTCTGACATATTCTGCATTAACTCAACTTCAGTATCTGTTAATACTAAGCTTTCTGGTTCAAACTCATTATTTTCTAAGATTTCTGAATTATTGTTTTCAGTTTGATCCTTTGTATCAAAATCACGATAAATTATTTGTTCTGATTTTTTTTCACTACTATCGTCTTTGATTGAAACATTGATGTTCTTAGGTATTAAAATTTGATTTAGTTCTGCTGGTTTTTTAGCTGTTATATTGTCTTGCGCAAGATTAAGAATCATATCTTTGACATTAGTATCTTTTGCTTCTTTTAAATGAAAAGGAATTTGAAATATTTTTTCTAAATAATTTGAGACATCAATCGCCTCTCTAGAATGATTTCCATCAAAATGGATCGAATGCTTCTTATATAATGAATTTTTAATCCATCGTGCATCTACACCTACAACTACAACAAAAAGAGGAAATGCCATTAAAAGATTAACCGCTTCTAGAACTTGTACTACGTTTTCTTCTGGACACCTGTCTAAATCATCAATATAAAGTATAATTCTTTCCAAAGGTTTTTTAAACTTGCTTTTAAATTCGTCATTGGACTTATTCGTCTCAAATTCTGTATAGTGTCCAATAAATAAATCATTTAATATTTCAAAATCTTTTCTAATAATAGAAATTAAGCCAAGATGTTTTTGATAGTCACTGCTTTTGGAGCGTTTATCAATAAATGAATAAAGAGTTTCTGTTGTCAGAGAATTGTTTATTCTGAATTCTAAATCAATTTTTACTATTTCAGCTTTTTGTATTTGTTCGTTTATTAAAAGAATTTCAGCTTTGTTTTTTTCAATTTTAAGTTTTAATACTTTTTCCTTTTGTTCAAACTCCATTTTTGCTTCATTAATCTTAGCTTCATAGGTTTCTTTTACTTTCCAAAAAGACGAGACAATAGGTTGAAGTTTATTATATACTGTTTCTCCTCTTTTCCATATTGCACCAATGGTGATTAGTAATGTAAGTGTTGTTTGTGATATAAAAAAGTTGGTTATATTAATTTCGTCTATAAATGCTTTGAGTATAAGAGGAACGATAGCTATTAATATAAGAATTACAAATAGATAGATTATATTAGGGTAAATTTTATCTTTTCGGAAAAATTCTTTTAAAAACGTATATTTTGATTTTGCAACTTCATATGTTTTTTTCGGATCCTTCCAATAACTTTCAGGAACTATTTCCTTTAATTCATTAATACTTTCTTTAAATGAATCATTATTGTTTAGAGACTTACACAATTCTTCTTCAATACTGAATTCTCTATTTATGTTTTTAATAACATCCCAAATAGAGTTAAGTTGGATTTGTTTTATATTATATTTTATTGCTTGTTCTAGATTTCTTCTTTGTAATTTTAATTTGAAAATTTGATCAGATAATAGATTCTTTTCCGTTTTAAGTTGGCTGATTTCACCTTTTGCAATTGATAATTGGGATGTTAGCTTTTCTTCTACCAGTCTTTTTTCTAAACTACTATGAGTGTTACTGGAAATATAAGTATTTAATTCCTCAAAAATTCGTGTAACAATACTTGCCCATAAGTTTGAATCCATATATGACCATGCATTAAAATGAATTTGTACAACTCCTTCACAATAAAAATTATTCCTTATTGATAGATTATTAATTTTTTGTTTTAGCTTTTGCATAAAAAAGCTTTTTCCTGAACCCCATTTACCAAATAGAGCAATCGCTAAAGGTGGTTTGAAGCTTTTTGCTGAAATAACTTTAGCAAATGCATTTATATCCTTTTCAATTTTTAAATAGTCTGTGCCATTGTCAGAGTCACTAATTAATCCTGCGATTTTGTCTTTAATAGGAGCTTCTGTTTTCGGTAATAAAAAATCATTTAGATATGAAGGATTTAGTTGGGCTAAAATCAGTTTAGTCTCTTCTTGTGAAATCTTTTGAATAGTTTTTCTAAGATACCCTAAATGCTCTATGTCAATAGAAATATCTTTGATTTTCCAATCAACAAACATTTTTGTTCCATCTTGTAAATTTTCAGTAACAAGTCCTATTCCTTTTATTTTAAGATAACTAATTCCATTATAAGGAAATGTTGATTTTAATAATATGATATCATTTTTTTTTATTTCTAAAATTGTATCTGAATAACTGTCATCTTCATGACCTTTTTCCCAGATATTGTCGTCATAAAATCTTCGGATCTGATCATTGCCATCCCAAATAGTTCCAGCGACAAAAAAATTAATATTATTTTTTTCAATAAAGTTTAAATGTTTAAAAAGAGGGATATTTAAATTAAATTGTATTTTATCAAAAAGTTCAAATCCTTCATCAGTTTCAGGTATTGATAACAAAAATGTAGTTTCAATTGAAGTTCCTCTTTGAAAGGAATTGATAGCATTAACTGTTGTTGTATATACTTCTTCAAGAGATATTCTATTGTTTTCTTTTCTAGTAATAGGGAAGAAAATTTTTTTTTCTATAAACCAGTATCTAAACTCTTGTAATGTTTCGGTGAGAATTTTCTCAATACTATTTAATGTTACATTATTAGTTTCTCCAGAAGATATGAATATTATTGGTGTTTTATTTTCACCTTCTAGAGTTGCAAATCCAAATTCGTGTAAACTTTCTTTTTGAATATAACTGAGATCGCTCCCTTTATAACCATATCGATCAAGTGTGTTTAAAGTAAAAACGGATAAAGGGCCAAGGTGGTCGATGGGGAGTATTGCAATATCTCCTTCATTTGGGTTTATGTTTATCCGAGTCAGATAATTAAATTCTATAGATGGTAAGATTGATGGCATTATAGTTTTTAGCTAAAATAAAGTTATTTTGACAGGCTACATTACGGAAAGCCATAATTATTTATAATACAAAAAAAGACTCCCAGAATAAACCGAAAGTCTTCAAATATTGTAATGTGAAAAAATTAATCTGCCATAGCCTCACCAGACTTTCTGTAGATAAAGTTTCCATAGATATGTCTTCTTGCAAAACGGCTTGGTGAATCAGCGTTGACCATTTTGATGTAGGTATTTCTTGGAACTCCCATATACTCATACATGTTTCCATTCAAATGTTGAACAGTCAAAATCGATTTCTCAAGATAGAAATCCTGAATGTTAGATTTTGTAGTCGTTTCTGTGTATTCTTCTTTATATTTATCCTGCGTTTCAGAATTAATACTTACCAAAAAGTGATACGCTTCAATCACAGACTTGCTTTTTTCTTCAGCTTCTGTTTTTCCGGCTTCATCATTAATGAATTTATCAGGATGTGTATCTTTCATCACATTTCTGTAAATAGTCTTTAATTCTTTTAAAGTAACATTTTTATCTACCCCAAGAAGTGTTCTGTGCTCACCAATTTTTTTCATATTCTAACCCTTATTTTCGGGGTGCAAAATTAAGCAATTAAATTTAAAAAACCATAACTTATTCATTATTAATTTATTTGGTGGGCTATAATGTGAAAAATTACCCTGTGTACAGACCTGTAGAATTTGTATAGTCAACCCTTACAGTTAATTAAACCCTGAATACAGATTTTTATTAAGTTTAAAATAAATAAATCCGTTCTTAAAATCAATGATGGTGTTGAATCTTTTTAAAAACTGATTACCAAAAAATCCTGCCATTTTTTCCGTAGCATCAATTCCTTCTGTGGAGCCGGAAAGGGTTATCGGGAGGTTATAAAGATATTTGTGAGCGAATTTCACAGCCGGACAGAGAACAACAGGCATTTCATACACAGAACCATCAGAACCTCTTGCTGTAGCTTTTCCTATGGTTTTCATAGTTTTGGACAAAGCATTGTTTTTCGCAAAAGGAGATGCAATAGTAAGTGCATCATCAGCTCCGCTGTCGAGTCCAAAAAGTCCTGAATATTCTTTATCATTTATGACAATACTGCTTTCTACAGCAGGGTAGTTGTCGACCATATGCAGTTTCATCTTTTCATATCCCGTCAAATCAATGGACAGATCATTTTCTTCATAAAACCGGATTTCATTTTTAGGATAATCAATTTCAATGATTTTTCCTTTCATCAGGTCTGTTCCGAAAACCCCGTCAAAATTGGCAGAACCATAGGGAATAAGAGTAAACTGTACATCATTTTTCTGAATGCTTCCAAACTGCACCGTATTGTGACTGCTGTAATCGACGGTATTTACTCCGTTTGAGCCTTTGTTTTCAGACTGTCCATCAATAGTAAGTGATACTTTTTTCTTTGCAGTGATATTGATGACAGAACCATCGGCACCTGTATCAAACAGGAACTTTATACTGTCAGTCTTATTGACTTTACAATAGATATAAACGGAATTGTTTTCCAGAGAAAAAGGAAGGATAGTGGGTGGTTTTTGAGCTGATATTGCTATAGAAAATAACAAGGTCAGAAAAATAACAATGAGTTTCATGGAATTAGTTTTTTACGCAGACGAAAATAATTTTAATCGTCGCTTCCACAAAGAAATAACAAGCTGTTAACCCTCTTTTAACCGTTTCTTAACCGTTCTCAATAAAAAGATCAGCAAATAAAAAACAGTACCCAATCTGAGTACTGCCATTATATTTTTTAATAATTAAATCTTTCAATTTTTGAATCAATATTATGGTTCATCACAAGTTCTTTTCAGCTTTGTAAAGATCTTATCAAAATCCTTGTAAGAGGTTACCTCATCTTCACGTTTCTGTCTGAAACTGCTGTTGGCACAGTTGTGAAATCCAAGACCAATAAGGTCTATCAACGCATAATCTTCTTTCTGCGGATCATTCATTTTGGCATCAAATCTCGCCATTACCCCTTTCGGATCAGCATTATTCTTACTCTTAAGCTCTGTGTAGTTTTTCCATGCGACAAACATCTTTTCTCTATCCGGAGAGGATATTGCATCAATCTGTTCTCTGCAGGTATTGTAATATTTACTGTTTCTAAGGGTGGAAGGATCAGAATAAGCAAGGATTTCTTCTTTATTCAACTGATATTCATTTTCAAAAGAATCAATGGTCTCTTCCATCAATTTTTTCCATCTTGGAAGATCAATAACTTTAATGCTGTATAATTCCTTTTTCTTTTCCTCATACTGCTTTTCAAGGTCCTGTAAGTAAGCTTCTCTGTTTTGGCGGATTTCTTCAAGCTGGGAAAGTTTAAAAACAGGTCGGGTATCAAATACAACTCCATTGAATTGGTACAAAAGCTTATTGACTCCGTCTATTTCTTCTTTTTTATATTTAGCCGAATCAAAATACCCTTTATTATCACAATTAAAAGTCTGATAACTGTAGGGTGTCAGATTGTTTGCTTTTGCAGGAGTTTTTTGCCCCCAAATAGTAATGGATAAGGCCAAAGCAAGCCCGATCATCATTTTTTTCATGTACATAACCTGTTGAAAGAATCCGAATTTTCTGAATTTCACTGCAAAATTAAGGCTTTAAATCCAAAATATAAAGGAATAAATAGATTTTCTCAATTGATTTTGCGAATTTTATATGGATTTTGTACTTCTATTTTTTTATTTTAAAAATTGTAGTCCATCAAATCTTTAAAAATGAATAGTAAAAGGCTGATGTAGAGGAACATTTGTTAATGATAATTGCTCACTTCAATAAGATTTTGATCCGGATCACGGAAATAAACCGATTTTATTTTACCAGTAGCTCCGGTTCTGTCTACAATGCCTTCAATGATTTTTATATTTTTCAGCTTTAGTTCTTCCATCACCCCATGAATATCTGTCTGTGCAATAAAGCAAAGATCAGCAGAACCACAGGTTGGAGTCTGTGCTTTAGGTTCAAATTCATGTCCTTTCTGATGCAGATTTATCTTTTGATTTCCAAAGATGAGTGCCTTTCTGTTTTCTCCAAAAACGACTGCCTCAAATCCCATGACATATGTATAGAATGCAATCGTTTTATCAATGTCTGCCACAGTTAAAACAAGATGGTCAAGGTTTTTAATTTCCATAAATTATTTTTTAAGCATCAATTCTGATCAAAAATAAAGATATTTATAGGTCTGTTCTTCCGTTATTGATTGTTTTTTTAGATTTAAAATAATAGATTTACATGAATTAACACAAAACCATGATATATTATTTTTTTCTTCTTTTTATTATCGCTCTTTTTGGAGGAATCGCTTATCTGATAATGCGTTTTTTCAGTAAATGGACTAAGAATAGTAAGTATGAATTGATTTTTAATACATTAATATTTATCGGATCATTTTTTCTGGTATCATTTCTCAGTCTTTGTATTTTTTTTTCTACCGTTGATTTTTCCAGGTAATCCTGTATTTTTTCTGATCATTACATAAGCAATACAAAGGTTGATCAAAAGGGCAGCCCATACATTCAGTCCGTAAAAAAGCTGGTAATCATGCTGGGTTTCATTATACAAAAAATTTTTAATGATTCTGAAAGTAATTGCTGTTGTGGTTACTGCATAGCTTAACATCATATAATTGCTATGCCTGATAATATTTCCTTTTTTAATAGAAAGTACAGCAGCAACAGTGAAATAGGCCCAAAGAACATCCTGAATCAGAAATCCTGTAATTCCGATAAGACCTCCATTTGAAAACAATCCCAGTACAAAGCATGCCGGAACATTGATGATCAAAATATTGTAAATATATATTTTCCCAATGATCTTATGAAGGTCTCTGTTTTCCGCTAAAAACCGATTAGAAAATTGCGTAAGGCCAGCCAGAAGACAAAGCGTTATAGAAAAAATATGAATGTAGAAAAAAGTCATCCAGTACGGATTGCCAACTACCTGCTGCTTAAAGGCCAGAAATCCGATATTTTTATCAAATGATGTATATTGGGAAATCGTTTTCAGCATTAGAATACTGAAGATCAAAACTGAAAATACAGCTATTACTTTAATGATTTTTATTCCCAACATCTTCATTATTCATGGATTATTGTAGAAAATCTCGTAGATTGGAATTTAATCTTCCAAAACTTCTCTGATCTGTTAAATATACATTTTACTCATCATTTATCATCAATCAACTATCAATGATGTTCTCATTCTACATGATCCCTTTCATCCGTAGGTGCTGCAAAAGCATAATCGTTTTGGCATCTTTAACTTCCCCGGTATCAATCATAGTAAGACTTTCCTCAAAAGGTAATTCCAGAACCTCTATATTTTCACCTTCCTCTTCCAGTCCGCCACCGTCCGTTATTTTCATTTCATTTGAATATTCTGCAATAAAAAAATGAAGGATTTCCGTAACAGATCCGGGAGACATATAAGCTTCAAATACCTTTTCAACTTTGGAAATTTTATACCCCGTTTCTTCTTCTGTTTCCCGTTTTATACAATCTTCCGGGTTGTCATTATCCAAAAGCCCTGCACAGGCTTCAATAAGCATTCCTGTTTCATTGCCATTGATATAAGTCGGCAGCCGAAATTGTCTGGTTAGAATAACCGTGTCTGAAAGTTTGTTGTAAAGAAGAATAACCGCTCCGTTTCCACGGTCGTAAGCCTCTCTGCTCTGAGTTTCTGTAGTTCTGTCCTTTTTTAAAACAGAATAGGTGACTTTGTTTAAAGTATACCAGTTGTCTGAAAGGACTTCGGTATGAAGGATGGTTATATCAGGGTTTTGCATAAGGAATATCTTCTATGTTATAATAAATGGTCAGACCTCTTTCTTTGGCTATTCTTACATCCTCATCAGCTCCTTTTGAAGCTCCTTCTATACGAAGCACTGCATCACATTTTTCAAGAAGGGCATGAGCTACCGGATACTGTATTTCCTGCCAGGCTTCATCACCTATTTGGGTAGAACCGGCAAGATGGATCAATGGCAGCGCAACCCATTCTCCGATAATAGGAATGTGCCCCTTTCTGAAAATAGGAAGAGCAACAGCTTCAAGATTGTGAAGATTCTGCTGGATAAGCTGCGGATCATCGTTCGTTCCGCTGCGGTAAGGACCTGCAATAAGTATAAACATAATTTTTTTGGGTAAAGTAACAGAACTTTCAGAATAAAAAAAATAATATAGCTTAAGAGAAACTGTTTTTTTGTTTGGATTTTATAAGGCTTAAAAATTCGGGAGTGATCCCTAAATAAGAAGCAATTTGCTTTTGTTTGATACGCTTTACCGCTTCAGGATATTTCTGAAGAAAATTATAATAGCGTTCTTCTGCCGGTAAAGAAAGATTTTCAATCGTCCGGAGCTGTTCTCTGATGTAGGCGTTTTGCATCATGATCCGGAAAAAGCGTTCAAATTTCGGTATCTGGTGATAAAGTTCATCCAGATGATCTTTTTGAAGCTGCAAAATACAGCTTTCTTCTAATGCTTCAATATTCAGCATCGCAGGTTTCTTATTGATAAAACAATACATATCCGTGATCCACCAGTCTGGAACAGCAAACATGATTGTAGATTCTTTTCCTGTAGTATCTATATGAAAAGCTCTCAAAATTCCTGTCTGAACAAAATTGATCTCTTTACAGACTTGCTGCTGTTGCAAAATCAATTCTTTCTTGGTTACCTTTTTTTCTTTTAACAGAGACAGAAAATAAGACTGCTCCTGATTGGTGAGCGAAATATGCCTGGAAATGTTTTTTAGAATTAAAATTTCTTCCCCCATTCTGTTATTGCTTCTTTAATAGATTTTCTAAAGCCTCATTCAGGTCCGGAAACTTAAAATGAAATTCGGCATTCTGGATTTTCTGTGAAGAAGCTCTGGAACCTTCCAGTATAGCCGTAGCTAGTTCTCCGAAGATTAGTTTTAATACAAATCCTGGAACATTGGGCATGAATAAAGGTTTTTTAAGTATTTTGGCAATCTTTTTTGTAATATCTTTATTAGTGGCATGTTGGGGAGAAACAGCATTATAAGCTCCATTCATTGCTGAGCTTTTTAAAGCTAGCTCATAAATAGAACAAATATCTTCAACATGAATCCATGGCATATATTGCTGGCCACTTCCTAAAGGCGATCCTATATAATATTGAATAGGAGGTATCATTTTCTTTAAGGCCCCGTCTTTTTCGGAAAGTACAACAGCCGTTCGTATTTTAACCACTCTTTCTGCCAGATCCTGTTCTTTGAAATCATCTGCAGCCCTTTCCCATAAAACCACAACTTCACTTAAAAAATCATTGCCGGGAGGATCACTTTCAGTGTAAATCTTTTCCGAAGTTTCAGTACCATAAAAATTAATTCCTGAAGCTGAAATAAAAGACTTAAGCTTGAGTTTATTTTTTCTTAAAGCAGTTCGAAGTAATTCCGCTGAATCAACACGGCTCGAGATCAATTCTCTTTTTCTTTCAGGTGTCCAGCGCTTTTCTGAAATGTTGGCACCAGCAAGATGAATAATGTGAGAAACATTTTCCAAAGCTGTCTCATCTATATTTCCTTTTCTGATATCCCATTCATATTCATGATCATGTTCTTTTTTTCGGGTCAGAAATCTGATTTCATATTCTTTGCCTATCTTTTTGGCCAGTTCTTTGGCGATCATACCACTGGCTCCGGTGATCAGAACAACTTCTTTCATACTATTTTATTTAAGGTGTGTGGGTTATGCCTGATTCTTTACAATCAGTACAAAATCATCTTCCAGAAGTTTATAGCCGTAATCATAAATAAACTTGTATTCAGAACCGTTTTTATAAACCTTCAGATTGGTGAAATAATCAAAATCAAAACCTAAGCCATCCAGTCTGGACCTGGCTACTTTTGTTTTACCATCAGTATTAATTTCCATCAGGATTCGGTAGTTTTTGCGGAGTTTGTTGTTCACATTCCGCATCAGGTTGTTAGAATCCTTATTTTGCTTATTGTTATAGGCGTTTCGGCAGGCGTCGTTGCAAAACTTTTTATCAGACCTTCCGATGATTTTTTCGCCACATTCCAGACAATTCATCTTTTTATTTTTTTATTTTGTGGGGATGTGCATGTCTTTTTCTTAACAGTCTCATGAACCTGCTGTGGGTAGGATAACTTCTGTTAGGAGTAATATTATTAAAAAACAAAGCTACAAGCAGCAGAATGATACATCCCGAAAGAACAGGGGAAATTACATACCAATATCCCAATTCCGGAATTTTACCGGTAGAGCTTACGGCAATGAGCGCAGTAGCACCACCTGGCGGATGCAGGGTTTTGGTGTACTGCATCAATACTATAGAAAAAGCTACCGCCAAAGGAGCAGAAAGCCAGATAATATCCGGAACAAACTGATAGACGGTAACCCCTACCAATGCAGACAGTACATGTCCCCCTACAAGATTTCTGGGTTGTGCCAGCGGGCTCTGTATGGCTCCATAAATCAGAACACTTGAAGCCCCAAAAGAACCGATCAGGAATATATTCTCAGTTTCCGTTAACGAATGAGACTGGATAAATGCAATGATTCCAATTCCGAAAAATGCACCCAAAAATGACCAGAAATGTTCTTTGTAATCAACAAGCGTTTCTTTATAGATTACATACTTGGAAACTCTGAATGTTCTTTTTATAGTCTTCTTCATTTAGTCTTCTTTATTTTTTATAATTTGAATTAAATTTTCTACAAATGGGCGGGTATACGTTCCGTTTTCATCATAATCAGGATCTAAAATAGTAATCTCTATCCCAAAACACAATGGACTTTCAAATAAAGGCTTCAGCATTTCTCTGAGATCATCATAGCTAATTCCGTCTTCCATTCTGCTGTCTACGGCCGGCATTATTTCATCTTTCAGAATATCCACATCAAAATGAATGAAAAAGCCATCCAAATCTTTATCATTCACCATTTTCAGAAAGTCTTCAGCAGTTTTCCTGAAACCATTCTCTCTGAGACGGTAAAGATCATAGTAATGAATATTGGAATTGACGATTTGATTAACATATTCATAATCATCTGTTTCTGCATTTCCGCAGCAGAAAATATTTTCCTCAGATAAATAAGGTTTTAAACCATCAATATTGGTCAGTTTCTCATGTCCGGTTCCGGTAATGATGGCGAGATCCATACCTGCTGCACCTCCGGTTTCTGAAAGTTCAGGAGGGATAAAATCGGTATGGCCGTCAAGATAAAAGAGCCCGAAGTTTCCCAGTTTTTTCAAAGCGACAGCATTTCCAATCAGGATGCTGCAGTCACCGCCCAGGATAATATTGAATGTATTCTCTTCGTAATTCTTAAGAATATAATCAGACTGTTTTTTGGCATATTCAATAATGGGATCTGCATTTCTGACATTTGACTCCTCATCAAAGTCCATGGAATATTCCGGAGCATCAAGCCTGAAAACGTTTTGAGGAGCAATTCTGCTATGAAAATCAAATTTCCTGAGCCAGTCCGGAAGTTTTCGAACCCCGGGTTCTGTCTCATGTTCCTTTTTTGTAAGTCCCAAATTGAGAGGAAACTCAAAAATATTGATATTCCTTTTCATAGATGAATTTTAACAAAGATACGGAAATATCCGTTTGTAAATGGATAGGATTTGAATGAGAAAAAGAAAGTCAGAATAGAATTTTTCTATTCTGACTTCAATATGTTTAGTTTATGCTTTCTATTTTTTCAGTCTTTCGATTTCCTCTTTTAGAAGTCCAATATATTCCTGCATTGTTAATGATCTCTATGCTTAATTCATTGTTGATATTTGTAACGTTGCTCATGCATTTTCCAATGTTTTTTTAAGAGAGAAAAATATTTTGGGATATAGTTTTCTATCATATAATTTTTTCTTTAAAAGTAATGTTTACTGTCTTTTGCTCATGATAAATACTGCTTTTTACAGAATTCTATTTATTTTATTATCCATTTGCAAACGACTACAAACGGATTTAAATAGTTTATAACCGATTGAGGGTTGATAAGATCGCAATCTTTGCAACAGAGATTTGAGAAAAACAGTGAACGTCTCTTATCTGAATTATTAATCTTTAAAATCTAAAAGTTATGTCACTAAGAAACAAAGTAACATTAATTGGTTACACAGGAAAAGAAGTTGAAATGGTAAACTTCGACAACGGAAATATAAAAGCAAGCGTATCCTTGGCAACAAGTGATCATTATACGAATGCGAAAGGAGAAAAAGTAGAAGAAACGCAATGGCACAATCTTATTGCTTTTGGGAAAACGGCCGAAATTTTTGAAAAATATGTTTCCAAGGGAAAAGAAATTGCCATAGAAGGAAAGCTTACCTACAGATCCTATGATGATAAAGACGGGATGAAGCGTTATGTTACAGAAATTCGTGTAGACGAGATTCTATTATTAGGAGGAAAATAATTCTAAAAACACAAATGATGAAAGTAAAAGTTTTTAAAATAAGACTTCCGGAAGAATTTCTCTATATAGATCAGAAAATGCTGGATGATTTCCTGGAAGCCAATGAGATTATGAAAGTAGAAACAGCTTTTGTAAGTGATGAGCGGTATTGGTCTGTAATATTGTATTTTGAAGATTTAAAACTGACAAAAAATACAGTTAAAGAACCAAAAGCAGTTAAATATTCTGCAGAGAATGATTTCCTGAATACAGATGAAGAAAAGATACTGGATGCACTGAAGCTTTGGCGGTCTGAAAAAGCCCGGGAACAGAATCTTCCCACATATTTCATCGCCAGCAATAAAGAGCTGATATCTGTAGCCAAGTATAAGCCTGCCAGGAAAGAAGAATTGCTGGAGATCAAAGGATTTGGAAAGCATAAAATTGAAAATTATGGTGAAGAGATCCTTGAGATTCTTGAAAGCGTCTGATTTTTCAGAATAATTGATAATACAACAGCAAAAAGCTGGGGAAGATTGTTTCTTCAGCTTTTTATGCTGTGTAAAGTCCATGCAATTCCGTACTTTTGCATTTATCAAAATGACATACAAAAAATGAAGCCAAGTTTAGCAAAAGGGACGAGAGATTTTACGGCACAGGAAGTTTCCAGAAGAAAATATATCATCAATATTTTACAGAATAATTTTGAATTATTCGGGTTTCAGCCATTGGAAACTCCAAGTTTTGAAAATCTTTCTACCTTGACAGGGAAATACGGAGAAGAAGGAGACCGTTTGATTTTTAAGATTTTAAATTCAGGAGATTATACTTCTGAAGTGAATCAGGAAGACTGGGATAATAAAAACCATCAGAAACTTATTTCTCAGATTTCAGAAAAAGCTCTTCGTTATGACCTTACTGTACCTTTTGCAAGATTTGTGGCAATGAATCACGGGAAACTGACATTTCCATTCAAACGTTCTCAGATCCAACCGGTTTGGAGAGCTGACAGGCCTCAGAAAGGAAGATACCGTGAGTTTTATCAGTGTGATGCGGATGTGGTAGGAAGTGAAAGCTTATTGCAGGAAGTAGAGCTGGTTCAGCTATATTTAAAATCATTTGCAGACCTGAAAGTTCCTGTTACGATTCATATGAACAACAGAAAGATCCTTTCCGGATTGGCAGAATATGCGGGAATTACTGATAAACTGATTGAATTCACTGTAGCATTAGATAAGCTGGATAAAATTGGTAAAGAAGGCGTTGTAAAAGAATTACTGGAAAGAGAAATTTCTCAGGAATCTATTGACAAGCTGGATTTCCTGTTCAGCCAGTCTGACGATGCGCTGGAAAACCTTCTTCAACTGAAAGAAAAATTTGCAGGAAATGAAATTGGTCTGAAAGGAGTAGAAGAACTTGAATATGTTCTTACACAGTCTCTGAGCCTTGGTGTTGATATGCAAAATCTTGTATTCAATATTACCCTGGCAAGAGGACTGGATTATTATACCGGTGCTATCTTTGAAGTGAAAGCAGATGAGGTTGCTATGGGATCCATCGGTGGTGGAGGTAGATATGATAACCTTACAGAAGTATTTGGAGTTAAAAATATTCCGGGGATAGGAATTTCATTCGGATTAGACAGGATTTATCTGGTAATGGAAGAATTGAACCTTTTCCCTGAAGAAGCATCATCCAAGATCGAATATTTGTTTGCTAATTCTGGAGGAGAAGAAACAATAGAAGCCCTAAAGCTGATTATGCAGCTAAGAGAAAAAGGAATTTCGGCAGAATTATATCCTGAAAATGCAAAAATCAATAAGCAGTTTACTTACGCAGAAAAGAAAGGGATAAAAAATATGGTTTTCCTTGGTGAAGAAGAAATTAAAAATAATACTGTTACTTATAAAGATCTTGAAGCTGGTGAAAAGAAAACCGTTTCTCTTGAAGAGTTCTTAGGATTATAATATTGCAAAAATTGCCCAATAGATTATCATCTGACTTTGGGATATATAAAAAGAAAAAACAGCCACAAAAAAGTTTTGTGGCTGTTTTTTTTGATTGATATTAAGATTTAAATATTTTTGATCTTTAAAATTGACTCAGAATTTGTAATTTGGATCGATGTATATAAACAGAGTGAAAATAATGCTCTGAATTCATTAAAAACTTTTAAACATAAAAACCAGATGAACACTATTTGCGCATTGTGCGGAACACCGCTAACGGCAACAGATATGTCTGTAGGTAAAAATAAACTTGCTGATGGTGGTTATTTGTGTGCCGGATGCTTTACTAAAGCCGTTACTATCAACAGAGACCTTATCCATAATCTTGATCAGTTTTATTTTGCAGAAATTACAGGAATGATTCTGAAAAGTAAAATTGATGCAAACCAAAATACCAGAGACCCTCAATATACAGGGAACAGCCATTACGAATATGATGCACCAACAAGGTTGGATGAAATAAAAGATCAGATTGTTGCTCTCAATGCAAGACTGAGTGTTCTTGCCAATGAAGAAGTGAATGAATTGGCAAATATTCTGGACAGAGATGAAAAATTGCTGGCTATTGCAGAAGGAATTGATCTTCAAAACAACAGGGAGGGAATTATATTTTCAACACAGAAAAGGGTTGCTTTTATTGATAAAAAATTTCTGGGTGGAGTTGTCAAGAATGAATTTCTCCTTCAGGATATTTCTTCCATTGATCATATTGAAAATCTTTTGTATTCAATTCTGAAAATCAATACCTATAGAGGTGATGCACAGTTTAAACTGCACAATAAAAATGATGGAAGGGCATTTTCCAATGTTAAAAACCGAAGTACGAACTATTCTGAAAACGAATTGAGAAGGGATTCAGTTCCACTGCAGGCATTTTCCCAAACAATTCCGGATCTGGTTCAGGAAAATGTTTATTCTACTGATAAAGGAGATTCCGGAGCGATTTTTGAGCAGCTGGAAAAATTGGGTAAACTCAAAGAGATTGGAGTGCTGACAGAGGGTGAATTTGCCGAACAAAAGAAAAAGTTACTTGATAAATTATAAAAAAGAAAAAATGAGTAATAATTGTGCATTGTGTAAAACAGAATTAACCTCTATGGATACGCTTTTGGGAGCTAATAAGCTTTCAGATGGCAACGTTTTATGCAATAAATGTTTGAATGAAACGAGCAATATCAATGAAGAATTGCTGTACAATCTTAATAAATTCAGTATTGATGATATTAATGACATGTTGAAAACAGAGAATAAAGAAACGGTTTTGCCAGTGGCAGCGGTAGTTCAAAATCTCCCTGTGATGGTAGAGCCTGATTCAAGCCAAATTTCAAAAGAAGTTTATAAACGGAGACAACGCAAAATAAAATTTGAACTGGAAAAACTGAACGCCAATCTTTCCATGTTCACCAAAGGAGAGATCAAAGAACTTCCTTATCTGATTTCCGAGGAGGAACAAATAATCGCCATTACAGATGCTCAGTTTGTCAATACATTGGATGCAGGTGTATTGGTGGCAACCCCAAAAAGAATGATTTCTGTATCAAAAGGAATGTTTGGTGCAGCAAAGATTAATGATTACCGTAATGAAACCATAAAGTCCGTAAGCTTTGTAACAGATCCGAGATCTCCGATAATTAAACTGCATTTGGACGAAAGAGTAGTTGAGTTTGAATGCTATATGGATAAAGAAGATGCTGAGACGTTCTATGATACCATAAAAGCCATGTATAATAATCCTAAGGAACAACCTCTGAAACAAATTGATACCACGGGCAAAAGTGTTTCACAGCCATCAGAAGAAATTTTTAATCAGCTTGAGAAATTAGGAAAACTGAGAGAAAACGGAATCTTAACCGATGCAGAATTTGCAGAGCAAAAAAAGAAGCTGCTGGAGCAATTATAATAAAACTTTTATACGGAATTATGAAGAACAAAGTATCGGCAGAAATCGTAGAAAATTGGCTTAAAGGATGGTGTTTATCAAGAGAAGTCTCTTTTCCTGTTCAGTATAAATCCGGATTCCACGTGATGGTGGGAGATGAAACACAAAAAGAACGTTTTGTATTTCCTCAACTTAATGATGACTTTTTCCAACTTGCAGATTCAATTGATGAGCCCTGGATTTATCTCAAAGTATCTACATCTCCTGAAGAATTTATAGGGAAGATTCCTGAAAGATGGAAACTGCAGTCACAAGGATATATGATGACCTGTTCTCACCCGATGAATTTCCCGGAAATCAGTCTTGCAGAAGGGTATTACTTAGAATTTTCTGAGTATAACACAACTTTTGTTGTCAGGATTGTAGCAGAGAATGGGGAACAGGCTTCTATAGGCCGTGTCTCTCTTATCAATGGTGCGGCTGTATATGACAGGATTATTACCGAAAAAAATCATCAAAGAAAAGGGCTTGCTTCTTTTTTATTGAAAGAACTTGAGAAGATCGCTTTATCAAAAGGATTTACAAATAATCTTTTAGTGGCAACAGAAGAAGGAAAGCTGTTGTACGAAACATTAGGCTGGAAGATGTATTGCTTGCACAGTTCTATTGTAATTCCATCTGAAACATAATATTTTAGCCAAATTAAATTATTCTTTTCCCAAGAAATAGTAATTTAGGCTCATAAACTGTTACTATGAGTGAAAAATCAAGACTTGACGAAATAAGAGAGGAACTTAAAAGGTTGGATATCAGCCCTACCATATTTGCCAGAAAAGAAATTCATGAGCTGCCGGATATTCTTTCAGCACACGAAAAAATTGTCTATCTCGTTGAAGGCAGAAATAAAATAAACAATCATCATATCATTTTAGTAGCTACAGACAGAAGATTGATCTTTGTTGATAAAGAATTCATGTACGGGTTGAAAGTAGAAGACTTTTCTTACAGCAAAATAAGCTCAATACAGTATGAAACAGCATTTTTACTGGCTTCTATAGATATTCAGGTTACGGATGATGTTGTAGAGATTGATGGAGTAGGAAAGTACCATGCTGAACTGTTTTGTGAAAAGGTAAGAGACTTCATGTCCCAGCCTGAAGTATCTGTTCAGAATACACCCGAAACTAGTGTTCTAGACCAACTCGAACAGTTAGGAAGATTAAAAGAAACCGGAGTTTTAAGTGAAGAAGAATTTCTTGAACAAAAGAAAAAACTGATGGAGAAACTATAATCAAGATGTAGAGAAGCTTTAATGAAAAGCAGAACTAACATTATTTTAAACTAACAACAATGGAAAATTACTTAGAAATAAATAAAAAATCATGGAATGCTAAAGTAGAACCGCATCTGAAGTCGGATTTCTACTTTGTAGATGAATTCCTGGATGGAAGAAGTTCTTTGAATTCAATAGAATTGGAGCTTCTTAGAGATATAAAAGGAAAAAATATTCTGCATTTGCAATGTCATTTCGGACAGGATTCTATTTCACTGTCAAGAATGGGGGCAAAAGTTACCGGGATTGATCTTTCTGATAAAGCTATTGATACGGCCAGAGATCTTGCTCAGAAATGCGGAACGGATACAGAATTTATCTGTTCAGATGTTTACGATCTACCTAATATTCTGGATCAGAAATTTGATATCGTTTATACAAGTTATGGCACAATAGGCTGGCTTCCTGATCTTGAAAAATGGGCCGGAATTATTAACCATTTTCTAAAACCTGGTGGACAGTTTATTATGGCAGAATTTCACCCTGTTGTCTGGATGTTTGATGATGACTTTACAAAAGTGACTTACAACTATTTTAATGAAAAGCCGATCGTAGAAACTTATGAAGGAACTTATGCAGATCAGTCTGCACCCATCGTACAGGAATATGTAATGTGGAATCACTCATTATCAGAAGTTATTGGTAATCTGATTAAAAAAGATTTAAACCTGCATACTTTCCGTGAGTTCGACTGGTCGCCATATCCTTGCTTCAGACATGTAGATGAATTTGAAAAAGGAAAATGGAGAATTCCGCAGTTTGGAAATAAAATACCGCTGGTCTTTGCTTTAACAGCCCAGAAAAAATAAATATTAATTGAAATTTTTCCAAAATAAAAAGTCATCGTAATATTGATTACGATGACTTTTCCTATATATGAATGTTAAAAAAACTGCTTTTATTTAGCTTACAGAATCTTCAGCCTTTGTTTTTACTTCGTCCACTTTATTCTGAACCTGAGAAGCAACATCATTGGCTTTGTTTTTAAGGTCATTTCCCCATTTGTTAAGATTATCTTTTGCTGTATTGATTTTATCTTTTACTGCTTGTTGATCTTCAGGGCTTGAATTCTTATATTTCCAATAAGCTAATGCACCTAAACCTAATAAAGCTAATAAACCTTTTCCTTTGTTTCCCATGATTTCTATTTTTTTATGTATTAATATTAAAATTTGTTGTTATCAATAATGTAAAATACGTGCCAAAAAAATAACCGGACTTATAAAAAAATGTTAAATTTAAGAGAAGACTTCAAAATTTTCACCATCAAAACTGGCGAAAACCATAGTAGGATAGGAATCCTGATGAAAGATATTTCCATCCTTATCAATGGCAATAGCACCTGCAAACCCATCAATGGCTTTAAGCTCATCAAATGTTTTGATAAATGCCTGCTGAAGACTCATTCCATCTGTAACCCTTGTTACAATTTTTGTGGCAGTAGCATTGCTTACAATATCTTCTCCAACACCAGTACAACTTACCGCACAAAAAGCATTGGCATAATTTCCTGCCACTGTGGCAGAATCTGAAATCCTTCCCGGAATCTCAAAACCTTTTCCGCCTGTAGATGTAGCAACAGCCAGCTTTCCGTCTTGATCAATCGCTACACAGCCTACCGTTCCTTTACCTCCATTGGCCAATTTGGCTTCATACTCACTTCTTCTCTGAGGAATCTCTGTAGAAAAATTCTCAAAACCATGTTCCGTAGCATAGATTTTCGCACCGTGACCTCCCAAAACCCGGTCATCTTCTCCAATAAGATCTTTGGCCACAAAAACAGGATTCTTCACATCCTGGATATTGATGACTCCGCTTAGCTTTTGAGTTTCTCCATTCATAATAGCAGCACTCATACGGATAACACCATCGCTCTGGATCTGAGAACCGATTCCTGCATTGTACAGTGGATCGTCTTCCAATAATGATACAGCATAAGCAGCAGTATCAAAAGCCGAATGGGTCTTAAGATAATCAAATGCTTTTTGGGCAATCTCTTTTAAAGAATCCTGTTTTGCAGTTTTTACTTCATGGCTTTGGTCGCTTTCTGAGAAAAAACCTCCGTGGATAATGAGCTTCATAAATAAAGTTTAGTTTTTTTTATTGTTAATTTCTTTAGATACCATCAGCAGGTATTGAAGTTCTTTTAAAATGAACCCTCAATTCTTGACAAAGTTTTGAAATGTTTTCTACATTATGTTTTTCTACAATGATAAGTTGTAATTCATCAGAATAGCTGTCTGCAAGCTCAATAACTTCCAGTGGCGGATCTTCCTGATTAAGAATCGGCTGCAGCCATTTAAAATAATCACCTGCATATCGTATTCCTATGGGGAAATCTCCAATTAGGTTATTGAGACTTTCATCAATAAGTTCATGAATTTCATCTATTTTATCACCCCGGATTAGAAAATCAAAAAGTTCATTGGTCACCGAAAATTCAAATGCACCGTCTTCATTGCTTTCAATAACCCATTCTGCATCATTATCTTTTATATATTGGGCCGGGTTTAAATAGCATAAAGAACAGTTTGAAATCATTTCTTCTTTATTTTCCACATCATAGCCTTTCAGAAGAAGGGTAATCAATTGTTCAATTTTTTCTTCCCTCATTTAGTTTTATTTTCAATTAAATTAAGAATTACTTTTGAGTTATTTATCCTGCGGTATCGGATTAAACTGAGAATTCTCAATAGTTAATTTCTTAGTGGTAAGATCATAGTGATCATTCATAGACATAACATGTACCGTTAAATTATCAATAGAAATAGGCTCACCAAGATTGATATTCGTAAGATTGGTATCTTTAATAAATCTTCCGTCTACCAGAATTACAAGACCTGAACCTACAGCTGTCATCACATCATTATGGATGAAAAGCCCTGTATCTTCTCCAAGTCCTATTCCCAGTGTTCTCGGATTGTTGACTACGGCCTGGAAAAGACGACCGATTCTGCCACGCTGTACAAAGTGTGTATCAATAATAACATTATCAATCAAACCTAATCCCTGGGTGGTTTTGATTTCTCCTTTTAAAAGTGCTTCAGAACTGCTTCCCTGGTAGATCATATTCTCGGATGCCGCTGCAGCTCCCGCAGAAGTTCCGGAATAAATAAAATCCTGTTCCTGATATTTTAATAGAATCGTATCATGAAATCTTGTTCCTCCAAGAATAGAAGTCAGTCTCAACTGATCTCCTCCGGTAAACATCATGACATCAGCAGCATTGGCTCTTGCTACCATAGCATCAGAGTTGGCTTCTTCACGGTTGTGAATATCCAGAACATTTACATTTTTAGCACCCAGAAATTCAAATGCCTTTTTGTATTCAGAACCTACGATCTGAGGTATTTGAGAGGCGGTTGTTACAATTTCAATAACAGAATCTTCCTTGAGTTTTGATTCGTTGATGATCTTCCTTAAGATCCCACGTTCAAAAAAATTAAGATTCTTTTCGATATTCTGATCATAATCGGTTTCTGCAAAACTTCCTTTGTTTACAGCTCCTCCGATAACTATTAATTTTCCAACAGGCTTCGTCATGGGTACAAAATTAAAAAATAATTAACATTCTTTGGCGAAATTCGTGCCATCTTTAATTGATTTTTAATGTTTTAAGAATGTTAATTGAAATTAATTGTTTTTTAACAAATCTTTAAATTTGCTATGGTTTTGTTTTGGGTTTTACATTATCTTTGGCTATGAAAGGAGTTATTGTTAACTGTTAAAATGCCAATAGACTATGAAAATCGAAAAGATTCAGGCACTACGCGGTCCAAACATCTGGAGCATCAGAAGAAAGAAGCTGATACAGATGAGGTTAGACTTAGAAGAAATGGAGAATTATCCTACCAATAAAATCGAAGGATTCAGGGAAAGGATTGAAAAATTAATACCCTCATTGATTACCCATCGATGCTCGGAAGGAGTGGAAGGTGGTTTTTTTCATAGAGTGGAAACAGGAACCTGGATGGGGCATGTTATAGAGCATATCGCTTTGGAAATACAGACCCTGGCAGGAATGGATGTGGGGTTTGGAAGAACCCGGGAAACAAAAACTCCTGGAGTGTATAATGTGGTTTTCAATTATATTGAAGAAAATGCGGGAATCTACGCTGCTGAAGAAGCTATGAAGATTGCAGAAGCCCTGATAGAAGGGAAGAATTATGATTTAAATACCTGTATTCATAAATTAAAAGAAATCCGAGAACGTGTCCGTCTTGGGCCTTCTACAGGAAGTATTGTAGAAGAAGCTGCTTCCAGAAGAATTCCTTGGATCAGATTGGGAACAAATTCTCTGGTACAGCTAGGTTATGGCGTGAATCAGCAAAGATTTCAGGCTACCATTACAGGAAAAACAAGTTCCATTGCCGTTGATATCGCATGTAATAAAGAATTAACCAAAAGAATGCTTCATGATGCTGCTATTCCGGTGCCGATTGGTGATTTGGTTGTAGACGAAGAAGGATTAAATGCTGTGATCAGAAAAATTGGTTATCCGATTGTTTTAAAACCTTTGGATGGAAATCATGGAAAAGGTTCTTCCATTAATGTCAACGAATGGGAATCTGCTAAAATAGGCCTGGAACATGCCCAAAAATATTCCAGAAAAGTAATTGTTGAAAAATATATCACAGGTTACGATTTTCGTATACTGGTGATTAATAATAAGATGGTGGCGGCAGCACGAAGAGTTCCTGCTCATGTTGTAGGAGACGGTGAACTGAATCTTCAGCAGCTTATTGAAAAAGAAAACAAAGACCCAAGAAGAGGTTATGGTCATGAAAATGTCCTTACTGAGATTGAAGTAGATAAAGATACACTGGAACTTCTTGAAAAGCTTCAATATACGCTGGAAACCATTCCTCAAAGGGGAGAAGTGGTCTATCTGAAATCAACGGCGAATCTTTCAACCGGAGGAACATCCATTGATGTAACAGATATGGTGCATCCGGAAAATATCACAATGGCGGAAAGAATTTCCAAAATTATCGGATTGGATGTATGCGGTATTGATGTGATGGCGGAGAATTTAACTCAGCCTTTAAAAGAAAGTGGCGGAGCTATTATTGAAGTCAATGCAGCTCCTGGGTTCAGAATGCACCTGGCTCCAAGTGAAGGACTGCCAAGAAATGTTGCCGCACCGGTGGTAGATATGCTTTATCCGCAAGGGAAACCTTTTACCATTCCAATTATTGCCGTGACAGGAACTAACGGGAAAACAACAACTACAAGACTTATTTCACATATTGTAAAAAGCAATGGATACAGAGTAGGATTCACAACGTCGGACGGAATTTACATTCAAAATACGATGTTGTCAAAAGGAGATACAACAGGTCCGCTTTCTGCAGAATTTATCTTGAAAGACCCAACCGTAGAATTTGCAGTACTGGAAACTGCCAGAGGAGGAATTTTACGTTCCGGACTTGGCTTTTCACAATGTGATATCGGGGTTCTTACCAATATTGAGGAAGATCATCTGGGAATGAATGATGTTCACAGCTTAAGAGATCTTACCAAAGTAAAACGTGTCGTAATGGACAGTGTTAAGAAGAGTGGCTGGAGTGTACTGAATGCCGATAACATATATTCTATGAAGATCGTGAATGACCTTGATTCTAATGTGGCAATCTTCAGTATGGATGAAAATAACCCTCATATTGTAAAATTTGCGAAAGAAGGAAAGATCACCTGCGTGTATGAAGAAGGATTCGTCACTATTAAAAAAGGAGACTGGAAGATCAGAATAGGAAAAGCAAAAGATTTCCCGATTACGATGGAAGGAAAAGCCCGATTTATGATTGAAAACGTATTGGCGGCTAGTTTGGCAAGTTATCTTTATGGGTTTGGAATTGAAGATATCTCTAATTCTTTGAGAACCTTTATTCCAAGTGCTCAGCTTACGCCGGGAAGATTGAATGTCTTTAAATTTAAAAACTTTAAAGTACTGATCGATTTTGCTCATAATCCTTCAGGATACGAAGCCATTGAAGATTATCTTAAAAATGTAGAGTCTACAAAGAAAATTGGAATTATATCCGGTGTTGGAGACAGAAGAGATAACGATATCAGAGAATGCGGAAAGATTGCGGGAAGAATGTTTGATTATATTATCATCCGGAATGAAAAACATCTTCGAGGAAGAACGGAAGATGAAATTAACGGGTTGATTATTGATGGTATTAATGCTGCAGGCAGAGATGTCAGCTATGAGATTATCCCTAAAGAAATCGAAGCATTAAAACATGCTATGGGAATGGCTGAAGAAGGAACGTTTATCACAGCTTTAAGTGATGTTATTTCCAATGCTATTGATCTGGTACAGGAATATCAGGCCAAAGAGTTACTGGAAGACAATAAGAATATTTAGTATTAAAAAAATAAAACCTCCGAAATATCGGAGGTTTGTTTTTATAAGCTTTCCCAGGTTTTCTTTATGTTCTGCATTTTCATCAGATAGAAATACAAAGGAATGAGTTCTAATCTAAGGGTAAAGCTGATCGTTGGAACAGTAAATGGGATAATTGCCATCATAATGAGACAAACGGCAATTCCTATGATTGCATCAACTATTGCAGTCTGTACTGCCCATTTTTGTTCAAACCAAAGTCCGTAAGCAACAATACCTTTGAACAGAAACAAAAAGCTGATCAAAAGCCCCGTCATTGAATAAGGATGATTAGCATTGATCCCATATATCGATAAGGAAACATGAGTCAGCAGAGAACCTGCAATCAATAAAATAGCAGATACTGCGCCTCCGATTAAAAAGATCCATAAGAAAATTTTAATCCACACGGGTAATAAGTTTCTTCTTCGTGTTAAACCGTTGTTGTCAAATTCTGCAAAAGCAGTCGACTTTTCTTCCATGTATTATTAGTTTTAAATTTTTTATCCAAAAAATGCATTCGAACTTCCGATCCAGATGGCATCCTTTTTATTGAAATCAACATTTACCATTGCGGCTTTAGTCATTCTCCCAAGATTTTCCAATAAAATAGGGCGTTCGTCATTTTCCCGCCAAATATACAACAAACGGATCTCTGCTTTTGAAAATTCTCCGTTGATATCTTCAAAAATGGGCTCATAATACACTTTTCTCTGTAAAATATAATTTTCCTTATCCTGAATAGCGTCTGTAATTTCCTTCGTAGGATTTAAATTAACACCACTTCCTGCGAATGAAAATAAAGGCTTCAATACAAAGTCTTCAAGATTTTCATTTTCCGGAAATTCATGTAGAAAATAACTCTTTGGAACAAACTGATGTTTTAATAAAGGCAAAAGAAATTTTGAAATTTTAAAGAACCAATTGGGGTGAGTGATCCATTTAACATCTACTTCTTCACGGAAATCAAATTCTGTATTAAGATCCGGAATATTATCCAACTCGTCGAATATAATACGGTTGTAAATTCTTTTGATTTCTACCAGATTTCCATTGTTTTCATAATACAGTTTTTTGCCTTCTTTCTTTACTTTGGTCAGACACACTGTTTTTATTCCTAATAATTGCTCTGTTAAAGCAAAATCAATGGCTGTTTTTTGTTTTTCAGGGAAGATTTCAAGCAGGATTACATTTTCAGGATTTTCCTCACCTACAATAAGCTCCTTCAAATAGTTTTTAAAGGTTTCATGAGGCATAGGATTTCTGATTTCCGAAAGAAAAGGGTAAACTTCACAATAAGTTTCTTCATACACTTTCTGAAAAGCATACAAAGAAGGAAACGCCTGAAGTTCTATTAGCTGAGGTTCTATCGCTCCGTTTTCGCTTTTGCAGACTCCAAAATCTATCGTGAAAAAATGAGGCTGATCCGTATCATTGGGAACTCTGCAGTTATCAGGAACGGCTTTCCGAAGTGTTTCAGCAGACATTGCCTTAATCTGGCTGATAATACTTTCGCTGGCATCAATAAGCTTACTCTCAAATTCTTTAGTCAAAAAAATAGGGCTTTCTGAAACCCTGAAAGTAGGTGCTGTACCTCCTTTTTCCGCCAGTATATTTTTTAATTGATTGTACTTTTCATCCGAAAACTCCTTATTGTACTGTTTTCTGTATTTTGGAATCATATTTTTTTTCTTTTGTGATGTTAAAAAATCGAACATTTCTGCCCGATTGTTATATATAGTAAGGAGTTGGAAGCTGGGAGAGGGAAGTTCTTAACTATGAAAATATTTAGACTATCAGTTCATGAATAAAAGCATTTTCAGTAGTCTTAACTGAAAATAACTTCCAGCATCCTTCTTCCATCTTCCTGCCTTTTAAGCCAAAGTCCCAGCTTCTTTCAAAATGTTTTTTTTTGCAAACTGAAGGAATCTCGGAAGGATCTGATGTCTGGTCAGAATGATTTTATCCTCATCGTCTATTCTGTCGATCGTTTCAAGATATTTCTCCATACCGAAATTTTCGATCATAGCTTCTCTGTTTTTTTCATCTTTCAGATTTTCGATCAAAGATTCAGGATTAGCTTCAGGATGAAACTGTGTTCCGAATATTTCTTCTGAAAAACGAACCGCCATTACCGCTCTTTCCAGATTGATATGAGGACGGAACTTCTCAATCGCCATGATAGTCATCCCAAGTTCTTCAAAACGGTCATGATCCGGCTCTATAAACTGGTACGCTCTTGAATCTACGGCATAAAAAGGATCCTGAAGATTTTTGAATAAAAACTCTTCTTTGCCTTCATCTGTTTTATGAACAGGCATTACTCCAAAGGAATAAGACTTTCTTTTACAGATATTACCAAGGTTCCAATGAATACTTGCCAGCTGGAATGAATGGCAGATAAGGAAAAGGTATTTTTTATCTTCACTATATTTATTATGCTCAAAAACAGAATCTAAAAAATGGGCAAATCTGTCTTCCCAGGCAAAACCTTCACGATGTGGATTTCCAGGACCGCCTGAAGAAATGAAAATATCAAAATCTCCGATCTCCGGCATTTCATCTTTAAATCTCACATCAAATGTCTTGATGACAACATTTTCTTCAGAGTTCTGCTGAAATGCTTCAGAAATTTCTTTAATGTTTCTAAAACCTTGATTCACATGATTGTTGTTCATGTCCAGCAGAGCAATTCGAATATCTTTCATTACATCATATTTTTTGTAAAGTTACCAAAAATATTATGAAGCAGTTTCACCATGTGTTATGCCATACTCTGTTTCAGAGATCATATAATCAACAACTTTCGTGAGATCCCCTGTTTCCTTAAAGATCTGAAGCTGCCTGTCTGCGCCGGTTCCGTTTTCCAGAATTTTCCAGGCATATTCCACTTCATGGCGGCATCCCAAATCGTCTACCACATCATCAATAAACTCTAAAAGTTCTTTCAATAAATGAGGATAAGGAACAGATTCTTCTTTTCCGAAATCGATCAGATGGGCTTCAATACCGCTTTTGGAAGCACGCCATTTATTTTCGTTCAACAGCAGTCTTCTATAACTTCTGAAGCTCAGATTTTGCTGATGAAGTTTATAGATTTTAGCAACAAGGCATTGCATAATGGCAGCAAGACATACCGTTTCATCAATTCTCAGTGGCATATCACAAATTCTGAATTCAATCGTAGGGTAGAACGGATGAACACGTAAATCCCACCATATTTTCTTGGCATTGTCGATGGTTCCTGTTTTCACAAGAAGATCTACATAACTGTCGAATTCTGCCAGAGAGTTAAAATAACTTGGGATACCGGTTCTCGGGAATTTCACAAAGATTTCCTGTCTGTAAGATTTAAATCCGGTGTATCTTCCAATCCAGAATGGCGAATTGGTAGAAAGAGCATACACGTGAGGAAGAAAGTAACGCATTACATTCTGAATTCTTACCCCTTCTTCACGATTAGGAATTCCAATGTGGACGTGCAGTCCGAAAATAAGGTTTTCACGGGCTACATCTCCCATGTCGTCCACGATTTTGATGTATCTTTCTCCCTGTGTGATATTGTTATCTGACCAATGAGAGAATGGGTGAGTACCTCCTCCGGAAACGCGCAGCCCCTGTTCATGAGCGATGTTGATAAGATGACGTCTTAAATTCGTCAATTCTGCTCTGGCTTCCTGAATATTCTGGCAGATCCCTGTTTCCATTTCAATCATAGATTCGTGCATTTCGTGTTTTAAATTTTCACTTAAAACCGCTTTGCCGCCTTCGATGATTTTTGAAACGTGAGAAACCAGATCTCTGCTTTCTACATCAATGATCTGATATTCTTCTTCAATTCCAATAGTAAACTGATGATGCATTTTTTTTGTGTTTTTTATTTCTTTTCAATGTTATTTTATGGAATCTTTCACAAAGGTTCCCCAAGTAATATTAGGTTTCCCAGGAACATATTCTTTAGCTTTTTCTATAGCCAGTTTTGCAGCATGTTCTATAATCCATGCAAAATTTTCTTCTCCTACAGAATTTCGGTCTGCATCCGGAGCCGGGTTGCAAAAATCAATTGCATAAGGAATACCGTCTCTCACTGCAAATTCTACCGTATTGAAATCATATCCTAATGCTTCATTCATGGTAATGGTATAATCATGAATAGTTTTCAGTAGTTTTTCAAGTTCTTTACCTTCTGTCTGGTGCGTAGTAGCATATCTCAGATGAGGTGCATTTCTTGGTTCGTAAGGCATGATGTGAACATATTTTCTGCCCAAACAGTACACTCTGTAATAATCATCAAAGATTATTTCTTCCTGTACCATCATCACCAGCTGTTCCGTTTCGCCTAATTTGTTCCAAAGGTCATCCGGGTTTTCTACTCTGTATACATTTTTCCAGCCACCGCCGTCGTGAGGTTTCATGTATGCCGGAAATCCTACATAATTAAAGATATATTCCCAGTCGTGTGGAAATTTCAGGTTTCTGAATGAAGTTTCAGAAGTGTTGTCTGGCCTTTCGTGTGACGGAAGCAGAACAGTCTTAGGAAGTGGGATTCCCAGTTTAGACATCAGGGCATTGTTGAAAAACTTCTCATCAGAACTCCACCAAAACGGATTGTTGATTACATAAGTGCCATTGAGTGCGGCATTTTTCAGGTATGCTCTGTAAAAGGGAACGTCCTGTGAAATTCTGTCGATGATTACCGCATACCCATAATCTGCACCCTGTTCTAATTTATCGATGGTAACGGGTTCAGCTATGATATCTCCACCTCCCAGTTCATTCACTTTATCTATAAATGCCCAGGGAAACGTGTCTTCCATACCGAAAAGAATTCCTACTTTTTTTGTCATAATTTTTGTTTTTTAAGATGGGTGTATATTTTTTTCTATTTGTCTTTTTTATTGTGTTTAAGAGAAAAATGTTCCTATAAAGGTTGGGAAGACCATTCTCCACAGTGGCCAGTCGTGCCCTATCCATTTTCTTTCGTCATACCAGAAATCGATTCCTTTCAGCCTTAAAATTTCGGACATTTCAACATTTTTTTCTTTGCAGATATCCTGATCAGAAGTACTGAGTACAATATGCATGTGTTTGTATTTCCAGGCTTCATCATTTCTTACAAATTCTCTGGGGCAGTTGAAATATACGATTTCATCAGAATAGTCATCCATGAAATTTCTTATGCTGAACGCTCCGGAAAGGCAAAACAGATGAGAAACCACATCAGGAAATCTGAAAGCAAAATTGGCAGCGTGATAGCCTCCAAAACTTGCTCCGGCTACTGCTACGCGATGGGTTTTATGAAGTTTCTGAATATAGGGAACAAATTCCTTGATCAGAAACTGTACATACCGTTCATAATTTCTTATTCTTTGCTGAGGAGATATTTTGTCATCATAAAAACTCCAGCTGTCAATGGTCTGAACATTGTAAAGCTTTACTTTTCCCTGTTCTATAAACCAGTTGATACTTCCGTTAAGATGAAAATCATGATTTTGAGTGTATTGTCCCTGGGAAGTAGGAAACATAATAATAGGGTGGCCGTAATGCCCGGTCACTTCTACCTTGAGACTTGTTCCCAATATATTTGAATAATATTCTGTATGTTCTATATGAGGCATTTTTCCTTGTTTAATTTTAATACTGTACTTCTATTTGATAAATTCAATTCCTCCAGGCTGATCTTTTTTCTAAAAGTTGAGTCAACGAACTGATAATATGTCTTGCCATTTTCCAGAACTTATACTCTCTAAATTACATTTTAGTATGGAATCTTCCGGCAGATTATATATTATGAATTCAATAACATTTTGAATATCAATGTTACTCTTTATTTTTAGGAACTCAGTTTGTTGCCTTTTGGAGGCAGAATGTTCAGCATATCTGCATGAATCATATCTGCAGCAGAATCCAGTCTGTCCTGCACAATGGAGGCATCTCCGGATTTGTAAACAATCCCGACATGATAATCTATCGGAAGGAATTTTACAACTTCTTCACATTCAAAATTACTGTAATCCGGTTCCTTATCTTTAATCAGCGCAACAATAAGCCCTGAGTAATATCCTGTAGGTGGTGAAATACTGTAATCATTTCTTCTCAGAAGTGCATCTTCAATTTTAGCCCATTCTCTCCAGATATTAATACCGCTTGAGGCCTCTACCAGGTCCGGAATATGAGCACCGCCAACCCTTGATGAGGTTTCAAGAAAATACCATTTTCCATCTTCTTTTCCTTGGATAAATTCTGTATGGGTGGCACCATTGATCAATCCGAAATTGGAAAGAACTCGGGCATTAATTTCTTCCAATGCCTTAAACTCCTCGGAATATCTTCCTAAAGTCTTAGATCTGAATACTCCGCCTTCATGGGAAACCTGCATAGGAGGAGCAAGGTATTTTGAGGCAGAAGTAAATACAATTTTTTTATTAAAAGTAAGGCTGTCCACATGGTAAACGTCTCCGGGCTTAAAACTTTCCAGTAAAAAAAGATGACGTTCTTCTCCCAGTGTCTCCAGTGCCTCATAAAGTTGTTCCTTGGAAGTTATTTTCTTGATTCCTGATGCTGAAGCTTCAGAGCGGGGTTTCAGTACCCATGGTGCAGGAACATGGTCTGTAAATTCATTGACTTCATGATCATTGAATACAGGTGTAAATTCGGGAACGCTGATCTCTGAATCTTTTGCTTTTTGGCGCATAGCCAGTTTATCCCTGAAATACCGGTGTGTAGTCTGTCCCATTCCCGGAATACGGAATGTTTCCCTGATTAATGCCGCTTTTTCTACGTCATAATCATCCAATGCTACTACAGCATCTACTTTTCTGGTTTTCATCAGGTGGGAAAATCCCTGAATCAGATGCTCCAGATTCCATACAGACGGCTTGAGTTCCGGCATATAAAATACCTCATCAATTGCATGCCAGGGCCAGTTTTTTTCCTTAAGATTTTCTGAGGTTACTAAGATGATTTTATTGCCGAGATTCTTCATTTCGTCCATAAAATCGTAGCCTTTGTAATAGCACGAAATACACACAATAGTTTTCTTCTCCATATAATGTTTTTTAATTTTTAGTGAATTTTCAAAAATAAAAGCATTTATTTATTGTTTTATTAATATTAAAAAATGCAATATCGTGCGTTTTTGAAAATTCACTAATCAATTATACAGAGTTTTTTTGTAAAAAACTAATTTTTAATGATAATTTTCAATTAAATCCACAAGGAGTTGAACCCCATAACCTGTTGCTGCTTTTTCCTTGGCGTAGCCTACATTCCCAAAGGCTACTCCTGCAATATCCAAATGTGCCCATTTAGGATGGTTTTCAATGAATTGCTCTAAGAATTTTGCTGCAATAATACAGTCTCCGATCGGTTTTAAGGAGATGTTTTTCATATCGGCTACATCAGACTGAATGTCGTCCTTCCACACATCCCATAAAGGAAGATTCCATACTCTCTGATTGGTTTGATCTCCGGTTTTTATCAGATTATTTTTCAGTTCCTCATTATTGGAGAACATCGCGGCACAGGTATCTCCAAACATGCGTACAGAGCTTCCTGTTAAAGTAGCCAGGTCAATCAGAAAGTCTGTTTTGTAGTTTTTGGAAAGGTAAGATAATCCGTCTGCAAGGATTAAACGGCCTTCGGCATCGGTATCAAGTACTTCAATGGTTTTTCCGTTGTAGGCTGTGATCACATCACTCGGAAGCAGGGCTTTTTCAGAAACAGCATTATCTGTAATAGGAAGAATAGCAATAATGTTCACAGGAAGCTGCATTTCTGCAGCATAAATTAAAGTACCCAAAACAGCTGTAGCGCCTCCCATATCAGACTTCATATAATGCAGATTGGCAGAGCTTTTTATTGATATTCCTCCAGTATCAAACAAAATACATTTTCCTACCAATCCGAAAGTCTTGGCATTTTTAACCGTAGTTTTATATTCTAAAATAGTGAACGCAGCATCATAAGCACTTCCCTGATTGACCGATAGATAAGCACCCAATCCAAGCTCTTCACATTTCTTTCTGTTGAAAACGGTGTACTTCAACTCATGTTTTTTTGCCAGATTTTTAAGATATGCACTTAAAATATCCGGTTTTTTAAGATTGGCAGGTTTGTTGAGCCAGTCCTGACAGGCAGTCTGCCCGTTAATAAGGGCTTCGGTTTTTTGACTGATATGATCTAGTTTTTTCTGGCTTAAATTTTCAAAATGCAATTCAAATTTTACATTCCAGAAAACATGTTTCTTATCGAAAGGATAGTTGTACGTTCCTGCTAAAATTCCTTTTACAAATTCCTCAAACTGTTTTTCATTCATGAAATCTGCCAGAGCTAATGTAGGCACTGCCTGCAGTTTTTCTTTCTGTGTTTGTGAAAATTTTGCTGCAACCTGCTGGATTTCGAAATTCTGTAACGTAGATTTTCCTAATCCAATAAAATAGGTAATTCCTTCTTCATGAGCATTAATGAAAACTTCATACTTCTTTCCCGTAAAAAAAGTAGAAATGTTTTTATTGAAATTTTTACTGGATTTTGTCCATTCTTCCTCTGTAAATACGTGGAAGACCTGAGTGTAATTTTTGTTTTTTTTATTAATTAGTTTCATAAATAAATATTATATTTTTCTAAGATCATAGACAATCGTCGTCTTCATTTGTTCTTGTCTGTCCGAAAATCTTCTTCAGCAATTTTGCTGGCTTAGTTTTTAATGCTTTGTTGTTGTGGTTTTACTTCTACAGGGTTTTCAGTATTGTCGTAGAATAGCCATTCAATGGCCCTTGGAAACTCCTGTGACCAGTAAAATTCATTATGAGTGCCCTCAGGATTGATATTGGTCTTGAACTCAAAATCAAACAGCTTTTTCTCTTCCCATCTTTTCAGATATTCTTCAAAAATATGAATCCTTTTGACCATTTTAGATCCTTCCTGACCGCCTCCATAAAGATAAATTTTTGTTTTAAAAGGAACCCGGAAATTCATCATCGGGAAATTGTTATTGGGCTCAACCCACAGTGAAGGAGAGAATATCAATAATTTGGAATACACTTCAGGATAAAGAAATCCGCTGTATATACTGATGAGCGCCCCTAATGAGCTGCCCCCAATTCCGGTATTGTCACGGTCTTTTTTTGTTCTGTAATTTTCATCCACAAAAGGTTTTAAAGTATCTGCAATAAAACGGATGTATTTTTTTCCCTCAGAACCATTGGCTACATGATCATTATCGAAAATATATTCTTTAATTCTTTCCTCGCTGCCATGTTCTATAGCAATGATGATAAGGTCACCACGGCCATATTCTGCAAGGATAGACAGCTTCTTATCAATTTCCCAGTTTCCGAAGCCGCTTCCTTCATTGAATAAGTTCTGGGCATCCTGAAGATATAAAACAGGATATCGCTTATCCGTTGTGTGATAATCGTAGGGAAGCAGTGCCCAAACTTTACGGTGGCGGTCAAGCTGCGGAATATAAAAATTTTCGGAAATTATTTCAGCAATGGGATAATATTCTTCTTTGAACGGTCCCCAGTTTAATCTCCATTTTTTTACAGTATCCGAAGTTTTGCCAGCTGCTTTTTTTACTTTCCGGTTGGGAGTGATATTTCCATATTCATCCAGCTCCACATTCTCCCAGCCTCCCTTTGTGAATTTATAGTCAATTTCTTCGGCAAGTATCTGGTCTTCAATTTCTATAAAATAATTGGAGGGATCTGTTTGTTGGAGCTGGAAATTGTAATCTTTAGGATTCCAGCTGTTGAAATTTCCGGTGATAAATACCGGTCTGTCGTCTTTTTCTTCTGTATAAAGTTCAAACCTCATCGTATGTGTTTAATAAAAATAGTGATGCTAAATTTAAAAAAAAGATTGTTTTGAAATCATAAAAATGTGAGGTAAAAAATGATATATTTGATAGAAAGACAAAACACGAAATGGTATTGATAATTATTTGATGAATTATTAATCGCTATTGTCAGTATTTTTCGTAGTTTCAGGCAAATTATAAATATAAACTGATCTTGATGAATTCTGTTAAAACCTACACGCTTTTCACCGATCATGATGTGTATCTTTTCAAAGAAGGTAGACATTATAAGCTGTATGGTAAATTTGGAGCACATTCTGCTGAAAAAGATGGCGTGAAGGGCGTGTACTTTTCAGTGTGGGCACCCAATGCAAAGAAAGTTTCCGTTATTGGAAATTTTAATAACTGGAATCATAAAGATCACATTTTGTTTCCAAGATGGGACGGATCTGGAATTTGGGAAGGATTTATTGAAGGCTTAACCTGGGGAACATTATATAAATATGCCATTGAAACACCAAGAGGCGAGATTCTGGAAAAAAGCGATCCTTATGCTGTAAGCTGGGAACAGAATATTCAGGCAGCTTCTTTGGTTTCCACCACCTGGTATGAATGGAATGACAAGGAATGGATGGATAGCCGCTGGGAAAAAAACAGGCTGGAAGCTCCTATATCAGTGTATGAACTGCACCTTGGCTCATGGGTGAGGGAAGGTGATAATCCTGGACAGTTTTTAAATTACCGGGATATTGCAGAAAAGCTGGTCCCTTATATCAGAGAAATGGGGTTTACCCACGTAGAGTTCATGCCTGTAATGGAGTATCCGTACGATCCAAGCTGGGGATATCAGATTACCGGTTTTTACGCGGCGACTTCACGCTTCGGTTCACCACAGGATCTGATGTTTCTCATTGATGAACTTCATAAAAATAATATAGGCGTTATTCTGGATTGGGTTCCGTCTCATTTTCCCGGAGATGCTAATGGTCTTCACCGCTTCGACGGTTCCTATCTTTATGAACATGAAGATCCGAGAAAAGGTTTTCATCCTGATTGGAAGTCACATATTTTCAACTACGGGAGAAATGAAGTGAAATCTTTTCTGATCTCTAATGCCATGTTCTGGCTGGACCGCTACCATGCTGATGGATTGCGTGTAGATGCCGTAACTTCAATGCTGCATCTGGATTATTCAAGAAATGAGGGCGAATGGGAACCGAACATCTATGGAACCAATGTAAATCTGGAAGCGAAAACATTTCTGCAGGAATTTAATACTGCAGTGTATAAGGAATTCGGAAATAATATAATGACCATAGCAGAGGAAAGCTCAGACTTTCCCATGCTTACAAAACCTGTTCATGACGGAGGTGTAGGCTTTGGAATGAAATGGATGATGGGCTGGATGCATGATACGCTGGATTATTTTAAAGAGGATTTTCCTAACCGTAAATTCCATCACCATAAACTGACGTTTGCTTCTATGTATATGTATAATGAAAATTATATGATGCCTTTGTCACACGATGAAGTGGTACACGGAAAAGCAAGTCTGATCTATAAAATGAAAGGGGACGAATGGCAGAAATTTGCCAATCTGCGGGCCTTATATGTATATATGTATACCCATCCCGGAGCCAAACTGCTTTTCATGGGGGATGAATTCGGGCAGACCAGTGAATGGAACTTTACCAGAAGCCTGGACTGGCATTTGCTGAAATATCCTGTTCATAAAGGAATGCAGGAAATCGTTAAGGAACTGAATCACCTGTATACATCAGACTCTGCCTTTTATGAAAACCAGTTTGATAAACATGGTTTTGAATGGGTAGAAGCAGATGATCTGGAAAACTCAGTGTATATATACCTGAGAAAAGGAAAACGGAAAGATGATGTGGCTATGGTAGTTTTGAACCTGGCACCAAAAGTACTGGATTATAAAATAGGGATTCCTGCAGGAACTCATTGGGAGGTTGTTTTAAATTCTGATGATGAAAAATACAGCGGAAGCGGAGTAGAACCTGAAATACTGGAAGAGAAGTATGAAGAATGGCGGGGATACCCGAAATCAATGACTGTAAAACTACCGCCCTTGGCAGGAATTATTTTAAGACAGAAGAAAGATAAAAAATATAAATTACACAGAATTAAACACAAGAGATAAAGAATGGTTGTTTATCATTTAAGTACAGAATGTTATCCTGTAGCAAAAGTAGGCGGTCTTGCGGATGTAGTAGGAGCGCTGCCAAAATATCAGAATAAAATAAAAGGAGTAGAAGCTAAAGTAGTAATACCATGGTACAACAAGCCCTTTATATATGATCATGAATTTGATTTGGTTTTTGATGGATTTATTCATCAGGGAACCAATATGCTGCAGGTTCAGGTGTTGAAAGAAAAGACAAACGCTCTGGGGTTTGAACTGTATATGGTGAGAATCCCCGGATTATTAGACAGAGACAATCCTTATGGATATCAGGACGAAAGTTTCCAGTTTATGGCCTTCCAGCATGGAGTGTTACACTGGCTGTGTGCCATGGAAATTCGTCCAGATGTTTTACATTGTCATGATTATCACACCGGACTGGTTCCCTTTATGGTAGAACACTGCCGGGAATTTGAATTTTTAAAAGGAGTGAAAACAATAGGAACTATCCACAACGGAGAATATCAGGGAACGATGAGCTGGGGGATGGCGCACTATATGCCGTCTTTTGATTCTTATAAATGGGGACTGATGGATTGGAACGGATTCATGAATCCTCTGGCCAGTATGATTAAATGTGCTGATGCCTTTACCACCGTTTCAGAAGGATATCTGGAAGAACTTTTTATAAGTTTCCGCGGATTGGAAAGCCTTGTTCGCCAGGAATTTGGAAAAGCATACGGAATTATTAATGGTATCGACACTGAAGTCTGGAATCCGGAAACCGATCCGATGCTGGACTTTAATTTTAACAGTAAAAATGCAATTGCTCAAAAGAAGAAAAATAAACAACAACTCTGCAAAGAATACGGATTGAAGCCGGAACTGCCTTTATTTGCCTTTATTGGAAGGTTTGCTACAGAAAAAGGAGCCGATTTTTTACCGGATGTAGTATGGAAGAGCATTAAACAAAGTTACGGAGCTTTAAATATTATGATTCTCGGGTCTGGAAATACCTATATTGAGAATAAGTTAAAGGAATACGATTATACCTATACCAACTTTGCTCTGGATCTGGGATATAAAGAACATCTTTCCCATAAGATCTACGCATCGGCAGATTTCCTTCTGATGCCTTCAAGAGTAGAGCCTTGCGGATTGAATCAAATGTATTCCATGAGATACGGAACTGTTCCTGTAGTAAGATATACGGGAGGGCTCAGAGATACCGTAGAAGATATCTCAACCGGAGGTGCAGGGCTTAACTTTACTTATCCTGGCGTAGATGATATTGTACATGCGATGAACAGGGCGCTGGGCATTTATAACCAAAAAGGAGTGATGGAAGATCTTATTCATGCCAACATGAATTTTGACTTTGCATGGGAGAAATCTGCAGAAAAATACATAGCTTTATATAATAGCTGATACAATAAAAATAAAGAATGTTTTAAAGTAGCGGTGAACACTAAGAACAAAACAATAAACTCAATAAAAAACGCAAGATATTTATGAATCGAAATGTAATCTCCATAGTTTTAGGAGGAGGCAGGGGAACAAGATTATTCCCGTTAACATATTCCAGATCAAAACCGGCTGTGCCTATCGCGGGAAAATACAGGTTGGTAGATATTCCTATTTCAAACTGCCTGAATTCTGGATTAAATAAGATTCTGGTTTTAACGCAGTTTAATTCTGCTTCTCTCAATTCACATATTAAGAATTCTTATCACTTTGATATTTTCAGCAAAGGCTTTGTCGATATTCTGGCAGCTGAACAGAATGTAGAAAATGAAAGCTGGTATCAGGGAACTGCAGATGCCGTAAGACAATCGATGAAACATCTTGAAAAATATGATTATGACTATATCCTGATTCTTTCAGGAGATCAGCTGTATCAGATGGATTTCAGGGAAATGCTTGATTTCCACATTGAAAATGGAGGCGATCTTACTATTGCTACAATCCCTGTCAATGCAAAAGATGCCACAGGTTTTGGGATCTTAAAATCAGATGATGAAGGAAATATCACCTCTTTCTATGAAAAGCCGGATTATGATATGCTGGAAGGTCTGAAATCTGAGGTTTCAGCAGAAAATAAACATACAGGAAAAGAGTTCCTGGCTTCCATGGGAATCTATATTTTCACCAAGACTATCCTAAAAAAAATGTTTGATGAAGGAGCTGGTGATGATTTCGGAAAAGATATCATTCCGAGCTCTATTGGAAAATACAAGACACTAAGCTATCAGTATGAAGGATACTGGACAGATATCGGAACTATAGAATCTTTCTACGAAGCGAATCTGGATCTTTGTCTGGATCTGCCGCAGTTTAACCTTTTCTCTTCTTCACCCATTTATACCAGAGCAAGGATGCTTCCTCCGTCAAAAATCAACGGTTCTTATGTAAGTAAGGCTGTGTTTGGTGACGGATGTATCATTATGGCTGATAAAATTGAAAATTCAGTAATCGGGAACAGAACAAGAATAGACAAAGGAAGCACCATCGTAAATTCCTATGTGATGGGAGCCGATTTTTACCAGAATACCACAGAAATTGTGCTGAATGACAGAGCTGGCCGCCCTAATATGGGAATCGGGAAATATTGTTATATAGAAAAAGCAATCCTTGATAAAAACTGTTACATCGGTGACAATGTGAAAATCATCGGAGGAAAACATATCCCGGATGGCGACTATGGAACTTATTCCGTACAGGATGGGATTGTTGTAGTGAAGAAAGGCGCTGTAATTGCTCCGGGAACACATGTCGGATAATAGAAAGGAAGCTGGAAGATATTAAGCTGATGTAGAACCAGTAATCTTATCATATAAAATTCATGTTTATAAGGTAAGGTCGAATGTTTTTAATCAAAAAATGATTAGTAATTATCCACGGAATAGTAACCTCCAGCTTCTCTCACCCAGCTTCCAGCCTTTAACCAGATTAATTATTGTTAAACATACAATCAGAGTGATCAGCATATTGTTCACTCTTTTTATTTATACTATTTTTGTGCGATGCGTATTTTTAAGATATTAACTTTTATCGTTGTTTTGTTGGGGGGAGCTTATGCTGCTTCCATGTACTATTTTGTGGACGAAAGTAAAAATTTCACCATTGAAAAAGAGATTGATTATCCGGTAGATAAGGTATTTACCCAGTTTAATAATCTGCAGAACTTTACAAGATGGAACAACTTTTTTACCAGTTCACAATCTATCGATATTGATTACTATACGCCTTATGAAGGACAGGGAAGTGCCATCAGTTATGTAGATGCTAAAAATAATACCGATGGAGAAATGTTCATCCGGTATGAGAACCTTAATAAAACATTGAAATATCAGCTTTTTGAGGATGAAAATGAAAATCCAACGCTGGTTGATGTTAAATTTAAGCCTGTTTCTGCAGAAAAAACAAAAATAATCTGGTACGTACATACACCTAAACTGGCTGTCTGGAAAAGAGTAGAAAACTTCTGGACTGAAGACCGTTTTGCTGAAAATATCGACAAAAGCATGACGAATCTTAAAAATTCTTTAGGAAATAAAGTAGAAAAAGACAATCAGATGGCAGCAATCAAATATGACAGCCTGATGGTGGAAAATGAAGAAGACAAACTGCTGCTTGGGATCAATGTAAGTACTTCAAATAAGAAAGACGCGCTCTACAAAAATATCGTGATGAATTATAACAAAGCTTATAACTTTGTGACGATGGATATGGGAAAAAGAGATGATGAATTTGGATATCCCATCCTGATCACTGACGCGGACAATTATAAAGATAAAGAAGTTTCTTATTTTCTGGGAATTCCGCTTTCTAAGAAAATTGGAGTGTCTGACAATAATTTCAATTTCAGATCTGTAAATCCGTCTCAAAATTACGTAATCTACTATAAAGGGAACTATGAAGGACGAATTCGGGCAATTCAGCAGCTGATTCAGAAAGCCAAAAAAGACGAGATGCGCTTCGGGGATATCCGCCAGACCTTTATTGAACGTCCGATGGAAGGACAGGACGTGAACATGAAGCTCTCATTATCAGTGTATAAGTGATTTTTATTTATTTATTTTTTTCTTAAGTTTTTTTAACGGTTTCAGACTGTTCTAACTCGGTTTTTTTTATTAAATTTGAAGATTAATTCTACAAATAAATTTTAATAAATAGATAAACTGTAATAATGGACAGATTTTCATTCCTAAACGCAGCTCATTCTCAATTAATTGAGGATTTATACCAACAGTACTTAAAATTCCCAGACTCCCTAGAACCATCATGGAAAGCCTTCTTTCAAGGCTTCGATTTTGCTTTAGAGAACTATGGAGATGACGATAACACCCAGTTTATTCAGGCTTCGGCCAGCGCTGCCCCGGCAGTTCAACAACAGATTTCTCAGGCAGTATCAAACGGAGAAGTTCCTGAGCATATCAAGAAAGAATTTAAAGTAGTAAACCTTATTGAGGCTTACAGAACAAGAGGGCACCTTTTTACAAAAACAAACCCGGTAAGAGAAAGAAGACACTATACACCTACTTTAGATATCGAAAATTTCGGTCTTTCTAAAGAAGATTTAAATACAAAATTCAACTGCGCTGTTGAAACAGGAATGAAAGAGCCTGCTACATTGGCAGATTTGATCAAACATCTTGAAAGTATCTACTGCGATTCTATCGGAGTAGAATATACATACATCAACAACGTTGAAGAAAAAGATTTTATCAAAAGATGGCTTCAGGTAAATGAAAACCATCCAAGCCTTTCTGCAAACGAAAAAACAGAGATTTTATTAAAATTAAATCAGGCGGTTGCATTTGAAAACTATCTTCACACAAAATTTGTAGGACAAAAAAGATTCTCATTAGAAGGAGGTGAAACATTAATTCCGGCTTTAGATCAGTTGATCTCAAGATCTTCTCAGTTAGGAGTGGATGAAGTGGTGTTAGGAATGGCTCACAGAGGTAGACTAAACGTACTTACCAATATTTTTGGGAAATCTTACAAGCAGATTTTCTCGGAATTTGAAGGGAAGGAGTTTGAAGAAGATGTATTCTCAGGTGATGTTAAATATCACTTAGGATCATCTAAAAAGATCAAAACTGCTTCAGGAGAAGAAGTGTGTATAAACCTTACTCCGAACCCGTCTCACCTTGAGACAGTGGCTGCTTTGGTAGAAGGGATCTGTCGTGCAAAAGTAGATGACAAATACAAAGATTACTCTAAAGTATTGCCAATCATCATTCACGGTGACGGAGCTATTGCCGGACAAGGTATTGCTTACGAAGTAGCTCAGATGATGACGCTGGAAGGATACAGAACAGGAGGTACCGTTCATATCGTTGTAAATAACCAGGTTTCATTTACAACCAACTATATGGATGCAAGATCTTCAACATACTGTACAGATATCGCAAAAGTTACAGAATCTCCTGTAATGCACGTGAATGCTGACGATGCTGAAGCTGTTGTTCATGCCATCCATTTTGCTGCTGATTTCAGAGCGAAATTTGGAAAAGATGTTTATATCGACCTTTTAGGATATAGAAAATACGGACATAATGAAGGTGATGAACCAAGATTCACTCAGCCTAACTTATATAAAACAATTTCAAAACACCCGAATCCAAGAGAAATTTATAAAGATAAATTACTTAAAGACAGCATTACTTCCAATGATGTAATTGCTAAAATGGAAACGGAATTCAAAGCTCTTCTGGATAAAGATTTTGATGCTTCAAAGGAAATTGAAAAGAACGTAATGGATCTGTTCATGGCTGAAGACTGGACTAACTACCCAATCGGAAAGAGAGGAGCAGTTCAGTTGCCGGTTGATACAAAATATGATGCAGCAAAGCTGAAAGAATTAGCGCTGAAAATGTCAACACTTCCTGTTGATAAAAAATTCATCAATAAAATTACAAGACTTTTCGAAAACCGTATCAAAGCTATTGAAGGAAATTCATTAGACTGGGCATTAGGAGAGTGGTTAGCATACGCAACACTACTTGTAGAAGGTCACAACGTAAGAATTTCCGGAGAAGATGTAGAAAGAGGTACTTTCTCTCACAGACATGCGGTAGTAAAAACAGAAGATACAGAAGAAGAATATATCCCGTTAAGACACGTATCAGAAAGCAGATTTGATGTATTCAACTCTCACCTTTCAGAATATGGTGTTCTAGGTTTCGATTACGGATATGCAATGGCTTCTCCAAATACATTAACGATCTGGGAAGCTCAGTTCGGAGATTTCGTGAATGGTGCTCAGATTATTGTTGACCAATATCTTGCCGCAGCCGAAGAAAAGTGGAAAATCCAGAACGGATTGGTAATGTTATTGCCTCACGGTTCAGAAGGACAGGGAGCAGAACACTCTTCAGCAAGATTGGAAAGATTCCTTACCCTTTGTGCTAATGAAAATATGGTAGTGGCTAATATTACTTCACCTGCCAACTACTTCCATTTATTGAGAAGACAGTTGAAATGGGGCTTCAGAAAACCATTGATCGTAATGAGCCCTAAATCTTTATTGAGACATCCTAAAGTGGTTTCTCCAATTGAAGATTTTGCAAACGGTACATTCCAGCCAATCTTGGATGATCCAACTGCAGATCCTAAAAAAGTAGAAAAAGTAGTTCTTTGTTCAGGTAAACTGTACTTCGAATTATTGGCGAAGAAAGAAGAACTGAACTGTGAAAATATTGCATTAGTAAGATTCGAGCAGTTATATCCGCTTCAGACAGATGCTATTGAAGCAATCTTCAACAAATACGAAAATAAAAAACAATTGGTTTGGGCTCAGGAAGAACCTGAAAACATGGGAGCTTGGTCTTATATCCTGAGAAACTTCAGAGATACAGGAATCCAGGTGGTTGCTCCGGTACCAAGCGGTGCTCCAGCTCCAGGTAGCCACAAAATGTTTGAGAAAAACCAGAATGCAGTGATCAACAGAGTTTTCGACAGAGATGATGCTCCTGCAAAAAGACCAGTTACAGCTTAATTTAAATAATATCCAATTAAAAAATAAAAAATACTCGATATGTCAGTTTTAGAAATGAAAGTTCCTTCACCGGGCGAATCAATTACAGAAGTTGAAATTGCAACTTGGCTTGTAAAAGATGGTGATTATGTAGAAAAAGATCAACCTATCGCCGAAGTGGATTCAGATAAAGCAACTCTTGAATTGCCGGCAGAACAAAGTGGTATTATCACTTTAAAGGCAGAAGAAGGTGATGTAGTACAGGTAGGTCAGGTAGTTTGTTTAATTGATATGGATGCTAAAAGACCAGAAGGTGCTGCACCTGCTGCTGAAGCTCCAAAACAGGAAGAAGCTCCGAAAGCGGCTGAACCTGCGAAACAAGAAGCTCCAAAACCTGCAGCTCCGGTAGCGGCTCCACAAACTTATGCAACAGGAGCTCCATCTCCGGCTGCTAAGAAAATCCTTGATGAAAAAGGAATGGATTCTGCTCAGGTTTCAGGAACAGGAAGAGACGGAAGAATTACTAAAACTGATGCTGAATTAGCGGCTGTTCCTGCATTAGGAGGAAGCCCAATGACAGCTACAGGTGCTAGAACTACCACTACAACTAAACTTTCAGTTTTAAGAAGAAAAATCGCACAAAGACTGGTTTCTGTGAAGAACGAAACAGCTATGCTGACGACTTTCAACGAAGTGGATATGTCTGAAATCTTCAGATTGAGAAAACTTTATAAAGAAGAATTTGCTCAGAAACACGGAGTTGGACTTGGTTTCATGTCTTTCTTTACTAAAGCGGTGACAAGAGCATTACAAATGTACCCGGATGTAAATGCATCTATCGACGGTGACTTCAAAGTAAACTACGATTTCTGTGATATTTCAATTGCAGTTTCAGGTCCTAAAGGATTAATGGTTCCTGTATTGAGAAATGCTGAAAATATGTCTTTCGCAAGCGTGGAAGCAAACATTAAAGATCTTGCTATCAAAGTAAGAGACGGTAAAATTACTGTTGACGAAATGACTGGTGGTACTTTCACTATTACAAATGGTGGTACTTTCGGATCTATGATGTCTACGCCAATTATCAACCCTCCACAGTCTGCAATCTTAGGAATGCACAACATTATCCAGAGACCGGTTGCTGTTGACGGACAGGTAGTAATTAGACCAATGATGTACGTTGCAATGTCTTATGACCACAGAATTATCGACGGTAAAGAATCTGTAGGATTCCTTGTTGCGGTAAAAGAAGGTATCGACAATCCAGTTGAAATATTATTGGGAGGTGACGAAAGAAAAGGCCTTGGTTTATAGTTTTAATAAAATTATAATGTAAATATATTATCTCGCCTTATAAAAAAGGCGAGATTTTTGTATTTATTAAGAAAATGCTACAATGATGTTTTCAAAAATGACTTCCAATATCAAAGTTTCAGTAATACCTGAATATGATAGTAAAAACAGTTATCCATCCGAAAACCGTTACGTTTTTAAATACAATATCACGATAGAAAATGACGGAAGCTTTCCTATCAAAGTATTGAAAAGAAAATGGTTGATTTTTGATGTAGGATTTGGATACACAGAGATTATAGGGGATGGCGTGATCGGCCTCACTCCTGAAATAGGAACAAATGAAAATTTCTCTTATTTCTCCAATGTAATGCTTCGTTCTGGAGTAGGGAATATGAGCGGAAAATACCTGGTGAAAAACCTGGAAACACAGGAAACTTTTGAAATTGATATTCCAAAATTCAATCTGTTATCTGAAGTGTTGAGTAATTAAAGCTTTTTTTGTACCAGAATAGTACAATAGTAATGATTGATAGATTGCAGAATAAGAACCCGGGTTCAATAATCTGTTCTATTAAAGTTTTTTGATTTTCGCTTTCAAATATTCATTTACTTCATCATTACTGGTGAGAAACAATTTCTCAAAAGCCAGGAGAGAGATCTTTGCACATACTTCAGCATCTGCTCCCGCTCTGTGGTGGGTAAAATCAATTTTATGATATTCTGCCAAAGGTTTCAAACCGTATTTTGGAAGGTAGTTCCATGACTTCTTGGCAAGCTGTATGCTGCACAAATAGCTGAGCTGGGGAGTAAACATCCCATAATGTTCCAAACATCCTCTTAAAACAGAAGCATCAAATCCTGCATTATGAGCAATCATAAGGCTTCCGTACATCATATCCTGGGCTTCATACCATATCTCATCAAAAGTAGGTGCATCTTTTACGTCTTCCGGTTGAATACCATGCACCGCAATATTGAATTTATTAAAATAAGGAAAACTCGGAGGTTTGATCAGCCAGGTTTTAGTCTCAACAATCTTAGAATCCTGTACCACACATATTCCCATCTCACAAGCTGAACTTTTCTCATGAGTGGCCGTTTCAAAATCTATTGCACAGAAATCCATTGTTTTTAAATTATAAATTGTTGCTAGTTCTTTAGTTTAGAGTTTAAAGTTTAAAGTTTAAGGTTAGTTGAAGTTATAAATGTTTTTACTATCCCTATTACCTGCAACCTATCATCTGCCACCTAAAAAGTGTTTAAAAATAAGCCATTTCGATTGATAGAACTCATTCTTTTGGCTTTTCTGACGAAGTTTCCATGTTCCCGGAAGCTGTCCGTAAAATCCAAAATGAGCCTTTACAACAGCCCACAGATGTGGAAAACCATGTTTTAATCCAAAATAAACTCCGGCAACACCATCCAGACATAATCTGAAAAAGATCAGCCATATCAATTGAGGAAAGGGAAGGTTCTTAAGCATCATGGAAAGGTTATTTCTGATGTTTAAAAAAGTTTTTTGTGCACTCTGTTTGTTAAGTGTACCACCACCTACATGATAAACTTTGGATTTTCCCGTATAATAAATCTTTTTTCCGGAATTAATGAGTCTCCAGCAAAGGTCAATTTCCTCCTGATGGGCAAAAAATCTGGCATCAAAACCATTCTGTTCCCAGAAATCTTTTGAACGGATGAAAAAGCAGCATCCTGATGCCCAGAAAATCTCTGTTTCATCATTATACTGTCCTTTATCTTCTTCCAGGTCATCAAAAACCCTGCCTCTGCAATAAGGATATCCAAGGTTGTCTATCAATCCGCCGGCAGCTCCCGCAAATTCAAAATAGCTTCTATTGTGATAAGATAATATTTTAGGCTGTACTGCTGAAACGGAAGGATTTTTTTCCAATAATTCCAAAGCAGGTTCTATCCAGTTCTCGGTAACTTCTACATCAGAATTGAGAAGGCAGTAATATTCGTTAGAGATGGCTTTCAACCCTTCATTATAACCTCCTGCAAACCCATAGTTTTTATCGTTTTTAATAACGGTTACTGTGGAGAAATTCTTTTGTAAAAACTCAATGGAATCATCCGTAGAAAGATTATCGATAACAAAAATATCCGCATTCTGAGAAAATTGAACCACACCCGGAAGAAATTTTTCAAGCCAATTTCTGCCGTTCCAGTTTAAGATGGCAACTGCCAGTTTTTTCTGCATGTCAATCTAATTTTTTTCGGAATCAAAATTTTTGATGGAGTCCTGGTATTTCCATTTTCTGTGTGACCAAAGATAGTTGTCCGGATTTTTGTGTAATGTGTTTTCCAATAATTTATGGAACTTTCTTACCACTTCATTTTCAGTAAACTTTTCACCATCAGGACATATTCTATGATAATTTACCTGATAATAACCACGTTTTACCTTCTTCATCTCACAATAGATGAAAACAAGATCCATTCTGGTAGCCAGCTTATCATATCCAACAAAAGCAGGAGTTCTCTGATTCAGGAACTCTAATCCGTACGTGACATGTGCGAAGTGAGGAGTCTGATCTGCTACAAACATATAGGCTGAATCTCCATTGTTTTTAGATCTGAAAATATTCAGGATCACTTCATTGGCTTCCAATGCTTCATTTCCGAATTTATTACGGACCTTCCTCATCTGGTTCTCCCAGAAGTCATTATTTACCTTTCTGTATACAGGATGGCAATGCGCCTGGGGAACAATCTTTGCCAATGCATTGATCCACTCCCAATTGAAGACATGTCCTGCCAGAAGGATAATGTTTTTACCCTCCTTTTTAGCATCATGAAACAGTTCCTGATTGATGTGCTGCATTCTCACCCTGGCTTCTGTCTCAGAAATGCTGAAAGATTTGATAGTTTCTACCAGATAATCTGAAAAATTAAGGTAGAATTTTTTCCGGATCTCTTTAATTTCTTCTTCCGATTTATCAGGGAAAGAGTTTTTCAGATTTTGGGTAATTACCTCTTTTCTGTATCCTACCAGATAATAGTTCAGGAAAAAAATCACGTCCGAAAAAATATACAATATTTTAAGCGGAAGTTTGGAGATCAGATATAATATTTTGATTAGAAAATTCATAAAACACGCAAATTTAGTGATAATAAAATTATGGTTCTATTTTTGCAGAGGGATATATATTATTTTTTTACTTTTATGTTATGAAAAAATTGACAATGTTAGCTTTCCTGGGATTAAGTGTAATCGCTTTTGCACAGGATGTAAAAAATACACCTGATAAAGGAAATCAAAAAAACGCTCTTATAGTTCCGACTGAGCAGAAAGAATTAGAAGCAAAGAAAAAAGCTGCTGAAGAAAAAGCTAAGCTGCCAAAGCCTTATGATCCAAAAGCGGATGCAGAGGCGGATATTAAAAAATTAGTAGCTCAGGCTAAGAAAGAAGGTAAAAACGTTATGATCCAGGCTGGCGGAAACTGGTGTATCTGGTGTCTTCGTTTTAATAATTATGTACAAACTACTCCTGAATTAAAGGAAATAGTGGATAAAAACTATGTCTACTATCACCTGAACTTTTCTCCGGATAATAAGAATGAAAAGGTTTTTGCCCAATATGGGAATCCGGGTGAGAAATTTGGCTATCCGGTTTTTATTATTTTAGATAAAGACGGGAAAATGATCAAGGTTCAGCAAAGTGATGTTTTAGAAGAAGGAAAGGGGTATAGCAAAGAAAAAGTAAAAGAGTTCTTTACTACCTGGGCTCCTAAAAAAGGATAAAATAAAAAACTGCTTCAGAAATGAGGCAGTTTTTTTATTTCTATGAGTATTACATTAATTTCTTAATCCAGCTTAATTTTTTCTCAGAATACGGTGGATATTTGATGTTCGGTTCACCCCAGGTGGCTTTTTCAAGAACAGCTTTTTGATGTGAAAAGGCTTCAAAGCCATATTTCCCATGATAATTTCCTATTCCTGAACTTCCCACCCCTCCAAATGGTAGATGATCATTACTTAAATGCATTACCGTATCATTGATGCAGCCTCCTCCAAAAGAAAGTTTCCGTGTAAAGATTTCTTTTTCCTCGGAATTATTGGTAAAAAGATAGGCAGCCAATGGCTTTTCAAGTTCCAAAACAGAGTTGAGAACTGCATTGTAGCTTTGAAAACTGATAACCGGCAGGAGAGGTCCGAAAATCTCTTCCTGCATGATTTCGTCATTCCAGTTTATAGGGTTCAGAATAGTAGGCTCTATGTGTAGCTTTTCTTCATCAAAAGATCCTCCGGAATAGATTTTATCTTTATCAATAAGGTGTATAAGACGCTGGAAATTTCTTTGATTAATAATTCTTGTGTATTGCCCGGAGCCCGCTTCATATTTAAACTCTTTGATATATTTTCTGAGCATTTCCAGAAACTGTTCCTGAATGGTTTCTTCTACCAACAGATAATCGGGAGCTACGCAGGTTTGTCCGGCATTGAGGAATTTTCCCCATACAATTCTTTTTGCTGCTATTTCAAGATTGGCATTTTTGGTGACAATAGCCGGAGATTTTCCTCCCAGTTCAAGTGTTACGGGAGTAAGATGCTCTGCTGCCGCTTTGTAAACAATCTTTCCAACCTTTGTACTTCCTGTAAAAAATATTTTGTCAAATTTTAATTTTAAGAGAGCTGTCGTTTCATCAATATCACCTTCGTATACGTAAAGGTATTCAGGTGGAAAGTTTTCATTGATGATAAATGCCATCGCCTTCATCGTATTTTCAGCTATTTCGCTAGGCTTAACAATACAGCAGTTTCCAGCTGCCATTGCCGCAATAACAGGAGAAAGGGATAACTGATAAGGATAATTCCAGGCTCCGATTACCAATACACAGCCAAGAGGGTCTGCATGAACTTTACTGCTCCCGAGCTGGTTGACAAGATTGGTGCTTACTTTTTTAGGCTTTGAAAGAGATTTTAAATTCTTGATATAATAATTGATATCATTCAGAATAAAAGATAGCTCTGTTGTGAAAGTATCAAATTCGGATTTTCCAAAATCTTTGTTAATCGCTTCATACAGCATTTTCTCATTAGCAATAATAAGGCTTTTAAGCTTCTCAAGATACATTTTCCGGAAAGCAAGATTTTTGGTCTGCTGTGTTGTAAAAAAATCCCTTTGGTTCAGTAAAATTCTTTCAATTTCCATTCGTAAGCTTTTGTATTAAACGTAGTGCTTTGCGCAATATTGCTGCTGGAAAAATACGAACAATAAACCGGCCAAATTGGATAGAGGATAGAGTTGGAAGATGGAAGAAGGGAGATGGAAGTTACTTTTGGTTGTTTGAAGACAAGTAGTTACTTCAATAAAAAATTATTAAACTTTTTATATTGATCCAAATGAACTTTGAGTATTACTTTTATCTCAGGAACTTCGATCTTCCAGCTCCCTTCTTTTACATTATATTTCTCACAGCTATTTTTACCGGATGATACAGCAATAAACAGATGGCCGTAATTAATGCGAGCCAGAAAAGTCCCGTGAAAATTTCCATATTGGAAAGGAGAATAGACTGAGCTGTTATTTTGGCTTTAAAAGCACCGGCTGTCATTGATAAAGAATCATTAACTGACAGTTTTGAAATATTAGCACCGAAAAGCTGATTCCACTGACTGTAAAAAATGGGATTGGTGTCTGTAAAATTAGAACTAATTGTATCAGAATGTTTTAAGGTTAAAAAAAGCATCAGATTCTGCATTAGTGCATAACCAATAGCTGTTGTCCAGAAACGGGTTGTGGTTCCTAAAGCTGTAGCATTGGGCACATATTCTTCCGGAGTTCCTGAAATCAAAAAGAAAACTAGCGGCGTAAATAATAATCCCTGAGCAACGCCCTGTAGAAATAAAGGCGGACAAATCGTAGAAAGGGCAGTGTCAGGATAAAAAGTATAGGTAAACCATGCACAGTCTATTGCAAGTAACAGAAATCCGGTAAAGAAAACAATTCTTGAGGAAACTCCACGCACCAGGCAGATTCCTGATAATACTATACCCAGAAGAGTTCCTGCAACATTCCAGTACTGGATGTTTACAATATAATCCCAGGGCCATTTCCATACCGTAGCCATGATGCTGTAGACATTATTCAGCCCTGATCGGATCAGGTAAAAAATGAAGAACAGAATCATTCCTGCAATCACATTTTTTGAACTGAAAACTTCAAAATGAAATAATGGTCTCTTGGAATTTCTTTGTTTAAGCATAAATAATCCTCCCGAAAGCAGGAATATAAATAAACACATGATAATGGTATCAGACTCGAGCCACATCAGTCTTTTACCATAAATAATAGCATAACCGCCAGCCTGCAGGCATACCCAAAGTAAAAACCAGCTGGTAATATCCAATTGGTACAAAGGTTTTTTAGGAAAGAATCTGTTTCTGTTGAATAAAGCAATGCCAATGATCAGTACAAATACATGGAAATAGACCATCATCAGGATCATATGCTGAAAATCGTAGTTCTCAATGCTTGATTTCAACAGGGAAGTGGTTATTGTACCCCCGGTGAGCATAATAGTATACATGAAAAGGTAGGCTAAGACTTTGGCGTGTTTCGTTTTTAATTCAGCAATAATCAAAGGAAGGAAAATAGCCCCTTCCAACAGCCCGAAAATTCCTTCTAAAAACCGGATCACCAAAATAACATGATAATCGTGAGTTACCGATAAAATGTAAAGTATAATAACAGAAATAGAGGCCATCAGCAGGACATAATATTTGACGCTGAAATAAGCCATAAACCGCTGTAAAACTAAAAGGGTAACCACAAATGTCCCATACATCAAAATCATTAAATACTGAATGTCATCTGAATCAACATCCATAAAAGAAGAGGTGAAGGCGCTGTTTGAATGTAAAAGCGACAACAACATCAGGTGGGGAAACAATGCCAATATAAGAAGCGGCAGTTTCAGCCATTGTGGTACCCATTTATGATAAACTGTATTGTGTTGCATAATTTTTTGAAAGCATTAAAAGATAAATGCTGAAAAGGCAGATAAGTAAACTCACAGCCTGAGTTTAAAATGCGAAAAGACAAAAAAGCAAGGTGTAAAAGTAAAAGGTAAAATGGCAAATATGCTTAAGAAAAAATTTGCAGATTCGCTATTTTGCAGTCTTGTCTTTTCGCTAAAAAAATAATTTAATCGTAAAGTATGAAATGTATTGATTTGAAGTGATTTTCAATTGAATAACTTTGTACTCTAGTACTTCAATTCACTCCCGCACTCAAACTTATATCTTCTTCGCGCTCACCAGAACATTCATTCCGGAAAGCAGTTTTTCGTTGTCTTTATTATTATCAAGAATAATTTTTACAGGAAATCTCTGTTCAATTTTTACAAAGTTTCCGGTTGCGTTATCAGGTTTTACTAAAGAAAACTGTGATCCTGATGCTGGAGAAACGGAAAGTATTTTTCCTTTAAATTCTACGTCGGGATAAGCATCTGCAGTAATAATGACTTCCTGGTTCTGATCAATCTGTCCAAGTTGTGTTTCTTTGTAATTGGCAATGATCCATTTTTCTTTGCTGACCATCTGTACCAAAGCCTGACCTTCTTTAATCAATTGTCCTTCCTGAATAGTCTTTTTTCCAACCCAACCATCATAGGGAGCCGTAATTACAGTATAAGAAAGATAGAGTTTGGCATTATTCAGACTTGCAGAACTCTGCTGAATCTGGCTTTTAACAGGGGCAACCTTGGTCTGCTGTTCACTGGCTCCGGCTCTTACTGCATTTTTTTGCTGTTCCAATGCCAGAAGATTGGCTTTTGACTGTTCATATGAAGCCTTTACATTTTCAAATTCCTGTTCGGTAGCGGCATCTTCTGACAGCAGGTTTTTATATCTTTTAAAATCCTGTTCTGTTCTCCAGATATCAATTCTTGCAGAAGCAATTTTAGCATCAATGATCTTTGTATCGCTTTCTTTAGTATTGACACCGCTTTCAATAGTGCTGATGGTAGCTGTATTGGCGTGGAGATTGGCTTCTGCTATTTGTACCTGATTCACAAACTCTCTGTTGTCTATGATAATCAAAGTATCACCTTTGTGTACAAACTGATTTTCATTAAACTGTATTGCTTTGATAAATCCGGAAACCTTGCTGGATACAGGAGTGATATATTGTTCGATCTGTGCATCGTTGGTAGTGACATTCTTTCTTGAAAAAAGATAAAAACTGACCATTCCTGTAATTCCGCTGATAATCAGGATCCAGGCCAGTAAAGTAATGGACTTGTTGATTCTTTTTTCCTTTTGTGTCAGTTGTTTCTGTGCCATAGTTTTTATAAGTTTCCAATCGTATATTGGAGTTGGTAATATTTAAGTTGTCGGTTTATTTTTACGGAAATAAGGTTAGATTCTGCCTCCAGATAAGTATTGTCGGCATCAATCAATTCAGTGATAAGACTTAGTTTGTTCGCATATTTTGTTCTTACAATGCGATAGTTTTCTTTAGCCTGGTCAATCGCTTCTTCAGCAATTTTCACTTTCTGGTCTGTTTCTTCAAACTTTTTGTAGGCTTCGTAGACACTGTGTCTTATTTTCTCTTCATTTTCTGCTATCTGAAGCTTGGCAAGGTCTATATTTTCCCGTGCTTCCTGCATTTTGTATTTATTTTTATACAGATTTTCGATAGGATAGATAAGATTCACACCCATCATTCCCAGACGGTATGCATACGGTTCGGGAGGAAAAAACATCATATTCGGATACTTTAAAAAATATTCTCCGCCTGCTGTAATTTTAGGTAAGTAATTCGCTTTGGTGATTTTTTGATCCAATTCCTTCAGTGAAAGATTTTTGTGAGTGATTTCAACGGATTCATTTTTATTTAAAGCTGTTTCAGTCAAATCATCAATATAAGGAATCGCAGCATTCTCCGAAATAAGATCTTCCGTATTCACATGCATTTCCTGAATTTCCGGAAGAGAAAGAATAGTTTTCAGTTTGTGCTCTGCAATCTGAATATCGTTATCCAGTTCTGTCCAGCTCATTTTATGATTGGAAAGCTGTAATGAAGTTCTCAATACTTCATTCACTGTTACGACTCCGTTGGCTTTAAGAGCTTTTACCTGTTTAATGTTAACAGAATCTTCTTTCATCTTATCATTAATGAGACTTTGTTGTTCTTTTAAATGATGGATCTGCAGAAAAGCTGTGATGATTTCCATGGTAAGCTGTCTCTCATCCAAATGCGTTCTTAAAGCAGATATTTCAGTGTCAATAGCCGCTTTTTTTTCTGTATTTTTTATTTTGCCGCCCATGTACACAGGAATTGATGCAGATAATGTAAAATCATACATCCCATTGATCGCATCATACCTTGTCGCTTTGTTAAATACGCCATTTTGATGCTGATACAAATTGGTTACCTGAGTATAGCTGGTATGAAATTCAATGTCCGGAAGCTTTTCCATTTTGAGATCTTTCTCTTTGGTAGCGGACATTTCCTGTTTTAGATGACTTATCTGTATGTTTTTGTTGTTTTTCAGACCAATCTCTACAGCTTGTTGTAAGCCGAGATGCTGATAATCTATCATCTGTGAATGTAAAAAGCTGCTCAATAATAAGCACAACGCCATGCACAGATATCGGCATGCGTTAAATATGATATTCATAAATTAATTAAAGGATTTTTGCTAAAAATGATTTTGATGCAGCAAAGTTACGACGACAAGAGTAGGACCTGATTTGTGAAAACAGAAAAAGATTTGCTCATTTACGCCAATTTGAAAAATCTTCTTATCTTTATTTCATGAATGACAGTCATTTTAAAGCCGTAGAAGAGGATGATGCCGAATTTTACATCTATCATGTCCTTACAGGTAATGTAACAACAGAGATTCATTATCACAGCTCTGCACAATTAGTATATGCAGAAGGAGGTATTGTGCATGTTTTTACAGATCAGAAGCATTGGTATCTTCCTGCAAGGTGCTTTATGTGGATTCCTGCCGGAACACCACACTACATTTTTTCTACCAGTCCGAAAGTTGATTTATATAATTTTTATTTTAAGAAGGAAGAAAGCGAAAATGGCTTTTTTGATGAAATTAATATTTACTCTGTTAATAATCTACTTCGGGAGATGATTTTATATACTAAAGAATGGGATGGGAAAATCACAAAAAATGATCATTCTAAATATTTTTTTCTCAAAGCCCTTAAAGGAGTTTTACACGAGAAAAAGCACAGACACCTTGCATTTCCCATACAGCATCCCTTTCCTAAGGATGAAACACTATTAAAGATTGCAAGATATATTCATGCGAACCTTGAAAAACCCCTTACTATAGAATCTACGGCCAAAGAATTCGGAATGAGTACCAGAACCCTTTCGAGGAAATTTAAAGAGATTCTAGGCATGAATTACGTCCGTTTTCTACGGGCATTACGAATTACCCGTTCCCTTGAACTAATGCTGGAAGGAAAATACAATATGTACGAAATAGCAATGATGGTAGGATACAATAGCCTGTCGTCTTTCAGTAATATTTTCAAAAAAGTAATCGGTATTGCTCCTACGGAATATCAGCAGAAACTGAGAGGGGATAAGTAGTGAGTGGAAGTGTTTGATAGAGTAGTAATAGCTTTTTTGTTATGAGATTTATCGGGAGGAAATTCTATTCTCTGGAGAGGTGGATTTTTGCAACGCAAGAAGATGGGGTAATTCAATAAAAAAACCACTTCAAATAATTGAAGTGGTTGATATTGCGAGAAAATCTCAGTTGCTTAAAATTAAGCTTCTTCAGATTTAACTTCTTCTTTTTTAGCAGCAGGAGCAGCTACAACTGGAGCGTCAGATACGATATCGAATTCGAAATTGTACTCAACGTTTCTGTGTAATCTGATGTTTGCCGTTACTTTACCAGTTCTCTTAATAGTGTTCCCTGGAATTTTGATATATTTCTTCTCTACAGAAACTCCAGCTTTAGCAAGAGCTGCAGAAAGATCTGCATTGTTGATAGATCCGAATAATTTGTCACCAGAACCTACTTTTGCAGGGATAGTGATAGAAGTTTTCTTTAATTGATCTACTACAGCGTTAGCAGCAGCGATTAATTTAGCTTCTTCTTCTTTTCTAGCTTCTAATGTAGCTTCTAAAGCAGCTTTGTTTTTAGGTGTAGCCAAAAGAGCAATTCCTTGAGGAAGTAAGAAGTTTCTAGCATAACCTGGCTTTACGCTTACTGTATCAAACTCAAGTCCTAAGTTTTCTACGTCTTGTTTTAGGATAATATCCATTGTTGTTGTCCTTTTTAAAGATTTTAGAGTGTTCTAAAATCAAGTTAGAATTAATTATTTATTCAGCAACAAAAGAAGAGACTGCTCTCTTCTTTTATTTATTTTTTTGTCTTATTTCAATAAGTCAGCTACGTAAGGTAGTAAAGAAAGGTGTCTTGCTCTTTTGATAGCAGCAGAAACTTTTCTTTGGTATTTTAAAGAAGTTCCAGTGTATCTTCTTGGTAAGATTTTACCCTGCTCGTTTACAAATTGTAATAAGAAATCAGCATCTTTGTAGTCAACGTGCTTAATTCCGTATTTTTTGAATCTACAATATTTCTTTTCAGATTTTGTATTGATATCAAGCGGAGTAAGGAATTTTACTTCTGATTCTCCTCCAGCTGAGGCTTGTTTAGCCATTTCATCTATTGCCATGTCTTGTCTTTTTTTAAAAAATAGGGTTAATAATTAAGCTTTAGCTGCTTTTACTTTAGTTCTTCTAGTTACAGCATACTCAACAGCATGTTTGTCAAGTTTCGTAGTAAGGTAACGGATTACTCTTTCGTCACGCTTAAATGCTAATTCTAGATCAGCTACTACACTACCTTCTCCTTTGAATTCGATTAGAGTATAGAACCCGTTCTTTTTCAATTGGATAGGATAAGCTAATTTTTTTAATCCCCAGTTTTCTCTAGCAACGATTTCGCAGTTCTTTTCTTTGATAAGATCTACATACTTGTTCACTGCTTCCTCTACCTGTGACTCAGATAGAACGGGAGTTAAAATGAAAACAGTTTCGTAATTGTTCATAATGTTAAATGAATTTGTTAATTATTTCGAGGTGCAAAAGTAGAGAATATATTTCTTATATGCAAGAGGATTCATGAAATAGTTGCGTGTTGATGGTTTATAGTTTCAAGTTTAATATTGGGGATATTCTTAATGGAAAGCTATTTTCAATACAATACTTTTCCAAACGATCAACTTTCAACGGACAATTTCTGACTAATCTTTTTGTCTTAACTCTGTCAGAAAATTGACCTTCAATACATCATACAGCGAATGTCTGCTTACTAAAATAGAAGCAATGGAAGAAACCATTCCTGCCAGCATCAGGTGGAAAATCAATGAATGTCTGTCTGTCATTTCCAAAACAATAATTGCTGAAGTAAACGGAGCCCTGGTAATTCCCGTGAGAAAAGCTACCATTCCGGCCAGAACAACAACATTGGTTTCGTTGGGTGTTAAATGAATGGCGCCTGAAATAACAGAGCCTATACTTGCTCCCGCTGTGAGAGCAGGGGCGAAAATTCCTCCTGCACCACCGGAAGTAAAAGAAAGGGCAGGGCCAAGCATTCTTAGAACCGGAACATACCAGTCTTCATGCTTGTCCTTCGTAAAAAGAACACGCTCCATAATTTCTTTCCCGGAGCCCAGAATTTCCCTGTTGATGAAATAAGCGATTGAGGCAATAATCAAAGCACAAATGATCAGAAATATAACATTGGCCTTATCGGTTTTCAGTTTGTTTTTTTTCCAACTGTTGATTTTAAGCATCGCAACAGAAAGCTGACTGGCTAGAATACCCGCAACAGCAGCAACAAGTACAATGGGAAACATAACCATTAAAGAAACATCATTGGTCTTCGGATATCCCAGATATAAATAAGAACCAGCAAGTGTTTGTGCTGTAAGACCGGCAATAATTACTGCAGTAAACAAAGCTGTTTTGAAGTAATTGATATGGGTTTTTGACAGTTCTTCCACAGCGAAAACAATACCTCCCAACGGAGTGTTGAAAGCTGCTGCAAGCCCGGCTGCGGCTCCTGTCATAATCATGTTTTTCTTGGAAATTTTCGGCCACCATTCGGGAAGATATTCGTTGACTTTTCTGAAAACAGAGCCTGCAATCTGAATAGTAGGTCCTTCACGTCCTACCGCACCTCCTCCGATGACCAGAATGACTGAAGACAGGATTTTGAAAAATATAATCTTAATACTCAGAAGGCTTCTGATCTTGCGGTGTTCTTTCGGATTGGCGAGTTCTACCGCAGCCATGACCTGTGGAATACCGCTTCCTTTGGCATTGGGCGCAAATTCTTTCACCAGCCACCAGGAAAGTACAAATCCTATGGGAGCGATGATGAAAATCATCCATGCATGCCAGTCAAAGATAAAATTCATAAGATGTTCACCCCAGGCAAATATCTGTGCATACATGACGGCAAAAAAACCTGTAATAACAGATCCTATCCAAAAAGGAATAGCCTGAAGCAGATTGTACTTCAGCTGTTCGTTCCGGATATTGTCAAAGGAATTTTTGATGGATTTCCGTATCAGGATGAAAATTTTCAGCATTTGTCTGTTTTGAGGGATGAAATTACGGTAAAATTTTGAAAATTATATGTGGTTTAAAAATTTTGAGATGATTTCAGCGTTTCCAATTGTAAGTATTTCCGGTAAACCAAAGCTTAAAATATTGTTTTTCACTTCAAGTTTGAAATTTTCATTCGGAAAAGTTTTTATAGCTGCTTTTCTTTTTGGAGTTAGAAAATTCATGGTTTTAAATTGATCACTTCCTAAAACATAGAAATCTTTAAATTCATGATCTTTAAAATTGATAGTAAAACTGCTGAATATTCCTGCAATCTTATCCATTAATTTCTTTTTATTGATGGAGATATACCCAAAATCTTTCTCCAGTTTTTTGAGTCCCCAAAGTTGAATAGTGTCAAATTTACGACCTAACCGGCCTCCTTTGGATGTCATTCCAACTTTGCTGACGATAAAAAGATAGAAAGAATCACCTGTCGTTCTGTCTTTTACAAAATAACAGATTTGAGGGATGAATATGGGATAGAGATCATGAGAACTGAATTGTTCATAGGGAGACTCTTTAAGATCAATTACAGAAATTTCATAGACCGCAGAAAGCTGATCGTAGACTTCAGCAATGAGATTTTCATCCTGTTCGGTGAAATCAGAAAATTTAGTCATGTCATACTTTCTGTAATCCAGATCCATTGTTGAATATTATTTAAGTTTAAAAATAACGCTAATAAATCTAACTTCCAAAAAAGTTATTGTAGATAGAATTGTGTTTAATTTGTTATTGATTTAATAAATTAAATGCCTTTTATTTAAATATTTGTAATTGTTATTTTATGTTGTTTGATCTTTTGATATTTCATTGAGTTTTGGTTAACAAAAACAAAAAAACCTCCGAAAAACGGAGGTTTGTATTTAAAACCGGCAAAAATTACTTTATTGCTGATTGTATATTTACTTATATTTCTGTGTTCAGATCCCAGTTTTCAAGATAGTCGTGAACATGCTTCAGCATCATTCCTCCTAAAGAACCGTCTACCACTCTGTGGTCATAAGAGTGAGACATGAACATTAAGTTTCTGATAGCAATTACATCACCATCAGCTGTTTCAAGAACTGCAGGCTTCTTAACGATAGCTCCGATTGCTAAAATAGCTACCTGAGGCTGAGGAATGATAGGGGTTCCCATAAGGTTTCCGAAACTTCCTACGTTAGAAATAGTATAGGTTGCACCCTGAGTGTCTTCAGGTCTTAATTTCTTGTTTCTTGCTCTGTAAGCCAGATCGTTGATTGCTTTTGCAAGACCTGAAAGTGATAACTGATCAGCATTTTTAATTACAGGAACAATAAGGTTTCCGTCCGGAAGGGCAGTAGCCATACCGATGTTGATGTTTTTCTTTTTGATGATGTTTTCACCATTGATAGAAACATTGATCATTGGGAAATCCTGAATTGCTTTTACTACAGCTTTTACGAAAATCGGCATGAAAGTCAATTTCTCACCTTCGCGCTTTTCAAATACTGCTTTATTTTTATTTCTCCATTTCACAACGTTAGTAACGTCTGTTTCGATGAAAGAAGTAACGTGTGGAGCAATTTGTTTTGCTTTTACCATGTTTTCAGCGATGATCTTTCTCATTCTGTCCATAGGAATGATCTCATCACCTGCGCTTACCGAGATTGTAGCTGCCGGAGCAGATACTGTTGGTTTCGGAGTGGATGCTGCCTGTACAGGAGCCGCCTGCTGAACCGGCTGGTTTCCTCTGTTAGCAACATATGCTAATATATCTTCTTTTGTAATTCTTCCTTCCAAACCGCTTCCTTTGATAGATTTCAGTTCAGTTTCAGAAATATTTTCCTGTTGTGCAATAGATTTTACAAGTGGAGATAAATAAAGATCTCCTGAGAATTCTACGTTTGAAGCAGCTGTTGTTTGTAAAGGCTCTTCAATCGCTTTTAAAGTGTCAGCATCCGGAGTAGCCGCCGGAGTTTCAGTTTTTACTTCTTCTGAAGCTGCGCCTTCTCCTTCAATTTCTAAAATAGCAATGGCTTCACCTACTTTTGCAACTTCATCTTTTTGCTTTAAAATTTTTACGATTTTCCCCGAAACTGGTGTCGGAACATCTGAATCTACTTTATCTGTTGCAATTTCTACTACGGAGTCATCCTCCTTTACGTTATCACCTTCATTGAATAACCAAGTGATAATTGTCGCTTCCATAACACCTTCTCCCATGGAAGGAAGCAATAATTTGTATTCTGCCATTTTTGATTTTTAGATTTTGACAAATATATAAAAAAAATCGGTTTTTTTATGAAATATATAATCTTAGCTGAATTCAATATAAATATTTTCGCCCACATTCAATCCAAACAGGCTTTTAGCACCGTTTTTCTTACTTCCTTTATAGATGGTAAGCTCCAATAATTGACTATCATTGAAAATAGCAGCAGACTGCCCATGGAATTCTGTTTCCCTTTCCCAGTCTGAAACAACCTCCGTATGGCTGGAAAATATCCTTGAAAGGCTTAAATTTCTGAATTTTATGGTAAAACTATCGTAGCCTTTGCTGATATTTTCAAAAAAGTCTTTGTTGATATTTGAGATTATATTTCCGAAATTATCAATATAAGTTACTTCGCCGATAATCATGCCTTCCGATTCATTATAAACTGCTCTTGGGAACATCAGTTGTTTGGCTGTACTTATTTTTCGCCCTATTACTTCAGGGAGTCCGCCATTGGCAAGATGTACCGCTGCAGGAACAAAAATATCTGTAGAAGTAAAGTTGATGATGTCATCAAAACGGTTGTTCAGCGTAAGTTCATAGATTGCTTCCGGTTTAATATCAAAAAAGATAAGGCTTAAAAGACCGTTATCTGCCGCTAAAAAGTAAGATCCATCGGCTTTGTAAATGATATTCTTTCTTGATCTGTTGTGAAAACTGTCTACGGAAATGATGTGAATGCTTCCTTTAGGAAAATATTTATAAGCATTTCTTACAATATACGAAGTCTGTATAAGGTTGAATGCCTGGATATCGTGGGTTATATCAATAATATTAACCTCAGGGTTTAGAGACAGAATTTTGCCTTTCACAGCGGCAACTCTGTAATCTAAATTTCCGAAATCCGAAGTAAGGGTAATAATTGACATGAGCAATTTCTAGAATAATGTAGTATTGCAAAGTTATTTAAAATAAAAAGAAAGCCCGAAAGATTGTTGAAAAGAATTTGATATAAATTTGAAAAAAAGCTTTAATTTTAAAATCTAAAAATAAAAATACTGCATGTTTGAATTAACATATGATTTGGAAGATATCGATGCGAAAATCTTCTATGGAGTTAATAACCAATATTTCAACTTAATAAAATCAAGCTTTCCAACCATTAAAATTACAGGAAGAGATCATGTCATCTTTGCCATGGGAAATAAGGAAGCTTTAGATATACTGAAACAAAAACTGAATGATATTGTCAGTTTTATCTCCAAAAACAACTCAATAGGCCTGAAAGACGTTGAAAATATACTAAATATTAAAGACGAAAATGAGAAACAACTGGTTTTTGATCAGGATATTATCGTAAAAGGAGTCAATGGAAAAGTTATTAAGGCTAAAACAACCAATCTTAAAAAATTGGTAAAGGAGACGGAGAAAAAGGATATGGTCTTCGCCATTGGTCCTGCTGGAACTGGAAAAACATATACCAGTGTAGCATTGGCCGCAAGAGCTTTAAGAGATAAAGAAGTGAAAAGAATCATTCTGACAAGACCGGCTGTAGAAGCGGGAGAAAGTCTGGGATTCCTTCCCGGTGACCTTAAAGAGAAGCTGGATCCATATTTGCAGCCTTTGTACGATGCACTTCGTGATATGATTCCCCATGAGAAACTGGAAGGTTTTATGGAGAAAAAAGTAATTGAAGTAGCTCCTTTGGCTTTCATGAGAGGACGTACCCTTGATGATGCTTTTGTGATTCTTGATGAAGCGCAGAATACAACTCATGCACAGATGAAAATGTTCCTTACCAGAATGGGTATGAATGCTAAATTCATTATCACAGGAGATCCGAGCCAGATTGACCTTCCGAAAAACCAGCAGTCCGGGCTGAAAGAAGCTATGAGGATTTTAAACGGAGTGAAGGAGATCGGGTTTGTGCATCTTACAGAAGAGGATGTGGTAAGACATCCGGTGGTAAGAAAGATTATTCTTGCTTATAATGATGAGGACAAAAGACTAAGAAACGACTAGTTAAGAATAGGTGAAAGTTTCCGTTAACCTTTTATTAACCTTAAATTGGTTAGTTAAAATTTGTTAATTTGAAAAAAATAATTAGTTTTGCAGACCTTGAATGTAAAAACTAATTAAACATGAAAAAACTTTTACTTGTTGCAGCAGTCGCTGTTATGGGAATTTCTGCAAACGCTCAGGAATTTCGATTTGGTCCTAAAGCTGGTTTCGCAATGTCAACTATTAAACTAGATGATAAGCAAGATGATCTTGACGGAAGAAAAATGTCTCCTAAATATACTTTCTATATCGGTGGAATGGCTGAGTACAAATTCAATGATAACTTTGCTGTTCAGGGAGAGGTTTTATACTCACCACTTGGAGCTAAAGAAAAAATTGACGGAGTAAATGCTGGAGGAATGTATTTTGGGGAGTCAACTAAGATTACTTTTGGAACTCTTTTGGTGCCTGTTTCTGCAAAATACTTTATTACTGAAGGTTTTTCTGTAGCAGCAGGTGTTAACGTAGGAATTATTCTTACGGCTAAACAAAAAACTGTAATTGGCTCAGATTTCCTTGATGTAGAAGTGGAAGGAGATACTGGTGATGTGGATATTAAAAAAGATATCAAATCTTTAAACCTTGCTCCTTTCTTAGGAGTTGAATATATGCTGGAGAACGGACTTTTCTTTGATGCAAGATACAGCTTAGGTGTATCCAACCTATCTAACGATAATAGTGGAGGTACTGTAAAGAACAGCTTTGCTCAGGTGGGTGTAGGTTTCAAATTCGGAGGAAACTAATTCTGAAAATCTTATTTAGAAATAATAAAAAGCAGGACAAAAATTGTTCTGCTTTTCTCGTTGTAGAGCGGTTGTATCCTTATGATGAAAATAATTAGTACTTTTGCAGAATAATTCAAAGCTACTAAAAAAATGAAAAAACTATTATTACTAGGTGCTTTTGCACTTTTAGGAGGTGCTGCTCAAGCGCAGGAAGGTTTTAAAATTGGTGGACATATTGGGGTTCCTGTGTCTGATGCAAGTGATGTATCTTCATTTACATTAGGAGTGGATGCTGCTTATATGTGGAATATTGCTAAAGGTCTTGACCTTGGGGTAACAACAGGATATTCTCATTTCTTCGGAAAAGATCACTTTGATGATTTCGGATTTATTCCTGTAGCTGTTTCCGGTAAATACAGATTCTCTGGAGCTCCTATCTTTGTAGGATTAGACCTGGGATATGGTATCTCTACAAAAGATGGAGTGGATGGTGGTTTCTATGCACAGCCTAAATTTGGATATCAAATGTCTAAAGGAGAGTTGTACATCGGATATCAGTCAATCAGTAACAGACGTGACTATGGTTGGTACAGAGATAGCTGGAATGTAGGAGCTGTTAACATTGGTTATAATTTCTTTTTGAAATAAGAAAGCAATTGCATATTAAAAACTCCGGCCGAAGGCCGGAGTTTTTTTGATATAATATAAGCAGACTTACAGACCTTTTATCAGAAATTTTTGAAATAATGGCCCTACAGCGATTAGGAAAGATAAAAACAACTTCATATTATAAACAAATGTTTAATTTTTAAGAGTTAATAACTTAAAAGTTAATATTTTAGGTTAACTTATTTTGGCATTTTTCCAGAATTCATGGGGTTTTAGAAAAAAAACGAAAATTTAAAAAAGTAAACATATTCACCTCTCGTTAGTAAAATGGAGTTTTTTTATTCATAATATTGTGAAAAACTCAATAACTTCTCTTAACTATGATTTATTTTTACAATACTCTAAAATTTAACAATGATATTAATCACATTAACAAATTTTAATATTAATGAGGACCACTGTAAATTTGCCCTCAGAAAGTATTAAAATTTTTTAAAATGAAAAAAATATTATTAGCGGGTGCTGTTGCACTTTTTGGTTTATCAAACGCTCAAATTGCTAAAGGAACTACATATTTATCAGGATCTGTTGGTTATTCTCAAGAAGAATCTAACAACGGAAACATTAAAAAAGAAAACTTCAACGTATTACCTACAGTTGGATATTTCGTAAACACTAACTTAGCAGTTGGATTAGGAATTGGTTACCAAACTGAAAAGAACACTGTAACTAATACAGCAACTTTAGGAAACACTACAATTGTAAACGAAAGCATCGTTAAAACTCCAGCTTTTGTTGTTGCTCCATTCGTAAGAAAATACTGGACTTTATCTGACAAGTTATATTTCTTCGGACAATTAGCAGTGCCAATGCAGTTTGGAAAAACTGAAACTGAAACTAACTCTGTAGCTACTTCTGGAAATTCAGTTGTTACAAACTCTACTTCTACTGAAGCTAAATACACTAAAATCGGTGTTACTGTGAAGCCAGGTTTAGATTATTTCTTAAACAAGAACTGGTCTATCGAAGCTACTATCGGTGAGTTCGGTTATAGCAACTACAAGCCAAAAGATGGTGATGCTACAAACAACTATAACTTCGGATTGAATTTATCTTCTGTAACTTTCGGAGTTAAATATGTATTTGCAAAATAATAAACAAAGCATATAGCAAGAAAGCCCTGAGAAATTCTTAGGGCTTTTTTTTATAAAACTAATATAATAATCATGAAAAAAATCGTATTGATGGGCGCTGTTGCGCTTTTTGGTTTATCAAACGCACAGATTGCTAAAGGAACTGCTTATCTTTCAGGACAGGTAGGGTTTTATCACAAGGAAACCAATGAATTTGGTGGGAACAGAAAGGACAATGTAATCAGGATTCTTCCTACAGCAGGTTATTTCGTTAATACAAATTTAGCGGTGGGACTAGGAGTAGGATACAAAAGTGCTGTTACCAAATACAAAGTAAATGCAAGTGAATTCAGTAATCCGGTTGAAATAAAAAATACGGATAACGCATTTGTGGTAGCTCCATTCATAAGAAAATACTGGACTTTATCTGATAAATTATACATTTTCGGACAATTGCAGGTTCCATTGGAGTTTGGCAAGGAAGAGTTGGATTTTAACAGTGATGGTAATGGTGGAGATCCTATACTTTCCGCTCCGTTTATGCAAAAAAATAACTATACTAACATTGGAGTGAATATTAAGCCGGGTCTGGATTATTTCATAACGAAGAACTGGTCAATTGAAGCAACAATAGGAGAGTTCGGGTACAATACTTACAAAAGAGATATTGACGGTGCCAAAAGAGCTGATGACTACAAATTTGGGATCAGTTTAACTTCCGTGACTTTTGGAGTTAAATATGTATTTGCAAAATAATAAATAAAATAGATGAATTAGTCCTGAGATTGCTATCTTAGGACTTCTTTACTATAAAACTATTTAATAATCATGAAAAAAATCTTATTAGCGTCTGCAATCGCTTTATTTGCAGGTTTAAATGCGCAAACCACATTCGGGTTAAAAGCAGGATATGCTTTATCAAAATTGAATACTAATGAAGGTGATTTTGAATTTGGTGGAATTGAAGGCGGCATGAAATCTAAATCCGGATTTTATGTTGGAGGTTTGGTTGAACACAAATTCAATAACAAATTTGCTATTCAGGGAGAGCTTGAATATGCTAATCTTGGAGGAAAAGCAGAAGTTTCATTGCCAGGTATTACAGTAACTGAAAAGATGAACCTTAACAGAATTGTAATTCCTGTGTCTGCAAGATATTATGTAACTCCGGAACTAGGTATTTATGCAGGTCCGTATGTGAGTTTTAAGACCAATAACAAGGTGAAATTTGAGATGAGCGGTCCGAATGCAGGAATGGTAGATCCTTCAGGAATCCGAGAAGGAGAGCGTTATGTAGAAAGGTATCTGAATGATACATTGAAATCCACAGATTTTGGTATTTTCTTAGGAGCTGATTACAACATCCATAAAGGATTATTTGTAGATGCACGCTATAGCTTTGGTCTTACCAATATGATCAAGAACCCTGTAGATGGTGAAACATTAAAAATGAATTTCTTCCAGCTGGGGCTAGGGTATAAATTTAAATAAACCCATATTCAGATAAAATAAAAACTCTCAGAAATTCTGAGAGTTTTTTTATGAATGATTTTGTCTTGTTATTTTCCCATTCCGCCCATTCCCGGCATATTTGGCATCTTGCTCATCATCTGCATCATCTGCTTTCCTTGAGGGCCCTGCATCATCTTCATCATTTTACCCATTTGGTCGAATTGTTTCATCAGTTGATTTACATCTTCGATTTTTCTTCCAGCACCTTTAGCAATTCTTCCTTTTCTCTGAGTATTGATGATAGAAGGTCTTCTTCTTTCCTCAGGAGTCATAGAGTAGATAATCGCTTCAATGTGCTTGAATGCATCATCACTGATTTCTACATCTTTGATCGCTTTTCCAACACCAGGAATCATGCCCATTAAGTCCTTCATGTTACCCATCTTCTTGATCTGATTGATCTGTTTTAGGAAATCATCAAAACCAAACTCGTTTTTAGCGATTTTTTTGTGAAGTTTTTTAGCTTCTTCTTCGTCAAACTGCTCCTGAGCTCTTTCTACCAAGGAAACAACGTCTCCCATTCCCAGGATTCTGTCTGCCATCCTTTCCGGGTAGAAAAGGTCTAAAGCTTCCATTTTTTCTCCTGTAGAAATGAATTTGATTGGTTTTTCAACAACAGAACGAATCGTCAAAGCAGCTCCACCACGGGTGTCACCATCTAATTTAGTTAAAACAACTCCGTCAAAATTCAAAGCATCGTTGAATGCTTTTGCCGTATTCACAGCATCCTGACCTGTCATTGAGTCAACAACGAATAGTGTTTCATCTGGTTTAATGAAGTAATGAACTGACTTAATCTCGTTCATCATCTGTTCATCAATTGCCAAACGACCTGCCGTATCCACGATCACAACATCATGACCGTTTGATTTTGCAAAATTAATTGCGTTTTCAGCAATCGTAGAAGGATTTGTAGAACCTTCTTCTGTGAAAACTGGAACCCCGATTTGTCCACCTAAAACTTTTAGCTGGTCAATCGCAGCAGGACGGTAAACGTCACATGCCACCAATAAAGGTTTTTTATTTCTTTTTGTTTGTAAATAATTAGCAAGCTTTCCTGAGAATGTAGTCTTACCAGAACCCTGAAGACCTGCAATAAGAATTACAGATGGTTTTCCTGAAAGATTGATTCCCTCCTGAGAACCTCCCATAAGGTCTACCAATTCATCATGGACGATTTTCGTCATCAGCTGTCCAGGCGTAAGGGAAGTAAGAACGTTCTCTCCTAATGCTTTATCCTGAACTCTTTTAGTAAGATCTTTTGCAACTTTATAGTTAACGTCGGCATCTACCAATGCTCTACGGATCTCCTTTACGGTTTCCGCTACATTGATTTCAGTAATTTTTCCTCTACCGGAAATATTATGTAATGCCTTGTCTAATTTATCCTGTAAACTATTAAACATATTTATTGTAAATTATAGGTTTGCAAAAATAAGGAATTTTTAGCATATCTAAAGTGTCGGGACATAATATTATATAGATAAGAAAAAATGATATATATCAAATCTTATCATAATACGATAGAAAAAGTCTATTTTTGCGGTCTATTAAAATTTAGAATGAAAATCAATCCCAATATTCTTGTTGTCATTTTATTCTTTCTGACGTTCCTGGTGCATTTTTCTCTTTGGAAATTTGTTTTTCACCTGGATGAAATTGTGATCATTAAGTTTTATGTTTTCTTGAGCGTCATGTTTATGATGATGATTACTCTTATTATCTTAATCAATAGAGTAGCACCGGAATTTTTAGGATTGTCTGTCATTGGTTTGATTCTTTTAAAATTTGGTTTGATGTACTTAATCAGAAAAAAACTGAACTTTGAAGTGATTCCAGGCTATAAATTCCATTTTATCATCCCTTATTTTGTCCTGACAGCACTGCTTACATACTATGCGATCAAGCTGATTAATCATGATAAAAAACAGTAAAATAATTTATTGAAACTAGAAAAAATATCATATTTTTGCACAACGAAAAAAACCTATCAATGTTTAAGAAATTCGCAGTTTTATTCTACAGTATTTTTGTATTAAACTTAGTGTCTGCACAGCACGGTGAGGCTACTGCCGGGGCAGCTCCTGCTCAAGAGCTTTCAGAGAAAGACAAAGTAAGCAAAGAAAACAAAGAGTTCATCGATCATCACTTGTTGGATGCACATGATTTCACATTGATGGTTGATAAAGACGGTCACCACATCGGTTTCCCTCTTCCTGTTATTGTATATGATAATGGTTTTCACTCTTTCATGAGTAATAAAGAAGGGTTTATGCATGGAGAGCCTACTGAAGTAGACGGTTCTTTTTATGTATTGCACCATGAGAAAATCTATAAGACTGATGCAGCTGGAACTATAACTCTTGATGATCACGGTCACCCAACTAACGTAAAACCATTAGATCTTTCAATTACAAAAAGTGTACTGATCATTTTATTAGTATCAATCTTTATGTTAGTGTTGTTCGGTGGTATGGCTAAGTCTTATAAAAAATCAGTGGTTCCTACCGGTGCTGCAAGATTTTTAGAGCCATTAATTATTTTCGTAAGAGATGAAGTTGCTATTCCAAACATCGGACATAAGTATAAGAGATTTATGGGTTATTTATTAACGGTATTCTTCTTTATTCTTTTTCTTAACGTTTTAGGATTAATGCCTTTCGGAATTAATGTTACAGGTAATATTACAATGACATTTTTCCTTGCAATCCTTACTTATTTGATTACAACATTCTCAGCTAACAAAGATTACTGGAAACACATCTTCTGGATGCCGGGAGTACCAGTTCCAATGAAGCTGATCATGCTTCCTATCGAACTATTAGGAACAATCACTAAACCATTCGCTTTGATGATCCGACTTTTTGCAAACATGACTGCAGGTCACATCGTAGTAATGAGTTTGATCGGATTGATCTATGTATTTAAGAATTTTATCGCAGGTGTTGCATTCCCTTTCCTTACATTGGTAATTTATTTACTAGAGGTATTGGTAGCATTCCTACAGGCTTATATCTTTACAATGTTATCAGCTCTGTTTATTGGAATGGCAGTACAAGAGCACGAGCATGAACATCATGCAGCTCACTAATTGAAATTATAAATTAAAGTAAAACAAATTTTTTAAAATTATATATTATGGAAATCCCTAAAATTGTAGGTGCTGGTATCGTAGTACTAGGTGTAGGTATCGGTCTTGGTAAAATCGGAGCTGCTGCTCTTGAAGCTATCGCTAGACAACCTGAGCAATCTGGAAAAATCCAAACAGCTATGCTTATCGCAGCTGCACTTGTAGAAGGTGTTGCGTTTGCTGCTCTATTCGCAGTAAACTAATTGAAATCAGACCATTATCTGTGACGGTTGGTTACAGATAATGGTTCTTTAAAAAAAGTAATAATTATTTATACATTTATATAATGGAATTAATTCATCAGTTTTCGTCAGGATTATTTATTATCCAGTCTGTTATTTTTCTAGCATTATTATTTTTGTTAGGTAAATTCGCTTGGAAACCTATTTTAACGTCTATCAATGACAGAGAAACATCTATTGTTGACGCTCTTAATCAAGCTAAATTAGCTAGAAAAGAAATGGAAACTTTAAAAGAGGATAACGAAAGAATCATTCGTGAAGCTAAAATCGAAAGAGATGCTATCCTTAAAGAAGCTAGAGAAATTAAAGACAGAATCGTAGGGGAAGCTAAAGATGTTGCTAAAACTGAAGGAGACAGAATGATCGAAGCTGCTAAACAGACTATCAATGCTGAGAAAAATGCTGCTATGGCAGACATCAAAACTCAAATTGGTACTTTATCTGTAAACATTGCTGAGTCTATCTTGAAACAAAAATTAGACAACAGCGAAGCTCAAAACGAATTAGTTCAAAATTATTTAAACAAATCAAACCTTAACTAAGAATGCTTACATCTAAAGTAGCTAAAAGATACGCACAAGGTTTACTTGATTTTACAAATGAATCAGGTCAAACGGCTACTGTATTTTCTGAAATGAAAGATGTAGTAAAGATCATGAAAGAGTCTGCGGACTTAAACAAATTCTTCATGACTCCTTATATCGATTCTAAAAAGAAAATAGAAGTAGCAAATGAAATTTTCAAAGGTTTATCTGTCTCTTCTCAAAATCTGATCAGATTGGTGATTAAACACGGACGTGAAACCCAATTGAAAAATATCGCTCAGGAATTCATCAACAAAGTAGAAGACCTTAGCGGTGTACAGAGAGTAACACTTACTACAGCAACTCCGCTTTCAAAAGAGAACCTGGATCAGATTTTAAGATCTACAACTCTTGTAAACGCTGATTCAAACTTTGATCTGAAAGTGAATGTAAAGCCTGAAATTCTTGGAGGATATGTTCTAAGAGTAGGTGATCAGCAGGTAGACGCGTCTGTGAAGACAAAATTGAACCAAGTTAAAAAAGATTTCCAATTAAATTAAGAAAAACAACCATACAATGGCAGAAATAAATCCGGCAGAAGTATCTGCGATCTTAAAACAGCAATTGGCCAACTTCGACACTCAATCAAACGTTGAGGAAGTAGGTACAGTTTTAACCATCGGTGATGGTATTGCTCGTGTATACGGGTTAGAAAACGTACAATACGGAGAGTTGGTGAAATTTTCTAGTGATGTAGAAGGTATTGTACTTAACCTTGAAGAAGACAACGTAGGTGTTGCTTTACTTGGTGAAAGTAAATTAGTAAAAGAAGGTGATACAGTAAGAAGAACAAACAGAATCTCTTCTATTAAAGTAGGAGAAGGTATGTTAGGAAGAGTAGTAGATACTCTTGGTAACCCTATCGATGGTAAAGGTCCTATTACTGGGGATTTATACGAAATGCCATTGGAAAGAAAAGCTCCTGGAGTTATCTTCAGACAGCCGGTAACTGAGCCTTTACAGTCTGGTATCGTTGCAATTGACGCGATGATTCCTGTAGGAAGAGGTCAGAGAGAGCTTATCATTGGTGACAGACAGACAGGTAAAACTACTGTTGCAATTGATACAATCATCAACCAAAGAGAATTTTTTGATGCAGGTAACCCTGTATATTGTATATATGTTGCAATCGGTCAGAAAGCTTCTACTGTTGCACAAATCGTTAAAACTCTTTCTGATAAAGGAGCTTTAGCTTATACTGTAATTGTTGCGGCTAACGCATCAGATCCAGTTCCAATGCAGGTATATTCTGCAATGGCAGGTGCTTCTATTGGTGAGTTCTTCAGAGACACTGGTAGACCAGCACTTATCGTTTATGATGATTTATCTAAACAAGCTGTTGCTTACCGTGAGCTTTCTCTACTATTGAGAAGACCACCGGGCCGTGAAGCTTATCCTGGAGACGTTTTCTATCTTCACTCAAGACTATTGGAAAGAGCGGCAAAAGTAATTGCTGATGATAATATTGCTAAGCAAATGAACGATTTGCCAGAATCTCTTAGACCAATTGTAAAAGGTGGTGGTTCTTTAACGGCACTTCCAATTATTGAAACTCAGGCTGGTGACGTTTCTGCATATATCCCTACCAACGTAATCTCTATTACAGACGGACAGATCTTCTTGGAGTCTGATCTATTCAACTCAGGGGTTCGTCCTGCGATCAACGTAGGTATCTCTGTATCGAGAGTAGGAGGTAATGCTCAGATCAAATCAATGAAAAAAGTTTCTGGTACTCTTAAGTTAGATCAGGCTCAATATAAAGAACTAGAGGCGTTTGCTAAATTCGGTTCAGACCTTGATGCTTCTACTTTGGCAGTTATCTCTAAAGGAGAAAGAAACGTAGAAATCCTTAAGCAGCCGGTAAATGCACCACTTCCTGTAGACAGTCAGGTAGCGATCGTATACGCTGGAACAGAAAACTTAATGAGAAACGTTCCTATCAGAAAAATTAAAGAATTCCAACACGAATATATCGAGTTCCTAAGATCTAAGCACCCTGATACAATGGCTGCTATTAAGGCTGGAAAAATCGATAACGATATTACAAGTGTTCTTAAGCAGGCTGCTAATGATTTAGCTTCTAAATACAACTAAAAAATTCAATGTTTAAGGTTTAAAATATAACGTTTTAAGCCTTAAACTTTAGACCTTAAACTTTGAACCCAAATTAATGGCAAACTTAAAAGAAATACGAGGCAGAATTACGTCAATTTCATCTACGATGCAGATTACCCGTGCTATGAAAATGGTTTCCGCTGCGAAACTTAAAAAAGCACAGGATGCAATTGTAATGCTAAGACCATATTCTGAAAAACTACAGGAACTTATCCAGAATGTAAATTCTAGTTCAGATCCTGATCAGATTTCTGTATATGCTCAGAAAAGAGAGGTTAAAAGAATACTTTTCATCGCTGTTACTTCAAACAGAGGTCTTGCGGGAGCTTTTAACTCTTCAATTGTAAAAGAGCTTAACCTTCAGTTCCAGAACAATTCTCAATATGAGATTGAAGTTCTTCCTGTAGGTAAAAAAGCATTTGATGCTGTAAGAAGAAGCCGTTCAGTATATGCTAATGGAAGTTCTGTTTATGATAATCTGAACTTTGATGCTGTTGCTCATATCACTGAAGGAGTAATGGCAAGCTTCAGAGAAGGTAAATTTGACGAAGTATATGTTATTTATAATAAATTCGTTAATGCAGCAACTCAGGAAGTAACAACAGAACAACTTCTTCCAATCTCAATGCCTGAAAATACAGAATCACAGGTAGAAACAGATTATATCTTTGAACCGAACAGGGCTGAGATTCTGGATAACCTGATTCCTAAGTCTATCAAAACGCAGGTTTTCAAATCAATCCTTGATTCAGTAGCATCTGAGCACGGAGCGAGAATGACAGCAATGCACAAAGCTACAGATAATGCAGAAGCTTTGAGAAATGATCTTAAGATCTTCTACAACAAAGCAAGACAGGCAGCAATTACCAACGAAATCTTGGAAATTGTTTCCGGAGCAGAAGCTTTGAAAAATTCATAAAGAATTATTTTAACATACCATTAAAGCACCGAATTTATCGGTGCTTTTTATTTTTATAAGACTAAAACTGCTATTTACCGTTCAAAAACCGTCTTCTTATATAGAAATGAGAGGATGTATTCAATTATTTTTTTTAATAAAAAATAGCGACATCTTATCGCTTCATATTTTCTTTCAAAAAATCCTCAATCAAAATAATCTATCCCGGATTCAGGTTATTTTTATTTTGCATATCTTTGTACCTAATAAAATTTATACAACCTCTAAATGGACTCGGACATAGTCAGGCTTTTGCTGGCCTTATTTCTTGTTTTACTAAATGGCTTCTTCGTAGCCGCAGAATTTTCAATTGTTAAAGTTCGTTACTCACAAATTCAGTTAAAAGCCGCAGAAGGTAATTCTATGGCTAAACAGGCAGAACATATCATCAAGCATCTTGATGAATATCTTTCCGCTACACAATTAGGAATTACATTGGCATCCCTTGCTCTTGGTTGGGTAGGAGAAAGTGCCTTGCATCATATGGTTGAAAATATCTTCGCATCTCTGAGTATTGATCTTACTCAGACAACGATTACTACAATCTCTGTAGTGACCAGTTTTGTGTTGATTACCATTATGCACATTGTATTTGGTGAGCTTATCCCAAAATCAATTGCGATCAGAAAATCTGAAGCCACTACAATGGCAACTGCTGTTCCGCTAAGGGTTTTTTACACAATTTTTAAACCGTTTATCTGGTTGATGAACTCAATGTCAAATGGTTTCCTTAGATTGGTGAAAATTCACCCGGCTTCCGAACAGGAAATTCACTCTACAGAAGAGCTTCAGCTTTTGGTAAAACAAAGTGCTGACAGCGGAGAGATTGAAGAAGAAAACTATGAGATCATCAAAAATGCATTTGACTTTACTGATCATTCTGCTAAACAGATCATGGTTCCAAGACAGAATATTACTTCCATAGATTTTGAAGAAGATGTTACAGATATCATCAATAAGATTATGGACAGCGGGTATTCACGTATTCCAGTATATATTGACTCTATTGATAATATCATCGGAATTTTCTATACAAAAGAAATCATCAGGGAATTTGTTAAAAGAAAAGGAAATCTGGATCATGAAGACCTTAAAGATTTAATGCGGGATGCTTTTTTCGTTGTGGAAAGTAAAAAAGTTTCAGATTTGCTGAAAACGTTCCAGCTTAAAAAACAACATATCGCTGTTGTTATTGACGAATTTGGTGGGACTGAAGGAATTATTACATTAGAAGATATTCTGGAAGAACTGGTAGGGGAAATTCAGGATGAAGAAGACGATGAAGAAAAAATCGTTGATAAAATATCAGATAATACCTATTGGGTACAGGCTACGCAGCCTTTGGACGAAATCAATGAGTTTCTGCCTAAAAGACTTCCGCTTTCAGAAGAAAGTGAGTACAATTCATTAGCCGGATTCATTCTTTATGAGTTGGAAGATATCCCTGAAGAAAACCAGGAATTTGATCTTGAGGACTACCACTTTAAAATTCTGAAAATGAATAATAAAAGTGTAGAACTTGTAGAACTGGTCTATGAGGAACCTAATGCTATAGATCATTTAGCAGATAAAATTGGAGAAGTTTAAAACAGTTAGAATGAATTTTTATAATATCATAAAAGATTATGAAGATCCAAAGCGCCAGTATGAAGAAGATGTCCTCGTTCTGGATGATACGGATGAAGTTTATAAACTGGTACTGCATAATGACGATATTCATACATTTGATTATGTAATAGACTGTCTTATCGAAATATGCAAACATACCCTGGAGCAAGCAGAACAATGTACGATGCTTGTTCACTACAAAGGCAAATGTACCGTAAAAACAGGCTCAATGGATGTTTTGAAGCCTATGCATGAAAAATTAATTTCGCGCGAATTAACAAGCGAAATCGTATAAAATAAAAACCGGCAATAAATTTGCCGGTTTTTTTATTGAATCCGAAGGGGAAAGTTGAGTAATGGCAATAAATGACAAAGAGTAGAAGGCTTCAGGAAAATCTTTTAATCTTTAAATGCTTTAATCTTTTAATTTCTCAATACTCTTACATTGTCATATTTTATCTAAAATAGTATATTTGTACCAACTATAAAGAAACAAAAAAATAATGCTTGTAATAGGAATTGCCGGTGGTACTGGATCCGGCAAAACTACAGTTGTTGACAAGATACTTCAGCAGCTTGATATTGAGGGAATGAATATCCTTTCTCAGGATAATTATTATCACGACAACCAAGGTCTTACATTGACAGAAAGAGAAGCTCTGAATTATGACCATCCCAAGTCGATAGATTTTGAATTATTGATAAAACATGTGAAAGCTTTAAAGAATAATGAGCCTATTGAACAGCCCATTTACAGCTTTGTCACTCATTCCAGAACAGGAGATCATGTCACTGTAGAACCTAAAAACGTATTGGTAGTAGAAGGAATTTTGGTTCTTACCAACAAAGAATTACTGAAAGAATTTGATTTGAAAGTATTTGTTCATGCAGATTCTGACGAAAGGCTGATCAGGAGGATTAGGAGAGATACCCAGGAAAGAGGAAGAGATCTGAGCGAAGTATTACACCGTTATCAGACTACATTGAAACCAATGCACCAGGAATTCATAGAGCCTTCTAAAAATGATGCCGATCTTATTATCCCAAATATGAAGCAGAATTCCGTAGCGATTGATTTTTTAACTACTGTTATTAAAAACTCGTTGAAAAAACATTAAAAAAATGGAAGAAAACAACCTTATCAAAGACATTCAGCCGAAATCTGAAACATTCAAACTTATACAGAAATATGTTTTGAACAAGTATACCATTACGATCTGTCTGTTTTTGGTATGGATGATTTTTTTCGATAAAACCTCATTTCTTGTAATCAATGAACTGAATGGTGAGATCAGGAAATATGAAGAGCAGCTGGACTTCTACAAAAAAGAATACGAAAAAAATGATGCTTTTTATAAAAAGCTGATGAACAACAAGTCTGAGAAGGAAAAATACGCAAGAGAAAATTATTTTATGAAAAAGCCGAATGAAGAAATCTTCATTTTGGTGGTAGACAGCACAAAAGTTGCCAAAAAATAATAAAGTTGAATAGAATTAAGTCAATAATGAAATGTATTTTTAGTTTTTAAAAATTCACTATTGACAATTCACAAATAAAAAAACTAATGTCAAATACAGATATATTTTCAAACTGGGAAAGTTTAGTCAAAAAACAACTTAAAACAGAGGATATTTACCCTATTTTAGAAAAACAGAATTTGGAAGGAATAGAGGTGAAGCCTTTTTACACAGAAGTTCAGAAGCCTTTGGTAAATCTGCCTAGAGTTGAAGAAAGTACCCATTTGGTAGCAAAATATCATGAAAGTTTAGAAGAAGAAGTATTTGCATTTATCCTTGATCATAATGTAGAAAATCTTGATCAGAAAACTCTTTTTGTCAACAACAAAGAACTTGCAGGACACATCAGCCCTAAAGAAGAAGATCTGTATTTTTCATTGATTGACATTTTTAATGAAAAAGAAGGAAATATAGACGATCAGCTGGCTAAAGAATTACTGGCCAAAGACTTTAAGAGAAATATCTGTGTTGATATTTCACTGCATCAGAATGCCGGAGCAGCCATTTATCAGCAGCTTGGTATTGCGCTGGCAAAAACTAAGGAACTGGTAGAAGCTTATGGTGCTGAAATTTTGAATAAGCTAATCTTCAGAATAGCAGTAGGAGGAAATTATTTCTTTGAAATGGCAAAACTGAGAGCCTTTAAAATTGTTTTCAACCAGCTTTCTAAGGAATATGGTATGGATGAAATTCCTTACATCTTTGCGGAGACTTCACTGCGAAATAAAGCCGTTTCTGACAATGAAAACAACCTGATCCGCTCTACATTAGAACTTGCTTCCGCAATGATCGGAGGAGCTGACGCTGTTTTTACCAATAATTATCTTGTAAACAGAAGTACAGATAATTCGGAAGAAATTTCTTTCAAACAGCAGATTGTGCTCGCTTACGAAAGTATCATCAATGTATTTGAAGATGCTGTGAACGGAAGTTATTATATTGAAGATATTACGAAGCAGTTTGCAGAGAAATCATGGGCTTTATTTGTTGAAATCGAGGAAGCCGGAGGGTATCTTGAACTGTTGAAACAGGGAGTTGTTCAGAAAAAGATCTATGATCATGCTGTTGAAGAGCAGCAATGGATTGAAGAAGGAAAAATAAAGCTGATAGGGGTAAATTTATACCCTAAATTAGACGTTAAAAAGTCTATCGGAGATCTGTATAACGAAAAGGAGATAAAAGCGGTTCGCTGGGCTGAAATGTTTGAATAATGAAAGAAAAACTGGTAGACTTATTTGAATACACCTATCATTTCAATGTTGAGATGATTAAAGTTATTTCTGAAAACAGAGAACTTGTTGATGATAAAACCATCAGTCTGATTAATCATACTCTTAATGCACAACAGATCTGGAATGCCCGGATTTTGGGAGAAACTACTTTTGAAGTCTGGCAGATCAATCCTTTTGAATCTCTTGAGGAAATTAACCATAGAAATTTTCTTAAAAGCATTGATATTATAAGAAATTTTGATCTGGACAAAAGAGTAGAATATCAGAATTCAAGAGGAACAAAATTTGAAAACAGTATTTTTGAAATGCTTTTTCATGCAGTCAATCACTCTACCTATCACAGAGGACAAATCAATTCTTTGCTTAAGCAGAATGGAATAACTCCGGTATTGACGGATTATATTTTTTACAAAAGATAATTTTAATATAATAATGTTTTGACTCTGCTTAGCATGATATTTCTAATACTTGTTTTTTTGTAGTCGAAGCATTGATAACATATTATCATTTACACTCTGGAAAAATCTGTGGGAAATAAATTAATAAACAAAGAGATTCAAAACTATATCAATGCAAATCTGAATGCAGATTTACATACATTACTGCTGAAAAAATCACCATTTCCGGAAGTTTCTATACAGGAAATTGTACAGCAGATCAAAGGAAAACAGGTTGCTGAAAGAAAGTTTCCTTTTCTCTTGAAAGAAGGGATTATTTTTCCGCCACAGCTTAATCTCGAGCAGTCATCATCAGAAAAAACAGCTCTTTATAAATCCAACATCTTGAAAGGGAGTACATTTATTGATCTCACGAGCGGTTTTGGTATTGATGCCTATTATCTGTCTCAAAACTTCGATCATATCACTTTGGTAGAGCAGAATACAGAGCTTTTAGAAATTGTTGAGCATAACTGGAATACTTTAGGACGTCAGGCAAATTTTATCAACAAAAAGCTTGAAGATTTCCTGAACGGGAATCAGGAACATTTTGATGTCATTTATCTTGATCCGGCCAGAAGAGATCAGCAAAAAAACAAGGTTTTTCTTTTAGAAGACCTGTCTCCTGATATTCTCGAAATCCAGGAGAAATTGTTGTCTATTTCCAATCAGGTCGTCATTAAACTCTCTCCACTTATTGATCTTAAGTATCTTGTGTCAATGTTGCCGGGTATTTCAAGGATAGAAATTATTGCCCTGAAAAATGATGTAAAAGAAGTTGTCATTTTTTTATCCAAGGAAAATACGGACGAGATTATCTGCAGCTGTGTGAACCTTGAGAGTGGCGAATCTGCCTTTACTTTCAGATTTGGGGAAGAAGAAAATGCCGAGTCTGAATATTCCGAGCCTGAAAAATACATTTACATTCCCAATAACTCTATTTTGAAAGCAGGAGTTTTTAATTTGATTTCACAGAAATTCGGATTAAAAAAGCTTCATCCTAACAGTCATTTCTATACCTCCAGTGAAAAGAAAGGAGACTTTCCCGGGAGAATTATGGAAGTGGAACTGATTGACTCTAAAAGTATTAAGAAAAAAGAACAGTATAATATCATTTCAAAAAACTATCCTTTAAAACCTGAAGAAATCAAGAAAAAGTATGGTTTGAAAGATGGGGGAGATCATTACCTTATTTTTACACAATCCAAAAAAGGGAAAATAATATTAAAATCAGTATAAAAATGTTGCCGAAAAAAGCAGGATTTCTTACTTTTGGGCAATCAAAAATTTAAACATGAAATCGCCCGCTGTTTGGATAAATCAGAATAGGCTAAAATAGAGCGGTTTCATATGATCTTAAAAAAATAAATTTTACATATGAAAAAATTAGTTATATGTTTAGCAATTGCAACAGTAGCGGTAAGTTGTAAAAAAGTACCAGCTGGTGGAAATAAAGGGACTTTGAAACTGGAAGAAGGAGTAGACAGATATTCTGATGCTGCTCAGGGAGAAGGTCACGGATATGCAGCTGCTGCAGAGCATAAGGAAGAAGTTGCTGTAAAGCCAGAAGCTGCAGCTCCTAAAACAGACAGTACTGCTGCTGCAAAACCTGCTGAAGCTGAAAAGGCTCCAAAAGCTGAACACTAATTGGAAGTACAAAATATACAAATGCCCTGTTTTTGCAGGGCATTTTTTATTAAAAAAGATGGTTATAAGGCTCATTAGCATAAGATTGGTAAAATCCTGTCTTTTTGTTTGTCCCTGCCGGGCATTTTTTTTAATTTTAACAAAATAAATTTTTACAATGCAAGAGACATTAAATTACATTAACGAAAACAAACAGCGTTTCGTGGATGAATTATTTGAGTTATTGAGAATTCCTTCTATTTCTGCAGATCCGGCGTATAAAGATGACGTTTTGAAATGTGCAGATGTAGTGGCAACGCACCTTAAAAATGCAGGAGCTGATAATGTTGAAGTTTGCCAGACCAAAGGCTATCCAATTGTTTTCGGAGAAAAGATTTTAGATAAAAGTTTACCTACAGTATTGGTATATGGACATTATGATGTTCAGCCGGCAGACCCATTGGAATTATGGACAAAGCCACCTTTTGAGCCTTATATTGAAAAAACTGAACTGCACCCTGAAGGAGCTATTTTTGCAAGAGGTTCTGCGGATGACAAAGGACAGTTTTTCATGCACCTGAAGGCATTCGAAGCAATGATGAAAACCAATGCTCTTCCTTGCAACGTTAAATTTATCTTAGAAGGAGAAGAAGAAGTAGGTTCTGTAAGCTTAGGAGACTGGGTGAATGAAAATAAAGAGAAATTAACTTGCGACTGTATCTTAATTTCTGATACTCATATTTACAGCAACGAACAGCCAACTGTTACAACAGGATTGAGAGGTTTAAGCTATGTAGAAGTAGAAGTGGAGGGTCCAAACAGAGATTTGCACTCAGGTCTTTACGGTGGAGCGGTTCCAAACCCTATTCACGTTCTTTCAAGAATGATCGCTAATCTGATTGATGAAAACGGTCATATTACCATTGACGGGTTCTATGATAACGTAGAAACGGTTTCAGATGCAGACAGAGCTGATATGAACAAATTGAAAGACAATCCTGAAGAATTCAAAAAATCAATCGGATTAAGTAATATAGAAGGAGAAAAAGGATATACAACTTTAGAAAGAACATCTATCCGTCCTACTTTAGACTGCAACGGAATCTGGGGTGGTTATACCGGAGAAGGTGCAAAAACTGTAATTCCTTCTAAAGCTTTTGCTAAAATTTCCATGCGTTTGGTTCCTTACCAGACTCCTCAGGAAATCACGGAAAAATTCACGAAATATTTTGAAAAAATCGCTCCGGATACAGTAAAAATTAAAGTAACTCCTCACCATGGAGGAATGCCTTATGTTTTACCAACCGATACCAAAGAATTTGCGGCTGCAAAACAAGCGATGGAGTCTGCATTCGGAAAAGAAGTTCTTCCCTACAGAGGAGGAGGAAGTATTCCAATTACAGCAATGTTTGAGCAGGTTTTAGGAGCTAAATCTGTATTGATGGGCTTCGGATTGGATTCTGATGCAATCCACTCTCCAAACGAGCACTATGGATTATTTAATTTCTATAAAGGAATTGAAAGTATTCCGTTGTTCTTTGAAAATTATTCAAAGTAATTCAACGAAAATAAGATATAATAAGGTATTTCTGGAAAGAGATACCTTATTTTTTTGCTCTGAATTGAACTGTTTTACCTATATGGGAAGACGTTTTTAATAGATTTGAAAATTAAATTCACTGAGTATAAAAGCGTTATTTTTTATTTGCAATAAGTTATTTCACCATTCATGGAAAGTTTATATTTTTAATACAAAACTTGATTTCCTATGAAAAAATACTACTCAATTGCAATTTTACTATTGTCAGCATGCGTTTTTGCACAGCAGGCTGTATCCTTTGAATTCAATGAAGGGTTCAACTCTGGAAATATCCATGGCCAGGCGGGATGGATCAGTACTCCTACAGGAGGAGTTCCTGCAAACGTAACCCATCAGACTATCAGCGTAGATAAAGCCAGTGATGGAAGCAGTTCCCTCAAAATTGTCAAAGAAGCAACCTACGGAACCCAATCTGATCCTATTATCGGAGGTTTTTATAACCTACCGGCTCCGCTTGCTTACAACAATTTTTCCGTATCATTTGATATCAATATGTCGCAGCTCAACGGCTCTGATTTTGGTTTTCAGGGAGTAAATAACGTTGATGATCAGTTGGTTGTGAGATTGGATTTTGATAAAACCGGATTGCTCAAAATTCTGAATACCGTATCAGGTACACAGGATTTGATTTCCATATCTTCAGCCTGGCTGCCTAATATCTGGTACAGAGTGAAAGTCGTAGGAACTGCCACAGATGTCAGATATTACGTTAATAATGTTCTTATTTATACAGGTATAGCCGCAAGTTCAATGAATATAGATCAGCTGCGTTTTGTCCATAATAATGCGTCGGGGGCTGCTTATATTGATAATATTAAAATAAATAGTGAACTATTGGTATTGGGGATTAAGGATTCAAAGATTACTGCTAAAGAAGTATCTGTTTATCCTAATCCTGCAACTGATTTTATACAGGTTAATTCTCCAGGTACAGTTAAAAGTATTGAGGTCTATGATGAATCAGGAAAGCTGATCAAAACTGAAACAAAGAGTAGCAGAATGGATGTAAAAGGTTTTCCTGCAGGCGTATATATGGTTAATATCAAAACTGAAGGAAGGAATTTTACAGAAAAAGTGATCATCAGATAAATTATTTATTGATTCTGAGAACCTGTGTTCTTTTTAGCGTGCTGTAGGATTTATGGATGATTTTTTGGAAATGATACTTTTATTTAGGTTTAATATCTTTATTTGTTTAGGTTGAAATATATTATGTTAATTTATTTTTATGTTTAAAATATTCGTTGATTTTGCTTTTTTGATTAAAAGACCTATATTTGCTCAAAACTAAAAAATATCATGAAGAAACTTTACATTTTCGCAATTTCGTTGATTTCCATAACATCTTTTGCCCAGCAGACTATTTCTTTTGAAGCCAGTGAAGGATTTACAACAGGAAATATTAATGGCCAGCAGGGTTGGATTACTACAAATGATGGAGGTGTACCGCCAGTATATTTGACCACTCAATTGGTTTCAGCTGAAATGGCAACTCAAGGTTCAAATAGTCTTAAAATAACACCAGATTTACCTTATGGACCACAGCAAAGCCCTGTAATGGGTGGTTTCTATACCTTTACTACACCATTAACCTATAATAGCTTTACACAATCATTTGATGTAAGACTTACCCAAAAAAGCACATCAAGTTCGGATTTTGTATTCAGAACAGTAAGTACAACTGGAGCAGGAGGGATTGTTACTTATATTGATTTTTCTTACGACGGTGCAATTTTACTAGCTACAGCTGGTTCAGCTAACTTAGTAAATACCAATCAGACCTGGAATGCCAATACTTGGTACAGAGTGAAAATAGTGTCTACTGCTACAGGAATCCAATATTTCCTGAATGATGCGCTGATCTACACAGGACAACCATTCAGTAACAATAATATTAACAGAATGGATTTTGTGCATGATAATTATGGAGGTTCTGCCTATATTGATAATATTAAAATCAATAATGAAGCATCACTATCTACAAAAGATGCCGTTAAAAACGATGTGAAACTATCCATTTATCCAAACCCTGCTACTGAAGTGATAAAAATTACAACTCCTGGCAAGATAAAACATGTTGAAGTGTATGATATGTCAGGAAAAAGAATAGATGTAACATTGAATGGGGATCAGGTGAATGTAAGCAACCTATCTTCCGGAGCCTATTTACTGAATGTAGAAACGGAAGGAAGAAACTTTACAGAGAAATTTATAAAAAAATAATTCCTGATAAATCTTAGTATCAGTAAAACGCTCCAATTGGAGCGTTTTTGTTATTTTAGAGAATTAAAATTAGGGAATCAATGGCAGAGAATAAAACAGCTTATATAACAGGAGGAACCAAAGGTATTGGTTTCGGAATTGCTAAAATTTTACTTGAAAATGGAATCTCAGTAGCATTTTCAGGAAGAAAAAAAGAAGATGTCATGAAGGCGGAAGAGGAACTTAAACAATACTCAGAAAATGTTTTGGGAATTGTTTCTGATGTAAGAAGCCTGGAAAGCGAGCAGGAAGCAGTAAAATATACCGTTGAAAAGTTCGGAAGACTGGATTATATCATTGCTAATGCAGGATTGGGGATATTTAAACCCGTAGACGAACTCACAGCAGAAGAATGGAATGATATGATAGAAACCAATCTCACAGGTGTTTTCTATACCTTAAAAGCTTCTGTAGAAGAACTGAAGAAGACAGAAGGTTACTATATTACCATCTCAAGTCTTGCAGGGGCCAACTTCTTTGAAAACGGAACAGGATACAATGCTTCAAAATTCGGAGTGGTAGGTTTTACCCAGGCAGCGATGATTGATTTAAGGAAATATAATATTAAGTCTACGGTTATTATGCCGGGTTCGGTGGCCACTCATTTTAACGGAAATATTCCATCAGAAAAAGACAGTTGGAAGATTCAGCCCGAAGATATGGGGAATCTCATATTGGATATTTTAAAGATGAATCCAAGAGTTTTGCCAAGTAAAATAGAGTTTAGGGCAACAAAACCAGCGAAGTAACTACATCTAATGTATTGAATAATAATTTAATAAGTATTATGCATGCATAATATATTTTTTATTTATATTAGCAAAAATTAATTCAAACAAAATCTCTGCATAAACTGTCATGATTTTATGCGTCAAAGGGAAAAAATAAAATAGTACACATGAAAATATTAGTTTGTATTAGTAGTGTTCCGGATACTACTTCCAAAATTAACTTTACAGCAGATAAATCTGCTTTCGACAAGAACGGAATTCAGTGGGTAATCAATCCGCTAGACGAATTTGCGTTGACAAAAGCGGTTAAACTTCAGGAATCTCAGGGAGCAACAGTAACAGTAATCAACGTAGGAGATGCTGGTACAGAACCTGTGATCAGAAAGGCTTTGGCAATTGGTGCTAATGATGCTGTAAGAGTAAATCTTGATCCTAAAGACAGCTATTCTACAGCAAAAGAAATTGCAGCTGTAGCTCAAAACGGAGGATATGATCTTATCCTTTGCGGAAAAGAATCTATCGACTATAACGGAGGTTCCGTGCCAGGAATGGTGGCTCAGCTATTGAACCAGCCTTTCGTAAACGCTTCAGTAGGATTAGACGTAAACGGAAACGAAGCTACTGCAGTAAGAGAAATTGAAGGAGGAAAAGAAACTATTTCTGTAAAATTACCGGCAATTATTGCAGGTCAGAAAGGATTGGTAGATGAAAAAGACCTTATCATCCCGAATATGAGAGGAATTATGTCTGCAAGAACAAAACCTCTGCAGGTAGTAGAGCCTTCTTCTTCAGAAGTAAAAGTTCAGGGTGTATCTTATGACAGTGTTCCGCCAAGAGCAGCTGTGAAAATGGTTTCTCCTGACAACCTGGATGAATTGGTAAGATTGCTTCACGAAGAAGCTAAAGTAATCTAATAAAGATAACAGGTAAGAGGTGATAGGTAGCAGTTTTTACACATACTTCTCAGACCTAATCCCTATAGCCTAAACCCTACAACCTAAAAAATATAAACAATGGCAGTATTCGTATACGCAGAAAATATAAACGGAGTTTACAAAAAGGCAGCTTTTGAAGCAGTTTCTTACGCTAAAGCTGTTGCTGATAATGCTGGAGAGACCGTTACAGCAATCTCTGTAAACCCAACAGATTCTTCAGATTTATTATACAAATATGGAGCATCAAATGTAATCAATATCAAAGACGAAGGTCTTAAAAACTTCTCAGCAAAAGCATTCGCACAGGCTGTAAGTGAAGTAGCAGACGGAAACATCATCGTTTTCCCTCATACAACTGATGCTTCTTCAATTGCTCCTATGCTTTCTGTAATGAAGAACTATTCTTTAATTACTAACGCTTTAGAAGCTCCTGAAAGCCTTTCTCCTTTCCAGGTTAAGAGAAGAGCATTCTCCGGAAAAGGTTTTATGCATGCAAAAGCTGAAGGAAACGGAGTAATCGTTACGGTTTCTCAAAACGCTTTCGGTGTTAAAGAAAATGCAGTATCAGGTTCAGAAGAAGTGAAAAACTTATCAGTAGCTAATGAAGATACTAAAGTGATTTCTCACGAGCAGAGTTCAGGTAAACTAGACCTTAAAGAAGCTGAAGTTGTTGTTTCTGCTGGTAGAGGGATGAAAGGTCCTGAAAACTGGGGAATGATTGAAGATTTAGCAAACGTGTTAGGAGCAGCTACAGCATGTTCTAAACCGGTTTCTGACATCGGATGGAGACCTCACACAGAGCACGTAGGACAAACAGGTAAGGCAATTTCTCCAAATCTTTACATTGCTGTAGGGATTTCAGGAGCTATTCAGCACCTTGCCGGAGTAAACTCTTCAAAAACTATCGTAGTAATCAACAGCGATCCTGAAGCACCATTCTTCAAGTCTGCTGATTATGGAGTAGTAGGAGATGCTTTCCAGATTATTCCTGCATTAACAGAGAAAATTAAAGCAATAAAAGGATAAGAAAGTGAATAGTCAATTCGCTTTGCTCGTCAATTTTTAATTAAATAATTCACTTGCAAAGCAAAATTCACTATTGACGTTTGACAATCATCAACAATACAGATAAAAGCTCGGCTTTCCGGGCTTTTATTTTTGCGTAAAAAAGTAAAATCACAATAAAAAATTAATCTATATTTGTAGCTATGGATTATAAACAGCTAATTATTCGCGGAATATCGTACAGCCAGACCCAGTCGGGGGCTTACGCATTGTTACTGGAGCATGAAGAAACACACATAAAATTACCTGTTGTTATAGGAAATTTCGAAGCCCAGTCTATCTCTCTCGGATTGGAAAAAGATATCCATCCACCGCGTCCTCTTACTCATGATTTATTCACAAAATTTATAGTCTCTGCCAACTATGAGCTGATCTCTGTTATTATTTATCAGATTGTAGACGGAGTATTCTTTTCAAATATCAACTTTAAAAATAAAGCGAACGACGAAGAATTGATTCTTGATGCCAGAACCTCTGATGCTGTTGCAATGGCGGTAAGATTTGATGCACCTATATTTACAACACAGCAGGTTTTGAATGAAGCAGGGATTTTATTAGAACTGGAAGATGTAGCCAAAGAAGACCAATCTTTCTCAGAAACTGTACAGACGGAAGACAATTTAAAATCTCTTTCTATGGAAGAACTTCAGAAATTACTGGAAGATGCCGTTAAAGAGGAAGATTATGATACTGCTCTTGAAATTCAGGAAGAAATCAAGAGAAGGAAAAAGACAATTGACTAAAGAGATACTTTTTATATAAACTATGAATTTAAAATTACGACTGACCATCCTCAGTTTTCTCCAATTTTTTGTTTGGGGAGCATGGCTGATTACGATGGCAAACTTCTGGTTTGGCACAAAACATTGGGAAGGAACTCAGTTTGGAGCTGTGTTCGGAACCATGGGAATTGCTTCCATCTTTATGCCAACCATTACTGGAATTATCGCTGACCGCTGGATCAATGCGGAACGCATATTTTCAGTACTACACATTCTTTATGGGGTTACTCTTTTCATATTACCTCATTCCACAGATCCAAATTCTTTCTTTTCAGTAATGCTTCTTGCGATGTGTTTTTACATGCCTACGATAGCACTTGCCAACTCAATTTCTTATACGATCCTGAAAAATAACAATCTGGATGTTGTAAAAGACTTCCCGCCGATTCGTGTATGGGGAACTATTGGTTTTATTGTTGCCATGTGGATTACAAATCTTAGCGGAAACAAAGCTACAGAAGGACAGTTTTATATTGGAGGAGCTATCGCAATATTTTTAGGAATTTATGCACTTACCTTACCAAAATGTCCGCCACAAAAGCTGATTGATAAAAATTCGCCGCTATCTGAACAATTAGGATTGAATGCATTCAAACTTTTTGGAAACTATAAGATGGCCTTGTTCTTTTTATTTTCAATGCTTTTGGGAGCTGCACTTCAGCTTACCAATGCATATGGAGATGTTTTCTTAAGTGAATTTGCCCATTTTCCTAAATATGCTGACTCATTTGTAGTACAGAGATCTACCATTATCATGTCAATTTCTCAGGTATCTGAAACCTTGTTTATTTTGGCAATTCCTTTCTTCCTGAAGAAATTCGGAATTAAAAAAGTAATGCTGATGTCTATGCTGGCTTGGGTATTAAGATTCGGATTCTTTGCATATGGCGTTCCGGACGGATTTGGACTTTCTCTGATCGTCCTTTCATGTATTGTATATGGAATGGCATTTGATTTCTTTAATATTTCAGGGTCACTTTTCGTAGAAACAACTACAGATAAAAAAATACGTTCTTCAGCTCAGGGGTTATTTATGATGATGACCAACGGTTTCGGAGCTGTTTTTGGAAGTTATATTGCAGGTTGGGCTATTGATAAATTCTTTACCCATAAATTCGCAACCGTTTCAGAATTATCTACTTATCTGGAAACTACACCGGATAATCCTACTTTCCTTGAAATTCTGAAAAATAGTTTCAATGCAGTGGTTAATTCAGACGGAACCCTTTCGTCTGTAGTGATGGTAAAAGACTGGCAGCAGATATGGCTTTCATTTGCTATTTATTCGCTGGTACTGGCTATATTCTTTGCTGTATTGTTTAAACACAAGCACAATCCGGAAGATGTTTCATCAGTAAAACATTAATTAAAACTAACATTCTTTAGATATTAAATTGCATTTTTGAAAAAAAATGCAATTTTTTTTATTTTCAGGCAACCTTTTTTTTAATAGACCGTCTTATAGATAGAAACTGAAACATGAAGAATCTCGAAGAGAATTTTTTATTGGCTAAAAAACAAGACCGGAGAGGGCAGAAAGCTCTTTACGAGATGTTTGCTCCCAAAATGCTGGCCATTGCAAATTCTTATGTCAATAACCTTCATGATGCGGAAGACATCCTCCTGAATGCTTTGATGAAATGCTTTACCAGAATAGATGAATGCAGAGACTGGAAAAGTTTTCCGTTCTGGCTTAGAAAAATTATTGTTAATGATTCTATTACCTTCATCCGGAAGAATAAAAATATTCTCTACGCAGATGTGGAAATTGCCGATGATTATAGTGAAACCTTTGATGAAGAATATCCGGAAGAAATAAATATTGAAGAAATATTTTCTCAGATGCCAATAGGATATAGATTGATTTTTAATCTCTACGTCTTTGAGGACAAAAAACACAGTGAAATTGCTGAAATTCTTAATATCTCTGAAGGAACAAGCAAAAGCCAGTTGAGCAAAGCAAAAAAATGGCTTGCTGAATTTTTAAAAGCAAAAGAAAATGAAAAAAGAAATACTGAAACAGTTAAAATCTGATTACGAAAAGCTTGAAATAAAGCCTTCTGCAGATCTTTGGGGCAGGATAGAGCAAATAGACCAGAGAGAAGAGAAAAGTGCTGATATAAGCTTTAAAAAGGCTTTTCAGAGGTGGAAATACGCTGCTGTATTAGTTCTGTTGGTTTCTGTAGGAGTATTGCTTTATTTTAATAGAAATCATCCTGCTAATACAGACAATCCAATCGTTCATACAGAACTGCCAAAAAAGGATATAAAGACGCCTTTAACGGGTCAGAAAATAGATGCTGCTCAGAACATCATAACAGAAAACAATACCAGCCAAGAGAAATTAAAAGTAATTCCAGATATTCCTAGAGTGTATCAACAGAAAGAAACTCTGCAGAAAGAAGGATTAAGTATGGGTAAAGAAGAGCAGATTATAGTTGCTGATTATGAGATCAAAGCCCCGGTATTGGATAAAAATATAATTCCTATAGCAGATAAACCTGCTCTTGTAGAGAATAAAAAAACTGAATATATCAATGCTGATGAGCTCCTGCAGGGAAGAGAGTTCCAGAAAAAACGGGAAGAGAACAGAACGGATATCAGAAAATTCGGAGCGCTTGATATGACCAAAATTAAGGTGAAAAGTCCCAATTCTCTTAAGATATTTGGAGTAACTGTCTACACAGACTCACTGGAAAGCAAATAAACAATCATCTTTTGTATTACAGAAACTGCCCCGGAACAGGGACAGCAATCAAATATTGTCTAAAAATTAATAAAATATGAAACCAAAGTTACTATTGATGGCTGCTGTAATAGCTTTTAGCTATGGATTTGGCCAGGAAACTCCGGAGAATAACCTGACTGTCTATTCAAAAAAGATTGACAGCATAGTGATGTCTGAAAAAGGCAAAATGAATGTAGAACTGGATCAGATTGATAAGAGCTTTAAAGAAAAGAAAATTACCACCGATGAAAAGCAAAAACAACGTACAGTAATTGCTTCAAAATACGAGCAGATTATTAATGAAAAAATAGATTCCCAAAAGCAGGATCTTGAAATGGCAACCAAAGAACTCGTTAAAGACGCTGTTTTTAAATCTGAAGATTCTGTAAAAAATGGAAAAAATCAACTTTGGCTGGGACTCAATGGATTTAATATGAAACTCAACGAGAAGAAAAAGAAGAACAACCCGAAAAATTATCTCGAAACCTTAGAACTTTCCGTGAGTATGGGCGGAGCAGGATTAACTTCAAAGAACAAGCCTTTTGATTTTTACAGTAAGAATTCTGATATAAAAAACAGTGTTATCAACTCCTGGCAGCTGACATTATGGTACGGTAACCAGATCGGAAGTTACACCAGCCCTTTTTTCTATCGTTTCGGATTGGGAGTACGATCAGACCAGCTTACACCCAAATATGGGCAGGCATTCAAACAGGATAAATATAACTTATTCGTTGGTGATTTTGACCGTGGAACCCTTAAAAAAAGTATGCTTTATAATACATATATAACTGTTCCTGCAGATCTGAAATTTGTTTTAAATCCAAAATATAAAGACTATGAAGGTGTTAAATACCTGGATAATAATAAGAATCAGCTGTGCATTATTCTGGGTGTTTATGGGGGCATTAAAATAGGGAGTGTGAATTATTCCAAGTATTCCAATGAATTTTCCGATAGAATTGTTGAAAGAGAAAAAGTAATGCATGGAGTCAACGATATTGTTTTCGGAGGAAAATTGGGAATCAGTTATGCCGGGTTCAATCTGTTTGTGCAGAAAGACTTTACACCCGCTTTCAATGACAATGCTTTGCTGAAGAAAAAATATGGACTTCAGATTGGGATAGAGATCGCAAATGTTAATTTTTAATTTGATAACAAATAGCTTCCTTCTTTGTGTAATAAACAAAAATATTAAAGCTTTTTTGTAACTAACAAGCGTTCGGGTCATGAAATCCTATTTTTAAAACACACTATTTAAAAGTGTGTTTTTTTTTGTATTTTGGCACTTTAGTAAATATGAAAAATATTCAGTTATTAGGGTTACTGTTAGTCGTAATAGGCAGTTTTTTACCCTTGGTACATGTGCCTGTCATTGGGAACTGGAACTATTGGAAGCTTGATCATTATCTGGCGATCGCATGCTGGATATTGGCTGCATGTGCCGTTTTTGGAATTGTCAATAACAGCGTGAAAATCGTAAGGTTTTTTGGTATTCTGCTTATCCTTTTATTTGCATTTACCTTATTCGCTGTGAAGATGCAGTCTTTGCAATACTTTAGTTTTTTACCATTCAAATCCTGGCAGGAAACTTTTGCCGGAATTGTTAAACTGAAATGGGGCTGGGCTGTAGAATTTTTAGGAGCTTTCCTTTTGGTTTTTGCAGGAGGAAACAAAAAAATAAATAATCGCACACAACTATAAAAATGAACTTCTTAAAAATATTTTCCGCTGGAATTTTGTTGGTGGCAGCCGCACAGGCTAACGCGCAGACAGCAAATCAGAAAAAACCGGATAATCCGGCTAAATGTGCCAATATAAAAGAAGGTAAATTTGTAAGACCCAATTACCCGGAAGGAATATGGCATATGACCATTAAAGATAATGTTCAGACTGAATATTTCAATAATGGAAAAGACTATATCAAATCAACATTGGTTTTTGTGGATGACTGCAATTACAAAGCAATCATTATGGAGAAATCCGATAAAAACAATCCCATACAGATAGGAGATGTCTTCAATAATAAAATTTTAGCAACTCAGGATAACCTTCTGAAAGTTAATACTAAAATTGAAGGATCTCAGTTTGATGTGGTCTATGTAAAAGTAAAATAAATTCAACCTATACAACGGAACTTTTGTTCCGTTTCGTTAAAAATAAAAATTATATACATGAAAGAAGTATTCATCGTTTCCGCAGTAAGAACACCTATGGGGAGTTTTATGGGAAGCTTGTCAACAGTTCCGGCTACAAAACTGGGAGCAGCTGCTGTAAAAGGAGCATTAGATAAAATCGGTTTAGATCCTAATGCTGTTCAGGAAATTTATATGGGGAATGTTCTTCAGGCAGGAGAAGGCCAGGCGCCGGCTCGTCAGGTAGCTTTAGGAGCAGGTCTTTCAATCAATACACCTTCTACTACAGTTAATAAAGTATGTGCTTCAGGAATGAAGGCTGTGACAATGGCTGCTCAGGCGATCAAAGCTGGTGATGCAGAAGTAATTGTTGCAGGAGGTATGGAGAATATGTCTTTAGTTCCTCATTATTACAATGCAAGAGTGGCTACAAAATTAGGCGATATCAAAATGCTTGATGGAATGGTGCTTGACGGTCTTACAGACGTATACAACAAAGTACATATGGGAGTATGTGCAGAAAAATGTGCAGTAGATTATAATATCACAAGAGAAGATCAGGATAACTTCGCTGTAGAATCTTATAAAAGATCTGCTAAAGCTTGGAGCGAAGGGAAGTTCAGTGAAGAAATTGTACCGGTTTCTATTCCTCAGAGAAAAGGAGAGCCTGTAATCTTTGCTGAAGATGAAGAATACAAAGCAGTAAACTTCGACAGAATTTCAACCCTTCCTACCGTATTCAAAAAAGAAGAAGGTACAGTAACTGCAGCTAATGCATCTACTTTGAATGATGGTGCTTCTGCATTGATCCTTGTTTCAAAAGAAAAAATGGAAGAACTGGGATTGAAGCCTCTTGCAAAAATCGTTTCTTATGCTGATGCAGCGCATGAGCCTGAAAACTTTACAACGGCTCCGGCAAAAGCGTTACCTATCGCTCTTAAAAAAGCAGGATTAGAAGTTTCTGATATCGATTTCTTCGAATTCAATGAAGCTTTTTCAGTAGTGGGATTGGCCAACAACAAAATCTTAGGGTTAGATGCTGCTAAAGTAAACGTAAACGGTGGTGCTGTAGCACTGGGACATCCACTGGGAAGTTCTGGTTCAAGAATCATCGTTACTTTGATTAACGTATTGAAGCAAAATAATGCAAAATACGGTGCCGCAGCAATCTGCAACGGTGGTGGAGGTGCTTCCGCTATCGTGATTGAAAATATCTAATATTCTGTTTACGAATACATTACCATTAAGGAATTGATAATTTTTTTAAAAACTTATCCATTTCTTAATGGTTTTTCTATTTTTGTGCTACTAATATATATTTGAAATGTCTGAAACTGAGAATCGACAGCCTAAAAACATAAAGAATAATCCGAAGATTATGAAAGCCTGGGCTGTATATGACTGGGCAAACTCCGTGTATTCCCTGGTTATTACCTCTACTATTTTCCCTATTTATTACTCTATCCTTACCACAGCGTACGAGAAAAAGGAATATATAGCAGAAACCAAAACATGGATTGATGTTCCCGTAAGGCATACGATCAAAATTTTTGGAGAAGGATATCAGCCAGATGCTGTGTATGGATATTCACTTACCATATCATTCTTTATTGTAGTATTGTTGTCTCCATTTTTATCTTCATTAGCAGATACTATCGGAAACAAAAAGTCTTTCCTGCAGTTTTTCTGCTATCTGGGAGCAACATCATGTATGGGATTAGCCATGTTTACAGGGATGCACAACGTATTTCTGGGACTTCTCTTCAGTATTACGGCCAGTGTCGGCTTCTGGGGAAGTTTGGTGTTTTACAACTCCTTTCTTCCGGATATTGCCACACCGGACAGGCAGGATGCGCTTTCTGCAAGAGGATATGTCTACGGATATATTGGCTCTGTAGTTTTAGTTGTACTATGCTTAATTCTTATTCAGGTTTTTGCAAAAGGAGCGGCTCAGCAGTTATTATTTACAAGAATCAGTTTCCTGTTAACGGGAGCATGGTGGTTTGGGTTCTCTCAATATACATTCAAACACCTTCCTCAGTTTGGGGATGTGAAAGATAAGCTTCCTAAAGATCTTGTATTACTGAATTATAAGAATATCTTCAAGAAACATGAAGAACAGGGAGGTTTCTTTGAAGTATTTAAAGATAACCTTAGCTTCTATAAAGATATTGCAAAGGAAAGTTTCCATGAACTGTTTAAAGTAGGAGGGGAACTTTTCAAAGACAAAAATCTTAAATTCTTTCTGTCGAGTTTCTTCTTTTACAGTGTAGGAATGCAGACGATTTTCCTTATGGCAACCCTGTTTGGGAAAAGTGAGATCAACCTTGCTCAGGATAAACTGATCGGAACCCTTTTGGTAATCCAGATTGAAGCGATCATTGGAGCTGTTATTTTCTCAAGGTTATCTAAGAAAATCGGGAACAAAAACGTTATTTCAATTGCGATCATCCTATGGATCGTTGCTTGTCTTTGGGCTTATTTCCTGAACAAAGAAAATCCAACAGTAGAATACCAGTTTTATGGGGTAGCTGCAGTGGTAGGATTGGTGATGGGTGGCCTTCAGGCGATGTCCAGATCTACCTATTCAAAGCTGCTTCCTGAAAACTCGATGGAAAACACAACCTACTTCAGTTTCTATGACGTATTGGAGAAAATTGCGATTATCATTGGGACATTCATCTTTGCAACATTAATTGAGCATTTCAATAATATGCGTATCGCAGCATTATCAATGACCATATTCTTTGCGGCAGGATTAGTTTTAATCAGATTCCTGAAGGTCAAAATGAGAACCGACAGAGAAACTTTATAAAAATTAAAAGACGTTATTTTTAACGTCTTTTTTTTATTTTAACGAATAAAAAACATTCATTTAGTTATTTGGTTTAATTTATTTATAGGGTTGCTACAAATATTAGAATGTAGTAGCTATTTTTCACTGTATGTTGATTTTTTTTGTTTATTTGTGAAAATATAAATTATTAAATCATGAAAAAAATTCTATTAATTTATTTTTTGGGATGTTTTATTTTTGTTTTTTCTCAGAAATTAAAACCAATTTCTCAAAAAGTATCGGAATATCGTAATGGAAAAATAGACCTTAAAAGTTATGATCTGTTTGAGATCAATAAAAATCCTGATAAACTGGCTGAATACAAAAGGGCAGCAACAGATATTACTGTTATGTCTTTGAAGCCAGCAGAATTGAAAAGATTAATCAGAGAAAAACCTGATTTTCTTGAAATATCTTTTCCTTTTGACGGTGGGAAACAGATCACTGTTGAAATGTACAGACATCAGATCTTAACCAACGATTTTAAAGTTGTAACAGAAAAAGGAAAAGCAGTAGAGTATACTCCAGGCGTTTATTATCAGGGAATTGTAAAAGGAGATAATGCCTCTATTGTAGCTTTTAGCTTTTTTAATAACGATATCGTAGGAGTTGCTTCTACTCCCGAATTAGGAAATATAGTACTTGGAAAAGCTAAAAATTCTGAAGATTTTGTAAACTATTCAGATTCTAAGTTAACAGGCCCCAATCCATTTGCCTGTGAGATAGACGGACTAAAAGAAAATCAGACCCAAAGACCTGCTTTTAACCCTAACAATACCCATAATAAAAAAACGGATAATTGCGTAAGAATTTACTACGAAGCAGGCTTTGGTCCTTATACCCAAAATGGAAGCAATACGACTACCACCACCAATTGGGTGACTGCTATGCACAATAATGTTACAACATTGTACGCCAATGAGAATGTTAATGTAGCTTTAAGTGAAGTTTTTGTTTGGACAACCACCGATCCTTATGCAGGCTCACCAAGTGCAATTCTGAACCAGTTTAGAACCACCAGAACCACTTTTAATGGCGATTTGGCACAATTATTAAGAAATCCTGCTACAACAAGTATCGCATACGTAAATTCATTGTGTACCGATTACAGATATTCTTATTGTGGTATGAATTTTAATTATCAAAATGTACCCACTTATTCATGGAATATAGAAGCTATGACGCATGAGCTTGGGCATAATTTAGGTTCACCACATACTCACGCTTGTTTCTGGAACGGTAATAATACAGCTATTGACGGGTGCGGACCTGCTTCAGGAAATAACGAAGGATGTACTGCAGCTCTTCCTCCTGCAGGCGGTGGTACTATTATGAGTTACTGTCATTTGGTAAGCAGTGTAGGAATTAATTTTGCAAATGGCTTTGGGATACAGCCAGGAACACTGATCAAAAATACGGTAGATTCAAAAGGATGTCTAGGTACGAACTGCACAGCGTCTTGTCCTACATCCATCACAAATTTTAACATTAACAATATCACGCAGACTTCTGCAAATGCCACTTTTACAGATGCTGCTTCAACATCATGGAAATATAAACTGGCGACAGGTAGCGGAACGGCAGTATCTTCCGGAAATGCCAGTACACAATCTTTTAATTTTACAAACCTTCAACCGGCATCTTATTATAGACTAAGTGTAGGAACAGATTGCAGCGGGCCTAATGCCTTCCAGCTATCAAAGCTTTTTCTGACTGATGGAGCATGGTGTGATGGAACTCAGTTTTTAGATACAGGCGGTTCCACAGGTCAGTATGGAGATAATGAAGACCTTGTAAAAACATTTTATCCTACTCCCGGCTCATCTATGACAATGACATTTACAACATTCGATCTTGAACAGGGCTATGATTTTATGTATGTGTATAATGGCTCTTCTACAGCTTCACCATTATTCGCCAATGGAAATAATCTGAGTGGAAGCACAGTTCCCGGTCCTTTTACATCAACAGATCCTTCAGGTGCTATAACCGTAAGATTTGTTTCAGATGGAGGAGTTACAGGAAATGGCTGGAAGGTGAATTTCTCTTGCGGTGTCTTAGCAGTAGAAGATATCACCACCAAAAATAATTCAATAGATATTTATCCGAATCCTGCCAAAAATATGATAACCCTCTCTTCAAAAGAAAGATTAAAAGGGTATAAAATTTATGATGAAGCAGGAAGATTGGTCGCTTCTGATTCTTCCTTGAAAGGTAATAAACAGGAAATAAATCTTTCCTCAATTCAGACAGGAAACTATGTACTTACCGTAGAAACAGAGAAGCAGACAGTTAATAAGAAGCTCATCAAACAGTAATTTTTAAATATATCTTTGCAAAAGCCTGATAATATCAGGCTTTTTTATTATCTTTAATATAGAAAAAATTCGGCCTGAGTTTTGCTTATATTCAGCGGAATAATTTTTAACTTTGCAAAAAGATTTATTGTCAATATGACCAACCCTCTATTTTATGCAAAAATAATCCTGTTTGGAGAATATGGAATGATTGAAGATTCCCAGGGGCTTGTAGTACCTTACAGCTTCTACAAAGGAACTTTGAAATTTTCAGATCTGAGTTCTGAATTTGAACTTAATTCCAACAGACATCTGCAGAAATATTCTGAATATCTTACAGCACTTGATCTTTCTGACGATTTTAAGTTGGATATCGGGAGTTTCAAAAATGATATTTCTAACGGACTTTTCTTTGATTCCAATATTCCTCAGGGATACGGAGTTGGAAGTTCGGGAGCTTTGGTAGCAGCTATTTTTGAAAAATATTCAATCAGTAAGCTGAATCCAGAGAACATTTCAAAAAATAATCTTAAAAAATTAAAAGCTGTTTTCGGTGAAATGGAAAGTTATTTCCATGGGAAAAGTTCGGGAATGGATCCTTTGATCTGTTACATGAATCTTCCAATCCTTATCGAAAATAAAGAAAATTTAGACAGGGTAAATATTCCCGAAGGAGAAGAAGGAAAAGGGGCTATTTTCCTGATCGATTCCGGGATAACAGGGGAAACAGGTCCTATGATTCAGATTTTCTTTGAAAAAATGAAAACAGAAGGTTTCCGTAAAACCCTGAAAGAAGAATTTATCCGTTATAACAACGCATGTATTGAATCTTTCCTTAAAAAAGATATGAATCCTTTCTTTAGAAACCTGAAAAAACTTTCTCACTGGGCCTATGAACATTTCCGGCCTATGATTCCTGAAAGTATTTTTAATATCTGGAAAAAAGGTCTGGATTCTAACGCTTATTATCTTAAACTCTGCGGAAGCGGTGGAGGCGGCTACATCTTAGGATTTACCAAAGACTATGCAAAAGCAGAAAAAATGCTTGAAGGCTTCCAAAAAGAAGTGATTTACAGATTTTAAACAGGTTGGAATGAATTCTGAAAAAGAAACTTTCCAATCTAAAAATTATATATCAAAATCTTTACTGTACAGATTTTCACAATTTGTGGGCTTTCTGCTCGGAGCACGGTTTTTTGTAGCAGCTCTGCTGACATTTGCCCTCTATGTTTCCACTTTTTTCCTGTTTAATCAGGATGAATCTTTCAGAAAATTCGTCTTTGATTTCAAAGTACATGGTATTATTTTCTGTACCGTTCTTACTATTCTCGCCGGTGGCATCATCAATCAGTTCTATGATCTGGAGAAAGACCACGTCGTAAAACCTTTCAGAACCAGAGTTCAGAGTTTTATCAAGCAGAAATATTTTCTATACGCTTATCTCGCACTCAGTGCTATCTCTTTGGGAGTAGCCTGGATGATTTCCCATAATGTCTTTGTTTTTTTTGTGATTTATCAGTTCTTTATGTGGTTTTACAGCCACAAATTGAGCAGAATACTCATTGTAAACAACCTTACTTTCGTCAGTCTTACTTTGTATCCGTTCTTTGGAATGATGGTGTACTATGAAACCTTTTCAAAAAAGGTATTTCTGATGGCTGTTTTTCTTTTTCTTATTTTGCTGTGCATTGATATAGTGAAAGATACCCTTACCAGAAGTGTAGACAAAACGTTCGGATATACCACAATTCCTAATTATTTTAAAAGCAGAAATACAAAATTGATCCTGACTTCTTTACTCATGGTTACCATGGCAGTTTCTATGAAACTCATTACCAAAACCGGTGTTACAGGATTCATGGCCTATTATTTTGCCGGAGGGCTTTTTATCATGATAGTATGTATTTATCTTCTTATCAATGATTCCCGGAGAAGTAACTTCTTTACATTGAATATATTACGATTCTGGGTTTTCGTAGGAATTATTGCAATGCTTTTAAACGGAATAGAGCATAAATTATAAAAAAAATCTTTAAATAAACTGAGGTTATTATTACCTTTGCATAACTAAATTTAATAAATAGGAATGCCCATTTTTAATGATACTAAAGTTGCATTTGCAGACAAGTCTGATGCACAATTGAGAAAGGCTTACTGGATGTTTAAAATGATTGAACAGCCCGCTCTTACAAGCCTTGGAACTTCTGTTCTGAATTTTACAGTACACAACAATTTTCCTTTCGTTAACGGAATTGTAAAAAATACCTTATTTGAGCAATTCTGTGGCGGTGAAACCCGTGAAGAAAGTATGAAGGCTGTGAAACAGCTGTTTAAAAGAGGCGTTGGAAGTATTTTCGATTATTCTATTGAAGGTAAAGAAGATGAAGAAACTTTTGATGCGGTTTGCAAAGAAATTAAAGATATTGTTAGATTCTCTGTGGGAAATCCTGCCATTCCTTTTATTGTATTCAAACCTACTGCTTTCGGAAGAATTGATCTTTATGAAGCCGTTGGAAAAGGAGCGGAGCTTACTACCAGCCAGAAAGAAGAATGGGCAAGAGTGGTAAAAAGATTTGATGAAGTATGCAGTCTTTGTCACGAGAATGATAAAAAAGTAATGGTAGATGCTGAAGAAACCTGGATGCAGGATGCGGCAGACCATCTTTGTGAAGAAATGATGGAGAAATATAACCAGCAAAAACCTATCGTTTGGAATACCATCCAGATGTACAGAACAGGAAGACTGGAATATATGGAAGCCAATCTTCAAAGAGCAAGAGAGAAAAACTACTTCATCGGTTACAAAATTGTTCGTGGTGCTTATATGGAAAAAGAAAGAGCCAGAGCAGCAGAGAAAGGATATGCAGATCCTATCCAGCCAAGTAAAGATGCTTCAGATAAAAACTACAATGCAGGAATCGACTTTGTGATGAATCATCTGGATAAAGTTTCTGCCTTCTTTGGAACCCATAACGAAATCTCTTCAGAGCTGATTATGGATAAAATGAAAGCAAAATCTTTGGATACTGACAATCCACACGTTTATTTTGGGCAGCTTTACGGAATGAGTGATAATATTACGTTCTATTTGTCTGATAAAGGCTATAATGTGGCTAAATATCTTCCATATGGACCTGTAAAGGATGTTGTGCCATATCTTACAAGAAGAGCCAGAGAAAACACTTCTGTAGCCGGACAAACCGGAAGAGAGCTGGGACTTATCAAAAAAGAACTGGAAAGAAGAAAGAAATAACAATATTGTTCTTACTATACCTAACAGGCCTGCAGATTTGCGGGCCTTTTTATTGCAATCAACTTCAATACAGAAGCTCCATTATTTCTGAAGAAGCAGACTTTAGATTGTAAAATGAAATTAACAATAATCAACGCAATTATTATTTACACTAATTATATGTTAAAATAATACGATTTTTATTGTTGATTTAACTTTAAATATTTATATTTGATAGAGCCATAAAAAACCAATGTATGAAAATATTTTCATTTACCCTTTAGGATACTGCCTGTGACAGAATTTTTCCAAATACATAGACACCTTAACACTCTTATAAATAGCCGAAATTATAAAAAGCATATTATGGGATAGATGGTCATCATGAGATAAAAATTTCATCAGCTGGATATCCTATTCAATTTTAAAAAACAAAATAAAGCAATAGCTTTAGTTTTCTTCTTCAAATATTTTTTAACCTGATCATTTTCTTTGATCAGGTTTTTTATTTTTTAAGGCTCAAAACTTTCAAATTTTCCGTTTTCATAGAACAAAACAATACGCTTTATCTTATGAGTCTGATTACCAATTATTTGCCCTAACAGTTGATCTCCTGGATTTTCTAATCGCTGAGAATCTGATATTTTTTCAGGAGCTTTATCTTGGGCCGGTATAAACGATTCTCCTGGGCTTGATTTTGGAGATTCCATTTCAGTTTCAGCACTCCCGAATTCATCATCATCGTTCATCATGGTAAACAAGTCGGGGAGAGGCGTTGTTTTTATTTTTTCCTCTTCAGTATATTCCTCAGGAATTTCCGTTTCAGGCAGCTGGGATTTCAGCATCTCTCCTTCACCGGTAACCAGCCAATCCCACAGAAGCTCCGGGAAACGGGATTTTATTTTTATGATAAATTCAAGAGACGGTTTGTTTCTTCCTGATGTGATATGCGAAATGGATGAACGCTGTACATCAATCTCATCAGCAAACTCAGAAGGAGTAAGATTGGAATACTCTATAATTTTGGAAATTCTTTCATTTAAACTCATAAAAATAAGCCTTTAATTATTTTACAAATGTAACTCATATAATTTACAAATGCAAAACACAAATGTAAATAATTGAAATAACTTCCAATATACATTTGTAACATAATAGTAATGTATTTTAATCCAGTCTATTACAAATAAGTTACAATTGTATTTAATGATTATATTAATCTATTATAGAACTTATCAAGATTCATTCAGGTTACAATAAAGGGCTGCTATTTATAGTTTATAAATGTAAATTCATACGTTTTTAGAGGGTATTTTGTCCCTTAAATCTCTTGATATTTACTATTTACATTATTAATCAACCTAAATCTTTTTCCAGGGATATGATTACGGATAAATGCCTGTATTAAGCGATATAATAGATATTTTATAGATACTACAAGTGTAAATTACTAATGTAAACACCCTGTTTTCAATCAATATAGCTCTTGATTAAGGAGAAGTAGTATTTCTATTAAACAACTATTTTTATCGCCAGCTAAATTGTTTCAAAAAACCATAGATTGATTAAAATTAAGAAGAGAATTTTGATTTTAAGGCCTTTTACATTTGTATAATATGATAAGCAACAAAGTTTTCCACAATTTTCATGTTTGATAAAATAACCCTCAAATGGCCAAAAACAGCCTTTTCTACACTTCAAGTATTCTTATAAATACAGTTTAGATGGATTACATAAAGTATTGACTTTTAGTATTTTAAATACATTGTATTAAATTATTCGCAATCCACAATTTTATCAACAGACAATATGTCATCTGCTACTGTTTAATAATGTTACAATTGTTAAATTATTTTTAAGCCAGAATGCTACCAAGGTTTAAACTTTGTAAATTCTTTTTAAACCCTGAAACAAATGTAAATCATTGTATTTTGACAATATTCACAAATGTTAATTTAAGTTTTTGCCTAAAAATGGCTAAATTTGTTTTTTGTAAACTATTCCCGAAATGAATTTTGAACAGATCTATTCTCAAACCTCCGATTTCTCAAATCGCTATATTTCCCCTGAAAAATTATTTTCTTACCTACAGACCAATCTCAGCGATTATATTCAGGAGATCGGAACATCCTATTTAGATAAGCCTATTTACCAGCTAACTATAGGAACCGGAAAGATTCAGGTATTGGCCTGGTCACAAATGCACGGAAACGAATCCAATGCGACTCATGCTATGCTTGACCTTTTAGTAAGTCTTGATAAAGCTCCCGAAATGAAAGAGGATTTGTTCAGTAAAATACAACTTGATTTTATATTCATGCTGAATCCGGACGGATCTGAAAGATGGACGAGACTGAATGCTGCCGATATTGATCTGAACAGAGATTTTCATAATGAAGCCAGTAAAGAGATTAAGTTTCTGAAAAATGCAGCAGCTTCAAAGAAATATAATTATGCATTAAACCTTCATGAGCAGAGAACGATCTTTACTACTGACGGTATTCATCCTGCTACGCTTTCCTTTTTGGCTCCTTCCGAAAATGTAGAACGTACGGTTACTGAAAACAGAAAAAAATGTATGGCAGTGATCGGAAATATATATAACCATTTGAAGGAAATGATCCCGAACCAGATCGGAAGATATTCTGACGAATTTTATCCTACTTCCACAGGAGATAATTTTATCAAAGCCGGAATGCCTACTATCTTATTTGAAGGTGGACACTTTATAGATGATTACACCAGAAAAGGAACGAGAAAATATTATACTATTGCTCTTTATTATGCATTGAAGGCAATAAGCGAACTGAATTCTGATATTACAGGTTGGGAAACTTACCTTGAAATTCCTGAAAATCAGGAAACCCATTATGATATTATTTATAGAAATGTAAAACTAAACACAGAACACGTCTGTATTCTGGATATAGCGGTTCAATACAGGGAGATCAAAGAAGAAGGGAAGGATGATATCTCTTTTATTCCTTTTGTGATGGAGGCCGGAGATGTAAAGAAAAGAAAAGGCTGGCTGGAAATAGACTGTACCGGAAAGAAATTTATTTCTGCGGCTAAATATCCGAAACTGGATTCCGTGGTGGATTTTAAAATTGAAGATTAAAAAATCGGCTGTCCCGCAGGACAGCCGATTTTGCTTTTTTGATATTCAATAGGAATGGGCTTTAACCCATTTTAGTTTCATAAATATTCATCCGGCTTTAGCCAAACTAAACCTTAGAAATTTTTAGAATTAAGATTTTTATTCAATGATTAAAGCTTAGTTCACAACTTTAATTCCATTGGCTACAAACCTGATCTCTTCTTTTGGCTGTGTAATTGCATCAATTTCAGCTTGTGGCTTCTTAGCATCTTCTGCATAATGTTTCTGCTCGTTCACAGAAGTTACTTTTCTTTCTGCATTACCTTCCAATACTACATTTTTACCTTTTAAAGCGGTAGGTACAAAGAAAGCATAGTCTTTCATTTTTACAAAAAACTTAGAATTGTCCTCCGTCTGAATCGTAAGCCAGCATCCTTTTTTATCACAAACATCAGTTACTTTTCCCTTAACAGCTACATTTTCAACTTTTTTGTTGTCTTTTTTAAGCTGTTTATTCAGATTATCTACTGTGATTGCTTTAGATTCGGCAGATGAAGTTACCTGGCCTCCATAAGTATCACCTACCAAAGCTTTTCCTGCCGGTGGACCGGATTCCTGTGCAAATGCTAAAGTAGAAACACTTACAGCGGCTGCAAATAATATAGCTTTAAATTTCATTTTTAATATTTTTCCCAAAAATACTAATTAATATTGAATCATAACCGATTTAAAAATGATAAAAAACAACTGTTTCAAGGATTTTTCAATAAAATTCAAAATGAAAGACAGATTTGATTATATTTGACCCCTATACTTGACTATGCAAAAAAAACTGAAACTATGGGACGCCATTATGCTGGTGATGGGTTCTATGATTGGAAGCGGGATCTTTATTGTAAGTGCTGATATGACGCGAAACCTGGGATCAGGTTTTTGGCTGATTGTGGTATGGGTTATCACAGGAGTGATGACCGTGGCAGCGGCAATAAGCTATGGAGAGCTTTCTGCACTGTTTCCGAAAGCCGGCGGACAATATACCTACCTGAAAGAGATTTTCGGTAAAAGGATGGGATTCCTTTATGGCTGGGGATTGTTTACCGTAATACAAACCGGAACGATTGCTGCCGTAGCAATGGCTTTTGGTAAATTTACAGCCTATCTGATCCCTTCACTTAATGATGCTGCCCCAATTTTTCAAAGTGGTGAATTCAAAATCACCTGGATACAGATTCTGGCGATTGCAGTTATTGTTTTGCTTACTTATATCAATACCAGAGGGGTAGAGAGTGGTAAAATCCTTCAGAACATCTTTACAGGTTCCAAAATCATTGCATTATTGGGCTTGATAGCTGCCGGTTTTATATTGGTAGATATTTCTCACCTATCAGAAAATTTCAGCTGGGGAACAAATTCTTTTAGTAATCTTAAAAAAGATTTGAGTGGTAATTTCATTAAAGAAGGCTGGGAACCAATTGGAGGAATGACTTTGCTGGGAGGAATTGCCGCCGCAATGGTAGGTTCTGTTTTCAGCTCTGTTGCCTGGGAAAGTGTAACTTTTGTTTCCGGTGAGATTGAAAACCCTAAAAAGAACGTTGTAAAGTCGATGATTTATGGGACTTCTGCTGTAATGATTCTTTATATTGCAGTAAACTATGTATACTTAAATGCATTAGACAGAGACGGAATTGCATTTGCGGCCAACGACAGGGTGGCGGTAGCGGCTTCACAGAATATTTTTGGAAGTGCAGGAACTATCATCATTGCTTTATTGGTAATGATCTCTACATTTGGATGTAATAACGGATTGATTCTGGCAGGAGCGAGAGTTTTTCAGACCATGGCAAAAGACGGAATGTTTTTTAAGTCAGCGGTAAGAAATAATAAAAATGAAGTTCCGGAAAATGCTTTATGGATGCAGGGAGTCTGGGCTTCTATTTTGTGTCTGAGCGGACAGTACGGGAATTTATTGGATATGATCTCTTTCGTGATTGTTCTGTTCTATATGATTACGGTTTTTGGAGTTATTTACTTAAGAATGAAACAGCCAGACTTGGAAAGACCTTATAAAACATGGCTTTATCCGGTGACCCCTGTTATTTATCTTATCATAGGAACATGTTTCTGTATTTTACTGTTAATTTACAAACAGCAATATACGTGGCCGGGCTTTGTATTGGTATTGCTGGGACTTCCGGTATATTATTTTATCAATCGAAAAAAGGCGGATGCTTAAATAAAATAAATATATTATAGATTAAGGGCTTTCAATTCAGTTTGAAGGCCCTTCTTTTGAATAATATTTTAATGTATTGTAACAATTATTTGGTGAAAATGCGTACTTTGGTATTCCGTTTTTAAATAAGCGGAACCATGAAGTAAAAACTATAAGTTATGGATACACCAAATTACAGAATGCCTTTCGTACCGTCTACTTTAATGACCGAAGGCGGAAGTATCGATACCTGCGATATGGGAGAAAGTATTGCTCACAATATTATGCTGCTGATCACCACCAAAAAAGGGGAGAACAGATATGATGAAAACTATGGAAACGATGTTTGGAATCTTGAATTCGATAACGGAGTAACAAGCGCCATCTGGGAAAACGTTTTTGTGAAAAGCTTAAGAAGACAAATCCAGGAATATGAACCAAGAATTGTAAGCCCGCAGATCGATGCCCATATACAATTTGTAGAGCACAGCTACGATACTAAAGAACACACCGAAATTAAAAAGAAAGTAAGAATTGCCATCAATGCAAAAATGGAGGAAACAGGAGAACGTTTCAGTTTTTCAACCGAATTGTTTCTAAGCCCGATGTCTATTGATTAATATTTTTAACAGCGAAAGAAAATTATGAATTTAGATCAGAATATTTATTCCAAAGAATCTGTAAAAGCAAGAATGCTTCAGAATGCAACTAAAGTTTGGGGACTCAGAAGCCCGCAGTCTTTAGATCCTTTTGTAAAACTGTTGATAGATGCATTCAGTACAGAAGTTTTTAAAGCGAATAATGAAATACAGACGGTGAATGCCCGTATATTGGAAAAGCTTGCAAAACTGCTGACACCGTCCATCTATACACATCCTATCCCGGCGCATTCCGTGGCTTTTACACAGCCTTATGATTCATCGGAAGTTTTATTGGAACATACGGAGTTTTTCTTCCGTAAACAGATGACTTCCACAGTAAAGTCAGAATCCGATAAACAGCTGAATATCCCTTTTACTCCGGTAGGAAATGTAAGAATCAATAAAGTTCATACCTCTATCATGTTTGTAGGAAATACCTGCTATAGCATAGATGACAGATTTAATAAAATTCCTATTGCAAGGTTCCAGGGAAGACCCGAAGATTATAGAAAAATCACAATAGGAGTAGATGTCAGCAAGTATATCAGTGAAAGTTTTCCTAAATATCTAAGTATATTCTGTTCCAATCCGGCTTTTGAACACCTTGATTTTGTCTATAAATTATTGCCGTACATTTCAGTGTCCAGCAATGGAAACCCTTTATTCGTAAGAGAAGGATTAAGCTATCTTGCAGAAAGCCAGACTGACGGTTACGAACAGATGTTCAAAGAGCAGTCCATTAGAAATAAGGTGATTGACGATATTAAAAGCATTTACCGCCATAAATTTATTGAAGTAACAGGAATTTCCCGAAGCTTGTTCTCAGAACCCGGACAACTTCCTCAGAATCTTGATTTCTTAGAAGGAAAGGAAGAAATTACAAAGTTTCTGGATAATAAAAGTTTCTTGTGGCTTACCTTTGAATTTCCACCGCAGTTTTCAGCAGAAATCCTTGATAACTTCTCGTTTGTACTGAATGCTTTCCCAATCTACAACAGAGGATGGAAAAAAACAGAATACAGTCTTGATATCATGGGAAATAATATTCCTCTGGTAACCGATGAAGGAGAACATTTCCTTTATGTAGATGAGGTACAGGACGGTGACGGAAGAAAGTACACCGAAATCCCTTTTACACCGGCAGATGATCTTAAAAAAGGTTTATATACCGTAAGAAAAGGAGGAATGGAACGCTTCACAAGCAGAAATGCAGTTGACATGATTGCTAATGTTCTTGAATTGACAAGAGACGAAATTGCAGCATTTTCCCTTTTGAACAGAGACAACGTAAAAGGAGTTCTCAGTGAAATGTCTGATAAAATGAAAACCATGGTGCAGAAAGTAAACAATGCCAAAAGGAATATCAGACAGGAACTGAATTATGTTATCATGGAACCGGTAGAAAAAACCGACCATACCTATGCTTCTTTCTGGGTTACCCATTGTACTTTGGCCAATCATATGCGCCCGGGAACAGAACTTTCCAATCAGTTGAAATCACAAACTGTTGTATTGCTTAGCGAAACGTTAGGTGGTGCCGAAGAACAGAAAGGAACAGACAGTATTCAGGCCTATAAATATGCACTTACAACAAGAGATAAAATTATTTCTTTGGAAGATGTCAAAAACTATTGCCGCATGATTCTGAAAGACGAGGTAAGAGAAGTGAGAGTAAGAAGAGGAACCATGATCAGCAATAAACCCAAAGAAGGTTTTGTAAGAACTGTTGAGGTAGAAATTATTCCGCAGAACTATTCTTTCTATGGAAGAGCTTATTGGGAGAATATGGCCAATATTATCAGAAATCAGATCATCGCCAAAGCCATTGACGGGATTGAATATGTAGTAAGAATAAACAATGAAGATGTCGATTTTCAGGATATGTAACCTTTAAATAAAATTAAAATCAGTTTAAAATATAAATGCCGTAGTTGATACGGCATTTCTTATTTCATTAAATTGAAAGATCTGCGGGATCAGCCAAATCAGCGTGAGGCACAATATTCAATAAAAGCGGGCTTTAGCCCGTTTAACAAAAAAATATATTCATCCGGCTTTAGCCAAAACCTGTATGACCACCCTGTAACATTACTTTACAAACCTCTATGAATTTATGAAATTTTTATACTTTTTATATTCAAAAAAAGTCTATAAAATTTCGTATTTTTGCACGTTGTGATTTTCAGGCAAAATCATCCCGAATTATGAGCAAATCAACAGAATATATAGAAGTTTACGGAGCACGTGAACACAACCTTAAAAATATTAATGTTAAAATTCCACGCAACGAATTGGTCGTTATTACAGGCCTTTCCGGGAGTGGAAAATCCTCATTGGCTTTTGACACCATTTTTGCAGAAGGCCAGCGCCGTTATATCGAAACATTCTCTGCCTACGCACGTCAGTTTCTGGGTGGATTGGAACGTCCTGATGTAGATAAAATTGAAGGACTTTCACCCGTTATCGCCATCGAGCAGAAAACAACCAATAAAAACCCTCGTTCTACCGTAGGAACTGTAACCGAGCTGTACGATTTTCTTCGTCTTTTGTATGCAAGAGTTTCGGATGCGTACTCTTTGTCTACCGGGCAAAAGCTGGTAAGCTATACGGAAGATCAGATTCTGGAAACCATCAAAGAAAACTATAAAAAAGAGAAAATTATGCTTTTGGCGCCGGTAGTGCGTTCCAGAAAAGGGCACTATCATGAACTTTTTGTACAGATGGCTAAAAAAGGCTACGGACAGGCAAGAATTGATGGTGAATTGCAGGATATTGAATACGATTTAAAGCTTGACCGTTATAAAACCCACGATATTGATATTGTTATCGACCGTTGGATTATAGGGGAGAGTGCCTCAGAAGGCAGAATGGAAAAATCATTGCGTACCGCGATGGAAATGGGAGAAGGAATTATCGGAATTCAGAAATTGGGAAGTAAAGACATTGAATACTTTTCCAAAAACCTGATGGATGCGGAAACGGGACATTCTTTGGCTTTGCCGGAACCGAATACTTTCTCATTCAACTCTCCGAAAGGAAGCTGCCCGAACTGTAAAGGATTGGGAACAATTAAAAAGATCAATACCGATTATTTTATTGATAATCCAAAACTATCAATCAATCAGGGAGGATTATTACCATTGGAAGATATCAAATCAAACAAATGGATTCTTTCACAGATCAAAAATATTCTTGAGATTTTCGGACTAGGATTAACAACACCTTTGCAGGATATACCTGAAGAAGCACTGGATTACATCTATAACGGATGTCATAAAGAATTTAATAAAGATCTTAAATACGCGGGAATTACCAAGAAGATTAAGATTGGTTTTGACGGGCTGATTGCTTTCATGGAGGAAATGATTGATGAAAGAGAATCTTATGAAGCTATTTTGCTGGAAAGACACTTCACTACAGAAGAAACATGTCCGGAATGTCATGGGACACGTCTTCAGCCTTCAAGTTTAAGTTTTAAAATTGACGGAAAGAATATTGCTGAGGTTAATGGTTTAAGTTTAGCAGATTTAAAAGATTGGTTAGCTGATGTTAAAGATAAATTCTCAGAAAAAAATAAAATCATTGCTCACGAGATTTTAAAAGAGATCGAAACCAGACTTCAGTTTTTGCTGGATGTAGGGTTGGATTATTTAAGCTTGAGCAGAAGTTCAAAAACCCTTTCGGGAGGAGAATCACAGAGAATCCGTCTGGCAACACAGATCGGATCTCAATTGGTGAATGTCTTATATATTCTTGATGAACCAAGTATCGGGCTTCACCAGAGAGATAATGAAAGATTGATTCATTCCCTGAAAAACCTTAGAGACATCGGGAACTCTGTATTGGTGGTAGAACACGATAAAGACATGATTCTTGAAGCCGATGAGGTATTGGATATTGGCCCAAGAGCCGGAAAATTCGGTGGAGAAATTCTTTGGCAGGGAAAACCAAAAGATTTGTTGAAAGCAGATACCATCACTGCTCAATATATCAATGGTAAAAGAAAAATTGCAATTCCTGAAGAAAGAAGAGCGGGAAGCGGTAAGAATATTGTTTTAAAAGGAGCTACAGGAAACAACCTTAAAAATGTAACCCTGGATGTTCCTCTTGGAAAACTGGTAGTAGTAACCGGAATCTCAGGAAGTGGAAAATCTTCTTTGATTAATGGTACTTTATATCCAATCCTTAACAAACATTTCTACAGAGCAGTTCAGGAACCTTTACCTTACAAAAAGATTGAAGGGCTGGAGAATATTGATAAAATTGTAGATGTAGACCAAACTCCAATCGGAAGAACACCACGTTCTAATCCTGCTACCTATACCGGAATGTTTACCGATATCAGAAACCTTTTTGCTGAGCTTCCGGAAAGTAAAATCCGTGGGTATAAGCCGGGAAGATTTTCTTTCAATGTAAAAGGCGGAAGATGCGAAACCTGTCAGGGTGGAGGATTGAAAGTGATCGAAATGAATTTCCTTCCGGATGTATACGTTCATTGTGAAACCTGTAACGGAAAACGTTTCAACAGAGAAACCCTTGAAGTTCGTTACAAGGGAAAATCAATCTCTGATGTTTTGGATATGACTATTGATGAAGCGGTAGATTTCTTCCAACCGATTCCTAAGATTTTTGCAAAAGTAAAAACGTTACAGGATGTAGGATTAGGGTATATTACCCTGGGACAGCAATCAACAACTCTTTCAGGAGGTGAAGCCCAGCGTATCAAGTTAGCAACCGAACTGTCAAAAAGACAAACCGGAAATACCCTTTATATTCTTGATGAACCAACGACAGGACTACATTTTGAAGACGTAAAAATCCTGATGGATGCTATCAACCAATTGGTAGAACTTGGAAACTCGTTCATTATTATTGAACATAATATGGATGTAATCAAATTAGCAGACCATATTATTGATGTGGGACCAGAAGGAGGTAAGTACGGTGGACAGATTGTTGCACAGGGAACTCCAGAGGAAATTGTGAAGTCTAAGAAGAGCTTGACAGGGAAGTTTTTGAAGAGGGAACTGGAGTAAATATTTATAAAAATTATACAGTATGTCATTCCGAAGGAATCTAAATAGTTTCCGTTGCAATGTTGAAATACTTTTAAAATAAAATTCCTATAATATTGGCTAAACTCATCGGGTTTAGCCTTTTTCATGCTTAAAATCGTCTCCCAATATTAAATTTTCAATTATTTTTAAAATTTATTGCACTGAAAATCAATTAATTAAATCACAATGTTAACTCAATGTTAACTGAATGTAAAATTAATATGAATTATTTTTAATAACTTTGGGTAAGAGATACAAAAAAAGGTTAGTATAATATTTAAAACCAATTAGTTATGAAAAATAGAATTCAAATATTGTTTGCTTCACTTTTCGTTTGTGGATTTGCTGCCGTTTTGAACACTGCCAAAGCCCAAACTACCAATCATAATACCATTGAACCTATTCAGCTGAATAGAAGTGAGACTTTTACAGATATAAGAAATAAACTGGAAGCTAATTTTGACCTTACCAATCCTGATTACAAGCAGGGAACAGTAAACTCAGTAGTGAAATTTGATATTGCAAAAAATGGTAAAATTGTAAATGTTCACTCCACAGGAGACTGCAAAACCGTAAGCAAAGAAATTGAAACAGTATTAAGTGATCTTGATTATAAAGTAGATCGCAATAAACTGACTGAAAATATGGTTGCTTACACTTATGTAATGCCCGTGACAGTAGAGATTCACAGCAGATAGTATTTACAGCATATTATTCAAAAAAGTGTGAATAATGAAAACTTATCAGATTAAGTTGTAATAAACAATACACAGCAAGGTTTTAATTTTGGGCTACCATAAAATTAGAACTATATGAAAAATTTAAAGAAACTGACGAAGTCAGATTTGAAGTCAGTGTACGGAGGAGAACCTAAAAAATACTGTACGTTTTGCGAATGGGCAAATAAAGTAATTTGCAGTGATGTTCCAATCGTGCAGTGTCCATAAAAAAATAAAGCCGCTTTTATAAGCGGCTTTTCTATTATTTTGTACTTTGAACAAATTCTGTTAATCTTGCTTTAAGATCTTTAGAATTCCCTATCTTATCAAAAGTAACATTATCTATTCTCCATCCTTTCTCTGTATTGATCAGATGTACGGTATCCATCCAGGTTTCTTTAGGAATAGAGGAATTGTATTCAAACGCTATCAGTACTTCAGCAGTTTTATCCTGTATCTTGACAGATTTGATTTTATAACCTGTAAACCCTTCATAAAGACTGGAAAAAATAGCCCCTTCAAAGATTAATGGCTTTTCATCAGGATGATCACTCTTTTTTACCTTTTCAATATCCGCTTTTGATGCATGTATTGCCTCGTCTAAAACTTTTTTTAAACCCGGGGAAAACAAACTATCCGGAATCGGTTGATTATAAATAGCTTCATTGGATTTGCCATACTGAGTATAAAACTCATTTACTTTCTCATGAATAACTGTATCTTGGGATAAAGCAGACTGAACTTCATTCTTTTTACAGGATACAAGGAATAGGAAAATTCCTAAAAAGAGAAATAATTTTTTCATTTGATATAATTTTTTGCGGTATTTATCAGAATCCCAGGCTCAAAATGTATACCAAAATCTGTCAATAAAATATTTTTTAAGAATCACAAAAATCAATACATTTGAGTAGATAAAAAAATTGTGGATCCTATTCTTAACGTTGCTGTCCGTTCCCTCTGCGTTTACCTGTTCATGGTAATTGCTATCCGTTTATTTGGTAAAAATCAGCTTTCCCAGCTCAATGCGGGAGATGTTGTGTTATTGCTGTTGATTTCAAATGCTGTCCAGAATGCGATGGTAGGTCCTGATACCTCTCTTCAGGGAGGAATTATTGCGGCATTGGTTTTGTTTGTTGCTAATTTTATTTTAAAGAGGATCATGTTTTCCAGCCGTTCCTTTCAGACCTTTATGGAAGATGAGCCGGTAATTCTTATCAGAGATGGAATTGCTAATCTGGCAGCCCTGAATCGTGTGAAAATTACAGAAAGTGAACTGGAAGAAGCTATAAGGGAACATGGGATTGAAAACATACAGAATGTAAAACTTTCCGTTTTGGAAGTTGATGGCAACATCAGTGTTGTTTCTGAAGATGAAAAGAGCAAGCAGACCCATTATTCAAGGATTAAAAGAAAAATGAAAAGAAAATACCATTAAATACGATGAATTACGAATTACGAGAAATGCTTCCCAGTGACGAACCCCGTGTGCTTGAAATTTTCCGGCAAGGAGTAGATGGTGGAATCGCTACTTTAGAAACAGAAGTTCCTACAGCTGAAGCCTGGAGTATGGAATATTTCAATGACTGCCGCTGGGTGCTGGAAAATGAAAATAATGATGTGGTAGGATGGTGCGCTTTGAAGCCAGTGAGCAAAAGAGAGTCTTTTAAAGGAGTTGCAGAAGTAAGCATTTATTTTGATAACGAATACCAGGGCAAGGGATTGGGTTCCGTGTTGCTTAAAAAGATAATTTTGGATAGCGAAGACCACGGATTCTGGACATTACAAACCAATATCTTCTCCGAAAATGAGATGGCCGTCAAGTCTCATCAGAAAAACGGGTTCAGGGTGGTAGGAGTCCGAAAAAAAATCGGAAAGCTCAACGGCGAGTGGAAAGATCTTGTTTTGATGGAAAAAAGAAGCGAAATCATTTAGAGAATTATAAATTATAAATGATGAGTTATGAATTAGGGATAGCTTTACTATAACTCGATATCTTTAAACCTTAAACCTTAAACCTTACGTTTTGAACTTTTCAATTTGGCATTACCCTTGTAATAATAAAGTTGAAAAAATAGAAATAATGAAAAATATAATTAAAATTACCGGAGTACTTATTGTGGCATTTATGCTTTCATCCTGCGTAGTTCATGACAATGGACATCGTGGTAAGACACTTCCGCCGGGACAGGCTAAAAAAGTGTATGGTGGAAGCGCAAAAGATTATGCCCCTGGGCAGGTGAAAAAGAGAAGTGGTTACTAACTTATAAAATAAGAACACCAACATTCAGTTTTAACATACATTAGCCTAATTTCAATTTCTTTTGGCATTAACATTGATATATTTCGCTATCGAGATTGAAAAAGTGAAAATAATGAAAAGTATGTTTAAAATTGTTGGGGTAGGAGTGGTCCTATTAATGCTGTCCTCTTGCATAGTGCATGAGCCTCATGGAAGAAGAATGCCGCCGGGTCATGCAAAAAGATATTATGGTGGAAGTGCAAGATACTATGCACCTGGCCAGGTTAAGAAAGTGTATATTTATGACGATCGTGGCCATCATCACAGAGGCCGTGGTCATGGACATCACAGATAAAAAAGAAAAGCACTGATTTTTTCAGTGCTTTTTTATTATAAATTATAATCTCGACTTTTTTGGATTCAGAAAAGTATTAAAAATCATAACTTCCTGTCCAAATTTTTTCTCAATTCTTTCAGAAATATTCAGAAGTTCACTTTGAATGAAGTCTTCCCTCAGCTGATCATTATCAAAGATTAACAGAAGATTGTAGTTTTTACCTTCCTCAATAAAGTCACTGTGTACTTCAGAAAGAATATATTTGTCTACATCCATCAGGTTTTCAGTCATTAAAACCAGTGTTTCATCAATATAATTTTCCCATTCTTCTAGGTTGTCTTTCGTACAGTGGAAAGTTATACTTAATACGCTCATATTTTTATGAATTTTTAAGATTTTTTTGGATAAATTCTACAGCAAAAATCGGCATTTTTTTCGTAAATTAGCCCGTTAATAAAAATTGGAAATAAATAATTTTCAGACTTACAGCTAAGAGTTTGAATATCATTACAATAAAATTTGTTTATGCAAAAAGAAGGAGAAAGACTGATTCCTATCAACATTGTTGATGAAATGAAGTCGTCTTATATCGATTATTCGATGTCCGTTATCGTTTCAAGAGCGTTGCCGGATGTAAGAGACGGCTTAAAACCTGTTCATAGAAGAGTACTTTATGGTATGTATGGATTAGGGGTGTTTTCTAATAGAAAATATTTAAAATCTGCGAGAATTGTTGGGGATGTTTTGGGTAAATATCACCCCCACGGAGATTCCTCTGTATATGATGCTATGGTAAGAATGGCCCAGGACTGGAGCTTACGTTATCCTCAGGTTGACGGCCAGGGTAACTTTGGTTCAATGGACGGTGACCCGCCTGCAGCAATGCGTTACACTGAGGCAAGATTGAAAAAAATCTCTGATGAGGTGCTTTCAGACTTAGACAAAGAAACAGTTGATTTCCAGAATAACTTCGATGACAGTTTACAGGAACCGACAGTAATGCCAACTAAAATTCCGAACCTTTTGGTAAACGGTACTTCTGGTATTGCAGTGGGAATGGCAACTAATATGGCGCCACACAACTTATCTGAGTCTGTAGATGCTATCTGCGCTTATATTGATAATAAGGAAATTACAATAGACGAGCTGATGCAGCACATCATTGCACCGGATTTCCCTACAGGAGGTATTATCTACGGTTATGATGGAGTAAGAGATGCATTCCACACAGGAAGAGGTAGAGTTGTTTTAAGAGCTAAGGTTAGCTTTGATGAAATTGGAAACAGAAATGCTATTATTGTTAGCGAGATTCCTTATCAGGTTAACAAAGCGGAAATGATCGCCAGAACAGCAGAGCTTGTCAAAGATGAGAAAATCCCTGGTATCCACGAGATCAGAGACGAATCGGACAGAAAAGGACTTCGTGTTGTTTATGAATTGAAAAACGATGCTATCCCGAATGTTGTTCTTAACCTATTATATAAATATACATCACTTCAGACTTCTTTCAGTGTAAACAATATTGCATTGGTACACGGAAGACCGGAGCAGCTGAATCTTAAAGATATCATTCATCACTTTGTAGAGCACAGACACGAGGTAATCGTAAGGAGAACTCAGTTTGAACTTAAGAAAGCAAAAGAAAGAGCACATATCCTTGAAGGGTTCATGAAAGTAATCGGAACTCAGGATTCTTTAGACAGAGCGATTTCTATTATCCGTCACAGTGCAAACCCTCAGGCTGCAAAAGAAGGCCTTATTGAGGCATTTGAACTTTCAGACATTCAGGCTCAGGCGATCCTTGATCTTAGATTGGCTCGTTTAACAGGAATGGAGCTTGATAAAATCCGTGATGAATATGACGCAATCATGAAAGAGATTGAAAATCTGGAAGATATCTTAGCCAATGAGCCAAGAAGATTCCAGATCATTAAAGATGAATTGATCGAAGTCAAAGAAAAATACGGAGACGAAAGAAGAACAGAAATTGATTACTCAGGAGGAGAAATGTCTATCGAAGATATTATCCCGAACGAAGCTGTAGTTCTTACCATTTCTCACGCAGGATATGTCAAGAGAACTTCCCTTTCAGAATATAAAATTCAAAGTAGAGGAGGTGTAGGAAATAAAGCAGCAACAACAAGAGACTCCGATTTCCTTGAATATATCGTTTCTGCCACCAACCACCAGTATATGTTATTCTTTACAGAAAAAGGAAGATGCTACTGGTTAAGAGTATTTGAAATTCCGGAAGGCTCCAGAACAGCAAAAGGAAGAGCGGTACAAAACCTTATCAATATTGAACCGGATGATAAGATCAAAGCTTATATCAGAACCAACAACCTGAAGGATTCAGAATATGTAAATCAGATGAGTGTTGTGATGGTTACCAAAAACGGTACTATCAAGAAAACATCATTAGAAGCTTATTCAAGACCAAGAGTAAACGGGGTAAATGCTATCGAGATTAGGGATAATGACCAGTTATTAGGTGCTTACCTTACCAATGGAACATCTCAGATCATGATTGCTACCAAAAATGGTAAATGTATCCGCTTCCCTGAAGAAAAGGTAAGAGAGGTAGGTAGAGGATCTATCGGGGTAAGAGGTATTGCGATGGAAGACAATGATGAAGCTATTGGTATGATTGTTGTGAACGATGTAGAAAACGAAACAGTACTTGTAGTATCTGAAAAAGGATATGGAAAGAGAACTGCAGTAGAAGACTACAGAATTACCAACAGAGGAGGAAAAGGAGTTATCACCCTGAACATTACCGAAAAAACAGGAAACCTGATTGCTATTCAAAATGTAACAGACGAAGATGGATTGATGATTATCAATAAATCCGGTGTTGCGATCAGAATGGGAATGGATGAAATGAGAGTAATGGGTAGAAATACTCAGGGAGTAAAACTGATCAATCTTAAGAAAAATGACGAAATTGCAGCCATCGCAAAAGTAGCAATGGACAAAGATGTAGAAGAAGATTCTGAAGAAATTGAAGAAGGAACAGACATTGTAGCTGATAACCAGGAAGACAATACAATACCTCAGGCTGAAAATGAAACTCCAGCAGAGGAAAATGAGAATTCTGATTCTGAAGAATAAATTGTACAATATAAATATAAAATAGTTATTATGAAGAAACTAATTTTAGGAATGGCTATCGTAGCGTCTGCTTTTGCTTTTGGGCAGAAAAAAGATGCAGCTGCTTTGAATGCCCAGCTTCAGGAAGCTAATAAGGTTGCTATGGATGCATATAATGCAAAAAACTATGCAGCTGCAGCACCTAAGTTTATAGAAGTTTATGACTTGTTGAAATCTAGTGGTCAGGACAACAAAATATATATGTATTATGCAGGACTTAGCCATGCGTTAGCAAATAACAGTGACCAGTCTATCAAAATATATACAGACCTTGTTAATTCCGGATTTACAGGAGTAGAAACAACTTATACTGCAAAAGAAAAGAAAACAGGACAGGTAGTGAATCTTGATAAAGCGACTTGGGAGCTTATGAAGAAGAATGCTGACTATACTGATTTCAAAACAGAGCAGACTAAAAGTATAGAGGGAGATTTATATGAAACTCTGGCTTCATTACTTCTTAATGCGAAAAAAGGACCTGAAGCTCTTGCTGTTATCGAAAAAGGATTAGTTAAATTTCCAAACAGTGCTAAACTTAAAGAAGCTCAGACTACAGCATATCTTCAGTCTGGAAATACAGATAAATTCGTTTCCGGATTGAAAGAACAACTAGCTAAGAACCCTAACGACCCAACAAATTGGTATAATCTTGGGGTAATGCAGGCTAAAAATCCTGCTACTGTTAATGATGCTTTAGAAGCATTTAAAAAAGCAATTGAACTTAAACCTGATTTCTCTGATGCTTATCAGAACTTAGTGTATACAACTATTGGTGATGATGCTAAAGTAGTAGGAGAGATCAATGCATTGAGAAAAGACAAACCGGATGAAGCTTCTAAATTGATCGACGCAAGAAGAGAAAGATTTGGAAAAGCATTACCATACGCAGAAGGATGGTATAAAGCAAATCCAAAGAGTATTGACGCTGTTTCTGCATTGAAGGAAATTTATGTAGTAACTAAAAACATTGAAAAAGTTAAAGAAATGAAAGCTAAAGAAGCTGAGCTTAGTGCAGCTGCTAAGTAATCATTTGATAACTTAACTATAAAAAGCCGGAACAGCAATGTTCCGGCTTTTATTTTTTAAGAAAACAGAGTCCGTTGCCCATTCTGAAAAACACATTCTTACTCAATATCTACAAGCAGAAATTTTTCATTCAAAATTTCTCTTCTTTATTGAAATGATGGGTGAATTTCACACAGAGAATTTCTCTGTAATTCCGTATCTTTGAGAAAAATTTTTATAAGATGATCGAGTGGAAAACCGCCAAGGAATACGAAGATATTACCTATAAAAAATCTAACGGAGTAGCAAGAATTGCTTTCAACAGACCGGAAGTACGTAATGCGTTCAGGCCAAAGACAACTTCAGAATTATATGATGCTTTTTATGACGCTTCTGAAGACCCCTCAATAGGTGTTGTTTTACTTTCAGGAGAAGGACCAAGTCCAAAAGACGGAGGTTGGGCTTTCTGTAGTGGAGGAGATCAAAAAGCAAGAGGAGATCAGGGATATGTTGGAGAAGATGGAAGACACCGTTTAAATATTCTTGAAGTTCAGCGTTTGATCCGTTTCATGCCGAAAGTGGTTATCGCAGTGGTTCCGGGATGGGCAGTTGGTGGAGGACACTCACTTCATGTAGTATGTGATTTAACTTTAGCAAGTGAAGAACATGCAATCTTCAAGCAGACAGATGCTGATGTGACAAGCTTTGATGGTGGTTATGGTTCTGCTTACCTTGCTAAAATGGTAGGTCAGAAAAAAGCCCGTGAAATCTTCTTTTTAGGAAGAAACTATTCCGCTCAGGAAGCTTTTGAAATGGGAATGGTAAATAAAGTAGTTCCGCATGCAGAATTAGAAGATACAGCTTACGAATGGGCACAAGAAATTTTAGGAAAATCTCCGATGTCTATCAGAATGCTGAAATTCGCCATGAATCTTACAGACGATGGCATGGTAGGACAGCAGGTATTTGCAGGAGAGGCAACCCGTTTAGCATACATGACTGAAGAAGCTAAAGAAGGAAGAAATGCATTCCTTGAAAAAAGAAAACCGAACTTCGGAGAAGATCAATGGATATCTTAAAAATATAATTGATAATTGATAAATGATCGCTCAATCATCATTTATCAATTATCGTTTATCAATTATAATTATATGACTGATTGGATAAAAGCCGCAAGGCTAAGAACTTTACCGCTTTCCTTAAGCGGAATTATTATGGGAGCTTTCATTGCAAAATGGAGACTTTACGGAGAAGGTGGAATCTGGGACTGGAAAATTTTTGCTCTGGCCCTTTTGGTAACACTTTTATACCAGATTTTATCAAATTATGCCAATGATTATGGTGACGGAGTAAAAGGAACCGATGCCAAAAGAATCAATGAAGCTGAAGCGAGAGCTGTAGCATCAGGAAAAATTACGGCTAAACAGATGAAAAATGCAGTGATCCTTTTCGCAGCATTATCTCTTATTGCTACCATTGCTTTATTGTATGTGGCTTTCATTCCAAACTACATGAATGAATTCTATATTTTCATAGGATTGGGAGTAGCAAGTATTCTGGCAGCAATTGGATATACAGTAGGTAAAAAACCATATGGATACATGGGGTTGGGAGATATCTTCGTGTTTATCTTTTTCGGACTTGTTTCTGTATGTGGAAGTTACTTTTTATTCACGAAAACTTTCAGCTGGGATATGCTATTACCTGGAACAGCTGTTGGGATGATGAGTATGGCAGTTCTTAACCTGAACAATATGAGAGATATTGAAAGTGATAAACTTTCAGGAAAAAACAGCCTTGCTTTAAGAATGGGATTCAGAAATGCAATGATCTATGAAATGGTCCTGTTACAGCTTCCTTTATTGCTGATTCTTGCGTTTTTAGGAATAAACGGATTTATGCAGCAGCAAAACTATTACGTTTTCATCGTAATGATTCTGTTGATCCCACTATCAAAACTGAGAAGAAAGATTTTATCGGTAAAAGAGCCAAAAGAATTAGACCAGTATTTAAAGCAGGTAGGCATCATGACGTTTGTAATGGCAATTCTTACAGCAGCCGGACTTAATTTATTTAACTAAATCTAAAATATTATACCATGAGTTCTAATGTCTATGTTGAAGCTCAAATGCTTATCAGGAAACCGGTTGAAGATGTTTTTGAAGCATTTATCAATCCTGAAATAACAACTCATTTCTGGTTCACAAAATCTACCGGAAAATTAGAAGAAGGTAAAACAGTTACCTGGGAATGGGAAATGTACGGAGTAAAAAACGTAGTAAATGTACATCAGGTCATCCCATACCAACTGATCAAAACAGAGTGGGGAGAGCCTTCAACGAACGTAGATTATGAATTCAAAACCATGGAAAAAGGCACTCTTGTTGTGATTAAAAGCTACGGATTCAGCCAGACAGGTGAAGATCTGTTAAAAGTAATTAATGACAATACAGGAGGTTTTACGACAGTTTTAGACGGCTGTAAAGCATATCTGGAACATGGAATTAATCTCAGACTGATTGAAGATAAATTCCCGCAAAAATAGAACACATGAAGACTGCTTTAAAGATAACTTCTTGTCTGTCTATTGTTTTAGCTTTATTACTTATTTATTATTTGATAGAAGAGTTAATGGGGGGTATGTCAGTTTTTGAAATTGATTTCATTCCTGCCTTGGTTACTTTGATTATCATTTCTAATGCTGTGTTAGCTTTTTATGTATTAATCGGGAAAGTACAAATAATGAAACCGTTATTGGGTCTCCAGATTTTAATAATAATACCCACATGTCTGTTGATATATGAGTTTTTTATAAAGCCACCCATGGGATGTTCTTAAATAAAAAGATGATTCTTTTCCTTAAAGGGATGAGACATCATTATTCAAAATTTTAAACTAAATTTAAAATGAAAATACAATTCTTAGGGCAAAATTGCTTCCTGTTTACGTACAAGGACAAAACAATTTTGAGCGACCCTTTTTACAATTACAAAAAAGCAGAATCAGGTTTTGATATTTCTGCTCAGAAAATTGATTACATCCTGTTGACTCATGCACATGGTGATCATATTGCCGATGTAGCAGAAGTATTGCAGCATTATCCGGAAGCTACCATCATTGGAGTACCAGAAGTATGCGGTTATTTTCAACAGGCTAAAAATAGAGACGATGTGAACTTAGGAGGATCTGCAAAAATTGACGATCTTAAAATTTCCATGGTTCCGGCTCACCATACAAGTTCTTTCCCTGATGGAAGCTATGGTGGCGTTCCTGTAGGGTATATCTTCAGATTGCCTGAAGGTAAGAATATCTATTTGGCAGGAGATACAGGAGTAATGGCAGATATGGAGCTGTTCCCGAGATTATACGGAAACATTGATCTTTCTATCCTTCCAATCGGGAGCCACTACACAATGTGCCCTAGAAAAGCTTCTTTTGCCGCTGCAGAACTGTTGAAAACTCCAAAAGTAATCGGATGTCACTTTGATACTTTCCCGGCAATTGAGATCAATCATGAAAGTGCATTAAAACATTTTGCAGATAAAAATGTAGAACTTGTTTTACCAAAATTAGGCGAGACATTCGAGTTTTAATCAATAACGGGAATAGGTAATCTGAAAAATTAGAAAAATGAAAATGATGCGTAAGGTATTAAAAACAAAAAAAGATAATTATCAAATTACCTCTCTTCTCAATTTAAACCAAAAAAAAATGGCAAGCTACCTAAATCACACCGCTACGACCAATTACCTTTGCTGCGTTCCCACCCTGGAGGATTCTCAGGAGCTGGTTGTTTAGGACTTGCCGTTGCAAAGGTAGGAATATTTTATAAACTTCAAAACTTTATCAAAGAAAATTAGTCGAAAAAATGCCGTGGTAAAGCTAAACACTTGACATTTAGAGGGAAAATTTTTCAACTTTTTTCTAAAAATTTAAATATGACGAAAAGTCCATCAACACTAGGAATTATACTTTTTATCGCTACAATGATCGTTTTCTTTGTAGTATACACTTTTTTCTCAGGAATCAATTATTTTGATATCTCTCTGAAATCCAATGCTTTTGTTTTGCCTCTTCTCTATGCAGGGGCTGCTTTCTGGTCTGTAAAATCCTATTGGAACAACCATAGAGTAGTAAAATTCAAAGAAGCTTTCAAAAGAGCATTCGTTCCGATGTTTGTCGGAGGAATTCTTTCCATTTTCAGTATTTATGCCTTTTTAAACTTTGTAGATCCGGCGGCCAAAAAGCTGTTGAACTACCAATATGTTCAGAGACAAAAATCAGAATTGGATACAGAATACACCTCTGCAAGAAAAATTCTGAAGCATCAGAAAGATATTGATGAGCTGGATCAGAAGTACATAGAAAGATTACAAAGCTTCACTCCAGAGGCGGTTAAAGGAAAAGATATGCTTACCGCAAGTCATTTTTCAGGATACTTTGCAGCAATTCTTATATTTTACGTAGTTTTGTCGGTGTTTTTCGGAGCATTTTTCAGAACAAGAACAATACATCAGCCCGAAGAAACAAATCAAGCCTAATTTTTATTAAAATTAAATGAATTTATCTATAGTTATTCCGTTACTGAACGAAGAAGACTCTTTGGAAGAGCTTTTTTCAAGAATTGATAAAGTATGCACAACCAACGATTTATCTTATGAAATCTGGTTTGTAGACGATGGAAGTACGGATTTGTCGTGGAGCATTATTGAGAATATGAAAGTTCAGTATCCTCAGATCCACGCTATTAAATTTTCCAGAAATTATGGAAAATCTCAGGCTCTTCATGCAGCCTTTGAAAGAACAAACGGAGATGTAGTTATTACCATGGATGCAGACTTGCAGGATTTCCCTGAAGAAATTCCGGAACTGTACAATATGGTAATCCATGACAACTACGATATCGTTTCCGGTTGGAAAAAGAAGCGTTTTGATAATGTAATGACGAAGAATATTCCGTCAAAATTATTCAATGCAGCAGCAAGAAAAGTTTCAGGAGTTTATCTTCATGACTTCAACTGTGGTTTGAAGGCTTACAAAAAGCAGGTGGTAAAATCTGTAGATGTTTACGGAGATATGCACCGTTATATTCCGGTATTAGCTGCCAATGCAGGCTTCAGAAGAATTACTGAAAAAGAAGTACAGCATCAGGCAAGGCCTTACGGAACTTCAAAATTCGGAACTGAAAGATTTGTAAGAGGTTTTCTGGATTTGATAACTCTTTGGTTTGTAAGTCGTTTTGGAGGAAGACCAATGCATTTCTTCGGAGCAGTAGGGACTTTAATGTTTATTGTTGGTTTTCTTTCTGCACTTTGGCTGGGAATTTCAAAATTGATTGATGTTGCAAGAGGAATTTACGGACATTTAATTACCAATAATCCTTGGTTCTTTATTGCTTTAACAATGATGATTTTGGGAAGTCTTCTGTTTGTAGCAGGATTCTTAGGAGAAATGATTATCAGAACGAACCGCGAACACAAGAATTATAATATTGATGAAGTGATATAATTTAAACACTAATGACGCAAATGTTTCACAAATGACACTATTGGTGTTTGTGATATTAGTGTATAAAAATTAGTGTACTTAGTGGTTTTTAAGCTAAATAATAGTACACCACAATTAATTATAAAAATTCATCTTAATAAATGAAAGCACTCTGTCAGCAGGGTGCTTTTTGTAATTTATAAAAACTTTTAACCTTCATGTTTAACCTCAAACCTATTCTTTTTTATTTTCTTTTACTTTTTACAGCTTCCTGCTCATCCAACAAACTTTCTGGTTCCTGGGAGTTTATTGATATTTATGACGGGGAAATCCGTCAGACGGATACGTTGAAGACCAAGACAAACAATTCCAGATACGGAACAGGAATTCTCACTTTTTATCGGGATAAAACTTTCAGTTCGATGGGGAATAACGGGACTTATCAGATAGAAAATAATTTGTTGAAAATGAAGTATCATGGTGATGAAAAAGTAACATCCATGAGAATTTCTAATATCAGTAAAGATTACCTGCTTTTATTTTCAATGGCCGGAAGTCCTAAAACATGGTTTTATAAAAAAGTAAGAGGAAAGGAGAAATAAGAAATAGTCTTTTTCTGAAAAGCAAAAAATTGAAAATTATCAGGTATTTTATTGTCAAAAGACAAAGATTTTTAGAAATTTTAATCCTATTTTTGTTTAAAATAATATTGAAAGTCCTGTGAGAGACATGAAAAACCTTTTATAGATTTTCAGTAAAGATCGTTACGGTTATAATATAGAATATTTAAAATTAAATATGAAAAAAGTTGTATACACATTAATGCTGATGGCAGTAGTTTCCTGTGGAAAAGTTTCTCCGAAAGGAAATATTGAAAAGAAGGATGTGGATGTTTCGGAGTTTGTAAACCTTGATCTGGAAGGGAAATTCCGTGTATTTTATGCCAAAGGGCCTAAGAATTTTGTGGAAATAGAAACCTATCCGAATGTTGCTAATAACCTTGATGTGGATGTAAAAGATAAGACCCTTTTCATCAAAGAAAAAAGAGGTACTAAAGGAGTGGATTTTTATAATGTAACAATTTATTCAAAATATAACCTGGAAAAAGTAGCTGTTTCTGATTCTGTGGAAGTGAATATTTCAAGTGAAATAAAGACAGACAATTTCAGACTTAGCATGAAAAATAATGCAAGCTTCATGGGGTCTGTAAATACCAGAAGAGCAGAGGTGGAAATGCACAACAGAAGCCGCGCCAATTTCCTTGGATTGTCCAAAGATGCCGTTATAAAGATTTCAGATACAGCAAGTTTAATTGCTCCATACTGGAAAATTACCAATTTGAATATCGACTCTAAAAACGGGAATTATGCAGAAGTAAATGTAAAAGATTCTTTAAAAGGACATATTCAGAATACTGCAAAATTTATCTATTACAACGACCCTATCAGAGCTTTTAAAATAGAGAAAACAACGAAAGTTGAAAATAAGAAATTAGAGTAGTTTGGCTGGAAGTCAGAAGCTGGAAGATGGGAGTACTATTAGTTTTTCATACTTCTTATTTTCCAGATTAGAAATTTGCTTCCAAACATATTTAAAAATAAAAATAGAAAAAATAAAAACAAAGCCAGAATTTTGAAGCAGGCACAATATAACTTCTAGCCTCCAGCTTCTCTCTTCCAGCTTAAAAAACTTAGACATAAATATGAATACACTAGAAAAAGCGAAACTTTGGTTAAGTGATACCTTCGATAAAGAAACAAGAGAGGCTGTACAATCACTGATTGACAGCAATTCTCTAGATCTGGAAGATTCTTTCTACAGAGAACTGGAATTCGGGACAGGAGGAATGCGTGGAATAATGGGAGTAGGAACCAACCGCTTGAATAAATATACATTAGGACAGGCTACACAAGGATTGGCGAACTATATGCTGCAGCAATTCAAAGGAGAAGAGATCAAAGTAGCTATTGCTTATGATGTTCGTCATAACTCAAAAGAATTCGGAAAGCTGGTAGCTGATGTTTTGACAGCCAATGGAATCAAAGTACTGCTTTTCAAAGATCACAGACCCACTCCGGAATTGTCTTTCACAGTACGTGATAAAAAATGTAACGGGGGAATTGTATTGACAGCTTCTCATAACCCGCCGGAATACAACGGTTATAAAGTATACTGGAATGACGGAGCTCAGATTGTTCCGCCTAATGATGAAGCCATTATCAATGAAGTATATTCTGTAAAGTTTGAAGAAATTAAATTCAACGGAAATGATGATCTTATCGAGTGGATCGGAGAGGAGCAGGACGATGTATATATCGATGCATGTATTGAAAACTCTACCTATCAGAATGTTGGAAAAGAAAATTTAAATATAGTTTTCACATCAATCCACGGAACAACATATACCACTGTTCCTAAAGCACTTGAAAAAGCAGGATTCAAAAAAATAGATCTTGTGAGAGAACAGATGATCCCAAGCGGAAATTTCCCTACTGTAGATTCTCCAAACCCGGAAGAGCCTGCAGCATTGGAAATGGCAATGGATCTTGCAAGAATTACGAATGCAGATATCGTGATTGGCACAGACCCGGATGGTGACAGATTGGGAATTGCGGTAAGAAATCTTGATGGTGAAATGCAGCTGTTGAACGGAAACCAGACCAATACCATTCTTACCTACTATATCCTGAATGAATGGAGAAAACAGGGAAGAATTACAGGAAAAGAATTTATAGGTTCTACGATTGTAACTTCAGATATCTTCTTTGATATCGCTCAGAAATTCGGAGTAGAGTGCAAAGTAGGTCTTACCGGATTCAAATGGATCGGAAAAATGATCCGTGAAGCAGAAGGAACACAAAAATTTGTGTGTGGAGGTGAAGAAAGTTTCGGATTTATGACCGGAGATTTCGTTCGTGACAAAGATTCTTGTGGAAGTATCCTTTTAGCTTGCGAAATTGCAGCGTGGTGCAAAGCCAACGGAAAAACAATGTATCAGTACATGATCGAGATCTATGAAGATCTTGGAATGTATTACGAAGGATTAATCAACATTGTAAGAAAAGGAAAAGAAGGCGCTGAAGAGATCGAGAATATGATGAAAAACTTCCGTGAAAACCCTCCAAAAGAATTGGCAGGATCATTAGTGGAAGAAGTAAAGGATTTCAAAGAACAGACAAGCCTTACCATTTCTACCAACGAGAAAAAAGTAATGAATGATATTCCAAAGTCCAACGTATTGATTTATTACACACAGGATGGAACAAAAGTATGCGTAAGACCTTCAGGAACAGAACCAAAAATCAAGTTCTATGTTTCAGTGAAGGATTCTATTACTTCAGAAGCGGATTTCAGAGATAAATTAAAATCATTGGAAACTAAAATAGGGGCCGTTAAAACAGATTTGAAACTGGATTAATTTCCCCAAAAATAGTAGATGATTAAAAAAATAATAGCGGTTTGCCTGCTTTCTGCAGCTGTAGTTTCCTGTAAAAAGGAAACTGCAGTTTCAGAGACAAAACTTGAAAATGATTCGATTGCTACTACAGAAACCAAAGAAGATCAGTACAAACCGATAGATACAGCATGTTCTCCAGCTCATAAAACGGAGGATTATATCACATCACTTCAATGGTACCGTACAAAAATCGAAAAAGAAATGGCTGGAAACAGTCCGGAGCAGAATGACAATGTATACGAAGATTATTTAAAAATAAGAGGAAAGTATACAGAATGTCTGATGAGCTTACATACTGATATTTTAGATAAATATGTGAATTATTATAACTATGATAAGGATCAGTACAATTTGCCGGACAATGTTAAAAAAATAGCTTCAGAACTGAAAAAAGAAGGCCTTGAGTTCAGGGAAGTAGGAGAAGGGATGACTGAAATATGGACTGTGCCCGGATATTATTCTTCTCTGTTTAAAAATAAGGTAACTCCTGATTATGAAGTCTACATTTCACAGACTGATAAAGAAAGTGAATCCAATTATGCTGCAGATGCAGGACTGATAATTACCTGGGAACAGCTTGGAGACAGGCTCATGTTTTGGGAAAATTTCATGAAGAAATATCCTAAGAGTAACCTTTTAAAAGCTGTAGAACAGGATTATAAAATATATTTGTCTGATTATCTTTTGGGAATGGATAATACACCCACTTACGAAAGAGATCAGGACAAAGGAACAGGAAAACTAAACGATGAAAACAGAGCGGAATTCAACAGGATTATTAAAAAATATCCGAATTCCAATACGGCAAAAAAAGCAAAAGAAATAATTACTCTTTTTGATGCGCAAACGCCGGTAGATCAAATAGATGAAAAGATCAATGGAGAACGATAATATAAATTTAAAATAAGAAAAAGTGAAAGTTTCAAAATTAGCAGCGAACCTGATCGGTTCTGAAATTGTAAAAATTGGTAACGAAGTAAATGATCTAAAAGCAAAGGGAGCAGAAATTGCCAATCTTACTATTGGTGATCTGAATTCTAATATCTATCCTATTCCGGCATTGCTGAAGGAAGAGATTCAGAAAGCATATCAGAATAATCTGACGAATTATCCGCCTGCAAATGGACTTTTATCTTTAAGAAAAGAAGTTTCCAAAGACCTTAAAAAAAGATGGAACCTGGACTATTCTCCAGAAGATATTTTGATTACGGCAGGATCAAGACCTTTGATTTATGCGGTATACAAAACAATTGTAGACGAAGGAGATAAAGTAGTTTATCCTACACCATCATGGAACAACAATCACTATGCTTATCTTACTTCTGCCAATGCTGTAGAAGTAAAAACAAAACCTGAAACTAACTTTCTTCCGACAGCAGATGATCTAAGACCTCATCTGGATGGAGCTGTATTATTAGCACTTTGCTCACCATTGAACCCTACAGGAACAATGTTTACAAAAGAGCAGCTTTCAGAAATCTGTGAATTGGTCATCGCTGAAAACAAAAAAAGAGGGGCAGACGAAAAACCGTTATACTTAATGTATGACCAGATCTATTCTTGTCTTACTTTTGGCGCTGAGCATGTAGATCCTGTTTCTCTTTTCCCTGAAATGAAAGACTATACAATCTACATCGATGGTATTTCCAAATGCCTTGCAGCAACAGGAGTACGTGTAGGATGGGGATTCGGGCCTGCTCATATTCTTGATAAAATGAAAGCACTTCTTACTCACGTTGGAGCATGGGCACCAAAACCAGAGCAGGAAGCTACGGCTAAATTCTATGCAAACCCAGAGAATGTAGATACTTTTGTTGAGGATTTTAAAGGTAAACTTGAAGAAAGTTTAAAAGTTCTTCACAACGGAGTTCAGGATTTAAAAGGAAAAGGACTTTCAGTAGACAGTATCGAACCCATGGGAGCTCTTTATCTTACGATTAAGTTAAACTATATCGGAAAAACAAAACCCGATGGAGGAATCATTGAAAACTCTTCAGACCTGGTATTTTACCTGATCAATGAAGCAGGGGTGGCTTTAGTACCATTCTCAGCCTTCGGAGAAGACAAATCTGAACCTTGGTTCCGTGCTTCTGTAGGAGGATTGGCTACAGATGAGATCAAAGTAATGCTTCCAAAACTGGAAAGTGCTTTGAACAATTTAAAATAGGCTTTACATAAAAATATGCTTCGACTCTGTCCGGCATGACATCATTAAAATTAAATTTATATTAATAGTGTCAGGCTGAGCGGAGTCGAAGCGTTTCAAATACAATATAAACCATGAAACTTCCACGGAAATCTTTTCTGGAAACAAAATATCTGTTTTTTTCAACGCTGGTGATTATTGCAGTAGTAATTCTAAGCGTTTGGCTTTCCGGAAAAGCAGCACATCGCTCTCTATTTCAGAATTCTATTGTATCAACCTCTTTTTTGGCTGGAACATTTTTTCTGTTTATCAGTGCAGGACTGTATTATGGCTTGAAATTGAAAGACAATGTCGGGAATGTTTTAAACAAAGAAAGAATACAAAGATATACTGATAAAACCCCAAAACTTAATGGTTTTGAATTTGATCCCCCAGCTGTAGGCGATGGAATAGGAGGCATTATCATTTCCATTCTTTTGTGGATTGTATTTTCAATTTTGTTGATCTTTCTTTCTTATTTTTTGGGACTTTTCTTTTGGTCGGCTATATTATTATTGACTGCCAGCTTGTATTGGGTGTTTTTCAGGGCACTCAGATTGGTTTTTAAAAATTCAGGAAAATGTAAAGGCGATTTCTTAAAAAGCATTGGATTCGGTTTTTTTTACTCTTTTCTGTACATTTCCTGGATGTACGGAGTTATTTTTCTCATCAAATATTTGAATTAGATGTGCGTTTATCCGTAAAAGATTAAATAAATATTAAAAATTAAACAACTTCTTTGTACTAAGCTCAACTAGGAATTACCTTTGAGGCTTTTACACACACCTGAATATAATAAAGTTGAAAATTACACGATGAAAAAACTGAGATTTCTACTCTTACCAGTTTCAATATTGGTATGCTCACAAGAAGTTGACACACTGAAAGTAAAAGAATTGCCCAAGGAATCTGAGCTGCAAAAAGTACAGACTTATACCTTGAAAGACGGTTCTGTCAGAACTTACCCAAAACCCAAATTATTGGACTTTGTAACGAAATTACCCAGAAACTTTATCAATACAAATAAAGATTTCGTTGCCAAAGATCATGCTTATTATCTTGGAGGTGCCGTTGCTGCTACTCTGATTCTCTTGCCATTTGATCAGAAACTGATTGACAATTCAAGAGAGTTGGGAGAAAGATGGGGAATGGATAAAGACAATAACTACAACAAAATAGGTGGTGTTTTTAAAATCCCTAAAGATATTGGATCTACCTTATATCTGATAGGAAATGGTTCCACACTGGTCTTACTGGGCATTGGTTTTGGAACGTATGGTTTGATTAAAAATGATTACAGGGCACAGGCTACAGCCAGTGGTTTGATGGAAAGTTTAATTCTTTCCGGAGTTTTCACCCAAACTATCAAAAGAATTACCGGAAGAGAAAGCCCTTTTATTGCAGAGATCAACGGAAATAAAGGAGGTGCCTGGAATCCTTTTCCAAGCTTTTCAGAATTTGGCAGGAATACCTCGAACTATGATGCGATGCCGTCAGGACATTTAACAACCTTTATGGCTGGAATTACAGTGATTGCAGATAATTATCCGGATGCAGTATGGATCAAACCGATAGGGTACACTTTAGCAGGAGCTTTATGTTTTCAGATGATGCAAAGTAAAGTTCACTGGGCTTCAGATTATCCGCTCGCTTTATTAATGGGATATTTTATTGGAAAAACAATATCAAAAAGCCGATATACTTCATCAGAAGGCACCATCGGAAAAACAAAATATAATCTGAATTTTACGGCATCCCGCCAATGGGAATATAATATGGTAGGTGTAAAACTCTCTTTTTAAGCTGCCAAAAACTCTGTTTTGTAGAGTAAATAAGATACTTTTCACTACATTTGATCTCAAGATAAAAGGATTATTGCAGCTTTTACAAATATTGCAATGAAACCTGTTGAATTAAAGAGATTTACTTAATATTTTTATTGAATGAAAATAATAGCTGTCATCCCTGCACGTTACGAAGCGAGCCGTTTTCCAGGGAAACTAATGCAGATTTTAGGAGAAAAAACCGTTATCACTACCACTTATCAGAACGTAGTGGAAACCGGGCTATTTGACGAAGTTTTTGTGGCAACAGACTCTGAAATTATTTTTGATGAAATCGAAAAAAACGGTGGAAAAGCTGTTATGACAGGACAGCACGAGACTGGAAGCGACCGTATTGCCGAAGCTGTACAGAATATAGACTGCGATATCGTGATCAATGTTCAGGGTGATGAGCCTTTCCTTAAACTGGAACCTTTACATCAGCTGATTGAAGTCTTTAAACATGATGATCAGCAGGAAATTTCTTTAGCTTCTTTAAAAATACAGCTGCATGAGAAAGAGGAAGTTGAAAATCCTAATAATGTAAAAGTTATTACAGATAACAATGGTTTTGCTTTGTATTTCAGCCGTTCTGTAATCCCTTTTCACAGGGAAGTTTCCTATGGTATAAGCTATTTTAAACATATTGGGGTATATGCTTTCAGGAAGGAAGCGCTATTGCAGTTTTCAAAACTGGAAATGAAACCATTGGAAATATCTGAAAAAATCGAATGCATCCGCTATCTTGAATACGGAATGAAGATCAAAATGATAGAAACCAATTTCGTAGGAGTGGGTATTGATACACCGGAAGATCTTGAAAAAGCCAGAAAGCTGATTTAAATAATGTAGAGGCAAAAAGCAGATTCACAGATTCGCTCTTTCGCCTTTTTTTGCAATTGTACATAAATCCCCCTATATTTGAATTTATAAATAAAATTAATGAAGAAGTTACTATTAGTATTTGGACTGATATTTTCGTATTTAACATTTGCGCAGACTGCAAAGGAAATTATAGACAAAAACATTGAATTATCCGGAGGGTTAACCAATTGGAAACTTTTGAATTCAGTATTGCTTCAGGGAAAAGTAGTATTGGGAATCAAAGATGAATATCCGATAAAAATTTATCAGCAGCGTCCAAATCTTACTAAAACATTAATTACTACCGGCGGAAAAGAAACTGCAATTGAAGGTTTTGACGGTACCAAAGGATATGCAATGAATTATGCCGCCAATAAACTTCAGGAATACCCTGAATATGTACCGGAAAGTTTTGATAATGACTTCATTGATTGGGAAAACAAAGGTTTTGATGCCAAATATCTTGGAAAAGAAAAAGTAGGAGACATCTACTGTCATAAAGTAGAACTTACCAAAAATGTGAATAAGAATATGTATTATTTTGATACAAAGACTTATATGCTTTTAAAAGAAGTGAAAAAAGATGAAACGCTGATATATTCTGACTATAAAAAAGTAGGAAATATTATTATGCCTTTCAGAATTGAATCTTCCAGTACCAAAAAAGACGGAGATTATGTGATGTTACTGAACAAAGTAGAAATCAACAAAGTTTTTCCGGCTAACATTTTTAAGTTTTAATTCAACTGCAGCCCGGCTGCATAAAATGATAAAAAATGAAAAATATTTTTTTACTGCTGCTTTCTTGTATAGCATTCCTGCAAAGCTGCACCAATCAAAAAAGTGAAATTTCTAAAGCCAAAACCACTGAACTTATGGGAAAAACAATATATGACTTCAAAGTAGAAAGTCTTGACGGGAAAGAAATCAATTTTGCAGATTTCAAAGGAAAGAAAATCCTGATTGTCAATACCGCTTCAGAATGTGGATTTACTCCTCAGTATGCTGATCTTGAGAAAGTATATGAGGAATATAAAGATAAGCTGGTTGTAGTAGGATTCCCTGCCAATAATTTTGGCGAACAGGAACCTGGAACCAATACCGAAATTGGCGCTTTCTGTCAGAAAAATTACGGAGTGACATTCCCTTTGGCAGCTAAAGTCTCCGTAAAAGGAGATGATACCGCCCCGATCTTCAAGTATTTAACAGAACAGGAATTAAACGGAGTAAAAAATACAACCATTCTTTGGAACTTTACCAAATTCCTGGTTGATGAAAACGGAAAATTGATTGATTCTTTTGTAAGTACTACAAAGCCTACTGATGAGGCGATTACAAAGTATCTGAAATAAAGAGAAAAAAGTATATTTTTACAAGTGGGTGTTTACATCCACTTTTTTTATTTTTATAACCATCAATGATTTCTTATGAAGAAAATAATTTTTACCCTTTCTATTCTGGCAGCTTTTATGTCAGGATTTGCTTTTAAAGCCGTTACAGAAAATAAATCTGATGAAACAAAAAGAGTAACCGGTATCGGCGGAATCTTTTTTAAATGTAAAGATCCTAAAAAGATGAGAGAATGGTATGAAAGCCATCTGGGACTTGTGACCAATGAATACGGAGCTGTATTCGAGTGGTATCAGGGAGCAGATCAATCTAAAAAAGGATTTAGCCAATGGAGTCCTTTCAGTGAAAAAACAAAATATTTTCAGCCTTCTGAGAAAGATTTCATGATCAATTATCGGGTAGAAAATCTTGAAAAACTGATCGAGCAGCTTAAAAAAGAAAATGTAACCATTGTTGATAAAATGGAGACTTATGAATATGGGAAATTTGTCCATATTATGGATATTGAAGGCAACAAAATAGAACTTTGGGAACCTAATGATATTGAATATGAAAAGCTGGGACAAAAAATGGGAAGTAAAACCACAAAGTAATTTTGTAATAGGTAATAGGTAATATGTAATAGGGGTTAGGGCTTAGGTTTTAGGGAAATTAATAACAAAGCCAAACCGCATTAACCCGAAGCCAGTACCTCTAATCTTTTATTCATTAGTCTTTTCCGCAAAACAGAAAATATTTCCAAGCTTTATACTGGAGTATCCGTTACTTTTTATTTTTGAAGATTTTATCATTGCTTTTGCCAGAATATTGGTGGGGAGTGGCTTTTGGCTTTCTAATAACCCCAGTTTATTGGCAAATTTTATAATCCGGCTGCCAAGAACTTCTCCGGTTCTCTCAGAATTTGTCCGTTCAAGCATTCCCGGTTTGAAAATAGTGATCTTATTGAAATGCAGCAGCTTTACGGCTTCTTCCAGCTCACCTTTCATTTTAGAATAGAAAATTTTGGATTGCGGATTGGCACCATAAGCGGATACCAGAATATAATCTTCCACATTATTTTCTCTCGCAGCTTTTGCAAATTCATACTGATAATCGAAATCTACTTTCTTTTGGGCCTCTTTACTTCCTGCATCTTTTAAAGTAGTTCCCAGGCACGAAAATGCCACATCTCCATTCACCATATCTTTCCATTCTTCAGGCTTTTCAAAATTCACAATATGAACCTTAAGCTTTTCATCCTGAATATCAACAGGTTTTCTAACAAAAATATCCACTTCGTCAAACTCTTTGTCATTCAATAGCTGATTGACAAGATCTTTTCCCGTGGCGCCTGTAGCACCTATTACCAAAGCTTTCATAATAATTGTGATTTGTGAGATTATTTCTTTCTTAAATTTACTAAATTTGAATTAAAGATTAAAGAATTATATCATTTAATCATTACTAATTATTGATCACTCATTACTTATCTCTGATATGGATGCCAACGAAATTTTAGATTACTGTCTTGCGAAAAAAGGAGTTACGGAAAGCTTTCCGTTTGATAACGAGACCCTTGTGTTGAAAGTAGACACCAAAATGTTTTTACTGATGGGGCTTGAAAGACAACCCTTAGCGATTAATGTAAAAACAGATCCTGAATGGAGTGCAGAGCTTCGTGAACAGTATCCTCAGATTACAGGGGCTTATCATATGAACAAAACCCATTGGAATTCTGTAACAGCAGATGGTTTGAAAAGAGATATGATCTTTAAACTCATTGACCATTCCTATGATTTGGTTTTTAAATCCCTGACAAAGAAGGCTCAGAATGCAGTAAATTCTTTATAAAATAATAAAAATAATTTAAGGTATGGAATTTGTTACATATGGTCAGTGAAATACATGATTAATGTTAACAAAATAAATAACAAATGAGAAATCACCTTTTATTATTCGTAGCAGCAGGTACATTGATGTTGTCAAGCTGCACCCAATCAGTAAAGAAAAGCACTGCTGAAAATCCGGCTTCTGCTGTCTCAGCTTCAGAAAATCTTAAAATAGAATTTTCAGGAACAGAGAATTTTACGATTAAAAATCCAAAACTTAAAGTAAGCTTACACGGAATGGATGAAAAACTGGCAGATGCTCCTGCCACTTTAATTACAGAAAAAGAGTATGAGCAGAAATCTGTACCGTTCACTATTGACCTGCCAGTACCCAAAGATGCTGAAAGCAAAATCAATCCAAAACCTGCAGGACCGGCAAAATATTATGTAACAATAAGCTGGGATTCTGACGGAAACGGAAAAGCAGATGAAAAAGGGGATATTTTTGTTGATTATGACAAACAGTTTCCTAACGTGAAACTAAGTAGTGAACCTCAGAAAATATACTTAAAAATATTGAAATAAATAAAAAGGCTATTCATCACTGAATAGCCTTTTTGATATCTTAAAAATCAAATTTCTCTGTTAACCTCTTATCTTCGTCCAGTCTTTCAATCAATTTTTCAAGACCTTCAAATTTGATTTCATCATGAAGAAAATCTCTGAAACTTACCGTAATTTCTTCATCATAGATATCTCCATCAAAATCAAGGATATAAACTTCCACAGTTAATTTCTCTCCATTTACCGTAGGGTTGGTTCCCACACTCAGCATTCCTTTATATTGGTTGCCTTTTATGAATACTTCTACAATATAAGCTCCTTTTTTAGGTAAAAGTTTAATTGATTCCGTATCAATATTGGCCGTTGGATAGCCAATTGTTCTTCCGATTTTCTTCCCGTGAACTACCGTTCCTGAAACAGAGTAGGAGTATCCCAGCATTTCGTTGGCCTCCTTAATATTTCCTGTTAAAAGGGCATTACGTACTTTCGTGGAACTGATATTGTTTTCGTGAATATTGATTGCTTCCATTTGTTCAACATCAAAATCAAGCTCCTTGGATAATGTTTGAAGAAGTTCAAAATTTCCACTCTTGTTTTTTCCGAAAGAATGGTCATATCCTATAATAAGGTATTTAACGTTGAGTTTATCAATTAAAATTTGACGTACAAATTCTTCTCCGGTTAAGTTTCTGAACTCTTCATCAAACTCCTTCAGGAACAGATTATCAACACCATACTTCTCAACCAGCTGTTTCTTTTCTTCTAAGGTATTCAGAAGTTTTAAATCTTCATTAGGATTAAAAACAAACCTTGGATGCGGCCAGAAAGTAAGGATAGCAGTTTCCAGATTGTTCTCTGTACCTACTTTCGTCAGTTCATCAATAATACTCTTGTGCCCGAGATGTACCCCGTCAAACATTCCTAAAGACAATGCTAAAGGCTTCTGTGAGGAATAATCTGTAAAATTCTTGAAAACTTTCAAAACGGAAAAATTTGACTGCAAATATAGAAATAATGTACCAATGTATCAATATAACAATGGAGTAATACCTATAACCTTACTATTGCAGCACCTATTCATTGTTATATCGTTATAATACTAAAATAATCTATTCTCAAAAGCATGATAAAAATCTTTTTTTTACCAATTGCGGGTTTATGAAGAATCACTATATTTGCACCAAGAAAAAATTTAGCAATGGCAAACCAAATTAAAGGTAAAATTTCTCAAATTATTGGTCCGGTAATCGACGTTGTCTTCACAGATGTGGAAGCTGTTCCAGCAATCTATGACGCGTTAGAAATTACAAAAGAAAACGGTGAAAAAGTAGTTTTAGAGGTAGAACAACATATTGGCGAAGATACAGTAAGATGTATCGCAATGGACGCTACTGACGGTCTTAAAAGAGGGCAGGACGTAATTGGATACGGAAATCCTATTATGATGCCAATCGGAGAGGCTGTAAACGGAAGACTATTCAACGTTGTTGGTGATGCTATCGACGGACTTCAAGATATTTCTAAGGAGGGTGGTCTACCAATTCACAGACCAGCTCCAAAATTTGATCAACTTTCAACTTCTGCAGAAGTTTTATTTACAGGTATTAAAGTAATCGACTTAGTTGAGCCTTACGCAAAAGGAGGTAAAATTGGTTTGTTCGGTGGTGCCGGTGTAGGTAAAACAGTATTGATTCAGGAGTTGATTAACAATATTGCAAAAGGACACGGAGGTCTTTCTGTTTTTGCCGGAGTAGGTGAAAGAACGAGAGAAGGAAATGACCTTTTGAGAGAGATGCTGGAATCAGGAATTATCAAGTATGGTGATGATTTCATGCACTCTATGGAAAACGGAGGTTGGGATCTTTCTAAAGTAGATTTAGAAGCTATGAAAGATTCTAAAGCTGCATTCGTTTTCGGACAGATGAACGAGCCGCCAGGTGCAAGAGCTAGAGTAGCACTTTCTGGTCTTACATTAGCTGAGTACTACAGAGACGGTGGAGAAAGCGGACAAGGTAGAGACGTACTTTTCTTCGTAGATAACATCTTCCGTTTTACACAGGCTGGTTCTGAGGTATCTGCACTTCTTGGTCGTATGCCATCAGCGGTAGGTTACCAACCAACTCTTGCTTCTGAAATGGGTGCGATGCAGGAAAGAATTACTTCAACTAAAAATGGTTCAATTACTTCAGTACAAGCGGTATACGTACCTGCGGATGACTTAACTGACCCGGCTCCTGCAACTACTTTTGCTCACTTGGATGCAACTACGGTACTTGATAGAAAGATTGCTTCATTAGGTATTTACCCAGCGGTAGATCCATTGGCTTCTACTTCAAGAATCCTTGCTCCGGAAGTTATCGGTCAGGAACACTATGACTGTGCTCAAAGAGTAAAAGAAATTCTTCAAAGATACAAAGCTCTTCAGGATATCATCGCAATCCTTGGTATGGAAGAACTTTCTGAAGAAGATAAATCTGTTGTATACCGTGCAAGAAAAGTTCAGAGATTCTTATCTCAGCCTTTCCACGTAGCAGAACAGTTTACAGGTATTCCAGGATCATTGGTAGATATTAAAGATACAATCAAAGGATTTACTATGATTATGGATGGTGAATTAGATCACTTGCCAGAAGCTGCTTTCAACTTGAAAGGAACTATCGAAGAAGCTATCGAAGCAGGACAAAAAATGTTAGCTGAAAACGCTTAATAATTAGACATAAAGATAAAAGATACCAGACATGAGACTTTAAGGTTGTCTGAAATCTGAAATCTGAAATCTTCAAATCTAAATTAAAATGAATATAAAAATTTTAACACCAGAATACGTAGTTTTTGAAGGAGAAGTAGACTCAGTATTATTGCCTGGAAAAAATGGTGAATTTCACATCATGAAAAACCACGCGGGAATTGTTTCTTCTTTGATCGGAGGTAATGTAAAGCTTTTTGCTAATTCTATTGATGAGGCTTTTGCTAAAAACTTTACCAAAGAAGCTGGAAAAGACTCTGTTTTTGCTTATGCTATCAAAAGCGGTGTTGTAGAATTTAATCATGATAAAGGTATTATCCTTTGTGAATAATTAAATGAAAAGCTAAATATATTTTCAAGAAAGTGTAACTTTGTGTTACACTTTTTTTATTTGTAAAAGTTTGATTGTATGAAGAGAGGCATAATCATATTCTTTACAGTTCTGGGTGTTTTCCTTCAAGCTCAGAATATCAAAACCAAAAGAGGAATAATCAATCTGGATGGTATTCCGGTAGCGAAACTGTCTAACAAATCCAGCGAATATACGTTTATGGATCTGAAGGAAACCCCAATGTATATTATAAAATTCATTGATAAAAGTATCGTTGATTCTGTTCGCGACAGCTATATCAGTATCAATAGAGTATATAACAGGGACAAAACGATTGAAATTGATTATTCATCACCTTCAGCGTTCTCCGGTGAAGAAAAGTCAGCAGTTTTTACTTCGGTTAAGGATCTTAAAATCATTGATAATAAAGGGATCAATGTGAAAAACCTTGATGAGATCTTTTCAAATGTTCCGAAAAGAAAGCTGGACAGCAAAACGAAAGATGCATACACGATCAGAAAGAAAATTGATAAGATGAATATTGAGGTCAATAAAGTGGGAGAGATCTTAAGTAATGGTGTTCCGGTGGGATATTTTACCAATCTGCCTGTAAGTTTCGGCTCACAGGATATAATTATGGATAAAACACCTATAGATATTGAGATTTATGATGCCAAAAGCAAACTAATCGGCAGGTATATTACGACCACAAAGCAATTAAAGACAGCAGGCGGAAAATCTTTCACGATTTACAAAGAAATGTCTGGGAGAGCTTCTATTCTAAAGTTCCCGACTTATAAAGCCCTTGCAGAACGCATGGCTATTATGGATCCTAATTTTATTAAAATTCAGGAAAAAGTATCTGTGGGTACTGTTTCAAAAGAAACCCCTAATTAATGCTTTAAAGAGAAAACAGATTTGTAAAATTTGTAATCTGTATTCGAGAGAAATAATATTTAATAGAAACGGGCTTTAGCCCGTTTGTTCGTTTAATAAAGTGACAATTGGCTTCAGCCAAAATAATTTTCATAAAGTAAAATGGAGCTTAATCATCCCATAGGATATAAAAAAGCACAAAACTTCCTATTTTTAAAAATCCCTGAGAAAAAATTGAAAATTTTTATAAACTTAAAATCACTCCATTTTCCTTCAACTGCTGCATTGGTTTTGAGAACCAGAATAGCTCAAAATCTTCAAAATTCTCTTCAAAGTGATTCTTAAGTTGTTGAATAGTAGGTTTTTTTGAGTTTTCAATAGAATTTTCTTCCAATACATTCATCAGCCATTCTGCCTTTTCCTGTTCCAGTTCAACCTTTACAATATTGGTTTTTAGGTGGAATGTAAGGATCGTATATGTACCAGAGTATTTCTTTTTATTTTTTACGCGATTCTCAGCGATTACATTTTTGGTCAGAAAGACAACTTTCGAATTGGTCTTCAGTTGAAACTGCCCATCTTCTAAAAGACAGTCGTGGATATAATCCGGATGAATAGTTGTTCTTGGAATTTTAAAATCAAACCATTCCTGAAGTGGCAGTTCAAAATTCACTCCATGCATAAAATTGAATAAAGATTTTTTCAATCCGAAACTGAACTTGTTATGATCAATTCCGGTTTTATCCTGAAAGTCTATATCATTATTGGCAAACAGAATTTCTTGTTTTATAGGAATTACTCCAAAATCCTCAGGCTTCATTCCAACAGGAGAATGGGCAGTCATTGCAAACTGATGCCAGAAACCACTTTGAAGAATTCCCATTTCAAACATCTGCCGGATCATTTCCAAAGAATCAACTGTTTCCTGAACGGTTTGGGTAGGGTAGCCATACATCAGATATGCATGCACCATAACTCCGGCTTCTGTAAAATTTCTTGTTACGTTGGCAACCTGTTCTACAGAAACTCCTTTGTCAATTAATTTCAGCAATCGGTCACTGGCCACTTCAAGTCCTCCGGAAACAGCAACACATCCCGAAAGTTTCAGGAGGTAGCATAAGTCTCTGGTGAAGCTTTTTTCAAAACGGATATTCGTCCACCAGGTAACGACAAGATTTCTTCGGAGAATTTCCAAAGCAACCTCTCTCATCAAAGCAGGCGGTGCAGCTTCATCCACAAAATGGAATCCTGTTTCACCTGTTGTTCTGATCAATTCTTCAATTCGGTTTACCAGGATCTTAGCAGAAATAGGCTCGTAGATTTTGATATAGTCTAAAGAAATATCACAGAATGTACATTTTCCCCAATAGCATCCATGGGCCATCGTGAGTTTGTTCCATCTTCCGTCACTCCATAAACTGTGCATGGGATTGGCGATTTCGATAACGGAAATATATTGATCCAGTCTTAGATCTGTATAATCCGGAGTACCGATATCAGCCTGTTTGTAGTCGTGTCTTTTTGAATTATTCTTATAAACAACTTCATTATTTTCGAGAAGAAAAGTTCTTTTAAATTCACCTTCTCCATTGGAAATTTCTAAATTTTGATGAAGAAGTTCAATAGGAAGTTCGCCATCATCTAGGGTAATAAAATCAAAGAATTCAAAAACTCTCTGATCTTTAATTTCTCTTAATTCGGTGTTGGGGAAACCTCCACCCATCGCAATTTTGATGTGAGGATGATTCATTTTGATCCATTGCGCACATTTGAAAGCAGAGTACAGATTGCCGGGAAAAGGGATTGAAAAGCAAACCAGTTTCGGCTGAACCGTTTCTATTTTTTCACGAAGAATTTTTAAAGTAAATTCATCAATAAATGTTGAGCCTCCAGATAATTTTGAATACAATTCATCAAAAGAATTGGCACTTTTTCCGAGACGTTCAGCATATCTGCTGAAACCAAAATCAGGATCAATATTTTCAACAATATAATCAGATATGTCTTCTAAGTATAAGGTTGCCAGATGTTTGGCTTTGTCCTGCAGACCCATATTTCCAAAAGCAAATTCCATATCATCCAGCTGGTTGAAACGGGAAGCTTCAGGAAGGAAGTTCATACTGCAGATCTGTCTTGCCAAAGTGGGCGTTTTGTCCTGTAAAAACAGAATAACCTGATCTATGGTCTTGATATATTCTTCTCTTAAGGCATAGATTCTCTGAGAATTTTCAGAGGTATCATGAAGATCAGTTTTTTTGCTGAAAACCTTCTGAATTCCGTCTTTTGAAAATAATTCCAAAATAACATCAATCCCCAAATCTACCTGATAACCGGAAATATTTTTGGTATTTAAAAATCCTTTAATATAAGCAGTTGCAGGATAAGGAGTGTTAAGTTGTGTAAAAGGCGGAGTAATAAGAAGCAGGTCTTTCAACAGAAATTTTTTGCAAAGTTATTCTAAAGTTTTTTTAGAAAAAAATTTTTTCTCCTGATTATAAACAGTGATGAAAAGTCTTTAGAGTTCTGGTTTATAACAATCTGTTGCTGTGGGATGTATCAAAATAAGTTAGTAGGTTTTACAAATAAGGCATCCGGAGGATTGGTATCAATAAAGTTTAAAAAAGAATCTTCATCAAAATATCCGTCTTCGTCAAGAATTTCGGGATTCAACAGTCCAATTTCACTTGGTTTTTCCATGCTGATATTTTCGATGAACTTTCCGGTTTTTCCTGTTATTTCGTTATGAAAACTAATTAAATACCTGGAATATATATTGCCTTCTGCAACCGTATAATGTCCGTTTTCTGCAATCAGAGAAGTCATAATACTTCCACCGATATACGTTTCATTATCATTACCAGATGCTCCGAATAATACTTTGCTGGTAACATTTCCGGAACAGTACAGTGAACCGTTGATGATAATATTTTCTGCCTGTATATTACCTGTTGCAATAAGAACGATATAGTCTTCAACAAAAAGGGTTTCGGATAAATGAATGTCACCTTCTATGAAAATGATTTTATAGCCCTCATTTTCATCGGTAATCAATTCAAGGGAAGTGCTGTTTTCGTTCTCTATAAGGACAATCTCTGGAGCGTCATTTTCATTATTAATGTGAAGGGAAGCATCTTTTATTTTTTCTGCTGTTTCCTCATCCAGCATTTCAAGAAACTCGGCAAGACTTTCTTCATCTAAAGAGCTTTCATTAAAGAAATTATTTTCCAGCGCTTCATGGGCAATGGTATATAGATTTTCAGATTTTTCTTTGAGTTTTTTGTATAATTGATCTTTGGTGAGTTTTTGTAATTCTTTCATCGGCTTTTAAAAGTATATACATTGGTCTGTTCAGTGGGGGAAACACTTATTAATAGACAGATGCAATATAATCAGATAAATTTTGTTATGCCAGAAAGTAAGGTATTTATTTTTTCAAATATTTTTCTTATGGGTGATTTCTTACGTTCAAATATTATATTTTTTTCACAAATAATCTGTTTTTTGAGCTTCTGCATATTGTTTTATGATTGTTGATATAAAAAAGAACATTGTTGAGCTTATATTTTGATATTATTTTTTTTGAAGCTTTTCATATGTGTATCTGTTCAGTTTTTTTTGATATATTGTTATGGTGATTTATTCAGAATCTATATAACAAGTTTTATTTACAATGTCAAAAGAAACCATTCCGCTTGTAGAATATTTTAAAAGCTATATTCCGCTTTCAAAGAAAGAAATTGAAGTGTTGAATGAACGTTTTGTTGAAAGGAGAATCAAACGAAAACAGTTTATTCTGAAAGAAAATGAAGTGTGTCAATATTATACATTTGTTGTCTCAGGATGTTTAAAAATGTACAATATAGATGGTAACGGCGAAGAACATAATCTCCAGTTTGCGGCAGAGAATGACTGGATTGTGGATATAGACAGTTTTCATAATAAAAAACCAAGTCAATTGTACATTGCGGCTCTTGAAACTTCTACTGTTTTGCAGATTGAAAAAAATGATCTTTGGTATCTTTATACTTATTATCCCAAATTTGACAGAAACTTCAGAATAATTATCGAACAGAAATTCATCGAGCTCCAAAATAGGGTACTCCAGAATATAAGTGCCACAGGAGAAGAAAAATATGAATTTTTCCTCAAACATTATGCTCAGCTGGCCAACAGGCTTCCCAATACACAGATTGCTTCCTATCTTGGAATTACTCCGCAATTCTTAAGCAAAATCCGCCAGCGGCGAATCAAAAACTGATGATAATACCCTGGAAAAATTGTTTATAAAGAATTAACTAAAAAATTAAATCAATTTTCTATATTTTGAGAAATAAATGAGTATTTTAGAATAATTTACTCATGTTAAATAAAATTGGCTCTGTTTGCATTTTGTGTTCTACAGCATGCCTATGAACAAATATAAAAAGGACAATGCCAATACATCAGTTACCTCCGGACGGAGGCATGTTATATAAAGAAACAGATATGGCTCAGTTTTTTCCTGAGCCGTTAAATGCGGTGACAGCTGTATTTTTTTTAGCCATAGCCATTTTTTGGACCCTTAAAATGAAAGGTAATTTTAAACAATATCCTTTTTTAACCTACTGTTTGGTTTTATTATATATTGGTGCCATAGGGGGAACTGTTTATCATTCATTCAGACAATGGCCGGTATTTATTATGATGGATTGGCTGCCCATCATGCTGCTCTGCCTGTCTGCCGGATTTTATTTTATAGCGCAGAGCACCAGATGGTATTATGCTGTTGTAATGGTTCTCGTATATGTACTGCTTATGTTTGCTTTGAGAAACTGGATTTTGATAGATAATCCATCTCTTTTTATCAACCTAAATTATGCAATCATGGCCTCATTTGTAGTTTTCTCGGTATTGCGTTATTTGATGTATACCCAATGGAAAGCTGGCAAATGGGTAGGCTTTGCTGTATTGTCATTTGTTTTTGCATTGACCTTCCGTATCGCTGATAAATGGGAATGGTTCAGTTTCGGAACCCATTTTTTATGGCATACTTTCGGGGCGGCAGCAACATTTTGTATGTTTAATTATATCAGTCTTACGCGGAATACAATTAGAAAAATATAAGTGTTTTTTATTTCTCTGCAACACAATGTCTCCTGACTTTGAGAGCGGCTTCATTCCAACTTATTGAAGGAAGGCTAGACTTGTTTGGCTTTAAGGAAAATACGTTTTTACTTCTTTGTTAAGCATTCTGTTTTTCTAACCATTTTAAAATTACTTGGGTAGTTTCTTCTGGCTTTTCTTGTTGAATCCAATGGCCGCAATCCAGACTCACAATATCCAGATTAGGAACAATATTTTTCAGGTTTTCAGATTTGGGAATTGTGTCCTGTTCACCATATATCATAAGAGTCGGTTGATGAATGATTGGGATTACGTCCGCCATTAAGTGCCAGTTTCTATCAAGGTTTCTGTACCAATTGATACTTCCTGTAAATCCTGATGCTTCGAAAGCAGAAACAAATACAGACAGTTCGTTGTCTTTCATTAAGGGTTCTCCCAGTGGATTTTCTGCTCTTGCAAGATTGATCATTAGCATTCCGGGTTCTGGTGGTGTTGCAGGTACATTTTTGCGGAATATGTTACGGAGGAACTGAGAGGTGTTTTCATTCATTATAGTATCTGCTGCTCCTGGCTGTCGATTGAAGTGGACAAAATAGAAGTCTCCTCCAAATATAGCTTCCATCAACTCAATCCATGGTTGTTCTCCGCGCTCCTGGTAAGGCAAGGCCAGATTTATTATTTTATTTACCCGCTTAGGATGCAATAGTGCCAGGTTCCAAACAACATTGGCTCCCCAATCGTGACCAACAAAAGTGGCATCTTCATATCCAAAGTAATCGAGTAGTGCGACCAGGTCACCTGTAAGGTGTACAATATCATATTCGGTTACTTCGGCCGGCCGGGATGAATTCCCATACCCTCTCTGATTGGGAATGATCACATGATAACCAGCTGCAACCAATGCTGAAACCTGATGACGCCAGGAAAAAGCATGTTCCGGAAAGCCGTGGCAAAGTACAATAGGTTTTCCAGCATTCTGTTTACCTGCTTCAAAAACTTCCAGTTCTATACCATTCACTGAAATAAGAGTAGGGTTGGGAAAATGGGTTGGCTTCAATACTGAGCTCATTTCGTTTGTCATTTTTATTCTTTTAAAGATTAATTAATGATGCAAACTTACATCAGTAAGGTGACAGCAGTGTGTCAGCAGTCAAAAATAAATGATATCTATTACCTTCTGCTGCGTAAAGTCTCCTCACTTTGAGCTGGTCAATAAGATTGTTTCCTTTACACGTGCTCCAAAGTCAGGAGATTTAGGAGAGCAGGTGTTTTCTTTTTATGAATCAAATATTTTTTGGGAATCAGCGTTATAATCCCTAATAACCTATTGAATGATGAACATCAGATACTTTACCCTTCTCCTGGGCCTATTTTGCACTAACCTTTTTGGACAGACTCCTGAAAAAATCACTTTTAAAGATACTCAGAACCATTATTTGAAATTACTTCCGAAGGATAAACCTGAAGGAATACTTGTTATTTTACCGGGTGGAGGTGAAAATGGCGAAAAAGTAATGAATCAGATTAAGCTGGATGATCTGGCATTGGAGAAGAATCTTATCGTATTACTCCCAACCTGGGAAGACGGGGATTTTGGATTTCATATAGAGCAGAAGTTTTTAGACAGAATGGTAAAAGATACAGTGGAAAAGCATAAAATTTCCAAAGATAAAATATCAATGGGAGGACTTTCCGGCGGAGGAATGCTGGCTTTTACCTATGCTGAAAGGGCAATCAGGGACAAAAACACCTATTTTATACCCAATTCTGTATTCGCTCTTGATGCACCGTTAGATTACGAGAATATGTATTACAGATTGCAGAGAGAGATGGAAAGAAACTATTCTGATATTGGCACTAATGAAGCTAAATATTTAACTGCTGAAATGGTTGATGCTATGGGTACACCGGATAAAAACAGAGCCAATTATGTAAGAGAATCCATGTTTTCTTATCGTGAAAAAGATGGCGGCAATGCGAAATATCTTCTGAATATCCCTATTCTGATTTATACAGAACCCGGGATTATATGGCAGATGGAAAACAGAGGAAGGGATATTTACGATCTTAATGTGGCAGATATTACAGCTATGATTAATCTATTACGACTAAAAGGCCACAAAAACGCTGATCTTGTCATCACCAACGATCGTGGAATTCGTCCGGACGGTACAAGACATCCTCATTCCTGGAGTATCATGGATTCTAAAGAATGTTTAAACTGGATATTAAAACATATGAGGGCATAAAGTTGCCACAGCTGATTGTATGTTTTACAGGTTTTACTAACGGATATACAGATAATAGTTCTGAAGAAGGGAAGGCGCAAAACCGTAGAGTAGAGCTGGTAAAAAAATGTAAACCCTACAAGAATACAGGATTAGATATTCTTTTGCTTAAAAAATCCCAACGAACACTGGGATTTTTTTGTTTTGATTTCTGCTGTGCAAATTCTCCCGATTTTGAGCTAGTAAATAAGATTATTTTCTTTAAAACTTGCTTCGAAGTTGGGAGACTTAGGAGAGTAGGGAATATGTTATTTAAAGTTAGGAACTCCCAAAAATGGGGTGAGATATCAGGCCAAATTTATACAGTTGTAAATAATATGGAAAAAGCTCTTCGGAGAATTATTTAATTGTAAATTTGCGCTATGTCAGAAAATAAAAAAATGAATACTAAGATAGGGATTTTTTCCTTTTTTGCAGGGGCTGGTTTTCTTGATTTAGGCTTTGAAACAACTAAAGGTTATGAAACTCTTTTTGTTAATGAATATCATAAACCATTCATGGAGATTTATAAATCTTCTAGAAAAGGATTGAAGATTAAAGAACCAATTTTTGGGCATAATACTGATGATATTTGTAATTTTCTTAGTGAAGAGAAGACTAATGAATTACAGGAAAATATAAATATTGCAAGAAATAAATTTGATTTAATTGGATTTATTGGAGGACCACCTTGTCCTGACTTTTCAGTGGGAGGAAAAAATAAGGGAATAGAAGGAGAAAATGGAAAGCTGTCTGGAACATATATTGAGTTAATTGTCAGAAATAATCCCGATTTCTTTCTTTTTGAAAATGTTAAGGGATTGTATAGAACAAAAAAACATAAGGCTTTTTTTGATGAAATGAAGCTTAAATTGATTTCAAATGGTTATTATTTAACAGAAAAGCTTATTAATGCTCTTGATTTTGGTGCACCTCAAGATAGAGAAAGAATTATTTTGTTAGGTTTTAAAAGGAATGTCTTATTAGAAATGGGAATGGAATTGAATGGTTCACCATTTTTAAAATCATTTGATTGGAATGTTAAAACAATATATAATTCTAAAGATGTTCTGTCTAAAGAGTGGCCTACACAAGAAACATATGTTGAAGACGGTTTGAAAACATTGCCTAAAGGAATTGAAAAAAAACTAACAGTTCAATATTGGTTTGATAAAAATGATGTAATGAATCATCCTAATTCAAAACACTATTTTCAGCCCAGAGCTGGTTTAATCAAATTTCAGTCAATTCAGGAAGGAGATGACCTTAAAAAGTCGTATAAAAGACTTCATCGTTGGCGTTATTCACCAACAGCGGCGTATGGAAATAATGAGGTTCATCTTCATCCTTATAAACCAAGGAGGCTTTCAGCTGCAGAGGCGTTGGCAATTCAATCTTTACCAATAAACTTTGTTATTCCTGAACATATTTCTTTGTCCAATATGTTTAAAACCATAGGAAATGGTGTGCCGTATCTTGCAGCTAAAGGATTGGCAGAAACAATAAGTATTTTTATTGAAAAAATAAAAAATAAAGAGTTAAAGCATGCAGAAATTATCAGCCAGTAATATTGTTGCATTTATCAACCAATTGGATAAAAGGCTCACATATAACTATATTAACCCTAAGACAAAAGGTGTTATTAAAATAGAAGGTGTTGATATGCCTGAGGGGCCAATTAGAATTAAAAGATGGAATCCTTCTTCAGGAGAAACTGAAGTAGACCAGAAAATTGAAAGTATTTCTAGTGAGATGATTTGGAGAGTAGCTAATGCTTTCAATCCAAACCAACCAATTAATTTTGATAGAGTTTTAGGTGCAAGCTATAATACTAGAAGTGTATTTGAAGCATTGCTCGCACATACACCAGAATTCTATTTTTGTTATCCAGGACGTGTTGAAAATAAGGGAGGAATTTCTTCAATCAAACATGGACATAAACATTTAGTATGGAGACCAGATGCTCCTCATAAAAGCGGTGTTTTAAGTAAGATTGAAACTGATATAGTAATTTCAGAAGTTCCAACACTTGATGTATTTTATGACTCTTTAGTTCTGCCCGACAATTTTGAGCAGCAAGAAATGGATATTGATGTAAAAAGAAGACATGCACAAATACAGATTGCACTTTACTTTATAGGTAAACAGTTGGATTTCAGAACATGGATCGCTCAAAATGATAAAGGAATTTTATACCAAAATAAGAGAATCGGGGAATATGAAGGAGTGATTGCATCGCTTAAAGATGAGAAATTAATGACGGCTTATGATGATGCTATTCAAGCAGCTCTACTTATTGATTGTATTTGGTTTAAAAACGGGAGACTTATGCCAGCTGTAATGGAGGTTGAACATTCAACAGGTGTAACAAGTGGTCTAACAAGAATGAAAAATTTTAAAGATAAATTTCCACCTTTTCCAACAAGATATGTTATTGTTGCTCCTGATGAGGATAGAGATAAGGTTATAAAAGAAGCAAACAAACCTCAATTCCATGATCTTGATACGAGATATTTTACTTATTCAGCTGTGGAAGAACTTTATGCATTGTGTCAGAAAAGGAAACTTAAGGGTGTAACTGAAGAGTTTTTAGATTGTTTTATGGAGCCTGTTTTAGTTAGTTAATAATATTATATTCTCCAAAGTCTACTGACTTTAGAGAATAATTTAGAACTATTTTAAACAGACTTCTTTTATCATATTTTTTATTGTCATATTTTCTAATTTTGATGCTAATGAATTTGTGATATTTTGTCCATTGAATAAATGCAGCGATGTATTATAAATGATACCTAAAAGAAAGTAACTTTCAGGTAGTTCTACTCCAACAGAGTTTGCATACAACAATTTGTTTTTTGTACCATGTACTCCCAAAAAAATTTGTTTATTCTGTTCACTAGCAATTAAATCGTATGCTTTTTTTTCAACAATTTTTCTTAATGCAAAACAAATTGCTAATGGATCATACTCTTGTTCTGATAAATAATTATTGACTTCCCTGTAAATTTTACGGTGAAATTTTTTTATATCTCCCCATTCTTTTACAAGACCTAAGGTTTGAAAGTCATTTTGAATGTCTATTTCATCTGGATGAAAATGAAAGAAATAAGTATCAACATTATCCTTAATTAAAGGATTTTCTCTAGTATAGATTAATCTATGTAAATGTTCAGTATTATTTATTCTAAAATCTTTTAAATAAAACACTTTCAATTTTCCATCACTAAAACAGAAATGATTGAAAAAGTTTGGATCTAAATGAGTTAATAATATTGGAAATATATTGATGCCATTATTGTTGGCAAATTCAATAAAATCAGTTAAAAAGTATTGGAACGAAATAAGATTTGCATCATCTAAATAATCGAAAATTTCATCAATTAATAAGATTTGGTTTTGTTTTTGGAAATTAATTCGAGCTTTCAATAATAAAGCTACAAAATTTAGAATATCTCTCTGTCCATTAGAAATTTCATGTGCTTTAGGCCAATTAATAACCAGTCTTTTGCCATCAATTTTTGGTTTAATTTCAAATCTGGTTGTATTGAAATCAGATATAAATCTTGTTACATAATTAACATACTTTACATATTCAGCATAACTATATATTTTCTCAATTTGAAACTTTGTATGACTATTAAATAGCTGATAAAATTGCCATGCACAAAGAAAAGATTTGCTTAATGTTTCTAGGGTAGGAAATTGATAATTATGTATGATTAATGTTAATTTTTTTATTTCATTATTACTATTTAGGAAATTATCAATATTTCTGTCTACCCAGGTTAAAATGGCTTCAGTTTTACCATTTATTGTATTAATTTTTTCAATAAATTCATTAATAGGGCTTTTAGCTCTTACTAAGGTTAATTCATGTATATTAATCTCATCAATAATTTTTTTTAATAAAGAAGGTTTATGAATATATCTTGGTATATCACTTAGAATTTTGGAGTTTGCTCCAAAATTTTTTTTCAAATCAGAAATTTTATAATTATATGTTTTCTTTTCAGGAATCTTATTGATAAGGATAGTCGGCTCAATATTAATAGAAAACTTGGAAATACTTCTACCCATATATCTTTGAACTGTACCAGAAGCTTTAAGCTGGCTATTTATAACAAAAATATCAAACTCATCTCTTATGTTATTTATTTGGTGGTTAGCTTCTAGGTCATGAATACCACTTGTATCTTCATATCTAATTTTAATACTAGGAATTAGCGTCTCATTCTTATTATGTCTATCGGTTTCTGATAATTCAATTTTAGGATCTGAGAGATAAGAAAATGCGATTCCTAGAGACGTTTTTCCAAAACCATTAGGAGCAACAAATATATTTACTTTATTAGGAATTAGCTCAAAATCTCTTTTTAGTAAAGATATTCCTTTAACATTATTAATTTCTATTGATTTTATTTTCATGGTTATGTTATTTTAGAAAATGTGATATACTATCACTGAATTTCCAAATATACAAAACACCTTTTATACTTTATTGTGGTTTACCATAAAGAACAAAATCCCAACTCTCGTCAGGATTATTCATTTATAAGTTTAAAGAAATCAGATAGACTAATTTTTCTTGCTTCACATATTTTAAAAAGTGTTTCAACTGGTATTCTGTAGGTCTCTTCACTTTTAATTTTTCTAATGGTACTTTCTTCTACACCATGATTTTTGGCAAAAGAATTTTGTGACTTGCCTTCTTGAAGCCAAGGTATCAACCATTTTTTTGTAATGTATAAACAAATTTTTTCGTTTATATCTGTCATGGAGCAAATGAAATAATTAAATAATAAAAAATTACGGTCGATCGACCGTAATTAGATTTCTTTTCTTACATTTATAAAAAAATACAAACAATGAAAAAGATAAAAACAGATTTCGATGCCCGGTTTTGGGCAGATAAGAAGTGCTCCGGGTTGCAGCTGATGGAAACGTTCTTTCAGTTCAATGAGCTGGATGTTTCCAAAGAAATTCTCAGTAACATTATGAATTATGCGGTAAAGAGGAATAGCTGGATCAATGAAGATCCGGCGGTGATCTTTGAGTTTTACCATTCGATGAGGTCGTTAATCCGGGCAGGCTATCTCATCATGCTGAAGGAAAAGAAATGGGCTGTTGACACCCGGCCGGAAAAGATTTCCCCGTGGGTTCTTGGCCTGCTTTCAGAGAAGGAATACCGGAATCCTCTGCTGGTTTTCAAAAAAGCATTCAGGGAATACACCCTCAAAGAATATGATTATTTTATGTCCGGAATCGTCTATTTCTCAATGGGTGTCTATGAAAATCTACCGGAAAGGAATATCGTGATGCCCTACATCCATACGGTTAAAATGCTGGATGCTGCCCACCTTATTCTTCAAAGAAGGAGAGAAAAGAAAATGGCTGAAACCATTTCAGGATAAGAAGGTTGTGCGCAAACAAAAAGTAGGAGTTGTAGATCAGTCTCAAAACTTGGGAAGAAATAAAAGTTTTAATTCATCTGAATAGAAAAAATGATTTTATAAATTTCAATAAGTCCAATACAGACAAATCGATCTGGAATGAAAAAAGCACCACTTTTTAAAGTAGTGCTTTTTAATTGTTATTTTTTAGAAGACAAAAGTGGGTTAATTTTCAAAATCATTTCCTTCGCATTTTGATTGGTGGGGTCCAGCTCTAATGATTTCTGATAATCGTCTTTTGATAATTGATATTCTTTTTTATTGAAATAGGCTTCACCGCGACTGTCATAAACGTTGGCTGATCCGGGAAATTCAGAAACATTAAGGCTGAAAATTTTAAGGGCTGAATCTACATTTCCACCCCTTAATAGTTCATATCCTAGTTTATTAAGCTCGCCTGGGTTCTCAAAGCTATATTCATTTTTAGATTTTTCTTTGAGTACATGATAGGTTTCTATAGCCTTATTTACGTCACCCAGAGATTCTTTTCTGATCTGTTGATAAATAGATTTTTTAGGAATTTCGTACTCTTTTCCCAACATTAGGTTGTGAATAATATGCCCCAGGTCCCACACTCTATTTAGATTATTAGACACCAGAATTATGGTAATATTATTTTTAAAATCGTTTAAATAGATAGATTCAAATTTATAAGAAACGCCATTATGTCTTTGCAATTCGTCATTTTCAAAGTATCTGCCAAGTGACCCGCCTTCATCTTTTGCGTATGGGTTATTCAGCAAAGTCTGAAGAGATTCTTTGGATATTAATCGATTAGAATTCAGTGCTTCAATCCATTTATAGAGATCATTACTATCTACCCAGAGCCATCCGCTGATAAATTTCAATTCCGGGCATCGGGCATTGTCCATATCATAACACGATGTTCGGTTTTTATAACCCAATTTGGGCTCAAATACCGAATTGGTCATTTTCAATGGCTTAACTATATTTTTAATGACAAATTCCTCAAATGATATTCCGGTTACCTTTTCAATTATTCTTCTTTGTAGAAATACATTTCCATTATCATACCTGTAACTGGTTCCCGGTTCAAAGAGCAGGCTGTCATTACTTCTCAAAATATTCCACGCCTCCGCATCATTTTCGGGTTTTAATTGTTCGATGGGAGGAATACCACTGGCATAATTAATAAGATGTCTTATGGTCACTTTTTCAGACCATTTCGGCAGGCCCAAATTAAATTTGGATACCTTGTCATCAAGACTAAGAAGACCACGTTCCACTAAAATCATGATGGCAACAGCATTGAATTCCTTTGCAATGGAGCCAATATTAAATATCGACTTATCATTTAAATAAGTTGTATGCGTTTCATCTGTAAAACCAAATGATTTCTGATAGATGATTTTATTATTTTTAGCGATCAGGACATTTCCATTGAATAAACCTCTTTCATAGGATTTTGCCATTAAGGAATCAATTTGATTAACGTGTCTATTTTTCGTTTTATCAAATGTGATATCTTTTTTTTGTTGCGTAACGAATTGAATATTTTTCTCACTTTTTTGAGAAAATACAGGTATTGAAAATAGAAAAAGAAAGGGTACAATTATATTTTTCATGAGTTTTTTTGAATTTGTTTTTTTGAATTTGTTTTTTTGATGCAAATATGCTTCAGAAAGTCTCAGGACGCGACCGATTAAAAAAAATCGAACTCATTTTTTGAAAATAATTTGATTTTACAAAGTTTGTTTTCTGTAATCTGTTGGTGTTTTTCCTGTATATTTTTTGAAAGAGGTATTAAAGGAAGATTTGGAATTAAAACCAACCTGATACAAAATTTCCAAAACAGTCAGTTCTTTTTGAGAAGGATCTTTTAGGATTTGCATTGCTTTTTCAATTCTGTATTCATTCACGAAATCAAAAAAGTGTTTATCCATATACAAATTAATCAAAGTAGATAAATCTTTAACAGGCATTTCTACTTGCTCTGCTAAATCCTGAATGGTTAATGAGGAATCCAGATAAGGCTCTTTTTCAACCATAAAATCTTTTAAAAATTTAATTTCCTTATTTTTTTCTTCAACTGGGAGAAGGCTGGTTTTTTGTTTTGGAACAACTTCTGTGATAGGTTTCAGCTCAGAATCTACTCCTCGAAAAAATTCCGGATTGTTTAATGCAGTAAATAGATACCAGCAGGTACAAAATAAAAACGCACACCCATCAAGGATTACAATCCATTGTCTGACCTCTCCTAAACCAAATGTAAAAGTAACCAGCCATCTTAGAAGTACTAAAAAATGTATGAAATAATATAAAATTGTTATTTTGTATAGCGCGTTAAGTACGGAAATATTCGGATTCGTATAATTCTCGAGATAGACCGTTCTGGATTTTCTAATAACTAGAAATGAAGCAATAAAATACACTTGAAACAAAAATTCAAAAAGAAATTGAAAAAATTGCATTAAAGGCATATCATTCATGCCATTTATAAAATCTATTTTCGAGGCTCTGTCTACAAAATAGATTCCCCACATTAAATACAAATTGTAAGCAACAAAGGGAATTGCATGCAGTAAATATTTCGGTTTTAAGCGAAAATTGGAGTAACAAACAGACAATACATAGAGATAAAACGATGCCGGGACCAAATAAACAATACTCCAACGAAACGCCTCCAGGTTGATATAATTAACAGGAAATTCTCGCTGTAAAAATTTTAATGCATCTACGGCATTGGTAAAAACAAAAAAAGCAAAAAGCCAATTTGAAAGTCTGTGCTTGGCTTTTACGGTAATCAAAAACAAGGCAAGCAAAAGTACCATGAAAATCCCAATAGAGGAAACGAGTTCTAAAAAGTTGTATTTGTCCATTGTTTCTAATAGAAATACAAATTTAATTCTTCCCAAATTAAAATATTTGATGTTTTACTGTAATTTTTGTTCAACAGTTTTTTATACCTGTGAAAAAAGAGACAACTATGAAATAATTGTCTCCTTCAGTGACCAAAACAAGGACATCATCAAAATACTTTAATTTATTCTTTTAGATAGAGTTGATTTTAAAATCGATAACCAATACTTAAGCCTAGCTTTAGAACCTGATTGTGATCTGTTTTATCTGCATTGAAGACTAGTCTTCCGTAGGCAGTGTTGGCTTCAAAAACCAATCCTTTCTTTGTAACCAGTTTCCATCCCAAACCTGCACCCAGTGCAAGATCATATACATCTTTACCTTCAGTGAATGTCAGATTGTCTGCGGCATATATTTTTTTTCCATCAATGGAAGTGAACATTCCAAATCCTTCGACAAAAAAACCGGAAGCATATTTTTTCCCCAAATAATATCTGTAATTGGGAGAGATGTAGTAATTCATATCTTTTTCTCTTGTATTATCATAAACCTTAAATACAGAAATTCCCAGTGACGAATTTTTGCTGAGGTACCGCTCAAAACCTGCTTCTACAGCACCGGATAATGGCGAAATTAGATTCAGTTTAATTTCATTGTTTTTCTGATAAGGATTTGCATCAGGTCCATTTTGAGCATTGACAGAATTAAAAGCAAACAAAATGATGGCTAGTAAAAAGGGTTTTTTCATAAAAATTAATTTGAATTATTTGAATGCAAAACTCAAATAATTCAAATTAGAACGGGTTTCAAAAGCTTAAAAATGGAGAAAATGGTACTTATTTGAGGGTGTTTTTATATTCATTTTGCGTCTGACCAGTCACTTTTTTAAAGGAATTATAAAAAGTTGTTTTTGAAGTAAACCCGGATTCTAATCCCATCGTCAGCAAAGTATAGTTTTCAAATTCAGGATCTGATATCATTTCCTTGACGGCTTTCACTCGATATTGATTGATATAATGGGCAAAATTATCTCCTGTTATTGTGTTTACAATTTGTGAAAGATATCCCGCGCTTATGCCTAGTTTTTCAGCCACTTTTTCTCTGTTTAATGTACTGTCAGTATAAATGTGCTGATCTTTGCAAAGAAGTTCCAGTTTTTGAAAATAAAGATTATCAGCGGTGATAGATTCCTTATATTCTTGCGGTGTACTATTTTGTACAATTTGCAAATCGGGATATGAAATAACAGAACTATTATTTAGTAAATTATAGATAGCATCTTTGTTTTTGGCCAGTTTATATTTGTAAATACCTATATAAGCTGTCCAATGCATGATGAATGTTGCACATAAAGCAAGGACGCTCATGGTAGAGGAAATATCTAATCCAAAAAACAAACCAGTCATATAGGTCGTAAGCCAGACAAGTAACACCAGATAGATAATGGTTAATAAGGTAATGACCCATTTTTTCTCTTGTGAGTCTTTTAAATGCCTTATCATAAAATAAGAATAGAAAGGAAGAAACAAGATAATAATTACCGCCAATAAAAGCTGAATCATTTGAAGTATATTGACTAGATACATGTAAGATTCAGGGATTTTATAAATTCCTGCTACAGTATCAAGACAGATGGCAGTATTAAGAATACTATTATAGACAAATGGAATGTAATACAAATACGTTTTTTGCCTGTTTTTAACTGCATTATCAATACGATTTATAATAAACAAAAATGTAAAAACGGGTAACAAAAATACCCAGTCGATATTGTCTATAAAACGCAATAAAGGATAGGATATGAAAGCTCCCTCAATTTCAAAAACATAATTTAGTAAGACAATGGAAAGTGCAAATAGCAAGTATGCCAAATATTTATTTGAATTGCTATTGAATAGGGAAGACTTTAAAATAATAAAGCCTAAGATTATTCCCTGGAAAATCGCAATATTTAAAAGTGTTGTATAAATCAATTTTTGAATATAAAAGATGTTTTTAAATATAGTTCTTTCATATAAACTGATACAACTAATCAGTAATAGTTATCATATTTTTTTTACTTCAGTGGGGAAGGCCGGATGAGTGAGATCATTTTAAATATAAAGTATGAAATGGATAATCTTAATCTTGGAAATATTTTGCATTTATATTGTTGAAAATCATCAATTTGTAATTTGCTCGTCTGCTGGATAGCTATTTAATATACTTTTGATGAAAAAAATTCAAACAAAAGTTAATCTAATTTTTATATTTGCACCTGTTGGATTTTTAACCTTGATAGACTTTCGGAATTCCAATAAAAATTTAAAAATAAAATAGTAATAAACAAATAAGAATAAAGAATGGATAATATTAGTTTATTAATTATTGTAAATATAATCTCTTTATTCATCTCGTTGTTTCTGGCATTTTTCCTGATTACCCTTAAAACAAAGTACAAAATAAGTAATTCTTTATTTGCTTTTTTTCTAATATTAAATGCAATAGATATTAGTGAGCCTTTGTTTAGCATGGTAACTGATGGTCCGTCCAACCTGGGAATGTTTAGGACCACCTTTGCTTTTCTGCAGATTCCTGTTTTTTATCTTTATATCATATCAGTCTGTTACTCTGATTTTAAGCTAAAGCCAAAATATCTGCTGCATCTGCTTCCGTTTTTGATTGTTAATCTTGTTTTACTGCCTCGTTTTTATACTGTGGACGCGGCATCAAAAATGAGTTTTATTCAGAATCGTCAAAATATGATAGAGTTTCAGTTCATTCATATTTTAATACATCTGCAGATGGTTCTATATATCATTGCTGTTTTTAGAGTACTAAGAAAATCGAAGAAACTATATCTTGAAAACTATGCAGGAAAAAACATCAGTTCCTATAACTGGTTATTCCAGTTTACCGTTGTACTGAGCATTTTATATGCGGTAGCTCTTTTAAAAAATATTTTGAAATTCTCTGATTATCAAAATGTTTCGGAATGGATCAAGATCGGACTTTTCGTATCATCTCTTTTTATTTTTTGTTGGTATCTGTTCAAAGCGTTAAATAACCCTGATCTTTTTAGAAACATTGATTCAAAACTAAAACTTGTTTCTGAGATTGTTTCCGAAGAAAAAAGCAGTAATCAATCAATGGGAGATGAAAAAGAATATAATGAAGAACTTTTGAAATTGAAAAAATATATGGTTGAGAAAAGACCTTTTCTGAACTCCTCACTAACCATTCAGGATGTTTCCAATGATATTGAAATTCCTGTCCGGGATTTATCTCTTTTAATCAATCATCAATTAGGGCAGCATTTTTATGATTTCGTAAATGCTTATCGGATAGAAAGTGCTAAGGATATTTTAAAAGATACTTCAAAAAGTAAGGTAACGATTTTAGAAATTCTATACGAAGTTGGTTTTAATTCAAAATCTTCCTTTAATACCGCTTTTAAAAAGCACACTGGTAATACGCCGACTTCCTACCGCAAAAATCTACAAGACAGTGTTTTGTAATTATTCGTACTCTTTTTTATAAAGATTCGTACTCATTTTTTTAGATAAATCTGACCGATTACATGTACTCGGTCGCATAGCTTTAATGTCTTCCACATCTTTGTATCGAAATAATTTTTAACATAAAAAAACGATACCATGAAAAGCTCCTTTTATTTACTAATTCTTATAGCGTTTCTTTCAAGCTGCCAAACAAGTAAAAAAGTTTTTTCGGAAAAAAGAGATTACAGCTTTCTTACTGATAGTTTAAATATTGAACCCCAATTAGAAAAGTACAAACTTCCTGGATTCAGCCTTGTTGTTTTTGAAAATTATAAGATTGTATACTCAAGCCAGGTGGGAGTAAAATCAATGAATTCTAAAGAAAAGTTAGATGAAAACACTGCTTTTTCTACAGCATCTATTACAAAACCAATCACCGCACTTCTTTGCCATATTCTTGAAGAAAAAGGCTTAATCAACCTGAATGATCCAATAGATAAATACTTAAAGCGATGGCATTTGCCAAAAAGTAAGTTTACTGAAAATAATAGCCCAACCTGGAAACAGTTTTTAAATCATACAGCCGGTACAAGTCAGGGGGGATTTGAAGATCATTATGAAGGAGAAAAAATTCCAACGATAACACAAAGCCTTTTAGGGCAGATTCCCAGATATGATAAGGAAATTGAATTTTTGTTCACACCGGGAACCAGCTTTGAATATAGCGGTGGTGGCTATGTAATCATCCAAATGGCATTAGAAGATACTTTGAATAAATCTATTGCAGAATTGGCACAAGAATATATCTTTTCTCCTCTTGGAATGAAAAATACCACAATGATTCAGCCTAATGAAAAAGGATTTCTAAAGAATGTGGCTTTTGTACATGATAAAGAAGGAAAAGTGATAAAAACAGGTCTACCCATCACGCCTCAGGTTGCACCATCAGGGTTATGGTCTACTCCTACAGATTTAGCTAAGCTTTCCATTGAGATCCAAAATGCGCTACGCAATAAAAACAATAAGGTGATTTCTCATCAGGTAGCAAAAGAAGTAACAAAAGTGACTGCTTTGAAAAATGCAGTTGGAGGATGGAGCTATGGCTGGCAAAAATCTTTTGGATATAGTAATTATGATTGGTTCTCGTGTAATGGTTCCAATACTGGAGTTGGTGGCAATATTTTGGCTTCTATGACAGATGGTAATGGGATGGTATATCTTGCCAATGGTGAGAAACCGAATCGTTTTCCTGTAATGAATTATACCAGAACAAAGGTTCTCACATTGATGGATTGGAATAAAACAATTCATGAAGATATTCAGGAACTCCCATTAAATCTTAAAAAACAACTCATCGGAACCTATGATGATTTTCTGTATGGACAGGGAATGGAAACGAAAATTCTTGAAAAGAATAACCGTCTGTATGTAGAGTCTCCAATTTTAGAACATTTTAAAGGGAAAAATGAGTATGAATTACTCTATCTGAAAAATGGAACCTTCAGAATTGTAGATTATCCGAACCTGTTAAAATTTGATTTTAGCAATGGAAAGGTAAACTCTGTCATCTTAACAAGAGATTCGCTGAAAACAGAAGTCAAGATTATTAAAAAATAGATCCAATAAATATTTAAAAAACAAAAACTTAACCCCCAAAAGTATGAACCTATTATTTTTAATTCCAATAGTAGTAATAATTGCAGGTGTAGCTTTCATGATTATCATGAATAATAAGCACAAAGCTGCAAAATCAGAAATTGATTTAGATTCTGAAAGAACTAAATATGACCGGTACAAACAAGAGCTTCTGGCTCAGGATTTTTCAAAATTGAAACAGTGGATGGAAGGTAAGTCCATTGATGCTTTTACTTCGGCCTCTGTTCCCCAGTCAACAGCCAATAAAGTGCAGGACCTCGTAACCGACGGGATAAAAAATGTAGCATTATCCACGATTGGGGTAAAGCTTACACGAATTGAAACAGATTGTTTCTGGGTGTTAAGTGGAAATGATCTGCATTTTTTCAGTACCGATACTGTTGGAGAACTAAATGAACACATTGTATTTGATAATTTTAGAGTTGAAAAAGCAAGCCTTCAATATGGAGGTCTCTTGAAATCACAACTGGGTGTTTATTCAAAATCATCAGAAGAATATTTACCAAAAACATATATTATCACCTTTGATATTGACGGAAGTTCATTATCTCTTGCAATTCATGATAGACTTAATTACGGAGTTGATCCGGAAGATATGCTCCATCTAAAAAAGCAATTGGAAACAAGAACAAAATATCAGGTAGTTGGTGAAAAATTTGTAAAAATTTCTCAGGATAGATTCCCTAACCTCAAAATGTCTTAATATAGTATGGGAATTGTATCAAAATTTTTAAACTCATTTAAAAGCATACGATTAAATGATAAGAAAGGAATGGTTGAGTTTCGGAACACATTTTTTATGGTATACTTTCGGGGTGGCAGCAATATTTTGCATATTTAATTATATCTATCTTACTTCGTAGATAAATAAAAAATGAGGCTGTCTCAAAAATGACATTCTGAATGAAATGCAATGAAGAATCTCAAATAATTGATTCCTAATAAGATTCTTCCTTCGTCAGAAATCGAAGATTCAACATAGCCAAGACAAAAACTCAATTATATGACTTTTTGAGACAGCCTCATTATATTATTGTGCTTTTACTTGCTCTAGTTTTATGAATATTTTAGAGAGGTTGGGTTGGGCACTGCCTGAAGTGGGGGCTCCTGCCATAATGGTTGCGGTATAAGCGGTTTTTGAAGAAGAATTACTGTCTATCCAGGTATATCTTCTATGTTCAGGTCCGCCACCGGCTCCATCTATAATCCCTACGTTCCCCCAGTAAGCATTACCCACTGCCCCTGTACCTTGAGGAAACCAGGTAGCTGATGAATCTGCCATACCGCCCCATACTCCTGAAGTAATATTGTTTGTTGTTACCGCTGAACCAATATAACCACCATATTCGGTATTATAATTCCAATACAGATTAACGGTAGAACCTGTATTATTATATAATTGTACATTAGGAACTGCAGCGGTTGTACCACTTGTGGTATCAAATATTACCCTGATTGAATATTTACCATCCGGGGTAGCAAGAGGAAAAGTATAGGCTTGTTTCCCATTGGGATCGGTTGTTAGGGTGGGATATCCCATCACAGCGACAGATGAAATGTCTGCACGACTGGTATTTCCCACTGTAGCGGTACAGTTTTGTCCGGCCGTTAAGAAAGGAACTGCAGCGCTGGTCATAGGAAGAGTCATATCATTACCAGTGGTAGGAGTTCCACTCACTGAGAATACCAATTCGCCATCACCAAACTCTAGCGTTCCAGGTCTTAGTTGGAAGGTTAATCCATTTACTGTAAAAGGAGCTCCTGAATTATACGAACCTCCGTTTCCCTGGCTATAGATAACTCTCAGGTTTCCGTTGAAAGGAGTACCGGGAGTATAAGTAGAAGGATTTAAGTAAGCTGTAGTACATTGTAATGCGGAAATAGAAGGAGAGAGGGTATTTGTTGCCTGTGTCAATCTTTGCCATACTGATCCATCAAAATAGTAATAGCCCATAGCAGTAACATTGATACGTTGTCCTGTGGCATCTCCACCGGTAACATCCGTAATATAGATTAATGCTCCTCTCTGATCGCTGCCATAGGTAGCCGTATTTACAGTAAGTTCAGCTCTTGTAAGTCTCGGAGCCTGTAATCCGAATGTTTGTGCGTTATCTGTAATCACTCCTGAAATATCTCTTTTAGCAGATACATCCACCGTTGTTTTTGGTGATGCTGTATTGAACCCTACTTGGGCAAATGAGAATCCTGAAATAAGAATAGCACTGATTTGTGTAAATTTTGTTTTCATATTAAGGTGTTATTTTGGGTAAGTCAAATATAACTTTTTTTTTATGGAAAATAAAAAAACACCTTTATAATTGAGAAGAATTAACTAATTAGTAATATTCTATTTGATTTTAATATTTTATCTGTGGTAAAATTATTTATATCAAATTCTATTTTTCTCTCAATCAAATTCTTTAATTGTTCTTTGATTAAAAATACAATTCATTGATTATAAGTTCTTTGATGAAAATTTTTCATTCTTTTAATACTTTAGAAAACTTTAGAAAATACCTTACAATTAAGTTCACATAAGATGAAAAACTTTGATTTTCAGCAACTTTAGTGTACTTCTTATACAAAAAAGTAAATAACTTAAGTGTTTAAAAAGCTTTTGTGTCTCTTTTGTGGTTTAATAAAAAAATTAAACAGCTTTATAGGAATGAACAACAATGCTTATTTAATTTTGTGAAATTCAGAGTCTGATTCTTTTACGGTTGAAAGAAAGAGGATTTACTTATATTTGCCTCGCAAAGCAAATTCAAATGTTCAAAAAAGTAATCATTGTATCTACCCTTGGATTTAATACGGTTTTTTGTTCGGCCCAACAGGTTCGGCCCTCAAAATCATCTGAAATTTACCGCGAACTCAAAACACTTAAACATCTACCTAAAGTTTTATACCTTGCCGCTCATCCCGATGATGAAAATACAGGATTACTTTCCTGGTTAATCAACGACCAAAATGTAGAAACGGGTTATTTATCTTTAACCAGAGGTGATGGTGGTCAGAATTTATTAGGTACAGAGCAAGGTGCTGCATTGGGTTTAATCAGAACACATGAGCTTTTAGAAGCAAGAAAGTTAGACGGCGCCCAACAGTTTTTTACCCGGGCGATTGATTTCGGGTTCTCTAAAAATACAACCGATACCTTTAAACAATGGGACGAAAACAGCATTATCGCTGATGCAGTTTGGGTCATCCGTAAATTCCGTCCAGATGTTATCATTTGTCGTTTTCCTCCTACTGCTGCGGCAGGCCACGGACAACATGCGGCTTCGGCTGTGGTAGCGGAAAAAGCTTTTAAGCTGGCAGGTGATAAAACGGCTTTCCCGGATCAATTAAAATATGTTACTATATGGCAGCCAAAACGTGTATTGTGGAATACTTTCCGATTTGGCGGAGTCAATACGACTGCTGAAAATCAACTGAAAGTTACCGTTGGGCAATATGATGCGCAACTGGGAATGGGCTACGGTGAGCTTGCAGGATTAAGCAGAAGTTTACATAAAAGCCAGGGTGCGGGAACACAGTCTGTAGCTGGCATCAGAACTGAATATTTTGCCCATGTTACCGGCGAGCCTGCAAAAGAAACACTTTTTGACGAAGTTGTTAAAACCTGGACTTCAAAAGGAAATGCTGATATTGACCATTCGTTAGATGAAATTATTTCTGCTTTTAATTTCAATAATCCGGAACATAGCCTGCCTGCATTGCTTGCATTGCGAAAAAAGATTCTGGCGCTGCCTGATGCAGACCTAAAAAAGGATAAGATTACGGCACTTGATAATATCATTCTAAGCTGCGCCGGTTTTATGGGCGAGGTGGTTACCAGTCAGGCTGAAGCTGTTGCCGGAGATCATTACAATTTCAGGCTCAATCTGATTTCAAGAACTGTAAATCCTGTTGTTTTAGAAAATGTAAAATGGCTAGGTCAGTCAGAGAGCATCAACAAAAAACTATCAAAAGATTCTTTAATTACCATTCAGCATGACATTCAGATTCCTGCTGATGCAGCACTCACTGAGCCTTACTGGCTGGCAAAACCAGCTGTGAACCCGGCAATTTTCTCTGTTCCCAATGATACTTTAGTTGGTTTGCCTGAGGCAGAATCACCACTTAATGTTTTGCTCGATTTAAAAATCGGTTCGGAAAAGCTTCAGGTTAAGCTTCCTTTATCTTTCAAGAAATTAGATCCGGTGCGTGGTGATGTTGTCGAAGCTTTGCGCATTGTTCCTGCACTGGAACTGAAATTTACACAACCGGTTTATTTAGTCAAAGAAAATGAAGATTTACATTTGAGTTTAAATGTTAAGGTTAATTCTAACAAACAGTACAGCAACTGTATTCTCAACCTGATGTATAACGGAGAGAGATTAGGAAGTGCTGATGTAAATTCGCTCAAAGGGAAGGACACTACCATCGAATATATTATTCCTAAAAATAAGCTTGCCTCCATACATTCGGATCGTTTGCAACTGGATGCAAATTTTGTGGCAGACGGAGTAACTTATAATAAAAAACAAGTATTAATTCAGTACCCGCATTTACCCACCTTGCAATATTTTGCGCCTGCAACGGTAACCGTAATGAAAGGTGATATTCAGGCAGCGGTTAAAAAAGTGGGTTATATAGAAGGTGCTGGTGATTTCATTCCTGATTTTCTGCGTATAGCAGGTATTCAGGTAGATGTCCTGAAGGACGAAGATTTTTATGGCAGCGTAAATGAATCCGGCGGAAGCGGCAGTCAAAACAAGCTGTCACAATATGATGCCATCGTAATGGGTGTTCGTGCCAATAACACAGAGAAAAAGCTGGGTCGCTGGATGCCTTTTTTATGGTCTTATGCAAAAGCTGGCGGTAATCTGGTGATGCAGTACAACACCAATCAGGATACCACTGTTGACAAATTGGGGATTTACAATTTCAGTATTGCCAATAAGCGGGTTACCGAAGAAAATGCTGCAGTTACGTTTTTAAATCCCAATCATAAAGTACTGAACTTTCCGAATAAAATTACTGCGGATGATTTTAAAGGCTGGGTACAGGAGCGTGGTGCCTATTTCCCTGCTCAATGGGATGCAGCGTATGAACCGCTTTTTGAAATGCACGATACAGATGAGGAACCTCTGCAGGGATCAACTTTATATGCCAAATATGGAAAGGGTAATTTTATTTATACACCGTTGGCATTTTTCAGACAGCTTCCTGCGGGAAATGTTGGGGCGGCACGTTTATTTTTAAACTTTTTATCTGCACAGAAAAACTGATGAACAAGAAACTTAAAAATTGGAATACCTGGTACATACTATTAGCAGCTGCATTAGTATTCCAGATCGCATTTTACTATTTGTTTACTAAATTCTGGGCATGAGCAATATAGATTGGACAGTTCTCATTTTTACACTTGTTGTAGTGGTTGTTTACGGCGTATTTATCGGTCGTGGCCAAAAAAGCAACGAATCCTACCTGAAAGCAGATAATAAAATGCCCTGGTACATTGTGCTTATCGGTATTATGGCTACGCAGGCAAGTGCCATTACATTTCTTTCAGCACCGGGCCAGGCTTATACAGACGGGATGCGTTTCGTTCAGTATTACTTTGGCCTGCCTTTGGCGATGATTGTTATCTGTATCACTTTCATCCCGATTTTTCAGCGCTTAAATGTTTATACGGCCTATGAATATTTAGAAAACCGTTTTGATAAAAAAACAAGGGTACTTACTTCACTGCTATTTCTTTTTTCCAGAGGCTTATCAACAGGAATCAGCATTTATGCTCCGAGTATCATCTTATCAAGCGTTTTAAACTGGAATATATATTTAACCAATGTTTTAACAGGCGGTATTCTGTTGATTTACACTTATATTGGCGGAGCAAAAGCGATTGCTCACACCCAAAAATTACAGTTTCTCATTATTCTGGGAACCATGGCTTTTGCTGGTTTTCTGCTTGTTCAAAATATGCCGGATGGAGTTGGTTTTAAAGATGCGCTTTATCTGGCGGGGAAATCCGGAAAGCTCAATGTAATCACCACAGAATTCGATTGGAAAGATAAGTACAATATTTGGAGCGGGATTATTGGCGGTTTTTTTCTGGCACTTTCTTACTTCGGTACGGACCAGAGTCAGGTTGGGAGATATATTACCGCGAAAGACAATACCAATGCAAAAATGGGCTTGCTGTTGAACGGATTGGTTAAAATTCCGATGCAGTTTGCTATTCTCCTGATCGGTGCTTTGCTTTTCGCTTTCTTTTCTCTGAAACCGGCTCCGATTTATTTTAATGAAAGATCTTATCAATATTTAAAGGAATCACAACCTGAACAGGCTGCGATTTTTGAAAAAGAGCATCAGGATTTACAAATAAAATTTAATGCAGAATCTAAAGAAATTCTAAAGTTGAAAGAAACTCATTCTCCCCAACTTAAAAAGACAATTCAGGATTTTAAAAACACACAAACCCAGGTAAAAGCGCTTCACGGCAGGGTAGAGGAAGCGATCAATAATTCAAACTATAATGCGGAGAAAACGGATACCAATTATATTTTCCTGTATTTCGTAAAAAATACCTTGCCTGTAGGGATGATCGGCTTACTGTTTGCCGTCATTTTTCTGGCCAGCTGGGGTTCAATTTCTGCAGCGCTGAATTCTCTTGCCGCCTGCTCATTAAAAGATGTTCATTTGATATTTAGCAAAGAACTTCCTGATCAGGAAACCGAATTGAAGTATAGCCGGCTGCACACTTTAGCCTGGGGTATTTTCTCAATTGGTGTAGCCATGTTTGCCACGCAGATGGGTTCCCTTATTGAAGCGGTGAATGTATTAGGCTCTCTTTTCTATGGCCCGATATTAGGGATTTTTCTTGTCGCATTTTACTATAAAAAAATCAATGGTGCGAATGTATTTATTGCTGCCATTTTATCAGAAATTGCCGTCATTGCCGTTTATCAGTTTGATATCGTTTCTTTCCTTTGGCTTAATGTAATTGGGGCTGCTGCGGTAATTATATTTTCGACAATTGGGTTATTGTTTTATAAGCCAAAAGCAGTAAATTCGTAAACGGATAAATGAAAATAACCAAATAACAAAATATTATGAATACAATGATTAAGTCTGCTACCATGATTTTTGCTGCAATGACGATTTCAGTGAATGCCTTTGCACAGGAAACTAAAAAACCTGCCAGCCCTCCGGCTACTGCTACAGGGAAAATTAAAGATGCAACCATTACCATTGCCTATAGCAGTCCTTCTGTTAAAGGACGTACAATCTGGGGCGGTTTAGAAGCTTATGATAAAGTTTGGCGTGCAGGTGCCAATGAAGCAACTACTTTCGAAACGGATAAAGATATTACCGTTCAGGGTAAAAAACTGCCTGCAGGTAAATACAGCTTTTTCTTAATTCCTAAGGCATCCGGAACCTGGACTGCCATTTTCAACAAAGAGCCAAAACAATGGGGTGCTTATAAATACGAAGAAGCAAAAGATGCTTTGCGTGTTGATGTAAAAACAAAGGCTTTACCGGCAACACAGGAAACTTTAGTTTATAAAATAAACAATAATGGATTCACAATGGATTGGGATAAAATCTCAGTTCCTGTAGAGGTAAAATAAATTTAAATATAAGAAATTAAAATCCCGTTAATCCGGGATTTTTTGTTGAGGTCAAACTCTTAATGAGAGGGATTGATTTGAATTATTTACGGTTTTCCATAATTAATGTCTAAAACAAATAATTAATATTGTCCGATTAAATAGGTGAACCCGATATTTAGGAATAAAACATTATTTTTTTAGCTATTAATTAACAAAATTAAATATAATGACCATAAAATCTAAACAACTTTTCATTATCATCGGAGATGACAGAACAGGTAAGACAACACTTCAGAAACTTTTAATTGATCGACTTTGTGGTTTAGGCTATGAACGTTTACCAGTAAACAAACTGTTTGATATTAACCATCCCGAAATAAAAAGAAAGTATCAAAGTATTTCTTTTGGTAATAGAAGTTATCAAGAAAAAATTGGCGACTATGAAACGGTTGATAATTATTTTCAAAATCATTTTCATCCAGCAGATATTGCTTTTATTTCTTCGCATTTAGTTCTTTCAGATATTCAACAAATGATAACAAATGGCAGAAATATGTTTTATAACGTGAATGGGCTTTTTTGGACAAATTCTATAGATAGCAATAGAACTGCAAACTCTCAAATCTCTTTGCTTGACTGGAATGAAAGATTTTTAATAACAAATCCTTATTCTGATAATGAAGAATTGATACAACGACAACTTGAGCAAATAGCCGACAGCATAGTTGATTTACTAATTAATAGGACTTCAATTTCATAGTTTTTTGAAGGATATTTACTGAAATTATTCTTTAATTATTACTGATGATTTTAATTAAAGAATCTCATCATATTTTCTAAATATCAAAAAGAAGTGAAAGGTAAGAACCCTTGGAATTAATAGATCGATGACTGATGATGGGACTTTTGATTCTGTAATACATAAATTTACAGGTTAGTAGAAATATTAAGTAAAACAACTATATTAAATAACAATTATGAAAAAAACAATTGCTTTTTTTACTATTCTTTTATCAGTAATTAATATTCAAGCTCAGGAAAATATTGATTTATTGACATACGAAAACACTCAGGATATTAAATTTTTTAACACTATTAAAAGTGGCACTCAGGTTAAGGAATATATAACAACGAGTAAAAATAGTGTGAAGGTGGGGGACACTTTAATATTAGGATCTCCTACCTCTGAAGAACTGAATACAAGAACTTATTCAGGGAGTTATGGAAATAAGGCAAGAGGGGGTATTTCACAATCAAGAAGTACTTCAAAAAAAACGTATGAATTTATACAAATGGGAAGACCAGCTGGATTTGGAAGTATTATGTCTGCTATGGGTGGTGATGCACAGAATATGGCAGATAACAGTTTAAAAAATACTAGAGTTATTGTCAATGAAATAAAAACATATCATAGAGGCAGTAAAAATAAACCTCTGTATGTAGTTATGGTTCTGGGAGAAATAAATGGCAGAGCTTTTGGAATAAATAAATATTTAAGTGTAATGGATACCGAATTAGGGATTGAGTCTGGTGAAATTCTTTTAAAAAATAAAAAAATGACCAGAGATGAAGCGATTGCAAAATTAAAAGAAGCGAAAGAACTAGTGGAAATTGAGATGATGAGCAAAGAACAGTTTGAAGAATTAAAAAAAGAACTCGCTCCAATTATTAACAATAATAACTAAGAATAATACTTGTGCTGATAAGGATTAGCAACAGCGGGGCTGAAATTTTTCAATCCACGATTGTGTGTTGTTACAATTTTGTGATATAGTTGAAAGTTTCGTATTCGTTTTGCCTACCATCACATGCCCAAAACGTTTATTTTATTACGTTTCAATCTCAAGAATGATGTTTATATGAAACTAGTTTAATGTTTCGCCTTACCATTTATCAAGATTATTTCTTAAACTAGTTTGCCCTTTTTTGAATGACTTTCCTCCTAATTTTGATCTAGATAAATAATTAAAAATCAAAAGAAATGGAAACATTAAAAAAAGTGGCCGTTATCGGTCTGGGGAATATTGGAAAAGCAATCGCAGGTGATCTGATCAATAACAGCCATGAGGTGATTGTAGCATCAAGAAATAATGAAGATTCTGCGGACTTCGCTCAGCAATCCAACGGTTTTGCTCAAAGTATGGATATTGATCAGGCAATCAACGAGGCAGATATTGTGATACCTGCAATATGGTTTGGGGCTTTTAAGGAATTTTTCAATGATTATGGGGATATGCTGAAAAATAAAATCATTGTTGATGTATCCAATCCTATTGCTCCAGATGGAAATGGAGGGTTTAAAAAGATTATCGGAGAGAAAGAATCTGCTGGAGAGCTTAATAGATCTGTACTTCCCCAGGGAGCCAAGCTTGTAAAAGCATTCGGAACATTAGGGGCTGGAAATCTTGCCGGAGCATCCAACGGAAATCCTGAAAAAGCAGTATTGTTTTATGCTTCAGATGATTCATCTATTGACAAGGATATTGAAAAAGTGATAGAAAATGCAGGATTTGATCCTTTAAAAGTAGGAGGGATTGATCAGTCTATTCGTATTGAAGTTTTTGGAGATTTGCATGAATTTGGTGCATTGGGAAAAACGGTAAGCCTTTCAGAAGCGAAGTCAAAATTATAGAAAACACTTTTAAGTATACAAAAAGCCGGATTCATTAAGAACCCGGCTTTTTGTATTATTTTTTATATTAATTTCTAGATATGTTCTATCTTCTTTTGACTACTAATTACATTCAGGGTAACTCCCAAAAGGATCAAAGTGATTCCTATCAGCAGGTTTGTAGTAAATTTTTCATGAAATAGCAATACACTTACCATTACCGCAACTACCGGTTCTAATGCTCCTAAAATGGCCACTGGTGTAGAACCAATATGTTTAATGGCATATACCAGGCATAAACTTGAGATCACTGTAGTAAGAAATGCAAAAACAAGAAAGTTCAGAAAGATGGATATGGAAGGAATAGCAAATGATTCATGACCCATAACTGCCTTTGTCATAAAAAACAGCGAAGTAAAAAACATGGAAAAAAAAGTAAGCTTAAATCCTGATACCTTTAGGTTTGCCTTGTTCACAATGACCATATAAAGGGCATAAAAAAGAGAACTCAGCATCACGATTCCTAAACCTGTGAAATTAATTTCCAATCCGTTTCCTTTTAAGCATAAAACAATCACCCCTGCAAAAGCAAACAATAATGAAACTACAGATAATCTGGAAAGTTTTTCCTTATAAAAGAAAAACATGATCAAAGCTACAATAACCGGATAGATAAACAACACGGTGGAAGCAATTCCCGGAGTAAGAAAATCATAACCCAAAAACAAAAAATCCGAAGAAAGAGCATAACAGGTCCCAAGCACTGCCAGAATTAATGCTTCTTTTTTATTGATTTTAAAACTCTCTCTGGAATACAGCAGATATCCTCCCACCATCAAAGCTGAAAAGAAAAATCTATAAAACAATGTAATATCCATTGAAAAATGTACCTGCTTGATAGGCAGGATGAAAATCGGAATCAGCCCATATGAAACAGCTGACAGAATCCCCAATGCGTAACCTCTAAGTTTCATGTATTGTTATCGGTATTAAATAAAAAACCACTGAATCAATCAGTGGTTTTTATTATTTTAAAATTAAATCGGTTTAAAACTTAATCCTTGTTCCTGCAGTAATTTTTGTTCCTGCTCTTTATAGTAACCACTTACTAATTTATCATGAATCGCTTCAAATGCGGCCAGAGTTTCGTTAATCTCTGCATCTGTATGAGAAGCGGTAGGAATTAATCTTAAAAGAATCATTCCCTTCGGAATCACCGGATATACCACCACTGATGTGAAGATACCGTAATTCTCTCTTAAGTCTTTTACTAATAGAGTTGCTTCTACCGGAGTTCCCTGCATCATTACCGGAGTTACACAAGTGTTGGTATCTCCAATGTTGAATCCTCTTTCTTTAAGTCCGTTTTGCAGTTTGTAAACATTCTCCCAAAGTTTAGCTTTGATCTCAGGCTTTGATCTCAACAGTTCCAATCTTTTCAATCCTCCTATTACCATTGGCATTGTAAGAGATTTTGCAAAGATTTGTGATCTCAGGTTGAATTTCAGATATCTGATGATTTCTTTATCACCTGCAAGGAATGCTCCGAAACCTGCCATTGATTTAGCAAACGTAGAGAAGTACACATCAATCTGATCATTACAGTCTTGCTCTTCACCCACACCGGCACCCGTTTTACCAAGTGTTCCGAAACCGTGTGCATCATCTACCAATAGTCTGAACTGATATTTTGATTTAAGATCGCAAATCTCTTTGATTTTTCCCTGCTGGCCTCTCATCCCGAAAACTCCTTCTGTAATCACAAGAATACCTCCTCCTGTTTCTTCAGCCACCTTAGTTGCTCTCTGAAGGTTTTTCTCAAGGCTCTCCATATCGTTGTGCTTGTAGGTAAATCTTTTCCCGGCATGAAGTCTTACTCCATCCACGATGCAGGCATGAGAATCCATATCATAAACAATTACATCATTTCTGCTCACCAAAGCATCAATGGTAGAAACCATTCCCTGGTAGCCGAAATTCAATAAGTATGCTGATTCTTTTTGTACGAAGTCTGCCAATTCTCTTTCCAGCTGAAGATGCTGATCTGTTTCACCAGACATTGCTCTTGCTCCCATTGGATAGAACATTCCGTATTCTGCAGCCGCTTTTGCATCCGCTTCTATTACTTCAGGATGATTACACAATCCTAAATAGTCATTGGCACTCCAGAAAATTACTTCTCTACCCTGAAATTGCATTCTAGGGCCAATAGGTCCCTCTAATCTTGGGAAAATAAAATAGCCTTCACCATAATCTGCAAATTGTCCAAGTGGTCCTGGATTTTCTTTTATTCTTTCAAAAATATCCAACATTGTATCGTAATTTTTAAGTAATAAAGCCTTTTTTGTCCGAACACGCAAAAGGCTTTATTTGTATTTTGATTTTATTCGTTTTTATTTGATAAACTCCGTTTTGAAAACTTCGTCATAATTGTGAACACAGTTGTTGACAAATCCCTGTTCGGCCATCCATTGATCACTGTATACTTTAGTGATGTATCTGGAACCGTGGTCAGGATATATTAAAACAATCAGGTCATTCTCTGTAAGCTCATGAGACTGGGCATACTGTATCAGACCCTGCGTTACTGCTCCGGTAGTATAACCTCCCATAATGGCTTCTTTCAAAGCAATTTCGCGGGTTCTGTACGCGGACATTTCATCATTTACCCTTACAAACTCATCTACCTTGTCGAAAAGCAGGGCAGCAGGGATCAGGTTTTTACCCATTCCCTCAATCTGATAAGGATGTACATCTTCTTTATGGATTTCTCCTGTCTCGTGATAGCTCTTCAATATAGAACCATCTGCATCCACACCAATGATCTTGATATCCGGATTTTTTTCCTTCAAAAACTTGGCAGAACCGGATAGTGTACCACCAGTTCCTGTACAGGCAAAAAGGTGAGTGATCTTACCTTCTGTCTGTTCCCAGATCTCTGGACCCGTCGTCTGATAGTGCGCATCAATATTAAGCTCGTTAAAATATTGATTGATGTAAATAGAATTAGGAGTCTCCTGGGCAATTCTTTTAGCAACTTCATAGTATGATCTCGGATCATCTGCAGGTACATTGGCTGGGCATATATACACCGTAGCACCCAATGCTTTCAGATAAGCAATTTTCTCAGGTTTTGTTTTATCACTTACTGCAAGAATACACTTATATCCCTTAATGATACATACCATCGCAATAGAAAACCCAGTATTGCCTGATGTAGTTTCTACAACTACAGAATCTTCTTTTAAAAGGCCTTTTTTCTCTGCGTTCTCTATAATGTGAAGTGCGATTCGGTCTTTGGTGGAATGTCCAGGATTATATGATTCTAACTTGGCGTAAACGGTTGCTGGAATATCTTTTGTAACAGTATTTAGCTTCACCATCGGAGTATGTCCTATTAGGCCAAGAATATTATCGTAAACATTACTCATTATTTGTTATTTTCAATAAAAATCTGACTGCAAAAATACAAAAAAATAAATAATTACTAAACTTTTGTTTGGTTTCTAGGGCATAGTTTTGTAAAAAGTCATTTTCTTATTTACAGTTTTGACACGTCTATAATCGCAAATACTACGCCAAAATTTTTAAATTTTGTTAAAACCCGCATAAAATAAGATAAAAGCCTTATTTTCGCATAATTGATTTAATACTATGAAAAATTGGACTTTTAGGCAATGGAACACCGTTTCAGGATGGGTGATTTTCGTCATTGCGTTTTTCACGTACTTGTCCACCATAGAACCCAATTTCAGTTTTTGGGATTGTGGCGAGTACATTTCTTCTGCAGTAAAACTTGAAGTAACGCACGCTCCCGGAGCAGCTTTATTCCAGATAGTGGGTGCCGTGGCAGCCATTTTTGCATTAGGGAAGGGCGAAAATTATTCTATCGTGATCAACGCGATGTCTGCATTGTTCAGTGCGCTGACTATTTTATTTTTGTTCTGGACGATCACACATTTTGTGAGAAGACTTCTGAACAAAGATTTTGAAGAAATTACAAAACATCAGGAAATCTCTATTTTATTTGCCGGAGCGGTAGGAGCACTTTGCTTTACCTTTTCAGATACATTCTGGTTCTCAGCAGTAGAGGGAGAGGTTTACTCTATGGCTTCTATGTTTATCGCGCTTTTGGTCTGGTTGATCACTAAATGGGAAAATGAGTACAAAGCGGGAGACAGTGAAAGATGGATTATTCTTATTTTCTTCGTTTTAGGACTTTCTGTAGGGGTGCATATGATGGGTATGCTGGCAATTCCTGCAGTATGTCTGGTATATTATGCAAGAAACTACAAGTTTACCTGGAAAAATTTTATCTGGGCAAACCTTATTACATTGGGGATTTTGATTATTGTTTTCAAAATTATCTTCCCTTTGATTATGACAATGTTCGGAAGACTTGAGATTTTCTTTGTGAATGGTCTTGGACTACCTTTCCACTCAGGAACGATTGCCGCTTTTGTTTTAATGGTAGCGATTTGCTATTTCTTAATCAAATATGCAAAGAAAGCAAAGAAAAACATCTACCAGACTGCAGCTTTATCTGTGGTTTTCATGATGATCGGATTCTCTTGCTGGATGGTTATTCCTATCAGAGCCAATGCTAATCCACCGATGAACCTTAATGATCCGGATACTGCAATTGGTATGCTGGATTATTATAACAGAGAGCAGTATGGTGACTGGCCTACAATCTACGGACAAAACTATACAGCATTCCTTGATGCTAACGGAATTGAGAAAAACGAAGACGGAAGCTTTAAGACACAAAAAACCGGAGAGATCTACGAAAAAGATGAAAAAACCGGAACGTACAGAAAGACCGGAGACCGTTTCAATTATGTCTTCAATAAATCTCAGGTAAGCTTAATGCCGAGAATGTTTAATGAGGATAAGGATGTAATGGCTAACTATATTTCAATGTATGGTGCGCCTGATTTTACATTTAATTATGCTAATGAAGATGTGGCAGATAATCCACAGGCCAAGCAGATCTTTGACGAGCTGAGAGCAAAATATGAAGACAAGTCAATTACTGCTGCAGATTATCTGAAAGTAAAACCTTATAACCTTATCAATGTTCAGAAGCCTTCATTCCTTCAGAATATGGAGTATTTTATTTCTTTTCAAAATGGATATTACTTTGTAAGATACCTGATGTGGAACTATGTAGGAAGACAGAATGATCTTGAAGGAAACATGGAAAGCACAAAAGGAAACTGGATTTCAGGAATTCCTTTTATAGATAATGTAACTGTAGGAAACCAGGATAAAATGCCTGCTAAATTCAAAAATGAAAGTACGGTAAAATTCTTCTTCCTTCCGTTAATTTTAGGTCTTATTGGATTCTTTTTCCAATTAAACAGAGACTTCGGAAGATTCTATGCACTGTTATCTTTATTTATTTTAACAAGTGTCGGGATTGTTTTCTATACAGGAGTAAAACCTTTTGAACCGAGAGAAAGAGATTATGCAATGGTAGGTTCATTCTACGCATTTGCAATATGGATTGGTATGGGAGCAGGAGCAATTCTATGGTTCCTGCAGTCTAAAATAAAATCAAACGGAGCTAATATTGCTTTAGGAGTGGTTTTATTAGGTGTACCTTTCATGATGGGCTTCCAGAACTACAATGTTCATGACAGAAGCAACAGATATACAGCGTATGATTACGCGTATTCAGTTTTAAAATCATTACCGAAAAACGATATTCTTTTCGTTTACGGAGATAACGATACTTATCCGGTTTGGGCGATCCAGGAAACAGAAAGATTCAGAGATGATGTGAAGGTAGTGAACTTTACCCTTGCTTCAACTCCATGGAACCTTGATCAGATAAAAAGAAGAACTTATAACGCTATGGGAATCCCTAGCCAGCTGACCCACGAAGATTACAGAGACGGTGTAAATGACCAGATCTATATGATGAAGAAAGAAGATTGGGAAGGTGTTTTCTCTATGTTGAAAGAGCAGGGAGCTCCTGAGACAGAATTCCAGTCTTTCAGAAAGTATCTTACTCAGGATTCTTTAACATTGAAAGAAGCAATCAATTTCATTAAATTCAAATCTCCTGAGAAAGACGAATTGTTGAAAATGTATTTTGGGGAAGAGAAATTTGAAAAGTATAATATTCTTCCGGTAAATAAATTTATTCTTCCGGTAAATAAAGAAAATGCTTTAAAAGCAGGAATCATCAACAAAGAAGATCTTCCAAATGTTGCGAATCAGATCATGATTACTTACAAAGGAAATACATTATATAAGAACAACCTTATTTTGATGGATCTTTTGGCAAACTTTGATTGGAAACGTCCAATCAACTTCTCATCAGGAGGTATCTATGACAGTGAGAATATTTTCTATCTGAACGATTATCTTCAGTTTGACGGATTCAGCTACAGATTAATTCCCATCCAAACACCTCCTACAGCTGATGGAGACATGGGAAGAGTAGATGCTAATTCTCTTTATAACGTAGTGAAAAGCTTCAGATGGGGGAACTTCAAAAACTTAAATGCTCACTTTGATGAAACAGCGACTTCCAATATTATCAGCTATAGAATGTCGGCGAGCAGAGCTGCTGCTGCACTTGCATTAAACGGACAGAAAGCTAAAGCATTAGAAATTCTGGATCTTGCAGCAAAAGAAATTCCTGCTGAGAAATATAACGACCCTCGTTCATTAAGCTCAATTGTATCAGGATATATTATTGCAGGACAGGAGCAGAAAGGTCTTCAACTTGCTGAGGTTCTTAAAAAAGGAATCTTTGAAGAATACGATTATTATTTAAGCCTTTCCAAAGCAGATCAAAGCTACCTGAGAAGACAGATGAGAACAAAACCTATGGAATATTCTCTTGTAGTAGCTGCTGTAACGGATGCTTACACGAAGATCGGGCAGAAAGAAAAAGCATATGCTTATCTGGTAAAATCTATAGAGCCTATTGACAAGAAGTTCAATGTATTTGTCAAAGATCTTCAGGAAATGGGCAAAGAAAAGGCGATGAAAGAGTCTGAAAATGTTCAGCAGATCACGCCATTCTATCAGTACTTATTTGATGTGATGGAACCATATGATTCTACGTATTCAAAAGAAAAAGAAAATCAGATAACGACAGCAATTATCAAAGCAACTAAATAACATACTTTAAAACGGGACTTCGGTCCCGTTTTTTATTATTGGGATTCCTGAATATTAAGATTATATTTGTGAAATTAAAAATACATAATGGCTGAAACAAAAAATAGCAGGTTCCCTATCTATGCCGTAATTGCTACAGTTGCTTTTAAACTTCTTTTTTTACTGACACATTATATCCAGGAAGATGCGTTTATTACCTGGAGAGTGGCCCAGAATCTACTGGATTACGGAGTAATCGGTTTCAATGGTGATGCCAAAATTTCTGCATCTACTACCCATTTTTATGTTTTTGTATCTTACCTTTTCAATCTTGTTTTTGGAAAAGAAAACTTTATTGAACCTCTTTTAATATTCAATTCTATATTGTTTACGATAGGAACGTTGCTTCTTTCCCATTTGGTTCTTAAAAACCCATGGCATAAGGCAATTTTTATATTTTTGATCGGCATTTTACCTCCGGCCATTAAAATTTCAATTCTCGGAATGGAATATGGAATCCTGTTTTTCCTCGAGATGGCATTGTTGTATTATGGTTTCCATAAAGGGAAAAAATGGATGCTGACACTTCTTCCGGTGTTAATTATGTTTACAAGAATTGATACTGTGATATTCCTGGGAATTGTATTTCTCGTAGATCTGTTCTGGAACAGAAAAATCAGATGGAACTATATTTTTGGCGGAATTCTGGGTGTTTTATCCACGGTTGCTTTCAACTGGTTTTACTTTGGCGAATTGGTTAACAATACCATTACAGCAAAAAAACTTCTTTATAGCGAGAACTTTACGATCCAGCAGCATATCGGCTACTTTTTTAAGAGCTTCGGAAACTTCTGGGGAATGCTGAAAGTTCCCGGAGATTTCAATCCTATGACAGTTGTAATATTGATTTTTGAACTTCTTTGCTTCATTTATCTGATCAGACAAAGAGAAAAGAGAAACTACTTCTTATGGATGATCTTCATTTTCGGATGGGTAAAACAGATTATTTTTATTTCTCAGAAAAGCTTGTTCGACTGGTATTACTGGGTACCTCAGCTTTTGCTTTTCGTTCCTATTCTTATTTTTGTACTGGAACAGAAAGAAAAGAGAAATTTATGGCTGTCATTACTTGTTGTATTTTATATTTTTCCGATGCTTGTTTTCCAGACTGTTCACTGTATTGCAACCGGAAACGGAGAGTGGAACTACCGCAGAACGATTGGTATCTTTTTAAATCAATATGAAAAGGATAAAAACCAGTGGATACTATTGGAACCTGCTGGTTATGTACCTTATTTTTCAGGATTAAAAACGATTGATGAGGTTGGATTGGTAGATAAGCAGATTCAGTCAGAAATTAAAAAAGACAAAGTAAATTACTGGATCAATACGGTAAAGACAAGAAAACCGAAATACCTTCTTTCTTACCAAAATCTATATGACGGGAACAATACAAATTCAGAGTACTATAAAACTCATTATAAGCTTCTGAAAGAATTCAGAGTGAAAGATCATCTGAGAAGTGACAATAAAATTTTAGAGAAAATTTACAACCTGAAACCTTCCGGTACAGACTATAATTTGTACATTAGAGTTGATTAAAATATTTAAGCATTTAAAGATTTAAAAAATAAGGAACTCCCTTAGCTCCAAACCCTGCAACCTATGATCTAATCCCTAATCCCTGAAAAAATGAAATACTGTGCTTTTCTCCGTGGTGTCAACGTAAAAGGAACCAATATGAAAATGGCTGATGTCTGCAAGGTCTTTAAAGATGCCGAAATGACTGATGTGGTTTCAATATTGGCTTCAGGAAATATTGTTTTTTCTTCGGATAAAAATACTCAAGATTTAAAGGTGATTCTGGAAAAGGCAATGTCAGATTACTTTTCTTATGAAGCATTTTTGTTTGTAAAATCTCAGGAAGAGACTGAGGTTTTCTGGAAAAGTATCCCTTTTGAAAAGAATGAAGAACTTCATATTTATGGCTTTGTTGGTATTCCAGGGATTGAAAAAGTTCTGATGGAAGAATTTCAAAAAGCTGCTCAGGTTGAAAATGAAAAGGCAGAAATTGTCAATGATATATTTTACTGGCAGGTTCCGAAAGGCAATACTTTGGATTCTACTTTTGGAAAGGTGCTGGGCAAAAAAAGCCTTAAAGATCAGTTTACCAGCAGAAATGTGAATACGTTTGAGAAGATTCTGAAGAAATTCTAAATAAAATATTGCGGATGCTTCTACAGGCTCAGCATGACATCGCTATAAAATAACCTTATTGTAACGTAAATTCCGATATGTTCTCTACACTGGTTGTTTATACTGGTTATCATAGTTTTCACATTAATATAACAGATAGTATTAGGGATGTCATGCTGAGCCTGTCGAAGCATCTATCAATTTAATAATAGGAAATTCAAAAATCCAAAAGACTCAAAAACTATTGCAACCATAGCTTGTTAAAGCAATCAAATAATTTCCATTTGTGAAACTTTCTCAGTATTTTTACTGAACTTTTTAATTACAATAAAATGATTCAGTATTTAGATAATATTTCGCACAAAGATTCAAAGAACTTTTTCCTTATTGCCGGACCTTGTATTATTGAGGGGGAAGATATGGCACTAAGAATTGCTGAAAAAGTAATCAATATCACGGATAAATATAATATTCCTTATATTTTTAAAGGAAGCTTCAAAAAGGCCAACAGAAGCCGTGTAGATTCTTTCACAACTATTGGAGAGGAAAAATCACTGGAAATTCTAAAAAAAGTAGGAGAGACATTTAACATTCCTACGACAACAGATATTCATGAAAATGAACACGCAGCTCTGGCAGCACAGTATGTAGATGTTCTGCAGATTCCCGCATTCCTTGTTCGTCAGACTGATTTATTAATCGCAGCAGCGAAAACAGGAAAATGTGTTACCCTGAAAAAAGGACAGTTCCTTTCACCGGAAGCCATGAAGTTTGCTGTTCAGAAAGTAACAGATTCTGATAACCAGAAAGTAGCGATCATTGAAAGAGGAAATTCTTTCGGATATACAGACCTTATCGTGGATTACAGAGGAATTCCAACGATGAGAGAATATGCTCCTGTTATTTTAGATGTTACACACTCTCTGCAGCAGCCTAACCAGAACTCAGGGGTTACAGGTGGAAGACCGGACCTTATTGAAACCGTTGCCAAAGCAGGAATTGCAGTAGGAGCAGACGGAATTTTCATAGAAACACACCCTACACCGGAAACAGCATTGTCTGATGGTGCCAACATGTTAAGATTAGATTTATTAGAAGATTTGTTACAAAAACTAACAAGAATTAGAGAATCAATTTTGTAATTGTTAAAAAAACATTAATTTTAGAAATTCTAAAACATTTCTTTTGAAAAAACTAGTTTTACCGCTAAGCCTTATGGTCCCGTTTCTGATTTTCTCACAACACAGAAAAAAGGATACAGCGACCACTAAAGTGACCGATATAGAGGAAGTTGTCTTCCAGAAAAAAACAACAGGAAGAACCAACGACCTTACCAATGTGAGAATTTCAGCAAAAGAAGCAAAATCTATAGCTTCTATCAACGGTGGAATTGAAGGATTGCTTAAGACACTTCCTTCCGTAAACTCCAATACCGAGCTGTCTTCCCAATATATGGTTCGTGGTGGAAACTATGATGAAAATCTTATCTACATCAATGATATTGAGATCTACAGACCTTTCCTGATCAGAAACTCACAACAGGAAGGGATGAGTATCATCAATCCGGATATGGTTTCTGCAGTGAATTTCTCTGCAGGAGGATTTGAAGCCAAGTATGGTGATAAAATGTCTTCCGCTTTGAATATCTATTATCGTGAACCTGAAAAATTTGAAGTTTCAGGAGAGGCTAGTTTAATAGGAGGCAGGCTGACAACAGGGCTGGCTTCAAAAAATAAAAAATTTACAGCTTTATTTTCCGGACGATACAGAAATACCAATCTTGTTCTTAATACCTTGAAGGAAGATACAGACTTTAACCCTACGTATTGGGATTTCCAGTCTTATCTGAATTATCATGTCAGTGATAAATTCTCTGTGTCATTCATCGGATATTATTCCAAGAATGATTACGAAATGATTCCTAAAGCAAAAAGTGTTACTTTCGGAAGCCTTCAACAGCCTATTACAGTAAATATAGGATATGCTGGTAAAGAAAATGACCAGTATAAAAATATGATGGGTACATTCTCCATGAATTATAAGCCGACCGACAAATGGAAGCTTACTTTGGATGCCTTTGCCTATCAGAACAGAGAAAGAGAATATTATACAATACAGTCAGCATATGAGCTTCAGACATTTGATCCGGTAACACAACAGCCTGTGACATCTTTCGATGTTGGCGGACAGATAGAACATGCAAGGAATGATTTATTTGTAAGAACATACGGAACACAGTTCAGAGCCAAATTTTCTCCTAATGTAAATACCGACTTTGAAGTTGGATTTAAATATGAGAAAGAAAACCTGAAAGATTTTACCAACGAATGGAAATTGGTAGATTCCGCAGGATATAGTATTCCAAGACCGGAAATTATTGATCCCAGAACCGGAACTACAGGAGATCTTAAGCTTGCTTATTATATTGCCGGACAAAACAATATTGAACCTACAAGACTTTCAGCCTATGCACAGTATTCGCAGAAATTCTACTGGGGAGCGAGCAAAGTGTTTGTAAATGCCGGAGTACGTGTTGCCAACTGGAGTTTCAATAAAGAAACAATATTCTCTCCAAGAGTCCAGTTTGCGATAAAGCCTGATTGGGACAGTGATATGTTGTTCAAAATTTCAGGAGGTATCTATTATCAGTCTCCTTTCTATAAAGAAATTAAAGATTTAGACGGTAATTTTAATTCTAATATAAAGTCACAGCGCTCTATCCAGGTAATTCTTGCCAACGATTATGAGTTCCAGATGTATGACAGACCATTTAAGCTTACAACAGAGCTTTACTATAAGAAAATGGATAATCTGATTCCGTATTATATGGATAATGTGAGGATCCGTTATTCCGGGCAGAATAATTCCAAAGGATATGCGTATGGTATTGATACCAGATTATTCGGAGAATTTGTGCCTGGTGTAGATTCTTGGCTGTCTGCAAGTTATGCCAGAGTATATGAAAATATTGATGGAAGGGGAGATATTCCGAGACCTACAGATCAGAGATTGAGATTTGCCATGTTCTATCAGGATTATATGCCAAGCTTTCCGTCTATGCGCGTGAATCTTACTTTGGTCTATGCTATGGGATTGCCTACAGGAGCTCCTGTACTATTCAACAGTAACGGGCAGCCGGATTTTGGTTCTGCTTATAATTATCAGCAGACTCTTCCTGCCTATAAAAGAGTAGACTTAGGATTGACAAAAGTATTTATCGATCCGAAAGAAAAGAATAAGAGATCTGGTTTCTGGGGTAATTTTGAAGAACTGACATTAGGAGTTCAGGTTTTCAACGCATTCAACATCAACAACACGGTAGCGAACCAATGGATCACCGATTATAACAGCAATTATATGTATCCGGTTCCGGTACGTCTTACAGGACGTTTCTTCAATGTGAAACTGGAGTTCAAACTGTAAAAATTAGAGGTTGAGGTTGACTTTAATCTCTCAAAAAATAAATAAAAGCTTTCGGAAAAATTCGGAAGCTTTTTATTTTGCCCGAATTTTATAACAACATTACCAAATTTTATAACAATGGTCTCAAAGATATTTTTAATTTTGTCTTATCAATGAAAAAGATTCTTGCCATATTGTTTTCTATTTTCTACTTCGGATTTTCTTCCGGAGCAGCTTTTAGCATTCATTATTGCATGAAGGAATTTGTTTCTGTAAGCCAGAAAACTGATGGTATCTGTGCTAAATGCGGTGCTAAAGACAAAAAAGGATGCTGCAAAACAGAGATCAAAGTAGTAAAAGTAGATGATTCCCAGAAGTCTGATCTTCTGAACATCGATTTTTTAAGTTCAATTTCAGAAGTCCCGGTGAAACATCAGTTTGCTGTTGTTGACAAGTCTTTTTCAGTAACCAAGTATACTCAAATTCAGATTAATGGACCACCAGAATACCGGCCGGTTCCTATCTACATCAATCATTGTAATTTTAGAATTTAGAATCCGTCTGTCGTTTTCTGTATCATTACCGTATACAGCTACTGGCGACATGTTCTGACGCATATTTCTGATGCGTCACCATTATTCTTTATTAAAAATTAATTCTAAAATTTAAAACAATGAAAAAATATATCATCACAGCAGCCTTATCTTTATTCTCAATCATTTCATTATCAGCACAATCTAAAAAGGATGCTCAGGTTTCTAAGCTGTATCAGAACTATATCGCAATCAAATCAGCGTTAGCTTCAGATGATGCTGACAAAACATCAAAAGCCGCAACAGAATTCATTAAAACAGCTTCAACCATTGATTATAAAATGGTTTCAGAAGGTAACCTGAATGTTCTGAGAAAAGATGCGTCTGCTATTTCTGAAGCAAGAAACGTTGCTGCCCAAAGAGAAACTTTTTTCAATCTTTCAGATAATATGATCGCTTTGACCAAGCAGTTCAAACTTTCTGAAAAACCAGTCTATGTACAATATTGCCCAATGGCTGACGGAAGCTGGCTGAGCGACGAAAAACAGATCCTTAATCCATACTACGGGAAGTCTATGCTTTCATGCGGAAGTGTAAAGTCAGAGATTAAATAATTAGTCTATTATTCTTTAAAATAATAAGTTGTATATCTTAAGTTATAATTAACTTTAAGTTGTGCAGCTTCTAAAACTTTGAAATATTATGAAAAAACTGATAATGTTTCTGGTGCTTTTATTCTCTGTTTTTACTTTCGCACAAACTACAAAAACATATTATACCTGTCCGATGCACCCTGAAGTGGTGTCCTCAAAACCTGGAGACTGCCCGAAATGCGGAATGACTCTGGTTAAAAAGACGGTCGTTGTAAAGCCTTATGCGAAACCTATACTTAAAACAGAAACGAAGACAAAGCCTGCAGAAACAAAAATAAATAAGGTAAAAGTTGAGAGAAATGGAGACCTTAAAAAGGCAAGTAAAACAAAGGAAACCAATAAGGTTGAGAAAGCAAAAGTAATAAAGCCTTCTGTTCAGCCAGAGAAAAAAGCTCTATCACCAGCTAAAGCCCAGGTTTTAACTCAAGCTCAAACTACTTATACCTGTCCGATGCATCCTGAAGTAGTTTCCGATAAGCCGGGAAAATGTCCTAAATGTGGGATGGATCTGGTTGAAAAGGAAGATCATTCTCATGTACAGGCAGAAAATCCGAAAGAGGAGAAATCTATTTTAAAACGTAATTCTGAAAACGGAAGAATTACTTTTGGTGGGAAAACAGTTCGTTATGATCTGTATGTAAAAGATACCATTGTCAATTTCACTGGAAAAAGCAGGAGAGCTATTGCGATCAACGGGAAACTTCAGGCTCCTACTTTATATTTCACAGAAGGAGATACTGCCGAGATTTACCTGCACAATATGCTTAAAGAAAATACAGGATTGCACTGGCATGGAGTAATTCTGCCCAATGAGCATGATGGAGTTCCCTATCTTACTACAAAACCTGTGACACCGGGAGAAACCCACTTATACAAATTCAGAGTTTCCCAAAACGGAACGTATTGGTATCATTCCCATGAAGCCCTTCAGGAGCAGATAGGAATGAATGGAATACTGGTTTTCAATAAAAGAGAAGGTGAGCCTAAAACAGAATACAATGCGGAAATTCCTGTTTTGCTGGGCGATTGGAGTGATGATGATCCCATGCAGATTGCAAGACGACTTCATATGGCCAATACAGACTGGTATGCGGTAAAGAAAAATGCAGTACAGAGTTATTGGGAAGCCATCAAGTCCGGAAACTTCGGGACAAAAGCATTGAATGAATGGAAAAGAATGGAAGCCATGGATGTAAGTGATGTCTATTATGATAAATTTCTGATTAATGGTACTCCCAGTTCTGATTATTCTAATCTAAAAGCTGGTGATAAAGTAAGATTGAGAGTCGCCAATGGAGGTTCATCCACCTATTTCTGGCTGAATTATGGTGGAGGAAAGATAAAAGTAGTTGGAAATGACGGAAATGATGTTGTCCCGGTAGAAGTTGACCGTCTGATTGTTGGGGTTTCCGAAACGTATGACATTGAAGTTACCATTCCTGAGAATAAAAGCTTTGAATTCAGAGCGACTTCTGAAGATAGAATAGGACATGCTTCCCTTTGGCTGGGTTCAGGTGAAAAAATTGAAGCACCCAATCTTCCAAGGCTGATGCTTTTTGAAGGAATGAAAATGATGAACGGAATGATGGAGATGAGCGGAAATATGAAACCGATGAATATGACGATGGGAAATCAGATGATGGATATGAATGAAGTGATGTACCCGGAATTATCTGAAAATCAAAGAAAAACTACAGCGAAACATATCAATGAAATGATGGGAATGAAGACAAGGGAAGATAAAAAAGAAGATCACTCTCAACACTCAGAAATGGAGATGAAGGAAGAAAAAACAATCAAGAGATTGTCTTACAATATTTTAAAATCTCCTGAAAAAACTATTCTTCCTACGGATACCATTCGTGAAATGAAATTTACACTGGAAGGAAATATGAACCATTATCTGTGGACGCTGGACAACAAAACTGTTACAGAAACAGATAAAATACTGATAAAAAAGGGAGAAATTCTTAGAATTAAAATGTATAATAATTCTATGATGCGCCACCCGATGCACCTTCACGGGCATGATTTCAGATTAATCAATTCAAAAGGAGAGTATTCTCCATTGAAAAATGTGGTAGATATCATGCCGATGGAAACCGTAACAATAGAGTTTGCTGCCAATCAGGATGGAGACTGGTTTTTCCACTGTCATATTTTATATCATATGATGGCAGGAATGGGAAGAGTTTTCAGTTATGAAAATTCAAAACCGAATCCACAGCTTCCGAACAGAAAATTAGCCTGGAAAAATTTTATACAGGATAATACAATGACCAGTTCTATGGCGATGCTGGATATAGCAAGCAATAAAATTCATGCAGAAACAATGACAATGTTCGGACCGAGATGGGCAAACCTTAACGAGTTTCATTCCAACTGGAATTTTGATCATTTTGAAGGAAGTGCAAAAGTAGGACGCTTCTTAGGAAAATTCCAATGGGCGCTTCCTTATGCAGGAGTCAGAGTTCAAAAAAATCATGAGATCATGGAAAGACAGATGACAGAGGATATGGGTATGGATTTTCATGGTAAAAAAACCTGGTTCGGACAGCAGAAAGCTTCCAAAAACAAATTTGCATTCATGATAGGTATGCAGTATGTACTTCCCATGTTGATTACCGCTGATGCAAGTGTGGACCAAAACGGAAAAGTATTATTGGAGCTGAGCCGTGAGGATATTCCACTTTCCAGAAGACTGAGAGGAAATTTCAGTGTCAATTCTGATGGGGAATTCTCAACAGGAATGAGATATATTCTTCAAAAATGGTTATCCGTTTCCGGAAACTATGATAATGAAATGGGCTGGGGTGCAGGTGTTACTTTAACCTACTGATACACAATAGAATTTTATAAAATTAATTAAAAAAAAATGAAAAACATATTAACCGTTCTTTTAGTAGGAGTTCTTTTATACTCGTGTAATAAAAACAGTTCCTCAAAAAAGACAGCAGAAACTGATCTTAAAACGCAGGAAGAGCAGTCTGTAGAAGCTGTACCACTAAAAGCAGAGAATGATTCTGAAAAAGATATAAAAAAATCAACAGTTTCTTCAGTATTTTCAATAAAGCAAATTGTGGAGGGGTATCTGCCTTTAAAAAATGCTTTAACAAAGGATGATTCTAAAACAGCCTCATTAGAAGCTAAAAAACTGTATTCTATCTTAAAAAAACAGGATGGAAGTAAGCTAAATTCTGAAGTAAAAGATATTTTGGAAAGTGCAGCAGAGAATGCAGAACATATAGGTGAAAAATCTGACGATATAGCCCATCAGAGAGAACATCTGCTGTCCCTGAGTAATGATATTGCCGATTTAATCAAAGAAAAAGGAACCGACGGATTAAAATTATACCAGGACTTTTGTCCAATGTACAATAATGGAAAAGGAGGAACCTGGATCAGTGAGTCGGAAGAGATCATCAATCCGTATGAAGGGCAAAAAATGATCAACTGTGGATCTATAAAAAAAGTATTTTAAAATTGTAAAAAGTGATGAACCGGCACATGAAAAACATATTGTTAGGGTTTGTTCTAATTTTTTTACTTATTCAGATCATTCAGCCTGCCCGTAATATTGATTACGGGCAGGTTCCTTCAACAGATATTTCAAAGGTGTACAAACTTCCTGAGAATGTGCAATCTGTTCTTACAAATTCCTGTTATGATTGTCATAGCAATTCTACTCATTATCCGTTTTATTCCTATATACAGCCTTTAAGTTATTATCTTGAAAAACATATTAAAAAAGGAAAAGAAGAATTGAATTTTAATGAATGGGGTAGTTACAGCCGCCGTAAACAGGCCAATAAATTAGAATCTATTGCTCATCAGATACAACAGAAGAAAATGCCGCTTACCTCTTATACTTATCTTCATCCGGAAGCTAAACTTTCCGAAAAACAGATAGAAGAAATGGTCCGTTGGGTAGAGCAAATGCAGGTTGAAAATGAAAGATAAGGACTTAAAAAATAAAAGCCATCTCATTTTTATGAGATGGCTTTGTTTTATTTATACAGCAGCTTTATTTAGAAGCTCCTGCAGTTTTTTCGCTTTTGGGTGTGTAAGTCACCTTTGAAATATCAACGGTCATTTCCTTCAGACGTTTTGCCACATTTTCAGGCATTTCTTTCTGATATCTACCTCCGATTACTTCAGCAAGGAATTTCTCCGTTTCAGCATACATTGCCATGCTGTTAACCGGCTTACGGAATCCATGGCCTTCATCATCAGCAAGAATGTAATTTACCTTTTTACCCTTATCACGAAGCGCAATGACAATCTGATCTGCTTCAGCCTGCTTCACTCTTGGATCATTAGCTCCCTGAACAATCAATAATGGCTTGTTGATTTTATCCACACTGAATAAAGGGCTGGCATCATGCATACGTTTTTTACCTTCTTCGGTTTTAGGATCACCTACCATTCCGTACAGGAAAGCACGTGCCGCTTCCCAGTAAGCAGGTACAGAATCCAATAAAGTAAAGAGGTTGCTTGGTCCTACAATATCTACTCCCGCAGCATATACATCCGGAGTGAAGGCTAAACCTGCCAGTGTTGCATATCCACCATAGCTTCCTCCCATGATCACTACTTTGTTTTTGTCTGCAATTCCCTTATCAATCAGGTATTTTACACCCCATGTGATATCGTCCTGCATCAGTTTTCCCCACTGAAGATCTCCGCCATTCTGGAACTTTTTACCATAACCACCACTCGCTCTGAAGTTAGGCTGTAATACTGCATATCCTCTGTTGGCTAAAAACTGTACCGTTGAATTGTACCCCCAATAATCCCTTGGACCCTTCGGACCTCCATGAACAAGAACAACGATAGGAACATTTTTGCCTGATGAACCTACAGGTAGAGTCAGATATGCCGGAATTTCAAGTCCGTCACTGCTTTTATAAGAAATAGGAGTCATTGCAGCCAGATACTTTTCAACCTTTTTTAATTCTGTTCTTGGGGTATACTGGAAAATCAGCTGTTTTGTTTTTGCATCAAAAAAATACGCTTCAGAAGCATATTTATCCCCTCCAACAGCAACTAAGAATTTAGAATAATCATTGGTAGAGCTTGAAAAATTAACTTCTCTTCCAGGAAATTTACTTTGCAGAAATTTATAATTGTCCTCCCATGTTTTGTCTTTCCAGTAGTATTCTGTTTTGTCTCCGGTGTAAGAGGTGTAGATCATCTTTCTGGTATTTCTGTCCAGAAACAGCCCTCCAAAATCTACTTTATCTTTAGGGTCACTTTCTATTTTTGTAATCTGTTTGGTTTTCGGATCCATCAGGAATAAGGTAGATTTATCAAGATTCCCTTTGTTGGTTACCAGATAGAATTTAGAATTATCTTCATTCCAGTTTGAGATATAGGCACTTTCTGTTACCAAAGTCTCATAAATAGGAGTCAGTTTATCGCCTTCTTTATAAAAAAACTGGGTAGTTCCTTTATCATCCGTTTTGGAAAGGACTCTCAATTTTTCATCCCAGTCAAATTCATAGCTTGTGATACGGTCTGTATTTTCATAAATCTTTTTCAGCTCACCTGTAGAAATTTTCAATGAATATAAATCATGCCATGCTTTATCACGGTTATTTAATCCAATCATCAATAAATCAGGATTTTTTCTGCTCACCATATAGATCTGTGCTGTAACATCTTTAAGAGGTGTTATATTCCTGGATTCCGGAACTCCGGTGGTAACTTTTGCCATAGGATCTACGGCGAAAATATTCATGTTTTCATCTCCGTTACCATCTTTTACATAAAGAATATACTTTCCGTCTTCTGACCAGAAATATCCGTTCATCGGGCGTTTGCTATCCGTGAGTGGACGGGCTTTTTCAAAAGGTTCATCAATTTTTTTTACCCATATATTCATGATACCGCCATATTCTTTTGTAAAGGAAATCCATTTTCCATCCGGGCTCAACTGTCCTCCGGAAATTTCCGGATTTCCAAAAAATAATCCTCTGTCCAGTACCGGGACCTCCTGTGCTTGTGCTGTATGTACTCCTATGAATAAGAGCAATACGTAAAAGATTTTTTTCATGTTTTTAATTTTAGTTGTTATTAATAAATCGAATATAATTTTTTAAATTTTATATTTTTCTTAAACCGGACTTCTACATTTCCAGTTGTATAATCTTTTTAGCCATTTTTTGATTGATGCTCTCCGGAATCATACCCATCAGAAAATTACGTATTGAATTTCCTCTTTCCCATTGAGAAACTTTTCCTATGGTTCGGCTTGTGTTGACAATATAATCTACTTTTTTTCTTCTGATGCTTTGAAATGCTTCAAAAACCGCATTGAAATCCTGATTTTTTTCCAGCAGTTTTCCAATGATATAAGCATCTTCAATTGCCTGGCAGGCACCTTGTCCCATATTGGGAGTTGTGGCATGAGCAGCATCTCCAATCAGACATAAATTTTCAGAATACCATTTGGGAATAGGTGAGAGGTCAGAAATTGTGTTACAAATAATATTTTCGTCTGCGGTAGCTTCGATAAGTTGTAATACCAAAGAATCAAAATCATTAAAAATCTCTGCGATTTCAGTATATTTCCCAAAGCTTTTTTCATTCACGCAGGCATACCAGTATACTTTTTTATCAGAAATTTTTACAAATCCAAAACGTTTTCCTTTTCCCCACATTTCAAAGGCCTCCTGATGATGTTTCTCAGGCAGATCGAAATCTAAAAGACCACGCCAGCATTTTTGCCCTGAATTACGGATCATTCCGGTTTTTAGAATCTGGTTTCGGATAGGGGATTTTATGCCGTCAGCTCCAAAAACAATCTGACTTTCAAATTGATTTCCGTTTTCAAAATCTAAAATATAGTTTCCCTTTTTTTCAATTTTTTGTAGAGAATGATTCAGTTTAATGGAATCGGAAGGAAGGTTTTCAGCTAAAATCTTCTGGAGCTCAGCCCGGTGAATTGCAACATTGCATGAATTGTATTGAGTTTCAAGTTCCAGAATTTCTGTCTTGGAGATAGTTTGTAACGATTCATTGGCAATAACAATTCTGTGAATTTTATTACCTGCTTTTTCAATTTTTTCCTTTAAACCCAGTTGATCAAAGACCTGCATCGCATTTACCGCCATCATAATCCCGGCTCCTACAGGTTTTATTTCGGAAGCGGATTCATAGATCGTGAAATCATACTGATGCTGTTTCAGTACATTTCCGAGAGTTAACCCTCCGATTCCGGCCCCGATGATTGAAATGGTGTTCATAAGTTTTTTGTTGGATGATTGAGACTCTTGATGTTATGCAGTTTTTAAGGCGAGGATTTTACCTTTAAAATTTGATTCTGCATATTTAAATTTATATTGTTAAAATATAGCTTTCCGATACCTTTTTAAAACCATACTTACTAAAAAAGTTGTGAGCTCCATGATTGTTGACCCCACTTTCCAATAGGATAAAGCTGATATTCCAGTCTTTAGATTCATGAATAGCTTTCTCCAAAAGCTTACTTCCAAGTGACTGACCTCTTACAGACTGATCCAGCAGCATATCCTCCAGAATTGCATACTTTTTAAAAGGGCTGTTGATCACATTGAAAACCATCATTCCAACAATTTCCCCATTTTCATTTTCTGCAATTAAAATATTCAGCTTGGAGCTGCCATCAGAATTAAAATCAGTAATCAGCTGCTCGGTAAGAATCAGTTCAAGATCCGGATTCCAGTGATGGGAATCAATAGCTCTGCCGGACATCATTTCGCCATGGGAAATATAAGAATCTGTTTTATGGGTAATAAAAAAGTCTACCAGTTCTTTAACGCGGGCTTTATCAGTGAGCCATTTTGTAGTATATTTCATGAGGTGTAATGGTGTTTATTTTAATTTTTTCAATTCTCCCAGCAGTTGATTCTGCTTATTGATAAATTGGTTAAGGCTGTCCGTTTTCAAAGGATGAGCATTTTGATATTTTTCAATTTCAGGAAGAGTATTTCTGATTTTGAATACAATATATTGATCATAAAGCACTGCTTTATTCACCTTTATTTTGCCGATGAGATCTCTGATAGCTTGTGTTTTTACATCATATTTTTTAGAGCTTGCCTTTATTTCTTCTTCAATATGCTTTTTGATAATGGAATCGGTTACAGAGCTAGATAATGTAGTAGCATCATTATAGTATATTTCTGATTTTCCGATAATATCATCATATTCCGAAATAGCGGTTTCGGTTTCTTTTTGGATGTTTTCTATTCTGTTGTCCAGTTCCTGTAAGGATTTATCATTTTTTATAAGTTCCTCATAGATTTCATGAACAAGGTTTCCACCACGTGAGTATGTGGCATTTTTCTTAATAGATCCTGAAACTGAAGATTCAGCATTGTCAACTGCATTTTCTACTATAGGGGCTTGCCGTGATTTGTTTTCTTTGCAGGAAATTACGGAGAAAGCCAGGATAGAGGCGAAAAGTATTTTTTTCATAGTCTGTTTTATTTTGGTGTATTATCAACGTCATATCCCAACAACTAAAATTACTCATTTAGATTTTACCACAAATGAGTAAAGGATATGATTTTAATTAGTTGAACAAACGATGAAAAATGTTACAGAAGTCCGCACACTTGTGTTATACTTCATGTCATATCTATGTAATAGGCGTTTTTTAGAAGTGATTTTACTCTTTTTGTATTATTGCGGCTTAAATATTAAAAAAAATAGTAATGGGGAAAAAAACTATTCTCTTATGCTCTTTGATCATCTCATCATTAGCATATTCACAAGTAGGAATTAATACGACGAACCCTCAAGGCACTTTCCATGTTGATGGAGCTAAAGACAATCCTTCTACAGGAGCTCCCTCCACAGCTCAACAGGCTAATGATTTTACTGTAACTCCTGCCGGAACTGTGGGAATTGGGGTAACGGTTCCAACTAACACTCTTGATGTTAATGGGACTGCAAGAATAAGAACTATCAATTCTGCTTCATCAGGAACTGTTTTGTCTTCTGTTTATGTAGATGCTACAGGGGTTGTAATGAAGCAAGCAGGTTCAACTACTGGTGAGGTAAGATCTAATAGTGGTTCTATTGGAGCTGGAGTTAATGCTGCATATTTAACAGGTATCCCTAATGGTTTATATAGGCTTACTATCACAACCGTTAACGGTTGTGATGATGCTACTACCGTTAATTACTTGGTTCATAGTTATGGGTCTAATAGTTATTATGGTCTTAAAGGAATAAATGGGTTTTTAACCAGTACTTTTGGTTCCCCAACATATGCTCAGACAGCAAGGAATACTGTTGCTGTGACATGGCCAGGTCTTGGGGGATGTGGTGATGGTGGTAATGCAACAGCATTTAATTATACTGTAACTATGCCAGCTGCAGGACAGATCAATATAATAAATAACGGAAACGTAGCAAGAAATTACAAATTAACTCTTACTAGAAATGATTAAAAGTAGCTTGTTTTTTTGAAATCGGGATATCGTCTCCGAATAAATTGGCGATAATATTACGGTACTTAGTTATCCGGAGAAAAGTGTTTCTCCGGGTTTTTTGTGTATCTGATCTCAAAGAAAGTGAAATTGATGTGTTTGAACAAACTAAAAATGTTACATCAATTATACAATGCATATTAAATAGGTTGCTTTATCGATGAATTACAATAAAAAACGGAGCCTGAAAAACAGACTCCGCCTATAAAATTTTTTACGCTAAAATTATTTACCCAGGTAAGATTTAAGAATCTTGCTTCTGGTATTGTGTTTTAGTCTCTTAATTGCTTTTTCTTTGATCTGACGAACTCTCTCTCTTGTAAGATCGAAAGTTTCACCAATTTCTTCTAAAGTCATTGGGTGTTTTCCGTTCAGTCCGAAGTATAATCTTACCAAATCAGCCTCTCTTGGCGTCAAAGTATTCAATGCTCTTTCAATCTCAATTTGCAGAGATTCAAGCATCAGATCTTTATCAGGACTTGGAGATTCTCCTGAACGCAATACATCATAAAGATTAGAATCTTCACCTTCTACTAAAGGTGCATCCATAGACAGGTGTCTTCCGGAGTTTTTCATTGATTCTTTGATATCTTCCTCGCTCATGTCAAGAACTTCAGCCAATTCTTCCGGAGAAGGTGGTCTTTCATTTTCCTGCTCAAGGTGAGCGTATGCTTTATTGATTTTGTTGATAGAACCAATCTTGTTCAATGGTAGTCTTACAATTCTTGACTGCTCAGCCAATGCCTGTAAAATTGATTGACGGATCCACCATACTGCATAAGAGATAAATTTGAAACCTCTAGTTTCATCGTACCTTTTTGCCGCTTTCATCAATCCTAGGTTACCTTCATTGATCAAATCGGGTAAAGAAAGACCTTGATTTTGGTATTGCTTGGATACAGAAACTACGAAACGAAGGTTGGCTTTGATTAATTTCTCCAGTGCGGCTCTGTCGCCTGCACGTATTCTTTGTGCCAATTCTACTTCTTCGTCCGCAGTGATCAGTTCCACTTTACCAATTTCCTGCAAATACTTGTCTAATGAAGCAGTTTCCCTGTTGGTAACCTGCTTAGTGATTTTTAATTGTCTCATTTATTTTATCCTCAAAAAAGAGTTACTATAATATATACGTATGAAAAGGTAAAAAGGTTACACAAGTTTTATTTTTTTTGTAAAATGTACAAAGTAAAATGTATGAATGTTTTATTGTTTTTGTGTAATTTATTGATATAAAGCGAATTAATGTGGTCTAAGTAGAGCGTTTTTGCATAATGTAAAAAGTAAAATAAATGAATATTTTTTCAGATATATTTTAATAAATTGATAACTAGTATGTTATGATTTATTTCATTTAAAAACCAAAGTATACATTCAATAAGAGGATCTGAAATTCTTTAAAAAACCTCGTAAATTCCCTAAACCCTAAACCCTAAACCCTAAACCCTAAACCCTAAACCCTAAACCCTAAACTTTAAACTTTAAACAAAAAAAACGAAACCGAAGTCTCGTTTTTATATCTAAGAATACTTTTTAAGCTGTCTTTACTTAATCCACAACTTACAATCCGTATTTAGAAAAGCTCATTTAATACTTTTGCCAGTCTCAATCCTCCGTACAATAGTTGTCTTTCTACAGTATCATTGAACTTATACTGATAGTCGTAAGATAATTTAGAATCGTTAGGAGTCTGTGCATAGATCTTGTTGGCAATTTTATGAGAATCGTACAACCAGTCTTCCAGTGTCCCAGACTGTATCTGTGCTACTTCTTCTTTAGATTTGATATCCAGAAGCTTAGAATACTCCGTGTAGCTGTATTTTTGAGAATCCACCAATTTCCCGTCCCAAACGGAGTGTAAATTAGTTTTTTCCCCGAAATAGGTCACATTGATTTTGTTTCCACCTAAATCTTCTGCTCTTCCCACGTGAAGGGGTTGTGCAAGATCTCCCATAATATGGATAAGGAAGATTAAAGCAATTTTTCTGTCTTTTTCAGAAGTCTTTTTGTCTTTGATCTGGCTGGATAATGTGTTTACCTGAGTGTAAAGGCTTGGTCCTGCCTGTGCTTTTAAGTTTTGTTCAAAAGCTTTAAAGTCGGTCATCGGATCAATATTTACATAATGCCATGATGAAGCCTGTTTCCATGCCCCAGTGGTATCAGATTTGATGAAGTCCGGCCAGTTGGCCCAGTACGCCAGGCGTTCTTTTCCCATCATCTTTTTAATTTCTCTTCTTGCTTTTCGGGAAAGATGGTTTTCTGCAATGTCTGCAATAACCCTGTGTCCCGTTAATCCCCATGCATAAGAATAAAGTGAAGAGGCCATGAATGCTAAAATCAGAATTTTAGAATAAATACTTTTCATTTTAAATAACAATTTTCAGGCTGCAAAGATACGGCCCGCTTTCGGAATGAGCATGCATTATCCTGAATTTATTCCATAAGATGATGTTAATAAAATTTAATCTAAATAAAAGACCTATTTATATTACGTTTGAAAACTGATATTTTTCAGAAAAAGAGGATTAATAACTGATGAGAAGTAGGAGAGCATAAGGTTCTTTATATAAGGAAGACCTAAAAAACGGTATCTCAACCTTAAACTCTCAACCTTGAATTTTGAACCTTAACCATTTGATTATGAATAGTTAATTTTATATTTTAAAAAACAAACGAACCTTCTATTTACCGTATTTTTACGGAATTTGCTTGAATTTATTCCTTTTAATGTCAATAAATTATTATTTTTAGGATAAAATTATTAGTAAAATATTTTTTCAAACTTATGAGATATATTATCTTTACAAGTCATAATCAGAGGAAACACTATGTATGAGACTAATATTGTAGATATGCATTACAATAAGCTGCAGACAGACTTTAAAGCTGAAGCTGTGGCTGTTAATCTATTGAAATACCATCGTGCGGTAAGTAATATATTCATTGAGCGTGTTGGCGTGAACGACCGTGCTTACCTGAAGGATATAAAGAGCATTTCAAGCAGTTATTTGGGATTTGATGAGGAAGTATTTACCATAGAGAGTTACAGGGAGGGTATTTATGACTATCTTCCGGAAGGCTTATTTCATCCGCCATCTCTTGGAGCTTCCAGAAAGAATGTAGATACTGTGGTAAGGGAAATCCGCAAACAGAAAAGAGTAGAAGATGATGCCCGTAAGTTTTTCCGCCCTTTTGAACTGGAAGTTTTTTTTACGGAAATCAGTGCTTTACTTAAAGAATCAGAATTTGATATTACGAGCAATACGGATTCTTTATTGGAAACGGTAAGTGAGCTTTGGCCTCTGATAAAGATGCTGGATAAACAGAGTGCTTATATTTTTATGCATATTCTGCCATTTTTCCACCAGATCCGGGGAGACAAAAAATGGTTTGAAAGGTGTATGACTGCTTTTCTGCAGGTACCGGTAAACGTAACTTTTTCACCCAACATCATTGATGAGATTGAGAAAAATGATAATTCCATGCTATTGGGAAATTCAAGATTAGGAGTAACCTATATTCCAAGTGGTCCGCATATGGACGGGCAGCGAAACTGGGTGGTGAATATTGGTCCTATTCGATATGAAGATATGAAAAAATATATCCCGGGAAGTCCGTTCAGAAATGTACTTCAGTCACTCTATGATTATTTTCTTCCGGTAACAGTTGACGTGGAAGAGAATTTTGTTACAGAAAAAGAGGAATATTCATTCAGTCTTGAAGACGATGGAAGAAATGCCAGCCGCCTTGGATACTCTACATTTCTCTAAATTATTTTATTATATTTACAGCTACCAACAAAGTATAAATTCGAAAAGAAACAAATGGAAATTTCTTCAGTAAAAGGTATTTTTCTAAGGTATATCTTAATGCCTTTAATCGCAATTATTATGATGGTTATACTGGGTGTAATCCGGAGAAATAAACCTGCAATAAAAATTAAAGTAATTATTATATACGTGCTTCTGTGCAGTCTATGCCTGGCTATTCCGGGATTTTTTGGATTTGCCGGAAATCTCTTTAATCCGTACTGGTATCTCATCGCACAGGTTATTTACCTTATTTTTGGGATTATTCATGTGAATTTATTGCATAAATATTTCAAAAAACATATCGAATCTCTGGCAATGAGTATTCTGTTTGAGTCTATACTTTCATTAACGTGTATTGCTTTGGGAGGGTATCTTTTTACACTGATCTTTAACTGGATGAGTAAAGGATTGGGATATTCTGTAATGGCGGCAACAAGTATGCTGATCTTTGTAGTTCCAATGGTATTTTATTACTGTTATATCCAGTTTATCACAATTCCTTTTGATATTTATAAAACATGGAGATATTCACCGGAGCAGAAGCTGCCTGATTTCGAGGGTGCCGATTTTGACCGATTAATGGTATTGAATGTTGAATTGAGCAAAAAATTAGAAGATACCAACCGTTTCAGAATCAAAGCGAAAACACTTCCAACGGGAGTTACTTTCGGAGATTGGTTCTACAGGGTAGTGGATGATTATAACCATAAGAATCCGGGTTCTGTTATTCATCTTTCAGACGAAGGAAATGAACCTTATTACTGGATCTTTTACACTAAAAAATCGTTTTTCAGCTTTAGAAAATATATAGATTTCGACCACGACATTACAACAAACAGCATTTCTGAAAATGAAGTGGTGATTTGTAAGAGAGTTATTCAGCATGAAGAGGAGGGAGTCGCAAAAAAATCATAATCACAAAAAATTAAAAAGTATTAAACATGATACAGCCTATTAAACATTTTGCAATCAATTGGGTGGATGGGATGAAGGTTTCCCAGAGACATCTGAATGATCAGGATAATTTCTTAATTGATACCATCAGAGATTCCAATTCCCTTGGAATTACTACATATAATTACGGACTTCTGCCTATTTCCAACGAATTTACAGACCGTACCATTTTTGATGTTCACAATACGGCAACCAATGATGTACAGCTTGTTATCAAGCGTTGCAGCGCTGTGACAATGGCTGGATACCGTATTGAGCTGACAGACAGAAGAATCAGCGTGAAGTCTTTGGCAAAATCCATGAATGAAGAGCAGGCAGACGGAGAATATTATATCTTAATCTCAGTAAATCCTTTTGATAAAGTTCCTTTTGGAGATATTGACCCTGAAGAAATTCCGCCGCGCCACCCAAGTGCACAGCCGAATCACCATATTGAACTGCTTCCTGTAACTTCTTTAAACAGCAGCTATTCGGGAGGTAATTACCTAATAATTGGAAAAGTAGATTTAAAAGGAAATATTGCTCAGGTAGATTCCAACTTTATTCCGCCATGTACTTCTGTACAGAGTCATCCGGCTTTGGTAGAGTATTACAGCAGCTATGCAAAGTCTATCGGGAATCTTCAGCAGTATGCTTTTAAAATTATTCAGAAGACCTCTCACAAAAATCAAAATACAGCTTTGGCACAAAATGTTAAGTTTCTGTGCAGTACCATGGTGAATACATTTGGAGATATGTATTTCCAGTTCAGAAATATTACTCCATGGCAGCCACCTGTATTTCTGATCGAGTCTTTTGCGAGATTAGCCCTTCATTTATATAATTCTACCCAGCTTCTTGTTCCTGCTGAATTGGAAGAAATGCTGAATTATAGCTTAGAGTGGAGTGAGATCGCCCCTCATACTTTATTGAACCAGCTTTCTATTGTAGCAGAGACCAATTATGATCATCATAACTGTGGTGAGCCATTGCTTTATATTCAGCAGATGCTGAGAAGCCTTGAAACAATTTTCTCTAAACTGAGCGAGCTTGATTACATCGGTCAGAGAAAAGAAAACATCATTGTTAACGAACAAGAGGTTTCTACAAATACAAACCCTAAGAGAGGTTGGAGTGTATTAGACTAATACAGCCCATCATTAAAAATATAAATCCCGAATGAAAATTCGGGATTTTTTATGGTATATACAGATTATGGAAATAAATTATTATTCCGGCTTTTTGTTTTTGTCAAGAAGATCAAGAGTATGCTCTACATGTCCGCCTCCTTTCCATTCATCATGACCTGGAATAATCAGGGTTGCCTGTGAATATTTGTTTTTCAGCTTTGTCATGGTTTGTGGCCACTGTGCGACGTTGGCTTCTCCGGTATAACCGAGATCAACTGCTGCTTTGCTCTTCACAAGACATCCTCCGTCCAGAATTTTATATTTTGGGAACCATACCACTACATTATCGGCGGTATGTCCTTCTCCAAGAAAGTCTACCACAAATTCTTCCCCGCCAATACGGTAAGGTTTCCCTGTTTTAATGATTTCTGTAGAAGTAGCTTTTCCGTCTTTCTTCAACAGTTCATTGGTTTTTGCTGTTGCATAAGTTTTAATTCCTTTGTTGTTATAAAAGCTTAAATCTCCGGCTCTGTCTTCATGTGAATGTGTTGCAAATACTGCAATAACAGGAAGGTTATGACGTTTTTGAATCGTATCCAGTAAGCTTTGATATTGGGTTTTCTGCCATGGCACATCAAATAAGACAACTCCTTTTTTTGTAACCAGATAAGCAGCATTGGTAGAATATTCTTTACCTCCAAATACGCCAAAAGTTTTGTAAATATAAAAGTTGGGTTTAATCTGTGGTTCAATCACAAAATCTCTTACCTGAGTTGTCTGAGCGTTTGTAAATGGACTTAATAACATCGAAATAATAAAAAACGGAATGCTTTTTTTCATAATTTTTTTTGGTAATAATTAAAATGTTGGTATTTGTCAGAAAGACAAAGTTTGTAGAATATTTTGCAAACCTAATTAAAAATTAATTTTCAGGTATTTTATGAAAGAGAGTTTAACCGTTTTTTAACAGTTATAGAATAGAAATATGTTATTTTAAGAGTTCAAAAATATTTAGTATGATATTGCCGGAATGAAAAACCTCACAGATTGTAAAGTCTGTGAGGTTTATTTTGATTGTTTAAGATTATTTCTTAATCAATATTTTTTCAGTCGCTTTTTTGCTTAAAATTTCCGTTTTGCCATCAATTTCTATGGTCATAGATTTATCAAAACTTTCTACTTTAACGACTTTTACTTTAGTGTTGAGGAGAAGTTTCCTATCGTTGAGATAAGTTAAAAAAGCATCATCAGATAAGGTGACTGAGGCAAAAGTAACGTTTTCACCAGCTTCACAGTTGCTTAGTTTCTGCAGATCCTGAGAAATAATATTTCCGTCTTTGTCAGGAATAGGTTCTCCATGAGGATCAAATTTAGGATAATCCAGGATTTCATCCATTTTATCAAAGAAGATCTGAGAATGTACATGCTCAAGTTGTTCTGCAATCTCATGAACGTTTTCCCAGCCAAAATTCATTTTTTTGACCAGAAACATTTCGGTAAGTCTATGTTTTCGAACTACCAGAGCAGCTTCCCGTCTTCCGTTTTCTGTAACGATTAAAGGTTTGTAGGTTTCATAAATGACCCACTTTTTCTCTGCAAACTTTTTCATCATATTATTGACACTCGGCATTTTTACATTTAAAAATTTACTGAGTTCATTAATCGTAACCTTTCCTTCATTGTCAACTAAATGAAACAAAGCTTTCAGGTAATTCTCTTCTGTTAGGGTTGTTTTCAAAATGTTAGATGATTTTCAATACAAATCTAACAAAATAAAATGAAAAGTTTACTCTTGTTATTTTAACTTTTTTTACTTTTACTCTATGAAATTTTCATTCAAAAATGATTATTCTGAAGGATGCCACCCCAATATTTTACAGGCTCTTTTACAGCATAATCTAGATCAGCAGGCCGGATATGGAGAAGATGAGTATTCATTAAAAGCAAAAACATTAATTAAAGAAAAAATCAACAATCACAATTCTGAAGTTTTTCTGGTTTCAGGAGGAACGCAAGCTAACTTAATTGTTATTTCAGCAATCTTAAAACCTTATCAATGTGTGATTTCTGCCGCTCCCGGCCATATTCTAAATAATGAAACAGGAGCTATTGAAGCCACAGGTCATAAAGTATTGAGTATTGAAACTGCAGATGGAAAACTAAGACCGTCAGACATCATCCTGGTTTTAGAAGGACATAGCAATGTACCACACCAGGTGATGCCTAAGCTGGTGTATATATCCAATTCTACAGAGCTGGGAACTATTTATCAGGCAAAAGAACTGGAAGAGCTTTCAGTATTTTGTAGGCAAAATAAGCTATACCTGTTTATGGACGGAGCAAGATTGGGACATGGGCTGACATCAGAAATCAGTGATCTTACCCTGGAAAAAGTAGCTCTTCTGACGGATGTCTTTTACCTTGGAGGAACTAAAAACGGTGCGCTGATAGGAGAAGCTATTGTTATTAATAATCCGGTTCTTCAGGAGGATTTTGCATTTAATATCAAACAGAAAGGTGCATTATTAGCGAAAGGAAGGCTGTTGGGAATACAGTTTATGGAACTGATGAAGGACAATCTGTATTTTGATCTGGCAAAGCATGCCAATCATCAGGCTATGAAAATTAAGAATGCTTTGCAGAAAAAAGGAGCGGCATTTCTTTCAGATACCTATACCAATCAGATTTTTCCTATTCTGAGTAACGAACTTATTGAGATTCTGTCTGAAAAATTTGAATTCTATGTCTGGAAAAAAGTAGATGAGAATTTTTCGGCCATTCGTCTTATTACTTCCTGGAATACAGGTGATGAAGCAGTAAACCGCTTTATTGAAATTATAGAAACGGAATTACCATAAAATAAAAACAGCCTTATCTTTAAGGCTGTTTTTTATTGATAATGCATTATTTTTTTAAGGCTTCATTCACGACTTTACAGTCTGCAGAGCTTAGCTTCTGTCCATCTTTATAGCTGATTTTTTTCTCATCAGCATATTTAGACTGTCCGTCTTCCTCTTTATGATCTCCAATTCCTTCTGTCAGAGCATTGTCTTTCTGGATGAAGTAAATATCTCTTTTGCTTTTTTTACCTTCTGAAGCAAATTCGTAAGTCAGTTTCAGTGTATCTCCGGATTTGAAACCGGTTACATCTCCTTTTGAACCGTCTTTTTCACTGTTTTTATAAGATAATTTTCCGGTGATTGTTCCTAAATTGTCATCAATAGAAGCAAAAACACTATCTTTTCCTGTTACCCCGATATAGCAGAACGATTTTGGTCCAAGAGTATCTATCACAGGTTCTTCAACAGCGATGGTGTCTGCAGCTGCTTTGGGAGCCGGTGCTTCAGTTTTCTTATTACAGTTGATTAAAAAAGCTGATACAGCGCCCAATAAGATTAATTTTTTCATATCCTTAATTGTTAAATCAAATTTCTATTCTGCTAAAATAACAATAGTATTTGTATATTAAAAATAGGATATAAAGAGATAATCATTTTATGATGAAAATTAGTGTTTTTTAGAAAAGATTTTAACAAAAAATATTAATTAAAATATGGTTTTATATGTTCAATTGATTCTTATTTTTCTATCTCAGGACTCAGTTCCTATAACCTTGTAATCCTAATCTTTAATTATTAAACGGATTTAGGCACGGAAAATGATTTACCTAGCAAAATTGATTTTAATGAAAAAGATTACTAAAGCGCTGGGATTGGGATTGCTTATGCTTGGGTTGTATTTTATCTCGGGTCAGACCCCTCAGAATTATATTTATACTTCTTCAGGAGACCTTAAGAAAATAGAAAAAATGATCACTCGCCAGGATATCGGAGGGGTACAGATTGTTTACAACTGGAGAGCTTTGGAAACTTCAAAAGATGTGTATGATTTTTCTGTTATTGAAAAAGATCTGGAATATTTAACTTCCATCAACAGAAAACTATTTATTCAGCTTCAGGATAGATTTTTTGAACCGCAAGCCAGATATATTCCTGATTATGTATTGAATGATAAAGAATATACAGGAGGGTTGGTTCCCCAATATGATAATCCCGGGGAAAATAAACCTGTTGGAAGCGGATGGGTTACCCAGCAATGGAATCCTGCTGTCCGCGAAAGGTTCCAGAAGCTTATAGGAGCGCTGGCACAGAAGTTTGACGGTAAAATTCAAGGGATTAATCTTCCCGAAACATCAATAGATATAGAAATGAAAGCAGATAAAACAGGTTTTAGCTGTGACCGTTATTTCCAGGCCGAACTGGAAAATCTGAAGTTTGCGAGAGATGCTTTCCATCAATCCAATGTATTGCAGTATGTCAACTTTTTTCCGTGTGAATGGGACAATGACCATCAATACATGTCCAGACTGTTTGATTTTGCGTATAAAAATAATATAGGGCTGGGAGGGCCTGATATTGTTCCAAATAAAAAAGGGCAGATGAAGAACTCTTATCCTTTCTTTAATCAATACAAAGGGAAGCTGCCTTTAGTTGCTATGGCGGTTCAGGAGCCAACTCTTACGTACAAAAATCCTAAAACTAAAAAACCTTTTACCAAGGAAGAATTTGTAGAATATGGTGAAAATTATCTGGGAGTAAGAATTATTTTCTGGAGTGTGGAATCTCCCTGGTTGAGAGATTCCTGATATATTCTGAAAAAAAATCTCAGTCAGTTCTCCTTTTTATACTTTTAGTACTCCTCTGAATCCTCTTGCTGCATAATAAGAATCTGCACCATTGTGGTAGGTGAACACGGTGTTGTATCGTCTGTCACAGAAAAGGGCGCCTCCAAGCTCTCTTACCTGTGATGGCGTTTTTATCCAGCTTGATGTCTTTTGATCGAACTTTCCAAGTTCCTGAAGATTGCGGTATTGTTCTTCTGCTAAAAGTTCAATACCCATTTCTTTAGCTTTGTCAATGACGTTGCTTTCCGGTTTATTGGCTTTTCGGGCATCCCAAGCCTGATAATCATAGCATAGACTTCTTCGTTTCGGGCTTTCCGGGGAACAGTCAACGAAAGAATATTCATCTGTTTTTTTATTGTAATCTACGATATCGGGTTCACCTTCTGTAGTTTCCATTTCGTATAGAGACCCTATTTTTTCAGGATTGGCTTCCAGTTTTTGCTGTATTTTTTCCCATTTCAGGTCTTTATGACGGTCCATATTTTTTTCAAAACGGGCTTTTAGTGTTTTTAAAAGTTCGTTGATTTGCTCCTGTGTCAGTTTCTTTTTCATATCAAATTTTGTTTTACTATTGATTGAATTGGTTTATTTTGTTGGATAATCGCAAAGGCGCAGGTTTTACAAATAAAAGTTTTTAAGGCGCAAGGATTTTATCTGCGATAAAATTTATGGCTTTTTATCTTAAAAATGATTAATCAGTAATAGTAATTTTTCTGTCTGCAGGTCTGAAATACCAGGAGATCATAACCAGTACCAGTAATAATACTGCCGGAAAAGTTCTTCCTGCCGTATCACCTACGATCAGATGGGAAATAACAGCTCCTGACATCACAAAGAAAAATCCTGCATACGCCCATTCTTTTAAAAGCAGGCGTTTGGGAATCAGTATGGCAATTACGCCCAATATTTTCCATATTCCAATAATGGTCATCAGGTAAGAAGGATAACCCAAATTGGTAAAATTCAGCAGTTCATCTTTACTTTTCATCAGCTGGACAATTGCAGTGGAAACCATTCCAAGGGCCATCCAAAGTGTGAATATCCAATAGATGATCTTTGTTCTTTTTTGTGATTGTGGTGTGTTCATGATTTAATTTTTTATAGTGAATCGTTTAATCCTATACCGTCCATGATTTGTGGAATGCATTTTTCAATCCGGGCTTCCCGGGTTTTGGGCTGTTTGGCAGAGGAAAAGTGGAGTAGGTAGGCTCTTTGTCTTCCGGGAGTTAATGCCTTAAAAGCTTCTTGCAATGCCGGATCTTGATTCAGCTTATTCTGAAACTCTTCAGCCATTTCAAACTCTTTAGTTTTCTTCATTTCAACTTTAGCACCTGATTCTTCTATTTCAACGGCTTCAAACATATAGCTGCGAAGAATATCTTCCAAATCATTGATTTGCTCTACCTCTGTAAAACGAACCTGCCTTGCAGCCTGTACATTTTTAGACTGCTGGATCAGAATATGATCGGGATCTTTCATCAAAGCACCCTTAAAGAAAAGGATCGCACAATATTCTTTAAAACCATGGATCAGGAAAATATTTTTCCCTTCATAGGTATAACACGGGCATCCCCATTTTAAATCTTCTACAAGATCGGTGCTTAGGGCAATTGTTCTTAATTTTTCAAATTCTTTGTGCCATTGATGGCTTTTATCAAAGAAGAAATTAACTTTTGGATTCATGTGGTTGAGTTTTTTATGTTGCGAGTTACGGGGTTCGGGTTATTTAGATGGAATTTAAACCTCGAAGCTCGTATCCCGGATTCCGGATCGAACGTATTCTACTATTATCTGCTACCTAACATCTCCTGCAAACGATTATGTGCCATATTAATACCCTGGGCGAATGGCATTTTCATATGTTGGTCTCTGAAATCTACGGATTTATAGATTGTCTGGATTGTGATTTTGCTGGTGGTATCTGTTAATTTTTCAAATTCTAAAAACTCTATCTGAACCGGAAAAGGAGTGTTTTCCATCTGAAAAGTTCTTATGATTTTCTCATTCTGAATCACTTCATGAATAGTTCCGTTGGCACTGAAAACTATGTCACCTTGTGGATTGGAGGTTTCAAAGCGGTAACTTCCGTGTTGTTTGTTTTCAAATTTTGTCACTTTGGTACCCATCCATTGTTCGAAAAGCTCAGCTTCTGTATACGCTTTGAAAAGGAGTTCTACCGGAAGATCAAATTCTCTGGTGATGAAAATTTCCTGTTTTCCGTCTTCGGCGTGGATTTTTGTTTTAAGTTCCATGATGTTGGTGTTTGAGGGTTTCTTGGATTTGAGAGTGGGAGAGTTTGAGGGTTTGAGAATATAAGCGTCTCTCATCTTTTATCTCTTATCATTATTGTTCTGATACGCTTTCATCACACTTTCCAGCTTGTTGAATTTTTCGTCCCACATTTTGCGGAAAGGTTCTATAAAATCGGCTATTTCTTTCATTTTATTGGGATTTAGGTGATAGATTATTTCTCTGCCGTTTTGTTCAGATCTTAGCAGTTCACATTCTGTAAGGATCTGGAGATGCTTTGAAACGGTAGGTCTCGCCGTATCAAAATTGGAGGCAATAGCTCCTGCTGTCATCGACTGTGCCGCCACCAACATCAATATAGATCGTCTTGTAGGATCTGCTATCGCCTGAAATACATCTCTTCTTAAATTCATCGTGTAGTTATTTGACTACAAATATATGTGTAGTTATTTAGCTACGCAAGCTTTTTTTTGAAAAAATTTTTATTAATTAATTGTAAGTATGCTTTTTAAAAGAAAAATGGAGAGCTTAATGCTCTCCATTTTATTATTTAAATAATGCTTCTATATATTTTTTATTGACTACTGGCTTGCCAGATGAAGCGAACGAATAGTTTTCCGCAGATTTTTTTTGATTATTTATATATGCTTGATCAGTAATAGGCTATTGTTTTACAAAAACGCCAATGTATTTCCCATTGTATTCTACAACAAGAGTGCTGATATTCATTCTATTGCAAAAATCCTGATACGCGGAATTGTCCCCAATATCATCACTGATAAACACTGCGCCAGGTCTCAGTCTTTTATAGATCTTATGATAAGCCCACATTCTTCCGTGATAGCTTTTGTCAGAATCATAGTGGAAAACATCGAAAGAGGAAACTTTTTTCAAAATTTTAGGCAAAGATTCTCTATCTGCAAAACGGAACAGCTGCCAATATTTTTTAAGGTTTTCAGGAACAATATATCCTACATACTGATCACCATCCTGAGCAAGATAAGGCATATCTGAGCTATAGAGCGTACCATTTCTTTTTTGAAGCGAAAGCAATATGGCTAAGGAAGACCATCCATAAGCCACTCCTGTTTCAAGAACGTTTTGTGCTTTGGTGAATTCACATGCATAATAAATAAGCTCCAGAGCACCAGGGCCACCCATTGTAATGGGGCATTCTTTTTCTTTTAAACTGGCTTTTTCAAGGGTCTCAGCATAGATAGATCTGAAACGATCGGTATCCATAGAGAAAAGTCTGGAGATTACTTCTTTTTGGGAAACTGCTATGGATGCAGCCCAGAAATTTGCTTTTGCTTTTCCTTTGAACGGACTTCTTCTGCTTACCGTATTTTTAATGATTTTTCTGCCCAGTTCAGGATAGAGAGCAGGTCTTTTGAGATAAGCTACAAATGTTTTGAGAACTGTTGACATTTCATTGATTATATTAAGGTTACAAGACAAATGTATTTTTTTAAAAACCATATCGCATTTAGATAATATTAATTTTGATATTAAGTTTTTTTAAAATCGTATTAATAATATGGTCCTGTAATTAATCAGTGAGATATCTTATTTTTAATTTAAAATAAAATTTTAACGTGGTGATTTTCTTTAATTTACGGAGATGAAGATTGCAGTGGGTACGGCAATGTGGTTTTTGGGCAGATCAATAGTAGTTTCGGCAAGTAGAAACCAGCTTATTTTGAAAAGGGAAATAAATTGTGAGGAATAAAATTTGATCTTTGATTGTCTCCCGCAGATTATACTGATTTTGGGGAATGTGATAATCTGTGCTGTCTGCTTGATCAGCGGGAGATGATATTTCTTTGATGGTTATCGCAGAAATATCCATCTATTTAAGGTAGAGATCGTTTCTTGAGATTTAAGGAAGAGTTTTTGTTTTTTTCTTTACAAAAATGCCTGTCCAAAAATATATGGAATACGGTCATCAAAACGGTGATGCTTTTCTGCTTTTTCATTGGGTAGGTATTTATCTTTTTCATTAGCACACCAAAAAGTGTGCTGTTCAGTGAGTGCAAATGTATAAAATAATTGTATAAACAGAAAGATAAATGATACGAAATTTGTTCTGATTATAAAATTTAAGTTATCTGAACTTCATTACCACAAAAGACACAAAAGTTTGTAACGTTTAAATTATTTTAGAACCAGGCTTTATGTATAATAAGTACACCTAAGTTTTGTGAAAATATTTGATTTTCATCTTAATATTATCTTTTCTTCGGCATTATTTAAAACTTACTTAAGTGTTTTCAAATAGTGCTTTTGTGACTTTTGTCGTTGGTAAAGTTTAGAAATGCCTACCTTTGAGGTTCTGATGTTTTCTATACATTAATCAATATTATCTTAAATGAAATTTTTATTGGATCTTTTATTTCGTGTTTTACAGCTTTTTGCAGAACCTTATTTCTTATTATTTCTTGCGGTAGTTATAATCGCTCTGCTGAAAAGAAAAAATAAACGCAAAAATCTGAGAATAGGAATTGGTGTATCGGTCGTTTTAATGATCATCTTTATAGGAAATGGCTTTTTGGGTAAATTAACTTCAGAATATCTGCAGAAAAGCTATATCCATACTTCTGCAATAAAGAATACCGCTTCTCAGAACCCCGTTATTGTTGTATTGGGTGGTGGAGTTGTAGATATTGACAATACTGAAAAACTGCATACGATGTCTTATTCAAGAATCGTCACAGCCTATCAATTGTATCAGGAATTCAAGAAAAAGAATATACCCTGCAAAATAGTGATTTCCGGAAAGGGCAGAGGACATACCAGTGAAGCGGAATTATTCAGTGAAAATTTCAAAAAAATGGGGGTGTCAGATTCTGATATTATTAAGGAAGATAAAAGCATGAATACCTATCAGAATGCAAAATTCTCAAGTCCGATAGTAAAAAAGATGGCTCCTGGAAGTGTTTATTTGGTTACTTCGGGTTTTCATATAAAGAGATCTGTTGCTCTGTTTCAGATATTTGGATTAAAGCCCATTCCGCAGGCATCAGATTTTATAGATACTGAAATAACGGTATTTCCTAACACTTATAATGCTGCGTTTACATTCGTCATGCTTAAGGAGATAGTGGGAATATGGCAGGTGCAATTATATAACAGTTTGGGAATAAATAAATAAATAAAATAGCTTTTATTTTACTTTCTTTAACTGTAAATACAGATGTTTTCTTCAAAACCTCCGAAAACATCACCTTTAAGCTAACTGTACAAAAAAGCGATTAAAAGCCCAAATAAGCCCTGTTTTTCAAGTTAGACACTATGCTATCTTACTAAAAATAGAGGGGGTATATGGGCAAAACGCGTTCAGCATAAAATATCGTAGTTATCTGATAATATTTGATTACTTTTTATTATAAATTGAAACCCGAACACTGGAAGATATTTTTTAATTCTACATAAAAAATACATTAAACTTGTGCCCATTAGGGTCTGCAAACACAAATCCATAATAATTTTCTCCAAAACTCTCAGGTTCCGAAACAATAGTTCCACCGGCTTTTTTTACTTCCTGAGCCCATTCATCTACCTGTTCTTTATTTTCTGCAGAGAGGGTGAAGATGATTTCGTTGGAACTTTGAGGATCCCCGAATTTCATGGGTTTTAAATTTCTCTCTATGATATTTTTTAAGAAAAAGTGAATAATAAATTCATTTCCAGCCATAAAAAAACTTACCAACTCATTAGAGCTGTGCGGATTATTGGGCTTGAATCCCAGCTCTGTATAAAATTTCTGTGTGCGTTCAAGGTCGGCTACTGCCAGATTGGCCCAGATCATTTTTGGTTTCATATTACTTATTTTTGGTAGGATAAAGGTACTCAGTTTCATGATCATAAAAACTGCCATGTGGCAAGATTTTGTATTTTTAGATCAAAGAGAGTAAAGAATTATTGAAGCATTATTTTTCTGACCATGAATTGGCGTACGGACAATATTTTGTTTGCACAACAGATCCGGATCAGACCAATCCAACAGTATACAGCACAGACCACGAAGTTTATTTTCAGGAAATCGAGAATGAAGGAAAGCTGGAAAATTTTCTGGACAGATTTATGACTAAAGAAGAGTTCTTAGAAACCGTTAAAGAATATCTGGAAGGAAAAATTAAAAAATAAAGGATTCTGGAGTGGTTAGTATTCTCTTTCAAATGGTGTAATAAATGTCCTATAATTTATATTATGTTAAATAGAATGTAGTATTTGCTTTTCAATTACCTTTATGATATTCAGTATCAGTTACAGGTTTTAACCACACTACTGCGCCTTTGCCATTATTTGAAATTGCCAAATGAACAAGATGACTGTTTGGACTTGCTCCATGCCAATGTTCAACATTTGGTGGACATTTTATAACATCGCCTTTATGCAATACTTTTTTCAATTGACCTTTTTCTTGATAATAACCAATACCTTCAGTTACAAGTATAATCTGCCCTCCAGGATGCAAATGCCACTTGGTTCTTGTTCCTGGTTCAAAAGTTACATTACCTATACTCATTTGCTCATCCTGGGCAAGCATTTGCAGCCAGACGTTACCTGTAAAATTTTTATTGGTAACTTTTTCACCTTTTGGAAAAATGTAAGTCCTTCCAACTTCTAATATAGACTTAGTACAACAGCTTGATAACAATAACACTGATAGAAATAATACAACTGCTTGTTTCATTTTATATTAGAGCTTTTATTGGTTATAAATTTTTTTCAAAGAATTCAGTTAGTTTATGCATTGCTTTTTCTACATATTCTAGTCTCCAATAAGTTTGGATATGCGTTGCACCGTCAATAATGAACAATTCTTTTTCTTTTGCATTTACCGCTTTTAGAAATGCTTCATCTGTCATATATTTTGTATCTGCTTTACTGCCAGTCATCATCAATAAAGGTTGATTGATCAAATCCATATTTTCTACAGCATCCCAGGTCATTAAATCCATTAAATTACTGGTCGGATATAAAAATGTTGAATTGGGATGTGCATTGGTTCTGTAGTAATAAATATATCCTTCACGATAAAGATCTTTACTGATCTTTTTAATTTCTTCATCGGTAATGCTTGCAACACCGGAATAAAGAATTTCACCACCTGCAGCTTCCTGTGCTCTTGCGTCAGAAGCTTGTTTCAATCGTTCCTGGATGGTTTTTAATCCCGAATTTTGAAATCCGTTTCTTCGTACTTCACCGGAGTTAAACATACTTAAAGTAGCAATCGCTTTAAATCTTTTGTCAGACTGAGTCGCCTTCAAAGTATAGCCACCGCCACCACAGATACCGAATGCGCCTATTCGATTGGTATCAACTCCGGGATATTGTGAAATAAAATCTGCCATTCCGTGAATGTCTTCTGTTCTATAAACAGGTTTATCTGTGTGACGAGGTTCTCCCCCACTTGCTCCCTGATAAGATGCATCTGCAGCAATTGTAATATAGCCTGCTTCCGCTAAGCGTTGTGCATAAAGTCCCGCAGTCTGTTCCTTAACACCTCCATTTGGGTGTGCGACAGTGATTGCTGCATATTTTTTTGAAGAGTCATAATTTGCAGGAGTATAAACATTGGCTGCAATTTCAATTCCATTCAATTTATACTTTACAGGATGAATATTTACTTTTCCTGTTACATTTTCTGTGATTGCACCATCATAAACCAATCCGAAAGGATTATTACGTTTGATTACTTCAATTTTTCCCATTTTTGATTGACTATTTTTTTTCGTTTGGGCATGAACGCTAACGCTTGTAGCAACCAAGATGAATGCTATTATTGATATTGTTATCTTTTTCATTTTTTTATTTTTATGGCTTATTTAGATTTATTTTTTAAAACCTGATTTAAAACCATTTTTGCTGCATTTGATTTTTCAATACTAATGGTAGAGCTGATAACAGGAACAAACTCGTTCAACTGCGGTGGTGACCAACCAACGTTTAGTGAAATGCCTAGATGAGATTGCAACATTGGTTCTGCATTACCAATAGCACTGATTACAGAAATCGTCACCAGTTCTCTTTGCGCATAAGTCAAAAGATCTCTCTCGAAAATATCAGCAAATAGATGTTCTTTTAGAAATGTATCTATTGTCGGTGCAAATGCTGAATAGCCCGAAAGTTTGTCTGGCTGTGGTGTTTGGGTAAGTTGAGCCAGAATTTCCTTTCCTCTTTCGTACTTGCTGTTGTCATTTGCAATAGTTGAAGCTTCTTTACCCACAGTATCATTAATTCCTTTTGCCTTCCTTTCATCAAGAACTTCCATAAAAGTCTGTAAACCTCTTATGCTTCTCGGAAAACCACAATAAGCATAAGTGTGTACCAAAATTTCTTTTATTTCATTGATTGTTAATCCTGAATCCAGACCTTTATTTAAACTTGCTTTTAATTCCTCTAATTTACCTTGTGCCGTAAATGAAGAAATGATGATGATGTTTTTATCTTTTTCGCTTAGCTGCGAATTGGAGCTTGTCATTTTTTGTGCGTTTATGGTATTTGTAAATAGTGAAACACACATTAATACTGCTATAAAACCCAAATATTTCAGTTGTCTCATTCTTTTTACTTTTAAAAATTATTATAATTATGCTATTTTGACATCCCGATTTTAGCCAGCCATTCTTTCACTTTCTTTTCCGTTTCAACTTTCTTCTTTCCTTCCATTACGAATAAAATTCCATCCCGTTCAACTCCTCCTTTAATCGTAAAACCTTCTAATATTCTGCTTTCAGGACTTAGCTTTTTCACAGTTTCAAAGCTGCTTCCAATCCCGTAGCCAGCATTGGTATTAAAAGGAATAATTGTTTTTCCTTTAAAATTATTCTGGCTTAAAAAACTTTTCATCGGAGGTGGTAACTGCATTCCCCAGGTTGGAAACCCTAAGAAGATCACGTCATATTTTTCAATATTTTCAATCTTTGTTTTAAGCGGAGGTAAAAAATTGGTTTCATTTTCTTTCGCTATCTGATCTACAATTGCTTTGTAATCTTTGGGATAAGGATTCTGTAATGCCAACTCAATTAAGGTTCCACCAATATTTTGATGAATGATGTCGGCAATTGTTTTTGTATTTTTTGTTCGTGATAAATAAACAATCAATACATTTTTGTCTTTCAACATTTCTTTTTTTTCAGATATTGATTTCTGAGCTTTTGAGCAAGATGATAATAGTAGAAGTACTGCACAAAGCCATACGCCAAAATTTTTCAACTTTTCCATATATCAATTATTGTTTAATCAATATTACTTATCCAAACCTTTCTCCTTCAGCCATTTTGATAATAGCTCTGCAACTTCTACATTATTCAAATCAGACATTAGAAAATGGGTATTCCCCTTAATGCCCAGTTCAGGGAGATGAACAATAGTAACATCTCCACCGTGACTATTGACGACTTTTGCCCATTGTCTTGCTGTCGTAAGAACGTTTTTCCAAAAATTTAATGATGCTGCATTAGTTTCTTCAGTTGGAATATAATCCCCATAGTAAACTACAATGGGAATTTTAGTCAGTTTCATAAATTCGTTCATCGGAACACCTTTTCCTCCTCGGTTTCCTTCAGGTTCTTCTCCTTCCGGAAAGGTGAATCCTCCGGGTTCATAGGCAACGACAGCTTTAATTTTTTCATTTTTAATGGCTGTTTTCCATCCAGGTGAGCCTCCTGCCGAATGTGTGAAAAGAATCCCGTTTCCGGATTTATCCATAACAGAAGACATTGCATTCATAATCGTTGCTTCATCTACATTTCCTGTATCCGGTGTCATCATACGGAAAAATTGATCCATAGAAATGCTGTCTTTTGGAAACTGAACGCCTTCATTGAATTTGGGATATAGACCAATTCGAAATTGGGTAAACCAAGTCTGGTCATCTGGCGTACCGCTAATTTGTCCTGGTTTTGTAGTTTGCCCGGCCTCTCCACGACCTGGTTGATCAACCAGATAGACACTATAACCTTTTCTTAAAAAAATATTGGCAAAACCTTCTCTTCCATCCGCTGTGGTCTGCCAGCTTCGTCTAGACTGTCCGTAACCGTGCAGGAAAATCATCGAAAGTTTTTTAGATTTGACAGGAATTTGGTAAAAAACATCAGCGTGATCTCCGTGTCTTGTTTGCCCTCCTTGAGACACATTCCATGGTTTTAACGGATCGAAAACGCCTTCACTTTTGATAACCGAACCTCCGGCTGAGAAATTGCCTTGTGACGCAATAGTAATTGGTTTTTGTGCCACCTTATTTTGTGCTTTAACAAAAAAATTGGAGACTAAAATTAAGGTGATTAAACTTATATATTTTATTGTCTTATTTTTCATTGCTAACCTATTCATTTGATCATATTTTTACTGATGAAATTGGATTACAAGTCCAATTTTCTTTCACTTAGCCATTTAACCATGTTGGGGTCTCTATGATCAAAAAACAAGCTGGATTCAGTGTCTAAAGTTGCGATAGCATCCATATCTTCAGAAGAAAGCTCAAAGTCAAAAATGTCAAAATTTTCAGCCATTCTTTCTTTTCTTACAGATTTTGGAATAACGATAACATTTCTACTCGTCAACCAGTTCAAAATGACCTGAGCTACAGATTTGTTATATTTTTCTGCGATCGTTTTTAAAACTTCATTATTAAAAATATCATTCTTTCCTTCTGCAAAAGGCCCCCAGGATTCAATCTGTACATTATTTTCAATTAGGAAATTTTGTGTTTCAACCTGTTGATGGAAAGGATGAGTCTCGATTTGATTGATTGCTGGTGTAAATCCACTGTTGGCAATCAAATCTGCGATCCTGTCAGGATGGAAATTAGAAACTCCTATAGCTCTTACTTTTCCTTGTTCATACAATTCCTGCATTGCTTTCCAAGATCCGAAAATATCTCCGTACGGCTGATGAATAAGGTATAAATCCAGATATTCCAACTGAAGTTTATTCAATGATGTTTCAAAAGCTTTTAAAGTTTTTTCATATCCTGTGTCTTGTACCCAAAGTTTTGTCGTGATAAATAAATCTTCTCTCGCAATTCCACTGTTTTTAATGGCATTACCAACCGCTTGTTCATTACCGTAAGATGCAGCAGTATCAATTAATCGATAGCCTGTATCAATTGCATCAATAACAGCTTTTTCACATTCTGCGGGATCCGGGACCTGAAATACTCCAAATCCTAAAACCGGCATTTCTATACTATTGTTCAATATTACTTTTTTCATTTTTTATCTTATTTATTTTTTTGTTTCGCAAAGAATAAAATTGGTTAATCAATTTGTTACTGCAAATTTCCAACTTATTGACAAGCCTGTTGGTAGATATATTACGGAACTTGTAACCAATATTACTGTTCTGGGGCATAATGTAAAAAAGCGGGTATTTTTATCTTTAGATTTGTATTACAAAATGATACCGTTATGAGCCAATCAATCTATTTTGAAACAGTAAACGATTATAATCAATTTAATAATCACGAGACCCTTCACCCTTTGGTAAGTGTAATAGATTTTTCGAAAGCACATAAAAGAACAGGATCTAAAATGTATTTTAATCTGTATTGCATTTTTTTAAAAGATGTAAAATGTGGTGATCTGAAATATGGTCGGGCAACTTATGACTATCAGGAAGGAACATTGGTTTTTGTTTCTCCGGGACAAGTTGTTGATGTAGAAAACAAAATTGATAAGTATCAGCCTTTGGGGCATGGATTAGTATTTCATCCGGATTTAATTAAAGGAACTTCTTTAGGTAAGGGCATCTCTGAATATGGATTTTTTGGTTACCAGACCAATGAAGCGCTGCATCTATCAGCAAAAGAACAACAAATGGTTTTGGAAATGTTTGCTGATATTCAATTTGAATTGAGCCGCCCAGTAGATAAACACAGTAAAAAAGTCATCACATCGAATATTGAACTTTTTCTTAATCACTGTGACCGCTTCTATGACCGTCAGTTTATCACCAGAGAAAATGTGAATAAAGGTATTTTAGAAAAATTTGAAGAATTACTAAACAGCTATTTTTCATCTGAGAAACCTAATACTATTGGGCTTCCATCTGTAGCATATTGTGCAGATGAATTACATTTTTCGCCTAACTATTTTGGAGATCTGATTAAGAAAGAAACAGGGAAAACTGCGCAGGAATACATACAGAATAAAATTATTGATATAGCCAAGCAAAGAGTATTCAATGTTGATAAATCTATTAGTCAGATTGCTTATGAATTGGGTTTTAAATATCCGCAGCATTTTATTCGATTATTCAAGCAGAGAACTGGTGTTACCCCTAATGAATTTCGGAATTTAAATTAAAATTTAATTAATTGTTTTTGAGATTTTGTATTGACTTCTTTATTTACTCTTTTATAATAATTAATTATTCTTTGAGTCAGAATTTCCATCACATATGAAATAAAATTATTCCTAATATTTTTTATATAATCGTTTTATGAGATTTTTATATTCATTTTAAACGTTATTTGTGGCTTTGTGATGGTGCAGCAATAAAATTCAAATCTTCAATTTTATACAAAAGTTGAATTGAAAAAATACCGTTGAACTTTGCAGTTTCGCACCACTATTGCAAAACCCTTGTTGAAGGAAGTTTTGTTATAATTAAATAATCATTGATAAGAAAAAAACTCCTACTGCCTCATTTTGTCTTATTTCTTTCATGGAGGCTAACACTACTTAAAAGTAATTGGTTTGTGATCAATAGGCACCGACAGAATAGAATAAGTTGTTGTTGTGCCAAATTTATTCAAGCGGTCCAGAACTAAAGTAATTTCTTGTGTAGATTTCAGAAACATATGTAAAAAGAAACAATATTCTCCTGTAGTATGTACCATTTTTACAATCCCTTCTATTTCTTCAGTTTCTTTCAAAAAGGACATAATCATAATATTGGGGTGTAATTTTATTGCAATTAAAACATTTTGTGTGTATTGCAGTTTTGTATATTCCACAACAGCAGTGTAGCCTTTTATTATCCCTGCTTCCTCCAGCTTTTTTATACGTTCTGCAACAGCCGGAGCTGTGAGTCCTATTTTTCTGCCTATTTCAGCATTGCTCGCTCTGGCGTTTAATTGTAGTTCGTTTAAAATTGCGTAGTGCAGTTTATCTAATTGCATATCGAAATAAAAATAATTAAAAAACATTGATTCGAAAGTTTGAAGCAGCTACTTCTATCAAAATGATAGCCCGATTTAAATGCCCCTGTCAGATCTTTGTAAAGATAAAAATTTAATACTGAAACATACCTATAAGAATATGAAAGATAAAGAATTACCTGGTGATGTTAGCTTGAATCATGGGATGGCTGTTATCAGCAGTACATTACGTATACATTACGCAGAAGCAGGAAATGGAGAGATTATAATTATTCTGATACATGGTTTTCCGCAGACATGGTGGGAATGGCGATTTGTAATACCTGTATTGGTTAATAAGGGATTTCGAGTTATTGCCTTGGATTACCGAGGAGCTGGAGATTCCTGGAAACCTGCGGGTGGATATGATAAACGCACTATGGCCAGTGATATTCACCACCTGTTAAAGGAACACCTTAAGATACAAACCCCTGTAGTCCTTATAGGACATGATATAGGTTTAATGATTGCGTATGCTTATGCACAAGAATACCGTACATCTGTATCTCAGCTGGTGGTAATAGATGCTCCTTTACCCGGCACAAAAATATTTGATAAAATAAGAACAGATCACAGGGTCTGGCATTTTGCATTCCATAACGTACACAACCTGCCTGAAATGCTTATTACTGGTCGTGAACGGGAATATTTACATTATTTTTTCAACTATCGTATTTATAATACAGCTGCCATTAATGAAACTGATATGGATGTTTTTAGTCAGGCATATTCTTCAGCCGGTGCTATGAAAGCCGGATTGGAAGTTTACCGGGCATTTGACCAAGATATACTGGACAATAAAGAAAGCTTGGCCAAAAATGGGAAACTAACTATTCCCGTTCTGGCAGTTGGAGGAGAAATAAGTACAAGTGGACCTTTTATGAAAGAAATGATGGAAGAAGTAGCCGAAAGGGTTACATCAGTACGCATTCCTAAAACAGCACATTGGGTAGCTGAAGAAAATCCGGAGGCATTTATAAAAGAACTCTTAACGTTTCTCGGTTAAATAATCATCACACGAATAAACTAAAAATCAATAATTTAATTTTAATATAGAAGTTTTCAAAGGTATTTCATGCTGCCTGATCGCCTTCTATAACTGATAATTATGAAAAATATAATATTCTCTTTTTTACTAATATATATGCAAAGTTTAACATTTGGACAGAAATTACGGGCCAGGGATATAGGAATTCCATTTAGCGGAACCGCTGGCACATTTAATTCTATAACAGACGTAAAGGGAGTTGAGGTAGGCTATAGTACAATTATTTCGGGAAAAGGTAAAAATACAATCGGGAAAGGACCTGTCCGGACAGGAGTTACAGCTATTTTACCAAGGGGCCGGAATAATAATCCTGTTTTTGCCAACTGGTACTCACTGAACGGGAATGGCGAAATGACAGGTACTACCTGGGTAACGGAATCCGGTTTTTTAGAAACCCCTATCATGATTACCAATACCAATAGTGTGGGAGTAGTGAGAGATGCAGTTCTCAAATGGTTTGTGAAGGAACATTGGTATAAAGAAGATTGGTGGTACACTTATCCTGTAGTGGCTGAAACGTATGATGGTTTTTTAAACGACATCTATGGTTTTCAGGTAAAAGAAAGTAATGTTTACGAGGCGTTAAATAGTGCGAAATCTGGTAAAATCCAGGAAGGAAATGTTGGCGGAGGAACCGGAATGATGTGCCTTGGTTTTAAAGGCGGAACCGGAACGGCATCAAGGATTGTGAAAACCGGAGATTCTATTTATACCGTTGGTGCTCTGGTACAGGCTAATTTTGGGAGAAAAGAATCCCTGAAGATCGCAGGTGTACCGGTAGGAAAAGAACTGGAGCATACAGTGGGCAGCGAATTAAAACTGCCTTCACAGTCTTACCGGCAGGAAGGTGACGGTTCCATTATTGTGGTCATTGCAACCGATGCGCCGTTATTACCCCATCAATTAAAACGTATTGCATCAAGAGTTCCTTTGGGAATCGGGAATGTAGGCGGCTATGGAATGAACAGTTCAGGGGACATTTTCATTGCTTTTTCAACAGCCAATCCCACAGCTTTCCAGAGGAAAGATTTTTCCACAGTGAAGGTGCTTCCCAATGATCTGATAGATCCTCTATTTGATGCAACTGTACAAGCCGTCGAAGAATCTATCATTAATGCCATGATCGCCGCCGAAACAATGGAAGGTGTCAATGGAAATAAATCGTATGCCCTTCCCCATCAGCCTGTGATCGATATCTTAAGGAAATATAAAAGAATACCATAAGAAGAAAAATTTATCTGCTTCAGTTTAATTTAATACTAACTCATTAAAATTTTTCTATGAAAAAACTATGGTTTCTAACATTTCTGACTGCTGCTTTTGCTGCAATGAATTCCTGCAGGGATGATCAATCTATTAATGTACCTGCCGAGCACCCGAATGCAAAAAAATATCAGCGTATCGTTGATCAGTTTATAGCGGCCGGTGCTGTGGGCGTTAACATTACAGTCATTTCTCCTGAAGGAATATGGAGCGGTTCAGGCGGACTAGCCGACAGGGAAAAAGGTATCAGGATGTCTGCTAATAACAGGCTCCGCATCGGAAGTATGACGAAAATGTTTGCCTCCACAACTATTCTGAAATTGCAGGAAGAAGGTCTCCTGAATATCAAGGATAAAATCAATAAATATCTTCCTTACACTATTACAGATCGTATTGCCAATGCCAATGAGGTAACGATTGAGCAGTGCCTTAATCACAGAGCGGGAATCCGGAATTATTTACAGGATATCGCCCCCGGTGTTTTTGACGGGAGTATTGTCAATTATTCCGCAGAGCAGACTCTTCAGCTGATCTATGATAAACCTGCCGACGATCCGGTTGGAAAGGGATATTATAGTAATTCCAATTATCTTCTGCTTTCCCTGGTTATAAAAAAAGTAACGGGAAAACCTTCCTATCAGGTAATTACCGAGAAAATAATCAACCCCCTGGGGCTGAAAAACACAATAGCAAGCACTCTGCTCCCCGATCAGCTCACCCGATCCTATTATGCTGAAACCGCTAATGAGGCATTGACTGAAGTAACGCATATAGATAATAACGGAATCGGTGGTGAAGGAGCAATTGACGGTGGAATGATTTCAACATCTTCTGATGTAGCTCAATTTTTGGAGACCCTGTTAACGAATAAAATACTTTCTCCTGCTTCAATGCAGCGGCTTCAGACTTTTGTAGATAATGATCCTGATCGCCTGGAACCAGACTTAAAATACAATAAACAATATGGATTGGGATTAATGAAACTGGATACCAACCAGGGAGTGGCCCTGGGCCATGACGGACACGTATTCGGCTTTGGCGGTAAATCCTATTATTTCCCAAAGCAAAAAGTAACGGTATGCATACTTCTCAACACATGGTCTCCAAAAGTAGTTGCATTACTTAATGCAAAAGAGACTTTCAACTTATTGTTCTGATCTTTATCAATCTGGAAGTAAAAAATTTGATTCAAAGGTTTTTCGGCCTTTATTCTTTAAAAAATAAAGCATTATTAATCAATTATAATATGATCTTTACTCCAACGGTAATGATTATCCGTTCGAATCAAATCTCCAAAAAAGATCAAAATACATGATAGAAAAAATAAGTAATTATTCATAAATCATATAAATTATAACTAATCTAAAATTTTAAAAATGAAAAAATCAGAAAACAGAAAGGTGCTCTCAAGAGAGTATTTAAAAAATGTAATGGGCAATGGAATGAATATCACTATCAAAGAATGTTCATATGAATGCTGCCCTCCTGCCGGGATCCCCCGGTGCCCAAGCCTTAGTGCATGCCCAGCAGTGGTATGTCCACAATAATTAACATATTTCTTAACCAAAAAATATTACAATGAAAAATTTAAAAAACCAAAAAAGCCTTTCCAGAGAACAATTGAAAAGCATTGCCGGAGGTAATGTACAAGGAGTCTGCAGACTTTCCAATGGTAGCTATGTGATAAGAGACTGTACATTAAAATGTCCAAACGGAGGATATCCTATCTGTCCTGCTTAAGGATTTAATTTTTATTTAAACTTCAGTCAGCCCGGATAAACAAATAATCTATCCGGGCTGATTATATATACACATTCTGCATATAGCTCTATTGAGTGGGTTTCTGTTTATAGCTTTTCTCATTATAATTCAGGACATCTGCAGTACTATTTGGCTCGCGATGTAATACTTGTGATATCTCGAATGTCTTATTTAAATAGATTCATGATTAATTCATGAATTGTATACATGTATATTGCATAACAAGCTACATTGTAATGCATAAAATAAAAAACATAAATATATGAAACGTCTGATCCATTTAATCATTGTACTGAGCGGAACAATTGTAACTGCACAAGAAAAAAAAGATACAGTAGCAACAAAGAAAATAAATGAAATTGTACTGAAAAAAAATAAATTCCAGAGAAAAAATGACCGGTTTATATATGATGTAGGAGCTTCCCCGGCAGCAAAAGGGACTACGGTCTTTAGTCTTTTAAAAGAAACTCCCCTGATTTCATCAATGGATGATAAAACTTTACGGATTGCCGGAAAATCAAATGCTGTAATATATATCAATGGTAAAAAAAATCAAATGGATGCTGATGCTCTGGCAGCCTTTTTAAAAAGTATGCCATCTGAAAGCATACAGAAAATAGAGATTATTACGATGCCCGGCAGCGAATTTCAAGTTGAATCTTCAGATGGGGTTATTAATATTATTCTAAAAAAGATAACAGAAAATGGCTTGAACGGAAGCTTAAGAATGAGCAATAATCAGGGATATTATAACAATCCGGGAATGGGATTTTCTATCAATTACAGAAAAAATAATCTCGGAATTAATTCAAGTTTTAATAGTAGTGAAAACACCAAACGGCAGTATTATATATTGGAAAATGGCAGCAATATAGCTTCAAATCGTTCGGAAGGAACCGTATCTATTCCGAACAAGGACTATGGAGGATATCTGAATATAGATTATGCTTTAAATGACAAAAGCAGCATTGCATTGAGCTATAACAACTGGTATAACAAAAATTTTACTTCGGTTACCAATTTATTTAACACTGTAAATGTATTAAATGATACCGTCTGGAAAACTTCTTACAACCGAAGCATAAATCATGAAAACGCTCAATCTTATAATAATTCTGTCAATTTAAACTATGAATTAAAAACGGATTCTATCGACAGTAAATTAAATCTAAATGCAGCCTATCTAAACTTCAGAAAAAAACAGAATGGCCTCAATACGACATCAGCATCAGATTCCAATGGAAATATGGGAGAAGATATAAGCCAGATTATTCAGGAAACACCACAGATTATTAACAGTTTTTCTGTAACGGTAGATTATTATAAGAAATTTAAAAATGATTTCACACTGTCTTTTGGAGGAAATTACAGCTATACGAAAACAGATAATGATACAGAAACAAGTCTATATCAATTGGCTACCGGTGTAGCAGTTAGAAATCCAAATCATTTTTTTTATCTGGAGAATATTTACGGAGGATATTTGACTGTTGAAAAAAAAGTAAACGATAAAATCTCTGCAAAAGCCGGAATCCGTTATGAATTAACACAAAATAAAGGAAACTCTTATAATGCTCAGGATGACAACTTAAAAAATCTTACGAGAAACTATCATAATATTTTACCTTACCTAAACCTGAACTACTCTATCAATAAAGATCATAATCTTTCATATTCTTTTTCAGGCCGTATGAAAAGACCTTCATTTTGGGAAGTAAACCCTGTAAGAACTTATTTAACGGAAACCAATTATGTTCAGAATAATCCGTTTATGAAAGCTTCCGCAGTTTATTCCCAGGAACTTAATTATATGTTCAAAAATTCATATTTTTTCATTGTCGGTCATAAATATTATAAAGATGTTATCCTGCAAATACCTTTGCAGGGAATAATTGAAAGTAACGGCAGCCATGTAAATGTATTAAGGTATATAAGAACCAATTTTGGCAACCGTCAAGAATTCAATTTTACAATCGGTTTCCAGAAATCATTTTTTAAACAGTATTGGAATACCAATGTAAGTATTGGTTTACAGCATAATATTAATGATGGAAGTATTGATACGGATCCGTTAACAGGTGAAAAGTTTCCGGCATATATTAATTCCAGAAAATCAAATGGAATAACAATTTCAACTAATAATAATATAAGACTTGATCAGGCTAAAACATGGTTTGCCAGTATTAACTATTGGTACGTTGGCAATTACCAGATAGAACTGGGCCAGTTAAGGCCTCTCGGCAGTTTGGAAATAGGGCTCAAAAAAATATGGAATGACTGGACCTTTGCAGCCACTGTTTATGATGTTTTAAATACCAATAGGGTTATAATTAATGATCCGCAACAAAACGGAAACTACAATTATATCAATATTTATAACTATCCACGTCAATTAAATATTTCTATCTCTTATAACTTCGGAAACAAAAAAATTGAAAAAATACGTGATTTCAATAATGCTTCTGATGAAATCAAAAACAGAACAAAATAATAAAATTGTTATGTTAATCTAAATGTAATTCAGATTTGATGAGAGTTGCTACTCAATTTTCTTTTTACAGTAAGCATTTGATTAGGGATGAATTATAACCGGAGAATTGTTTTCAGATTCCTGCCCTTGTTCAAGAGAAACCAATTTTCCACCTTTAAAAGTTAAAATATTTGTTATTGATCTATTTCCCATATTTAAACTTTCTCTATAGTATAAAGATTCTTTAATTTCTCCGGCTTCTTTATTTTCTGTAAATGAAGATTTATAGGGTTTTCCAAATTTTGATATAACCTGTTCTTTTGTCATTCCAATGCTCAATGATTCAGAGGTGAATTTACTTCTTGAAGAGCAGGAAATTAACATTATACCTGTTATAATTAATGCTAATAATTTAAACTTTAAAACATTCATATTGAATTATTTAGGCTGTACTACTGCGGGACATTGAAAATCGGAACATCGTGGTAATGAGCTATCATCAGAGCATTTGTAAGTGCATGGGAAGATAAATCTATTTCCTGAAATTTGTTTCAATCCTTCTCTGGAAAGAACTTTTCTGTTTACTGATTTTTTCACAAAACTTTGTATAGCTAAATTAATAAATTATTTCACTTTGACAAGAAAAAATAATTAATAGTAGTCGCTCATTATCAGTATTATACAGTATTGAAAAATGTTATTTTATATTAAATTAATTAAAATAAATATCTATTAAAAGTATTTTGCTTTCATTTATGCTGAATACTTTTATTATGATAAAAAAATGATCATTTTCGAGGCTGCTTTATTTCTTTATAATTTTTTAGTACTGGAAAGATTTATTTTGATCCTGTTGTCTAAAAATAAAAGGATTGCAGAAAGACAACACATGATGAGTGAATGCTCATAATGATGATACTCCTGATGTGCCATGTGAGTAGTAAAGGCACCAATCGCAAAGGGAAACAGGAATAATATGCCTATAGTTCTGAATTGAGACCTGTAGAGTCCCAGAATCACCAGAACAACTCCGATCACTTCGGCAATTCCGATGGCAAGAGTCCATGTTTTGTTAAAACCTAATGATTCCATGCTTTGCATCATCGCCGGACGTTGAAAAATTTTAAACAATGAGGATGGTACTATGATGTACAGGTATCCTATGTACAAAACCCAGTACAGAATGTTTTTAAAAGTTATTTTCATTGTTCAGCTATTAATAATCCACACTTACTGCAATCTCTTCGGTTAATGCTATACAATTCTGTAAATCAGCAATTTTAGCTTTCATAGTTTCGATAGTACCCGCTGTAAGAGGTAACCTGAAGGTTGGAACATCATTATTTACAGCCCTGATGATAGCCTGTGCAGCGGCAACAGGATTACCGGGTTGATTACCGTTGATCTTTTTTGTATTTATCCTTATATCCCCTAATTTTTCTGCATATAGAGGAAATTTGTTCCGGACATAATGCACAGATTCCCCAAAAAAATCGGTACGCAGAGCACCAGGCTCTACCAGCAACACTTTTATACCAAATTGTTTCACTTCCTGTTCAAGTGATTCACTCATTCCCTCAAGAGCAAATTTACTGGCTGCATAAATACCGTTCCCAATACCAGCAGTAATGCCAACCCTTGAAGAAAGCTGTACAATCACTCCCTGTCCCTTATTTCTCATATATGGAATGACGGCCTGGCAAAGTTTCCATACAGACATAAAATTGACATTGAATTGCCTGATAATCTCCTGTTCCTCAAACTCTTCAATCATTCCAAATACACCGAAACCCGCATTGTTTACCAAAACATCAATCTGACCGTATTGTTCAATGACCTCCTTAATAAGTGAATCAATATGATCTGTTTTGGCAAGATCAATAATAAAAGATTTTGCATTTACATTCTTGTCGAAGGTCTGCTGATCCTCCTCATTCCGCACAGTTCCTATAACAATATCCCCGGCATCAAGGATTTGTTTTGAAAGTTCTTTTCCCAATCCTTTGGAAACACCTGTAATTAGCCATACTTTTTGTCCCATTTTAATTTTGTTTTATATCTAGACAAAAATATTTTATACCTTTACCATAAACAAGTACCTACAAAATTGTATGTACCCACCCATGTATATGAGAAAAGAAAATTCAACAAATTTTTTAAACGAAACAGACCTTATTAAAAACTGCGGGATGTTCTATACCTTATCAGTTATCGGAGGTAGATGGAAAGTGGGCATACTGGCTTCGTTGCTGGATAATGATGAACTCCGTTATTCTGAAATAAAAGGGAGGCTGCATAACATTACCGAAAGAATGCTGATCAAACAGCTTAAAGAACTGCAGGATGAAGGACTTATCATCCGGAAAGATTATAAAGAAGTGCCTCCCCGGGTTCATTACAGCATCAGTGATAAAGGCAGAAGCCTTCAGGATGTGCTGATAACCCTAAGATACTGGGGGAAAAAATACAGAAATGAGTAGATAATAACTGTTAAACCTATCCCTTTTAGTTTGTTACAAGTTTGTTATTAATCTCAATGTGGTTGTAAACAATCCATCGTTTTAAATTTCCAACCATTCTTTTTAAATGATCTTCATTCAGGAAAATATTTGTCCAATATTCAAATCTGTCACACTGAACGCTTATGTAATAGGTCATAATTGCTAAACATGCGTAGGGTAAAAACTTTTTCTCTTCGCTACTAATTTTAGTTACAGTCTCGTAACCTTTTATGAAACTATCTGCTTTTACCTGATATTCCTCTTCGTTCAAATTGGTAGTAAATAGCTGAAACAGGAAATAAGAAATGTCAAAGCATAAATAACCGTTTCCACAAAAATCAAAGTCAAAAAATGTTATTTCCTTTTCATCGTCAATGTGCAAATTGTCAAACCAAACGTCAAGATGAACGGCTCCATATCTCATTTTCTGTTTGTCTGTATTTTCCATTTTTAGCATTAAAAAAGCAGAAAGGGTTTCTAAAAATTCAATTTCAGCAACATTTTTACTATAGAATTCTTTTGTTTTTAAGACAGGGTTCTTAAGCAGGTTTTGAACATTGTAAGACATTCTCATCAGTTCAATATTTTCTGTGGACTGATGAACTTTTGCTAATGCCTGTCCAATTAGAAAACTTGTTTGGGATGAAAATTTTGCTGTCTTTATGCCTTTAGCATACGAAAATAAAACGCCCAATCTCTTTCCTTCCGGAGCATCAATTTCTTGAATAAATTTGTTCGATTGATCAGCTATTGGAAAAGCAACTTGTCGGTCTGCTTCTTTTAGCAGGATTAAAAGTCTTAATTCTTCCTCAATTTCTAATTTTGTCCGCCAGTTATGGGTGTACACTCTAAAAACGTATTTGTTTTCATCATCATGAACAATGTATAAATGATTCATAGCAAGCCGAAATATGCTGCATTCCGTTTTGTCAATTAGTCCATAATTTCGTTGAATAAATTTGCCGAGCACATTTGGTGAAAGTGTACTGTTTATTGTGGGGAATTTCTCTGTCATCAATTCTTAGTGAGTCGTTGGTTATTCTTCTTAGTTGACACAAATATAACACACTTAAAATTAAAGCTCCAAAGTACAAAGACCTTGGAGCTTAATTGATAGAGGTAACCTTTCGGCTGATCTATTATTTCTTAATTATTTTACTGAAAATAGTTTCGCCTTTTAATAGATAATTCCCTGAGGGATATCCGGTAAGATCGATCGTGTTTTTTCCTTTTATAAACGTCACATTTTTAATGAGTTTGCCGTTGATATCATATAAAGAAACATTTTCATTTACAGCTGCCTCCACTGTTATCACTCCTGTTGTTGGATTGGGATAAGCTGGAGTTTTTAGTTTTTTTGAAACTTCTGCTGTTGATAAGTAGCATCCCGGGTTATAAGTGTCTCCAACAATAGTAAAGCCTCTGTTAACCAATTGAGCTCTTGCCATAATGGCCTGCGGTGTAGAATAGATCAGCCCTGTTGCATCTATACTTCCAGATGTTAATGTTGTGTTCGCCCATGTAGGATTATTATTGAGAGCAATTAGAAAATTATTATAGTTTGTACATGATAAACCGGAATTTTTTAATCCGAAAGCGATTGATCCTCCGAAGAAATTCTGAAGTCGGATATTCCAGCCGGAAAGATCCTGATCAAAAAGTACAGCACCATTAAACATGTTAAAACCTGAATAATAACTAACCTTGGCTACATTCCAGTTTCCAATCGGCTGGTTGAATGAGACTGCATTTTCAAACATATGTTCAAAATCTGTTACTTTAGCGGTGTTCCAGTTATTAAGAGGTTGATTAAATGCTGCTGCATTAGAGAATACATAGCGAAAATTGACACCATTTGATGTATTCCATGAATTTAATGGCTGGTTAAAAGCTACTGCATCTTTGAACATTGCAGAGAAATTAGTTCCGGATGCAGTATTCCAGGCGGAAATATTCTGATTAAAAGCAGAGGCAAAAGAAAACATTCCATTAAAATCTTTTACATTCGCTGTATTCCAGCTTCCAATATTCTGGTTAAATAGCTTTGCTCTGCTAAACATATTACTCATATTAGTAATTGTACTTGTATTCCAACTTGAAAATGAATTATTTCCGATCAAAGATGAACAATTATAGAACATTTCCGATAAATTGTTTATTTGTGTTAGATTGGGAATGTCTGCAGCAGTTACATTAAGATTTGGACAGCCCGCAAATCCCTGATTAAATTGCTGAAGCCAAATGATGTCTCCCCACTGACTGATTTCGGTGAGTTCCAGATTAGCATTAGGATCAATAAAGTTTGTACTGGCCCTGAACCCGTAAAATAGCCCGTTGCCATTGTATACTTTCAATTTGTAGGTTGCCTGGATAGGGTTTGTATGTAATGAAGGTCCAAAAAGAATGGTAATCGGATTGGTGCTATTGGATGTAACAGAATTAAGGACTCCATTATGTTGTGGGTATCCCACTTCTTCCCAGCTAATGGTATAATTGGTTCCTGTACCGCCAAAAGATATTGCATGGTCAATGGTACCATTTACATTAGGTTTCCATAAAGTAATAAATTCAGTCTGTGCATAAGAACAGAAAAATAGAAATAGAAAAATGATTACTAGTTGTTTTTTGTGCATAATTTAAAAAATAGTTGTTAAAAAAGTTAATTTTGGATTAGTAGGACAATAATTTCCCGGGATTCTTTATCTTATCTCTAACATAAAGATATAGACGCGCAGCGTCAAAACATGTCGTATTAAAATTTTATTACTTTTTTTTAATATTTTTTTGATTAATTAGCCTTATAAAAAACCACAAAAAATATGCAGCTATCATTGAATGACAACTGCAGAAATGAGATTATTTATATTGTTATTTTCATACCTGCTGAAATATTAATTCCAGGGATAAACGGTTGTCTTTATAGGCTAAACGTACATTCAGTAATGAAATGCCGGCATAGGAAGCTCAGGATTGATATTCTTTCAATCAAAAGATCTCAAAATAAAAATAAATGATTGATTGTAAGTGTGATACGTTGCTTTTATTTTCTGTTTGGGATATAAAAAAAATCCGCTCTGAAAAGAGCGGAATGATTTTTAATGTCTATTCTTGCAGATTAGCAAGTAGAACCACACTCAAGTAATTTGATGTGAATTACACCATTTACAACACATTGTGTTTGGCATAAAGCGTTAGTTACGACAGTGCTTACACCGCCAACTACACCACCAACAGTAGATCCTACGCCAGTAACTACACCACCTACGATAGTACCTACTCCGCCTACTACTCCACCAACTACACCTCCTAGTCCACCTAGTAAAGTACCGATTGGATCTAGTAATCCATTACCTGAAATAGCTTTTAATTCGTTTCTGTCTAATTTTTTTAAGTTTTTCATAACTATAATTTTATATGATTATTACATCACGAATATATGAATAATAATAGTACAATTGCAAATTATTTTCAATAAATTAATTATATGTTTTTATTATTTAATATTTCATTAATATATGTGTTTTTTAGTATAAATATGATTTTCACTTATATGTGATTGATTTACTAAATGTTAAAAATAATAACTCAATTTATGAAATTTAGAGTTATTATTTATGCACTAAATTCTATTTATTGATGATTATTGTTTAAACTATGTAAGGCCTTCTATATTTGTTCAGAAATCAATTTTCAGCATGCGGAAATTAAATATCCAGGCATGAAAATTTACCCGTTTTAGTAAAAATGGAGACCTTAGTGGTGAAATTTCCTTATATCTTATAGTAAAACCTGCTTCGGTGGTTGGTAACGCATTCAAATTTTGTATTTTTGCTTACATATTTTTATCAATGTCAATTTTTTCAAATAATATACGCTTCTTAAGAGCCAGGAGAAAGCTTTCCCAACAAAATGTAGCTGATGAACTGATGATTTCCAGAGTTCGCTATTCAAAATATGAAAACGGAATATCTGAACCTCCTATCGAACTTCTTATAAAAATCTCTAAATATTTTCATGTAAGCATTGATCTTATGCTGTCCGTAGATATCCAGAAGTACCCTATGGATGATATGCTGAAATTGCCTGACAACAGAATTGTTCTTCCTGTGGCAGTAGATACCCATGGAAATGATACAATAGAAATTATCCCTCAAAAAGCTTCTATGGGATATCTGGAAGGTTACAGTGATGTAGATTATATTGAGAGCCTTCAGCGTATCGCTCTTCCCTTTCTTACTAATGGAAAATACAGGGCATTCCCTGCAGATGGAGATTCTATGCCTCCATTCAGAAACGGGTCTTATATTGTAGGAAAATATGTGGAAGGAATCAATGATTTGAAACAGGGAAAAACCTATGTTTTTGTAACATTGAATGACGGGATTACCTATAAACGTTTTAAGGAAAGAAAAGAAAATGCAATCTGTGTAAGTGCTGACAATTCTTTTTATGAGTCTTATGAGATTCCGTTTGAGGAAGTTGTAGAAATCTGGCAGTATGCTTCAGGAATTTTCCCGGAAGATTTTGAGCCTGGTGACTATGAAAGTTATAATTTTAAAGAAATGTTCCGCGAACTGAGACAGGACATCAGGGATCTTGATAAAAAGGTTTCTGGTCGCCGCCGAAAACAGTCTTAGTATTCATACCAACGTATTATATATTGTATACTCCTGATTTTATAAACCAGGAGCATATTATAATGTATATGATCCTGCAATTCTTGAATTACAATTAGTCCGCAAGTTCAATCCATACCGGAGCGTGATCGCTGCTTTTCTCCCAGCCGCGCACATGGCTGTCTACTCCACCTGATTTCAGCCGGCTCTGTAGATAAGGACTTAATAAAATATGGTCCAGCCTTATGCCTGCATTCCTGTCATAAGCTTTATATAGATAATCCCAGAATGTGTATACTTTTTCTTCGGGATAAAGACTTCGTATCGAATCAAGCCATCCTTTCTTCTGAAGATCTTTATACGCTTTTCTTACTTCTGTTCTGAACAGGGCATCATTTTCCCAGCGTTCAGGTTTGTACACATCAATAGGCTCCGGAATAATATTAAAATCGCCGATAAGGATGGCGGGAAGTTCCATGGTGATGAGTTGGCTGGCTCTTCTTTTAAAACGTTTGATCCAGGATAATTTATAGTCGAATTTAGGTCCTGGATAAGGATTGCCATTCGGGAGATAAAGACAGCAGATGACCATTTTATCAATAATCACTTCAATATAACGGCTTTGAATGTCTTCAGGATCTCCCGGTAAAGATCTTTGTACTTCTGTAATTTCCTTGTTTTTTGCCAATATAGCAACTCCATTCCAGCTTTTTTGTCCATTCCAGACAGCTTCATAACCTGCTTTGTTAATTTCTTCTACAGGAAAACGTTCCTGAGGTGCTTTTAGTTCCTGAAGACAGACAATATCTGGAGAGGCTTCTTTCAGCCATTTCAATAAAACAGGCAGGCGGCCGTTGACTCCATTAACATTATATGTGGCTATTTTCATAATGAAATTTTGAAGAAATTAATTTTTTTTAATTACGGCAATAATTATTCCATCATAATTGCTTTTTAAGCATTGTTTAATTGAAAAATAATCTAAAAAAAATAAGGTTTGACGAATAATCTCTGGGTTGTGATGTAAAAGTTCAATATATTTGTGATACCAGATGTAGTTCATTAATAATTAAACTTTCAATGAAAAGATATTCAACCTTTTTATTTGCTTTACTTTTTCCAATCACAATGTACAGTCAGCAGAATTTATCAGCTGATGAACTATTCCTTAAAGCCCGAACCGCTGCTTTTGAACAGAAAGATTATCCTGCATCTATTGCTCTGGCCAAAGAGGCATTGGAAAAAGCTCCCAATTATACTGATATTTCAGTTTTCCTGGGAAGGCTATATACCTGGAATAAAGATCTGGTTTCCGCAAGGGCTATATTTGAAGAGCTTGGAAAAAGAGAGATTCAGGATGAAGATTATTTTCTGGCTTATGCTTCATTGGAATATTGGAATGATCAGAATACAAAAGCTATTGAAATCATAGATAAAGGACTTTCCTATCATGCTAAATCTGAAACATTATTACTGTTGAAAGCGAAAGTATATTTTGGAAAGGATAATTACGAGGAAGCAGATAAAGCTGTAAGTACTCTTTTATTCATCAATCCTAAAAACACTGAAGCAAGAGCTCTTGCAGTAAGAATAAATGAGCTTACGTCTAAAAATGCAATAGGAATTGTTTATAATTATTCTCATTTTGACAAACAGTTTGATAACGACTGGCATATTGTGGGAGTAAGTTATAAGAGAGTTACTCCTATTGGTTCCGTGATTGTTCGCGGAAATTATGCCAATAAATTTGCCGAGGGCGGCACACAGATTGAACTGGAGGCATACCCAAGGCTTTCTAAAATGTTCTACCTGTATGTTGGCGGAGGATATTCTGATGATGTGGGATTGTTTCCGAAGTACCGTACCGGAGTTTCTCTGAATGCAAACCTTCCCCATAGTTTTGAAGCAGAATTAGGTTACCGTCAGCTTTATTTCAGCAGCAGTATCTGGATGTATACCGCTGCTATAGGGAAATATTATAAAAATTTCTGGTTTAACCTGCGTACTTATATCACTCCTGACAGCAAGAATATTTCACATTCTTATACGGGAACTGTAAGGTATTATACAAAAGGTGCTCAGGATTATTTTGCTTTTCAGATCGGAACCGGGATCAGCCCGGAAGAAAACCGTAATAATCTTCTGGAAAACGAAACCTTTAAGCTTAAAACTTTTAAAATTGGAGGTGAATACAATTTCTCCTACCATTCCAATCTGTTTTCAGTGGGAACAATGTATTATAACCAGGAATACCGCCCGGGAGAAAAAGGGAATCAGTTTGATATTACATTAGGCTACACCAGAAAGTTTTAAAACTTTGATTTTACTTTTTTCTTAAAGTTCACCATTACCGAATCAGGCATCAGTTTTTTAGTAGAATAAAACTGGGAATTCATGCTTTTATACTGATTAAATCTGCCATTCATCTTATTCAGGGCTGCATTATCATTGGAAGCATCTTCTTCCATATTTTTCAGGGTAAAAAGCTGTCCGTCATGGATATAATACTTTTCAGAGACAAAATCAATAAGTTGGTTTTTACTCTGCATCATTGGAATTCCGGTTTTGCTGATTTCAGAATCCGGAGAAAATCCTCTTCCTACCCATGTTATTGTAGCAGGTGTGCTGATTTTATAATTATTTCTGTAATAAGCTAAAATAGAAGGAGCAATATCAAAATGACTTACGGTTTTATAGAAACGTTTTGATTCTTTCAATAAGGGTGAGTAGATCAATAATGGCACATGGAATCTATCAATCTTGGCCTGTAGTGTGATTTCAGGCATGCTGTGATCTCCTGTGATCACAAAAATGGTATTCTTGAAATCCGGACGTTTGCTGTATTTTTTGAAGAAATCTTTAATGGCATCATCAGCATTAAGAACTGAAATTAACTGGTCTTTGTGAGCTGCGGCCCATTTCTTCTGTTCAGAATTTAAAATACCTGAATTCAGTCTTTGATTGTACAGTTTTTCATAATAATCTTTATTGTTGATTAAAAAAGGATTGTGCGTTGAAAGGGTGAGAATCATATTGAAATACGGTCTATCCTGTGGCTTTTGTTCTTGCTGCATCTTACCAAAAACGGCCTGATCTTCATATCCCCAGCTTTCTCCGTTATTGGCAGGAAGCTTACGGTAAGGACTGCCGAATGAGGTTTCATCTGTGATATGGTCTACCCCGCTATATTCCAGGAATTCACGGTAACGGTCAAAGGATGTATGACCTCCATAATAAAAACCTGTCTCAAAGCCGTTTGCTTTCAGAATGTTATAAAGATTGAAGTTTTCCGGTGTCTTTTCAATTTCAAGGAAGCCATTCTTTCCAAAAGGAAGTGATCCTGTGATTGATGGCAATGCGGCAAAAGTCCTTCCTGCTGAGCTTAACGAGTTTTCCCAATATAATCCTTTGTTGGATAAAGAATCCAGATAGGGAGTAAAGTTACCGATATATCCTTTTGGGGAAGTATAGGCATGTCCGAACCCCTCCATGACAAGGAAAACAAGATTGGGAACTTTCTCAGATCTGTTAAAATAAGACCCTAAAAAATCCGGGGTATTTTCTTTCCTCCAGAAAGGGAAATTTTTATTGAGCATTTCGGCATTGGTGGTGAAATCTTCATTTTCGCTCAGTAATTCATTCAGTTCAGGATGATCGCTGATGAAATTGTCCTCATTGGATTTAAGGAAATAAGCCCATTTACTTTTTGCCGCATTTTGGTTAAATTCATTCTCAGAGTTCAAGGTTTTGGATCCTAATATATTGGAGGGAATAAAAAAGGCTGCAAACCCGAAAGCAAGCAATACAAGTCCCGGGTAGATGGATTTCAAAGCTGATTTACCGGCTATCCATATAGGAATGAAAGAGGCTGTTATTAAAATACCCATCAGGGCAAAGTTCTTAAAATTAAGCATTCCGCTTGCCTGTAAAATCTGCTTCATCTCTTCTTTGCTGTAGTATAAAAGGTCTGCACCCAATACGTTGCGGGTTTCTGAGAAATACAGGAATAAAATATATTGGGTAACGGTCACAATAAGTAAAGCTGCAATAGCCAGAGTCTTTGCCCAGCCTTCTCTGATGAAATTGATGATGAGATAAGTAATTCCAACACAAAATGTGAGTCTGAGGGCAAATAAAATATTCTCTGTAAAAAGGTTTCCAACAATTGCAGAGGTGTTAAATTTGGAAAAACTATACCGGTACCACAACCACTCTGCGGTTACTCCCACTAAAAACAAGGCAAAGAACACTAATGTGAGTATTCCCCATTTTTTAAGACCAGACTGAAGAATAGTATACATTCTTTCTTTGAAAGGTAAATGCTGTGTGCTTTGATTGAAGCCCTGTCTTGTCATTTCGCCCCATCCGTGGGATTTTTTGAAATAATCTATAAATCCGCTTACTCCTGCTTTTACCACGATAGGATGGAAATAAAAAGGTTCGGAAAAAGCCGTTACAATAAGGGTGAGGAAGTCTTTTCTTTTGGTATAAACCTGGTGGCTTACTAGATCCACTAATATTGAATAGATAGAATAAAGAAATCCCATTGAGATCACCAGGGCAAACAGAACCGTAAAGAATGGCCAGTTAATAATTCCCAACAGTAAAAAAATAATAAAGATGATATATCCTGAAAATTCGATTAGCGGACCCAGAAATTCAAAAAAGAACCAATAAGGAAGACTGACCATTCCTAATTTTCCATATTTCGGATTGAACATCATTTTTCTGTGCTTCCACAGGGTTTCCATCGTTCCGCGCATCCATCTGTTGCGCTGTTTTCTCAAAATATCTTTAGATTCAGGGACTTCTGTCCAGCATAAAGGATCCGGAATGGTAAGTACTTCATAAGGTTCATTCTTTTCTTCCATGTACTTTCTCATTCTTACCACCAGCTCCATGTCCTCTCCCACCGTATTTTTATCATAACCGCCGCAGGCGAGTACAATATTTCTGTCAAAAACTCCGAAAGCACCGGAGATTAGGATCAGTCCTGATGCCCTGGACCACGCCATACGTCCGAGTACAAAAGCTCTGATGTATTCTAATGCCTGGGTTCTGCCCAAAAGAGTTTTCGGCATATTGACACTTACTATTTTACCATTTTCTATCACGCAGTTATTGGCCAGACGAATAACTCCACCGCAGGCGATAAACTTTTTATCGGTCTGCTCCAGCATTGGTTTTGCGAGTTTCAGAATCGCATCCTGCTCCAGAATGCAATCTACGTCAATGCAAACCAGGTATTCACCGGAAGAAATATTCACTCCCACATTCAGAGCATCTGCTTTTCCTCCGTTTTCTTTATCAACAACGATCAGCTTTTTAAAGGCAGGGTTTTTACTTTTATAAACTCCTCTTACGGTATTGGTTTCTATTTTTCCCTGAATGAAGTAAGCTATGGATTCCAATTCATAAGCCTCGATAAGCTTTTGGATGGAGTCGTCCTTACTTCCGTCATTTACAATAATAATTTCCAGGTTATGGTAATAAAGGGATAGCAGAGAGCGAACATTTTCTACAATGGTCATTCCCTCATTATAAGCCGGAGCGATAACGCTGAATACCGGAGCATTGGGGTTTGCCGCAATAAGGCTGTAATCTGTAAATGTATTTTCTTTTTTATAACGGAGTACAGCTCCAAGTGCATAAATTCCTATCCAGCCATAGATAAGGGTTATTGCTGTTCCGTAAATCAGAAACAACCAGATAACAACTTCATAGATGATGTGTGAGAATTCTAACATACTTTTTCCTGTACTGCGTATTTAATGATTTGAATTAATTCTTCTGATGAGGTCTCTTTTTCAGATATTTCTATCAGGTAGTCCTGCTTTTCCATTGAGCATAAGGCTTCTGCTGCATAAACCTTTATTCCTGAATCAGTGTCTTTTAACAATTGATCTTTCAGAAAATCTACAGAGCATTGGTCTTTTGACTTCCTCATTACTTTCAGGATCTCTTTCTGTACTTCAAAAGGTTGATGAGGATACATTTCCATTAGATAAGCAACAGTTGAAGGATTTTCAAGGGATAATAATGTCTGTACTGCCTGTATCCGCACTTCAACAGAGGGATGATCCAGTAAGTCAGCGACTGTAGGATAAAGAGATAATACCTGGAATTTTCTTAATAGTTTAAGGGTGAAAATGACCACTGAATCGTTTGAACTTTCAACCCAGCTTTTAATACTATCGTTGGAGTTCTCAGGAATACTGGTGACTGAAATAAGCAGACGAAGCTGCTGCCATTCTGATATTTTTGTTGAAAAGCTGGTAAGGAAATGAAGTCCTTCAAATCCTTTAAAATGAACCATGGCATATTGTGCTTCCTGATAAACCTGTGCTGAAGGATGTGTTAAAAATGTAGAAATCTTTGGCAGTGCTTCTTCCACATTCATCGCTGTAAGCTCCTGTATACCTCCTGCAATTAAATGTATCTTTTTCTGATTCAATTTTTTTAAAGCTTCCTTCTGAAGGCCATATTCCTGGAAAAGCTCTTTAAGTTTATGCTGTGCTGCACCGGAAAATTTCTTCTCGGATTCTGCCAGTTTCTGAAGGAATAAATTTCTGAATAAAGGATTTGCGGATGCTGATGAAAAGTTGCTGTCTGCATAGGTTTCTTCACCATATACAATCACTTCTGAGATTCTTTTATTGATCATTTCCGACCATTTGAAAATATGGACAGATTCTCTATACTGATAAAAGCTGTAAATGAGTACGGCTATGATCAGTAAGAGTACTAAGGACAACATTCCCAGAAATACGAGAAAAAGAAAATGCACGGAAGTGGTGAGAAACATGAATGTAATTTATTTTGAAAATCTTTTAATTCTTAATATCAATTCATTGGGACTGAATGGTTTTACTATAAAATCGGCAGCTCCGAGGTCAAAAGCATTGAGTACCACTTCCTCCTGCCCCATACTGGAAAGCATGATCACGGGGATCTGCTTGTCCATCGTTTTGATGGCTGAAAGTATTTCAATTCCGGAGGCAAACGGCATCATAATATCTGTAATAGCCAGATCTACCTCTTTGGTTTTAAGGGTTTCGATAGCATCTTTACCATTGCGGGTGAGGATCACTTCATGCCCTTCTTTTAATAATTTGTGCTCTATCGTTTTTAGAATCAGTTCATCGTCTTCCGCGATTAGAATCAACATAGTTTTATTTTTTTATTGTATTAAATGTTTAATTAATTGTAGTCCTGTAGTTATTTCCTGGATAATTTCCTGTTCCATGGAAGCAAAATCCATATCTGGATCTGTTTTTCTTTCCCAATTTGCAGTATATTCTGTAAGCTTTAGCAGTCCGGCAGTTCCGGCAGTTCCTTTGAGTTTGTGAAGGATCAATTTCAGATTGGTACTGTCTTTTTCAGCTGTGCTTTTTTTAATATCTTCTTCAGCCTGAGTAAGCTGCTGTATTACGAGGTCCAAAAATACTTTTCTGAAATCTTCATCATCATCACCTATTTGTTCATTCAAAAGATTGATATCCAGATGTTTTGAATGATCCAGAGCATCCTCAGAAACCATGTGATCTTTATTCATCAAGTATTTCTTCAGCATTTCCAGGAGATCGGCCTGTCTTAAAGGTTTAGGCAGAAAATCATTCATTCCGGAATTTATACATTTTTCCTTTTCACCCAACACATTTCCGGCTGTTACTCCAATAATAGGAACACTGGCATAGCCAGGCAGTAAACGGATTTGTTTTGTTGCCTCAATACCGTCCATTACCGGCATCTGAACATCCATTAAAATGATATTGAATGTTTTTTCTTTGCAGTGTTCCCAAGCCTGAAGACCATCTGTTGCTTCTGTGAGTTCTGCATCTGGAATCAATGAACGCATCATTTTGTGGTTCAGGACCATATTTACGGGGTTGTCATCTACCAGCAAAACCTGAGGTGCCTGCATCAGTGGTGAAGCTTCTGTTTCTGGCGGTGGAATTTGGCTGATTTCCTTTTCTGTGTACTTTACAGCCTGTTTCAATGTTTTATACAGCTCTTCAGATTTGATAGGCTTCAGCAGGAAGTAAGAATTGTTTTCCTGACGGAAAGAATTGATGACATCATGCTCTTCAGAAGAAGTGTGAAGAATAATCAGAGGTGAAAGTTCGTTTTGTTTGTTAAACAGTTCCTTGATTTTTTCTATCGTTTCCAGCCCCGAAATAATTGGCATGTGATAATCCATAAGAATGACATCGAAACGTTCCCCTGCAAGAAGTATCTGAAGGGCTTCCATACCATTGGCTGCCAGCTTTGAATCTATATTTTTATAGGCAAGCATATGCTGAAGAATCACTCTGTTGGCTTCATTATCATCAACAATAAGAACTCTGTTTATTTTCAGATCTTCATCTTCAGGGCGTTCTGTCATTTCACAAGGGATCTGAATGTCAAAATAGAAAACAGAACCTTTATCAACCTCACTCACCAGAGACAGACTGCTTCCCATATATTTCAGAATATTGTTCGAGATAGTAAGGCCAAGTCCTGTTCCGCCATAACGTTTGCTGATAGAGCCGTTTTCTTGTGTGAAGGCATCAAAAATAAAGTGTTGTTTCTCCTTGGGAATACCAATTCCCGTATCCCGGACTGAAAATCTTAATGTGATATCTTTATTGTCAGTTTTCAGCTTTTCCACTTTAAGTTCTATTTCTCCCTGTGCGGTAAATTTGACAGCATTTCCGAGGAGGTTGATCAGAATCTGTTTCAATCTGGATTCATCCACCCAGATGGTTTCAGGAAGTCCCTGCTCTATATTTAACAGTAATTCTATATTCTTTTTCTGCGACTGGTAAAGGATCACATTGATCACCTGGCTTACAATATCATATACATTGGATTTTTCAATGGAAAGATCCATTTTTCCGGATTCTATTTTAGAAAAATCAAGAATGTCATTGATGATGTTTAACAGATTTTCTCCGGATTCATTAATATAATTGAGGTATTGAGTCTGTATCTCATTCAACGGCGTTTTTAACAAAAGATCAGAGAAACCAATAACACCATTCAGCGGAGTCCTGATCTCATGGCTCATATTGGCTAAAAATTCAGATTTTGCTTTATTGGCAATATCGGCCATTTTCTTGGCATTTTTAAGCTCTTTATTGATTCTTACCGATGCTGTAATATTTTGTGCAGAAACAATAATTCCGCCTATTGTACGAGTAGAAAGATACCATGGAGTAACTTCAATATTATAATGCTGAATTATTTCTTTATCGGGAACTTCTATTGCCATATCTTCATTTTTATAGGCAATTCCTGCCAGGGCATCCTGGTAGATCTTTATCCTTTCATCCGGTACATTAGGAGAAATCTTGAACATATTTTCTCCGAGAAGCCTGATGTCATTCATTTGGAATTCATTTTTCCAGCTGCTGCTTACAGAAAGGTAATTAAGATCTTTGTCAAACATAGCCACAGTTGCAGGAACATATGTAACGAATGACTGCAGCATCGCCTCTTTTTTGGCCAGCTCAAGGTAGATTTTTTTGAAATTATCAATATCCTGAATGATTCCGTAGACTCTGATACAGACCCCTTCTTCAAATTCCGGTATTCCTTTTACCCTTACCCAGATCGTCACACCGTCATTCCGGACAAGCTGTAATTCTTCATCGTAAGGAACTCCTTCTTTTACAGCTCTTTCGAATAATAATTTCAGTTTTTCGCGGCTGTTTTCACTATAGAAGCCCAGCGCATTTTCCAGATCAGGCTGGAATGTTTTGTCTATTTTATGTATTTCTCTGGTTGACTGTGACCAAAATACGGTATTCTTTTTAAGATTCACTTCCCATCCTCCCACCTGGGCTACAGCACTTGTCTGTTCCAGCATTTTTTTGGTATGAACAAGATCTTTTTCCAACGTCATTCTTTCGGTAACATTCAGCGCGGTACTTACTACATAAGGTTTTCCTTCTTTGTTGATTTCTACCAGATTATGGTACATCCAGATCACTTCTTCACCTCCTTTTGTTTTCAAAATCATGGTTCCGAAATCTTCCTGGTTTTTGTTGATTCTTTCCAGGTACTGCTCCAACAGAGGCCAGTTTTTTTCAGGAACAAGATCTCTCAGATTCAGTCCTTCCACTTCTTCTGCAGAATACTGCAGGGTTTCTCTGCCTTTTTCGTTTACAGCAGTAATATTCCCTTCCATATCATGCATACTCATCAGTCCTATTGCATTTTCGAAGAAGCTTCTGAAACGGCGTTCAGAACTTTCAAGTTTCAGTTTCTCTTCGATGCGCTGAGTAATATTGATTCCAAAACAGAAAATTTCAGAATGATCCTGATTCAGTTTCAGGTACCACTCTATAATAGTCTGTGTATCACCAATGTTTGTAGAAGTGGTAAATGTTACTTCTTCCTCTGTAGTGGGCAGATTTTTGGTAAGTAATTGCAGCTGGGAGTTATGACTGCCCAGAACACTAAGAAAATCCCGGTCAATGACCTGAGACTTCTCCAATTGAAATACACTTTCAAAAGTCGGATTGACATCTTTTAGAGAGAAATCTTTATCCAAAACACAGATCAGGTTATTGGAAATACTGAAGGTTTGTTGAAAATATTCAGCCTGAATGTTTTTTCTTTTCCCCATCAGAACTTTTGTAATCGCCTCACCTATTTTTTTCAGGGTTGAAATCTGATTGTCTGTAATGGTTTTTGGTTTATAATCGATGACACAGATGGTTCCTAATACGAATCCTTCATCATCAACCAAAGGAACTCCTGCATAAAACCGAATTCCTCCCGCTAGAATTATTGCGTTGTCAGAAGACCTTTCATCTAATAAAGTGTCATTAATAATTACAACATCCCCGCTTGCAATAGAATACTGGCATACCGTATTTTTCCGGTCTACAAAATCCAGGGCAAGCCCCACACAGCTTTGGATGGTTTGAGTTTCACTTTCCATCATTGCAATAAGCGCTGCAGGACAGTCGGTCACAAGGCATGCCGTTTCTGCAAAAATGTCTAACTGGGGATCTTTTTCCAGGTTTAAAAGATCATAAAACTCCAGTTTCTTCATTCGGGCTTCTTCATTCGCAGGAATTGGATACTTCTTCATATATTATTTCAACAATTAGAGATTTTTCTTTTTTGATTATTAAAAAATGATAATCAGATCCTTAAAGTTTATATTTTAAACATTTTTAAGTGCTTTAAATTATTATTTTAATAAGTAAACCAAAGTACGAAATAATTTTATATTCCATTATAGTAAATTTTATAATAAAGGTATATACCTGTTTATTTCAAATTAATTGAAGTGAATTCTGGATTTTTAAAGAAATAATAGGCATTATGGAAATAAAAAGTACCACATCTGATGATATGGTACTTATAGTTGAAACCGTTAGTAAATTAAACTAATTAATTATTATTGGTTTCTTTTAAATTGAACTGTATTTAATTGTATTTTAATGTTTTATGGAACAACTGTTATATTGTCCTTTGAAACGGCAAATGCTACAGCAGCATCTACATGAATTTGAATGGTATCAAATACCGGAACAGCAACATCTTCCTGCTTGATCAGAAGCGGAATTTCTGTGCAGCCTAGAATAATTCCCTCTGCTCCACGGTCTATAAGCTCCTGGATAATCTTCAGATATTTTTTTTTGGTTTCAGGATTAATAATTCCTCTGCTTAATTCATTTCTTAAAATATCCTCGATATAATCTCTGTCTTCACTTTTTTCAGGAATCAGGGGCTCCAGACCGCCTTCTATCAGTTTATCCCTATAAAAATCCAGCTCCATCGTATAGCTTGTTCCTATCAAACCGATTCTTTTTAATCCTTTTCGTTTAACGGCATTGGCTGTAGCAGTTGTAATATGAATGAGCGGTAATTCTATTTGTTCTTCAATCCTGTCGGCAACAATATGAGCAGTGTTGGCACAAAGTACAATAGCTTCCGCACCTGATTTTTTTAAATTTTCGGCAGCATTGTAGAGAAGCTCAAAAGTTGCATCCCAGTCATACTCTGCATTAAATTGCTGAAAATGGTTGAAGTTGACAGAATAAATAATACATTCCGCAAAATTCAATCCACCCAGTTGCTGATTTATTCCTTCATTTAAAAGACGGTAATAGTCTAAAGTAGAAGCCCAGCTGATGCCTCCTACCAATCCTAATTTTTTCATATTCTTCTTATTTTTTTGTTCAGTAAAAGTAGATATCTTTGTTGTGTTGTAACAGATACAAAAAATGAATATATTAGTATAACAGATGAAAGATTTTCAATATATTGCACTTGCGGATAAGTTTGAGCTTTCCATCAATAACGGAACATATCCTGTGGGAGCTAAACTTCCATCATTACGCAGTATCCGGCAGCAGTTTAAAATAAGTGTTGGTACTATTCTGAAAGCTTTCACTCTATTGGAAGATAAGGGGTTGGTAGCAGGAAAAGAAAGGTCAGGATTTGTTGTGCTCCGTACCTCAGTTTCTTCTGTAAGTCTGCCAAAACAGGCCGAAAACAATACTCTTGCTCAAAAAATAGCAATCGGAAAAGTGTTACAGGAAGTCTCATTTCCGGATTCTGAAAACAAATCTTATGTTTCATTTTTCAACGCTGTTTTACATCCGGATCTTCTGCCTTTTAATGCTTTACGGAGAAGCTTACAGCAGGCTTCCAGAGATTTAACAGGTCAGCATTTACAGTATGAGCCTGCTGCAGGAAATAGTCAGTTGAGAACCGAAATTGCCCGCAGGTCTTTCCTTTGGCAGGGTAATATTACAGCTGATGATGTGATTATCACGAATGGTACATTGGAAGCAGTAAGTCTTTGCCTGCGTGCTGCAGCAAAAACGGGTGATACGGTACTTGTGCAGTCTCCAATCTACCATGGTATATTGCAGACAATAGAAAGCCTTGATCTCAAAGTCATTGAATTCTCCGGCTGCCCTTTAACCGGAATCAATATTCAGGAATTGGCAGAAATCTGCAGCAGACAAAAGATTTCTGCCTGCCTGTTAATTTCAAATTTTAACAATCCGAATGGTATTACTTTAAATAATGAAAAGAAATCAGCAATAGCCGCTTTTGCTGAAAGAATGCAGGTTCCGGTTATAGAAGATGATATTTATGGAGATTTACATTTCCAGACACAGCGCCCAACCACTATAAAAAGCTATGACAATAATGGCTGGGTTATGCTTTGCTCCTCTTTTTCTAAATCGGCTGCCCCTGGTTACAGAATCGGCTGGTGTACTGCAGGACGGTTTTCAGAACAGGTGGCCAGATTAAAAGCTGTGACTAATGTTGCAACAGCAAGCATCATACAATCTTCTTTGTTACAGCTACTGAAAACAGGAGCCTATGACCGTCACCTGCGCAAACTTAGACCTGAACTGCACAGACTGATGCTATTGACTATTCAGGCGATAGAAAAATATTTCCCATCTGATATCCGGATGAGCCGGCCTGAAGGAGGTTTGGTAGTATGGATAGAGCTGCCTGCCCATATTGATGCATTTGAGCTTCAGAAAAAAGCTATTGACCAGTTTGTAAATTTTGCTCCGGGACCGCTGTTTTCCAATAATGGAAATTACCGAAACTATATCCGGATCAGCTGCAATAACGTTTGGAATGATAAAGTAGAAAAAGCTCTGAAAAGATTAGGCGATATTATAAAGAGTATGTAAATAAATCAGAACTCATAAGATCTGATGATAAATAAAAAAACAAGGCGGACACAATCAATCCGCCTCGTATCTCCCAAATAATTAAATATGAAAAAATATGAATGTCTATATCAAACAGGCTTTCAGCATCAGATCATGGAGGTCTGTATTTTTAATAAAAGGCTGTAAAAGTTCATTTCCGGGACCAAAAGCCGCTACTTCCACATAATCTCCGGAATGGTCCATGCTGATCCAGCCTACAGAATTTCTGCTTTTCTGAATTTCTGAGTAGAGTTTAAAGGGCAGTTTTTTATAATTATAAAGTCCTTCTTCCTCTTTTTCAAGTCCGTTGTAAAAGCTTAGCAGATGTTTGGCTTCATCATCATTCAGCACAATTTTGTTGCTCTCATAAACCCAGTTTTTAATATCTTTTACCGAATAGTCTTTCTGAATTTTGTTCAGAATATATTCATTGGTGTATTGATAGTCTGAAATGCTGTTAAAATTCTTGGTAGCATCAGTTCCGTAAATCGTTCCGGGATTGGCATTTCCATGGTCTGTAGTGATGATGACTAAGGTATTTCCATCTTTTTCGGCAAAATCTATTACTGTTTTTACAGCTTCATCAAATGCAAGCTGATCATGAATGAGTGCTGCAACATCGTTAGCATGGGCAGCCCAGTCTACTTTTCCGGCTTCTATCTGAAGAACAAAACCGCTGGGATGATCTTTCAGCTGATCAATGGCGGTCTTTGCCATTTCTGCAAGAGTCGGTGTATTTTTGAATTCCTGAACATGGGTTCTGTCAATGCTGTAAGGCAGGGCTCCTGTACTGAATATTCCTAATAATTTTTCTCCTTTTTTGATTTCTTTAAGGTCGGTTTGTTTTTTTAAAATTCTGTATCCTTTTTTGCTGTACACAGAATAGATATCTTTCTTGTCTTCTCTTTTGGCAGGATTAAAAAATTCGTCTCCACCTCCTAACAGCACATCCAGTTCCAGCTCGGCATACATTTCAGCGATTTGGGGTTCTGCATTTCTTTTTGAAGAATTTACACAAAATCCTGCAGGAGTGGCATGTGTAATGGTAACGGTTGTCACACAGCCTGCTTTTTTTCCTGCTTTTTTATATTGCTGCCATATGGGAAGATGTTTTTCACCGTTGGGTCCCATATTCAGGACTCCATTCTTGACTCTTATTCCTCCTCCGAAAGCGGAACTTGCTGCAGCGGAATCCGTTACAATAGAACTTGCAGAGGCAGTGTCCATCAAGGCTCGTGTCACTTTTTTCTCATGATACAGATTGAGCCAGTTACTCCCTTTTCCCAAAATATTCCGGGAATACAGATCTGCCATTGAAAGTGTTCCAAGACTCATCCCGTCACTTACCATAAAGATGATGTTCTTTGCTTTTCCTGTCCGCGGATTTTCTATAGCCCTCCCGAAGCTCCAGAGGTCAGTCGGTGATAAAGTAAATAACCCTGAAAGTAATGCTGAACCTTTTAGAAATTTTCTTCTGTCCATATTGTTTTGAAATAAGGTGGTAAGTTATTGTATTTAGTTTTTTATCGAAACAAAGTTGCATTAATTAAAGGTTAATTTTAAATATCTATTGGAAAAGGATCTTCAAAAGGTTGTTTCTGATCAAACAATTCTTTTTCCTGCTCATTAATAAGACAATGCTGCAGGTCTGACACCATTTGATCTTTATCCAGGTTCTGCCCGATAAATACAAGCTCATTGATTCTGTCGCCCCAGTTTTTATCCCATCTGCTTTCTATAAATTCCTGATTTTCTGCAAATGAAGAATACAGTGCGCGTTGGTTCATAGGCATGCTGCCCCACCATACTCCAGCTTTTTCCAGACGGAAAGATCCTCCGGCCTGGGAAAAATTCAAAGCATCATCTGGCCTTGAGGCCAGCCAGAACAATCCTTTTGCCCTTATTGTTCCTTCAGGGTAATGATGATTCAAATAGTTCCAGAGCCTTACAGGGTGAAACGGTTTTCTATCTCTGAAAACCAGAGAGCTGATTCCATATTCCTCAGTTTCAGGAGTATGATGCTCAGATTGTAATTCTTTTTGCCAGCCAGCTGAAGATTGTGCTTCATCAAAATCAAAAAGTTGAGTATTTAAAATCTGCTGAGGTTCAATCTTACCAAATTCGGAATGTAGAATGACAGCATCAGGATTTAATTTTTTAATGGCAGCTTTTAAAAATCCAAGTGTTTCGGAGTTGATAAGATCTGTTTTGTTTAAAATAATCACATTGGCAAACTCAATCTGGTCCGTAAGAAGATTGACAATGGTTCTATAATCTCCTTCCATATCGGTAAGGTCACGATCCATCAACAGTTCATTGGAACCGAAATCTTTCATAAAATTGAAACAATCCACTACAGTTACCATCGTATCTACATAGCTGAAGCGGGAAAGGTCTATTCCACTCTCATCATCTATATAGGTAAAGGTTTGGGCAACCGGAATGGGCTCACTGATTCCCGTGCTCTCTATCAATAGGTAATCAAAACGATTTTCGTGAGCAAGACGTTCTACTTCTACCATCAGATCTTCGCGGAGTGTACAGCAGATACATCCGTTGCTCATTTCTACCAGCTTTTCTTCCGTTCTTGAAAGAGTATTTTGATTTTCAATAAGACGGGCATCAATATTCACTTCGCTCATATCATTCACAATGACTGCTACTTTCAAGCCTTGTCTATTATGCAGAATATGATTGAGTAATGTGGTTTTTCCAGCTCCCAAAAAACCACTGAGTACCGTTACAGGAAGTTTCTTCGTCATATATTTAATGTTTATGATTTTTAAAATTGATGATATGTCCAGTAATTAAACCCGCAGTTCCAAGATAGATCAGAGGAATATGAATTTCAAAGATCAGATCTGTGAGTACAGAAATAAAGATGAGAGAAACGGATATCCAGAATAAAAGTTTCAACCAGCGGTTGGTTATCTTTTTGGTTACTCTGAACACGATAATGGTACCAATACAAAGGAACCCCAAATCAATATAGGGATTATGCGATATTCCCAAAGGGACAATCATTAATAATGGGAAGACAATACAATGAATCAGGCATAAAACAGCAGCGGAGAGTCCTACAGCATCAAGAATTTTTGACTTCATAATAGTATGGATTGATTTTCTTATTGTAACTTTGTTGCAAAAGTATAAATAAAAATCCAAATAAAGCAACTTTGTTGCATTAAAACATGAAACAAGTTAGAAACACGCATGCTAAAACTGAAATTTTAAGTCTTATCAATGCCTCAGATATAGCCCTTACCCATTCTGATATACAGAAAAAACTGGGTGATCTATGCAATAGAGTAACGATTTACAGGGTATTGGAAAGGCTTGAAAATGAAGGGGCTATTCACAAGATCGTTAATATTGACGGTGTGGTGAATTTTGCAAAGTGCAGCGGGAAATGTACTCACGAAAAACATTTTCATAATCATGTTCATTTCAACTGCAAAGAATGTCATTCTGTGACGTGTATTGAAAACGCGATTCCGGAATTCAGTTTACCGGAACATTTTATTGCACAGGAGTACAATTTTATCATCAGCGGGATATGTCCGAAATGTGCTGATGCTTAGGATGATATATAAAAAAACAGGCAAATCTGCTAATTTGCAAATCTGCCTGTTTTTATCACAATGAAATTTCGACTATAAAGAAGAGATATAGACTTCTATTTTGGTACCATCATAATTGAATGTGCCGTCAGAATTTCTTTTACCTAATACCCATTTCATATCTACAGGTACAGACCATGCAGAACCTAATGAAAATCCGTTAACAGATCTTATTTCATTTCCTTTTCCTGTTGTAACCGCTGAATGAAAGAAGGTTTTATCAATAAGTCTGTAGAAACCAATAGCTTTTCCTGCAGGAATTGGTGAATATCCGTCCCACTTTTCTCCTGAAGGATAGTTAAATACAGTTAACCATTTTTGTCCGGCCGATTCTGCCAGCTGAGCAGGACTTATAGAGGCACCACGCATATATAAAGCATAGGCTACCACATCATGACATACTCCACTGTTGTATTTCGAAATATTCTCTGCTCCTGAGAGAATAGCATGAGCAACGGGTGCTCTTTCTGATAGGGATAGCTGAGCCTTCCTGGCTCCTTCCGGTGTAATAAATGACATATAATATTTTGTTTGGTAGCGTAAAGATACAGCTTTAAATTTAATCACTGTTGTTGGAGAATAGGACTAGATTTTTAGCACATTATTAGTCTTTTATAAATTCCAGTAAGCGTTGTCTTGTAATTACCTGGTTTGCTCTATAAAAATCATCATCATCCAGTCGGGCCAGTGATGCGGTGAATTGTTTAGAAAGCCATAAAACAAATAGTTCTCTGTTTTTAAAAACCATTGGAAATGAAAAATCAATCCCATCATAAAGCTCTCCATATAGAAATTGATTTTTTTCGTCCATTTTCATGGCCATTCCGCAAAAATCACGGTGCCGATATCCAAGAAAATAACCTTTCTGAAGTTTGTCTGCAACGAGTTCAGCCATCTTGAAACCAAATATAGAGGTGTCTGCAGCTAAGTAAATTGGATCATTAATCATGAGATGTAAATCTTAGAATTATATAATTTTAATGTAAATAATAATCAAATATATTCTAGCAATAGTACATACATTCATAGCTGAAAAGTTTTCCATCTTTAAAAGTAAAAATAAAGAGTCCTGCATCTCCATTCTGTATGTAATATTCGTGGGGAGAAGAAATCCAGCGTGCAGACAGCATATCCCCAAAACGGGTTACAAAATTTCTTTCATCATAATTGGAATCCATACGCTCATTTCCTAAGACTAAAGCTTCACCATTACTGAAAGACATTTTATAGATACTTCCAGAAACTTTTCCTTTATATTCTTCAAAAGCAATAATAATATTAGGTGTTCTATAAAAATATTGAGGTTCCCAGCCGCATTCCGGCATATTGGGGATCTCTTTAACCTTCTGCATCTCCAGTTGTCTAATCTGTGCATCTGTGATTTTTCCGTCAAAAAGAGAGGTTTCCTTCCATAGGAAATGCATATTTAATGCTTTCAATTTCTTTTCATAAGCCTGTGTACCTGGCTTTTTTGCAAATTGATCTGCCAGAAGAAGTTCAAAATCGATATCTATCTTTGGGTTTTCTATACCGGTATTGGATTCTTTCCAGTATTGTAAGGCTTGTTTAAGGTTTTTATCCCCAATCCATGCCATTTCACGTAATCTTCCAACCTGAGCCAGCTCTTTTTCCTTGTCTTTACCCTTCGCTGCCAGATAGTCTTTCAATACTTTTTCATAGGTAAGTTCAGTACCCAGATATTTCATTTGGATATATGCGGGATTTTCGTGGAAATGATCACCAATATAGATCCAGCCATCCTCATATAGAGGAACATAATCAATACAAACCATTTCATTTAAAGCAGCTCTTCGGATTGCTGCACTTTCTGTTGTAGGAGCTTTCCTTACACGCAATTCTGATACCTGTACATAATAATGTGGGCACTGATATCCTTGTGTTCCTCTATAAAAATACTGAGCGGGTTCACCCGCAGATTTCTTTCCACGCATGTTTTTTTGTAAAGGCTGACGATTTATAAAGCCAATATCACCGTTGCTTACCTGTACTTTGTATTGTGTGCGGGTAGAATCGAGAAGATAAACCGGAGCTTCGGTAGAAAATATCCCCAGAAGATCCTTATTATTTCCTTGATCTCGGTAGAGATGTCCCCATTCGGATGTATAAACCGGGTGTTGATCAGGGCTCTGAGCCATAGTATTGTAAAAGCAACAATGAATGATGCTGGCTCCTAAAAGTATTTTTTTCAACATATAATAATTTGTAAAGGGTAAAAAATCTCCAGTTTTTTCAAGTGGATGGGTTATTGCTATAAGGTTATTTCCTTCAAAAATACTAAAAATGGAGGGTTGTTCTATACTTATTGTTATTCAGAATCGGTATAAATTCCATCCTATTCACTTACTTCCATTGGGTAGAGTAAATAAAAATACTATTTTTATCGGCCAAAAAAAAGTAAAGACTAATTATGCCGACTGATGCTTCTCATAAGCTGATTCCGATGACCACTTTCGTGCTGGAATATTATTCACACGAAGGATATGCTGATCTTCAGATTTTAAATCTGATGAATAATTATGCCAATTTTTTAAAGAAGCGTTTAACTCTTGGAATGTTTGTTCCTTTAGATCGTGAAGGAAATATTCTGAAAGAACCTAAAAATTATGACTCATGGAAATCCCTTGACCATAATGACGGAAAAAGAACTGATATTGCAGGTTTTGAAGAATACGGCGAATATCAGAAGGCAGAACAAAACTGTATGTTTGAAGGTTTTAAAGTAGATTATAACGGATATTCAAAAGTGAGAATCATCGCTTCATATGATGCTTCTATCGAATTATCTTTTAATAAAAATGACCTGATTCCTTCAGGATTTAATGATGTAGAATCACTTACGGTGTTTGATGATATCTTTTTGACATCCAGTGCATTAAGGGCAATCGGAATAAAGAGATAAAACTTTAATATATAAAAGACGTTTATCAGATTGATAAACGTCTTTTTGTTTTGATTTTTTATCTTACACATTCTCCTGAATGGCAGTGATAGCCTGAAGGACACAGCCCGTTGATACAGGGACCCACTGCATCAGGATAGCATCTTTCATCTGCGCGGCAATGAGAATGAGGAGGACACAAGGAAAGTAGATTTCCAAGACAGATGCCAACAGGAAGAGGAAGGTTCAGCTCTATACCGATTTCTCCAACAATGTTTTTTAATGTTTTTCTGTTTAATTTTTTCATGGCTTTGTTTTAAGGTGTTATTTTTTTACTATATTTTCGAGTTCTGTAATGAAATCTTTCTGTGCAATATTAATGCGTTGCTGTGCTTCTTCTGAAGTAAACCATTCCCATTGATCTACTTCGGGAATTTCTATTATTTTACCGGATTTGGGTGGCCATTCCATAGAGAAGGTATTGCTGTAAAGATCTGAAGTATTTATATGACCCTTCAATGCCCAGGCATAAACTATTTTCCCTCCTTTTTGCTTAATGGGTGACAATTCAACAAAGTTCCCTTCCACTGTTTTCCCTGTTTCTTCTTTAAATTCCGTTAATGCACGATCCAATGGATTTTCATCTGGAAGAAGCTCTCCTTTTGGAATAGACCATGCTCCCAGGTCTTTATTTTTCCAGAAAGGTCCGCCAGGATGAACCAGAAAGTAATACAGTCTGTCTTTTTCTTTTTTAAAGAGTAAAATCCCGGCACTCGCTTTCATAAGCTTAAAGGTTTGATTATTAAAGATATAAAAAATAGATTAATTGAGCTGGAAAGAAAATCATTAAGAAAGTTGAAATGAAACTTATCTTTATTATTTCACCATTGATCTCTTTTTAAACTCAGAAGGAGACACTTCCTTATACCCTTTGAATATTTTATTGAAGTGGCTGGCATCATTGAAGCCCAGTTTATCTGAAATCTCACTGATGTTGTAATGACTCTGAAGCAAAAGTTTTTCTGCAGTTTTCATTTTATGCTGCATCACATGTTGCTGTATTGAAAATCCTGTCTGTTTTTTGATGTAAATACTGATATAATTAGGAGAAAGCATAAACTCTCTGGCCAGATTTTCAATTTTCATTTTATCCCCATCTAAAGCATTAATATTGATATAATATAATATCCTTTCAATTCTGCTCAGGTTTTGAGTAATCCAGTTTTTAGCTGTGATATTGCTCATCGTGTTCCGGATCAGAATAGTAATAATAGCAGAGAAAAGATCTGAACTTATCTCTTTATTATAAGTGTTTTTATGGCTGAACTCGTACAGAAGAATTCGGGCCAGCTGCAGCAGATGTTCCCTATCCGTTTTACATTTGATCACTGATTCGTATACAAAAGAATGATCTTCCATCATGAGCTGAACAACTTTTTTCAGCTCATTCTTTTTATTGGAGAGCAAATTTTCCCATATGTACTGTTCTGTAAATTTTATATAAATAAATCGTGTTTTATTGGTAATAGAAAACTCATGGCCATCGCTGGGCCGCAGGAGAAAAACATCTCCCTTTTTGTAAGGAAAAGTAATATTGTTGAGATGATGAAGCCCTTTTCCACTTTCTATGATAATCAGTTCATAAAAGTTATGATTGTGATATTCAACATCCCAGATTTCTTTTTCAATGCTGAAAACATTAAAAGAATTGAAATTAACGATTCGTTTCATGAAAGAATGGATTTTTACAAATTTACCATTAATTTTTACAATATATCCTGATTCATTATTGATCAATTTTGTCCTATTAAATACATTCAAAATGAAATATATAAAACAATCAATACTGTTGACTGCTTCAACAATCGTTCTGATGTCCTTTTCTGATCACGACAAGGATAAAAGAGTAAAAAAAGATCTATCTGAAACAAAGACTTTAACAAAAAAACATTGGCCTAATGGGGCTCAGCTGGTAATTTCAGTTTCTATGCAATTTGAAACAGGCGGACAGCCTGAGGGTGCTGAAAGTCCTTTCAGTGGCACTCCACTTCCTAAAGGCCAACCGGATCTTCCGGCAGAAAGCTGGTATCGTTATGGAGGAAATGAAGGAATTTACAGAATGCTGGATCTATGGAAAAAATATGACATTAAAGTAACCTCTCATGTAGTGGGAACAGCAGCAGAAAAGTATCCGGAAGTGGCAAAAGCTATTGCCAACGGAGGCCATGAAATTGCAGCTCATGGTTTTACCTGGGATAATCAGTGGAATAAGAATTATGCTGATGAGTTGAATTTTGTGAAACAGGGCGTAGATGTTGTTGAAAAAATTACAGGCCAGAAAGCTGTAGGTTATAACGCTAATTGGCTTCGAAGAGGTCCGAATACGCTTAAAGTTTTACAGGAACTCGGCTTTTTGTATCACATAGATGATGTAAGCCATGATGAACCCTTTATTACCAAAGTAAAAGGGAAAAATTTTGCTGTAATCCCTTACACATTGCGTAATAATGATATCGTGAATATTGAAGGCAAGCACTGGAGTCCTGATCAGTTTTTAAACCAATTAAAATTTGAATTTGACCGTCTTTATGAAGAAGGCGCATCAAAGAGAAGAATGATGAGCATCAGCTTTCACGACAGAATTGGTGGTACTCCCGCAATGGTACATGCAATGGAAGAGTTTATAAAATATACCAAAGAAAAACAAGGGGTCGTCTTTATGAGAAAAGATGATATAGCCAAAATGGTAATGAATGATCCTGAAACTCCTGTTGATAATAGCGAAGAAAAGTTTAATAAGTAAGGAAGTTATTAAAGTCTGCAAAAACAAATTACCGGTTAATTGAAACAGATAAAAAAGACAGTAAAGTGAATCATACCGGATATATAACTTCCATCTTCAGGCTTCGATCTTCTATCCAAAAAATATCTTTATGAATAATACAAAAACAGCCTATTTTTTCCTTCGTGTTTCGATGGGAATAAATCTTTTAGGACACGGATTGGTCCGATTGATAAAACTACAGGATTTTGCATCAGGAATGGTGAAGGGTTTTGAAACAAGCTGGCTTCCAGAGCCGTTGGTACATCTCTTTGGCATCACACTCCCCTTTTTAGAATTTATTATCGGATTACTGCTGATGATTGGTTTCAAAACCCGTATCTCTACTATTGCTGGAGCTTCCCTGATCATCTTGCTTCTTTTTGGAAGCAGTACGGTGGAAAACTGGGAAGCCATGGGTATTCAGATGATCTATGCAGGTTTGTTCTACATTCTGATCAGCAGAATTGATGACAATTATCTGGCTCTGGATAGAAAAAATTAAAAAAGCCAGCAGTTAAAGCTGGGAAAGAAAAGGAAACAATGAGGAATAAAAAATAAATTATTCAAGTGTTGTAATCTTTACTTTCTCAGCTTTTTTATGATCTCAGAGATTATGTTACAACTTTCATGGATTCAGCTACTCTGTTTTTATGATTATGCCCGAATTTTGCATTAGAAATAAAAGCAACTGAAAGTATTTATTTATTTATTTATTTTCAATGCAATATATAACCCTCAAAATTAGAAATGATGCAAACGATATTAGGAGCCAATGGGCAGATTGGTGAGGAACTGGCAAGAGAATTAAAAAGAAATTATACTTCAGACATTCGTATTGTCAGCAGAAATGCTAAAAAAGTAAACGATACTGATACTGTTTTCTCTGCAGATTTATCAGACAGGGGAAAAGCAATAGAAGCCGTGAAAGGAACCGAAATTGCCTATTTCACACTTGGACTTCCTATGGATACAGATTTGTGGGAAAAACAATTTTTGACAATATTGAAAAATGTAATTGAAGCCTGTAAAATCAACGGGACGAAGCTTGTATTTTTTGATAATACTTATATGTACCCTCAAAATAATGAAGTTTTGACGGAACATACCCAATTTGCTCCTGTAGGCAGAAAAGGAAGAGTAAGAAAACAGATGGCAGACATGCTTTTAAAAGAAATGAAAGCCGGAACAATAGAAGCTGTGATCTGCAGAGCTCCTGAATTTTATGGCCCTGGGAAAACTCAAAGTATTACCAATAGTCTTATTTTTAATGCCATTAAAGAAGATAAAAAACTGAAAGTTCCGTTAAGAGATGATAAACTTCGAAGTCTGATCTGGACACCTGATGCAAGCCGCGCTACAGCTTTAATTGGAAATACTCCTGATGCTTATGGGCAAACCTGGCATTTGCCGGTAGACGATAATAAGTTAAGCTATAATAAGTTCATTGCATTGACGTCTCAGATCTATGGAAAAGAATTCGGGTATTCTGTAATTCCTAACCTGGCTTTTAAAATAGGATCTTTATTCAATAAAAATGCAAAAGAGTTACTGGAACTGCTTCCAAGATATAAATATGACAACCTTTTTGATGATTCAAAATTCAGGAAAAGGTTCCCGGAATTTCAGATAACTCCCTACAGACAGGGAATTGAACAGATAAAAAAAGAACAGCAACTTTAATAAAATAAGTGACTTAGAAAAACCAATACCACAACCGAAGGGCTGCATATTCCCCTTCTTCGGAGGGGTGGCGAAAATTCAAAGAATTTTTGACGGGGTGGTTAAAAATAAGCGAAAAAATGAAAGCTCCTGAAAAAGTAACCTCTATCACAGCATTACACAACTATCTGAAGCTGAAAAGGCCTTCCAACCCTCTGATCAGTGTGTTTGATTTTAATGAAGTGAATATTGATCCGGAAACTATTCTGAGTGCCGTGACTACAGATTTTTATGTGATTTCCATTAAAAAGGATTGCGCGGGAAGATGTAAATATGGACAGCATTATTATGACTTTGAGGATGGAATCATGTATTTTATTGCTCCCCATCAGGTATTGCAGTTTGAAGATATTCTGCTTTCTGAAGTTAGAGGAAATGTACTGGTTATACATCCTGATTTTCTGCAGGGATATCCATTAGCCTCTGTAATAAAAGATTATGGCTACTTCTCTTATATGGCCAATGAAGCACTGTATCTTTCCGATAAAGAAGAAAAATCTGTAACAGACATCATGGATAATATCAGCAGAGAAATAGAAGCCAATATGGATGGTTTTACCCAGGATTTATTGGTATCTAATATTGATCTGCTGTTAAAGTACTGTGACAGATTCTACAACCGCCAGTTTTTAACCCGGAAAAAAGTAAATCATGATCTTTTGACTCAGCTTGAAAATTTACTGGATGATTATTTCAAAAATGAAAAACTGCTGATCAATGGGATTCCTACCGTACAATTTGTGGCAGGACAGATGAATATAAGTCCCAATTATCTAAGTGACATGCTGAGGGTTCATACAGGACAGACAACACAGCAGCATATTCAAAACAGAGTGATTGAAAAGGCAAAAGAGCTGTTGTCTACCACTACCATGTCCGTGTCTGAGATTGCTTATAGCCTGGGATTTGAGCATCCACAGTCTTTTCATCGTTTGTTTAAAAATCAGACCGCTGTTTCCCCATTAGAATTCAGAAAATCTTTTAATTAATACTACTATGATAAAAAATATTTTGTTAATGGTAACCAATGTAGACCAATACGCCAACAGTCAGCTTAAGACAGGATTGTGGCTGAGTGAACTTACCCATATTTATCATGCTGCAAAAGAAAAAGGATGGCATATTACCATTGCTTCTCCGAATGGAGGGAATACTCCTATTGATCCGGAAAGTCTGAAACCGCTTATGCTTGACGGAATTTCAAAAAGCTATTATGAAAATCCTGTATTTATGGATATACTGGCTCATACAAAAAGTCTGAATGAAGTAGAAAACAACTGTTTCGATTGTGTTTATCTGACAGGCGGACATGCTACCATGTATGATTTTCCGGATAACTCCACATTACAGGCTGTTCTCAGGAAGCAGTATGAAAGCCATAAAATGGTTGCCGCAATTTGTCATGGAGTCGGAGGATTGCTAAATGTAAGATTATCTGATGGAGAATATATGATTAAAGGAAAATCTATAACCGGATTCGACTGGTTTGAAGAAACATTAGCCAGAAGAAAAAACGCAGTTCCTTTTAATCTTGAAGCAGCACTCAAAGAACGGGATGTACATTACAGAAAAGCCTTTATCCCTATGACTTCCAATGTGGTGATTGACGACAATCTGATCACAGGACAAAATCCTTTCAGCTCCAAAGAAATGGCTAAAACAGTTGTTCGGGAACTTGAAAAATAATAATCGTTTAAAAGGCAGCTATAAATATTTTATTATATTTGTCTGAATTGTACGGGATTTATGACAGGAAAAAATGGAATATTACATTGTATACAGATAGTTAGTATATTTTTAATGCTAGTCCATTTTCTGATCCCAAAAACCGAAAACACGACCTTTTCTACCATAGAAATCATAAGTAATTCTAATCCGGAAGAGAAACCACAGAAAAAATGTAATAAGATCTTTCTTGAAGAAAATAACAAGACCCCGATAAAGTGTAATAATAATTATTGTTCTAATTCTTCTCTCTTTTTTACGGCATCTTTTCCTTCGTTTGGATTTGAGAAATTTATGATCCCGGAAATAAGCAATGGCTTTTTTTTATATGATGATCCTCCCTATTCATCTTTTTTTAATTCTATCTGGATTCCGCCCAAAATAAAAATGTAATTTTCAGTTATTGATAAAATAATATTTTCAGCTATGGAATAATCTTTTCCATACACTATCCTATTATCTAAACCAGAATTACATGACCAACTGCTGTTCATGGCTTTATCATGGTGATGTAATCAAAAACGAATTAAAAAAATAATGAAGATAATACTATCAAACCTCGAAAAAAATACGAATAACATCTATATAATATGCAGAATATTAATTGGATTGTTCTTTTTTGTAGCAGGGTTTAATAAACTTTTCCATCCTATTTTCCAGGGATATATGTTGAATACTATCACTACTATAGGGTTTCCTTTTCCTCAGTTTACTGCCAACTTCACTGCATTTTGTGAATGTATCTTTGGATTATTTTTAATGTTGGGTCTTTGGACGAGAATAAGCTCTGTATTTTTAATCATAATTATCCTTGTCGCGTTATTTACCCATGATCTGAGTACAATTCCTAAGGAACTTATTCCTGTCAAACCCGAAACCGGAGTTTATAAAATGGATCCTTTTACATGGCTTGGCTATTTTCTATACCTGCCTCAGATGTTATACCTCCTGTTTTTGCTTCTGTTTTTGTTTCAGGGCTGTACAGGATTTGGAATTGATACTTTCAGAAAAACAAAATCTGGAAATAACTAACTATTATAGACAGCTCTCTTTTGGGAGCTGTTTTTTGTTGGAAATCAGAGGTGTTCTAATTTTTCTCGCAGATTAAGACGATTGTGCAGATTTTATATATCTGCAAAATCAGCGTGAGATAAAAGAACTATATCTTGCCCTCTTATAATGTGAAAATGATACTATTAAGTTTTTGTTTCTTAAAAAAGCATTTAAAATAAAAAACGCAAAGATTTAATGGTTTCAGATTTTTACTAAAAATGAGTAATGATAGTTGTCAATAGACTGTATCATTGATTTTCCCCTTTTGTTACCTCAATAAAGTAAAACATTAAAATCTTTGCGCTAAAATAAATAGACTTCTTCTCTAAATTGTATGTCTGATTCTTTTGATTATTGATTTTATCATGAAAAGATTGATTTTGTTATTGTAACAAGGCTCATCAGGATGACTACGATTCCTACCACGACAAACATTTTCTTCGTTGGAAGTTTTGCGGTAAGCATTGCAGAAAACGGTGCCGTAAAAACACCACCCAGCAAAAGCCCCAAAACAATATTCCAATGATGAATACCGATTGTAAAGATGAAGGTAATTGCGCTCGTTACAGTCAGCAAAAACTTGGCTACAGTAGAGCTTCCTACTACATAACGGGGAATTCTTCCCTCTTTGATCAGGGTTCCGGTAACAAGCGGTCCCCAGCCTCCTCCAGCAAAGGAATCAATAAAGCCTCCTACCAAACCTAGTATTCTGAGATTTGTTCTTCGTTTGGTTTTGCCTTGCTGTGTTTTTTTATCTTTGAAAGCATTTTTTAAAATGTTGATTCCAAGATAAAGGGTATAGAAGGCAATAATGGGTTTTACAATATGAGCATACTGCTCGCCATAATGAGAAAGGGTTAATGCTCCAATAACTGAACCTACAATAGCCAGCGGGAACAATACCCACACCATTTTTTTATTGACATTTCCCAGTTTATAGTGACTGAAACTTCCAGCTGCCGTCGTAAAAGATTCTGCAGAGTGAATGCTTGCACTTACAACAGGTGGTGGAACATTAAGCAATAAAAGTATTGTGGTACATATTACTCCGTAGCCCATTCCCATGGATCCGGCCACAATTTCTGCCATAAAACCTGCAAATAACATCCAGTAAAAAATATGACCGTCCTTATTCAGAAAGTACTGAATATCATTAGAAAGATTGAACTGGTACACTACGAGTCCAAATAGACCGAAAAGAAGTAAAACCCCTATGACAGCCAGATAAATATTGGCTTTTCTCTGAGCTGTTTTGGTAATATTGATCAGCTTTTCAATTTCCAGATTGGCCTTTGAAGAAAGATTTCCGTCAGATAGATATTCTGTAGTGATCTTATTGAGTTCTTTAACTTTATAATTGAAATCTCCCGTCAGCTTATTGCGGATGTCCTGCATATTATCCAATACATGATCCATTTCATCAGGAATGACTTCAGTGAAGGTTTCTCTTAATCTTTTAGCGATTGTAGGAGATTTTCCGTTGGTTGAAATAGCAATTTTGAGGCTTCCCTTTTTAACAATAGAACCTAAATAAAAATCGCACAAATCCGGTTTATCTGCTATATTGACCAGTACATTTTTTTCCTGGGCTTTTTCTCTGATTTCCCCGGCCAATACAACATCATTCACTGCTATAATGGCAAGATCCATATCATTAAAATCATGATCATCATAGGCTCTTTCATGCAGTATTATATTGGAAAACTGATGTTGTAAGGTGTTGATTTCAGGAATAATTTCTTTCGCTACAAGTGTAATGGAAGTATCCGGAGAGTTTCCAAGTACAGACTCCAGTTTTTCAAGGGCAACCTTGCCACCACCAATGATCAGCAGTGAAAGGTTTTCAAGTTTTAAAAATATGGGATATAGTGAATTGCTCATTCTGATTACAGTTTTAAGTCATAAGTAAAAGCAAGATAATACAGTCCTCCGATTTCAGGACCTGCTGCATACTGGAAATAACGGCGGTTCAGCAAATTGGTAGCCCCGATTTTAATATTCGCACGAATTTCCGGAAGCTTCCATGTCGCCTGAGCATCAATGGTGTAATAAGCCGGAATTGCTCCTGATGCTAAAGGACTTTCCCACACAAAACCGCTCTGCCATCTTGCGACAAGAGTGAATCCTATATTTTTAACAATTTCTCTGTTTCCTACACTTACATTTACCATCCATTTTGGGGTGTTGAATGCGGTGATGAACAGATCCGAGGTATTGTTGGAAGCAAGATCATTATAAGAAACATTGGTGTTGATATTATAATTTCCGGTAATATTATAGCGAATCCCCAAAGATGTTCCATAGCTTTTGTAGGTACTGTTGCTGTTGGTATATACTCTGTATCGGTCCTGTTTGCTTCGGTCCAGCATCGCAAGTACGGCGGCATTACTTCCTACCTGGCTGTTTTTAGGAACTGCTACCTCTACCTGCCCCAGGAAGCCTTCGTAAATGTTGTAATAGAAATCCCAGTCCAGCACCAGCTTCTTATTGAAAAAAGTAGACTTGTACCCTATTTCAAACGAATTGATCTTTTCCGGTTGTAATTTTTGCAGATTGGCTACCGTTAAAAGCTGTTTGTTATCCTGAGCTGCCTGAGCCTGAGTTTTTCCTCCATCAACGTCTGCATTCACTGCTGAGGTAAATTTATCAATGGAAGTCAAGGTGTAAGAATTTTCCAGATAACCCAATCCGTCATTCACTTTTGAGAGACCTCCCACTCTTCTTACATTTCCGTTGTTCACGAAAGAAAGGGCTTCAAATAACGATGGAAAACGATATCCGTTCTGAAACGAAGCTCTGAAATTATGTTCTTTAACCGGAGAATAGACAATACTGATCCTTGGATTCAATTTAGCTTCAAATTCTGGGTTTCTGTCGATCCGTAAGGCTGCATTGATTTTTAATTTATCATCAAAGAAAAGCTTGGTAATCTGTGCAAAAGCCCCGTATTTCTGATAAATAACATCTTTCCCAAAGGTACCATTGGCCAAAGGAATATTTCTTTCATTCACAGGGCGATCAAAATCAACGAAGTTATTTCCATCCGGAGTAATACTGTACAAACGGTAATCTATACCTGCAAGAAGGTTGAATATCTTCACAAACCTGCTGAAATCATAAGTAAGTTCACCCTGATAAAAGCGTGATTTCTGTTCAAGTTTTGCCCCTCCCGTTGCTGGAGCCCCGGTAATACCTGCATTCGCAGAATCCCAGTTATTGATACCGATAATGGTGTTTTTTAACTGCTCAAAAGCTGCGGTTCCGGGCACTGCCCTGTTTTTATCGGCTTCCTGACGGGCGAGAATAAAAGCATCATTAAGATTGGCTCCAGCATTTAAGTTGTTCTGAAGAGAAGTCTGAAATATATTTTTCCAGTTGGTATTGGAGAGATTGGTAAGATCCAGATTGTCTGCCAAAGGCTTCAGGTTATAAGAATCTCCTGTATTTTCTATAGATACATAAGCTCTGAAGCTCAGTTCTTTTCCTGTCAATTCTACTTTATGGTTCTGAACAGTAGCATTTTGTAAGCGGATTTTATTTCCTCTTTGGAAAGTTCCGTCCAGTAAGCCATAACGATATACATAAGATGTTCTCCACTGATCTCCGAAACGATAATACAATCCTGCATCAAACTTGATGTTTTTCACATCAGGGCTCACCAGATCTTTCTCCAGATATCCTGTTCTGGAAACATTGAATGTAGTAGGTTTTCCATTGTAATCTACTTTTACAGCTACACGGTTATTTCTTTCGTCACCGTATTTATTCCAAAGGTCTTCAGCCGGATTATTTGCCAAAGCAAAATTAGGATTGGCTGTAACCAAAGATCCTGGATTCTGATCTGTCAGATTATTGGAAATCCAGTCGGTTCCGCTGAAATAGGATGCATTCACCTTCACGGCAAAGTTTTTATTGAATACTTTTGCAAAGCGGATGGCACTCTCTCCAAGTGAGCTTATTTTGTGATTTACATTGTCTACATGATTAACTCCGCCACGGAAGTAAAGACTTATTCCTTCAGAAGTAAATGGATCTTTAGTCTGTAAACTAGCCAGTCCGTTGATTGCATTCATTCCGTACAGGGCTGAAGCCGCTCCGGGAGTAACTTCCATAGATTGAATATCCAGTTCTGTAGGGCCTATTGCATTTCCCAGTGGTACTCCCAACGTTGCCGACTGTACATCTACGCCGTCTACCAATTGCATGAAACGGAAATTATTAGGTGAGTTGAAACCTCTTGAATTAGGAATCTTTAAGGTAAGACTGGATGTTAAGAGCTGTAACCCTTTTACATTTTCCAATGTTTCATAGAATGAAGCTGCTGGACTTTCCCTGATGGTTTTGATATCAATTTTCTCAATAGCTATCGGTGATCTTAATATTTTTTCCGGAACTCTGGAGGCTGAAATGACGACATCATCAATAATCGTATTTTGTGGATTAAGTCCTATCGTTATTTTGTTGGAGGGGGAAAGTATTTCAACGGTTTGACCTGTGAAACCATCTTTCTGAATCACCACCCGGAATGGAATGGTAACCCTTGTTCTGATTTTAAAGTTACCCAGTTGGTCCGTTAATGCGGTATCCTGTGTATTTTCGATCTGTACTTTTACAGAATCCAACGCTTTGCGTGTACCTGTATTTCTGATGCTTCCACTAAGCTCTATAAGCTGCTGTTGTGCTTCTGCCAGGTTAAAAAATAGAAATGTAAATGCAATAATGCCTGCTTTAGGTAGAAAGTTTCCCTGCTTTTTGTTTTTCATTTTTTCTTCATTTTTTAGGTTGAGAATGAAGCTGTCTGAACTTTTTTACTTTTAATGATGAAAATTTTCAATATTGTTTTGTATTACAATTGAAGGGCTTAGGATCCCCCTCTTTTGGAGGGGTGTCAAAAATTCTTTGAATTTTTGACGGGGTGGTTTAAGCCGTTAATATAATGCTGAGATTGCTTCACCTTTGGTTCGCAATAACAGGATGTAGTATTAACTTTTCATAGTGGTTCAAAAAAGTTGAAACAGCTTTGTATGTATTGTTATTTGAGAATCAACAACACGTACACATTCGTCTCCCTAAATGAAGAGGTTGAGTTTTTTTATTTTTTTTCAGATCATAATGAAAACTAGCCATATAATTAATTTAAGGTATGTAAGTAACGGTATGAAAAATCACCAAATGTTTCTTCTGCAAGTCTTTTCTGTACATAAATTCCGAAAAGTTCATCCAGGGTGGTAAGAATCTCTTCTTCACCAATATTTTCTTTAAATTTTGTATTCAGTCGCATTCCTAAACGGTCTCCTCCGATGTGAAGGTTATATTTTCCATAGGCTGTACCCACAAATCCGATTTCAGCATTAGGAGATCTTCCACAGCCATTAGGACAGCCGGTCATACGGATCGTGATATCTTCTTCCAAAAGACCATATTTTTCTAGAATAGGTTCTATTTTAGTGACCAAGGATGGCAGATAACGCTGTGCTTCAGCCAAAGCCAATGAACAGGTATTCAAAGCAACACATGCAACAGAGTTTTTACGCAGAGCACTTGCTCCATTCGTATACTCTGAAATTCCGTGTTCTTTTAAAATATTTTCAATTTCAGGTTTATCTTTTTCATCAATATCAGCCAGAATAAGGTTCTGGTTACAGGTAAAACGGAAATTGGCTTTTCCTGTCTGTGCGATTTTTAATAATCCTGATTTTAAAGGATATTCTGCCGTATTAAGAATTCTTCCATGCTCTACAAATACGGTATAAAACCATTTTCCTTCATGATTCTGAATCCAGCCATAGCGGTCTTTTCTTTGTTCAAACTTAAATTCTCTGGCAGGTTCAAAACTGAATCCCGTTCTTTTTTCCACTTCAGTTCTGTACTGATCAATACCCAGTTTATCAATCGTATATTTTAATCTTGATAATTTTCGGTCGCTTCTGTTTCCGAAATCTCTTTGAACCGTGATGATTTCGTAGACAGCTTTTAATACTTTTTCTTCCGTATCCACAAACCCAAGAATGGATGCAAGACGGGCATAAGTCGCTTCATTTCCATGAGTGGCTCCCAATCCTCCTCCGGCAGCAATATTATAGCCAACAATTTTATTATTTTCAATAATAGCGATCAAGGCAATATCATTGATGAATACATCCACATCATTATTGGGGGGAACGGCAATTCCTATTTTCAGTTTTCTTGGAAGATATCTGTCCTGATATAATGGATCTTCTTCAGCTTTTCGGTCTACCAGAAGTTCATTATCAATCCAGATATCGTAATAAGATTTGGTCTTCGGAAGACACATTTCGCTTATTTTACCAGCCAGTTCGTAAGCTTCCTGCTGTAAGGGTGATTCTGAAGGGTTGGCTGTACAGGTTACATTTCTGTTGACATCTCCACAGGCTGCAATAGAATCCAGATGCTGCAGATTGAAGCTCTGAATAGTAGGTCTTAAATGAGATTTTAAAATCCCATGCAGCTGAATCGTTTGTCTTGTGGTTACTTTAATGGTTCCCGTAGAATGATCTTCAGCCGTTTCATTCAATCCTACCCATTGTTCCGGAGTTAAAAAGCCACCGGGAAGTCTTAATCTGATCATATAAGAATACAGCCATTCCAGTTTTTTAGAGACACGCTCTTCCCTTCGGTCTCTGTCGTCCTGCTGGTACATTCCATGAAATTTGATCAGAGTCTGGTCATCTTCCCTGATGGCTCCGGTAAAATTATCAGTAAGGCTCTCTTTTAAAGATCCTCTGAGCCCGTTACTGCTGGTTTTAATCCTTTCTACCGGTGAAAGATTTTCTTTATCGTTATTCATTATTATTTCCTTTAATTTTTTACGAGTATCGCTTAATTACATTTAATAAACATCTTTGGCATATCTGCCGCTAAGTTCCATTTCTTCCAGATAGATTACAGCATCTTCTTTGCTTCGTTTTCCTTCCTTCTGAATAATGTTCAGGAGTGTTTGTTCTACATCTCTTCCCATCGGCTCTTTAGCTCCGCATATATATACAGAAGCTCCGCCTTCCAGCCAGTAGAATACTTCCTGAGCTTTTTGCTCCAACCTGTGCTGAACATATACTTTCTCAGCTGTATCTCTGGAAAAAGCCAAATCTAAATGGGTCAGACTGCCTGTTTTAAGGAAATCCTGAAGCTCAGCCTGATAAAGGAAATCTGACACGAAATTTCTGTCCCCGAAAAACAGCCAGTTTCTTCCTTCTGCACCAGTTGCATCACGTTCCCAAAGGAAAGATCTGAAAGGAGCAATACCAGTTCCCGGACCAATCATGATGATGTCTTTATCGGCTTCCGGAAGTTTAAAATGTCCTGCTTCCTGGATATAAAACTCAATATCTTCTTCTTCTTTGAATTCACTCAGAAAACCACTGCATAATCCGTTATGTTTCTGATGGTCAATAAAGAATTCTGATCTGGCAACGGTAATGTGAATTTCCGTATCACCATGAGCTTCCAGAGAAGACGAAATAGAATACAGGCGCGGTGCCTGAGGGGTTAATATCTGTATGATTTCTTCAAATTCATCCGCAGTTTTTACCGGATAAATTCTAAGGAGATCAAGAAGACTTAATCTGACTTCCGGGATCGAATGTCCTGTTATTTTCGCATACTGAGCTACTACAGATTTAAGTAAATAACTGATGTTAAGACGTTTGTGAAGTAGTTCTTCAACAGCAGCTGTAACTTTCGACGTTTCTACCTGTTTTTGAGGATCTATTCCTGTGAGAGTAATGATTTCGTGTACTACTTCTTTTGAATTGAAAGGAATCACTCCCAATGCGGCACCGGGCCGATATGAAAGAGCTTCATCTGTTTCAATTTCAATATGATAGGTTTCTTTTTCAGACGTAATATCATTCAGATTGATGATGGCTGAAACTTTCCCCTGGTATTTCTTTCTGCCTGCAGAAACTTTTGGAGCTGATATATTTTCAGCACTTTGATCAGTATTTTTATTGACTGTTTCAAATACATGCTCTATCCAATGAGAGGCTTCCTGTTCGTAATCAATATCACATTTCTTTAATGGAATAATACGCTGTGCCCCTAATATTTCAAAACGTGAATCTACATCTTCTCCGGTTTGGCAGAACAGAGGATAACTGCTGTCTCCCAAAGCCAGTACTCCGAATTTAAGTCCACTGAGATTAATTTCATTTTCATAAATATAATCGTAGAATTTTTTGGCGAGAGCGGGCGGCTCACCTTCTCCCTGAGTGCTGATGATTACAAAAAAGAATTCTTCTTTCGCAAGATCTTTAGGTTTGTATTGGGAAAGGTCAGCCAGTTTTACCTGAAGTCCTTTTTTCTTGACTATACCTGCCAGAGCTGTAGCCAGTTTTTTGCTGTTTCCGGTTTCTGTACCGTAAGCCAGAGTTATTTTCTTTACAGCATTTTGAGTGTTATTATTGATTTGCTGTGGTGGCAGTACAGCGGCCAATGAAGATCCTCCGGCAATACCTGCAAGATATCCGCTTGCCCAGATGGCTTCATCCCTGGAGAGGTCTCCGGAGATTTGTTTTAATACATTTAATTTAGTTTCAGACAGCATATTCAAAGAAATTTTGAGTTGTAGGGATTAGACTTCCGTTTTCCACTGATTTAAAATAAAGACCTTCCTGCTCAGCATTTTCAAGCCATGAAAACTCTTCATGAAGATTGACAATCTTACCCACCACCACCAATGAAGGGGATGCAAAGGTTTTGTCTCCGAATTTTTCATTAAAATCATCAAACGATGAGGTGTACACCTTTTGATATGGCGTTGTCGCCTGCTCAATGACTGCAATTTTTTTATCACTTGAAATCCCCAGCTGTTTCAATTTTTCCACAAGAGAGGTAAGGTTTCCTTTTGACATGTAGAAAACAAGAGTATCATTAGTCAAAGCAAGCTCCTTCCAGTAGTCTTCACTCACGATCTCTGATTTATAATAGGTCAGAAAACGCACGGATGTGGAATATCCTCTTGCCGTTAAAGGCATACCTGCAAACGCTGCTGCTCCTAAGGCTGCCGTAATTCCGGGAATGATTTCGTAAGGAATATGATTTTGTTTTAAAGCCTGCAATTCATCCAGGATATTGGAGAATATAGAAACATCCCCTCCTTTCAGTCTTACAATGGTCTTATTCTGAAGAGCATATTCTACCATCAAAGTATTGATATGTGACTGCGGTGTGGAAGCATTTTTACTGCATTCTTTCCCTACATAGATGATTTCTGTGTTTTTACTGACATAGGTTTCCAGAATCTCGGGGCTTACAAGGCGGTCACATAAAATGACGTCCGCTTCTGCGATAGCTTTTACTGCTTTTACAGTGATCAGTTCAGGGTTGCCGGGCCCTGCACCGATAAGGAAGACCTTTGGTGATTTTATATTTGTTTTCATTGAAGTAGGTGTTAATTAAGGATTTAGAAAAGTCCTTCTACGGATAGATATCTCTCTCCAGTATCGTAATTGATGGTAAGGATTTTAGCGTTAGGTTGTATTTCCGGTAAATGTTTTGCAATTGCTGCTAAAGCGGCTCCTGTAGAAACTCCTACAAAAAGGCCTTCTTTTTTAGCGGCATTAAGGGCATACTCATAGGCTTCCTCCTTGCCTACTTTGATCACTCCGTCTAAAAGGGTAATATCCAGGATAGAAGGAACAAAACCGGCTCCAAGTCCCTGTAATGGGTGTGGGGCAGGACTTCCTCCGCTCAATACGGGAGATAATTCCGGTTCTACTGCAATCACTTTTACGTCAGGATATTTTTCCTTTACTGTTTTTGCAATTCCGGTGATGTGTCCTCCCGTTCCTACTCCTGTAATGATATAATCAAGCCCGTCCGGGAAGTCTTTTAAAATTTCCTGAGCAGTAGTTTCTACATGTACTTTTACATTGGCAGGATTATCAAACTGTCTTGGAATCCAAGAATTTGGAGTTTCTTCAGCAAGTTCATTAGCCTTTTCAATGGCGCCTTTCATTCCCTTTTCTCTTGGGGTAAGTACGAATTCAGCTCCGTAAGCTTCCATGATTTTACGGCGTTCTATACTCATGCTTTCCGGCATTACAAGGACTAGTTTGTATCCTTTTACGGCAGCAACCAAAGCGAGTCCTATTCCTGTATTTCCGCTGGTAGGTTCTATAATGGTGCTGTCTTTATTTAATAATCCTTTTGCTTCTGCATCTTCAATCATTGCTAATGCAATTCTGTCTTTAATGCTTCCGCCAGGGTTGCTTTTTTCAAGTTTAATCCAGATTTCATGGTCTGAATTGAATAGTGTATTGATTTTTACGACGGGAGTATTTCCAATCGTTTCTAATGCGTTCTGAAATCTCATATCAATTTACTTTTTTGTTTTTTTAAATCACAAAGGTTAATGATTCCGGTAATGAAGTATTATCCTTTATTTTTATTTCGCTTTTGTGATAGACCAGAGAATTGGCAGGAACATCCTGTGTAATCCAGACATTTCCTCCTATAATACTCTCTCTTCCTATCGTAGTTTCACCTCCCAGAATAGTGGCTCCCGAATAGATAATCACATCATCTTCAATATTGGGGTGTCTTTTCTGATGGGCTTTTTCTTTGGAAACATTTAAGGCTCCAAGGGTTACTCCCTGATAGATTTTGACATTATTTCCGATAACAGTTGTTTCTCCGATCACAATTCCTGTCCCATGATCAATAAAAAAGGACTTTCCAATGGCTGCTCCCGGGTGAATATCAATTCCTGTTTTGCTGTGAGCATACTCTGAAATGACACGTGGTAAAATTTTCACTTCCTGAGTCCAAAGCTGGTGGGAAATACGATAGACATATGTGGCGAAAAAGCCGGGATATGCCAGATATACTTCTTCAAGAGAATCGGCTGCAGGATCAAATTCCACGATAGATTTTGCATCCAAAACCAACTGATCATAAAGGCCAGGCAGAGATTCAAAAAAGTGATTAACCTGTTTTTCAGTACTGTTCTGATCTCCTGTTACGGTATTGATCTGTTCAGAAAGAGTTTCCCTCAGTGTTTCAAAATTTCTTTTAAGCTGGTCTTCACTATTGTCATTCTGAGGAAGGAAAAGTGTTTCATACAAATCCTTCACCCATCTTTTTGTCTTTATCTTATCAAAGAATCCATGAATACTATTTTGTTTAGTCTGATGAATTCGTTGTGTTAAATGATCGGAAATTGCCATTTTTTCTATTGAATTATACAGGCTGCTGCCGTTGAATTGGACGTTTCATCCACCAAAATGGCAGAGCCCGTAGTTTTATTATGGGTAAAGCTGTCGTAAACCAGAGGCTGTGCTGTTCGCAGCGTAACTTTTACAATTTCATTCAGTTTAATTTCGCTGTCTACCTGTTCTTGAATCAGGGTATTGACATTGATTTTGTAATCTACCTCTTTTACAACTGCTTTTATAAGTCTGCTGTTTTGTTGCAGAAGGTATTTATTTCCTGGCTGCAACGGTTTCTGATCAAGCCAGCATAACAGAACTTCAAGATCTTTTTCAACTGCAGGAATATGTTCTTCTGTCACAAAAATATCTCCTCTGCTGACATCCACATCATGAGCAAGATGAATAACGGCTGGCTGACCTTCAAAGGCTTCTTCTTTTTCAATGCCATTGATCTCAATCTTAGTGATTTCAGTGGTCAGATCTGCCGGAAGAATATGAATTTTGTCTCCTTTTGTGAATTTTCCACTTAATATTTGTCCGGCATACCCTCTGTAGTCATGCAGTTCTTCAGTCTGAGGACGAATCACATACTGAACCTGAAAACGGTTTCCATTATTCTTTTCTTCATTTAAAGTTACTTCTTCAAGATATTCCAGAAGGGAATTTCCTTCATACCATTCTGTTCTGGTGGATGTTGAAACAATATTATCTCCTTTCAGTGCAGAAATAGGAAAATAACTGACATCGTTTAATCCAAGATTTTCTGCAATTTTTGAATATTCAGATTTTATAGATTCAAAAACTTCTTCAGAATAATCCACCATATCCATTTTATTAATGGCTACCGCAACTTTCTTTAATTGTAGTAAAGAAGCGATGATAGAATGTCTTCTGGTTTGTTCAATCACTCCTTTTCGTGCATCAATCAGAATGACCATCAAATCAGAGTTGGATGCTCCGGTGATCATATTACGAGTATACTGCACATGCCCGGGAGCATCAGCAATGATAAATTTCCTTTTTGCGGTCGAAAAATAACGGTAGGCAACATCAATTGTGATTCCCTGTTCTCTTTCTGCACGCAAACCATCTGTTAGAAGAGCAAGGTCTACCCCATCTTCATTTTTGTTTTTAGAATGTTTTTCAAGGACTTCCAACTGATCCTGTAAAATACTTTTGCTATCGTAAAGCAGTCTGCCGATAAGGGTACTTTTTCCGTCATCTACGCTTCCTGCTGTTATAAATCTTAATATATCCATCCGATTTTTGTTATAAATGATAAGTGATAAATAATAATTGATAAAAATATTCTGTGTGATTGTTGATCAATTATCTTTTATCATTGATTAAAAATAGCCTCCTTTTTTTCTATCTTCCATAGCGGCTTCTGTCACTCTGTCATCAATTCTGGTTTCTCCACGTTCTGAAATTCTGGTTGCTACAATTTCTTCGATTACGGCATCTATTGTAACAGCATTAGATTCCACAGCTGCAGTACAGGTCATATCTCCTACAGTACGGTAGCGTATTTTTTTTGTGGTGATAATATCTTCAGGTTCTAAGAAAACGTGGGATGAATTGGCAAGCCACTGGCCGTTAAAATCTACCACTTCCCTTTCATGCGAGAAATAAATGGAAGGAAGGGCAATTTTCTCTTTACGGATATAGTTCCAGATGTCAAGTTCAGTCCAGTTGCTGATGGGAAAAATTCTTACATTTTCTCCTTTGTGAATTTTTCCATTAAAAATATTCCACAGCTCCGGGCGCTGAAGTTTGGGGTCCCACTGCCCGAATTCATCACGTACAGAAAATATTCTTTCTTTGGCGCGGGCTTTTTCCTCATCTCTGCGGGCTCCTCCGATGCAGGCATCAAATTCAAATTCTTCAATCGTATCAAGAAGTGTATAGGTCTGCAGCCAGTTTCTGCTTGGGAATTTACCTTTAGCCTCAGTTAATTTTTTACTTTTTATGGTGTCTTCAACTTTTCGGACTACAAGGTTAACATCTAACTGCTTTACCAGGTGATCACGAAAATCCAAAACTTCCGGAAAGTTGTGTCCCGTATCTACATGCACAAATGTAAACGGGATTTTCCCGTGAAAGAATGCTTTTCTTGCCAGATGAGCCAGTACAATACTGTCTTTTCCTCCACTGAATAATAAGGCCGGGCGTTCAAACTGGCCCGCCACTTCTCTTAATATATAAATAGATTCGGCCTCTAACTGATCTAAATAATTTAACTGATGTATTGACATTTTTTTCTTTTTTTATTGATGAATATGCAGACCACACTCTTTTTTGTTGGCATCTTCCCACCACCATCGGCCGGCTCTGAAATCTTCCCCTTCCTTGATCGCTCTGGTACAGGGTTCACATCCTATGCTTACAAATCCCTTTTTATGAAGATGATTATATGGTAAATGATGGTCTTTTACATAGTCTGTCACTTGTTCTGAAGTCCAGTGAAGAATAGGATGATATTTAATGATCTTATTATCCGGATCCCATTCCAGCTGCGGCATATTCTGTCTGTTGGCAGAATGTTCAGATCTAAGTCCTGTGATCCATACTTTATATCCTTCCAGTGCTTTTTTTAAAGGATGTACCTTACGGATCGTACAGCATGCCTTCCTCTTCTCTACAGATTGGTAAAATGAGTCCGGACCGTTTTCTGTAACAAATTCTCTGAGCTCTTCCGTATCCGGATAATATGCTTTGATGTTTTTTTTAAAGAAAGCCTTGGTAGATGTCCAGGTTTCGTAAGTCTGTTCAAAAAGCCTTCCCGTGTCTAACGTGAATATTTCAATATTTAAATCTTTTATCAGATGAGTGATAACCTGATCTTCATAGCTGAAACTGGTTGAAAAGATCACTTTACCAGGGAATCTTTCAGTCAGTAATTGCAGCCCATTAGTTTGAAAAGAAGCTTCAGAAGCCTCTTTTACAATATTTTCGAATTCATTTTTCAGACTGTATTCCATTTTGAATTGAGATTTAATTCTTGCAAATATATATAAAATTCTATAACTCCCATCAAAATAGTAGAATTTAAATAAAAAAAATTTTAATCCTTGTTGATAAACTTAGTCAGAGTGGCCTCCATCATACTTGTTCTGGTCTTTTCACGAACGATGATGAGTTCTTTTCTCAGATAGCAGACTGCTTCATCTACACAATCGTCACATGCTTCATAAAAGTTTAAAGAGACACAAGGTGTAAGGGCAATAGGGCCATCGAAAATCCGGTAAATATCTGCTAATGAGACGTCATTAGGTGATTTTAACAAATAATACCCTCCTACTTTGCCTTGCTTACTATTGACAAGTTTGGCTCTTTTGAGTTCGAGGAGAATTTGTTCCAGAAACTTTTTGGGGATGTTCTCATCTTGTGCAATAATGGAGGTTGACAGAAAGCCCTGGTTATAATTCCTTGCTAATCTGACCATTGCTTTAAGCGCATATTTGCAACGTTTTGACATCATAATTTCTGCAAGTTATGATAAATATCTGATAAATGAAATGTTTTCTGTGTAAGGCTTTGATTATATCTTAACCACAAAAGTCACAAAAGATTAAAAAACACTTAAGTTGATTTTAAGTGACAGGTAAGCTGTTGAGAAGTTCACTTAAGCTTAAAAATCTTTGATTTAGTCTTAGGAAAAAGAATACGTGCAAACATCTGCGAGATAGGCATATTAATTAGAAACCTATGTATCAGATCGTTTTTTTTTCGGATTTATACTCTTTCTGTAATATAAAGTAAGCAAGTTCTCTATCCCGATCTTCCCGCATCAGATTTTCAATTCTCTTAAAGTTGTTGTTCAGAAGGACTTTCTGAGATCCGATATTATCAAGATCAGTTACAGCAACAATATCTTTCTTAAGATTTAATGAGAAACAATAATCAATAAGGGCTTTACAAACTTCAGTTCCGAGTCCCTTTCCCCAGTAATTTTCGCCTAAAGTATACCCTATTTCCAGCTGATCAGGATTATCAAGGAAGATTCTGGCCAGACACATTCCCACAAAATCATTATTCTGAGTGCTGAATATTCCCCATCTGCTGAATGGCCCTGCTTCATAATCTGCCAGTGCTTTATCAAACATTTCCTTATATTCTTCAGGAGTTTTGTAAGGCAGATAGCGGGTAACATTCTCATTTTCAAAAAGAGTGGAAAACAATAAAAATTCTTTGGGTGTAAATTCACGGATGATAATCCTTTCGTTTTTATAATGCATTGGAATTGTAATTACAGAATAAAAGTACATAAATAAATTATGAACTGAACCTATATAATAAAAAATTGGGCTTAACTTTTAAGCCCAATCAACTGCATATGAATACTAAACTATTATTCATATTTCTGAGAAAAGTGTTTTGTTATTTAAAAAGTTTTAAACCAGTCTGTAACTGCTTTGAGTTTGATTCTATTTTTTAATGAATTTTTGGGAAGATTTCCCTAAAGAAGTTTCAATATCAATTAAATAAGTTCCGCTTAGGAAGTGTTTAACATCAACTTTATCACCAATAACTTTAGCATTCATTTTTCTTCCAAACATGTCGTAAACAGAAATTGATTTAATTTTCCCTTTTGTTTTAATATTCAATACATCAGAAACTGGATTTGGATAGATGGATGTTTCTGAGTTTGTTGTATCAACGCCTGCAGTGGATAATGATAATGCACAAGGGGTTGTAATGCTGCCATATGGTTGTGTATTATATCCAAACTCTGTTACAGAATAATTTGAACCATTTGCCCCCACAATCAGTTTGAAATAGCCGTTAATGTTGTAGCCTTCGAATTGGTTTCTAAAACCAACATAAGCGGTTTGGCCAGACCAGTTAGTATATGTAGGAGTGTATACGTCAAGTTGTCCGGGAGTACCAGTTGGATAACCTATATTATTTGCATTAGTTATAGTGGTGCAAGCCGGAATTAAACTAATATTTCGTGTTCCTGTTTCACATACTAATCCTTTCCAATAGGTTTCAAATTTTAATTGATTTGCTCCATAGTACCAAGCGCCATAGCCTGCATCATCACTAAGCTCTGGATTAATGATAAAATATTTCCAAGTTGCCCCGGAATTGGTTGTTACTGTTGTTGCTGTTGGGTTGGCATAACTTTCCAGAGGAGTTCCTGTAACTATTTTATAAGGATCTTTGTAAGAAAAAGTTAATGCCAAAGCTGTAGTTGATCCTAATGAAGTTACGCCTCCTGTTATAGCCCCGTTTAGGAACGTAATTGATGAATTCAGGACCTGACTTTTAGGATGACTGGTTGCCGCACCATTTATGGTAAGTATAGCAGTAGTAGGGCTTGTAACTGCTATAGTTGCTGTTAGTCCTGCTGGTAATGAAGAAGTGAAATGTGTTCCTGCAGTAAGAGTTGTTCCATTGGGTACGGCAAATGTTGCTCCGTTTAGCGTAATCGTTGATGTAGGGGCAGATGCTACTGTTCCATCTAATGACACGGCTCCATTATTGTTTAAGTTCTCTGTAAATGTACTGTTGCTGAGGGTTAATTTAGGTGGAGTATTGGCAACACCGGTTGCGGCTAAGTTTGCGGGCTGCCATAAATTTATTCTCGAAGGATGATTTAATGCGGCTAGCATTCTGTTGACTTGTCCATTGGTAAACATTTTATAACAACCGGAAGAACCATTGTATCCCATATAGTTTTCAACGTTCACTTTTTGTCCAAGACAATTGTTGCCAGCTGCACATCCTAATCCATTAGAATTATTTTCTACAGGGGTGTCAGCAACTCCATCACCATCATTACCAGGGTTCGCAGTTGAACAAAGAACATTAAACGTATGTTGAAGATTTAACCAATGCCCAAATTCGTGAGTGAATGTATCAGAAAACTCGTTTGAAGCTACTGTTCCTGCGGCATTGAATATATAACGCCCATTATAAACAACTCTGGATGTATTTACTGAAGTCATGTATGAATCCGGATACCAGGCAACTCCTGATTGATATAAATCTTTATTAGCATATAGGTCATTTTGTATATACACATTCATATACTTTGTATTATCCCATGCATCTGCGCCAATTTGTGCATCATATCCACCTCCGTTGCCATATCCACCTTTGAAAGGGTGAAATACCACTCCGCTTGTTGCTTTTCCGGTTGGATCAATTTTAGCTAATCGAAATTCAATACTTAATGCTCTTTTAATAGATTGGAAATCAGGATCTACGGTGTTTGAATCAGTGTTGATTCCATTGAAGTTTAAGTTGATTTGTTCCAGTAAGTCAACTACTTTTTGGTAATTTACTTTTACATTACTCTGAGATTCTCCATACACATGAAAAACCACAGGGATGATGTAGGTTGGATTGTTGATCGTATTATTCAATGGAGTTTTGTTTGATTCCATTTTTTTTACAAAATCTTTGGTGAATTTCTCAAAATTTTCATATTCAGCCTTAGATTCAGGGTGCAGTTCAAAATGTTTTTTCATCATTTCATCTGCTTTACACTCATGAGGTCTATTTTCCTGAGCAAAACCTATTATTGGAAATAGGGAAACAAGTAGTAGTAATTTAAATTTTTTCATAAATTTTGGATTTGTTTGTTAATAAATTATTTGAATAATCAAATTGTTTTGGGCTTAATTTTGTGTGTTATGTGATGTTTTTTTAACTAAATCTTTCAGGGTTGAATATATTGATGTCAACAGTTGGCTTTTGGCCATTGGCAAGTTCTGAAACTGTTTTTCCAAAAATGGGTCCTAAACTTAATCCCATCATACCGCCGCCGCCTGCAATAATCAGGTTTTTCAACTGGGAAGACTGTCCCAGATAAGGCAGCCCATCCGGTGCACAGGGTCTGTAGCCAAACCATATTTCAGATTCCTTTTTATAATGCATTTGAAAGTCAGGCAAATATTGAGGAATAGACCGGACGATACCTTCTACTCTTTTCATATTAATTTTATCATGATGGGAAGCCAGCTCCATCGTTCCACCGAAACGGATCTGCCCATTCATAGGGGTGACAGCCACTCTTGCTTCCAGTAGTAAGGCAGCATGGTTCAGGGTGTTGACCGGATTTTCTGGGGTATGCATGAATGAATATCCTTTGCCGGGCATTAATTGAATTTTGATTCCTGCCTTCTGAGCCAGTTCAGGGAGAAATGAACCTCCTGTCATGACGAAACAGTCTGCTGTAAACTTTTTATCATTGGCAATTACGGTTTTAATCATCCTTTCTGAAGTTTCAAATCCGGTTACTTTGTGATGGGTATAAAAAACGACACCATTATTTTTAAGATAAGAGATCATTTGTTTCATCAGTTTCATTGGATTCATATGACCATCACATTTGTAATTAATCCCTCCTATAACGTCCATCCGGATATTAGGCTCAAGTTCCTGAATTCCTTTTTGATCCAGAATGTCAACAGTTAATCCCAGATTGATTGCTTTATGGGCAAGTTCTGTTTCTTCTTCTCTTACTTTTTCGGTTTTGTAGAGCATCAGAATCCCATTCTGATTAAGTTCAAAATCAAATTCATCCTTTGCTGCAATCTCGTTATAGAGAGTGCTGCTCGCCAGATTAAGGTCTCTGATCGCTGATGCCGAACGGTCTACATGCTTCTGATTGGAGTGTTTTAAGAACTTTATCCCCCAGGAAAACAGATCAGCATTGAATGAAGGCTTTACATAAAACGGGCTTTTGCTATCAAACATCCATCGGATTCCTTGGGCAACAACACCCGGTGCTGCTAACGGAGTAAAGTGACTGGGTACAATCATTCCTGCATTGCCATAAGAACAATTGTTGGAAAGATCATTCTGCTCCAGAATTTCTACACTCCAGCCTTTCTGTAAAAGATAATAGGCGGAGCTTAAACCTGCTATTCCTGCACCAATAATGAGTGCTTTTCCTTTATTTTGTGTCATATGTTTGTTTACATAACCTGAAATCCCTGCCAATAAGGATCTTCATCATCAATAATAATATGGTTATAGCCGGTAATTCTTGCCCAGCCTTCTACTGACGGAATAATTGCTGATTTTCCATCAACAGTATCCGTTCCTTCAATTCTGCCGATGAATTGGGATCCGATATAGCTTTCATGGATAAACTCTTCCCCCTCTTTTAATTTACCTTTAGCATACCATTGAGCCATTCTTGCAGAAGTACCTGTTCCGCATGGAGAACGGTCCAGGGCATTCTCTCCCACTAAAACAGCATTTCGTCCGCTTGCTTCAGGATCTTTGGGATTGCCTGTCCATTGAATATGGCTTAATCCTGTAATGTGTTCATTCTCAGGATGAATAAATGGGTATTTTTCATTGAGTAATTTTCTGATGATCTTTCCATAATGAATAAGCTGGCTGGCTGTAAAATCAGAAATATCTCTGAAATTTTCCTGTGGATCTATAATCGCATAGAAGTTTCCGCCATAAGCTACATCTGCTTTTATTACTCCAAGATCCGGACATTCAACTTCCAGATTTTCAGCATACAGAAAAGATTTTACGTTGGTCAGTTTTACAGACGTTACTTTTTTGCCTTCCTGTACATAATCAATGAGAATAAGTCCTGCAGGTGTTTCAAGGCGCAGTTTTCCGGGAATTTTAGGAAAAATCAGACCTTCTTCTATGGCAATGGTTACGGTCCCGATTGTTCCGTGCCCGCACATGGGAAGACATCCGCTGGTTTCAATATATAAAACTCCGATATCATTTTCTTCGTCAATAGGCGGATACAAAATACTCCCACTCATCATATCATGACCTCGAGGTTCAAACATGAGCCCTTTTCGGATCCAGTCGTACTCTTTCATAAAGTGAAGCCTGCGCTCCATCATGGAATTTCCTTTTAAAATGGGGCCACCTCCTGCAACAAGACGTACAGGGCAGCCGCAGGTGTGCGAATCTATACAAAAAAATGTTCTGTTCATGTTGTCTGTAATTTTAATGATCCTGAATTGACTTCTCCGTTTACTATTCTGTTGATCTGCAATGGATTTTCATTCTTCAGCTCTTCCGGCAAAAATTCATCCGGCCAGTTTTGGAAAGAAATAGGACGGATAAACCTCTTGACAGCATCCGGGCCTACAGAGGTAAAACGGGAATCAGTAGTGGAAGGAAAAGGACCTCCATGCTGCATGGCATAAACAACTTCTACTCCTGTAGGCATTCCGTTGAATAGCAACCTTCCGCATTTATCCTTCAGAAGATTGATCAGCGTAAGGTTATTCCGGGCATCTTCATAGGTAGCTGCTAGGGTAATTGTTAACTGTCCTTTCAGTTGTTGAGCAATTTCCATCATTTCTTCCCGTGTTTCACAAGTTACAATGATCCCAAAGGGTCCGAAAACCTCTTCACCCAGCACAGGATTTTTTATAAAGTTTTGGGCACTGGTTTCTATCATCATAGCACGTCCCTGCCATTCATCAATTTCTGTATCTGCTGTTGCAATAATATGTACTTCCGGCTGTTCTGCTGCAATGGTTTTATGTTTTTCAAAACTTTCATAGATCCCTTTGTGAAGCATATTTGCGGGAATCGTTTCCTGAATTCCGTTTTTCAGGGTATTGATAAAACGGTCCAGAGCTTCTCCTTTAAGAGCAATACATACTCCCGGGTTGGTGCAGAATTGTCCTGTTCCTAATGTTAAGGAGGAAAGATATTCTTTAGCGAAAGCTTCTGCTCTGTTTTCAAGCAAATCCGGCAGGGCAAATACAGGATTAATGCTTCCCATTTCTGCAAAAACGGGAATGGGATCTTCACGGCGGTTCGCTATGTCAAACAAAGCTTTTCCTCCGGTAAATGAGCCGGTAAACGCAACGGCTCTGATCTCCTGATGCTGGACCAAATAAGCCCCGATATCATAGGATGTTCCGGTAATGTGGCTAAAGATTCCCTCAGGCCATCCAAATTCTTTTACAGCAGCTGTTATGGCATCAGCCATTAGTTGAGAGGTATTAGGGTGTGCCGGATGCGCTTTTACAATAACAGAACAGCCTGCTCCAATGGCACTCGCCGTATCACCGCCCGCTGTAGAAAAAGCAAACGGAAAATTACTTGCCCCGAAAACAACCACAGGTCCTATGCCTACATTGTATTTTCTGAGGTCTCCTTTTTGCTTGTCTGGCTGGGCAAGATCAATCCGTGGTTCTGTATATATTCCTGTGGCTACAGCTTTTGCATAGCTTCTCCATTGTCCTGCGGTTCTTGCCTTTTCTCCGGTAAGTCTTGCCAAAGGAAGTGAGGTTTCAGAATGGGCCATTGTCAAAAGTTCTTCTCCCAATGTTTCAATCTTATCGGCAACTGTGTTCATGAAGGCCGCCCGTTCTTTTACAGTGGTATTCTTCAGAAACTGATAGGCATCGGCAGCCATCTGAATTCTTCTATCAATATTTTCTTTTGATGCTTCTTCAATCATAGCTTTATTTCTGAAGTTAATCTAATACCGGGCGGTTGGCTATGCCCTCTTCAATGATCTTTTTTACTGTTTCAGCTTCTTCGCCATGAAGTTCCAGGCGTGGTGCTCTTACATAAGGACTGCTGATCCCTTCCGCTGTAGCAGCCAGTTTGATGTACTGAATAAGTTTAGGATGAATATCCAGTTCCAATAATGGCATAAACCATCTGTAGATTGCTATGGCTTTGTCATATTTACCTGTTTTAACGGAGTTATACATTGCCATAGTTTCATTAGGAAAAGCATCTACAAGACCTGCCACAAGGCCGTTTGCACCAAGCATCAGGGTTTCCAGACAAATGGTATCTACCCCACCAAGAATTTTTATTCTTTTTCCAAAACGGTTAATCATTCTGGTTACATTGGCAAGATCTCTTGTAGATTCTTTAACAGCTTGAATAGTTGGACATTCAATAAGCTCCTCAAACATTTCAAGGGTGACGTATATTCCGTAATCTACAGGATTGTTATAAATGAGGATAGGAAGATCTGTAGCAGTAGCTACTGCTTTAAAATATTCTACCACTTCACGGCTGTCTGCTTTATACCGCATAGGAGGAAGCAGCATAAGCCCGTCAGCACCTGATTCTTTAGCTTTTTGAGCAAAGTGTATGGCATTTTTGGTCGTATTTTCAGAAAGGTTAAGAATAACGGGGATTCTTCCCTGAGTGATCTTTTTTGCGTATTTCAGCAGTTCGAATTTTTCTTCAGTTTCCAAAGCACTGGCTTCACCTAATGTTCCTGCAAGGATAATTCCATGAACGCCTGCTTTAATCTGGGCTTCTGTATTGAGAGCAAACATTTCAAAGTCGATCTCACCTTCTTTGGTAAAAGGAGTTAATACAGCAGGATAAATACCTTCCCAGTTTAGTTTTGTACTCATATCAAATAATATTTATCCAAAACTAGCGGAATTTCAAAACGGTAAATGTTAATATTTTAATAGATACTCACCGTATTTTAACAGGTTGTTTTTATTGCTCTATGGTAGCCTCTTTGTAATGCTTTAGGTATTCTTTAGGTGAATATTTCATAATGGACTTAAAAACGCGGTTAAAATTGGTAAGACTGTTGAATCCGCTATTAAAAGCAACCGAAGAAATACTGTACATATTGCTGGATGTCAATAGTCTGCATGCTCGCTGTACACGGAGCTCATTAAGGTATTCAATATAAGTGATTCGGGTTCGTTTTTTAAAGGATCTGCAGAATGCCTGCGGGGTCATACAGGCTTCCCGGGCAATACTGTCAAGGGTAAGTTTCGTTTGTGCAAAGTTCTTCTTAATAAAGGTCTGGGCATCTATAATTCTTTGATCATAGTCTGAAATGTGATTAGGAAGATTTTTTTCCGAAGATAAAGGAATATGCAGATGTCTGTTTTGCATAAGATGGTTCAAAATGCGGATGAAATCTATGATCTGTTCTACTCCTTCTGTTTTTTGTAATGCTGCAATGTTTTCCCCAATATTTATTTTTAGTTTAGGAGCAACCTGAAAACCGACTTCTGAATAGGCAATAAAATTTTTAAGTTCCCCAAATTCCGGCAAGTCGAAAAATACGGCGATTTTTTTATAAGGATCAAAAAATATAGAGATGGAATGAACTTTTTGCTTTTCATCTTTATCAAAATTACCCCTGAAGACATGCGACTGATTGGCGCCCAGATAGAAAATGTCACCAGCCTCAAAATTGAAGAGGTTCTGTTCTATGGCCAATGTTCCGTGTCCTTTAAGAATCCACATGATCTGGGTTTCCGTATGGCGATGGAAATAAGGATAAAAATTGGGCATTATATCTTCCTGAATGCGGATACTTTTGTTGGTGTCGGCAGGGACTGAAAACTGAAGACTCTTCATAGAATCAATATTTTATGGGCTATCGGTTAAAATATGACCGAATTTAAGCAAAATATGAACACTGAATGTCAAATTAAAATCCAAACTTTACATTATTCTTTATTTTCATGAATAAAGAGCGGTCAATAGTACAAAATCGTAACTTTAAAACTTTAAATTAAAAAGTATTCATAATATGTTTTCAACACAAACCTATCAAGATAGAAGAAAAGTATTACAAAGTAATGTAGCCAACGGAATTTTATTGTTTTTGGGAAATATAGAGAACCCTGTGAATTTTGAACACAATCCTTATTATTTCCGCCAGGACAGTACCTATTTATATTATTTCGGAATCCAGGAACCCCGTATTGCGGCCATTATTGATATTGATGAGAATAAGACCATTGTTTTCGGAGATGAATTAAGTATAGATGACATCGTATGGATGGGCAGACAGGAAACACTGAAAGAGAAAAGTCTGAAATCCGGAGTACAGGAAACCATGCCATATACAGAGCTTGCTCAATATATTCTGAAAGCACAGACTTCCGGCAGAAAGGTACATTATCTTCCTCCATATCAGTCTTTCAATAAAATTTTGCTTGGCGATCTGCTTGGAATTAAAATAGCAGCATTACAGCCTTCTGCAGAGATGATTAAAGCCATTGTGAAGCAGCGTTCTATAAAAGAGCCTCAGGAAATAGTGCAGATAGAACAGGCAGTGAATGTATCCAATGAAATGCATTTGCTGGCAATGCAGATTGCAAAACCAGGTATTAAAGAATATGAAATTGCGAATGCCATTCAATATCTTGCTGCCAATAAAGAATGTCAGATGTCTTATCCTCCGATCGTAACCATCAACGGAGGAATTCTGCATAACCACTACCGTCTCAATACCTTGAAAGAGGGAGATCTTTTCCTTAATGATTCCGGAGCGGAAACTGCAATGGGATATGCGGGAGACCTTACCAGAACATTTCCTGCGGGCAAAACCTTTACCACTAAGCAAAAGGAAATGTATGAAGTGGTTCTGAATGCTTTTAACAATGCCCAACAGCTTCTTAAACCGGGAGTAAGATTCAAAGATATTCATCTGAAAGCCTCACAATACCTGGTAGAAGGTCTTATAGATCTCGGACTGATGAAAGGAAACCCTGAAGAAGCGGTAAAAAACCATGCCCATACTCTGTTTTTTCAATGCGGATTGGGGCATATGATGGGACTTGATGTGCATGATATGGAAGATCTTGGAGAGCAGTACATTGGTTATACTGAAGAAGAACCCAAAGATACCAAAACATTCGGTCTTAAATCTTTACGCTTAGGAAAAGCCCTTGAATCCGGATTTGTAGTAACAGTTGAACCCGGTATTTATATGATCCCGGAACTGATTGATATCTGGCAGTCTGAAAATAAAAATGCAGATTTTATTAATTATGATACAGTGAATGAATACCGAAACTTCGGAGGAATCCGTGTGGAAGATGATTTCCTGATTACTGATGACGGATACAGACTTCTTGGGAACGGGCTGATCAAAACAGTTGAAGAAATTGAAAATTACAGAGCTGAACATTGAGCTTAATCAAATACTATCTATGAAGAACATAAAAAAACTAACGGCTATCGCATTGTACTTTCTGTGTCTGTCACCATTGGCTGCACAAAAGACACAGTGGACTCCGGATGGCAATGCTTACTATTCATTTACTAAAAAAGGGGTTGAAATTGTTGATGTACTGCATCCCGGAAAAGACCAAACTCTTTTAGACAGCAATGCACTGATTCCTGCGGGAAGTTCTGAAGCGTTGCAGGTACAAAGTTTTCAGGTATCTCCGGACGACAAAAGTTTATTACTCTTTGCCAATACCCGGAAAGTATGGAGAGACAATACCCGTGGAGATTACTGGATTTTCGATAAAAACACTAAAAAACTTACCCAGCTTGGGAAAGGCCTGCCATCTTCATCACTGATGTTTGCAAAATATTCTCCGGATGGAAAAAAAGTAGCGTATGTGTCTAAGCATAATATTTATGTTGAAGATCTTTCAAACAATCAGATGACCAAGATCACTACCGATGGAACAGACGGAATGATCAACGGGACTTTCGACTGGGTCTATGAAGAGGAGTTTGGAACTCAGGATGGTTTCCGATGGTCACCGGACGGTAACAAAATTGCCTACTGGAAACTGGATGCAAGAGGTACAAAAAACTTCCTGATGATCAACAATACAGACAGTCTGTATTCATTTACAGTTCCTGTAGAGTATCCGAAAGTGGGCGAAAATCCTTCAGGATGCAGCATCTGGTTCTATGATCTTGCCTCTAAATCTTCAAAGAAAACAGATATTGCAGGGGATGAAATACAAAACTATATTCCGAGAATGGAATGGGTACTGGATTCTAAATCCATTATTCTCCAGCAATTGAACAGAAAGCAGAATCAAAGTAAAATTATTGTAGCAGATGCCAGTTCCGGCAGCAGTAAGGCTATTTATACGGAAACAGATGCTGCATGGATTGATATCAAATCCCGCTGGAATGATAATGACCCAAGTGGCTGGGACTGGATTGAGAATGGAAAAGAATTCCTTTGGCTTTCTGAAAAAGACGGATGGAGACATATTTATAAAATAGATATGAGCGGTAAGGAAACATTGATTACAAAAGATGCTTTCGATGTAATAAAACCTGAGTTTTTCGATGTTCAGAACAAACAAATCTACTTTTCAGCTTCACCCAATAATGCGACGCAGAAATACCTGTATAAAGTAAGTATGAAAGGAGGAAAAGCACAAAAAGTAACTCCTGAAGCTTATAAAGGTTCTAATAAATATACAATATCACCCAATGGGAAGATTGCTCTCTTTACGAATAACAGTGTCAATGCAATTTCAATGGGTTCAGTAATTTCACTTCCGGAACATAAAGAACTGGTTGCTGCCAAAAGAACAGCAAAAGCAGATCCTGCAAGGTCTAAAGCAGAATTTTTCCAGATTGCAACACAGGATGGAGTTACATTGGACGGATGGGTAGTAAAACCTAAAAATTTTGATCCTAATAAAAAATATCCGATTGTTTTTATGGTTTATGGAGAACCGGCAACACAAACGGTAACAGACAGTTTCTATACAGGATGGAATGATTTATATGTTGGTGATATGGCTGAAGATGGTTATCTGTATGTTTCTCTTGAAAACCGCGGAACACCTGCTCCAAGAGGCCGTGAATGGAGAAAATCGGTGTACCGTAAAATAGGACAGCTTAATATCCGTGATCAGGCAATGGGAGCCCAAGCTTTATTTGCAAAATGGCCTTATGCAGATACCTCAAGGGTTGCCGTATGGGGATGGAGCGGCGGAGGTTCTTCTACCCTGAACCTTTTGGGACAATATCCTGATATTTACCAGACAGGGATTGCTATTGCTCCGGTGGCTAATCAGCTGTTCTATGATAATATATACCAGGAAAGGTATATGGGGCTTCCAAAGGAGAACAGAGAAGATTTTGTCAATGGATCTCCACTGGCTTATGCTAAAAATCTAAAAGGAAATCTTTTACTGGTTCACGGAACAGGTGATGATAATGTACACTATCAGAATACAGAAGTATACATCAACGAACTGGTAAAATACAACAAACAGTTTCAGCTGATGTCTTACCCTAACCGAACACACTCTATTGATGAAGGAGAAGGGACATCACTGCACCTTGCTACAATGTTTACTAAATTTTTAAAAGAACATTGTCCTCCGGGAGGAAAATAGAAAAGAAAAAACCAGATATCAGATTATCTGGTTTTTCTTTTAAATAGGGGTAATGAATATTGATCCTGCTTATTATAAACTGTAAGCCAGCCCTATATTTCCTATTCCTTTATATCCAAAACCTACTTCAGCATTTACTCCCAGTCTGCCTCCTAATCTGATTCCGAGTCCTGTAAGTTGATAATTAAAATGTGAGACATTTTGTAAAGGATTCCTACTCTTTTCCAATGTTAATCCTAATCCTATTCCGGAATACATGCGAAACTTTGGCTTGGATATATAGTTGTAGTTACTTTTTACGGCAAAAGTATAATTGTGTGATTTTTCTGATGATTTATCGGAATATTCTCTCGTTACCTGTTGATATGAGAGGTCTGTCCCAATAATCCATTTATCCTTTATTGCATAGTTATATTCAACGACAAAAGCTCCGGAATTTTCTGTCTCATAGGGGCCATAACCAAATGTAAACACACTGCTGAAAGCATTAATAAAATCTGTAGTGGTTCCAAGTCCATAGGCAATTTTTATCTCTGAGCTTCCCTTACTTTGGGCTTTAATCACGTTACTGCCAACAATTAATAATAACAAGCAAGTAGTTTTACATAAAGCTGCAGATAATTTTTTCTTTTCCATTTTGCAAAATTAAAGCTAATAATGCAGCAGTAAAGCTTTAATGCATTAGAATACAATTAGAACTCACTTAAAATATGGTTAAAGATATCACCTCTTTTGAAAGGTTATAGATAATGTTGGATTTCCATTTTTATATAAGTTTTATTTTCTTTTAAATACAATAGTCCAGGTTATATAAAAGGGCTCTCCTTTGTACTTGTCTGTCTCTTTCATTACAATTTTCATGGTTGTTTTGTCTAATTGAATGATTTCAAATTTTCTTTCAGAGTTGCTTCCATCAAATAAAGATAACGTCTTATAATCAGGACCGAATGAATATGAAAAGTAAAGCTGTCCACTATCCATAATAGAACCGTCAGCATTAAACTGCATGATATCTTTGCTGCTAAATTTAGAATTATTTATTACAGTACGTTTTCCGTTAGTTTCAATCCCTTCAGCATAGGAAAGTACAGGATGCCATTTTCCGACAATCATTTTTTGATACGATTGCTGATAAGGAATATTGAATGCCAATGCTGTCAGACAAAAAGTAATCATAAACAGCGTCAAATTAAAAGATTTCATTATAATTTTGCTTTTGGATTGAATGAATATCAATAACTCATATTCAAATGTAGTGACAATCTGTTTATCTCTATGAAAATTGTTTTTATATCCTTACTTTTAACCTGTTAAATTCATAAAAACCATTCATTTGAAACTGCCACTCTCCTATTATTCCAACCAGGATGTCCTTTTTCTCGCTCAGGATCTTCTGGGAAAAGTTCTTTTTACAGATATAAATGGTGAAGTAACAGCCGGAATTATTGTAGAAACAGAAGCCTATTTCGGAGTACTGGATAAAGCTTCCCATGCTTATGGAGGCCGACGGACAGACCGCACTGAAACGTTGTACAGTCACGGTGGTGTTTCCTATGTTTATTTATGCTACGGAATTCATCATCTGTTCAATATTGTGACCTCTGTAAAAGACGAGCCTCATGCTGTACTAATCAGAGCTGTTGAGCCGCTGGTAGGAAAAGACATCATGGAACTCAGACGGAATATGCCTGCCGATAAAGCGGCTATTTCTTCCGGCCCCGGATCTGCAGCCAAAGCTTTAGGTATTGATAAATCTTTTAATAAAAAAGACCTGGATGGAAATGAAATATGGATTGAAAATCACGGAATTCAATATTCCTCTGATAATATTATAAAAGCTCCCCGTATAGGTGTTGCATATGCACAGGAAGATGCATTTTTACCCTGGCGGTTTTTTATAAAAGGCAATAAATATGTAAGCAAACCGAATAAAGCATAAGAGTTGATCTATTAAAACTTTAGTTATACCAGCAAAAGAAATCCCGACACAAAAAATGTCGGGATTTTTTATAAAATTGAATCTGAAAATCAAATTACTGTATAAAAGTTACATCACCTTTAAAGTTTTCGCTGCCGGAACAATTGGTCAGCTTAAGGCTCCATGAGTATACTCCCGGAATATTAACATATGGTCCCGGATTACCATTCGCATCAGGAGTGTATCTTCCATCCCATCTGATCTGACCGTTATAAAAACCGAGACAGGTCGTTTCATATTTGTAGTAAACACGGGTTCCCCAGCGGTCATACACACTAAGTTCATACGAATAGGCATTATATGCAGGTATGGCATATTGGTTCATCATCGTGTTATAAATAACAAACGGATTGGTTACAGACATGCCGGTAGGTTTAAATAAGCCTGGAAAAGCGCCTGTAAAAACCGGAGGAGTGATTGTTGCCGTATTCGTTCCGCAAGCACTTGTGACAGTTACCGTTGAAGCTGTGTTTCCTGTTACAGCAGAGGTATCACTGGTACTGCCTGTGTTCCAGGAATACTTAATGCTGTTTGTAGCCTGCTGCATATGAAAACCGTAATCCGGACCTACTTCAGCTTCATTACCGCAGAGTTTGATCCACGGGTCAAATTTTACAGTGCCTGTTCCTGTACAGTTATTATAGCTTACACATCCGAAAGCACCTCGCACATTCTGAATAAGAGTAACATATACCCATTGTGAATTTTTACAGCCGTTATATTCAAATACAACCCTGTATTTGGTACACTTGGTAGGTGTTACAGTGATATCGTTAGCCGGTGTAAAGGGGCCGCCAATGGGTCCGCTATAGGATACGCTGCCGTTACCTATAAAATTACCCGCTTCATCATACCATTTGTAGCTTGTGGCTGAACCATTACCCGGAGCATTCACACTGGCTCTTAATTTAACGCTTGAGCCACAGCAGATCACTTTATTGCTTGTCTGAATGATAGGGAATTCTATTTTAACAATTTTTGAAATCACTACCCAGCCACTGGTACAGTTCCGGACCTGAAGAGTAACTTTATAATAATGCCCGCTTTGTAAATTAATCCCACTGGACCGCAAGCTGTAAGTTCCTACAGGCCCATTACGGATGACAGCAAAAGGCGGGCTTCCGATGAGGTTCCCCAAAGCATCACATTCCTGGGCAAACCATACATATTGAGACTCATTAGTTGTGCGGCTTCCGCTAAAAAGAATGGGATCATCAATATTACATACTGTAGAAGGTCCTACAAGTACAGGTTCAGGAGGTACCGGCTTGCAAAGGGCATCTATGTAAGCATAGCCAAAATGTCCGCTATCTCTGCAGTCTGCTGTTGCAAAATAAATGGTCAGCTGCTGGCCGACATCCTGAGAAGGAATAGGAAGACATAACGTCTGCCACTCCTTCCATGAGAGAGGTTCACCATTATAGCTTGTGGTCTGGAGGAATGGATCAGCCACGTTGCTGCCGTTAATTTTAACAGGGGAAATGACCAGATTACCAGGTGCGGTACTGTTGGCAAGGTCATTGGTTCTGCTGACCCAGTAACTGAAAAATCCATTGATCATAGAATCGCTGTGGGCTCCCTGTAAAACCAAAGCATACATAAATGATATAGAGCTTCCTGCTGTGAAGGTATAAGACATGATTTCTGCACCGTTCATAGCTGTAGAATTTCCTAATCTGAAAGCACTGTTGCCTTCTCCCACCATCGGTAAAGAAGCGCCTAGTATCGGGTCATTACCTATTCCCGTCACGGTATGCTGGGTTGGTGATAGACTTGGAGTAAAGGTTGATAAATTCAGGGTTCCTGTTGTGTTGCTTCCCATATAAGTCTGCCAGTTGCTGAAATTACCCATTTCCGCATCACCGTTTGGACATTGGGCATTAATGCATGTCATACTCCATAACATGCAGGTTAAAAGTATAATTAGTTTTTTCATAATTGACTGCATTTTATTGAACAATGATTTTTTGAGTAACAGGCGCCTGCCCCTGAGCATTAAACTGTACCAGATAGTTGCCGGCTGGAAGATTGATGTTGTGCTGTACTGTATGTCTTCCGCTCCTGATCTGCTTATCACTGAATACAGTATCTGCAGTACGGCCATTCATATCAATGATCTGAAGGCTGGCCTGGCTCTCTTTTTCCACCTGATAAGTAATATTGATCACATTTTTGGCAGGATTGGGAGCAACAAGCAGAGGAAATGTAACAAGAGATTTTCCTTTGCTTACAACTTTATACTCGGACTTTAAGAATCCTACAGTGCGGTCAATATAATATACAGTAGCAATTGTGTTTCCTGAAGCATCACGGAAGAGATAGTAGGCATTGTCATAAGAGTAATCAATATCTGCATTCTTTAAGGTGTATTGATCAATGATTTCATCAACCCGGATATTCTCATGCTTTTGACCGTCAAAAGTAACATTCTGATTGTCATAATGACGAACCTGGGGATTGTGGCCGGAAGGAACTTTTGCATCCTCATTAAAAAAAAGATCTGCAGGGAAATAGTCCTGCCCTACCAATACTTCTTTGATTTCTTTTGACCGGAGTTCAATCGGAACAGTGTTTGAAGATCTTCGCTGGATGTCACTGGAAAAGCTGTTCCTTTCTTTACCATACAAAGAAATGACCTGATCGGCCGGATAAGGCTTTTCATTCACAGGCTCACTGACTCTGGACTGTGCTCTTAGTTGAGATGAAAATGCGGTAATAAGGACCGAACAGAGTAAAAGCCGGTTCATTTTTTTGAAACATAGCTGTGGTATGCCTGAGCATACATTCCCTTTTGTTGAATCCAATAAGACAAAATGCCTTTTAATGAATTCGTACTCTTTTGTTTTCATAGTACTATTTAATGGTTTGAGTTTTAAATGTATCAAACAATCAAATATCAGGGGAGAATGAATAATTAACTGGGAGAATTAGATTAGCAAATGTGTTGTTTTTTCCCTTAAGTGTGATTTTGAAAAAGGTAGACGGAAAATAATCGGGTACAAAAATTGAGGAGCAATTTTGCCACTCCTTTTATACTGCTGATATTGTGTACGACTAGTTCTGGCTATTTTTTACAGCCTGATAAAAACTGCTGTAATAGAAAATAAGATCAGCAAGAGAAAATCCCCGGTTCAGACCGCTGGTATTGGGCAAGACCCATACTTTTGCCCCACAGAAATCTTCTGGCTGCAGTCCCCATAGAATTTCTTTCTTTTTAGAGAAAGCCTTATAAGCCGCTTTGCCGAGAAAAGCCACATATTGAGGTTGGTATTCTGTTATTTTTGCTTTAAAAGTATCCAGGGCATCGTCAAACTCTTCTTTTGAAAGTTCATCAGCACGGGAAGTTGCTCTTGCAACGGCAGTGGTGAGTCCCAGTCCGAAATCCAGAATAGAAGTATCATTCACTGCTTCCACTTCATAAGGAGTAAAACCTGATTGATGAAGAACCTTCCAAAAACGATTACTCTTTCCTGAAAAATGATGTCCGTCATCTGATGATTTTAAACCGGGATTGATTCCGCAAAAAATAACGTTTAGATGAGCTGTAATGATGTCTGTTAACATAATTGATATGAATGGTCTATAGAAAATAAGCGACTTCTGCTTTCTCTGTTTTCATAATATAAAGATATCAATATTAGGGATATTTTCAAACTTACATTTTATTCCGGAATATTGAACGGTTCATGGTGTGTATCATACGTTCCATCGCTGTTTTTTGCGGTGTCACACAGTTTATTTTATTGAATATGAATGGATAATGATAATTTTGTAGTCGTAATTGAGATGGAGTATTTTATGGTAAAGAACTCATTTTTAATAACATTTTTTTCAATAACAGCACCATCATTAAAAATAAGAAGTATGAACTGGATTGCATTAATTATCGCAGGAATTTTTGAAATTGGATGGCCTTTGGGACTTAAATTATCTCAACAGCCGGAAAATAATAAATGGAGCTGGATCATATTTTCGATCATGTGTATGGCTGTTAGCGGAGGCTTTCTTTGGTACGCTCAGAAAAGCATCCCTATTGGAACTGCCTATGCCGTATGGACCGGAATTGGGGCTGTAGGAACTTTATTGGTAGGAATTCTGTTTTTTCAGGATTCAGCTAGTATTTTACGATTGCTTTCTGCATTACTGATTGTTGTAGGAATAGTTGGACTCAAAATATTTTAAAATAAATATAGCCGCAAAAAGAAATTGGCTTAAGATTATCACTAATCATTAAGCCAAATCATTATTCAACATTCGAATAATAAACTAATCCCACTCATTTTCCAGGCTTAATATTTTTTATGCATTCTGTTTTTCATAAAGTAAATTTGAATAAACAAACAGAATTTCGGAAAAAATATCTATCAACAGAGATGCAGAATCTACAAAACTTTTAATTTCGCAGTTTTTTTTAATGAAAAGGCTGAAAATCTGGTGGGTTTAAACAATTTTATTCTCAATATTAAAGCTCCAACAATGGTTTATACGTTCTTCCCACAGGAAGTTTTTTGCCATTAATCTGGATAATATTGGCAGATTTGATTTCAATTTTTGATTTGGATATAATGTACGATTTATGAATACGGGTAAACATTTTAGGATTTAAAGCCTCTTCTATTTTGCTGATGGGCATTTTAAAAGTGAAGCTTTCTGTTTTGGTGTGAATATTAATATACTCTCTCAAACTCTCAATGTAGAAAATATCATGTAAAATAATTTTAACCTGTTTTTTCCCGCTATTGATAAAGATAAAATCACGTTCCGACACTTCCAGTAAAGCGTCCTCCGCCTCCATTAAATGTTTGAACTTTCCAATCGCTGTCAGAAAACGTTCATATGGAATAGGTTTCATCAGATAATCCGCAATATCAAGTTCATAGCCTTCAACAGCATATTGATGATAAGCAGTGGTAACAATAACGAATGGAGGATTTTTTATTTTCCTCAGAAAGTCAAAGCCTTTTACCACGGGAAGATGGAGGTCCAAAAACATCAGATCCACCTCATGAATGCTTAAAAGACTGCTGGCATATACGGCATCGGCACATTTTCCTACCAGATTCAGTTCCTGATCCCTGGAGATAAAACTTTCCAGAATTTCTGCAGCAATGGGCTCGTCTTCTACGATAATGCAGTTGTATTTTTTAGAGGCTGGGTGTTGTGTCATGGAAATCTATGGTTAATGTTACAATATAGCGGCCGCTTTGATCTGCCACAGAAAGTGTGTGTTGTGGATAAAGCAGTTCAAGCTGTCTGCGGATATTTTTCTGGCCTATTTTTGTGGAATGCGTATGAAGTATTTCTTCTTTGGAATTCTCTATGAAATAAGTAAGAATTCCGTTTTTCAACCGGATATCGATGGTAATAAATGCCTCTCCTAAACTTTCGGAAACCCCATGTTTGAAGGCATTTTCAACAAATTGTATCAAGATCAGCGGTGAGATTTCCTGAGAAGGATGATCAATATCTTCCGTAAAGTTGATGATGAGATGCCGATGTCGGATTTTCTGAATCTGTATGAAATCTTTAATGTTTTCAATATCCTTGGCTATAGAAATGCTTTTTTCTGCTGCTTCATAGATATTATACCGCATTATCTTGGAAAGCTGAAGAATAACATCCGGAGTTTCATCAGCTTTTTTCAGGGCCATTCCGTAAATATTATTGAGGGTGTTGAACAGAAAATGCGGATTGATCTGTGCCTTCAGCATAGTAAGTTCCTGATCCAGTTTTTCAGACTTTAGCTGGGAGATCTGTTCTTTCAGAAGATTTTTCTGACGGGTAATTTCAACCCCGAAAATAAGACCTACCATAAAAATAAGGTCCATAAAAGAATTGAATGCCACATAACCATTGATAAATCCCGACGGATATTTTCCATCCAGAGTTTCTGTAACTCCATAAATATAAGGGTAAATGATATAATGCGTTAAAAAGCGATGCCCAAAAACAGCGGTGATCACGATAAAAATATAGAGAAGATATTTGAAAATTTCCTTAATATGAATCTTTTCAAATACATACAGCAAGGCATAAGCAAGCGGCATTTTGATCAAAAGATATCCCAGTTCCAGGATCAGAGTATTCTGAAGCCTTACTGACCATTGGAAATCCGGAAACTGATACCTGGACCAGTAAAAGTCAAGGTAAACTTCCAGGATATAATACAATATCCAAAAAAGCAAATGAATCTGCCATTTAGATCTTTTGTATGGTTTCAGGTTGATCATGATTTTTAAGAATACAAAGTACGATTTGTTCAATCAAATATAGAAATATAAGTGGACCAAATTGAGGTAATGATCTACAAACTACGATTTTGAATGGTCGTCTTGGAAACTAAAATAAAAAACTGCGGATTTTAAGCAAATTTAAATATCCTTTTCATGGGGAAAACGGTTCTGCTTTTTAAAATAAATTTCAGGATACATAAGGCTCAGAAAACTGAAGATCAGCAAAACATTGAATTCAATTCCATTCGTTCCACCTCCCACTACAAACCAGCCGTTTTGCCAATGAACGAAATAGATTCCAAAAACGAAAATAAGAATATTACCAATAGCCACGGGCTTTATATATCGGTCAAACCAAAGTAATGGTACAGAGAAAAGATGGGTTAGTTTTACAGCCCATGCAATATAAATCCCAATGGGACTGAATCCTATACTATCCAGATAAAAATGCCCGAAATTATTAACATCTCCACTGAAAATAGAAATTACACTATGCATCAGCAATATCACTGACAGCCCCAAGCGAAGGAAGACACTTTTTTTCATACCTCAAAGCTATAAGACAAAAGAAAGGATTGATGTATGTTGTATATCAATTGCTTTGTAGTGTATATGAAAAAATAAAGAGCAGTAATGGATGTACTGCTCTTTGAATATTTGTAAGATTTTATATTCTTAATTCTGACTTAAAGTTTTCTTTAAAAACTTCTCCAGTTCCTTTCCGTGAAGGTTTTTAGCTAAAATTGTTCCCTGTCCGTCGATGATGACATTAAAGGGAAGTTCATCAACTTCGTAAAGTTTGGCTACAGGACTTTTCCAGAATTTTAAATCACTGATCTGTATCCATTTGATCGTAAACCGGTCAATTGCTTTCTGCCAGCTTTCTTTATTTTTATCTAAGGAGACTCCAAGAATTTCAAACTTATTGTTTTTTACCTGTTCAGAATAGGTGTCATACAATGTTTTCAGCTCAGGCTGCTCCTCTACACACGGAGCGCACCAGGTTGCCCAGAAATCGATCAGAACAAGCTTCCCTTTTAATGTTGAAAGGGCGAATGAGGTTCCGTCTGCCTTGGTCATTGTGATTTCAGGAGCTTTCTTTCCTACTTCTATTGTACTTTGAGCAGCAACAGATCCTGAGAAAATTATTAAAAATAATAAGGTAAAACCAGTCTTCATATTAATCATTTGTAGGATAATCTTTATCTAGCCAGTCTGTTTTGATGTTTTTCGGAAGATTTAAAAGCTTTGCATTTTTAAAGCCCATTTCCATCAGTAATGCAAAAGCAGGACGTATATTGGGACATTTTACAAAAGGACAGCATCCGCAGTAGATCACAATTTCTCTGTTCTTAGGAATATCTTTAAGATAATTTCTCAGTTTTTCCAGGTTTTCAGGCTCATGCGTTGGTCCTATATCTACAGAACCCTTGATGATTGCTTCCGGACCTACTGAAATGATCACCAGATCTTTTGTTGTATGCTTTACAATTCTGGAAGCCAGTAACGCCGGATCCATCAGCTGGCTGTCTTTCCATGGATCCTGTTTTTGCTGTGCCTGACTGAAAATGGAACAGACAAAGCAGGTAATGATAAACAAATACTTCATACTTCTATTTTTCACAAAGATAAGATGAAAAGTTTAGAGTTCGAAGCTGAAAGATAAAAGCAAAATTATTTTAATTTTCAACCCGATTACAAATAATTTTATACATTTATATTAAGTATCATTCAAAAAAAATACCTCATAAAATGGAAGAAACATTCCAGCCTGATGCCATCATCATAGGAAGCGGACTGGCAGGGCTTACTGCTGCGATGGAAATTACCAATGTCGGGAAAAAAGTACTGCTTTTGGATCAGGAAACCGAACAGAATATAGGAGGGCAGGCATTCTGGTCTTTCGGAGGTTTGTTTCTGATTAATTCGCCTCAGCAAAGGAGAATGGGAATCAAAGATTCTTATGAACTGGCACTTCAGGACTGGAAAGGGACTGCTGGTTTTGACCGCCCTGAGGATTACTGGCCCCGTCAATGGGCAGAAGCTTATCTAAAATTTGCTTCCGGTGAAAAGTATGAATACATCTCGAAATTGGGTATCAAGCTGATGTTTATGGTGGGCTGGGCAGAACGTGGTGATGGTTCAGCAACAGGGCATGGAAATTCAGTACCTCGTTTTCACGTAAGTTGGGGAACCGGGACAGGTGTCGTAAAACCATTTGTAGAAAAAGCTTACAAAGCTCAGGAAAAAGGATTGCTGCAAATGAAATTCAGGCACAGAGTGACAGAATTGCTGGTTGAAAATGGAAAAATAAGAGGTCTTAAAGGAGATATTCTGGAAAATGACACTCAGGAAAGAGGTGCTGAGACTAACAGAAATGTTATCTCAACCTTTGAATATACTGCTCCGAATATCATTATAGCTTCCGGAGGAATTGGTGCCAATCATGAGCTGGTAAGGAAAAACTGGCCGGAAAGACTTGGTAAAGCCCCGGAAAATATGGTTTGTGGTGTTCCTGCCTATGTAGATGGTAAAATGATTGGTATCGCAGAACATACAGGAGCTCATATTATCAATCGTGACAGAATGTGGCACTACACAGAAGGTTTACAAAACTGGAATCCCATCTGGCCCAACCACGGAATCCGGATATTGCCAGGACCATCATCTTTATGGTTTGATGCTGAAGGCAAACGGCTTCCCGCTCCCTTTCTTCCCGGATTTGATACATTGGGAACCTTACAATATATACAGGAAACAGGATATTCTTACTCGTGGTTTATCCTCACTCAGAAAATTATAAAAAAAGAATTTGCTCTTTCAGGTTCGGAACAGAATCCGGATATTACCAATAAGGACTATGTTCTTTTTCTGAAAAGAATTTTTGGTAAAAAAGCTCCCGGGCCGGTAGAAGCTTTTAAAGAACATGGAAAAGACTTTATTGTATCAGATAATCTGGAAGATCTGGTGAAGAGAATGAATGAACTGGCTGGAAATAATCTCTTAAAATATGAGAAAATAAAATCTCAGATCGAAGCGAGGGACAGAGAATTAGATAATAAATTTTCAAAAGATACTCAGGTCAATTATCTCCGGAATACCCGGAATTATTTGGGGGATAAACTTGGGCGTGTAGCGGCTCCCCATAAGATTTTAGCGCCTGAAAACGGACCTTTAATTGCTGTGCGGCTCAATATTTTAACCCGCAAAACGTTAGGGGGAATAAAAACCAATTTGAATGGACAGGTATTAAAAGATGATGACAGTATCATTGAAGGACTGTATGCTGCCGGAGAAGTGGCTGGTTTTGGTGGTGGCGGAATGCACGGTTACAGAGCGCTGGAAGGGACATTTTTGGGAGGCTGCATTTTTTCAGGAATGAAAGCCGGGAAATATATTGCAGGACTTAAAAATTAAATAATAGTACAAGTATGAGCAGTTACTTTGATCATAAGGTTATTTGGATTACCGGAGCATCATCAGGGATTGGGGAAGCTTTAGTAACTAATTTGGCAAAGAACAGCCATGCAAAAATCATCTTGTCCTCCAGAAAAGAAGAACAGCTGCATCTGGTGGCTCAAAAAGCCGGATTGAATACAGATCGGTATGTGGTGATTCCTTTAGATCTTAAAAATTATAAAGAAATGCCTGCCATTGCGGCAAAAGCATCAGAACAGTTTGGGAAGATTGATATTCTGATCAACAATGCCGGGCTTTCTCAACGTTCTTTAGCCATGGAAACGGATATTGAAGTAGATAAACAGCTGATTGATATTGATTATATTGGAACGGTGGCGCTTACTAAAGCAACTGTACCTTATATGATCAGGAATAAAGGTGGGCAGATTGCGGTTGTGTCCAGTCTTATGGGAATATTTGGTGCTCCTATGCGAAGTGGATATGCAGGAGCAAAACATGCTTTACATGGTTTTTTTGATGCTTTACGGGCAGAACTATTCAGCCAGAATATTAGGATTACGATCATTTGTCCGGGTTTTATACAGACAGATATTTCTATTAATGCTGTTACCGGAGATGGTTCATCACAGGGAACAATGGATAATGCCACAAAAAATGGCATGCCTGTAGAAATTTTTGCAAAAAAAATGCTCTATGCTATTGAAAAACAGAAAAAACAGAAAGCCATAGGAGGTAAAGAAGTAATGGCAGTGTTTCTGAAGAGATTCTTTCCAGATTTATTATCAAAAATAGTCCGTAAGGCGAAAGTGGTATAAAGAAAAGCACAATTCAGTATTGCATTGCGCTTTTATATTAGAAGGTTTTTACCAACCCTATTCCTACAGTTTTATTCTGATAAAATGGCATCACCATTGTGGAGGACAAGGTATTTTTACTCTTATTTTTTCCACGTAATAAGTTATCAATTTTTGGAAACAGCCAATAGGCAAGTTCGGTAGAAAGAATCCCAAATCCGGCTCCTGCCACAACGTCCCCCAGCTAGTGTTTATCATTCAGCATTCTGTATACCCCGGTGAAAATAGCAAATGGATATCCTGAAATACTCAGCCAGAAATTACTGTCTTTATATTCTCTGAACATAAACTGTGCTGAAGAAAATGCTGTTGCCGCATGTCCTGACGGAAAAGATAAGGTATTTGATCTGTCTGGTCTTTCCTCTTTTACAAGATATTTTAAAGGCATTGTAAAGGCTGCTGCAATCAGTTGTGAAGAAGCATAAATGATAGTGCGGTCTCTCAGGTTATGCTTTCCTTTTATCCCTGCTGCATTCAGTCCATATACAATAACTGCAGGGGCATACTGGGTATAATTATCCAGTTTTATTTGCGTGGGCTGGTGTTCGTTGATTTCAACTTTTGTAGAGATATTAAGCTGTTTAAGATTATTCATCGACAAACCTGCTACTCCATAGGCAATGAATGCTGTAGGAATAATCAGGCTTTTATAATTCAGTTTGCTTTTTTGAATTTTTGTTGTGATCATACTGTCTTGTACAGGTTTTTGAACTTCAATCGTATCATTTGTATTCTGAGCGTTGATTCTGCTTAAACCTGAACTCAAAACCAAGATATACATCATCGTTGTTTGAAAGTATTTTTTCATCTTAAATCACATTTATAATTATTCAGTTCTGTATTAAAATTTATAGCTGTACCCCATCCGGATCACCTGAGTTTCGTAATAATCATTGCTGGTATAAGCGAATCCGCTGCCTTGAACAGACTTTCTGATCACCATTGTATTGAGTAAATCTGAGGCATTTAAAAACAATTCACCCTTCCCTTTCTGAATGGCTTTTTTCACTCCTGCATCCATTGAAAACCTTGATTTTATTTTTCCCTGCGGAATAATATCCGGAGCTAAATAAACAAGTGTAAACTGCATATTCAATCCCTTAGAAAAATGAAAAACGTTATTCATCTTGATATTTCCTGATAGAGCAGTCTGCTGGTCGGCGGAGAAAGTATTAGGTTCTGGGTACAGATTTTCTACAGTAAATGCATTGATCTGATTACGGTATAAATTTCCATTGACATTGAAGGAATATGCATCTGAGATCTTTTGGTTCCATATTGTTTCCAGTCCTGTATTATAGCTTTTTCCGGCATTTTGGAATATGGCATAAATAAGAGTGCTGTCCGGGACAATACTTGAAATTCTTGTGATGGTTCCGGCAGCAAAGCGGTGGTATAATGCAGCATATAAATATCCGTTATCCCAATTGTGTTTGTATCCCAATTCAATAGAATTTGTAAACTGAGGACGCAGTGCCGGATTTCCTACTTTAATGATTTCTGCATCGTCATATTTTGGAAAAATACGGATATCAACTTCATTAGGACGGTCTACCCTTCTATTATAAAATACCGAGAACTTATTACGGTCATCAATTTTATAAGCAAGTCTGAAATTCGGGAATGGCTGGGTATAATTATATCCGTCACTTTTATAAGTTGGGTGATTAGAATTTACATCATATTGAATTTTTACATATTCCAGCCTCAATCCCAGTTCTGCTTCCCATTTTTCATTTTCAAAAACATAATTTCCGTACACCGCAGGAATAAATTCTTTATAATCGGCTTTCCCACCCGCAGAAACATCGAGAACAGAGTTGGTACCGGGAATAAAATTCATATTGGTAGGAATGCTTCTGTTTCTCAGTTTAATTCCGGCCTCTATTCGTCCGTACTTTAAAGGTTTTATATAATCTACATTGAAATCATAGACCTGCTCATCAGATAATAATTTGAAAGCATCAGTTCCTGCGGAGGAAGGAAGATAATTATCATAGAAATATTTTTCATCCTCTCTGTGGAAAGTATAATTGAATCCTACATTTAAAACATGCCCGGCATCTTTGAATTTATGCTGATAAGAAGCGGTTCCCATCACAGTGGTTTTCAGCTCATCTTCCAACAACTGCCACAGGCGCAGACGTTGGGATCTATCTCCATTGAAAAACGGCTGATCTCCCCTATCGATAATCTTTTCGCTTCCATACATTCCTGAAATAGTTACTGTATTTTGCGGATCAATAGTCCAGTCTATTCCGGCTTTGGTGGTAAAGAAATTTGTATTTCTGTTTCTTTTCAGCTGAGAATTAATGACTGTTCCATTATCATAAGTACGGGTTACAAATTCATTTTTATTAAGTGTTTCGGTGTATAAATTATCGGCCTGCAAAAATACATTTACCTTATTTTTTCTGTAATTTAATGATAGAGAGGGATTTATTTTAGGCGTTAGTGTATACTGCGGTCTTATTGTAGGAAGGTTTTCTTTTCTTACCCAAAGTGAGCCTAAACCTGTTGTAAATCCTGCTTTTCCGTTCCATCCGTTCTGTTTATTCTTTTTCATGATAATATTGATGATTCCAGCGTTTCCATTCGCATCATATTTTGATGAAGGATTGTTGATGATTTCAATTTTATCAATAGCAGAAGCCGGAATATTATCCAATCCTGTCTGGCTTCCAAATCCCGTGAGAGCAGTCTGCTTACCGTCAATGAGCACCGTAACTTTATCATTCCCTCTTAGCTGTACTTTACCATCTTGTACGGTGATTCCGGGAAGGTTCTGCATGCTTTGTAATACCGATCCGCCACTTTGGCTGATATTGTCTGCTACGGAATACGTTTTTTTATCAAGGCGGCTGTCTATTTCATTTTTTTTAGAAGCGGTAATGGTGATGGCATCAATTTTTGTTTCATTTTCCTGTTTCTGAGCCAGTTCAATAGTTGGTATTTCCAGAAACTCTGAAAGGGTTCCTATGAAAACGGGTTGTGTGTACGTATTATATCCGGTGATGGAAGTTTCCAGAAGATAATGGTCCGGCTTTATGCCTGTAATGGAAAATCGTCCTTCCTCATTGGTAATGGTTCCGGCTGTAAAAGTGCTGTCTTTTTCTTTTTTTAAAATAATATGGGCGTAAGGTATTGCTGTTTTATCTTTATTGATGATTCTTCCAGATGCCGTTACAGAGGTTGTCTGTGCAGAAACAAGGGAGGAAATTACCATACTGGCTGGAAAAAATAACAAGGCTGTTTTATTCATTCTGCTAATCTTTATTTTTCTTTAAAAAGTTTGTTATAAGGGAAACATTAGTTATTCCTTTTGAAGAGGTAATTCCCGGCTGTGTTTTCTTTGTGAAATAATGATCATGAAAACCATCAGTGTAAGAGAGATCAGGGAAGCATTGAGAGTTCCAAGGTCCAGACCTCCTTTAGCTAAAGGCTTTGTCAAAAGATCTCCGAATGTAGCACCAAAGGGTCTGGTAAAAACAAAAGCAATCCAGAACAGAACAACATGATTGATTTTCGTAAAATAATGAAGTGCCACTACCACTACTACGATCAGCCCTGTAAACAAAGCTCCCGACATATATCCAAGTCCTAAATTATCACTCAGAAAATCCCCAAAAGCTGTTCCCAGACTATTGGAAAATAAAATAGCCGTCCAGTAATAGAATTCTTTATTTCTTTCAAAAATCGGATAAACCTCCAGGTTCTTATATTTTCTGTACCATAAGAATAAGGAAGTTAAAAGGCCTAGAAATAAAATCAGACTTCCTGCCAGATATCCTGTTTTTAAAGTACGGTCGATAAAATCTGAGATTTCGGTTCCCAAAGTGGTTGTTCCGATAATCACGACCCAATACACTGCCGGAATATATTTTTTTACACTAAGCTGCACCGAAAGTATCAGGATGAAAAACATCAGCGTAACCAGAATTCCTACAACATATCCCAGATTAAGGGTCATAGAAATAAAATCTCCCAAGGTCTCTCCCAATGTAGTGGCTACAATTTTCATAAGCCAGAAAAGGAGTGTAACGGCTGCTACTTTGTTTGCTGTTCTCATTTTGCTTTGTTTTCAATACAAAGGTGCAAACCGATTTAGAAGAAATTTAGAATTGCCTGAGCCGTGAAATTTTTTAACTATAATTTAACAGTGAAGATGTGATGTTTGTTTTCAAACCTATAGCTGATAGTCCAATGATGAAACCTGCAGATTTCCTGGATGATAGAGAGTCCGAGCCCGCTTCCGCTGTTATCCGTTGAAAGCTTAGAGAATCTTTTGAAAAGCAAATCCATATTCAGCTTTTCAGTACCCGAATTGGAAACTTCAAAAGAAGAATCTGCCAATTGTATAGAAATAGAACCTCCGGGAGTTGTATGGCGGATTGCATTGATGATGAGATTGTTGATCAGTATCTCAGTCAGAATACTGTTTCCATTCACTTGTACATTATCTACTATCTTTTCCTGAACGGAAATATTTTTTTGCTCAATATGTTCCTGGAGAGTATCAATACTTTGTTGAAGCAAATGATCAAACAAAATAATCTCTGAACTGTCAAACTGATTATTATCAATTTTAGCAAGCAGCAAGAGGTTTTTATTGATGCGAGAACTTCTTGTAAGAGCCTTGTTTATGTCTTCAGCGATTTTGTACTGTTTTTCAGTAAGATCCTGATCCTGAAGTAAAAGATCCAGCTTATTTTTAATAATGGCCAGCGGTGTCTGCAGCTCATGGGAAGCATTTTCTGTAAATTCTTTCTGGGTTTTATAGGTAGAAATATTACGCTCTATCAGTTTATAGAGAGACTGATTAAGTTCTTCAAATTCTGTGGTGTCAGAAACCGGAAACTGTATGGTATTCTGGCTGTTAAGGTTGAAGGTTTTCAGTTGATCCAATGTATTCCTGAACGGTTTCCAGATAGATGAAGAAAGTTTTCTGTTCAGATATAAAAGCCCTAGCACTATGATTACAAAGAAAAATATGGTAATCATTGCAATTACAGCTATTGTTTCATGAGATTCCTCAATATTGGTCTGTATTGTAAAAAGATAAGGTTTGTTCTGTAGATAAACGACTTTTCTCAGGCATCTGTAACGCTCTTTTTTTTGTTCCGAAATAAAAGGTAAGTGTTTTTTGTAAGTATAAACTGTGTCCCGTTTTATTTGTTGAGCTGAAATTTTCTCAATATTCGTTTCAGGCTGGATATGATTCCACAGTGCAAGACTTTTGCCTAATTCTTCCTCAGACAGTTTCAACTGGTTGAACTCATAAGCCGTCTTCTCAACAATAATCTGATTATGCTCATCCAGTTCACTTTTCCAGATGGTATCCACCACAAAATAATACACAGGAATACTTATCATCAGCACAATAAGTACATAGATGAGAAAAGGTTTTGTCGTTTTGGTAAGTAAAGGCTTCAAGATAATTATGAATTAAAAATTATGAGTTGTTGGGCTCTATGAAAGATTATTTATTTTTTGATGTAATGATGATGCTCCTGATTATCTTTAATATTTCAATAGCTTTATTATGAATACTTTGACACTCATTGGATGATAAATATTCAGTATGATATAAAAGCTCAATCCAATAAATAGATTCATCACATTCTTTTTGAGCAATAGCGAGTTTATGAACAAAGTCTGCTTTATTTTCCGCATTTTGTGACTCTCTTATTAAGGCTCCTACTGTTGTTCCACTTCTTAATAACTGTTTACTCAGAACATATTCACTCCTGCCACTTGAGAGATATTTATAAAGATTAATAATTCTTATTGCAAAATTAAAACTTTTATCTTTCAACACATTTTTCTTTTCGCTTATAATAACTCATCATTTATAATTTTTAATTCATAATTTATAATTAACCTAGCTTTCCCACTTATACCCCGTTCCATATACTGTTTTCAGATAATGTTCACATCCGGCATCATACAGTTTTTTCTTGAGGTTTTTCACATGAGCATATACAAAGTCATGATTGTCAAGCATATCTGCAAGGTCTCCGGAAAGATGTTCCGCCAATGTACTTTTGGAGATGACTTTATTTTTGTTACCGATAAAATAAATTAAGAGATCAAATTCTTTTTTTGTTAATGAAATCGTTTCGCCGTTTACAGCAACTGTTTTAGCAAGCAGGTCAATTTGAAGTTCATTTTGTTTTACTACATTGGAACTACTGAACTGCTTCCTCCGAATGATAGAATATACTCTTGCCATAAGCTCTGAGAGGTGAAATGGTTTGGTAAGATAATCGTCTGCACCCAGTTTTAAACCTTCAATTTTATCGTCCAGAGCATTCTTGGCAGAAATGATAATGACTCCGTCCTGCTTCTGCTGCTTTTTTAATTCTTCAAGTATTTTCAGACCATTTCCGTCTGGAAGCATAATGTCCAGTAAAATACAGTCATAGTCAAATGTCTCTATTTTACTCATCGCTTCACTGAATGTGCTGGCAGCTTCACAGAGATAGTTTTCTCCGGACAGATATTCGGCAATACTTTGGGTAAGCGCTGCTTCGTCTTCAACGATTAGGATTTTCATGCCATAAAACTATCATTAAATTTTGAAGAAATTTTGAATTTAAAATTAAAACATAAATTACAAAAATATAAATCACAAACAAGTGTAAATCTTCAAAAGGGTATTTTTTGTGATATATTTCATAAATTTACGGAGCTGTATCAATCTGATGATAGCATAAAATGTTTCTAAGGTGAAAATTCACAACAAAAAAAAGTACCTGAGCTTCCTTAAATTTAAAAGAGATTTCCAAAAATATGGATTAGAAAAAGCGCGCAGTTATGAGCTTATTCTGCATTGGCTGAACAACAGGCTGAGCCGGAATCAGTTTCTGGTTCTTTCCGGAATTCTGGTAGGCTGTACGGCGGGTCTTGCAGGAGTTATTCTGAAAACGCTGGTACACAATATACACAATTTCATTACTACCAAAGTCCACTTTGAATATCAGATACTATTCTATATTGTTTTTCCTTTTTTAGGAATTGTATTGACCACGATGATCGTTCTGACGTTGTTCAAAGGACAGGATCGTAAAGGTATCGGGGCTATACTCTATGAAATTGCACAGAATTCCAGTATCGTAGCTTCCGTTAAAATGTATTCCCAGGTGATACAGAGTGCGGTTACCGTAGGATTGGGAGGTTCGGCAGGATTGGAAAGTCCTATAGCCGTTACCGGAGCTGCTATTGGTTCAAACTATGCGCAGACCTACAGATTAAGTTACAAAGAACGTACTTTATTGCTGGCTGCTGGTGCTACAGCAGGAATTGCATCTGCATTCAATGCTCCAATTGCCGGGATTATGTTTGCCTTTGAAATTCTGTTGACCGGAGTGGTTTTTACAGATTTTATTCCTTTGGTTGTGGCTGCAGTCTGCGGAAGTCTTTTGTCGAGGATTTTGCTTCAGGAAGATGTTCTTTTCAGGTTTTATACAAGAGATCCGTTCAACTATAAAAATGTCCCTTATTACCTTATTTTAGGACTTGTAACAGGTTTGTATGCCCGTTATTTTGTGATTATTTCCCAAAAAGTAGAACATTTTATAAAAGGACTTCAGCTTTCCAGAATGCGTAAAGCAATGTTTGGTGGCGCTGTACTTTCATTGTTGTGTGTTCTTTTTCCACCATTATTTGGAGAAGGTTATGAAACAGTGAAAGCATTTACCAACGGAAATACCCACTCTATTATTGAAAACAGTTTTTTCAGGTATTTTGAGATCGGAGACTGGACGATTATTGTATTTTTAATTCTGGTATTGCTTTTAAAAGCATTTGCCACTTCTTTTACCATCTTCAGTGGTGGTAACGGAGGTAATTTTGCCCCGTCTCTTTTTGCAGGAGGAACTTTAGGGTACTTATTTGCTTTGGTTTGTCAGCATTTAGGCTTTACAGATGTTCCGGTGACCAACCTTGTTCTGGTAGGAATGGCTGGGGCAATGAGCGGTGTACTGTATGCTCCGCTTACTGCAATATTTCTGATTGCAGAATCCAGTTTCGGATATGATCTGTTTATTCCCCTGATGATCGCTTCTGTGATATCTTACCTTATTGCCAAATGGTTCTCCCCAATCTCTCCGGAACTGAAATCTTTAGCAGATGAAGGAAAGATTTTGACCAATAAACATGATAAAAACCTCCTTTTTGCCTTGAGAACAGAAGATTTTATAGATCAGTATTCTCAGACCATTAATGAAAATGCTTCTGTTACTGAATTATTTGAAATGGTAAAGAATGGAGATAAAAATATTTTTGCTGTTGTGGATGAAAATAGAAAGCTAAAGGGAATTCTTACCCTGGATGATATAAGACCTTATCTTTTTAACAAAGAAATGGATGCTTCTCAGCTGGTCATTCAGATTATGAAAGCTCCACCAGCTATACTTCACCGTGATAATAAACCTCTGGAGATTCTTCAGACTTTTGATGATACAGGGGTATGGAATCTTCCTGTAGTGAGTGAGAATAATGATTTTATAGGCTTTATTTCAAAATCCTCAATACTGATGAGCTACAGACAGCTTTTGAAGGAATATTCTGATTAATTAATAACTGAATAATCACAATTGAAGAACTAAAATTCCTCTCCATTGGAGGGAGGGCGAAAATTCAAAGAATTTTTGACGGGGTGGTTAAGCATTGTCGAAATAAAAAATCCGTTCAGCAATGAACGGATTAAATTTTAGTCTATAATGAAAGTTGAAAATTAGTTGCCTGCACTATTCAACAGATCAATATCTTCCTGATCAAGAATAAGTTTTGGAGCATTGAATACCGTTTCAAGCTGTGATGCACTTGTAGCACTTACAATAGGAGCTGTGATCAAAGGATTGGATAACAGCCATGCCAGAGAAACCGTTCCCTGAGTGGTATTATGTTTTGAACTTACCTGATCCAGAGCTTTTAAAACTTCAAGTCCTTTAGGATTTAAATACTTTCTTACCCCTTCACCTCTCGCGCTTTTTGCAAGATCTGCTTCATCACGGTATTTACCCGTTAAGAAACCAGCTGCCAGAGACCAGTAAGGAAATACACTTAAATCGAACTGCTCTGCCAGAGGTGCATAATTTCCCTCAAAACCTTCCCTTTCCATCAGGTTATAATGAGGCTGTAATGCAACATATTTAGGAAGATTATTCTTTTCAGCAGCTTCAAATGAAGCTTTTAAACGTTCCGGTGATAAATTGGAAGCCGCAATATAGCGCACTTTTCCAGCCTTAATGATCTCATCATAAGCCGAAAGCGTTTCTTCTACCGGAGTGATATTATCATCAAAGTGAGTATAATAGAGATCAATATGATCGGTCTGAAGCCTTTTCAGTGACTCATCCACTGATTGTAAGATATGCTTTCTGCTGATATCATAGCCATGTTCTTTGGTTTCAGAACCTACTTTTGTTGCCAAAACGATATCATTACGGTTAGAACGGCTTTTCATCCACTTTCCAATGATCTCTTCAGATTGTCCTCCTTTCCCGTTCACCCACCATGAATAGGTATCTGCAGTATCTACAAAATTGAATCCTGCTTCTGTAAAGCGATCCAGTATATCAAAAGACTGTTTTTCATCCAGGGTCCATCCAAAAACATTTCCTCCGAAATTGATTGGCGCAATCGTTAAATCGGTGTTTTTGATCTTTCTTTTTTCCATAAAAATAATTTTACTAAGTAGGATCTAAGGTAAGGAATATTATGCCCAAAGGATATTCAAAATAGCCATTCCGTCTATAGTTATTATAAATGAAAACACGGATGTTTCCTCAGTTTTTTTGACTATTATTTTTTTATAAAACGCAAAGACGCAAATAATTCTTACCTGCAACATCGTTTTTAAGACGCAAGGATTTTTTCTCCGATAAAATTATATACTGTAAAAATTAGACACACGCTTGCTGAAAATCTTTGATTTTCTAGCGCCTTACATTCTACAGTAATATTATAAATCTTTGCGCCTTTGCGTTTTTCCAACTCCTAATCATTTCATAAAATATGATTGTTGAAAGATCACAAAGACGCAAGGATTTTATCTCCGATAAAATTGTGTATTGTAAAAATAAGATACATCCTTTGTTGGAAATATTTGATTGCCTGCATTTATATTTTATATTTCCCCAACAGAACAACTCAAAAAAACAAAAACAGCCTCCGCGTTGAAAGCTGTTTTTATTATCTATCAATTAAAAAATACGGTTATTTTTCAACCTGCGGAACATCAATAGCAGTAAGCTGAAGTTTATATTCCTGTAATTGCAGATTGATGGTTGATAATCCGTTGCTGAAGAATGATGACCCTATAAAAAGATCATGATAATATTCTATTCCTTCAAGTATATTTTTCTTGAAAGCATTCCATTTTTTTGTTTGGGCATGGGTAATCTGTACTGAAGATTCTGTAATTTCCTTTCTCAGATAGTCAACATACATTTTCAGTTCATTGATAAACATATTTGGACGTTGAGTATGGGAAAGAATATTGGTATTTCCATAAATATGTTTTACCATTTCCGAAAGTGAAACTTCTTTATCAAAAAAAGCAATATTGGGTCCGGGACATATCACAACCCCCTGTTTTTCTCCTTTGATTTCAAGATTCTGCTCCATATATGCTGCATTCACAAGTCCTACACACAGACAGGCTTTATCGGTTATTTGAGACTTTCTTTTATCAAACTCTTTTTCTGTTAAAGTTTCCCGGTCAGTATACAATTCTTTCAGTTTGATATCCTGATATTTTTTAGAAGCGGTACAGGTTCCTTCCGGTGAGAATTCTTTGCTTAATGCCAGAAGCTTTTTCGGACATGAACTGCCGTATTTGCCTTTAGCTTCCTTTTCATACTTCAATAGTTCATTAGATGTTCCTTTTACCGTATTGAAAGGTACTCCCAGAGGCGAAATATGACTCAGATACAAATCCTTTTCTTTTGATTTTACAAGCAGATTTCTGGTTTCTGTATCTACAGAAGTGGCTTCAGGTACCAGTAAAAATGGAGACCCCCATCCTACACTGTCTACATTGTAATGAGCCAGCAGAAACTCATGTTCTTCAGAAGTTCCTACTCCCCCCTGAACGGTAATTTTCATTTCTAAAGGTTCTGAAACTATAGGTTTTCCTTTTTGTTCCAAAGCAGCTGTCATTAAAGTATGCGCTGACTGTATCAGATCATTTTTTCTCTGCTTAAATTCTTCCATGATAGGTCCAAGAAGCAGTCCTTCGGTTGCAAAGGCATGGCCTCCGCAGTTCAGTCCGGATTCTATTCTGTATTCAGAAACCCACAATCCTTTTTTAGCCAGAAAATTTCCCTGGATCATTGCAGAACGGAAGTCGCTTACTTTAAGAATAATTTTCTTTTTGATCTTTCCGTTTTCATCTGGAAAAAAGTCTTCAAACTCTTCCATATAGCTGTACAGACGAGGATTCATTCCTGCAGAAAGAACCATTGATGATGACAGTTTGCTTTTGGCAAATCCGCGCAGTGAAGCATGAGCATCATTATACATTACCGGAAGCTGTTCGTTGTTCTGATAATTGTCTTTATCCACTTTCGTCATGATATTGACATCAATACTTCCGGGTTTTAGGTTGGATTCTATGAAGTTTTTAATATTGGAACTCCAGTTATCTTTTTGATTAATAAGATTCTGAAGACTTTCTTTAAGATCCGAAGTATTCGGAAGTATGGCCATGAAGTCCTTTAAAGCCTCTTTGTTTTTGCTGATTTCCTGTTTGAAAGATTCAAATTTTTCATTCACAATATCATCCACCATATCCAGATAGGCAGTAACTCTTCTTGCCCTGTAATCATCTGTTTTTGTTGAGATTCCAAAATAGTTAAGATTAAACTTCTTGTTATAAAAGTTTTTCATCTTTTCAAGGATTTCATCATCAATGATAGAGATCACAGAAGAAATTCCATATTGTGCAACACGTATTGGGCTGTCTATTGTGTAAGCCAGTCCCATTACCGGAATATGGAAATTGTGCAAAGGTTTTTTTGTCATAAATTTTCGATAAAAGTTCTTTTCTTATTCATCTAAAAAATCCTTTCAAAACTATTCACTTCCTAAATGTATTATTTTAAAATGAATTATGCATTAAATAATATTTTATAAAACGGAAAACATGTCAAATATCATATTTTGAATCAGTTTTGCGGATTTGTTACTGATAATTCAATAATACTATGTTGCCTTATAGCATTTATAAGTAAAGATTGCATGCTTTTCTTACGGATAACCGTAAGGCAAAAAAAAACTTATTCACTAAATTTCATAAAAAATAATGAATTTAATTAAGACAGGAAAAATACTAGATCCCATCCACGGATTAATACAAATTACTGAAATTGAGGAGTATATTATTAATCAAAGAATTTTTGGCAGATTAAGAAAAGTAAAACAAAATACACTACTAAACTATGTGTTTCCTGGAGCAAATCATAGTAGGTTTGAACATTCACTTGGGGTAATGCATCTTGCTGAAGTTATTTTTCATAATTCTAATGAGAATGTTAAAATAGCAAGGGTAAAAAACGAAAGAGATCCTGAGAATAATGATTACATTGAAGCAAAATCTGTATATGATTTTGAAAGAAATAATAAAATTTTACTTGTTCGTCTACAGGAATTAAGATTGGCAGCTCTATTACACGATGTCGGGCATGGTCCAACTTCTCATAAGTTTGATGATTTTACAACAACGGGAGAAGGATTAATGAAAATTTTAAAATCTAACCCTGATTTTTTTGGAAAATATATTGACTTGTTTAAAGTCTATATTGAAAAGAAAGGACTAGATAAAAATATTAATCATGAATTAGTATCATGCGTTTTTATTATTAGTCTGATCAAAACATTAAAACTATATAAAAGCTTAACAAAAGAGTCAATATTAATTGTAGAAGAAATAAGCATCGACAATATCTTAAAAATGATTGAACCTGATTTTCTACCAGATTATGAGATCATGATTGGTGATGGTAATTTTTCAGATTATTTTAATTCTATTATCGCAAGTTTTCCCTTTGATGCTGATAGGATGGACTATTTATATAGAGATAGTTTTTATTCAGGAGTAAAATATGGCTTTTTTGATCAAAGCAGAATATTGACATCTCTGTTACCAATCAACGCAAAAGATCGATATACATTAGGTATAAAGATGAGCGGCTTAGATTCTGTTATAAGGTTTATACAATCCAGAAATCATCTATACAATCAGGTTTACTTTCACAAAACTAATTCTGCTACGAATTCAATGCTTGATTTTATATTTGGTGATTTAAACATAAACGTGTTGGAGGACATACAAGAATTTGTTGATTATGAAAATTTCTATTGTGAAAATAGTGATGAATACTTTTTTAACGTTACTCTAAGAAATATTTTACAAGAAAACCATTGCACTAATTGTGAAAATGTTTTAAACGATTTATTGAATAGGAAGTTATGGAAACGATGTTATGAAAAGAGAGAAAACGTTGCTGATTTTCTAAAATTTGATACAAAGAAATTCGATGAATCTAAATTAAAAGTTATTAAATCTGAACTAAATAGTGAGGGTATATTTATACAAGAAAACTACTGTAGCAATATTGGTTTAAAAGGGTTTTACAATAGTAAAGGGGAAATTAAAACTAAATCAGTGGTAATTGATAAAAAAGGAAAATTAATTACACAAAACTGGGATAGTATTACTGATGAGATGAAATTTTTAAATCAAACGAATACTTTTATTAAAAGGATTTACGTAAATAGAAAAGGTAAAATGGAAAATGAGTTATCTGAAATTGAAGAAGTCGTAAGGGGGAAATTTATCGAACACGGATTAATTGATATTGAAAATTAATTTATGGAAAATGAGAAAATTTTAAAGATTATAGAGAGTAGCCATTTCAATTTTTTGATAGGTTCAGGAGCTTCTAGAAATTATCTTGAAACACTTGGAAATATAGAAGATTTACTTACTTCATTGGATCGAGATTTCCAAAATAACAGGAATAAATATTGGTTTAAGGTTTTAGATACCTCAATTAAATATTGGTATTTTGATAAATGTATTAGAGGAAATTTAAAATTGATAGATGATAAATTTACTTTAAGTGAAGACAAACAGAATGATTTTATTGCAACAAATGAAATTTATATAACATTATTGCAGACTCTTAATATTTTACTTTTAAAAAGAAGAAATAAACTATTGCCAAAAGAAGTAAATATATTTACAACTAATATGGATATTTTTCTTGATATAAATCTAGATAAATTAGGATTAGAGTTTAATGATGGATTTAATGGAAAGTTTAATAAGAGTTTCAATACAGCCAACTACCAAAAGTCATTTTACAAAAATAGCTCCCAATATAGTATTAGGTCGGAACTTCCAGTATTTAATTTATTTAAACTTCACGGATCTTTAACTTGGGATAAAAGTAATGATGCAGAGATTAAGTTTGATTCAAATTTAATTGCCTTAAATGATTTAAATGAGATTCGTTTTCCCGAACAACTTTTAATTACTTTAACAAAAGAAGTGGAACTTAATGGTAAAACTGAAACTAAGTTAAAAGATTATAATGAACTAAAGAAAGAAGCAGAGGAAAAAACTGACATTGAGGATGCTCATGAAAATTTGGATAAATTTTACGCAATTTATGATAAATTGGTGATGATAAATCCTACAAAAGAAAAATTTGAAAATACCACATTACGATTGGAGTACTATGAGCAAATCAGAATGTTTTCTAATATTCTAGAAAGAGAAAATTCAGTTTTATTTGTGACGGGATTTTCATTTGCTGATGAACATATCAGGCAAATAACTTACAGGGCATTAAATTCAAACCCTACTTTACTTATTATAGTATTTAATTACAGTGAAGGAGGTAAAAAGCAAATAGATGGTTTTTTTTCAAATCTGAAATATAAAAACTTATATACTGATTTTATTGGATTTGATTTTAAAAAGATTGTTAATGAGATTTTTTTATCTATTGCTGAACATATTGGTGAAAGTAATAAAAATGAAAAGCCCATAATAATTCAAAATATAATCAATACTGACAAAACCAAATAAGAATGGAGAATGAAGTTACTAACAAAAATTTTACTGCGGAATCTGTTTTAAAAATAGGTTCTGTCAGCGAAATAAAAGGGAAAAATATTCTTATAAGAGTCGATAAAAATAAAAATGCACCTCATTTACTTTTTAATGGTAGAATCATAAAAAATGTATCCGTAGGATCATATGTGAAAATTGCAAAAGGCTTCAATGAAATCATTGGTAAGATTGAAGGGGAGTTTATTTCAGAAGATAAAGATCTTGAAAATAATAATTATATTGATCAAAGAAACAAAATTAAACGTTTTTTGAATGTAACTTTAGTTGGCTTTATTGATAATAATATTTTCCGTCAAGGTTTAAAAGAATTGCCTTTAATTGACAATGATTGTTTTTTGCTTGACGATAAAGAATTTAACTGTATACATAGCTTTGCGAAAGAAGAAGATGATAAAATTAGATTAGGTTATTTGTTAAATGAAACCAATACTAATATTGAAATAGGTGTTGACAAGCTATTTGCAAGCCATATTGGTATTTTTGGCAATACAGGAAGTGGTAAGTCTTATACTTTATCTAAGATATATTTTGAATTATTTAATAAATATAAAGGAAATCAAAAATTTGTAGATAATACAAAATTTATATTAATTGATTTTAATGGGGAATATGCAATTAAAAAAAATGGAGATAATATAATTGTTGATGAGAAATATAAACAGAGATTTTTTCTTTCCACTTCTACAAATAATGGGGATAGATTCCCTATTCCTATAAAAGTTGTTAATGATCTTACGTTTTGGTCAATATTATTAAAAGCTACGGATCAAACACAGAAACCTTTTCTTGATAGCTCTCTTTCTAAAAAAAGTTTAGTTGAGGGAACAAAGGATGAAGAAGGAATTAAAATTTTAATTTTTACAACAATTCAATTTATTTTGACTCAAGGCTCTAAAAGCCTTGATAAAGACTTTCATATATATTTTATTAACGAATTAATAAAGCTTGATAAAGGTGAGATATTTAAAAACTTGAATGAAGTCAAAAAAAAAATAAAAATGGGGCTAACAATTAATTACTCACAATTAGTTTTGGAAAATATTGATCATAGTAAAAAGCCTAAATTATTTTTAAATAAACTATGGGAAATTATAAAGTTAATTAATATAGATGTAAAGAGAATTGATTTATTTACAAAAATTAGACTTCAAATTTTAATTAACTATTTTGACGTGATCGCCAAAGGTTATTATTCAAAGGAACATATCGGTCCACTTTATAATAGATTAGAAACAAAATTTAGTGAGATTACGAAAGTTTTTAAAGTTGTTGTCAAAGATGATCTCATCGAAAATAAGATACCATTGCTACTATTAAACCTTAACGATGTTAATGTAGAAATGAAAAAAATAATACCATTGGTTGTATGTAAGTATTATTATGAAAACTATAAAACTAGTAATTTAAAAAGAGACAAATATTTAAATATCATTGTTGATGAGGCTCATAATATCCTTTCTAGAAACTCAATTCGTGAAAGTGAAACATGGAAGGATTATAGGCTCGAAACTTTTGAGGAAATAATAAAAGAAGGAAGAAAGTTTGGAGTATTTCTAACTATTGCAAGTCAAAGACCCTATGATATTTCGGATACAATAATATCACAATTGCATAATTATTTACTTCATCGTTTAATCAATAATAAAGACATTGAAGCAATTGGAAGAACAGTATCTTATCTAGACAAAATATCATTTGACAGTCTTTCTATTTTGCCACAAGGTGGATGTATTCTTGCTGGCTTATCTGCGGATCTTCCTGTAGTTATAAAAATAGATAAAATTCCTGATGAGCATAAGCCACACAATGAAACGATAGTTTTAACAAGTAAATGGAGATGATGTGCTACAATTATATTTCAAAAAAGTATTAGATAATTTCTGAAAAGAATTTTGCATAGTTACTAAAACTGATTCAATCTTAAAGAATTTTTCAGAAAGCAAAATGTACAGTGTGAAGCTTCTAAAAAATTAAAAGACCAGTCCTCCGGCTGATCTTTTAATTGTATGATAAGCTTATTCTGCCTTGTTTTTAAGCATCATCAGAAGGCTGTAAGCTCCTTTCTGTACAATTTTCTTATCCTTTAAAACATCTGCTTTTATAATCTCTGTAAACTGGTCATCAGAAATCCCGGTTACAACAGGAATCATTTTGTAATTCGATTTTCCGAAATCTTCAAAAACATAATTTTTATTTTCAAAAGATATTACCGCTTCGTTGGGAAGCCCCTGCGTGTACCGGCTGTTGATATTGACTTCAGCATTGATATACATTCCTTTTACAAATTCAGAATTTACCGAAGACAGCTTAGCAACTGCTGTTGCAGATCCCCCGTTTTCAATGCTTGGAACTACACTGACAATCCTTGCGTTAGATTTCACATCCGGATTCTGATTGTTGTAGACTAAAATTTCCTGACCTGCTTTCACATCATTTACATCATTTTCAAAAATTTTTAATTCCAAAAGTAATCCCGCGGGGTTAATCAGCTCAAACAAAGTATCTGCCGGATTGATGTATTGTCCGTTGTTCACAAGAATCTTACTTACAAAACCGGTAAATGGTGCATAGATATTAATCTTACTTTTGATATTTCCAGTATGTAGACCTCTGGCATTGATTCCAATGATTCTCAACTTTTCTTCAAGCCCCTTTAAAGTAGCATTCAGGGTAGCATAATCTGCCTGAGCGGTCTGCATCGTCTTATCACTGCTGGCTTTGCTTGTATTAAGGTCTTTCTGGCGGTTAAAGTTCAGTCTTGCGGCTTCAAGCTGTGCTTTTGTCACCAGATAATCCTGCTGAAGCTGTATAAATTGTGGATCTTCCACAACAGCAAGAACCTGTCCTTTATTGAAATGGCTTCCATTAATTATGTTAATAGATTTGATGTGCCCGCCCATAATACTGGAAACCAAACTGATGTGTGAAGGTGCAATTTCTGCTTTTCCGTTCAGTCGTACCAGCTTTTCCATATTTCTGTTCTGAATAGATGTGGTGGTAATTCCTACAGACTGAATTTGTTTTTCCGTGAGATGAACCGAATTTTCATTGTTTTTGGTAAATTTTGTGTTTTCGTAAACCGTTTTTTCTTCTTCTTTTTTTCCTGAACATGAAGATAAAGTAAGGATTAAAGTAAGGCTGTATATAGATATATTCTTGAACTGCATGACGTTGTTATTTTGAAATTAAGAAATTAAGTTCGGCACTGATCTGATTCAGTTTTTCCAGCTGATCAATATAGTCTGCTTTGGTTTTTACGGCCTGGTTCACCAATATTACCCAATCCAGGTAATCAATTTCTCCTACTTCCATTTGTTTCTGTGCTGTTTTTAAAATGATTTCAGATTTCGGAAGTTGTTTTTGTTGATAATTTTCAATGATTCTCTGTTGATTCATATAATTATTCAGTTGCTGTCTCAATCTGTTTTTCAGCTCAATTTCTTTTCGCTGGTATTGATTTTCGGATATTGCAATTTTTGCCTGTGCAGCCTTTGCCAAAGCTCTTTGCCCTTTTGTAAACAATGGAATTCCTACGCCCACCTGAACCGAATTAAAACGGTTATTATTGATGTTTTTCATACTCTGATTGGTATATCCAACAAGAAGATCCGGAAGCAGTTTGCTTTTCTCCAGCTGTACTTCCGCCTCTCCTACTTTAATCTGTTGCTGCAGATACTGAAGTTCAGGATGTTGTTTTACCATTTCCTCAGAAATCTGAATACCCATATTCATTGTCGGTTGATCAGCAATCGGCTGGTAAGGATTCTCAGACTGAAGTAATACCTGAAGCTGAAGTTTTGCGATATCTAGATCATTCTCAAGAGTGTTCAGCTGTACTTGTACCTGTTCTTTCTGGATTTCAGCGGTTGATTCCTCTAAAATATTGGCTTCTCCTTTTTTTAATCTTAATCCCGCCTTGTCAGCAAAATTATTGTACATCTGGCTGATATATTCCAATACTTTTTTCTTCTCCTGAAGCACTAATATTCTGTAGAAAACGTCTGTAACCTCTTTCGTAAGCTGTGTTTTGGTCAGATTCTGATTGATGATACCCGCAGACCATTCCGCATCCAGCATTTGTTTTCTTTTTGAATAAACCGTAGGAAAACTGAATCTTTGAGAGATTCCGAAAGAATTGTCGGTTTCCTCTCCCTGAATCTGTCCAAATCCGCCTGTAACTTCCATTTGTGGAATATCCAGATAGCTGGCTTTGAGTTTTTCCTGATAATCTGATACTAATTTTGAGTTTTTAAGGGTTCCGTTTTGTTGATAGGCCTTTTCCAAAGCCTGGTCATAAGTAATGCTTTCCTGAGCCTGAAAACTTCCGAAAGAGATCAGCAGTAGGAAAACGGACAGTTTTTTATAGTTGAATTTTTTAGAGAATTTCATTTTATCTTTATTAATATTTTCGAATAAAACATAGAGAATAGGAAGTACAAAAAGGGTTAAAAGTGTAGCAAGCATCAAACCGCCGATTACAACGGTAGCCAAAGGCCTCTGTACTTCTGCTCCAGCACCATTACTGATCGCCATAGGAAGAAATCCTAACGAAGCCACAAAAGCTGTCATTAACACCGGACGAAGTCTGATTTTTGTACCCATCAGTACAATTCTGTTGGTGTTTGTTATTCCATTCTTTTTCAATCGGTTAAACTCTGATATCAAAACAATTCCATTAAGTACTGCTACTCCGAATAAAGCGATGAATCCTACCCCTGCGCTGATACTGAAAGGCATTCCTCTCAATGCCAGAAAATAAATACCTCCTATCGCAGACAATGGAATGGCGGTATAGATCAGTAAGCTGTGTTTTACAGAACCGAAAGCAAAGAACAACAACAGGAAAATCATTACTAATGAAATAGGAACTGCTACTCCGAGTCTGGCTTTGGCTTCATTTAAATTTTCAAAAGCTCCTCCATAAGAAACGGTATATCCGGGTGATAGTTTCAGGCTTTTACCTGCCTTTTGCTGAAGTTCTTCCACGATGCTCTGAACATCCCTTCCTCTTACATTAAACCCTACGATGATTCTTCTTTTGGTATCTTCCCTCTGGATCTGGTTCGGACTGTTTTTAAGCTCTACTTTGGCCAGCTGTGATAAAGGAACCTGCTCTCCTGAAGCGGTAGGTATCAAAAGATTCCGGATACTTGTGATATCTTTTTTATGTTCATTATCCATCCGGACTACAATATCAAACTTCTTCTCTCCTTCGTATAAAGCACCTGCTGTCTGACCGGCAAAAGCCATATTGATAACCCTGTTGATATCTGCCACGGAAATATTATATCGGGACAGTTCCGAACGGTTATAATCAATAACAACCTGTGGAGCTCCCACAACGGGTTCTATATAAAGATCCTGAGCTCCTTTTACCGTGTTGATAATGCTTCCCATCTTTTTTGCGTAGGCAGCAAGGCTGTCCAGATCTTCCCCATAAATTTTGCATACCACATCCTGCCTTGCTCCGGTCATCAGTTCATTGAAACGCATTTGTACCGGGAACTGAAAACTGGTTGTCAATCCCGGAATAACGCTCAGTGCTTTACTCATTTTATCAGAAAGTCCTGGAAATGTTTTTGCAGAAGTCCATTCTTTTTTAGGTTTTAAGACAATGATCATATCTCCGGAATCCATTGGCATTGGTTCCGTAGGAATTTCTGCACTACCAATCTTCATGACCACCTTCTGTATTTCAGGAAACTGGGTTAAAAGTATATTAGCTGCCTGACTGGTTGCTTTTTTGGTTTCATTGATATTGCTTCCCTGAAGAATCCTCATTTCAACGGCAAAGTCACCTTCTTCAAGAGATGGGATAAATTCCCCACCCATTCTGGAAAGGGTAAAAACAGCACCAACAAACAGTACTAACACTCCCAGAATAATGGTTTTTCTATATTTAAGGGCTTTTATCAGGAATTTCTGGTGGCCAGTTTCTACTTTTCCCATTACACGGTCTGAAATATTTTCTTTTTCTTTCTTCTTTCTGCTCAATACCAGAGAACTCATCATAGGAATATAAGTAAGGGAAAGAATAAATGCGCCAATCAGGGCAAATGCAACGGTCTGGGCCATTGGCTTAAACATTTTACCTTCAATGCCCTGAAGTGTAAAAATCGGAAGATATACAATTAAGATAATGATCTGCCCAAAAACGGCACTGTTAACCATTTTGGTCGCAGAACCAGAAACCTGGTCATCCATTTCTTTTTTGCTGAGCATATTATCTTTTCCGAAATGCTTTTTGTGGGCCAGCTGATGCAGTACCGCTTCCACGATGATAACGGCTCCATCTACGATAAGTCCGAAATCAAGCGCTCCAAGACTCATCAGGTTTCCTCCTACCCCAAAAATATTCATCATAATGATAGCGAAAAGCATCGCTAAAGGAATTACAGAAGCTACCAATAATCCTGCTCTGAAGTTTCCTAAGAATAAAACCAGAATAAAAACAACAATCAAAGCGCCTTCCATCAGGTTTGTTTTTACTGTACTGATGGTGTTGTTTACCATTTTAGCACGGTCAAGGAAAGGTTCAATGACAACCCCTTCAGGTAATGATTCCTGTATTTTTTCCAGTCTTTCTTTAATATTTCCAATCACTACATTGGCATTCTCCCCTTTCAGCATCAGGACAATAGCTCCGGATACTTCTCCTGTATCATTATAGGTCATAGCACCATATCTTGTTGCATACCCTATCTTTACGGAAGCAACATCTTTAATGTGTACCGGAATACCTTCTTTGGTTTCTGCCACCTGAATACTTCCGATATCTTCCGTACTTCCCAGAAGCCCTTCGCTGCGAATAAAAAGAACGGTTTCTTTCTTCTCAATATAAGCACCTCCGGTATTTTGGTTATTTTTCTCCAACGCTCCAAAAACATCGTTGATATTGATATTGAATGCCTGAAGTCTGTTGGGATTAATGGCGATTTCATATTGTTTCAGTTTTCCTCCGAAACTGCTGACATCGGCGACTCCTTTAGTTCCCAGAAGCTGTCTTCTGACCACCCAATCCTGAATGGTTCTGAGTCCCGTTTCATCATAGACATTTTCATATCCTTTTTTGGCCCTTACCACATATTGGAAAATTTCTCCCAATCCTGTGGAAATAGGTCCCAGTTCCGGTTTTCCGATTCCGGCCGGGATATTGTCCTGAACAAGCTGCAAACGTTCCTGAACCTGCTGGCGTGCCCAGTAGACATCCGTATTGTCATCAAAAACTACCGTTACTAATGACAGTCCGAAACGTGAGAAACTTCTAAGTTCTGTAATTCCGCTGATATTGCTGGTAGCCTGTTCGATAGGAAATGTAACAAGGCGTTCAATATCTGCTGCACCATAAGAAGGAGCAGTCGTAATAATCTGTACCTGATTATTGGTGATGTCCGGCTGAGCATCTATGGGTAGTTTGGTGGTTTCATAGACCCCAAAAAGAACAAGCCCCACTGTAAACAGAGCAATGATGAGTTTATTCTTTACAGAAAACTCAATAATTTTATTTAACATGGAAAAAACTATTAATTGATAACCCGGAATATCTTATAAAAGCTGCTGAAGTCTTTATTTGTACAATTACAAAAGCACAGAAGATATCATATCACTCAGTAAGAATATCTCCCTGATAATCATGTGCTTTGTTGTAAACTTATCATTCTGAAAAATTTAAACAAAGTTTAGTAAAGACATCATAAACAGAGTTATAATGCACGATAGGTTAAATTGATGTAATAATAAATGGACTGCTTTAAGTCTAAAGCAATGTCAGTGTAAAATCAGTTATGAAAGCCGCGGAGGCTGGAAAATCTGGGAAAGATAATGATTGGAGAAATCTTTTTCCTTGTAGATACTGTTTTTCTTGGAAACAGTAATTTCTTTAGGTTTTTTTATTTCAAATGTAAGTTCCGGAAGCTGGGCATGTACAGTCAATACAATAGGAGGATTGATAAATGGCAGTTTCTGATCAGTATCCCAGTCAGAATCCTCTTTGTGATTATCATAATGCTCCATGACAAACTCTGATAAGCTTCCATGATATTCCATAAAATGTTCCACAAACATAGGCACCTTCAGTACTTCCCCCGCATTGGTGGTAGCCAGCACATACATCATTGAGCATAATATGGAGAACCATTTTAACATGAGTGCAAATATAAGGCTTAAATTTTTCCTGAGAAGGCTCTGGTATTAATTTTTTGAGAATTTTATTCCGTTTAAAAATGATTTAAAGCTCTTTGTAATATTATTAGATTTGTCAAACAAAAATCAAAGTCTTGATTTCAATCTGCTTAAAGTTTCCTGAGAGATATTAAGATAGGAAGCTACCATTTTATTAGAAAGTCTCCTTACTACAACAGGATTTTCATTCAGCAGCTGGCGGTACTTTTCAAGAGCATCCTGAACAAGGAAAGACATCAGTCTCTTCGTATTACTCACATACGCTGTTTCCAGATATATCCTGTAAAATTTTTCCCATTGCGGAATAATATCCAGGAGATGGTAAAAGCTTTCATGACTAATGTAATATACTTCTGAATCCTCCACGGCCTGAATAAATTCGTCGGAGGGCTCAGAAGTAATAAAACTGGTTAATGCTGTTGCAAACTGATTTTCAAATGCAAAATATCGCGTGGAATCCTGCCCTTCTTCATTAATAAAAAATATACGGAGACAACCGTTTACAACAAAAAATGTCCGTTGGCTGTGTTGTCCGTTGGTAAGGAGTGTTTCATTCTTTTTTAATTGAACATGTTTGAAATAAGAAAGAATGGTATTCAATTCTTCATCCGTTACTGATATTCTATTTTTAATATATGAAGCTAAAAGTTCCTGCATGTAAGCAAAAGTAATGATAAAAAGGATTTGCTTACTATTTTTATCAAAACGGTCTATATATTTTCTGTCTGTCCGGCTTTCCAGTACGAGCAGATATATAGACCATGGGGATCCCATTGCGGGGTTGTTTTAAAATAATTACGAAGTTCATGAACTGTTGTGTATTCTGCAGCGATATACACATATTCTTTCAAAACTCCGGGCGGAAACTGAACAGATTTTACAGCTTCTGCAAGCCGGCTTCCCTCTTCCGGATGAGGATTGTGAAGCCATTCTACTGATACATCTGCTGCGGAACACAGAATAAGTTCATCTTCTTTGCCTGCCACCTCTAATAGGATCTTTGCGGATATATAAGGTGGAAACTGCTCAGCAATAGCACAAATGACAGGTAATGCTGTTGCATCTCCCGCCAGCAGATAAAAATCAGCATCGGGAACTAAAGGCCTTGTACTTTCTTTCATCCCTATTTCCAATGAATCACCAGGACTCGCTTGTAATGCCCATGCAGAAGCGGGCCCGTTATCACCATGGGCAACGAAATCTATACTCAATTCCCGGTTTTCCAAGTCAATTTTTCTGTTAGTATATGTTCTGATTAAAGGAGTTCTTCCTTCTTCAGTTGGAAAAAAGATTTTATTATTTGAACCGGAACGCACATTGGCAAGCAGTTCAGTCTGACTGTCATCCATTTCAAATACCACACGGACAAGATGTGGGGTGAGATACTGTTTATTTTTAATGATAAATGCAGAACGTATTTTTTTTGTTTTCTCTGCTTGAGTAATGATAGAATTTTCCATTTTTATTTTTTATTAAATAATAAAATAATCATTGATACCATACAGCTGATTCCCCCGAAAAGGTATACTGCCTGATAATCAAACCAGCCTGCAATCAGCCCGGCAATAGGTCCAGCCAATCCTAAGGAAAGATCAACAAAAGCAACATACGCTCCCAATGCTGTTCCTCTCATTTGTGGTTTTACTTTTTGAATGGCAAGAACTCCCAATGCCGGAAAGACCAATGAAAATCCAATCCCAGTTAATCCACATCCGATAATGGCTAATGTTTTGGAAACAGATGTCCATATCAGCAGCTGTCCTGCCACTTCGATGATCAGAGAGATCAAAGCAATCTTAAAACCTCTGTATTTATCCGGAAATGAAGCAAAGAAAATTCTGGTAAGAACATAACATATTCCGAAAACCATAAAAGCAAGTGAAGCATCTCCCCAATTCTTTTGTGAGAAAAATAAAGCAATAAAAGAAGCAATACATCCAAAAGCCATTGATGAAAAAGCAAGACTCAGTCCCTGCCCCGATATTGCCCCGATTACCTTGTAAAAAGGCGTTCGTACATGATCTTTATCTACAGGAATAGAAGGAAGTTTTGCGGTAGAAAGCCAGCTTACAAGCGGAAGTAAGGCTATAAGGATGAAAGCAGGCAGCATATTGTATTCTTTACTCAACCAGATACTGACAGGAGCTCCGATTGCAATTCCTGCATACATAGCAATACCGTTCCAGGTCATTACTTTTCCAGAGTTAGAGGGGCCTGCCAGCCCTATTCCCCACGTCAATGCTCCGGTAACCAGAAAGCTTTCGCCAATACCATGAATGATTCTTGCTGCTAACAGAAAGAGAAGTGCCATCAGCGGATGCCCCTGAAATAGTATTGCAAGTATATAAACAATCCCGGCAATAACAGCTAATACCACACCTGACATTTTACTTTTCTTGGCTCCTCTGGTATCTGTAATTTTCCCGGAATAGGCACGCGTCAAAAGTGTTGACAACGACTGCAAACCAATAACAAGCCCCACAATAATGCTGTCAAAACCTAATGTGTTCTGGACAAACCCGGGAAGTACTCCCAAGGCAATTCCTATGGTAAGATAAATTCCAAATACCGAAATGATAATAGGAGCGGTCGCCTGATAGAAATTAATAGTCTGCCCTTTTTCTAATGTTGTACTCATAAATTTTGTTTAAAATATTCAGGTGCAAATGTCCCTGTACAACAAATACCAAACTTTGATCTAGATCAAAAAAGGTTGAAAAAGGTTATTCAAAATCCAATAAACTGTCGGTAAGCTGTTTCCATTGTATTTTAGCAGTTCCCATCATTCCTCCTGCGGCGGTGACAAGATTCCTGATGACATCAAGTAATTTAGCATTCAGATTAGGTCTTTCATTACGTCCGTATACTGCGGCTTTTACATGAGCAGGACTTTTTGATATCATAAAGGTAGAGGTTGCTCCGGAGCTGTAAAAATGAGCAATATGGCGGTTTTTTTTATCTTCAGGGTTTCTGGACGGTCTGCAGGTCATTGTTATACTTTCGGCAAAACTGTTCTGATAAAAACAGATATCTGTAATTTCCACCCAATCATATCTTTTGGCTTCAGGTTCTCCCGGTCCCGGAATATCAATCCTTATAAAATCTCCTTTCTGTGGTTCACGATCCACAGGATGACCATTGAAATCGTAAAGCTTAAATGCTGCAAATGCCTCCCCGCAATAACTTTGCCACTTATTGACTGAGAAAAATCTCTCTTTTAATGTTTCAAATTTTAACGACATGGAATCCTGATCAAATATTTTTCTGGTTTCTGTATCATGGAAACCTCCGAATTTTTGTTTTGGGACTCCTTTAAATTTTTTTGGCTTCATGCAATATGTTTTTTGGAGAAAATACAGCAAAAATTCTATAGGTTTTTATGAGTAGAGTCACAAAAAAGTTAAACAATTGTTTGAGTATTGTTTTAAAGTAGCTTTATTTTTATAATAATTCACTTCTCACAACTATTCTGTTCATGCTAAAAAACGGCATACAATTCATCAGGGCGCGAATTATATTTAACAGGATATGTTTTTGTGTAAAGAATTTCGGAATCCTAAAGAAAACCAAAATCATTTAGAGAATAATTATTTTTACTTAAAATAAATAATTATTAAAAAAAATAAGCTTATGATGTTTTGCATAACATGATTTTTACTTATATTTGTGGATCGAAATAATTTTTTTTCATCATTTGTGTTTTTTTAAGGTCTTCATTCGTGGAGACCTTTTTATTTTCAATAGTATCATAATTGAATATTGGCTGTTGAAGTGGAAAATGATGTAAAATGTGAATTATACTCTTTTTCAAACAAGTCAATTGCTTTTATACAAAGTAATGTTCAAAGTTTTAAGATCTCAATAAGTCTCTTTTTTGCTATATTTCGACCGGCTTCTGCAGGTGCTCTAAACGTCTATTGAATTGTTTTAATAAAATCTGTAGGTCTGAACTGCATTACAGACAGAAAACTTCTGGTATAGGCCTGTACACTCTTGTACCCTACTTCATAAGCTGTTTCTGAAATAGTAAGATGCCCAGCACTCAGAAATTCCAGACTTTTAATGATACGAAGCATCTGCTGGTATTTACTTAAAGTGAGTCCGGTTTCTTTTTTGAAAATACGTTCCAATGTACGGAAAGACAAAAGTGCTGTATCGCTGAGATCTTCCATCTTAATTTCATCCCGATAGTGATGATGAAGATGCTCAATAACTTTTGTAAGGCGTTGATCTTTTGGAAGACTGATATGGAGCGTTAAGGAATGTTCAACAAATCGCGGAAGTTCGTTGAACAATGCTTTGAGAAATAGATTTTCATCATCATCAGAAATCATTTGCTTAGACCATTTTTCCGCATATTTTATCATTTCTTTTAAAACCGGTGGAACAGAAAATACATTAACCTCATGATAAAAGGGATTTTTTGTACTGATATCAGCAAACATGATCATCAGTTTTATCTTTTCGGAATGTGAATTAGTTTTATGAATTGCATTTGGAGGAATCCATACGGCATGATTTTGTGGGAGAAGATAGATTTTTTCTTCAATAGTGATGTATTGGAACCCACTTTCCACATATACCAGCTGACCTTTCTGATGATGGTGAAGGACATCATCATGAACCCAGTTTTCTTCAAACCATACAAAATAAGGTTTCTTCAGATCATCTATTTTTATGCTGTTGTTGGCATTCATGTCGTTTTAGGTTAAAACTTTGGCAAAATTAAACAAAATTACTATATTAATTTTGCAGAAAAGTTTTTATTATGATGAAGAATGAAGTAAAAAGGAATGCTTCGTATGTTTTGTTAATCATTAACGTTCTGGTAGTTATATTAATTTCCAGTAACCTCCGTTCACCAATTGTGGCAGTTGCTCCTGTATTGGGAGAAGTAAGAGATGCATTGAAACTTGATAATTTTCAGGTAAGTCTGCTTACCTCTATTCCACTGTTTATGTTTGCAGCCTGCTCTGTATTGGTCAGTAGATTTTCTAATAAGTTCGGAATCAGTAAACTTCTGATGTATTCTCTGATTATTTTAAGTTTTGGTTTATTTTTAAGAATCAGCGGATCTCTTTGGCTGTTATTTTTAGGATCTATATTTATTGGCTTAGGGATATGCATTGGAAATGTGGTCACTCCGGGATACGTTAAAAATAATTTCCCGAAGCAGATTGGTCTTATGACTGGAATTTTTGCTGTATCCATGAATCTTACGGCGGCCCTGGCTTCTGGTTTTAGTGTGAAGATCGGGGAACTGACGGGGTTTGGATGGAAAGGTTCTTTAGGAATCTGGCTGGTTATTGCGGCATTGGGTTTTCTTGTTTTAGTATTGGAATTTATCTTTAATAAAAGAAATCCAAATCTTCCTAAAACGGCACTCAGTACTTCTGATTTTAATATGTTCAAATCTGCTCAGGCATGGAACATCAGTATTTTTATGGGTCTGCAGTCTTTATTTTATTATTGTCTGGTAGCCTGGCTGCCTTCATTTCTTGCAGATTTTCATATGCAGGGAGAAAGCTCCGGCTGGGTTTTCTTTGTGATTCAGATTACGATGATTCCTGTGACGTTCTGCTGCCCGATTATTGCCAGTAAGATGAAAGATCAGAGACTGATGATTCTTTTTATATGCACCCTGATGTTTGGAAGTACGATGATGTTTGTGTTCCTTAAATCTCAGTGGATTTATGTGAATGCTGTGATCATAGGGATTTCTAATGGCTTGTCTTTCAGTTTATCTATCCTATTTTTTTCAACGAGAACGAAAAGCAGTATCAATGCTGTTAAAATTTCCGGAATGGCTCAGTCTGTCGGATATCTGATTGCTGCATTTGGGCCTCCATTATTTGGAAAACTGCATGATTGGGATGTTTCCTGGAACAGCTCATTTTATTTATTAAGTTTTGCGGTAATATTGATGTTGTATTTTGGAATGAAGGCTGCGAGAAATAAATATGTTGAGGATTAGGATGGACAAAGGTCAGGTGACACGTCTTTTATTGCTGGATGTTACCCATTCTTCTTTTTGGCATTTTGGGCAGCGTCCGGCATTGCCCGCTTTTTTATGTTCTGTATACCCACAAAATATACAAGAGTAATGTTTGTCCTCATGAATATATTGTAACGGATTAAGTAATGAGCCTGGCATAATAGGAAGCCCATATCTTACAGATTCATCTTCTAAAAAGAATACACTGATCTCTCCTGATATTTCTTCTATAGCCATTTCAATCTGTCCAAGTTGCGAAATTCCTTTTAGTCTCAACTCTGCAAAGAATTCGTCACTCCCAAGGTTTTCTTTTTGAAAGTTTTTAATTGAAAATTCGCCATTTTCTACCAGGCAGATGGATTTTCCTTCTACCAGATTTTCAAAACGTTTACTTTTTCCGATAAAATGGGTCACAATAGAATATAGAAGAATAATAACAATAAAAACAATAAGGGATGAAATAATTCCGACATCCTTATTAAACATAGGATCTCCTGCTGCCGATCCCAGGCCAATAATGACTACCAATTCAAAGATTGAGAGCTGTTTTACCCCTCTTTTTCCTAAAATTCTAAGTCCTATGATAATAGCAAGGAACATAATCATGGTACGAAGAATGATCTCTAAAAGAAAAGACCACTCTTCGTGTCCCAATAATAATTCTTTCCAATCAAGATGTAAGAGAAAAGCTGACAGCATACCAATTATTTATCAGGAAATATTCAAAAAATAAGCCATAACTCCTGTTATTTATTTCATATCTGTTTCAGGCTTACCTCTTCTCCGTCTTTCAATATAAAACATTGGTTTTCGAGTCCTTTTTCCGTTATTTTTCCCTGAATAAATTTTCTGTCTTCTTTGCAATGGCTTACCGCTTCCAGATGAGTTACCCAAACTGTAGATTCGGGAGCGTGTTCACAGACTTTTATAATATCTTCACTGGTCATAATAATAGGATCTCCTACTGAAAAAGTGGCGGCTCCACCTGCAACAATGATATGTTGTGGTTCATGTTTATCAATTTCCTGAGCAATTTCATTATACCAGATGGTGTCTCCTGCGATATAAACGGATTTATTTTCTGTTTTAAAAACAAAACCATTTACAATTCCCATTTTCTCTCCGATTTCTCCCGTTCCATGTTGTCCTTTGGTACTAGTTATCTCAATATTTCTCCATTGTACGCTGTTACTAACAGAGGTAATATTTGTAAAACCCTGTTCTGCAATTTGTTCTGAAATGAGATATGAACAGATGATCGGAATATTTTTGTCAAGAAGTTCAATAGCTCTAGTGTCCCAATGATCAGGATGAAGATGGGTAACAGCTATAGCATCTACTTTTTCAAGTTTTTGATTTAATTCTTCCTTGCCAAAAGGCAGATCTACCAGAGGATTCAGTAATTCGTTGTCTACCATTGGGAATTTACCAAGAGAACCTTTTTCCCCAAGCATTGGATCTACGAGGATGGAAATTCCATCAATATTCAATAGCAATGTTGCATTGCGCCATAATTGTAATTTCATTTTGACTAAGTTTGTACAGCAAAGCTATTGCCCGATCGGGGTAAAACAATCGAAGGTTACCAAAAGGTTAACCATAAATATTCAACTGACATATGAATTTTGAAGAATTTAAAAACTGTGGATTGAGACGAAGCCTGAATATTCTTTCAGGGAAATGGAAACCACTGATTCTGCATAACCTTTTTGAAGAAGATAAAGTACGTTTTGTAGAACTTTGGCGAAGTATGCCCCGGGTTTCCAAGAAAGTACTTGCAGAGCAATTGAAGCAGCTTGAAGACGACCTTATTATTGAACGGATTGAAGTCTATAATTTTCCGCCTGAAGTATATTACAAGTTAACCGAAAAAGGTCAAAAGCTTGGCCCTATTCTTTCTGAACTTCATTCATGGGGAAATGGACTGGAGTAAAGCAAAAATCTGAGCACTTTTTTACTTTTCTAAAATTTTATCATACATTTGAAAACACAACCTAAAAATTATACTTACACAGGTTACATTATAACCTCAAAATTTTATTAAAAAAACCAAACAATGAAAAAACAATTATTATTTGTGCTTACTCTCGTGGCACAAGCTTCTTTTGCACAAATTATTTCCAAAGATCCTGCGTTTGCTTCGAACGGGATTTATACCCTTCCAGCAGGAAGCTCATATTTAGGAACGGGAAGCTCTTATGCAGGAGAATTGACTGCAGCGACAAATTCAGTATTCTATAAATCCTATAATACCGGCACCAACCAATTAATTATTTCTAAAGCGACAAATTACAGTGGCTCTTTAGATATGACTTTTGGCACGAATGGCAACATTGCATTGAATTACAATGATGGTTCTCTTGCTGGATTTATAAGACATGCAGATGATAAATTTACTTTACTGCTCAAACGATATGGTTCTACAAACAATATGTGTTATTTGGATGTAATTCGATTACTTCCGAATGGGCAGTTAGACCCTTCATTTGGAAATGGAGGAATAAAGGTATTAGCTAATTTATCAGTTTCTTTTGAATTAACTAATCTTATACAGCAGGGAAATAAAATTCTTGTTTCAGGAATAAGTATGGATTCTTTTGGACAAACTGACGGGAAAACTCATACATTAAGATTAAATTCGGATGGTACATCAGACAATAGCTTTGGGAATAACGGAGAAATACTGACTTATCAACAGAATCCTTTTCAGAGTCCTTATCTTCCTCGGATCATTTTAGATAACCAGCTTAATCTTCTTTTTTTTGGAAATGGTACAATAAAAAAATACACTGTTGACGGGCAGCCTATGACTGGTTTTGGTAACAATGGAGAAGTTTTGTTTAGTGGTGACCCCAGTATTGTAAAAGTAGATTCTGCCAATAAAATTGTATATGCAAAGAATGATTTAATGTGGCAGACACCACCTGCATTAGGAAGGCTTAATGCCGATGGTACACCAGATACCACATTTAATTATAATGGTATTGTTGGACTTGAATTCCGTGATATCTATGAAAAAAATGGTTCTTATTATATTGCGGGCTTTGCTGACCTTAATAATAGTGGCTACACTTATTATTATATCTCTAAGCTAAATCAAAATGGAACTGTTGATCCTGTATTTGGAGAATATATAGAAAATGATCCTAATTTAGTCTATCATAATATTAACGCAATAAAGGTTTTTGATAATAATATCATTGTGAGCACCGATGGAGAAACATTAAATATTGTAAAATATCTTATAAACGGTACTGCTACATTAGCAACAAAAGGAACGGTAAAAAATAATCCTGAAATTACTTTTGGAAGCCCAGTACAAAATCATTTAACTTATCAATCAAAAGAAAAAATTGATAAAATAGAGATCTATTCTGTTGGTGGAAAATTATTAAAAACTGTAATAGAAAATAATGCTGATGTTTCTGACCTTTCTGAAGGAGTGTATTTTGTAAAAACTATTTTTGAAAATGGAAGATTTTCCACAAAAAAGCTAATTAAGAAGTAGAAAAAATATATATTTAAAAAACTAATAACAATTCTATCAATGAAAAGAATCATCATTATGATTTCCTGTGTATCAGGTGTATGGGCAGCTGCTCAAATTGCACCACCTCCTGTTCAAAGATCTACAACAACATCTCGCGGACTTCCCATCAATTCTAGAAAAGGGACATTAATTGAGAAGAAAATCATTAATGTAGGTAATTTTAAAAACCTGAATATTCAAAAAATTGAAACAAAAGACGCTTCGGATAACTTATCAGAAACTTTTCTGGGGATAATGTATGAATATGAAACTTTTGACCAAATATCGAAAAAGACCCTTACGATTGATAAAAATGAATTGGGGAAGCTTATCCAGGCTCTTCATACTGTGGAACAGAAAGAAAATGAAAAATCGAATCAGGAAACCAAATATAAATTTGTCACTATGAGCAATATTGAATTTGGGAGTGTTTATCGTGAGAAACTTTCATCCTGGGTCAACTATATAAAAATTCCGTCAAGCCATTATAATCAGAATTTGCTTGAATTCAGTAAAGAAGAATTGAAAGAGTTGATTGGTATTTTAAAGAAAGCTGAGCAAGAGCTCTAAGACAATCAGGCAATTATTGCGAAAATAAAACGCTGAATATAAAACCCTAAAAACCTTATAGATTTTGGAAATCTATAAGGTTTAAAAAAATTATTACCTGAAGAGATCGTTTAATCTCTAAACTGATCCAGAACTTCCATAATATTCTGATATACAAAATCCAATTCTTCGGAAGTAATACAATATGGCGGAACCAGATAGATTACATTCCCCAGCGGCCTCATAATAATCCCTCTTTTTAAGAATTCATTGTAAAGCTTCTTCCCTATTTCATTGAAATAAGAAGTACCATTCCCGGTTTTAAAATCGAAAGCTAAAATAGTCCCGATCTGACGAACCTTTTCTACATGAGGATGAAAAGCAAGTGCTTTTGCAAACTCTGAATGTTGATGAGTGATGCGGTTGATATTCATTTGAGTTTCGTTTGTAAGTAATAGTTCCATGCTGGCAAGAGCCGCTGTACAGGCTAAAGGATTGGCTGTAAACGAATGCCCGTGAAATAAGGTTTTATGACGATCATCTGAAAGAAAGGCATTGTAAATTTCATCAGAACAAGTCGTGATTCCCATTGGCATAGTTCCTCCGGTAAGTCCTTTTGAAAAACACATAATATCCGGTTTTTCTGTAAGATAATCTGCTGCGAAAAGCTTACCCGTTCTTCCAAATCCTGTAAAAACTTCATCCTGGATCATAAGAATCCCCTCTTCCCTGCAGAATTTCATTAGCTGGCCAAGGTCTTCAGCTTTATGCATCAACATTCCTGCAGCACCCTGAACTAATGGCTCATAGATAAAGCAAGCCACTTCATCAGCCAGATCTTTAATCTGTTTTTGCAGGCTTTCCAGGTTTTCTGCATTGGGTGTATCAATAAAAACAACTTCAAACAGCATGCTTTCAAAAGGTCTTGTCCAGAAGCTTTTTTCACTTACAGACATGGCTCCGAAAGTATCTCCGTGATAAGCATTTTTAAAAGCTAAAATCTTCGTCTTCTTTTTCTCTTTATTGTATGCATATTGAATACACATTTTTAAAGCAACTTCTACTGCTGTAGAGCCATTATCCGAATAAAAGACCTTTTTCTGGCCAGCCGGAAGAAGTTTGAGTAAATTTTCAGAAAGCTTTACAGCGGATTCATGGGTAAATCCTGCAAAAATAACCTGTTCCAGTGTATTTAACTGTTCAAAAACGCGTTGTGCAATATAAGGGTGAGAATGGCCGTGCAAAGTCACCCACCAAGATGAAACGACATCCAGATATTTTTTTCCTTCGTTATCATACAGGTAAATTCCTTTTCCTTTTACAATAGGAATAATATCGTCAGCTGTTTTCATCTGCGTATACGGATGCCAGTTGACCGCTTTATCTCTTTGCTGCAGGCTGATTTCTTTTGTTATTGTATTCATATATTGATGTAAAGAGTAAAAATGAGTGACGTAGTACTTTAATTTTAACACTATGATCGCTAAGTTTTTTAATTTGTATGCTGTTTTTAAATTCGCAAAGGCGCTTCACTAAGCAATAATAAACATTCTGCCTTGCTGAATAGAATGCCTTTGCGAACGAAATATTTTTACATTTAATCAATATTTCTTTGCGAATCTTAGCGTTAAATATTGATTAAGGTATTTATCAATGTTATAATAAAAGCGATAATACTAATGATCCAGCCCATCATTCATAATTCATAATTATCTAACAGCAGGTTTCCTTTTTCATCATAGGTTTCAATCCTAATGTCTGAAGCATCTGCATATCTTCAGAAACTCCCGGATTAGGCGTTACCAATAATGTTTCTCTTTCTCCTGTGAAAATGGAATTGGCTCCTGCCATAAAGCACCAAGCCTGTTCTGTCTCAGACATTTCTATACGGCCGGCACTTAATCTTACCATAGAAGACGGCATTACGATTCTTGCGGTAGCAATCATTCTTACCATTTCCCAGGTATCTACTTTTTCATTATCCTCTAAAGGTGTTCCTGCTACTCTTGCTAATGCATTGATAGGAACAGATTCCGGATGTTTTGGCATTGTTGCTAATGTCAGAAGCATTGAAATTCTGTCTCTGTGGGTTTCACCCAGTCCGATAATTCCTCCGGAGCACACGGTGATTCCTGCATTTCTTACATTGTTGATGGTATTGATCCTGTTGTCAAATGTTCTGGTAGAAATGATCTCTTCATAATATTGCTCAGAGGTGTCAAGATTGTGATTGTACGCATATAATCCTGCTTCCTGTAGTCTGATAGCCTGTTCTTCAGTAAGCATTCCCAGTGTACAGCAAACTTCAAGGCCTAGATCATTTACGCCTTTTACCATGTCAATCACCCTGTCAAAGTCACGGTTATTACGAACTTCACGCCATGCTGCAGCCATACAGAATCTTGAAGATCCGGAATCTTTTGCTTTCTGAGCATGGGCAATTACAGTTTCAGTTGGCAACAAAGCCTGTACTTTGATATTCGTGTGATAACGGGCTGCCTGTCCGCAGTATGAACAGTCTTCAGGACATCCGCCGGTTTTGATGGATAATAAAGTGGAGATCTGTACTTCAGAAGGATCATGCCATTCGCGGTGTACGGTGGCTGCCTTATAGATCAGTTCCATCAGAGGAAGATGATAAATTTCCTCAATCTCTTCTTTAGTCCAGGTATTTCTCAATGTTGTTTTTGTATCCATTATCCTATTTTTGTTATTGTTAATTGCTTTGCAGCATGTTTTATAGATTCCTTATCAGTAGTGTTGATTTCGGGAATCTTTATAATTTTTGTTTCTTTTTCAATAAAACTGCAGATTACTCTTTCTGTATCTTCCGGGAAATCTCCGTTAAGAATTAAATATTCCAATGGGATCTCTCTCTGTTGTAATGTTATGATTGATAATAAGCTGTGATTGATACATCCGAGATAATTTCTGACTACCAATGCAGCCGGAAGGTTTAATTCTTCTATCAGATCGATCATGAATGTAGAGTCAGATAAGGGCACCATAAGGCCTCCTGCTCCTTCTACAATCAATGGGTTTCCGGTTTTTGGGAGTTGAAAATCATTCAGATTTATGGTAATATTTTCTTCTCTTGCGGACTGATGTGGTGATGCGGCCAGCTGTAATCGGAAAGTTTCCGGATGGCAGAAGTTCGTGTCTGTCCATGCTTCAATTTTATCACTGTCCGTATACTGCAGATCTCCGGACTGTATGGGTTTCCAGTATTCTGTTTTAAAATACTGAACCAAAACAGCCGAGCAGACTGTTTTTCCGATTTCGGTTCCTATTCCTGTTATAAATAATTTCATGTGTTTCGAGATTCGGGATTCGTGTTCCGGGGTTTGGAAGTTTTTCGAGAAAATTGCTTTATTTCTCCTCTTTTCTTTTAAATAAATTCTTTAATGATTCCTGTCAGTTTTATAATTTCCTTTTCTGCATTAAAGCTGTGAAGACATATCCGCAATCGTTCACTTCCTTCTTTTACTGTGGGGCTATATATCGCATAGGCTAAGAATCCTTCCTCAGATAAAGTATCCTGTAATTGTTTCAGTTTTTGATTATCAGGAATTACAATAGCCTGAACCGGGCTTGTTTCCATTGATGGAGACTCTAGATTTTGGCTTCGGAAAGTTTTAATATTGTCCTGAAGTTTTATCGCCAGGTCATGATTTTGATCTAAAAATTCATATCCTGTTTTTATACTCATCCACTGAAAATCCTGTGCGGATGTGCTATAAATGAACGGACTCGCAAAATTAATCAGATAAGATTTTACTGTTTCATTGCAGAGGATTGCTGCTCCATGGGCTCCGAGTGCTTTTCCATAGGTCACCACAACTGCTGAAACCTGATGTTGTAACTGATATTTTTCAATCAATCCATATCCGAAAACTCCAAATGCATGGGCTTCATCAACAATCAAATAGGCATTATACTGATCAGCAAGCTCAGCAATTTCCTGAATAGGAGCAAAATCTCCCTCCATAGAGTAAAGACTTTCTATGGCAATATAGCATTGGTTTTCCTGTCTTTTTAAAATGTTTTCAAGATCCTCAAGATCATTATGCCTGAACTTTAATTTTTTAGCATTCGACAGTTTGCAGGCATCATGTACCGACCGATGAATCTGTTCGTCTACAATAATTATATCATGACGGTTGGGAAGCGTAGAAAACAAGGCCAGATTGGCATTATATCCAGACGGAAAAAGTAATGCAGATTCAAACTGATGCATCTGAGCAATATAATTTTCTACAGAAACCGCAATATCATTGTTTCCACTAATGAGCCTTGATCCCGTACTTCCTGAAAGCAATTGAGGATTATCTGTAATCTTTTGCAGTAGTAAATGCTGAAGTTCTTTATTTTTTGCAAATCCCAGATAGTCATTGGAGTAGAAATCAATTCCATCAGATTGAAGTCGCAAACGTCTTAATGTTCCTTCCTCTTTTCTTTTGTTAAGAGATTCCTGAAAGCGATTGCTATTACTAAGCATAATTCAACTGAGCTACTTCTTCTGTAACAGCATTAATCCATTCTTCGTGCAGGTCTTTTTCTATTGTTAAAACATGGTCTGCATGCTTTTTCCAGTCTGGTGAAAATTCATTAAGCTGGTTGATCATTTCTTCAAGATGGCCTTCTTCCTCAAGAATAATAGATTTTACCATAATTCTGGAAGAAGCTTCGGTAAGAACCTGCTGGTAGACAGGATAAAGTTCATCAGCACGTACCTCAATAGCATAGGTTACAAAAAGGTATGCAGCATATTTAATATCTGTTTTATTAAGATTAAAAGCTTTCTGAAGATAACGGCAGGCTTTAATGTCCAATGAGTGAAGATATTGGCTTGTTGCTATGGGAGCCAGAAGTTCTGTACTTTCGTAGGTTTTACATAATTCAGGATCTATTTTCCCAATCTGTTTTTTTAGATAATAAGCATGGCGGTGCTCTTCAGCAGCATGTTTCAGCTGGATCTGAGAAACCAGAGTTGGATGTTCACATTTTGATATTTTTCTTGCACCGGCATTTTCCATGAAAGAAAGTGTATTCAGCCATTTGGCGTGGGTACTTCTTTCCTGTACAATTTTTTTTAACAGATGATGAAATTCCATAGATTTTTATTTTGATGTCAAAAGTAGTATATTGCCGGATGGTTGTATGGTGCCAGTTTTGATATTATGGATAGTCCGGTTAAGATTCCTTACGAAAGTTTTATAAAGATTGATAGAAAATCAGAGACTTCTATCTATTTGCAGATTGCGAATCAATTGATCAATGCCATTCAGAGAGGATTCCTTCCTTTTGGAACAAAGCTTCCCGGAACAAGAACGTTCAGTGAAATGCTGGAAATCCATAGAAATACAGCTGTTGCTGTGTATGATGAATTGTCAGCTCAGGGTTGGACAGAGAGTTTTCCGAATAAAGGAACATTTGTCATTGGAAAGGATCAGGAAAAACCTGTAAAAGTGAACGATTTTGAGGAAAATAACCTTCAAAACTATCCAATATCGACCGGTTTTTCATTCAAAACATCCAATATTCTTGATAACCCTTTTGAACATTCGGACTGTGAATATGTCTTTAATGATGGAGTGCCTGATATCCGTTTGACGCAGATCGGGCAGCATTCCCGGTTTTACAGTTCTATTCTGAAGCGTAAATCCAATCAGAAGGCTTTAGGACATTATAATCATGATGGAAGTGAGTTTTTTAAAGAACATTTATCACAATATCTGAATCTCTCCCGTGGACTCCCTATTTCCAAGAACAATCTGCTCATTACCAGAAGTACTGAAATGAGTATTTATATTGTTTCCGAAATTCTTCTTTCGGCTGGCGATATTGTATTAGTAGGAGCTTTAAGTTATTTTTCCGTCAATATGATTTTTATGAAAGCGGGGGTTGATATTGTTTCTATCCCTATTGATGAGGAAGGAATTATCGTAGAAAGTGTAAGAGAAGCCTGTAAAAAGCAGAAAATAAGAATGCTTTATCTGACACCTCATCACCACTATCCTACTACTGTTGCTTTGAGCGCTCAGAGAAGATTTGAATTATTGGAACTTGCGAATGAATATGGATTTATTATTCTGGAGGATGATTATGATTATGAATTTCATTACGATAAAAGCCCCATTCTTCCTTTAGCCAGTGCTGATACGAACGGAATGGTGATCTATATCGGTTCTTTCGGGAAATCTTTGGCTCCGGGATTCAGGACAGGATTTATCGTGGCTCCTGAAAATCTGATGACAGAAATGCGTAAATACCTTGGAATTATCGATCGTCAGGGTGATATTCTAATGGAAAGAGCCCTTGGAGAAATGATTGCAGAAGGGGAAATCAACCGCTATCTGAAAAAATCTTTAAAAGTTTATCAGGAAAGGCGTGATTATTTTTCTGCGCTTCTGGAAGAAAACCTGGGTGATTTTATCTCCTTTCAGAAACCTTCGGGCGGTCTTGCCATTTGGCTGGAATGGAATATTCCACTGAATCTGATGCAATTGAGCCGAAACTGTGCAAAAGATAATCTTTTCATTCCTAAAACACTGTTGTATCAGAATAAAGGTCTTACCGCCATGCGACTGGGGTTTGGTGATCTTAATTTTGAAGAGATGAACAAAGGGATTGAGGTTTTTTCAAAAAATGTGAAGGGATTGATAAACTGATTATTTTATTAGTTGGAAAACGCGAAGGCGCAAATAAGGGCCAAAACAATGTGTTTTAAGGCGCGAGGATTTTATCTTCGATAAAATTGATACTGGATAATATGAAGTTCTAACCTTTTAAATTGATTATTTTTGATCACAAAAGTCACAAAAGTTCTTAACCGATTAAGTTTTTTAAAGCTAAATTTCATACATAATAAAGTACACCTAAGTTTTGAAAAAATCTTTGATTTTCTTCTTATGTGAACTTTTCTGCGGTATCTTTTTAAACTTACTTAAGTGAACTAATGTGTTTTTAAAATAAAACTTTTGTGACTTTTGTGGTTTTAAAAAAAAGTAAAAGCCTCTTTCCAGAGGCCTTTACTGATAATGAGAAGGAAAAATTACTTTGTTTTTCTTATGTTTTGGTTTCTTCTTTTTCTTATTCAAATAAATGATAAATCCGGTAATGGGAAGTGATAGTGCGATAACAGCCGCCAGAAAATAAATAATTCTGGTAGTCAGTCCCAGGATACTTCCGGTGTGAAGATCATAATTTCTTTCTCTTAATGCGGTTCCATATCCGATATTTTTGTTTTTATAAGATTGAGATTTTAAAATATCTCCTGAATACTGATCAAAATTAAAATGTTCATTTCTGTATTGTCTTCCATCATAAGTAAGTTCAGCATAATACGTTCCCTCTTCCGATCTTGGAAAATTGATAAGTGCTGACTTCTTATCTTTCAGTCCTTTTTCCATGGTATTTCCAATCAGATTGAGGATGTTATTCCGGTCTGAAAGTTCTTCGGAAGGGATGGTACTTTTGGCTTTCTTTTCTGTAGTGTTTCCGTTCAGTGTATTCTTTACCCATTTGTCTACATCTTCAAAGCTCCATATCAATGCGGAATAAGAGATTAAGAGTAAAGGAATCACAGCATAGAAACCCAGCACATTATGAGCGTCATAGTTGATCCTTTTCCAATTGGCTGATGTTTTAATGAAAAACATTCCTTTCAGCATGGTTTTACTCATTTTACGGGGATACCATATCACAAGCCCCGATAAAAGGATAATTGCAAAAATCAATGTGGAATAACCGGTAATTGTTTTTCCTATTTTTTCTCCCAGCAGAAGTCTTCTGTGGAGATCCAGCACAATTTCAAAGAAATCTTTTTTGGCATCTTCTACTTCCTGCACTTTTCCATTGTAGGGATCTACATAAATCCGGTAATAATAAAGATAAGTCCCCCAATACGTCCATGCTTCCTCATCCATTTTCAGCGTTCGGAAGACATAGGTTCGCGAGGGATCGGAAGACATTACCACTCTTTTGACTTTCAACCCTTCAGGAAGTGCTTTTTCTGCTTTTTCCGTAAGTTGAGATAATTCAAGTTTTTTTCTACCGATGTTTTCAACGAAATATCTGTTGGGGTGAACAATGTGTTTTAATTCTTCTTCAAAAGCCAGGATACATCCTGTAGCAGCCATAATAACAACTATAAGCCCGGACGTTAGTCCGAGCCATAGATGTAACTGATATGCTATTTTTCTAAACTTTAACTTCATTCTTAAAATTTAAAGCTAACCTCAGCAACAAAATTACGAGGCATCTGTGCGACTACCACTCCCTGCCCTGCAAAATATTGTACATTACCCAGATTATTCATTTTAAATCCTAATCTGTATCTTTCTTTTTCAAGAGAAATGGAAGCATTGACTAAAGTATAGGCAGGAAATGCAAACTGTCCGGTAACTACCTTGTTTCCGGTAATCTGTTTTCCTACACGGTTTACCCCAAAGCCAACTCCAAGTCCCTGAAATCCTCTGATAGGAAGAATATAACTGATCCATGAATTGAATACATTCGCTGGACCTGCAGATTCCGGACGGCGGCCATCTACAGCTGGATCTGCTTTTTCATATCTGCTGTGGTTGTAGGCATATCCCGCCATAATATTCAATCCCTGAACAGGATTCATGATGGTTTCGATTTCAATCCCTTTACTTCTTTGCTGTCCATCCTGAATAACAATACTGTATTCTTTTCCGTCACGGATGACTCCGGTTCCTCTCTGGATATTGTCAACAAGAATGTCGTAATATGAAACGGTAAAGTTAATCTTGTTTCTCCAAAGGTTTCCTTTGATTCCTACTTCCCACTGGTTCGCCATCTGTGGTTTCATATCTCCGCTATAATCAGCCAATTGCTGCGTAACAGGTGCTGTATAACTGAAACCATTCATATAGTTACCATAAGCAGAGAGTTGATCTTTAAGAATCTGGTAAACAACACCTACTTTTGGAGACCACGCTGTTTGGTTGAATTCTCCTGCACGTTTGTTATCGTTCAGATTCAGCTGGCCTTTGCTTTCATAATGGTCCATACGCAAACTGATCAATGTAGTCAAACGGTCAGTAATGTGAGTTACATTTGAAATATAAGCCCCATACAGGTTGGATGCAGTGGTATTTCTTACCAAAGGTGTTTTACCAGCAAGAATAGCGGCTTGGGTAGCGGCCTGAATTTTCTGAAGAGCAAGATCTTTGGAAATACTTCCATAGCTGCCTGTCAGGTTTTGTCCATCCACATTGTCGAATACCACAATTGGAGAATGGTTATTATTAATTGTCTGGTTAAGATAATCTAATCCTATCAAGACTTTATTTTTTATTTTTCCGATGTTAAATTCTCCATTAAAGTTTTGTTGAACACTTGTAGAAGAAGCTTCTGAATTCTGCCACTGTACATTACGTTCTAACATTGCATCACTGGTATTTCCTCTGATAAACTGATATTGGTACAAACCTTCTGTTTTTCTGAAGTTTCTTGAAAGCAAGGTCTGTGAAGTCCATTTATCTGCAATTTTGTAGACAGCTTCTGCTTTTACATTGATTGACGGAGCTTTTAAGGTCATATCATTATTGGAGTAAGATCTTTTCCAGTCGAAGCCAAGTTCATCGGGATTATGAGCAAAATAAGCTCTTGTTCTCGGAAGGAAAATAATCGGTGTATTGGTTCCTTCATAATTGTAAATCTGAGCTCCAAGGTTAAATTTAAGTCTGTCATTAACCTGATAACTTATCGTAGGTGCTACAAAAAATGATTTTCTGAATTCAGAATCTCTGAAACCATTCTGATATTGATACGCTGCATTTAAGCGGAACAGCATATTTCGGGATTCTGTAATGGGACCATAAACATCAGCGGTTACACGGTTCAGATTGTAGCTTCCCATCAGATAAGAAGCCTCGCCACCGAAATAGTCTTTTGGTTTTTTGGTTACTGCATTGATAAGACCTCCAAAAGAAGTTACAGCACCTCCATATAGAGTTCCTGAAGGCCCTTTGATCACCTCCAGACGCTCAATGTCGGCAGGATCTATCTCACCATTGGTATTTGCCGGAACACCATCTACCATGGATACTTTGGTTGGGAAACCTCTAAGGCTGTAATAGAAACTTCCGTCTCCTGAACCTCTTCCCGGGCTTCCCTGCATTTTGACCATACCCGGAACATTTTTCAGTACTTCCGAGATATCGTAAGTAAGCTGTTCCTTCATGATCTGCTGGTTGATGCTTGTATAAGCCTGTGGATTTTCAAGAACTTTCAGAGGCATTTTAGCTACTGAAGTGCTGTCTCTATCCAGAAATTTATTTCTGCTCACTGCATATACAGTGATTCCCTCAATCACATTATTGTGTAATGGGGCATAAATCGCAGGAATTTCGTGGACATCTTTCTGAATATGGATAGATTCCCTCATCAGTTCGATGTCATTTAAAACAACCTGAAGCGTATATTCTCCAGGTGGTACATTTTCAAAGTAATATTCTCCTAAATTATTGGTTTTTGCCTGATAAGACGTATTGACAAGTCTTAAAATTGCATTTTTTACTGGTGCCTGTTCTGTCAGCATGATCTTGCCATGAATTCTGTCGCCCTGTTGTGCAGAAAGCGAGTTTGAAGATAAAGCAAGACCAAGAAGTAATATAAGGGTTTTAGATGTTTTCATGCTGTAAGTTTTGTAACAGGGGATAGTTTATTTTACCGTTTTGTGATAATGGAAATGATTCTATAAGTTCGACGCGTACATATTGCGGGTTGATACGCAGTTTATTTTTAATGGTTTCGGTGATGATCTGAGGATCAATGTCCGGATTGTCATACAACACAACGATTTTTTTATCATTGGCATTCAGACATACGAAGGTATTGCCCTGCATTTCATTTTTAAGAATGAATTCTACCTCATCCAGATTAAGGCGTATTCCGAAAAGCTTCATGATACGCTTTATTCTTCCTGTGATATAATAAATTCCGTTCTCCCCTTTTCTGGCGGTATCTCCGGTATGGAGTACGGAAGGTTGCTCATAAGTGGCAAGATCCTCCAGTTTATTGGCATAACCTCCGAAAATACTCATGTGTGAGAAGAGAAGTTCATCGGTTTCAGTATCAATTCTGAAACTTCCGTTGTGTACCGGAGTTCCGATAGAAGTTTCAGCTTCCAGCAATCCTTCTGTGGTAAGATAAGCCATTCTTCCTCCTGCTTCGGTCTGACCATATTGCGCAAAGAATTCTTTTTTAAATTCATGACAATAAGAGAAAATGGTTTTTCTAAGCTCAGCATTGATTACGCCTCCGGTATGAGTAAAATACCTTAGGCTTGGAGAATCTTTTCTGAAAAATCCTATTCTGTTCAGGTTCTCATAAAGGAAAGGAACTCCGCCCAAAGTACTGTAGCCATACTCTTCCATTTCATCCCAGAATGCTTTCTGCATAATGTCTTTATCTGTACAGACAATTCTTCCGGCACGCATACAGTTGGTGGTGAAAATAGAGAATCCATATACAAAGTTGATAGGAACGTTTAAAGGAACCACATCGGATTCCTTAACGGGCATATACTGAAGGATGCTCAAAGCATTCTGATAAAGGCTTTCATCTGATAATTTAACCAGTTTCGGAAGACCTGTTGTCCCTGAAGTACTTAAAAGGATTTTAATGTCAGGATGAATTGTAACTTCACTCTTATAATCATCTTTTGCAAAGATTCTGATGTGGTCTGAGAATTCTTTCAGGCTGTATCCTTCAATAGCTTCTCTTTGTGAATCAAAGATATATTTCGGACGGTATTCTGCCTCGATACGTTCTTTGAATTCTTCATGCAGCTTTTGTCCCAGTACCGCAATGGTGTGCGCTGTTCCGTAAAAATTGAGGAGTACCTCAATACTGGACAGCTGATTGTCATTGTACAAAAAGAGCAGCCCTTTTTCTACCGGATTTAAGCCTAAAGACCGGTACAGTGTTCCCACCGGTATTGTTGTACCGGTGGAAGCATCTGTAAACCCCAAGTTCTTATTGGCAATTACATTTTCTAAAATTTTCATATGCTTAGTTTTCTACGAATACTTCGTATTTTTTCATTTTTTCGCGAATCTTCCCGACGGTTCCCATCTCAAGAATATCATTAAAATCAAATTTGATCTGATAAAACTGTTCAAGCGCTTCTACGATAAGAAGATGAGACATAGAATCCCATTCCGGGATTTCCTGATACGTTAGTTTTTCATCTACCAATTCTTTTTTTATGGCGATGGCAGAGGCGATAATTTCATAAAATTCTTCTGTAGTGTTCATTTTAAATTTTTATAGTTTTCCATTTTCCATTTCTAAAAATCATTAGGAATAACACGGCTAAGACAATTTCCGAAGAAACGATAGCGGTAAATATTCCTCTCAGTTCCCACTGAAACCTTACTCCTAAGAGATAGGCCAAAGGAAGCTGAATCACATAAAACATGACGAGGTACAGCAGTGTAACCTGCAGAATGTTTCCGGCCGCATTCAGAGCACGGCTGATCACCATGGTGAATCCTAATAGCAAATAAGCCATAGAAACCACATGGATGTATTGAACTGCATATCTTGCGACTTCAGGTTCTGTAGTGAAAAATTTCACCACATATTCCGCTGCAATCTGCCAGAATAAGGCTACTATTACCAGATAAGTCATGTTGATTGTTCCTGCTCTCCAGACTGTTTTTTCTGCACGCTCAGGCTCTCCTGCACCCAGATTCTGTCCTGTAAGAACTCCTGCTGCATTTCCTATTCCCCAGGCAGGCATCGTTGCTACTGAAGCAATACGCTGGGCAATAATGTATCCTGCAAGAGCTGTTGTTCCGAAGGTAGAGATGATCTTCACCATAATCAGCCAGCTGGATGTTGGAATGATATACTGAACCAATCCTCCAAAGGCTATTTTCAGAATCTTCTGCAACAATGGTATATCAAGCCGAAAAGGAACTCTGATGCTGATACTGGTTTTACCGGACAGAAATATAAAAGCCTGGTATAAGACTCCTAACGTTCTTGATAAAACCGTAGCATAAGCCAATCCCATCAACCCGAAAGCAGGGATAAACCCTAATCCGAAAACAAGAATCACGGCAAAGATGATATTGGAAATATGGCAGATCCAAAGTGATTTCATTGCAATATCTGCATCACCCGCACCTCTGAAAAGTCCGTTCACCGACAGGCGGAGAATCACAAGCCCAATACTCAGAAAGACCAGTCTTGAAAAAGATACTCCATCAACTACGGCATTGGCGTTGACACCAAGGAAATCAACAATTTCAGCGGAGAAATAACAGGAAATACCACCAATAAGCACAGCAAAAAACAAGGCGAGAAGGATAATATACTGAGCGGTTCTGCCCATTCCTTCCTGATCTTTTTCACCTGCTCTTCTGGCTGTGAGAGTAGCTGCAGCAATGCCTAACCCTACTGCTATGGCATAAGCAAAGTTGATGTAGTTATCTGTAATTCCCACAAGGCCCAGAACTTTGTCTCCTAATTTTGCAATAATCAATAGATTGACGCTCACAAAAACAGATTCCATGACAAGTTCCATTACCATGGGAATGGCAAGGCTAAAGATGGAACGGTTGATGCTTCCGGAAGTCAATTCGACCTTTTTCCCGGCTATAGCTCCATAGGCAAAAACCGCTCCTTCTTTTAGTATATGCAGGAATTTCCTCATACTGCTGCTACTGAATTTTTATTGGCAATCTGATACAACGGATTAGGCAATGCTCCATCTTTTCTTGGAATCGCAAATGCCTTATTTTCGCTGTAACCATTGTTTTTCAGACGCAGACTGTTGATATAGAATCTTTTGAATGCAGGAACATACAGGTCATACTTTTCGTATCTTTCCTGGAGATGCGTATTCTCAGCTTTATAGTTTTCTACACAGTTGTGAACCAGTTCCCAGAATTTTTCTTCTTTAAAGTCTGAATACGTATGCAGTGCATTTGAAAGATATCTGAAGAAGGCATCAAAAACTCCCAGCAGAATAAACAACGGGATATTTTCTTTGTTTGAAGACTGAATCAGGCCATCTGCAAGGTGAGCAGGAAGCTTTTCTCTGGCTTCAGTTGTTAAAACGATATCATCCACAAAATCTTTGATCACAATTCTCTGTGGAACTCCGTTTTTCAAAACAACCATAATATTTTCTCCGTGTGGCGTTACACATAATGAATGCGTGTAATAGATGTGTAGTAATGGCGTAAGATAAGCGTCAAGATAGCTTTCAATCCATTTTTCAATACTCAGGCCTGCTTTTTCTGCAAATGCCTGAACCAATGGAACTCCATTTTCGTCTACATACAGTAAAGAAGCCATGGTTACCATTTGCTCATCTTCTTTCAGATAGTTTTCAGCACTTTCTCTCCATAATGCTCCAAGGAATTCATTATATTGGTAAGGAACGCTGGCGATAGCTCCATACTGTGGATGTAAATAAGTGATAGCGGCTTCTTCTCCTAAGAAAATAGTCTCTTTATTCTCAAGGTAAGCATCGTCTTTAATTAAGCCTTTTACCCAATCGGTAATGGCAGGAGCAATTTTCATCTGCTTAGGAGACAGTCCTCTGATATTTCCTGTACTCAAAATAGAGACAGCTGTTTTCAAATATCTTTTCTTTGGATGATCTACATTAAACAAAGTACGGATACTCTGCTGTGGACTGTACGTATCACTACCCTCTCCCAATTGGATTAAAAGTCCGGAAGCAATATCTCCCGCAAAATGAATCTGAAGCTTATGCTCCCACTGCCATGGATGTACCGGGATAAAATGATAGTCTTCAACAATTTTTCCTTCGCTTATCAATTGCTGCTGAAACTCATTATACAGCAAATCTCCTATTTCAAAACGATAAAACTGCTCTCTGTCAATATGTTCCAAAGATTGAAATGATGATCTGCTTTTATGGGAAGCTAACCAGATTACTTTTAAATTTTCATCAGCCTCAGGGGCAAATGTTTTAAGATCTCTTGGAGAAAAACCAAGTCTGCTTTTGTTCACAATAACCCACGGATGTCCGGTCATATTGTGCTCCACAGTCTGATAATCTGCATCAGCAAGGTCTTTTGAAGACATTACTCCTCTTGATAAAATTAAAGCATCACAATATAATGTATGCAGCAACTCTTCCGTATATCTTGCAATCGTGTAAGGATCTAAATCAAATACAGACTGCATTTCCAGAAAGAAAGCCGCTACATCTACTGATGACAGGTCTTCACCGTTTTCAGTTTTTGTAATGCTGTCTTTATCAATATGCCAGTAATCCATCATTCTCTCCTGTCCGCGGAAGCTGTACGTAATATTTTCAAGTCCGGTTTCAAGTTTAAAAACAGTATATCCGTCTTTATCTTCAAAGGTTACTACGGGCTTTAGAAGCTCTTCGTGCATCAGTTCTGCGATGGTTTTGGCCATTAGATTTCTGTTAGCCTGATTCCAATTTTCCTGGCTTACTGTATTTTTTAAGTTGGTGTTCATTTTATGATTAAATTTTGGCAGTTGGTAAATCAGCATATTTTTCTACATCAAAGTCCTGGAAAGCAATTTTCTTTTCAATTTTATAATGCTCTCTTCCCAGAATATCATTGATGATATAGGAATTACGGTAAGCAGCCATTCCAAGGTCGGTAGAAATATAGCTATGAGTATGAACTTCAGCGTGAAGCACATAGATTTCGCCTCCGTTATGATCTATTGAATAATTTCTGTTGACATCAAACAATCCGCTGGAATCTCTCTTGATTCTGGATTGAATATTCTTTAAGAATGCAGGCTCATGATAACGGTATCCGGTTCCAAGAATCACATAATCGGCTTCCTGATCATAAGGAACTTCCTGCTCCAGCTGTGTAAACTCAAGATTGATAAAATCAGGATTGCTGTTGTCTACTGTATTCAGCTGGCTGTTAGGAATGATTTTAAGATTAGGATCAGCATTGTCTATATTCAGATCGTAAATAAAATCATAGATATCATTGATCAGATCGTAATTGATTCCTTTAAACTGAGCCTGCTGTTTGCTTAAAATGGTTTTCCTGGCAGATTCATTTCTGTTGTAGAAATATTCTACATAATCAGGCGATGTAAGTTCCAGTGTCAGTTTAGAATATTCCATAGGGAAAAATCTGTCCGGGCGGGAATACCAACCCAACTGTGTGTTTTCATTTCTGCTCTGAAGAAGGTCATAAAATACCTCAGCAGCACTCTGACCAGAACCGATAATGGCAATTTTCTTTCCTTGAGATAAAAGTTCCTCTTTTCTATACAGATAAGAACTTGTATGAATGATTCTGGAATCATCTTTCGGAATGAAAGAAGGAATATGTGGCTGTGTTCCTGTTCCTAAAATCAATCTTTCTGTTCTAAAAACAGTTGTTTCTTTTGTTTTTGTGTGAACTGTTGTCACATGATACAAACCTTCTTCATACGTGATATCCACTACCTGGGTTGAAAAACGACATTGTGGAAGCTGTTCGATAACCCACTGGCAATAACGGTTGTATTCTTTTCTTGGGATAAAGAAGCTTTCACGGATAAAGAATTTGTACAATCTTCCGGTTTCCTTCAGATAGTTCAAAAGACTCAAAGGATTGGTAGGATCAGCCATGGATACACAGTCGCACAAAAATGGAGTCTGCAGGGTTACATGGTCAATCATCAATCCCGGGTGCCAGTCGAAACCATCTCTCTGGTCCAGGAAAAGCGTCTTGAGTTCCGGAATTGGATTGGATAATGCGGCAAGTCCCAGATTGAAAGGTCCTATACCTATGCCTATTACATTGTATACGGCTTCGTTAGTCATTTTTTGTGATGTTTGTGGTGATTTTTACCTCTTTATTCTGTGGGAATTTTTCCCAGTACCATTCTCTGTAACAGAAGTTCAGATTGGCTTTTTTATGAGGCATTTCAATTACTTTTTCTACTTTGAAGCCTACATGGGCTTTGTTCATCATAGAAGCAAGTGAGTCTACAGACCCTTCTCCTACCATTTTACCTACCTGCGGCTGTGCAAAAACATAGTCAACCATAGATTGTGTAGATGGAGATACAAATTTCTTTTTTGGATCAGTAGGTGCTATGAACTGGTGCGTTCCGTAATCTGTAGGCAGCACTTCGTAATAATCGCCTACAATATCTCTGCACGCCCAATATACCTCTATATTACAAGAAGGTTCATCATTACCTGCAATGATATAACTGTGGGCTTCATCACTTGGAAGCATCAGTCTGTAATACGTTTCCAGTTCATCAATAGGCCAGTTCATCTGCCAGATTTTTACGGCATGTTCGCGATTGAACCATTCATGAAGCATTTCAAGGTCATTTTCAAGATCTATAGGACGCATACTCATGGTTACATCTTCTTTCTGAAAATATCTTTTAAAGAAAACTTCTTTTCCTTGAGGATGGATCAATTGATCTGAGAAGAAATGTTTATGAAGAAGGTTTGGAACTTTAGCATAAGAAATAGAGGCCGCATTCACTCCGCCATCTACATCGGAAACTGCCGACAGAAGGTTTGATTTTACTGCCCAATATCTTTGATTTAATGCATAATCCGTTAATGATGAAGGTTCAGTTTCATGAAGATTTTCAAATTCTCTATACAGAATATGGATCAGTCTTCTTTCTTTAACCAATCCTGTTTTGCCTATTGATGAGATCAGGGCACTCAGATTGCTTACCAAAAGATGGTGGGAAATAATGTCTAAAAGACGCTCATCTCTAATGAAAAGATCCTCAACTTCAGGATATTCTTTAATCAAGGACTCATATTTTCCTTTGAAACTTTCTTTAATCAGATAGCCCTGCCCGTCTCTTACATAGATAGATTGTGGTAAAAGCTGATTGTCAAGCTGAACAAGAAGGTTTTGCTGATGAACTTCCGGAGCCATCCCTAATTGATTGAACAATCTGTTTAAAGGGGAAAGCAAGAGAGTCACATACTTTTCAAACCAGATAATAGCCGCTTTTTCAGCATCTATACCCAGCTGATTCGCCACATTATTAAAGAAATGAGTCGTAAAATTGAATCCATCTGTAGATTCATCCTGACAAAGCCTTGCCAATAAAATCACTTTATCTTCATTTGAAAAAGGATTTTCGCGAAGCAGTATATTCAGACTGTCCATATTCTTCCCTTCATAATGAACGCTTAAGGTTGAAGGTTCCAATAATAATTTAAAATTCGGGAAGTTTTGTTCAAATGACGCTTTTTGATGCTGCCACCAGATTGCGGAAGCATATCCTCTGTTGAGATCTTTTAAGCTGTTTGTTCTTACAGAGCCTGTCATTAAAACATGCAGAGAAAATTTCAGCATCCAGCTAAAGTCTGGATTGTATACCGTTCTGATAGAAGATGTTGCATAAAAATCTTCACCCAGTGGTCCGATATGAATAATTTTCCCGGATCCAAGCATTTCAGGGTATTCTTCGGTTGATAGAAGATACTTTGCTTCCCATGGATGGCATGGAACGATATAAAAATCATTTGTGTTTTCAAAATCGTAGCTTTCCGGTAAGGAAGTCCATTTTTCAAAGATTTCTTTTGCTGAAATCCCTGGAAGAGATTTTTCTGTAATACAATCTTTATGAATCAGGAAGTAATCCAGCTGAAATCCTTTTCCGAATTCCGGACCGTATAAAAGCTGTTCTTCCTCAGAAAATCCCATTCTTGATTTGGTGAAAGGATGGAGATTATGTCCTGCAGGAAGCATTTGTTCAGATTCAAGAAAAGAATATGTTAAAAGCTGATCGTCCTGAAGACATGCTTCTGTCGTTAATTCAAGATTTCTTAAGCTGCTCTGAATTCTTTCCACAAATTGCCTGAATCCACTTTCGTTAGTCGTCTCAGAAAACTCTTTGTAAACCAGTTCAGTCAGTTTTTCATCATTAACTTCAAAAACCTCTTGATTTTTGTGGTCTACAGCCCATAAAACAGGTTCGTATTCATGAAAAAGGGTCTCAGAACGATAAGAAACCGGAGCAAATAAAAATAGCCCGCTTTTCTTCATTTCAAACCTCATATACAGCGAATAATTGCTGTTCTGAAGAGCTTTTGCTGTAAGAAGATCATATTTCGGAACTCCCTGATAGAATTTTCCGTTTCCCAGTTCTCTCAGAATTCCGTTCAGCAGAATTCTGAGGGTAATTTCCCGGGCTCCCGTTTTATTTTTCTGGATTAAAGTCTTTTCCATGTTTTTTGATTGTGGTGAGAATTTGATGAATGTCTTCAGTCGTCGTAATCGGGTTCAGGAACGTAAACTTCAGATAGAAGTTACCATCCACTTTTGTACTTGCTACAAGGATTTCTCCGCTGTAGAAAAGTTTCATCTTGATGTATTGATTCAGGGCGTTCAGATCACTGATTTCCGGATTTACATATCTGAAAACAAGAACACTTAAATCCGAATCTGAAAGAAGTTCAAAATCTGCATCTTCAGTAATCATTGCGGCCGCATCCTTGGTAAGATCAATAACGGTATCTGTATATTCTGCCAGCTGCTCTCTTCCCATCATTCTTATGGTAAACCAAAGTTTTAAAGCATCAAATCTTCGGGTACTCTGCGTAATAGATTTATTGATCTGTGCCGGAATTTCTTCTTCATCCATTTCTTTCGGATTCAGATAATCGGCGTGATGTTTAAGAATCAACAGTTCTTTTTTATTTTTAACAATAAAGGCACTGCTACTGATGGGTTGGAAGAATGATTTGTGGTAATCAATCGTTACGGAATCTGCTCTCTCAATACCATTAATCAGGTTACGGTATTTATCACTTAATAATAAAGCACAACCATAAGCTGCATCTACGTGCATCCAAATGTTATAATGCTCTGCAATATTTGCGATATCTTCTAATGGATCGATATTTCCAAAGTCTGTTGTTCCTGCGGTAGCCACGATTCCAATTGGAATATTTCCTAATTGTTCTTCTCTTTTAATGTATTTTTTCAAAAGAGAAATGTCCATACGGAATCTTTCATCGGTAGGAACTTTAACAATACTTTTCTCACCCAGTCCCATAATAGAAGCATTTTTCAAATTGCTGAAGTGAGATTTATCTGAAACAAATATCCTGAAACGGCTCGCCTCTGCTGGCAGACCATCCATTTTAATATTGTGATTATATCTTTTCTGGGAGAAACAGTCACGCATCATGACCAATCCCATTAAATTGCTCTGTGAGCCCCCTGCTGTGAAAACGCCATCGCTTTCACTCGTATTATATCCAATTTGACCCGCAGTCCAGTCAATCAGTTTTCTTTCCATGAATGTTCCACCGGCACTCTGATCATAAGTATCCTGTGAAGAATTGATAGCACTTACAAGGATTTCTCCTGCCAATGCGGGAATAACTACCGGGCAGTTAAGGTGAGCTACATACTGAGGAAGGTGAAAAGCTGTGGCATGTTTTACATAGATTTCATCTACTTCCGTCAGAAGCTCATTATAATTGGAAAGTTTTTGATTAAGGTCGATCTGCTGTACCATTCCTTTCATTGTTTTGGCTTCTATACCACTGAAAGGCTTGTTGTTTCTGTAAAGGAATTCCTGAACCAGGTCTAAAGTACTGTTGACAGCATTACGATAATGATCATAATTGTCTGGATGAAAAATATTCCCAAAATTCCCCGAAATGTGAGGTGAAGTTGTGCTTGCGAGCTCTTCTAGGGAAATTAAATTGTTGTTCATAAAAGTTTTGTAATGTGATTTTTTAAATCTGTGAGTTGTTGTGGTTTTTTTGATATACGATTATATATATCTGATAGTCAGGTTTTTATTTTTTACATTTTTTTTAAATTTTGTTTGGTGGTTGAGTAATTATTCATAAATTTGACTCGGTTATTGTTATTTAGAATAATTAAAAACAAATATAAAAATTATTAGTTAACACCAAATTTTTTTTTAATGAATTCTACAGAAATTTTAGATAAAGACTGTTCAACAGTGGTAAAACTGCTTCCTACGGTCATAGAGGTCACCTCACAGGAGAGAAGAATGATAAAAGATGCGGCACTCCATCTTCAGAAAAAGTATGAAACATATGAAAACCGTGATTTTATTAAGCATGTACATCAGCTGGCGTCATATTTTTTACCAGAGAGAATTTTAAATTTAGCGGCTGATTTTGCAAGTGACTTTTCAAAAAATCAATATGGTGCATTGATCTTTACCGGATTAATGGATATAGATCAGGAGAATATAGGTTCTACGCCTTCCAATTGGCAGTCGGCAGATTATTCAAAATTTAATTTATATGGTTTTGCGTGTGCTCTTATTCATGGAGCGCTGCCATCAAAGCCTGTACAATATTATTCACAGCGTAAAGGAGGTGGATTGATCCATGCCATCATTCCTGATGAAAAGATGAAAGAAACACAGACAGGATCGGGATCTTCAACAGATTTGTACGTACATACCGAAGATGCTTTTCTGAAACATCAGGCTGATTATTTAAGCTTTATGTATGTGAGAAATGAAGAACAGGTTCCTTCTACTCTTTACTCAATCCGCTCTCATGAGTCTATCGGTGAAAATTACAGACCTCTTTTTGATCGTATTTATAAAATCCCGAAAGATGCCAACCTGGAAACGGGAAATAGTGAAGAAGAGACATTAGATTCTGTTTTGTATGGAAATTATAGTCTTCCGTTTATGCGATTTGATGCTGCGGAACAGCTTTTCAATTCCAGCATAAGACAATCGGATGAAGCGCAAAGTACACTGCATGAGTTCTGGGAAGAAGCCAGACACTTGATTTATTCGGGATTTACACCTCAGGCAGGTGATGTTATTCTGGTTAATAATCACTTATGTGCTCACGGAAGATCTGCTTTCCGGGCAGGAGTAAGAAATATTGACGGAATAGAATATCCGTGTGAGAGAAGAATTATGCTTCGTATGATGAGTAAAGTGAGCCTTATTGATATGAGAGCTCATACCCTTACGGAAGATCCGTTCTTCGTTATAGAAGAGCATTTGGGTAAAAACTTTCAACAATTTTAATATGCTGGTTAGTTAGCATTTTGAACATCAATCAATCGTAAATCCTTTTTGGGCCTGGCTCAAAAAGGATTTTTTATAAATTTTAAAAACTTTACAAAACCACAAAAGTCACAAAAGCTTCTATATTAAAACAATTTAGTTTAATTAAGTAAGTAAAATAATGCTGTAGAAAGGCTCACATTAAGATGAAAATCAAAGATTTTCGCAAAACTTAGGTGTACTTATTATGCATAAAAATTGGCTCTAAAAATTTAAGTATTAAAAACTTTTGTGTCTTTTGTGGTTAAAAATAATTAATGTAAAAGTTTAAACTGCTTTTTTGTGACAATTACTGTTTAAAAAATCTATCAAATAAAGACAATTGCTCAGACAATGATCTGCTCCAATATTCTGGAACATGGCCTCCCAAAGATTCGGTATAGAGATGCTGGATCTTCATTTCTGTCAGTTTTTTATGAAAATTTCTGTTCATGTTGATCATTTGAGTGTCTTCTGTACCGCAATCGAAAATATATTGCTGTCCAGCCTCGGTCATTAATTTTATTTTGCTGTCAGTAAGAAAAATGGGATTGATCGATTCCAGTGGCCCCAGAACTTTATTCACCATATATTTCTGATATCCTTCCCCAAACGAATTGAAATCCAGAGCTCCACAAGAACTTCCTACAATACCAAATGTCTTATTATAAGTAACTCCAATATTGGCTGCCCCATAGCCGCCCATACTCCATCCCATAATTCCCCGGAATTTTTTCTCAGATTTCACAGGATAATTTTTATCAATAAATTCTACCAGTTCTTTTCCGATAAAAGTCTGATATTGAGAATCCTTAACAACCGGGCTGTCTACATACCACGAACTGTAATTTCCATCCGGAAGTACATAGATTGTTTTCAATTCCTGAGCTTTTTTAACCAGATCAGGAATATCCTGTTTCATAATTCTGTCCGGATTACCGCTGAAACCATGAAGAATATAGACAGACGGATACTTCATATTAGGCTGAAGATTGGGTGTAATGATAACTGTTTTGATTTTTTTATTCATTTTCGGACTGAAAATTTCCTGATGAATAATTTTTTGTGCTGATAATGGGATAAATGCAGCCAGCACAAATACAATTTTGATGAGCTTCTTCATGTTAAAAAAGGTTTAATTAATGATAATCAAAGGTTTTTATTATAAAACATATAATGTACCAATGATCTTATGATAAAACAAAATTGCAACAGAAAAAGAAAAAAAGCCTCAACATATGTTGAAGCTTTTTAATTTAAATCCTTCTTGATCCGGCTAAGCTGTGTAGGCGTTATTCCAAGATAAGAAGCAATATGATGCTGTTTTAATCTGTTATACAATGATTTATTTTCAAATAACTGTAAATATCTTTTTTTTGCAGTTTCGTATTTCAGGGAAACTTCCAAAGGTTCTTTTTTCACTACCCAGTTTTTTTCCAGATAATACATATGAAAAAGAGCCAGATCATGATGCTTTTCAAGTAGTTCACGATAGGCTTTTGCAGGATATTGTATCACTGAACAGTCTTCCAGTGCAATAATATTGAAATCGCTCGGTTCATTTTTTATAATGGCGGCTGTAGAAGCTGCAAAACTGTTTTCTTCAAAGAAAATTTTATAAATATTATTTCCCTGTTCATCTACTGTATAATACCCTATCAATCCTGATTTGATAAAATAATAATACCTTGCCATAGAACCGGATTCCAGCAGAAGATCATTTTTGTGATAGTATTCTTCCGTACAGATATCCAGTAAATCCTGAATCGTTTCTTTGGATAAAGGATAATACTGATTGATATGCTTTACAAATTCTGAAATGTTCATTTGGTAATATTTTATCCTAACACGCAATTATCTTTGAAAATTTGTGCTATCTGTGGGCAAAAAAGGTTTAATCCAATGTTTTTTTCATCATCAGATCAGTCTGTTCTTCTTCTCCAAGTCTGAAAATGTGTTTATCAAATTCAACGAATCCGTTTTTTCTGTAGAAATGTAAAGCTCTCAGATTTTCTTCCCATACACCCAGCCACAGATAAGTTTTTTTAAGTTGCTGAGCAGTATCTAAAGCCTGATTATAAAGAAGCTGTCCTACTTTTTTCCCGTGATGGCTTTTCTTCACATAGATTCTTTCAATTTCCAGGCTGGTTTCGTCCTGAAGTTCTGTCTGCGCTTTGCCGGAATTGACTTTCAGGTAACCTACCGGATTGTCTTCTTCCCAGGCAATATAGAAAGAGGAGTCAGGATTATTCAACTCAGATTTTATCTTTTCAGTATTAAAGCTTTCTTCCAGATACTTTTTCATAGCCTCTTCTGTGTTATCTTCAGCGAATGTTTCTGAGAAGGTCTGAATTCCTAAGCTTTGTAAAGTTTCTAAGTCTTCAGCCACCGCTTTGTTTATGATAATTGAACTCATGATCGTAAGAATAAATGTTATGAGAAAAGAATTTTCTTAAAAGCTTCAGAAGCCAGATGTACCTGTACGCTCCAATCGTCTGCAGCGTCACTTCCGGCATCATCAGAAATATATTTCAGGCATAGAAACGGGATCTTTTCCTTTTGAGCAATCAATGCCAGTGGATAGGCTTCCATGTCTACAATATTATAATCGGTTTCGGAGTGGTTCATTTCAAAACTGTCACCACTGCCGCAAATTCCTTCTTTCAAAGTATCCATTTTAAGACCATATTCCAATACAGGCGGAACTCCGGATAGAGGGGTTTCATACAATTTAAATCCAAGTCCTCTTACATCCATATCCCTTTGGATGAACTTTGTACAGCATACTACTTCTCCCTTGTGAAATCCTTTACTTCCTGCAGAACCTAAATTTACAATCAGTTTAGGTTTTCTTGCGTGAATTTCTTTGGTTAATTCGATGGCGGCGTTTACCTTTCCGATGCCTGTAATTAATTTATTTTTGTCATTAAATACGGTTCCTGCTTCAGAATCCAATGCAAAAACAAAAAGGGTGTCATCAATTGAATAGTGAGTTTCGTTGTTAATTTTTATCATTGAGAAATCAGATTTATACAGCTGTGGCACTGCATTACAAAGATACGTTTCTTCTAATATATTAGATTAAAAACCCCAAAACAATTTATTTGTTTTGGGGTTCTGTTATCTTAAATACTGCATCCGTCAGCATCACAGGAAGCTCCGCTGCCACCGGAAAGATCCTTAAATGGACTTACGGTTTCTTTGTAAGTCTGCTGAAGTGCATTTTCAAACGCTTCTACAGGCTGAGCTCCGGAAACTGCATATTTACCATTCAGAACAAAGAAAGGAACTCCGGAAACCCCATTGTTTCTTGCTTCCTGAATATCCTGATTGACTTCATAATCCAAATTATCTGTTGTAACCGCCTGTTTTGCCTCCTCTTTATCAATTCCTAAATTTTCTGCAAGAGCAACCAAAACTTCAGTATCTCCTACATTTTTTCCGTCAATAAAATGAGCGATAAATAATGCCTCTTCCATTTCATTGGACTTATTGTGCTTTTTAGCCAAATGAAGCAATTTGTGGGCACTGAAAGTATTGGTAATCAGAGTTTTTCCAAAATCAAAATCAATTCCGGCTTCTTTTCCCATCTGGGTAACCTGACTAAGCATTTGTGTAGCCTGAGCTTCAGGAACTCCTTTCTTTTCTCTAAAATATTGAATAGTATCCTGAGTTTTTTTTTGATCTAAAGTTGGATCCAGCTGAAAACTTTTCCACTCCACTTCTACTTCATCTTTGAAAGGCAGCTTGTTTAAAGCCTGTTCAAAATTATTTTTTCCGATATAACAAAACGGACACATTACGTCCGACCAGATTTCTATTTTCATTGTATTTAATTTTAATTCAAATTAATAGAACAAAGGTAATGTATTTTATTTAATGTAACAAAAATTATTACAGTTTAATTCTGACAGCTGGACAATACCTGGCTGCGCTTTTCGAATATCCCTCTTAAGATCATCATCAGAAATGCAAGAAGCCCGAAAACAACACCTATCCATGGAATATACTCTACTCCTTTTGTAACGATTATCCATCCTCCGATTGTAGTTCCCACTGTCACACCCAGATTTCCGAACGATGTGGCAAGACTATTAGCAAATTCCAGTGATTCCGGTGCTGAAGAGATCATATAGGTAGATGCATTCAGAAAGCTAGGTGAATACAGAAATCCCCAGATTCCGATAACGGCAATCGTTGCCCATAAATTTCCATCAGAAAAATAGAGAAGAATGGGTACCAGAATGGTTCCGGAAAGAAAGATAGCGGTAGTTCCTGCCACATTTCTATTAAGCATTTTCCCGGCAATTCCATTAGCTATCACTCCAATAATTCCAAATAACAAAAGCATATAGCTTACCATTGAAGTATCCATCCCTTTGGCTTTATTCAGATAATCTGCAAAATAGCTGTAGGTAGAAAACCATGCGGTAATCATGAAAAAGTTAGCCAGTGTACTCAGAATAAATGGAAGCTGCTTCAGGATTCTGACCTGATTTCCATAAGATTTTTTCTCTTTTACAGGCATCGCAGGAAGAAGAAAGTAAATGACTGCTAAAGCAATCAGACTTACTGCAGTCTGTATCATAAATGAGTACTCCCAGGACCAAAGCCCCGCAATCCATGTGGCAAAAGGAACCGTTGTAACCATAGCAATGGCAACTCCATTAAATACAATTCCCATCAGTTCATTTTTTTTCCGGTCATCAGCCTGGGAGACGGCCACAGATAACGCTGTTGCAATATATACAGGCTGGAGAAATGCCGGTAAAATCCTAACCAGCATCAGTAGCCAGAAAGGAGGTGAAAAAGAAGACACAAATCCTGTTATCAGAAACATGAAAATGGCTGTAAGCATTATTTTTTTACGATCAAAACCTGAGGTAAGTAAGGTCATGAAAGGTCCTGTAAGAGCGATAATTAATGCAAAAGCACTCAACAGATACCCCGCTTTGTCTATACTGATTTTATAATGTTCTGCAACTTGTGGAAGAATTCCGATGACCCCAAATTCTGTTGTAATAACGGCTATAAACCCCAGACATCCAATGTATGCGTATTTTTTCATTATACTTTTTCTCCAACAGAATTTAAATTTTGATGAGCAAAAGCAGCCATTTCACTTACGGCAGACTCTACTTCTTCCAGAATTTCTCCCATATGCATAAATCCGTGAACCATGTCTTTGTAGAAACTTGTTGTAAGTGCAACGCCTGCATTTTTCATATTTTCAGAAAGCTGTTTTCCGTCATCAAGCAAAGGATCATGTTCTGCAAGAATGACTAAAGTAGGTGGAGTTTCTTTAAAATCTTGTATTAAGACAGGAATCGCCAAAGGATTATCTTTTTCTTCGTTGGGAAGATACCAGTCCCATGCTTCTATACCCCCCTGTTTATTAAGAACCGGTCCGTTTTCATACGTTTCCCATGATTTTGAACTAAGCTGATTATCGGCTGCAGGATAAATTAACACCTGAAATTTCAAATGTTTGCCCATTTGGGTAGAAACAGCAGTAGCCAATGCTCCGCCGGCACTGTCTCCTATAATTCCTATTTTGTCAGGATCTATTCCTAAAGATTCTGCATTGGCTATTACCCACTTTATACCGTCAAGAGAATCGTTTAAGCCCGCTGGAAAAGGATGTTCCGGAGCAAGACGGTAATCTATAAAAATAACCACAGATCCGGTTTTATTAGCCAGTTTACGGACTACCGCATCATGGGTTTCGTATCCTCCAGCTATAAACCAGCCTCCGTGAATATAAATAATAGCCGATGAATTCTGAACATCCTTTCCGTTAGGACGGTAAATCCGAATGGGAATCTGATGGTTTTCCTGTTGGATATCCAATTCTTCGATCATTGAAACGGATTCTTTCTTACCACTAAGCTGAAGAGACATTGTTTCAAGGTATTTACGGGCTCCGTCTAAAGAATCCTGTGAATTGAAAGGTTGTATTTTTTCTAAATGATTTAAAATCTGTGTTATATTAGAGGTTAACTGCATTTTCATTTTTTATTTAAGTTACTATTGTTTTTGCAGGGAACGTGAGCGCTATTGTTCCTTACTGCCGCATATTTTCTGCTTTCTACGTGCAAAATTAAATCTCAAACCTTACATTTGCACTGTATACAGCTAAATGTATGGTACTAACAAATTTGTAAGTAATGGGAAAGCTAAAAGAAAATTCGACGAATAATATCAACAGACAGTATATACAAGGATGTGACCTGAGCTATGCTGTATGTAAAATCGGAGGCCGATGGAAACTGATTATTTTAAACAAACTAAAAGACGGAAAATTACGTTTCAGCGAACTTAGGAACTCTATTTCAGGAATAACGGAAAGAATGCTTACCCTACAGCTGAGAGAATTGGAAAAAGAAAACTTAGTAAAAAGGACTGTTTATGCAGAAGTTCCTCCAAGAGTAGATTATGAGCTTACAGATATTGCCCGGGAGCTGATCCCTATATGGAAACAGCTTGATGAATGGGGAGGAAAGCATAGGGAAATGATGCTTGCACTGGAAACAATTGAAGAATAAGAGATTTCGAAATTAAATAGGTTTGAAAATAAAAGGATCGGGATTTTATCAAAGATAAAATCCCGATCCTTAAACGTCTTAGAAATATAACAATTACATCTCTGCGTTTGCTCTATTTACCCTTTTTGAAAACAAAATATGAGCGATCAAAGCCAATACCCCAAATACCGTTCCTACAAGACATACGCCGCTCCATTGAGCCTTTTGCCATGCAACGGATGCCAGCCAGGTTCCGAGTGAGCCTCCGATGAAATAAGACACCATATACACTGTATTCAGTCTGTTTACAGCATTTGATTTGATCAGAAAATAATTGGTCTGGTTCATAATATGGCTGGACTGCACCCCAAGGTCTACAAGAATTACTCCTACAATGAGTCCCCAATAGGTTTCTCCGGCAAAATAAGTAAAGCCCCAGCTTCCGATAACGATCAATAAAGAATATAATATAATGCGGTTAATATCCAGATATTTTTGAAGCTTTCCCACTTTTGCGGCAGCTAAAGCACCTACAGCTCCTGCTAATCCAAAACTTCCTACAACAGATGATCCGGCATTAAAAGGTGGTTTCTCCATGTGAAAAACCAAAGTTGTAAACAATGCACACATAGACCCAAATGCCATTGCCCCGCGGAAAGATGCCAGCTGAAGAACGGGTTGTGTTCTGGCAAGTTGAGCAACAGAACGCATCAACTCTTTGTAAGTTCCTTTAAAATTAGGTGAAAGCTCAGGAAGCATTTTATATACAGCCAGCCATACCAGGATCATAAGTCCTGCCGCAATACCAAACATCGCTCGCCAGCCCCAGACTTCACCTACTATACCTCCTACAAAACGGGAAAGAAGAATTCCCAGTAACAGTCCGGACATTACCAATCCGATATTGGCCGATTTTTCTTTATCTGATGAAAGTTCTGCTGCAATAGGAACAAACAGTTGTGGAATAACCGATGTAGCTCCAATCAGCAGACTGGCAGCATACAGCATCCACAATTGAGTGGCAAAGGTCATCCACAAAAGGGATCCAAAAACAAGAAACAAGTCTATTAAAATCAATTTCTTACGGAAAAACTTATCACCCAACGGGACAATCAGCAACAGTCCCAATGCATAACCGATCTGAGTAAGTACAGAAATTTTACTTGCTGCGCTCTCAGAAACATGCAGCTCTTCTGAAATAAGTGCCAGTAAAGGCTGATTATAATAATTGTTGGCAACTACCAGTCCGGAAATAACGGCCATAAGCCAGATAACAGTCCGGGAAATACCTTGGGAAGAACTCTCCTGCATTACGTATAAAGTTTTTATTTGAATTGAAAGGGGTCTGACGGCAGATCATAATGCATCCGTCAGATTTTTAAGAGATCAAAGATAATCATTAAAAAAAGAAATTATTCTTCCTGTGTCTTTACATTTCTAAGAATAATACAGGATTCTGCGGTAAGTAGAATGATTTCAACACCCTGTCTGTATGATTGTTTTTATTGATGATATATATCGATGGAAAACCTTTTGAATGTTAGAAATATTAAGGAAATTTGCAGCATGAAAATCATTCCGCTCAAAGAAGGCAATTTCTCAGCAAGCAAAACCAAAGACTTCACTCTTTTAACAGAAGAAAATTTTGATAAAGTTGGTGGAATCAAAATGTCTGTACAGCCTTTTCTTATCATCACTGAAAATGATTATATTCTTTTGGATGCCGGAATTGGCTGGAAAAATGAGTCCGGAGCAACTGTTATTTCAGAAATTCTGGAAAGAGAAAATATTCATCCTGATCAAATCACAAAGCTATTGCTGTCCCATCTTCACAAAGATCATATTGAAGGTGCAGTAACCGCTACTGATAATGGTTTTGAAGCCACTTTTCCGAATGCCCAGATTTATATACAGAAACGTGAACTGGATTTTGCCATGGAAAAGAAAGGTAATCCTTCTTTTGATTTTACTATTTTGGAACAGCTGATTCAGCTTCCCAATATTATCTGGATGAATGAAGACAAGGGACAAATCACAGATGAGATTTCCTATGAAGTGGCAGGAGGACACACTCCTTTTATGCAGGTTTTCTGGATCAGGCAAAATGGAGAAACTGTTTTCTATGGGGCTGATGATCTTCCGCAGGCCTCTTATTTAAAATACCATGTAGCCTATAAAAGTGATTTCGATGGCAGAAAAGCCATGGAATTACGCCTTAAATGGGAAAAGGAAGCAAGAGAAAGCCGTTGGAAAATTCTTCTCTATCATGATCTGGATAAAGCGGTAATAGAAATTTAAATAAAAAAAATGGTTTAAATTTCATTAAACCATTTATAAATATCAAATTCAGAAGGAATGTTGAGTTTTTTTCTGATCCTGTTTTTTCTGTTTTGTATCGCTTTGGGTGTTACAAAAATACAGGTTGCAATTTCCTTAGTGGTCATATTGAGCTTAAGATAAATACAAAAGATCAGTTCAGAATTTTTAAGGGCTGGCTGTATAGCAGATAACTTTTTAAAAAAATCAGGATGAACCAGTCTGAATTTATTCAGCAGACGAGGGGAATTTGCTTTGGCCAGGGCCATAATTTCGTCTTGTACAAGAATTTTCTGTTTCAAATCCTCTAAATTGGGTTCAGTTTTTCTATTTTTCATAATACTTTCTCATCTCTACGCATTTCAGATACCACATCTTTTGTGAATCTGTACAAAGTCATTTTTTTCTCTGCTCAATATGGTTTTTGCTAATTTAATATCGGGAACAAAATAATTTTTATGTATTCAAAATTTTATTGGTTTTCATTACTATAATACAACAATTCATAACGTATGGTTTGTATTTATTGAATGATTGTGTTAAAAAAATCACACCTATGAATTTTATTACATTTTTATACTGGCAAAGAAAGAAAAAATGATTAAAATTTTATAAAAACCGCGTACCACATAGATACCACGTTATATTTTAAACAAAAATATCTTAACTGCTTTTATCAGCCTGTTTCCCTTTATTTACGCATTAATTTTTGGTGGGATGTAAATGTAGTGGGTTATTGCCTTTACTTTTTATGATCTCAGTCAATGTTTTCCGGGCTATGCATGTGTAAAAAATGAATATATGTGGTATGTGAATGGTACCACATGATAAGAGAAATCAATAAAATTGATGTTCCTTTATTTTATAAATAAAATCACAACTATGATTATTGATAGTTTATTAATTTCTTTTGGAGTGGAAACCAGAACTTATCATACAGGCGAGATAATCTTTCATGAAGAAGAGCTCCCATCCCATTATTATCAGATTAAAAAAGGGAAAATTAAACTCAATAATTATACGGAAGACGGCAAAGAGTTTATTCAGAATATATTCTCAGACGGCCACAGCTTTGGTGAATCTCTACTGTTTGTAGACCGGCCTTATCCTATGAATGCTGTAGCGATAGAAGATTCCGTTATTTACAAAATGTCGAAGCAGAATTTTTTGGACCTGATCAAAAGTAACCCTGAAATTTCACTCAATATTTACGAATGTCTTGCTGAAAGAATGTATTACAAATATATCATGCTGTATAATCTTTCTTTCCAAAATCCCGTTGGTAAACTAAAACTGCTGATGGATTACCTGAAAAGTTATCATGAAGATAAAACGCTTTATTCTTTCCAGATTCCTCTTACCCGCCAGCAGCTGGCATCACTCACCGGATTACGTGTAGAAACAGTTATACGGACCATAAAGCAGATGGAGAAAGACCAGATTGTGAAAATAGAAAAACGAAAGATTTATTATTAAAAGTAAAAGCCGGAGAGATCCGGCTTTAATTATTTGTTGAACAATATATGTATTATTTTCTTCAAACTCTATAATCCTCTACTGATCAAGCTGTCTTTGAAATTCCTCCAGATATTTGGCAAGATGAAGACCATCAGCCAATCCGTGATGGGCTTCAATAGAAACTGGAAGATACTTTCTGCCGTCACGGATATTGAATCTTCCAAAAGCAATTTTAGGGACTGATTCTGTAGTATTAAAATCTGTAGGGTGTAATATAGCACTGAAGGAATTCCATGGAATAGTCGTGTGTCTTACGTGGTCTTTTCCCAGTCTTCCATTGCTTAATCTTAATCCTGAAGTCTGATGCACTCCTTTTATTTCCTCCTGTAGCGTTTCATTGAAGGTTTCAAAATCTTCTGAGAAAGGAGTAAATGAAAATCCGAAAGTCCCATCCGGTCTTCCAATCGTACTGCCGGCATGAACCGTATCAAACTGTATTACCTGACCATCGATAATTCTCAGTTTTAATTCATTCACAGTATTAATTGCGACCATAGACTTGTGAAAATAGTAGGCAAAAAAAGAATATCCTTTTTCTTTCGCTGTGTCATACGCTTTTGTACAGTCTACCTCTGTTGTAAATCCAAAATAAGGGCTTGCCATTTTAGAAAAAAATTCAAAATGCTCTTTTCTGTTCCAGTTCTCTATATCTACAATCTTCATTGATTCTTATTTGCTGCAAATTTCTGAAAGTTTATCCGGTTTTAAAAGCTTATACATAAAAATATAATTAAAACTTAATTTGGTAAATCAGCTATTTGGTAGATATTTTGCTGCAAAATACACGTATTTTACAATCTAACTTGTATATCTTCAGATAACTCCTTTTCATTCAGGAGCTTCACAACATAAAACTTAATTAATAACTACATAAAAATATAACAATGGAAAAAATCGGGTTCATCGGACTAGGAAATATGGGCCACCCTATGGCAAAGAATATTGAAAAAGCAGGATTTCCACTTTCGGTTTACAACAGAACTTCTGAAAAAGCCAGGGATTTTGAAGAGAAGTCTTCAGTCTATACCCAAATTAAAGATCTGGTACAAAACAACGATATTATATTCACAATGCTGACCAACGACAGTGCTGTAAAAGCCGTATATGAGGAAATTCTTTCTTTAGATATTCAAGGAAAACTCTTTATAGATATGAGTACTATTTCCCCGGAAGCCTCAAAAGAAACTGCAGCTGCCTTGAAAATAAAAGAAGCTTCCTTTATTGATGCTCCTGTAGCAGGAAGTACTCAACCTGCACAAGAAGGGACGCTAATCATTATGGCTGGAGGTGAAGAAAAAGACATCCAGCGCGCTATGCCCTATCTGTTGAAAATGGGGAAATCTGTGAAACATTTGGGTGAAAACGGAAAAGGAATCGCAGGAAAACTATCTATCAATTATTTTCTTTCCACCATTTATCAGGGACTGGCAGAAACTGTTTTACTGGCCGGAAAATTAGGCATTGAAAGGTCTGATATGCTGGAAATAATCAATGAAAGTGCCAGTGGAAGCAGTGCTACCAAAGTAAAAACATCTTTATTAATAGCAGACCAATATGCTCCGGCATTTGCTCTTGATCTGATGCTGAAAGATATTCTTCTTGCTAAAAATGCAGGCGCTGATTATCCTTTATCCGAAGCTTTGATTCAAACCTATCAAAATGCACACGACAAAGGCTTTGGTCAGGATGATGTTATCGGGATCATCAATTATTTAAAAACAATAGGATAAATAAGGAGATCATGAATTACAAAGGAAACCATTGGTCTGCAAGAAAAGTGGATCATATCTACATCGTTAGTCTTGACAACCGTTCTAATATTGCAGAAGCTTTAACGGACTTTATTCAAAGCCAAAATATTCTGGCAGGAGAAGTTACAGGAATAGGAGCTGTAAGTGAAGCAACACTTCGTTTTTTTAATCCTTCAACCAAAAAATATGTGGATAAGACTTTTAAAGAACAGATGGAAGTCACCAATATCTCCGGAAATATCTCTGAGATAGAAGGAAAACCGACTCTACACCTTCACATTACGTTGGGAAGAGAAGATTATACCGCTTTGGCCGGACATCTTTTAGAGGCAAAAATCCAGGGAGCAGCGGAATTCATTATATATCCGCTGGATACAAGAGTCGTGAAAATTAAAAATGAAGAAATAGGAATCAATCTCTATGATTTTGAAAAATAAAGCTCCAGTTGCAGTTGAAAGTGGTATTTTTGATAAAATATTTATTTGATGTTTGAGGTTCTGCTTTCCCATATCGAGAATAAAGTTGATATTACTGACGAACAGAAAAATCAGGTTCAGACTTTCTTTACCCTTAAAAAACTTCGTAGAAAACAATATCTTCTTCAGGAAGGAGATATCTGCAAATCGTTGTCTTTTGTAAGCAAAGGTCTGTTAAAATCTTATTTTCCGGATGAAAAAGGAAATGAACACATCAATATGTTTGCCTTTGAAGGCTGGTGGATCTCAGACTTCAACAGTTTTATCAATCAGGAAAAATCGGTACTGAATATTGATGCTGTTGAGGAAACAGAAGTATTGATGATCACCTTGGAAAATTATGAAAAAATGCTGTTGCAAATTCCTGTGATGGATCGTTATTTCAGAATTTTATATCAGAACAGCCTCGTTACAAAAGATTACAGACTCATTGTTTCCAACGGTTATACTGCTGAAGAAAAATATCTTCAACTGGCACAAAAGAACCCTGAAATGATCAAAAGAGTACCTCACAATCTTATCGCCTCTTATCTTGGTCTTGCTCCTGAAACCGTAAGCAGAATCCGTAAAAAGAATTCTTTAAACAACACTTGATCCAGATCAACCCGAATGCATGATCCAAATCAAGGATAAAAGCCTCTTATCATCCATAATTTTGTACAAGAAATTTTATAATACTTATGGAAAATATTGCATTGGTAGTAGGCGCTACCGGAATTACAGGAAGTAACCTCGCTGAGGAACTGATCGCTCAAAGCTGGACAACATATGGATTGTCCAGAAATCCAACCTCCAATATCCAGAGCCTTCATCCTGTTAAGGCAGACCTGATGAATGAACAGAATCTTGCTGAAGCCCTGGAAGGAATCTCTCCTACTCATATTTACTTTACCACATGGATGCGTAATGATACTGAAGAGGAAAATATCCGTGTCAACAGTATGCTTGTAAGAAATCTGTTAAATGTTTTATCTGCTAAAAAATCAGTGAAACATGTGGCTCTGGTTACAGGACTTAAACATTATCTGGGCCCATTTGAGGCTTATGCTAAAAAAGGAGTTTTACCGGAAACTCCTGTCAGAGAAGAACATCCAAGGCTTCCTCTTCCCAATTTTTATTATGCACAGGAGGATGAAGTGTACAAAGCTTCCGAAAGAGATGGCTTCACATGGAGCATTCACAGACCACACACGGTTGTTGGATACGCCGTGGGAAATCTGATGAATATCGGGACCACATTGGCTGTGTATGCCAGCATCTGTAAGGAAACAGGACGAAAATTTATCTGGCCGGGATCTGAGGCACAATGGAATGGCGTTTCGGATGTAACAGACGCAAGAGTTCTGGCTAAGCAATTGGTTTGGGCTTCCACCACAGAATCGGCCAAGAACCAGGCATTCAATATCACCAATGGAGATGTCTTCCGGTGGAAATGGTTATGGAAAAGGATGGCAGATTGGTTTGGTGTAGAAGCTGAAGGTTTTGACGGTACGATAAAACCTCTGGAAAAAGAACTGGAAAACGACCACGAAATCTGGACTGCAATTGCAGAAAAATACAATCTGAAAGAAAAAAATCTCAACCGTCTCTCTTCGGCATGGCATACCGATCTGGATCTGGGGAGACCTCTGGAAGTGATGTGTGATATGTCAAAAAGCAGAAAACTTGGTTTCACAGCTTATACCAGTACAGAAGATTCTTTTACAGATGTCTTTAAAAGATTAAAAGCTGAAAATATGATTCCTTAATAGAAATTATTGTTGGAAAACATAAAAACGCAGAAAAGTGTAACTCAGAGAGATTATGTAGGTTGAAATTTTATCGGAGATAAAATCTTTGCATCTTAAGAATATTTACACTGCCAAATTCTCTTTGTGTCTTTGCGTTTTCCAACAATTAATTAACTCTAATATTAAAAATTGTGTTTTTTTAATGATTTATACTAAACTTCTGTAGTCGTTACGCCAAATTTCTTTTTAAAAGAAGAATAAAAATGGGATAAATTCTCAAAACCCAGATCAAGATAAATATCTGAAGGCTTTTTATCCTTGTTTTTAATTAAATAATAGGCTTCCTTTAATCTTTTTTCCTTCAGCCATTGTTTGGGTGTCATCTGAAATGTTTTATTAAAATCCCTTTTAAATCCTGATAAACTGCGACCTGTAAGCTTGGCAAAAGCATCTACCGATACATTGAACATAAAATTTTTGTTCATAAACTCCGCAAGATCAATTTTATGAGGTTCTGAAAAATCAAAAAGCAGGTTTTTAAGATCAGGATTACTCAGCAAAAGGAGTTCTATGGCTTCTTTCACCTTTAAAGCTGATAATTTTGGAGGAATCTCCAGTGTTCTATTAATGTAAGGAATAAGAGATGTAAAATAGCTGGAAAAAAAATCGTTAGGCTCAAAAAACAACCGCTGATTCCCTGGAGAATTATTATGTACAGTTATTTTGTTTTCAGCCGCATACTGTCTCAGCGTTTCATCATCAAGCGTGATGGAGATAAACTGATACTTTTCATGCGCTGAAGGATATTTAATAGTCCTGATCAGTTGATTTTTTCTGACCAGAACTACTGTATTTTCTTTAATCACAGTCTTACCTTGCTCATGAAAAGCATGTGTTTCTCCGGAGATCTGAAATCCCAGAAAATGGTCCGGAATGAATTCTTCGTGACCTCTGTAGGACTCAAAAGCACATGAATAAACCAGTTTATCGAATATGATCTCAGAAGTGTTTTCCATGATACAAATATCTGAAATTTAAGCAATAGCCAAAGCGCCCGCCTCTGCAATTTCTTTATCCTGTTCGGGAGTTCCGCCTGATGAGCCTATCGCACCAATGATCTTTCCTTCTGTGTTTTTAAGGACAACACCGCCTGCAATAGTCAGAAGCCCATCATTTGAATTCAGCATACCGTAGCTGTGAATCCCGGCTTCCGAAATGATTTCTCCCATCACATCACTGTTTACTCCGAACATCACTGCTGTCTTTGCTTTTTTAACTGCAAAATCAATCACTCCATAAACACTGTCCAGTCTTGCCAATGCTACCAGGTGTCCTCCGGCATCCACCACGACAATGCTTACAGGAATATTCATAGATAACGCTTTTTCCTTTGCTCCATGCAGCGCTTTTTCAGCGGTTTTATAATTCAGTTCCATGATATTAGCTTTTTGCAGTCCATGCATCTGCCTGAAGCTGTTTTACGAAATCTTCAGTATCTTTTGGATGTACATTTCTGAAATGACTTTCATCATCTAATGCTACATTCACAATCACCTCTGCCATAGACTGTGGATCCAGCTGATGAGCTAATGATTCTGCAGTACCATCGAAAACTGAAGGTGGTGTAAAATTAGTTTCAGGGTTGTACCAACGGGAAATAGTATCTACCCCACGGTCATTAAATCCTGTTCCAAAAACACCCGGATTACAGGTAGCAATTTTAATATTAAACTGAGCCAATTCTGTTCTTAAACCTTCAGCTATGGATCCCATAGCATGCTTTGATGCACAATAAGCAGCTACATAAGGAACAGTCCATAGTTCACCCATAGAAGTTGTAAATACGATTTTCCCCGGTTTCTTTTGATCTATCCATTTTTTGATGAATCCCTGCGCCAGTTCCAACCCACCAAAGACGTTTACATCAAACATTGAACGGATTAAATCGATTGGCTGCTCGGCAATAGGCCCGCCCTCCATTATTCCTGCATTGCTGATTAAAATATCTATATCATATTTCCCATGAATATAAGCAATATCACGAGGATTGGTAACATCCAGTTTGTCTACTGTAATTTCTACTCCCTGTTCTTTTGCCTCTCTTATAAGGTCGCTCATCTGCGGGTAAACCTGTGCAGTAGCAATTACCTTGTGTCCTTTTTTTGCTAAATCAAATGCAGCAATCTTTCCGAATCCGCTTGCTGCACCTGTAATTAAAATTGTTTTACTCATTGTATTCTTTTTTTATGTTGGTACAAATTTCTAAGATTTCAGGAAGCTCAATATTGTTGTAGCGTTCAAATTTATATTGCTGAAAAGTTCAGATAATACAGCTAAAAGGAAAATGTTTTGCTAAATAAATACTCTTTAAAAATCATAAAAAAATATATTTATCGTTAGATTTGTAACTATTAAACTAAAAAACCATGTATGCTTAAAATTAAGACACTCTTTTTGATTTTTTTATCCACTTCTTCTTTTAGCTTTGCTCAAAACTGTACTTGTGAAAGCAATTTTCAGTGGGTAAAAAAAACATTTGAGGAAAATGATGCCGGATACCAATATGTAATCGATAAAAAAGGACTTCCTGCCTATCAGGCTCATAATAATGATTTTCTGAATAAGATTAAAAGTACAAAATCAGATACTGAATGCACTCAGACTATTTATGAATGGCTTAAATTTTTCAGAGCCGGTCATTTTTCTATTAAAATGATCGAAAAAGATAATCAGCAGCCTCAGCCAGTAACACACGAAAATAATAAAACTGAAACGGTAAAAATAGATATTGAAAAATTTAAAAAAGAAATTTTATCTAAAAAGGATTCTGATATTGAAGGTATCTGGGAAGTTCAGCCTTACACTATAGGAATTAAAAAAATCGGAGATGTTTATAAAGGTTTTATTATCCAATCCGGAGCAGAAAACTGGAAACCTTATGAATTGAAACTGATCCTTACTACTGATAAAACAAAAGGAACTTACTATTTAAGAGACAAATCCGGACAGGAAATAACCAATGTCCGATTTATTGGAAAGAATTATCTTGAAATCAATGATTTTACCTTAAAAAGAGTTTCTCCAAAATTTGAAAGAGAAGAAAATATTGAGACTTATCTTGAAGCGGCCAGCGCAGAAAAGCCTTTTTTAAAAGAAATTAATAAAACTACCCTGCTTTTAAGAATTCCTTCCTTTAATGGAGCTTTGAAAAAAGATATAGACAGCGTGATCACAGCTAACCAATCTAAAATTGAAAGCACAGAAAATCTGATCATTGATATCAGAAATAATGGCGGCGGAAGCGACAACAGTTTTGCTAAAATCATTCCGTATCTCTACACTAATCCTATCAGAAGCGTAAGAACACAATTTTATTCTACAAAGCTGAATAACCAGAGAATGCTGGAATTTTATGAGAATTATCAGAAATATGGAATCCCGGCTGAAGAAAGAGAATATCTAAAGAAAGCCTACGACAAGTTAAGTCAGAATTTAGGCAAGTTTGTAAGCCTGCAGGATGATGGAAATATAGTAGGAATCAATAAAATGGATAAAATTTCACCGTATCCAAAAAATGTAGGAATTATCATCAATGAAAGGAATGGCAGTACCGCAGAAGAGTTTTTACTGGCAGCTAAACAAAGTAAAAAAGTAAAACTTTTTGGAACTACAACTGCCGGGGTTTTGGATATCTCCAATATGTATTTTCTTCCCTCTCCCTGTAATGAATTTAAACTCGGATATTCACTCTCTAAAAGCTTCCGTATTCCGGATATGGCCATTGACGGAAAAGGGATTCAACCGGATTATTACATAGACAAAACAATCCCTGATTATCAATGGATTGATCATGTAAGCAATATACTTAACGAAAAATAATATAGGAAAGCTGTTTCAGATTGAAACAGCTTTTTTTATCTGTTTTCAGACATTCAATCATCAAAAAATTAACTGTTTATTGTAAATTGGTTAAGTTTTTGAAGCTTGTTCTATAAAACCAGTCACACCATTGAAATTAATCACATTTACAAAAAAAGGAATCTACTGTCCTCATGGAAAATTTTATATAGATCCGTGGAGACCCGTAGATATGGCGGTTATTACCCATGGCCACGCTGATCATGCCCGTTGGGGAATGAAAAAATACCTTTGCCATCATTTTACGAAACCTATTCTGCATCAAAGAATCGGAACTGATATTGAATGCCAGAGTCTGGAATATGGAGAAATTGTGACTATTAATGGCGTAAAGCTTTCTTTACATCCTGCTGGGCACATTATAGGTTCTGCACAAATCAGACTTGAATATAAAGGATATGTGACTGTTATTTCGGGGGATTACAAAGTTCAGAATGATGGATTGAGCACTCCTTTCGAGCTGGTGAAATGTAATGAATTTGTTACAGAAAGCACTTTTGGGCTGCCCATTTACAATTGGCTGGAAGTTCCGGATTTAAATAAAAAACTACAAAATTGGGTACTGAAGAATAAAGAAAATAATAAAACATCCGTCTTTATTGGCTATTCTTTAGGGAAGGCCCAGCGCATTATGAAGGCGGTAGAAGACCTTGGAAAAATATACGTCCACTATTCTATCGGAAAACTGAATGAAGCTTTTGAAACAGTAGGAATCGACCTTCCGGACTATACCATAGCAGATTTCAGGGAACGTCCAAAAGAGATGGAACATGAAATTGTAATTGTTCCTCCTGCTTTACTTGACAGTAATATCATCAAAAAAATTCCTGATCCTGCTACGGCAATATGTTCCGGCTGGATGCAGGTTCGCGGTGCCAGAAGATGGCGGAGTGCAGATGCAGGCTTTGCCATGAGTGACCATGCAGACTGGAAGGGATTATTACAAACTGTAAAGGCTACGGAAGCCGAACTCGTACATGTTACCCACGGACAGACTGAAGTTTTTTCAAAATACCTGAATGAAATCGGAGTCCGGGCAGATGTTGTGGAAACTTTATTTGGAGAAGACGAAGAAGAATCTGAAAAAGAAATCATAGAAAATCCCGAATCATGAGACATTTTGCAGACCTTATCAACGCTTTGGAAACGACCAATAAGACCAATGCTAAAATTGATGCCATCATTGATTATCTGGAACGTGCTCCTGATGAAGATAAAGTATGGTTTATCGCCTTGTTTACAGGGAAAAGACCCAAGAGAAATGTGAATACCAATTACATGAAAGAATGGGCTCTGGAAATTACAAAACTTCCTTACTGGCTGTTTCAGGAATCTTATTCTTCCGTGGGTGATCTTGGGGAAACCTTATCATTGATTCTTCCACCCCCGCAGGAAAATATAGAGCGTACCTTATCAGAATGGATGAATGATATTGTCGGTTTAAAAGGGAAAACAGATACAGAAAAAAAAGAATTTGTGTTGAATTCATGGAATGGCTTGGACTATACTGAACGTCTGATTTTCAATAAATTAATTGGTGGAAGTTTCAGAATCGGGGTATCAGATAAAACCTTGATCAATGCTCTGACAAAATTTTCCGGCCAGGAATCAAGTGCACTGATGCATAGCTTAATGGGAAAATGGCTGCCAGATGAAGTCTCTTTTAAAGAGCTTATTGATGCTGAAAATGTAAACCCTGACAACTCAAAACCTTATCCCTTCTGCCTTGCTTACCCTTTGGAAAAGGAAACTGAAGAACTTGGAAATCCTGATGAATGGCTGGTGGAATACAAATGGGACGGAATACGCGGACAGATTATCCGTAGAAATGATGAAGTCTTCATCTGGTCCAGAGGAGAAGAGCTCATCACAGAACAATTTCCGGAGATCACAGAAGTAGTAAAAGCCATGAAAGGCAACTTTGTAATTGATGGAGAAATACTTGCGGTAAAAGATGATAAAGTATTAAATTTTAATGAATTACAAAAAAGATTAAACAGAAAAACTTTAACTAAAAAAATGCTGTCGGAAATTCCTATAGAAGTCTTTGCTTACGATTTATTAGAGCTTGAAAATAACGATCTGAGAGAAAAACCCATCTCTGCAAGAAGAGCTTTGCTCGAAGAATTATTATTAAATGAAGTGCCTCAGAACATCAGCATCTCCAAAAGTCTTGACTTTGAAAAATGGGAAGAACTGGATTCTCTTCGTGAAAATTCAAGAGAAGTAAACAGTGAAGGATTGATGTTAAAACAAAAAAACTCACCCTACCATTCCGGCCGGAAAAAAGGCGACTGGTGGAAATGGAAAATCAATCCGTTTACTATTGATGCAGTGCTTATTTATGCCCAGAAAGGAAGCGGCAGACGAAGTGCCTACTATACAGATTATACTTTTGCTGTAAAAAACGGAGATACTCTGGTTACTATAGCCAAAGCTTATTCCGGACTTACTGATAAAGAAATTATGGAAGTAAGCAGATTTGTGACCAAAAATGCCATTGAGAAATTTGGCCCTGTCAGAACTGTAAAAGCAGAACTGGTCTTTGAAATTGCCTTTGAAGGAATAGGTTTCAGCAACCGCCACAAAAGCGGTGTTGCTTTAAGATTTCCGAGAATTGTACGATGGCGGAAGGATAAAACTGTGGATGAAATTGACTCTCTTGAAGAAATTAAAAAATTAATACAATAATATTTTAACGCAAAGACGCTAAGTTTTCATGTTGTTTGTGAGTATTTTTTGATCGCAAAGGCACTGCGTTCAGCCATAATAAAGTATAGTCTTCGCTAAGTAAAACGCCTTTGCGATCGAAAAACATTAAAAACGAATATAAACTCTTAGCGTCTATTGCGTTAACATTTAAATCAAAATATAAATTGGCAGCTTTTGAACATACCGACGGATTTAAGATCATCCAACAATGGATGACCGATAAAGGTATTGCCCCTTTTAAATTCCAGTTGGAAACCTGGAAGAAATTTGGAAACGGCTACAGCGGAATGGTCGTAGCTCCTACCGGTTTCGGAAAAACTTTTTCGGTCTTTTTAGCCTTAGTTTCAGACTTCCTGAATCATCCTGAAAGCTATAAAAAAGGCTTGAAAATGATCTGGATTACTCCACTCCGATCTTTATCCAAAGATATTGCGAAAGCCATGCAGGAGGCTATTGATGAAATAGGACTCGATTGGACTGTAGGCGTAAGAAACGGAGATACCGATCCGAAAGTACGACAGCAGCAGATAAAGAAAATGCCCGAAATTCTGGTTGTAACTCCGGAAAGCCTCCATTTGCTTCTCGCTCAGAAAAATAATGAACCTTTTTTCAGAGATATGAAATGTGTCGCTGTGGATGAGTGGCATGAATTACTGGGTTCAAAACGTGGGGTTATGGTGGAACTCGCCATTTCCCAGATTAGGAAATATGTTCCCAAGATTAAAATCTGGGGGATTACAGCGACCATCGGAAATCTGGATGAAGCCATGGAAGTTCTTATTCCTTATGAGAGCAAAAAGACAAAAATCACAGCCAAAGAGCACAAAAAGATAGATATTCTCCCGGTTTTTCCGGATGAAATCGAAATATTACCCTGGGCAGGGCACCTCGGAAACAAACTCGCAGATAAAGTTGTTCCGATTATTCTTGAATCAAAATCCACCATTGTATTTACGAATACAAGAAGCCAGAGTGAAATGTGGTATCAGCTTTTGCTGGATGCTCACCCTGATTTTGCAGGACAGATCGCGATTCATCACAGTTCCATTGATGCCCATTTGAGAATCTGGATTGAAGAAAATCTAAGTTCCGGCAAATTAAAAGCAGTGGTCTCCACATCATCGCTGGATCTTGGTATTGATTTTAAACCTGTGGATACTGTTATTCAGGTAGGATCCGCCAAAGGTGTTGCGCGGTTCCTTCAAAGAGCAGGACGCAGTGGGCACTCCCCTTTTGAAACCTCCAGAATCTATTGTGTTCCCACCCATTCTTTGGAACTGATTGAAGTTTCTGCTTTAAAAGAAGCTGTAAAACAGAAAGTCGTTGAGCCCAGAGAACCACAGGTCTTATGTTTTGATGTTTTGGTTCAGTTTCTGATGACACTTGCCGTTGGCGATGGTTTTTATCCTGATGAACTCTATGAAAGAATCAAAAAAGTTTATGCCTTCCAGGAAATACTCGATGAAGAATGGAAAAGTATTCTTGAATTTCTTACCATTGGCGGCAGTGTGTTGAAAAGCTATGAAGAGTTTCATAAGGTTGTCATTATGGAAGATGGTCTTTATAAAGTCACTTCAAGAAAGATCGCTATGCTTCACCGGATGAATATGGGTGTGATTGTAAGTGATGCTATGCTGAAGGTGAAATTTATTTCCGGAGGGTATATCGGAATGATTGAAGAATATTTTATTTCAAAATTGAAAAAAGAGGAAAAATTTATTCTGGCCGGGCGCACGCTGGAGGTTGCAATGATCAAAGATATGACCGTTTATGTAAGAGCAGCCAAAGGAAGAGCACTGGTTCCGAGTTATCTTGGCGGAAGATTGCCTTTAAGTACCAATCTGGGACATTTTTTAAGAGAAAAGCTCTCCCATGCCTTAAACCCGAAAGCTTCCGAAAAAGAACTGAAATTTTTACATCCATTGCTCATCAATCAGGAAAAGAACTCTCATATCCCCAAAGAAGGCGAATTCCTGGTGGAAATGATTAAAAACCGTGAAGGATATCATTTGTTTATGTATCCTTTTGAAGGCCGTCTGGTGCATGAAGTAATGGCCGCACTGATTGCCTATCGTATCTCAAAACTGGCCCCTATTTCCTTTTCGATGGCAATGAATGATTATGGATTCGAGCTGTTCAGTGATAAAGAAATACCGCTTAATGAAGATAATCTGCAGCAGATTTTAACCAGAGATAATCTGATGAACGATGTGATTGCAAGTATCAATTCTGCTGAAATGGCGAGAAGAAAATTCAGAGATATTGCCGTAATTTCAGGAATGGTAATTCAAAACTATGCCGGGCAGCAGCGCTCCAACAAATCATTGCAGAGTTCAGCCGGGCTTATTTTTAAAGTACTGGAAGAACATGATTCCAATCATTTTTTAATAAAACAGGCCTATACGGAAGTCTTTAACATGCAACTTCAGGAACAGCGGCTTGTAGAAGCTTTTAAAAGGATTGAAAAGTCTGAAATTATTCTAAAACATTCCCGTTCCTTTACTCCACTCAGTTTCCCGATCAAAGTAGACAGTCTGAGACAAACACTTTCCAGTGAAGGACTTGATGCAAGAATTAAAAGAATGCTGAAACTCTCCAATATAAGTGATATTTCGTAAATAAATTCAGTGAAATTTAATCTTATTCTTAGCCTAATATTCTAAGTTAATTTTCTTGATAAGTTTAAATAATCATCGTAACTTAGAGTATAGCTTCTCAGAAGTTTAAATAAAATTTAAAATGGAAAAATTGTTCTTAGTCCGCCACGGACAGTCACTCTGGAATCTGGAAAACAGATTTACAGGGTGGAAAGATATCGATATAACTGAAGCCGGTATTGAAGAAGCAAAAAAAGCAGGTCTTGCTTTAAAAGGAGAAAAAATAGATATTGCTTTCACTTCTGCATTGATCAGAGCACAGCATACCTTATCCATCATCCTGAATGAAATAGGAAACCCCAATATACCAATCGTTAAAGATAAAGCGCTCAATGAGCGTTCTTACGGAAATCTGGAAGGATTAAATAAAGCAGAAACCGCTCTGAAATATGGTGATGAACAGGTTCATACCTGGCGCAGATCATTTGATGTAGTTCCGCCGGGCGGAGAAAGTCTTAAAGATACGTACAACAGAGTAATTCCCTATTTTGAAAGCCAGATAAGACCATTATTAAAAAAGGGTGAAAATGTATTGATTGTCGCTCATGGAAATAGTCTCCGCGCACTGATCATGTACCTTGAACATCTGTCTCCTGAAGAAATTTTAGAAAGAGAAATAGCTACAGGCTTTCCACTGACTTATGTTTTTGATGAAAAGTTTCGTGTAAGCCGGAAGGTCAGCTGATTCAATTAATATAACGTAATTTTAAACATTAAATTTTCAATTATAAAGCGTGTTTATAGCAACCAAAAGCATTTCTGTCCAAAATGAAACTTTCATTCTGACCAATCAGCGTGCGGTATTCCGGGAAAGGGAAAAAGCCCTTATCCTTTCTGATCTTCACATCGGAAAAACAGCGCATTTCCGAAAAAATGGTATTGCACTGGCCAACCATATTATGAAAAGCGATCTGAAAAGATTATCAGCACTGATTGAATTCTTTCAGCCTGAAAAATTTATTGTAGTTGGAGATCTGCTTCATGCAGGGGACAATTCTGATGTGGATGAATTCTGTACATGGAAAAACCAATATCCCAATCTACAATTTTATCTTATTGAAGGAAATCATGACCGAATCCCGAAAGCATTGGAGAAAAAATTATGTTTCCATCACAAATCTGAATGGCTGGAAGTAGATGGTATTACCTTTATTCACGATTTTGATACAGCCAGATCCGGATTTCAGGTTACCGGACATATTCATCCCGGAATTGTGCTGAATTCTGCTGTAAAAAATATCAGGCTTCCCTGCTTTGCGCTCAGCAGCAATCAGTTATTACTTCCGGCTTTCAGTGAATTTACAGGATTGGATACTAAAAATTTACCTAAGAAAAGTACATTTTTTGTGTTTACAGATGCTGAGATTTATGAAATTTGATAAAGCTTTTTAATATAAACAGAATAAAGGCAGGTTTTTATCTGCCTTTATAACACCACCTTCTTCATTTATCAATCCTTGTCAAGGTTTTAAACCTTGACAAGGATTGCTCACTAAAATAAAATGATTAGTAAAATTTTAATTTTTCTTGCTTAAACGGATACTGTATAGAGTAATCAATACGGTGACCACCAAAAATAAAGCTCCAATCCAAGGTGTACTCGCCAATCCTAATGAGGAGGTCACAATCATTCCTCCCACATAAGATCCGATTGCAATACCCATATTAAAGGCAGCAATATTAATCCCTGAAGCTACATCCTCAGTTCCCGGAAGTTCTTTCTCTGCAATCTGTACCACTAATAGCTGAAGCCCGGGAACGGAAGCAAATGATAATGCTCCTAAAAAGAAAAGTGTAATAATACTTAATACCGGACTGCTTACAGTAAAATAAAATGCAAGCAATATCAATCCCTGGGCAGCAAACATCCATAGAAGGGCTTTTAGAGGATTTTTATTTGCAATTTTTCCTCCAACAAGATTTCCCAGGGCAATGGCAATTCCATAAATCAAAAGGATAAAAGTGACGGTTGACTCCTGAAACCCTGTAATTTTCTGTAAAATAGGTGACAGATAAGTAAAAACTACAAATGTTCCTCCGTATCCCATAGCTGTCATTAAAAAGGCAAAAATCAGACGTCTGTTTCCCAATACCTTAAACTGACTTTTTAAAGAAGCTGTTTTTCCATTTTTCAGGTTGTTGGGAACCAATAATAAACTGGCAATTAATCCAATAATCCCAAGGATTGAAACCCCAATGAAAGTTGCTCTCCAACCAAAATGCTGTCCTATGAAAGTTCCTAGCGGAACTCCTGTTACAATGGCGAGTGTAAGCCCGGCAAACATAATGGAAATGGCAGTTGCTCGTTTCTCCTCAGGAACTAATGAGGCTGCAATGGTAGAACCAATGGAAAAATAAACCCCATGAGCAAATCCCGTGAGGATTCTTGCCAGCACTAAAGTAATAAAGCCGGGGGCAATAGATGCCAGACCGTTTCCGATAACAAACAACAGCATGATGGAAACCAAAAGTGTCTTGCGTGGAATTTTCCCCGTTAATGCTGTTAATACCGGAGCCCCAATAGCCACTCCTATCGCATAAAGACTTACCAACAGTCCTGCTGAAGGAATCGTGATCCCTAAATCAGAAGCTACTGTTGGAAGCAGGCCTACAATTACAAATTCCGTAGTTCCTATTCCAAAGGCACTTATCGTTAATGCCCATAAAGCTGCAGGGAGACCTTTTTTAGCAGCCTGTGTTGCAGTATTAATCTGTATTTCTTTTTGATAATTCATTGTCTTGTATTTTGTTGATATTGACAAGGCAAATTTCCGACGAATAATTGTATTATAAAAATTATTTAAATTGTATCAATATATCAGAATAATGATAGTTTTATTTTAAATTTAAAATTTGTTCCTTTGTAGAATAATCAGCTATTTTAATGAAGAAATCAGAAGCCACCCGTCTTACTATTCTCCAGAAAGCGTTCGAATTGATCTATGTGAAAGGTTTCCAGACTACAAGCATTGATGAGATTATTGCAACGACTCAGGTGACGAAGGGGGCCTTTTATTATCATTTTAAAACCAAAGATGAAATGGGACTGGCTATTATCAATGAATTGATGAAACCCAATTTCAGACGCAACTTCATTGAATCTCTTCAGAATAATAAAAATCCATTGGATAATATTTATGAGATCATCTACAACCTTCTGATGGAAACTGACTTTTTAAAAGTTGAATATGGCTGTCCTACTTCTAATTTTGTACAGCAAATGGCGCCATGGCACAACGCCTTTACTCAAGCTTTGCACGAACTTTCAAAAGAATGGGAAAATGCTTTCGCAGAAAGTATAGAAAAAGGTAAGGAAGCAGGAATCATTAAGAAAGATATAAGTGCAAGAGAAGTAAGCATTTTTGTCATTTCCGGCTATTGGGGTGTCCGAAACCTTGGAAAAGTTGAAAATTCTAAAGAGGTATATCTTGTTTATTTAAAAGGACTTAAATCGTATTTTAAAACCCTTCAATAATTTTTTTGACTAAAAACATACTAATTAGTATGTTTTTATTATACCTTTGCTCTGTTCAAAAAAATAAACAATGTATCAAACCTTAACTTTTTTACATTCTCAGACCCGCTGGCTGGTTTTAATAAGCCTGATGTATGCAATCTTCCGCTCTTATAAAGGATATTCCTCCGACAGGAAATTTACCGGAACTGATAACGCTGTGAGACACTGGACAGCTACGATAGCTCATGTACAATTAATTATCGGAATGATATTCTATTTCAAAAGTCCTGTGGTCCAATATTTTTGGAAAAATTTTAATGAAGCCAAAGAATCTTTTGAACACCTGTTTTTCGGGTTGATTCATATTTCATTGATGATTACAGCTGTTGTGATGATCACTATCGGTTCCGCTTTAGCCAAAAGAAAACCTTCAGACAAAGACAAATTTAAAACCATGGGCATCTGGTTTTCTATAGCACTGATCATTATTTTCATTGCTGTTCCGTGGCCTTTTTCTCCTTTAGCAAACAGACCTTATTTCAGATAATTATGATGGATTTATTCAAAACAAAAATCGGCCGGCTAAGAATTCTGGCGATTCTGGAAGGCATTTCACTGCTAAGTTTAGTATGCATTGCCGTTCCTATGAAATACTGGATGGGGAACCCATTATTTGTACGATTAATAGGCCCCGTTCATGGAACATTATTCCTACTTTTTCTGTTCAATACGCTGAGTGTCGGCGTAGAACAAAGCTGGAAATTTAAAGAAATAACATGGAAAGTAATTCTTGCCTGTTTTATTCCTTTTGGAACATTCTATATTGACAAAAAAATCCTGAGCAAACTATGAAAAGTGTGCTTATATTCTGTGGAATAGCTTTTATACTGTATATTGTGTATAGGATTTATCAGTTTCAGACCTTAGATAACGGATTGCCTGAACTGATCAAAAAAGGAGCAGTCATTCTTGATGTGAGAACTGAAAAAGAATACGAAACGGGACACATAGAAGGTTCTGTTAATATTTCATTAGGAACAATCAGAGAGCGGTATATAGAATTGAATCCTGAAAAAACATACATTACAGTATGTTCCCATGGACTTCGAAGTGTAAAAGCAGAAAATATCCTGAAAGAAAGAGGCTTCAAACATATTTATAACGGCGGTGCCTGGAGTGATCTCCAAAAAACAATCAATCCATAAATGAATAAATAAACCCTCCTTGAACTTTGTCGCGGGAGGGTTTATATTTTTAAACCGTTTTATCATCCAGCCATATAACTTTTTGCTCAGATGAGTGCTTCTGCCCTATGATATCTCTATATAATTCAGGTCTTCGGGCCTTAATATACCTGTATCCTCCTGCCTGAGTAAGTTTTTCAGTAGTAATAACTGCAGATTCAAAACTGTTTTCCCATGACCGGCATTCTGCAATACAATCTCCAAAAGGATCTATAATCATAGAACATCCGTTTTTCAGCTGGTCATCATCCATACCGACAGGATTTGAAAAAACAATATAAGCGCCGTTATCATAGGCTCTTGCCGGAAGCCATTTCATCAGCCAATCTCTCCCCTTCATACCATCAAATTCTAAACGCAAAGAGGTAGGATCTGCTTCCCTGTTCTCCCAAAGCTGAGGATCAACAAAACCAGCTCCCGGCCTCGTGGAAGGAGTACACATGGTAACATGGGGCATAAAAATAATTTCGGCACCAAGAAGCCTCGTCGCTCTTACATTTTCAATGATATTGTTATCATAGCAGATGAGAATACCACACTTCCAGCCCATGATATCAAATATACAATACTCATTGCCGGGTGTAAGATGGGGATTGATAAAAGGATGTAATTTTCTGTACTTAGCCTTCAGCCCTGTTTTATCAACACATACATACGCTTTAAAAAGATGATCATGCTCATCTTTTTCAAACAGTCCGGCTAATATGGTGATGTCATTCTGAGCGGCAATATCCTGCAGTCTTTGAATACTCTCCCCTTCCGGAATACGTTCTGCAATATCAAGGAGCTGCTCTCTGGAAAGTTTCCGTGCAAAAGTATACCCTGTAATGGAACATTCATGAAAAGCAATGACATGAGATCCCTGGGAAGCGGCCTGGCTGGCCAGTTTTTCTATGACAGACAGATTATAAGCCTTATCACCACTTCTATTTTCAAATTGTGCGGTTGAAATTTTAATATTCATTGATTTTTTTAAGCAAAGCTAGATAGCTCAGCCTCTAAAAAATTGTATAAAACCGACAAGCTTATTTATAGTTCAATGAAATTGACAGCCATTTTATTTTCTGTTTTCAAATACTGTTTGGGAGTAAGCCCGATATTGTTTTTAAATTCCCTGATAAGATGGGACTGATCGGAATAACCTGCTTCATAGGAAAGCATCGTCATATTTTTATCATCAACACTTTTATTAACAAGGCTTAAAAAGTAATGAAGACGGATAATATTTCCATATTTTTTAGGGGATATTCCCATATGAAATTCAAATTTCCTTTCCAGATGACGTTCAGAATATCCTGTGAATTTTTCTAATTCTTTGGATGATACAACGCCTTTATTTTGAAGAATATATTGCTGTGTGGCCGCTATAATATGATGATCCGTGTTTATTGTTTCGGATAAAAATTCAGTAAAAAAAACATTAAGATCATTGATAACGGTCAAGGGATTTGTTTTCTTAAAAAGTTTTTCCTGAAATATTTCCAGTTTATCCTTTAAGACATCTTCAGCAGAGACAATCTGATCTCTAATCTCTTTGGCAGAAGTTTTTAAAAGGATATTTAAAAAATAGGGCTGAAATACAATGGCAATCAGCGAAAATTTTCCTTTTGAAGAGAAATCTTTATACCCATTTAAAGTTCCATAAAAAAAAGAAAGCGGCATCCGATCTTCTGAAACACCGGAATACAGATTCATATCTCCGGAGAGAATAAGCCCGGAACTGCCATCCGTAAACAGCCTTAAATTCCTTATATCCTTTTCAGAATTTTCCAAAAAGATATAATGCCTGATAAAAGGAGTCAAATGTTTAGGAGGCGAAATCTGCATTCATCAAATGTACATAAAACTTATGGGCAGAAAAAGAAACTGTTTTAATATTCAAATTCTCTCCAAAGATAAAATCCTGGCGCCTTATATCATAAAAAAATTATCCTTGCGTCTTTGCGATTTCCAACAAATACTCATAAGTTTTTGAAAAGAAATCCATTCCATGTACCACATTTTATTGTCTTTTGGTCAGGTATTTGAATGATTTAGTCTACATCAATCACTTAAAATATTATATTATGTCAACAAAGAATCTCAGCCATCTTGAGGCGATCAAAAAAATCAAGGAACTTTCAGAAAGTGCAAAAATATGTATGTTCTGTACAGAATTGGAAACCGTTCCTGTAAATTCAAGACCTATGACTCTTCAGGAAACGGATGACAATGGAAATCTCTGGTTTATCAGCAGTGGAACCAGTAACAAGAATTTTGAAATCAAAGAAGACCGAAGAGTACAGTTGTTTTTTATGAATAACAGTGATTCCCAATATCTTTCGGTGTACGGAGAAGCTTCTGTTTACAAGGATAAGGCGACCATAGAAGAAAAATGGTCTCCTTTAGCGAAAGCCTGGTTCGATGGAAAAGACGATCCCAATGTTACCATTATCCGTGTAGAACCTAAGGAAACTTACTATTGGGACACTAAAGCAGGAAAACTGGTCAGTCTCTTCAGCTTTGTTGCTTCTGCAATCACAGGGCATAAAACGAGCAATTCTGACGGTGTAGAGGGAAATGCAACCATTTAGAAAGTTCTGAATGGGCAATAAATTCTCTCAAAGATTTTACACATAAATGTAATTAGGAAGAAAACAAAAAACGAGGCTGTTTCAGAAAGTCAAATAATTGGCTTTTGTCATTCTGACAAAGGAAGAATCTCATTGATAACTAAATACACGAGATTCTTCACTACATTTCATTTCGTTCAGAATGACAGTTTTGAAACAGTCTCGTTTATACAACAAGATTAATATTCTATTTTTTCACATCTTCCATAGATGCTCCAAAATTAATATGAAGAACGTTACCATTAGGTGTTACTAAAGCTGGTACAGATTTTACGCCTGCCTTCTCAGCCTCTTCAATTTTGTTTCTGTCATTTCCTAAATGGATAATTTCAATATTTTCCAAACCTATAAGGTTGATAATATCATGTTCTGCACTGATACATACAGGACATCCTGCATGATAAAAAATGGATTTTTTCATAAGATTGTATTAATTAACAAGGGTTTTAATAATATTTTTTAATTCTTCAGTCTCTTTTTCCTGAAGAGGTTTTAAAGGACTTCTCAAATTTCCGCCGTTTTCACCCAGAATCGTAAGCCCTGATTTTACAGCTCTTGGCAATCCTTTATTGACAATAAATTTTAAAAGGTCAAACTGCTGGTAGAAAATAGTTTTTGCTTTTTCAAGATTCCCTTCCTCAATGGCGTTGTAAAGACTGATAGTAAGCTCTGGGATAAGATTCGGTGCAGCGGTACACCAACCTCTTGCTCCGGCACAAAAGGCGGCCAGTGCTAAAGGATTAGAACCGTTATAGAATGCCACTTCCTCTCCCAATTCTCTTCTTAAAAAGTGCATCCTTTGAATATCTCCTGTACTTTCCTTAATCATTGTTACATTAGGAATTTCAAGGAGTCTTTTCAATAAGGCTGGTGACATGTCTACTCCACTCGTTGCAGGATTGTTATAGGCCATAATCGGAATAGAAATTTTACGGGCTACCGCGTCATAATGAGTTACAATCTCATCATCTGTAAGTTTCCAGTAACTCATTGGGATAATCATCACCGCATCAGTGCCTGCTTTTTCTGCAAACTGAGCATGGTGAATTGTTTTTTCCGTTGTAAGATTGGAAACTCCCACCAGCGTCGGAATTCTTCCTTTTACCTGCTGTAAAGTAGCTTCCGTTACTTCTTCTTTTTCTTCATCAGATAAGTAAGGCATTACCCCTGTACTCCCCAATGGAGCAATTCCGTGACTTCCGGAAGTAACCAGTCTTTCTACCAGATGTTTGAAAAGAGGAATATTTACTTTTTCATTTTCATCAAAAGGTGTTATGGGATAGGCAATAATCCCTTTAAATGGAACATTTTTCATGTTTTGCTGATTTAAAATTTAAAATCCTGATATTAAAGGTCTCTGCCTTCCTCTTCTCTCAACGCAACACCCAGATTCTGCAGCTGAGGAGCATTTTCGCAGGCAATATATTTGGCTGGTTCTGTGTCACTAAGATTCTGATGCTTGTGCCATGCCCATGAAGGAATATATACGGCATCTCCAGCTTCCCAATGCACCCTTTCATCTTCTACTTCTGTCCAGCCTTTCCCTTCGATCACAAATAATACGGTTTCATAAGTATGACGGTGTCTGTTGGTTTGCTGTCCGGGAGTGAGTCCGCCAATCGTCATACTTACATTCTTACTTGGAAGATCTACAAAGAAAACCGGGTGTTTCCTTTCTGTTGAAAACTGATTGTGCTCTCCTGCATTTTCTACATTTTTATGAATCAAATGACTTGGTTTTACATACTTTGGTCTTGCAAAAGTTTCGTGAAAATCTTTAGAACTGAATTGTTTCTTATCCATGATTTTTAAATTATTATGGTTTTGTGCTTTATTGCATGACAAAATTATTTTATATTTGGACCATTCAAATGATTCAGTTTTTACATAAATAGATAGTCCAGATGCTTCGACCTTGGAAATTAGAATTGGAAATTGATAAAAAGCTTGCTAAAGCCGTTTATCTACAGATTGCAGATACAATCATTAGCGATATCCGTTCAGGAAGATTAAAAGCCGGAGATGCACTTCCCGGAAGCCGAAATCTTGCTCAGACTCTAAAAGTCAACAGAAATACTGTGGTAGAAGCTTATCAGGTTCTGATTAATGAAGAATGGGTAGTTTCCAAAGAGCGGAAAGGAATTTTTGTTTCTGAAAGCCTTCCTGCTTTGCATGAGAAAAATGCAGCTAACACACATGGTTCTTTAGATCAACAGATTATTTCCGGAGGAATGTTAATCAACTTTGATGATGGCCATCCGGACAGTAAAATTGCGCCGGTAACGGAGCTGGCAAGGGCTTACAGACAAATTTTCAGCATTAAAGCCAAGTGGCAGATGATGGGATATGGAAACGAGCATGGTGACACGGAATTCCGTAAAATGATCTCTCAGATGCTGAATCATCAGCGTGGAATGCACATTCATGAAAATGAAATTTCCATTACAAGAGGAAGCCAGATGGGTATGTTTCTGACCGCTCAGACTCTTTTAAACTCCGGTGATAACGTTATTGTGGAAGATCCGGGTTATCAGCCCGCATGGCAGACTTTTAAATATGCAGGAGCACAGCTTTTGCCTGTACCTGTGGATAAAGAAGGAATCAATATTGAAGCTATTGAAAAGCTTTTGACAGAACATCAGAACATAAAAGCGATATATATTACTCCCCACAGACAATATCCTACAACAGTTACCCTAAGTTTGTCAAGAAGATTGAGACTTATTGAATTATCAAACCAATATAATATCACAATCATTGAAGATGATTATGACAATGAATTTCATTTCGGTTACCGCCCTATCCTGCCGATTTCAAGTTTTCCGGAACTTCAGCATTATGTATACATCGGAACTTTAAGCAAGGTTGTTGCGCCCGCTTTAAGGATCGGTTATCTGGCAACAAAAAATCAGGAACTATTGCAAAGAATTGGTGATTTGAGAAAGATTATCGATGTACATGGAGATGTAATCATGGAGCAAGCTGTTCTGCAGCTGATCAAAGAAGGGGCTGTAAAAAAACACATCAAAAAAGCAACCATCCATTATAAAAATAAAAGAGATTTTGTATTTGAACTGCTGATCAAACATATGAAAGGCATTGCAGACTTTACATTGCCTGAAGGCGGTCTTGCTTTCTGGATCACTCCAAAAGTTAAACTGGATTGGGATGCTGTAACCGCTCAGTTATTGGAAAAGAATATTAAGATCATTCACCCGAAACAATACAGCCAGAATCATGTGAACGGATTCAGGTTAAGCTACGGGGCGCTTTCTGAAGAGCAGCTGGAGCAAAGTATTCCAGTTATTTCAGAGGTTTTTGCTAAGTTTTTTTAATCTTTACAGAGCATAATGACAAAATCTGTGATTAGAGTATAACCACAGATTTTATTTGAAATCTATTCTACTTCAAAGACCGCCTGAATTTCAACCGAAGAATTCACCGGAATTGAAGATGCTCCAAAAGTCGCTCTGGCATGTTTTCCTTTATCTCCGAAAACTTCAACGGCCAGATCAGAAGCAATATTCATCAAATCTGCATGTTTTGTATAATCGTCTTTTGTATTAAAAATTCCTGTAAGCTGCACACATTGCTTTACTCTGCTCAAATCTCCTCCCACAGCTTCTTTCAATACGGAAATAACGTTCAGCATAGTCACCTTTGTAGCGTCTTTTACCTGTTGTTCATTTACTTCAACGCCCAATTTTCCCGGATTGAGAATTTTTCCATCTTTCAAAGCAACCTGATTAATAAATACCAGATTTCCGGAACGGACAAACGGCTGATAGTTTCCTGCGGGTTTAGGAACCTGTGGAAGTATAATATTTTTTTGTCTCAGTATTTCATTAAAGTCCTGATGAGTTTCAGCGATAGGCGCGCTTTTTTTCGGGCGGGTATCTTTCAGAGCCAATGCTATTTTTGCAAAGTTTTTCCCTTGAAGCTCAGCAATATTCCGTTCTCCTTTGGTAGGTCTCTCCACATCTTTTAAAGAAGCCATACTTGTCACTCCTAAAACTGTATTTCCCTGTGGAATAGCTTTGTTTAGCTCTTCTGTTCCACGAATTCCGTTAGACACCAATACCATTCCGTGGACAGCAAGACTGTTCCAGAATGCCTGAAGTGCAAGCTCCTTTCCTGCTCCGCTCCCCGCTGACATAAAAACAGTAGCCGGAACTCCTTCCAAAGCGTGATTGGTCCAAAGCTGAACGGTTTTAGATAAAAATTCACTCATTCCTGTACTGATATTCCCGAAATAAACCGGTGAACCAAAAGCAATTCCATCGTAGTTTGTCAGTTCATCTGCCGTTGCTACAGGCAGATTTTTCAGATTGGGATGTTGGGAAGCTTTGACTAATTTGATATAAGGAACTGCATTATTTTCGCTTTCAATGCCTTTGGCAATCTCTTTGGCCAGTTCATAGGTTCCGCCATTATCAGAATGGATAAGAACAAGTATTTTAGCTTTATTTTGTGCCATGATGTTGGTGATATTAGATAATAAAATTAAAATAAAAAAAAGACATAATTTTTTCATTCAGAATAAGATATAAGTTAATATTTTTTGTTGCGATAATTCTTTTTTACTGTCTGTTATCTTGATTATACAAAATTACTATTGTCGTTTTTATTAAATTTGCCAAAATATACATACAAAACGACAATATGAAATGTGGACTGATTGAAAAAACAGAAAGCCAATTTGTAGATTCCATCGAAAAAGAAGCTTATGTATGGTGTGAAAAAAACTGGAAACATGATGACTATGAACATCAGCATAACCGTGCCCAGCTTACATTTGTGGAAGAAGGTTACCAATATTTCCATATCGACAGGAAGATTTATCTTGTTCCGCAGCATCATGTCATCTGGATTCCGTCTGAAAAAGCCCACAAAATAACTTCTGAAGCACAAACGGTGAATCTGATGGTTTTTCTGTTCAAGTCTGTTTTTGAAGATGAATTTTATCAGAATGTACAGGTATTTGCCGTTCCTCCTGTTCTAAAAGAAATGCTTTTGTATGCTTCAAAATGGAACCAGTCATTGGATGAAAATGAAGAACAGGACCTATTTTTCAAAGCTATTTTAAAAAGCCTTCCCAACTTCTGCAAAGAAAGCAGCGGACTAGAGATCCCTGTTCCTACGGATACCAGATTGATTCCTGTATGTAATGATATCAATGTTCATTTTAAATATAACCTGGATATTGATTCATTAGCTGAAAAAGCACAAATGTCTGTAAGGAGTCTTCAGCGGATTTTTAAAAATGAAACCGGAATTACCCTGCAAAAATACCTGCAGCTGACAAGGATTTTAAAAAGCATAGAGCTGATCGATACCAGACAATATACTTTAAGTGAAGTTGCTTATAAAGTAGGCTATCAAAGTCTCTCCGCCTTCACATCATCCTATTTTGTCATCATGCAGGTAAAGCCAAAAATCAATAAAAACTAATGAGTTTCAGTATGAGGTATTGTCACTTTAAAGGTTGGTCATCGCTGCAAAAAGTGTATTCTTCAGACCTGATAGTATTTTATTTTAAGATTAAAAGCCTGTTGAGCTCACTTTTAAAACATCCCAGAATAAATTCCGTATAATACAGCTGGGCATTCAGGGCTTGTGTTTTTGGGTGAAGTTCAAGCTTTTTAGTCAGAATGATCTCCCCTTTATAGGAAAATGAGAAATATGCAAAAATTTTATAGCCGGAACTCCGGTTCGGTGTACAGTAGCCGGTTGTGGCAATAGACCAATCCGATTCGTAGAGCCTTGCAACGTTTAATGCCATGGTCTCTGCAACATTTTCTGAAACACAGTCACATTCTTCAGCTTCCTGTCTGTTGACTTTTAATAGTCTTACTTTTTCCGGTAAAGAATAGGTTGTCATGCCTCCTTTATAGAACATAGAAGCATTAGGCATCTGTGAGAAAGCCAGCTGTAAACATCCTGAAGTAACACTTTCTGCAACGGAAATGGTCTCGTCAATGGTCATGAATGACTGGCTTATATATTCAAGAAGATTTTGTTGAAATTCCATAATATTATATTTTGAATGAGGTTTAAAATTAGCTTGAGGAAATGAAAAAGAGAGGTTCAAAAAGCTGCTGAATGAATAAAACAGCAGCTTTCAAAACCCAAATATTTAATATGGTGTGAAAGGTATTTTAATACTTATGAATTTCTCTCCATTTCAAGATCCCATACTCTGTGTTGGGCAATAGCATTAATAAATTTATCTGCAGGATTTCCATCTTCCCATGTAATGATTCCAGGATCATCATGTTGTTTGGCTGATACATTAGAATGATGATAAAGAGCCTGTGTATCTGTACCGAAATAAATTGCCTTACAATGTCTGTAAGCTTCATTGATAAAATGCAGCACATGATGTTTATTTTCTGAAATCATCAGTTCTTTTACCGAATCCGCACCTGAACAGATATAAAGTGCATCAAAACAGACACTGGCTGTATTGGTCAGAGAATGTTTCGGGGTCAGGTCTGTGCCGTCATTGGTTTTTATATGAGCAAGACTTGGCGCAATCAATTCAACTTTGGCACCTTCTGCTTCAAGTTTTGCCTTAAGATCGCTGACAGCTCCTCCATCAGCACCATTGGCCAGAATAAATCCTATTTTTCTGCTTTTAATCGTATTCTTAACGGTATGTCTCATGCTTAAAGCATCAGAAGTTTTTGTATTAGGGTCCCTTTCTTCGCTCTGAAGCTCTACAATATTACTGTCTGCCGGCAAACTTTGGTTGGGCCATTCTAATTTTTTGACTTCTACCCCTAATTTTTCTGCAACCCTCCAGGCCAAAGACATATCAATAAAAGCCAGCTGCCCTACCATTCTTTCTCTAATTTCAGGACGATTCACTTTAGACAATTCAAAGATCAATGCATTCTGAAGGTGAGTTTTTTCCGGTGTCGACTGGCTGTTGTAGAATAGTTTAGCCTGTGAATAATGATCTACAAAGCTTTTGCTTCTTTCCCTGATCTTTACCCCAGAAACTCTTTCCTGCTGGGAAGCAAAACCTCCTTCAGACATCATCGCCTGAAAAGGACATCCACCTCCTATGGAATTGGGTTCATAGCTCGTTTTTCCTTTGACAATCTGCTGTCTCATGTGTCCGTCCCTTTGATTATTATAAACGGTATTGATAGACCTGTTAATCGGGATTTCATGGAAATTGGGTGATCCCAGTCTTGACAGCTGAGTATCAGTATATGAAAATAATCTTCCCTGCAGCAGCGGGTCATTCGTGAAATCTATTCCGGGAATGATATGTCCGGGATGAAAAGCTACCTGTTCCGTTTCTGCAAAGAAATTATCCGGATTTTTGTTCAGGGTTAATGTTCCTACCATTTCTACGGGCACTTCTTCTTCAGGAACCAGTTTGGTAGGATCAAGAAGATCAAAATCAAATTTGTGCTCGTCTTCTTCAGGAATCAGCTGTACACCAAAATCCCATTCAGGATAATCACCGTTTTCAATGGCTTCCCAAAGGTCTCTTTTGTGAAAATCAGAATCTACTCCTGAAATAATCTGAGCTTCGTTCCAGGCTACAGAGTGTACTCCCAATTTTGGTTTAAAATGAAATTTCACAAAATGTACTTTTCCTTCCTCATTAATGAATTTGAAAGAATGTACCCCGAAGCCTTCCATCATTCTCAGACTTCTCGGAATAGCTCTGTCGCTCATCACCCACATAATCATGTGCATACTTTCAGGCATGAGTGAAATAAAATCCCAAAATGTATCATGTGCCGAAGCGGCCTGCGGAATTTCATTATCTGGTTCCGGTTTTACAGCGTGTACAAGGTCCGGAAATTTCATAGCATCCTGAATAAAAAACACAGGTATATTATTGGCCACCAAATCATAATTTCCTTCATCAGTATAGAATTTCACCGCAAAACCTCTTGCATCTCTTGCGAGATCTGTACTCCCTTTACTTCCTGCTACAGTTGAAAATCTTACAAAAATAGGTGTTTCTTTTCCCAGTTCTGTTAAAAATTTTGCTTTGGTATAGGCTGCAAGGCTTTTGTTAAGTTTAAAAACGCCATGGGCACCGGAACCTCTTGCATGCACTACTCTTTCGGGAATCCTTTCGTGATCAAAGTGGGTAATCTTTTCTCTCAGAATAAAATCTTCCAGTAATGAAGGGCCGCGTTCTCCGGCTTTTAAAGAATCCTGATTATTATTAACCTTTAAACCCTGATTGGTGGTCAGTTTTTCATTTTCATTGGAAGTACTATGTACATCCAGCTGTTCTGCTTTTTTGTTGTATTTGTTGGTTTCCATATTCATAATCTTTTTGTGGTTGGTGTTCAAAGCAGTGAGATAAGGAAATATTCTGCAGAATTAATCTGCCTTTTTTTCCAGAATTTCAAGAAGCCTGTTGATATATTCTTCCTCCTTCAGTACTTTATAGTAGGCTGTTTTAGCATACAAAGTGAAATCCGGGGATTCAAATCTTATTTCATCATCCATATCAGTGCTTTCCATGCTGTTTTTGGTATGAAACTCACGGATATGAAGGATATATTCTTCCATATAAGCATCTATTACTCTTTTCAGAACCTCACACTGAGCATTGTTTTTAATCTTTTCCAATGATTTGATCAGAAAAGCTGTCACTCCGTAAGAATTGATAATAAGCGGAAATAAAGACTCATTCTCTAGCGCATTATTTTTATCATTCAACCCTGAATGTTGTAAAGTGTCGTTTTCAAATATCATATTCAAAAAAGGTATTAGTTATGAGAAGCTTTTAAATATTGCTCAAAATAATGGAGGTCATTTTTATCTTTGATAGACAGATAAAACATGATCTGTTCCGGCTCTTTTAATCCGATACTGTTGAAGCAGTCAAAATGAGCAATTAATGCCTGTATACTTTCAATATCAATATCTTTCAGGATAATGAATAAAAGAAATATATTTTCTTTTATTTCTTTGGCATAGATTGCTGCTCCGTCCCCAAAACATGTTCCTGAGTGAGTGATTTTTATAAAATCTTTGTGTCTCAGCGTTTTTATTATTTTCTGGCCATCCATATATTTTGATTTCATGATTGAAACAAGCCATGTAGAACAAGCTACATGGCTTATTGTATACTTTTAATCTTCCTGTTCTGCATCAAAATTGATGGATGCTTCTGCAATATCTGTAAGATGCGAGTCGGTGTTTTCTTCTTCCTGAAGTGTTCTTTCAAGGAGATTGGCGGCTTTATCATGTCCCATGGTAATCGCAAGCTGTGCAAGTCCGCCATACGTTGCAATTTCGTAATGTTCTACTTTTTGTGCAGCAATAATTAATGCAGCATCTCTTGTTGCAGAGCCATCTTCTGTAGATTTGATGACTTCTTCACCTTCTTCAATGATTCCTTTTATAGCCTTGCATTCCTTTTTTTCGGGCTTTTCATCAATAAGTTTAAAAACTTTTTCCAGACGTTTTACATGCTTTTGGGTCTGAAGATGGTGATCTTCAAAGGCATCCTTCAGTTCTGCGGTGGTAGCGGCTTCCTGCATTTTTTCCAATGCTTCAAGAATGGCATTTTCAGCATAATAAATATCTTTCAGGGCACTTACAAAGAATTTGTGAAGCGGGGCATTTTTCATTTCATCCTTGTTGACAGTCGTCTTATCTGCAGTTCTTTTCTGGGTGGCAGAAACTGAATTATTGGTTTCTAATATTTTATTGGGCATGGTGTAAATGGTGTTTGTATTAATGGGATTACCTCTTTATATAGGTCTAAAAAGGCAATCCCGGAAAAAGAATTATGAATTATGTCTGCCTCCGAATCTGTAGGATGTCTGGCCTTTTGAACTACGATTTTCTTGAATTTCTAGTGTTCATAACTGAATTTTTACTATTACTATTTAGTGATGTGTATTGCAGCCCGTGACTAATATTAGACGGAAACAATTGAGTCTCGGTAATTTTAAAATGATGATAAAAGCAAATGCTTTTTGCGTGCCTTTATTGAGGTCTTAGGAATGGTATCGAATAATTCTTTACCAAATATACGTCAGAATAATTCACTTTTTTATGACCTGAGTCATGTTAATCGAATATTAATATAAAATTTTGCGGTCTTTTAAAGTGATGCTCCCTTCTTTTTCCATTTTTTTTAAAGTTCTGATCACTGTTTCCACACGCAGGCCTGTAAGATTGGCAATCTGCTGACGTGTAAATGCAATATGGAAACACTGGTGACAGTCTTCATCATGATAGCTTTTAAGATAATCCAGTAACCCTTTCAGCCTCTGCATAGGGTTTTGCGATGCAAGGCTCTGCATCATTTTTAATTTATAAAAAATTTCCTGTGAAAGGCAGGCATTCATTTCCAGAGAAAGATCCGGATGCTGCCTGATCATTTCAAAGAAATTATTTTTGGGAAGTCTTATTATTCGGGAATCATCAAGACATATGGCATTGATGGGATAATCCTGGTTGAGAAAAAGCATTGCTTCTCCAAAGCTCTGTTTTTTGCCCAGAATATTATGAATGAATTCTTTTCCGTTTTCATTATAATTATTCAATTTTACTTTTCCTTCACCAATCTGAAAATAATATAATGCATGATCCTCTTCTCTAAAAACTGATTCCTGTTTTTTATAGTCTTTGTCTTCTGCACCAAAAGAGTACAGAAGATTTTCATCAATATTCATGCAGCTTATTGTCTTCATAACTTCACTAGTTTTTAAATAAAAAAAAATTTACAAATAGTATGCTTTAAATTAGATTAGTATAAAATTTTACGATTTTCAATTCTCACAATTTTATCTCTTTCCATATGTTTGATGGTTCTTATAGCCGTTTCCACACACAGACCTGTAAGGCTTGCCATCTGCTGTCTCGTTAACGGAACCAAAAAAGAATAAGGAGTCAGATCCTTTTGAGAACTTTTAAGATAATCCATTAATCCCCTCAGCCGTATAGAAGGATTTTGAGACGAGAGATTCTGCATCATGACAAATTTATAATAAAGTCGTTCGGAAAGGAAGTTACTTACTTCCATGTATAATTCCGGAGATTGGTTCAGTAAATTAAAAAAAAGAGTTTTATGAAGCCTTAAAACAGTACATTCTGTAATGGCTTCAGCATTCATAGGATAAGGTTTTTCTATAAAAAGTATAGATTCTCCACAACTTTCTCCGTCAGATAAAATATTTTGAATAAATTCTCTCCCTTCCTCATTATAATTATTGAGTTTTACCTCTCCTTTAATAATCTGGTAATAGTAATTACTAATGTCCCCTTCACGGAAAATAGTTTCTGAAGGGGTATAATGTCTCGTTTCTGCTCCCGCTGAAATCAAAATATTTTCGTCGATAACCATAATAGCCTTTTTTGGAATTGTTTTCTTCTTCCTATCCTCTTAGTCTCAGTAAAAATAGTATTGGCAATCGATTTCTAACTGCATGCAAAAACCGCACCTTAATTATTGGTCATAATGTTAAATAAAGTTAAATAAATCATTAATTTCAATCAATTTTAAGCTTATTGATCTAAACTCATCAAAAAATCAGCTTTATACACAATATTTTGCAATCAAAAAACACTACAATTCAACACAACGCTTTGATTATTAAAGCAAAAGCCCGGTTTCTGTATGAAACGGGGCTTTCTATATGGAGTTCCCAAAGAATTATTGGGTTGTCATTCTCAATATATTTTTAATTATTTCGCAAATTTCTTAGTTCCTACAACACATAATATCACTCCTACTGTCACACCCAGCATTCCCATACTCACCTGCTCATGAAGAAGCCAGGCAGCCAATGCAAGGCCAAAGAAAGGCTGAAGCAGCTGGAGCTGTCCCACAGTAGCAATACCACCCTGCGCCAATCCTTTATACCAGAATATAAAACCAATGAACATACTGAAAAGAGAAATATAAGCCATTCCAAACCATCCCTGGAAACTAACACTCCCAATATCCTCAGGGAAATAAATAAAGAATAAAGGAATCATAACAGGCAATGCCAGTACCAAAGCCCAGGAAATCACCTGCCAACCCCCTAATGTTTTGGATAATTTTGCCCCTTCAGCATAGCCCATACCGCATAAAATAACTGCCAGCAACATCAGAATATCGCCAATGGGTGAAGCAGATATTCCTTGTGAAACTGCATATCCAATCACTAAAAGACTTCCAACAATGGAGAAAAACCAAAATATAGGATGAGGCCTCTCACCCCCACGGAAAACTCCGAATATAGCGGTTGCCAAAGGAAGCATTCCCAAAAATACAATAGAATGAGCCGAAGTAAGGTATTGAAGAGCCAGTGCTGACAAAAGCGGAAAACCTACCACGCAGCCAAGAGAAACCAAGAGCAAAGGAATTAACTGCTCTTTAACGGGACGTTTTTCTTTACCCAGCCATAATACGATAAGAGCTAATATCCCTGCCACAGCTGCACGAACTATCGTCACAAAGGTCGGACTCATTTCCATGACAGCTAATTTGGTAGCAGGCAAACCACCGCTAAATAATACTACCCCTATAAAGCCGTTGATCCATCCGCTTATATTTTCATCTTTTGATATTTGTTTTGTTATCATTGTATCGAAACTTTTAATTGATGGTTCAAAATTAAAAAGGATAATTTGATAAACACAGTATCAGTTTTGTATATTTGCATGAGCACAGTTTGAAATATGAACAAAGAATTTTTATACACAGAAATTGCAGACGGAATTGCAGGACAGATCAGGAATGGTATTTTAAAGGCCGGAGATAAGCTTCCTTCGGTAAGAATGCTATGCCATGAACATCAGGTAAGTATGAATACCGCCAAGCGTGTTTTCCTGGAACTGGAATCCCAGTCTTTGGTAGAATCCAAACCGCAATCCGGTTATTTTGTGAGTCAGTTATTATCCGCAAAACTTCCTTTGCCGGAAGTGAGCCGTCCTTCATTGATCGCCAATAATGATGAACCGGATGAACTGATCAGTAAAGTATATGAAAATATGGGTAAAAAAGACCTTACTTTTTTCTCTATTGGAATTCCGTCAGGAGATCTTTTACCTCAGGCAAAACTGAAAAAAGAAATCGTAAACGCTATCAGGGAATTAAAAGAAGGAGGTACTGAATATGAAGAACTTCAGGGAAACCTGAAATTAAGAAGAATGATTGCCATACGTTCTTTACAATGGGGAGGAAATCTGAGTGAAAACGACCTGATTACTACCAATGGCGGAATGAATGCTTTGTCTTTCTGCTTAATGGCATTAGGAAAACCCGGCGATACAATTGCTATTGAAAGCCCTTGCTATCCGGGAATTCTACAGCTGGCAAACGGAATGGGTTTAAAAGTATTGGAACTTCCTACACACCCTACTACCGGAATAGAAATTGAGGCTTTAAAAAAAGTAATTCCCCAAATAGACATCTGCCTGCTCATTCCGAACTTCAATTCACCCTTGGGAAGCTGTATGCCTGATGAAAATAAAAAAGAAATTGTAAAAATACTTTCGGAAAACAACATTCCACTGATTGAAGATGATGTCTATGGAGATCTTTATTTCGGCTCTACGCGCCCAAAATGTTGTAAATCTTTTGATAAAAACGGAAATGTACTGTATTGCAGTTCCATTTCAAAAACTTTGGCTCCGGGATATCGTGTAGGCTGGATTGCTCCTGGAAAGTATAAAGACAAAATCATGAAGCTTAAGCTCCTGCATTCCACGTCCTCTATTTCAATTGTTAATGAAGCTGTAGCCAACTTTCTGAAATCAGGAAAATATGAAAAACACCTACAGCAGCTCCGCAGAACCCTGCAAAACAATTATCAGAACTATGTTCAGACCATTGCAGAATCTTTCCCGGAAGGTACCAAAACCAGCCGTCCACAGGGAGGATTGTCTTTATGGGTAGAATTTGACAAAAAGATACGGACAACAGAACTATACGATATGGCCATCAAGCAAAATATAAGTATTGCTCCCGGAAGAATGTTTACCTTTCAGGAGCAGTTTGAAAACTGTATGAGACTCTGCATAGGACTTCCGTGGTCGGAAGATACACAAGCAAAACTCAGACAGGTTGGAAATCTTGCGAAAAAAATTTATTTGAAATAAGGAAGATGGAAGTTATTATAATTTTAAGAATAGATTATGTCAATTCTTATTAAGGATGTTTAAATAATAACTATCAAGTTCTTTTGTGTTTACCAGAACTTCAAGCTTCCCTCTCCCATCTTCCATCCTTTTTTATTTATTATCCGGGACGAAGTTTTTTCTCGCCAGCTCTTTTCTTACACGGCTCAGACTCTCAGGAGTAATTCCAAGGTAAGACGCAATCATCCATTGTGGAACTCTCAAAAGTAAATCAGGATACATTTTAATAAATTTCATATATCTTTCTTCTGCCGTCTCACCAAGCAAAGAGTTGATTCTGTTTTGAAGACTTCTGATATGTTTCTGAAGCAGAAAATCACTTCTTTCAATACTGTTTGGAAACTGTTCAACCAGCTTATTAAAGAAATCAGGATGCAGAAACAGAATTTCTGAATCTTCAACCGCTTCTATATAATAAATGGATTTTTCATTGAAATAAAGACTGCTTCGGTCAGAAATCAGCCAGCTTTCAGGAGCAAACTGTATAATATGCTCTTTCCCGTTTTTATCAATGGAATACATCTTCAACAGACCTTTTTCTACAAAGAATATATGCCGGCATATTTCGCCGTACTGAAGAAGAAACTGATTTTTAGGAATTTTCTTTACTTCATAGTGCAGGCTGCAAGTGTTCACATTTTGAAGGGGAACATTTAAAACTTTGGCTAAATAATCATTTATATTCTTCATGATACAATCTGGCTTAAAGAAATATCCTGGTGTGAAGCATTGTTTACAGGTTTTCCGTTCTCTATTACAATCAGCTGCGGACTTTCGTGTCTGATCTCAAAATCTGCCGCTATTTTATTGGAAACAGATCTGTGAGCCAACAGATCAAGGTAGTATACATTGACCGGCTGATCTGAATTTTCAACTTCTTTTTCAAAATTCTTCAGTACAGTTCTGCTGATAAAACAGCTTGTTGAATGTTTAAATATAGCAATTCTATTCTGAAAAGAGTCTTCTATAGCTTTTGTAAGGTCTTCTTCAGACTCTATCTTTTTCCAGAATGTTTTTTGGTCAGGGGTTTCGTTTTTTCCACCGAATATTTTATCAAAAAAACTCATACATTAAATTGTTTTAGATGATGATCAAGATGTTTGTATTCTAAAAATGTCCAGTCTTTTTCAGTCATGTTTCCGAATAACCTGTGATGATCCGGCAGGTTGCTTTTTTCACAAGCTTCCCGGAATTCTTCAAGCGTTTTCAGCAGATTGGTTTTTGACACATCAAAATCACACTCAAAATTAACGATTAGTTTTTGAAAAGTAGGCATGTTTCTGGGAATTCCATTATTGAAGACATACATTTCTGTTTTAGTGAATATGCCTATGGTCTTATACACAAAGTTGATACGGGGAAGTTCTACTTTTTTTAAAGCTACCTGAAGAACTAGGTCACAGTGCTTTAGCATTTGACATACGTCCATTTTCCCCCATTTTCCAGGGGAATTTTCAGATAACATGGAAATTCGGTCTATAATTTCCTTATAATATATGGGATTATTAACACGCTTCCTTACCAACCTTTTTCTATCTTCAGGTTTTCAATATGGGCAAAATGATGATTACAATGCCAGACGTACAAAGCAAGGCTGTCTCTTAGATTATAATCTCTGTTATGCTCCGGATGATGAAAAGTTCTTTCAAATTGTTTATTCGTAAGGCTTTTAAGGAGTACAACCCATCTTTGGTGCGTTCCTTTCAGCATTCTCATAGCCGGTTTTACAGGCATATGGTAACTATCCTGAAGTTCTGCCCACTTGGCTTCATCATAAGGCTTTATGGTAGGATTATCTTCTGTAAGAGCCAGCTTAAAACGGATAAAACTATTCATATGACTGTCCGAAAGGTGGTTCACAAGCTGTCTTATAGTCCAGCCTCCTTCTCTGTAGGGAGTATCCAATTGATCGTCCGTAAAATGTTCAATGAGATTTTTTAGCCTGCCGGGAAAGTCTTTGATCACTTTGATGTAAGTATCCAGTGTAGTATCGCAGATATTTTCTGGAGCTTCAAACGGGCCTATCGGAAACTTTTTTTTCTCTAAATCACTCATTGCTCAAGGGTTTAATTTTTAATTATTGCCGATTTGTCCGATGGTTATCTTTTGGAACAATTTATTAATATCAGCTTCTGTAAATTTATCAAAAATTCAAGAATCTAAGGTGAATAAAGCATTAATTATACCGATAACAATTTTTGTGGTACCAATTTTCATCAAAAAAGGCTTCAATGATAAACTGAAGCCTTTTTTAAGTTATATTGATAAAGGACTAATAACCATGTAAATCAATACCTTCTGTTCTTTGTAAGGTTACTTTTCGGCCCATTTTCTTCTGGATTACTCTGAAATGCTGCAATTCATCATCTGTCAGAATACTGATTGCTGTCCCTTTCTCATTAGCACGCCCTGTTCTACCGATACGGTGAATATAATCTAAAGGAGAACGCGGCAATTCGTAATTGATCACGCATGGTAATGACTCGATGTGAATTCCACGCCCAAGCAGGTCTGTTGCCACCAAAATCTGGGCTCCGTTTACTTTAAACTCTTCCAGGTTATTCTTGCGGGCTCCCTGCGATTTCTGACTGTGAATAGCCACCGCTTTAATTTTATTCTTTTTAAGCTTTTCCACCAGGTTATCTGCAGATCTTGTAGACGAAACAAAGATCAAAGCCTTTTCCACCTTTTTTTCCTTAATTAAATAACGAAGGAAAGGACCTTTATTTTCAGGAGAAACATGATATGCAAGTTGTTCGATATTATCAATTTCAACTTCTTCTTTTTTAATTTCAATAATAGTGGGATTGATAGACAGGCGTTCTTTCATTTCAGAAACCTTATCATTTAAAGTCGCTGAAAATAAAGTCGTTTGCTTCACCACAGGCATCATTCCGAAAAGCTTATTCATTTCTTCTCCAAAGCCCAGCTGAAACATTTTATCCGCTTCATCAATCACCAGATGCTGAATTCCTGAAATACTCAATGCATTATGGTCAATTAAGTCTAAGAGACGTCCAGGAGTGGCAATAAGAACTTCTACCCCAAACATTCCTTTCATCTGCGGATTGATGGAAACACCTCCATAAACAGCCATTGTACGAATCTCCCGCTTCAGATTTTCTGTAAAAGCTCTGAAAACTTCATCAATCTGAATAGCCAGTTCACGGGTAGGAACCAATATTAAAACCTGAACATTACGGTCTTTTTTAACTTCAGCATTCTGTAGTTTTTCTAAAATGGGCATTACAAAACAAGCCGTTTTCCCGGAACCAGTCTGTGCAATTCCCATTAAATCTTTCCCCTGCAAAATAACAGGAACTGCCTGCTCCTGTATTGGAAATGGTTTTAAATACCCTAATTTGTTAACAGAACGAATAATATTGTGTGATAATCCTAACGATTCAAATGACATAAAAATACTTATTTACTGCAAAGATAAGCTATTGAGATTTAGTTCCATTTTTTTGAACCGTAAAAGGCTTGAAGTCGGGAGATGGAAGAAAGAAGTACGAAGGACATAAAGGAATACATAATACTCTCTGCTTCATCATTTTTAAAAAGTTCTTATGCAAAGACAGTTAGCAGTTGTACCACTGAAAGCACTTCCAGCTTATTATTTTTTTATTGCCGATTTGTCCGAAAATTCGGGTTTGGACAAATTTTTGAAGATTAGTTTTGTAAATTTATCAAAAATTCGAGAAATCAAAATATGAAAAAAGCGTTAATAATAGTCGATGTACAGAATGATTTTTGTGAAGGCGGAGCCCTTGCAGTCCCTGGATCCAAAGAAATTATCCCGTATATCAATCTTCTCATGGAGGAAAATGCATATGATCAGGTGGTTCTGACACAGGACTGGCATCCTGCAGGACACAAAAGTTTTGCAAGTAGTAATGGCAGACAGGTTGGAGAAAGTATTATTTTAAATGGTGTTCCACAGTTTATGTGGCCGGATCACTGTATTCAGGGAACTTTCGGGGCAGAATTCCACAAAGATCTGAACAGAGACAAAGTAACCCATATTGTACAAAAAGGCAAAAATATAGAAATTGACAGCTACAGCGGTTTCCAGGATAATAATCACTTTATGAAAACCGGACTGGACGATTTCTTAAAATATCACGATATCCAACTGGTTGAAATCGTAGGGCTGGCATTAGACTATTGTGTGAAGTTCACGGCTCAGGATGCTGTGGCCAACGGATATGTAACATGCCTTCACTTCAATGGTACACGTGCTGTAAACGTAAAACCGGACAACGCCAGAGATGCCATCTACGAGATGATTGAAAAAGGAGTGACAGTTTTAGGGTAATGATCAATTATAAATGATTAATTATGAATTCTGGAATTCATAATTAATACAATAAAAAAAGCGCAGAAAGTAATTCTGCGCTTTTTTGTTTTTTACACTTAAATGTATTGTTTAAAAGAATGAAATAAGTTACAAATCCGAATCTGCTATTCATTTTATAACTCATAATTCATCATTATATTAAAGCATTTTAAGGTTATTTACTTCCAGTTCTGTAAGGATTCTCCAGTGTCCTCTCTTGATATTCTTCTTCGTCAATCCTGCAAACATTACTCTGTCTAAAGCTTCCACTTCGTACCCTAATCTTTGGAATATTCTTCTGATAACACGGTTCCATCCAATATGAATCTCAATTCCGATTTCATTTTTTGGTTTTCCTTCAATGTACGAAATCTGATCAACAACTGCTATACCTTCATCAAGACGGATTCCTTCTGCAATAAGACGTAGATCTTCCCCTGTAAGCTTTTTATCTAACGTTACATGGTAAATCTTTTTAGCATCAAAAGATGGATGCGTTAATTTTTTAGTCATGTGTCCGTCATTGGTCAATAAAATAACCCCCGTTGTGGAACGGTCTAATCTTCCAACAGGGAAAACTCTGTAAGGAGAAGCATTAGCTACAAGATCCATTACTGTTTTTCTTGCTTTGTCATCTTTCGTCGTAGAAATATAACCTTTTGGTTTATTCAAAAGTACATAAACCGGTTTTTCCGGAGTAATATTTTGTCCGTCAAAAACTACTCTGTCGGTTTTCTGCACCTGATAGCCCATTTCGTTGACTACTTTTCCGTTTACCTCTACCAGTCCCTGAGTAATAAGATCATCAGCTTCTCTCCTGCTGCAGATCCCTGAATTGGCAATATACTTATTTAGACGGATAGTATCTTTATGAACATCTTTGTCAATTTTATTTAACCTTCTTTTTTGTACAAAAGATTTTGCTCTGTCATCTCTTTCATCTCCATTAGAGGGTCTTCTGCCATATTTCAGACTACCTCTTTCATATTTATCTCTTGTATTAAAACTGTTTCCTCCTCTTTTTGATTTTCCGAAAGATTTTCTCTCAAAGCTCTCACTTTTATTGGTGATGTAAGGTTTTTTTTCAGATTTTGAACCCATATCTTCGCTGGAACCTTCAGAGCTGTCTGTATTTCTCTTGAAAGGTTTTTTGTCGAATTTTGAGTTAGCCCCTCTATGTTCAGGAGCTGTTCTGCCTCCGTCTTTAGAAAAAGGTTTTTTAAAAGGTTTTGATCCTGAAGAATTTCCAGATCTGGAAGCACGAGAATCATCAGAACTTTTCTTGGTTGAAATTCTTGGTCTCTTTGGTCTGTCTGAATTATTATTATCTCTGCTCATTCTAAAAATTTCTGCAAAGATAGTAATTTAGTTACGAGTTAAAAATTAAGAATCATAACTTTGCACTATAGTTTACATTTTAACTTTACAAATATTAGAAGATGATAACAATATTAAACGATAATTTTTCTCAGCTTAACGGGTTTCTTCATGAAAAATCTTTCAGTAAAATTTTCATTCTTGTAGATGAAAACACTCATGAATACTGCCTTCCTATTCTTTTAGGAAATATGGAAACAGACCTTGGCTTTGAAATTTTAGAGATTGAAGCCGGAGAAGAAATGAAAAATATCCAGACTGCCAATCAGCTTTGGGAAATTCTTACGGAAATGCAGGCAGACAGAAAAGCGCTGGTTATCAATCTTGGTGGCGGCGTGATTACTGATATGGGCGGATTTGTGGCATCTACTTATAAAAGAGGTATCCAGTTCATCAATATCCCTACTACCCTTTTATCTATGTGTGATGCTTCCATAGGAGGAAAAACAGGTATTGATCTGATGCATTATAAAAATATGGTGGGAACTTTCGCATTCCCGGAACAAATCTTTATTTTTCCGAAATTCTTAGAAACATTACCGTTTAAAGAATTAAGAAGTGGGTTCGCTGAAATGCTGAAACATGGATTAATTGCTGATAAAAATCATTGGGATCAGCTGATCAAAGTTCGTAAACTGGAGGTGGAAACGGTAATTCCGCATATTCAGACTTCTATGAAAATCAAACAGGACGTTGTAGATAAAGATTTCCACGAACAGAATATCAGAAAAACTTTGAATTTTGGGCATACAATAGGCCATGCTGTGGAAAGTTTATGTTTACAGCAAGGAAATCCTATCCTTCACGGAGAAGCGGTTGCCATGGGAATGATTGCAGAAACTCATCTGGCTTATCTGGAGAATCTTATTTCTGAAACAGATGCAAATATGGTTATTGAAAATGTACAGAGATACTATCCTTACCTGGATATCAATGATTTTAAAGATGAAGATATCACTGCATTATTACTGAATGATAAAAAGAATACAGACAGTAAAATCAATTTTTCCCTGCTTTCCGGAATCGGTTCTTGTACTTATGACCATCAGTGCAGACAGGAAAACATCCTTAAATCTCTGTCTTTTTATAGAAAATTGAATAATGCTTAACTGTTTTTTGGAAAAATAAACCTGGTTTAAAAGGTTGTTTTTAACAAAATTGTCAATTTAGAGCTCTTCTAAACAAATGTTTATTTAAATTTACAACTAGCTGAAAATCAATTTTATATTTTAAAAATCACTTAAACACTAAGTGATTTTTTTATTGATTTTACTCATAAAAAAGATTTTTGGCAAGCAATTTGAAAGATACTCTGCGTTCAACTGAAAAATGTTGAACAAGTAGTAAAATTTAAAATTAAGAAAGAGTAAAATTAAAAAATTAAAGTTATGAAAAAGTTAATTTTAGGATTAGCGTTAACTGCAGGAACATTCGCATTCGCTCAACAGACAGGAAACACATCTTCTAATCCAGTAACATTTGGGGTGAAAGGAGGAATGAACGTATCTTCACTTTCAAAAGACAGTGGACTTGATGATCAGAAATCTAAAATAGGATTCAATGCAGGTGTATTTGCCAATATTCCATTGGCAGCTTCATTCAGCGTTCAACCAGAGGTTCAATACTCACAATATGGTAATAAATCAGATTATACTATAGGAGGAACCAAGTTTTCAGCTTCAACTAAATTAGATTATATTACAGTACCGGTAATGTTCCAGTACAATCTGATTCCCGACCTTTATGTGGAAGCAGGACCAGAATTCGGTTTCATGGTAAGTGCTAAAAACAAGTTCAAAAATGAATCAAACGGACAGTCAAATACCACAGATAATTACAAAGACAATTTAAATACATTCAACTTTGGTATTGGTCTTGGTGCCGGATATTATTTCACTCCGAACTTAGGGCTTACAGCAAGATACGTTGCTGGTTTAACTGATGTAGCGAAAAACAGACCTAGTGGATCTGATGCTACAAGAAACAACCTATTCCAGGTAGGATTAGCTTATAAATTCAAATAAGCTTACACATTCACAAACAAATTTTATATTCAATAGAAAAGATCAGATTAATTTTTTAATCTGGTCTTTTTTTTATGGTAAAGCATTGATCCTTTGATAAAACATTAAATATATATCCCAAACTATTGATTTTTCAATTAGTTAAAAATATGATAAAGTCTTTACTGAAGGGGGTTCACGGCATATTGTTTGTTGCTTTCCGAGCGTTAAACAACTTAAAATAAAACTAATCTATGAAAAAGATTTTTCTAGGCCTGGCACTTATCGCAGGTACTTTCGTTTTTGCGCAGAACACTTCAACTGATGCTGCCACTCCATCCACATCTTCTTCTAAAATCAAATTCGGTTTGAAAGCGGGACTTAATGTTTCCAGTCTTTCTAATATGGATATGAAATCAAAAGCAGGATTTTATGGTGGCTTTTTTGTGAATATTCCTGTCGCAAAAGATTTTGCTATCCAGCCGGAAGTATTGTATAGCGCTGTTGGGGCAAAAGAAAAAGGAGGCAGAAATTCAAAACTTAATTTAGAATACATTTCCGTTCCTGTAATGTTTCAGTATAAAGCACTTCCTAATTTTTATGTAGAAGCTGGACCTCAATTTAGTTTCCTTATGAGGGCAGAACAAAAGGATGATGTCGGAAGTTTACAACTTAAAAATGCAACCAAGGGTTTCGATTTCGGAATCGGATTAGGAGCTGGTTATAATATTACCAAAAATATTGGTGTAAATGTGAGATATACTGCAGGGTTATCTGATATTGTGAATGCAAAACAACAGAGATATCTTTATGGGTATGGCAGATCAGGATCTGTAAGAAACGGAGTATTCCAGGTAGGAGTAAATTACAAATTCTAAAGCTTGTTTAGCTTTTCTCGTTAAGTTTTAATAATTAAAGTGGGGCCGGATTAATTTTTAATCCGGCTTTTTTATGTAAAAAAAGATTTACTTTTTCCAGTATACACTATAAACACTGGATTTACAATCAGTTTTAACTTTGGCACGCCATTTGATTCTTAATGAAATGTTAAATAAAACTTAAAAACTATTAAAATATAAAACTTATGAAAAAGATTTTTTTAGGCCTTGCACTAGTAGCAGGTACTTTCACTTTCGCTCAGAAGACTTCAACTTCTACTGCTTCATCTTCTCCAGTTAGATTTGGTGTAAAAGCAGGTCTTAACGTTTCTACTATTTCTAACAGTGACTTAAATTCAAAGGCTGGATTTTATGGAGGTGTTTTTGCAAACATTCCTGTAGCACAAGACTTCTCTGTACAGCCAGAAGTATTATACAGTGGTTTGGGCGGTAAATATAAAGGTAACGGTGATCTAAAACTTAACGCAGATTATATCGCAGTACCGGTAATGTTACAGTACAACCTTATTCCTAATTTATATGTAGAAGCTGGTCCTCAATTCGGTTTCCTTATCAGTGCTAAAGGAAAAGGCAACGGTGGCTCTGTAGATATTAAAGACAATTTGAAAAGTTTTGATTTCGGAATTGGTCTTGGAGCGGGATATTATTTCACACAAAATATTGGAGTGAATCTAAGATATACTGCAGGATTATCTGATGTCCCTAAAAACAACCCAGGTGATGCTTCCAGAAATGGTGTATTCCAGGTAGGTTTAGCTTATAAATTCTAAAAAATTAGGCCGCTTTTAAAAGCAGACTTTCTAATCAATACAAAGCTGGATTAAATTTAATCCGGCTTTTTTATTACACTGATGTTTTTTGGCAAGAAATTTGCGTATTGAGTAGTGATTGTACTCTATTCCGGAAATCCCAACTTATGATTCCGTTTTTACAATGAAATAGGTATTGGTTCAATTGAATTTCAATGCTCAAATCTAACTATTACCATTATAAACTTTTAACGTGAACGGCATTGGGTGGATTAACACATAGAATGCAAAGCATGATACAGAAATGTATTTTGCTCAATAATTAGATACATTTTGATTTCAATAGAAAAAGTCAGGTTTATTAGTTTAAGCCTGACTTTTTCGCTTATTGCATGATTTTTATCACTTCTCCCTTTTGTGGCAGATATTTTGTCGCGATGATGAAAAATTAAAACTTTAAAATCATGAAAAAACTCTTTGTAGTACTGGCAGTTGCAGGCTGCCTTTTCGCAAATGCACAGGAAAAAAATCAGTCAAAAATTTCTTCTCCTGTTACTTTTGGTGTTAAAGCAGGCTTGAATGGATCTACGCTTACCAGAGGAGACGGTTATGAATATGATAACAATGAAAAAATGAAAGTAGGTTTTCATGCAGGAGTGTTCGCAAATATTCCGGTTTCTGAAAAATTCAGCCTCCAGCCGGAACTTCTTTTCAGCCAGCTGGGATCAAAATCAAACTATAACTACAGAACAAGCTCAGGGAATTACAGAAGAACACAGCATTATGATTATAGTACAACATTAAATTACCTTTCTCTTCCTGTAATGGTTCAATATAATATTCTGCCTCAGCTGTATGTAGAAGCAGGTCCTGAATTTGGATATCTGTTGGGAGGAAAAACAAAAGGAGATTTAACCACTATTGAGACCACTGGAAATTCAATTACGATTGATCATACAGACCATATCTCAAAGAATATTTCAACAAGCCTTTTTAACCGTTTTAATCTGGGGTTAGGTATTGGTGCCGGATATTACTTTACTAAAAATTTTGGCGTGACCGCAAGGTTTAGTGCTGGTATTACTGAAGTTTACAAGTACAACGAGGATGATAAAGTAAGAAATAATGCACTTCAGATTGGAGTTGCTTATAAGTTTAAATAGGGATATTTATTATTTTCAAAAATCGATATCGGACCGTAAATGGTCCGGTATTTTATTTCAGGTCTTGAAAACAGCCTGGATACCCCGTTATTTTTATAAAAACAACTTCTGCTTTTTAATTATTTATCATTTCAATTATCTACATTAAAGCGTTCTGAGTCTTCAACTCTTTTCATAAAATATTCAGTTTGGCAATACATTTATTCATCAAAAAGGGATAAATGATTAAAAAAAAACTTTCCAAAAAGCCCTTCAAAAGCCCTATAAATAAGCATTTTTCAACTTTGGCAAGCAATTTGCAAAATAAATGGAGTCTGATTGAGAAATCATCGACACACAAATAGTAAAATTAAAAAATAAAATTATGAAGAAGTTATTTTTAGGATTAGCATTAACTGCTGGTACATTAGCTTTTGCTCAAGAGACAGAGACAGCAACAAAAACAGTAAATGCATCACCACTAAAAAAAGATGTTCAACCCATTAGATTCGGAGTTAAAGCAGGAGGAAACTCTTCTTATTTCAGTCAGCAGAAGTTCGGGATCAATACCCAGCAACTAGGTTTTCATGCAGGCGCATTCGTTAATATTCCAATTTCAAAACAATTCAGCTTCCAGCCAGAGGTATTATTCAACCAAATGGGTGCTAAAGATGTAATGTATTCTACGGAAACTGATAATGGTGTTACGAATGTAAAGACTAAAGTACAGAGCAGAGTACAAATGAACTACATTTCAGTTCCATTAATGGTTCAAATGAGACCTATTGACAAGTTTTATATTGAAGCAGGACCTGAATTCAGTTATTTCCTTAATGGTAAAAACAAATCAGAATCTACTGTAGCAAGTACTACAGGAGGAATTACTACAACTACTGCAAGTTCAAACTCTCAGGATATCGACAAAGATATGATCAACAAATTCAATTTCGGATTGGGCCTTGGTTTAGGGTATGATATCACTTCCAACATCGGTGTAAGTGCAAGATACGTAAACAGCTTAACCAAAATTGATAAGAGCAGACCTGCCGCTGAAAACAACAACAGAGTATTTCAGTTAGGCCTGAACTATAAATTTTAATTAAAAGAACCAATTTTTTAACCCTAAGTGCAGTTATCTGCACGTATAAAATAGCCGGAAGAAATTCTTCCGGCTATTTATATTAATAGATAAATGTTTTAAAAATTATTCGAATATTCTCGGATCATCGCTGATCACTCCATCTGTTCCCATATCCTTTAGTTCCTTCAGTCTTTCTTTTGTATTCACAGTCCATGGGATTACTTTCATTCCTAATAAGTGGCATTCCTTTATCAATTGGGGAGTTACAAGATTATGTTCAGGACTGTAAATAGTGGGAGTGAAACTCAGGAACTTCATATCTCCTGCCACTCCACTGAGATGATCGGGATACATTTTGAATTTTTCTACAGGAATGTTTTTAAAATAAGCCTGCTGCTGAGCCAGTTTTTTATCATCCACTTTTTCTACCAACAGAGCTGTCATTATTTTTGGATATTCTTTATGAAGGATTTCCAAGGTTCTTGGATCAAAAGACTGGATAATCACTCTGTCCTGAATCTTTTTCTCTACAATAATTTTCATCATCAGATCTACAAATTCTTTCGGTTCCGGATGAAATATATTATCAGAGAAAGGGCGTGTCTTTGTTTCTATATTATAAAAAGGCAATGGTCTCTTTAGTTCACGGGCATAAGCTTCACATGCATCTATGACTTCTGAAAAGAGAGGTTTCTTAGCCTTCATTTTCTTTTGATCAGGATAGTTATTAAGCTTTTTCAGGCCTACATCAAATGTTTTAATTTTTGCATAAGGCATTTCATAAATCTTATAATAAAAACCAGAATCTTTTGGAATATAGGTTCCATCCGGTTTTGTAACCAACTCCGGGGAAAGGAAAGCATCATGGGAAAGAATCACCTTTTTGTCCTTTGTGATGGCCAGATCCATTTCCAGGGTCGTTATATTCATTTTTAAGGCATTTTTCATTGCCAGAATGGTGTTTTCCGGGTAAAGAGATTTTCCTCCGCGGTGTGCCTGCTTATCGAAAGATTGTGAAGTGTAAAGTTGGGCAAATACCAGAAAAATACCCGTGAAAAATGCGTTTTTCATATCCTGAACTTTTAATCAGACAAAATTAAAACTCTATTATATATTGTATAATACAGGAATATTAAGCTTCTGCTACATTTATATAACAAAAAGAGCCGGGTTATAGCCCGGCTCTTTTATTTTATGCTTTCAATAAAGAAGTTAATTGAATAAATCTACCTCTTCTCCTTTTTCTACAGGATATTCTTCTGTAAAGCATCCGAAGCAGTGGTTTGCAGATCCTAAAATTTCTTTCAGATTATCAATGCTTAAAAATTCTAAGGAATCTACGCCCAAATAATTTTTAAGTTCTTCTGTGGTCATATTAGCTGAGATCAGATCATCTTTAGACGGAGTATCAATTCCAAGATAACATGGGGCAATGATAGGCGGAGAAACACTTCTAAAGTGAATTTCCTTTACTCCTGCATCTTTTAGAATTTTAACAAGTCTCTTCGATGTTGTTCCTCGAACGATAGAGTCATCAATGATCACTACTTTCTTATCCTTCATCTCAGAGATGATTGGATTCAGTTTAAGGTTCACTACCCTTTCTCTCATTTCCTGTGTAGGAACAATGAAACTTCTTCCGATATATCTGTTTTTAATCAAAACAGGACGGAAAGGGATTCCTGAAGCTTTAGAGAAACCAATGGCAGCAGGAACTCCGGAATCCGGAACTCCAATAACCAGATCAGCCTCTATAGGAGCCTGTTCCCAGATTTTCTCCCCAGATTTTTCTCTGATCTCATATACATTGATGTTTTCTAAGGTAGAGTCAGGTCTTGCAAAGTAGATATATTCAAAAGAACAGATTCTCTGCTTTCCTTTCGCCTCATCCATCATATAAGAATGAAGTTTTCCAGGTTCGTTTTCATTGGTATAAATGATCTCACCAGGAAGGATATCACGTACATATTGAGCTCCTACAGCATCCAATGCCACAGATTCTGAAGCTACTACATAAGATCTTTCATCAATAGCTCCCAAAACCAATGGACGGATTCCGTTGAAATCTCTGAATGCAAAGAATTTATTTCTGGTCATCCCCACTACGGAATAAGCTCCTTCAATCTTTTCCATTGTTGCTTTAATAGCTCCACGAAGACCTAAATCAAGGTTTTTCTGGATCAGTCTCAGGATCACCTCAGAATCAGATGTAGCTCTGAAGACTACGCCTTCAGCCTCTAATTCTTGTTTTAATTCTTTCGCATTGGTAAGGTTACCGTTGTGTGCTATAGAAAGTATAATCTGGTCATATTCGTTTTTCGCGAAAAATGGCTGGAAATTATATTTCTTTTTATCTCCTGCAGTGGTATAACGGGTATGCCCAATTGCAGAATTTCCCATAAAAGTTTCAGGTTCCTGAATTTCTTTATAAACATCTAAAACCAGTCCTTCATCTTTCATATTGGTGATTCTTCCGTCTTTTAAAACGGAGATACCACAAGCTTCCTGGCCTCTGTGCTGTAACGCAAAAAGCCCGAACTGCGAAAGAGAGAAAGTATCCAGATCATTATCCGAATACAATCCGAAGATCCCACACTCTTCATTGGGAGCATCCAGTCTTTCCTCTTCCTGAGTTCTGAAAAGATTTCTTCCGTAAGTCTGGGTTTCAAACTGTTTTAAATATTCACTTTTATGAATGTCTAAACTTTTCATTTCTATTTTTTCTAATGATTAGAAGTTAGATATTAGATGTTAGAAATTAGTCTAAGTTAACTTCAGTTTTTAATTTTTGTTTTAAATAACAAATTGTTTTACAGAAACATACTTTCTCTGAAATCTTATTTCTGTAAAAGATTTTTAAGACGGTTATAGATTTCTACATAAGCTTCAGTAACTTCTCCTAAGTCTCTTCTGAATCTGTCTTTATCTAATTTTTTCATAGTATCTTTATCCCAAAGTCTGCATGTATCAGGAGAAATCTCGTCAGCCAGGATAATTTCACCGTCTGAAGTTTTACCTAATTCGATTTTGAAATCTACCAGGATGATGTTGATTTTGTCAAACAGGTCGATCAGGATTTCATTGATATCCGAAGTCAATTCGTACATTTCGTCAAGCTCTTCGTAAGTAGCAGCTCCCAAGAAAACAGCATGGTGATCGTTGATAAGCGGATCTCCCAATTCGTCTTTTTTGTAGCAGATATCGAAGATTGTTACCGGAGATTTGATTCCCTCTTCAACTCCTAATCTTTGTGCCATACTTCCTGCAGAGTAATTTCTTACCACCATTTCCAAAGGAATGATAGATACTTTTCTTACCAGCTGCTCTCTTTCGTCCAATTGTTTGATGAAATGAGTTTTGATTCCTTTTTCATTTAAGTATTCAAAAATAAGGGTTGTGATTGCATTGTTCATTTCCCCTTTAAGATCAACCTGACCTTTCTTTTGAGCGTTAAATGCTGTAGCATCGTCTTTGAAACGTACTACTACTTCATCAGGATTATCAGTTGCAAATACCTGTTTTGCTTTCCCCTCGTACAACATTTCTTTCTTTTGACTCATAATTTTACTTTCTAAATTGTAGTTAGATTTATTGATTTATTTTATTATTATTCCTGTTAAGACAGCCAGCCCAAAACTCAGCAGTGTACCAATTAATACATATTCTGTAAGTTTTCTCTGTTTTGCCTGTGCAAGGTCGCTGAACCTGAAAACAGATTTTGCAGCTACCATGAAACCTACACCTTCCCAGTGATTCACCATGATAAAAGTGAAGACCAGCAGACGTTCTAAAATTCCGATATATTTTCCGGCACTTGATAAAGATTCGGTTTGAATAGTGTTGGGGCCATCCGGAGCGGGTGTCCATGATGACAATAAGATTTTGATAAAAATAGAAGCCGGTGTTGTCAAAAACAATGCAGCCATAATGAGCTTTAAAAATTCCTGATTCTGCAAAAAGCTGAAACAGAATTCCTGAAAATACAGGGAAACTCCGCCAATTACCAGTACATGCAGAAGCTGATCAATGAAAAACCATCTTTTTTTAGTCTTTACATTTTGAAATGTAAGTTTGGCCGCATCAATAATAAAGTGAGTAATCCCCACCAAAACTGCTACCCACCAAAGTTTCAGATCCCAAAGTAAAATAAGACTTAATGCAGTGTGAATCAGAATATGAAAGTATAAAAACTTACTTTTTAGTTTATAGTTTTCCTTATCTGCAACCCATGAATTTGGCTGAAGTATAAAATCTCCGAGTAGATGTGCCAATATGAGTTTAATAAAGATCATGCTATAGTTCTGAGATTTTCTTTCTGAAATACTGGTTGGTTTCCACGATAAGCTCATAGTTGGCTCTCTTCAGTCTCTGGCTTATAGAAGACTGTGAAATAGCAAATCTTTTAGCAAGATCTTCCTGGGTAATATCCTGATTCATGATCATTTCATGAATGATTTCAGCCGTAGCCATAGTCCAGTTGTCAAAATCTTTTGATGACCATTTCAACAGAATATTAAGATCCCTGTCCACCGGGTCACTGGATGTTTTGATGGCAACGGTATGGCCGTCATTTTTAAGGTCATTAAGCAGTCTTCCGGAATGTACATAAGCTGTACCATTGGATTCTGTGATTTTCTCAGAAGAGAAACTTTCTTCACCAATACCGATGGCTATTCTTACATCTAAATTTTCCAGACTTTTAATAAGAGATTTTATGGCTAGAAACCGCCAGAAAACGTCATCAATATTGCATTTGAACTGGAATTCATCTCCTCTGTAGATTTCCCATGTGCCAGGAGCACTTCCCCATCTTTCGAGAAGATTTTTAAGTCTGGTAATCCAAACTTCAGTATCTGCATGCTGTGAATTTATAATATCACCGGTAATGACCGCTATCATACTGCAAATATAAGCATAATTACTTATAAATAAAAAATATAAGCAGAAACACTTATAGATATTGATTATTAGTGAATCTGCTTATATCGATTATATAGTAACCATAAGGTTTTTAAGCCTTTACCAAAAAATACAAAAATATGAAAATGTAAAAACCTGATAAAACTTTTTTCATTACGTTTACTTTAACTCTACATTTTTCACTTTATTTTTAAGTAAGAAGCTATTTCCTGCTATCCGCTCATACTCCTCGCGCCTTGGCGGCCATCCTAAGCTCAGCCGAAAGGCCTCTTCCTGCTGTGGGGTAACCGCTCCTATCAGGGCTAAAACAGTCATTGCGAGCAAAGCGAAGCAATCTCATCACCCCTATTAAAAAATAAAACCTCACAGATTTTAAAAATATGTGAGGTTTAGACTTGTTACTAAAAAAGCATGGTGATCCTACACCTGTTATCTTTTAATAAACTGATGTGCTTTCTCATCAAGTTGCAAGAAATACAATCCTGTAGGAATTCCCTGTACCGAAATACTTTTCTTATTTCTGAAAGGATCTTTCTCTGTGTAGATCACTTTTCCGGAAAGATCTATAATTCGGGCTGTTTTTATTTTTTCCGTTGTTCCGCTTACATAAAGATCATTGTAAACCGGATTTGGATATATTGTAAATTCATTATTGGCAGTAATCAGCTCTGCAGTAGACAATGTGCCACCCAGATTCTGACAGTAATTAGCCGGATAAGAATCCCATTCACTCATATTAAATGTATCTGCAGGTTTATTGATGGTACTTTTTCTATATAAAGACACATTTCCATTATTATTGGTAGTATATTTTACACCAATGGCATCTATAGTAACCGTTTTATTATAAGCAAGTTCCACGTAGTTCTGTCCTGCAAACAGCATAGGATCAGAAGCTGTAACAAATCTTGCCTGATCATTGGTATAGCATGATAAAGCAGCTTTTGGATTCAAAATAACAAAAGTTTCATTATTTCCAACCTTACCTTCCAGCTCATAGGTATCACCACTATAAATAGCTCCTGAAGAATTGTTTTTAAACTGAATATTAATTCTGTAATTATTTAAATTAACCTCATGTCCGGTTTTATTAACGATTTCCAGAGCATTATTCTTAACGAAATCTGTATTGGTTCCTGATATATATTTTGTAATCATAAGATCCGAAGCAAATGAATCCAAAGCAATTGTTGAAGCTGTCACCGTATTACTGAACGGAGACTCCAGATATGCTTTATCAAAAGCCTTCACTGTAAAAGTATAAGTTGTTGAAGGGCTCAGGTGGTCTATGCTTATAGAAGTTCCTTTTGTAACAGCTACCGGTGTTGCTGAACCATTCACATAAACCCTGTATCCTAAAACATCGGTATCAGGAGAAGCCGTCCAGTTCAAATTGACAAAATAGGCATTCTGCTGCGTTGAAGCCAAGGATCCCGGAGCTGCCGGTGCAACGTTATCGGGCGTTTCAGACCAGATCATATCAATCCATTCAGGGTGGTCAATAAATGGATTTCTGTTTTTCTGTATGGTATAGATGGCGTTATTCCGGTCAATTTCTCTTTGCGAAACAGGATCTGCAGCACTCCATTGCTTCAGCATGACAACATACGGAAGATCAACGGCTCTTTCTTCGGTTCCGTCAAGCGGACACTGATCTGTAGCCGGTGTTATGTTTGCTGATGTAGTATAAGCGGTGTTAAATGACCCCAGTTTCCCCTCATATCTTACGGCAAAGTACAATAAAGTCCTTGCGATATCCCCTTTAAACTCATTTATAGGTTCGTAAACCCTTCCGGTATATGGATAGTTTGGAATTGCGGCATTGGATATCCTCGAAGTATTGGTAAAAATATAATGATTCGTATTATTTCCTATTCCATAAGGATAATTATTCCTTCGCTGGTTAATATAAGCATCAGCAGGAATAATAAAGTTCAGATCCGAATACATAGGATAATCACTGATAGATGAACTTGTACTGAATGTGCTTTGCGGCATCATATGTTCCCTGTTATAGCCCAAACCTTCTCCTCCTGCACCAGCTATTAATTGATCTGCTTTGTATTCATAAGCATCCGGTCCCGAAGGTATTTCCGAGTAGATATCCAGCATGTACTGAGTATTGGAAGCATCATGATCATAATATTTGTCAAGATCAGTTTGATTATAGAGCACCTTCAGATCGTCATAATGCCAGTTGATCATTTTATCCGAAATAATATCGTGAAGTTTCGACTTCAGAGCATATCCTGTCAATCCTGCTGTTCCATCATAATATCCGGCAGGTGCCTGCGCAGAAATAGAAGAGGAAATTAAAATGATAGGAAGTAAAATTTTTTTCATGCTTTAAAAATTGGGAACCAAAATAGTGAAATAAAAATCGTAAAAGACTGAATATTTTATTAAGAAAACATTAATTCTGAAATTATAAAAAATTGAAAATTAAACATATTATGGCTTAAATAGTATGAATGAAATAATTATTTTAGCATTCCATCAATTTGGTTATCTTTGGGCACTAACTATTATTATATGAATACAGAGACTATTGACAACATCAAAATGATAGCGGAGACGGCTAGAGAATTTGCAGAAAAGAACATCAGACCGAACATTATGGAGTGGGATGAAAGCCAGACTTTTCCAAAAGACTTATTCCACCAGTTAGGTGAGATGGGTTTTATGGGAATTGTTGTTCCTGAACAATATGGAGGTTCCGGTTTAGGTTATCATGAGTATGTTACTATTCTGGATGAAATTTCTCAGGTTGACCCATCTATTGGTCTTTCTGTAGCAGCACACAATTCACTTTGTACCAACCATATCTATGAATTTGGAAATGAAGAACAAAGACACAAATGGCTTCCTCAGCTGGCTTCCGGAAAAGTAATCGGAGCTTGGGGTCTTACAGAGCACAATACAGGTTCAGATTCAGGAGGGATGTCTACTACTGCTGTAAAAGATGGTGACGAATGGGTTATCAGCGGAGCTAAAAACTTTATCACTCACGCTATTTCAGGAGATATTGCAGTAGTAATGACAAGAACAGGAGAAATAGGTGCTAAAAACAACTCTACAGCTTTTGTTTTAGAAAAAGGAATGCCTGGGTTTACTTCCGGGAAAAAAGAAAACAAGTTAGGAATGCGTGCTTCAGAAACAGCTGAATTAATCTTTGATAGTGTACGTGTACCGGATTCCCACCGTTTAGGAGAAGTAGGTGAAGGTTTCAAGCAGGCTATGAAAGTATTGGATGGTGGTAGAATTTCTATCGCTGCACTAAGCTTAGGTACTGCAAGAGGAGCTTATAAAGCTGCTTTGAAATATGCAAAAGAAAGACATCAGTTCGGAAAGCCTATTTCAGATTTCCAGGCAATCAACTTTATGCTTGCAGATATGGCTACAGAAATTGATGCTGCTGAGCTTCTTATTCAGAGAGCTTCTACCCTGAAAAACGCAAAACAGAAAATGACAAAAGAAGGAGCTATGGCTAAACTATATGCTTCTGAAGCTTGTGTAAGAATTTCCAACAATGCAGTTCAGATTTTCGGAGGATACGGTTATACAAAAGACTTCCCGGCTGAAAAGTTCTATAGAGATTCTAAACTTTGCACAATTGGTGAAGGTACTTCTGAGATCCAGAGACTGGTAATTGGAAGAGATATTACAAAATAAATCTTTAAATCCCAATACAAATGATTAAACAGGCACTTTTAGGTGAATTTCTGCACGAAGCTGAAAACACCAGAAAAATTTTACAGGCAATCCCTGACAGCGCATTAGACTGGAAACCGTCTGAAAAAAACTGGACAACCGGACAGTTAGCCTCTCACATTGCTGAAGTATACAATTGGTACGAATCCACTTTCAATCAGGACACTTTTGATATGGGTGCGTATAAGTATGACAAAGGAGATATTTCCAAAGCGGAAAATATCCTAGCAAAATTTGAAGAAAATGTTGCCAACGCACAGAAAGTTCTGGAAAACTCGGATGAGAATACTTATTTCAATGAGTGGAAAATGGAAATGAACGGAAACGTACTTTTTCCGCCATCTCCAAGAATCCAGGTGGTAAGAGGCTTTCTTTATAATCATTTGTACCATCACAGAGGGGAATTAGTTGTTTATTTAAGATCAACCGGAAACAAAGTCCCTGGACTTTACGGCCCTACTGCTGATGATAAATTCTAAGTAAGGATTATATAAATATAGTAAGCTGTTTCATTTTGAAGCAGCTTTTTTTGTAGACAGAATGTAGAATAGATGACAGCAGTTATCAAAATTTAATTCACTAACATTCTTGCATATAATTAAATAATTATCAAATTTTATTGTCTCATTTTAATAAATTAATAAAGAAATATATCTATTTTATTTTTTTTAAAAAATTAAAGCACATTTCATCATTTCATTTTTCTTTTATTAATAAGCTTTTTCAATTATATTCAATGTACTGCATAGTATTCTAAGTCAATATTCTAAATTTCTCTTAAAAAATTTTGTTTTTGATAATATATTTTTCGTTAGCTTTGATATTCCACAATCAAATTTAATATTTAATATGAAAAAACAATTAACGCTGATTGGAATGCTCCTTATTTCGGGTATTTCTTTCGCACAGACTGACCGTCTTTGGTCTGAAGGTTCCAGAAAAACTTCATCAGAGATTTTTGAAAACAAAACAGGCATCAGCAATCCTAAGGTTTACAACCTGGACATCAACGGATTGAAAAATGCTCTTGCAAAAGCTCCCAAAAGACTGGCTGTAGGCGAAAAATCAGAACTCATCATCTCTTTTCCAAATTCTGAAGGCAGAATGGAAAATTTTAAAGTGAGGGAGAATTCCAATTTTGCTCCTGAGTTGGCAGCAAAATATCCGGATATCAAATCCTATGTAGGACAAGGTCTGGATGATCCTAATTCCACAGTCTATTTCAGTGTTTCCCCACTAGGACTGTCATCAATGGAAATTTACGGTGATAAATCTGCGGTTTTCATTGAACCTTACACTAAAGATCTTTCTTCTTATGTAGTGTACAGAAAATCTGACAAAAAAGATGATCTTAACAAGTTTGAATGTACAGTAGTAGACGCTGCACAGAAAGGAGTTTCCAACTCTGCTCTTGCTGCAAGACCTAACGCTGATGATGCCAAACTGAGAACGTTCAGACTGGCACTGTCATGTACCGGAGAATACACTACTTATTTCGGGGGTACAAAAGCTCAGGCTTTAGCTGCAATGAACACCACAATGACCCGTGTAAACGGTGTTTTTGAAAAAGACTTCGCAGCAAGAATGGTTCTGATCGCTAATAACGATGCTGTAATCTACACCAACGCATCTACAGACCCTTATTCTGCAGCTTCCGGAATGAGCAGCTGGAATTCTCAATTACAAAGCACTTTAACTTCTGTAATTGGTGAAGCCAACTATGATATCGGACACTTGTTCGGAGCTTCAGGAGGCGGTGGAAATGCAGGCTGTATCGGCTGTATCTGTACAAACGGATCAAAAGGAAGCGGATATACTTCCCCTGCAGATGCTATTCCTTCAGGAGATAATTTTGATATCGACTATGTGGCTCACGAAATGGGACACCAGTTCGGAGGAAATCATACATTCTCCATGAACAATGAAGGAACAGGTGTCAATATGGAACCAGGATCAGGATCCACAATCATGGGCTATGCGGGAATTACCAGCCAGGATATTCAACCGCATTCTGATGCATTCTTCCACGCGATAAGTATCCAGCAGATCACTAATAATATTAAAGCTAAAACCTGCTCTGTCAATACCAATACAGGGAATTCAATTCCTACAGCAAGCGCAGGCTTAGATTATACAATTCCAAAAGGAACTCCATTCGTACTGACGGGTACAGGAACGGATGCTGACGGAGATTCTCTAACTTACATCTGGGAACAAATGGACAATGCTTCTTCTTCACAAACAGGAGCAAGTTCAGCTGCCAGTGCAACAAAAGCTACAGGACCGAACTTCAGATCATGGACTCCTACCACTGCACCTGTAAGATATTTCCCAAGAATGGCTTCTGTATTAACAGGTGCAACCACTACAGCCGGGTCTGAAATCACAGTAGAAGCACTTTCTTCAGTGGCCAGAACATTAAACTTCAGATTTACCGTTCGTGATAACAAGCCAGGAGGTTCAGGAAACAATTCTGACGATGCGGTAATCACAGTTAATGGAACTGCAGGACCATTCAATATCACTTCACAAAATTCAGCAACAACTTACGCTGGAGGAAGCTCTCAAACCATTACATGGAACGTGGCAGGAACTACAGCTAATGGTGTGAATGCAGCCAATGTAGATATCCTTTGGTCAACAGACAGTGGAAGTACATGGACTACTCTATTGGCAGGAACACCAAATGACGGTTCACAGGCAGTTACTATTCCTAATTCTACTACCACTACAGGAAGAATTATGGTAAAAGGATCAAATCACATTTTCTTTGATGTAAACAATGCCAACATCTCTGTAAATGCAGGTTCCGGAACTCCTGATACCGTTGCTCCTACAGCTCCTACCCTTGCTGCTTCAGGAACTACTGCTACAACAACTAACCTTTCATGGTCAGGTGCTACTGATAATGTGGGGGTTACCGGATATGATGTATATCAAGGGGCTTCATTAGTAGGTTCTACAGCTTCTACTACATATACCGTAACAGGACTTACTCCATCAACAACCTATTCTTTCTCTGTTAAAGCAAAAGATGCAGCAGGAAACGCATCTGTTTCCAGCAATACAGTAAGTGTTACCACTCTTGCAGGAGGAAGCGTTTCATATTGCTCTTCATCAGCATCTAACACAGCAGATGAAAGAATCGGAAATGTAACATTTGGATCTATTAATAATACTTCTACAGGAACAGCTGGTTACGAAAACTTCACTTCAGTTTCTACCAATGTAACAAGAGGAAGTGCTTATACGATCTCCGTTACTCCGGTTTGGACCTCTACAAAATATAGCGAAGCATATGCTGTTTATATTGATTACAACGGTGATGGAGACTTTACAGACAGTGGAGAATTAGCATGGACAAAAGCAGGATCTACAACAAGCCCAGTAACAGGATCTATCACAATTCCAGCTACAGCAACTGTTGGATCTACAAGAATGAGAGTAATGATGAAATACAGTTCAATACCTACTTCATCATGTGAAGCTTTCACGTATGGCCAGGTTGAAGATTACACTCTTAATATCGTTTCTTCAGGAAAAGGAGATCTTCAGAATACAAAAGATCTGATCACAGATATTAAGCTTTATCCAAACCCTGTAAGAGATGTACTTTATGTTTCCAATACAACTTCAGAAGACTATAAAATCTTCGATATGGGTGGAAAACTAATTGATTCAGGAAAACTTCAGAGAGGCTCTGTGAATGTAAGCAATCTAATTAAAGGTGCTTATATGCTTCAAATTGGAGAATCAACTAAAAGATTTATTAAAAATTAATAACTTTTAAAATTAAACGATGTGAAAAAACTGCCCTTTACGGGGCAGTTTTATTTTTGCAAAATGTAAAATATTATATTAAATGCATTTATGAATGTAACTAATTTCATAAAAATATTTTATTTAAAATAAAATAACTAGTATTTGAGTTTTTTAATTTAAATTTAACGAACAATAATATTCTTTTGTTGTACCGTTTACCCAGTTTGTATTTAAGGGAGCTCCGAAGTCGTTTTTTGAACGTCTGATACAGTTGCTTCTCTCGATCCTATTTTGGCTGAATTGATCTTTCAACAATTTACTGCCAGAAAAAACTATTATTAAGGCAGATTCCGATCATTTTTTGAACGGAAAAACATTAATAATATTCATATCAACATTTCCACTTAAGATTTTTGTAAAGAATGATGTTTCAAAAAGGCAGCCCCTTCTAATACCTCTGATTTTTAAAATAATTTAAAATTTTTATATGAAACATTTATTTAAGTACCTCTTTTTTTTTACTATTGCTTCGTTCTCTATTGCCTGTAATTCAGATAGAGATGATGAAATAGACACCAATCCGGATGTCACAACCGTATTCTACAAAAATGCTGATGAACTGGCAACAACTTATGACCCCAACAATACGGCAAGCCAGCCTCTTAGAAACCAAGCCTATGATCTTTATAAAAGAGGAAAATGGAGCGAGCTGGAATCACTTTTTAAGGCTAATAATTTAAACGGCGGATGGCCGCCTGCAAACGGAGGCTACAATATCGTTGATGATGTTGCATTACAGGTTGGACAGAAGTTTGACAGATACAGCGGAGCTGTGGGCAGTTATAACGGAACAGGTGTTCCTACTTTGGGAGGAAGCTTCACAAGTCCTGTCATCAACGGATATACCTATACGTTTACCCAAAGAGCATTAAACCAGCCTGAAGACAAGTACGACTTCTATTATGAGATTGATGTCTTGAACAATGCAATGCAGTTTAAAACACAGACAGCAGACATTATTCCTTGGTTTAGCCAGGCGGGTAAAGGAAAGCAAACCATGTGGAAAATTCCGATTGACATCAACACTGGTTATCAGAAAACGTGGAATAAGCTAGCAGAAGAAGGCTATATAAAAGTTACCATCAAGAAAAGTCCAAGCGGAAAATATCCTAACTTAGTGGGCACAGTTATTCAGCCATAAATTCATTCAGATGTATTCAATATCAAACAAAATAAACATTACTAAAAAAGCTTCAGTTACAAAAAGCACTTTCATTAATGATGAAGCGCTTCCAGCAGCCATTACCACTTTTACCTGCTGTAATTGCGGTCATGAAAATACGGTTGAGATAAAGCCCTACGAATCAGGATTTCCAATCTTCCAGGTGTACAATGAAGACAAAATAATATCCAAAGATGAATTATTAAAACACGGAATCGTCAACGGAACTTCTCAAAGAATGATTCATTTTGGAGAATTGACTGTTAATGATCTGCCTACCTTATATTTTGGGACAGATTGTTCTTCCTGTCATTCAAAATACATCTGCGTATTCAGCTATGGAGAAAAACAGCCGGGACTAATGATATTGAGCATCTCCGGCGTTTGGAAATATGAATAACTAGAATCATTTTACTTAATATAATAAAAGTCTACAACCTTCAAGTTGTAGACTTTTTCTTAATTTAGCAAACAAACTAATTTGAACCGTGAAAAACTTCTATAAATGAAAAAAATAATCTTATTTCTTTTTACTCTATACTTTGGATCTTCATTTTCACAAAAAACACTCGCTAAATATCCGGAAGGTCAGTTTCCTTATAAAGGAGGTACCATCCAGTTATCCTCAGAAATGCAGGACTATTTTCTGAAAAGCGGATCTAAGCCATGTGATAAAAATGAAATGTATTTTGTAAGTCTAAAGATTGATGAGAATGGCAAACCTGCTTTAATAAAGAAGAAAAGTGATGAAAGCATCATAGAGAAAAACAAATGCGCTTTTACTCTTGTGGTAAAATCTTTAGGAAGCCTGAAAAACTGGCAGCCTGCAGAACAAGACGGGAAAACAATTCCGGCTTATTTTGATTTTCTGTTTCAGCCGAAAGATTTTTTTGAAAATTACAAACCCGATTATGATATCATTAAAGCATATCAGTCTGCTGCTATTCCCGGTGGAATGAAAGCTTTTCGAAAAGATGCCCTTGAAAGCTTATATAATTATTTAGATTGGGAATCTTACAACCCTAAAGGAACATTTATTATATCTTTTGCAATAGATGAAAATGGAGACATCGTCAATGTAGATCTTGAACCCAAAGTAGAAAACAATAAAATTCTTCTTGAAGATGTAAAATTTGCACTAAAAAAAATAAAAGGAAAGTGGAGCCCTGCAAAAACTAAAGGGTTGCCAGTAAGTTCATGGTTTAGAATGCCTATAAACTTTAATTCACGGGAATAAAATAAAAACACTGGATAGTCTGCATTTTTGGGTTCCATATTTTACTCTTGTACATTTCACATTTTACAAATCCTTTTCTATCTTTGTGGGAAATAAAAAAATTCATGGATAAAATTGATAGTCTGAACCAAGTAGCAGAATTCCATACTACTTTCAAAGCCCCTATTTTAGATACTCCGCAAATTCCTTCTCCGGAAAGATGCAATCTGAGAGTAGAACTTTTACAGGAAGAATTGAACGAACTGAAACAGGCAATTGCTGATAATAATATTGTAGAAATTGCAGATGCATTGTGTGATCTTCAGTATGTTTTGAGTGGTGCTGTGCTGGAATTCGGACTTGGCAGCAAATTTGTAGAGCTATTCAACGAAGTTCAGCGTTCCAATATGTCGAAAGCGTGTGATAATGAAGAGCAGGCAAAGGAAACCGTTGAATTCTACAAAGAGAAGGAAGTAGAATCTTTTTATGAAAAGTCCGGAGAAAAATTTAACGTTTACAGACAGGCGGATCATAAAGTATTAAAAAACAAATACTACTCTCCTGCTGATTTAAAATCAATTATCGAGAAATAATTATGAAAAAATTTATTACCAATATTGTTGCCATTTCAAGCTTACTTTTAGCTGCACAACAGCTTAGCGCTCAAAAAGTAGTCGTAAACCGCGAGGTTGAAACTCAGAAAGACGGCAAAATGCTTTTAGGAAACCAACTGAAAGAGCAGTTTTTAAAAGCTCCTTATGCAGATTGGTATGTAAAGGAACATGATGAATATGCTCTTGACCAAAAAGCAGTCAGTGAATTGAAAAAAGAGAAAATCGGCACCTATGACATTATTGTTTTTATGGGAACATGGTGTGAAGACAGCCACAGAGATTTTCCAAGACTGATGAAAATATTGGAGGCCGTAAACTATCCGGAAAATAAATTAAACATTATTGCCGTAAACCGTAAGAAAGAATCTCCTACCGGGGATGAAAGTCTTTATAATCTTCAAAAAGTCCCTACCATTATCCTGAAAAGATACGGAAAAGAGATTGGAAGAATTGTAGAAATGCCTACTACAGGCTATATTGAAAGAGATTTGGTTCAAATCCTTAAAAAGAACGATTCCTCTGTTATTAAAGAAATTTTTAAATAGATTTTGAGAAATTATAGAACAATCCTGTCTTTTGCAGCTGGTGCCGGCGCTATGGTGCTTCTGTTTTTTGGTCTGAAGTCCTGTCTGAACCTTGGAACTAAAACAGAACAGTCGGATTATTATATCCTGACCAATCAGATTTCCAAGATGAATAAGATGGTGGTGATGGAACAGAACACTTCCAGTATGCAGAAAACCAAAATGGGTTATGAAGTTTTCGGGAAAGAAGTTTCCAGCAACAGCATTATTACGTATACAAAGACCAATGCACAGGTTTCTTATGATCTTAATAAAATGAAGATCGAAGTGGATTCCATCAACAAAAAACTGGTTATTACAGAATTACCTGATGCTGAGATCAGAATTACACCAAGTGTTGAAATTCAATCTTTAGATGATTCATTCATAAACCGTATTTCGGAGAAAGATATTAAGAATGTCACTGCAAAGGCTAAAGAAACGGCAGAAAAATCAATTGATCAGAATCAGTTGAGAAATGAGGGCCGTAAACAGCTGATGGAAAACCTTAATAATGTTTTCGTTTTAGCGAAAGCACTGAATTATACCATTGAGGATAAAACGGGAAAAATTGGTATTCTGGGACTTTAGGATAAAATATTTCTGTTTGGCAGACCCTTTGAATGATATTATCCATATTGTTGAAATTTAAAATTCAAAGTCATGGAAAAAAAAGGAAAAACCAACAAGAAAGAATCTGCCAACACCGCAGAAACCCAAAAGCAAAATCAGGATTTCCAGAATATTCCTGCAGCAGCAAAAAAGACCAATCCACCTGATATTGATAAAGAAGACATTCAGAAGTCTTCAAAAAACAAGTCAGGAAAAACGGATAATACGAAATAACGAAAAGAGCTGTTAAGGCTTATTGGTACTAAAAAACGAAAAGTTCCGTCTCATATGAGGCGAAACTTTTCTTTCTAACTATCTAATTGAACTTTTTTGTTTTCTATACAATCGTCGATTTTCCGATCTTGATATTTTCAAAATTGTAATATGATTTTTCAGAATATCTGATATGGTCGGCAATAAAGCTTCCCACTTCACTTGTTGAGTAATATTGTTTCGTATTAAGATCAATCGTGACATATTTGTTTTCAATAGCATGTTCTACAGATTGTCTTAATTTATCTGCTGCAGCCTTTAAATTAAGATGATCCAGCATCATGGCCACACTTAAAATAGAAGCAATAGGATTGGCAATTCCTTTCCCTTTGGCCTGAGGATAAGATCCATGGATAGGCTCAAATAAAGCATTTTCTTCCCCTACCGAAGCAGACGGCAGCAATCCGATAGACCCTCCAATTACACTTGCTTCATCAGAAATAATATCACCAAACATATTTTCAGTCAAAATCACATCAAAATGCTTAGGATTAAGAATCAGCTGCATAGCTGCGTTATCTACAAACATATAATCAAGCTGTACATCAGGATATTCCAGAGCTATTTCCTGGCACGTTTTTCTCCACAACCTTGAAGTATCCAGCACATTAGCTTTATCAATAAGGGTAAGCTTTTTCTTTCTTTTCTGAGCTTCCTGAAATGCCATGTGTGCAATCGGAATAATATCTTCACGGCTGTATTTACAAACATCATAGGCATAAGCGCCTTCCGGATCTGTAAATTTTTCACCAAAATAGATTCCGCTTACCAATTCTCTGAAAATCTGAATGTCAGCCCCTTCAATAATTTCCCTTTTGAGCGGACTTTTATCAATTAAAGAAGCATATGTTTTCAAAGGACGGATATTAGCAAACAATCCCAACTCTTTACGGAGTTTCAACAACCCTTGTTCCGGTCTTACTTTTGCTTCAGGATTATTATCAAAAACCGGATCGCCAATAGCTCCGAAAAGCACAGCATCAGATTCCTTACAGATTTTCAATGTCTCTTCAGGCAAAGGATTTCCTGTCTTGAAAATTGCTTCTGCACCGATTAATCCATAATCAAAATGGAATTTACATTGAAAAGCTTCAGCAATGACATCTAATATTTTAATGCTTTCACTGATAATTTCCGGACCAATCCCATCTCCGGGAAGAACCGCGATTTTAAAATAATTGTTGCTCATTTGTTTTTTGTGTCTTTAATTCAAAATTTGTGATGGTCTGTTTTCTGCTGATTAAAAAATCAATATCGTCATAGCCGTTCAACAGACATATTTTTTTATAAGAGTCTATCTCAAAAGTCTCCGTTGTATCTTTAAAGCTTACTGATTGCAATTCCACATCAATTGCAATCTCATTGTCAGGATTTTCATTGATTCCTTCTAAAATTTCTTTTAAAAACTCTTCAGAAACTTTTACCGGAAGAAGTCCGTTATTTAAAGCATTTCCTTTGAAAATATCAGCGAAATAACTGGAAATAATTACTTTAAACCCATAATCTGTCAAAGACCAGGCTGCGTGTTCACGGCTGCTTCCACACCCGAAATTATTTCCTGCAACCAAAATCTGGCCACTGAATTTAGGATTGTTTAAAACAAAATCCGGATTAGGTTCTCCTGTATGGATATTGAATCTCCAGTCTCTGAAAAGATTTTCTCCAAAACCTTTTCTGTCTATACTTTTCAGGAATCTTGCCGGAATAATCTGGTCTGTATCTATATTTTCTGCCGGCAATGGAACTGCGCGGGATTTTAAAATAACTAATTTTTGCATGTATTCTACATTGTTAGACTTTGAACCACAAAAGACACAAAAGTTTTTTTCACTTCAGTTTACTTAAGAAAGGATAAAAAGAACCTATATAAGAAATTCGCATAAGAATGAAAATCAAATATTTTCAAAAAGCTTAAGTGCTTTTTTTATGCAAGCCAATGATAACTTCTTCTTACTTAAGTGTTACAACCTTTTGTGTCTTTGTGGTTCAAACATAATTTAAAATTACTTTTAGTTTAAACTTTCAAAAGCTGAAATTTTGCCTTCTATTGCGGCTTTCGCTGCAGTAAGAGGACTGGCAAGAATAGTTCTTGAACCCTGTCCCTGTCTGCCTTCAAAGTTTCTGTTGGAAGTGGAAACACAATATTCACCTTCCGGAATTTTATCATCATTCATGGCCAGACACGCCGAACATCCAGGCTGACGGATCTGAAATCCTGCATCGTTGAATATTTTATCCAATCCTTCCTCATAAATCTGTTTAACTACCTGTTGAGATCCGGGAACAATCAGAGCTTTTACCGCTTCTGATTTACTTTTCCCCTTAATATACTGGGCTGCAGAACGGAAATCCTCTATTCTAGCATTGGTACAGCTTCCTATGAAAACATAATTAACCTTGATGCTGTTCACTGTCTGTCCGGCTTCAAGTCCCATATATTGTAACGCTTTCTCTTCCGATTCGTTTTGAGGAGCCGGAATAACTTCCCGGATTGAAATACCCATTCCCGGATTTGTACCATAAGTAATCATCGGATAGATATCTGCTGCGTCGAAACTGAGTTCTTTATCAAATGAAGCTCCTTCATCTGTTTTTAAGGTTTTCCAGTACTCTACTTTTTCCTCCCATTCTTCTCCTTCCGGAGCGAATTTTCTTCCCTGCACGTATTCAAAAGTGGTTTCATCCGGAGCAATCATACCGCCTCTGGCACCCATTTCAATACTCATATTACAAACGGTCATCCTTCCTTCCATTGACATATCTTCAAATACATTACCCGCGTATTCACAGAAATATCCCGTTCCTCCATCAGTTCCTATTTTTGAAATGATATAAAGAATCACATCTTTGGACTGAACATTTTCATTCAATTCGCCATTGACTGTAATCCTCATTGATTTTGGCTTGTTCAGCAATAAACATTGGCTGGCAAATACCTGAGCCACCTGACTGGTACCAATCCCAAAGGCAATAGAACCAAATGCTCCATGGGTAGACGTGTGGCTGTCACCACATACAATACTCATTCCCGGCTGGGTAATCCCTAATTCCGGAGCGATAATATGAACGATTCCCTGATATTGATGTCCCAATCCGAAAAGCTCAATATTGTTTTTCTTACAGTTTTCTGTAAGCTGCTCTACCTGATTTCTTGAAAGATCATCTTTAATGGGTTGTTCCTGATGTAAAGTAGGTACATTGTGATCCGCAGTAGCTACAATCTGCTCCGGCCTGAATACTTCCAGATTTCTGGATTCCAGTTCTGCAAAGGCCTGAGGACTGGTTACTTCATGGATAAGGTGCTTGTCTATATAAATAATCTGAGGTCCGTCAGGAATGGTTTCTACCACGTGAGCGTCCCATACTTTATCAAAAAGTGTTTTTTTACTGTTGTTCATTTTTACTTTTATCTTGATTTTAAAATCAAACCTATCCTATTTTTCTGCTGAAGGAATCCATCATCATGCTTAGGTCATCGTTGTCTATTTCTTTTTTAAGGTCAGCGATTTTCAAAAATTCCTGATACAGAAAATCAAGCTCATTCTTGGTAACCTCATAGCCGATATGCTTGAAACGGTAAGCCAATGCTGAGCGCCCGCTTCTGGCAGTAAGAATAATTGAAGAAGCATTCACTCCTACTTCTGCAGGGTCTATGATTTCATAAGTTTCCCTGTTTTTGATGACGCCATCCTGATGAATTCCTGAGCTGTGAGCAAAAGCATTGGCTCCTACAATAGCTTTATTGGGCTGTACAGACATTCCCATCAGTTCGGAAACCATTGTACTCATTTCATTCAGCATTCTGGAATTCACATTGGTATGCAGATTCAGATCTTTATGCTGTTTTAAAATCATGACGACTTCTTCCAATGCTGTATTGCCAGCTCTTTCTCCTAATCCGTTGATGGTACATTCAATCTGACGCGCTCCGTTGATAGCGCCGGCAATAGAATTGGCAGTAGCCAGTCCAAGATCATTGTGACAATGGCATGAAAGCACCGCTTTTTCAATTCCTTTTACATTTTCTCTCAGATACTTTATTTTCTGACCATATTCTTCCGGCAGGCAATATCCTGTGGTATCAGGAATATTCAAAACAGTGGCTCCTGCTTTGATTACTGCCTCACAAACCTTTGCCAGGTATTCATTGTCTGTTCTGCCTGCATCTTCAGCATAAAATTCTACATCCTCCACATAAGTTTTGGCATATTTTACGGCTTCCGCTGCTCTTTCAATAATATCTTCTCTTGTCGAGTTGAATTTATATTTAATGTGAGAATCGGAAGTTCCGATTCCGGTGTGTATTCTTGGTCTTTTTGCAAACTTCAGTGCTTCCGCTGCGGTATCAATATCTTTTTTATTTGCTCTTGTCAGCCCGCATACTTTAGCTTTTCTCACCAGTTTCGAAATTTCTGAAACAGATTCAAAATCTCCCGGACTGGAAATTGGGAATCCCGCTTCAATGACATCAATCCCTAACTCATCAAGCCTTTCAGCAATAATCAGTTTTTGTTCCGTGTTCAGTTTACATCCCGGAACCTGCTCCCCATCTCTCAGTGTTGTATCAAAAATTTCAATTTTTTCGGAATCCATAAGTGAAGTTTTTTACTTAATTTTGGTTCAAAACTACGGGTTGCTATATTTTTTCATTTTCACTTTTTTTGAAAATTACAATATTCAACAGTTGAAAAAACAATCGTATTCATTTATTAATCAGTATTTTAATTTATAAAAATTTACAATGGCAGAATTGCAGAAAGATTTTTTGTTTGTATTGGTAAAGTCATTGACCACCTCTGAAAAACGACAGTTCAAGTTATATGTGAACCGTCTCGGAATTAATGTAGATGCCAAATTTCTGCTGCTCTTTTCCGAAATGGATAAGATGAAGGAATATGATGAAAGTATAATTATTGAGAAAAAAATCTCTACCAAACAGCAGCTTTCCAATCTTAAAGCCCATCTTTATAAACAGATCCTCGTAAGTCTCCGTATGAACCCGAGTCATCAAAACTATAGAATTCAGCTTCGTGAGCAGCTCGATTTCGCCAATATTCTGTATCAGAAAGGACTTTACAAGCAGGCTCTGAAGATATTGGACAAAACCAAGCAGTCTGCATTGGAACTGGATGAAAAAAGTATTGCTTCTGAAATCATAGACCTTGAAAAAGTAATTGAATCACAATTCATTACCCGAAGTATTGAAGGCCGTGCTGAAGAGCTTATCAAGCAATCTCAGGAGATCAGCAAACAGAACCGCTACACCACAAAACTGTCTAATCTTTCTCTGAAATTATACAGTGAAATGCTTACCCACGGCTATGTAAAAAATGATGCAGACCGGCAGGAAGTAATGGATGTTTTTAATGCCCAGATTAAAAATATAATCCCTGAGAAGCTAAACTTCACAGAAAAACTTTGGTACTATAAAGCTCATGTCTGGAAAAACCAGCTTTTGCAGGATTATAAATACACCTTGAAATATGCTTATCAGTGGGTTGATCTTTTTCATAAAAAGCCTGAAATGATCTACAGCCACCCGGTTTGGTATATCAAAGGGAATACTTATCTGTTGAAAATCCTGTTTTTATATGGAAATATTGATATTCTGGAGGAGCATTTCGCGAATTTTAATAAAATGGTACATGCTGAAAATTTTATCCAGAATGAAAATCTTCAGTCCCTTATTTTTCTTACCCATTACAATACGCTGATGAATATTCACTTTGTAAAGGGGGAGTTTTTCACAGGAACCAAGCTTATTCCTGAAGTGGAATTAAAAATGGAAAAACTCAGAGAAAGAATAGATGAACACCATTTTATGATTCTCTATCTGAAAATGGCGGCCATGTTCTTCGGCAGTAAAATGTTTGACAAGTCTATTGAGTATTCTATGAGGGTCATAGAATCTAAGGGAAATGTACAGGAAGATCTGCTGTTTCATACCAGGATTCTGATTTTAATGGCAAAATATGAGTCAGGCAATGATGAAGATTATGATGAATTTATCGCTTCTACTTTAAAGTTTGCCAAAAAAATGAAAAAGCCTGAAGAGTTTCATTTTGAAAGTATTCAGTTTTTTAAGAATCTTAATAATCAGGTATTGGATCAAAGGCAGAAAGCGTTTGAAAGTTTTGATAAAAAGCTGGAAACATATTCTAAAAATGAATATTACAGACGGTCGTTATTTTATATTGACATCCATGGATGGATTAAATCTAAAGTCCAGAATGTAGATGTCATCGAGATTATCAAGCAGAAAGCAAAGTATAAAAGAAAGCATTAAATAAAATCACACAAACCATTAATTTACAAAGTATTGTCATGTTTATTTCATGTAAAATCAAACACCAGATCAGCTGTTTTCTTTTTAATATACTCTCTCACAGAGTTAGTATTAACAGGTCGCTTCTCTGGAGCTTTATTTTTATGAGAACTTCATCTTTTTTTCTATTAAAAGCAGATCCCGATGGGATCAAATCCAACTCCAATGGGAGTTAACTGTTAATAGGACGTATTTGTTTTAAAATTATAGCTCCAGAGAAGCGACCTGATAATTATGCTTTGATTCAACCAAACAAGAATGATTTTATTTATGCATATTCTCTATAAAATTCAGTGTATTTTTATGGCTGATCTTTTCTACCAACTCAGTTGAAAACCGCTCTTCAATTTTTTTATTGACTGCCGGATATACCGAAGCGTTGGAATGTTCAGGAAAGAAAAAAGGATGACGGGATGTGTCCGGATGATCCTTCCAGTAAAAATAATCTGCACCATAGGCTATACTATCCTCTCCGCCAAGATCAAGTCCGTATTGAATATGCTCATAAAGTCTTTCAGGATGTTCAATATCAACATAATCTTTGATAAAATTCAGGCCAATCAATCCTTTTCTGTTGATCACTTCCTTCGCCAGTTCATCAGGGAGATTTCTATTGTTTTTATAAACAGTTCTGTAATTGGAATGGCTTGCAAGAATAGGAATTGAATAATTTCTCTGATCAATATAAGTGAAAATATCATAAGCCAGCTGATCACTTGTGTGAGCTAAATCAATGGCAATTTTCCGGTTAGAAATATAGTCGATCAGTACTTTACCATCGTCTTTCAAGCCTGCTGTAGCATTATTCCCGCCTCCAAAACGGTTTTCCAGATGATGCGTAATCCCGATATAAAAGACTTTTTCAGTATTTTCAATAATTGTCTCCAGGTTTTTAAATCCGGATTCCAGGCTTTGGTTTTCATCACAGAAAGCAGATGCATTTTCGATAGAAGCGATGACTCCTACCCGATTTTTATTTTCCGGATTGTTAAAATTATCATTGTTAAAAAGGAAAAAATTCTCGTTTTTGATAAGCTTTGAAAATAATTTGCTTTGTTCCAGTCCGTGAACCGTACTGTTTGCACCTGTTCCTGCATACATTGCCATCACCTGAAGCTTTACATTTCCATCCTGTAAATAAGGCAGCGAACAACCTATTTCTTTATCATCAAGCGCTGAATCTGATCTTAAAAGGTAATATAAAAGATCACAATGTAAATCGATGTTTATCCTGTTCATAGGGATTGTAATTTTTGAAATTAATATGTAATTGGATTCTGATTGAATAGGGTCTATTGTATTTCAGGAATTTATAAAAGACAAGTACAATTTCTTGTCCTCATTTATTCTAACCTTTTATTATTGTATCAATATCCTGTATTCATCGGATTAAGATATTACTTTTAATCTTCTAAACTTATATTTTTATTCTTTTTGTAAGATTTAAAATTTCTATTGCTTTTTCTGTAATCTATTAAAAAACAAACCCGAGAAAACGACAAATTCCAGTTATACTAAGGCAATAAAAGTGACAGAATTATTTTCTGAGAACACTGCAATCTAAAGCATATGACTCCCAAACGTTAAAAATCTTTCTATTTTCGATATTAATTCTCATTCTAAATACAGATGAATATAGTATTTTATCTAAAAATTCCGTATTTTTGCCTCTTAAAATTTCTTAGTAAACAATGATAAAAATTACACTTCCAGACAATAGTGTCAAAGAATTCGAGGGAGCAGTGACTCCTCTAGATGTGGCAAAATCTATAAGCGAGGGATTGGCTAGAAACACCATTTCCGCAATTGTTAATGACAAACAAGTAGAAACAACCACACCTATAACCACGGATTCTACGGTACAGCTTTTGACCTGGAATGATGATCTTGGAAAGAAGGCTTTCTGGCACTCTTCTGCCCACCTTTTGGCGCAGGCTATCCTTGACTTTTATCCTAATGCTAAGTTGACGATTGGCCCTGCCATTGAAAGCGGATTCTATTATGACGTAGATTTCGGGGATGAAAGCTTATCTGAAAAAGATTTTGAAAAGATTGAAAAAAAGATCTTAGAAAACGCGAAGAAAGGTTCTACCTTCTCTCTTTACCCGGTTTCTAAAGAAGAGGCTTTAAAAACATATGCAGACAATCCTTACAAAGTGGAATTGATCTCTAATCTCAATGATGGAGAAATCACTTTTGTAACGCATGATAACTTCACAGACTTATGTCGTGGTGGTCACATTCCGAATACTGGAATCGTAAAAGCGGTTAAAATTTTAAATGCAGCAGGAGCGTATTGGAGAGGAAATGAAAAGAACCCTCAATTGACAAGAGTATATGGTATTTCTTTCCCTAAACAGAAAGACCTTACTGAATATCTTGAAAGATTAGAGGAAGCTAAAAGAAGAGACCACAGAAAATTAGGTAAAGAACTTGGAATTTTTGCATTCTCTGAAAAAGTAGGTGCCGGGTTACCGCTTTGGTTACCAAAAGGAACTGCTTTAAGAAGAAAGCTTGAAAATTTCCTTTCAGATGCTCAGAAAAAAGGAGGTTATGAGTTTGTAATGTCTCCACACATTGGGGCAAAAGAACTCTATGTAACTTCAGGACACTGGGATAAATATGGGGAAGACAGCTTCCAGCCGATCAAAACTCCGAATGAAGGAGAAGAATTCTTATTGAAGCCAATGAACTGTCCTCACCACTGTGAAATTTACAAGACTTCACAATGGAGCTACAGAGATTTGCCTAAGAGATATGCAGAATTCGGAACTGTTTACAGATATGAGCAAAGTGGAGAGCTTCACGGATTGACAAGAGTTCGTGGATTTACTCAGGATGATGCTCACCTTTTCTGTACTCCGGATCAGCTTTCTGAAGAATTTGAAAAAGTAATCGATTTAACTCTTTATGTTTTCAAATCTTTAGGGTTTGAAGATTTTGTAACTCAGGTATCATTAAGAGATCCTGAAAACAAACAAAAATATATCGGTTCTGATGAAAATTGGGAGAAAGCAGAAAGTGCCATCATCAATGCAGCTCAGAAGAAAGGATTAAAAACAGTTGTGGAATACGGCGAAGCGGCATTCTATGGACCTAAGCTTGACTTCATGGTGAAAGATGCTTTGGGAAGAAAATGGCAGCTGGGAACAATCCAGGTAGATTATAACCTTCCTGAAAGATTTGATCTTCATTATATCGGAAATGATAATGAAAAACACAGACCAGTAATGATCCACAGAGCACCATTTGGTTCTATGGAGCGTTTTATTGCTATTTTGTTGGAAAACACAGCAGGTGATTTCCCATTATGGTTAAGCCCGGAGCAGTTTATTATTCTACCGATCAGTGAAAAATATGTAGATTATTCAAAAAAAGTTTCACAATTTTTGGAAAATCACGATATTAGCGGTCAGATTGACGACAGAAACGAGAAGACAGGTAAAAAAATCCGTGATGCGGAATTGAATAAGATTCCTTTTATGCTTGTAGTAGGGGAAAATGAAGAAAATGAAGGCACGATTTCTGTAAGAAGACGTGGAGAAGGAGATCTTGGAGTGATGAAACTGGAGGATTTCGTTGCTTACTTTAAAAAAGAAGCAGCCATATAATTTAAAATTAAAAGATTGAAGGATTCAAAGGATTAATACCAGAACAGAATCTTTCAATTTTTAAATATTTAAATCAATTAAATTAAGTAATTAACCAATAAAATTATAATACAATAGCACAAAGATTTAACAACAGGGGCCCACAAAGACGTCCTGTACAGGAGGACTTACACTTGATCAACGATAAAATTCGTGTGAGAGAGCTTCGTTTGGTGGGCGATAACGTAGAGCCAGGAATTTATCCAATTGACAAAGCAAGACAGATTGCTGCTGAACAGGAATTGGATTTAGTAGTAATTTCTGATAAGGCCGAACCTTTTATTGCAAGAATATTAGAATACAAAAAATTCTTATATGAGCAAAAGAAAAAACAGAAGGAACTTAAAGCTAAGCAAGTAAAAGTGGTTGTAAAAGAGATCCGTTTCGGGCCTCAGACAGATGACCATGATTATGAATTCAAAAAGAAGCATGCTGAAAAATTCCTTGAAGAAGGTTCTAAGCTAAAAACCTACGTATTTTTTAAAGGACGTTCGATTATCTTTAAGGATCAGGGAGAAATTTTGCTTTTAAAACTTGCTCAGGAACTAGAGCACGTGGGTAAAGTAGACCAGCTTCCTAAACTTGAAGGAAAAAGGATGATTATGATGATGAGTCCTAAAAAACCAGCAAAATAATTAAGTCATTATTTTAATATAAAGAAACCTCAAAGCAATTTGAGGTTTTTTTATACTAAAAATTTTAGAAAAGACTGTAAATATCGCTGATCCATACTATTCTACCCATTGAATCAACGGCAAGATGCCTGTTATCCCTCAAAATTACCACAGTCATGCTCTGTAAAAAGTGGCAAAGCTTTTTCGGTGGTAAAGTATTTTGATATTCTTTTGTTTTTTAATTCCAGCTTTTTCCCTTCTATAACGAGTTCGTAAACGGGTGCTTTATCTATTTGCGTTACGATATAAGTTCTTTCCGGTGTTTTAAAAATGGTTTTGTTTCCTTCATTAGAGAATGAAAAATCACTAATTTCAAAGGTATCTTTTTCATCACAGACATTCGTCCATATTATTTTCTCTTTGGTTATGGATACACTTGTCAAATCGCATGAATAACAGTTTCCGGAGAATTCTATGCCATATTTCTCATACACATTTACACTTTTACTATTCAGGAGATCAATGGGAACAAGTTCTGAAAGCTCACCCGGTAGCTCTGATGTTGATGTATTATTTTTTTCCGGAGCAGGTGTAGAAACCGGAGCTGTTTTAGCATCTGTAGAAGCCACTTTTTCCACTTTTTTGTCTGTAGCGGGTGAACAGGAAGCTAGTAAAGCGGTCACAATTGAAAGGCTGATTATTACGTTTTTCATTTTTTATAAATAATTTTACAATACTTAGTTTATCGTTTGGTAAAATTGTCCAAATTCTCTCATTCAATATATCCCTGTTTTCAGCCATTTATTCCCTATACCAGGTAGTTTTGTTGGTATCTGTACTGAATACTGATACATTTACCAAAAAATATAAAATGAAAGCTTTAAATCAATTCTTCATCTCATCTATGATTGTTTTTGTGGGATGCAATCAGCAGAATAAAACAACAGAAACAAACAAAGTAGAAACTGAAGTTAAGCAAAAAACGATAACACTGGCCAATTTCAAAAAAATAAAAGGGGTAGATAATGTACAGGATGTTCCATTTTAATTATTTACCAAGCTGGATTCTATACAATTTTTTGCGGCTCCGAATAAAGATGCTGCTCATATGAAAATGGCTTATAATAAGTTTGATAATTATTACGGATTTGAAGAATTTGAGGACTTCTACTCTATTCATTATAGCATTAATAACAATATTTCGAACAGTATTGAAGCGTTTGTCCTGAAGTCAGAATTCACTCCGGCATATGAACTTACTTTAAAAGGCGTAGATCTTTACGAGATCAGAAGCAGCACATTTAAGGAATCGAGTGATTTTAAGAACAAATCTTTTAAGAAATTTGGTACCATTGCTGAGATTTCAGAACAGGAATTTAAAGCCAGCTCAAAAAATCAAATTGGTGAAGCATTGGTAAAAAATCCGAATATACAACTGCAGGATGGCAACTGGGTATACATAGAAAATGGAAGAAAAGAAGTCATTACACAACATGAAAATATTTCTACAGAAACCGGGCCGCTTGCTAATGAATATGTGGGACAGTCACCTTTCTTAAACCTGGAGGTTTTCAAAGAAAATTCTGACGAAGTTGTAGATTCCTTCTATTCTTTTTACAGTATAAAAAACGCAGTGATGTTTGAGCTGGGTACAGAAGGCTATCCACAAATTCTTCCTACTAAAGGCTGAGTTACTTCTGTTTCATCCAATAATGATGTGGGGAGTAATTTTGTTATTTCTAAATATTTTCCACAAACAAAGAAGCAAGATAATCTTTTGTACGTGAATTTCACCAACTTCAAAATAGCAGATAATAAAAAGGCATTCTGGACTGATAATGATACTTTTTATGCAGAAGTCTATCCACTCAATTCAGCTTCAGCCAATGGTAAAAAGCAGAAAGCAGCTTATATAAAAATCCAGTTGAAAGCAAATCTGTTTTAGGAAAAATTTTTTAAGGGTAAAATTAATTTAAGTTTAGAATAAAAACCCCTGAAATCAGCCAGTGTTTATAGCTATAAAGTCCAATATCTTTGCGGTAATATTTAAAGAGATACAATGAAAAAATTAAGTTTGACCATCCTTTTTTGTTTATTAAGTTTTATAACCTTCGCACAATCACTGAAAGTAGTTATTAAACAGGACGGAAAGGTAATTCAACCTGTCAACGATGTTTATGACCTGAAAAAAACAACGTTCCAATTTGAAATTACATCTTCCAATCTGGAAGGGTTTCTAGTGGGGGCCACTACGAATAAAGATGTTTATGCAGGAGCTTTAGGCATTTTGAACACTGAGGTTGCATGGTTTCAGAATACGGGCATGGCGGAGGAATTGTATAATAAGGACAAAGAAATGTTTCTGATGGATTCTGCGCCATCATACTGGTATTATACCGATGCTAAAGATCATAGATTCGATAAAAATCCTAAAGGTAATGCAAAACAATGGACAGCTACCCGCACTATTACAAGGTTTTATGATATCATGGCAGATCAGCCTATTGATTTAAAGGATTTTAACGACAGGGTTTTCATATTAATGTATGAGCCTGTATATAATGACGAATATGATTTAGTAGGAAAAAAAAATCTGTTCCAGGCAGCTTTGAGATTCAAAGATTAATGAGTACACACCCGATTATTTGATTATATAAAAAAAGGTCTGCTTTTACGATGTAAGCAGGCCTTTTTGTTGGATGAATATTTTATTCGATCACCAAACCGTATTCTATAGCCAGTTTAATGGCGGAACTAAGATTAGAGGTTTGAAATTTCTCAATAAGATTTTTTCTGTGGCTTTCCACCGTGTGCGGGCTGATAAAGAGCTTTTCTGCCATTTGATTGGTTGTAAGTCCTTTTGCTGCTTCAGCTAAAATTTCTTTTTCTCTTCGTGTCAGTTTTGGAACATGATTTAATCCATCTGTTGATTTTTTCTCCAGAACGGACCTGGTTTGTGAGCATAAAAACCGGTTACCGGTATATACGGCAGTGATTCCTTCAAGGATTTCGGAAACTGAAGCATTTTTCTGAATATATCCTAAAGCGCCTTCCGCCAAAGAACTGTTAATAACAGGCAGTTCATTGTGAACGCTGAGGATGATAATCTGAAGGTTACTATACTTTTTCTTTAAAGGATTTATCAGTTCGATGCTGTTGACATCTACCAGATTGATGTCCAGCAGTAAAATATCAACGGCTTGTTTTGCCAGGCCTGCATTCATTTCTGAAACGTTTCTGAAACAATCTACAACATCTATGGTATCGCTGTTTCCTAAAATATTCTTCAAACCTTCTAAGAGAAGTGGATGATCATCTGTTATGGCTACTTTTATCATGTTTAATAAATAGGAATTTGAAGTTCTATACTGGTACCAATATTCAATTCGGAGGTGATATTCATTGTTCCTTTTAAAAATTGGACTCTTAATTCTATATTGTGAAACCCTGCTGTTTTTCTAACGTCCAGGTTGGTATGATCGAAACCTTTACCATTATCTTCTACCGTAAGGTTTAACAGATTTTCTTCTTCGCTCACCTGAACAATAATTTCTGAAGTATCGGCATGTTTTATCGCGTTATTCACCAATTCCTGAATGATTCTGTAGATAATCAGCTGCTTTTCCTGTGATATGGAATTACTGTAGTTAATAAATTCAGTATGGATCTCCAATGCACTATTGGAGATACGGGAAGCAAACTCCTGAATGGCTACCTCCAAACCGTATTTCGTTAATAAATCGGGCATTAAATTATGTGCTACCCTTCTTAACTCTTCTACAGCTCCATCAATCTGATCAATTGATTTTGAAATTCCTTCTTCTATATTTTCGGATTGATGAGGGTTTAAATAAGACAACTGATGCTTAGTTCCTGAGAGCAATCCTCCCAATCCGTCATGAAGATCACGGGCAAGACGGCCACGCTCCTGCTCCTGCCCTTCAAGCAATGCAGTAAGTGTGGAAATTTTGGAATTTTGTTTCTCTTTTTCCATGGCCAGGGCATGCAATTCGTCTCTTTGTTTCATAGACTTAGCACGCTGTTTATAGGCATAAAGCAATAAGAGAATCAGAACAATGAAAAAGATAATAAAGAAAATGTAGTACGTATTGATCTTCTCTTTGAATGCCAAGAGCTTTTTAAAGTTGTTAATATCATTATTCTTCTGCCGGGTTTCCAGTTTTGCTAAACGAAGCTGCTGTTCTTTTTTTTCCGATTCAAGTTCTGAAAATTTCAATCGCTCACGCTGGTTTTCTTCCACCAGCTTTAAGTTGTTGTAGACCTGTTCGCGCTGTGCACGCAAAATGTTAATCAACTTAATTTCCTGTGCTTTCTTGTCACTTTCCAGCTGCAACTTGATATATTTCTGTTCCTGTCGTTCTTTATCAAACTGTGATTCTAATCTTTTGGTAATATCCAGTTTTTCCTGATCGTAAACGCTTTTGTATTTATCTACATAACTTTTATAATAAGTCAGCGCTTCTTTGTAATTCCCCTGCTCTTCACTAATTCTGGATAAAGATTCAAGAATAGACAATTCAATATTATGATCTCGGACCGGACTTTTCCCAATTTCCATGGAGGCTTTTAGAAAATAAGATTTGGCTAAATTATAATTCTTATTCTGCAGCGCCAGTTCTGCCAGAATCCCAAATGAAGAAGCGATATGAATGGCATCACCGGTTTCCAGGCTCACTTTATTGGCCAGCTGAGCGTATTGCATCGCCTTATCACTGTCAAACTCGGTATATAAATTGGCTAAATTGATGGCTGCATAAGAAAGACTGCTTCTGTTGAGCATTCTGTCTTTATTTTTGTTGAAAGTCGCAATAGCCTGCAGATAATACTGCTCTGTTTTATTTCTCAGCTCCGTATTTGATTGATTTTGAATGTATTTTTGTTCATACACATACCCCATTCGCATATAGGCATCGAAGATAAGATTGGGATCATTTTGTTTGGATGCGAGCAACAGAAACTGCTTGCTATATTTCTCTTCCAGCTGATATTCATTGAGGTTGGAATAAATAGTGGACAATTCTTTCGCTACGTTGCCAAATCTCCCGTACAGCGTGGAGGTTGTTGGTGAGTTTTCGTAATAGTCGATCGCTTTCAGATAAGCCGCAACGGCATCAGTTGTTTTGTTATTACGGGTCAGAATCCAACCTTTTGCGTAATTAAAATAGCCTTTAGCCTCGTTACTATTGGTTTTTAAGCTATAGACCTTTGCCATGTCAAGACTTTTTGAAGACTCTGCTGTTTTATTATCCAACCGATAGTTCATGGCTTGTACAGCGTATAAAATCGTGGCATACTTTCCATCTGCCTGTTTTGATGCAATGGAAATATTGGTTTCTAAAACCTGATAAGACTTCGGTTTAAGGTTATGAAAAAATAAGGCAGTCGCGTATTTGGGAGCCAGATTGAGCTGTTCTGCTGTATTGTTTGATGCATGGCTGTATTCCTTTTCTAATTTACTTAAAACATCCTGCGCCTGAGCAAAAAACGGACAAACACATACAATAAATATAAATAACAACCTGTACATCAAACCCTTATCTTTATTAAAATTCATTCCATTAAGGAACGTAAATATAGGTAAATCCCTGCTAATCTACCTTGAAACCATGCTTTTCAGCAAAAGATCTCCATTTCTGAAATTTCTTTTCATTTTTAAAAGCCGGATCTTCACCATAGTAATACACCAAACGTTGAGCTGCATATTCGTAGGCACTATAAGCATTGGCTTGTTCAAAATACTTGATGGCTTTCTTCAAATCTGCTTTTACTCCCATTCCGAGTTCGTAGATAATACCATAATAAATACCTGAATAAGACTGATCATAGTCTTTCTTTAAATACACCAAAAGGTTTTTATAATCTCTTAACTGATAATAGATTTCTGAGATTTTATCGTAATTATAATAGTATTTTTTCTCTGCTTTCTGATAAAAATCCAAAGCTTTATCATAATCCTGTAGTACATGTTCTCCAAAATAATACAGGTCACCTAAATTGGCAAGCGCCATTCCGTCACCCAGATCAGCGCTTTTCCCATAAGCCTGAATCGCCTTTTTGATATTAAAAGAATATCCTGTTCCGTTGTGATACAAAGCCCCAATATTGTTCCAGGCTACAGGATGATTTTTTTGTGCTGCTTTTTCGTAATATATAATTCCTTTTTGTAGATCAAACAATGATTCAATCTCAGGATCAGTGAGTAATATCCCTATTTCCACCAAGCTATCCAAGTCGTCTTTCTGAGCAGATAACTCAAACAAACGAAGCGCTTCGTGGTAATTTTGATTTTCTTTTGCGTCAAAAGCCATTTTTTTAATGATTCCAACCTCCATGAATTGTTCGGAGTTTTTACCTGCCTGGCTCTTCCAACGTTTATAAAAGGAAATAAAGTATTCTAAATCTTTCCCCCGGAATGAATACCGATCCAAATAAATAGCACCATATCCGGAAGCCTCTACCCGATGGATGCTTTTATCTTCATTCATTCTAAACATATTTTCACCCTGATATAGAAACAAAAGACCTTCTTCTGTTCTGTAATTCAAAGGATTGGAAATATAGTCGTACAATTCGGTTGACAGACCATTCTCAAAATCAAATAACTGACAACCTTCATTTTTTTGGACCGATAAAAATCCATTTTCCACATAATGGATCTGTTTAATTTCTGACTGGGGAGCGATTAACCACCGTTCATTGTCTGCATCAAAAAGTCCTGATCCGACTTGGGTTTCAAGGATAAAGACATTCGTTTTATACCCGACATTTGATTCTGCTTTTACTTTAATAATAGATTCATTTTCTAACAGAAACTGATGTTTTAAGGCGTGATAAATCTTCCAGTTTTTATCTTTACGAACAGCGAGAGTTTCAAAATTATCTATTAAAATCAGTTGATCCGCTTCGTCTATGATAAGACTGCCTTTTTCATCTATTAATTTTCCTTTCTTGTCAAATTTATTCGGTTTAATCCAGAAACAGGTACTTGTTTTTAAGATACTTCCTTCCAGAAAATCACCCAGATAGTTCCCTTCCCTTGTATAATATCTACGTTTGCCGGTTCCTTTTTGTTTGGTGAAAAATAGCTCAGGGAAATAATCATATTCATAAGGACTTTCGCTTTCAACAGGAATAATCAGTCCATTTTCATCGTTGTAAATCCCAAATTCCCCACCTTTTTCTACGCCTAAGAATCCATAGGCTACTCTTTCAACAGCATCATAATCGGGAGGAATCATCCATGTGTTTGAATAGATTTTTAAAATACCTGATTTTCCATTCACTTTTACTTCACCTAAAGGTTCCTGCATAAAATCGAATACATCAAAAGCATCTTCATATATGGGAGGAATCCATTCTTTTCCATCACTTTGCAGGTAACCGAATAAAGTATCTTTTTGAATCACAGATATACTGTAATTATAGTCTGCTTCAAAAATCTCATCATAAACAGCAGGAGCTAAAATACCTCCTTTTGCATCCTTCAGTCCAAATTTTCCGCCTTCTTCATATATAGAAGATGCGGCTTTTTTATAAGCAAGTTCCTCAAAATATCCCAACCCGTAATTAATCCAGTCGGTTTGTAAAATTTCGAGAAATGAAAAATACCCTGTCTGCGAGAATAAGGAATCCAACAACGAAAGATTCTGAGCTTCCACAGCCTTTTTATACAGCTTACTTTTCTGCTGAATTTCCACCAGCCATTCCTTTGCCTGTACCCTATGTTTTTCTTCGTTCATATTGAAAACATCCGTTGCATTCAATACGAAAGAGTCGTAAGGCAAGGCCTCCAGGAACTCAAACATTTTGTTGACAGGTTCGTAGTAAGCTTTTTTGTAATGCAGCTGATAAGTATCGGCCAGCAGATTGAAAAAGTAGCGTAACTGAACAATTCCCTGGTATTTATCAGAGAAAAATTCAACACCTTCCACTCTGATATCTTCTGCCAGCAGAGGATACAGCAATAATGGAATTTCATAGTTCCACTCGCCCAGATAGGTATCGAATGTCTGATTTGATTTTTGATCGTAATTGTATAAATAAATCCGGTGTGCCATTTGTTAAATTTTATCCCGTCGGAAAGCATTAAAACATTCCTGATTACAATAATTTTATTGAAATTAAATAACAGTAATTTGTAAAACTGTCTTCCAAAGAGCTTGTTATTAAGTATATTCGAAACAAATCACTGCTTTTTGCAGCTCTTTGTCATGAAATAAATACAATTGGTCTGCAGCTGTTTTTTGAAAATCGTATCCCTCCAGGCACGCAATATAGTCCATCAATATATTATCGGTATTATAAGGTTTCTCCAAGAGGTTACATCCAGAATAGTTACATAATTCAAAAGGAAGTTGACTTGTATTGATTTCATCAAAGATCCCTCCTGTTTTTGCCTGAATTCTTTCATGTAAATATTCATTAGGCTCATCTGTTTCCAGATCCTGCACTGTCAATTTACGAAGCCGCTCTAGCCTTCTTATATCTTCTACCTCCAATCCCGGCCGATTAAAATCCCGGTCATAGAGCTTTCCATTTTTATTGAAGTATTCTTTTAATAATGAATACATGGCACTATTCATATTATATTCAATTTCATCCTCTGAATACTGATCGCTATAATTTGCCAGATCAATTTCTTTGGAAAAAGTAAAATAATTCCAGTCTGCGTCAAATTTATATTTGCCATCAATGACATCAAAACCAACCATATCTGCTTTTGTAAACCGGGTGTGGTATTGGGATGTAGAAGAACCAATTTGTCCGTCAAAAAGTTCTTTTACCGATACCATGTGCAGCCACGTATCATCCTGAGGATCTATAAGTTTTAGATTAATTGAACAAATCGGCAGAAAATATTTCTTATGATTTTCAATATCATCATAAAATACGTCTTCATATTCCGGAAAAATTTTTATTAAGTCGTTCATTTCTATTTTCTTATGAGTTGTAACTGCTTTCCTTTTTTCACAATATCAAAGGCCATGTCTTTTGCCGGTTTGAAAGTCTTTGTAGGAGCTTCACAGGTTCCTGTCTTGCGGATACTGTCAACTTCCATTTCTATTTGATCGGCCTGCGTAAAATAATATCTGCCATATACTTCTGTAAAGCAATCATTTCCACATTCCCAACTGTCATAACTTTCAAATTTTTCTTCATCTAAAAAGTTTACAGCATAAAAATTAAGAATTAATGTAGAATCTATTCTCTTTGACAGTTTATAAATTTTATCACCACCCGGAGCAATAAGTCCTCCACTATCAACAATCCAATGGGTATTTTTCAACTCATTCGGAAAATTCATTTTTTTTCTCTCGGGATTCTTGCAGCTGGTGAACAGTGCCAATATGATACTCAACAATATAAAAGTAAGAGTCTTATTCATGAGGCTATTCCATAGTTTTATACATATTCACTAAGCATTTTGCTTCTGAACATCGGTTTCTTCTGCAAAATAATTTTATTTTGTCGAATAAAACAACAATCCGGACGGGATCAGCTATTACTTTTACAGCTTCTCCTTCACTCAATTTTATTTGGCTAGTGTTTTTACCCATACTTTTTTAGTGTTTGTTCGAAATAAGAATTTATCTTTTAATTGGGTGTGAAAAAGAAAGCTATAAAAGTTATAAATTAATGTTTATCTAAGGGAAAGACTGTCAACAGCTATCATCAAAACCATGAATTTTTAACCGTTTTATCTTTAGTAAACTTTTGAATCAAAGATAAAAATAGGGATTATAAAAAAACATCCCTGATACCAGTGGTTTTTTAATCATTTGCGCCTTTTTAGAAAACTCCTTAAAACACCTGAATTACAGCTTTTATAACAATATCATACAAAAATAAAATGCAGCTAAAGCAACTCCAATAGTTCCGGAGATGAGAAATAAGAGCATATAATACCGTCCGCTTTTATTTTCCTTTCTTATAGAATTAAATATAAAAGTGGTGAGCGTACATAAAAATCCTGTTCCGAAAAACACGATCAAAACAGCAAGAAACAATGCTCTTTCCAGGTGTAAGTCTGCAGATGATAACATATTTTGTAATTAAGAGATTAAAATTAGGGAGAATCGAAAAACACTGCAATCCCGATTATCAGCTATATTTTAAGGAAGCTAAACCATTAACAGAGATCTTTTGGCCCTTTTCAAATCATAGTATATAAGAATAACTGACCGTAAGAGGCTATAGAAAAGATAACCCTGTTCGTATGCATTAAAAATTACTTTCATGTGTCACTTTTTTTTCGTAATTTTGCACACTATTATTCCTAATGTCTTTAGGAGTAACCAAAACAGATATTGATAACAAAAACAATAAAAAAGCAGAACAATGCCAAAATTAAAAACGAAATCAGGTGCTAAGAAACGTTTTGCTCTTACCGGTTCTGGTAAGATCAAAAGAAAAAACGCTTACAAAAGCCACATCTTAACTAAGAAAGAAACTAAGCAGAAGAGAAATCTTACTACTACTTCTTACGTAGCTAAAGTGGACGAGAAAAGCGTACAACGTCAATTAGCAATTAAGTAGTTTTTATAAATCTATATTCGGTTTATAAGAATTCAAAACAAATTCAACATTTTAACCCTGAAACGGTGCAAATAAGAGTAACATCAGTTGCCGCCCTTTTCAAAAAAACAATTTAAATTATGCCAAGATCAGTAAATGCCGTAGCTTCAAGAGCTCGCAGAAAGAAAATTTTTAAGCAAGCTAAAGGTTTTTTCGGTAGAAGAAAGAACGTTTGGACTGTAGCTAAAAACGCGGTAGAAAAAGCAATGCAATATGCTTACCGTGGTAGAAAAGAGAAAAAGAGAAACTTCAGAGCACTTTGGATCACTCGTATCAACGCGGGAACTAGAGAGCACGGAATGTCTTACTCTCAATTTATGGGAGCTCTTAAAAAGAACAACATCGAACTTAACAGAAAAGTTTTAGCAGATTTAGCAATGAATCACCCTGAAGCTTTCAAAGCTGTTGTAGATCAAGTAAAATAATGTAGAATAGATTTTGTTATCAATATAAAGTCCCGGGGTTTCCCGGGATTTTTTTTGTTTTATATCTTTTCTTTTCGTGTGTTTTCAGGGTGAAATCCAGTTTCAGATCTTTCAGATTTCAGGGCTATTTGATATATCATTAGTAACATTTACCTAGTTGGATGATGAATTAATAAAATTTTTAACATAAATATTTGAAATAACAGAAAAATATAAATAAATACAATTCATTTAATGAATACCAATCTAGCATAACAATAAACAATATAAAAAGATATATTATTATTAAAAAAACAAACAATTACAGAGAATAAGACTTAATTATTAATAATAAATAATGATTTATTGCTATATTTACAATTCTTAAAATAAAGTATCAAAATGAAAAAAGCTGTAGTTTTTTTGCTGACTTCCATTGCAGTGCAAAACATTGGTGCACAGAGTTTTATTCAGGCTTATAAAAACCGGGCTGATATGGTCACGCAAGCCAATATCAATACCAACCTTCAGGAATTTGCCGGGTTTGGAATAAAAAAGACGGGAACAACAGCTAATAATAATGCGCTAGACTGGCTTAAAAACAAATATCTGTCTTATGGATATACAGCCAATGACTTTTCTGAAGATGCTTTCACCCACGGAGGCAATCCGTCAAAAAACCTGATTATCACTAAAACCGGAACTTTATATCCCAACAAATATGTCATTATCTGCGGGCATTACGACACCATCGTAGGACCTGGCGTAAGTGATAATGGCAGCGGAACTTCTATTATTCTTGAAGCAGCAAGAATTCTGAAAGATATCCCTACAGAGTATTCTATTAAGTTTATTCATTTTTCCGGGGAAGAGCAAGGCTTGGTGGGAAGTAATCATTATGTAAACAATGTAGCTTACCAAGGAGGTACAAAGGTTCTGGATATAAAACTTGTTTTAAATATTGACCAGGTAGGAGGCCTTATAGGAAATAATAACAATACCATCACTTGTGAAAGAGATACCGGAGGAATATCTTCCAATAACGCTGCATCTAATACCATAACACAGGAATTGATGACATGTACTACCCTTTACTCTCCTCTTCAGACGAATCTTTCTTATGCTTACAGCTCAGATTATATGCCTTTTGAAGCTAAAGGATATACGATTACCGGATTTTATGAAACGATCCTAAGTAATAATGAGCATACGGTAAGTGACACCTATGCCAATATTGACCCTGTGTATGTCTTCAATGTCGGAAAAGCAGCTGTGGGAGCACTACAGCATTTTGCCGTTGCCACAACATCGAATAATCTTTTAAACACCCATGAAGCTGCGGTACAGAAATCAGCAGAAGAAATCAGAATTTATCCTAATCCTGCGAAAGATCTTGTAACCGTAGAGTTTCAGCAAAAAGTAAAACAATTCAAAATTGAAGTAAACGACATGGCCGGAAACACTATTTTAACCCTTGAAAATCAGGAAAAAATAAATACTTCAGGTCTTAAAAACGGAGTTTATACATTTACCATCAAGACTGATAAGGGAAATACAACAAAGAAAATAATCATTAATAAATAATGTCAAGTTTAAAATACAGATGAAGGTTAATTTTATCAGTATTTCATGTATTACAATCATAAAAATGAAGAAAATCGCTACTTTTTTACTGGCTTCCATCGCCTTGCAAAGTCTTGGAGCTCAAAGTTTCATTCAGGCTTATCAGGACAGAGCGAATATGGTAACGCAGACCAATATTACGACTTACCTTCAGGAGTTCGCTAATTTAGGGGTCAAAAAAACGGGCACAACAGCAAACAATAACGCTCTTGAGTGGCTTAAAACAAAATATCTTTCCTATGGATATACAGCCAGTGAAATCGCAGAAGATCCTTTTACTGCAGGAAGTTATAATTCTAAAAATCTGGTGATTACAAAGACAGGAACAGTATATCCTAATAAATATGTTATCATTTGCGGGCATTTCGACAGCATTACCGGTTTGGGAGTTAATGATAACGGAAGCGGAACTTCTATTATCCTTGAAGCAGCCAGAATTCTGAAAGATGTACCAACGGAATATTCTATAAAATTCATTCATTTTTCCGGAGAAGAACAAGGGCTTCTGGGAAGCAGCCACTATGCCAATACAGTAGCGTATCAAGGCGGTAACCGTGTTTTAGATATAAAACTGGTCTTTAACCTTGATCAGGTGGGCGGTGTAATGGGAAATAATAACAATACCGTTTACTGTGATGAAGATCAGGGAGGACTTCCATCCAATAATGCGGCTTCTGCAGTGGTGACCCAGGAACTGAGAAACTGTACGGCACTCTATTCTCCTCTTCTGACCGCTGTAGATCCGGCAGAAGACACGGATTATATCCCTTTTGAACAGAAAGGCGAAGTGATCACAGGGTTCTTTGAAAGGATCAGAAGTACATATCCGCATACGGTAAATGATACTTTTGCCAATACAGATCCCGTATACATTTATAATATAGGAAAAGCATCTGTGGGAGCACTTCAGCATTTCGCAGTTGCTACAGGAACATTGGGAACGCATGAAGCTATCGCAAAAAACACATTGGAAACTGTAAAAATCTATCCAAATCCAGTAAAGGATGTCATCAATATTGAGCTTCCCGATTTCGGAATCAAGAATTTCACTTTTGAGATTACTGATTTCCAGGGAAGATCTATTTTCAAGAGAACCAATGAAACAAAAATCAATGCTTCCGGATTGGAGAATGGTGCTTATCTTGGAATTTTAAAAGCCGGAGATCAGACTGTAGTAAGAAAAGTGATGATCGAAAAATAGTTCGCTATTCAATATCATTAAATTATAAAACCTTTGAAACTGTTCAGAGGTTTTTTCTTTTTCTGTCAATCACCAATATTAAAGAATTTACAACATTCACACATCTTTCAATGCGAAATATATTGACAGCATAATAAAAATTTCATTTTATCTTAAAACATTAAACACTTCATTGTGATTTATTTACTACATTAGTGTTACCAAAATAATATTATATATGAAAAAATTTACCACAGTATTATGCACTGCATTGATGATGCAGAGTATCGGGGCTCAAAGTTTTATCCAGGCTTATAAAGACAGAGCGGATATGGTCACCCAAGCCAATATCACTACAAATCTTCAGGAGTTTAGTAATTTAGGTGTAAAAACTACAGGCTCAGCAGCAAACACCAATACACTGAATTGGATCAAAAACAAGTATATTTCGTACGGCTATACTGCCAGTCAGATAGAAGAAAGTCCTTTTACTTTTGGAAGTACCAGCTCAAAAAACTTAATCATTACCAAAACAGGAACGCTTTATCCTAACAAATATGTCATTATCTGCGGGCATTTCGATACCATCTACGGCCCGGGAGTGAATGATAACGGCAGCGGAACATCTATTATTCTTGAAGCCGCAAGAATTCTGAGAAATGTGCCTACTGAATATTCTATAAAGTTCATCCATTTTTCTGGTGAAGAGCAGGGATTAAAAGGAAGCAGCCATTATGTGAATAATGTGGTATATCAGGGAGGTGTACGTAAATTGGATATCAAACTTGTCTTCAATCTTGATCAGGTAGGAGGTGTGAAAGGAAATAATAACACAACCGTATATTGTGACGAAGACCAGGGAGGAGTTTCCAGCAACAATGCAGCTTCAGCAGCAGTCACTCAACAGTTGAGAAACTGTACAGCACTCTACTCTCCTCTTCTTACAGCGGTAGATCCGGCTGCTGATACAGATTATATTCCTTTCGAACAGAAAGGTGAAGTGATTACCGGATTTTTTGAAAGGATAAGAAGCAGCTATCCTCACAGCTCTAAAGATACCTTCACCAACATGGATCCTGTCTATGTATATAAGATTGGAAAAGCAACTGTAGGGGCATTACAGCATTTTGCAACGGCTACTACTACCATGAGCAGACCCGCTTCTAAAAACTCATTGGAAGCCGTAAAAATCTATCCTAACCCAGCCAGTAATATACTTAATATTGAATTACCGGATGCTAAAGAAAATAATTTCAGCTTTGAACTGAGCAATTCTATAGGAAGAACAATGCTTAAAGTAAATAATGAAAATAAGATAGATGTTTCCGGTCTTCAAAATGGAGTGTATATTGGGGTTTTGAAAGTAGGCGAAGAAACTCTTGTAAAGAATATTATGATTGAAAGATAAAGATCAATCAATTTACAATAAAAACAGCAGGAATAATCCTGCTGTTTTTATGAAAACCATTATTCAGGTCTTACCTTACTTTAAACAGTTATTTTGTAATGCTAATTCTTTAATTTTAGAAATTATCTCTTTATCATTAATAAACCCCTCTTTGATATCTGTTAATAATTCTTCCAGAGTTACTTTATAAAGCTCTGCATCATTATTTGATAAGAACTCTATTATCTCATCAAAAGCCCTATCATAATCTTTCAATTTACAAAAAGACAGATATTTTATTTGAGAAGCCAGTTCATTATGTTCATCATTTTTCAACAATTTATCAGCGATATCAATTGCCCAATCAAATTCTTTCAAATGATACCAGCAATTTGCCATGAACAACAACCTGTAGCTTTCAGACTTTGAGGATAAACCATTTAATGTATTTAAAATAGTAAGTGAGGGCATGTACTGTCCACTATCCATTAAATCTTTAGCTTTTTGTAAAGGAATCATGATTTAGGAGATTGATCTATTTTTTAAAACTAAAAAACATTTTGCATTTTGGGAAGGTATTAATTTCTTTCTTTTTATTATGAAATACTCTTCTTCGTTTACAGAAACACTGTCACTTTGTCCCAGCGTGCTATGGTATTGTGATGCCAGAAACAAAGTATCCCTTTTCACAATCCATATTCCTGAAAACTGTTCGACAGAACTTGGATACATCAAAAGAAATTTACTGTTCTTCTTAAGTAAAAGTATACTAGCTGGAGCATCAAAACTATAGCAAGTATTAGCATATCTTCCTTGCTTCAATTGCGATTTATAATTGATCAATGAAAGAAAAGAAATTAGTATAAATATTTTTCTCATTGTATTGTAATCTTCAAAATATTATTTAAAATACTTGATTCCTTTTCCTATTGAAATAATAAGTAATACTCCACCAATAAAGATCAGAAGAGCATTTTTTAAATCAATGATACTAATACCTTTAGTGATTTATCCTGAAACAAAAAAAACAATAATGGAAGAAGGCAGATCAAGGTCCAAATTCCTAAAAAATATTTCATTTTCTATACTCAAGTTATTTGATGAATTTTTTGTAATCATTAAAAGACAAATATATATTAAACTTTTTAGTATTCTTTCACCACTAAAGCAATCTTTGAAATATTCAAGATTTCATTTACTTCTGTTTTGAAGAATTTCTTCTATCTCTTCCATTGAAAAACCTTTCGCTTTTAATAAAATCAAGAAGTGATAGAGCAAATCTGCGGCTTCATTTTTAAAAAAGTCATCATTATTGTCTTTTGCTTCTATCACCAGTTCCACAGCTTCCTCTCCTACTTTTTGTGCCATTTTATTGATTCCTCTCTGGTATAATGAGTAAGTGTAAGAACCTTCAGCTTTAGTATCTATTCTCTGAGATATTTTATCTTCCAGTTCATACAAAAATCCTTTTATATCCTTTTCTCCGAAACAGCTGAAACTTCCGGTGTGACAGACCACATTTTTAGGAACAACTTTGATTAAAATGGTATCCTGATCACAATCTATATCAATACTCTTTACGGATAAAAAATTTCCGGACTCCTCACCTTTTGTCCAGAGTCTGTTTTTGGAACGGCTGAAAAAAGTAACAACCCCTTCTGCTTTTGTTTTTTCAAATGCTTCTTCGTTCATATAACCCAGCATCAGCACCTGCAATGTTCTGCTATCCTGAATAACCACAGGAACAAGCCCATTATCTTTATTAAAATCTATGTTCATCGTACTTCAATTTTTTGAGTTTTTAACTGTTCTTTTAAATCCTGAATCCCTATTTCATTAAAATGGAAAACACTGGCTGCCAGAGCTCCTGTAGCTTTTGTTTCATTAAATACTTTAACAAAGTCATTTGCAGTACCGGCACCTCCGGAAGCTATCACAGGGATACTGATATTTTCTGAAACCAACTTTGTGATACGGAGATCAAAACCGTTTTTGGTACCATCTCCATCCATAGAAGTCAGCAGAATTTCTCCTGCTCCCAAACGTTCTGCTTCTTTTGCCCATTCTACCGTAAGAAGTTCGGTTGCTTCCCTTCCTCCTTTGATATGAACCAGGTCTTTATCACCAACCTGTCTTGTATCAATCGCTACCACAACGCACTGGCTTCCGAATTCTTTGGCCAGATCGGAAATAAGCATGGGGTTTTTTACAGCCGAAGAATTGATGCTGATCTTGTCTGCACCGGCTTCCAAAAGCCTCCTAACATCTTCTATAGATGAAATTCCACCTCCTACCGTAAAAGGAATACTAAGTTCTATTGCGATGTCTTTTACTAACTCTATAAATGTTTTTCTATCCTCAATAGTAGCGGTAATATCAAGGAAAACAAGTTCATCAGCGCCCTCCTGTTCATATTTTTTAGCGAGAACTACCGGATCTCCTGCATTTTTAAGATCTTCAAAATTCACACCTTTCACTGTAGATCCATCTTTTATATCCAGACATGGAATAATTCTTTTCTTAAGCATTTTCAATAAAGTTTTGAAGTTGTTGTAAGCTTATTTTTCCCTCGTAAATTGCTTTTCCGATGATTGTCCCTACACAGCCGATATCTTTCATTTTATAGACATCAGCAATCCCTGAAATCCCTCCGCTTGCCACCAACTGAACTGAAGTTTTATATAAAATCTCAATATAAAGTCCGGTTGAAGGACCTTCCAGCATACCATCTTTTGCGATATCAGTACATATAGTGGTCTGTATTCCTTTTTCCTGATACTGAAGAATAAAATCAATGATGTCATTGTCACTTTCTTCCAGCCAGCCTGAAGTTTTAATCTTTCTGTTTTCACAGTCAGCTCCAAGAATAACTTTCTCAGTACCATACTTTTGTAACATTTCAAAACAGAATTCCGGGTTCTGAACTGCAATACTTCCTAAAGTGATCTGTTTTGCTCCGGAATTAAAGGCTGTTTCAATATCCTCCTGGGTTTTTAAGCCACCTCCAAAGTCGATATGCAGCGAAGTAGAATTAGCAATATTTTCCAGAACCTTTTGATTGACAATATGCTTTGATTTCGCCCCGTCAAGATCCACCAAATGAAGAAACTGAATACCAAAACTCTCAAATTCTTTTGCCACTTCTACAGGATCTTCATTGTATATTTTCTTTGTGTTGTAATCTCCTTTTGATAAACGGACACATTTCCCGTCAATAATATCAATAGCCGGAATTATTTTCATCATTATAAATTTATAAAGTTCTTAACTATCTGATTTCCTATAATTCCCGATTTTTCAGGGTGAAACTGCACCGCATAGAAATTATCTTTCTGTAATGATGCACTGAATGGCAGGATATAATCACAAACAGATGTTGTAAAGTCTGAAAGCTCACAATAATAGCTGTGAACAAAATAAACATCACTGCTCTTTTCAATTCCAGAAAACAGTGGTGAGGTCTGCCCTGAAACTGTATTCCAGCCCATATGCGGAACAATATCTTTTGCTGGAAATTTTCTGACATTGATATCAAAGATCCCCATCCCTTCCGTATTTCCTTCTTCATTCTCTTTGCACATCAGCTGCATTCCTAAACATATTCCTAAAACAGGCTGTGTAAGGCTCGGAATCAGGAGATCAAGTTCTCTTTCTTTCAACAGCTTCATTGTTGAGGAAGCTTCTCCAACTCCGGGAAAGATTACTTTATCAGCTTTTAAAATCCTTTCAGGGTCATCAGTAATCACAGAGTCAATATTGAGTCTGTTGAGGGCATTCTGAACAGAGTTTACATTTCCGCCGTTGTATTTTATTATGGCTATCATATTTATAAACTTCCTTTTGTAGAAGGCAGACTGTAATTAGTATCTGATTGATTCACTGCCATTTTAACGGCTTTTGCAAAGGCTTTAAAGATAGATTCAATTTTGTGGTGCTCATTGTCTCCTTCCGCTTTGATATTCAGGTTGCATTTTGAAGCATCTGTAAAGGATTTAAAAAAGTGAAAAAACATTTCGGTAGGCATATCCCCAATCTTTTCTCTTTTAAACGGAGCATCCCATACTAACCAGGGTCTGCCGCCGAAATCAATAGCCACCTGAGAAAGACAGTCATCCATTGGAAGCAGGAAACCATATCGTTCGATCCCTTTTTTCTTTCCTAAAGCTTTTAAAACAGCTTCTCCCAGCACAATTCCTGTATCTTCTATCGTGTGGTGCTCATCTACGGCAAGATCTCCGTTTACTTTAACCGTAAGATCCATATTCCCGTGTCTCGCAATCTGGTCCAACATATGATCAAAAAAGTGAAGCCCTGTTGAAATATCTGAACGTCCATTTCCATCAAGATTAACTTCAATTTTAATATCTGTTTCATTGGTTTTACGGGAGACTTCAGCCTTCCTCATTCCTGATTTTAAGAACTTATAAATCTCAGACCATTTTGTTGTAGACAGTTCAGCTTCATTATTAAAGTTTTGATTAAGATAAATAGCTTTAGACTTCATATTTTTAGCAAGTTGTATATCCGTAGCTCTATCACCAATTACATACGAATTTTCCAGATCATAGTTGCCATACATGTATTTTCCCAGCATTCCGATTCCTGGTTTTCTGGTAGGAAGATTTTCATATTCAAAGCTTTTATCTATTAAAATATCACTAAAAATAATCCCTTCGTTTTCAAATGCCTGTATCATTTTTTCATGAGGTTTTATGAAATCTTCTTCGGGAAAACTGCCCGTTCCCAGCCCATCCTGATTAGTTACCATCACCAATTCATAATCCAGCTCATTAACAATTTTTGAAAGATTTTGAAAAACTCCCGGATAAAACTCAAGCTTTTCCAGAGAATCTACCTGAAAATCTGTGGGTGGTTCAACAATCAGCGTTCCGTCGCGGTCTATAAAGAGTACTTTTTTCATATGTTTTTATAAATTATTTTTAACCATTAAGCTTTTTTAAGTGATTAAGGATTATTAAGTATATAGCTGAAGCTATTCATTCAGCTATATGTATTTATCTTTGATAAAACTTAAGTTTTCTTATCATCTTATTTTTCCTTAATGGTTTATATTTTAACAAGCTATTCTATATTCCTTTTAAAAGATTAATTAATTTTTCATTTTCTGCACGATTTCCTACATTGATTCTGATACATCCCGGAATGGCAGGATCTCTTCTGCTGGTTAAAATCTCTTCTTCAAGCATTTTTCCATACACATTGTCTACATTTTCCATTTTAATCAGGAAGAAATTGGCATCCGTTGAAAATACTTTAGAAATACACGTAATTCCTTCAAACTGTTGCTTCAGCCATGCTCTTTCTTCCAAAATACGGTTTACATTTTCCTGAAGTCTGTTTTCCTGATCCAGTGTATTTAAAATGAGTTCCTGGCTCAATATATTTACGTTATAAGGTGCTTTAACCGTATTGATCAGACTGGTAATTTCTTCGGATGAATAAGCCATTCCTACTCTCGCTCCGGCAATTCCCCACGCTTTAGAAAAAGTTTGCAAAACAATCAGATTGGGGTATTTATTCAAAAGCTCCAAACTTGACTTTTTCTCGGAAAATTCTATATAAGCTTCATCTACCACAACAATTCCGTTGAAATTCTGAAGATAAAATTCAATATCATCAATACTGTTTCCGGTAGGGTTATTGGGTGAGCATAAAAAGAAAATCTTCAATGAAGGATCTGCGGCCGTCTTTAAGAAATTGTCTTTTACGATTTCAAAATTTTCATCCAAATCTAGTTTCAAGACCTTATTTTCATTAATTGCTGCATAGAAACCATACATTGCAAAAGAAGGATTCATCATCAGAATGGCATCTTTTTTAGGCTCACAGAAAATTTTAATGATAAGGTCTATCAGCTCATCGCTTCCGTTTCCTATGGCAATCTGTGAGGGAGAAACATTTTTAAGTACCGCAAGCCTGCTTTTAAGCTTTTTCTGGGTAGAATCCGGGTAACGGTTGCATTCTCCGAAAGGACTTTCATTGGCATCCAGCATAACAGGAGCATTAAATTCATTGTGATCCCTGAAACTAATGTAGGGCTGTAATTGTAATATATTTTCTCTTACTAAAGTTTTGATACTATTATTTTTCATTGTATTGCTTTTCATTTTTTGAAATTAATTTTAAACCATTAAGATGAATTGAGTTATTAAGAATAGTGAAGAAAATATCTTCAGATCTTTATTAAGCAGTAAGCTGAATTCAAATGTATTTGAATCTTAACTTTACTTAAAGTCTTTATTTTCTTAATGGTTCAATTCTTTTTTGGGTAAACACAAAGGCGCAAAGTTTTTTATTCATACATTTTTTTTAGACGTAAGAAAATCTAAGATTTTCAGCAAAGGCATGAGTATTATTTTGCGTTTTCCAACGTTTATTATTTTAATCTTATGGATACTGCATTTTTGTGGGCAAACAGGCCTTCTGCTTCTGCCATGAGTTCTATTGTTTTTCCTAGATTCTGAAGACCTTCTTTTGAAAGCTGCTGAAATGTTATTTTCTTTACAAAGCTATCCAGCGATACGCCACTGTAATTTTTTGCATAAGCATTGGTAGGAAGCGTGTGATTGGTTCCGCTGGCATAATCTCCTGCACTTTCACAAGAATAGTTACCAAGGAAAACGGAACCTGCATTCTGAACCTCCGGAATATATTTTTCAAAATCATCAATGGCAAGAATAAGGTGTTCCGGAGCATAAAGATTACTGAATTCAAGGGCTTCTTCCAACGAATTCACTACAATAAAAGAGCTGTTTTCTAAAGCCTGACCTGCAAATTCATTTCTGGGTAAGTCTTTGATTTGCTGTTCAACAGCCTCTATCGTCTCTTTAAACACTTTAAGGTCTGTAGTAATAAAAACAACCTGGCTATCACTTCCGTGTTCTGCCTGTGAAAGAAGATCGGCTGCACAAAACTCAGGAACAGCCTGCTCATCAGCTATGATAAGAACTTCACTCGGACCTGCAGGCATATCGATGGCGACTCCGTAACGCTGAGCATATTCTTTGGCAGCTACAACAAACTGATTTCCCGGACCGAAAATTTTATACACCGCAGGAATACTCTCTGTACCTAAAGTCATAGCTGCTACAGCCTGAGCGCCGCCTGTTTTAAAGATTTTTGAAATTCCGCAAAGCTTTGCTGCATACAGAATCGCAGGATTAATATTTCCGTTTTTATCCGGTGGTGTACACAGAATGATTTCTTTACAACCCGCCAGGTTTGCAGGCACCGCCAGCATCAGTACTGTAGAAAATAAAGGAGCAGTTCCTCCGGGAATATAAATCCCTACTTTCTCTACAGCGCGGTTTTCGCGCCAGCAAATCACCCCTTTTGTCGTCTCTATTTTTTGAATATCCTGTTTTTGAGAAGCGTGAAATCTGGAAATATTTTCTTTTGCCTGCTGAATTGCCTGTTTCAGTTCATCACTTATCTGTTTTTCAGCATCCTGAATTTCTGCATCAGATACTTTAATAGTTACCGTTTCTGCTTTATCAAACTTTCTGTTGAATTCTATTAAAGCTTTATCTCCGTTCGCTTCAACTTCTGCAAAAATCTCTGTGATCAAACCCGAAATTTCTTTCTGTTCAAGAACAGGACGTTTTACTAAATCTTTCCAGGTTTCTTTTGTGGGATATCTGTATATTTTCATTGTATTATTTTGAAAGTTTTTCAAACCATTAAGTCACTTATAAGTTATTGATTTTCATAAATATATTAACTGAAGTTATTTTTTTGATAAACGCAAAGACGCAAAGTTTTTTTTTATCTTTTACTTTTTTAAAGCGCAAGAAAATCTTAGATTTTCAGCAAGTGTTTGAATTATATTTTTTACTTAAAGCAGCATTCAATTTTATCGCAGATAAAATCTTTGTGCCTTAAAGCAGTATCAAATTCATTTTCATTGCTCTCTTGCGTTAACCAACGTTCACCATTATCATTTTTCTAAATAACCATTTTATCAATCGGGATGATTAAAATATCCTGGGCTCCATTGTCTTTCAGTTCATCAATCACTTCCCAGAAACGCACTTCATCAATAACAGAATGAATACTGCTCCAGCCTTCTTCTGCCAATGGAATGACTGTAGGACTCTTTAATACGGGAAGAACTTCAGCGACTTTCTGGATTTTTTCGTTGGGAACATTCATCAGAATGTATTTTGAATTTTTTGCTTTTAAAACGGCTTCAATTCTGAATACGAATTTTTCAAGAATGGCTTCTTTTTCAGTTGACAACTGAGGCGTTTGAGCCAAAACAGCCTCCGATTTCAGCAAAGTAACGGTTTCTCTTAATCCGTTTTTAAATAAGGTACTTCCGGAGCTTACAATATCACATATTCCATCTGCCAGACCAATATTAGGGGCAATTTCCACAGAACCTGAAATAACGTGAATGTCTGATACAATTCCTTTTTTTTCTAAAAAGCTTTTGAGAGTATTAGGATAAGAGGTAGCAATTTTTTTACCCTGAAAATAAGAGATTTCGTCGGTCTCTACTTCTTTGGGAACAGCCAGTGAAACACGGCATTTTGAAAATCCAAGTTTCTGGATTGTGGTGATATTTTTACCTTTTTCAATCAGAAGATTTTCGCCAAGAATAGCAACATCTACCACTCCATCTTCCAGATATTGCGGGATGTCTGAATTCCGAAGATACATGATTTCCATCGGAAAGTTATCTACTGAAACTTTGAGTTGGTCTTTACCATTGTTGACAAAGATTCCGCAGTCTTTGAGAAGCTGTAGAGATTCTTCGTAAAGCCGGCCGCTTTTTTGGATTGCAATTTTTAATTTACTCATTTTGCCTTTTTTGGGGTCCGAGTAAATAAAAACTGATCTATTGAAATTTCTGAGGAGAATTCAGGAAACAAAAAAAACCGTCTATTTACTCAGACGGTTTTAATTATTTTTTGATTTTAGCACAAACTTATATCAATCAATTCCGCCTAACAGAGATGATGATAGTAATGATGTAATGCTAAAAATACTGGTTTCATTGTATTGAATTATGATGCAAATGTAGGATTTATTTTTAAAATGCAAAGTTTTTTCAGATAATTTTTTGATAAAAATTCATCAGCTCTTTTGCAATGGGTTCGTCATTAAACTTCTGAACAAACTCGAAACCCTTTTCCTCACGGCGTTTTCTCTCGGATTCATTTTCCCAGAGAAATTTTAGTTTAGCCATGATATCAAGATCATTATCCGGATTCACATACACAGAGTCTTTTCCTCCGGCTTCCGGCAGACAACTGGTATTGCTGGTAACGACAACAGTTTTAGAAAAAAGCGCCTCAATCACAGGGATTCCAAAGCCTTCAAAGAAACTCGGATAGACAAAAATATCTGCCAGTTTATAAAGACAAGCCAGCTCGTCCATAGAAACTCCTTCAAGGAAGAGCACTTGCTTTTCCATTTTGTTTTTTTTCAGGAAACGTTCTATTTTCTGATAATATTTGGTCTTTCGTCCCACAACTACAAGAGGAATTTCCGTACCGTTGACTGCTTTTACAACATTCAAAAGATTTTTGCGCTCTTCGATGGTTCCAACATTAAGTATAAACCTTTCCGGAAGCTTAAATTTTTCTTTTACAACCTGCATCAGTTCCGGAGACTGCTTTTCTTTAAAAGCATGATGACATCCCTGATAAATAACTTCAATCTTTGTCTCAGGAACTTTTAAATACTGAATAATATCTCTTTTGGTCTGTTCTGAAATAGCGATGATTTTATCAGCCATATCAGCCGCTTTTTTAAATTTCCAGAAATGGATTTTCCTGTCAAAAAAAGAATAATACTGCGGATATCTTACAAAGATCAGATCATGAATGGTAACGACCTTTTTAATAGGTCTTGAATCCCATTTTAAAGGAAGTTCGCCAGATAATCCATGGAAAATATCAGCTTCTTGTTTTTGGGCATCTTTACCCATTTTCAACTGACGTGAAAAGTTCCCTTTTGAGGTTTCAATAAATTGAACATTAGGGCGTTCCAGAATACCTTTCCCTCTCTCCGATTTATTTTTGTTGAGTAACAGATATTCGTTATCCGGTTTGTATTCGGAGAGAATTCTTACAAGATCTCTTGAGTAATTTCCCAGACCTGAGGTATTGTGGAAAAACCGTTTTGCATCAAAGGCAATCTTCATCGTTGTATCTGTTTTTGGAATTCCTGGAATGTACCGAATGTATGTCCTTTTTGTTTTAGCCAGCCTACAAACGAATCAAATCTTTCTACCATATCTTTTCCTGAGTTTTTTACAGTAAATCCAGGAAGTTTAAAAGCTTCATCTTTGATTTCCGCAAATTCCCATGGATGGAAATAAATATTAAGATAATGGTCCTTTTTCAAGGTATCTGAAGCCAGCTTTTTATAGAAAGATAACGGAAAGTTGTGAAAACTCAGCCAAAACAAAGGAATTCTGAAGTTTGGTGATACAGAGGCCGGAACCTGGGTAACATTTCCTTTCTTAAAATAGGTTCTGGATACTTTTAAATTATTATATCTTCCCGGCAAAAACGTAGGGTTGATGGATGAATTGTATGAATACCCTGCTCTTTCTACTTCTTTTTCATCTACAGGCATCATTCTCGGCATTCTTAATCCTGTCACCTTTGTGGAAAATAGTTCTTCCAGTTTTTCTCTTGATTCCTTCAGGTGTTTGTTTTCAAATTCTGAATGAAACCATGTGTGAGAAGCCAGTTCATGGCCTTCATTTAATAACCTTTCAATAAGGTGTCTGCTGTTTTCTGCAAAAACTACTGTGGAAAAGAAAGTAGCTTTGGCATTATGTTTTTTAAGGATGTCAAGTATTCTCTCTAATCCTGTCTGTGAAATTGAAATCTGCTTTTCAAAGGGAATTTCACCCTTATATTCTAATGGCATATCAAATTCTTCAATATCAAAACTCAATAAAACCATTCTAAAATTTTTTGTTTTTAATAATATAATTAGGTCTGTCTTTCACCTGTTTAAATATTTTACCTAAATAAATCCCCATAATTCCGAGGATAATCAACTGAAGTCCTCCGAAGAAAACAATGGTCATAATCAAGGATGCCCAACCAGAGATCTCCGTCTTTGCAATGAAAGAATGAACCACATAGGTGCCATATCCGATTACTGAAAGTGCTGAAAATAAAAACCCCAGATAAGCTGCCAAATACAATGGTTTTACACTGAAAGCTGTGATTCCCGTAAAGGCAAAAGTGAACATTTTCTTAAGATTGTAGCTGCTTTTTCCTGAAAGCCTTTCTGCTGCGGTAAAATCAATTCCTGTTTGTTTGAAACCCATCCAGCTTGTCAGTCCTCTGAGGAATAAATCATCTTCATTAAAGTTTCTCATCACTTCCACTGCCCTCGCATCCAGTAATCTGAAATCTGATCCGCCTCCTTTCGTCAAATTAACGTCTGACAGACTTGATAAAAGCTTGTAAAATATGTCTGATGTTTTTCTTTTAAAAAAGGATATCTCTTTAGGATAAGTTCTGAAAGTAAAAACTACATCATAACCTTCTTCCCATTTCTGAATCATTTCCGGAATAAGCTCTGGCGGATGCTGCAGGTCTCCGTCCATCGAAATAACTGCATTTCCCTGAGCGTTATCCATTCCTGCTTTTACAGCGGGCTGATGTCCAAAATTTCTCGAAAACTCAATGAATTTCACTTCATCATATTGGTTGGAAAGTTCTTCTAATTTTTGTTGTGTATTGTCTCTGCTGCCATCATTTACAAATATGATTTCAAAGTCGTAATTATGTAAGCCATCAAAAACTTCTTTAATTTTCTGATGGATCATAGCGACATTTCCTTCTTCGTTATAGGCGGGAATTACAATTGAAATTTTCTTCATATTTATTAATTCAGGCTGTAATTTTTCTCAAAATCTTTAGTCAGGAGTTCATAAGTTACTCTCAACCAGATCACAATACAAGGTACAGCTTTTAATGAATATTTGATGATATAGTTTTCTTTTACAAATTTCGGGAATAGATCGGAAGTGGAAAAACAAGTGAAAATAATAACAAAAACAAGCAATCCTATAATAAGTGGTGTTCTTTCTTTCTGAAGGAAAAACCATATCAGAACTCCTACAACCGCAATAATATAGGTTGGAGATTCTGAACTGGAGCTGAACAATACTAAAAATAGTAAGGTTGAAGCCAGAATCATCAGTTGGAAAGCATAGTGTTTGTATTGCTTAATTCTGATATAAGGTAAAGCAAAAAGAGGTAATCCACCTGCTAAAAATATAAGGTTGGAAATGGAAGCATCTCCTAAAACTCTCCTTACAAAGCCCATCAGAGAGATATCCTGCATATTTCCCAATACCTGATTTTCACTGTTTTTTTCTACAATAGACTGAAACCAGTCTGAATAGCACTGAATCACAAATTGTGGGCTTGAATACGCCATCGGAAGTACTAAAAACAATACTGCAATGGCTATTCCTGAAAGAATAAATTTGACTTTATTTTTAATAAAGAAAAACTGCGTTAATCCTACTATTCCGTAGATTTTGACGAATATTCCTATTAAAATGGCTGTTACTGATTTTACTTCTTTTCTTTCGTAAATGTATACTGCAGATAGCAGCAAAAGCCCTGTAAGTGCTACATTGAACTGTAAACTTAAAGCCGCTGTAATGTATTCCTGAAGACAAAGCAATCCAAAAATAGCTTTCTTGCTATCTGAAAAAGGCAGTTTATAAATACCATAGATGAAGATAAAAGTATTGCCAATATTCCATAGTGAAATTCCCAGCCAATCCGGCATCATGGCAAACGGTGCAATCAATGCACTGAAAAATACGCCATAATGGTTTAAATCAAAATAAAGATCGGGATAATGGATAAATAAATTTTTCTGATGGATGGTATTAAAGAATACATTTTTAAAAATCAGATAGTTATTGATCGCATAATCTCCTCTCAGGTATTTGGAAATTGCTGTAACAACCGATATAATAAGATAAACCCCAAATATATATTTAGGGTTTAATAGTATTTTAAGGAATTTTTCTTTCAAGATTGTGGTATTAGCTTACAATATTAATCTTAAACTGCTACATTATTCTCTCTCAATGCATCATTCAGAGATGTTTTCTTGTCTGTAGATTCTTTTCTCTGACCAATGATCAATGCACATGGAACCTGATATTCTCCAGCCGGATATTGTTTCGTATAGCTTCCAGGAATTACTACTGAACGTGCAGGAACTCTTCCTTTGATTTCGATAGGGGTATCTCCTGTAACATCAATAATTTTTGTAGAAGCTGTCAATACTACGTTTGCACCCAATACTGCTTCTTTTTCTACATGAACTCCTTCTACAACGATACATCTTGAACCGATAAAGCAGTCATCTTCAATGATTACCGGAGCTGCCTGTAACGGCTCCAATACTCCACCGATACCTACACCACCACTCAGGTGAACATTTTTACCGATCTGTGCACAGCTTCCTACTGTAGCCCAAGTATCTACCATCGTTCCAGAGTCTACATAAGCTCCAATATTTACGTAAGATGGCATTAAAATAACTCCCGGAGCAATGTAAGCTCCTTCTCTTGCCACTGCATGTGGTACAACTCTCACCCCTTTTTCAGCATAGTTTCTTTTCAAAGGCATTTTATCATGAAATTCAAACGGACCTACTTCAATAGTTTCCATTTTTTGGATCGGAAAATACATTACTACAGCTTTTTTCACCCATTCATTTACCTGCCATCCGTTTTCTGTAGGTTCAGCAGTACGAAGTTCACCTTTATCAACTAAAGAAATAACCTCTCTGATCGCCTTCTGGCTGTCTTCATTTTGTAATAGTTCTCTATTATCCCAAATATTTTCAATAGTTTGTTGTAACGACATGTTTCTTATTTAAATTAGTTTGAAAAATTATACCGGCCAAAGATACAAAAAAGTTCAGCAAAACGGTTTTTAACGTTATGCTTTTAATAAAGGCTCAACATACGTTTAACCCTATTCTTATAGGTCAGGTAATTTTGTCCGTGTACTTTCATCAAATACTCCTCTTCAAGGCGTATCTGGATCTGCATCAAAATACTTCCGATCAAAAGGAAAGTCAGAGCAATGACAGTTGGGATAACAAGGAAAAAACCAACAAGGCTTACCGTCATTCCCAGAAATATAGGATTCCTGGAAAACCTGAACAGTCCACGAGTTACCAAGTCTGTTTTTGTTGTATTATCAATTCCGATCCGCCAGGAGTTTTTCATTTGAATCTGAGCTGTGATCACCCAAATTAAAGCCAGAATCATTAAAATAAATCCTGTAAATTGAATGGTAATATTCTCCAGAAAATTGATTTTAAAAGCAGAAGAAATATCGTTATAAAAAAATGAAAGAAGTATTACATACATAAACAGTGCGAATAAAACGATCTTAAAACACAGCCCTACAAGCCCATATGCAGAATCGTCCCTGGGCAGAACATTTGGGCTTTTACCAATCTGTTTTGCCACTTTGTAGCTGATACCTACAAAGGAAACAGCAAAGAAAAGTATGAAGTATAAAGGAATAAAGAATCTGATAAAATCTGCCATATGATAATAGTTTTGGACAAATTTCCTGAGTTTCGTGGTGCAATGCTATTGCAATTAACTGCAGAAAGATTACAATTACAAACATAAAAATTCTGTTCTTTTGGAGGGGAATAAATTTTTGACGGGATAGTTAAAGAATATCGTAAAACAATTTTAGGCTAAAGCCAGTTGATTGTTTGATCTTTTATTGAACGGGCTAAAGCCCGTTTCTATTGAATGCTTTATCTACTATTTTTGAGGATAATTACACCATTTTTAAATCTATTTAATCCAGAATAACGAACTCCATTGTTCTGGCAACATGTTTTTCCTGAATAATTCCCTGTGAATATGGGATATTGTGACCGGTATTGTATTTTGTTAAATACGCTTCATTAATTTCCTCAGTAAGATCATTGATATCTTGTGGGATAAGCGCTTTTATGGAATAAATAGTTTTACCACATTGGATCTCTCCTATCGGGTTTTCTAAAAATGTATTGTACCAGCTTCTTTCGGCGAGACCCCATGATCTTGCAAATACTCTGTTCTGGACAACAACCATCCAAATTTCCAGAAAGTCCGGTCTTTGAAGTCCTGCTTTTACTCCGATAATTGAATTGTTTTGAATGTAATCTAATGCACTGTCTTTATTCATTATATAAGTTTTTGGTAAAACTAGAATAAGAAAACAGGAATAAAAACTTTTTTATGTATGGGGTAAGAAATAGAATGCAGATGACTCTTTTTCTGATGTTGATGAATTTTAAAGCATCATTTTACCGAGCGCAGAATGGAGACATTCTTTATAACTTTTGGCCACGGTAATTTTCAATTCGCCGCATATGAGGTGATTGTCTTCAAAAGATTCTATATTGGTAAGGTTGACAATGTATGAATTGTGAACCCGCATAAATTCTTCCGGAAGGGTTGCAATAAGGTCTTTAAGTGTTTTGTAGTAAATATATCTTTTATGGTCTACGGTATGAACTTCTACATAATTTCCGAGTCCCTTGATGACATTAATATCTTTAAAGAAAAGCTTAACCAGCTTTTTATCTGTTTTAATGAAGGCAAATGTCCGGTTCTCTATCATTTTAAAAGATATTTTTACAGAACTCTTTGGGCATGAAGGTATGCTTTATTCCAGTATTTTTCGTTCAGAGATGAAATCATTACTCCTTTTGAGGTAGACGCATGAATGAACTTTACTTCTCCATCTGGGCCAATATCATGGACGATGCCTACATGAGACACTCTGCTTCCTCCTGCTGTTGCAAAAAACAAAAGATCCCCAGGTTTTACGTCTCTGATATCAATATTTTTTCCAGCTTCAGCCTGGTCAGAAGATCTTCTTGGAAGGTTAAAATCATTTTCTTCAAATACTTTTACGGTAAACCCGGAACAGTCGAATCCTGATGATGTATTTCCTCCGAATTTATAGGGTGTTCCGATATATTTTTCAGCATCTTTCAGAATATCATTAATTGATCTGGATACATTTCCGTCAAATTTTGAATCCAGTTTTCTGAGATTTTCAGATTTTGCAACTGTTTTCGTATTTGATTTTTTACTGCCGGAAACACTTTTCGATGATCCGCATGACACTACAAAAGCAGAAGCAATCAGTAAAACAGACCACTGCTTTATTCTTATTTTTTGTTCAAATAACCCCAATCCCATATTCGTCTGATTTATACTCGGTTAAGTAATTCTTCAACAAATATACATTTTATATTTTAATTATAATATAACTATACTACAACTATATTATAAATATATGTTAAAATTTTGATTTCAAGTATTTATTGGTATATTTGATCTCTATTTTGAATATATGGCAACATATGAAAGTCTCATCAAGATCACAGGGGCTGTAGGCGACCTTGTATTTTATACTCTGAACGGCAAAAATGTGGTTCGGAAGAAAAGCGGGTTCAATAAAGCGGCTTTTAAAAAGGATCCGTCGTATGAGAAAGTCCGGCAGAACAGTTCGGAATTCGGGCACTGCTCCAAAATTGGAAAGATTATAAGGAATACCCTGGAAGTCTATATCAAGGAAGCAGGTGATCCCCTCCTCTACCAGAAGTTCGCAAAGGTTATGACAATGATCAAAGACCTGGATATGATTTCCGGAAGGGGAAAACGAACGGTTGAAAATGGATTAAAGACTGAAGAAGGGAAAAAGCTTCTGAGAGAATTTCAGCTGGGTACTTTCCCTAATATTTCGGATTGTATCAGAATTGAGGATCAGATCCTCTATCAAAGTGAAGATTGTAGTGCTGATAAAGCCGTCATTATGACTATAAAATTAGATTCTGAAAATTACAGCACAGAATATGCTGAAGAAATAATCAGCTGGAATCAGCAACAGCAAAGGCCTTTTAAAAAATATTTTTCAGAAAATGATGTTCTCCTTTATTTTATGATCCTGAAGAATGATCACGATGAGATTACCCACATGGGATTTGTTTAAATAAAAAAGTCTGCAGTAGATTCTGCAGACTTTCTTGTTTTATTTTTTCTCTCCTTTCCAGGTTCCTGACTGTGCAGGTGTAGGAAGTGAGTTGGACCAGTTTCCGTTTCCTTTTTTTTCCGTCGTTAACGTTCCTTTGAAATCTCCTTGTGAAGGAAGTCCTACTCTTGCGTTAAGATCTCCTGTCTCACTTAAATTCCCGGAAATACTGTAGTTTTCATTATTAACATCGGAATGCATTGTTCCTACCACTTTACCACTCTCATCTACCACGAAGTTCCAAACTCCTTTATCATTTCCTTCATAAGAACCTGACCATGTTCCTACATAATCATAGATAGTATCATCATCAGAGCTGCAACCGATAAATAAAAACGCCATTAATAAAAGTAAAAAAAGTTTCTTCATAGTTTCAGTAGTTTTAACCTAAAATCCTGTTATTCTCAATGTACTTCCCTCCTAAAAATTCCGTCACAGAGAATAGTGCTTAATATTTATTATTTTTTTGTTCCGTGCAAATCTACTAATTTTTTCATTCAAATTATCTGAATTTTAATTAGCACCCAATATGTTTATTAAAAAACAACATATTTTGGCTAAAATACAAATATTTTTCAAACAAATACAAGGTGTATCAGCTTTGAGTTATTTAAAAAACGCTATCTGAAATTTGATATTATTTTATTCAATATCTGTTTACAATTACTTTATATTAGATTTCAGACGATTTCTACACCAGTTTTAAAGTTATTTCCTATATTCGTGAAAAATTTAACCTTTTCAAATAATAACATGAAAACAAAAACATTCTTTTTGGCAGCACTTGCTATTGGCGGGAGTTTAACAGCACAGGTTGGGATTAACACATCTACTCCTTCTCATACGCTAGATGTCAATGGTCTGGTAAGAGTAAGAGGACTTTCAAATGCTGAAAAAAAAATTGTTGCGGCGGATGCACAAGGAGTTTTAACCCTTATATCTCCTGAAGAAATTTTTGCTCCGAAAGCTTTATTGAACACGTCTACTTCTTCCACTGAACAAAGGCTGACCATCTATGAAGGAAAATGCTTTCAACCTACTGATAACGCTTCTTCCTGCACCGTTTCTTTAAATCACTATACCTCCTGTTCCGGATTTACCAATCCTGTAGACACCCAAATTATTGTGGGACAGAGCATCAATACGGGTAACGGACAGTTTTTAGGAACCTGGACAGCCCGATATGTTGATAATAAAGGATTCAGTGGAACAACTGCTGTTGCCAACCAGGTTGCACCGGATTATCCAAGAATCTCCTACCCAACAGCTAATAATGTAAACTATTTAGGAAGCGGTAACTTCAATGGTCAATGTAATACAGATCTTGTAACAACGATTAACCAGACCACCGGAGATATAAAAGTAGAGTCTGTGAAACGAAATATGTTTGCACATCTTGTGTATCTTATCAACATCGCTCGTTCCAGATCTTTATAATAGTCGATATTTGATTTCAAAAGAGGCAGCTGCAATTCAATTGTAGCTGTTTTTTTATCTAAGAATCAAACATTTCCATTTAGTTTAATAACTTTAACTTTCATGTTTTAATCAAAGACTTTAATAATTCTTGTTTTAAGCTGTAGATAATCATCCTATTTTTGTTTGAACGAAAACAGAATACATCACTTAAAAATTGTACTATTATACTATGAAACAGATACTGACTGAAGAAATTTTTTCCTCACCGCAATGGTTAAAAATAATCTGTTATTTTTTCGGACCTCTCTTAATTGTGACCGGATTTGGTCTTCTCATGCAGAAAGACCTTCCAAAGGAGATTATTTTTCTGGTACCTATACTTTTGCTGATTGCTGTGAGTATGTTAATGTATACCCGACTAAAATTAATTATTTCAAATACAAATATCCGATTTACTGGAGGTCTGAAACGGCATCAATTTCTCTGGACTGACATTACAGGAATAGATATGAAAATAGTTGGGAAATATCAAACTCCAGTCTGTACTGTATATTATGGCAAAAAATCACTGGAACTCCATAGAGGTTTTTATTTAAAAGGAAATTTCAATAGAATCTTATCATTGCTGGAAATGAAGACCGCACCGGAACTATTTACAGAACAATATCAAGCGATCCGTCGTCAATATCTTACTAACTGTCATGCAAACTAATCATTTACAACAAATTCTTATTTTCCATGAGAAAAGAGAAAGCTTCCTTCACTGTTTGCTCAGAATTTTTTGGATAAAAGCCTAGTTCATTTCTGGATTTAGATATATCAAAGTTCTGTTGTAATCCCGAAAACATTGCAATCTCTTTTGTAGTTAATAACGGAGGTTTTCCAGTTATTTTAGCTGAAAATTCCATTAACCCTGCAATTGCATATAGTATAAACTTAGGAACAGAGCCTGGTATTTTGATTTTCAATTCCGGATAAAGTTTCTGAGCCAATTTGGTCGTGTCAGTAATAGTCATGCATTTTTCATGAGCTAAAATATATCGTTCCCCTGAGCGCCCTTTTTGTGCAGCAAGATAGCATCCTTCGGCGACATCTTTTACATCTATCCAATTAAGTGTTATTTTGGTATCCATTGGAATTTGCTTATTTAAAATTAGCTTCAGTACACCATAAGAGACATTCAAAGGAAGAAATGCCTCACCACCTATCATCGCACCAGGCATTACGGATACCAGTTCTATTCCTAATTCTTTGGCAAGTTGAAAGGCCAGTTTTTCACCATCGTTTTTGGAATTATAATACATATCTCGGCGGTCTGGATTATACCCATTGCTTTCTTTAGTAGGGAGATTGGTGTAATCTAAAGCCGCAATAGAACTTACATAGACAATTCTTTTTACACCCGCTTCAGCAGCGGCTTGAATAGTATTCCGGGTTCCATTTATATTTACGTCGTAGATTTCCTTTTTAGGATCTTTTGCCCACAATTTGAATGAAGCTCCTACAGCATAAAACGTATGAACATCCTGAAGAGCCTTAATAAATGAAACTTTGTCCGTAATATCAGCCTGTACTACTTCGCAGTCTAAATCCTTGAAACATTCTCTATTTTTGATGTTGCGGACAGATGCCCGGACCTGAAATCCTTTATTGATGAGTAACCTTACAAGGTTGTTGCCCAAATGTCCATTGGCTCCTGACACCAATACTAAGTTTCTGCTTGTCATATCTTTTTGATTTTAAATGATACTGCAAAGTTCAGTGTTGCCCATTCAAAATCACTTCACAAATGTTACTTAACAATCTGTTTTCGGATACGGCTCAAACTTTTAGGATTCATCCCTAAAAAAGATGCAATATACTGCATAGGGACATTGTGTAAAATTTCAGGGTTTTGAGCCATCAGCTTTAAATAACGTTTTTCGGCAGTAAGCGTTGCCAGCTCCTTTGCACGTTTTTCATTGTAGGATAATGATTGCTGAAATATCAAAAAACTAAAGTCTTTAAATGCAGGACTTTGCTGCATAAGCAGATCAAGATCAGTCTTTGTAATTCGTAAAAGCTCACATTCAGTAATGCACTCCAGATTCTCATCAGATTTACTCTGATTGGCAAAGTTAGAATAAGAGGTAATGAAGCCGGGAGGACAGTTGATATGGGTGGTTATCTCATCTCCTCTATCATTATAATGGAAAAGCCGGACAAATCCAGAAACCACAAAATACAAGTACTGTGGTATTTTTTCTTCTTCCTCAATTACTCTATTTTTTAGATACGAGACAGGTTCGAAATATTGAGTACACAGCTCTCTGTCTGAATCTGAGAGCTTTACGTTTTTCGAAATAAGTTGGTACAGCTGATCATGCATAATATGACAAAAATAACAACTTCTACCTTAAAATCTCTTAACTTCTGTAATGGATAAGACTTCTCATCAAGATATAGTTCTGGTATTATTATTTTTTTATAGATGAACTAATTCAATTGCAGGAAATCCTTAATTGTTTTCAATACCCCAAAACTATCGTTAGTAGAAGCTTCAAAATTAGCGATCTGTTTCACATGAGGATGGGCATTTTTCATTGCATAGGAATATTTGGCATTCTTCAGCATTTCTATATCGTTCATATAATCTCCGAAAGCCATCGTGTTTTCAGAAGAAATTCCCAGAGACTTCTGGAGTATTTTCAGGGCATTTCCTTTATTGATATCTTTATTCATGACATCAAGCCAATGCGCTCCGGAAATAACAACTTCGAGGCCCAGGTCTTCAAATTTTTTAAGGGCAGGATAAAGATACTTTTCAGAACCATCAGGATGATAAACAGCAATTTTAAAGGCTGTATCATCAATCTTTTCCGTCAGATCATCTTTTTTCATATTTTGGGTATAGTACTTTGAGAAAAAATCCACGAACTGCTGATCATCGGTTTCATAATAAGCATATTTCTTAGCTGACAATACAGCTTTGGCTCCCGGTATTTCACGAACAGTCTTTATGATCTCCACAATATGTTCATACTCCAGAGTATCAGCAAAAAGTTCCTGATCTTTATAAACCACATAGCCACCATTTTCAGCAATAAAACCTATCTCACTCTCTATATCCCCGAAATAATGGGTAATTCCAGGCATCTGCCTTCCGCTTGCCGGTACAAATAAAATATTTCTTTTTTTCAGTTCTTTGTAAACATCCGAAAATTCAGGGCTCATTTCATGACTGGAATTCAGAAAAGTTCCGTCCATGTCAGTAACAATTAATTTAATATGCTCCATAATATAGGTCAGTGAACAAATAAAGGATAAAACTTAGATGTTCATTAATAGAAAATAATGTAATCGAATATAAAACAATACATATAACTTATTTAAATTCTTTTAAGGAATAAAAAGATCAATTAGCGTGATTCCATAAAGAAAACATCATCTTATATTTCTAGTGTTAAAGATAGATTATTAAAATTAAAAAATACTATTAAAACAGTTAATTCTATATTACGATATCTATATCAATCACAGAAAATAATTGTCTGATAGTTGTGATAAACTTTACAAATCATCCAGGTCAACTGCTTTGTTCAACTGTTTATAAAACAAATGGAATAGCTGCAATTTTTATGAGTTCTTTGAAAATTTTGTTCATTGGGAGATAAAAAAATCCTGCAAAAAATTAAATTTTGCAGGATTAATAAGCTTTTAGCGCATTTTGAAGATTTTTTCAAATACACCAAGTGGAGAATACGGGATTCGAACCCGTGACCTTTTGACTGCCAGTCAAACGCGCTAGCCAACTGCGCCAATCCCCCATGTCTTCTCTAATTGCGAAGCGGGTACAAAAGTAAGTATTTAAATGATATTTCCAACTATTTTGTAATTTTTATTGAACTAAAATTAAATAAAATGATGCGCAAAGACAATAAAAGCCACTATTAATCATCGAATAACGTCTCAATATCCCCTATATATCTGGTTTACCCCAATTTTTTTTATGTAAATCCTCCCTATAAACCAAACAGTATTATGATCACAGTCATAGCTTAATGCATCTCCATTAATTAAATTTGAATTCCAGAAATTTATTTTCTGAAAACATACATTTTTTTGCCTCCTGATGTCCGGGAGGTTTTTCTTTTTAAGAAAATTCCTTTCTTAAACCAGCTTAAGTATATTCCAGTGTTCTCTTTATAACTTTGTCGCACAGAAATTAAGTACTGGAGATTCATTTTTTAACAATCTATTTTATACCACATGAAAAAAAAGGTTTTACATATAAACTGCCATCCACTTTTTAATGATAACACCCATGCAACGGTTCAGTTATCGGATTGTGGCTTGGAATTTTTATCCCAGATTGAAAACATTGAAATCAATACTCTTAATTTGTACGACAGTACTGCGGCCATTATTCCCAGAATAGATGAAACATTGCTTTCTTTATGGAAAAAAAATAGTGAGACGCCCAATGAAGAGGAAACGGTTTTGCAAAAAGCACAGGAAAAACTATTGCAGCAGTGGATTGAGGCTGATTATATTCTCATATACTCTCCCCTGCACAACTTCAACATCACTTCAAAGTTCAAAGATCTTGTTGATAACATTCTTATTGCAGGGCGTACGTTTAAATACACTTCAAATGGTTCAGTAGGTTTATTGTCCGACGATAAAAAGATTATGTATGTGCAGTGCAGCGGAAGTGAATACAGCCGTGATTTCAGATATGTGAATGCAGATCATTCCACCCAATATGTCAGAACCATATTAAGTTTTATGGGAATAAACCAACTTCAGTTGATCCGTGTTGAAGGATTGGATTTAAGATCTAATCATAGACCAGCACTTATTGACAAAGGAAAAGCAGAACTACATAGCTGTTTACAGACGTATTTTAATCATTAATAAAAAAATTGTCATCACTGAGTACCTTATTAGTCTTTCCCCACTTAAAACTGGGGTTTTGCTTTTTTAGAAAAAAAATGTATTCTATAGAGAATACGGGATTCGAACCCGTGACCTTTTGACTGCCAGTAAAACGCGTTATAAAACAGCAAATGAATCCAATAAACACCAGCTGTAGGAGTATAAAAAAGGCCGGATAACCGACCTTTATGATTTAATGAACTTCCGGATCCCATGGCGCTTTAATAATAACGCTACAAGCAAAAATACAAGATTCCATTGAGCCAAATTCTCCAATATATCTGGTACCACAGTTACATGCAAAGCCTCCTCCAATTGTTTTTAAGGCATTTCTTGATAATTTTTTCATAATAAAAATTTTTGATTAGGCTGTAAAATTAAAGATGGACAAAATCCAAGGCAAGAAACAATTAGTAAGTGTGAATGGATAGACAATAAGTGTAATCAAATAACCAAAATCATAAAAACGTTGGAATTATTATTTGAATCTTGTAAAAGATGAACTATCAATATTTCAGCATGGAATAAAGATCATTTCATAAAGCATAAGTAAATACCCATAATAAAAAATCCCTCTTGATGAGGGACTGTATTTTAAAAATCTGGACATTCCATTGTATTTTCTCTCCAGTAGCATTGTGGTATCGGACTGTTAGGGCAATGCATTTCTCTTTGTCCCGGTAAACATACCTTTTGCCCTCCATTAATACTTCTTAATTTCTCCTTAGAAATTTTCTTTAAATTTTTCATGGTTTTGATTTTAGTTTAGGATCAAATATAAAAATTATTCCTAAATAAGAGATTTAACATAAAAAAAATAATCGTTATGGGTTTCCGTAACCAGAATACATTCTATAAAAGTAACTTAGAAATATGAAAGAATTTATTATAGACTGCTTATTATTTCAAAGTTCGGATTGGCTTGAAAAACTATTCGGAATCATCACTTGGCTATGTTCCCCAATAGGATGGATTGTTTTAGTTTATTATCTCTTTTTTTAGTAGCATCTACTCCACAGAAAACAGCGAGGAATAAAAAACTGGAGCCTTTGATCACATACAACCTGCCCATCGAAGAACAAAATATTTTGGGATTTCATTTTTACTTAATACGCGTAGAATACCGCTGTATATATAAAACTACAACACTGTGTATTTTTCATAAAATGGAGTTATCTTTATTCTCACAATAATTAAAGTAACTAAATCATTACATATCAAACAGGATATAGTCATGGTCCTGTACCATTTTTTAATTGTAAAGGTAATCCAGTCACCCTTTTCGATCAATTGGTACATCTTTTTCTTGAAATACCTCATAATATGTTCCTTCCTCTTTCCTTTTAATGAAAATAAGTCTTTCATAATCTTTGATAATCTTTAATAATTTTAGTTTAACAAGCTTTTATGTTATCCTTATTTCATGGTTAGTTTTATTATTCCAAATATAGTGAAATATGAGTTCTGACATTATGACTTAGATCATAAAACTTATGTTAAAATATATTAAATCCCTTCTGGCAGGGATTTTTTTATTCTAGATGGTCGTGAAGGAATTAAAAAAAGCAAGCAAAAAATGTGGTATTTTTTTTCCAAAAATTGCTGAATATGGTTTGCTTTTTGTTGTGCGTTTTATAAATTTTTTAAAAATAATTCATTATTAACTTATAAAATTTAAAGACATGATAATAAGTAAAGATTTATTATTAGCCTACGGTGCAAATTATGAAAGTTTTGAAGCGAATCAAACGATTTTTCATGAAGGAAATTTGCCAAAGTTTTATTATCAGATTATTAATGGTATTGTTGAACTAAACAATTATCACGAAGACGGCAAAGAATTTATTCAAAACATTTTGTATGACGGAGAAAGTTTTGGAGAATCTTTTCTCTTTGATGAAAAGGTATATCCTACCAATGCTACAGCTAAAACTACCTGTACTGTTCTTAAATTATCCAAAACGGATTTCTTCAGTTTACTGGAACAAAATCCGGAAGTTTCCTCCAAAATGTTTAAATGCCTGGCTGAGCGGCTATATTACAAATATGTGATGTTATTTAATGTTTCCTCACCGAATCCCTTAAATAAGCTCAAAACGGTAATGGATTATCTGAAGGGTAATAATGATAATAACAAATATTCATTCCAGATTCCCCTCACCAGACAGCAGTTAGCTAATTTAACGGGACTACGCGTGGAAACAGTTATCAGAACAATAAAAAAAATGCATAATGCACATTTAATAAAAGTTCAGAACAGGAAGATATTTTATTAAAAATCAGGAATTCAGTAATAACAGATAAAAATAATTTTAGAGGCACCCTGAAAAGGATGCCTCTAAACATATATTAAGACATTTGTGTATTGTTTTCAGTCAATTGCTGTTAGTCAAACAATGATAAAGCAGCAAGATTCCCATAATTAAAATTTATATTTTCAGAACCTGTTTATGAATCAATATCGCTATTGTTCTACGATCGTCAGAGAATTGTATGCTCCGCTTCCTGATATATCAAATTGGCTTATTGTACCGTCAAACGCTACTGTGATCCAGGTAAAAGGTCTTAACCGGTCTCCTTTGTTCAAATAAACACTTACGGTACATGCAGAACCTACTGCCACAGCATTGGGACTGGCTCCTGTATCAGAAGCATATCCATTATTTGTTTTTACCCTTTGAGTGATTGTACCTCCCTGATTTCTGACCTCCCAAATGGCTTCTGTCTGGTTATTTCCTCCAGTATTAACCTGGCTGGACTGCAGTGCAAAAGTAAAGGTCGCAAAATATACTCCGGTTCGGGGAGCAACAAACTCTCCTGTAGCCGGATCAAAATTGTTTGTAGGCACCCCTGAATCTGAGTCAAGTTTTTCTACCCAATTGGTTAAGTAGGACGACCTGCGCTGTACAATACCAGGTTTAGTTCCTATTTCTGAGGGTGTTGCACTTTCAAACAGATAGGTATCCTGGGTTACCTTATTGGCCATTACTACAATACGGGGTTTACCTTTAGGAAAAAAACTTACCCAGTTTATACCATCAGAAAATTCTAAATATCCTTTTACCCCAATGGCCGGACTTGCAACATACCGTAAAGCTCCTGCCCCAGCCTGGCTGGCCATTTTATCTGTATTGCCTATTGCCACTGAACCATTATTTCCACTGCGTAAATCTACAGCAACCCTGGGACTGGGAACCATTACTCCCAACCTTCCCGTATTGTCTATAACAACCTTCCCGGCATCGGTATTGATTTCAACGGGATTTGTAGGATTTCCTACTCCAAATCCTATTTGTGCACTCACATGAAGCACTCCCAGAAGCAGAAGAGTGAAGACTAAGGATATTTCTTTGATTTTATATGGCTGTATCATCATTTTATTTTTATAGCTCACTAATACTTAGATTATTTAATTTTCCATCATTTAAGGTATTCCTTGCAGAACCTAGATTATGTTTAACGCTGAATTTAATCGTATTACCTGTCTTCAGGTTGAAAATGGCGTTACAGTTTCCGCTTATAAAATTGCTTACTGCTCCTGCCTGAAACGCAGGATAAGAGTTTAATGTTTTGAATATGGGAATATTCTCAGTGCTCTGATTACTTTCTATTGCGGTTTCTATAAAAGTATTTTTAGGAATGTTTCCATTAGCTAGTGTAATATTAAAAGACACCAGATAAAATCCGTCGCGGGGAGCTGTAAAAGTACCATTGGAAGGATCAAAGTCCCCATTGGGAACAGCAGTACCTAAATCAACAGTCTCATTCCAGCCTGATATTGGAGTGGATGTATTATTTCCAATACTTTGCACAGAGGTCTTATTGGCATTCACAAGTGCTTTGGTTGGCGCTGTAAGAGGCAGGGCAATCCATTGCTCTCCATCTGAGTATTCTAAAAATCCACTTGTATTATAACGTATAGCACCGGCACCGGCCTCAACCGGTGTTTGTACACTTGTTCCCAGCCCTATAATTCCTTTATTATCTGCAGAACGAAGATCCAGCTTAGTAACAGGATTCAGCAGACCAATTCCCATGTTGCCTGTTGTGCTTACAACGATATCATTAGATAATTTCAATGCATCCGGGGTATTACCGTTGTCTTTTGCGGCATCTATATGTAAAGTCTGTGCAGGATTATGAGTAAAAATACCTACCTGCGCAACGAGATTACCTGAGGAAAAACATAAAATATAGGCAAGCAGTGTATAGAGTATATTCCTATTCTTTTTCATCATATTGATTTTTTTAATGTTCGATAATTGTTAAATTATTAAACCCATCATCCGGATTGGTGGGATCTGTAGAGTTGCTTGTGACCCTGAGTGTAACAGCACCGCTCGAAATAAGATTATGCCAGAGCCTCGTCACTACTTTTGTACCTGCATTCAATGTAAGTGTAACTGTACTTGATCCACCGGCTTGTGTAGACCGGGTTGCATTAGCATCATCAGAAGTACCTGTCATTGATTGCCCGAAGGTTTTATACACACTCGCCAGAACAGTGTTTGTTGTTGTATTGTAAAATTGTGATTCAACTCTGGAGCCGTCATTAATAACTACTCCATTAAAATTAAAGGTTAACAAAAAAGTATAGGTACCATCGCGGGGAGCTGTAAAAACTCCAAAATTGGCATCAAAACTATTGCTCATATCACGTACCACATTCCAGTTACCAATATTAGTTGCCGAGCCCTGTGTTATTGACTGGCTTGTAATTTTACGTGCCACTACAACCGCCTTCTGGGGAGCAACATAGGCCTTACTCCACACCGAACCATCTGATACTTCAATCTTTGCTCCTACAGGTGCATTGATGACATCGTACCGTACAGCTCCTGCTCCTGCCGAAGCCGCACTCATTGTGGTGGTATTTAGGCCCAGAGCATTTTCCGGGCCTGCAGACCTCATATCAAGCTTTACTTTAGGTGCAAGAACTCCCAGCCCTAAAAAACCTGTAGTCTTATTGATAATAAAATCGTTTGCAGCCTGGGTAACTGTTGGCATTACGACAGCAGCATTATCTCTGGCACCATCTACATGTAAAATACCCTGAGGATTAGAGGTACCTATCCCTGTTTGGGCATCTACCGGAGAAAAAAAACCATGCATACCCCCCAGTATTACTATGATCATTTTTTTATTCATCTGTTTTATATTTTTAATTGAACTATTGAAGTTTGATCCATGACAGATCTTTTAAAAGGTTAAAAAATATTAGATCGGAAAAAGACTTTTCCATTTAGTAACAGTATTCCTGCTTAATTTAAAATGTCCGGCAAGTTGGGAATTGTTCAGCCGGTTCTTTTTCTGATATTCTAATATTTGATAAATCACGGATTCATTATAAGAGCGGTGTTTCTGGTTAAAAACACTGTTTTCTTTGGAACTGTTTCTGAAAAGAAGCTCATTAAGATCTATAATATCAAGTACCGATAAATCTGATTTATCTAATAAATGGCTGCATATCTCTTTTTTTTCAGGGAATTTTATATTGATTATATCATTAAAAATTTTTTTATAATCAGGCGTGTTCTTCATTTATTTAATCTTTCTTTTTTGATTGTGCATATTTGCTCACCCATTTGTACAGAGTAGATCTTGGAATTCTATACTCTTTTACAATTTGCATTTGTGTTTTACCTCCACTATCAATTTGATCCAAAATAAAGTCTACCATCTCTTTTGTATATATGTTTTTCCGGTATTGGGGAAGGGCGGTTTTCTTTTCAGAATCATTTGAAATTGCTTGAGGAGCATAAAGGATCAGATACTGAGAATAAAGCCTGAAAAAATCATATTCCAGCAGTGTACTTAGTTTCAATATGATTTCAGAATCCAGAGACTTTTCTGATAACATAGAATTCAATTCGTCTTCTGTACATTTCAGAAATTTACATATCCGGAGTACATTGATATTCCATTCTTCAATACGCAGCTTTATCAAAGATCCTATATGAATATTTTTAAGATCCAGAATCATTGCGGAAGATTTTTACAGTTATTTTTTTCATCATTCAGGTTTTTGTTTTAGAATTTTGTGTTTATATCAAAGGCTGTTTTATTGCACATTTATTTAGATTTAACTGATATATTTTTTTAAATCTTTATCACAGCATAAAGTATTCTTCAATCGCAAATGTAGATGATTGGCATACACCAAATGAGTGTGTGTAGTAAGAAATTCGGTTTATATTACATTCCCGAAACAGGCAAAATCCAGGGTTAAAATCACATAATAGAATAAAAAGAAATGACAATGTATGAAAACACCGATTAACACGAATAAAATTAATAATCAGATATTTATCTATGAAAACAGCCATATAAATTCCGAAATAATTACATTTAAATGAAAGATAATTACTTAAAATAACGCTAAAATTGCAAACAGAAAAAACAATTTAACTAGGATGAAAAACAACATTATTCTTTTGTTCGCCTGTATCATTTTCGGTTTTTACCACGCCCAAATAAATAACCGAACCATTACCAAACAAAGTATCAACAAGAAATTAGCATCCGCTAAAAATATATCTCTTGATCCTAAGAAAAAGATTCAGCTTTATTTACAGATATTACAAGATGCTAAAGACATTAATGACAGAGAATCTATCCTTACAAGCGTAAAGAACATAATGATGCTCTATCATAATATTGATGAAAATGAAAAGTCTATTGAATACTCTTATGAAGTAGAAAAGGCAGCCAAGGCAGCTGGCGATAACGAATCTATTGCTATGGCATATATTGAGAGAGGAACTGCTCTTTCAGCACTTGGTCTTTTTGATGAAAACTATAAAGAACTTCATAAGGCAGAATATTTCGTTAATAAACTTACCGATGAAAACAAAAAACACTTTAACAGGGCACATATTTACCAGGGTTTAACGGCCGGCTATTATATTCCTAAAAAAGCTCATCAGGACACTATTCTATTGTATTTCAAAAAAAGCCTGCAGGAAGCAGAAAAAATAAGTGATCTTGAAAATACCCGGCAGACAGATGAAAAGTATGACATGATCTCATATCTTTATATGAATATAGGAATGTATTATGCGATGATTTCAAATCCCAAACGACTGGATATTGCTGAAGAATACCTGCAAAAATCTTTAAACATCCTGAATCAAAGGAAATTTACTCAGATGAAAGTTGATAAAATTCCTATATTAAATTATCTGGGACACTTCTATTCGGAACAGGGTAAAAATACAGAAGCCATTGAGTATGCACAGGAAGTTTTACAATTAGAAAAGAGAACACATTCCCCTGCCAGCAGAGTAGCTGCATATGCTACTTTGACCAATTCTTTTGAAAGTCTTAAAAATAAAGATTCTACCATCAAATATATGGCTCTTTATTCAAACCTTAGCGATAGTTTAGCCCATTCAAACAAGATGTCTGCTGATAAAACTATTAAAAAAATAAATCTGCAAAAAGATAAAGTTCATCAGAATAATATCTTACAGTTCGCCGCCGTTTTTTTTATCATAGCCCTGGTTCTTGTTACAGGAGGATGGTGGTATTGGAAACGAAATCAAAATAAGCTTCATCAGCGATATGAAACAATTATTGAGAATCTGAAAAAAGAAGTACAGGTTACTGAAAAGCAAGACACTGAAATCAAACCAGAAAATAAAGGACCAGAAAATAATCTAATCATCTCTGAAGAAACTACGACTCTGTTACTGAGTAAACTTTCAAAATTTGAAAAATCTGAAAAGTTCCTGAAAAAAGATCTGACACTAACCTCTTTATCCAATTCACTGGCTACCAACCCAAGATATCTGTCAGAGATTATCAAACAGTATAAAAATAAAAGCTTCAATAATTATATTAATGGGCTTCGGATTCAATTCATTACAAATAAGTTATATGATACTCCTATCTTCAGAGAATATAAAATAAGCTATCTGGCAGAAGCTTGCGGTTTCTCTTCAAGAGAAGTTTTTGCGGTTATATTTAAAAAAGAAACCGGGGTAAGTCCTTCCTATTTTATCAGTCAGCTGAAAAAAGAAAAAACAGCAGAGTGATGAATCTGTCAACAATTGTCTGAAAAATAGAGTATCTTCGTTAGAGACAGAAATTTTTATCAATCATGAAGTTAGAATTATATCAAATAGATGCATTTACTGAAAAAATTTTCCATGGAAATCCTGCCTGTGTTGTTCCTTTAAAAAACTGGTTACCCGATGAGTTACTTTTAAAAATTGCCCGCGAAAATGCCGTAGCCGAAACAGCTTTCTTTATCAACAATGGCAGTACTGTTCACCTGAGATGGTTTACGCCCGAAATAGAGATGGACTTATGTGGACATGCTACTCTTGCTACAGCGCACTGCCTCATCTCCATCTTAAACTATCAGAGTAATACAATCATTTTTGAAACTAAAAGCGGTGAGTTAACGGTTGAGGTTAAAGATGGTGTTTACTATATGAATTTTCCTTCAAGAATGCCTGAAGCAGCTGCTCTTCCGGACAGCATATCCGAAGCACTCAATATACAGCCCAAAGAAGTTTTCAAATCAAGAGATTATATTCTGCTCTATGATTCTGAGGACGACATCAAAAATATCAAAATTGAAAGATCTGTTTTTGACCTTATCAATCTGGATCCTGGCGGTCTTGTTGTAACGGCAGCCGGTACAGACAGTGATTTTGTCTCAAGATATTTTACTCCGCAGTCCTCTATTCTCGAAGATCCTGTAACCGGTTCTGCCCACTGCTCGCTCATTCCGTTCTGGTCTTCAAGATTAGGAAAAGATACACTTTTTGCCCGCCAGCTGTCTGAAAGAGGCGGACAGCTGTATTGCGAAAATAAAAATGAAAGAGTTATCGTTGCGGGTAAAGGTAAAACCTATTCTATGGGACATTTATGGATAGAATAATATTATCCCTATCCAACTGAATAGTCAAACAACTCGTTCTAGAGAAGGATATATTGAAATGACAGCAAAAAAGGCATTAATCATCTTTGGTTAGTGCCTTTCCTGTAAAAATTTGGTTATCCAAAAGAATGCAGGCAAAAAACAGATCTGACATCCCAATAAAAATTTTTTATTAAATATGAACGAAATTAAACTAGATTAATTTCAGAGAACTCAAACTGTCCTACATTTGCTAAAGAATTAAGACAACAAAAAATTATTATACAAATTAATCATTAACATTAAAGATTTAAAACTATGAGCACACTTACATTAAAAGACGGAACTGAAATTTTTTACAAAGACCAAGGACAAGGACCAGTATTAATGTTTCACCACGGATGGCCATTATCATCTGACGATTGGGATGCACAGGTTATCTTTTTCTTACAGAGAGGCTACAGAGTAATTTCTCATGACAGAAGAGGCCACGGCCGTTCAAGCCAGAATATCTATAACCATACCATTGAACAATATGCTTCTGATGCTGCGGAACTTGTAGAATTTCTTGATTTGAAAGATGTTGTTCATATAGGACACTCTACAGGTGGTGGTGAAGTGATCCGATATGTACATAAATATGCTAACGGCAGAGCAAAAAAAGCTGTATTAATCAGCGCTGTTCCTCCGGTTATGGTAAAAAGTGAAAACAATCCTGACGGAGTTCCAATGGAAGTTTTTGATGGTATCAGAGAGCAGACTTTGAACAACAGAAACCAGTTTTATTTTGATCTGACGTTTCCTTTCTACGGTTACAACAGAGAAGGTGCCAATATCAAAGACGGAATTCAGAGAAACTGGTGGAGACAAGGAATGATGGGTGGAATTGTTGCTCACTATGACGGTATTAAAGCATTTTCTGAAACTGATTTTACAGAAGATTTGAAAGCAGTTGATATTCCTGTTTTGGTATTACATGGAGAGGATGATCAGATTGTTCCAATCGAAAATTCTGCTATAAAATCAGCGAAGTTATTAAAGAACGGTAAACTGATTACTTACCCAGGTTTCCCTCACGGAATGCCAACTACAGAACATGAAACGATCAACAAAGATCTTTTGGAATTTATCCAGTCTTAACAGAACACAGCTATTATAAAGAAAGGTGGATTATTGCAGTCCACCTTTTGTTTTTGATAGAACAGTAAATAAAAAAGCCCCAATTAAGGGGCTTGATTTTTAACAGAACTATTTATAATACTTTTACAGTCATTTTAATAAATCTCACACTGGGAATGCATAGCAGGCCGTCAGTGTAAAGGTGAACAGCTGTTATTTGCTTTCCTTGGGAAGTTAATTGGTCTATCTTAGCTTTAAAACCATGATAAACTGTATTGGCTGCATCATTTGTCATAGGAACGCTGTTGCTTCCAAACATATCTCCATATATTTGCGCATTATCTCCGTCCTGACCTATTGTATAATCTTGAATATAACTATAATTCACACTTGAGTTATTAAAATCATTCATGGCATTGTATCCAATATAAATCTCAGTGAGACTGGTAAAAGGCCCGCCATATCCCCAAATATGTTTTGCAACAAACTCTGAAAGCCTGAGTTGATTTCTTCCATACAATGGTGCTAAATCACGATAAAGCACTTCATAAGAACTTATGTAAGGATAGTTAGGATTTACATTAATAGGATTTTGGAAATTTGATGATCCATTACATTTTAATGTGATGTTTTCACCTACCAAAAGACTGGCTCCAGATTTAGCCTTCTGTAAAGTAATTTGTTTTGAGTTTGATTCTGTATTTGCCGACGTTTCTAATTCTTCGCCGGTTGTACAAGAAAACAATAATACACTACTTGCGATAAGTAATAGTTTTTTCATAGTTATTTAGTTTATTCACCAAATGTAGAGAAATAAGTTAATAACAAATCAGCACTCATCTTACATTAACACTTCATTAACCAAACAGGAAATATTTTCTCTTCTATCGAGCTTTTTCCCATTATTACTTACGATAATCAAACTCAAATCCTTTATTCTCCATAAAATCATTATTTAATAATTATAAGCGCTGAAATCTTTGATTTCAGCGCTTATAATTATTAAAAATAAAGCTTTTTACGTTTCAGATAATTGATAAGCTCTTTCGGTCGGTCCGTCTGAATAACGTTGACCCCTTTAATTATATACCAATCATAAACATCCGCATTTTCCAGGACCAGATCATCATTATTTCCGGCGTTATGATGTGGCCACAATGAATTGACCCAGATTTTGATCTTTTTTTCTCTTAAAGATTTAAAATCAATCAGATCCTTTTCCGTTGTTCCTACTGTAAATTCAAAGCCGTAGATTTTATAGTTTCTGATATAATCTGAGATTTTTTTAAGATCTTCACTTTTGCCTAACTGAATAATCGGCATATAGTGAATCTCATTTTTAATATCGCCGTATTTCTGATTGAATTCAGGGTAAGATTCGTGGCCTTTAAACAAAATCTGATCAAGCATATTTCGTTTTTTTACCAAAGGATATACCTGTTTGATGTAATCAAAACCTTTATCCAGATTCAGAAGAATTTTTCCGTCTGAGATTTCCAGAATTTCCTGTAATGTGGGAACTTTCATTTGCGTTTCCACTCCCAGACCGTCTCTCAGATGGAGTTTTTTGATTTCGTCCAGTGTAAAATCAGACGGCTTTCCTTTTCCTGTTGTCGTCCTGTCAATGGTATTGTCGTGCATCAGGATCAAGACACTGTCTTTGGTCATGGCAAGATCTATTTCAGCCATATCCACTCCTTTTTCAATTGCTTTTTTTACTGCCCATACTGAGTTTTCCGGAGCTTCTCTCCAATCCCCACGGTGGGCAACCACCATTACTTTATCATCAGGAAAATCAGAAAGTGAAATTTTCTTTTGTTGCGCAATGAACAGTGAAGAAAAAGAAAAAAGGAATACTTGTAATAATTTATTGTTTAGCATAATTTCAAATGTTTAATTAATATCCGGGATTTTGTTTAATGGCAGGGTCTGTATTGATCTGTCCCTGTGGAACCGGCATCAGAAGATGATGAGGTTTGATCTGTGCAGTACTGTACCCCGCGTTATTAGTAAAATGAGCAGTCATCACAGAAATAGCCTTTCCGGTTCTTAAAAGGTCAAACCAACGGTGGCCCTCTCCTACAAATTCAAGTCTCCTTTCACGATCAATTTCATTAAGCAGAAGATCTTTTGTTGAAAGGTTTACGGGAGCAATTCCTGCTCTGGTTTTAATTTTATTCAGATATAAATTGGCATTAGCAATGTCATTCTGCTCTGCAAAACACTCTGCCATCATCAGGAAAACATCAGCTAATCTCAGCACCACAAAATTGCTTCCTCCATCAGCAATGGTATTGGATGTTTTCACCAATTTCTTACTGAAAGGAATTCCGTTTGAAGTAAGACCAATATAGGCAGAACGTCTGGTATCTCCGGCTGAATAAAGATTGTAGACTTCTTTGGTGGGAAGATTGTGTCCTTTCGCTCCCGAAACCGATCCGGAAGGGCTGAACATTTGAAATGCCGTACTTCCTTCCGAATTTCCATTCAACCCGGAAGTAAACTGTACATCAAAAACAATTTCAGCATTATTTTTATTGGTGACATCAAAAATTTTATTGACGTCAGGCAAAAGCTGGTAGCCTAAAGATTCAACCTGATTTAAATAAGTCAATGATTCACCAAATTTCTTTTGTGTCAGAAGCACTTTTCCCATAATTCCCAATGCCGCTCCTTTAGTCACTCTTCCCTTTTGCGAGGTCGTTGCCGGTAAAAGATCAATAGCTTCTTTCAAATCCTTTTCTATGGCAGAATACACCTCTGCAACAGGAGTTCTTGCCTGTCCGAAATAATCGTTAACATTTGTAGTTTCTTTTAAAACCAATGGAACATCACCATAAATTCTTACGAGGTTAAAATACATCAATGCCCGAAGAAATTTCATTTCGCCAATTCTTGTATTCTTCAGAGCATCAGTCATATCAGGAATTTTTCCAATTCTTGTAAGAATAATATTCGCCTGCTGAATACCGATATAATTGTCTTTCCATGCACTTGCAATAAGACTGTTATTAGGCTGAATCGTGAAAAAATCCATTTCACCATATGTAAAAGAATCATTGGCAGGAACCTCATCATAGGTATTATCTGAAGGCAATTCTCCGAAAGCCGGCATTGCCAGCTGATATTGTCCCGTGTATTGAAGAGCGCTGTACACTGAGATGATACCCTGCTCAATTTCAGAGGAATTGGTATAAAATTGTGATGATACTTTCTGCGCTTCAGGGTTCACATCCAAAAGATCAGACGAGCATGAGCACATCACCGAAATACTGAATATTGTAATGAATATTTTTTTCATGATTTTAAAATTTAAGGTTAAAGCCCATAGAATAAATTTTAGCGACCGGATAGTAAGCCTGATCAAATCCCTGTGTAAGAACATTATCTGAAGTGGCATCGATATTCATTCCCTTGTATTTTGACAGGGTGAAAAGATTGTTTCCTACCAGATAGATCTGTGCGTTTTCTATCCCTATATTTTCAAGCATAGATTTAGGGAAATTAAAAGCCACACGAAGCGATCTTAATCTTACATAATCTGCATTTTTAAAGTATAAATTTGAAGTTCTGGCCTCTTTTCTGTTGTTGGAAAAGTTCATATTCGGCATCCCAAAAAAACCATCAGGATTGGTTACTGCGTTATAACGGTTATCAAAATAATATTGGGAAGCCATTCCGAATCCTTCTCCTGATTCTAACGTGGTGACCGCATCAGCATTATAGATTTTCTTACCAATTTCACTGTACAATGAGAAGCTTAATTCAAAAAGTCCATACCTGAAGTTATTATTGAAACCGAGAATGTATTTCGGAACACCGCTTCCAAAACTTCTTTTATCGTTGGTATCAATTTTTCCGTCACCATTCAGATCTTCCATAATATAATCTCCTACCATTGTTCCGGTAATGTGTGGCGAATTGTTGATCTGTTCCTGAGTTTTATAGATTCCAAGGATATTATAGCCATACATTTCACCAATTGAACCTCCTACTTTGGTTACAGAGAAGTTATTTTCTCCTGTGATAATCTGGTTCTGCCCGTTGGCCAATGCTAACACTTCATTTTTATTAGTTGAAAAATTAAAGCTTCCCGAATACGTAAAATCTTTAGCGATGGTAAACGTTTTTGACGCAATCTGTAATTCAAATCCTGAATTTTTGATCTTACCAATATTTTGAAGTGAAGTACTGAATCCGGATTGCTGCGGAACAGGAACATCCAATAACAAACCGTCTCTGTTCAGGATATAATAATCTGCAGAAATGTTCAGTATATTCTTAAACAAAGAAAAATCAATTCCGAAATTGTTTGATCTGGACTTTTCCCAGGAAATATTCGGGTTGGGAGCGGTTGCCGTTGTGTAACCAGGTATTAAAGTTCCACCAAAATTATAATTATCCGGATTCATCAATGAAAGTGCCCCAAAATTAGGAATCTGATTATTTCCGTTGCTTCCCAGACTGTATCTGAGTTTTAAATCCGTTACGAAATTGTTTTCAGGAAAGAAATTTTCATTACTGACGGTCCAGCCTGCAGAAAAAGCATAGAAATTTCCCCACTTAGAGTTTTTCCCGAAACGCGAAGAACCATCTCTACGATAGGAAGCCATCAGGTTATATTTATTGTCAAACGTGTAATTAACTCTGGTAAAATAAGACATCAGCCGCCATTTGTACTGTGTCAATGTATTTTTAAATGAAGTTCCGCCTGCAATATTTCGGATGCTGTTATCTGGAAATGCAGTGGCTTCGGTTAAAAGCTGTGTATTATCTTCCTGCTGGAAAGACTGTCCGGCAATGGCATCCACCCGGTGAGAACCCCATTTCTGATCAAATGAAAGTAAGTTTTCAATTAAATAATTTTTGCGGATATATTCTGTTCTGTTGGCAAAAGTCACATCCGGAGCTGCCGCTCTGTACGCTCCCACGGTAGAAGGATCGAAGAAATTATATTCGTAATTTGAATAATCTCCGCCTACAGACAATCTGTATTTCAGACCTTTCAGCAATTCAAGCTCGGTGAAAATATTCCCGAATGTTTTAAATAATGTATACTTTCTGTTGGTCATTTCCTGAACAGCAACCGGATTTTCTACCAAAGCTCCGTCCGTTGCTGTATTTCCCAAAATCTGCTGAGAAATGGCAAGGCTTCCGTCATCATTATAAGGTTTAAAAAAAGGATACATTGCCGTAGCCATCTGCAAAGGATTGTAACTTCTTGAATTTTCTGCAGCATTGATTGTCCCCGTTGCATAAGACGGTGTCATGGTTACACCCACTTTCCATTTATCTGTAAGTTCAGTTGAAAGGTTGATACTGGTTGAAAATTTTTCGTAATCTGTCCCGATGACCAGTCCTTTTTGGTTAAAATAGCTTATGGTAAAAGCGTATTTGCTCTTATCGCTTCCTCCGGTAACATTCAGTGAAGTCTGACTGATAGGTGCTGGTTTCATAACAGTATTCAACCAGTCGGTATCTGTTAATCCCGGCTGCTTTGCAAGATAAGGAGCCAAATAATCGGGAATTAATTCTCTTAAAGAAGCACCTTTGCTAATTCTTGTGGCATTATTATCGGAAATACTTCTGTTACTCCCTTTAGAAAGATAATTATTGTCTCTGGCTTCCTTCAGAAAAGTGGCCATATCATAAGCGTTGACCAGTTTCACATTATCACTTCTCATCTGCATTCCGTAATAGGAATCGAAAGAAACTGCCATTCTCCCCTTTTTCCCCTGCTTTGTTTCAATAATGATTACTCCGTTTGCTCCTCTGGAACCGTAGATTGCGGCAGAGGCAGCATCCTTTAAGATATCAATTTTGGCAATGGAATTAGGATCAATAGCATTCAGGTTAGAACCTTCAGTTAATGGAAGCCCGTCTACGACGATCAAAGGATTGGACCCTGCTGTCAACGTCCCGATACCTCTTACTCTTATTGATGGTGAACCTCCCGGCGTTGCATTAGCCTGAGTAATCTGAACTCCGGTTGCTTTTCCTGCAATAATATCTCCAAAATTACTGGAAGCCACTCCTTTCATCTGCTTCTCGTCAATGGAAGAAATAGAACCTGAATTGTTTTTCTTACTCTGCTTCCCATACCCGACCAAAACAACCTCATCAATATTTTTTTCTCTTGATTTTACCGTGTCTTTAATTGGATTTACATACTCTGCAGACTGTTGAGCATTGGTTCTCTGAATTTTTGCCATCGCTCTTGCATTGAGACGAACGGTTACCGTTTTCTGATCTACATTAAAATCCAGACCGACATTTTTCTTCAGATAGTCCAAAGATGCTGATAATGACTGATAGTTCATCTGAGATTCATCCACCTGGATCTCTTTCAGATCTGAAACCGAATAAAAGAATTTTACGCCATGCTCTTTTGAAAGTTTTTCAAAGATTTTAATCAAAGGCGTTTTCCGCTGAATAACGGACTGTTGAAAACATTTGTTAGCCTCTGCGTAGGTAAACTGTGGCGCACACAAAAGACCCAACAACATCATGCTAATTGTTGTTTTTTTCATAGCTTTGCTGAAATTAGTTGTTATTTGACTGATTTATTTTCAATGCATCGGTAACCCCAATTACTGGTGCATTATTTTTCTAAAATGATATGATTTGCTGATTGTTTTCCTGCAGTAAGATTAAATGGAAACCCTATTGTTTTAATAACTTTATCCAGATCTCCGGTGATGTCTCCATTTATCACATTCTCTTTGTAATGCTGAGGATATGTTATGGAAACATTGTAAGTCTTCTCCAGTTGAGAAATGGCCTGCCCAAATTTCATTTCATTAAAATCAAATGTTCTTACAACATCCTGATCGTAGAAATGTTTCTCGGTTCCGTCTTTGTCAGCAAGCCAGGTTTCTTTGGGCAGAAGAAATGTTGTATTCCCTTTGAAATCAATTTTTACTTTTCCTTCCTTCAGATAGACTTTCTTATCTGTGGATCTCTGATCAAGCAAAAACTGAGTTCCCAACACTTTTACTTTAAATCCATTGGCATCAATGATAAACGGCAGCGCTTTATTTTTAGCAACACTGAAAAAAGCTTTCCCTTTAAAGGAGACATTTCTGGTTTTCTTTCCGAAATCATCTGTCAGCATCAATTCACTTTCTGGTTGCAGGATAATAATACTTCCGTCCGGCAAGGTGAATTCCTTTTGCATCGTTTCCGTTCTGAAAACCATTTGCTGATGAGATGAAGAGCTTAGAGCATTTTCAGTAAAGAACAGAGTCATCACGGTAAATAAGGGCAAAAGAACAGCCGCAGCCCACAAAAACCTTTTTGTATGGTTTCTGAATCTGATTTTATTCTCAAGCCCATTCCAGATTCGCTGATCTGCCGAATCTTTCATTTTCCGGTTTTCTTCTTTAACTGATTTCCATTGATTGTCGAAATCCATACGCTCCTTTTTGATCTTTATTAGAGAATACGCAGGAAGTGTAGAATCGTCAACCTCTATTTTTTTGATTTAACGATTTGTTCATATTGGTTGCTATTGGGTTAAAGTTAAAATTGATTTTATTTAAGATAATTATATACAATTTTACATTAATCCTGCTATCTTATTATGATGACTCTGTCATTCTGAATGTAACGCAGTGAAATGAAGAATCCAGGCTGTATATGAGATTCTTCCTTCGTCAGAAATCGAAGATTCGACGTAATCAATGACAATTTTACACCCGTTTAGAAAGAGATTTGAAGTGAAGTTTGTTATCAATATAAACGAAAGTTAAAAGAAAAAACTCAAGTTGGCTCTCAGAAACTTCAGTACCTTATTAACATGCTTCTCAACAGCTGTTTTGGAAATATCATTTTCCTGAGCGATGGTAAAAAGACTGAGATTCTGGATTTTATTTTGGATGAAAAATTCACGGCTCTTTTCGGGAACCTGCTCCAGAAGATTTTCTATTTTTTTAAGTTGATCTTCCTGCTGTAGCTGCTTTTCGATTTCAGCACTTTCTTCATCCTGATTTTCCGGAGAGTTTTCAAGAGGAACGAAGATCATTTTTCTTTTACGGTAGAAATTGGAGATTTCCTGTTTGGCAGATTTAAAAATAAGTGCTTCAATTTCTGAAGGTGAGTTGGTTTTGGATAAGTACTTCCAGACATGCATAAAAATATCCTGAACAATTTCTTCAATATCTTCTTCTTCCGAAAGGTATTTGGCCACAAAAAAATACACCCTGTGCTTGTAACCGGAATATATTTCTTTAAAATGATCCATCCTTTAATACGTCTTTGAACTCAAAACTGATGGTACAAAAGTATCTAAAAGCTATGGTAATCACATTAAATTTATATTAAGTTTAAATTCTCAGCAATAACTATTCTCCGGATTTTCACAGAAATATTTTCCGCCTATTTTTCAGAAAGAAAAGTTTAAATCATCCGCTGAAGGCCTGAAATTGGAATGCATTGCTGCCGTAAAATAATCACAGAATACCTGATAAACTGCAGAATTGGTATCTGTTGCCCTGATTCCCAGCTGTATATAAACAGTAAGGATCTGATGGGATAATTGCTTGGTTAATTCTGTTCCATAAGTATGAATCTCATTCTGTTGATCATCAGAAATCTCTTTGTGATCGCTGAGTATATTTTCTATGTCTCTGGCAATACTTAATACTTTTCTTAAATGCTTTTCAACAGACTCTGCAAAACTTTTGAAACTGATCTCAGAACGAATAAGTTCTGCTTCTTCAATAAAATGAGAAGCCATTCCCAGATAATTCACCAAAAGTGTCAAATCTGCAAAAACCCGAAACGGAATGCTGTCCAGAATATCATCCGTGAAAAAATGATCGTAAACAAAACTGTAATCTTCGCTTACTATAAGATTTTTAAGGGTAAAGGAATAGGTCCCGCTGGCTTTCATTCCCATAGATCTCCAGTTGGGGATAATTTCAGCCTGCTCTTTAAGAACTATGAATGAGCGGATGATTTCATTTCCATTGTTATCAATTATTGGTTTACCGTTTTCTGTAATCCTGGCATTCAGCGTAAAATGGGTCAGATGGGGAGCTCCGGTTGCGAAATTCCATAATCCATTGATGATATAGGTATTATCATTTTGCTTTTCCGCAGTTCCGCCAACCATTCCGCTTCCTCCAAAACAAATGTTAGAATTGGTAAACAGTAATTCAGCAATTTCAGGTTTTATATTTCTGGAAAAGTAATTGGCTCCGGCACACAATGTCAGCATCCAGCCAAAGCTTCCATCGGTTTCGGCCCAGCCAAATAATGCTTTAAGTCCTTCTTCAAAACGATAACCCAAGCCACCATATTTTTTCGGTACCCAGATCTTAAGCCATCCTTCTTCATGTATATGTTGGATCACCTTATCAGAAACTATAGAAGCACCCTGAAGGTCTTGTCTGATGTCTTTAGTACTCAGCATTCGCTTTGGTTTTAATAATTTTTTGCCATTCGATATATCCTGAGATCGCCACTAAAAATAAGAATGACGTTAAAACAGCATACAGATATAATTCTTTATGAATCATTAAAGGGATTGAAATGATATTGCTGACATTGAGGATCACCCAATTTTCAATTTTCCGTCTTGCCATCAGCCACATCCCTGCCCAGGCAAAAGCACTTACCAGAGAATCCCAAACCGGGACATCCGAATCGGTAAAATGCGTCAGAAAAGACCAGAATAAGATAAAGGTTCCCAAAACAATTCCTCCGGTAATCCATTTTTCGGTAGTTGAGGTAACAGAAATTTCCATTTCAGATTTTTGTTTCCCGAATTTCCAATACATCCATCCGTAGATGCTCATGACCAGATAATAAAGATTTAAGGTAAACTCAGCATAAAGCTTGGAAGTAAGCATCACATACAGCGTAAGCAGAATACCTGCAATTCCGAAAAGATAATTATTGACATTGTTTTTACGGGCCAGTAAGACCTGAATGACTGAAAATAAGACTCCAAACCATTCCGGTAAGGTAATTTGTTTTAAAATGTCCTGCATCATATTAATTGTTAGAAATCAAATGATGAGATGATAAGTAAGCAATCCCTACGCCGGCATTATCCGGATCAGGTGTGGAAATATATTCCTGGGTATCATCTCAGCCAGCGTTATCTGTAGCACCCCATTGTTGGGCAAAGGTGCAGCTTTTTTACGGAAAAATAAAATGCATCCTGCTTTTTATTGGGATTACGAATATTTTTTATATTTGTCAGATACACTATAGAAACGATAACCATGAACTTCTTCAAAAAATTTTTTTCAAAAAATCCAGATACAACTGGTCAGCAGCAGTCTGAAAGTCCAGGAATAGACGGAATATATACAGATGAATATTTCAGGAACAGATATACTGAAGATGAGCTTTTGTCAGAGGATGTTCTGGTTGACGGTTCATTCAGAATGTTAAGCAGCTTTTTTATCGATAATAAAGTAACACTGGCTATAGAGAACCCTGTCTACCACCCTAACAATATAGACAAGGCCGTTACTACAGAACCAGGATTTTATCAGTATTGTAAATCATTTGATCAGGAAGACAAACAGATTGGACTGATGCTAACGATAGCATTTTCATACTATATGATCCATGAATTTGGATTTAAACTGTACAGAGATAAAACTCCGGAATTTCCTTTACGATTCATGACCTTAAAATATGACAATAACGGAGGTGTTATTTCTTTATATCCTTTCGAATATTCATTGAAAGTCTTAAACGGAGAAGCTTTATTCAGCGATCTTCTGGAAAGAATTAAAAGTAATCTAGGAAATCTCCCAAGCGCGGAGGATTTACTAACTAATTTTAAGCAGAACCTGTCTCAGGAATAAATTAACCTCATTCTTCATGAACTAGCCGGAATGTAAGATTTATACGTTCTTTCATAGAAGTTACAGATTTAGCGATCCGGTGTTCCCAGTTTTCCTGCAGATCTCCTTTCATAATCAGTAATGAGCCATGAGGAAGAGGCAGGCTGTATTTACTCTGATGATGATCTTTTTTCCGGAAATCAAAATTTCTGGTTTGTCCTAAACTTAAAGAAGCAATTACCGGGCGTTTTCCATATCTGCTTTCCTTATCACGATGCCAGGCAACAGAATCATTCTGATTTCTGTAGAGATTAAGCAATACGGAATTGAATTTATATTTAAACTCTTTTTCTATCCTTTGTTTTAAAGAAAACAGCTCAGGAGTCCAGAGATTATTCTCCACTTCAACATCTCCCAATGGGTAAGCCGTTTTCTGATCACCATACCAAGCTGTTAGGCGTGGTGTCAAAACCGTTTTATCATACATTTTCTGGGTCCGTTGTTTCCAGGGAGCTGTTTCAAGCAGATGATCTTTAAGGTTATCAGCTTCTTCCTGATTCAGGAAATGTTCTCTGTATTCCAGAAGGTCTTTTGGAAATTCATATAAATCTTCTGAGTCGAATAAACTGAGTTGGGTCATTTTTTCACATTTTTAAAATAGTAGAAAATCTTATGTTATCTGACGAAATAAAACTGATACAAATAATATCTACAAAAATATTAAAAATGATACAAATCAAATCAAAAATAATTGAAATCATTCAGTAAAAGACAGGCAATGATGAAGTTTATAGGAATCGCATAATTATTTTATTCATTTAAATACATTTCCAGTTTATAATAATTCACTTTTATAACAAATTGTAAATTAAATATCTGAAATAATTAATACACTCAAAAAAATGAATAATAATGCATTATAAGCACACAGTAGGAAGTCACTTCGTGAAGATTTAATACTTAATTCAAAAATAATTATCCATCTTTGCAGCCTTAAATTCAAAAACGCTAGTTTATTTCATGAGCATTATTTTTAAAAAGCGACTAATTATAGCGCTTGTATTACCTACGGCCGCCCTTTATTACGGGCAAAGTACGAAGGATTCTTTAGAGAAATCAAAATCTATTGATGAGGTGATGTTGGTAGGTAGAAACCTTTCCCAAACAGCCAAAGAAAGAAAAACTCCTGTTGCAGTTTCCACCATCAAGGCAGCGGAAATTCAGGAGAAGTTAGGAAACAGAGAATTTCCTGAGATTATGAAGTCTACCCCATCCGTGTACGTTACCAAAGTGGGCGGAGGTTTTGGAGACAGCAGAATCAATATGAGAGGTTTCGATGGGGCTAACATTGCAGTGATCATCAACGGACAGCCGGTGAATGACATGCAAGGAGGAACTGTATACTGGTCTAACTGGACCGGGTTGGCAGACATTGCGAGCAACATCCAGATTCAGAGAGGTTTGGGAGCTTCAAAATTTGTAGTTCCTTCTGTAGGAGGAACGATCAATATCGTGACCAAAGCTACAGATTCTGAGCAGAAAGCAATGATCAAAGGAGAAGTGGGTAACGATAACTACTCCAGAATATCTGCGATGTACTCTTCCGGCTTAAAAAACAAATGGGGAACAACTGTATTGCTTTCCCGTTGGCAAGGTGACGGTTACATCAACGGAACGAAAGGAGAAGGTTATTCATGGTTTTTCTCAACAGGATTTAAGCCCAATGAAAAGCATGCTTTCAATTTAATTGCAACCGGAGCACCACAGGTACATGATACGAGAAGGTCTTCAGCAACCGGAGCGAATGTGGCTACTCTACAGCAATTTGATACGTATGGAAGAAGATACAACCCTCAGACAGGGATGTTGAATGGTTCTCAGTTCAATCTGGCTCCTAACTTCTATCATAAGCCTATTGCATCATTGAACTGGGACTGGACGATGAATGATAACCTGAAACTATCTACCGTTCTTTATGGTTCATGGGGACGTGGCGGCGGTGGTACCGGATTGAACGGTTCTATCAAAAACGGCAGCGGACAAACCATGAATTTTATGAATTACGGTGCAGGCGGTGACGGTACTATCAACTGGGATATGATTTACCGCTATAACAGAGGGGGTATTGTAACAGATTATAACGGAAACACTTTCCAGAAATCAACCTTTACTGCACCTGCAGGCTCTCCTACTGATTATAACGGACAATATGTGGCTACACTGAACGGTACCAATGGTATCGTAAGAAAACAGAGTATCAATGCTCATGACTGGTATGGAGTAATCGCAGATCTTAATTACAAAAAAAATAACTGGACCTTTAACGGAGGTATTGATCTTAAAACTTACAAAGGAGCACTTTACGATATTGTGACTGACATGTTGGGATCTGATGCATTATTTGTTTCCAGTACGGCAAACGCTCCAAAAGGTTATTATATCAACAGTACCGTAAAACCGGAACCTCTTACTAAACTTAAGGATGCTCAAAAGGTATCTATACACAACGAAGGTCTGGTAAAATGGGCAGGTTTATATGGAATGGTTGAATACAGCTCTGAAAAACTAAGTGCATCCGTTCAGGGATCAGTTTCTGAACAGTACTACAAAAGAAGAGACTATATGCTGTATACTCCAGGAAACCAGGAAACAAAATGGTACCACAAAACGGGTTATATTGTAAAAGGAGGTGCCAACTATAATATAGATGAGCATCATAATGTATTTTTCAATACAGGAGTTATTTCAAGGCAGCCATTATTCAATGCTCTGTTCCCTTCAAACCAAAATATCTATAACGATGCAAAGAATGAAAGAATCTTCTCTGTGGAGTTAGGATATGGTTTCAAATCCCGTTATGTAGATGTAAATATCAATGCCTACAGAACGCAGTGGGATGACAGATTTATTTCAAGAACCTTTAATGCAGGAGCTGCAGACGTAGCCAACTTCTCACAATTACAGCTTGGAAATGCTTATTTCTACAACGCACTGAACGTTGGACAGATACACCAGGGTGTTGAACTGGAAGCGAAGGCAAGACCATTTGCTAACCTTAGACTGAGAGGGATGTTATCATTGGGGAACTGGAAGTACAAAGGAAATGCAAATTTCAATATTCTTGATGTTCAAAACAATCAGGAGGTGGCAGGAGCTACAGGAGTTATCAATATCAAAGATCTAAAGGTGGGAGATGCTGCACAAACTACAGCAAGCCTTGGAGTTGATTATAACATTACCAAAGCTTTCAGTATTGATGCCAACTGGGAATATTATGACAAGCTATATGCGCAGTTTAACCCAATCAACTTCCTTACTGAAGCAGCAAGAGAAAAAGGAATTGTAAAACTGCCAAGTTATAATTTATTTGACGTAGGTGCTTCTTACAAATTCACACTTGATGCGAAAAAGTCTTTAACATTGAGAGCGAATGTGTACAACTTATTCAACAAATATTATATTTCTGAATTAAGCTCCAATATTTTCGCAGGGGACAAAATTGCCAGCGGCCCAAATGCCGGAAAAACTTACCAGGAAACCGGAAGAGTTTATCAGGGTATTGCTGATGGTAACACAGGATTCCTTGGTTTTGGAAGAACGTGGTCTGTTGCAGCGACTTTAAGATTCTAATACAGCATCATTTCAATAATGAATTAAAAGAACCCGCCAATTCTGGCGGGTTCTTTTATATTATATAGCTATTTTAAAGAAATAAATAATACATTAGACAAGAAAAATAATCAAAATCATTTAACTCTTTTCAATTGGGTATGGATCAGGAAACGACGAATTATATTATCAACTATTTCAGTGAATTGATGACGAAACATGAAAAGTTAGCCCTAAAACATCAAATTTCTTCTTTCAAGAGTAATGAAAATCCAAAATTCAGAAAGATAATGATAGAAAAGAACTGGATAAGTTCTGATCCTAAAATCACCAATCTATTAGAAAATGGATATGAAGTTTTTAAACAAAACATTATAACTCGGATAATGACTGAAACTCCTGAAAAAGTTTTTTTCAATAATTGTCCGAAATGCAACAAACTTGCCCGTACTCCATATGCAAAACAATGCAGATATTGTGGATATAGCTGGCATCATTTAATTGTTGCTCAGTTTAAGCTCAATGATACTATCCAGATTACAGGAAGACCGTTTTTCTTACTAGGACAAATTACAGAGGGCGAAATTAATGAAGGGCAACGAATAGATTTAAGGCCTTTAGGGCTGAATAAAAAACCAGTAATTAACTCCATTGAATTTGCCCTGAAACGCAAAGATGGAAAAGCCTGGGAAGATATTGCTCTTGCCACCAATGAATTAACTGAAGAAGACAAAGAATATTTAAAAAATATAATGTCTGCCAGAAATCCGGTTGCTATCATGATAGAATAAAAGAGTTTTACTGATTGGGTACAACTCTTTCATAGGTATTATTTTATTTCGAATTCTTCGCCTGAAATGCCCTCTGATAAAAAGACTGGCTTGCAATTTTCTCCTCGGCTTCATCAATAGCTGCCAGCAGATTATTATTGTTATCGGTAATATCTCCCAGAATCTGGGACATCAGTTGCCAAACCGGTTTCATTTTCTCAATGAGTTCTTTTCCTTTTGAAGTCAGGATAAATAATCTTTTCCGTTCGTCCTGTTTATCTTTTTCCCATTGTATCAACTCCAGTTTTTCGAGTTCTTTGAGCAGGGTTATGGTAGATGGATGGGTGTACCCGATCTCATTGGCAATTTCGACAACGCTTGCGATCTCTTTTTTATAAATGGTAAAGATCACCGGAAACCATTTAAGCTCAAAATCGATTCCGAATGCTTTATAGATAAGCGCTCCATCTTTTCTCAATTGTTCACTGAGACGATGAAGTCTCGTTGATATAGCAAGAATCCCTGCTTCGTTGATCACATTCATATTCAGTCAATATTTAAATGGTAAAAAATATCATCAGCGCTCATCAAAGGGAATTTTACAGGAAGATTTCCTTTTTCAATCTTTACGAACTGATTCCTTTCGTAGAAACGCTGTGCTGCTTTCAGTACCGTTATGGTTCCCAAATATAAATCATCAATTTCGTTTTCGCGGCAGAAAGAAATTAAAACTTCCAATAGTTCCTGGGCAATATTCAGTTCTTTGCCTCTGAATTCTTTTTTAACAAACATTTTTCTGATTGCTCCTGCCCTTTCATCAAACTTAACCAGTGCAATGGAACCTACCAGTTCACCATCCACGAAAGCTCCCCAAAAGTTACCTCCTGCTTCCGTATAAAAACTTTCAATCTGCAAAAGATCAGGCTGATCTTTTATTGTAATCGGAATATTAAACTCTTTCTGTTGAATGGTCAAAATCAAATCAATGGCCTGCTCCGAGTAAGAATTTCCTATGGATTGTATTTCTAGTTTCATAGTGTTTGCATTTTAAAGTACAAAACTACGTAGTTGAGTACATATATACAAATTGATTTTACCTATTAAATAATTTTAGCATGATCAATAATTACATGAATTACATGCAATAACCTTTAAACATCTATCTATATGAAAAAACGTATGCCATTATTGACATACGTTTTTATGATATTAGATTACAAAATACGCTTACTTCCAGCCTCCGCCTAAAGCCTGATAAAGCTCTACAGCAGCTTTCATTTTACTGTATCTTGCATTTGAGATGTTCAACTCTGCATTCAATGAATTTACGCTTGCATTCAATACTTCAAGATAGTTGGCCATACCGTAGTTCACCAATTCCTGAGAATAGTCAACCGATTTTTTATAGGCATCCAGTTCTTTTTGTTTTAATTCAATAAATGAATCCTGTACAGAGAAGACTCTGATGGCATCCGAAACTTCTTTTCCAGCAGTAAGAACTGTTTTTCTGAAGTTTAAATAAGCCGTTTCCTGATTGGCAAGACTTACATCATAGTTGGTCTTGATCTGTCTTTTATTTAGAATCGGCTGAGCCAGGCCTGCTACTACATTCGCAAATAATGAATTTACACTGAATAAGTGATCAATATCCACAGACTGAAGTCCTCCGCTTCCTGTCAATTTTAAAGTTGGGTAAAACTGAGCTTTGGCAGAATTCGTCAGTTCAAAAGCATTCATTAAGCTGTATTCTGCTCTCATTACATCCGGACGGTTAGCCAACAGCTGAGTTGGGTATCCCAATTTTAAATCAATCGGAAGGTTCTGTCCTTCTAATGTAGATCTTTCAATAGAATGAGAAGGTTCTCCCATTAAAAGACTCATGGTATTTTCAAGAAGCTGGATCTGTGTATCAATATCAATCAGTAATGATTTCGCATTGAACACAAGAGCCTCACTCTGCTGTACCGCAACTTCTGTAACTGTTCCTGAAATTTTTAAAGCCTTTGTAGCTTCCAGGTTTTTCTCTCTTACCGCAATGGTTTCTGTAATAATCCTCTTCTGCGCATCAAAAGTTAACAATTGATAGTAAGCAGAAGCGATGGAAGATACCAGACTGCTTTTTACCGCCTTATGAGCAGCAACAGTTCCTAAATAGGTAGCCAGCTGTGCTTTTTCCTGTGCTCTTAATTTCCCCCAGATATCTGCTTCCCATCCAATACTCGCCGTAATGTCAAACTGGTTTACATAACGTCTTTCTCCAATGATCTGCCCAAACTGGGTGTTGATAGACTGGGTCTGAAAGGTATAGTTGGGCCCAATAGAAAGTGTCGGCTGATAAGCAGCTTTGCTTTGTTTAAGATATGCTTCTGCAGAATTAATGCTCTCTAAAGCGATTCTGATATCAAGGTTGTTTGCCAGTGCTTTAGAAATATGCCCCTGCAATATTGGATCTGTAAATATCTCTTTCCATGAAATATCTGCGATACTGGTACTGTCAGAAGGAAGCATATCCGTACGGAAAAGCTTTTCGTCCACAACGTTCTTCGGTCTTTCATATTCTTTTCTTGCCATACAAGATGAAATGGCCCCGAGTATGAAAACTGAAAAAGTGATTCCTTTTATGATGTTTAATAAACTCTTCATTATGTAAAATTAGAAGTTAGAAATAAGAGGTTGGAAGCTTGATGAATGACTAGCTTCCACTACCTCAAATTTTTAATTTTATTCTGCTAAATTGATCTCTTCTTTTTTGATAGGTTTAATTTTTTCCTGCAGTGTTTCAAAGATCACATACAGAACCGGAATTACAAATAATCCCAAAATAGTTCCTATCAATAGCCCGATTGCCGCACCCGTAGCAATAGATCTGTTACCTACTGCACCAATTCCACTTGCCAGCACTAACGGTAATAAACCGAAGATAAAGGCGAATGATGTCATTAGAATAGGTCTTACTCTGGCTTTCGCTGCATTGATGGCCGACATTACAATGGTTTCACCATGATGTCTTCTCTGAACAGCAAATTCAACAATAAGGATCGCATTTTTCGCCAATAATCCCACGAGCATGATCAGGGCAATCTGGAAGTAAATATTATTTTCCAATCCCATAATCTTCTGTCCGAAATAGGCTCCCATTACCCCAAGAGGAAGAGAAATAATAACGATCAGCGGAAGAATATAACTCTCATACTGTGCAGAAAGAATGAAGTAAACGAAGATCAAACTTAGCCCGAAAATCAAAAGCGTCTGAGATCCTGAATTTAATTCTTCTCTGGTCAACCCTGTAAATTCTACTGCATAGTTTTGATTCAGAGTTTCATTAGCTACCTGCTGTACCGCTGCAATTGCATCCCCGGAACTGTATCCGTCTGAGTTTGCTCCTGTCACCTTCACTGAAGTAAACAGGTTATAACGGCTAACAGATTGTGGTCCGTATGCTTTTGTCAATGTTACAAACTGTGAAATCGGAGACATGATGCCTGATCCTGTTCTGACATAAAGCTGGTTCAGGTTTTCGATATTTTTTCTGTTTTCAGGAAGAGCCTGAACCATCACTCTGAACTGTTTTCCATACTTGGTAAAGTCGGCAGTATAAATACCACCAATATATCCCTGCATGGTAGACAGAATGTCATTTACAGAAACTCCAAGCTGTTTGCTCAAAGGAACATTAATCTCCATCTGATACTGAGGATATTTAGTATTGAATGAAGTCTGCGCAAACTGAATTTCCGGTCTCTCCATCAGCTTACCGATAAATTCATTGGTTTTATTATCCAGATCAGCATATTCTCCCCCTGACTTATCCAGTAATACCATTTCAAAACCTGCACTGTTACCAAATCCAGGTACACTTGGCGGTTGGAAGAATACAACTTTAGCATCAGGAACAGCTCCTACAATTCCAAATAATTTTTTGGTGATATCTTCAGAAGTCTGTCCGTCTTTTTTTCTTTCTTCAAATGGTTTTAGCTTAACAAAGGCAAGACCGTTGTTACTTCCGTTTCCGGATAAGAACCCTCTTCCCGTAGAAATCGTTACATTCTGCACTCCCGGAACTTTCAATGCTTTAGCCTGAAGTGTTTTCAATGCGTTGTAAGTTCTTTCCATAGAAGCTCCCGGAGGAAGCTGAACATCGGTAAAGATAATCCCTCTGTCTTCTGTAGGTACAAATCCTTTTTTCATACTGCTGCTTGCCCAGAATAAGATACCTCCGGTAACAGCAAAAATAATCAGGGTTACCCATTTATGTCTTAACAGGAATACAAATCCTCTTCCGTAACGTTCAGTAGTTGTTTTAAAAGCGATATTAAACTTATAGAAAAACTTCTGTAACAGATTTAAATTTTTATACTCTTTATGATGCTCTGCGTGGGGTTTTAGGAATAATGAACATAAAACCGGACTCAGCGTTAATGCATTAATAGCAGAAATGATAATTGCTATAATCAGCGTAATACCAAACTGCTGGTAGAATACCCCTGTAGGTCCTGTAATGAACGTTACCGGGATAAATACTGCTGCCATTACCAAAGTAATAGAGATAATAGCCCCTGTAATCTCATCCATTGCTTCTACCGTTGCTTTTTTAGCATCTGAAATACCATGTTCCATCTTCGCGTGAACGGCCTCGACGACGACGATGGCGTCATCCACTACAATACCAATCGCCAGCACCAATGCAAATAAGGTTAAGAGGTTTAATGAATATCCGAAAAGATTCAGGAAGAAGAACGCCCCTACAATAGATACCGGAACCGCGATGGCCGGAATCAGGGTAGATCTGAAATCCTGTAGGAAAATATATACTACAATAAATACCAGAATGAAGGCTTCAATCAGGGTGTGTACTACCTTTTCAATAGAAGCTTCCAGGAATTCGTTGGTATCAAAGTTGAAAGTATATTTTACACCTTTTGGAAAAGTTCCCTCGGCTGATTTCAGATAGGCTTTGATATTTTTAATAATCTCCTGTGCGTTGGATCCCGGAGTCTGGAAGATCCCCATACTGATGGAAGGATTGTTTCCGTTTTCCCCGATTCCTGTGTAAGACTGACCTGCCAGTTCTACCTTAGCAACGTCTTTCAGCATCAGGTTTTGTCCGTTTGCAAGAGATTTGATGATAATATTATCGTATTGTTCTTTATCGTTGAATTTACCTACGTATTTGATGATATATTCAAAAGAACTACCGCTGTTCTGACCAATAGAACCTGCTGCTGCTTCTCTACTCTGCTCATTGATGGCATTGGTAACATCGGTAGGAGTTACGCTGTAGGCAGCCATTTTTGCAGGATCCAGCCAGATTCTCATCGAGTAATTTTTACCACCGAAAACGTTGGCATCCCCTACACCATTTACCCTTTTCAGGTTTGGAATAATATTAATATTCAAAAAGTTCTGAAGGTATACGTCATCAAGATCTTTATTTTCAGAATAGAAAGACATATACATCAGGGCACTGGTTTGCTGCTTCTGGGTTACAACCCCTGAACGGGTTACTTCAGACGGCAAAAGAGGTGTCGCTCTGGCCACACGGTTCTGTACGTTTACCGCTGCAATATCCGGATCTATTCCTTGTTTGAAGAAAACCTGGATCTGAGCAGAACCGTCGTTTCCGGCACTGGAAGTGATATAATCCATACCTTCCACCCCGTTGATCTGTTCTTCCAAAGGCACTACTACACTTTTCATCACCGTCTCAGCATTGGCTCCCGTATAGTTTGCGGAAACACTTACCGTAGGCGGTGCAATATCCGGATACTGCGTAACCGGTAACGAGATCAGTCCCAACACACCGAGAATCACAATCAAGATTGAGATTACGGTAGATAAAACCGGTCTGTTAATAAAGTTTTTTATCATTAGAATTTCGGTTTTATTGATTGAACAAGACTATCCATTTTGATTGGTTTCGGTTTTACTGCTGTTCCCGGTTTCAAACCTCCGATACCAGCTGCAATAACTTTTTCACCTTTATTAACTCCAGATTTGATAAGCGCTAAATTGTCAATTCTGTCAATCACATTTACAACAACGTTTCTGGCAGTATCTCCTTTTTCTACTTTATATACGTAAACAATACCTTGCTGTTCATAGGTCGCACTTTCAGGAACTACAAGAACATTATCATATTGTTGAGGGAATCTGATGGTTCCGCTATTACCATTACTTAATAATTTCTGAGCATTCGAGAAAGCAACTCTGAACTGAATAGTCCCTGTTGTAGGATCAATCTGACCGGTAATGGCTTCAATTTTTCCTTTTTCAGGATAAAGACTTCCATTAGCCAGCTGAAGCTCAACCATTGGTAAGTTTTTGATTTTCTCAGGCATAGAAGCTCCCGGAGATTTTTCAAGAAAATCAAAATATTCTTTTTCATTCATTGCAAAGTAAGCAAAGATCTCAGAAGTATCAGAAATCGTTGTCAGAGCTGTCTGATCAGACGGTCCTACCAAACTTCCTACTTTTAACGGCAGTCTTCCGATCACCCCTGAAATAGGAGCACGAATGATAGAATATTCGATATTGGCTTCTACTCCTTTATAATTGGCTTGTGCCTGTCTTTTGGAAGCATTGGCCTGCTGTAACTGAGCCTGGGCCTGAGCCAGCTGAGCCTGAGCAGTCTGTAGCTGTACATTACTGATGATGTTTTTCTGAACCAGAGGTTTTAGTTTGTTTACTTCAACCTGAGCAGCATTTACAGAAGCCTGAGCAGCTGCAATACTGGATTCAGCAGCACCGATTCCTGCTTTGGAAGCGGCCGCATTTTCGTTCAGAATATTGGTTTCCAAACGGAACAAAGGCTGTCCTTTTGTAACATATTGTCCTTCATCTACCAATACCTGGGTAATATATCCCTGTATTTTTGCACGTACATCATTGTTTACCCTACCCTGGATGGTAGCCGGAAACATCTGATAACCCACTATATTTTTTGACTCCACGGAAATAACAGGATACGGTTTGGCACCATCCTGTTTCGGAGCTTCTTTTTTGCAGGCAGTCAGTGAAAGCGCTGCAATGGAAAGTATAACTAGCTTATTATTCATTTTATAGTTTATTAAGAGATTCCTGAATATTTTCTATGTTTTTGTTTAAGAGTGCTTTGTAAACTTCTATTCTTTCATTGTATCCATCGTCTTTACTTTTTTTAAAATTGTTTAAATCATCTAATAGTTTCATTTCGTCCTGCATTTTCTGGACAATTTTCTCGAATCGTATTTTTTTGTATTCATCATTGATGAAAAAATACCGCTTCCGCTCATCCATTTTGTTATGATCAACAATAAGCTGAGCATTTAACAATAATGAAATACTGGTAGAAACGGAGCTTTTGCTCGCGGAGAGCACTTCAACAAATTCGTCAAAAGTAATTCCTACTTTCTCATAGTCAAAAAGAAGGTAGGAATAGATTTTCGATGCTAAAGGGGGTAAGCTGAACACGGTGCCATAAAATCTTACGGCATCCTGAAAAATTTTCTCATCAATTTCTATACTCTGGTGCATATATAAAAATTTGAACAAAAGTAAAAATTAGTTCAGAACCAAACGAACAAACCCGATAGAGTTTATAAATACAGGCCGGTTTAAAAATTCAATGAAAGATGATTTAACTTTTTACTTAAATTATAATCTTCTCAAAAGCTTTTCTCATGCCGTCTCTTAAAAGAACCTCTCCACAATAGGAATACCCTCTGCCTTCAAGGATTTTCAACATGGCAATATTATCATGGTTGGTATCTACTTTAATACTTTGAATGTCATGGGATTTGGTGAATTCTTCGATATGATCAAAAAATTTCTTCACCATTCCCTGTCCTGCAAATTTTTCATCTACAGCCACTCTATGAACGACTACGAATTCCCCATCACTCAGCCAAGCTCCTTCAATGGTGCTGTACGCTGGCTCATCATTCAGAATCAAAGCTCCATATACTGCAATTTCTCCGTCTACGGTCAAAACATGTCCGAAACCTTTAGCAATATCACTTTCTACAGTCCCCAAATTAGGATATCCGTTCTGCCATTGGGTACTTCCGTCTTGTCTTCTTCTTTCAATAGATTGTTGGATAATTTCCCAAATCCTGTTTCTGTCTTCAATTTGCGATTGTCTTAGTTTGATCTCCGGGTTCATGTGTAACATTTGATTTAAAAATTAAAAGATTGAATGATTAAAAAATTAGAATAACTAATAATTGCAAGAATAATTTTTTAATGGTTTGTAGTTAATTAAAAAACCGAAAATTAATTAAGATTAATTTTCGGTTCGAAGTAGTAAAATTTAAAATTATGAAATTGTTTATTGATTTTCACTTTGTTGAAGGTAAGCATCAATAATTTCAAATGCTTTTTTTTCTTCTTCCAGATCTACCATTACTTTCAGCGAAGTTGCTGTTGGGGTTGTGGTAAACGTAAGATAGTTATTTTCAACAGTATTTGTAATTTGCGCATCATCCAATTTAGACTTAACCAACTGAATTTCTGAAGGGTTATCACTTTCATAAACTGATACTCTCGTACTTCTTTCCATATTCTAATTGTTTGAGTATCTAAATATACGATGTTTTTTTTAAAATTACAAATCCCGGGTTTTAAATTTTATTAATATTGCTTTCAATTTTATCTAGTGCAAGTTGAATTTCTTCCTTTGTCACATTCAAATGAGGTCTGAAACGAAGAGACTGATCTCCACATGGAAGAATGATTAATCCATCATTGAAAAGCTCATTCATCAGGTGATTTCTCTGTTCTGCGGATGGCAGATCAACAGCACACATCAGGCCTCTTCCTCTTGCATTTGAAATTTTTTCAGGATATTTTTCAGCAAGGGCTTTCAGGCTTTCCAATAAGAAATCGCCAACTACTCTTGCATTCTCCACAAGGTTTTCTTTTTCGATCACTTCCATTACCAGCTGGAAACGAAGCATATCAATAAAGTTTCCTCCAAATGTAGAATTGATTCTTGAACTTTCTCTGAAAACGTTATTCGGAACTTCATCAAACTTTTCTTTATTGGCCAAAACACCACAAACCTGTGCTTTTTTACCGAAAGAAATGATGTCTGGTTTTGCTGTAAAGTGCTGGAATGCCCACATTTTCCCTGTAATGGCAATACCTGTCTGAACTTCATCAAAAATAAGTAAGATTTCGTTGTCATCACAGATTCTTCTTAATCCCAACAGGAATTCGTCTCTGAAATGGTTGTCACCTCCTTCTGCCTGAATAGGTTCTATGATGATACATGCCACTTTATCAGGGTGCATCAGAATAGCCTCTTCAATCTGAAGTAAAGCAAGATTTTCATTTTTGATTGTTTCTTCAAGGTTTTCTTCTGTAATCGGGAACTTTAATTTTGGATTTAAAATTCTCGGCCAGTTGAACATTGGGAAATATTGGTACTTTCTTGGGTCAGAAGTATTGGTTAAGCTCAAGGTATAACCGCTTCTTCCATGGAAAGCCTGTTTGAAGTGGATACAGATTCCAGCTTCTGTTTCTATTCCTTTTGCAAAGTTTTTACGGGTTTTCCAGTCGAAACATGCTTTCATTGCATTTTCAACCCCCATAGTTCCGCCTTCGATAAAGAAAGCATATTGTAATTCTTCAGGAATAACTACTCTTTCAAATACTTCAAGGAAATGAGCATATTCTTCCGAGTACACGTCAGCCAAAGTAGGTTTGTTCACAGCCATTCTTCCCAACCATTCTGATCTTTCTAAAAGATAAGGGTGATTGTATCCGATGGATGCTGATGCGAACATAGAAAACATATCCAGATATTCTCTGTCTGTAAGTTTATCATAAAGCCATGATCCGTGTGATCTTTCAATATCCATCACAAAATCGAAACCGTCTGCCAACACATGTTTTCCTACAGTTTCTTTTACTTTATTTGCTTTTATATCTAATGTCTGTTCCATAATAAATTTGTAGTGTGATTTAATAAGTGAATGATCAAATGACTCAAAGAATGAAGCATTTGATCATTCAGGTTATTATTTTTTTTGTTTTTTTAATGCTTTAAGTAAAGCTTTTATAAATCGAATTTAATGCCTTGTGCCAAAGGAAGTTGAGCAGTATAATTGATAGTATTGGTTTGTCTTCTCATATAGTACTTCCAAGCATCAGATCCAGACTCTCTTCCTCCTCCGGTTTCTTTTTCACCACCGAAAGCTCCACCAATTTCAGCACCCGAAGTTCCGATATTTACGTTGGCAATACCACAGTCTGAACCTGCATGGGAAAGGAATAATTCTGCTTCTCTTAAGTTCTGGGTCATAATCGCTGAAGATAGTCCTTGTGGAACATCATTCTGAATAGCGATAGCTTCTTCCAGTGTTTTATATTTAATCAGATATAGGATCGGTGCAAATGTTTCATGCTGAACGATCTCATAAGAGTTTTTCACTTCTGCAACACATGGCTTCACGTAGCATCCGGATTCGTACTCTTTTCCGGTTAAAACTCCGCCTTCAACAACGAATTTCCCACCTTCTTTTTTACATTTCTTGATGGCTTCTTCGTATTGGTTTACAGCATCAGTATCAATCAGAGGACCTACATGGTTGTTCTCATCCAATGGATTTCCGATTTTCAGCTGCCCGTAAGCTTTTGTTAATCTTGTTTTCACTTCATTGTAAACACTTTCATGGATAATCAGTCTTCTTGTTGAAGTACATCTCTGACCTGCAGTTCCTACCGCTCCGAAAACAGCTCCAATGATAGACATATCAATATCAGCTTCTTTTGTAATGATAATTGCGTTATTTCCGCCTAATTCAAGGATAGATTTCCCGAATCTTTCTGCCACTTTAGAAGAAACCATTCTTCCTACTCTTGTAGATCCTGTGAAAGAAACAAGGGCAACTCTTTTATCATCTACTAATTTCTGTCCGATTTCGTGGTCTGATACCAATACACTTGAAAGTCCTTCAGGAAGATTATTTTCCTTTATAACCTCCATCATGATATTCTGGCATGCGATAGCACAAAGTGGTGTTTTTTCAGATGGCTTCCAGATGGTAACGTTACCACAGATCCAAGCCAATGCTGTATTCCAAGACCAAACAGCTACCGGGAAGTTGAATGCAGTAATGATTCCTACAACTCCCAGCGGATGGTATTGCTCATACATTCTGTGACCAGGTCTTTCAGAGTGCATAGTGTACCCCTGAAGCTGTCTTGAAAGTCCTACAGCGAAGTCGCAGATGTCAATCATCTCCTGAACTTCTCCAAGCCCTTCCTGTAATGATTTACCCATTTCGTAAGAAACAAGTTTACCAAGATCATCTTTATATTCTCTTAATTTTAAGCCCAGCTGTCTTACGATCTCTCCTCTTTTGGGAGCCGGGATCAGTCTGAATTCCTGAAATGCCTTTTGAGCAGTTTCAATTACTTTGTCATAATCACTTTCTCCGGAAGTTTTTACTTTAGCGATCAACTTTCCGTCCACAGGAGAAATGCTTTCTATCACCTTTCCTGAAGCGAAATATTTCCCGCCTGTTGAGGTACCTTTGTTCTCTTCTTTAATACCTAAATTTTTCAGCGTTTTTTCGATTCCGAAATCCTTTACTTTTTTTGACATAAAATCTTACTTTTCGTTCTCTCTAAAGATAAAAATATTATGTGAACCTCAAAACTTTAATTTTTAATGTGTTTTTTATTTGGACTAATTATAAACATGCTTATCTTTGCAGGGTAATCATTTTGATAATCACCAATGGAAAATTCACAAGAAAATAACTCAAAGCTTAAGAAGTGGTTCAAGCGTGTGGGATGGGCAGGACTTGCTTTCTTTACCATTAAAGGCTTGATTTGGCTCGTCATATTCTACGTTGGAGCAGATAGTCTTCAAAGTTGTATAAAATAAAAAAGCAGAGAAATTTTCTCTGCTTTCTTTTTGGTATAAGGTTAATTGAATTGTTATTTATTTATTGAAAAGCTAAAAAAAGAATCCTTTTTTATATTTTCTGTAATTTAAAAAAGAGAAGAAGTACGATCTCCTGACTGCTATATTCCCTGAAAAGAGCGTTTATAACCCCTCACTTCATCTTTTTTAAACTACTCTTTCTTCTTCCTCCCTGCGTTGACCAGACCCTGATGCAAAAGGTATTCTATCTGTCCGTTCACACTTCTGAAGTCATCATTGGCCCACTTTTCAAGGAGTTTATAAGTAGACTCATCTATCCTTATTACAAAAGATTTTTTGCTTTTGTTTTCTGAAGAGTTCTGAGCTTTTTCTGATTTCATTTTCTAAAATTCTCTAACATTATTTCTGACTATTGTAGTGCAAAAAATATCTGCAGTACAATCTACTTGTTAATTTTTCACTTCTTAATTGTAAAGTGTTCCCGCATTTAATATCGGTGTGGCTGCTTTTTCTCCGCAAAGAACTACCATTAAATTGCTCACCATTGCCGCTTTTCTTTCATCATCAAGCTCAACGATATTGTCTTCTGAAAGCTTTTTCAACGCAAGGTCCACCATTCCTACAGCTCCTTCCACAATCTTGGTTCTTGCCGCTACAATAGCTGTTGCCTGCTGTCTCTGAAGCATAGCGCCTGCAATTTCCGAAGCATAAGCCAAATGCGAAATCCTTGCCTCCTGAATCACAATTCCTGCTTTTGAAAGACGGTCTGTAAGTTCCTGCTCCAAGATAGAATTGATTTTATCCCCACCTTCTCTCAGAGTAATAGGAGCATGATCATCTTCTAAATTATCATAAGGAAAGCTCATGGCCAAATGACGTACCGCTGCTTCACTCTGCATTTTTACAAAATCAGAATAGCGTTCTACATCAAAAGCTGCTTTATAAGTATCTCCTACTTTCCATACGATGACCACCGCAATTTCAATAGGATTTCCCATTTTATCGTTTACCTTCAAAGTCTGTCCCTGTAAATTCTCAGAACGTAAAGATATCTTCTGCGATGAATACAAAGGATTGATGAAGAATAATCCGTTCTCTTTTACACTTCCTACATATTTTCCAAAAAAGTTCAGCACTCTTGAATGGTTGGGCTGAATGATCATTAAGCCTTTTAAGAAAAAGCACGAAAGAAGAAAGCAAAGCATGGCAATAACCACATAGGCTATACTTTGATCCACACCACTAACAAAAAAGTAAACTGCTGCCACAAACAAGGCAAGGCAGATGACCAATGTAATATAACCTGACATGGGTTTTAATGTTTTTTCCATAATTGAATTTTAATTTGATATTATTTTGATATCATAAAGATGGTAATAAATTTTGAATTATGAATTATAAATTATGAATTTTTTACGGGCTCGTGATTCGAGGTGTTTAACTAAACGCAAAGTTCACGAAGTTAATTTATTATTAGTGCTTTACTTTTGTTAGCAAAGGACACTATTTCATTTTGCTGAGTGAAATGCCTTTGCAAACAATCAATTAACACCATAAAGATCATTGCAAACCTTTTGTGATTAAAAACTTCCAATAGTATAAATCATTAGCAAAAAAAATCCCGGAAAATAAATTCCGGGATTTTAATTGATATGTTCAATCTTTTATTTCTTCGTTAAGGCTTTAAACTTGAAATAAGAAACAGCTGATAAAAGAATCATTGTTCCTATTCCGATGTATACCCAAGCCGGTACTGGCACAGGATCTCCTGCTGCATAGGAGTGAAGTCCGCTTAAGTAATAGTTTACCCCAAAATAAGTCATTACCATTGAGCAGAATGCAAACATTGTTGCGATGTGGAATGCCCATCTGCTTCTCAATCCTGGTACCAATCTCATGTGTAATACAAAGGCATATACCATGATGGAAATGAAGGCCCAAGTTTCTTTCGGGTCCCAGCTCCAGTATCTTCCCCATGATTCGTTTGCCCAGATTCCTCCTAAGAAGTTTCCTACCGTCAGAGCAAACAATCCGATAGTTAATGACATTTCAGAAACGATTACCAATTCCTTTAATGTAGTATCGTGGTGAATTTTATAAGTTTCTTTATTAGATATAATATAGAATACCAATGAGATTACAGCAATAATCATCGACAAGGCAAAGAACCCGTAACTGGATGTAATAATGGCTACATGAACAATTAACCAATAAGACTTCAGTACCGGAACCAGCGGTGTGATCTGAGGATCAAGAGCAGAACCTCCGTGTGCAAATCCCATCATAATAACTGCCACCATGAATCCGGCTGCAGGAATTAATGCATTGGAATTTCTATATAAAAATAAACCTGCTGTAATACCTACCCAAGAGATGAAGATAATGGCTTCATATCCGTTACTCCATGGTGCGTGTCCTGAGATATACCATCTTGCAACAAGCCCTAAGAAATGGCAAAGGTATCCTACTAAACCAACCGCGATGATTACTTTAATGATTTTATTTAAAACTTTATTGGATTTAAACAGCTCAACAAATCCTAAGATTAAAAGAAGTCCTCCGATAAGAGTATAAAAAATCAATAATTTAAAGTTAATATCTGCTTTATTCATGAAAACCTCAAGATCAACTTTAGATTTTGCAGGAACTACTGCCTTACCCCATTTCTGCTGGTATTCTGAAAGCTTTGCCAGCTCTGTATCTGCTTTGCTCCAGTCTCCGGTTTTCTGTGCGGTAAGCGCTTCAGCAAAATAAGGACCCATCACCTGCTGAGATTCCATATCCGGTTCGAATTTTTGATCTAACCATGAATGCCATGTGTGGTTGGCATCATTTTTCACAGGAACAATTCTCATAAACTGACCGCTGAAGAACTCATTGAAGATCTGTACTCTTTCGTTTACAGCAATTACTTCTTTATCATAGTTCGTTTGTTCAGCTGGTTTTTTACGGAATGCAGTATTGTAATCATGCTCTAAAATATAGGTTAGATTACCATTGGCATCTGCCGGGAAAAGGTTCATCAATGAAGTATACCCTTCTTCATCTGCCTTTGTTTTATTTTTCAGTTCATCACCTCCTTTCGTTCCTACCTTGATCATAGGAACCATAGTCCAGCTTGGAGTATCTGTATTGATTGAAAGGAACCATTGGTTGGCAGTCAGATACTTTCCGTCTGTTCCTTTGAATTTATCTTTCTTGTATAGTTTTCTTAAAACATCCAATGCTTCAGTATTGATAGGAACAATTCTTCCTTCAAAACTTTGCACCAAAAGGTATCCGAATTTTTCGGCATGCTCTTCACTGATTTTGTTTCTTGCAATGATCTCATCCGGCGAAATAGATCTCATTTTCCCCATTGGTGTAGCCAGAGAGTTCTGCTTTGGAGCAGCGCCATCAAGCGGCTGGACAGATGGAGCCGGAGCGTGGGTATGATTGTCACCTTCCACATGAATGTGTTCTCTGCTTCCGTCCGTAGTTCCGTGAGTTTCAATTTTCTGTGCGTTTAAACCTAAGCTCAGGAACACTAAAAGTATTGCTGCTGCTTTTGTCTTCTTTTTGTTTGCATCAATCAGCATTTTATTTAATTTCCAGAAGTGAGTTCCTTTCCAGAAGAAGATCACAAACATTCCAAAGAATAAAAGTCCATATCCGATATAAGAAATCAAAGTTCCCCAGTAATCGTGGTTTACAGAAAGAACTGTTCCCATTCTGTCCGGATCAAAACTTGACTGGAAGAAACGGTATCCTTTATGGTTAAGAACATGGTTCATATAGATTTTATAAGGAGTTTCTTTGCCTTCGTCAATGATTTTCACATGACTTTCATAAGCACTTGGAGATGAACTTCCAGGATAGGTTTCCATCACGAAGTCATCTAATTTCAAGGCAAAAGGAGTATTATATACTTTAGGCCCGAATCCAACCATGATGTTTAATCCGTCCATAGTAACCTGTTTGTATGCATTAGGATTCCCTTTTTCCACAGAAAGGTCTACCAATTGCTTTGTTTTTGGACCCTGAAGCTCAACCTGAAGCATATCCGGAACATTAGCATCTTTCTTTCTGTCTCCTTCAATTGCCATCAGTCTTCCTTTTTTAAGACCTTCAGGTACTACAAGTTTCAGTTCGTTGATGGTATATAAACTTCTTAATGCCAAAGGCTGGAATTCATTTTTCACTGTACTTCCCGTTGCCTGAGTAGCCATGGTCATATAGCTTGCATCTACAGGAGTTTTAATGAATAACTTTCCTCCTTCATTTTTGAATTCAACCGCTCCTTCAATAGCTCTGTTGAACGTCACCAAAGTTCCGTTGATCGATTTTGTTTCGCCCGGTTTGATGTAAATATTCTGTCTTCCAGTATTTCCGGTAGATACCAAATGAAGATATTCTGCACCGTTTGGCTCAGCTACAAGGCTGTCTTTTTTTCTCTGAATGTATTCCTTGGCAAACACTTTCACTTCTTTTCCGTGGAAGTCATAAGTTGCTTTGAAATCTTTGTTCAAAGGTGACATCAGATAAGGAACGTCCTGATAATTAAGAACATCACCTTTTTCTTCAATCTGAATTTTAAAGAAATTTTTATCCGTTACAATTTCGTTGGATGTTTCACCTTCTCTGATGTGCATAGTTCCTTCAAAACTGATGTATCTTGTGATGGCACCACCGATAAAAATAAAAATAAAGGCAAGGTGAAAAACAAGAACCGGCCATTTCTCCCTTCTCCATAATCTATATCTTCCGATATTTCCTATGAAATTAAGAATGAGCAGGACCATGATCAGTTCGAACCACTTGGCCTCATAAATTAATGCTTTTGCTGTAGGAGTTCCGTAGTCGTTTTCTAAGAACGTTGCATATGCCATCGCAAATGCGTACACCAGCAACAATACAGCCATTGTCCTGGTTGAGATAAGAATATCTTGGAGCTTCTTCATGATTTATTGTACTTGACATGCAAAAATAAGCATGATAAACCATAAAGAGCTTAAAAAAAGCTGTTTTTTGTCACTTTGGCCTCTGTTTTGCTTATTTTGAAAGATTCTTAATAAGCCTGGAAAGATTAGGGAAAATTCAATTTTAAAAATCGCTTCAATCCAGATTCATAATACCTATATCAGTGATTGAATTCTTCTATTTAAAAACACAACATTAGCAAATAAACAGCTGATTTTCAATAAATAAACTTCAATTATATTACCCGAGAAAAGAAAAAGAACAATAAACCATTTTCTACAATGATATTTTCTTTCTGATTTTACTTAAAAATTCATGGGTAATCCCCAAATATGAAGCAACCTGCTGCTGGGTAAGTTTCTGTTCCAGTCCCGGATATTTTCCAAGAAATTCAAGATAGCGTTTATCTGCCGTTTTACCCGTTAATGAAAGTATTCTTCTCTGCAATGCTACTGAAGACTTTTGGTTCATGATCCTGAAAAGTTTTTCTATCTGAGGCATGGTCTCATACAAAAGCTCTTTGTCTTTTTTGGAAATCATCAATACATCGCTGTCTTCAAGGGCTTCAATATTCAGAATACTCGGAACATTATTGATCAGACTGTCGATATCTGTGATCCACCATCCTTCTATCGCAAAATATAAAGTCTGTTCAAATCCGTTTTCATTCAGATAATAGATTTTGAAACAGCCATTCAGAACAAATCCTTCAAAAAGACAATAATCTCCTTTTTTGAGAACAACCTCTTTCTTTTTAAACTTTTTGTATTCAAATGGCTTTACAAACTGTTTAAAATCCTCCTGCGAAAGGAGTATATATTGACTAATATTTTTAAGAAGTAAATCGGACATTGTTTTATTTAAGCAAAATAAAGGTATCAAATTATTGATACCTTTACAAAACTATGTTATGTTAAGTTATTTTCCGTTTAAAAAAGCATTGGCACTCGCTATTTGGGCATAAAGATTTCCAAGAGCAGATATTCCCGCCAAAAAAGACCTTTGAACCTCCGCAGCTTTCACCACTTCCCCATTAAGCTCCCTGTTTCTGGTGGCTGTAGCATCTCCGATAATTGTATTATGAAAACCGTAGTCGAAAGCGGCTCTGGTAGTTGCTTCTACACATACATCCGTCATCATTCCTGTAATTACCAGATTTTTGATTTTCTTTAACTGAAGATAGTCCATGAGATCCGTTTCCCTAAAGCTGTTGGGAAAATGCTTGGTGATTATTTTTTCATCCTCTTTAGGTAAAACCAACTGATTAATCTTGGCTCCATCCGTATCCGGAAGAAAAAAAGTGGCTCCTTCATTCGTTGAGATATGCTTGATATGAACGATAGTCAGATTATTTTTTCTGAAATATTCTAAAATCCTCTTGGTATTTTCTCCAGCCTGCTCAGCCTTTTCCAATGTCATTTTTCCTCCGGGGAAATAATCATTTTGTACGTCGATAATTAATAATGCGGTGTTTTCCATTTTTTGTTTTTGTGCGTTCATTGTAATCAGTGAAATAAATATCAGACCTAAAGTCAGAATAGTTTTGAATGTGTTTTCCATGTGTGAAATTTTCTGAGACAAAATTATAGTTGTTTTAAATCCTGACCTTTGAACTAGTTCAAAAAACACCCCTGATCTTAAATAATATCAATCATAATTTTTAATATTATTATTTTTTTCATTTCTCTATATTTAGATCAGAAATTTTATTATCTTTTTTAAAGAAATGTAAATATGGATTAGTTAATATTATTTAACAGCATCAGATTTGCATAAACAAAAAAAATAGCCCTATTTTTATTTTATAATTGCGAACAATATTTTTTAATCAAATTTTAAATAATCGTTGTAAAAAGCGGGATTTCCAAAATATTTTTTGGAGAAAAAAGATTCTTTTAGTGTTGAAAAAACATTAAATTTGCGACATTGATATTATGGATAAAAAGACACAAAAAAAACAGACTGAATCGCCTGAAGCAGGCAAAATTTTATCTAAGCCGCGTATTTTTTCCGGGCTTACTTTTATACTTTTATCGGTTGTTCTTGCATTCTCATTCATTTCTTATTTAATGAACTGGAAAGCAGACCAAAGCCAGGCAGGAACAATGCTGGACAAGAGTATAAAATCTTCCAATATCTTTGGCAAGGCTGGTGATTGGCTGGGGAATATTTTCATTTTCGAAAGTATTGGTATTGCTTCATTCATCATTGCATTTTTATTTCTTGTAGTCGGCACACTGATTCTTAAGAAGAAAATCTTCAAACCATGGAAAACCTTCGGGCACTCTTTATTCTTTATCTGCTGGCTTCCGATTTTTATGGGAGCACTTACGAAAGGGCAAGGTGTTTTAGGAGGAGTGTACGGATATCAGGTTATGGATTACCTTAATTCTATTATTGGAACGGTAGGCCTATGGACTGTATTAGTGTCAAGCATTCTTTTATATTTTATTCTTGAATTTAATCTTCGTCCAAGTTCTATCAAAGCAAAGCTGGATAAGATCAATGAAAATACTATTGGAAAAGTAAAATCTATGATTCCTGATTCTGATGATGATTTCGAGGCAGATGAGGAGTTGAAAGAAGAAGCTGAAGAAGTTGAAGAAACAGCTGCATCCCGGGTTACGGTAAGTGATGTTACCAATAGCACTTCCAATAATTCAATCAATACTGTGAGAGAACCAGAACCTGTAAGCATTCCAAAAGGATTTCCAGAAGTTCCGGTTTCAACCGATATAGAAACTATTACGACTCCTAACCACACTTCTTTTGAAGCGGAGCCGGTAAGTTTAAATCTTTCTGCAAAACCCATTGTTCCGGTTTCTACTCCGGAAGAAGCATTTGATATCAGACCATCTGCTCCATCTTCCGCTGTAAACACTGCACCGGCACAGGAAAATATTAAATTCAATATAGAAGTAGCTCCTGTAATTGACATTCTGGACGATTCTGAGAAGCAATCACAGGAACTTGTAGAAAAACACGGTTTGTATGATCATAAGCTGGATCTGGCTAAATTCCAAATGCCGCCTGTAGAATTGCTGAAGGACTATGGCAGTGAAGAAATTTCCATCAATAAAGAAGAATTAGAAGAAAATAAAAATAAGATCGTTGGACTTCTGAAAAACTTCAACGTCGGAATTGCAGAGATCAAGGCAACAATTGGTCCTACTGTTACATTATATGAAATTGTACCGGAAGCAGGAATCCGGGTAGCTGCTATTAAAAAACTGCAGGATGATATCGCATTGAACCTTTCCGCTTTAGGAATAAGGATTATTGCTCCAATGCCTGGAAAAGGAACAATTGGTATTGAAGTACCAAGAAAAAATCCTACAATGGTTTCTATGCGCTCTGTAATTGCTTCTCAGAAATTCCAGAATACAGATATGGATCTTCCCGTGGTTTTCGGAAAAACGATCTCTAATGAAATTTTCATGGCCGATCTTTCAAAGATGCCTCACTTATTGATGGCCGGAGCAACAGGTCAGGGTAAATCTGTAGGGATTAATGCCATTCTTACTTCCCTTCTTTACAAAAAACATCCAAGCGAGCTGAAGTTTGTGATGGTAGACCCTAAAAAAGTTGAACTTTCATTATATTCAAAAATTGAAAGACATTATTTAGCGAAACTGCCGGATGCAGAAGAAGCAATCATTACAGATACCAATAAAGTAATCAATACCCTGAACTCTCTGTGTATTGAGATGGATACCCGATATGACCTTCTTAAAAATGCTTTCTGTAAAAACTTAAAAGAATACAATAAGAAATTTGCAGAAAGAAAGTTAAACCCTGAAAACGGTCACCGCTTCTTACCTTACATCGTATTGGTAGTAGACGAGTTTGCAGATTTGATCATGACAGCTGGAAAAGAGGTTGAATTACCAATTGCCAGATTGGCACAGCTTGCCAGAGCTGTAGGTATCCACCTTATTGTAGCAACACAGAGACCGTCTGTAAACGTAATTACAGGGATGATCAAGGCCAACTTCCCTGCGAGAGCAGCCTTCAGAGTAATCTCCAGTGTAGACTCCAGAACCATTCTTGATTCTCCGGGAGCAGACCAGCTGATTGGTAAAGGAGATATGCTTTATTTCAACGGAAATGAGATCCTGAGACTTCAGTGTGCTTTCGTAGATACACCAGAAGTGGAAAGACTTGCTGAATTTATCGGAGAACAGAAAGGATATGCTTCTGCATTCTTACTTCCTGAATATGTTTCTGAAGACTCTACAAGTACAGTAGGTGCTTTTGACCCGAACGAAAAAGATGCTCTTTTTGAAGATGCAGCCAGAATTATTGTTTCCACTCAGCAGGGATCTACCTCAATGCTTCAGAGACAATTGAAACTGGGCTATAACAGAGCAGGAAGAATTATGGATCAGCTTGAAGCCAGCGGTATTGTTGGAGGCTTTAACGGAGCTAAAGCAAGAGAGGTTCTGATCAGCGATCTTCATTCTTTGGAACAGTTTTTGGAAGATCTGCGTAGTTAAGGGAAAAATCGAATGATTTAACCTTTCCAAATTAAAAATGTCTAAAGATTATTAAATAAAAAAATGAAAAATATTATTTCAAAAGTTATATTAGGAAGTTTTGTTGTAGGTGCAGTAGGTATGGCCAATGCTCAGAAGATTGATGCTAAGGCTAAGAAGATATTGGATGATATTACAGCCAACTACAATTCTAAAAAGAATTCTTACTTCAAATTTTCTTTTGGAAGCGGCCTTAACGGGCAGGTTACGAAAACAGAACCGGGTATTTATTACGTTGCGGGAGAAAAATACAAACTGAAGATTATGGATACAGAACAGATCTTCGACGGAAGCAAGATTTACAATATCAATGCAGATGATATGGAAGTAACAGTCGCTAAGCCCAACGGAAGCGGTACCATGTTCTCCCCTATCAACTACCTTACGACTTACAGAAACGATTATAATGTAACTTATAATGGTAAAAAGATGGTCAATGGTGTGAATGCTGATTTTATTAAACTTACTCCGGTAAAAGCAAATGGAATACAGTTCGTATATATTTTTGTAGATTCTGCGAAAAAGCAAATGGTAAAACTGGAACAACACGGAAACAACAAAGATGTGGCAGTAATTGCGATAAAAGAATACAAAGAAAATCAGCAGCTGGATCCTAATATGTTTGTTTTTGACAAAAATAAGTTTAAAAATTACGTAATTACAGAACTTTAAAAAGCTGAAAGTGAATTGGCAAATACGCAAATTTGCTTTTTAAGTTAAAAAATTAACAAAATATAAAAAGCCACAAGTAAACTTTGTGGCTTTTTGATTAATTTTGGCGCATGGTAAAAATACTAGACCGATATATCATAAAAACCTTCTTTGGACCGTTTTTCTTTATATTCAGCGTATTGTTTTTCATTTTTATTGTAAACATTATCTGGGTTCAGCTAGGGCAATTTATGGGAAAAGGATTAAGCTACTGGCAAATCCTTAAACTTCTTTTTTATCTTGGAGTAAACGTTATAAGCATGGTTCTCCCACTGACAATCCTCCTCGCGAGTATTATGTCATTCGGGGAATTTGGAGAACGCTATGAACTTGCTGCAATGAAAGCAGCAGGAATTCCTTTGACCAGGGTAATGACTCCTCTGCTTGGAATTTCAACAGCCCTTGCGATTATGTTGTTTTTCTTCTCCAATAATATTATCCCTGATTTTCAGAAAAAGGCCAAGAACATGCTTTTCAATATTGCCCAGACAAAACCGGCAATCAACTTTACTCCAGGACAGTTTATTGATCAGATTCCCGGGTATATGGTAAAGTTTGATAAAATATATGGGGAAAACGGAGAAAATATTGAAGGGGTTTTTGTACATAAAAAAGCCAATGCTTATGAAAATCAACAATCTGTTGTAGCAGAAAAAGGAAAGTTTGTTCCGGCAGCTAATAAAAATTTCCTGAAACTTGTACTCTATAATGGATATGTCTTTGAAGATGCCTTTGCCGGAAAAGGCGATAATGTAAGACAGAAACAGCCCGATCAGGCTATTAAATTTGATACATTGGTTTCCCACTTTGACATCAGTGAAATCATTAATAAAGCAATCGAAAAAGAGCAGATCACGGATGACTACCGTTTTCAGACCTATAATCAACTTGACGGAACGATTAACAAAAACAAAAAAGACAATAAGCAGTTCTTTGACAATATCGGTTCCGAGGTTCTTAACCAGACCAATTCCGTTGTAACTTATATGGATAAGGGCAACAAGCATAAAGTAGCTCCAAAAACACAGATCAAACTGGATACGGTAAAAGGAGACAAAAAGCTGGAAATCATTTACAACTCTTACAACAGACTGGATAACCTGAAGTCTACACTGGAGTCTAAAAAGAATGAATACAGTTCCAATGTAAAATATTTCAGCAAGGTTGTCATTTATCAGCAAAGGATTGTAGCGTATTCGGTGACCTGTATTATCTTCTTCCTGATTGGAGCAAGTTTAGGTTCTATCATCAGAAAAGGAGGAATGGGACTTCCTGTAATCATCGCCATTGTGATTTTCATTATCTTTTATGTAATGAATGTTGGGGTAGAAAACATGTCCTGGAGCGGGAAAATGAATCCTTATCTTGCAGCGTGGCTTCCTAACCTGATCCTTCTTCCTTTTGGAGTTTGGATGACGTATAAAGCCCTTACAGATTCGCAATTATTTGATGCTGAAAAATACAAAGCATTATTCAAGCCTATCACCAAAAGGTTTACAAAAAGTAAAGAACATCAGAGATATCAATAATTCTGGTATCAGTAATAAAAGTAAAAAGCTCCGATTTTTTTCGGAGCTTTTTTGTTGAGTTATTTTGGATATAAAAAATTATATTTACCGAAGTTAAAAAACAATACCATGAATAAATTACTACTTATTGGCCTATTCGGTCTTGTTTCGCTGAACACCTATGCCCAGGAACAGGATGAAAATGGAACCTACAACGGTGAAAAATACGGATACATTATTGATAAAAGCGGAAAAAAAACTGAAGGTGTCGTTCATTTGCATGGAGGATACTCCAGCCCATGGCAAAATCAGTTAAAAGTAAAATTTGCAGCCATTGCAGATATTGATAAAGTAAAAAACAAGATCAAGTTTAAAACGTATGACACAGACGATATCAAAGAATATATGCTGTATGAAGGTGATACTCCAAGAATTTTTAAATCAGTTAAATATTCGAATATGAGAGAAGCCCTCAACAGTTCAGAAAGCACAACAGGTTTGGCAGCCGGGTTTAAAGCGATCAATAATCTTTCAAGAACAGATCAGTTTGCAGAAGTGGTAACGGAGGGAAAAATTACGGTTTATAAACTGTATGGCTATCCGACAGCTTTTTCAGCAAACAGTACCCAAGCCATCACTTACGCAGAAACAGAAAGATTAAAAGAAAATCCCAATTATATCTTTTCTAAAAAAGGCGGAAAAGTGGAAGAACTGACTCCGGCAAAAGCAAAAATAATCCTTGCAGACTGCCCGTATGTAAAAGCAAAAATTACTAAAGGAGAATATGGTTCTCTTAAAAATGAAGAGAAGAAAAGAACCGGTCTTGGGAAGTTCATTAGAGATGAAATCAGCAATTCAACAGTAGACAAACTTTCAATTATCAATGAAGTGATTTATGATTACAATGAAAATTGCAAATAAAAAGTAAGGCTTTCAATTGAAGGCCTTTTTTGTACCATTATTTTGTATTTTTATCCAGCCACCAAACTATTTATCTTATGAAAATCCTATTTCTCACAGCAGGTTTATTTCTTGTTTTTTCATGTAAAAATGATAAGGCAGTTCATAAAAAACCTGCTTCAATAGACAGTTCTTTCGAAAAAAAGGATTCAGCACAGACTAACATGGCAGCGGATCCCATTGATCAGATAAAAAAAGAATATGCTGCTCTTCAGATTCAATTGGAGACTAGAAAACTAAGTCAATCAAAGTTTATTTATGATTGTAATGATGAACCTTCAGGTGAAGTCACTTTTCATTCAGACAAAAATGAGATCAAAGTGATAGAGCATTTTTATGCAGAACACAGTCATTTCTCCGGATCTGAAAAATATTTTATAAAAGATGGAAAGCCTTTCTTTATATTCAGACAGGAAACCGTATGGAATTTTGATGGTGGTACTCCGGAAAAACCTATTACTAAAGATGATATTACAGAAACCCGTATTTATGTTCAGCATGGCAAACCCCTGAAATGCCTTGAAAAGAAATACAGTATAAAATCTGATCAAAAAGAAAAAACAGCAGATAATATTCCAAGTAAAGAAGTGCAGTGTAATGCCGATAAATTGCTTACCAACTATCAATCTCTGTTACAGCATAAAGATCAGAAAGGACAAATCAAATGTCTGTAAAAGCAAAAGAGGTTTCCAATAGAAACCTCTTTTTATATTTTAAAACTAAAAATTATGCTTTATAATTTCAGCTTTTTTCATGCTCAGTTTAAAACTTGTAAACAAAGGCATTAATGTTCATTCCTGCCCCTACAGAAGCAAATAATATCACATCATCCTTCTGGATTTTATGATGTTCCAGTTCGTCGTTTAAAATCATAGTCAGCAAAGACGGAATGGTAGCCACACTGCTGTTTCCCAGTTTATGAATAACCATCGGCATTATATTTTCAGGAACCGGTGTATTATACAATTGGTAAAACCTGTTAACAATAGCCTCATCCATCTTTTCATTAGCCTGATGAATAATAATTTTATTCAATTGACTGATAGAATACCCACTGCTGTCCAGACATTTTTTCATGGCATCAGGAACATTTATTAAGGCAAATTCATAAATTTTTCGCCCATCCATTTTGATATATTTTGTATCCGGGCATTTCTCATTGTTGTACGATTTCCCAAAATACAGATAATCTTTCTCCTCAAAGGTATAGGAAGCTGACAAATGGGCCTTTATTCCGGAGTCATCATCGTTGTTCACTTCCAGCACAGCCGCTCCTGCTCCATCAGCATAGATCATACTGTCCCTGTCATGAATATCCACTACACGGGAAAGAGTTTCCCCGCCAATCACCAAGCATCGTTTGGCAATACCAGCTTTAATAAATGCATTAGCCTGTATCACTCCTTCAATCCAGCCGGGGCATCCAAAAAGAACATCGTACGCCACACAGAAGTTATTTCTGATTCCTAACAAATGCTTTACCCTTGCCGCAAGACTGGGAACCGCATCGGATTGAATTGTTCCAAAACGAACATCTCCAAAATTATGGGCAAAAATAATATAGTCTAATGTTTCAGGATCTATTCCTGCATTTTCAATGGCAGCCTTAGCTGCAATAAATCCAAGATCTGAAGTAACCTCTGTACTATGAGCATATCTTCTTTCTTCAATGCCCGTAATTTTTTTTAATTTATCTGTAATAGATGTATTATTTTCTTTTAATAATATCCCCTTTTCATTAAGAAAAATATGCTTATCAAAAAATAGATTGGTTATCATTTCAGATGGTATGTAGTTGCCTACACCAATAATCTTCGTCATCACTTTTAAAATGTTTAATTTCCTGTTTTAAGTTAAGTCTGCAGGAATAATTCTATAAATATAATGAATTAACGCAAATACTCATCAATATATTATGGAATGAGACCTCTTTACGATAAAGTTCTAAACAAAAAAACCAAATACATAGTTTAAAAGCAACAGAACAAGCTTATCTAAAAGAAAAAAAAGAGGCTTTCCATCGAAAACCTCTTTATTATTTTTCAAAAAACCTAAATTATACTTTCATAATTTCAGCTTCTTTTGTCTTAAGATGCTCATCGCAAAGCTTTACATATTTGTCTGTATAGGTCTGAATTTCTTCTTCCACTCCTTTTACAACATCTTCAGAAACTCCGTCCAGTTTTTTAAGTTCTTTCAAACCATCCTGTCTTGCGTTTCTTACAGTTACTTTAGTATTCTCAGCTTCTACTTTAGCCTGTTTTGCAAGCTCTCTTCTTCTTTCTTCTGTCAAAGGCGGAACATTAAGGATGATGTTTTCCCCATTGTTAGAAGGTGCAAAGCCTAAGTTTGAATTGATGATCGCTTTTTCAATCGCATTGATTGCCGTTCTGTCCCAAGGTTGAATAGAGATTGTCATTGCATCCGGAACAGAAACATTTGCCACCTGGTTGATAGGAGTCATTGCTCCATAATATTCTACCATTACATCCTGAACCATTGATGTAGAAGCACGTCCTGCTCTAATTCTTTGAAATGCGTGATCCAGGTGCTTTACAGCTGCATCCATGTCTTGTTTTACAGATTCTAATATAAGATCTAATTCTTCCATTATTATATTAAAGTTTGATAAATTACACATCTATTAATTAATCTGAATATCAATCAGTTAAAATTTACAAATCCTGTAAACATCAGTGTTATTTCACTGTTTAAAACTATTTTTTGCTATTCAGTGCTGCAAAAATAATAATTGTTTTTGAATAATAGGTATTTCACAGATGTATTTTGCGTACTTGTCCTTGCTTTGAAAAAAAGAAGATGGTTTTTAATGATCTTAATTGATGAATTTCAGGTACAAATACCTATAGAATATTTTGGTTATTTCTACTTACCGGTATACCATTTTTAATGGCTTATTTTACTTTATCATTTTAATGAAGTTCTCAATAAAGATTATAATATCACACAAAAGAGAATTTTATGTAAAATAATTCATAATCATTTTATCAACTAATTTTAAACCAATCACATTATGACAAATCCATCTTTAGATGCCTATCAACAAGTATTTGGTATGGCAGGTCTTGCAAACCGTGCGGGAGGCTACAACGGCCTAGGTATCCAATTGCAATTACAGCTTCAGTATGACTTATCTTTTTATTTTAACAATGTTCCTCCTGTTAAAATAATGGGCCAGGAAACGCCTTCAACAGCTGACCCTTCAGTTTTGCCGGTATTAGGAAGCTGGGATCTTGTCTGGGGACCTGCCCTGATTGAAGAAAAAGATGAAAAGGGTTTTCCTACAGGAGTTGCTGATAATGCATTATATGTAGCTAAATGTGATGCTCTCGCATTTCCGGGAGGTCCTACACTGCCTGCTTACGTTGTGGCTATTGCAGCAACTAATCCTTCATCACTTTACGATTGGGAAACAGAAGATTTCTCAGTTTCAGAAGTGGTGAACTGGACGACTTATAATCCTTCCAATTTCGTTCCAACAGCTTATAATGGTACAGACCCTTATATTTCAAAAGGTACAGCTACCGGTGTAAGTATCCTTCTCGGACTTGAAAGCCCTCATTCTGCAGCTTCCCCGAATACGACACTGCAGCAGTTTCTTGCAGGCTTACATCCGGAACCCGGTACAGCTATTATATTTTGCGGACACAGTCTTGCAGGAGCATTATCACCTACTCTTGCCCTTTATCTGAAAGAAAATAAAGATCTGAATGCTTTCGGTGTAACGCTTGTATATCCTACCGCCGGACCAACTCCGGGCGAGGCAGCATTTGCAAGCCTGTTCAACAGTAAATTTCCACCGTTACCACCAGGATGGCAGCAACAAGCAGGTACTTACCAAAGCTGGAATACCATGCACTGGAATGATTTGGACGTAGTGCCTCATGCTTGGCCGGTATCAGAACTGGAAAAAATTGCAACAATATATGGTCAGGCTCCTACACATATGACGGCCGGCATATTAAATGCTTTACAGAAGATGGCTATTGATGATTCTTCAAAATCAGGAGCCAGCTATACAAGAATACAAAACCAATCGCTTCCAGGTCAGCTGCAACACTCAAGCAGTTCCTCAATTAGCATCAAAACACCTCCTGAAACTTTGCAAGACTATATGCTTCAGTTATCAGTACAACATGTGGGCATGTATAATGGTATTCCCGCGACAAAGTCTGATCCTCAGGTAAACGGTCTTATTTTACAACAGCCATTACCCAAACCTGATGTTGTGAAACTGGTACCGGGAGTAACTGCGGTGACCGAACTTGAGATGATCATGAAAATAATAAATCAGATCATTGAATGGGTTTTCTCCCATTACACGTTGGTTGAAAAGGAAAATGCCACGCAAAATGTTGAGGCAGATCAATAAATATTAAAACCAATATAAAACAAAAACACCTGCCACAATAATCATGGCAGGTGTTCTTATATTTTTTAGTTCTAGGATTGATTATAAATTAACCAAAGTACCTACATTCTCTCCGTCTACAATTTTTGACAGGTTACCATCTTTATTCATATCGAATACAATAATTGGCAACTTGTTTTCGTGGCTCAAGGTAAAGGCAGTCATATCCATTACCTTAAGGTTTTTTTCAAATACTTCATCAAAAGATAATGAATTGTATTTTACAGCATCAGCATTTTTTTCAGGATCGCTGTCATAGATTCCGTCTACTCTTGTTCCTTTTAAGATCACATCAGCTCCAATTTCGATTGCTCTTAGAGTAGCCGCTGTATCTGTAGTAAAATAAGGGTTTCCTGTACCTGCTCCGAAGATTACGACTCTTCCTTTTTCAAGGTGTCTTACAGCTCTTCTTTTGATGAAAGGTTCAGCTACTTTATCCATTTCGATAGCAGACTGAAGTCTTGTTTTGATTCCTGCATCTTCCAATGCTCCCTGCAATGCCATACCATTGATTACAGTTGCCAGCATTCCCATATAGTCTCCCTGCACTCTATCCATACCTTTTGCAGCTCCTGCAACACCACGGAAAATATTTCCTCCTCCAATGACGATCGCAACTTCACAGCCTTTTTCGACTACTCTCTTGATCTCAACGGCATATTCCTGCAGTCTTTCGGTATCAATACCATATTGTCTGTTTCCCATTAAGGCCTCACCGCTTAGTTTCAGAAGGATTCTTTTATATTTCATCTTTTATTTTTAGTAACTTTTTATTAGTATGGGTTTCCCCTGAATTTGATTTTGCAAATATAATCATTAAAGATATTGATGAAAGAAAAATATTTAAATAGAAATAATGTAAGAAATATTTTGAAAAGTACGAAAAAGGATTATTTTTGCATTAATTATAAATTGAGTTGAAGAAAATTATCATTTTTTCATTATTTCTATCAGGAATTGTTTCTTATGCGCAAACAGGAACAAATGTTTATCCGTTCTTAAATGTACCTGTATCTGCAAGACAGGCTGCTTTGGGTGGTGATGCAATTTCGATAAGAGATTATGATGTTTCCTTTGCTATTGCAAACCCTGCCCTGTTAAATAGAGATTCTGACAAACAGCTTTCTGTAAACGCAACAGCTTATCTTGCCGATTCAAAATACGGAACTATTGCTTATGCCAAAGACTTTGAGAATGGCCATATGGCTACCATCAACGCCAGGTATATGAGCTATGGAAGTACACCGAGAACGGACGAAAGCGGTTTCGAAAACGGAGAATTCAAGGCTTCGGATGTAGCCATTGGTGCAGGTTATGCCTACCAGTTTGAAGAAGACTGGACGATTGGTGGAGGGCTTAATTTCGTTACCTCAAAAATTGACAACTATACTTCTTCCGCAATTTCAGGAACAGCGGGAGTTACCTATCATAATAAAAAGAACAAAGAAGTAGCTTCTCTTGTGATGAGAAATTTTGGTTTTCAGCTGAAGTCATTCAATGGAACAAGAGAGAATCTTCCTTTCAGAATTGATCTTGGGTATACCAAAATAATCAAGAACTTCCCTCTTGCAATTACTATTACAGCGCATGATCTTCAGAAATTTGATATTTCTTCAGAATATAACCTGGACGGACAGAAAGTGAATGCCGGCAGAAAAATAGCAGATCACTTTTCATTGGGAGCTGAATTGTTTCCGGAAAAAAACTTCAACATCCGATTGGGATATAATGTAAAAAGAGGAAATGAGCTGGCAGTTGCAGATCAAAGAAACTTCTCAGGACTTTCTGCAGGATTTGGAGTAAAAGTTTCCAGATTCCGCATAGATTATGCTCATGTAAGATATCACAACTCTTCCAATGTCAATCAGATAGGAATTTCCATGGACCTTTCCAGCCACAGAGGAGAGTAATCTTTTCGGCTGAAATTTTCTTAATTATTCTGAAATTTTCTTACTTCCTCTTGATTTTTAAGAAAAAATCTTGAAATTTGCAGTATGAAAAAACCTGTAATTGCTATCGATGGGTACTCGTCTACCGGAAAAAGTTCTATCTCTAAAATCATTGCAGATAAACTGGGACTTATTCATATGGACACAGGAGCTCTTTACCGAGGAGTTACCTGGTATGCATTGCAGCATTGTCTGGACGAAAATGGAGGAATTGATCTGAATACATTATTCTCTTCCTTAGACCAGATCCGCCTTGAGTTTAAAAACAACGACGGAACACTTATCCTTTTTCTTAATGACACGGATATCTCCAAAGAAATCCGTACCAATATAGTATCTGACAATGTAAGCCTTGTTGCCAAACAAAAAGAAGTAAGAGACTTTTTGCTTCAGTCACAGCGCACTTTGGCAGAAAAAGGAGGTGTCATTATGGACGGACGTGACATTGGGACAGTAGTTCTGCCAAATGCGGACTATAAATTCTTTCTTACTGCCAGTATTGATGAAAGAACCAGCAGAAGGTTCCTGGAACTGCAAGGTATGGGAATTGAAGCAGATAAAGAGCAGGTAAAGCAGAACCTTATAGAGCGTGATAAGATTGACAGCGAGCGCGAAATAGCCCCTTTGAAGCAGGCTGAAGACGCTATCGTTATTGATAACTCAGAATTGACCAAAGAAGAAACTATTGAACTTATTTTATCTCACATCGAAAAGATTTAACAATTTTTAATAGGCCTCAAGCCCCCTTTGGTATACAAATTGTAAGTTTTATTACTGTAAAAACTAATCTATTATTAATTATTAAAAAACTTAAAATGTCTAGAAAAGGAAATAATACAGCAGGTATATTGGCAGGACTTCTTGCAGGTGCTGCGGCAGGTGTAATCTTAGGAATGCTTTATGCACCGGAAGAAGGTAAAGAAACCAGAAAAAAAATAAAGGATAAGGCAAATGATCTTAAAGATCAGGCTAAAAATAAATACGGAGAGGTTTCTGAAAAAGTAAAAGACCAATATGGCAATATTTCTTCTACTTTCAAAGAAACTGCAAACAGCGTAGCACATACTGTGAAAGACGGATATGACAAATATAAAGATCAAATTGTTTCTAAAACTGCAGATTTGGCAAAAGATGTAGAAGCAGAACTGAATGATCTGAAAAAATAAGTAATTTATCTTTTTTAAGTAAATTACAGAAAGGAACTTTTGTGCAAAAGTTCCTTTTTTTGTAACTTTAAAAAAAAACAATGATAGAAACTATTAAAGAATACGCCTCCAAGAGAATAGATCTTCTGAAAATTGAAGCGACTGAAAAGTCGTCCCTTTCTGCCGGGCTCATTACTTACTTTGTAGTACTGCTTGTTGCTTTTGCTTTTTTTATTATCCTTTTCAATTTTGGAATCGCTTTCCTTATTGGAAAAGCACTGGATAATTACTCTTACGGATTCTTAATTGTTGCTGCATTCTATGCACTGGTAATGGCATTTGTTGTTGCCTTCAAAACGAAGATCGTAAATGCTGTTGCAGATCAGGTTATTAAATTTTTAAATCATTAAACTATGGGCAGAAAATACGAGAGCATAGAAGAATTAAGAAGAAAGAAAAAACTGCTTCAAGGTGAAATAAATGATCTGGAGAATCTTCTTACCTTCAAAAACACAAAGGAAAGCCTAAGTGCATTTACCAATGGATTAAGCGACCAATATCTTCAGGAAAAAATAGATGAAGACGGTGATGAAAAAGTGGTTCTGAGAAAGGACGTCATTGCCAAACAGCTTACCTCAGAAGTAAAAGATCTACTGATTAACAAAAATACAGCTGTAGGAATTGCAAGCTCCGCTTTCAAAGGAGGGAATATTACGGACAGCCTTGTTAAACTAGGGGTTACCGCTATCGTAGGAAACTACGCCAAAAAGAATATGAAAAGCTCCAACTGGAAGAAAAAACTGATTGGTGCGGCATTAATCTACCTCGCTCCTATAGCGTTGAAGTATGTCAGAAAAAAGATGGAAGTATATCAGAAAAATAAAAGTGTTTCCAGCATGGAACAATTGATATAAGGAATTAGGGCTTAGGATTTAGAAAATAATGTTATATTTTCACTCCCTAAGCCCTAATTTCTAAGTTTTATTTTGAAAATAACTGTCCTAAAATAATCCCGGCAGCCATGGATACATTCAGGCTTTCTGTAGACTGGGATTTTCCAAATCTCGGGATGCTGATACTTTTTTGTAAAAGTTTTTCAGTTTCCGGTCTCATTCCATTCCCTTCATTTCCTAAGATCAGATTGATCTTTTCAGGTTTTTCAAATGTATAAATGTTCTCCCCTTCCATATCCGTTCCGATATTTACATTTTCTGTTGCAGAAAGATATTCCACAAGATCAGTATACACAACATTAACTCTGGTAAAAGAACCCATAGTAGCCTGAATCACTTTCGGATTGTAGACATCTACGGTATCTTCACTGCAGATAATCTGTTCTATTCCGAACCAGTCTGCCAGCCGTATAATGGTTCCTAAATTTCCTGGATCCTGTATTCCATCCAAAACCAGCTGTATATTCTTATCCGCCCATTTTTCTTCCTCAGCAAGATAACATACCGCTACGGAATCTTTTGGTGTTTTAAGAAAACTAATTTTTTTTAATTCATTTTCAGAGATATGAGTAACAGGAATATCAGTACGGTCCAATTTTTGTGGATCGGTTGATAATATTTCTTTAACTTTAAAGTTAGAATTAAAAAGTTCACAAATGATTTTATTACCTTCAACCAAAAACAAATTGTATTTTTGTCTGAACTTCTTTTTATCTAAAGACTGTAAAATTTTTATTGTATGAGCTGTAAGCATTATAAGAATTCTCCTCAAAAATATTATAAAATTATCTCATTTGCAACATTTGTTGGTCTCCTTTATGCTTGTAGTACAACAAAAAAAGTTCCTGAAGGCGAATATCTGCTTACCAAGAACACATTAGGGTTCGAGGATAAGAAAGAATTTTTCGATGAGGAACTCAAAGATTATATTCAGCAAAAGCCTAATAAAAAGCAATTTCTTTTCATGCCATTAAGTCTTCTTCTGTACAATATGGCTGACACGAAATACGATACGATACTTAATGAATATATGACCTATCCCGGAGAGATGAGAAATCAGAAACTGAGAGACTCTTTATTCCTTAAATATAATATGAAAAGCAGTGTTGGAAAAAGCCTGCTGTTCGATCGTTTATTGCATAACTGGGGAACACCGCCAGTGATTCTTGATCAGACCAGAAGTGAAAAAAGTGCTGAATCTATTAAAAAAAGACTTACTTACAGAGGATACTGGGATGCGGATGTAACGTTTAAACATACCCTGGATTCCGCTGCTAAAAAAGCCGCTGTTAATTATTCCATTAAGCATAATGACCCTACCCGAATCAAGGATTATTTTTATAATATTCCGGATCAGGGGATCAAAGGTTACTACAACTATAATTTGAACAGAAGTCTTATAAGATCCGGACAGATACTTGATCAGACTGTTCTTGAAAGAGAAGTCACCCGAATTACTGATCTGATGAGAGAGTTTGGGTTCTATAGATTCAATGCCTCCAATGATGAGGTTTATTTTGTAGCTGACTCTCTCAAAAGCAGAAAACAGGTTCCTTTGACACTGGAAATTCACAAAGATTCTCTGGATACTCCATATAAAATCTCAACTTTCGGAAATATAGATGTTGCGATTGTAGATGAACCGGGTGATTACCCTAAAAACACCAAAAAAGACAGCTTAAGGAGAATAAGATTTCATACGATGAATGATAAATATAAACTTTCATCCATATGGAGAGCTATTATTCCGGACAGTAAAAAAGTTTTCGACCAGACTAAACTTGACGTAACGAAGAGAAACCTTTTGGCGATGAACAATTTCAGCATCGTTAAGGCAAGAGATTCCCTGAGACAAGGAGGAATGGCATCACCTAACGACAGTATTGTTGATGTTTTATATGTACTGAAACCTCTTCCAAAGTATGAATTTAAACTGGGAACAGATATCAATTACTCTCAGCTCTTAAATCTCGGTATCTCTCCTTCCGTAGACCTTACTACCCGTAATGTTTTCAGGGGGGCAGAAAACCTTTCCACGAGTCTTTCAGGAACATTTGGATCTATCAGAAGTACAAAGGATATTGATAAAAGAGTTGCCGCCTATGAAATATCAGCTCAGGCATCTTTGAATTTCCCAAGACTTTTGCTTCCATTTAATTATTATAAATTTATCCCTAAACGATATACGCCTACTTCATCTATTCTGTTGGGGGCGTCCATACAGAACAACATCGGTTTGGGAAGAATTATTTTTAATACAGGACTGAATTATCAGGCAAGTGTTAATGATCAGGTATACCATAAGCTTACTTTATTCAATACTCAGGTCAGTTTAACCAAAAATAAAGATGCTTATTACGACTACTTTGTCAATGACAGAAGAGTAAAAGATGAAGTTTTCGGGAATTATTTTATGTTTAACCCGCAAACTGCACAAACTGGTCAGGATTATAAAGATGGAAAACTAAGCGTAGATGAAGTTTCTAAAGAAATTATCGAGAACGATGCTTACCGTGGAAGTCTGAATCAGCAGGGAACAGATCTTTTAACGGCATTTACCGGAACATTGGTCAACAAAGACAGACAAACGCAGGATGTTCTTATTTCTTCCATGATCTATAACTTTGTATACAGTGAAATTGGGAAAAAGGAATATCCAAACGCATTTTATTTTAATGGGAAAGTTGAGCTTGCAGGAAACATTTTAAGCTTATTCAATAAAAAAGATAACGACGGAGGTGTTGTTACCGGTCCTCAAAAAACCATTTTCGGACTGCCATATGCACAGTTTATAAAATTTGATATTGATGCCAGAAAATATTTCAAATTCAATGGAAACCAGACATTAGTACTTCGCCAGTTTATCGGGGTTGGAATACCGTATGGAAATTCTCAGGATATGCCAATCATCAAATCATATTTCAATGGAGGTTCCAACGATATCAGAGCATGGGTAGCATTTGGAGGATTAGGTCCTGCAGATTCTCAAGTGGATGAAAGAGTACGTACTTATATGACAGACAATTTAAAGCTTACCACCAATATTGAATACCGAATTCCGTTCAATAAAACCTATGAGGGTGCTTTATTTACAGATATAGGAAATACATGGAGTCTTCGTAACTATAATGACGGATATGGAGATGAATTTAAATTTAATAAGTTCCTGAAGCAGGTAGGTATCGGAAGTGGATTTGGATTAAGATTGAATATCGCGTATGTAACGGCCAGAATTGACCTTGCTTACAAGATCTATGACCCGAATAAACCTGATGGAAACCGATGGAGATTCAAATATTTCCAGCCTTTTAAACCCACTGTTAATATCGCGTTCGGATATCCTTTCTAATCCGGAGAAACGCCTAAAATAAAATAGACTACAGCAATCACACGGGCGAGGATTTCCCTCGTCTGGTTTCTGTAGAAGCTTTCAGATTTTGTGACATCCTGAGCATCAAATCCCAAAGCATTCATATCATTGTTTCTTGCAAAAAACAAAGCCCGCAGGTTGTGATATCCCTGAGATACAATGATGACATTTTTCTTTTTATAAACATCCTTACAACGGAGAATACTTTTATAGGTATTGAAACCTTTCGGGTCTTCCATAATAATATCTTCCGGAACACCTTCCAGATAAACCAGATAATTTTTCATTGCTCTCGGTTCATTGTACCCTGTACTCTTCTCCCCGCTCACTATAATTTTCTTGATTTTCCCATGGTGGTAAAGAAGAGCTACAGCATCCATTCTTTTCGTAAAATAGGGATTAGATTTTCCGGATCTCATTTTCGGAGATGTCCCCAGGACCAATGCTACCTCTCTTGGTGGGATTTTTGAGATTTTGGTATAGGTTCTCCCGTTGGTAAGCCCGAAAACCCACACATTACAGAAACATATCATCAGAATTCCCAATTCCAATGATATAAAACCCAGGTTAAATATGTTCCTAATGACTCTCAACTAAGATCAAAGTTAAGCTTTATTTTTTTACTTTTCACAATAGACATGCAAGCCAATATATGCCCCTGCTCTTCTTCTCTTTCAGTAAGATACTCATTCTCCAGCAGTTCCACTTCTCCTTCTTCTAAAGAACATTCACAGCTTCCGCAGATTCCAGACTTGCATGAATAAGGAACCGGAAACTTCTGAATCAGAAGCTGCTGCAGGATTTTGTCCTTGTTATCAGGAAGATGAGTTGTATATTTTTTTCCAAGCATGGTAAATTCAACCTCTATATCTTCAATCAGAGGAAATTCTTTTTCTACAGGATAAATATCATCATTAAATTCCTCAAAAAGTTCAAAATGGATGTTCTTTTTCGGAATTCCGTGGTGATAACAGGCATTGGCCAGTGTCTTGATCATTTCTCCTTTTCCGCAGATCAGCACTTCGTCCACCGCATCCCAGATCGTAGATTCTTCATCGGTATCATCCAAATGGAGAATCTGATTGATGATAAGATTTAATTTCTTGGCATCCAATCTGCCATAAAAAAACTGATCTCCTGTTTTCTCCTGTGAGAAGAAATAAAATATCTGAAGTCTGTCACCACATGTTCTGGCAAGATTATCCAATTGATCAAGGTATACCAGGTCTTCTGAACTTTTATTTCCAAAAAATAAAAATAACCGGGTTCTGGGTTCTGTATGAAGAATATTCTTAAAGTGGCTCAAAATCGGGGTAATTCCAATACCGGCAGCAAAGGCTACAATGGTTCTGAACTCACTTGGCTTAGAAACCAATGTAAATCTTCCTGCAGGTTCACTCACCCATAGAATATCATCCGCATCATAGTTTTGAAATAACTGGGAAGCAGCACCTTCAGGGGAATTCATCTTTATTCCTAAACATATTTTCCCCTCATAAGGTGCCGAAGTCATTGAGTAATCATTAATAACCTCTTTACCATATGCCTGAAATTTTATACTGACGAACTGCCCGGCTTCAAACCTGAAATTTTCTTTTAAATTCTCAGGAATATCAAACTCCAGAGAAAAAGTATTTTTGGTCAGCTCTTCCTTTTTCGCTATTTTTAACGGATGAAACTGTATCAGTTTTCCTTTATAGATTTGTTGTTCCATAACTTCAATTCAAAAATAGATAAAAAATAATTTATGAAGAAGATAATTTTATCCACGTTACTCCTTACTGCATTGTACAGCTGTAAAAAAGAAGGCCAGAAAACTGAAAATACTGCAGCTGCAGATTCTCTTTCTGTAACCCAACCAACAGGTGCTGAAGAAAGTACGTATGTTCCCAAAGAACTTTCTCCTGAAAATGTAAGTCAATATTTAGCAAAAAACAATGATACTTTATATGTCACCAACTTTTTTGCAACCTGGTGCGGCCCATGCATGAGAGAAATTCCAAGTTTTAAAAGTAAAATGGATGAACTGAAGGGTAAACCTGTAAAATTTACTTTCATAAACCTTGACGATAAAGCTGATTGGGCTGGTGCTGTAAAGAATTTTGCAACAGAAAATAAGCTGGGAAAAAATGTTATCTTACTTGATGGACAAAAACTAGATCAGAATTTCTTCGCTTCCAATTTCAAACAATGGGACGGAGGCTCTATTCCTTTTACTTTCATGAGAAAAGGAGATAAAACCGATGAATATCTGGGAATGATGACGGAAGATGTATTAAATTCAAAAATCGATTCTTTCTTAAAATAAAATAGACTGAACTCTTTCTAAATCATGTCAAAAAGATTTAAAATCCTGTGTTTGCTATTTATGATTGCCATTATTATGAGTGCTGTCATCAATCTGAACACAGGGTTTTTAAGTTTAAGCTTCCAGGATTTCTTTCTGGATTCTGCTCATAACCAAATTGCCGAAATCCGCATCAACCGTGTTTTGGTAATGATGCTGGCCGGAATTTCAATTCCTACTTCAGGTTTTCTGATGCAGGAATATTTTCAAAACCCGCTGGCAGGACCTGATATATTGGGAATCACTTCGGTTGCCAGCCTGTCTGTCGCCTTTTATATTTTCTTTTCCCACAATATTTTACTTCCTGAGTTTTTACAGAACAGTTTTCTCAGTTTATCAGCTATTGGAGGAAGCTTGCTCTTAATGCTGATATTGTTGTCGATGTCTAATAGATTTCAGGACAAATCTTATCTCATTATTTTTGGGTTTCTTGTATCTGCTTTTGCCGGGGCAATTGTATCACTGCTTCAGTTTTATGCAGAGAATCAAAGCTTGAAAAACTATATATTATGGTCTTTCGGAGCCAATAATATGGTGACCAGAAACCAGATTTATGTGTTGCTTGTTTTGGTTTTAATTGGAGTATTGATCTGTTTTAGAGCTATAAAACCACTTATTGGAAACTCTCTTGGGAATTCCTATGCACAAAGTTTAGGAGTAAATCTGAAACAGCTGAAACTTTTAATAATAGTTGCCTCCTCTCTCCTTTCAGCTTCTGTTACTGCATTTCTAGGACCTATTCTCTTTATAGGAATTATTGTCCCTCACTTCTGCAGACTTGTCTATAATCCATCCAAATTATGGCAGCAATGGATTCTTAATATGTTTCTGGGAATGCTGATCATGCTGCTTTTCTCGGTTATTGCAGAAAAAACTCAGATTCCTCTGAATGTAATAAGCTCTGTATTTGGAATTCCCGTGATTCTGATGATGCTTTTGAAACAGAATAAGGTGTAGTTTTTTTGTTGGATAAACGCAAGGATTTTTTATACTAACGCTTATTTTAAGGTGCAAGAAAATCAAAGATTTTCAGCAAGCGTCAAGTATATGATTCTATGGCTTTAAATATTCAGTATTCAATTTTATCGTAGATAAAATCTTTGCGCCTTTGCGTTTACCCAATAGCATACCTAAATAAATTATTGCACCTACATTCCCGTACTTTTACCTAACAATTCATATATTTAAGTTCAATAAGACACAACAAATGACAGAAAATGAACTATCAAAAATTGTTTTTGAAACAGGATTAAAAATTCATAGAAAACTTGGAGCAGGTTTATTTGAACATGCATATGAAGAATGTATGTACTATGAATTAACAAAAGCTGGATTTTTAGTAGAAAAACAAAAGTTTCTTCCCATCATTTATGAAGATTTGAAAATAGACAATGCCTTTAAACTTGATCTGATGGTTGAAAGCAAAGTAATTCTGGAAGTAAAAACAGTTGAATATATATCACCTACTCATAAAGCACAGCTTTTAACTTATTTAAAAATGGCAAATTGTAAATTGGGGTTATTACTCAATTTTCAATCTGATGTTTTCAAAAATGGTGTAACAAGGATTGTAAATAACCTGTAAAGAAAAAATATAAAAATTTTGACAAAGTCAGATTCCTTGCGCCTTAAAACCTTATTTTTGTAAAACATTCTGCGCTTCTGCGTATAATCAAATCAAGTATGCACCTACAGATCAAACAGGCAAATATCGGCTACAATACAACTTTAATTTCCAATGCCAATGCGGACTTGAAGCTTGGTGATGTATGCCTGCTGATTGGTAATAATGGGGTTGGGAAAACAACGCTGATCAAATCTATTCTGCATCAGCTGCCTTTACTGAATGGGGAAATTTCTATGAACGGGAAAAATGTAAAAAGTCTTTCTGTAAAAGAAATTGCGGAGAATATTGCTATTGTTTTTTCAAAGTCTGTTATTCCGCAGCATTATACGGTTGAGGATCTTATTTCTTTGGGGAAATACATCTACTACCCTTTTTATTTTGAGTTAAAAAAAGAAGACCGTGAAGAAGTGGCCCACATCATTGAAGAACTGGATTTAAATCAATACCGATATACCCTTTTGAAAAATCTTTCAGACGGAAACCTTCAGAAAGCTTTTATCGGACGGGCGATAACCCAAAATTCCCCGATCATCATTCTGGATGAACCAACTACTCATCTGGACGAAAAAAACAAAATCATTATTCTTAAAACTTTGAGAAAACTGGCTAAAGAACAGAATAAATTGATCCTGTTTTCTTCTCATGATTGGAGGCTAGCCAAAGAGTTTGCAGATAAAATATGGTATGTAAAGGACAATCATCTGTATTCTGGAATTGTTGAGGACATTCTTCTTCAGCATGAGGAGCTCACCAATGCATCATTATTTCAAATTAATGAGACTTTTATTCCGCCTTTCATCTCGGCACCCCAGTTTCACAAGGAAATGCTGTATTCTCTGCTTCAAAAAAACTTTCAAAAAGACCTATCTGCCTTTAATTTTGACTTTCAGAATGCTTTTTGGGTAATTACTAAAGATTCCTCTACTTACCAATGTGAATCTTTTGAAGAAATCATTGATTTAATTACAAACATTCATTAATACTAGATTTTCTTTGATCAATTCACATACTATGCATGCATAGTATTATGCTAATCATACAATTTAATCTATTTATTCTCAGGTTATTAACAAAATTTAACGTTAATAAATACTATGCATGCATAATATTTACTAAATTTGGGTAAAACCATTGGCGCAAAAATGATGGATAATAATAAGGAAAAAATAGAAAACGTAGATTTAATTTTAAAGCAGACCTGGTTGGCTGTTTCTAAAATGTACACAGAATTAGCCCAGGAACATGATTCCACAGCGGTACAGGCGCTTACTCTTCTTAAAATTGATCCCAAAGAAGGAACCCGAAGTACCAATCTTGGTCCTAAGATGGCTATTGAACCCACTTCATTAACGAGAATCATCAAACTTCTGGAAGATAACGGATATATCTATAAGGAAAAGACAACCACTGATAAAAGAGAGGTTATCATTAAGCTTACAGATAAAGGACTAAACTCCAGAAACATGTCAAAGGAAGTCGTTGTCAACTTCAACAAGAAGGTGATGGAAAAAATTGCTCCCGAAAAGCTGGATGCTTTTAAAGATGTCATGACTGAAATCATGAAAATAGCAAACGAATTATTAAACAACAGAAAATAAATTATGATGAAACCTCCGGGTGGCATATAATCTTATAAAAATAAAAATTTACATATGAAAAGAAGAATCAAACATGTAACGGTTCTTGGTTCAGGAATTATGGGAAGCGGTATCGCGGCTCACTTCGCCAACATCGGTGTTGAAGTATCACTCTTGGATATTGTTCCTTTTGAACTTACTGAAGCTGAACAGAAAAAAGGTTTGACCAAAGATGATAAGGTAGTAAGAAACAGAATTGCTTCCGAAAACTTTGAAAAACTTAAAAAAGCAAGTCCTGCACTTCTTTATTCACCAAAGTTTGCAGACAGAATTAAAATCGGAAACTTCGATGATGATCTTCCGAAAATAAAAAACACAGACTGGATCATTGAAGTGGTAGTAGAAAGACTTGACATTAAGAAGTCTGTATACGAAAAGATTGAACAGTTCAGAAAACCGGGAACATTAATTTCTTCTAATACATCCGGGATTCCTATTCATTTCCTGACAGAAGGAAGAAGCGAAGATTTCAAAAAGTACTTCGCAGGAACACACTTCTTCAATCCTGTAAGATATCTTCCTCTTTTAGAAATTATCCCTACTAACGATACAGCTCCTGAGATCATCGATTTCTATATGAACTACGGGGCGAAATTCTTAGGTAAAACCACCGTTTTAGCCAAAGACACTCCTGCTTTCATCGCCAACAGAATCGGTGTATTCTCTATGATGGATCTTCTTCACAATGTACAGAAATTAGGACTTACTGTTTCTGATGTTGATAAATTAACTGGTCCGGTAATAGGACGTCCAAAATCTGCTACGTTCAGAACAGCTGATGTTGTAGGTCTTGACACTTTGGTAATGGTAGCCAACGGCGTTCGCCAGAGCGGTGCTGAAGCTAATGATTTCAATGATGTTTTTGCGCTTCCAGGCTATATCCAGAAAATGATGGATAATAAATGGCTAGGTTCAAAAACAGAACAAGGTTTCTATAAAAAAGTGAAAAATGCAGAAGGAAAATCTGAAATTCACGGATTAAACCTTGACACTTTAGAGTATGAACTTCAAGGAAAATCTTCATTCCCTACCTTAGAATTAACAAAAGCGATTGACAAACCAATTGACAGATTCAAAGTTCTGATCGGAGGTAAGGATAAAGCTGGTGAATTATACAGAAAATCGTTAGGAGCATTATTCGCTTACGTTTCACATAAAGTTCCTGAAATCTCTGACGAGGTTTATAAAATTGACGATGCCATGAGAGCAGGTTTCGGATGGGAAAACGGACCATTTGAAATCTGGGATGCCGTAGGTGTTGCCAAAGGTATAGAACTGGCAAAAGATGCAGGATACGAAGTTTCTGACTGGGTGAAAAATGTAGAAACTTTCTATAAAGTTAATGATGAAGGGCAAAGTATTTACGTTGATAAAAATTCAGGAGAATACAATAAAATCCCAGGTCAGGATGCATTCATCATCTTAGATAATATCAGAAAAAACAAAACACTTTGGAGTAATTCTGGTGCTTCTATTGAAGATTTAGGAGACGGAATTATCAACTTCGAGATCCGTTCAAAAATGAACTCTCTTGGAGGTGAAGTTCTTGATGGATTAAACAGAGCAATTGATTTAGCAGAAAAAGAATATGATGGATTAGTTGTAGGAAACCAGGGAACTAATTTCTCTGTAGGAGCAAACCTTGCTATGATCCTTATGATGGCTATCGAGCAGGATTGGGATGATTTGAATATGGCGATCGCTTACTTCCAGAAATCAATGATGAGAGTACGCTACTCCTCTATTCCTGTAGTTGTTGCTCCTCACGGAATGACTCTGGGTGGAGGATGCGAAATGACAATGCATGCCGACCGAGTGGTTGCAGCAGCAGAAACATACATTGGACTAGTAGAAACTGGTGTAGGTGTAATTCCTGGCGGAGGTGGTACTAAAGAACTGACTTTAAGAACTTCCAGAGAATTCCATAATGATGATGTTAAAAACAACAGACTTCGTGATGCTTTCATGAATATTGCAATGGGTAAAGTAGCAACTTCTGCGTATGAAGCTTATGACATGGGAATCCTTGAAAAAGGAAAAGACATTGTTTCCGTAAGCAAAAACAGACAAATTGCTGAAGCTAAAAAAGTAGCAAAACTATTAGCAGAACAAGGCTATACTCAGCCAATCGAGCAAAAAGTAAAAGTTCTTGGTAAAGATGCATTAGGAATGTTCTACGTAGGAACAGACCAAATGCTAACCGGAAACTTCATCTCTGCACACGACAAGAAAATTGCAGATAAACTAGCCAACGTAATGGTAGGTGGAAATCTGTCTGAACCAACAGTCGTTACAGAACAATATCTATTGAATCTTGAAAGAGAAACCTTCCTTCAGCTTTGTGGAGAAAGAAAAACTCTGGAAAGAATCCAGTACATGTTACAGAACGGAAAACCTCTAAGAAACTAGCGGAAGCTCCGTAGGAGCGAACTGTTAATAGATGAATAATTTAAATTGGAGAGCCTCGTAGAGGCGGCCTGTTAATTTATGGCAAATACATACACTCAGATTTATATTCAAATTGTTTTCGCTGTAAAAGGAAGACAAAATCTGATTTCAAAAGAAAACAGAGAAGAATTACATCAGTTTATTACAGGTATTGTGTCCAATAGAAACCAAAAGTTATTCGCAGTTTTTGCAATGCCAGACCATGTACATATTCTCGTAAGTATGAATCCGACCCTTTCGGTTTCAGATTTAGTAAGAGATATTAAAGCGGGTTCTTCAAAATTCATCAATGAAAAAGGGTGGATCAATGGAAAATTCAATTGGCAGGAAGGGTACGGAGCTTTTTCATATTCTAAAAGCAGTGTTGATTCTGTTGTAAAATATATTTTAAATCAGGAAGAACATCATAAAAAGAAAACTTTTAGAGAAGAATATCTGGATTTTATGTCAAAATTTGAAATAGAATATGATCCAAAATATTTATTTGAATGGGTTAGCGATTAACAGGTCGCTCCTACGGAGCTCTACAAAGAAAGCATAAACAAATATTATGAACAGTTTACCTCTACGAGGCAAAAAAGTCTAAAAATAATTTAATTAAAACAAAATGAAAACAGCATATATAGTAAAAGGTTTCAGAACTGCCGTTGGAAAAGCTCCAAAAGGAAGTTTAAGATTTACAAGACCTGATGTCATGGCGGCTACCGTTATTGAAAAATTAATGGCAGAACTCCCACAATTAGATAAAAACAGAATTGATGACCTTATCGTAGGAAATGCAATGCCGGAAGCTGAACAAGGGCTGAACGTTGCACGTCTGATCTCTTTGATGGGATTAAATACCGATAAAGTTCCGGGAGTAACCGTCAACAGATACTGTGCTTCAGGAAGTGAGGCTATTGCTATTGCTTCTGCAAAAATTCAGGCTGGTATGGCAGATTGTATCATCGCGGGTGGTACTGAATCTATGTCATACATTCCGATGGGAGGTTACAAACCGGTTCCTGAAACGGATATCGCAAAAACAAACCCTGATTACTATTGGGGAATGGGTTACACGGCTGAAGAAGTTGCAAAACAATATAATATTACGAGAGAAGAGCAGGATCAGTTTGCTTTTGAATCTCATATGAAAGCTTTAAAAGCTAATCAGGAAGGAAAATTTGCCAACCAGATTGTTCCGATTCCTGTAGAATATAACTTCCTGGATGAAAATCAGAAAATGCAGACTAAAAAGTTTGATTTTTCAATAGATGAAGGTCCAAGAGCTGATACTTCTTTAGCTGGTTTAGCAAAATTAAGACCTGTATTTGCCAACGGAGGAAGCGTAACAGCCGGAAACTCTTCTCAAATGAGTGACGGAGCTGCTTTTGTAATGGTAATGAGTGAGGAAATGGTAAAAGAATTAGGTTTGGAGCCTGAAGCAAGATTAGTTGCTTATGCAGCAGCCGGATTAGAGCCAAGAATCATGGGAATGGGACCTATTTATGCTATTCCAAAAGCTTTAAAACAAGCAGGTTTAGAATTAAAAGATATTGAATTAATCGAATTAAACGAAGCATTCGCATCACAATCTGTTGCCATTAAGAAAGAATTAGGCTTAAATCCTGATATTCTAAATGTAAACGGAGGAGCCATCGCATTGGGTCACCCTCTTGGATGTACAGGAACGAAATTAACAGTTCAGCTTCTTGACGAAATGAGAAAGCGCGGAAACAAATACGGAATGGTTTCTATGTGCGTTGGAACAGGCCAAGGCGCAGCTTCAATCTTTGAATTATTATAATTAAAAAACAAAAATAATGAGTGATACACTTAATAAAACATTAAAAGGCGGTGAGTTTTTAATTAAACAAATTCCAGCTAATGAAATTTTCTCTTTGGAAGAACTTTCTGAAGAACAAAAAATGCTTCGTGATTCTGCTAAAGAATTTATAGACAGAGAAGTAATTCCACAACATGACCGTTTTGAGAAAAAGGATTATGCATTGACTGAAGAAACAATGCGTAAATTAGGAGAAATGGGATTATTAGGAATCACTGTTCCTGAAGAATATGGCGGTTTGGGAATGGGATTTGTGAGTACAATGTTAGCTTGCGATTATGTTTCCGGAGGAAATGGTTCATTAGCTACGGCTTATGGAGCACATACGGGAATCGGAACTCTTCCGACTCTACTTTACGGGAATGAAGAATTGAAAAAGAAATACCTTCCGGATTTAGCTACAGGAACAAAATTCGGTGCCTATTGCTTGACTGAGCCGGATGCAGGATCTGATGCCAATTCAGGGAAAACAAGAGCAAAATTGTCTGAAGACGGAAAACATTACATCATCAATGGACAAAAAATGTGGATTTCGAATGCAGGTTTTGCAGATACTTTCACATTATTTGCAAAAATTGATGATGATAAAAACATTACAGGTTTTGTGATCAACCGTTCAGAATTAGAAAATCCAAACAGTTTAACATTTGGTGAAGAAGAACATAAATTAGGTATTCGTTCCTCTTCCACCCGTCAGGTTTTCTTCAATGATATGAAAATTCCTGTTGAAAATATGTTAGGTGAAAGAAACAACGGTTTCAAAATCGCTTTGAATGCATTAAATGTTGGTAGAATTAAATTAGCTGCAGCAAACCTTGACGGACAAAGAAGAATTTTAAACCATTCTATTCAGTATTCAAATGAAAGAAAGCAATTTGGTGTTTCTATTTCTACTTTCGGAGCAATCAGAAAGAAAATTGCAGAAATGTCAACCGGAGTTTTTGTGAGTGAAGCTGGTTCTTACCGTTTAGCAAAAAATGTTGAAGATAAAATTGCAGACTTAGTTGCTGGCGGAATGGATCATCAACAAGCTGAATTAAAAGGTGTTGAAGAATTTGCAGTAGAAGCTTCTATCCTTAAAGTTTTCGTTTCTGACCTTACTCAAAATACAGCTGATGAAGGAATCCAGATTTATGGAGGAATGGGATTCTCAGAAGATACACCTATGGAATCTGCATGGAGAGATGCCAGAATTGGTAGAATTTATGAAGGTACCAACGAAATCAATAGATTATTGGCTGTAGGAATGCTTATTAAGAGAGCAATGAAAGGTGAATTAGATCTTTTATCTCCTGCAATGGCAATCAGCAAAGAATTGATGGGTATCCCTTCATTTGAAGTTCCAGATTATTCAGAATTCATGAGTGAAGAAAAAGCTATTATCGCAAATCTTAAGAAAGTATTCCTGATGGTTTCCGGAGCTGCACTTCAGAAATTCATGATGGATATTGAAAAACAGCAGCATTTATTATTAAACGCTTCTGAAATCCTTAACCAAATCTATATGGCAGAATCTGCAGTATTAAGAGCAGAGAAACACTTCTCTCCTGAATCTGTAGAAGCAGCTATGGCTCAGCTTAATCTTTACAAAGCGGTTGAGAAAATCATCTCTGCTGCTAAAGAAGGAATCGTTTCTTTCGCTGAAGGAGATGAACAGAGAATGATGCTTTCAGGATTAAGAAGATTCACAAAATATACCAATCATCCGAATGTAGTAGCTTTAACTGAAAAAGTTGCGGCTCACTATATCGAGAAAGGAGCTTATTAGTCTTTAATAACATAAATTTGATTCAAAACGCCTCATTACGGGGCGTTTTTTATATATTTAATGTAATAATCTTTATTTTTTATTGATGAATTTAAAATTATATGTTTTTATTGTATTTCTGATTCCCGGAATTATTTTTTCACAACGAAAGCCCAATGATACCCTTAGAGGCAGCAGCCTAATGGAAGATCCGATTATAAACAAAATAGTATATGCCTACCAAAACAAACCTGAGAAACCTAAAAAAATAGTTAACAGTGAACGGACCGCCTTTTGTGGAACAGAGCTGATGAAGGAATTTGAGGAAGAAACATGTATTACAACAAGGATGATTCTTAATGATTATCCTTTTTTAATAAATGAAATTAAGAAGCTTGTCAATCACTATCCGAATTATATAAGATCAGATATATTTTGGATAGACAGAAAAAAAGAAAGGAATGATAAAAGCTTACGGAGTTACAGGGAAGAAACATTAAAAAAATGGGAATCAAAAGGCAATCACTCCTATTTTTCAATTCTCATTATTTCTGATAAAACCAATAACAGTCATGAGGCTACAACCCTTACAATCAGATTTTCCGGGAAAACAATCACAAAACACTACAGATTATTACTGAAGGATCAATAATTTTTGCTAATTTTATTATAACTAAAAACCATAAAGCGCGAAACATAATATGAAGACATTATTTCCCCTACTCCTTTTATCTGCTTCTCTGACGGCACAAAAAAAGGAAAACTTAATTCCTATTCCAAAAACAGATACCGTAAAAATTGTCAGCAAAGGGAAATTCCCCGGAAACTTTGCGCTGAAATCAAATCAGTCCCGGATAGGACTTTATAAAATGTTGATTAAGAAACCTAACGATACTACGGCTTATCTGGCTTTGAAAGAATCCTCAAAGGACTATTCACAATACAAAATTTTAAACGCGATTACTCCTGACAAATTCCAGATAAGTCCAAAGAAGCTTTTACCATCTAAATAATACAACACAAATTCAAAAAAACGATAAACATGGGAAAATTTATTATCTCTAAAAGAACAAACGGAGACTTTCAGTTTAACCTCAAAGCAGGAAACGGACAGGTAATTTTAACCAGCCAGGGTTACAGCACAAAACCATCCTGCGAAAACGGAATCGGATCTGTAAAGACCTATTCACAGGAAGATTCAAAATTTGAAAGAAATACAGCCAATGACGGCAGATGTTATTTCAATCTTAAAGCAGGAAACGGACAGATCATAGGAACCAGCCAGATGTATGAATCTGACAACGGCATGGAAAACGGAATAGAGTCTGTAAAGAACAATGCTCCGCATGCTCACGTAGAGAATGAGGCAAGTCTTTAAAATGAATTGAAATAATCTTAATAAAAATGTCTTATTTTTTTAAGGCATTTTTTATTTTTGTATTCTATTTTTCATTAGAAATGACAAAAGAAGAATTACTGAATAGAGCAATCAAAATTGCTGACAAAGCCCATAAAGGACAAACCGATAAATACCATGCTCCATACATAGCCCACGTGATGCGCGTGATGGAATATGGCAAAACACTGGACGAAAAAATCGTTGGAGTACTGCATGATGTCGTAGAAGACCATCCGGTGGAATTCAGTCTGGATTATTTAAGGTCTGAGGGGTTTCCTGAATATATCATTTTCGCCATCAGCTGTCTTACCAAATTTGATCCGGAAGAAGATTACGATGATTTCATTAAAAGAACAGAAAGATCTCTGCTCTCGGTTGCCGTAAAACTGAATGACCTTCGTGACAATATGGATCTTAGAAGAGTAAACAGAGAACTTACGCCTAAGGATATTAAAAGATTCAATAAATATCTGAAAGCGTACCGTTATCTGATAGAGAAGTATTAATAAAAAATACATGACTAATAACCTTCCTGAAATTTCATCAGCTTATCAATCCAAGCTGGTCTCTGCTATTGTATCTATTTCAGTTTTTTTCCTGATCTATCTGATACTTATACTCGCCTCACTCCTGATGATATTCTTATTAGGATATGGGGCTATAAAACTGTTAAGTATTTCTCTCAATTACTTTACCGTTTTTGGTGCAGCAGGATTGCTAAGTGTTGGAGTTTTTGTATTTATATTTCTTGTTAAATTTATTTTTAAAAAGACACATTACAGCACCCGTCACCTGATAGAAGTCAACAGATCACACCAGCCTGAGCTGTTTGCCATTATTGATGAAATTGTAGCTGAAATCAAAGTAAAAGCTCCACAAAAAGTTTTTCTTTCACCTGATGTGAATGCTATTAAAAGCAGAAGAACCCTTTAAACAAAAGACCAGGGAACTTCTTGAAAATTCAGCTTATAAGGAAGCCTTAACTGATGAAGATAAAAATCTTTTACAGGAATTTATAGATTCTGAATATATTTACTTCAACAAAGACAAATATCTTGAGCATGAGGTAGGTGCTATATCTTTGCTGATTGAAAAATACCGGGCATTACTCAATGATCACTATCTTAATTCTAAGCTGGATTTATTAAATTTTCAGTCAAGTTTACGTAAGAATTAATCTGCACCTGGGAAATCGTAGGTCTTCGTGTGATGATCCGTCCCATCGATGTTGATGTTTAACGCAAGGTAAATGAAATGTAAATTTTTGTTCCCTTTCGCTTCAAATTCACGCTGCCAAAGATATCCGCTCACGATTCCAAAGTAATCATCAATCTGATACCCAAAACCACCATAAACTCTGTTTCTGGCAAAGCTAGGTTTCATAGGGCTTACAAAGAAAATTTCGTCATACGCATTAGCGAAGACAGTACCTTTCTTTATTGTTTTGGAATTTAAAGGGACACTTACATTCAGACGGTATCTGTAACGCATTCTCTGGGAAGTAAGATCTGTTTTAGGCTCATAGAACCAGCTTTTTTCAACACGAAAACGGTTTTCAAATTTTACGATGCCTTTTTTAATATCAATGACATCCTGAAGCCATACTCTGAATTCCTCTCTGCTTAAACTGTGCTCTTTATAGTTGACATATCTTCCCAATCCTACGAAAGGCTTGTGATTTTTGGTAAGATTATATCCTAAGCCTCCTTTTATCTCATAATAATCAGGATAGGTATAGTCTTCATTACCACGCATCTGTCCTTCTGCATAAAGGAAAAATTTTGGATGAAACTTATAGGTCAGAGTCACTGCATTGAAGCTGGAAATATGTTCCTGTGCTTTAAAAAAAGAAATTCCAAGTAGTAAACCTAGGCCTATAAGACGTTTCATAAAAAATTTTTGCAAATGTATATTTTTTAACAATTTGTTAATATTAACTTTCATTAATATTAAATTAACACCTACTTAATATTAATTGTGTAAGAAAAACCAATGTGAAACCACCTTTGCGGCATTGCCACTCCAAATGCTTCCGTATAATTTGTATTGGTAATATTATTAACCAAAACGTAAACTGAGTAGTCTTTTTTAGCAAAACTCAGCTTTTCATCAACAAGATTATAAGTTCCCAGATTTACTCTTTCATTGTAACGGTAAACAAGCTCATTGGTGAAGTTTTTCAGGAATTTCACTTCTAATTTGGAAATAAACTGGTGTCTCAGGTTGTCCAGAATATATCTTGAAACCAAACCGTTTTTTTCTTCATATTTACTGTCGATATACGTATACCCAACTGTGTATTTCAGCCAGTCTAACGGCCTATGACTCCACTCTGCTTCAATCCCTTTCGTTTTGATGTCTCCTACATTCTCGGCAAACCAAATTTTGTCTTTAAGGTCATTTTTAACCCAGTCAATAGAATTGCTGGAGTTCCTTAAAAACCCGCTTATTTTAGCTAAAATTCTGTTATTTTGATATTGATATCCTACCTCGGATGAAAGCGCATTTTCAGGCTGTAAATTCGGATTTCCCTGTTCTGTTCCGCTGACATAATAAAGTTCAGTAAAGGTTGGTATACGATGTACTTTTGCGATATTTCCGTAGATTTTACTATTGGGATTAAAGTTATAGCCGACATCCAAACCAGGATAAAAGAAATTTCCTTCTTTAGAATAGTTGGCCCATGAAATTCCCGGACTGATGTTCAGTTTTTTATCCAGTAATGAAAAATGGTGCTCAAAGAAAACCTGAGATACAAAGCGGTTTCTATCCCCCAGATTACTGCTCACTAAAAATTCTTTTCTCAATTCTACTCCAATTCCGGTGGTTCCCAATCCCCATTGATAGCTAGAATTTACCTCACCGCCTACATTATTTCCAATATGCATATTTCTGTAAAAATCAGGATTCCATCTGTCATAAAGATACATATCCTGTCCTCTTCTCCAGTATACATTTGAATTAAGCTTTAGTTTCCCAAAAGTCTGCTGATGGGCTACACTTACAATCGAAGCCTGTGTTTCCTCGTATTGTTTTGTTGCAGCACTGGAAGCATAAAAACCGTTGGCTCCGAATTTCTTTTCCGAAAAACCGGCCTGTACCCTTACGTCTCCGTTTTTGATATTCAGCTTTCCCTGATAAAATACATTTCTGATCTCATAATCAGTATTGAACATATATCCTTCTGAAGAAGCAGAATTGGCCTGAAGGGAGTTGGTAAACTTTTCATTTCCTATCTGCGCGTTGAATCCAAGGCCATACGTACTGAAATCTCCCCCATCTGCACTGATCTTAACTTTCTTTCCGGGAACTGTTTTAGTAATAATGTTGATAACACCGGCATAAGCATTCTGCCCAAAACGTCTGGCAGCGGGCCCTTTTATGATTTCTATCCTTTCTACGTCATCCAGGTCAACCGGGATATTCATATTGTTATGCCCGGTCTGGGAGTCATTCATCCTGATTCCGTTCAGAAGCAGAAGAACCTGCTCAAAAGAACTGCCCCGGAAGCCGACATCACTCTGTACCCCATTGGCTCCTCTCCTTCTGATATCCATTCCTGGTACCTGCTGAAGAATTTCGTCTATACTTCTAGCCGGAGAATTTACAATATCTTCTCTGCTGATAACGCTGATATTCTGGTTGGCACTTTTATAAGGTGTAGAGATAAATTTTCCCTGAAATTCAATGCTTTCAATATCTGTTGTCTTCTCCTGTGCATTTACCCAAAGTAAAGATCCCAGAAAAAAAGCACTTCCTATCTTTTTGATCATAATCGTTCCGTAGTTTTTCTTTTATAACAGATTCCAAAAGTAAGGGAGTTCACCAAGACAGACAAATGATAGTTGTCATAAAAAAAGATGCAGCGGAATGCTGCATCTTTGTGAGGGATTAATTCTATCTTTTCTTCATTAAATGTGTAACCAGATCTCTGAATAATTTTCTCATTTCTTATTACATATTTAAGGGTACAATTTTAAATAATTTTAAAACACAAAACAATAGTTCAGCAAAAAAAATATAACATAATTTATAAAACTTTATAAAATACTGTGAAATAAACGGTAAAACAGGAATAAATCACAAAACCACCTTCATTTTACCATTTTTCCATGATTATATTTCATTTTTTATCCCCCTGATTTACCATTTATGATAATAATTTTTAACAATAATATATGCATAAAATTTTCACTAAAAATTCGTAATTTTGTGGGTCTTAATTTTACGATGAAAGTATTCTTTTTCAAAGCTAATTTTTGAGGAAAATATTTAAAAGTTCAATTGATGACAGCCTTGGAATATTCTGTGGCAAAACACCATTATACTGGCAGCCTTAATGCTGTACAGTTACTTTTATGAATAAACAAAATATGGCTAATACAACAGAAATAGACATAAAAAAACAGATTTTTGTTAAGAATGCACATCTTAACAATCTGAAACATATAGACGTCCTGATCCCGAAGAATAAACTGATTGTTATTACAGGAGTTTCAGGAAGCGGTAAGTCATCTCTGGCCTTTGATACTATTTATGCTGAAGGGCAGAGAAGATATGTTGAAAGTTTAAGTTCCTATGCGCGTCAGTTTTTGGGGAAATTAGAAAAACCAAAAGTAGATGACATTAAAGGACTTGCGCCGTCTATTGCAATCCAGCAGAAAGTTATTTCTTCCAATCCGCGTTCTACGGTAGGAACATCTACGGAGATCTATGATTATATGAAGCTTCTTTTTGCCAGAATCGGGAAAACCTTTTCTCCTGTTTCGGGAGAAGAAGTAAAAAAAGATTCGGTTTCTGACGTGGTAGATTTTATCAAAGCTTCCAAAAAAGATACTTCTTTTTTATTGACTGCTCCTTTAGAATATGATACTGACAATTTCAAAGAAACACTGAATATTTTAAAGCTAGCGGGTTTCACAAGACTTGAAATCAATGGAAACTTAGCCGGAATCGAAGACCTGGAAAGCTTTGGATTTGCTCCTGAAAAAGGAATGACGATCAATCTTGTCATTGACCGCTTTTCCTATGAAGAAGACGAAAGCTTTTTACAAAGACTTGCGGATTCTATTCAGATGGCATTTTATGAAGGACGCGGCTATTGCTCATTAAAAAATACAGATACTGAAAAAGTAAAAGAATTCTCCAATAAGTTTGAACTTGACGGAATGGAATTTCTTGAACCGAATGTTCATTTTTTCAGCTTTAATAACCCATATGGAGCATGTCCTGCATGTGAAGGATATGGAAAAGTAATCGGAATAGACGAAGATCTTGTAATTCCCAATAAGACATTATCCATCTACGAAGATGCTGTTGTCAGCTGGAGAGGTGAAACCATGAGTGAATGGAAAAAAGATTTCATCAAAAAAGCAGGAGACTTCCCTATTCATAAACCTTATCACCAATTAACAAAAGAACAGAAAAACTTCCTTTGGAAAGGTGACGGAAAAAGTAGTTTTCCATCCATCAATAATTTCTTCAAAATGCTTGAAGAAAACTTATATAAAATCCAGTACAGAGTAATGCTTTCACGCTACAGAGGAAAAACCCTTTGTCCTACGTGTGAAGGATTGAGACTTCGTGAAGAAACCAGCTGGGTAAAAGTGGACGGACATAATATCCAGTCGATGATAGAACTTCCTTTGGATGAACTGGCTCCGGTAATCAATGGGTTACAGCTTTCAGATCATGACAAAGAGGTTGCCAAAAGGCTTATCTATGAAATCACAACCCGTCTTGAATTTTTATTAAAAGTAGGATTAGGCTATTTAACATTAAACAGGACTTCCAATACGCTTTCAGGAGGGGAAAGTCAGAGAATCAACTTAGCAACAAGCTTAGGAAGTTCTTTGGTAGGTTCTATTTATATCCTGGATGAACCTTCTATTGGTCTTCACTCCAAAGACACGGAAAACCTGATTGAAGTATTGAAAAATCTTCGTGACCTTGGAAATACCGTAATTGTGGTAGAACACGATGAAGATGTAATGAGAGCCGCAGATTATATTATTGATATTGGTCCGGAAGCAGGTTATCTTGGTGGTGAACTGGTATTTGCCGGAGATTATAAAGATCTGAAAAAAGCAAATACTCTCACTTCAGAATATCTTACCGGAAGACTGGAAATTGAAGTTCCGAAGAAACGAAGAAAAGGAAAAGAATGGATTCATATCAAAGGAGCTCGTCAGAACAACCTTAAAAATATAGATGTAGATGTTCCACTGGAAAGCCTCGTTGTCATTTCCGGGGTTTCAGGAAGTGGAAAATCTACTTTGATGAAAGAAATTCTTACGAATGACATTCAGATCCAACTTGGAATGGGAGGTAAAAAAGGAGACTATGATTCTGTAGAATTCCCGAAAAAACTAATCAAAAATATTGAACTTATTGATCAGAATCCGATTGGAAAATCATCCCGTTCAAATCCGGTAACTTATCTGAAAGCTTATGACGACATCCGTGATCTTTTTGCCAAGCAGAAAGTAGCAAAAATGATGGGTTACAAGCCTAAACATTTCTCTTTTAACGTAGATGGCGGAAGATGTGATGAATGTAAAGGAGAAGGTGTTATCAACGTTTCTATGCAGTTTATGGCTGATATCGAGCTTGAATGCGAGGTTTGTAAAGGAACACGATTCAAAAACGAGATTCTTGAGGTGAAATTTGATGAGAAAAACATCTCGGATATTCTTCATATGACCGTAAATGAAGCGCTGGAATTCTTTAAAGATAATAATGAAGAGAAGATTGTAACAAAACTGAGACCTCTTCAGGAAGTCGGTTTAGGATATCTGCAGCTTGGACAAAGCTCTTCTACCCTTTCCGGTGGTGAGGCACAGCGTGTAAAACTGGCTTCATTCCTTGTAAAAGGAGTAACAACGGATAAAACTTTATTTATCTTTGATGAACCTTCCACAGGACTACACTTCCATGATATTCAGAAGCTGTTGAAATCACTGCAGGCATTGATTGATCTTGGACATTCTGTGATTGTTATTGAACACCAGCCGGATATCATCAAATGTGCCGATTATATTATTGATATTGGTCCGGAAGCAGGAAAACATGGTGGTGAAGTTGTATTTGCAGGAACTCCTGAAGATCTGATAAAAAATAAAAAATCTTATACCGCAAAATACATCAAGGAAAAACTTGAACAATAAAATTAAAAGCGACTGTTTTAAAAATAGTCGCTTTTTTTATGTCAATTTAAAATAGTAACTGAGAAGATTTTGGCTCCTATTTTTAAGATAGATTCTTTACCTTTATAGTATCATTTCAAAATTATTTTTATGCCCTGGAATCCCGAATTATATGATCAGTACAAAGATGTACGGTACAAACCCTTTTACGATTTAGCAGCATTAATCAAGCCTGAAAACAATATAAAAGCCATCGACTTAGGCTGTGGTACCGGAGAGCAAACCTCCATTTTAACCGAAAAACTGACAGGTTCTACATTTTTAGGAATTGATTCATCGGCAGAAATGCTTGAAAAATCGAAGAAATATGAAAATGAAAACCTACATTTTAAACTTCAGAGCATTGAAGATGCTGTACAGTCAGAACAACAATGGGATCTTGTTTTCAGTAATGCAGCTCTGCAATGGGCGGACGATCATGAAACTTTATTTCCTAAGATCATTGGACTGCTATCTCCTGAAGGGCAGCTCGCCATTCAAATGCCCGTTCAGAAAGAAAATGTTCTCAATCAGATTCTGACAGCAATGGCAAATGAAGAACCTTATGCATCGCAGTTGAATCATTTCAACCGTGATTCACCAGTACTTTCAATGGATGATTATGCTCAGATTTTGTTTGATAACGGAATTCAGGATATAGAAATATATCAGAAAGTTTATCCCATTATTGCGGATGATCATGAGGCTTTATATGAATTTATTTCAGGAACAGCCTTATTACCTTATCTGGAACTTCTGGAAGGAAATCAAAAAGAAAGTTTCATTACCGAATTTAAATCCCGAATAGCACAAAGGTTTACAAAATATCCGGCCATCTATGCTTTTAAGCGGATACTCATGTATGGCCGTAAAAAATAAAGATATTTAAAACAGAATCAGCCACAGAACATTGTGGCTGATTCTTCATTACATTAATATATTCTGATTTTTTATTCTTTCAGATTATACAAAAACGGACTTTTCCTTAGGTATTCAACATCATCAATTTGAGAAACTAAGAATGTTGAAAGATCTGAAGCGCTGATATTTTCCCCTAGGCAGTCAGTAAGATTTGTTTCAGTTTCATAACTTTCTTCTGTGAGGTGAATCAATGGTAATCTTACCAAAGTCCAGTCCAGATTGCTTTCCATAAGAAGTTCGTACTCTTTTTGCTTATCAGCCGTCGTTTCAGGATAGTTCTGGTACATCCAGTCTGTAGCCATTTTTACGTTTTCGTTTTTTTGATCAGATAATGTATTCACACTCAAACCTGTGGTTACAATATAGCGACTGATCCCGTAATGATTCATCGCTTTGATGATATTTTTCGCCGCATCACTGAATATAGATCTCTCTCCTTTTGGCTGGCCTAGCGTGCTTATTACAATATCAGTCCCTTCAATCAGTGTACGGACAGCTGTGTCATCTCTTACATCTCCTTTTACCAACTCAATAAAGGAATTTTGAATGGTGAAATTTTCAGGATGTCTTACTAAAAGTTTAAGGGAATATCCTTTTTTCAAAAGGTTTTGTACCAGATATTGACCGGATTTTCCTGTTCCGCCGATTACGGCAATTTTATAGGTATTCATAATGATTTTTTTATATTAAATATCAATAGCCAATTCTAAGCTAATGACATTGATAGGGGCAAATGACGTATTGTCTTTGCTTAGTTTTATATGATAGAGGTATTGGGTTCAGAAATTGAACCTAGATTTTCAGGTTTCAGAATGACTCCTGAATCAGTAATATGTATTACGAGATTTTAATGAACTAAAGTTACATTTTTTTCGCCACTAAAAAATCAAAAAATTTATGATTTTGACAACACTTATTAATAGAGAAAGTTTATAACTTTGATAACATCCTTATTGTCAACAACTTTCAAATCATCACTTTACACCAATATAATATATAGATATGGAACCATTTACTATTAACATTCCCGAATCGGTGATAGCCGACCTCAAAAACCGCATCCAAAACACCAGATGGCCCGAAGAACCTGAAGGCTCTGGCTGGAACTACGGCACCAACGAAACTTATCTGAAAGAACTTACCAACTACTGGGTAAACGATTACAACTGGAAGATGCATGAACAGCAGCTAAATCAACCTCCACAGTATACAACCCGCATAGACGGAATCCTGATTCATTTTCAATACATCAGAGGAAAAGGCTCCAACCCCAAACCTTTGATTCTTACCCATGGCTGGCCGGACAGTTATTACCGTTTTCATAAAATTATTCCTTTGCTTACCGAAGGCGAACAGAGTTTTGATCTGATTATCCCTTCTATTCCGGGATTTGGCTTTTCTGATAAAACGGCGGTCAACAGTGCAAAAGTCGCCGATCTTTGGAAAAAACTGATGACTGAAGTGCTTGGATATGAAAAATTCTGTGCTGCCGGAGGTGATATAGGTATGGGAGTAGTAAAAGCATTGATTTCAAAATACCCTGATGTAATGGAAGCGGTTCATCTTACAGACGTTGGATACCCAACCGGCCAGGAAGATCCTGCAACAATGAGTGAAGATGAAAAACAATTCGCACAGTTTGTCCAGCACTGGTGGTATAGTGAAGGAGCTTATGCAATGGTACAGTCTACCAAGCCCCAGTCTCTTGCTTACGGGCTAAACGACTCTCCTATCGGGCTTGCAGGCTGGATCATAAGCTTTATCAACGCCGGATCTCCACCAGAGCTAATAGAAACTGCATTTGGAGGAAGGGATGAGATGCTCACCAATATTATGATTTACTGGGTAACTCAGACGATAGGATCTTCTGCCAGAATGTACAAAGAAGACGCTGCAGCTTTATGGAGCGGAACTCACGTTCATCAAAAGAGCAATGTCCCTGCCGGAGTACTCGTATTTCCCCGTGAAGCTCAGTTTCCCAAAGAATGGGCAGAACGTTTCGTGAATGTAACCAGCTTTAAAAAGATGAGTGAAGGTGGTCATTTTGCCGCATTGGAATTACCTCATATATTTGCAGATGAACTAAGATCATTCTTTTATTCTGTCAAATAAAAACAATCCATGAAGTACTCCTTTTCTATTCTTTTGGCCATTCCTCTTTTTATAACCAGCTGTGCTGTACAAAATAAAAATACTGAAAGTCATGATTACGAAGTAAAACTGGATACTTTAACCTTTTTTGATCAAAGCAGAAACCGTAAGATTCCTGTCGCCTTTTATGAGCCGAAAACTGATAAAAAGATTTCTAACCAACAGATTATTATCTTCAATCATGGATATGGTTTCAATAAAGGCGGAGATTACTTTGTGTATTCTTATTTAACGGAAAAACTGGCTTCAAAAGGTTATTTTACAGTAAGCATTCAACATGAACTGACGACAGACAATCCTTTGCCAACAGAAGGAAATTTACAGTTGGTGAGAAGACCTTTCTGGCAAAGTGGTTCGGATAACATTCTGTTTGTACTTCATGAACTTAAAAAAGTAAAACCGGAACTTGATTATAAACATCTGACATTAATAGGTCACTCCAATGGTGGTGATATGGCAGCGTTATTCGGCAATCAGCATCCTAATCTGGTGTATAAACTGATCACAATGGACAACCGGAGAATGCTCCTGCCGAGAACTTCTGTTCCTAAAATTTATACTTTACGTTCTAACGATTATCCGGCTGATGAAGGAGTACTTCCCAATGAAGCAGAACAAAAGAAGTATTCTATAACGGTACAATCAACCTCCATCAATCATGGTCATATGGACAATAAAGGCAGTAATGAAGAGAAAAAAATCTTAAATGATTTTGTTTTAAAATACCTTTCTGAGCAGTAATTGTAAGAAATCATAGGTAAGTCTATAATATGTTAATCCTTCTAAACCATTACTAAAATTTGTTAACAAGGTATAAATTTGTTGACAAGTTCTTTATTTTAGCCCAAATTAATAACTATGAAAAAATTGACCTACACTATGATAGCAGCATTTCTGTTCTGCTCAGTGGAAGCTCAAATACAAAATGCAGGGTTTGAAAACATGACAGATGGATTACCCAATCACTGGAATATTAAAAAAACGGATTTATACGAAGGAAAGGTAGATTATACACAATACTTCGGAGGAAAAGCCTCAATGCAGTTGACAGGAAAGACTAATGACACCAAAAATTTCCAATCTTTTTCCCAAAAAGTTCCTCTTGACATTCAGCAATTAGAGAAAATAGAAATCAGTGCTTATGTAAAATCTGAAAATACCAATGGAATAATCAATCTATGGACCCAAGTAAAAGATGAAAATGGCCGGATGATTGATTTCGGAAATTCAGAATCACAGCAAAAGTCTATTGCTGTGAATAAAGGCTGGACAAAATATTCTTTAATTTTCACTGTTGATAAAAATGTAAAAAGCCTGCTTCTTGGAGGAGTGTTTACAGGAAACGGAACCGTTTGGTTTGATCATTTTGAGCTCAATAAAATTGCGTTTTCAAAAGAGGAGCCTTCTAAAATTTCTATAAAATATATTCAGGAGTTTAAAGATATTGTGAAAAAGAATTCTATAGTTTCAGATAAATTAGACTGGCAAAATATTGAAACAAATCTGGGCTATCTTTCAAAAGGGATGAAAACCGTTGATGATACAGATACTGCTTTAAATTATATAATCAAAAACCTGAGAGAGGCAGGCGATAATCATTCTTTCATTGATGGCAAAGAACGTACTGAGAAGCAAAAAATTGCTAATACTAATGATGCAAAGCCTGATTCCAGACTGATCGATCAGAACATCGGGTATGTTTCAGTTCCGGGTTTTGCTTCTTTAAATACAGAAGTTGGGGATACTTTTGCCTTACAGATTCACAATATGATTAAAAAACTGGATTCCGGAAATGCGATTAAAGGCTGGATTGTAGACCTAAGAACTAACACCGGAGGAAATATGCACCCTATGATCAGTGGACTTGGTAATCTGATCGGTGAAGGAACATTGGGCTATTTTGTTTACAATGGTAAAAAGAGTCCATGGATCTATAAAAACAGAAAATTTGGTCCGCATAAAATTAAAGAACCTTATGAGCTTAAGAGCGGTCAGTCAAAAATAGCGGTACTAATTGGCCCAAGTACAGCAAGCTCCGGAGAAGCCACTACCATTGCTTTTATTGGGAAAAACAATGTAAAATTATTTGGTCAGCCTTCAGCAGGATATACTTCAGCAAACAGACCTTATACGTTAAGTGACGGTAAAAGCCTTGCTTTGGCTACTTCTTACGAAATGGACCGTAACGGAAAAGTCTATTATGGAAAGATAGATCCGGACATTCCGGTAGAACCCAAAGAGGGACAGGATATGGATATTGAGGCAGCAAAAGTCTGGATTTTAAACTAACGACAGACTTATCCACAACAAATTGTGGATAACTTGTGAATTTTAACATTAAATTCATATTTCGTATTAAAATTATTACTACATTTACTATGTAATAAAAATCGAAGTGGAAACTTTATTTGCTTTTCTTACTACTATTGAAATTGCAATTAAATTTGAAATAAAAATTTAAGCACAGCATTGTCGGCTGTGCTTTTTATTGTTGTCTAATTAAAAAAATGAGATGTATTTATCTACTGGATCTGCCCCTAAAGGGCAGATTCTTTTACCCATATACCCTTTTAAATAAAGCTTTCTGAAGATTATTCGACTCAGTTAAAATCTGGAAAAATATGTATACTGCTTACATTTTTTACGCAAAGGTTTAATTATTTAAATTTTATATTCTAAAGGCAGCAAAGATGTAATCAACTTCGTTGATGCTTCATAAGCAAACTTACGGCTTAGAGAAGCAAGAAACGCTTCATTTAGAACAGGCCTCATAGTTCAATGGATAGAATAAAAGTTTCCTAAACTTTAGATTCAGGTTCGATCCCTGATGGGGCTACCAGACAGGGATAAGGTGTTTTCTTATCATTTTTTTTATTATTTGCATCGCCTAACGCATTGGTTACAAGAGACATAATTCTTAATACTGAATTTACTTTGGTAGTTCGATATTCAATTCCTGTAAATTCAAGATTTTCTGGATATATCGAACTAATTATTTTTCTTTTTGCTTCTACACTACTTGATTGGTATAATAATGATAAGTTAGATATAACTGATAGAGCCTTGTTTAAGCGATCATCAACTTTTTTGGGATTACGAGTCGCAACTAAACAAGCATGAAGTTCATTTTCAAGAATTTCAATTTTTTGTTTAGACTGTGCTTTAATGATCATATAATCGTCATCCTCAATCTTTTCCGCTAATAATTTTTCTCGTGCAAGAGCTATCTTAGCATTATAAGTCTCTATTTCAGAAATTATTCTTTTTCTTCTATCATCAGCTTTGTTATTATACTTTTTATAGGCTGTTAGTAGAATATTTTGTAAGATTTTTTGAACTGAAGGAAGAAACTCATATTTCTTTAATTCCTCAACAAAAAGATTATTGGTAAGTTCAGCACTTTGCCTAAATCCACAAGATGATTTACAATGATAGTAATAATATACTTTCTGACTTCCCTTTGAACCGCTGGCAGTTAAATTTTTTTCCACATTTTGGACAAATCAAGAAACCTCTCAATGGGAAAACATCAGCAGAACTAAATTTTATATACTTTCGGTTTTTTCTTTTATTACCTTCTAAAATTAACTGAACTTTATTAAATAGTGTCTCACTTATAAGAGGAGCATGTAAAGATTTTACATAGTGAGCTTCTTCATCCCGGTATTTCTTTATAAATATTTTACCACAATACACTGGATTTCTTATCGCAACATGAAAGGCTTGATTACTCAAAATCTTTACTCCTTTTTCTGAAAGCTGTCGACGTATAGTTTCAGAAGCTTCAATTCCTTTTGCTATTTCATTAAAGAAATAGCGTATTATTGAAGCTTCGGGTTCTTTAGGCTCTATAAACTTATATTTGCCATCTTCTGTAATTTTATTTGTGTATCCGAAAGGAGCGCTAGCCATCCACCTTCCTTTCGAGCTCTTCGCATCCCATGAAATGTATTCAATGCTCGTCTGTCATTCTCTACCTCTGGTGCAGCAAGATAAATTGCTAGCATCATTTTATTTTCTGGTATGAAAAGATCCAATGGCTGTTCTATAGTTTGGGCTTCTACTCCCAGTTTCTTAAGGATACTTATCATTTGATATGCATCACCTGCATTCCTGCTAAAACGGTCCCATTTAGTAAATAAGACTTTATCAATTTTAGATTTTTTTTTCTTTAGATAAATTAAAAGATCATTCCATGACGGGCGATTAAAATTTTTTTGCTGAATGATCTTCAAAAAAAATATTATCAATTTTAAGATTATTAGTTTCGCAATACCTTTTTAAGCGTTCTTCCTGATCACGTTGAGAGTAACCTCTATCTGCCTGCTCATCAGTTGATACACGAATATATAAAGCAACATTACTCATAATAATTAGTTTAAAAATTTTCACCTAAAGATATCGAAAAAGTATTTACAAGGTTTGTAATCAACTTAATAGTAAAAACAAGATTTATTAAAGAAGTTAATCTACTAGTATTATTTCAAAATTGAATTTTTCACTAGTTACAAGACCGGCAATTAAATATAAAAATACTAAAATCATTTTTGCTTCCTCCAGAGTAATGTCCACGCCATCAGTTTTAAGGAGCTCGATTGTTTCTTCTGTTGTCATTGTACTTATTTGTAATCTTTCCATATTCACGTTTTTGTTTTGGAACATAAATTGAATACATAATTTAAAGAAGGTGTCGTTATGAAAGTAAAAGCATCTGTTTGGCAGTAAATGACATATCTTTCAGGTTTAAGCAAAATACTTTTAAACCACCAAAACTTATAACAGGTTACTGTCTTTCAAATTATATACGAAACACCGTTACCGACAACAAGATTAAAGAATGGAATGAAAAAGATGGATATCACTATAATGAAGATGAAATCGATATATTGGAAAGTAACAATGTAAATGCGAAGATCATCCTAAAGTACGAATTTGTAATTCCTGACAATGCACGGTATATTATTATCGATCCACAGTCGTAAATATATCTTTAAAGACTCTATTATTAACTTTTATAAAATGAACAAAATTATAATATCCCTTGCAGTCATACTATCCATCAACATTGCTGCACAAGAAATTCCCATTAAAGACAATAATCTCAAAACGGCTCTATTACAGCAGTTCGATCAAAACCATAACGGAAAGTTGGAGGTTTCAGAAATAAATACTGTAACAGAACTGAAACTGGATGAAAAGAATATTTCCGATTTAAGCGGCCTTGAACACTTTCAGAGTTTGAAAGAACTTAATCTGCGCAAGAATAATATTTCAGATTTTTCCGTTGTGAACAAACTTACAAAGCTTGAAAATCTTTATATAGGTGACAACAATAAAATTGGAATTCTAAATTTAAAAGGTTTAGTCAATTTGAAAGGAATTTATGCTTTCAGATTGGGATTAACCAAAATTCAGCTAAACTCTAAAAATATAAAATACATTTATTTACAGGATAATTTATTTAATGACTTTGACACTAAGAAATTTCCAGCCCTCCACACGCTTAATCTTGATGGATGTAAATCGCTGATCAACCTTGATCTATCAAAAAATAAAGAGTTGGTACAATTGTATCTGCTGGGAACATCATTAAAAGAGCTGGATATTACGAATAACAAAATTCTAAAAACATTCTACATAGAAGATTCAGTAAAACTGATTAAAGCTGCTGGTCAGGAAGCAACGAAACGTGCACCTATTATTACTGTTAAATAAACACAATCGCAATCAACCAACATATAAGAAAAGAAAATGATTACCATACAAGAACTGCTTTATAACAAAGGGGTCAAAAAAGGAGTAAATCTTGTAAGAAACAAGGATAGCAGGCAGAACTTACTAATCACAAAAAAATAAAACCCTCGTCTTTTGAGGGTTTTATTCTTTATTAACATATTAAATAATAAACAATGACACCAATTTGAAAACCCGTTCATGATTATTAAATATATCACTATAAAATCATTAAAACTATTTATAACTATCTTATATTCATGCTCTACAAAGTAAAAGTGCAATTCATTGGGGATAATCTATTAAATAATTCTATTCTAAGAATAATAGATTAATTCTTATCATATTTGAATTGCTGATAATTTTTTATAAACGTCTTCTTTAAGCATAACTTTTTTGAAATTACTGTCATTCTTAAATTTCTGCCGTATCTTTTTTATTTGTTCAATATTTACTCCATATAAGTTATCTTCTAATTCCATATAGTCAAATTCATTCATATATAGGTTTGCAATGGTCTTCATAAAATAGCTAAGACAGTCTTTTTTAAATTTAATATCTACTTTTTCATTATAAAATATATCATCCATTACATCGATCTCTAAATATTTATATGTAAACTCTACCAAAGTATACAAAGCAAAAGGACTGGTAAAGTTTTCAATCAAAGTGATTACATCATTAAAAGTTAGCTTTTCCCATAGCTCTGGTAAACATACAAATAACTGAACACTATAGGTCGGGTTCATTTTTTCTAAATTGTAAAAAAGAAATTCTAAATGATTCGCTGATAATATTTTTCCTAAATAATTATTATCAACTATATAAAATCTGTCTATTGGGTAATATCTTAACTGTTCTGTTTTTCTATCATTAAATAAAGAATCTGATAATTCTTTTATAGGCGATGTGATATTAATTTTACTCATTATTCTTTAAATATTGTTAACTTAGCGTTACTTGTGTTTACTCCTGCCTTAGATATTATTGACGGGAAATTTTGTGCTTCTCGAGCAGAAGGAGCATAATGTCCTGAAACATTATTTATTTCTACGATTTGACCATTGTGCAATCGTATTTGCCCCGCGGCTTGTACATTATTAGCTTCCCCAGACAAATAATAATGACCAGATCCAACTTTTAAATCTCCTGACTTAGTAACAACAAAATCAAAACGCCCATTCGCATTACCTCCTATTGAAATATTACCTTCTCTTACTGTTAGTCCTAAGCTTTCACCAACTTGTGGTGCTGTACTTTTTGCAGGTATTAAATTGCTTGCTTCTTCTATTGCATTAACTGCTTTTGTTGCTCGCCCATAGCCACCCCACATATTGTATCCACCACCACCGAAATCTAGCATTTCTTCTCTTTTACTATTCCCAATTAATCGAAAAATCCTATCTGTTTTTGTTTCTCCTTCATTATAAAATGGACTAGCCTGCCATTGGCGATAAGAGTTTAATCCTCCATATTTATCGGCATTGGTCTTAGAACTATATTGATGAGCAAGAGCATTTTGGATTGCATTCCAAGTTCTTATCAGAAAATTATTTGTTTTTCGTCTAACCGTTATTACAATTTCCTCTATATTATAAGTTTTTCCATCAGTTCCATCTCCCGGGCCTCCGACAGGAGCTCTCCCATCAGGATCAATAAATCTTATTGGATTATTAAAAGCATAGTTATAAGGACTATAACTCCTCATTTCAGTAGCCAATGGATCGACTACTCCCCATCTACCCAAATCAGGCATATAGAATCTAGCTCCATAATCATACATTCCGTAGTCTGCACCATTTTTTGAGATTTCTATACTTCATTTTTCCTCGCGCAACCGCTTACTTTTTGAACGCTTCTCTGTTGCTTTTTCAAAGATATATTTTTCTTTCAATTGAAAAAAATAAGTATTCTCATTTTGTCAAAATATAAATTGATTTATCCGATAATTTTACGATAAAATATGTAAGTAACTCAGTGCATTTTCTTTAGAATCTGTTTTAACTGGGCTTTAACTTTACAAAATAACTTTTAATATAAATTTTTCATCATGGATCAGATTATTTATTTTACGATTTCATTTACAGTTTTAATTATTGTGGCAAGTAATGCTATAAAAACAAAAAAATGATTCTCGGTGTTGTTGTAAATGTGGACTTGTGGGAAAAATTGCGCCGGGATTCAGCTCCGGATTTTTCCACAAATCCACATTCTTTTACCGACTGCAATTTCAACGGCGATTCAGTTGTATTGTGGCTAAAATTCCAATCAAAAACCGCAGAGCGTTGGCGCAAAAAGGCTGTGCCTGTTGCAAGGAAAGCATTTTACATAATCCCAAATTATAGGCACTGATCGGGTTTTGTGCGTAACGGAGCTTTGCGGAGTGGAGAACAACGTTTTGCGGCTGCCGTGCGTATAATTTTGATTATGTAATTTGCTGTGGCATATTAGGAAATATATTTTTCAATTTCCTGTTTCAGGTTTTCGAGTTCTGTTTGATTAAAATATTCCAGACTTCTTAAATATCTAAATCCGGCTTTATACTGAACTTCCCGTAAATTGTACTGTTTGAGCCAAAGATTGATTCTGCTGTTTCTAATGAGCTGTAGACTTGCAATATTGATCTGTTTTCGGATTTCAGATGTTATGCTGCTAAATCTTGTGTTTTCGCTCAAGATAAAAAGCTTTTCGCTTTCTTTTACGGTTTTTGAGAGTTGCAATAATTCGGTTCTTGTCTCATTGATGTATTTATACAGCTCTAAAATTTGTGATGCTTCTAACGGTAAAACTCTTTCTTTTAAACGGTTTTCTGTCGCTTCCGGAACTCTTATCATTCCTTTTTCTAAATCAATGTCTTTTACTTTTAATTCCCGCAAACTTCCTGTATTTAAGCCTTGATAAATGATTAATCCTAAAATAACCTGGTTTCTTTTTCCAAATAAACTGTACTGTCCTTTTTTGTATTTCTTTTCTCTAAACTCTTTCTCAATATTCTGTAATTCTTCTTCCGTTAAAAACCCTGTAATTAAAGGTCTTTTCGGTGTTCTTATTCTAAAATTCTTTAAAGGATGGTCTTTTCTTTTTCCTGCTGATTGTAAATATTCAAAGGGAAGATATGAACGTGAGGAAGTAAAACCATCTATTGAAGTGGCTACACAACTTGCGGAAGCTCTGGAAATTTCTCTGGATTATCTTGTAGGTGCTACAGATGTTCTTTTGGAAAAAAATATCGTCTCTAAAATTCTCGACATCCAGAAACTAAAAGAGAACGATAAACAACACGTCTTCGCTCTCCTTGATGCGTTCCTTAAACAAACTAAGCTGCAAAGCATTATGTAAACAAAAAACCTCGCATTTTGCGAGGTTTTTTGTTTACATAGGAACGAGCGAGACGCTCGTATCATCCGAGGTAATCAAATACTGTTTGTATTGAACCATAAGTCATTTGCTGAAAAAATATTATAATTAATTTCCCAATCTAATAATTGATTTTTCAAAATATTATAATCTAGTTTTAAATTCTTGTCATCCAAATTTTCAACAATAATTGTACACAAAAATGGAAATTGATTTTTATTTAAGCGGACAATATTTTCATAGTTTTTCTCAATAATTAAAAGAGGGTATTCTTTCCATAGATAACCTATAATTATATTATTGCTTAATAAAGTTGCCCAATTCTCTTCATCTTCCCAAAAAGAGATTTGAATATCAGTATTTTTTAATAATTCAACATTAAGATAAAAATCAGAAAACTTCCAATTTCCATCATGTAATAAAACATTTTTAATTTTCTCGGTAATATTTTCCATAATAATTATCTCATTGATCCTGGAGAACCATGAATGGTACCATTAGGTTTTCTATAAACATTAATAACATTTGTATGTTTTCCATTTGCTAATACACCAATATTTGTATTAGTAACTGTAACCTTTGCTTTATTTCCAATCCACAAACCTGCTTCATCAGCATATTGGGCTGCTTTTAAAACAGCAACATTAGCGTCAACTGTTCGATAAAAAAGACTTTTACCATAAACACCAGCAAAAACATGCCTGTTCATAGCTCCTTGCGACACTGTATATACTCCATTAGTTAGCTCACCGTGCTTATTTAACGAAAAACCTTGTTCGACAATATCGTCAGCTAATTTTTTTATTCCACTTATATTTCCTTTTTTTAGCTGAAATAATACTGCCGCCAATTGTATTGCTCCCACAGCTTCTTGGGTTTCCTGATCCTGATAATCAACCACTGCATCAAGAGTAGCCCAACCTGCAGAAGCCACAAGATTACTTCCACCCATTAGGAAAGTTCCCATAGTAAAAGCCAGATTTCTTTCAAATTTTTCAGTAGCAAGAGCTGCTTGACTATTTCTTATACCAAAAGCTAATCTATCCTGGGAACCATGATAAGCACTTAAACTTTGGATACCCATAAATGATAGCTTAGAATCAGTTACATTTTTTGTCAATATAATCTCTCCAATTTCAATAGGATTATTAGGAGTAGAACCTTTCTTTGGTGGATCTTCTTCTCCGATCATTCCTGTTGGGTCATTAAATCTTATAGGATTTCCATAGACATATGAATATGGACTGTAAGCAAACTGTAACTCACTCAAAGGATCATGCACTCCCCATCTTCCAATATCAGGCATATACATTCTGGCACCAAAATCATACATTCCAGTTTCCTGAAGCTCCTTGCCGTTGTATTTATACTGATAAGCATTCTGCGTTGTAGCTGTATAATTATGCAGTAATCCAAAAGGATAAAAATCATTTACTTCTACAATTTCTCCCGGCTTCCATTCTCCCAGGCAACCAAATATTGGGGAACATGTTGATGTATTATATCTCCTTGGCTGGATAATACCATCTCCATTTGTATCGGTATAACTTAACCTTACATTTCCCAGATGATCTGTAAAATTATAGACATACTTGTTGAGAAGAGCATCATAATATCCTTCAGAAGTAGGAATGATCCTCAATTTCAATTCTGGAATCTCATTAGGATCAGGAATGAAAGTTCCTTCTCCATCCCAGGATTCTCTTAAAAATGTAGTTTTATACTGGAAGCCATCCAGATAATGGGTCTCCAGATCTCCAAAGAGCTTCTTTACTTTTACGCCGTCTGCTCTGTAAAGATAGCTTGTCAATTTTGAGTTTTGGGTAATCTTATCTGGTAAATTTAAATAATTATATTCAATAGAGGAAATCCCTTTATCCAAATGTTTGGTCATGTTTCCATTCCCGCTGAGATTGCCATTATCATACTCAATCGGATTAGGAACAGCAAGATAAGGATAACCAGAAGGATTTTGCTGTTCATCGGTTACTTTTATCAGCCTGTTTCCGGAGTAATCATATTTAAGATTATCGATACTCACTGCCACAGTACTTCCCGGAAGAATACCTTCGGATCTTTTAAGCCGTGTAATATTTCCGTTAAGATCATATTCCGGCTTTTCAAAATACTCTTTAGCAGCTTCTGCTCCTGTTTTCTGATAGAACCCTGCTGATAACCTGTTTAAACCATCATAAACATACCCATATCTTTTCAGCGGCTCATTATCTTCTGTTAAGGTTTTCCATGATACTTCAGCAATATTTCCGTTATATTTTGGTTTTATCTTTAAATCAGAAAAATCTGAATTAGGCATTTCCAATCCTTCTATCTGATTATAATTGATCTTATAACCAAAAAGATCGCTCCCTAAGTTGGCAGGATCGTTGATCTTTGTCATCCAGCCCCGGATATTGTATTGGTAATCTATGGTCTGTAATGGGGATACAGCAGCCGTTCCTCCTACTTTCTTAGATTCCAGTTGGGAAATTTCATTGTACTTATTTTGAGCGAGGTATTCAACAGGGTTGCTGCCCACCTGATGGGTGTGAGTCAGAAGCCTGTTCTGAGTATCATAGGTGAATTTTTCTACAACAGCCTTTTCAGGATCTGCAGCAAGCCTTTTATGGTAGGTATTGGTCTGAAGGATAACTCCTGTAAAATCAAGTTTATTGTTGACCACTGTATACCCTCCTAAATGATTGTTACTTCTTGAACCTATGTTTCTTCCTTTGATATCGTACCAGACAAAATTTCTGGTCCATTTATCATCTTCTATATTTTTGATATAGGAAGCGGTAAGGAGTCCTTTGGTAGTTTGTTCATTAGCCGGGTTATCTGTAAGAAGAGGCTGGGCAAACACATTGGTGACAGCAGAGGAGCCTGCAGGATAAGTATCATAATAATTAACACTTAAGACCTGGGCCAGACTTCCCGGGAGAGCCCTATTGGTATAATAAATAGGCATTCCGCTTACTGTAAAAGAGCCAGCGCTTCTTATCTCAAACGTATAAGCAGCTCCTGTAATAGTAGTTTGCAAAGACTGTCTCGTACTATTATTATTGGTAATAGCTGTAAACACTACTCTTCCAAACTGGTCATATTTGGTAACAAGCCATTGTCCTTTTGTTCTTAATAGAGCATCCTGGCTCATCACCAACTGATCGGCATTGTTATAGATCATATATTCCCAGCCCTTACCAGGAAGCTTCTTTTCTATAAGACGGTTTCTTCCATCATATTTATACTGATAGCATAAATCATTCAGTACCGTATTAGGATCTGCTTCTAAAGAGGCTTTGGGAGGGATCACAAACGCCAATTGGTTATAATCATTGAAAACATAATAGGTATTGGCGCTTTCTGTAGCACTGATTACTTTTCTGACCAATATAACCTGCCCCTGTCCGTTTTTAAATTCTATAGTTGTGTTTCCGTCTTCATCGGTTACCGTATTTTTATACAGCTGCCCTGTTCCGTAGGAACCTGATAAAATTAGTTGAGAAGTAAAATTGTTATAATCAAAAGTGGCAGTATATCTTTTAACCTCGCCATCGGCATTGGCATCATATCCAAATTGTACAGGTTTGTTATCCCAGGCAGTTCCCACTTGTTTCTGTCCTAAAACACGGTCCAGTGGTGAATTTTCAATAATCTTCTCTGAATAGATTTTCTCTGAACCATAAGGGGTACTGCTTACATTGGATAATGGATCGGTAATAATACCGCCATTGAGAGTTCCTCCCTGTGGAACAGGAAGGTAATCGTGAACCTGTCTTCCAAACTGATCATATTTAATGGGTATAACTACATCTTTTCCTAATGGAGAGGCTTTTACATTAACAATTTGTTTGGGCCTTCCCAACCCGTCAAAATACTGAACGGTTTCTGAGCTTTTAACATTGGGGAGCGTAGAATCTGATAAATACGTCTTTGAATAAACATAATTTTCGGTATTGGTAAGCTGTGCCTGGGTAGTTCCAATTATAAGAATCCCTACAGGAATTATAAGTTTTTTCATGATGGTGTTTAATTTTTATAATTGTATTTGAATTCTTTCAGCGTCTTATAAATCATATTTCCACTGCTGTCTTTTTCCTGCTGACGGATTTCTTTTAATCGGTTTGATGGATCATAGATATAAAACTCACTAATTCCTGATGGTGGCGTGATACTTCTTACTCCAACTAATGGATCATAGGTGTAGGTGGTAATCTGATAACCGGACAATCCAGTATTAGCTCTGAAGGTATTCAATGCTGATAAGAAGGCTGTTTCATCGTTGTTGGGAGCTGCTGATGCATCTGTATTGGAAGCTGTCACAATAGGATCAATTAAGGACTGTTGAATATCAGCTAATTTGGCTCCTTCTATTTTGGCAATGGGCTGGGTTTGGTTGTAACCCCAAACGATCACTGTTGAAACACCATTTTTTGCAGTATATTGTTGTAAATTTCCTTTGGAATCGTATTGATTATAGACAACCATTTTTTCCATATCGTCAGAGTACAAATTTTTGTTAAGCACTTCATAAGGTATTGGAAGGCTTGACGTTTTTAAGTCTGCATCAGCTTGGGATAATGGATATTGAGTTTTTATTTTGGAAATAATATTGCTATTCTTTTTTACTTCAGTTTCCAGTGGAATTCCAGTAATTCCTTTACTAAATAAATAAGGATTATTACCTCCTTCAGAATATTTATAACTTGTAATTATCGTCTGGTCAGGATTTATTGCTTCATGTTTCTCAACTGATCCAAGGGTATTATAAGTGAAATGTTCTTTGCTTTCGATAATTTTATTGCCAAAATATCGTTGGGTCATTATAGAATCAATTTTATGAGATTCTGCCATCATAGGAGTAGTATAAAAATGATATTTAGCAATACCGTCATACTCTCCAGTTGAGGCTATTATAGGATCTTTTCCACTCAATAAAAACTTCTTTTCAGCTCTAACACTATAAAATTGATTAAATGGTACTAGATTTTTGTATTTATATGTGACAGATTCAATAGGATTATTATTTGCATCTTTGATCACTTTTTGTTGTAAAAGTCCATTAAGCTGATTTTTAATTACAGGGAAGTAGTCTGCTACAGCATTTTCTACATTATTATAATGATATTCAGTTTTTCCTTTTATTTTTAACGGGTTATTAACATCCACTGTACTTTCAGTAATTTTACCATATCCCACTGCATCATATTCACCAGACGAAATCTGGTCCGTAATAGACCAAAAACTGTTATAGGAATAGGAACCTGAACAGTTGGTTGCCTGTCCGCAATTAAAACAGTAATAATCCATTTGCCTTAAAGGACTTATTTTATTTTGAAGAACGCCACTTTCATATTCATATTGTTTCCATTCTGCTAAAGTTCCCTGACCAGAATAATTTTTTAAGGATTTTATTCTGGGTCCGTGACCATAAGAAGTAAAATCACTTCCTATATCAGGTTTTTTAACGATGGTAAAAGAGACTTTTATTCCTGCGGAATGATAAATATCCGCAGCTTGATACATACTGTTATCAATATTTAAAACCACTCTATTTTGAATTGTGGGATCATTATAACTGATGAAGTTGAATACCCCGTCCATCTGAAAATTATAATTCTGACTGAAATCAGTATTATTAGTAAGTTCCCCGAACTTCCATTCTTTAATAACTTCCAATACAGTTTCCCCGCCATCTGCATTCTTTTTAATTTTTAACAGTTTAATACTGGCATTAGCATTAGTCATCTGATAATAATTATATCTTTTAGACTGTGGTCCAGTAGGACCACCATCAAATCCTCCTGAAAATTCAGCATGAAAGTTCAAAGAACCTCCTTTGTCGTATGGAAAATCATATATATTGTTTAAAGGACTATATCCCCCAATACCATTGTTATTAAGATGGATTGTCTCGCTGAGGTTGAATATCTGGTCATGACTAGGGATAAACTGATTCTTAAAGGAATTAAGCTCATATTCATAATCAGTATAGCCCTTAGTAGGATATTCAATTCTCTTAAGCATATAAGAGCTGACAAAGTTTTTATTAGAATATCTATTATTCCCTTCATAATATACTGGCACTCCCATAGCAGGAGTGAGATAAAAGCTCAAATCAGGTAATAAATTATTATTAAAGTGGCCGTTCTAGTATCCCCAAAAATCTTTAGCAAAAGAAACTTTTGGAGGTAAAATAGCGGAAAGCTCATAGTCAAATTTAAATTCTTCATTGCTATTGATCTTATTACCGCTATTATCATAAGTAAAAAAAGAAACTTTATCCAGCTTTAATCTTTTACCAAATGCATCTTTCATCTGAGTAAAGTTCTGCAGCTCAGTAATGGCAGATGGAAAATCATCCTGATAAGGAAAATAGGTATAAATAAAATCTAAAGATTTAAATTTTTTGTTATTTCTTATATTTATAAAATCAATAGATTCAAGTCTCTTAAGATTGTTCCAACTGTAGAGATTAATATCCTGTCTGTCTCCAAGGTTAAAAATTACTTCAAGTTCATCTGTTTTAATTTTTTTCAAAATTTTCACATTACTATTATTTAATGTGGCCTGTGCTGGTTCAAACTGATAATTTATTTTTCCATAACACATATCAGTGGGGCCTAAACTATAAGCAGAAGTTCTGATATTTCTCTGTTGGGAAAAAGAATAAAAATTATAATTTGCATCCTGATACTCAAAAGAGATCTGCTTCGTATTTGGAAATACTATTTTGCTGATTTTATAGCTTCTACTTGAAAATTCTTCTGATAAAGGCGTTCCATTGTAGCTGGAAAATATTTCTTTTTGACCAAAATAATATTTTATCCCATTATCATCAGTAGCTATAATCTGATCATTATAAACTTCAAATTTTATATCTTCACTTTTCTCCAACTGAAGAATCTCACGGGTCTGAAGATTAATGAAAAAACTTCCACTATGTCCAAAGAAATTAAATCTGAAAATATCTACCTCAGCATTTTTTTTATATACTATATCATTTACAACTGTATTTCCATCAGATCCGCTTGGAGATGATGGAGGGAAACATCCTGGGTTTTGCTGGTTACCGATAGTACACCAATCATAATCAACAAATCCTTTTTGTTTTACCACTTTAAACCGTCCTGTTCCTCCCGGATATAATTCAAGTCTGTTATAAAATGGGGTATATTCGTTTGGGGTAGCATAACTTACATCATTCTGATCCGCCTTTCCTTTGACATCTTGATATATTACGCCCTCGGGCATCAGATTCCAGCCTAATCCTACCCATGTAGCCTGATCATCCAGTTTAATACCGGACGCATTATAATTCAAATTAATAGGTAGTTCAAATCCTGCTTCACGAATTGTATAGATAGGAACATTCGTTTGTGCTACTCCTGTATATGTACCAACAGGAACATCTCCAAACCTTTTAAACATTGCCACTTCAGGTGAAGTGGGAAGGTTAATGTTATTTTGATTTTGTGCATTTAAGTCAGCTAAATTTAAAAGCCACAATATTATGACAAATACCTTTTTCATTATTTATATTTTATTTTTTAATCAGCTTTGCATTCGCCGTTTTATTTGTATCAGTTTTTATCGTCACCAGATAAGCCCCCTGCACCAAAGCCTGAGTATTGATCTTTGTCACTCTATTTTTTGTTTTCAGACTCTGAAGCTGCCTTCCACTCATATCGTACAACAAAATATCTGCATCCTTAAAATCAAAGCCAATTTCTATATAAGCATAATCAGATACAGGGTTTGGATAGATCTTGATATCATATTGGGGAAGAAGCTCACTTACTTGCTTGTCTCCTAATTTTACAATCTTCCAGTTTTCTTTACCCAGCTCTTCTGCACTGGTTCCTGCCAGAATAATAGAACCATCTCTGTTGAGTTTCAGATCTGAAAGCCCTTCCTCCTTTTTCCTTGATTCTCCACCCACGTGCTTTCTCCACTGCTCATTACCGTTCTGATCAATATAGAGCATCCAGAACGTTTCATCATCAGTTTGTATTCTTCCCTCAGCTTGAGTATACCCCCCTAAAAGAATTCCTTTGGATGATTTATCGTCCGCTGAATGAATCACACTCATCCCCATCAGGATATCACGATTCTTGAAATTATAGGATTTCTGCCACTGCTCATCACCTCTTTCATTTAAAGAAATCAACCAGAGGTCTATGCCTTCTTCAATACCAACAGTTTTATTGCCTGACCTTTCTGATCTGGATTCTCCGCCGACAATAAAACCATTTGAAGTTAATGCTAGTGTTCTGATATGGTCATCATTTTTCCCTCCAAAATTCTTTTCCCATTCAACTTTGCCATTTTTATCAAGCTTCACAATCCAGTAGTCGCCTTCACCAAAGTTTTCTGTCTGTTTACCCGTCTTATCTCCACTTACAGCTTCACTTCTGGAATAAATTCCCAGTAATGCTCCACCGTCTTTCGTTGGGATCATCTTTTCAACTTCATCAAGTCCGCGTCCTCCCAATGTTTGTTCAGATAATATTTTCCCATCTTTGTTGAGTCTTACAATCCAGACGTCCTTAGAACCATAACCTTTAATGGAGTTTTGTACATTCCCCGCAACAAAGAATCCCTGATCGATAGTCTGGATAACTGCTCTCGCTTCTTCATTCGAAGAGGTGCCTAATGTTTTCTGCCACAATTCATCACCAAATTCATTGATCCGAATGAGCCAAATGTCTGATCCTCCCTTTGAGTCTTCTTTTTTATCAAGTCCTTTTTCTGAATAGGACGTCCCAGAAATCAGAAAACCACCGTCCTGGGTAGTGACAGTGGAAGATAAATAGTCGTGATTATTTCCTGATAAATATTTCTCGAAAACCTGTTCTCCCTGCTGATTCAATTTTATCAGGTGAAAGTCATAACCATTGTTTTGTTTGCCGTTTTGCTGGAGCTTGTCCGTTTGGATACTGCTCCCCACGATAAGGTATTGCCCATCAATGGTAGTAGTAATCTGGCTTAAAAAATCCTGTGAATTGGACTTTATGTCTTTCTGCCAGAGTACCTCTTGAGCAAATATCCCAATAGTGCATAAGAATAATGCACCCATGTAGAGTTTTTTCATGCTATATTGTAGTTAACGTTAATGAATAGTGGTTTATAGTCGTGTATATTAGAAATACACAAACTGTATAGAATAATTATTGTTCATGGTTATGTTTTTTATGCCTGCAAAATTAAGCCTTTTAAAGTTCGCCCAAATGAAATTGATTAACTTTTTTTAATAAGGCAAAGATATATCTGTAAAACGACAAAATACGTCGTATTATATTTTTACTAAAGCATAAATTGCTATCCATGGCTTAAATTATTGTATTACTTAATATATAAAGTCAAATGGTAGTCTCTGAAAAACCATATTGAAAACCATCTAAATAATCTGTTATATAAAGTACTCAACTAAAGATACGTTGTGTATAATTTACAGTTTAATAAATAACACAACAAAAATTTTTACTTTGGAAAAGGTACAGCAGCTCAGCCTCAGAGAAAAGACCAATAATGGACCTTAGTTGACTGATGAAACTTCAAATTTAATACGACTAGTTTTGTCGTTTCAAGCTTGTATATTTAAGTATTAACAAAAAATATAAATAAAATTTTGATTTATATGATAAAATATTTATTTTCGTCAAATAACAATAATCATGAAAATCCCAGAGCATTAAAGTAAATAATTTAAGGTTTGGTAATTATTTACGTATTATCACAAACCATTCACAATTATATATACAAACAAATTAAACTAAAGAAAATGAAAAAAATTTTAACTGTTCTTACAATCGTGTCCTTATCCCTTTTCACATCTTGTTCAAATAATGATAATAATGTCGATGATAATCTTGTGTCATCAAAAACCATTTCAAATAATCAAGCAGCAAAATCAGATGAATTAACTGAAGATGAATTAGTAAAACAATTATCTACAGACGAGAATTTTATAGAATATGGAAGTATCATATTTTCACTTTTCGAGAATATGCCTAATAAAGAAGGTTTCCGAACGAACTTTAATCAAGCTAATTTTGAAAGTGGAAAAGAAGCGTATTTCGTAGAATTAACAGGATATTCAAATGATGAAGTATCAGAATCTCTTGATAAAATGAATGATTTACTAGCAACTCTCTATGACAAATATCCTCAATTAAAGTATAACGGTGAAAATAAAGAATTTATAGAAAGAGTTATCGGAAAAGCTGATTTTATTGTTGAAGAAAATCTTGCTTTGGCCGGAAAAAGAAACCCAGCCTGCCAAGCTTGTGTAACCAAATGGAAACCAAGAATGATCGCAGCTACTGTAATTGGTGGAGTTGTTGGAGGAGCTTCAGGAGGTTTCTTCGGAGCTTGGGGAGGTGCTGTTATAGGCTTTGTTGGTGCTGGATGGGGAGCTGTTGACTGTCTAGAAGCTGCAGGTTGCTAAAATATATTATGTATGAAAACACTAAAATCTAAAGATATTATTATTTTAATTATGTCTTTTATCGGCGTAATGTTTTTCGCCTATATCTGGTTAAGTCCAGATTATAATAATGCTTTAAATTACAATTATTTACAAAATAATTTTGGACAGTTTACTTTTTTTGGATTTCTAATGTTATTTGTTTATAATTTTTTAAAGCTTATTGGGAAAGAAAAATTATTCTTAATATTCTCTATTATATCTTTTGCTGGTATTTTCATTTTATATCTATTATCGAAGATATTTTTGTGGCCCTTTACAATTGTTCTCATAATATCTCTTTTATTCTTCTTGTCAAGAAAATGGTTAAATTATAAGAGAATATAAAATATTTTTATCTTACTCTTACATTGCTTTCTACATCAGAAATTAAAAGTTATATTTTATATGACAGTTTATAAAAAATGATTGGTTCTACCGCAGAGAGGTAAAGCCAATATTGATTTAGCAATCCGATGCTCCCAGTTCTCCTGTAAGTCTCCTTTCATAATTAATAATGAACCATGCGGCAATGGTAAAAACCGTAGATGAAAAAGGGGTTAAATTTGGATAAAAATATAAAATATAGAAGCAGCTCATTGGCTGCTTCTTTACATTATTATTTTTCTTGAAATTAATTCTTCTTTTCAAATTCAAATGATGCACTAAAATCATTTTTTAGAATGATAAAAGCATCAAACTTTTTACCGTTTTTGGTTTTCATGCCCTTAATTAATCATGTTTTGTTTTGAGTTAGTAACAAAGTAAGATCTTTAATACTGAGTTGTATTCCACATGTAATTCTGAAGAGAATCCAGTTACACTGTTCATCTGCGCATTTGGCAATTTTAGCTTTGATAATAAGAGTATGTTTTTGGCATTTAGGGCATTTTAATTGTGGTATATTTTCTTGAGGAATATAGAGTGATAAAAGTTCGCTGGTGATTTCTGCTGTGTAGTGTTGGATGTCGTTCATGAATTGGTCTTTACTGAGTTCATCTTTTTCAATTCTATCCAGTGTTTTTTCCCATTCTGCGGTCATTTGGACATTAGCTATTTTTTTGTCTTTGACAAGGTTGTAAACCTGTAGGCCTTTATCTGTAGGATGTAGCGTTTTGCTTTTCCTGATAATATAGTTTCTGCTGAGCAGCGTTTCGATAATGGAGGCTCGTCTTGGTCACAAATAGCTAAAAGGCTCCATTCTAATCTAAATGGAGCCTTTTTTTATTTTCCAATCCAGAATAAGCCAGATTAATATTTTTAAAGTTCAAAGAGGATGATCAGGCCTGCTTAGCAAGATTCTTTTTAATCTTCATCATCAAAAAATCTGGCATAAGCCGTGGTAGATTGGATAAAAACCAATTCATCGAACCAACGATCTTCTTGCCTTTTCCATTTAACAACAGTTTAACACCTTCTTTTGCAACGACTTCCGGCTGTACCGATTTGTTGGTTTTCATCATATTGGCCTTGAGCATTTCCTCGGTATAAAATCCGGTATCGATCGGTCCGGGACAAAGTGCAGTAACCACAACGCCCGTTCCCTCAAGTTCTGAAGCGAGTGTTTCTGTAAAGGCCAGTACGAAACTTTTCGTCGCAGAGTAAACCGAATAATACGGAAACGGCAGAAATGCCATTACCGAAGATACATTCATGATTCGGCCTGATTTTCTTGTCACCATATCAGTCGCAAAAAGTTTGTTAAGTACTACCAGACTGGAAATGTTCAAGTCGATCATCTTCAGTTCCTCTTCCAGAGAGGTCTCTATGAATTCTCCATAAGTTCCAACACCGGCATTGTTAACCAAACCAGTAACCAACAAATCTTTCTCCAGAACTTCACCGTAGAGCTCTATAGCATTATCCACCACAGACAGGTCTTTGACCATGCAATACACAGAGACCTTGTAGATACTGATCAATTCTTCCTCCAACTTTCTGAGTTTTTCCTCACTTCTCGCTACCAAAATCAGATTTTTACCTTTCTCGGCCAATTGAATAGCCATTTGGTAGCCTATTCCGGATGATGCTCCGGTAATTAAAATATATTCCCTCATTTTGTTAATTTTAATGTTCTTCTTCTTTTTCAACATCAAGACTTGGCGGAATCAGTTTGTACATTACAGGGGTCACAATTCTTGAAAGAATTGTTGAGCTTATCAAACCTCCGATCAACACAATTGCCAAAGGCGCGATCAAGGGATTTGAATTTAAGGCCAAAGGAATCAATCCACAGATCGCTGTGATGGAAGTTAAAACAACAGGAAGAAAACGCGTTTCTCCGGCAATAGCAATTGCTTCGTCGATCGACTTCCCTTCCAGTCTGAGCTGATTCGTGAAATCTACCAGCAACAGAGAATTTTTAACCTGAATTCCCGACAGTCCGATGAATCCGATGATCGCAACCATTGACATCGGGCTTCCGTCGATCAGCAGGAAAATTACCCCACCTAAAATTCCCAACGGAATGATGGACAAAACGATAATAATTCCTTTGAATGTTTTGAACTGTAACAACAAGACGGCAATGAAAAGGAATGTGCTCAAAATAATGACCGAGATAAAGTTACCACCCAGCGCATCGCCTTCAGATTCTTTTTCACCAGCCAGTTTGTAAGAGTAGCCTTGCGGCATTTTCAGTTGATCAAGCTTCGGAACAATATCCACCAGCAGGTCATTGGCATAGTATCCTTTGGCCGTCATTGCTGAAACTTTGGCAAATCTTGACTTATTGAAGTGGTTGATCGCTGTTGGAGAAATTTCAAAGGTAACTGTCGCAATCTGATTCAGTGCAATCGGTGCCCCCTGAACATTGTTGACATAAAGATTTTTCAAAGCATCAAGAGTGGAGAATTTTTCCCTTGGCAAAGTTAAGGTCACTGTTCTTGAATCACCCCGGTCATCAATGTAATCTCCAACAGGAAGTCCGGCAATGGCAAGGCGAATCACTTTATCAACCTCACTCGTCATCACTCCTAACGTTCTTGCTTTTTCTTTATTGATCTTTACCTTGACATCTGTTTTATAGGTATTCAACTCATTGCTCACGTAAACTGTACCTTCCTGTTTTCTCAGAATATTTTCAACCTGTGAAGAGAGTGATCGCAGCACCGCAGGATCTTCACCAAAAAGGCGAACCACAATATTGGCCTCAATCGGTGTTCCCTGTTCTAAATCTTTGACCTCAATTTTCGCGTAAGGTATTGTCTTAAATTTTTCTCTTAAGGTTTCGATCAGTTCGGTCTTTACAGCTGGTTTTGCCTCGTCATCCAATTGAACAAAGACCTGGGCAAAATCGGGCTTTCTGTCCTGTGGATGCACATTGTAATAAATTTGAGGGTTTCCTTTTCCCACATTCGAAGTATAATAGGTGATCTCCTTGTGATTTTTTAATTCAGACTCAACGATCTTCGCCACACGGTCACTTTCGGAAATGTTGGATTGAAGAGGCATTTTGATATTGATCAGAAACATCGGTTTTTCAGAGGTTGGAAATAGTTTAAATCCTGTAAAACTGAGTAACACAAATGCCAAAACACTCAAGGCCAATGAAATTCCGATCGTTATCTTTGGATATTTCAAAGCTCTAGGCATAATACCTTTGTAGCTGTTGGTCAGGAATTTCTGAAGGTATTGAAGAAAGATATTTCCGCCTTCGTGGTCGTGGGTTTTCAGAAACTTGCTCCCCAGAAAGGGAACTAACATCAACGCGACCAACATCGAAGCTAAAACACTCGTGATCACTGCCATCGGAAGACTTCTCATAAATTCTCCTGCAACATCAGGAAGGAATGCCAAAGGGAGAAACGCAATGATCAACGTGGCGGTACAGCCAACGACTGCCAAACCGATCTGTCTGGTGCCTTTCAGAACCGCATCTTTTTTGGAATGCCCTTCCCGTAGCCATCTTTCAATATTCTCGACGACCACGATACTGTCATCGACCAGCAGTCCCAAAGCGACCACCAAACCAACGATACTTAGCTGGTTTAATGAAAATCCTAAAGCGTTCATAGCGATCAGACCTAATGCCAATGACAATGGAATGGAGATCATGACAATCACAGAGGCGCGCGTCCCCAAAGGTAATAACGTAATAATAACCAATATGATCGCCAATCCAAAGTCAAAACCTAAATGTCCGAGACGCTGCGAAACCATATTCGCCTGATCGAAATTTTTAACCAATTTGATATTTTCGGGAAGCTCTTTTGCAGTCTGCTCAAGGATCGGTTCAAATTCTTTCTGAACATCTGTAATATTGACATTATCCTTCATCCCTGCACTGACAAGAACACATCGGTGTCCGTTGATCCTCGTGATATGATCTACCGTTTGCGATTTGTAACCCACTTCGGCAACATCTTTCATATAGACGATCTTTCCGTTGGCATTGTAGATAACTGTGTTGGCTACATCTTCCTCATTTTTGAACTTACCGCTCGTTTTTACGTTGAAAACTTTAGTGTCCATATCAATACTTCCACCCGGAATGTCGGCAGCCTCGCTCTGTAAACTTCCAATCACGACATTCAGAGGGATTCTCAGCTGAGCCAATTTATCCAGTTTCAGATCTACTCTGATCTCCTGCTCAGGAATCCCTGAATAGATGACGTTTTTAAGATTGGTGATCTTCTCGAGTTTTGTTTTAAGTTTATCGGCTTCATCGTGCATTTTTTTCTCCGAAGCATTTTCAGACACCAAGGCCACCTGCAGAATTTTGACATCGGCCGAGGATATCTTTTCTGTTTTGATCTGATAGATGTCCTTCGGAAGCTCACTGTTTTTAAGCGCATTGACTTCTGTTGAGATTTCCTGATATTTGTTTTCCACATCAACACCATATTTGAATTTAACTTCAAACGCAGCGACACCATCTTCCACAGTGGTCAGGATCTTATCGATATTCTCCAATCCATAGATCTTGTTTTCAATCGGTTTAACCACCTGTTCTTCCATATCCTTTGGACTTGTACCGGGGTAAATGACCGTTATCAGATATTGCGGCGGATGTGTTGCAGGATCTTCCGATCTTGGCATTGTGAACAGTGTCAGCATACCCACTACGGCAACGAGAAGAAACATGATCAACGTGAACTGGTAGTTCTTTACAGCAAAATTTGTAATTTTCATCAGTTGTTATTTAATAATTTTAATGTTCGACTGCTCGTTAAGATAGGCACTATTGGAGATCACTATTTTATCGCTTTTCTGAAGTCCATCCTGAACGAAAACTTTGCTGTTTTCAAATTTGGCGATCGTGATCGGTCTTTTCTTGACCCTGCTATTTTCTACAACATAAACAAAGGCTTTTTTTCCGTCTGCTTCGAGAAGAGAATTATAGGGGATCACAATAAAATCCTCAGAATGATCGGTTTTGATCTCTGCTTTTCCGAACATTCCCACGGCAGGTTTGCTGTCATTCATCATCAGTTTAAGCTCTACCTGAAAAGATCCGAGCGCCATATCAGCAGACTGCGATTTTCTAAACACAAAGGCGTCGAATTTCTTACCCGGATAACCGTCCAGCGTAACCACCGCCTTTTGCCCAACCTTTGCGGATGCCCATTCGGTATCTGTCAAACCGACTTTCAGTAAATAATTGTTGTTGTGGAAAGTTTCATTGATCATTAAAACCGGCGAACCCGGGCCTACGATCTCACCTTTGTTGGCTATTTTTTGTGAAACGAAGCCGTCAGCGCTCGCATAGATTTTTGCGTATCTGGCATTGAAAGCAACAGCATCTTTCTGTCTTCGGGCAATGTCCAGCCCTGTTCTGGTATTTTGTACCTGCTCCAATGTGTACACACTGTCTTTATATAAATTGGTTGCACGTTTGTAATCACGTTCATTCTTTTGAACATTTAAGTCGGACTGATTCAGACCGGCACGGATTTCGGTTTCATCTAAGGTCGCCAGAAGCTGACCTTTTCTGAAAAACTGACCCTCCTCCACATAAACACCACTCACCACTCCACCGATCTTGAAGGAATAGGTCGTTTCGTTTTCTGTTGTCACCAAACCTGATGCGCTGATATTTCCGGCAAGCGCCAGAGAACCGACCGATGTGGTTTTAACGGGAATGACCTCGGCACTTTCAAAGGGTTTGACTTCTTTTTTCTCTTCTTTACAGGACATGATGAAGAAAAGAGAAAGCATTGATATTTTTAATGTTTTATTCATGATCTTTTAGTATATTATCTTTTAAAATTAAATGTGGCATTGGCTCTCTCCAGCTCTGCAAAGGCAATCCAGGAATTATAGAGGGAAATATTGGCGTTCAGCTGAGTATTGACCACCTGATTTTGGGCATCCAGCAATTCGATGTAAATCGCCATTCCTTCTTTGTACAGTTTGGTAACATCACCATTGTATTTTTTGGCTGTTTCCTTTTGTTTCTTATCCGATTCATACTGTTCCAATGCTGATTTCAGATTATTTTGGGAAACCTCGAACTGCAACAGTAGCTGCTGCTTAACATTGTCGATCTGAGAACTGATCTTTTTGCTGTCCTCATCCACCTGCTTCAGCTTGTATCTGTTCTTATTACCTGAAAAGATGTTCCATTCCAGACTCAGACCTGCGAAATAGTAACGGGACGACTTTTCAACTTTAAAATCAAAATCCTGCAATCCCAGATCTGCAAATCCGCTTAGTTTTGGAAACCAGCTGGATCTCGTCAACTGGTAAACGTTTTCATTGATCTCCTTTGCCTGTCCCAATTGTTTCAATTCTTCTCTGCTTGACGTATTTTCTGTGATCATTTCGGTTGGTAATTCCATATTCTCATCGATTTCGATTTCTGAATCAAGCTTTTGATTTATAAGAAAATTGAAATAAGATTTTGCATTTTTGCTTGTGTTTTTTGCTGTCTCAAGATTCGCTTCGATTCTCGTTACCTCGTTATCACTCCTGAGTACTGCGGTTCTGTTGATCTTGTCATTTTTAAATAGCGATCTGTTGACCCTTTGATTTTCTTTGACTATGGCCAATGCGTTTTCATAGATCCTGATACCTTCCACAGATTGCAGATACTTGTAGTAGGCAATTTTTATGTCCTTGACCAATTCACGTTGGTAGATTTCCAGTTCGATCTTTTGCATTGTGGTTTGCTGCGCCTTGATCTTTTTATTGTAAATGATCTCATAATTCAACAGAGGCATCGTCGTGTGAAGTTTAACATCGTAGAAATTGTTTGGATTGATCAATACCGATTGATTCTGGAGTTGTGGAAAAGCGTTGGAATTCGTGATCTGATTCAATGTGCTGTACACCGGATTCAGCATATCCCCGATCGGAATGTCAATGGTTCTTCCGCCGTCTGCAATGGTGTAATTTGTGACAAAAGCGACATTCGGCGAAAACAATGATTGTGCTTCCTTTAGCGCATACAGACTTTTATTGATGTCAAAGTTCTTCTGTTTGATCACTTCGTTGTTTTCAAGACCGATTTCTATGTATCGGTCGAGATGTTTTTGACTATACCCAAGAAAACCAAGGCATAACAGAAACATTACTGATAGATTTTTATTTTTTAAATACATTGTTTATAATTTGAACATTGTTCATGATTTTTTTCAAAAAAGGGTAATTATTCTAATCATTTAGTGAGACTAAATTGACTGTTTCATAATTCCATCAAAAGACATCAACAAAATTTCTCACAAGATTGTAAATGTGGATTAATTTTATTGGAGCATAAAATAAATGGCTTGCTTCAGACATTTAGCATAACCTCACCTTATAAATCACCTGATTGATTAGCTAAACATTTCAGCAGATAACTCTCCATTGATTTTCACTCCCGCTACCGATCCGGATGATACTGCCAATGAAACTGACCTTAACATGTTACTATTGTCACCAACTGCATATACACTATCTAAGGTAGTTTTATGAGATTCATCGATTTTGATCAGACCTGCATCTGTCAACTCACATCCTAATTCCTCCGGAATATTAGAATGTTGACGGAATGGTACCGGTGCATACATTGCTTCAAAGCTTTCTGCTGTTCCATCATAAAAAATAACCTTTTCGATATATCCGTTGTGGTGTTGTATTTCTGAGATCTTTTTCTCAATTATTTTGACACCATTTCTTTTAAGGATTGCAATATTGTCAGCATTACTGGCATTTATCTCTGATGTAATCAATGTGACATCATCGGTCAGATTTTTAATTAACGAGGTAAAATACACCAGACGATCTCCATCTGCTAAAATTGCTGTTTTCTTGTTCCTGACTTCATATCCATGACAGTAGGGACAATGTATGACAGATATTCCCCAGCTTTCTGCGAATCCTTTGATATCGTGTAGGGAATCTAAAATTCCGGTGGCAAAAATCAGTTTTTTACCTTTAAATGAATTGCCATCTGAAGTCTTTATCACAAAACCCTCCGATATTTTGCTTCCATTCACTGCGAAACCATCATAAAACTCGATGGTTGGATATTTGGCAACCTCTTCCCTGGCAATTTTCGCAATTTCTCCCGGGGGTACACCATCTCTCGTCAAGAAATTATGTGAATGAGGGGTTTGTTTATTGCAGGGATTTCCACTGTCAATAATTAAGACATTCCTCAAAGAACGTCCGAGTGTCATGGCAGCAGAGAGTCCTGCATAACTGCCACCTACGATAATTGTATCGTACAATTTTTGATTACTTAAGTCCATATCAATATTTTTAAAGAAGACAGAAGGCATGGAAGTCGCCAAAAATGCGAGAGATGCATTTTTAATAAAAAATCTTCTGTCCATAATTATTTTATATAGTTTAATGTGTGTCTTGAAATTTCCTAATGAAAACTAATAATCTCTTACTACTTACACATTGTTTTTATTTTGAACAGTGTTCATTTTTTTCAGCAAAAAAAAACTTATAGTTTTTCTAATATTTTTAAATATTCGTTATAGCCTTCTGACAGAATAGTTTCCGGACTGCTGAATTTAATGCCTTTGGTTCTGTGACGGATCTCCAGACAGCACATACCGTGAACCAAACTCCAGATCATAAAAGACAATGCTTCCGAATTATGACCATTAAAATGGCCTTGCTTCATGCACTCCTCCACCGTTTTTTTTAAGTAGCCATACGTCTCAGTTCCTTCTGGCCACAGATTATTCTTCTGTTCCTCTAGATAATCCATCGGAGCTTTCAGATTGAACATTAGATCATACATTTCAGAATTTTCCATCGCAAATTTGATGTAGACGAATCCCATTTTTCTCAGTCTCTTCATTGGATCCTCTATTTTAAAAAGCTCATTGAAGTACTGCCCCAACTCCTGAAATCCGATGGAATGAAGGTCGTGGAAGATCGCATTCTTATCTTTGAAATAAACATAGACAGTACCCACACTGTAATTGATCTCATCAGCTATATTCCTGATCGTGGTATATTCAATACCTTTTTCAACGAAAAGCTTTTTAGCTCCGTTTAGAATTAGCAGTCTTAGTGCCTCTTTCTCCTTCTGTTTTCTTTCGCTGATACTCATAGAATGATTTTATGATACAAATGTATAAATATTTTTTGAACGTTGTTCATTTTATCTTACAATGTTTTCTATATCAGTAAAAAAAAACTTATAATCAAATTGTTATCTTTCAGCAGATTAAGACTTTCATTACAAAAGTGTCAACCCAAAAAAACTTAGTTGATTCTACTATAAAAAATCAAAACACTGAAAATCAATTAATTAACACAGAGATCAATGAAGGTTTGAAAACTTTACCTTCGATAACCTAACAGTATTCGAACACCAAAATTTAGAGAAAAATCAAATGTATATTCCATTAAATTGTTTTCAATTGTTGTTCAAAAGCAAACAAAGAAATTTCCTTTAGAAAATGATTTATCTTCTCATCATTACCTAAAGTTTCTCCTACTCTTGACACAGACTTTTCTAATTTTATTCCAAATATTATTTTTATAAACTCCGGTAACATATTCAGAATTTTTTCATCAGTAATTACTTTCTCAGGAAAATATAATCTTGCTATTCTTTGTTTTGTTAATATATCAGAGACCTCATAAATGTCTCCTAAATGACAAAATATATTATTCCCTTCTTTTTTCCAAACATTCCTACTCCTGCCTTTAATGCTTGTTCACGTAATTCTGAAGCATAATTCTTTAAATTGACTTTACAACTGTTCTTAATGAGAAAATAGTCATCGTAATCAATTTTTCCCATCGAAAAAAGCTGTAAAGTCAATTTAAACTTCTATCCTTTTTCTAGCGTCCAGAACCAAGCATTTTTAGCCAAATAAGCTTATAAACAGGATTCCTAATGCCTTCTGTGTGATATGGATTGCGGCCTTTATTTTGTTTAAGAAGTGGCTGGTCTAGTGCAAAGACATTTTCTCTGGGTATGTGTAATGCTAGACATATTTCATCTAACTGCGCTGCGGCGGCTTCTTCTACATGATAAGTAGCAAAAACATTTTCAGGTTGAGTAATGAATTTCTGATAATACCAGCCAGCGATCTCTTTTGTTGTTGAATTGCTGTAGTCCCATCCTCCGGAAAAACTGATGACCCTTGCCACCGATTCATGCTGGGCAATAAATTCAGCCATACCTCCACCCTGAGATTGGCCGGCTATGGCTATTTTGCTCCAGATAGGCTTACCAGTACTTTGATTTAAGTATTGAGACCAGAAACCTTCTTTATCATTTCTTGATAAATACTGTAACAGTTTTGTCAAACGGGGTATAATAGCATCTTGAAATTCATCTGGAATAGACAAAAAAACATTATCACCGTAAATTCGTTTCCTACGAAACTCAGCTGCACAAGTAACATTTTCATTTAATTTATTGCCCACACATACCTGCGAAACACCAGGTGTGCTAATGAAAGAAAGTGCTATAATCCTATACCCCTGATCCAACGCTGTTTTAAAAAAATTTAATGGAATATTATCTGTTGATCCGTTGGTACCAGTGAGCCATAACAATACCTTATTATTTTTAATAGTCTTGTCGTAATACACAACATGTACACTGTCCCACTTACGTACAGAGGAATCCGCTTCGCTGGGTTTTATTTTTATTATTTTATATCCAGCAAAACCAACAGCAAGGTTTATGTTTTGCGCTCCTATACTTGTGCCTGGACTTATAACAAGTAGCAATAAAATTAATGGCACAATGATTGGGAAGAAAATTTTCTTTTTCATTTAGAATCAATGTTTGTTGAGTTTCATATATAAATCTCCTAGTCTGATAATAAAGTTTGTATTGACGGAGATAATCATCGCTTGTTATAGAAAATTATTTTTATTTCGAACTTATAATAGTGGGTTCTGATTACTTTTTGTGTATATTTTTATTTCATCCTCAAAACTACTACAGAGGCTTATCAAACTGTTGTAATGTTAGAATCCCTTTCCCCCAATTATAATTGGCTCCAGTTGCTTTATTCATATTAAATCTTGCAAAAGCGCCACTTGGGAGATTAGTGCCCGGATTTATCTCTAGATATCCTTGAATCGAGTATACTATAGCAATTAGACTGGAAGTAGGGTTATCAATCGTTTCCGAATAAATTCCCGACACACAAGAAACTCCAGTTTGAAGAAATTTCCTTGATCCGTTAGGTTCTTCCACCCCATCTTTTAAAAATCTTATTCCCTGGAAAATGGCACCACTTGTATTTAAAGCGAGGTTATCTCCAGTAGAATTAGTTAATCCATTAGGTATTGAGTAATTAAAAAGGATCAATGAAGATGTATTAGCGGGAATATATACCGTAAAGATATTATAGCCAATATCAATGTTATTGATGATAGTTTGGGTTGGATATGATGTATTCAATGCATATAAAACAGGATTAGGTGCCTGATAACTAAATATTCCTCTTGGGGTATAAGCATTAGGAGGCTGAAGACTAGCTAAAGGAACTTTTTTACCAGTACCATCACTTTGTAGTACCATTATTCTATCAGTATTATCTACGGATGTAGCATTAGGTACTGCATTGAATTTTACATTTCCATTTACTTCCAGCTTTTGGGCTGGTGTTGAAGTACCCATTCCAACATTTCCGGCATCCATTATAACAAATTCTGATCCTGCAGCTCTGGCTGAACCTGAAGAAGTTGCTCCAAGCTTAACCATTGTGTTGGCGCTATCATCCACAAACGCATCGGGAGTAGGATCTGCTACTGTAGTTAATTTACTCCATTTGCTTGTTACGCCATCAAAATAATAGAACCCTATACTATCTATATTTGATCCCTGCCCTGTAGCGCTGCCAGTGGCAATACTGTTTACATAAATAAGAGTAGAAGGCTCAACTGAAGTCATATTTACAGCCCTTTGCCTGTCTATACGCGGTATTAGTAATCCATCTGCTAAAGTTGAGGTTCCGCTTGAATTTTTTGCTATAATGTCAAGAGTCGCTTTTGGAGCCGTAGTGTTAATACCAATTTGTCCATAGATTATGGTGCCAAAAAATATCGCAGCCATAGGTAATAATTTTTTTTTCATTTTATAAGAATTTCTGTTACAAAGGAAAATAAACCAGAAATCTCATAAAAAAAAACAGATACGCAAAAAGGATTAATCACATAATAAAATAATAATCAATACATTACGATTGATAATATTAAAAAAAATAAAAACACTTAATATTTACGTACTATATAAGTATACCTTTATGTCTTTCTTTTTAGCCATAAATAGAGATCTTGATTGGCCTCCAGATTAAGTTTCTTCCGTAACATATATTTTCTACTTTGTACTGTTCGGTATGATCTAAAAGTATATGATGCTATTTCCTTAGATGAAAAATTTAGGTAAACATATGCCAAAAGTATCAATTCACTGGTGATAAGATTACCATTGATCTCTAACAATTTTATACTGAAATTCGGATGTAAAGATTGAAATTTTTCAAAAAAAACAGGACTATTTTTTTTTGCGGCTTCTATAACTTCATTTAAAGATATTTTTAACTTTTGCTCCAACTCATTAGTATACGCTATCTTTTCAGCTATCTCAAGTTCTTTGATATCCAGCTTTAAGTCATTTTGTTTCTTTGATTTACGAAAAACATAAATAACGATTAGTAATAAAATAATTACACCTATCAGTAGCCCCACTTCATAGTTAATTTTTCTATTTTCATTTTTGTAAATTTCTCTTTCTCCTTCTAAAATTTCATTGACAATGAAATTGCGATCACGATCCATATTTACATTGATGCTGTCTTCAAACCTTAGTCCTAAAATTGAATATTCCTTAGCTTTTTCGATGTCATTGCATTTAAAATAGAAATCCCCCAGCTTTTTATATAATATTCCATGCGAACGCAAATTATGGAGACTTGATTTATTCAATGCTTCCTGATAGTATTGAATAGCTTTATCATTCTTTTTTCTGTACATGTAAAGATCCCCCATCCCGATTAAAGCTTCAATTTCGTACGGATGTTCTTTATTTTTTAGAATTGATAATGACTTTTTAAGATAATACTCAGCTGAATCAAAACTTTTTTTTAAAAGATAATAGTTTCCTAGTGAGCTATAAGAGCTTCCCACTTCCCTATATGCAATATGCAGAGGAATTGTTCTTAATATCTTTTTTTCTTTTAGCAAATAGGAATATACAGAATCCGGAAAATTCTGTATAGTATACAAATTCGCCATCGTATTATAGGTGGTACTTTGAGTTAAAAGGTCATTGTAATTTTTGGTATTAATCTTTTCAATTTCGCGAACAGCCTTATGATAGTTTTGAGCTGCCGCTGTATAAAGTCCAAGATCTGTTAAATTATCTCCTATTAATCCATAATTACGGGAACTTTGCGTGAAATCACTTTTTAGATACGAAGTATATGATTGTGATTTCTTAATATATATATTACTTTTAAGGTATTTTCCCGCAAACGATAAACAGGAAGCAATATAAAAATTACCATAGCATAACCCTCTTTGATAATTATTTTTTTTTGATTCAGGTATTATTTTTTTCTCTACAATTAAAATAAGTTCTCTATCCTTTCCATTCATGTATAAATCATCAGCAATAACAATTAGAGAATCAATTTTACCAATCACTTTTTTGTCAATTTTTTGTCCCTTAGCATGGAAACAAATGACTAATAGCAACAACAAAGTTATCAGTCTAAAAAATGAAAAAAAAATTGATGAATGCTGTTTTTGAGAATAAGAAGAATACTGAAATTCTTTTGATTTTGTCATATGTTTTGTGTTATGATCCAACTCTCTTAATATTGCACTTTGATTACAGGAGAAATTATTCCTGATTTCTACTAAAACTGCTGTTTGCTTACAAATAAAGAATTCACCATTCCATTTTTAAAAATATAAGCAGATGAATTGATATTCTATAAATTATTTGTTTATTAGTATACAGAGATTACCTATAAAAAAGGATTTTACACGAAGAATCGTACAGCAATATTACCACTCAGCAAAGTGTCCAGCTAAAAACGATAATAGCCTGATCTCATTAGCAGAAGTTTTTAATACATATATATTTGTAAGTAGAATTAAAAATCTGTTTTAGATTACAATTTATTGTATAGTCTCTTCCATTTTGTAATCGTATTCCGGCTTAATTTAAAATGGGATGCTACATTGGTATTATTAAGCTTATTAATTTTCTGATATTGTAAAATTTCCAGAATAGCAGGTTCATCATAAGAGCGAAGCTTTTGATTATAGCAATCCTGTTCATTACTAAAAAGCAAATTGTTAAGCTTAATAACATCCAATACTGATAAAACATTCTTTTTGAGTAATGTTTTACATTTTACCTTTTTATCCGGATATTTTTGTTCAATAAGATCTTCATAAATCCTACCATAATTGGGATATTGTTTCATTTTTGAAATTTTTCTATCCATTTGTATAACGTTGTTTTAGGAATTCTATATTCCTCAATAACCTGTAATTTTGTCTTTTTGCCTGATGTAATTTGCTCCAAAATAAAATCAATCACTTCCTTCGAATAAATTGCTTTTCTAAAAACGGGCAGATCTGTCTTATTCTGCTTAACATTCGGTCCCTTAGGCGGGGAATACAAAATCAGATGCTGTGAATAGATACGGAAAAAATCGTATTCCGTTAACTTAGAAAACCTTAATAACGTATCACAATCAATATTTGCAGACTTATATATTTGCTGTAAATCAACGTCCATAATATTCAAAAAATTACAAACCCGGGATATTTCTATTCCGTTTTCTTTAATTTTTTGTTCTATCATCTGCCCAATGTGGATATTTTTAAAATTCATAAACATATTATAAAAGTATGTAGGTCATAAAGATTGTAAATCAAGATGCTGTTTTGTACTGGTGACTTCCAACCGATTACATTTAGTTTTTGAGTAGGAGAAACAGTACTAACTAAGGTCATTCAATATCTTTTTCATACCCTAAGATTTTTGTAGGTTAGAGAAGTTACATTCCAGCAACTTGAGAATCTATCAAATCTTCGCTCTATTAGAAACTTCAGTAATTTATGGAGGGAAAATGACAGAAAATCTAAATAGAGCAAAGCATTGGTTGTGTTTTTAGAATCTTTTAATTGTAACTTTTCTGATGTTAATAGATTTGGTTTTTATTTTAGATTTAAAATCATAAAGAAAAAATGGATTAATATCAATACTACTTATCTTAATTTGAGCTTAGACAGGTCTTTGCAATACAATTATTTATATGATAGATCGAATGACAAAAATTATGGTTAATCCTTATGTATTTTATTCCTAAAACTCTAGAAAACAAATTTATTCGATTAGTACCAAAAAATCTTTACTGCATTTATACCGCACCCTATAAAACCCTGATTTACTGATAATATAATTTAAAAAAATTAAAAATCCTGAATCCATTTATAGAGATCAATATCTCTGGAAAGTTTCAATTTCTTTCGGAGTCTGTATTTTTTCGATTCAACAGTTCTAATTGAAATGTGATCATAATCAGCAATCTGTTTGTTGGATAAGTCCAGTTTAAGAAATGCGCATAATTTCAGATCATTTGGATTTAGATCCGGATATTTTGAAATAAGACAATCATAAAAATCAGAATGAGAATCTTTAAACTTAATCATAAAGGATGGATCTGATTGTTTAGCGAGCATGATCAGTTCTTCATAGGTACAGGATAACTTTCGCTTAAGGTTTTCCGATTCTTTTACTTTTTCATTGATCACGGCATCTTTAATCCTTTCCCGGCTTTTGGAAAATTTAAAAACAAAATATACGATAACACCACCCAGGAAAACAATACTGAGTATGACATACAATAAAACGAAACTGTATCTTTTTTCTTGATCTGACTGCTCCTTATGCATTCGTTTAATTATCATATTGATTCCGGCATTTTCCTCTTGCTGTAAGCTATCATTTAGAGCAGAGTATTTTACCAGATATTCATTCTCCAGCTCGGGAAGATTCAAGCCTCGGTACGCCTCAGCAATCAATTTGTAAGATTCCAGCGTTCTTTTACCTAATTGAGCTTTTGAAGTGATCTTTAAAGAACTGAATAAATATTTTAAAGCGTTATGGTAATTCTTCTTTTCAATATTCAGCTTTCCAAAAGCCCTCAGTACATTGGCCTTCCCCTCAATAGGAATTTGTTGGGTAGTGAGAAGTTCATTGGCTTTATTAATGTAAAATTCAGCAGAGTCTATATTACGTAGCTTAAAATGCCTTTCGGCTATTGTAATGTATAGCATAGGCATTGGAGATTTCAGACATTTCCGCTCATTGCTGTAAACAGAATCCATTAATCCTAAATACTCAAAACTATTTCTCTTCCAATCATAAATACTGTAGAGTCTTTTTTCTTTTTCCTTTTGATCTTTAATCTTGTGAGCCAGTACAAAAGCATTGTCAAAGTATTTAATTGCCTGCTCATGCAAATCCAGAGAATTATAATTTTTACCATACACAAAGTACATATAGGCTTCAAGATCATACTTTTTCTTACCTTTCAATTCTTTCTCAGCCATTTCTACCATTTGAAGGCTCTCTTCATTTTTCTTCATCATGATCAGTACATTAGCTAAATTAAGACATCCTCGTATCTCGCCATTTTTATAATTTAATCGCTGACATTCTTTTCTTAGTTTAGTTTCCAATAAAACAATCTTGTACAACTCCCCATTCTTAAGAAGCTTACTGAATGTGGTGGTTTGCAAACTATCAATTTTCCCAATGGTAATTTGAGATTTAACATTACAGATCAGCAAAAGGAGTAGAACAATAAAAATATTTTTTAAATGAGCCATAGGTATTTGAAAAAAAATTAAGGTAATGTTCAAATGATTCGGAAAATATCATTTTATTCACAGTTACTTCACGTAAACCGGTATTTTCACAGTACTAAAATTTAAAATGATGAAAGCTTATACAGCTATTGGTTTTTCGAATTATAAAAGACCAGGAGAAAGAAATGATAGACCAGACTTTTGCAGATATTTCAGCATGCGAGTTCCTGATTGCTGAATCTTCAGAAAAAGCAATTGGAATGGGAATCGAAGCTGGATATTCGTAGGAAAAAGGGTAATGTATATCAGACATGTGAATGCTGAACATTCTTACCACACTTTCAGGCCTGAGCAATCATAGTGGCCTTTATTGCAGTCCTGAAGACCTTTTCAGCAAAATCAGATGTCATTTTACCCCAACTTAGTTCTTTCCTGAATTTAAAAGATGCTATTTGAAACAATATATGAGGATTTAACATTTTTAATTCAACTTGTATTTTAAAAGAGGGAGTAAAAAAATAAGCCATAGATATGATGTATTACAGATTATATTGTTCATGTTTGGATTGTGTGGTGGTAGTTCAGAGTACCATTTGCGAATTATTAGCAGTCCATACACCACCCTCATTGAATCTTTGACCGGCTATCTTATCTACCGCAAAGTTGACAAAATCATCCAAATTAATAAAGGAAAATTCTTATATATTTTGGTACTTTTCTGACATTTTAATTAATAATAGGTCTACTTCATTCCTTATATCAAATCAATAAAATAAGCAATTAAGATTGGGCTGTTATTTTAAAAGGCGATTGTACAATCGCCTTTTCTGTTAAGTATACTTCATATCTGCCCAATAGAAAAACACGATACATAAGTACAAGTACATAGCAACTATCATTTTCAATTTGTCATCCAAGTAAATTAAGAACTATATGTTTCCAACTTTCCTTATAGATTCACAGCAATAATTTAATTCATCTTCATGATAGCATTTACAATGCAGTATAAATAATATGCATAAATGCACTGCTATGATTATAGCTGGGGCCAGTAGGACCTGTCTTTGTATCACAATAAATAATATCTCCCACATTCAGCAACTTTACATAAGTCCCGGATAATATAAAAATATTTCCTGCCTGAGGAGCTCCGCCGAAAGTCCAAGCCATATTACCAGCATTAATATAAAGTGCATAATTTGGAGCATTGGTAGCATTTTCCAGTTTTACTCCAGCTACAATATGATATATTCCTCTTTTGGCTACTGTATAACTGCTATTGGAAAAGTCCCAGGTACCTGCCCCTGCCGTATTGATATTGACCGTCCCAAATATGACTCTGTTACTAACCCCATTTCCAGGCAGAGTTGCACTACTGGCAAATTGCTCAGCATTGAAAATATTATTAGGAGTTTTCAAAGTATTGATAAAGTCGTTACCAGTAATCTGTGAAACAACGCCAGTTCCGTCAGAAAGCAACATATTAGAACTTCCAAGCGAGGTTTGTATCGGTAACGAGCGAAACCTAACATTGCCGTTAACATCCAATGTGTTGGTTGGAGTATCTACAGCAATACCAACATTACCATTTGCTGTAATTGACAATCTTGTACTATTACCTGTTTCCAGATGTAAGGGATGTGATGTTGTCGTTCCCAGCCATACAGCACCTGATCCTATATAAGACTTAAGACTAATCGTTCCATTGGTGTGATGGATACCAAAATTATTATCTGGTGTATTAATCGTTAATTTAGTATCCGGTGCAGCTGTACCAATTCCAACTCTATTATTGGCAGCATCTACTGAAAAAGTACTTCCGGCTACAGAGAATGCATTAGGCTGATTGGCTGTAAATGCCAAGGTATTGGCTCCCTGTGTTACAATTCTGTTACTGCTAAGCACACCATCTGCGGTATAAATATTAACAGGTGCTGCACCTACAGTCCCTCCGTCGGTAGCTCTCCACCCTGCATTACTGTACACAAATTCCAGTGCTTTTCCATTGGGTATGGTAACCCCGTTTAGCGCTGCACCAAACCCACCTGTAGTGTTGTTAAAAATGACCAGCCTTTGACCAGCATTGGGTGCAGCCGGAACGGAAATAGAAACTGTTGCAGTAGCACTTCCTGTAAGCTGTGCCTGGCTTATATTAGCCGGAATATTAGCATTATTACTGGTAACACTTATGGCTGTTTCACGGTTGGTAATAGCTCCATTCACATCAAGTGTTGTACCGGGAGTTGTTGTATTAATTCCTACATTGCCTGTTTGTGCAAAAAAAGCTACACTTACTACTGACAATGCAATTGAAAATAAATTTTTTGTGTTCATTTTTTTATATTTTTTTGTTAAAGGATAATGTATATTACTGCAGCTGGAAACTTCAAAATTGAAATAGACTTAATGTAAACTCAAGACGAAAATATGATATGCCCACAGCCCCTCCATTAAGGCAGTATCAGTATTGATCATCGCTATAGCAGTAATAGATAAAATGTTTTTATTTTGGAAATTGATGAGATCATATTCCAGGCAATACCTATATAGATTAAGATTAAATAGGTAATCTTCCAGAATCCAACAAAGTAAATTATTGATTGACTATGTATTACTTTAATTTGTCTGGGAAAAATTCTTCAGAGATTAAAAAGATATTAATATTGTTCTATTATAGGACATCATGCCGATGAATACGTACCGATACCAATATTACAGAGGCTTTTTAAACAACTGTATATTCATATTAGCCTTCCCCCAATTAAAATTTTCTCCTGTTGCAGCATTCATATTAAATCTTATAGTGCAGGGATTAGTAGTAATAGTACCTGGAGTAAATTCTAAATATCCATTTAAGGAATAGGTCACTGTAAGATCGGTAAAAGTATTATTCGTAATTTTTTCAGAATAGGAGCTGGATATTGTAGCTACCTTTGCTGTCTGATCTGTTCTAAAAAAGGTAAACTTTCTGGAACCCTGAGGCATCTCAATCCCATCTTTCAAAAATCTTATTCCATAATACCATAAATTGTTTGCACAGGTAAAATCGGTTCCCATTCCCATAGGAACCGAATAATTAACAATAATTAATCCTTCTGTTCTTGCCGGAATAATAATAGATTGACTCATCTGGATATCAATATTATCAATCTTCGAATTGCTTGTACTATAGGTACCTGTGATATTCCTATCAACAGGAACAGCAGCTGTCAGGGTGTAAATGTCATCCAATGCAAACTTCCCAGGAGGCTGCAGAGAACTTATCGTAACCTTTTTGGCTGTTCCATCTCCCTGTAACAACATTACTCTGTCCGTATTGTCCAGAACATTATTTTCAGGAACATTTCGAAATCGCACATTGCCATTAACATCTAGTGTTTGAGTTGGTGATGTTGTATTTATTCCAACCTGTGCTAAAGTTAATCCATAAAAAAGGACTGCTATAGGTAACATTTTTTTTTCCATTGCTTTTAATTTTTCTTATTAAAATAGTAGTGTTTTATTAGAGGCCGTAATACATTTTTAAGTGCCTAAGAGGCATACTTAAATTTGGTAGTAAAACTATGGCAATTATTTTATGGAGTTTCTACTGCATTTCTACTGCAATGCATAATCAATTGATTTACAACACTATTTTTATAAAAACTAAAAGAAGTTCACCTATAATATTTGAGGAAAAAAATTTCTTTTATTCACTAAAATATTGACTTTACCATACCTATAATAATGAATTGAAGATATCATTCAATAGTATCAAAGATAATTTGCCATGTAAATGAATCATCTGAAATGGCATCTGATGCTTATTTTTCTAAGTGTTGAATTATGGTAGGGTAAGAAATAGAATGAAAAAACTCATCAAGTCAACAATCCTTGTATTAACTAATACCGGACTACTATGAAACATAATCTCTATCATCCAAGAGTCGCTCCTAGAATACATTTAGGAGGTGATTAATTGCGATAGAGAAAAGTTTTAAATATTCTGGAACTTTTCCGACATTGTATTTCTATAGTCAAGTGGAGTTAATTTTTCTTTTTTTCTGAATTGTCTTGAAAAGTATGATAAATCTGCAAAACCAAGATGTTCTGAGATTTTGCAAATGTTCCAGTCAGTATGAACTAATAGCCTTTTGGTCTCCATTAATATACGTTCCCGAATAATATCACCAGCCGTTTTTCCAGTTATATGTTTGGTAACCTCATTCAGACGATGGGGGCTTAAACCGAGCTGCTGAGCATAAAACTCAATTTTTTTTTCATTCAGATAATGACAGTCTACCAATTCCCGGAACTTTCTAAGCCTTAGACTATTTACATTGTCATAAATATAATCGTGGGTATTGATAATAATACGTTGAATTCTGTTGAGTAAAACAAAAAGTAAATGACTGACAATAATTGCTGACTTTTCAGATAATCCTATTTCATATTCCAACATTTCTATGAGACGTTTCACCTCATTCACTCTATCATCCGTTAATTTAACGAATGGCAGTATGCCACTGTTATTAAGAAAACTCAGGGAAAGAAGTTTATCCTTATTATTTGAGGTAAGCAACAAAAATTCTTCAGTAAAAGTAATACTGTAACCTTTCACATTTTTTGTTGTTGACATCTGATGAAGTTGGCCAGGTGAAATAAAAAATAAAGTATTAGGTCCAATTTCTGTTTGATGATGATCAACCATATTGATAGCGCTCCCTGAGGTAAGCCAAAGTATCTCGTAAAAACTATGTTTATGGGGCCACTGTAGATCAGGAGGGCGATTAAGATCCTCAAATCTTTCAATCATGAATTCGTTACCTATAGATTTCTGAGACTTAAAATCTTCAATATTATAAATTTTAAACATAGAAATGTTGATAAAATAATGAGTTTAATTCCTTATAATGTTTGCAAGACACCTCAGAATATTCAAATCAAAAAGGCAAATTTGCATTGAAATTGTAGAAGATTTAAATACTATTGATGTTTAGCTTTATGTTCTATAACTATCTGCCCACTATTTTATTTCAGATATTATGAAATTTTCTCGGTCTAAGATATTAAAAAACAATTATTCCTAAAATCCGGAACATCAAAACCTATTTTCTGGCTATTACCTTAGTGATCTACTGAAGCAGGTAAAACAGTTATAGAACTGACCAATTTTATTAATTTCAGCAACTAAAACCTTCTGAAAGGAGCAAATTACTCTGTATCAGAAATAACTTACAGATTTGGTATTAAAAACACCCCGTATTTCTCACCTCTATTAAAAAAAACGGGGATGAACTCATCAAATCAGTTCAAAAATAAAAAGCACACTGAATGGAATAGTAAGCCATATGATAATCTCAATGGTTTTGGTATGAAAGGATAGAAAGCCGTTTACAGCGGACATGAGGACATAAAGCCTATCTGTGATGCCTCCAACAAACAGACTACACAAGAGCTGCACCAGCCAAATTTGCAGACAGATGAGAATCCAAATATCCTTAGATCATCAATGAGATAACGGAACTCCGTATTTTATTTACCTAATGAGTAGGCAGTACCATTTTTATGCTCAAACTGAGCGATCAAATTGTGATGATTACCCATAAAAATTTCAACATTTACATGATGAATTTAATCATTTTATAAATTTAAAGAGGATCTTTCTCTAAATCATTTGGTTCGCTAATTGTCCTAGTTTCACTAATGCTTTCTCTATATCTCTATTCCATTCTCCACCATAATTTAAACGTAAACAGTTGTGAAACTGATTCTGAAGTGTAAAAATTCTTCCCGGTGCAATGCTTATTCCATTATTTAGAGCTTTATAATATAAAACCGAAGTATCTATTTTTTCATCTAACCCGATTCTCATGTTTAATTTGAGTTTTCATGGTTATTAGTTTTTTCCCCGGTCTCCGGAGATTTTTACTTTATTCTTTTGGTATTAAATGCTGTAGCTCAGGGTGAGCTTTTATACGCTCGATTTCATTTTCAATGACTCTCATAACCTCCTGCTCAACATTTCTGTAATTCTCTTCAATAATTGATGTGAACCGATCTTTTTCATTTTCATCTACAAATGATAAAATCTCCGGTATCCGCTGATAATTTTTAGTTTCTGCCAATACTTTTTCATGATCCACTACAATTTCTGCATGAAACATTTTCTGTTCAATCCTTTCATCAAAATTATCAGATACAGCCCCTACAAACATTCCCTGACTTAATGTTGAAATTTTAGAAGCCGGTATCAGACTATCAAGTTGGGTAGATATAAAAGTGGACGTATCATTTCTGTTGATGGTCATACTTTGTCTTTTCTGCAGGACTTTTTTTTCCACACTTTATCCCGGAAATCCTAAAGATAAATTCTAACCTTAATTTCTCAGAACTGTACTTCTGTGCATTGATGAAATTTGATTTTGATACCAAAAAAATAGCACAATATACCAATAACAGTATCCGGGCTGTTGAAAGTAAGAAATATATGTACGAAACTGAATATTTCTTCTGAAATAAGCATCAACAGCTTTCTGATCAAAATATAAAAATTTTACATATAGTCATATTTTATAAAAATCAATATTCATATAATATTAAATCAAAACCGATTATCTTCCGAATCAAAATATTCATATATCCTTTCTATTCTCAATAAATCTTCCTTAAAAAAATTCGAGAAATCTTCCGTTGGGGCTGCCAGACAGGGATAAGCTGTTTTCTTATCATTTTTTTTATTATTCACATCACCTAACGCATTGGTTACAAGAGATATACTTCTTAATACTGAATTTACTCTGGTAGTTCGATATTCAATTCCTGTAAATTCAAGATTTTCTGGATATATCGAACTAATTATTTTTCTTTTTGCTTCTACACTACTTGATTGGTATAATAATGATACGTTAGATATAACTGATAGAGCCTTGTTTAAGCGATCATCAACTTTTTTGGGATTACGAGTCACAACTAAACAAGCATGAAGTTCATTTTCAAGAATTTCAATTTTTTGTTTAGACTGTGCTTTAATGATCATATAATCGTCATCCTCAATCTTTTCCGCTAATAATTTTTCTCTTGCAAGAGCTATTTTAGCATTATAACTCTCTATTTCAGAAATTATTCTCTTTCTTCTGTCGTCAGCTTTACTATTGTACTTTTTATAAGCTGTTAATAGGATATTTTGTAAGATTTTCTGAACTGAAGGAAGAAATTCATATTTCTTCAATTCCTCAACAAAAAGATTATTGGTAAGTTCAGCACTTTGCCTAAATCCACAAGATGATTTGCAATGATAATAATAATAATAATAATATACTTTCTGACTTCCCTTTGATCCACTGGCAGTTAAATTTCTCCCACACTTAGGACAGATCAAAAAACCTCTCAATGGAAAAATGTCAGCAGAACTAAATTTTATATACTTTCGGGTTTTTCTTTTATTACCTTCTAAAATTAACTGAACTTTATTAAATAGTGTCTCTCTTATAAGAGGAGCATGTAAAGATTTTACATAGTGAGCTTCTTCATCCCGATATTTCTTTATAAATATTTTACCACAATACACTGGATTTCTTATTGCAACATGAAAGGCTTGATTACTCAAAATTTTTACTCCCTTTTCTGAAAGCTGTCGACGTATAGTTTCAGGAGCTTCAATTCCTTTTGCTATTTCATTAAAGAAATAGCGTATTATTGAAGCTTCAGGTTCTTTAGGCTCAATAAACTTATATTTGCCATCCTCAGTAATTTTATTAATATAACCGAAAACTGATGTTTTAGATAAAGGTTATATCTGGTACATTTAAAATATGTTGTCACATGATATTAACAGAAGAAATTGAGCTCATTTTTTATAAGTCCTAAACATTAATATATTTTTTGAGTACTTCAACAAGGTCTTTCTGCCTGATAGGCTTGGGAAGGAAATCATTCATTCCGGCTTCCAGACACTTTTCTTTTTCACCCAGCACATTTCCAGCTGTAACGCCTATGATAGGTATATTTTCATATCCCGGCAGCATTCTTATATTTCGTGTTGCCTCAATACCACTCATGATTGGCATCTGTACATCCATCAAGATAATGGAAAAATGCTTTTTCCTGCATTCTTCCAAAGCCTGCAGCCCATTGACGGCTTCCGTTAGATGTATACTGGGTGCAAGAGACTTCATTATTCTATTATTCAGGACCATATTCACTACGTTATCATCAACCAAAAGCACTTCTAATTCTGGGGCAAATAACTGCAAAACTTTCTCAGACTGATCCTTACTAATTTCTACTGCATAACTTCGGTCTACCTTTTTTAAGGTTTTGTATAGTTCATGTGATTTGATAGGCTTCAACAGTAAATGTGCATTTTCTATTTTTCTAACTGAATTAAGTATGCCCAGTTCTTCAGAAGAAGAAGAAAGTACTATAAATGGAGAAGTCTCTTTTCGCTGATTGAACAGCCCTGTTATTTTATCTATTGTTTCCAGTCCTGACATAACAGGCATATGATAATCCATCAGGATCACATCGAACCGCTCTCCTTTCAACAGGATTTCCAACGCTTCCATCCCATTAGAAGCCAAGGTAGACTTGATATTTTTATAGGTAAGCATGTGGTCAAGAATGATCCTATTGGTTTCATTATCATCAACCACTAAGGCCGTTCTAATAGTTATTTTATCCTCCTCTCTCAATTGAGAGATCTCGTAAGGAATCTCAATGTCAAAGAAAAATACAGAACCCTTTTCCTTTACGCTGCTCAGCGACAAATGGCTTCCCATATATCCCAGGATATTATTTGAGATAGTAAGTCCTAGACCCGTTCCACCATATCGTTTACTAATGGAACTGTTTTCCTGAGTAAAGGCATTAAAAATGTATTTCTGTTTTTCAACAGGGATGCCGATCCCCGTATCTCTTACCGAGAAGCGCAAAACAATAGTACTATCATCCATGCGTAATTTCTCTACTTTTAGCTCTATCTCTCCCTTTTCTGTAAATTTCACAGCATTTCCCAGAAGATTGATCAAAATCTGTTTTAACCTTGCTTCATCCAAAAAAAGTATCTTTGGAAGACCTGGCTCAATATTGAGAAGAAGTTCGATATTTTTTTTCTGGGATTGATAAATAATAACATTTATGACCTGGCTTAACATATCATAAACATCAGTTTTCTCAATCAAAAGCTCCATTTTTCCGGATTCTATTTTAGAAAAATCCAATATATCATTGATAATGCTAAGCAGGTTTTCCCCTGACTCATTGATGTAATTCAGATATTGCATCTGTGTTTCATTCAGTGGTGTTGTGAGGAGAAGGTCTGAAAAACCAATAACTCCATTTAAAGGAGTCCTGATCTCATGACTCATATTGGCCAGAAATTCGGATTTTGCTTTGCTGGCTATATCTGCCGTTTCCTTGGCATTTTTCAGTTCTTCATTTATCTTTACAGCATTTGTAATATTCTGTATGGAAATAATCACTCCCCCTACTTCATCTTTTGTAAGATACCAAGGACCGACTTTAAGGTCATAATGCTGAATTTCTTCTTTTCCTTCCACCTTTAGCATAAAGTCACTGTTGATGTACGTTTTTCCCAAAAGTGCATTGTCATAGATATCTTTTCGTTCTTTGGAAATATTAGGTGATATCGTGAAAAGATTATTACCGATAAGATCTACATTATTCATACTAAATTCCTCTCTCCATCTGCTGCTTACAGCAACATAGTTAAGATCTTTATCAAACATGGCCAAAGGAACAGGAACGTCAGTGGCAAAAGACTGCATTATGGCCTCCTTCCGGGTAACCTCTAAAAACATTTTTTTGAAGGCATCAATGTCCTGAATGATTCCGAAAACCCTTTTACAGGTATCATCTTCAAATTCGGGAATACCTTTTACTCTTACCCAAATCGTAACGCCATCATTACGTAAAAGCTGAAGTTCCTCATCAAAAGGAATTCCTTGTTGTATTACCCTGTTAAAAAGATATTTTATTCTCTCCCTGCTTTTTCCTTTGTAAAATTCAAAGGCATTTTCAAAAGTAGGCTGGAAATTATTTTCTATTTTGTGAATTTCTCTTGTACTTTGAGACCAGAACAGCTTTCCTGTCTTCATATTGGCTTCCCAACCTCCCACCTGGGCTACTGAGCCTGTTTCTTCAAGCATTTCCTTAGTGTAAGACAGATCGCTTTCTAACTTACCACGCCGGATAAGATCAGATTTTAATTGTATATAAACAAAAACGGTTACACCAATGGCTGCAACCGCAGAAAAGATGATAAATAAAACAGTCCACTTCGAAGACTTATTCAGCTCTTCATTTTTTATGGCAAGTTGAACTTCCTCAAGTTTTACAAATTTCTGAACGAGCATGCGGCATTTGTCCATAGCCTCCTTGTTTTGTACAAGTTCTTCCGGACTTATTAATATTCCCTTTTTACGATTCTCAATAAGCAAAACATATTCTTTCATTAAGATTTCTGAAGTATGTAGCAGTTCATTTAGAATATTAATCTGATCTTTATCTCTAAGATTAAGTCTATCTTTGTGAGAAACAAGCAGCGGATATTCATTCCTACTTTTATCGAAAGGTTCAAGAAAATTTTCCAGGCCGGTAAGCTGATATCCCCGATTGCCCGTCTCAGCATTTAAAAGAGTATTTAAGATATCTTTTGCTAAGCTTATAGATTCCTTACTTTTCAAGAGGTCTTCCCTATTCTCCATCTGCTTATGTATGCTTATATAAGATGCTATGGAACTAGCAATCAGAAGCATCAAAGAAATCACTACTCCTATCTGAAGATTTCTTATAATTTTTTTCGGCATTGAATGGTATTTTTGTAATAAAATACTAAAAATAGGTCATTTTATAATATTTACAAATTAATTTAGAAATTCGTTAGAAGATATTGGAAAATGAATATAATTTAAGTCGTTTAAAGATGAAGCTGCTAACTTTATAAAAGTTTATTTTGTATGGTTTCCCCATTGTTTTTCTTAATTGATATTCATTTTTTTAAACTTTTCAGCAAATATACCGGGCTTTCAGAGCTTTTAACATTATCTCACCTAAAATGATAGTGAAGTATTCTATGAAATAAAAAAATTACTTTATAATAGCTAATCCTTCATTATCGAAACTATAACACTGACAATTAGTCAATCAATAACAATAAAGCTTTGGTAATGTCGGATAATGTTATTAGATTTATAATTAGTTCTGAATGACAATATTTTATACACCTCTTTAAATTTATTAATCATGAAAAAACAAATCGTTATCACTGCCCTATCCCTGGGAGCAATCACTATAGGAACCAACCGGGTTCTTGCACAAAATTCTGAGAAGGTTAGTACATCCGTAAATATTATTTTAGCAGACGTTATTGCAATGGACATTGGCACTGATGCGTCAGAAGGTGCTGTAGATTTTAATTATGGGAGCACAAAAGACTATAACTCATCAAAAAATGTGACCGTTCCCAATAGTTTAGTCATTATTTCCTCCAAAAATTTTGATGTAAAAGTAAAATCTGAAGGTACACACTTTGTAAGTGGTGCAAACGTAATTCCTGTAGATATATTACAGGTAAAGGCAATACCAGGTGGAAGTCTGGTGGGGACCCTGAATGAGGTCACTTTATCTACAACTGATCAGGTACTGGTGAGTAATGCAAGTTTAGGTACTAAACAGTCTTTAAATATTGCCTACTCTATTTCGTCGGAAAATGCATCCAAAGTACTTCTGGGGAAACCACAAGGAACTTACACACAAAAAATAACTTATACTGCCACTGCATTGTAAGTAAATATCAATTTTTAAATATAGCCCTCAACACTTAGAAAGTGTTGAGGGCTTTTCTTATTCAAGCAAAATGAATAATCCTGTAGTGATTTTACTACATGAATTTCCGTTTTCCACTACAAAGAAACTTTTATCGCTGCTATAAATTTGCAGTATACAAAAGAACAATTAAATAAAAATAAAATTTAAATATTACTATCATGAAAAAACTAATCGTAATCTCAGCCTTAACTTTTGGAGCAATCATATTAGGAACTAACAATGTTCAAGCTCAAAATACTACAGCAACCACAACGGTAAACATTACCCTTAACGATGTAATCTCTATCGATGCGGGAAGTACTGCAATTGGTAATACGGTTGACTTTAACTATGTTACTGCAGCAGACTATAACTCTGATCAAACAATTACTAAAGCCAACTCTTTAAAAGTTACTTCAACGAAGAACTTTAATGTTAAAGTAAAAGCAGGAGGTGCTAATTTTATGAATGGAACCAACCTGATCCCTGTAAATGTTTTGACTATCAAAGCAGCTACAGCTGCCGGAACAATGGGCGGAACAAAAAGCGCTGTTGTTTTATCTGCAACGGATCAAACTTTAGTATCAAATGCTCCTCTTGGAAGTGCATTAACACTGAATCTGGACTACACCATTCCAGCGGCAAAATCATCTTCTTCTGATATTTTAGGTAAACCAGCAGGAACTTATACACAAACGGTAACTTATACTGCAACAGCTTTATAAATAAATTTTCATATTAATATTTTGTGATTTGGTGTTTCGAAGGCTTCCTCAGGAGGCCTTTGATTTTGTATGTATTGTACCGATATAGATAAAATTCAAAATCCGGGAATAAGTATCTGTCATCTGTAAGGTAGAATCTATGCTTTTGGACATTTAAATCTAATTAATACATCACACCAAACATTCAGTAAATTTTGTGAAAATCTAAAGAAAAATTATAAGCAACGGTAATTTATATCACGACAGCTTTATAATAGAAATAACAGGAATTAGATACGCCCTCAACACTTAGAAAGTATTAAGGGATTTTCTATTTAAACCAATGAGTAATCCTGTAGTGATTTTACTACATGAACTTCCTTTTTCCACTACAAAGAAACTTTTATCGCTGCTATAAATTTGCAGTATACAAAAGAACAATTAAATAAAAATAACAATTAAATATTACTATCATGAAAAAACTAATCGTAATCTCAGCCTTAACTTTTGGAGCAATCATATTAGGAACTAACAATGTTCAAGCTCAAAATACTACAGCAACCACAACGGTAAACATTACCCTGAACGATGTAATCTCCATCGACGCGGGAAGTACAGCAATTGGTAATACGGTTGACTTTAACTATGCTACTGCAGCAGACTATAACTCTGATCAAACAATTACTAAAGCCAACTCCTTAAAAGTTACTTCAACGAAGAACTTTAATGTTAAAGTAAAAGCAGGAGGTGCTAATTTTATGAATGGAACCAACCTGATCCCTGTAAATGTTCTGACTATCAAAGCGGCTACAGCTGCCGGAACCATGGGCGGAACAAAAAGCGCTGTTGTTTTATCTGCAACGGATCAAACCTTAGTATCAAATGCTCCTCTTGGAAGTGCATTAACATTGAACCTGGACTACACTATTCCAGCGGCAAAATCTTCATCTTCTGATATTTTAGGTAAACCAGCCGGAACTTATACTCAAACAGTAACGTATACAGCAACTGCTTTGTAGCAGCTGTAGATTTGTAATGTTCAAAAGAGAACAAGAATAATAATTAAATCTTACTGCCATGACAAAACAAATCGCCATCACAGCCTTAACTTTTGGAGTAGTTATATTTGGAACTAATAATGTTCAAGCTCAAAATACAGCCGCAACCACAACGGTAAATATTACCCTGAACGATGTGATCTCTATAGATGCAGGAAGTACAGCAATTGGTGGTATAGTTGCTTTTAACTATGTTACTGCAGCAGACTATAACTCTGATCAGACGATTACCAAAGTCAACTCCTTAAAAGTTACCTCAACGAAGAATTTTAATGTAAAGGTAAAAGCGGGAGGACCGCATTTCGTCAATGGTTCAAACTCAATCCCTGTAGATGTTTTGACAATCAAGGTTGCAGAAGCTCCCGGAAATATGGGCGGAACCAAAAACGATGTGGTTTTATCTCCAGGAGAAAGAACCTTAGTATCCAATGCTCCTCTCGGAAGTGCATTAACACTGAATCTGGATTACACCATTCCAGCAGCAAAATCCTCATCTTCTGATATTTTAGGTAAACCCGCTGGAACTTATACCCAAACAGTAACATATACTGCGACTACTTTATAAAAAAACACATCAATATATATGCCCTCAGCACTTTCCAGGTATTGAGGGCTTTTTTATTTAAACAAAATGAATAATCCTGTAGTGATTTTACTACATGAACTTCCTTTTTCCACTACAAAGAAACTTTTATCGCTGCTATAAATTTGCAGTATACAAAAGAACAATTAAATATTACTATCATGAAAAAACTAATCGTAATCTCAGCCTTAACTTTTGGAGCAATCATATTAGGAACTAACAATGTTCAAGCTCAAAATACTACAGCAACCACAACGGTAAACATTACCCTGAACGATGTAATCTCCATCGACGCGGGAAGTACAGCAATTGGTAATACGGTTGACTTTAACTATGCTACTGCAGCAGACTATAACTCTGATCAAACAATTACTAAAGCCAACTCTTTAAAAGTTACTTCAACGAAGAACTTTAATGTTAAAGTAAAAGCAGGAGGTGCTAATTTTATGAATGGAACCAACCTGATCCCTGTAAATGTTTTGACTATCAAAGCAGCTACAGCTGCCGGAACAATGGGCGGAACAAAAAGCGCTGTTGTTTTATCTGCAACGGATCAAACTTTAGTATCCAATGCTCCTCTCGGAAGTGCATTAACACTGAATCTGGATTACACCATTCCAGCAGCAAAATCCTCATCTCCTGATATTTTAGGTAAACCGGCCGGAACTTATACACAAACGGTAACTTATACTGCGACTGCTTTATAATAAAAATTTTAGTTTGTAAAGATTCCTTTTGCGATGTTTTCAGTAGTTTTGGGAATCTTTATTATTAAACTATTTACACCATGCACAAGTTTATTCACCTTTTCATTTTCTTTATCTTCACAGGGTCTTCTTCACTTCTGGCACAAAGTATCTCTATGTCGCCTACACGCTTGTTTTTCACAGGTAATCCAGGAGAAAAAGTAACAAAGACAGTCACGCTTCAAAACAGCTCGGATAAAGATTATGTTTTTAATCTCAACTACAAAGATTGGGTTAGAGAAGAAGACGGAAATAAGGTTTATCTTGAAGCAGGCAGTTCAAAAATTTCCAATGCCTCCTGGATATCCACCTTAGAAAACGCGGTAACAGTTCCTGCGAAAAGCACAAAGGAGATTGTAGTGACCATGCAGATCCCGGCAAATGCATCACAGTATGCTGTTACGAACAGTATGCTGTTTTTCACCCAGCTTCCTCAGCAGGCAGATAAGGCACGTGTTCAGAATGGTATTGGTATTATCACCTTATTTGAAGTGGGACTTCACATCTTTTATACTCCACCGGGAAACCATGTAAAAAGTCTGGATATTACCAATATTTCAGAGGTGAGTAATGAGAATGCAGCGAACAGAAAAGTAGCAGTAAGTATCCATAATGATGGAAACACCATCAATGATGCCACCGTTGAGTTTGAACTCACCAACACAGACAGTGGTAAGGAAATAAAATTGCCAGCAATTTCCATCTCCATGCTGCCGGATACCAATCAGGTTGTTCAGTTTTCTTTACCAGAGAAAATTTCAGGGAACTTCCTTGGCGTGGTTATTATCAAAATGGCAGAATCCAATGATTTACGCGTAGGCGAAAAAAACTTTAAATTTTAAAATTAAGTCTTGAAACTACAGAATGGAATATCGATATCAGTCCTAAGAAGAACAATCTTATTTTTTGTATTTGTTCTTCTGCACTTTTCTTTGGCCTCTGCGCAGGAAAAGAAGGATATACAAATCCATTTTGAAAATGACAGTGTAGCTGTAGCTGTTGAGAAAGGTTCTACTTTTACTAATTTCCTGGTCGTTGAGAATAAAAGTTCTGAAGAGATTATCATTCAGAATATCATACCTAATGAAAAATATCCGGGATTGCTTTTCTATCCCAAAAATGAATTTACCTTAGGTGCAGGTCAGTCTAAAAATCTTCCTGTGAAACTGATCGCCAACGTGGATTTTATGAAACTGAGATCCAATGAAATCAAATTCCAGGTTTCGTACACCAGCCCAACGGTTACCAAAACTGAAAGCGCCTCATTCTTCGTTGCTAAAGACGAGAACAAAAACATCGCAATTTATACCGCCACCTACGAAAATTTCATTAACCCTGCTGTGCCCCAATCCTCAATTCTGCTGACAGTAGAAAACCAAGGTTATAGTAAAAGAACCGTTAAGATTGATTTGCAATCCATTCCTGATGGTTTGGAAATGATGCCAAAACAACAAACCGTATCTCTGGAAGGTTTAGAAAAACAAACGGTTGAAATCAAAATTGCAGTCAGAAAACAGAATACACTTTATCCGGAATTTAATATTAATGCAATTGTCACAGACCTGCTTGATAATAAAATCGTGGGAAGCAACACACTCTATTTAGTCATTTTATCGCACAACAGACAAATTGCCAGAGGAAACGAAGCGGTGAGCGGAAGTAATTTTGCAGAAATTAGCTATAATGAAAACAGTTCAGGTTTCAACTATCTTCAATTAAGGGGAAATACAGCATTTCGGGTGACTGAGAATTTGAAATCGCGCTTCAATATTGGTGCAGATTACTATGTTGAAGACGGTCGTTATAATCTGTATGATACGTGGCTGGAACTGGAGAGAAAAAATACGGTGTTAAGGGTGGGAAATGTTAATAGCAGCGATTATGATTATCCGGTTTTCGGAAGAGGCGGGAAAGTTTCTACCAAATTTGGTAAAAATAATCAGATTGAAATTCTTGCGCTGGAAAATAATTATAATCTGTACGGTACTTATTTCCAACAAACAGAAGGATCTACCATTATGGGCGCAAAATATGCTTTTGGGAATGCTAAATCTTTCAATGGGAAAGTGTCTTATATATTCGATCATGATCCGCGCCTTAACATAGATACACAGGTAGCGAACGCGGTAACGTCATTTTTAATTAATGATAAAAACACAATCCGCACGGAGGTTGGTCTGAGCCACGAAAAAGGCCTTTTGAACAAAGATGAAAACGCAGGCGCTTCAATGGGAGCCAATTACGATGGGAAAATAGGGAACTGGGATATACAATCTGTCAATTCCTTTGCTACCAAAAGTTATGCAGGGATCAAACGGGGATCTTTTTTCTCAAATCAGAGGATTGGCCGCCAATTTTCTGCTTCTCAGCGCGCTTTTATACAATATCAGAATTCGCAGATAGAGCCCGAGTTCCTGAGTTTCCAGGGTGCATCAACCCAACCTGGGAATACCTCTAATTTACGTTATTATTTCAACAGTACAGAAGCTTTGGGATTAGGTTATCAGTTTTCTTTAAAGAAGTGGAATTTTTTACTTTCTCCAAAGGTTGAAAATCAAAAAACAGCTAATTTTTACACATCGCAGGAACTTTTTTCATACCGGCTGGAAGCCAATATCAGCACTACATTAGGTGCCCACGGATTGAACCTGACGGCGGAATATTCTTATTCAAAAGAGAACAATAAACCGGACTGGTTCAACAGTTTGAAAACAACTTTATCTTACAGATATAAATCATTCTCCCTCAACGGAACAGCCCAATGGAACGCAACAAGTGTCTTTGATTTAAATTCTTATTATGATGTAAGCCGTAATTTTGCCAACTATAATGTATATGCCTCGTATAATTTCCAGATGCTTAATCATAATCTGACTGGATCTTTTTCAGCCGGAGCCTTCTATTCGGAACTTTATAAAAATTTAAACAGCAATATCACCGGTAATCTGGAATATAAGATTTCGTCTTCATGGTCTACCACAGGTTATTTTAATCTTTCCGGTTATAAATCTACGGCTGAATATGCAACCAGTGGCAGTTATTACCAGTTTAGAGTGGGGATTAAAAAATATTTTGCCACAGCTACGACTCTTGGAAATCATAAAGTGACGTTCCAGTTCTTTGAAGATAAAAATTTCAATGGGCTTCTGGAGTCCGGCGAATCGGTACTTGCTAATGAAATTGTAAAACTGGACAATTATGTAGCGATGACGGATAAGAATGGAAAAGTAGTTTTTCAGAATGTGCCTGAAGGTACTTATACACTGAAGGTGAACGAAAGTGCAGGTGCCCGATTGATGATGGATCCTGTCATTATGGTACATAATAATATTAACCGCAAAGTGAGCTTGGTAAAAAACATCAGGGTAAGTGGGAAATTAACGGAGATCAAGCAAGCCTACGATGTTTTGGAAACAGATGTAACCGGAATAGTGGTATATGCAAAAAGTGAAGATGGGGTGATCTATACTGCCGTGGTTAACCAAAAAAATGAGTTTGAGTTTTTCCTGAAAGATGGAAAATACAGTCTCTATATTGAAAATGACAAATACAGCTATACACAACCCACCCAAACTATTCAGGTGACAAAAGAAGGGTATTCAAAAACCGTAGTTTTTGAATATAAGAAGAAAGACACCACTATTAAGGTGAAAAAGTTTTAAATTTAAAAGTATGAAAAAGATGAGGGCTTTTCTAATAGGAATTTTTACCATGTTCTGTGGGTTTGCAGCCACGAAAGCTCAGGATGTGTATCTGTCGGTTCCTGATAATAATATTTTTAACAGGACCGAATTTACCTCAGTACCTACAAGAGTAATGACGAACGCTAACAGAACAAACTGGGATTATGCCTTTTTGGGGCTACTCCCAACAGCTCCTACATTTACCTCTGTTTCAGGACCAACTTTTACTCACTCTTCTTCCTCATTTACTTTGCCCAGTTCCACTCTTCTATGGCAGTTAGAAAGTATGGGCGGGCAGCTGCCATATACTGGACTTTCAGGTTATTTACCAGGTTTTCAGTCGTTCAGTACAAGCGCTATAAAATGGTTTGAACCGCCATCACTAAGTATCGGGGGAGGATTCAACCGGGGAAATATCAATTTTACATTTAAAATTCCTGCCTCACAATTTACTGCTAATGCCTTCCGGGCCGGGAATTACTCCATGGATATCACTCAGAATTATAATGACTTTACACCACGTAATTTTAAAACAATTTTAGTCATTCCTCCATCTATGCGTTGGGTCACAAATTCTTTAACAAAATACATAGAAATATCTTCTTTGAATGACTACCGCAATACTAGCACGCGGGTGTGGGATTTGGGGAATACGGAAATCGCACATACGGTTGACTTTAATTTTTGGGCGAAAGCTGCTTCTACAAACATTCAGTTCACTTCTTCTAAAGGTGTTCCAGGAACCAGAAATATAGCAAGCATTAAATTGGGTAGTAATGGATCTGCACTCACGACCAAAGCCTTATCTGCCGATTTTCAGAATTTTTCCGCAGCTAATTTCAGTGTTGTGGCGGGAAACAGAAACAGCTTTATTCCAGAGCTTTATGTTTCTTCGGATGATTTTAAAAACCTTTTTTTTGAAGCTGGAACTTATACGTTTGAATTGAACTTCAATGCCAGAAGTACAGATAACTCAATTAACAGTTTGCAAAATACGGCTGTTCAGTTAAAGGTGCTTCCTCTGTCGGAGATCACCATCCCCAGTTCCGGACGCAATGTAAATTTCAATTTTAATACCGCTGCCCAATACACCGATGGTCAGTCACAAATGATTCCAAACCAAATTATGCTGTCCAATAATGAAAATTTTGAGCTCTATGTAAAATCGGACGAAAATTATTTCAAGAAAGGCGGTCTGCAGACCAGCATCAATTCCAACATATTACAAATTGGTATAGACGGAAGTTCTGTAAATGCTCCCTTATCCAAAACTCCTCAAAAAATACTGTTTAATGGAGCACCGGTTTTGGACCGGGGACTGAATGTAAGATATACCATATCACCTGCGGGTGCCCAAAGTTTGGTAGGTAAGGAAAATACCACCTACTCTATCAATGTTTATTATAGCTTCACGGCAATTTAACGATACTTTCTAAAAAAAACCTTCCTTATGGACCACATTAATGGCAATGATCAATCGCGGAATCAGCACTATATTGATAAATTAAGTGCATTCGAAAAAAAACATACCGATGTTTTTGATTTCTTAGTATTCGCGGCGGCCAAGATGACCAACATGGAGCTTTGCACCATGAGCATTACCTCGGAAGGGCAAGTTTACGTTCTCGCTTCCAGTGATGCATCCCCCAATCAGGTCTATCCCCAGAATCCTCACTTTCTTTTGAATGACCAGACTTCGGTTTATGAGTCTAAGAACTCGGAATTTAAATTTCATAGAAGTTATCCCATCCCCGGTCGTGAGGACAATCTGATCACTCATTTAAATTTATTTGACAGGGAAGAGAAAAATTTAGATAAAGCAGAGGAAGAGTTGGTCAACAAGATATTGAACCAAGCGGCAAAATGTCATTTGGATAAAGAAAGAGAACTGGCAGAAAAAGCCTATGTTTTAAAATCAGAGTTTGTGGCCAATATGAGTCATGAGATAAGAACCCCATTAAATGGTATTATCGGTTTTACAGAGCTCCTTATGGAAACCAATCTGGACGAAATGCAAAGACAATACCTGGAAATCATCAACCAATCCGGTGTATCCTTATACAGCATCATCAACGATATTTTGGACTTCTCAAAATTAGAAAAGCAAAAACTTAAGCTAAATCTCGACAAAGTAGAGATTGAAGAACTGGTTTCAGAAGCCTTCAATATTGTTGCGTACAGTAATACTAAAAAGCAAGTAGAAATGCTCATCGATATTGATGACACCATACCTAGATATATATGGACTGATGAGATGCGCTTAAAACAGGTTTTTGTCAACCTTTTGAGCAACGCTTTAAAATTTACCGAGGAAGGCGAGATTGTTTCATATGTCAAAGTTTTAGATGATTTAGGAGAAGGAAAAAAACGAATCCGATTTGGAGTTCGCGATACAGGCATTGGAATCAGCAGCGAAAAACAGGCTGAAATTTTCAACCCTTTTTCACAGGGAGATGGCAGTATTACTAAAAGATATGGAGGGACTGGCATGGGACTCACCATTTCGAACCAAATCTTGGCACTTGCCGACAGTATATTACAAGTCGAAAGCGATCAGGGAAAGGGCAGCGACTTTTTCTTTGATATTCTGTTCGACACTGAGGAAGAGGAATATGATTTAAACTTAAGTGATATTAAGAGAGTTTTGATTGTGGACGATAATGAAAACAATCGGAAAATCCTGAAAAGGATGCTGGAACGAAAAAATATCGAAGTAACGGAATGCGATAGCGGGTTGAAGGCTTTGCTATTGATTATGAACAAGTCCAAATTCGATGTGATTATTATGGATTATCATATGCCGATTATGGATGGCATTGAAACCATAAGAAAAATGAAAAATATTATTCCCGACGCCAACCATGTAGTGCCGTATGTTGTTTTGTACAGCTCGTCCGATGATACTAATTTGCAGGCTGCATGTGACGAATTAGAAATAGAAAATCGGCTTGTAAAACCAATTCGTATGAAACAGATGTACCAGATTTTATCCACCTTAAAGAGTTCTGAAAAGAAAAAACCGGATCAAATAAAAAATGCAGCAAATGAAGTGAGCATGCGCGAAATAAAAATTTTAATTGCTGAGGATAATCCTATTAATTTACTTCTTATCAAAACTTATTTAAAGGAGATTATTCCTCAAGCTTTAATCATCGAGGCAAAAGATGGTACTGAAGCGGTTGAAAAACACCAAAAAGAGAGTCCTGATCTTATTTTAATGGATATTCAGATGCCTCATCTCAATGGTATTGAAGCAACCAAAGAAATAAGAGCCTTGGAAAAAAACATCGAAATACCTATTATTGCAGTAACAGCAGGGAGTCTGCCTGGTGATAAAGAAAAATGTCTGCAAGCCGGAATGTCAGATTTTTTAACCAAACCCTTATTAAAGCAAACCCTGTCTGATATGATTCAAAAATGGTTTGGTACGGAAATCGAAAAAGAATAAATAATAAACTATGCTTAAAAAAATACCTGAATAGTTTTTTTTAAGCTTTGATACAGAATTTATGAATGACCTTAGCAACGAACTACAATTAAAAATTGAAAAACTGGAAAATGAAATCAGTTTTAAAAACGGACTGATCTCGATATTATCTCACGATTCAAAGGAAATGTTTGGAAATTTTCTGTGGCTTATAGAAGCGGTAGAAGAAAAGACTATAAGTGAGGAAGATTTTTTTAAGTTGTTGCCGCAGTTAAAATGCGATGCCCAAAAGAATCTGCAAACCATTCAGGACAGCACCTCTTGGTTAAAAACGCAATATGGGGAATTTAAGATTAAACCTGAGAAAATCATGATGATGGATCTTTTTCACCATTTTGAAGAAAAATATGCACTTAAATTAAAAGAAAAAAATATTAAATTTCACTTTAAAGGAGATCCCAATGCATTTGTTACAACCGATCGTTTGTTGCTGCAATATGTTTTAGACAAAATTCTCAATAATGCAGTGAAATACTCTTTTTCCGGGAATGACATTCACTTGCAGGAAGTTACGGATGATCGTCAGGTGATAATTTCTGTGAGCGACTTCGGAACGGGAATGGATGAAAAATATTTATCTGAAATCTTCACTTATGGTAACCCCCTATTCCTTGGTACTGCTGGTGAGAAAGGAGTTGGATTAAGTTTGAAAATTGTGAAAAATTTTGTATCCTTGATGCATGGAAACATTCAAATCACTTCCGCTGAAAATAAAGGCACCACTGTTTCCCTCTTTGTACGTAAATTTATAGAATAATGGGTTTAAAAGTAAACGTTCGTATTATTGTAGCAGACGATCACGGTATCGTCCGGATGGGTTTAATACAAACCATACAACGCCTCTGGCCTGATGCTACAATCATTGAAGTAGAGGATTTTAAATCACTGTACAAAGTCATTCTGAAGGAAGAACTGGATCTGGCTATCATGGACGTCAATATGCCTAATGGTTCTGTTCAGGAAGCCATTGACTACATAAAAATGCACCAACCCAACTTAAAAATTCTTATATTTTCTTCTCAAGATGAAGAGGTGTATGCAATGCGCTATCTAAAGATGGGTGCCGGTGGCTATTTAAGTAAACAAAGCTCCAATGCAGTAGTTGAAACTGCTTTGACGGCAATGCTCAATACTGGCCGGTTTGCGAGTGACCACGTAAAAGAAGCGATGTTTTTAGAATCGATAAATGGCACTACAAAAAACTCACCCTTCGAAGCGCTGTCAGACCGCGAATTGCAAATTGCCAATAAACTGGCTGAAGGTCTTCCTCTCAAAGAAATTTCTAATCAACTTAATCTCCATTCATCTACGATCAGTACTTACAAAAACAGGCTGTTTGAGAAACTGAAAATACGATCCATACCCGAATTGGTGGAGATTCTTAGGCTGTATAATCATTAAAAATTCTATAATTTCCACTTTATCATCCCGGGGAATCGTGGGATCTTGTACATCTTAACAAGATCCTACACTCCGCTAGCTTCAGGAGATGTTCCGCGAAATCACTTTGTATGGACAAAACAGAAGGTTGGCAGATCAACAGAAGCCAAACTCACAAATTCCCCGTGCTATCAGATATATTTTTTTCTGAATCAAACAACCTTTGAAGAAAGAGTGTTCTGAAAGATTTTTAAGGTAGAGGTTCAGTATTTTAGCTTCGTGAGTATTGTCTAATGCCTTGTGTCATTTAGATCAGGTTTTCATATATTTTTTCGTGACCCCATTGCTAAGCAGTTCAAGTATCAATTCTGGAGAATAAATCTGATAAGTAATTTCATTTCCCTGCATGTTCTTCCTCAAAATTAAATGAAATCAAAGTTATTATTATTTTAATCAAATAAAGAATCACATCATACCATAGTATCAATTATTTAAACTATTGATTTCGGTATCACTCCAATTTTTAAAATCCAACCAAATAGAACGTTAAAATTCGTTAATTTAAACCCGTATATAATAATTATTCGTGAGATTTGTTGTGAACATAAAAAATATTAGTATGAAAAATTTAAAAAAGCTTAAAAAAGCAGAATTAAAAACAATTGTTGGCGGAGCAGGTTGTACCAGACTATGTTTTATAAATGATAAATTAACATGCGTTCCGTATAATTCATGTGGTGGCCCTGGACTTGAGCCATAAAAAAATTAATAACCTGTTTTTCAAAAACATATTTCTAGAATATTTTCAATACTAGTAAAATATCTGTTTGAAAAACAGGTTATCTTATACAAAAATATCTATACACACCTAAGAATTAAGAACCAGCCTAACCATATATGAATCCGTTCTTTCATAGGTACGTCCCATGCTCCCAGTTCTCCTACAAATCCCCTTTCATAATGAGCAGCGAACCATGTGGAAACAGTAAACTGTATTTGTTTGCATGATGGTCTTTTTTCTCATAGTTACAGGGCTTACCACTAAAAATTTTATCAGCTATTGCCAAATCGGCAAGATATCCACAATTTTATTATAATTTAATTGTGTTTAACACGCATAGGATAAAACAATAAAACAGCATATCATTAAACGGTAAAAAAATATATTGTGATAAAATTTCTCACTATTTTAAACCGTTTAACCAGATGTTTGAAAAATTATATTTTTATCAGTATGAAAAACCATAAGTTGACAGCACTTTTAATTATTATAACGATACTCTTTTCTTGTAAGGCTGAAAAGAAAGCGAACATTAGTTCTGTTTTCAATAATTCAGGTTTTGACAATAGCAATATTGATTCTACTAAAAATCCATGTATTGATTTTGATGGCTTTGCTAATGGTAACTGGAAGAAGAAAAACCCTCTTCCTGCTACTGAAAGCAGATGGGGTGCTTTCGAAATTCTTGATCGGGACAACAAAGTGAAACTGAAAAATATTGTAGATAGCATAAGTAAATTACCTAATCTCAAATTAGGTTCAGAATCTCAACAGATAGCTGATTTTTACAGATCTTACATGGATACTGCTTCCATAGAAAAGTTAGGACTTTCACCTCTTGACAGCTATTTTGAACGAATTGATCATATTAAAGATTATACCGATTGGGTAAACTTCTCCGGGGAACTTCAAAAGCTTGGTGTACCAACTTTTATCAGTTATAAGGTGGAAGCCGATGCTCATAATAATCAAATGAATATACTTTCGTTAGGGCAAGGCGGATTAACTTTGGGTGATAAAAGCTATTATGCACTAGAAGAATCTAAAAATGCCAACTTAAAAGACAGAATGATCCAGCACATCGACATTATGTATAAAAGCGCAGGCCTTAAAGTTGTTTCCCCTGGTTCCAAAATTTACGAATTGGAGCAAAACGTGGCTCGTCTGCAGCTATCTAGTCTGATGTTGCGCGATCAGATAAGAACCTATAATAAGATATCTGTCACAGAGCTCAGCCACATAGCATCACAATTTAATTGGAACGGGTTTTTAAAAGCACAAGGAATTAATACCCAAACTGTTATTATTGAAGACCGGGCTTATATGAGCAATTTAACAACTCTCCTGCATAAAACACCATTAACTGTACTGAAATTATATACCCAGTGGCAGCTTTTATCTCATTTTGCACCTTACCTGCCACAGAAATACAGCAACCCTCACTTTGCTTTTTTCGGAACAGTAATGGCTGGAAAAAAAGAACAAAAAAGCCGCATAGACACGGCAATTAAAGAGTTAGAGCAAGCACTGGGCATGCCTTTAGGTAAGCTTTTTGTTCAAAGATATTTCCTTGAACAAGATAAACAAAAGATAGGTGAAATGATTGAAAATGTGCGCTGGGTTTATCATCAGCGTATAGACAGCTTACACTGGATGAGTAATAGCACCAAAGCGTTGGCACACAAAAAATTAAAGACAATGACTTTCAAGATCGGATATCCGGAAAAATGGCCCGACTATTTCGGTATCTCCATACAACCATTACGTTTGATAGATAATATCATTTCTGTTGCAGCTTTTCATCATAACGAAAGCATCAATAAAATTGATAAACCAGTAGATAAAAGCGAATGGCATGCGACACCACAGACTGTTGATGCATTTTACGATCAATATACTAACAGTGCTTGTTTCCCAGCTGGTATCCTGCAGCCACCTTTTTATAATCATGAAGCAGATGATGCTATAAATTATGGTGCCATAATCGCGGCGATAGGACATGAAATAACCCATGCTTTTGATGACAGAGGTTCGAAATTCGATGCTTCAGGTAATTTAAATAACTGGTGGACATCAATAGACAGACATAATTTTGAAAACCTCACAAAAGAATACATTGATTATTTTAACCAAATGGAAGCCCAGCCAGGAGTACACATTAACGGACAGCTCACTATAAGCGAAAATATAGCAGATCTTGGTGGACTTACTCTGGCCTATCATGCACTTGAAAAAAGTTATGATAAAAAAAAGCAACCTGCATCTATTAACGGTTTCACCTGGCAGCAACGTTTCTTTTTAGGGTGGGCACAAATGTGGCATGGCAACATCAGTCCTGAAGCTCTACGTAATGAACTATTAACCAACCCTCATGTACCTTTCAGATTTAGGATAAACGGCCCCCTGACACAATTAAGAGAATTTAAACAAGCATGGAACTGTAGTAAAAAAGATTCGGCCAATTTGAATATTAAAGGGGTAGAAATTTGGTGAACTTATAATTTATCAACAAAGGTTTAACTATTTTTTCGACATGCAAAGTCAGTACACTTATTTAGCCATCAGTTTACATTTCTGGTCATGGTTTCAACTTTCATTCCGTTTAAGTTTTGGATCTGCTATGTTTATAAGATCTGTATCTGTAACCGCCTGAATATCGTATTATTAAAATCTGAAATTCAGGAATAAATCCGCTCCAAAATCATTAAGAACCCTTTACCCGTTGTACTCAAAATAAATTCAAATCCGTCTAAATGTAAATCAATAAAATCCGGTTTATCATTCTTTTAAAGGAGAAAAAACTACAATTAAAAGAAAAATCCCCGGATCTCTCCGGGGATAAAAACTTATAATAAAAATTTTATTAACATTTCAAAATTAATAAATCTCCATTAATTGAATTATGATTAAAATCATAAAAAAACCTCCCGTGTCAATAGGGAGGTAAAAGTTCAAAATGAATTATAAGTTATAATGATGTGGTGTTAAATAAAGTATCTCTTAAAAACTCTTTTTAATCAATAACAATGCATATGCCATAAACTTACTGTTTAATGAAATCGTTCTTTTTGTGGTACATTTTTCTTTTAACGTAAAAATCCCCGGAAACCGAGGACATTAAAAAAACTTGACTTGTACTTTTAGTTTATACAAACTCCGTAAATATACGGAGAGGCTGTAGTCATAACTCTACGGGAAACCGTAATGATTGATTTTGAATTGTTTGTATATTCGGAACTTAACAAAAAAATAATAATTATGACAATCGATTTTACAGTTGAAACATGGAATAACCTAGATGGAATGTTTGCTATTCTAATCACAAAAAAGGAACCTGGCAAACACATGATTCAAGTTTTCAAAAAGGACCAAGATGAAAGTTATTACCCTATTGATATTAGCATAAAAGACAAAGGAGCAACTGTATTGTTGTCAATTAATAGAGACCCGTTTGAGGGATACGTTGTGTTAAGATAAAAAGATCCCCACTGTTAAGTGGGGAATTTTTATTTTATAATTGTCCCCCATTAATAAATCAGCTATGATAACTGTCACTTATATTTAATTGTTCTAAATAGTATTAATTATTAAGTTTGTAGTAGTTAAAAAAAGCTTATACCATGAAAATTAAAATTCCTTTTAAGGCTATTGCTTGTTCAATAGTTATAATGTCGTTTATGAATTCTTGTGAACAAGATAATACTGAAAACACTCAAGAAACTCGTTCAAAATCTCAAAATGAAGAACGTAAAGTTGAACCCGCTATTGTAAACGGCAAATCTGTTTTAAAGGTTACTTTTGGAAAAGAAGTAAAGTATGTAGACACTTATTTGATTAAAGAAACAAATATTATGCTTTCAAATTCAAATAATCAACTTACAGTTAAGAAATTAAATAATAGTACCTCAAATACATCTAAAAGCGTTCCCCAAATATATATTTTAAATGAAAATTATCTAGGCGATGGATATATGATATATGCTTGTAAAGGGGAAGTCTATAGCATTGAAGTTGTTGACGATAATGGCAAGTTATGGATCAAATCAGGACAAGTCTCTTATACAGCAACATCGATAGCTCTAGAGGGGCTTAGTAATCATGATATGGCATACTTTCAATGTTTAATGGATCATGACCTTAACGGGGTTATAATTGTTAATTAGAAATAATTGAATCAAAATTTTCCCCACCTTACAGTGGGGGATTGTTTATTTTGTGAAGAACAAATCAGCTTCTGCCTTTCTTCTTCGGATAAGCCCGTTTAAAACTTTTCCTCCGGCGGTAATATATCGTTTTGTAAACCAATCTTTAATTTCTGAATCCGTTGCTCTTCTATTGATCAGAAAAAACAAAGTCTCAGATCCTCCGGTGTTATAAGCATGAGAAACTAAAGCATCAAACTGATTCTGATTAAGTGTTATTTTCACTTTTGAGTTCACTATTTTTTCATAAGTTGGCAAAACTGCAGCGAATAGCTCTGCTCCTTTTTCTTTTGTGATTGTCGGATCTTTCATGGTTACTTTCTTTCCTCCAGGATAGTAAGTGTTACCATACCCTATCGTCGGAATTCCTGCAGAATCCAGATAAGGCTTAGCGCTGAAGCCTTCAAATGATACAATCAGGTTGATTCCTTTTTGTGATGTTTTCATGTATTTAGTTTTATGTATTGCTCAGCAAAATTAAAATTGTAAATCCCAAAATAGTGAGGAAAAACACCTGTTTTTATAAAGTGTTATTATTATTTTCTTTTAAGTGCTGACTTTCTTTTTTATGTGCCAACCTCTGTCTTTTTTGTTTGCAGCTTATCTTAGGCTTGTTAAGACGTTTGTTGAATTTGCTCAATCTCTGGATTTATTGAGGCTGTAACTTATAAACTTAATATAAAAACAAAAACCTCCCGAATCATCGGAAGGTTATACTGTAATTTGTCAGAAATATGAAATTTCAATGGGCCAAATATAACAAGTTGTTTCTCTCACAAAATATGATCTGGATCATACTGCTGCGGAAAATATTTCATGTGTTCAACGGAAAATAAAATCATTAGATTTGAAACTACAGTTTGAAAAATATCTGTTACTTTTTCTTGATCATCCCATTTTTATCAAATTAAATTGTACTTTTGTTTTCTATTATGCAAAAATTTCTCAGAGTCTTTTTTGTTTTCTCTTTACTTCTGATATTTGTTTCTAATGTCAGCGGCGTAAACACATGTCTTGATCATGCTAAACATGCAAAGAGTAAAGTGATCTATAAAAAAGGTTCCAAAGAAGAGAAAATTCCTACCTTTTCACAGGACGACGAATGTCAGTGTGCGCTTCATATGCACATGAACAATGTTCTCCTTCCTGAAGCTTTGAACATGGATTTTGCTATCAATAGTACGAATGACAGCGAAATGCCTCAACCAAAAGCCATTTCATACCGTTGTCTTCTCGACTTCTTCAGCTCCCGGGCTCCCCCATCTTCATTTTTCGCGGCAGCTTAATCTAGAATCCTGCCTTCATTTTTGTATACAGATTCTTGTAGTCTGTACTGTTATGCCGTGGATACCTGTGTTTTCACACAATTAAAGATATCCTTTTATTAATGGGCATTTTCACTGCCCGTACATCCCTATTCATGATTACCAGTAATTTTAATTATTCGGGAATAATTCATTGTATTTCCCCAAATTCTGCGAAACTTTTAAGTTTAAGTTTCATTACCGCATCTTCATTTCTATATGCTCAGTCCCGTTCTGAAGATTCCTTATCTACAGTGGTACAAACGGTTGAAATCATCGGAAGAAAGTCTAAAGATTATACATCAGACTACTCTTTTGCTGCCACTAAGATTGCTATGAAAAATAAAGATCTTCCTTTAACTCTTAATACCGTTACCAAGGAACTGATCACCGACCGCCAGGCCTTTCAGCTTGGAGATGTTATGAAAAATGTGAATGGAGTCTCTCCTTCCAGCTATTACAACCAATACAACATCCGTGGAATCAGTCAAAATGAAGAAGGACAGATTATCAATGGAATGCGGACACGACAGTATTATTTTCTACAGCCTATGACTTCCAATATTGAGCGTGTAGAAATTTTCAAAGGTCCAGCAAGTATTACCATGTCCAGTGTGGATCCTGGAGGAACAATTAATATGGTTACCAAAAAACCGTTGTCAACTTCCCGTCACGAGATCAGTTCATCGGGAGGCAGTTTTGATACTTACCGTGTCACCACAGATCTTACAGGCCCTTTAAACAAGAGCAAAACTCTATTATACCGCTTTAACGGAGCTTACCAAAATGCTCAGTCGTTCAGGGATCATGTTAAAAACAGCGGTGTTTTAATTTCTCCTTCCATCACATTTGTTCCGAATGAAAAAACATCGGTGAATGTAGAAATGATTTTCAATGATCTTTATGGAAACCTGGACAGAGGGCAGCCTATTTTCGGTGCTGTTGCTGGAAAAACGGATTTGTACAGTACGCCAAGATCTTTGAATCTGGGAGCTCCCGATGATTTTTTTAAAACCAGGGAATTGATTCTGATGGGAAGTGTTGCCCATCATTTTAACCCATTTATCAGCTTTAATGCTTCTTATATGAAACAATACTGGAAAGAAAACCTGCAGGAACACCGAACCACCAATTCCTTTGCTCCTGACATGGATAATAAACCGGTTTCCAGCCTTGCGATGATGCAGTTTGTGCAAAGAAAACAAAACTGGGCAACAGACAATATTAATGCTTATTTTAATTTTAAATTCAAAACAGGTGCTGTTCAGCATCAGGCTTTAATAGGCTATGACAGCCAGATCTGGGAAAAACGCAAAGGCGGACAACAAAATGCTGCAAGAGGTTTTCTTTTAAAGAACGGTTCTGTAGTAGCTTCTTACAAACCAGCCAATGCTGCTGATTACCAGACTATCAATTACAATGGAACACTCATTCCTAAACCTAATGTCACTCCATTTGATCTGAATCCGGGTGCAGAAAATTATCAGGGTACTAATTTTAATACATTGAATGTTATAACTGCTCTGCCTTCTGCTCTTACCACTACACACGCTGCTTATATTCAGCATTTTTTCACATGGAAAAAGTTCAAAATCCTATCAGGAATACGTCAGGAATGGTTTCAGGACACCACCAATTTCAAAGAATCCAATGAGTCTTCATTCCGGAATAATAAACTTCTGTACAGATTCGGGATTACATACAGTCTTACGGATGATATTAACCTTTATAGTACTTACCTTACCGGATTCCAGCCACAATCCAATACGGTGACATTAATGCCCAATACCTCCAGTCTTACAGGCAGCGAATCTGCAGCACGATTTAAACCACTGACTTCAGATCTTAAAGAACTGGGAATTAAGGCACAGCTTTTCGGAAAAATCTCATTGAATCTTGCTGTGTATGAGATCAACCAGAGAAATATCTTAATCAATGCCAATAATCCATCGGAACCTGATGAACTAGTACAGAGAGGTGCCGACCGTAGTCGTGGATTTGAAGCTGATTTTTCCGGACATATTCTTCCTCAATGGCATATTTACGGAGGCTACAGCTATATTGATGCTAAAATATTGGACGATACTAATTCTGATCTTGTAGGGAAAAGGAAAGAAAACACTTCTAAAAATTCTGTCAATATCTGGACGCGCTACAATTTTTCAAATATTGAATTCATAAAAGATTTCGGAATTGGTGCAGGAATGCTTTATCAGAGCTCTAAAGTTCCGTGGTTCACAAGAAGTTTTGAACTTCCCGCTTATACGACCATAGACGCTGCATTGTACTACACTCCGGCAAAGTCTGTCCAGCTTTCTTTTAATCTGAATAATATCACCAACAAAGTCTATTGGATTGGGGCTCAGAATTATTTAAGGTTATTTCCGGGAACTCCAAGGAATTATTTACTAACTGCTACTTATAAATTTTAAAATATGGCTATTTCAAACTTACAACTGATGGTGAGAAAAACCTGGCAGGATTTGTTTAAAGGAAAACAAAATCTGCTCACCACTATTGCTGTACTCCTATTCTGTATGCTGAGTATTGGTATAGGATATACAAAATATACGGATTCCTTTTCAAAAATAAAAGAATACCGGGAAGAAGTCCGGGAAAGCTGGGAACACAGACCTGATAAGCATCCGCACCGTATGGCGCATTATGGTTATCTGGTTTTCAGAATCGGGCATCCTCTGAATATTTTTGACAATGGATTAGATGATTACCTTGGGAATGTCATATTTCTGGAGGCCCATAAACAGAATACAGCTAATCTTTCGGAGGCTGGAAGCTCAGGAACTTTAGTAAGATTCGGGGCTTTCAGCAGTGCTTTTATTCTGCAGAATATTGTTCCGCTGATTATTCTTTTTTTAGGATTTGGATTAATTGTTCAGGAACGAGAGAGTGCCACCTTAAAAATCATTAGTGTACAGGGAACTTCCGGAAGGGATATTATCTGGGGCAAAATTCTGGGACTCTGGTTATTTTCTCTATGCTTTCTGATTCCGGTGATTCCTATTGTTTTCCTTGCAGCGTTCATGTCCGAGACAACAGATTCGGCTGATATTTTATTACGCCTGCTTTTCCTGTTGCCTGCTTATATGATCTATTACTTTTTTATAAGCACTTTAACTGTTGTAGTTTCTGCAAACAGCAAAAGTACTTCTTCAGCATTGATCAGTCTTATAGGCTTCTGGCTTCTTTTCATTATTGTTTTACCAAAAGGTGTTCAGTTTGCAGCACAGAATTTATATCCGGCACCTTCCCGTATTGCTTTTGAAACAACCTTGGAAAAGGATATTTTAAAGTCTGGAGACAGCCACAACCCTGACGATCCTTATTTCAAAAAGATCAAAGATTCTTTACTGACAAAGTATAAAGTGAAAACAACAAATGAGCTTCCTTTCAACTATGGAGGATTTGTTATGAAAGAAGGGGAAAAAATAAGTTCACAGATTTATATCAGACACCAAAAAGAATTGCAAACCATTTACAACAGGCAACAAAATCTGACCGATTTTTCAGGGCTGATCAATCCGGCCATTGCCATTAAAAACTTTTCAATGATTGCAACAGGCACAGATTTCTTCTCTTATACTCAATTTCAAAAGCAGGCTGAAGAATATCGCTATCAGATGGCCCAGCATTTAAATGATTTACAAATTGAGCATATCAGCAATATAAAACCGGAAAACGGTGGACCACCTGCTGTGATTGATAAAGACAACTGGGAGAAGTTCCCGGATTTTAAATACAGGTATACTTCTGTTCTGTACAGTCTGAAAGAACAGCCAATACCTGCTGCCTCATTAGTTCTATGGATGGTTATCTGTGTCATCGCCATCGAAATAAGTGGAAGAAAATTAAAATTAATCTAAATGAATCGTTATTTATATACCCAATTTTACCGTAACAAAGCGTATATCATTGCTCTTTTGTTTTTACTTATAGCCGGAATTATGGCTATTTATACAGGGAAAAAATTTCTTGACAGGAACGGAGATATCATTTCTAAGAGTGAAGTATTTCAGGAGGAAAGCATTCAAAGGAATATAAAATTTCATAAGGATGATCTGGGGCTGGTTCTTTATTATATTAAATTCAATCTGGTGAATGAAACACCCAGGCTTGCTGCTTTAAATATTGGAATGCGGGATTTAAATCCCTCTATCCAGGGCGTAACCATTCGAAATCTTGAGGAACAGCGTTATAATTCTGATTTTTATAATCCTGCCAATGCAGCAGTAGGAAATTTTGACTTTAGTTTTGTGATTGTTTTCCTTTTTCCACTGGTCATTGTCGCGTTTTGTTATAATCTGATTTCTGAGGAAGAAGAAAGAGGAACCTGGAAATTGCTTTCAGTACAGAGTGGCAATTTACAAAAGCTTCTGGATCAGAAGATGTTTATACGTTTTTTGGCAGTGACAGCTGTATATTTTGTGCTAATAATCATTGCTTCGGCCTGGATAAAAATACCGTTAGACTCTTATTATACTGCCTTTCTTATTAGTGGATTCCTTTATATTCTGTTTTGGTTTGCCTTATGCAGATGGATTGTTTCTTTCCGTAAATCATCACCTCAGAATGCGTTAATTCTTCTGATCATTTGGGTGGGCATCAATTTTATTATTCCCATGAGCAGTAATATTCTGATCCAAAAAGTATATCCGGTTCATGAATCTCTTAAAGCAGTGATGGAACAGAGAGAAGGCTACCACAACAAATGGGATGAAGCTAAACGCCCCACTATGGAAAAATTTTACAAGGCATATCCTCAGTACAGAAATTTCACTGTGGAAGAAAATGATTCATTCACCTGGACCTGGTATTATGCCATGCAGCATATGGGAGATCTTGAATCTGCGAAGTCTTCAGAACATTATACTGAAAAGATGCAAAAACGGAATCAGGCGGCAACTTATTTAGGCTACCTCCTTCCGAATCTTCATACTCAGCTTGTAGAAAGCCGTCTGGCAAAAACGGATATGCAGAATCATTTGCATTATGCTTCATCACTTAAAAAATTCCATGAGAAAAAACGCTTATTCTTCTATCCTTTTATTTTCTCCGGAAAAACGGCAGAATCTATCAACTGGAAAGAACAAATCATACAAGTGTTCAAATTCTCTGACCCTATAAAATGGATACAGCTTGTACTGCCATACCTCATCTTCATTGCATTATTTATTATCCTTTCACAAAACAAATACCGAAAACTATGTTAAAAACAATCAACTTACATAAAAAATACAACGATTTTACGGCACTTCACGCTCTTAATCTGGAAGTAAAAAAAGGGGAAATATTTGCGCTACTCGGGCAAAACGGAGCTGGTAAGAGTACAACAATTAATATTCTTCTGGGGCTTATCAAAGCCACTTCGGGAGATGCTTTCATCAATGATATTTCGGTAAAGGATCATCCTCAAAAAATAAAAAAACACCTGGCTTATATTCCTGAAACAGTGCTTTTGTATCCTCAGCTCACCGGATTGGAGAATCTAGATTTTTTCTCCAAAATCGCAGGATTTAATTATCAGAAAGAAGAACTATCTGCCCTGCTTCAGCGTACAGGATTGCAAGAAACAGCCCATCAAAAAACACTCGGAGGGTATTCAAAAGGGATGCGCCAAAAGGTAGGAATTGCCATTGCTCTGGCTAAAGATGCAAAAGTACTTCTTCTGGATGAACCCACCAGCGGACTGGACCCAATAGCTACGGCAGAATTTACAGAGATTGTTCGCCAGCTGGGTAAAGAAGGCAGAACGATTTTAATGGCCACTCATGATATTTTCAATGCAGTAAGTGTGGCCACGAATATCGGTATTATGAAACAGGGAGAACTTGTACAGAACTTACCTTCCAAAGCATTTACAGCACAGGAATTACAGGAGCTGTATCTGAAAACGATTTAATTTTCATATTAAATATTTGGTTGATGCCCGGTGACTTTTTGTTGCCGGGCATTTTGCTGATATCCGTTATTTATGCCAAGGCTTTTTTGTATTCTGTTAAAGCTCTTTCACGGGCAAAGGTATGTTCTACTATTGGAGAAGGATAAGCTGAGGTATTCCATTCAGGAAGCCATTTCTTGATATAAAGCAGATCTTTATCAAATTTTTCAATCTGAGCTGTGGGATTAAAAACCCTGAAATAAGGAGCTGCATCGCAACCGCTACCTGCTGCCCATTGCCAGTTTCCATTGTTTGCAGACAGATCATAATCATTCAGTTTTGAGGCAAAATAGGCTTCACCCCAACGCCAGTCGATCAGTAAATGCTTACATAAGAAACTTGCCACAATCATTCTTACACGATTATGCATATAGCCTGTCTGGTTAAGCTGTCTCATTCCGGCATCTACAATGGGATATCCTGTAGTTCCTTCACACCAGTGTTTAAATTCATCTTCATTATTCCGCCAGTTGATATTATCATACTGTTTTTTGAAGGATTGATGCACCACCTGTGGAAAATGATACAGAATCTGCATAAAAAACTCACGCCAGATCAATTCTGAAAGCCATGTTGAATTATGATCCAATGCAAAGGCCACACATTTCCTGATGCTGATCGTTCCAAAGCGCAAAGCTATTCCTAATTGTGTGGTACGTTGTAATGCCGGATAATCACGGTATTTATCATAATTATCAATAATGGAAGCATCCAGAATCGGTTTTGTAAAATCAATTTCCGTTTTTTTGAACCCTATTTCCTTTAAAGTAAGGATATCAGAATGTTTCTGTGGAAAGAAATTATTAAAATTGAGCTCTACAGATTTATAATGTTCCGGAGTTAATGCTTCGCGCCATTTCTTTGCAAAAGGGGTATAAACAGTATAAGAAGAACCGTCTTTTTTAATAATCTGATCTTTATCAAAAATGACCTGATCTTTATAAGCTTTAAAAGGAATATTCTTTTCTGTGAAAAAATAATAGACTTCTTTATCTCTCTCAATCGCCTGAGGTTCATAATCCCGATTGCAGAAAACACCCTGAATATCATACTCTTCTGATAATTCCCTGAAGATCTCTATGGGTTTACCATAATATATATTGATTTTGGAATTATGCTTTTCCAATGAAATATTGATATCCGTCAAAGCCTGATGGATATAATCAACCCTTCGGTCTTCTTTATCTTCCAGCTTTTCAAGAATATCAGTATCAAATATAAAAATGGGTATTACCGGATCTTCAGATTGGAGTGCGTGAAAAAGACCTATATTATCTTCCAGTCTTAAATCACGTCTGAACCAGAAAAGGGTAACTTTATGTTTCATGTAATTCAAACTACTTTATCATTCTATCGTTATAATACATTTCATAACTAAGGATAAAGATACAGATTTTAGTGCATAAATATTTTTAACAATTCGTATTACTTGGCTTTATCATTACAATTTGTATAATGATATGAATTAAAATTTTCCGACATTTGTCCGGAATTTAGTATGAATAGAAACTTACAGTAATGGAAGAATTTGAAGTCCCGGTAACCTATAAGGGTAAAGAATTGCTTTTCAACGGAAAGCTTGCCACATTCTCACACGGCTATAAATTGTATGTAGATGTTGATGGCACTGAAGTTATCATTGAGCGTGATGATCATGGTGACTTAAGAGCACTTTTACCAGATTTAGCTGCGGAAAACACGATTGACAAAGGACTTATTGAAGCTATTATTGAGGTTTTCAGAGAACTTCAGGTTTTATAATTTATTTTCTGAAAGTTTAGGATATTAGAAAGAGGCTGTCTAAAAGTCAAATTATTTGACTTTTGTCATTCTGACGAAGGAAGAATCTCATTAATAATCCAGTAATTTGCTTTATTCGAAGACTACATAGTTCACTTTATCTACTCCCGTATTTCCGGTTTTCTCATGATAAGCATACAATACGAGTTCATAGTTTCCCGGAGAACTGATGAGGTGATTTCCTTCAAAAAGATTGGTCGAAACCAGTGACAGGTCTATATTCTTCACAAATTTTCCGTCTTTTTTCAGAATTCCTTTCACTTCAATTTCATCGGAATTCCATACACCTCCTTTATCTATAACACATCCGCACATCATAACAATATTGGCCTGAAAAAGGAAAGGTTTATCTTTAATGCTGTTCAATGCAATATATTGATGGGTTCTTGGCTTCAGAATATCAATGATGTATCCCGGAATTTCAAGGATAATTCCTTCTCCTAAAATATGTTTTCCCGGAATCAGCCACAATTCTGTGCTTACCACCGCCTGGGCCTGTTTGCTGTTCAAAGGAGAAATCACTTCTATATTCACAAATGTAGGTTCATCAATATCCACAGCCGCCATAAAACCTCCGGTCTGCGCATCTGCAATGGAATTTCCTCTGATTTTAGGCGTTTTCATAATCAGATCTGTATTTCCGGTACTTCCCGTAGTATTTCCTTCTGCCAGAATCCTTTGATTAAGTTTATTTCTGATGATAATATGAGCGCCGCCCAATGAAGTTCCTATAAATTTGGCATCTCTTGCTTTCGCTCTTATCATGATTTTGGTTTCAGTTGCCGAAATCATAAGATTGGAAAAAAGAAATGCAGTGATGAGAATTAATGCTTTCATGATTTGCTTGATTTTAAATATTCCTGTTTAAACCTGTGATGGAAAGATTCATCTTTTAATTGCTGATCAATATGATCCAGATACGTGAAAATCCCCAGATCTTCTGCTAGTACTTTCAAAATTGCTTTTTCACAGCTGTCCCAGATCTTCTCCAGCTGGGGAAGCATTTCAATGGCTTTTGGAGACAATGAAATAATCTGTTTCCGTTTATCTACACTGTCTTTTTTGATGTTGAGATAACCGTTTTCACTCATTTTTTTAACAATAACTACAACAGATGGGTGCGAATAGCCCAGCGGTTCAGCAATATCGGTAATTGAAATTTCCCCTTTCTTTTTCAGTAGCATAAAGACCAGATACCAATTAGGTTCAACATCAATTCCAAATTCTTTATAAAATTTCCGGACATCATGAGACATCCTATCGCTGATTCTTTTCAGTCTGCTGTCCAAAGCTTTATATCCTAATTCTTTAATAAAGTCAAAATCCATCTGAAATATATTTGTGGTAAATATATAAAATACAAAGTCAACTATATAGTTAACTTTGTATTTTTTTAAAACAGAATTAAAACTCTTTAATAAAAAAAGGTTTTATTTGAAGGTTTTCCTATATTCACCCGGCGTTACTCCCCTATATTTTTTGAAGAGTTTGGAAAGATGGCTTTCATCACTGAACTGAAGTTCATAAGCAATTTCACTTAGTCGTACACTGCTGTATTTTAGATACGTTTCTACCAATTTCAGTCTATAGTCCAGCAGATAATCCTGATAAGAAACTCCTGTCTGCTGTTTAAAATACTCTCCGAAATAATTTCCGGAAATCCCAAAATGTTCAGCAATAACCTGAATTCCGGTTTTCTCACGGTCCTTTATATGCTGTTGAATATAAGTGATGATCTTCATGATCGAAAAAGCTTTGCGGTTTTCCTGAAGGTCAGAGGTTTCACTCTGAATGATATTCCGGGCAATCAGATTCAGAAGGATCGACATACAGTTGCGGATAATAAGGTAATCTTCTGCTTTGTTTTTGAACTCATTAGCGATCTGAAGAATAAGGGTTTCGGCAAACTGCTCATCATTTTTATTCCTGAAGATACAACCAGCCCTTGCATGATAATTATGGCTGATATATTGCAGCTTATGCAAATTCTCACAGCTTTCAATACGGTCTGCTTCCAGCCGGATTTTATCAATAAATTCAGCCGGACATTGAATGCTGATAAGCTGAGCCATTTCACTCTTAAAGCGATACTCTTCCTGCTGAGGAATAATAAAAAGCTTACCCTGAGAAAAATTAATACTGCGATCATCATACGCGAGTGTACCTTCCCCTTTGACAACATAAACGAATGTGAGAAAAGTCTTTGTTTTAAACACAATCTCTTCTTCTTTCAGTTTTATTTCTCTTACATCAATTTCTTCAAGCGGCAGTCCTTTCATTATACACTGTATTTTCCTCCAAAAGTACAATTTTAACAGAACATAAAGCGGGTATTTTTGCATAAAAAAGTATGAACACATATCCGAAACGGTGGCAGGCACTCAATTTTCTGATCGCAGGTGCTTTTCTCTCACCTCTGGATTATTTTATTGTCAATATGGCTTTGCCTTCTATCAAAAAAGCATTCAGTGCCAGCGATCATCAGCTTCAGATGGTTATTGCCATTTATGGACTTACTTATGCAGCGCTTGTTGTTTGCGGCGGACGGCTGGGTGATATTTACGGCCGTAAAAAGGTATTTATATCAGGATTATATACTTTCCTGTTTTCATCCCTCGCCTGCGCTTTTTCTCCTAATGTTATGTGGTTGATTATTTTCCGGCTGTTTCAAGGCGTTGGCGCATCACTGCTCGCCCCTCAGGTATTAGCTTCTATAAAGGATCTCTTCAGCAGTCAGGAGCAGCCTAAAGCAATAAGTCTTTTCAGTTCGGTATTTGGGCTAGCTTCAGTGGCCGGACAATTGCTTGGCGGAGTTCTTCTAAGTATGCATTGGGGAAATTTTTCCTGGGAAATGGTTTTTCTTGTAAATGTTCCTATTACGGTTATCTGTATTCTGGGAATCCATTTTACTATGAATGAGGATAATAAGAAAGAACAGACAGGTATTGATTTTACAGGAGCTTTATTATTAATTCTGGCTTTGCTTATGCTTATCTGTCCTCTTATTTTCGGACAAAAATTTGAATGGCCATGGTGGATCTTCGGGATTCTTCTTGGAGGAATTTTATTACTTATTTTATTTTTAAAATATGAGAAGAAACAACTTCAAAAAAGCCGTCCGGTACTCATAGATCCGGCACTGTTGCACCATAAACCTTTTGCATTAAGTCTTCTGATCATCTTCTTTTACAATTTCACGGCAGGTTTATTCATTTGTTATCCTTATTATTTGCAGCAGTTTCTCCATCAGAATTCATTGCAGACAGGGTTGGCTATCGTTCCTTATGGACTTGCCTTTTTCCTGGGGCCTTTGATTACCACGCGGATAAAACTGAGCGCTTCTAAAATGATCTACGTAGGATTGGGATTGTTGATGACAGGCTTTGTGATAAGTGCAGTAACTTTTTATTTTCAGCAAAAACCATCTTTACTCACTCATATCACTTTGTTTATAGCTGGATTCGGGCATGGTACCATTATGCCTGTTATGATGCGTACAGCTATTTCTTTAGTTTCTAAAGATAAAGCAGGACAGGCTTCCGGTTTGATAAGTATCGGCATTCAGATTGGCAGTGTGACCGGTGGAGCTGTTATTGGGACTTTATTTTTTAATCTGACACCTATTCTGGGGTTCACAAAAGCATTTGTTGCAGCGGTAGGAATGATCGGTATTTTTCAACTTATTGGAATATGGGCAGGAAGCAGGTTGAGAAAGATCATTGATTAAAAGACATTTAAATAATAAAAATATTATATTTAAAATATGAGCAATACAGAAAAAATTATTTGGGAAATAGAAGAATTTCACAGGAATATTGAAAAATGGTTTCAGGGTAAAACAGAAAATCAGGAAAGTCTTTATAACGAATTATTATCCGGATTTTCCCCAGATTTCAAGATGATTAATGGAAATGGAGATACTGTTACTCTGTCTATGTTTGGAGACTGGCTTCCTACCATATTTGGAAAGTTTCCGGAACGAAATATTCAGGTTGAAAATATAGTAGTACATGATTCTGAGCATCATGGTCTTGCTACTTATATTGAAACACAGGTTACGGGAGATATCACTACTAAAAGAACATCATCAGCCGTTTTTCTGCTGAATGAAGAAAAGGCAATATGGCTTCATCTTGTTGAAAACTGGATATAAATCTTCACATTTTTTGAACAGTCAACAGCCCTGTACATCCTTAGATGATCAGGGCTGTTTAGCTTAATGGTAAATTTCTTTCACTTATTCAGACCATGGAGAATGTAAAATACAGTCGCAGAAGTTTTTTCTTTGGAAATTGGGGATCATAAAAGCACAGACATCGGCTTTTATATTTCCAAAAGTGGTTTCTGTTTTATGCTCAAAACCACCGAAAAAGGTAGGAATAATCTTCTTTTTAAAGTCATTTCTCGGAAAAGCTTTGATAATTTCCTCCCGATGTTCTGTACTCAGGTTTTCATATCCTTCTCCCATCACATCCAATCCAACTCCTGAATACATTAAGGCTACCTCATTTTCCTTATGTTCTGCAATGCCAATGGTGGTATGAAGCGCAATGGTATCCCAAACCAGCTGAAGTTTATCCTGAGCAATCCCATGACCTTTCAAAAAATCTCGTGCTGCATTGGCTCCATCTACCTCAAACCTCAGATCCGGGCTGCTGTAATGAGAAACAAGTCCCAGATCATGAAATACGGATGCAACGTATAACAACTCCGAATCATGAGCTTTGTTGTCACGCTTTGCATTTAATGATGAAAATAGGAAAACACGCAGAGAGTGATTGTAAATAAATTCTGTTCCGTGTTCCAATAGAAGTTCTGTGGCTTCAGTTACAATTTTACTGTCCGGAATGATGATTCCCGCGACTTCTTTCATACGATTTACTGACATAGCTTTATGTAATTTTATCCAAAGATATCCTGATTACAAATGCCTGGGAATATCAATAAATACCAATAACATGTCAAAATTTCAAGCTGTTTTACACCCCGATATGAATGAAATTACTACGATAGTTTGCCGGAGATATTTCCGTATTTTTTTTGAAAAAGTGACTGAACTGTTCTGAGGTCCCGAAATGAAGCTGATAAGCAATCTCTTTTACAGTATAAGAGCTGAACTGAAGAAGTCTTTTGGCTTCTGCGATAATCTGCCCGTTGATGATCTCTTTTGCGCTTTTATTACTGCACCGCTTACATAGCTCACTCAATCTCCGTGGAGTAATATTCAATATCTCTGAATAATCATTTACCGCATGCAGATTATGATACTGACTGCTCAGCAACTCCATAAATTTGCGGTAGATAATATAATCCTGACTGTTAAAAGTTTCTTCTTTTACAATTTTTATATTGGCTAATTTGATCATGATGATCTTTAAATAGGCAGCCAGTACATCCATCTGATTGGTGTAAGACTCAGTTTTGTATTCTGCCAGTAAGATTTTAAACAAACTTAAGAATTCGTCTCTTTCAGTCTGATCCGGTAGTAGCTGTTGATTCGCAGCGGCATTATTAAACAAAACAGCTTTACAATTACTGGCACTGGAAGGCACTCTTTCCCAAAAACAGTCTCCAAAGGAAAGACGATAGCCAAAAACATCAGAATGATTCTCAAATTTACAGATCTGGCCTTTAGACAGTAAAAAGATTTTCTGACCTGCAATATCAAAAGAGTGTCCATCTACGGTCAGCCCCCCTCTACCGCTCTCAACCATTAGAATATGATGATAATTGAGTCTTACGAAGCTTCCGGAATAAGGAACATCATCCTCCAGCCGCTTTACGGAAAAAGAATGATCAATAACAGATTCAGTTAAAATTCCTGAGACCGGTTTCATCGAGATAAATTTTAATAAAGATAAAGAGTTTTTAGAAACAGTATTTTTGAAATGCAAGATTAGCCAACAATAAGGAGCAGGAACATGTCAAAAACCGCCTAACAGATGTCAAAATTAACCCGACAAACCTATTAATTTTTATTTCTGAATACTTTCATCTGCCCAGCCATAACCGCCAGTAAAATCCCAAAACAGGCAAAAAGTCCGTATGAATACCTTAGATCAAAGCTTTCAGCAATGTATCCGATAAGAGGCGGCCCCATCAGGAATCCTAAAAATGAAATACTGGAAACAAATGATAAAGCAATACTTGGAGCAACTGTACTCACCTTTCCCACTGTACTATAAACGGACGGTACACTCAGCGAGCTGCCAAGACCGATAATCATAAAAGCAATGATACATATCCAGAGTTCCGGAAAGAAAACACTTAGAAAAAGTCCTCCGCTCATCAGAATACCACAACATTGTAAAACAATCTTTTTCCCGTATTTTTCTATAATTCTATTCCCTATAAAACGACCTAAAGTCATCATTAAAATAAAACTTGTATATCCCAGTATAACAAGATTTTCAGGAGCTTTAACTATAGTTTGAAAATAAACCCCGCTCCAGTCGAACATCGCTCCTTCAATCGCCATACTCAGAAATCCTATGATTCCCAAACCAAACAATGTAGGATTTACAGATTTAAAAATTGACCGGGTTTGCGGTTCTGCTTTATGGATAATATTAGTCAGATTTCTTTTACTGTAGAACCAAAGTATTCCTACCAGGATAAAAACAGTAACAAAATGATAGAAAGTTCCCACATGAAGGTTAATCATCAATAAACCCACAACAGCTCCTGTAAGACCAGCAAAACACCAGGCTCCATGATAGGAAGAAAGAAGGGATCTTTTGGTAATGGATTCTATTTCAATGGCCTGCGTATTAATCGCTATATTGCACATATTCCCGGAAACCCCAAAGAAGAACAGAACAACCGCCAGCGTCCAGTAAGAAGGTGATAAGCCAATCAGCAAAAGGAAAAAGGGATATAATAAAAATACTCTTTTAATAATCCAGCTGCTTCCATACACGCTGATCAGTTTCCCAGCCAAAACCATCGTTGAAAGCTGTCCTATAGGCATCAGAAGCAATAGCGTTCCCAGCTCTGCTTCATTGATCGAAAGTGCAGTTTTAATGATAGGAATCCGGCTCGCCCAGGAAGAAAAAACAAGTCCATGGGCAAAGAAAAGTAAAAAACAGGCTGTTGGCATTTTGGCATTAAAAGATTCTCTCTCGTTCATTATAACAGGGTGATAAAAATTCCTTTTGCAAATGTAAACACGCTCTGCTATTAAAATCTAGTCCGTTTTTGTCATTTTTATGTTCCATTTTAACCAATAACAAAAAAACACCCGGCAGTTGAACCGGGTGATATTTCTAATTGAATGATTGTCTGTAACTCAGAGGGGTTTTATCAGTTTTCTTTTTGAACAGCTTATTGAATGACTGCGGATGTTCAAATCCTAAAGCATAGGCAACTTCAGACACAGAGAAACCTGTAGTGGTAAGGTATTCTTTTGCTTTTTCAATCAGTTTTTCATGAATATGCTGCTGGGCATTCAATCCGGTAAGGTTACGAAGCATATCACTCAAATAATGAGGTGACAAACTGAGTGTGGAAGCAAGAAATTCTACTGTAGGAAGGCCTTTATTCAATGTTTCCTGCTGATTGAAATAGTTTTCCAGCACAACATCCATTTTGGTCAACAGATCACTGTTTACAGCCTTTCTTGTAATAAACTGTCTTTTATAAAAACGGTTGCTGTAATTGAGAAGAACCTCCATATAAGAAATGATAACATCCTGGCTTACTTCATCAATCGTGGTATTCAGTTCATTTTCAATATTATTCAGCAATCCTGTTATCGTTGATTTTTCCTGATCAGACAAGTGCAGCGCCTCATTCGTATCATAAGAAAAGAAACCGAAGTTTTTGATATTCTTTGCTAAAGGATAGCTTCTGATAAAATCCGGGTGTACCAGTAACGTATAACCGCAATATTCTGCATTCTCATCAGTGGAAAGCACCTGTCCGGGTGCGGTGAACATCATTCCTCCTTCGTTGAAATCATAATATCCCTGCCCATAGCCCATTTTTCCTGTGGTAGAATATTTATACGAAATTTTATAAAAATTCAGGATAAAGCTCCTTTTCAGCATATCCTTTTTAATGCTCATTTTCGTATTATCCACAAGACTTACCAACGGATGAAGCGGTTTAGGGAGCTGCAACATGTCGTGCAGTTCTGATATAGATGAAATTTTAAGCGGAATATTATCTTTCTTTTCCATGATATAAAATTATAAATTATTTGATTGTAAAGACAGTATAAATATGATTTACTTTATACTGTCTTCCAAAAAAACTGATTAAATAAACTGTTTGCCAAACTGCTCTCTGAATGCTTCATCACCTAATTCAAGGCGCTGTGCGTAGATCGCTTTAGCATCCTCTCCTGCTACATATCTCAGTTGTTTTCTGCCATCTGTAGCAGCCTCATACACCACTGCTGCAATCTGTTCCGGAGTAGAAGCTGCTTCCATCATTCCTTCCATTTTAGAAAACAGAGAGTTTGTGATGTCTTCATACGCAGGGCTGGATGCTGAATCCAGAGAACGGCTTACAAAATCTGTTTTGATTCCTCCGGGAGAAATAGTCTTAACATCTATTCCAAAAGTATTAAGCTCGAAAGCTAAACTTTCACTCCAGCCTTCCAGCGCCCATTTGGTAGCGTGATAAGTAGAGCCCAGTGGAAATGCAACCAGTCCTCCTATAGACGTTGTAGAAATGAACATTCCTTTTTTCTGTTCCCTGAAGTAAGGAATAAATGCCTGTGTAACGCGTATAACCCCTAATAAATTCGTGTCAAGCTGTTTCACGATCTGATCATCTGAAAGCGCTTCCAAAGGGCCTATAAGCCCATATCCTGCATTATTGTAAACCACATCAATATCTCCCAGTTCAATAGCCTGTTTAGCCGTTGACTTTATCTGCTCCGGATTGGTAACATCCAATGGAAGCACAGTTACATTCTCCAGGGCTGCAAGATCGGCAGCTGCTTCAGGGTTTCTCATCGTAGCGATTACTCTCCATCCATTATTTTGAAATAATTGGGCAGTTGCTTTTCCTAATCCTGTAGAAGCACCTGTTATAAAAATTGTTTTCATTTTTCTTTGTTTAAAATTATAGGACAAAGTTCAGCATTAGAATAAACCCGGAAGTTGCCAAAATGCGGTAAGCTGTAGCCAAAATGGATTCTTAAATACATTTGTTTTTTGTAAGTTTGCCTTCATCAATTCTTATGGCAGAATATATTCTTGACAACATCAATATCAGTACACTTTCCGTATATGACCTGCTGAAACATACCTCAGACAGTACATTCATTGGAATCAGGGATTTCCGGGAAATATATCCTGCAGCTATTGAAAACAATACAGGAATATTTACAAAGCAATCTTCATTACAGGATTTTCCAATGGTCAGCATCAGCAAGGTCGGCAGTTCATTATTATGCTCCTGCACATGTGATAATCAGAAAGGCCAGCTTTGTTCCCATCAGGCAGAAATTATCCATTGTATCATTGAGGATAAAAATTACCGCCTGTTTTTTGATGATATGCTCCGTAAAAAAGCTTTTCTCCCTAAAGCCAAAACATATGGCCTTGAAAATGAACCTGATCTGGATCAATATTTTCAACTGGAATATAAAGAGGGCAAAATTGAAATCCTTCCTAAGATCAAGGAAATGCTTCCTGTAGATGATGTTATGTTTCAAAGAGATCTTCTACCGCAGCTTCCCTCAAGACTGGATGAATTGGCAGTACTGGAAACAGGCAAGAAACAGATATTGGTCATTGGTAAGCACCATTATTACAACCATATGACCTTCTCTCTGATGGAAGCTGAAATAACGCAGACAGGAAAGCTCAAAAATCCGGTGACTCCTGTAGATGCCATGCAGCTGATATGGAAATCGGAGAAACCCGCAGAGATTAAATTTTACACCGCTATAACCTCTTTCCAGAATAATTATAATGAAGATTACAATACTTCAGAACTGGAAGCTTTAAAGCTCATTGTACAGAATCCTCTGAAACTGGATGTCTATCATCACGACCGGGAAATCTCAGAAACGGTATCCGCAAAGTCACTTTCCCATGTTGAATTAAATACTTTAGATGCCGAGGTTCAATTATCTGTATTTAAGAAAGATCCGTTTTACGAAATAACCGGAGAATTACAATTGAATGATATCTCTGTTCCTTTCAAAAATATTGTACTCAGAAATGAATATTTTGTTTATAACCGAAACATTTTCAGCTTTGTAGACCATCCTGACATGCTAAGAATCATCCGGTTCTTTAAGGCTAATAATGAGATTTTACTGATCCATTCTTCAAAATATGAGGCATTTATGAAGAATATTCTCTCTACCATAGAAGAACGTATTCACATAAATTACAGCTACATACAAACTGCAACGAAAGTACAGCTTGAAGATAAAAAATATCAAACTGAAAGAGTAGTTTATCTCCGTCAGCAGGAAAATTATATAGGAATCACACCGGTAATGAAATACGGAGACGTAGAAATTCCTGTCTATTCCAGAAAGCAGCTTTTTGATACAGATCAGAATGGAAATCCATTTAAAATAGAGAGAATTGAATCTGCGGAAGCCCGCTTTACTTCTTTGGTCATGCAGCAGCATCCTGATTTTGAAGAGCAGATGGACGGCTATCAGTATTTTTATCTTCACAGGGATAAATTCCTGGATAACAACTGGTTTCTTGAAGCATTTGAAACCTGGAGAAATGAAGGAATAACCATACTGGGCTTTAACGAATTAAAGAATAATAAATTAAATTCCCACCGGGCTAAAATCAATATTCAGATTACCAGCGGATTGGATTGGTTTAATGCTAAGCTAAAAGTAGGGTTTGGTCCTAAAGAAGCTTCTTTAAAACAACTTCACCGGGCGATCCGGAATAAAAGTAAATTCGTTCAGCTGGATGATGGAAGCATGGGAATTCTCCCTGAAGAATGGATGGAGAAAATAGCCGCTTACTTTCATGCTGGAGAAATTGACGAAGAGCTCTTAAAGATTCCAAAAATCAACTTCACGGAGGTCACTTCATTGTTTGAAAAGGAAATCCTGAGCCAGGAAGTTCAGGAGGAACTCACCACGTATTCCACTAAGTTCTCAAAAGTAAAAAAAATTCCCAAAGTCAATATTCCGGCTGGGCTGAATGCTGAACTTAGGGATTATCAGCATGATGGACTGAACTGGCTTAATTTTCTTGACGGATTCAACTTCGGAGGGTGTCTCGCAGACGATATGGGACTTGGAAAAACCATTCAGATCATAGCTTTTATCCTTTCACAGCGGGAAAAACGGGGGCATACTACCCATCTTATTGTAGTTCCCACTTCCCTTCTTTTCAACTGGCAGGAAGAGATCAGCAAGTTTGCACCTTCTATAAAAGTTCTGCTGCATTATGGTGCAGACAGACCAAAGACAACCGCTCATATGTCTGATTATGAAGTAGTCCTTACCACTTATGGAATGTTGCTTTCAGATATCCGTTTCCTGAAAAATTTTAATTTCAATTATGTTTTTCTGGACGAATCACAGACTATTAAAAATCCAAATTCGGAAAGGTATAAAGCAGCACGGCTGCTTCAATCGAGAAACAGGATTGTATTAACGGGTACTCCTGTTGAAAACAGCACTTTTGACCTTTACAGCCAGCTTTCTTTCGCTTGTCCGGGACTTTTGGGAAGCAAGCAGTATTTTAAAGATATTTATGCCATTCCTATTGATAAATTTGAATACAGTAAACGGGCGTTAGAACTTCAGCAAAAAATAAAGCCCTTTATCCTCAGAAGAACCAAGAAACAGGTCGCAAAAGAGCTGCCTGAGAAAACAGAAACGGTGATCTATTGTGAAATGAATGCAGAGCAACGTAAAATCTATGACGCTTATGAAAAAGAACTTCGTGAGTTTATTGCAGCCAATGATGACGATGATCTGAATAAAAACAGCATGCACGTCCTTACGGGCCTTACAAGACTCAGACAGATCTGTAACTCTCCTGTTTTGATAAAAGAAGGATATTCCGGTGAAAATGCCGTTAAAATAGAGATTTTGATGGAACAGATCCTTGGGAAATCAAAAGATCATAAAATACTGGTTTTCTCACAGTTTGTGGGGATGCTTGATCTGATAAAGACAAAGCTGGAACGCCACAATATTCAGTTTGAATATCTTACGGGGCAGACTAAAGACAGAGGAGAAAAGGTAGCTAATTTCCAGAAAAATGATGATATCCGGGTTTTCCTGATCAGCTTAAAGGCCGGCGGTGTCGGTCTCAACCTAACGCAGGCTGATTATATTTACCTGGTAGACCCATGGTGGAATCCTGCTGCTGAAAATCAGGCTATTGACAGAAGCTACCGCATAGGACAAACCAAAAATGTAATTGCTGTCCGGATGATCTGTTCTAATACTGTAGAAGAAAAAATTCTTACCCTTCAGAAAAAGAAAAAACAACTGGCTCAGAATCTGCTCACCACAGATGGGAAAAAGCTTCAGGGACTTTCAAAACAGGACCTTATGGACCTGCTGGAATCTGGTTCATAATACACTTAAAAATCTATTGAATACGACATTTTAAAAATAAAAAAACCGACAGGTAAAGAACCTGTCGATTAAAAACAAAAATTGATATGGATATGATTTAGATATGATGTGTCTATTTTTTGATAATCTTTTCTGTGACTGTTTTTTGATTCTTTGTCAGGATTTTAATAAGATATGTTCCAGAAGTAAAATTCTCCATGGGTACATTCATCGAATTGCCTTCCAGCATCTTCTGCCCTGACATATTGTAAATTTCATATTTCTCCAGTTTTTCTTTCATCTTGATATTCACAGAATTCGTTGTAGGGTTCGGGTATATCTGAACATTGGCTGATGCCTCCTTAGAAACCTCTATTGTGGAAAGGCTTTCCAGCTGAATTTTAAGCGTATAATCTTCTGCCTGCCCTATAAACCATCCTGAAGGACAAGGAAGATTCTCCAAAGTTCCCATCCATGAATTTGATTCATATGCTTTTACCAATCTGAAACGGGTTTCTCCAAGCTGCGCTCCTCCCGGAATTATAATACTACCGGATGTGATCCCTGATTCTGTAGTAGTAACCGGATTGGAATGGTCCAGATAGCCCAGGTTAAACTTCTCATCCGCATCAAACTGGTTATTATGGTTAAAATCAATATAAGCATACACTGATACGGTATTCTGTCCATGAGTACCTCCTGTTACTGTTATAGGATAGGCATTTCCACGGTTAACAGTGAAGACAGTCGCCGTAAAATTTTCAAGAACATCTGAGTTACCGTCGATAGCACTGTTTCTTACCGTTCCGGCAAATTCTACTTTGCTTATTTCGCTTACTGTAAGACTGGTTACATTTTCGGCACCACAGTAAGGAGCCGGGAAATTCACTGTGTTTCCTATAATATTGACGGTATAATCTTCAGTCTGCCCTGCTCTTAAGCCGGAATCACAGGCTGAACTGATAGAATTGGCAGCATTAGGATCAGAATAAGCCTGAACATTTGTATTCTTAAGAACCCGCATTCTTGTACTCCCGTTGGCCGCATTCGCAGGAATCACTATTGTATTGTTGATGGTAAATGCATTGGCTGGATTGGCTGCTTCAAGTCTTCCAATGTAGAAGCTTTCTCCGGCATCATCAAAATTACCATTCTGATTAAAGTCTATAAAAACAGCTACATCACTGGGAAATGTACTGGAAGGACCAGTTACAGATATATTATAATTACTTCCGGATTGCAAATCTGTGGACATTGATGTAAAATTCTCATAAATTTGTGCATTCCCAGACTGAACCGGTGATGAGTTATTAATGTTTCCGAAAGTAACATTACTGATCATATTACTGTCAGCTCCATACTGAAATGCAGGCATACAATATTGCAATTGTGCATTCACCAGAGAGCAAAGTACAATACCAGAAAGAGTAGTTATTTTTTTCATTTTTTGTTTGAATTTCTTGGGACAAATTTATATTTATTTAGAATTAATAAAAATAAGAATGTAATGATATTTGTCAGTTTAGCAAAAATAGACCATTGACTGCCTAATGATATTTATCTAAAAACTTAATTTACTAATGGATAATCAATCTGTTATAAATAAAAAAGACCTTTCTCAAATTTTATTTCAAGAAAGGTCTTTTCGTTATAAAGAATCGAATCTAAGGAATTTTATCTGCTTCAACTTACATTTTCGATAAGAACTGCAGACGCTCCACCTCCTCCATTGCAGATGGCAGCTATCCCCAATCTTCCTTTTTCCTGCCGCAGTACATTGACTAAAGTTGTTATAATTCTGGCTCCTGAAGCACCAATCGGGTGTCCCAAAGCAACCGCTCCACCGTAAATATTTACCTTATTGAGGTCATAACCCAAAATCTGCTGGTTGGATAAAATCACTGAGGAATAGGCTTCATTAATCTCGAAATAATCAATATCAGATAAACTGAGACCTGTTTGTTTCAACAATTTCTGAATGGCAATAGACGGAGAAGTAGTAAACCATTCCGGAGACTGAGCCGCATCTGCATATGCTGCGATCCTGGCCAAGGGTTTCAAATTATGCTGCTGTATAACTTCCGAAGATCCTACTAGAATTGCTGCAGCCCCATCATTCAGATTGCTGGAATTAGCAGCTGTCAGTGTACCCTCTGATTCAAATGCCGGTTTCAAAAGAGAAATTTTCTCTGGAATAAGTTTCTCAATATCTTCATCTTTATCTACGATGATAGACCCTTTCTTTCCTTCAATTGAGATCGGGATCAATTCATTGCTGAACTTACCGTTTTTCGCTGCTTCCTGAGCCCGATGATAGGAAAACAAAGCATATTCATCAAGCTGCTGCCGTGTTAATCCATATTTTTTTACGCCCAATTCAGCGGCACTTCCCATATGGAAATCATTATACACATCCCACAGACCATCTTTAATCACGCCATCAGTAAGGTTGGTATCTCCTAATTTTGTTCCCAGACGAAGCTTAACGTAATGAGGAACATTGCTCATACTTTCCATACCACCAGTCATGACAAGATGTTCCAGACCAAGCTGAATCTGCTGAGCACCGATCATAGCCGCTTTCATTCCGGAAGCACAGACTTTGTTTATTGTTGTTGCATCTTTATCTACCGGAATTCCTCCAAAAATAGCGGCCTGTCTTGCAGGAGACTGCCCCAGCCCGGCACTGAGTACATTTCCCATATACACACTGTCTATATGCTCCGGAGCCAATCCGATGTTTTCATAGGCATTTTTAATTACAACTGCTCCAAGTTGAGGAGCTGTAAATCCGGATAGGCTTCCCATAAAACCACCCACTGGAGTTCGTTTTGCAGCCAATATAAATACTTCTTTCATAGGATATTATTTTTAATACCAATCGGTATATTTCTGGTTAAAAAAATTCTTTTCTTTTCACAGGGAACAATACAAAGATAATTAAAATATACCAATCGGTATATTAAGGATTAAAAAAAATCTTACTGTAATAAGTAAGACTTTAATTTTTATGTTCTGCTCAGCTGATCCAGTTTTTTAAGCAGCGTGGGCATTCTGTAAGTGCCATGCATTTGTTCTACTTTCAATTGAACTTCATCTACATTCATTCCTTTGGCTGTCACAAAAAGTGGTGTTTTACTTTCTCCGCGAAATACACTTCTCCTTTGGGAATCCGGAGTTGTAAATTCGTTTTTGGCGATCCCAATAATAGGACACTTTTCTTCCAATGCTTCGTAGAGGTGGCCGCCCAACCCTATTTTTCCATCATTGTCAAGAGTAACATATCCGTCAACAATGATAATATCTTCTGATTTTAATGTAATTTTCGTGAGCAGACTTAAAATGCAGGGTAATTCTCTTTTGTAAAACGCCCCGCTTTCATATGCTGAACTCACAGCAGTCTGTTCTATAAAAACTTCCACTTCTTTTTCAGACGTCCAGTCCTCAAATGCAATACACACCGTATTGGCATAATCCTCATAATAATAGGTATCAAATGCGTAAATCATATTTTATTCCCTTAAAAAAACTCGCCAAAATGCCATAAAATCCCTGAAGGATCATGTACAAAACACTCTTTTCCCCATTCCATGGTTCTTACAGGAATAAGTTTTACATTCTCATAGGTATCTGTAAGCTTTAAGGATAAAAGCTCCTTCCAGAATTCATCTGTATTGACCACTTCCATAAAGATCATGGTATTATCAACCCAATCCTTTGTATAATAATCCTGAAGATAAAAGCCTATTTCCTCTCGTATAAACAGTGATAACTTGGGCTCCAGAACAACCTCTTCAAATCCGAGATCCTTATAAAAGTTTCTGCTGATCTCAAAATTCTTTGCTCCGATAAAAGGTCTGATGGATTTTAGTTTCGGTGTCATACTATTTTATTTTCCAGTGTTCATAGGTCATTTCAAATTTTACCTCTCCTTTTCCATGGGTTCCGGTTTCTTTCCAGCCAGATTTTCTGTAGAAATTCTCTGCCCGCGTTCCAGGTGAAGTACCAAGCCACAGATCGTCTTTCTTTTGTTTAAAATACCAGTCGAGCATGATGTCATGAAGCTTTCTGCCGATTCCCTGATTTTCAAAATCAGGATGTACAAATAAAGCCCAGATATTATTTTCTTTCAGATCTGCAATGGAAAAGCCTACAATCTGACCTTTTGCCTCACTTACCCAACCTTTTCCTCTTTGAAAAAGAAATTCCTCACAGTCTTTATCTGTAACCAAACCTGGATCTGATAATGTGTTTTCTTTCACAGAATTTCTTACGACCTGAATCTGTGGAATGTCTTCCGGTCTTGCTTCTCGGATTACTATGTTCATGGTGATTGTTTTTCTTAATTCTTGATTATTTTCTGTCAACCACAATTCTTTCTTCTCTGTTGGCAATATCCCATGCTGTAGTAAAAATAAGCTGGGTTCTTTTCTCTAATAATTGATAATCAATCTTTTCAGGATCATCTGTTGGCTTATGATAATCTTCATGAATCCCATCAAAAAAGAATGCGACAGGAATATTATGTTTGGCAAAATTATAGTGATCTGAACGGTAATATAATTGTTCCGGATCATTCAAATCATCATATTTGTAATTAAGTTCCAGGTTATTCGTTCTCTTATTTGCAGCTTCGTTAATTACTTTAAGCTGAGAGCTTAACATTTCAGAACCAATGACATATACATATTGTTTCCCTCTGTTGGCAGGATCATCACGTCCAATCATGTCAATATTAAGATCAACAACGGTATTGGCTAATGGGAAAACAGGATTTTCGGAATAATATTCTGAACCAAACAATCCGTGTTCTTCTCCTGTAACGTGCAGAAACAGGATCGATCTTTTAGGTCCTTTTCCTGCTTTTTTTGCCTGCTGGAATGCCTTGGCGATTTCCATTACTGCTACAGTGCCGCTTCCGTCATCGTCTGCTCCGTTGTACACGACTCCATTTTTTGTTCCTACATGATCATAATGTGCAGAAACTACAACAATCTCGTCCGGTTTTTCGCTTCCTTCAATAAAAGCCATGATATTTTCAGAATCAGGAAGGTTACCTCCACCTCTTTTTTTCATAAACTCAGATGGAACTTTCTGATAGTATGAGCCTAATGCTTTAGGTCCGGAAATACCAAGATTTTTATAATAATTAATCATATACTCTCCCGCCTTCTTCTGCCCTTTGCTTCCTGTATCTCGCCCTTCCATATCATCTGCTGCAATGACATACAGATTTTTCTTTAAATCCTCAGCATTAATTACCTTGTATGCATTGTTAAAGGCCTTGTTATGTTTTGTTGAAACAGGATGTGAAGAATTCCCATCAGATATTTTTGCCGTCCCACAACTGGTCACTATAGCCATGGCAAATAACGGAATAAGTATTTTTTTCATAAAGAATAAATTTCTTAAAAATAACAAATTTTATTGAATTCTAATAAAACAGATCAAAATCGCAATATCATATGCTTCCCATTATAAAATTAACGATACTCCAATTTAAAACTCAATACGGTATTAATTTTTTATTATATTTGATTAAAATACAAAATAGGTGGATAAAATTTACGGATTTACTCATTATTCCTTTTTTACAGAAATGTCCGAACTTGCAGCCAGACACGGAAGCTTTGATCTTTCTCTGGGACTTCCCGATTTTGATATTGATGAAAGACTTAAAATATTCTTAAAAGAAGCAGCCGAAAGAGACACTTACCATTATGAACCTCTTGCCGGCAATCCCCTTCTGATCGAAAGTATCATTCGTTTCAATGCAAAACGGACTCACAAAATTCCTGTTACAGCTAGAGAAATAACCATTGTTCCGTGTGCAACCTTTGCTTTATATACTTCCCTCAAATCAATTTTAAATCAATATGATGAAGTAATTATTATCCAACCTTCATATTATACTTATGGACCTGCTGTTGTCATGAATGGCGGAATCCCTGTCTATTATGATCTTGATGGTGATTTTACGATCAACTGGGATTTGTTTAAAAACTGTATTACTGAAAAAACCAAAGCTGTCATTGTAAATTCTCCTCAAAATCCAACCGGAAAAGTATGGAAAAAGGAAGATTGGAATCACTTGTATGAACTGATTAAGGATCGCGATATATATTTGATTTCTGAAGAAATATATGACACCTACTGCTATGATGAAGTTAAGCATTACAGTTCTTTTATTCATCCGGGGCTCAGGGAAAAGACATTCTGTATTTTTTCTTTTGGCAAAATGTTTCATACTTCCGGATGGAAAGTCAGTTACATGCTAGCTTCTGAAACTTTAACGGCAAAATTCCAGTGCCACCAACAGTATATTTCTTACAGTGCCAATGCTCCGGCGCAATATGCTATCGCAAAGTATCTGGATGTATTTGATCCGGCCATCAATAAAGAAATAATGCAGAATAAAAGAAATATTTTCAATCAGCTGATTCAGGAAACTCCCCTGCAAGTTGAACAGCAAGCGGAAGGAAGTGTTTTCCAGGTCGTTAATTTCCGGAATATTTCTACTACCATGACGGATGTAGAGTTTTCAAAATGGCTTACAATTGAGAAAAAAGTATCTTGTCTTCCGCTTTCGGCTTTTTACAACTCAAGACAGAATTCAGATTATGTCAGGTTTAGTTTTGCTAAAAAAGATGAACTGATTATCCAGGCTTTGGAACATTTAAAAAGGAATCTTTGATTTTTCTCAAAGATTTCTCAGATTTTCACAGATGATTGTGGATATCTATTCATATAATTTTAATTTTCATGCTATCCCAAAATATAATAAAAAAAGCACCGCCAAGGCAGTGCTTCCATTATATTTTAATGATTTTAAAGAGCCAGAACTCTTGCATCAATTCTTCTGTTTTTTGCTTTACACTCATCAGTGTCATTGGCTTCACATACCGGATGCTGTGAACCATATCCTTCAGCTTCTACTCTGTCTGCAGAAACACCCAGCTCGAGTAATTTAAGTTTTGCTGTTTGTGCCCTCAGATTTGATAATTTAAGATTACTATCTTCATTACCACTGTTATCTGTATATCCGCCTAATTTTATTTTCAGATCAGGATATGCATTTAAGATTTCCGCTAAAGTATTCAGCTGGAGTTCATAGCCTGCCTTCAGGTCACTGGAACCTGTTTCAAAATAAAGGTTTTCAATGGTGTACCATTTATTAGGGTCTAAAGCAGATTTATCTTTCTGTTTCACCACATTATAAAGCTGATAAAGCTGGCTTCCATCTCCTATGGCAATCGTTTTTCCTCCATCCAATTTTATTTTCTGAACATTTCCTGTTTCATACACAAAGTCGCCACTTTCATTAAGATGTCCCTGAACTCCACCAGAGGAAACCGGAACTGTTGTAAGATCTGCATGACCAGCCGTTGTAGCAGCAGATACTCCGGTAAGGCTTTCAATTTTTGCTTTTCTGTTGGCTTCAATTTTATCTTTATGCAAAACAGCTAAAGTAGGTGCAATAACCAAAGAAACAATTGACATTAACTTGATCAGAATATTCATGGATGGGCCGGAAGTATCTTTAAAAGGATCTCCAACCGTATCTCCTGTTACAGATGCTTTATGTGGCTCTGAACCTTTGTAATAGGTCTGTCCATTAATATCCACCCCTTTTTCAAATGATTTTTTAGCATTATCCCAGGCACCTCCTGCGTTATTCTGGAACATTCCCATCAAAACACCACATACCGTGGCACCAGCCAAAAATCCTCCCAATACTTCAGGACCGAAAATAAATCCCATTAAGAGTGGGGAAATGATTGCTATAGCACCAGGCAGCATCATTTTTCTGATGGAGGCATCTGTAGAGATAGCAACACATTTTTCATATTCAGGTTGTGCCTTTCCTTCTAAAATTCCCGGAATTTCACGAAACTGTCTTCTTACTTCTTCCACCATCGCCATGGCAGCCTGCCCAACTGCAGTGATTGCCAATGATGAAAAGATAAACGGAATCATTCCACCAATAAATAAACCAGCCAAAACATCTGCTCTGTAAATATCAATTCCGTCAATTCCTGCAATTCCAACAAAAGCTGCAAATAATGCTAATGCTGTCAAAGCTGCTGAAGCAATAGCAAATCCTTTTCCGGTAGCTGCAGTTGTATTTCCTACCGCATCCAGGATATCTGTTTTTTCACGCACCTCTTTGGGAAGTTCACTCATTTCGGCAATACCACCGGCATTATCAGCAATAGGTCCAAAGGCATCAATTGCCAGCTGCATAGCTGTAGTAGCCATCATTCCTGCTGCTGCAATGGCAACACCATAAAGCCCGGCACACAGATAAGATCCATAGATTCCGCCTGCCAACACGATAATCGGAAGTAAAGTAGATTCCATACCCACGGATAAACCTCCGATAATGTTAGTTGCGTGTCCTGTAGAAGACTGTCTCACAATACTGGAAACCGGTCTTTTACCCATTGCGGTATAGTATTCTGTTATGATGCTCATTAAAGTTCCTACAACCAATCCTACCATGATGGCACCAAATACCCCCATTTTAGTAAACTCATGGCCTCTTAGAACCATTTTTTCAGGTAGGATATAAGTTACCAGAAAGTAAGATGATATAGCTGTAATAACAATACTTCCCCAGTTTCCAAGGTTTAAAGCATTCTGTACACTGGAAGTGGATGAGCCTTCATTATCATTAATTTTCACAAATAAAGTTCCGATCATAGAAAATATAATTCCGGTTCCTGCAATCAGCATCGGTAAAAGGATTGGAGCAAAACCACCGAAGGCATCATCGGAAATAGTTTCTCTACCTAACACCATGGTTGCCAGAACTGTTGCAACATAAGACCCGAAAAGGTCGGCTCCCATTCCTGCTACATCACCTACGTTATCTCCTACGTTATCTGCAATCGTTGCAGGGTTTCGGGGATCATCTTCAGGGATTCCCGCTTCTACTTTCCCTACAAGGTCAGCACCTACGTCTGCCGCTTTTGTATAAATACCGCCTCCTACTCTTGCAAAAAGTGCTATGGATTCTGCACCTAGAGAAAACCCTGTGAGAATTTCAATGGTCTTTTCCATTTCATGAGAATCTACTGTGGCATCGGGTGCAAAAATCTGTTTGATGATCAGGAATAATGCTCCTAAGCCTAAAACAGCAAGTCCGGCAACTCCCATTCCCATAACAGAACCTCCTGTAAAAGATACTTTAAGCGCTTTCGACAGTGAAGTTCTTGCCGCTTCTGCTGTCCTGACATTGGCTTTGGTAGCAATTTTCATCCCGATAAAACCTGCTAATGCGGAAAATACAGCTCCTACTGCAAAGGCAATACCGATACTCCAATGCGAGTTGGCATTACTTGATCCCATTACGGCGAGTAAAATAGCGACTACCACCACGAAGTACATTAAGATTTTATATTCAGCCTTTAGAAAAGCCATTGCACCGTCTGCAATATGGCCGCTGATTATTTTCATTTTTTCATTTCCTGCATTCTGTTTATTTACCCAGTTGCTCTGAAGAAATGTATAAAGTAAAGCGATGACACCAAAAATTGGCACTAACACAAATAGATCCATAGTTTAATATTTTTTTGGTAATAGAAAATTAAATATAATAAATAATTACCATCAAAGCACTAAAAACTTTAACAGTATGATGCTTACCATCAAAAAGGATAAAAATATGACACCGAACCTATCGTGGTAGAAATTGATGAAGAAACAGTACTGAATAAGGCTTTCAGACACATTTCATGCATAAAAAAAACCTTTAAATTATTCAAAGGTTTTTCAGAGTTTGAGATTGCTTCACAGTCTGTTCGCAATGACTTTTACTCAACAAAAAAGAGTAAACAGAAACCTGTCTACCCTTTTTTATTTTATGAATAAAGAGAATCTTATCCTCCGAATTTATCTGCATAGTCTGTTTGAGAAGCTTTAATCACTTTTCTAGCATGCTCAGCTCCATAAACCTCCTGAATTCTACATTTAGCAGGCTCATCCGGCAGGTTTTTATACGTTAGGAAGTAGTGCATTAATCTTTTTACCTCTGCTTCTGGTAATTCAGAAATATCTCTGAAGTGTCCGAAAGCATGGTCATTGATCATTACTGCAACAATTTTATCATCAGCTTCTCCTCCGTCGATCATTTTAAAACCTCCGATTGGAATAGCTTCCATCAATAAACCTCCAGCATGGATGTTGTGAGAACTTAAAACACAAATATCAAGAGGGTCATGATCTCCCATTGTAACATCCGTAGCTCCTGCTTCTACAGCAAGTCTCATTACTTCCTTATCACAGTATGTTCTTGGAACAAAACCATATAAAGCAGGAATGATGTTAGAAAATTTCTGTGGTCTGTCTACTTTTAAGTATCCTGTTTCTTTATCTACTTCATATTTAATAGTATCTGAAGGAACAATTTCCACAAATACGTTTACAACATTTGGCGCATCTTCTCCTGCAGAAATTCCGTGCCATGGATGTGCTTTAAAATTTGGAATCATTATTTATCTGTTATTTTTTAAGTTATTATTAAGATTTCTTTTCTTAAGTCTTCTATTGTTTCCACAATATAATCATTGCCTTCCATGTAGTTCATGATGAAAATCGTTTTGAATTCATCCAGTTGAACCTCCCCTTTCAATCCGTCATAGGTTTTGTGAAGCAATTCTATGATCGCATTTTTAGAGTCTACAATATTCTTCCATGAATTTTTTGTGATGTATAACTGCTGTGAGGAGTTATATTCAAATTCTTCATTGATTGTTTTTTCGGTAAGGAAAATAAATTCATGAACCGCTAATTCTCTATCAAATCTATGGATAAGGTTTGACGGCTTCATTCTGTCCAGAAACAAGGTCATTCTTTCGTAAGAATGTGCTTTGTTCTCTGAATTAGATTTCACGGTGAGTAGTTTGATTTCCTGGTTTTTAAGAGTAATGTACGAATGTACAAATTGTCTGAGCAAAACCAAAAAAGGAATTGCAATAATCAATGCAAATGCATACGGTAGATATCCTGAAAGACTCGTCATAATTTTAGACTGCAAAATTACTAATTATTTTCCGTCTTCTAAAGAGTTTTTAAAGATATCCACTTTAGAATTTTGTATATAAACTAATGCTAATATAATTATAAGGTAAAAGCCCGACATCATCCTGTTTACCAAGGACGGAAAAACCAGGAATCTCATGATGACAGTTCCATAAATAATTACAAAAAATAAGACCTGAGCCTGTCTTTTTTTATTATAAAGTGAAAAATTATTAGCCAGAATAATGATTATAAAAATCAAAAGAACCGGAAAATACGAAGCGTTGAACTCCAGCATTATTTTACTTTTAATAAAATGAATATAATCTGAAAAAGAAAACGGATCGGGTTGTGAGACAGGGTAAATCTGAACTTTAGTAAACTGATTCATAAAGAGTGCAGACCATGAAACCTGATTAAAAGCCTGTATTAAAAAGAAGGAAAGAAACAGATATCCATATGATATCAATAATGGAACTGTTTTCACCTGCAGCCTGTTTCTATAAAGATAAATAATGCCATACAGAAAAGAATAAAAAATAAAATATTCCGGTCTTGTAAGAATACACAGCATAGCAAAGATTCCCGCAAGAAAAAAATTTTTTCTTACTAAAAATACATAGAAGCTCAAGAGAAGCAACAGACATGATAAAGAATCTGCAGAGACATGCCTGCCTGATTCCTGAAGAGGTTTGAACAAGGAAATTAAAATCGTGATGATAAAAGCAAGACTATAATTTTTCAGAATTTTTATCAAAAAAACGAAAATCAAAATAAGAATCAGGGCGTAAGAAATAGCTGAAATTAAAGAGTTGGAAGCAGATGCACTAAAACCTAATTTAAAGAATGCCCAATTGATAAAATTATAAAAAGGTTTCACTACAAAAAGCTTCAATTCTTCTTCATAGGCTTTAGGATTTTGTGACAATATTTTGTAATAGCTACTTTCACCTTTCGCTACTTCTTTCACCATTGGATCTACAGGTCCTAATCCCGCAAAATCAGGATTCTTTTCCCGTAATTCATCATATACTTTCTGATGAATCTCTTCAATTTTCATTTCGGGATATTCCGTTTTATAAATCAATCCCATATAAGCTTCCATATCAGTATTGTAATAATGGTTGGCATACAGGTAGTATGACATGATGCATACATAGATTGAAAATATAAAAACAAGAATATTCTCCCTTTTTTTCATACGTTGATATTATAAGTATACAAATGTAAAAAAACTATCAACTTCTATTCTTATAAAAAGCTTTTATAATAAAGGATTACAATTCAAACAATGCCGGCCTTTGAGTCACTTCATGATAACAAACGCTATTTTCATCAAAGAAATGATATACAAGGCTTTTTCTAGTTCTGTTTTTATCCGTATGAGGCTCACCGCCATGGAGAATATTGGCATGCCAGATCAATAGATCCCCTTTTTTTGCCTTAAAGACTTCTTTTTTCAATCCCAGCTCTTTTACTTTATCTTCAAGAAATGTTTCATAAGCTCTGTAACTTTTCTTACCGATTTTCAGGGCTGTACCCTCATTATCATAATCAGAATTCAGGAAATAAGGTAATTTATGGCTCTTAGGAATGTAATGAAGAGCACCATTCGTTTCATCCACATCTTCCAATGCAATCCAGACTCCAAGTAATCCTCCCAAAGGGTAAGTCGTCATGTGAATACTATCTGAATGTGTTTTTTGCTGGCTTCCGTTGATGAAATTGATACTTTGGAAAAGTTTAGATTTTCCGTCCAGTAAAACAGATAAAAAGTCTAATAATTCCTTATCACTTCCAATGTTTTTAATAATTTCTGAATGATGAATGGCAAACATCAGTTTTCCCCCGTAAATAAACTTCAGTGTACCATCTTCCATCAGCTTATCAATTTCAGTATTGATTTGATCAGCCGTTTCCGGAGTCAGGAAATTTCTCAAAATCAGGTAGCCATTATCATCATACTGAAGAACACTTTCTTTATTTTCTTCCGATAACTTCTTAAAAAAGGGAGTTTCTGTAAGTTTTGCATAATTTACCTTTCTATCGCTTGCAGGAAGATGAGCAAAATCTTTACTCGAAATACTTGAAAAATAATTCTTATTGATTCCGTATTTTTTATACAATGGAATATTATGCTTTAATTTATTCTTTTTAAACAAGTTATAAAGCATATATGATAATTTGTACTGACGAATCTGTTGTAACATAAGTGTTTTACTAAGGATTTTATAAAGTTACGGAATATTACTTAATTAGAACCAATCTAAACAATGCTTTTCATCATAAAAATGACTTCCCTCTCATGATAAGATACCCTAATTTTTTAAAGAGGTTCTTTTTTGAATTTTCGATAATTCCGTAAGGTCTTAATTCCGGGCGGAAACCTCTGAAAAATTCTTCAATATTGGGTAGCTCTCCCCCTTCAAAGTCAAAAATATGAGTTTCGATATTATCTTTAATAAGAGTATCAATCAATACTGAAGCTCCAGATAATTTGACGTAATCTTTATCATTAAAATTACCCAAAAGTGCCACCATGTTACAGTCTCTGTAAGTAGCTATTACGTTGATAATCTTGTTTTGATAATAAAAAGCTGTGAACTTCAGGTAATCCAACTTATGAAAACTCTCAAAAATCCTCATGAATTCACACAAATCATTGTCTTTACTCAACCCTATCGTGTGGGCTTCTATAAAAGTCTTTGCTTTGTTAAAAGAAATGGTTTTAACTTCTGATTCTTTTAAAACTTCTTCATCTAAACGAAGTTTTCTTTTTCTTTTGGGAGAATAATTGGCACGTACTTTCTCATAAGTATTGGGATATAATAAAAAGTTCTTCTTGATTCTGATCTTCGTTCGAAGCTGGTTTACATCATTGAACGGATAGGCCCTGATCATGTAATTTTTTTCCAGATATTCTAAAAAAGCCTCATTAAGTTCAAGATTATCTTTAACAGAAAAAACACCAAGCTGCTGGCAAAGTTTCGGATTATGAACAATTTTCATCCCATATTTTCTTACAAAAGGGACAGGCATCACAGCCTCATAATCCTTATAAACGAGAATTTCCCATGGCATTGTAGAAGTTATATCTAAAAAATCTTTTGTAGCAGAATATTTTCTTTGTTCGGAATTTTCTAAACATTGAGCATATTTTACAAAATTAATTTCATGGTATTTCAATCTTCTAATCATAATAATCCTGAGTCCGAGAAACTAAAATAGGAATCCTGCGTGACAATAATATGGTCTAAAAGTTGGATACTTAAAGTATTTCCTGCTTCTTTTATTTTTTGTGTAATACTGATATCTTCCCGGCTTGGTTTTAAACTTCCGGAAGGATGGTTGTGGGCAATGATAATACCCGTTGAAAAATGATCCAGTGCTGTTTTGTACAGAATTCTTACATCTACAATAGATTGGCTTATTCCTCCCTGAGTCAGTTGGGAAACATGAATCACTTTGTTGCTGTTGTTAAGGAAAATAGCCCAGAACTCTTCTGTTCTTAAATCAGAAAGCTGGTTTTGAAGAATAAGATAAGCATCATTACTGTTACCAATTACTGCTTTTTCAGGAATTTCCTGTACCGTTCTTCTTTTTCCGATTTCTAAAGCTGAAATAATTGAAATCGCTTTTGTGACTCCAATCCCTTTGAATTTCATCAGATCTTTAGCAGAAAGTAAGCTCAACTGATGCCAGCTGTTATTAACAGAGGCTAAAATTTTCCGTGATAGTTCCAGAGCATCTTCTTCTCTATTTCCACTTCCCATAATAATAGCCAGCAGCTCAGAATCAGAAAGTGAGCTTTTGCCTTTCTGCAAAAACTTTTCTCTGGGTCTGTCATCTTCTGCAAGAAATTTTATAGCCATGAAAAAAAAGATTATGAATTAATAAAATGCATACAGGATCATCGGTTTAGTCGACTGATCAACATATATTGCTGTTTCTTTCAGAGCATTCACCGAAAGCATCGGACATCCTAAGCTTAAACATGCCGGAGTCTGAGATTCCACATCCGGAATGCATCCGTAGGAATGAAGGACAATTGCCCTCTGCATTGCATTGCTGTTCGTAGAATCAAGCCCTTTTAACCGGTAAGCTTTACCAAACTTTCCTACATAGCTTTCTCCAATGACATATTTTCCCAAAGACGACTGATAGGAACCTTCAATATTACTGAATTTTAAAGCATCAGACCGTGGAATGACTGAACCTGAACCATGGGATACAACGGCCTGTTGTACAATTGTATTATTTTTCAGATTATAAATGAAATAACGGTATTTCCCGGAAGGTATCTTAAAGTTGATAAAAACAGCCAATTCCTGATTATACTCTTTCCCTTTAATATAGTTTTTAATTTCCGAAATCCTTGCCTGAGGCACATGCAGTGAATTCAACTGCTGGGATTCAGCTTTTGAACAGGAAATTAAAATTATAAAAAGAAAAATAAGGTGTTTCATCATCTGCTATTGTATACTTCTATTCTATGATCATTCCGTCTTTCATAACGAGCTTGCGGTCTGTAATTTCTGCAAGATTCGGGTTATGGGTTACAATTACAAAAGTTTGGTTGTATTTGTCTCTAAGATCAAAAAACAATCTGTGAAGATCATCCGCATTTTTAGAATCCAGGTTACCTGTAGGTTCATCTGCAAAAATGATTTTCGGTGAGTTGATTAAAGCTCTTGCTACAGCTACCCTTTGCGCCTCTCCACCTGAAAGCTGATTGGGTTTATGCTGTAGTCTCTGTTCTATTTTTAAATCTTCAAATAAAGCATAAGCTTTTTCAAGTGCTTCTTTTTCATTGGCTCCGGCAATTTTTGTCGGAAGCAATACATTTTCCAGCGCTGTAAACTCAGGAAGAAGCTGATGAAACTGAAATACAAAACCGATATTCTGGTTTCTGAACTTTGAAAGCTGTTTATCATTCATATTAATAAATGATTCTCCTGCTATTTCAATTTCAGTATCATATTTGTTGGATTGACTCGGATGATCCAGCGTTCCTAAAATCTGCAGTAACGTAGATTTACCTGCTCCTGATTCTCCAACAATAGAAACTACCTCACCCATTTTGATATGGATATCAACTCCTTTCAGTACTTCTAAATTCCCATAAGATTTATGGATATTTCTTGCTTTAATCATGATTCAAAAATAGTGAATTGCCTTCAAATAAAAAACCGCTTTTTGAAGCGGTTTGTATTTTATTTTACTTTTATTACGATTAGATTTTCTTCATCCATTTATATAGGTCTTTTCTATTAATTTTTTTAATTATTTTCTTCATGTTTTGGCTATAAAACGTATGTAAAAAAGTATTTTCTCTTTTTCAGAGTTTATTTCCCTCCTATAAGTTTATTAAGAATCTGCATTTTAATGTAGCCAAAACAAAAAACCTCCCAAGCTGGGAGGTTTCAATATTTTCATTTCAGAAAATTACAGTAACAATGTTAATGGACTTTCTAAATATGTTCTTAATGTCTGTAAGAATTGAGCACCTGTAGCACCATCTACAACTCTGTGGTCACATGCCAATGAAAGTTTCATTGTGTTTCCAACTACGATCTGACCATCTTTTACGATTGGTTTCTCTATAATTGCTCCTACTGAAAGGATGGCAGAGTTTGGCTGATTGATGATACTTGTAAAGGTTTCGATTCCGAACATTCCTAAGTTGGAAATAGAGAATGTAGATCCTTCCATTTCGTTAGCCTTAAGACCTTTGCTCTTAGCTCTTGAAGCCATATCTTTTACGGATGCAGAAATCTGTGTATATGTCATCTGATCTGTATTTTTCAATACAGGCACTACCAATCCGTCAGGAATAGCTACTGCTACACCAATATTGATATTTCCTCTATGGATGATCTTATCACCTGCCCAGCTTGAATTTACCTGAGGGTGTTTTCTTAAAGCAATTGCAGTTGCTTTAATGATCATATCATTGAAAGAGATTTTAGTATCAGGTAAAGAATTGATTTCTTTTCTTGCTTCAATAGCTTTATCCATGTTGATCTCAACCATCAGATAGTAATGAGGAGCAGAGAATTTACTTTCAGAAAGACGTTTTGCAATAATATTTCTTACCTGAGAGTTTGGAGTCTCTGTATCTTCACCCTGTACAAAGCTTACTGCAACCGGAGCAGCACTTGCTGTTGGAGCTAAAGCAGCTGGTTTTGCAGCTGGCTGATAGTTTTCGATATCTTTTTTAACGATTCTTCCGTTTTCACCAGATCCCTGAACACTGTGGATATCAACCCCTTTATCCTGAGCCATTTTCTTAGCCAGTGGAGAGATTGCTACTCTGTCAGAAGATGAAGAGTCTGCAGCAGGAGCCGCTTTTTCTTCTGTTTTAACTTCTGCTTTCTGTTCAGCCGGTTTTTCAGTTGATGCAGCTTCAGCTTTTGGAGCTCCTACAGCAGAAACATCTGTTCCTGCAGGACCAATGATTGCTAATACAGAATCAACCGGAGCAGCACCTCCTTCTTCTACACCCTGCTTCAATAATACGCCATTGAATTCAGATTCGAAATCCTGTACTGCTTTATCTGTTTCGATCTCAGCAAGAAGATCACCTTCTTTTACTGTATCTCCTACATTTTTGTGCCATTTAGCTACTTTACCTTCTGTCATTGTATCAGAAAGTCTTGGCATTGTAATAACTTCTACTCCAGCCGGAACTTCCGCAGCAACAGGGGCAGCAGTTTCTGCTTTAGGCTGTTCTTCTGATTTTTTTTCTTCAGTTCCTGCAGCGGGAGCAGCAGCTCCACCTGTCAATCCTGAAATATCTTCTCCTTCATTCCCGATAATAGCCAAAACAGAGTCTACAGCAGCAGCGCCTCCTTCTTCTACGCCTACGTATAAAAGGGTACCTTCTATTTCAGATTCAAAATCCTGAACAGCTTTATCGGTTTCAATTTCCGCTAAAATATCTCCTTCTTTTACTTTATCTCCTACTTTTTTATGCCATTTTGCCACTTTACCTTCCGTCATAGTGTCGGATAGGCGGGGCATCGTAATTACTTCTGCCATAATTTTCTAATATGATAATTTGTTAATGTGATGATGAGAGAATTAAAAAATCTAATTCATTTTCAAATTCTCAAATTATCTAATTATTAATTTTCTAATTTGTCTAGGAATGGATAGTTTTCCTGAGCATATACATACTCATAGATCTTTTCTGCCTCTGGATATGGAGAATTTTCCATAAATTCAATACACTCCTCAACGAAGTCTCTTGATTTATTATCCATCGCTTCCAAGTCTGCTTCCGTAGCCCATCCGTTTTCTAAAATTCTATGTTTTACAAGCTCAATTGGGTCATCGTTTTTATGAATAGCCACTTCTTCTTTAGATCTGTATGGCTCAGCATCAGACATAGAGTGTCCTCTGTAACGGTATGTTCTTGCTTCAATGAATGTAGGTCCATCTCCTCTTCTTGCTCTTTCAATAGCCTCATAAGCAGCTTCAGCTACTTTTTCAGGATCCATTGCATCTACAGCAAGACAAGGCATTTCGTATCCTAATCCTAGTTTATAGATATCTTCGTGGTTGGCTGTTCTTTTTACAGAAGTTCCCATTGCATATTGGTTGTTTTCTACCACAAATACTACAGGAAGTTTCCAGTTCATCGCCATATTGAATGTCTCATGTAAAGAACCTTGTCTTGCAGCTCCATCTCCGAAGAAACAGATATTCACTGCTTTTCTGTCGAAATATTTATCTGCAAAAGCAATCCCTGCCCCCAAAGGAATTTGTCCTCCAACGATACCGTGTCCTCCGTAAAAACGGTGTTCTTTACTGAAAATGTGCATAGATCCACCCATACCTCCGGATGTACCTGTAGCTTTACCGCAAAGTTCAGCCATAATTCTTTTGGGATCTACTCCCATCGCCATTGGATGGATGTGACATCTGTAAGCAGTAATCATACTATCCTTTGTCAGATCCATGGCATGCGTGAATCCTGCAGGAATAGCCTCCTGACCGTTATACAAATGTAAAAATCCTCTGATCTTTTGTTTTAGGTAAAGAGAACGGCATTTGTCTTCAAACCTTCTCCACATTGTCATATCTTCATACCACTTCAGGTATACCTCTTTAGAAAATTCTTTCATGTGTTAGCTCTTGCTTTTTTATGATGAAATAGTTGAGCAAAATTATGAAAAAAACTTTGTTTTTATTCTATACATAGATAACTTTTCGTTTTTTCTGTAAAATCTATTTGCAGGCCGAATGGATTATTCTTAATTTTCGACCCCTTGAAAGACTGATGAGGTGGCGCTTTATCCATTACATTCTTACCATGATATATAAGGAATCAGCCTATCCATATGGTTTTTCTGAAACAATACATAATTCGGAGACATCAGGATTTGTTACTTTTTGCGCCCCTGTTTCTTTCCTCTTTAATTATTGTTAATATATCTTTTGGTTATTTCAAGAGCTTCTTTTCCGGGGAAAAATCTGTAAGTTTCAGGGTTCTGTCTTCAATTTCATTAACGAAATTACCATATTGTTTTGCTGTTCTCGCTTTAATCTCCTTCCATTCTTTATCTGCCATAAATCCTTCCCACGCTGTTTTCATTGTATATTCATCTTTCCACTCAAGCAGGTAAACAAATTCTGTTTTTTCCCTGAATTCCGATTCCCAGATCGATACAATAGTAAAACCATATTTCTTCATTATCCTGAGTGCATGATCCCTGAAGCGGTCCAGAAAAACCTGCTTATTCTCTTTGGGAACTTCATAAATTCTTAACTGATGCACAGGAGCTGGCAGTGCAGAAGTATTTTCCTGAGAAAGCTTTTGTCCAAAAGTAAAACAACCTGCAATTATCAGGAAGAATGTGAATAAATGTTTCATGATATAAGATTAAAACTGGTTAGCTAAAGGTATACATTTTCGGCAAAATTTAATATTAGTTTAAAAAAGCTGAAAAAAATTTTATTTATCAAAAGCAACTGACATTGAGTCATTTTCAGATAATCCAGCACCTTTCACCCCTCTGCTTTTTCGTTTGGTTTTTGAGGTTATATTGGTATATTTGGTTTTTAAATTTGATTATGGAAGAAAAGCAGTCTTCATTATTACACAAAATTTCAAAAGTCATCTCCGATTTTTTCAATCCTCTGGTCTCTCTGATCATTTTTTTCATATATATGAGTATCAGGGAATACACTCTTAAAGATTCTATGATGTACTTCATTCCCATATTAGCAATGATTATTATCCCGGTTGTCATTTGGCTGGTATGGAATGTGAAAACAGGAAGATATACCAATATGGATGTATCCAACCGGGTTCAAAGAAAAACACTGTATATATTTATAGCAGTCTGTGTGGTTGCTTATCTTCTTTTCCATTACATCAGAAACGGATCTGTTGATCTTGTCATGCTGTTTATTTTAATTCTTCTTTTTGCGTTACAGATCAGCAATCTTTTCATCAAAAGCTCGATGCATACCGCATTCAATATATTTGTAGCAGCATTATTTTTTAGCCTCAACTGGAAAATGGGTCTGTTATGGCTGGGAATTGCCGCTTTGGTCGGGATTACCCGCGTTATTTTAAAAAGACATACCGTAAAAGAAGTATTTATGGGAGCTGGAATAGCTTTTATGGTATCTTTTATCTATCTTTATTGCAATATTCAATTTCAACATTAGAATTCTCTATGAAAATAAATCATCTTACTGCCGCAGAAGAAAACTTTATGAAGCTGTTTTGGAAAATGGAATCTTTCTATCTGAAGGAAGTTATGGAACAGCATCCGGAACCTAAACCACACCAGAATACGGTTTCAACTTATTTGAAAATATTGGTTGAGAAAGGCTATCTATCCACCGTAAAAGAAGGAAGAATTTTCAAATATACAGTGCTTGTTCCTTTGGAAGGATATAAAAAATTTCTATTGAAAGAACTTTCACATACCTTCTTTAATAATTCAGGGAAGGAAATCCTGGAGCTTTTATTAAGCCAAAAATTAATCTCCCAGGAAGATATGAAAGGATATTTTGATCTAAAAATCGAAATAAAACCAGCAAAGGTTGAAGAACCGAAGTTTGAAATTGCTGAAGAAATCTTAAGTCCTAAAAAAGAAAAGAGAACCAAAGGAAAAGAGAAAGACAAGGACAAGGACAAAAAGAAAAAGAAGAAAAAAGATTAATCTTACTCTCAAAAACACCAAATTATGAAAACAAAATTCCAAGAAACATTAAGCCGGGCTAATGAGGTCATTTTCCGTTATCCAATGGTTCTGGCAGTGGCTTTATTAGCTGCAGTTGGTGCCATCTGCATTGTTGAAACAGAGCTTGAACAAGTTACAACATATATAAAGTTCACTATTTGTGCCTGTCTCGGTATTTCGCTCATGTTTGCCCTGAAAATGGTATCACAGAGAATCGGGAAAGAGTTACTATTACACTTATGTGGCGTTGCTTTTCTTATTGGGTTCTACTGTATCCTGCCTGATAAAAAGAATAATTTCACCGAAGTTTATGCTTATATCATTGCAATTACGGCTCTTCTCTCCCACTTATTGGTTTCTTTTATTCCGTTTCTTCAAAAAGACAGAGAGCTCAGATTCTGGCAGTATAACAAAAATCTTTTTGTCAATTTCTTCCTTACTGTTGTATTCACAGGCGTTTTGACCGGCGGAGTTGAATTGGCCATTTTAGCTGTTGATAAACTTTTTGATTTTCATTTTCATCACAGAATTTATACAGATACATTTTTTGTTCTGGCTATTTTCGGGAGCTGTTTCATTTTTCTTTTATTCAGTGATAAAGGGCTAAATAATCTTGAAAAAGACGGAACATATCCTGTTGTTTTAAAGTTTTTCACTCAGTTTATCTTAATCCCGCTGCTGCTTATTTATGTAGCAATTCTTTATTTTTATTCTTTTAAAATCCTGATCAACTGGCAGCTTCCAAGAGGCTGGGTTTCTTATCTTGTTTTAGCCTACAGCATTGTTGGGATTCTGGCATTGCTTCTGGTACATCCATTAAAAGAGGAAAATGCAAAATCATGGGTTAAGATATTTTCAAAGGCATTTTACTATACTATTGTTCCTTTGATCATCTTGCTTTTCACGGCTATTTTCACAAGAATTCTGGAGTATGGCTATACAGAACCGAGATACTTTGTTTTCCTTCTTGCACTTTGGCTGCTCAGCATTGTTATTTACTTTATTTTCAATAGAAAGGCAACAATAAAGTTTATTCCAGTCAGCTTATTTTTATTTGGAGCTTTTGCTTTAATCTTCCCTTACTTTAATGCTTTCAGTGTTGCCAGGAGAAGTCAGAAGACAGAACTGATGAATATTTTAAATCAAAATCAGTTAATCAGTGCCGGTAAAATTAATTTTAATAAAAAAGTTACAGATACAATCCGTAATGAAATTGCTGATAAATTTGAATTTCTGGCAGAGAGAAAACAAGGTGAATTTTTATCAAGTCTCCTGAATAAAAAAGATCAGAATGAGTTATCTGATAATATTGAAAAGGGTACATTTTACAGCATCAATTATACTATTCAAAATAAATTTTCGGATGTAAATATCACCGTTAAAAATAGACCTTACGAACTGAACAGAATCGTTCTTGTTCCTGAAAAACAAATTATAGGAATCGAAAACTATCAGTATTTACTTTCTTTCCATCGTTACAGCAGCGACCCGCAGAAACTGAATGAAGACCAGTTTGAACTTATAGATCAGCTGACTGATAAATCCTCATTGAGACTGAGATTAAATTCTAAAGAAGAGGTAGATTTTGGGCCGAAAATCATTCATTTATTTGAAGAAAACAAAAACAAAAACGGCACCGTAAAAGTTCCTGATATAGCAATGGAATCTGATTTGGGCAAGTACCATGTCAAGCTTATTTTCAGTGAAATTACAAAAGAAAAATATTCAGATAATGAGCTGGCCAGCATTTATTATGAGAATGTTTATATTCTGATAAGATTAAAATAATAAATCATAAAAAAGACTGCCACAGGGACAGTCTTTTTTATTGTATATAGAAAATGTTTTATCTATTGGTTCCGGAACTCCATAGTGGAGTATAATCTCCGTAGATTACCAGATTTCCGTCATTTTGTACGGAAAGCTTATTCGCTCCTCTGCGGGAAGTATTTGAACTCCAGACAGGTTTATTATAAGAATCATATACAACAAGGTTTCCATCAGTTTGAAATTCAGCTCTGCTCCCTTTGTTATCTGTTCCGGCTGCCCAGATTACATCACCGCTATCATAGGATAAAACCAGATTTCCATCATTTTGGAAACCTAAATAATAGTTGCCATTAGGAGAAAATACTTTTTCACCTTTGCGGAATCTGTGTCCTGTATTTACATTACCATTTCCGCGACCGAAGCCATTATTTCTTCCGCCATTTTTTAAATCGCTTTTTGACGCCCATAAAGGATTTGAACCATTATAAATCACAAGATTACCGTCATCCTGAACAGTTAACCTTTCTGCTCTTCTGCCATTGGTATTAGAACTGAAAGCCACTCCGTTTCCCGGAGTATAAACTACTAAGTTTCCATCCTCCTGAAAAACTGCTCTTACTCCCTTATTATTTGTTTTGGCATCCCACATTGAGGCACCAGCTCTATTGTATAAAACAAGGTTGCCATCATTCTGAAAAATCAGATAATATCGGTTGTTACTTGCCCAATACTTTCTGTTTTGCTCTAGGCTCTGACCCGTATAAATGTTTTGTGCATTGATTAATAATCCACCAAACACCATCATTAATGCTAATAAATGTTTTTTCATTATAATTACTTTTTGATTGATTGATAATTTTCTAAAATTATGCCAAAACACCTCAATATTTCAATACAAACTCTAATCAAATGATTTACTGGAAATTAAATTACATAAAAAAAGCGGCTTTAAGCCGCTTCATATTTTTTACCAACGATTTCCGCCGCCTCCGCCACGGTTGTTGTTACCACCACCATAGCCTCCGCCACGGTTGTTGTTACCACCACCATAACCTCCGCCACGGTTGTTGTCGAAGCTTCTTCTTGGTTTTTCTTCTCTAGGCTTAGCCTCAGATACGTTTAGAGCTTTTCCGTTGAATTCTTTTTGATTAAGAGCTTCAATAGCCTGCTGTCCTTCTTCATCACCCATCTCTACGAAACCGAAACCTCTAGAACGACCAGTTTCTCTGTCTGTAACGATTTTAGCTGATGATACATCACCAAATTCTGCGAATAGATCGTGCAACTCATACTCTTTAGTTGCGTAATTGATGTTTGAAACAAAAATGTTCATTTTAAATAAATTAAAAAATTAATAAAAATTTGGTATATAAAAGAAAAACAACATAAATTAATGAACAAATATTGATTCCAAATATAAACGTATGCAAGATACAATTAAAAATTTCAAATCAAAGCTTTTTTTACATATTTCTCACATTATGTTGAATCTCAAAAGTTAAAAACAACCAAACAATAATAAAACATGTTGATTTACAAGTGATTATATTTGTAAATTCATTATTATAAAATTAGTTAATTTTTTTTAAATAAAAAAATATTAGACATCTATAACTTTGATAATCCACAAGATAGAATTATATTCATAAGATCTCTTACTAGCTGGATTCAATAAAAACATCAATTAAATGTCAGAAAATGAAACAATACACTACTAATTATATGAACACCTTTATTGAAACAGCCGAAGCCTGCCCTGTTTCCCAGGCCAGGCCTGCCTTTGATCTTCTCCTTTAGTTAAAAGATATGGATTCGGAATCCATCATAATAAAGATAAGAAAGTTGCCCTGTTCCCTATAGAAAGTAAAGAATATCAGGATTTCCTGAATGACACTTCTGCCACAAAAACAAAAGCCATGCGCTCCAAAAGAAAATGATTGAGAAAATGAATCATTATTTTCAGATCAATAAATGCTATTCTTTTGAAAACATCAGCTTTTAACACTAAATTTGTGCTACAAATTATTAAAAGATATGAACTACCATACCAGAAAATGGGTAAAACCTGAAGACTTAAATCCTAATCACTCTCTTTTCGGAGGAAGACTCCTTCAATGGATCGATGAAGAGGCAGCATTATATGCCATTATCCAGTTGGAAAACACAAAAGTGGTAACCAAATTTATCTCAGAAATTAATTTCGTAAGTTCTGCTAAGCAGGGTGACATTATAGAAATAGGAATTGAGGCAACTCATTTCGGTTCCTCCTCTGTTACTTTAAGATGTGATGTACGAAATAAGATGACTCACCAAACCATTATTACTGTAGAAAAAATCGTAATGGTAAACCTGGATGCGGAAGGCAATCCTTCTGCTCATGGCAAAACCCAGATTGAATTCGTAAAAGACAGGTTAAACAGCAGTCTATGAAAATTTTCATAAAAAATATGGTCTGCAACAGGTGCATTGCGGCAGTAGAAACCATCTTCCGTAATGCAGATGTAAAAACAAGCGTCGTCTTATTAGGTGAAGCAGAAACAGAAACTGAAGTTTCTCCTGAAAAAATGCAGGCCATAGAAAAAGAACTGCTTAATACTGGTTTTGAAAGAATTATGGATTCTTCACATCAGATTATTGAAAAAATCAAAAACCTGATCATTATAAAGATCAGCGACCTTGATATTGCTGAAGACTTTCTGCTTTCAGAATTTTTAAGTTCAAAACTTCATAAGGACTACAGTGCACTTTCAAAAACATTTTCACAAAACGAAAATATCACCTTAGAACAATTCTTTATTCTTCAGAAAATTGAAAAGGTAAAAGAGCTTCTTCTCTATAATGAATTCAACCTTACTGAAATTGCCGGAAAGCTTGGCTATAAAAGCGTTCAGCACCTTTCATCCCAATTCCGGAATATAACCGGATTCACCCCCACTGAATTCAAAAAGCTTAAAGAGCACAACCGCAAAGCACTTGATAATCTATAAGTAAGAACATTCGAGAGTATTTGGGTGAAGGAGTTATATATTTCTATTTCATTTACAAATGCTCTCCCCTTGCAACACTCCTATTCCTCCAACCTAATTTTATAACTATTATCCTTAAATTTATAACAACCTTAGCATTCCATTTTGGAAATTTGTAGTATAAATTTAAGAATCATGGAACAACAGTATAAAATACTCGGAATGACCTGTTCCGGCTGCCAGAAAAAGATTTCAAATCAACTGAACAGTGTTGAAGGTGTTCAAGCCGATGTCAATCTGGAAAACAATACCGCAACAATTATCTCTGATCATGAAATAAAACTTTCAGTTTTAAACGATGCTTTGGCAGAAATAGGAAAATACAGACTTGAAGATCCGAATAATCCAGAGAAAGCCTTTATAAAACCTCAGGACCGGGTATCACCGTCTTCTGTATACTATTGTCCAATGGAGTGCGAAGGAGATAAAGTATATTTCAAACAAGGCGAAAGATGCCCTGTCTGCAAAATGTACCTGGTACCTATTGAAGAAAAACTGGCCAAAGATCCCAATCATAAGCCAACTTTTTCCGCAACCAACCTTCCCGGAAACTTTAAAGACAGTATCGGAAAATACTATTGCCCTATGTTTTGTGAAGGTGATAAAGTGTACGATGAAAAAGGAGACTGTCCTGTCTGCCATATGCATTTAGAACCGATCACAGAAGAGCTTATTCAAAAAGGAGGTTCATACCAGCATCATTCTCACTCCCACGCTCATCATCATGATCACCACAGTCATAACCATGATGCTCCCAAAGTAACTGATGAAATGGCTGGCAGATATTACTGTCCTATGTATTGTGAAGGTGATAAAACCTATGATTCCAACGTAGGATGTCCCGTTTGCGGTATGGATCTGGTAAAGTATCCGGAAAAGAAAACCGCAAAATACACATGCCCTATGCACCCGGAAATCGTTCGTGATGAACCGGGAGACTGTCCGATCTGTGGAATGGATCTCGTAAGAATGCCGGACAGCGGCGATGATGAAGAGGATGAAACCTATAATATATTAAAGAGAAAGTTTATTACTTCATTGGCATTTACCATTCCTGTTTTCATTCTATCAATGGGCGGAATGTTTATCAATTTTCCTTTTTCTCATCAGATTCAAGGATTTATTGAACTTGCTTTAACTCTTCCGGTGATGTTTTATTCCGGATGGTTTCTTCTGAAAAGAGGCTGGGTTTCTTTTAAAACATGGAATCTCAATATGTTCAGCCTTATTGCGCTGGGTGTAGCTGCCGCATTTATTTTCAGTATTGTTGCTTTAGTATTTCCGGATATTATTCCGCATGAAATTCGTGGCCACAATCATGAAATCCCATTATATTTTGAAGCAGTCTGTGTGATTTTAACCCTTGTTATTTTAGGCCAGTTAATGGAAGCTGCCGCTCATAAGAAAACAGGTAATGCCATCAAGGAGCTGATGAATCTTTCACCAGATGAAGCCAACCTTATTGTAAATGGTGAAGAAAAGAAAGTACTACTTTCTCAGGTGAAAATCGGAGATTTATTAAAAGTAAAACCAGGTGAAAAAATTCCTGTGGACGGAAAAATTACTGAAGGAAATTCTATCGTAGACGAAAGTATGATCACGGGTGAACCTGTTCCTGTTGAAAAAAATATAGATGATAAGGTGTCTTCGGGAACGATAAATGGTAATCAGGTATTCATAATGAAGGCTGAGAAAGTAGGTGATGAAACACTGCTTTCACAGATCATTAAAATGGTCAATGAAGCCAGCAGAAGCAAAGCTCCAATCCAGAAACTTACTGATAAAGTTTCGAAGGTGTTTGTTCCCGTGGTCATTCTTATCGCGGTACTTACCTTTATCCTGTGGCAGTTTTTTGGCCCGGAAGGAAAAAGAATCTTATTTGCATTTGTGAACGCTGTTGCTGTTTTAATTGTAGCATGTCCGTGTGCCCTGGGACTGGCAACTCCTATGTCCTTAATGGTAGGAATCGGGAAAGGTGCCAAAAACGGAATCCTGATCAAAAATGCTGAAGCTCTTGAACAAATGAATAAAGTAAATGTTCTGATCACCGATAAAACAGGTACTTTAACGGAAGGAAAACCATCTGTAGAATATATTGAAACAGTAACCGGAGATCAGCATCAGATTTTAAAACTTGCTTTTTCTCTGAATCAAAACTCAGAACACCCACTTTCCAATGCGGTCATAAAAAGAGCAAAAGAAGAAAGTATAACTTCTGAAAAAGTAGATCAGTTTGAAAACATTTCAGGAAAAGGAGTAAAAGGAAATATTAATGGTAAAACAGCTTATTTAGGAAATGAAAATCTGTTGACCTCACATCATATCGCCATTCCGGAAAGTTTAAAACAAAAAGCCGTGCAAGTACAGTCAAAGGCACATACAATCTCTTATATCGCACAGGATCAGCAGGTACTTGGCTTCATAAGTTTTACGGATAAAATTAAAGAAAGCTCCAAAAAAGCAGTTAAACAGCTGATGAGCGAAGGAATTGATGTAATTATGATGACCGGAGATAATGAGCACACTGCCAAAGCCGTTGCCGATGAATTAGGAATCAAACATTTCAAAGCCAACTGTCTTCCGGAAGATAAGCTGAATGAGGTAAAAAGACTGCAGCAACAAGGTAAGATCGTTGCTATGACCGGAGACGGAATCAATGACTCTCCTGCCCTTGCCCAATCTAATGTAGGAATCGCCATGGGAACAGGAACTGATGTAGCCATTGAAAGCGCTGAAATTACTTTGTTAAAAGGAGATATTCTGGGTGTTGCAAAAGCGAAATTATTAAGTGAAAAGCTTCTCAAAAACATTAAAGAAAACTTATTCTTTGCATTTATCTATAATGTATTGGGAGTTCCGGTAGCGGCAGGATTATTGTATCCATTCTTTGGAATTCTGTTATCACCTATGATTGCAGCTGCTGCAATGAGCATCAGTTCCCTCTCTGTGATTCTGAATTCATTGAGATTAAGCTCCGTGGATCTGGATAAAAAATAGCATCATGACAAAAGAAAATCTTTACATAGGGTGTTCAGGATTTTATAACAACGACTGGAAAGGGTCTTTATATCCTGAAAATGCCCCGAGTAAAGATTTTCTTTCTTTATATTCAAAAACATTCAACACCGTAGAAATCAATTCTACCTTTTATAGAAAACCCACCTCAAAAACACTTTTGAAATGGTATGATGAAACTCCCCATTCTTTTAGGTTTTTCATTAAGATTCCAAAATCCATTACCCATCAAAACCGTCTTGAAAATTCAAAAGAAGAGATTGCTGCATTCTGCAGTCATATTCAAAGCCATCTGAAGGACAAACTCTCCGGATTTCTATACCAGCTTCCTCCTTCTTTTAAAAACACTCCGGAAAATATAGAACATATCATCAGTTCTATTGATCATACGTTTCTGAACGTCATTGAATTCCGGCACAACTCATGGTGGCAAAAAGAAATCTTTGATCTGCTGGAAGATCTTGGTATTGTTTTTTCCGGTGTAAGTTTTCCGGCTGAGCTCCCTGAAGATATGATTGTCAACCATCCAGCCATACTCTACTACAGACTTCACGGTAAGCCTGTCCTTTACAAATCTGAATACAGTGAAACCTTTTTGGATGAACTTGCCGGAAAAATTAAAAACTCCCAGCAAACCGCTTTTATATTCTTTAATAATACCTGGGGAACTGCGGCCATTAAAAATTCCCTGTACTTAAAAAGCATTTTAGAAAAATAATTACCTTTTATTGTAACAATCTGATTCTACACCTAAAATAATTCCCCATTACATGAAGAATATTGAAACACCAATAAATATAGAGAAAAACTATTAGTTTCATATTTATAAATGTTAAAATCTAAAGAAAACCAAATCATAACTCTACAATTCTTCAGGTAATGGAAATACCCTTTAAAATAAAGTTCTTAAAATAAACTTAAAAAGAAAAAACATGTACAGCATGGCATGTAATTTGTTAACTTTCAATTGTTATTTTTAACGATTTTTAACAATTTAAATTCCATTATCTTTATGAGAAAAATTTTTGCGGGAAAGTCAACAAATAAGACTTTTCTCGGGATGTTTGCATTGATGAGTGCAACTTCGGCTTTATTGTATAGCTGTAATTTTAAAAATGAAGTGAATAATGACCCCGTCGTCAATTCACAGGAGCATCCTTCCGCAGAAATAGTCCCCAAAATGGATGATGAAAGCGTAGACCCGGATAAAAGAGTGATCTACCTTACTTTTGATGACGGTCCTAATCAGGGAACCGAAAATCTTTTAAAAATCCTGGATAAAAGAAATGTTTGTGCAACCGCCTTTCTGGTGGGAAAACATGCTTATGGAAGCAAAAAACAAAAAGACGATCTGCTGCTTCTGAAGCAAAATCCTCTCGTAGAACTGGCCAACCACAGCTTTAGTCATGCCCATAACAAATACACCGATTTTTATAAAAATGCTGAATCTGTAGTACATGATTTTGATATCGCCAAAGACAGCCTGAAGCTTTCTGATAAAATAGCAAGAACTCCCGGAAGAAATATCTGGAGGCTTAACAATATTAATGTAACCGATATCAAAGGTTCTACTGCAGCTGCAGATGGTCTTAAAAAGGCAGGTTACAAAGTAATCGGCTGGGATCTTGAATGGAGACCTTCCCAGAAAATGACTTTAAAAGGAAGCCATGAAGCAATGATCAAGAAAGTTGACAGTATTTTCTTTAACGATCTTGAAAAAACTTCAAGACACCTTGTTTTCCTTACTCATGATCAATATCTCAGAGATACAGACTCTATCAATGAGCTGGATCTTTTTATTGAAAAACTGCAGAAAAGCAACAAATTTGTTTTCAGAAAGATTTCTCAATATCCTAAGATCAATGAAGTTTTGAATTAATTTTTGTATAAAAAGGGCCATGTAAAATATATTCATCGCTGGCAACTGTCAGGGAATTTTCGGAAATTTGCATCTATGAGTATTAAAGAAAATTATAAATCCATAAAAGATCAGCTGCCATCCAATGTTCAGCTGGTTGCTGTTTCGAAAACACACCCCACTTCCGCAGTGCAGGAAGTATACGATCTGGGACAGAGAGTTTTTGGAGAAAATAAGGTACAGGAACTGATGGAGAAATACCCTCTCCTTCCTCAGGATATCCAATGGCACCTTATCGGGCATTTACAGACCAATAAAGTAAAATATATTGCTTCTTTCATAGACACGATACAAAGTGTGGATTCTGAAAAATTATTAGCAGAAATCAACAAAGAGTCAGGAAAAAACAATAGGGTTATTAAGGTTCTACTGCAGGTAAAAATTGCGGCTGAGGAAAGTAAATTCGGGCTTGAAATTTCTGAAGCGAAAGATCTGTTTCAACAGTATGTTGAAGGTCAATTTCCCAATGTTGAAATTACCGGTTTAATGGGAATGGCAACATTCACGGATGATGAGCAGCAGGTAAGAAATGAATTTTTAATCCTGAAGGGACTTTTTGATGAATTAAATCAATTAAAAACACTAAATACATTATCAATGGGAATGAGTGATGATTTCCTGACAGCTATTGAGTGTGGTGCTAACTCTGTGAGAGTTGGATCTGCAATTTTTGGAAGAAGAGACTATTCAAAATAGAATATTTAGGTATAGTTTTTGCTAATAATTGAAACAAAAAATTTAAATTTGCAACTATGCAAAAAATCCTTATAGTAGAAGACGAAAAAGCAATCTCGGGAGTACTTCACAGTATTCTTTCGGATGAACTAACCGATTATGAATTTGTTATCGCTGAAGATGGCCTTGAAGGTTACAAACAGGTAGAAAAAGAAGATTTCGCATTGGTGATTTCCGATATTAAAATGCCTAAACTTTCAGGAACTGAACTTTTGAAGCAAAGTCTCGCATTAAAACCAGAAACTACTTTTATCATGATCTCAGGCCACGCAGATATTGATTCTGCTGTTTCCTGTTTAAAAGAGGGTGCATACGATTTTATCTCCAAGCCAATTGACATCAACAGATTGATTACGAGTGTAAAAAACGCTTTGGTGAAGGAAACCCTGAAGAAAGAAAACAAAAATCTTCAGACTGAAAACAAAACCTTAAAGAGAAAAGTAAATAAAAAATACCAGATGATCGGTGATTCTCCTGCTCTTCAAAAGATTCAGGATATGATCGAAAAAGTAGCCGCTTCTGATGCCAGAGTTCTGATTACAGGACCTAACGGCGCCGGAAAAGAATTGGTAGCCCATGCCATCCACAATCAAAGTGAACGTGCAAGAGGTCCTATGATAGAGGTAAACTGCGCTGCAATTCCGTCTGAACTTATTGAATCTGAACTTTTCGGACACGTAAAAGGATCTTTTACAGGAGCTATTAAGGATAAGCAGGGAAAATTTGAGCAGGCTAATGGTGGTACCATCTTCCTTGATGAGATTGGTGATATGAGTCTTATTGCTCAGGCTAAGGTATTGAGAGCACTTCAGGAAAGCAAAGTTTCTCCTGTAGGAAGCGATAAAGAAATAAAAGTTGACGTAAGAGTTATTGCGGCAACCAATAAGAATATGCAGAAAGAAATTGAGGAAGGGAAATTCAGAGAAGACCTTTACCACAGACTATCTGTTATTGAAATCTATGTTCCACCATTGGATGACAGAAAAGAGGACATCAAATTGCTGGTTGACCATTTCTCAGGTATGATTGCTGATGAGCATGGTACTGCTGTGAAAAAGTTTGATGATAAAGCTGTTGACGCTTTAAAATCTCTTTCATGGACTGGAAATATCAGGGAGCTAAGGAATGTTGTGGAAAGATTGATTATTCTTGGTGGAAACACTGTTTCTGAAGGTGACGTTGCAAGTTTTGTAAGGAAATAATAAAGCTATTATTTACGATATTATAAAAATTTGCAGTGTTATCACTGCAAATTTTTTTTTTGCCTTATTTGAATTATAAACTATATGAATCTTAAAATATTATGAAATTTTTAAACAAAAACTATACGAAAGAATGCCTGACTTTGGCTCTGCCTGTGATGCTTACTCAGGTGGGGCAGGTTTCGGTCAACTTATTCGATAATATTATTGTCGGAAAACTTTTGGGTGCCGATGCTCTGGCATCTGTTTCATTGGGGAATGCTGTGTTTTTCTCCATATTTGTGCTAGCCCTGGGCTTTTCATTTGCCATTCCACCATTGGTTTCGGAAGCGCACTCCAAACAGGATCACGCTACGATCAATTCTGTATTCAGCCACGGCTTTATTATCAATATGTCGGTCGGAATTATCCTGATGGTCATTCTCCTTTTGGGAATGCCACTCCTCTATCATTCCGGACAGCCCGCCAAGATCATTCCTGATACGGTAAGCTTTTTAAGTATCATGGTGATCAGCATGATCCCATTTATGGCATTTCAGACGCTTCGTGAAGTTTCTGAAGGTTTATCTTATACCATTGGAGTTACCAAGGCAACCATTATTGCGAATATCATCAATATTGCGTTAAACTATGTTTTCATCAAAGGACTTTGGGGAATACCTGCAATGGGTGTACAGGGATCTGCTCTTGCCACCTTGATTTCCAGAATTTTCATGGTTGTTTTCCTTTATTTTGTTTTGGTAAAAGAAGAAAAAACAAGACGTTATATCAAAGATTTCTCTTTAAAAATTAAGGATTTCTCAAAGCAAATGTTTGATAAAATGGTGAAACTGGGGCTGCCTACAGCTTTACAGATGTTCTTTGAAGTAACTGCTTTTGCCGGAGCTGCATTTATCTGCGGATTGATCTCTGCTCATGATATTGCTTCTCACCAGATCGCTTTAAGTATGGCCTCTTTCACTTTTAACTTATGTGTAGGGTTTAGTGTTGCTTCCACGGTAATGATCGGTAGAAAAGTGGGTGAACAGAATTTTGTGGAACTCAGAAAGGTTGGAATCAACAACCTGAAGATTGCCTTTATTTTCATGTGTATCTGTGGATTGGTATTTATTCTAGGAAGAAACATACTTCCGACTTTCTTCACGAAAAAAGAAGAAGTGGAAGTTATTATGCTGGCATCAAAACTTATGATTATTGCCGCACTGTTCCAGCTTTCTGACGGAATCCAGGTAACGGCTTTAGGAATGCTGAGAGGGCTACAGGATGTGAAAATCCCATCTATTTATACTTTTATCGCCTATTGGGTGATTACAATTCCTTTGGGGTATTTCTTCTGTGTTACTTTGGAAATGGGCGCATTCGGAATGTGGATCGCACTAGGATTAGGACTGACAGTATCGGCCGTTTTCCTGGTAAAACGATTTCTGAATATGTCTGCGAAACGAATTAAGCAGAATTCATAAAAATAAAAAAGCTGTTTCAGTATTTGAAACAGCTTTTTTTATATTCGTTAATTTGTAATAAAGCATTGATCTATATTCTCTCGCAGATCTTATTGATTACGCAGATTTTTTTACCATATAAGCGCATCAATCTATTCTCTTTCCTAAAATCTTCAGACTTCTCTCAACGCCATCCAGAATGGCTACATTAGGAAGGCTTCCCCAATCTTCAAATCCGAAATGCCTGAACAGTTTCAAACTTGGCTCATTATGAAGGAAAATGAGAGCTACAAGATTTTTCACTCCGAATTTCCCTGCATTATCAATACAGTACTGAAGAATTGTTTTACCATATCCTTTTCCTCTGCAGGTTTCATCCAGATAAATGCTTACTTCCACCGTTCCGTTGTATGCTGCTCTCTCATGGAATGAACTGAAGCTTACCCATCCGATAATGTCACTTTGTTCATCTTCAACCACCCAAAGTGGTCTTGTCTGAGGATTATGTTCTTCAAACCACTTTAGTTTGCTTTCTACAGAGACTTCTTCCATATCTGCAGTAACCATTCTTGAAGCAATTGTTGAATTATATATGGCTACGATTTTATTTAAATCTGCCAACTCAGCATTTCTGAACTTTAATTTTTCCATTGATGAATATTCAACCTAATTTTATACAAAAATAATAAATTTTTAAAACACACCCCATTTAAATCATACGCAAATTATCAAATTTTAATATTTACAACAAACAACCCCTTGAAAATATTATTAATCTTTAAAAAAAATCCTATTAGAATACGCAAAGGCGCAATGGAATTGAAAGATCTAATATTTTTAAGGCGCAAAGATTTTATCTCTGATAAAATTGAACAGTGTTTATTTTTTAATCACTTACTAATTAAGCAGATTATAATTAAAAAGAAGGGCACAATTTCTTCAACTTGCTGAAAATATTTGATTTTCCTGTGTATTAAAATTAAAAATAGGAATTAAAAAAAACTTTGAGTCTTTGCAATTTTCCAAACAAAACTATTTCAAATCCTTCAAGATTCTATTCAAGCTCCTTACTGTGATTCCGAGATAGGCCGCCATATCTTCTTTTGATATCTGAATATCCTGCTTAGACTGCATTTGCAACAACTGTTTTAAAGTATGTTCTACTGTATATAACTGCTGATAAGAAGCCCTGCTGGAAGTATTGATAATCCGTTCCGCGAAAGACTCTAAAAGAAGATTGTTTAGGACAAGATCGTTTTTAATCAAAGACCTGAAAGCAGGAATCTTTACGGCATACACCGTAGCTTCTGTGAGCGTTTCAATAGTACACAGACAGTTTATATTCTTAATAAGCTCCACTTCTCCTATCACTTCCCCACTTCCGAGAAATTCTACAATATATTCTTTCCCGTTCTCTTCAACGAAATAACATTTGACAATCCCTTTTTTAATCAACATTACATGGGAAGGCTGATGATCCTGTATTAATATTTTATTCCCTGCAGAAAAAGATTTTAATGTAATATCATCACTACCCTTCTGTTTTTCATACAGCTCGTCAAGATAGTTTAAAAATGTCTGATTTGTCCTTAACATATTTACCCGGGACAAATGTCCTTTGCTTATTGAATTTTTATACTGAATTTTGCGAACAGAAAATTACAAAACAAAAATGAATAATCATATTACTACGATTGCCTTTGATGCAGATGATACCCTTTGGATCAATGAACCTTATTTTCAGGAGGCAGAAAAAGAGTTCTGTATGCTGCTTGAGGATTATCTTCCACAACATTCGGTATCACAGGAATTATTTAAAACAGAAATGCAGAATCTCCATCTGTACGGTTATGGAGTAAAAGGATTTATGCTTTGTATGATTGAAACCATTGGCAGGGTATCCAATAACACTGCTTCGTTGGAACTGGTAAACAAAACTATCCAGCTGGGGCAGAAACTTCTTCAAAAACCTATTGAATTATTAGATGGAGTTACAGAGACTCTTGAAAGGTTAAAGGGAAAATACAGACTGGTTGTGGCTACAAAAGGAGATCTTCTGGATCAGGAGCGTAAATTGAAAAATTCAGGATTACAGGACTATTTCCATCATATCGAGATCATGAGTGATAAAAAAGAAAATGATTATAAAAAACTTCTGAAACATCTGGACTGCAAACCCGAAAACTTCCTGATGCTCGGAAATTCTATAAAATCAGACGTTATGCCTGTATTGGAAATCGGAGGATCAGCAGCTCATATTCCTTATCATGTCACATGGAGTCATGAACAGCATGATGTCAATCTGGAGCATCCGAATTTTATGGAGCTTAAGAGTGTTGATGAAATCCTGAAACATCTTTAATATTTCAACCATTAAGGTCTATTAAGAAAGTAAGATTATTAAGATGAGTCGCGCTTTAAGTAAAAGCTTAGTGCGATGTTCTATAAAGTTTTAATTAATACCTTTAACTTCCTTATTATATTTTTTAATCAAAAAAAGAGACTGTTTGTGATAAACAGTCTCTTTTGTAATTTATTTCTTCAAACACTTTTCAAGAAACTGATCCTGTTCCCATAAAAGGTGTAAGATATTTTCTTTAGCCTGATATCCGTGGGCTTCTTTTGGAAGAAGAACCATTTTTACCGGAGCACCCAGATTTTTCAATGCCTGGAAGTATCTTTCAGTCTGTAAGGTGAAAGTTCCGGGGTTGTTATCTGCATCACCGTGAATCAGAAGAAGCGGTGTTTTCATTTTATCAGCATTCATAAACGGAGACATTGTGTTGTAAATCTCCGGAACATCCCAGTAATTTCTCTGCTCACTCTGGAATCCGAATGGCGTCAAAGTTCTGTTGTAAGCTCCACTTCTTGCAATACCACATGCAAAAAGGTTTGAATGTGTCAAAAGGTTTGCAGTCATAAAAGCACCGTAAGAATGTCCTCCTACAGCTACTTTCTTCCTGTCAATATATCCCAGATGATCCACTGCATCAATTGCCGCAGCAGCATTTGCTACCAACTGAGGGATGAAAGTATCATTAGGCTCTGTTTTTCCTTCCCCAATAATCGGGAAAGCAGCATCATCCAGAACAGCATATCCTTTAGTGGTCCAGTATACAAAAGATCCGTAATACGGGAATGTAAAGTCGTTAGGATTTTGGGTATTCTGTCCTGCTGTATTTTTATCTTTATATTCGGTAGGATATGCCCAAATCAGCAACGGAAGCTTCTCTTTTTTCGCTTTTCTGTCGTAATTGGCAGGAAGATAAAGAGTTCCCGTTAAAGTCACCCCATCATTTCTTTTGTAAGTAATCACTTCTTTGTAAACGTCTTTGATACTTTCAAAGGGGTTTGCGAAGTTAGTTACGGCTTCTGCCTTATTAGATTTAATATTCTTTTTGAAATAATTAGGATAAAGACTTGGTGACTGTTGAGTAGTAAGAATTTCACCCTTTGAAGCATTAAGAATATCAATAATCTCTTCTTTACCGTTTTTTACATTAGAGGTATAAAGTCTTTTCTTTTTCAGTGATTTCACATCCATTTCATCAATAAAAGGATGCTGTCCGTCTTTAGTAAATCCATCTCCGATCAGGTAAGCTTTTCCTCCTTTCATATCTATTACATATCTTCCATATTGGTTTTTCGTTGTGTTAAAATTTCCAGGATCACTGTAAACATCCTGATAATTTCTGTCATCAAAAACTTTAGATTCCCCGTTATTAGTATCTATAAGGTAAGATTTTGTATTTCTTGTGTCATACCAGCCTTCAGAAACAATAGCATAATGATCATTAGTCCAAACTACATCATCATATCTCTGCTTTGTTTTGAAGAAAGATTTTGGAGCTGCTGCAAATGGGGCTTCCCAGGTAAATATTTCGTCTCTGTAGTCCGCTGTTTTAGACTGATCTCCTCCATCCAAAGCTTCAGCATAGGTAAGAGTAGCAGGAGCATCACTTCTCCATGCCATATCTCTTTTTCCGGTTCTTACAGAGGAAAACCCTTTCGGCATGATTTCATTCAAAGGAACTTCATTCACTGTTTTTACAGCATTTCCTTTCATATCATATATAACCGTTGTTGATGGAAACCTGTTGAGCGGAACGATATAGGAAAACGGCTTTTTAATGGTTGTAGCCATCAGGTAATTTCCGTCTGGAGAAAAACTCAAGCCGGCATACATATCCTGATCTTTTAATTTCTTAAGATTTCCTGTAAGATCTACATTATAAATTTCAGAAGCAGTAAGTGTTTCAAAGTTTTTTTCGTCCTGAGGATTTTTCAAAAGATCCTGATAAGTTCTGTTCTGAGAAACTTTACCATCCGCCGTTGAAACAATCGGGCCTGTTGGAAGGTCTTTGGCTGCATCTATAAGAGCGGGTCTGTTTTGTGGAAGTGTTCTGATCAGGAAACTTTGAGAGTCATTATACCATACGTAAGGCATTCCCAAGTTGGCATTCAGATTATCAGCTGTAATTTTTTTGGCAGAAGCTGTTTCCATATCTACCATCCAAAGCTCTACTCCTTTATTTGTTGTATTGGTAAAAGCCAGTTTCTTTTCATCCGGCGAAAACGAAACATAGGCAATTTTCGGATTGGAAGGCAGGTTTTTTACCTGAATCTCATTTTTATCATTGATCTTTCTGATTTTCAGATTATTTGAGTAGGTCATACTGCTTGAGATATTGGTAACCGGATTGATTCTAAGCCCACCAAGCTTCATTTCACTCTGGCTGAGATCTTCCAGTGTTTTATATGTTGGACGATAAGTAAAAACTACCCAGTCTTTTTTGCTGTTCATCAGAACACTTGGAGGTCTTTGATAATCTGCCAATTTTAAAATCTCAGCAGAAGGTTTCTGGTAAGTAATATTTTCCTGAGCATCATAAAAATTGAGAAATGCCAAAAGGCAAATAGTCAGTTTTATCTTCATATAAATTCATTTTCTACGAATGTAGTAAATTTTAACAAATTTCTAACACTAAAAAATAAGACTCTTTTTGGTGTCATATTTATTTTTTCATTACTTTTATCTTACAAATTAAAATAGTATGAAAAATTTAAGAAAATTATCAAAGAGCAATTTGAAAACAATTAAAGGAGGAAATGCACCATTATGTGATCCAGGATACATGGCTTGCAGAGTAGGAAAAACTCCAAGCGGTGCTCCTATCTGGGAATGCTTACCTAACTGCAATTATTAAGAACAGAAAAGGCACCTCATTTTCTGAAGTGCCTTTCTTTTTATTGTGTATTGTTTTTTATTGTAAGATTACCAGTCTGAAGCTCTTTTTCTTCTTTCTATCATATGATCCACCGAAACTTTTCCAGCTCCTATTACCATGAGCAAAAGATAAACGGAAAGATAGATTAGCGCCATTTCTCTTTTCTCAAAAGGATCTGCGCCATGTACTGCAAAAGCAGCAATGATCATGGTAAAAATCAGAAAACCTAAAGCAACTCTTGTAAAAAGCCCTAATATAAGGAGTATTGAACAAACAAATTCAGCAAAAACCGTAAGAATCAAAGATATCTGAGGCCCGAGTCCCATAAAATCGAAAAATTCAATTTTACCGCCCGCCAACAGCATCTGAAGTTTTGGAAAGCCATGAGACAGCATTGCAAAACCAACAAATACTCTCACTGCTAATAAAATAACATCTTTAGGTATTGAGCTCCAATTTGAATTATTATAGTTCATTTACTAAAAAATTTATACTAAGGTAATAAAAATCTTTTAATACAACGGGGTTACAGCCGTTTTAGTTTATCGGTAACCGAAATTTTTAAGATCTCTGTCGTTCTTTCTCCAGTCTTTTTTCACTTTTACAAATAAGTTTAAATGAATTTTTTTGGTGAAAAACTTTTCCAGATCTAATCTTGCTTCAGTTCCCACTTTCTTGATTGCTTCTCCTTTGTGCCCGATAATAATTCCTTTCTGAGTATCTCTTTCCACATAAATAATAGAATCTATGAAGATAATTCCTTCTTTCTCTTTGAACTGCTCAGTCACTACTTCTACCGAATATGGAATTTCCTTATCATAATTCAAAAGGATTTTCTCACGTATTGCTTCGTTTACAAAGAATCTTTCAGGCTTATCCGTGTACTGATCTTTATCGTAGTAAGGAGGATTTTCAGGAAGTAAAGATTTTATTTTAGGTAAAATAACCTCTGTATTGAAAGCATTCAAAGCAGAAATAGGCAGAATTTCAGCTTTCGGAATTCTGTTATGCCAGTCTTCTACTAATTTTTCAAGGCCTGCCTGATCAGTCTGATCTACTTTATTTAATAAAAGAAGTACAGGTACAGGGATTTTATTCAGCTTATCAATTAAAAATTCTGACGGTTCCGCTTTGTCGGTAACGTCTACAATAAACAGGAAAACATCGGCATCCTGTAAAGAGTCTTTTACAAAATCCATCATTTTTTCCTGCAATCCGTATTTTGGATCCAATACTCCCGGAGTATCAGAAAATACGATCTGAAGGTCATCTTCATTATAAATACCAAAAATTCTGTGGCGGGTTGTCTGAGCTTTCTGCGTTACAATCGCCAATTTCTCACCCATTAATTGGTTGAGCAAGGTCGATTTTCCCGCATTGGGCTTTCCAACTATATTTACAAATCCAGCTTTGTGCATAAAAATAATATTACGAACTGCAAAGTTACTAAAACAAAATTGGTCTTTACGGTTAATCTCAATTTTTAAAAGAAAAAAGAGAGTTATTGGATTTTACATTCGTTTTAAAAAAGGATTTAAGGAATATATATTAGGTTTAATCACAAACTCAGGCCTTTTCAATCAATGCTTTAACTTTATAGCCAGCCTGCCAGTTCTGTTTTCTGCAAAAACCATAAAATAATTTTGTATTGCATTACTTAAAACTAATATTTTTGAATATTAGAATTCATCTTTATGAATATAGACCAGATTCTCGATCAGATTTACATCCTGCCTGAAACATCAAAAAACAGTTTAAAAGAGCACATCACTGAAATTTCTCATCCTAAAGGTTTTTGCCTGATGGAAGCTGATAAGGTGATTCCTTATCTCTACTTTATCCGCAAAGGGATCGCGCGTGCCTATTCTTCAACGGCTGATAATGATATTACCTTCTGGTTTGGAAGTGAAGGGCAGTGCATTCTTTCTATGAAAAGCTATGTGGAGGACAAACCCGGTTATGAAAGCATCGAACTACTGGAAGACTGCGATCTGTACAGAATGGAAACAGAAAGCCTCAGAAAACTGTTTAATGAAGACATCCATATTGCCAACTGGGGCCGAAAACTAGCGGAAGCCGAGATGATAAAATCTGAAGAACTGATTATTTCCAGACAGTTCAAAACATCTTTGGAGCGTTATAAGGATATTATAGCCTATCAACCTGATTTGCTTAAAAGAGTTCAATTGGGGTATATTGCTTCGTATCTGGGCATTACCCAGGTGAGTTTGAGCAGGATACGGGCGGAAATAAAGTAATTCCGATTTTGAGAATGGAAGCTGGAGGATGGAAGTTATTTTCTCATATGATAACTACTAAGCATTCCCATTAATTAATAAAATTGAGCAAGATTTCTTAATAGGCTATCATAACTTCTTTCTTCCAGCCTCCATCTTCCTTTCTTACTCTCTCTACATTTTCATTTTTTAACAATTGTAAAATTTTTTCTCCTTTCAAATTCTGAACTTTGCCGTAGAAAAATTTAAAAAAATGAATTGGTTAATATTAGTTATCGCGGGATTATTTGAAGTTGCCTTTGCATCATGTCTGGGAAAGGCAAAAGAAACATCAGGAACTGAGATGTACCTATGGTATACGGGCTTCCTGATCACAATGACTATCAGCATGCTTCTGCTGATCAAAGCTACTCAGACCTTACCTATCGGAACAGCTTATGCGGTATGGACAGGAATAGGCGCTGTAGGAACGGCTTTAATGGGAATTATTTTCTTTAAAGATCCTGTAAGTTTTTGGAGAGTGTTCTTTATTGTAACGCTTATTGGCTCTGTGGTAGGCTTGAAGGCAGTGTCTTCATCACATTAAAAAAGCATAAACTTCTCTATATTTAAAAATGGCAACCGTCTTCGTATTGAAGGCGGTTTTTTAGTTATGTAAAAAAATTCTCATCCTGATTACACGAAAAAAGCCTGCCAAAAAATGACAGGCTTTTTTTATTTTTTATAAACTATAGGCAAGATTTCATTGTGTCTTAACCCGTATTTTTTAATTTCTTCTTCTGAGAATTTCTGTGAATAGAAGTTCGGTTCTGTTTCAAAGCCTGCTTTTTTTAAGCGGTCGAAATAATCCATTCCGTACCAGCGGACGTGATCATATTGTCCGAAATGCTTCTGGCGTTCTTTCGGATCTTTAATGGTAAAATCTTCATACGTTTTCTCCAATGAATTTTTCATCGGAACCTGAAGAATTCCCCATCCGCCGGGCTTCATAACCCTATACAGCTCACTTATTGCTTTGGCATCGTCTTCGATATGTTCCAGAACGTGGTTACAGAAAATAATATCAAAACTTTCGTCTTCAAAAGGTAAATCCAGAATATCTGCTTTCACATCTACAATCGGAGAATAAAGATCTGCTGAAATATAATTCAGGTTACTCATTCTTTTGAATTTCCTTAAAAATTCCTGTTCGGGAGCAATATGCAGAACTTTATAATTTTTAATAAAAAAATCAGTCTCATTCTGAAGATAAAGCCACATCTGACGGTGTCTCTCCAGGCTTAAAGTCCCGGGAGAAAGAGCATTTTCTCTTTGTTTTCCATATCCATACGGAAGGAATTTTCTGTAAGATCTTCCATCAATAGGGTCATAGAACTGATCTCCTTTGAAAAACTGATAAATAAGCGGTCTGGCCCAAATACTCATTTTAATAAGCATAGGGCGTGGAATTTTATTCAGTAAAAGTTTTGTTACCTTTTTCATTAAAAATCCAGTTGGAACTGCTTTTCTTCATCACTTACAATCCCTAAAGCTTCATACACATAATCAAATGTTGAAAGCAATACCGGTTTACCATTGATTACTGCCACATCATGCTCAAAGTGAGCAGATGGCATATTATCTAAAGTCGTCACCGTCCAGCCGTCATTATGGAACTTCACTTTCTCAGTTCCCATATTAACCATTGGCTCAATAGCAATTGCCAAACCGTCTTTTATTACCTTTCCGCTTCCTTGTCTTCCATAGTTTGGAACCTGTGGATCTTCGTGCATTTTTCTTCCTAAACCATGTCCTACAAGTTCTCTTACCACTCCATATCCTTCTTTTTCACAATGTGCCTGGATTGCATGGGAGATATCTCCTATTCTCTTTCCTCTGACAACCTGCTCAATTCCTTTATACAGAGATTCTTTGGTAACCTGCAGTAACTTTTTAACCTCAGGCTTCACTTCTCCGATTTCAAAAGTATAGGCATGATCTCCTACGAAACCGTTAAGAATAACTCCACAGTCTACGGAAAGAACATCTCCTTCTTTTACTACATCATTGTTTGGAAACCCATGAACCACCTGATCATTCGGAGAGATACAAAGAGAGTTCGGGAATCCTCCATATCCTAAAAATGCAGGCTCAGCACCATGATCTTTAATAAAATCATGAGCCAGTTTATCTAAATATAAGGTTGTAATCCCTGGTTTAATTTCTTTTGCCAACATTCCCAATGTTTTAGAAACCAGTCGGGCACTCTCCTTCATCAGACGCAATTCGTCTATCGTTTTTAATTGAATCATTGTATATAGATGTTAGATATTAGATGTTAGAAGCTAGATTACAGCATGATGTGTATTTCTATATTATAACAATCTAAGACTCTTTCTGATAAAAAACAGAAGCTTTAATGTGACATCAAAAACTAATTTCTAATATCTGGCTTCTCATTTCTATCCTACCAGAAAAGTCCTTTTTTCTTTTCTTTTTTAAGTTTTGAATAGGCAAGAACTTCCTTCCCTTCTACACGGAATTCTATTCTTTCCTGAATAATATTGTAGATCTCACCCCATCCCGGAAATCCTCCTAAGTTCCTGTCATCAATAAACCAATCTGCATCTAATTTTCTGGATTGAGTTTCATGATCAAAAACTTCTCCTTCAAAACTTGAATTCACAGCGTAAAATTCTATTCCGTTTTTTTGACAGAATTCTACGGCTTCATCTAATGTTTTTCCGTGTCTGTAAGTCCAAAGTATAAGTCTGTATCCTTCAGCCTGAAGTCTTTTTAAAGTTTCGAATGCAAAAGTTTTCGGTTTTCCAATGGCCGGGTAAGCGTCATCAACAATAGTCCCGTCAAAGTCAACAGCAATCTTTTTATTATTTAACATTTCGTTGTTTTTTTTAGCTTTGCAAAGATAAGAAATAAAAAGAGTGCCCAAAAGAAAGGCACTCAATTACTTTTATATTTTAAATAATAATGTAAATCCTATTAGCTTTTTACCCAGCTAAACTGGAACTGAAGATCCGGAGTAGAAACTCTGTCTGTGATCTTCTGAAGCCTTGCAGGAAGCTTCATCAGGTATTCCTGAGCTTTTTCTGCTTTTTCTGTAAGTCCTTTTACGTGCTCAATTTTCCATTCATCTAAAAGGTCTTTCATAATATTGATATAATCCTGACCAGTGTATACCATACATCTTTGTGCAGCATCCGAGAAATGTCCCCAAAGTTCTCCGGCTTTTTGTCCGGATTGTCTCATCAGGTGAGCAGGCATTACGATCTTTTTACGCATCATATCTTCAAATGCAAGAATCATTTCTGAAGGGTCTACTTCCAGGATTTTCGCTACGAAATGTTTGTATGCTTTAGCGTGTCTTGCTTCATCTGCAGCAATTACACCACACATTTTTGCCAATTTCCCGTTTCCGGACTGTTTAGCCAATGTACCTACTCTTCTGTGAGAGATATTGGTAGCTGTCTCCTGGAAACTTGTATAAATGAAGTTTCTGTATGGGTCCATACTTGTTCCCAAATCGAAACCATCATTAATCAGGTATTGAGTAGTAATTTCAACCTCTCTCATGTTTACTCTTCCACACAGATAAAGATATTTGTTTAATAAATCTCCGTGTCTGTTTTCTTCAGCAGTCCATGCTCTTACCCAATTGGACCAGCCTAATCTTTCTTCCTGATTGATTCCGTCAACTCCCATTAACCAAGACTCATAGGAAGGAAGAGCTTCTTCTGTGATACAGTCCCCGATCAATGTTACGAAAAGATCATAAGGCATTTCGCGGGCAAAAGTCTGAATTTCTTCTAAGTCGTGTTTAAATTCTTCGCTTGAAGGATCTGGTAAATAATCGGAAGGCTGCCATATTTTTTCAATTGGCGTTAAAAATTTATCAAGAAAAGAACCTACTTCCTTTTCCAATAATCCCATTACTTCTTTCCTAACAAGCTTTTGATACATTTTACTATTCAGTTTTAATTTACAAAGATATGATTTATTTATTATTTAACGCATAATAAAGTATGCAAGTCATACCTTATCTGACATAAATCATAAAAGAATGCCGTCATACAAAGTATAACGGCATTCTTTTGACAATATTATTGAATTTTAATCAACTAAAATATCTCCGGTCATTGCAGCCGGTATTTCAACGCCCATTACGTTAAGGATTGTAGGGGCTACATCTCCCAGTTTTCCTGGTTTTAAATTCCAGGTATGATCTTTATCCATTACGATGAAAGGTACAAGATTGGTTGAGTGCTGTGTATTAGGAGTTCCGTCCGGATTCATCATTACGTCTGAGTTTCCGTGATCAGCAAGGATAAAAACAGCATATCCGTTTTCATAAGCAGCGGTTGCTACTTTTTCGATGCACTGATCTACTACTTCAGCAGCTTTTACAGCAGCTTCAAAAACGCCTGTATGTCCTACCATATCTGTATTGGCAAAATTTAAACAGACAAAGTCAGCAGTTCCCTGTTCCAGTTCCGGTACAATAGCATTGGTAATATCATAAGCTGACATTTCCGGCTTCAGGTCATACGTAGGAACATCTTTCGGGCTTGGACAAAGCAGTCTTCTTTCGCCTTCAAATTCTTTTTCTCTTCCTCCTGAAAAGAAGAAAGTAACGTGAGGATATTTCTCTGTTTCTGCGATTCTGATCTGAGATCTTCCATTTCTTTCAAGAACTTCCCCCATTGTTTCCGTTAATACATTTTCATCAAAAACAACCTGTACATTCTGGAATGTTTTATCATAGTTTGTTAACGTGATATAGTAAAGGTTCAGTTTCTTCATAGAATATTCCGGAAAATCCTTCTGAGAAAGAACTTCTGTAATTTCTCTCCCTCTGTCTGTACGGAAGTTGAAGCAGATCACAACATCATTATCAATAATTTTTGCTACCGGCACCACATTTCCTGTAGCGGTAGTATTCATTAAAATGATTGGTTTCAGAAATTCATCTGTAACATTATTATCATAGGAAGTCTTAATTGCTGCCAAAGCATCAGTTGTTGGTTCGCCTACTCCTTCAACAAGGGCATCATAAGCTAATTTTACACGCTCCCATCTCTTATCTCTGTCCATCGCATAGTATCTTCCTGTCACTGTTGCCAGTTTTCCGGTAGTGGCTTCCATATGCTTCTGAAGTTCATCAATAAATCCGAATCCGGAATGTGGATCACAGTCTCTGCCATCGGTAAATGCATGAACAAAAACGTTTTCATTCAAACCGAATTCTTTGGCAGCAGTCAGTAATCCTTTTAAGTGATTGATATGTGAATGTACTCCTCCATTGGAAACCAAACCGATAAAGTGTACTTTTTTATTTTCTTTTTTTGCGTATTCAAATGCATCCTGAATCACTTTTTCCTGACCCAATGTTCCGTTTTCAACCGCCATGTTCAGTTTCACCAGATTCTGGTAAACCACTCTACCTGCCCCAAGGTTCATGTGCCCAACTTCAGAATTTCCCATCTGCCCGGCAGGTAGCCCTACAGCCAGCCCACTCGCTTCAAGCGTAGTATGTGGAAATCTTTGGTAACAGCTGTCTATGAATGGTGTATTTGCTTTATCTATTGCAGAAACGTCAGGGTTTGTTCCCAATCCCCATCCGTCAAGAATTGCCAGTATTGCTTTTTTTGACATTTTGTAAAACTTTTGTTAGACAAATTTACCTAATTTCCTATGAATAGAAGAATTTGAGGTCTTGAATTTTATTGATTACTGATCATCAACCAGTTCCATTTAAAGTTATAAGGTAAAAACCGGGTTAATTTGTAAACACTCAACCGTGTCAAGGTTTAAAACCTTGACACGATTGAAAAATTGAAATTTCATTGATTATTTCAGTTCATTAATCAGTAAATCTTTTTAATTTTGCGGTATGGATTTACGAGATCAATTGAAGAATCTTTTTCCTGAGCATGAAGAGCAGGATTTTGAGATGCCTGAAGAACAATTCAAGCAGAAAGAGCCTTTGGTATGCAAATTTGAGAAAAAAGGAAGAAATGGTAAGCCTGTCACCGTTGTTGAAGGCTGGGAAGGCAGTGAGGAAGACCTGAAAAAAATTTCAAAGAAAATAAAAACCACCTTAGGTATAGGCGGTTCTGAGAAGGATGGAACGATTATCATTCAAGGGGACAACCGTGATAAAATCATGAATATCCTTAAAGAAATGGGATATAAAACCAAACGTGTTGGCGGATAGATCTAGAAATAGATCTGCGTATCCGGCAGTAAGGTTTTTAAATTTTCAATTGTAGATTTTTCTATAGGATTTCCTGTAAGAATCAAAGTTTTCAGATTTTTCAGCTGTTTGATTTCTACAGGAATATCTTTCAGATTATTGTTGGCCAGATTCATGCTGACTACACTTTTCAGTCCTTTTATTTTGGGTGAGATTTCCGAAATATTGTTTCCACTTACATTCAGAAATTCAAGATGCCGAGCTTTGAAAAGGTTTTCCGGAAGCTTGTTGATGGCATTCTGCTGCAGTTCAAGATATTTTAAGTTTTTAGGAAAAGACAAATTTCCAAGGTCATTGATCTGATTATCAGAAAGGTTCAGAAATTTCAGGTTTCTGATCTGATCCAGTCTGTCTGCAATAAAACTGATCTGGTTTCCCTGAAGGTTAATTTCTTCCAACGCTGCAATTTCCATAAGTGCTTCGGGGAAGGTATTCAGATTGTTGGCATCAAAATGTACTACTTTTAAGTTCTGAAGCTTTGCAATATTGGGATTAATGCTTGTCAGACTATTCAGATTCATTGAAAAAGTGGTCAGTTTCTTAAGCCTGCTTACTTCATCCGGAATATATTTAATGCTGTTTTCATTCACATTTAAAATTTCCAGTTCTTTCAATTCAAAGAGTTCATGATCCATTTTTTCAAGCTTATTAGCCATGATATTCAGAAAAAATAATGAATCCAGTTTCACGATCTGAGGGGGAAGATTAAACAATCCCTTTTCTCTGAAACTCATACTGTATACTGCTTTTTTACTGCTTAAAGCATCTTCAATATTGGTAAAAGTAGGATATTTCACCGGATCAATCTGTGCTTTGATCTGAGAAAGTGATAGTATGGAAATAAGTAAGAAAAGCTTTTTCATAAACATAAAAAAGTCTGCCAGCAACAGAAGTCACTGACAGACAAGAATTATAAATAATTTATTTCTTTAAAAGTTTAACTGTTTTCTGGAAACCTCCTTCAGCTTCAATATTTAAAACTAAAATACGGGATCCTTCCAACTGTTGTGTGAAATCCAGGTCCAATACTTTGTTTGTACCGTTGAACTTCTTCGTATAAACGATTTTTCCGTCCATGCTGTAAGCTGTCACTGAAATATCTTTCAATCCTTTTACTGAATTGATTTTTACGATTCCGGAAGTTGGGTTTGGTGCTACTGTTACTGTATTTTCTACAGTTTTGCTGTCGATAGTCCCTAAAGTTCCTTCAGTTCCCAAGTTGTTTTTAAGTGCAATGACGATGGTAGCAGATTTTCCTTTATAATTGATTGTATTCCCTGTAGCATCCACATCTGTAGAGATTGTTGAATCCGGGTGCTGAATAGAGAAGAAACCAAATTTATGATCAGGCGTAAATGTCAATCCTGTAGGTTCTGACCCAGCTGGCATAGAAGCAAATAGTTTTACTTTAGGGTTGGCCTGTGTATGATCCGGAGCAATTACCCAGATATAGTTTTTACCTCCATCCTGAAGTACCCAAAGGTTTCCAAGCTCATCAAAAGTAAGGTTGTCATTTCCGTCTCCCCAAGCTTCAGATTTCATTCCCTGAGCGGTATTGAAAGAATATACTGAAGAACCTCCTCCTACAAATGTTTCTACTTGTGAAGCTGTTGTTCCGTTATCCTGTAAACGGTATACTCTGTCTAATCCTTTTGCTGTAAAATAGATTCTTCCATCCAGTGGGCTGATGTCAACATCTTCTACTCCATTAAACTTTGTTCCGCCCAATGATTGTGCAAGTGTTGCTGTATTATTCTGGTCTGCTTTGGTTTTATTAGGAACCTGAATCCATGTTGCTGTAGTTCCTACCGGATCTCCCGCAGTTGATAATCCCTGATCTAATTTTAAAACATATAGGTTTCCTGAAGAAAGGTTGTTTGGAGTATCCATTACATATTTATATACCATGTGTGTTCCACCGTCTTCCCCATAATAAGCAGTTGTTCCTGCGTTATTCACCACTACATTTTCGTGGTTCATGATTCCCATCTGCCAAAGTTTCCCTTTGGATCCGTCGGTATTTTTAGAAATTACCTGAGCTGTTGCAGGATCAATCTCTACCAACCAACCATAATCTTTATATCCATCATTGTTCACATCATTGGAAGTCACAGATTCTTCAGCGGTCACCACTGTTCCCCAAGGTGTAATTCCTCCTGAACAGTTTCTGATGGTTTGTACCAAACTTGGGTCTGAGAAACTTACCGCTCTTGATTTTGTTAACTGCCAAAGCTTTGAAGTCGCATTATAATTGATTTCTGCCATGGTAACTCCTCCAGGATTCGTTTCATGGTTTACAGAAAGATATCCATTGGTACTGCTTCCTGTTTTTGGAACATAAGCTGTAAAGTCATTCTGACCTCCAACTAATCCTCCTCCTTCTGTATAACTGTCTCCTTCTTTTAAAATAAGCTGGTATTTGTGTTCAGCAGGGATAATTAATTTATCAGTCTGTGCTGTAGGCACAATTGAAGTAAAGCAGCTGATGTGTGTTCCGTTGCAAGTTACAGGGATCGTTGTATTGGCTGTTGTTTTCAGGTAAGCATCAATTCTTAAATCTGAACTGGTTGTGCTTCTGTTGTGCAATTCTATAGAAAATCTGTTGACACCGTTTACAAATTTTGATTTTGGAATAGAGAAAATATTATAAACACTTTCTGCCGCTCCATCAATAGTTGTACTGGAAAAAGTATTGAATGTAACAGCACCAGCAGGCATATTGTCTCTTACGACTTCCTCTCCGTTAAGGTATACTATAATACCGTCATCTCTCATTACTCCCAACTCCATAGTATCGGAAAGCGTTGAAAGATCTACTGTGAAATCTTTAGCAAAATAAGCTGTAGTAAGCCCTGAATTGATTGTTGTGGTTACCGGATCTCCATATCCTAACGGACCGTTTCCTACCGCCCATGTTGAAATATCGAAGGCCTGGGCATTCCATCCGGCAGGCTGTGCCTGGTTGTTATCTTTGTAGCTCCAAGACGCATTCTTATTGAATATCAGAGTCTGCGCCTGAATACCTGAACTTGCCAGTATAGCCAACGCTCCCATTGTTAGTAGTTTTTTCTTCATTTTTTATTTGATTTATTAGACACTGCAAAACTATTTTTTTAGAGCTTTCCTTCTGTTAATAGGATTTTAAATATAAATCGACAAATATTAACTTATCAAAAACCTAATGTTAATGGGATTAATTTTTTGTTAAATAGTACGGGTTACGAGATGCGGGGTTTTGAGATTCGAGGTACGTGATTCGAGTTATGATGTATGTATTCGCACCTGCATCCCGAAATCTCACAAACTCGAATCCCTCACCTCACCTATTTCGCTTTACTCACATCTGTAAGGGCATTCAGAAAGGCTATGATCTGTTTTATTTCTGTTTCAGTAAGGTTTAATTTATCCGGTGCAAGAGTTTGGTTTTTCATTTTTAATCCTAATCCTTCTCCGCCTCCTTCATTATAAAAGTCAAGAACTTCTTCTAGCGTATTGAAAGCTCCGTTATGGAAATAAGGTTTGGTAAGGGCAATATTTCTGACCGTGACTGTTTTGAATGAATAATCATAAATCCATGATTTTTCCTTTTTCACAGGGCTGTTTCCTCTTCCTAAATCCTGATCAAGCTCTACAGGAAGCTGTTTAATGGGCTTCGTAGTAATTCCCAGAACCTCAGATTCATTTTCATTAAAAAACGGCGGTACCAATCCTGAAAAATGAGGGGCAAAATGGCATGTCGCACAATTGGCTTTTCCCATAAAGAGGTTGAATCCTTTTTTCACATCATCAGAAACATTCTTTTCATTTCTCATAAAACGATCAAAATCGCTGTCAAATGAGTACAATGAAGCTACATAAGAGCTTAATGCCTTCGAAAAGTTCTCTTTACTGATCTTTCCATCTTTGAAAGCTGCACGGAAAGCCTTTTTATATTCAGGTTTTGTTTTTAATTTCTGAATAATGCTTTCATAACTTGTATTGAATTCCTGGTCATTATAAATTACGTGTTCCGCCTGCTGTTCCAGATAAAAAGCACGAAGGTCATAGAAAAACCTCTTGGCAAAAACAGCATTATATAAAGACGGGGAATTTCTCAGTACTGTTTTTCCTTCCACATTGCTTTGTGATTTTGCTTTAAGGTCTGTAAAAGCATTTTCCTGAAGATGGCATGTGGCACAGCTCATTTTCTCGCTGCCACTTAAATTCTGATCATAGAAAATTGATTTTCCAAGATTGCGGAGTTCAGGATTATCTTCTGAGGATTTCAATAAGGTATAAAAATACGGATCTAAAAAATCACTGCTGAAAAAGTTCTTGTTTCCTACATTCCAGCCGGAAAATTCTTTAAGATCATCAGGTCTTCCGTCCCATTTTCCAAGCTCTTCATATAAAGGCTGTATGTATTTTTTATAAAATTCAATCCTGTCAAAATTTTCAAAATCAGTATTTTTTGAAAGGTAGCTGATGGCTTCCGTTAAAATCTGATTAGCTTTCTGAGTATTATAATTTTTAAAATAAGGATCATCATTAATGTATTTCTGCATTCCTGAAAAAGCATGGCTTGCTTCCCCGGAAATATTTAAAGAACCCGGAGTATCAAAACCTGTCACTCCGAGAGAATAGATTCTAATCAGCTCAATTCGTAAGGGCAATGTCTTGTTATTGCCTTTGCTTAAACCATTTTTTAAAGCACTTAGATAAAATCCGGAATAGCTGTTGTATAAAAAGGTAGTAATTGTTTTGATCTTTTCTTTTTCATTTCCTGCTTCCTCTGAAAATATCAATTCATCCAACACCTGTAATCCTTCCGGAGGAAGTGTATATGCGGATGTTCCTGCAGCTTCAATATGAAACAAAGGGGCCGCATTCAGATGGGTTTTGGTAAATTCAGGATAATGATAAGCCACATAAAATTCTATTTCTTTGAATGAATTTCTGGTACTGCTCAGTGATTTCTGCAGTTCTTCAAGGGAAATACGGTCTTCTGAGAATTTATCAACATCTGATTTCAGCTGTTCAAGCTTGGTTTTGAAGTCGGACAACCCTTTATTGACAAATGTATTTTCGCTTTCTTTTCCTTTATAAACAGGATTAAAAGACATTACTGCAAATCCTATCAAAAGGACGATTACAAGCAGTGGATAAGATCTCATGAATTTTTAGCGGCAAAAGTATTACTCTGATGTTATCTCAGTTTTAATAACAGATTAAATAATGTTTATATTTCTGATATCATATTTTTCACTAATTTTAAACCCCGAAATCAAATTCATTATTCTAAAGAAAACGGTTATTCGAAATACCGGTAAAAATAATGGCGGGAGATTATTGGGCGAGGATTTTTTTAATTGAATTCAACACATCAAAAAAACTAAAATAGTATTATGAAAACAAAACTATGGTTTGCTGTTGCAGCAAGTTTCCTTTCTCTGACTGCATTTTCACAGAAAAAAAAGCAGCCTGAAAAACAGTCCGGAAAGCCGCAGGAAATGGCTGTCTACGCAGAGAAAAGAGGTTCTGATTATTATCTGGTCCGCCTTGAAAAGGATAAAAACATTCCCAATGTGTATGTGTATTCCAACGGTGTTACCAAGCCTTACAAAAATTATTCTGATCTTAAAGATATCGTAACAGAATTCCCGGGAATGATGACTTCCAACAATTCTACAAAGGAAGAACTGATTTCCATTCTTACAAAAGATAATCATTTCTACGAAATCACATCACAGCGAAAAGATCCCAAAAACATTGAAAAAACTGTTGTTACGGTATACGAAGTGATGAACGGCCAGAAAAGAATTGTAGAAGAATATAATGACATCTATGAAGTGATGGCATCTCCTTATAAAGATGCGATTATCATTAATTAAAAAAACAAAATTATACATATTATGCTAAACAAACTTGCTGCCTCAGAACTTGTTCTGAATGAAGACGGAAGTGTATACCACCTGAATCTTTTACCTGAAGATATTGCTGACAAAATCATCCTTGTGGGTGACCCTGACAGAGTGGCAAAAGTTTCAAAATATTTTGATACTGTAGAGATCAAAAAAAATAAAAGAGAATTCTATACGCATACAGGAACGCTTCGTGGAGAAAGAATTACTGTAATGTCTACCGGTATCGGAACTGAAAACATCGATATCGTAATGAACGAACTGGATGCTTTGGTGAATATCGATCTTAAAAATAAAGAATTTAAGACTGAGCATAAAGCTCTTGAACTATTCCGTATGGGAACTTGTGGAAGTGTAAACCCTGATGTACAGGTTGACAATATGCTGGTTACCCAAAATGTAGTAGGATTAGACGGACTGATGCATTTCTATCAGGATTATAGCTTTGAAAATGAGTTTTCCAAAAACTTCTTAGAAAAATTCCCTTACGAAAAAATTAAGCCGATGCTTTACTTCTCAGACTGGGCTGAAGAAATGGGTGACTACTACAAAGATGCCAAATACCACGGAAATACGGCAACCTTCCCAGGATTCTATGCGCCACAGGGAAGACAGCTTCGTCTGAAAGCAGTAGATGATCAATTCCTAGAAACATTGAACGATCTTGGAATTACCAATTTCGAGATGGAAACGTCTGCAATCTATGCGCTTTCAAAACTATTAGGACACAAAGCCATTACCGTAAATAACGTTATTGCCAACAGAAGACGCGGGGAGTTCTCTGCAGACCACCATGCTTCAGAGAAAAACCTTATTGATTGGGTATTGGAAAGAATTATTAAGTAATTACTTTTATTTTACATAAAAAAACTCCGGAAACTATTTCCGGAGTTTTTTTATAGGTTTTGGCTAAAGCCAATGGTATTTGTTTATTTTAAAAACGGGCTAAAGCCCGTTCCTATTGAATTTTGATCCCTTCACAATCAATAGAACTCCACATCCTTCCTTGTCATTCCGTAGGAATCCAAATACTAACTTTTAAAAACAGAATAGAGATTCCTACGGAATGACAAAGAGGTCAAAAGAAGTTTCGTAGGTAAAAACGGATAGGAATCGATACAATGATTACAAATGGAAAGTCCTTGGATCGGGATACTGAAAAACATAATCCAGTTCTGAAATCAGTTTTGAAGATAAAACCTTCTTACCTTTTATTTCAAAAACTTCCTCATCAGGTATATTTTTCTGTACATTAATCACCTGACTTTTTGCCGGATGAACCGGGGCCGTAACATTATAAAGTTTAGCTTCTGCTTTATTTTCAATCATTTGTGTGATAATAGCACTGATATCAGCATAATGAATATGATTCACTGCATGATCAAGATTACCCACGTTATAGTTTTTCAGAAGTCTGTTATCTCCCATCAGACCTCCTAATCTCAGAATACTAAGCTGAGGATATTTGTTTCTCAACATTCTTTCTCCTGATACATTCTCAAAAGGAACATCCTCTTCTGTAAACTCTTTGGGAAGATCCGGGTAAACTCCTGTGGAGCTCATCAGAAACATCTGCCCTGTAAAATCACCGATAAATGCTGATAAATTTTGGATTCTATTATATAAAGAACTTACACAGCAACTTTTTTCAGAAACCGGAATAGTAATAATCAAAATATCTATATTTTTAACTTCCTCCCATTGAGGAACAGGTTCTTTCAACTGATAGTCCGGAAAAGATGCCACGACAGCATTCATTCCTTTGTTATTCAGATCTTCTGCTTTATTTTCAGTTGTTGTCGTTGCAGATATGGTATATTTTCCGGATAAGGAAGACGCTATTCTCTCTCCCAGCCAGCCATAGCCAATAATTCCTATTTTCTTCATATTTCGGATACAGATTGAATTGATAATATTTCATCTAAAGAACCCATCAGCTGAGTTTTCACTTCATCACTCAGATGTATACAGCTCTGAACAGCTTCAGGAATATGTTTTGCTTTTTCTTTGAGCTTTGTTCCATTCTCTGTAAGGTTGATCAGTACTACTCTTTCATCTTCTGAACTTCGGGTTCGGATGATCAGTCCATTTTTTTCCATTCGTTTCAGGAGTGGAGTCAATGTTCCATTATCCAGATGAAGGTGTTCGCCAATCTTTCCGATATTCATTTCACCATGTTCCCACAAAACAATCATTACAAGATATTGAGGATAGGTTAATGAAATTTCATCCAGATAAGGCTTATATAAGCCTGTAATATACCGGGAAACGGCATAGGTTTTAAAACATAAATGTTCTGATAAAGGGATCATCGTTTTTTTATAAACAAAGATAGTTTATTTATTTTGTGCACAATATTTTTGCTTAAAATATTTATTCTTGTAAGTGACATGAGAAACTAGAATCATTTAATAGAACCCAGAATATATTTTTGTTCCAGGCTATGATTATTTTATTACTTTAGCGAAAGTAAAAACTAACCATTGAACATGAAAAACACCAAACAGTCTGACGTCAGTAAGCTTTCCGAACTTTCTATTGAGCAACTTACAAAAGAAGAAAAAAAACGTTCTGCGGCTCATACTACCTTTTGTATTATTATGGGAATATTAATAGCAGCCTGTATCTATGTTACCATAAAGAAAGGTTTCAATGGAATAACTCCACTCCCTTTAGCTTTTTTTCCCTTGTACCTGATTATAAGAAATAGCTGGCAAAATGTCCGAAAGGAAATTCGGTCCCGAAAGGTCAATTAAAATCTATTATTTAAAAACTCGTTGATCATCACATAAAAATGTCCGGGATAAATAAAAAATCACCAAATTTCAAATAAAACCCAACTATTGCTTCCTCGTAAAGCAGTCTTTTATGTGGTCATTTACCATTCCGGTAGCCTGCATATGGGCATAAATTACCGTAGAACCCACGAATTTGAACCCTCTTTTTTTAAGTTCTTTGGAAATAAGATCGGAAATTTCCGTTGTAGCAGGAACATCAGACAATTTTTCAGGACGGTTATCTATGGGGTTTCCGCCTGTAAAGCTCCAGATATAGCTGGAAAAACTCCCGAATTCTTTCTGAATTTCCATAAATCGCTGAGCATTAGTAACTGCTGCCAGAATTTTAAGTCTGTTTCTGATAATTCCGGAGTTGTTCATTAATTCTTCGATCTTCTTCTCTGAATAGGCGGCTACTTTTTTATAATCAAAATGATCAAAAGCGTTTCTGAAGTTTTCTCTTTTAGATAAGATAGTGTACCAGCTCAGGCCGGCCTGAAAGCTTTCAAGAATCAGGAATTCAAATATTGTTTCATCATCATACACGGGTCTTCCCCACTCTTCATCGTGATACTTTCTGTAGAGGTCATCTTTTTCGCACCATCCACATCGTACTGTTTCCATAATTATCAAATTTTATCAACTAAAGATACTGCTGATTTAGAAAAATATAACAAAAGATTATGAAAAGTTTAACAGAGGTGTCCTGTTTTAGGAATGGTTATTGTTTAATTACTGATACCTAACCAAATTTATAATATTATGAACAATTCAGAGTACAACAAAGCGGAAAATGCAGTAAATAATGTAGAAAACTCTTTACAGAATGCAACGGATAAAACCAAATGGAAAATCAATGAATTGGCAGACAAGGCCAAAGATTATATCAATGAGAAGAGAAACAATGATCAGGAGGCCAGCCAGGAAGACTGGCTTGACAGGGTAAAAGCTAATGTATCTGATGCCTGGGAGGATATCAAGGATAAAGCAGATGAGGCATGGGAAAAAACCAAAGATGCAGCAGAGGATGTAAAGGCAGAATGGAATAAGAAAACCAATTAGTATTTCAGTCATATAAATATTTTCAATAAAATGGAGTCTTAAATTGATAAGGCTCCATTTTTTATTATGCCATAACCACAATTATTGCTACATTTGTATTATAATAAACATTAAAAAATTATGTCATACGGTTTACTTAAAGGCAAAAAGGGAATTATTTTTGGAGCCCTTAATGAACAATCTATCGCATGGAAAGTTGCTGAAAGATGCCATGAGGAAGGTGCTGAATTTATCTTATCCAATGCTCCTATTGCTTTGAGGATGGGGGAACTTAATGGATTAGCAGAAAAAACAGGTTCTGAAGTAATAGCAGCAGATGCTACTTCTATAGAAGATCTTGAAAAACTTTTTGATGCCGCTGTTGCAAAATTTGGAAAAATCGACTTTATCCTTCACTCTATCGGAATGTCTATCAACGTAAGAAAAGGAAAACATTATACAGAAATGAACTACGACTGGTTGGAAAAAGGCTGGGATATTTCCGCTGTTTCTTTCCATAAGGTAATGCGTGTAGCCTGGGAAAAAGACTGCATGAATGAATGGGGAAGTATTTTAGCGCTTACATACATTGCTGCTCAGAGAACATTCCCGGATTATAATGATATGTCTGATAACAAAGCTTATCTTGAAAGCATTGCAAGAACTTTCGGAAACTATTGGGGTGAAAGAAAAGTACGTGTAAATACAGTTTCTCAGTCTCCTACAATGACTACTGCCGGTAGTGGTGTGAAAGGTTTCGGAGGATTCCTTGGATATGCAGAAGATATGTCTCCACTAGGAAACGCCACAGCTCTTGAATGTGCAGACTATTGTGTAACTTTATTCTCTGATCTTACGAAAAAAGTAACGATGCAGAACCTTTTCCATGATGGTGGTTTCAGCAGCTCAGGTGTTACTCAGAGAGTAATCAGTAAATATGATACTGAATAATAATTCATCGAAAAAATAACGAACTGATAACGTTTCGTTTTACCATAAAAGAAAACCCATGAAACAGATTCATGGGTTTTCTTTTTTTACTACCTGAAACCTCATCCATTCATTTGGAGCAACTATAAAAGGCTTTTCAAATAGAAAACTTCAGTGATCAAATTGAATGAATAATTAATATAAAATAAACCCGGCGGCCTCTTCGAGGCCGCCGGGTCTGTCAAAAATAATATTAATATGATATTATAAAATTACGGTCTGTATAGAGTGTGCAGGAGCATTAAGTTTGGCAGCCATTCCTTCAATCCATAGATTGGTTTCAATATCATTGTCTGAATCATTCATAATTACAGTTACCAGCTGTCCGTTTTCGTTCATAAAGGCAGAAGACGTCAGCGCAGCCCTGTTTGAAGAACTTCCTATTCTCTGGGCATTTGGTTTGATATATTTTGAAACATGTCCTATATAATAGTATTCATAGGTATAGAACACCTCTCCTGTTTTGGTATCTGCAATAATCGGGGCAAAGCAGAAATTTCCTTTATGATTAGGTCCTCCGGTTTCATCCAACAGAATATTCCAGTCGGTCCATAGTGCATTCCCTTTGTTGAAATCATTCAGCATATTTTTGCTGTACAATTCTCCCAGACTTACATCATAAATCTTATCCATACTGAACTGTTCTTTACATCCTTCCGTGAAGGCCAGAAATTTATCAGGAAAAGCTCTGTGAGTTTCTGCTAAATTGTCAAAGAGCTGCGTTTTATTGTTCCATGTTTCATACCAGTGATAGCCGATTCCATGAGCATATTTTGAAGTTTCCGGATCACTTAGCGTAGTGGTTGCTCTTTGATAAATAAGGTCTCTGTTGTGATCCCAGATCATTACTTTTTTATCTTTATATCCGTTTTTCCAAAGTGTTGGCCCAAGATTCTTTTTCAGGAATTCTCCTTCTTCTTCAGCAGTATAGATACATGATTCCCAGCTTTGGGTAGCCATCGGCTCGTTTTGAACCGTCAGTCCCCAGATATTAATTCCTCTTTTTTCGTATTCTTTGATAAATTTGATATAATAATCTGCCCACGTTTGGTAGTATTCATTTTCTAATCTTCCGCCTTTATACAAACTTTTATTTGATTTCATCCAGGCTGGAGGACTCCATGGGGAGAAATAGAACGTAAAATTATTCCCGATCGCTTTCTGAGCTTCTTTTATCATCGGAATTTTATACTTCTCATCATGAGCAACGTTAAACGTTTTCAGGGAAGTGTCATTATCCTCTACATAAGTGTAAGAATCACTGGAGAAGTCACAGGAGTTCATATTGGTACGAACAACAGTATATCCCAATCCGTTCTTCCCAAAATAAGCGTCAAGAATTTCCTTTTGCTTATTCTTTGGCATTTTATAAAAAGTTTCTGCTGACGCATCTGTAATAGCACCACCAATTCCTATCAGTTTCTGGTATTTAAAATTTGGGGCCACAAAAATACAGGCTTCTGTTTCTTTGGGTTGTCCAAATTGTTCAAATTTAACGGCTCCTTTATCCACCATCTTCTCATCCGCTTTCGAGTTGGTAAGGATCACCTTAGCTGTTTTTCCTGTATTCTTTTTCCAATAATTCTGTGCATTGACATTGATGACAACGCCTACTACAAAACAACTTACAATTAGTTTTCTCATGATTTTCTTCTGTTTTTGGACCTTTTGTCCTCATTTTCATTATTTATTCTGATAGACTCTTACGTAGTCTATGTAATACTTTTGTGGAAAAATAGAGTCATCAATTCCCTTCTGACCTCCCCACATTCCCCCTACTGCAAGGTTTAAAATGATATAGTAAGGTCTGTCAAAAGGCCATGCCTCATTATTTTTTTCCATATTCTCATAGGTGAAAAATTTCTGATCATCTATGTAAACATCAATTTTTTCCGGGGTCCAGTCTGCTTTATAGACATGAAACTTTTCGCTGGCATCTTTTACAAACAGAGTATCTGTTTTCTGTGTTCCCAGGATATGATTGTACTTTTTAGTGTGAACAGATGCATGTATAAATCCCTGGTTATACCCAACATGTTCCATGATATCCAGTTCACCATCATCAGGCCACTTCTTCATATTTTCGCTCATCATCCAGATTGCCGGCCATGTTCCGCGACCTTTGGGAAGTTTTGCCCGGATTTCTACTGTTCCATATTGAAAAGCGAATTTCCCTTTGGTTAAAAGTCTGGCGGAAGTATATTTATTGGTTTCCCAATTTTCTTTTCTAGCTTCAATGATGAGGTTTCCTTTTTCCATTCTGGCATTTTCAAGCCTGTTTTTGGTATAAAACTGAGCTTCCTCATTTCCAAAACCGCCTCCACCTACATCATAATTCCATTTTAATGAATTCGGAAGACCTTTCCCATTGAATTCATCATTCCAGATCAGGGTTCTGTGAGCATCAGATTTGTGCGAGGCACAGTTTAAAGCAAAGAAAAACGAAGTCCCTGCTGCACCTATTGTGATGATATTTTTAACTTTCAAATTCATTTTTATTAGATTTTAGCTAAAGCTATTTTCTGACTTCTTTATTAAGCGGGCTAAAGCCCGCTTCTATTGAATTTTACTTTGTCCAGTTAATTCTTTTGGTCTGTACATTTTGAGAATTGGTTCCGATCATAATATCGAATTCTCCACTTTCCCAGTCAAAATTCAGATTGTCATCAAAAAACTTCAGGTCTTCCGGTGTCAGCTTAAACTCTACCTTTTTACTTTCTCCTTTTTTGATAAGTACTTTCTGGAAACCTTTCAGTTCCTTCACAGGTCTTACCACTTTACCGAAAAGATCTCTGATATAAAGCTGTACCACCTCTTCACCATCATATTTCCCTGTATTGGAAACGGTAACGCTGATATTCAGAGTCTGATTTCCTGTAAGGCTTGCAGAACTTAAAACCATGTCAGAATATTTAAAATCTGCATAGCTTAAGCCATATCCAAACGGATATTTCGGATCATTATCAAGATCTATATAGGCTGAAACATAGTTTCTGTCTGTATTATTTTTTGCAGGCCTACCCGTATTATAATGATTGTAATACACAGGAATCTGCCCTTCAGTTCTCGGAAAGCTCATCGGAAGTTTCCCACCAGGATTCACAGTACCGAATAAAACGTCTGCAATAGAGTTTCCGGCTTCAGTTCCCAGCCACCATGTGTACACGATTGTCGGAATATGATCTGCTGCCCAGTTGAAAATCAAAGGCCTTCCAGCGTTAATCATCAGAATGATTGGCTTGCCTGTTTTGGCAATTTCTTTCAATAAATCTTCCTGAACTCCTGTAAACCCAATATTACTTCTGCTTTTTGCTTCTCCACTCATCGCATGTCCTTCTCCCAATGTCATAATCACTACATCCGCTTTCTTTGCCGTTTCTACAGCTTCTGCAAACTGGGTTCTGTCCTGATCATCGACATTACAGCCTTTTGCATAAAGTAAAGTGGAATTTTTATCCAGTTGATTTTTAATTCCGTCAAATTGTGAAACGATTCTTTGGTTATCATCTTTAAAAGCAATAGACCAGAACCCATGATTTGCCACTGTTTCTTTACCAAAAGGGCCAATCAGAGCAACTGTTTTCGTAGTTTTTGAAAGGGGAAGAATATTTCCCTGGTTTTTAAGAAGAACAATACTTTTTGAACCAAATTCTCTTCCGAATTTTCTGTTCTCCTGATTATCGGTCTGTTCTTTCTGTCTCTTTTCATTGCTGAACCGGTAAGGATCATCAAAAAGACCCATTTCAAATTTTTTGGTTAAAATTCTTCCTGTTGCATCATCTATTAGTTTGGGGTCTACTTTTCCTTCTTTCACCAGTTTTGGAAGTTCTGCCATATAGACACGGCTTTCCATATCCATATCACTTCCACCCTGTATTGCTTTTTCAGCCGCTTCATTAGCATCTTTGGCATAACCGTGAGGAACCATTTCCCCGATGCTTCCCCAGTCTGAAACCACAAAACCTTTATAGTTCCATTTTCCTTTTAAAAGGTCTCTTTGAATATATTTGTTAGCTGTCGCCGGAATTCCGTTGATGTCATTGAAAGAGTTCATAAAAGTAGCTACTCCTGCTTCAGCAGCAGCTTTAAACGGAGGAAGGTACGTTTCATTCAGCTGTCTGAGGCTCATATCTACAGAATTGTAATCTCTTCCGCCTACCGCTGCACCGTATGCTGCAAAATGTTTTGCACAGGCCATCACGGCATCAAGACTTCCCAAACCTCTGCCCTGAAATCCTTTGATCCTTGCCAATCCTATTTTTGTTCCCAGGTAAGTATCTTCTCCGGAACCTTCCATTACTCTTCCCCATCTCGGATCTCTGGCAATATCCACCATTGGAGCAAACGTCCAGTGAATCCCATATGCCGCCGCTTCTGTTGCAGCAATTCTTTCCGATTTTTCTATCATTCCCATATCCCAGCTTGCCGCCTGCCCCAGATTTACAGGAAATGTGGTACGGTATCCGTGGATAACGTCCTGCCCAAACAGCAAAGGAATTTTAAGCCTAGACTGCATCGCCAGTTTCTGAAATGATCTGGTTTCTTCTGATCCTGCCACATTCAGCATAGAACCCACTTTACCTTTTTTAATTTCTTCCAAAACGGCTGCCGAATTAGATTTCTGAGGTCCTGTAGCATATTCAAACCCACTGTACTGTACCATTTGCCCTACTTTTTCCTCAAGGGTCATTTTAGACAGCAATTCTGCTACTTTCTGATCAATTGTTTTCTGTCCGTATGCATTCATTCCCAATGCGGAAAATGCCAGTAAGAAATAAGCTCTTTTCATAGTATCAAATTAAAAAATATAGGTTGCTGTAGAACGTCCTGAAATTGTTACAGCAGCGGTTTTCCCGGCAAATTTAATATTAAAATTATCATCTGAAGGGTTATCGTTCTGCACAATTAAAACTATTTTCCCAAATTGAGTCTTAAAAGCAGCAGTGGAAAGTTTATCTGTCTGTGTGGAAGCGATACGCTGTGATCCTGCCGGAACAAATTTCGAAGCGTGGGCAATTATATAATAGGAAACATTTCTTGTGAAATTCTCGCTGTCAGACACGGTAACTGCTCCTTTACATTCTGTACAACCGCCTGGTGTATGCGGAGCATATTCCGGATCGTTAGCAAGATTCCATTCCAAAGCGATTTTACTCCAGTTTCTCATGGAGCCGATAATTACATTTTTTGTGTGCCAGTTCAGATCTTCGGTAAAAGTTCCTTTTGATCCGGTCCACTGTTCGGTAAAGTATAGATTTTTATCAGGGAAAGCATTATGCACAGTACTTAGAGCCGAAATCTCTCCTTCATACAAATGAAAAGCGGATCCGTCTATATACTTGTTTGCTTCAGAATCTTTTAAAATATCAATGGCATATTCAGGTTTGTTGCAATTGTGATCGTAGACAACAATTTTCGTAGTAATTCCATTGGCTTTAAAAACCGGTCCGAGATGGTTCTTAATAAAATCTCCCTGCTTTTCAGACGGCATATACAAACTCGGATTATTTCCCGGGTGTAAAGGTTCATTCTGAGGGGTTACTGCATCGATGGTAATGCCCTCTTTTTTCATGCCCTGGATGTATTTTACAAAATATTGGGCATATGTTCCATAGAATTCAGGTTTCAAACTTCCTCCTTTTGACTGGCCATTGTCTTTCATCCAAACCGGAGGTGACCATGGCGCAGCAATGATTTTAACAGAAGGATTGATTGCTAAAATCTCTTTTAACGTAGCAATCAGATTTTTATCTTTTTCCAAACTGAAATTTGAAAGAGAAGGATCAGTCTGTCCTTCCGGCAGATCATCATATGAAAATACTTTACCATCAAGATCGGAAGCTCCTATACTTAACCTTAAATAGCTGATGGAAATTGAGTTTTTATCATTTCCAAAAAGTTCGTTAAGCAGTGCTTTTCTTTTGGAAGATGACAATCGGTTGATTACCTCAACACTTCCCCCTGTTAATGTATATCCAAAGCCATCAACATATTGAAACTTTTGAGAATCATCAATTTCAATATTCTGAAAACTGTTGGAAGTATTTACAAATTTAACAGAAGTCTGCTGCTGTAACTTTACACTTTCATCACCTTTTGTAAGCCAGTACTGTACTTCATTTCCTTTATTGGATACAACTGTACACGACAAAGAAAAAAGGGCCACACCACTAAGTAGTGCGGCACCTCTAAAGAAACTATATAAGTTGTGAAACTTCATATTTTAGTAACCAGGATTTTGTTTTAAAACTGTATTCGGCAATTCATTGAACGGAATTGGAAGAATTTCATTTTTATTGGCTTTAAATCCTTTGAAGGCAAGCTTAGAAGGAGCATCTCCCCATCTTACGAGGTCAAACCATCTGTGCCCTTCTCCTGCAAGCTCTCTTCTTCTCTCATCTTTTATGGCCTGTAAAGAAACCGGAACCGATGCTAATCCAACTCTTAATCTTACCGCATCTAATAAAGCTTGAGCTCTTGCTCCTGCACCTCCTAAAGCTTCTGCCTCCATCAGGTAAGTATCTGCTAATCTTATTGCAATATAATTCTGACGGAAATTCAGTTCTGCTGGTCCAGGAAGTGAACTTTTTAAAGCATTCGTAGGTAAGTATTTATTTAAGAAATATCCTGTATCAGCAAACGCTGGGCTGTAAGTAATTTTACCATCTGCTACCAGTTTTTTTGCATTAAAAACGGTTACATCCAGTCTTGGATCTCCCTGCATGAAAGTAACAAAATTCTCTGTTACGGTATTAAATGCCCAGCCTGAATAGATATCAGGTGCATCATTATTCGGGATATTTTTTAGTGAATAAGAACGAGGCCCTACCATTACGTTGATAGAGTTCCCTTCATCTTTACCCTGCCCCCAGAATCCCCAATCGGAGTTTCCTTTATTGGTATGCATTACTTCAAGGATAGATTCTGTTGAAAACTTATAAGGATCCGATAATTCAGGACCTACTTTAAATAAGTCTGCATAATTGGCTACCAGTTTATATCCATACTGGCTGGTTCCTCCAGGAGTACCATTTACCTCAGCGAACTGTGCTGCTGCTTGAGGCATTTTTTTATCATAAAGATAAATTTTACCTAAAATAGCTCTTGCAGTTCCCTGTGTGATTCTTCCTTTATCATTCCCACTTGATACCATCATCAGATCTGGAATAGCAGCATTGATATCGCTTTCTATCTGAGTATAAACATCATTAGGATTAGCCTGTGGAATATTCCAATAATTATCATCAAACTTTACGGATTTAAGGATTAAAGGAATATTTCCAAACATTCTTAACAATTCGAAATAATATAATGAACGAAGAACTTTTGCTTCTGCGATATATCTTTTCTTAATATCATCACCCATATTAGCACTCGGAACTCTTTCTATTAAAAGGTTAGCACGTGCAATTCCCTGATAATAGTCTCTCCAGTAACTGGCTGGCATTGTATTCGGGTTAATCATATAGTTATTTAACCCCTGAATTCCTGCTCCATCATTAGAGTTTCCTCCTCCTGAATAAAAATCATCAGACCCTGCATTAAAGAAAGTAACTGAATTCTCGAATCCGCCTGAATATTTTCTCAAAAGATCATATACTGAAACCAGAGCACTGAAAGACTGCTGCTCATTCTGGAAATACAAATCAGTATTAAAAGATCCTGAATTCTGTACATCATCCAGATAGGAATCACTACAACCCATATTGGTAAAACTCAGACCTGTCAGGAATGCAACGGCAAGTCCTTTATATATAAAATTCTTATTTTTCATTTTGTTAATCATTAAAATTGAATATTAGCACCTATCAGGAATGTTCTTGCCTGTGGATAGTAAGCTCTGTCTACACCAATAATATCCTGTTCGGAATTATTTCTTCCTGCAATTTCAGGGTCGTAACCGGTATATTTTGTGAAAGTAACAAGGTTCTCTCCAGTGATATACAGTCTTACTTTGCTCATTCCGAAACGTTCGGTAACATCCTTAGGAATAGTATAGCCTAACTGAACAATTTTCAAACGGACATAATCACCTTTCTGAAGATAATAATTTGACATCCATGAATAGTTATGGTTAGGGTCATTACGTGTAATTCTAGGATTATCGTTGGTAGAGCCTTCACCCGTCCATCTGTCTAAGATTCTTGTCTGATAGTTGGCATCAAGCATATCCAATCTTCTCAAACCCTGGAAAATCTTGTTACCAGCCTGTCCTTGAGCGAACATCATTAAATCAAAATTCTTATAATTAAGATTTACTGTAAGTCCGAAAGTATATTTCGGGATAGAGCTTCCTAAGTTTACTTTATCTTCATCATCAATTTTACCATCACCGTTGTTATCCTGCCAGATAAAGTCTCCCGGTTTTGCATCAGGTAGTAATTTTACTCCATTTGCATTTACATAGTTATCAATTTGTGCCTGATTTTGGAATACACCACTATAAGTCTGTCCGTAAAATGATCCATAGGGCTGTCCTACTGCTACTCTGGAAACTGCTCCCATTGTTTGGAAAGAAGCAAGGTTAAAATATTTAATGTCATCTTCCAATCTAAGAACCTCATTCTTTATCGTAGCGAAGTTACCATTAACTGAAATTCCGAAATCTTCCCAGTTCTTTTTATATCCTAACTCAAGCTCCAGACCAGTATTCTGCATATCTCCTACGTTTGACCAAGGTAAATTCGGAACTCCTACATAGCCAGGTATATTGATCTGTCTAAGGATATCTGTTGTTTTCTTTTTGTACCAGTCGGCAGTAAGAGTGAAATTATTGAATAATTTTAAATCAGCAGCAATATTGAGCTGACTGGTCTGCTCCCATTTCAAGTTTGGATTTTCCAATGTACTTGGTGCATATCCAATAATGATATTATTTCCAGAGTTAGTATAGTTACTTCCTGAAACCATGAAGCTTGCAAATCTGAAGTTATCCATTTCATCATTTCCTAATACTCCGTAACCTCCTCTTAGTTTTAAGTTATTAATTACTCTGTTCTCCGGCCAGAAGTTTTCCTTATGAACATTCCATCCCAAGGACATAGACGGGAAAGTTCCCCAATGCTGATTGGTCGCAAATTTTGAAGAACCATCTCTACGAATCGTTCCGGTGAATAAATATTTGTCCGCATAATCATAAATGATTCTACCAAAATAAGATGCTTTACGGGTCTGAATTCCATCCCATCCTGTTGCAGTAATATTATCCTGCGGAATATTAAAGTTGAAAGAAGCATCCTGCCAGTTATCAATAGGTAGGTTACTATATGTCAAACTAGCCCCGCCAGCAATGTTGTATCGGTAAACTCCCTGTCCAATCATAATGTTGATATTATGATCCCCAAACTTATTCTGATAGGTCAAAGTATTTTCCATACTCCACTCAAATTTATTTTCATCCACCTTATTCAGACTGTTGAAGCTGGTATTGTTATAGTTTGGACTTAAATAATATTTCGGGGTAAAAGAACGGCTTCCCCAATAGGATTTCTTACCGTTCAGACTGGTTTTAAATGTAAAGTGATCCAGAAACTTAAGCTCGGCAAAAACATTTCCTACGAAATCATCAGACCAGCTATAATTTCCCTGTTGTATATGGCGGAAAGCCTGCGGATTGGTCATTTCCTGATTTACATATCTTGAAATTCCATAGGGACGGCCTTCAGAATCACGGATGATATAAGGGTTGGTATAGCCGCTTGGGTCTACCATAGACCAATCTGTTACAACAACCGGAGTGGTAGGATCCAGGTTAACTGCTGAAGCCAGAGGCCCTCCAAATTCTTCATTTGCACTTACTCCTTGTGACTTCACATGGGTATAGGCAAAGGTTTGTCCTATCGTCAGATAATCTGTAACTTTATGGGTTGAGTTGAATCTCGCATTGATTCTTTTGTAATAAGAGATATCGCTCAATACAATACCGGACTGATCAAAATATCCGAACGATGTATAGTATGTTGATTTTTCATTACCTCCTGTAATGCTTACTTCATGAGAAGATTTTTCACCTGTTCCGAAAATGGCATCCTGCCAGTTGGTTCCTTTTCCAAGTGATTCCGGATTAGTAAATCTAGGAGTTCCTCCATCATTTACAAAACCCTCATTGATAATTTTAGCATACTGCGTAGCATCCAGAAGGTCCAGTTTTTTAGAAGCGTTTGAAAAACCATAGAATCCATTGTAAGAAAGGGTAAGTTTTCCTTTTTTCCCTTTTTTAGTAGTAACCAATATTACTCCTTTTGCAGCAGAAACTCCGTAGATTGCAGATGAAGCTCCATCTTTTAAGACTTCGATACTTTCTATATCAGACTGATTGAGCCATCCAATATTATCTACAACAATACCGTCTACCACCCATAAAGGGCTGTTACTTCCTGCCCCAAAACTGGTAATACCCCTTACACGTACAGTGGCAGCAGCTCCAGGCTGTCCGGAATTGGTCACTACAGAAACTCCGGCTGCTCTTCCCTGTAATACCTGTTCCGGTTTACCAGATGGAATATTTTCAATATCGCTGGCTTTAATACTCGCTATAGCACCTGTCACATTACTCTTTTTCTGAGTACCGTAACCAATCACTACAACTTCGTCTATTTTGTTTTCTTTAGCAATTGTGTCCTTCGCCTTGGTGGTCTGGGCACTGAAGTTGGCCGTAAAATAGAGGACGGCAACCACTCCTACGCTTCGTGATATTCTTACATTCATATACAGTTATTGTTTAATTCTCAAATTGAGACAATAAAAATATATTTTTTTTCAATTAATTAACATTCTATTCATAAATATTTTAATTTTTCTTTTATTTTTCAGGGTTAGAAGCCCTATCTTCGCATCAATATTTCATAAAATTTCACAAAAAAACAATAAAGAAGTCTCCCAAAATGATCATCAAGCTTTCTAAAATTTCTCTTCCGTTAAAACTTACCTTTCTTATTTTTTCAATGGTTTTGAACTGTATGGGGCTTATTATTCTGCAGTTGGCCGAAGAGAAAATCACTTACGGAGAATTGGGTTTTTTAGAATCATTTAAAGATCTACCCATAGCTTTTATTTCTCTTTTTGCAGTGGGTTTTATCAACAAAACCGGAACAAAAAAAGCATTGATTTCGGCTTTAATAATTGTTGGCTTTTGTTCTTGTCTGCTGCCATTTATAGAAGTTTTCTGGTTTTTCAAATTATGGTTTGCCATCATCGGTGCCTGTTTTGCGATTGGTAAAATCTGTGTTTTTGGAATTATAAGGAACAATATTTCGGATGAAAAGTCGCTGGCAAAGACTATGAACAGTGTAGAAGCTTCTTTCATGATCGGAATTTTTGTAGTGAATACCTGCTTTGGATGGGTAGTATCAAGTGAATATTCTGAATATTGGAAATTTTGCTTTTTATTAATCGCTTTCTTATCTGCATTAACAATATTCCTTTTATCAAAAATTACAATTTCTGAGGCCAAACCATTGGAAAATAAAAGTATATTCTCTGAACTTTCAGGGTTTGTAACTCCTTCTATAATGCTATTCCTTGGGGTTATATTTTTTATTGTTTTTATAGAACAGGGATTCAACTCATGGCTTCCGTCTTTTTATAAGAATCATTTGAAAGTCAATTCATTTTTTGCCCTTCAGGCTACTTCTTTTCTGGCAGTATTTTCTTATGCAGGAAGAACAATAACAGCCAATATTATCCGAAGATTTTCATTGCCGGGTTACTATCTTTCATGCATGGCTTTTATTATTTCTTTATTGATCATTATTGTAGGTGTACAGTATTTTGATTCAGCAGATTCAAAGATTATTCTCTTCTTATTTCCGGTGATCGGTTTATTTTTGTCGCCACTCTACCCTGTCATCAATTCAAAAATGATTGCACAGATGGATAAGGAAAAAGTAAACTTATTCACTTCTCTTATTGTTATATTTTCCTCACTGGGTAGCTCTGTAAGCTCGATTATCATGGCTGTTCTGTTTGAAAAACAATTATTAAATTTTTATCCGTTATATATCTTATCTTTCGTAATTCTTCTTTTTGTGACTAGTTTGGTATTTTTTAATGTTTCAAAAAGAAAATAGTTTTATTTTTACAGCCATGAAAATCAAAGACACAAAAAGTAAAGAAACACTTCGGGAACTTATCGATACCAAAGATTTTGTTGCCCATATATCTGTTGACTGTACTATATTCGGCTTTCATAATAATATTTTGAAAGTCCTTCTTTTAAAGTATCATGATCTTGATCTATGGTCACTTCCAGGTGGTTTTGTTTTCAATGATGAAGATTTAAGGGAAGCTGCAGCAAGGGTTTTATTTGAAAGAACACATCTTAAAGATATATTTCTGAAACAGTTTCATACGTTTGGAAGGATAGACCGTACAGAAAATAATGTTCATCAGATTCTTCTTAACAATAAAGGAATTGAGGTACCGGAAGATCACTGGATTTTTCAAAGATTCATTACAGTAGGTTATTGCAGCCTTATTGATTTTTCAATGGCCAATACTTTCCCTGATGCCTTCAACGAAAGCTGTGAATGGTTTGAGGTAAGCAATTTGCCCAAGATGGCTTTCGATCATGATAGGATCATAGAAACAGGGTTAGAATACCTGCGAATGAATATCAATACAGAGGTGGCGGCCAGCAATCTGCTTCCTGAGAAGTTTACGATGAAAGATCTTCAGTCTCTTTACGAAACCATTTTAGGCCAAAAATTCAGAAGGAATAATTTCCAGCGTAAAATTTTAAGTTTAAATATTCTTGACAGACTGGAAAAATTGTATGATGGCTCAGCCAATAAAGCTCCTTACCTGTATAAATTTAAAAGTAAGGTTCACAATTCTACCAATCAGTATCCTATATCCAATGATGAGGAGGCTTAAAACACAGAATTTATTTTATAAACAAATAAAAAGAGCATTATCTGTCTGAAAACCAAACTTAAGATAAGTTTTCAAAAAAATTTTCAAGACACCACGAAAAATGTTACTTTTAACCAAATCAAAAAATCATGTCATATTATCCTCTTACAAGCATCCCTGATTATTATGGAATTGATGCTTTACTTACTGAAGAACACAAACTAATCCGCCAATCTGTAAGAGACTGGGTTGAAAGTTTTGTAATGCCGCAGATTGATCAGGCCGCTCAAAATCATACCGATATACCTAATCTTATGAGAGAATTAGGGAAAATCGGAGCACTGGGACCTTATATCCCGGTTGAGTATGGCGGTTCAGGATTAGACCAGATTTCTTATGGTCTGATTATGCAGGAGTTGGAAAGAGGAGATTCTGCAATACGTTCTGCAGCTTCGGTTCAGAGTTCTTTGGTGATGTTTCCTATCAATGAATTCGGTTCTGAGGAACAGAAAATGAAATATCTTCCTAAGCTTGCTGCCGGAGAAATGATCGGATCTTTTGGATTGACAGAACCTAATCATGGTTCAGACCCAAGTTCTATGGAAACTTATTTTAAAGATATGGGAGATCATTATCTTTTGAATGGAGCTAAAATGTGGATCACGAACTCTCCTCTATGCGATATCGCTGTGGTATGGGCAAAAAATGAAGAAGGAAAAGTACAGGGATTGATCGTTGAAAGAGGAATGGAAGGATTTACTACGCCTGAAACTCACAATAAATGGAGTTTAAGAGCTTCAAAAACCGGAGAATTGGTATTCAATGACGTAAAAGTTCCAAAAGAAAACCTTCTTCCCGGAGTAACAGGACTGAAAGGACCTTTATCTTGTCTGAACTCTGCACGATATGGAATTTCTTGGGGAGTAATTGGTGCTGCTATTGACTGCCACTGTACTGCTGTTCAGTATTCTAAAGAAAGAAAACAGTTTGGAAAACCAATCGGTTCTTACCAGCTTCAACAGAAAAAACTGGCTGAATTCTTAACAGAGATCACAAAAGCTCAGTTATTATGTCTTCAGTTAGGAAATCTTAAAAATGCTCACAAAGCAACTCCAGCTCAGATTTCTATGGCGAAACGTAATAACGTTAATATGGCTATTGAAATTGCGAGAGAATCCAGACAGATCCTTGGTGGTATGGGAATCATGGGTGAATTCCCAATGATGAGACATGCTGCAAACCTGGAATCTGTGATCACTTACGAAGGAACGCATGATGTTCACTTACTGATCACCGGATTAGACATTACGGGAATCAACGCTTTCTAAAAAAGACAATATATATAAAAAGAGTCTGGCCGTCGGTCAGACTCTTTTATTTTACTCACATTTCAGAGAATTGATATTCAATGAATAATTGTTGATGTCGTAATATTTTCATGAATTTATTAAAGTTATTATCTTAATACCAAAGAAAATGCATCAATATGAGAAAAATTATAACTTTTTTACTGGGCCTTACTGCCTCATTCTACTTTGCACAGCAGGCTGGAGACGTCGTAAGTGCGGAACAGAAACTGGATTTAACCCCACAGGAAGTCATCAATTTCATCGCCAATAATCTCGGTGATCAGGATGCTCCGGAATTTGCCGGCTACCTGAACAGTTTTAATGTAGGACTAAAGGGGTACAAGATCACTTATTACACCAAAAACGAAAATAATGTTCTTGTGAAAGCTACGGGGCTTCTTATGTATCCTAGTGTACCTTTCAAACTTTCAACAGTGGTATCAGATCATGGAACAACAGACAGTAGAAATAATGTTCCGTCTAATTTTAAGGGAGCATTGACAGCAGGATTTGTTGTTGAATTGTCTTATGTACTCAATGGCTATATTTTAATGGCTCCTGATTATGTAGGGATGGGAACCGGAGACGGAGTTCACCCTTATGTAGATTATGCCACTGAAGCAGGTGCCACCATTGATTTCATCACTGCTGCCAATAAAGTACTGGGTCAATTAGGTGTTAAACGGTATGATGAATACTTTTTAGCCGGATATTCACAGGGTGCTCATGCTGCGATGTCTACTTTAAAAAGATTAAGCATTTCGAATCCCAATAATATCAAATTCAAATATGCATATATGGGCGACGGACCGTATGATTTCTCCGGAGTTACTTTAAATAAAGGAGTTCTGGAAAAAGATATTTATCCGTTTACCTCATTCCTGGCCAATGTTCTCAATACCTGCAACAGTACAGGATATAAAACATATAATAACGACATTTCAGAAGTTATTTCTGCAGAATATCTTGATAAATACAATTACCACGTTGTTCAGGATAACGGCGGGCTTTTATGGGGTCCGGTGATATGGAGAAAACTCTTTACGACAAGCTTCGTGAATGATGTTACCAATAACCCCAATAACAAGCTAAGACAGTGCATGAAACCGAAGGATGTATACGACTGGTACAACAAAACACCTATGACATTAGGTCATTCTACTGTTGATTTAGCGATTCCGCCTGAAAATACTTCTAAAACCATTGATGTTCAGCGTGGATATTATGCATGGTGGGATCTGAATAAATACAAACTGGATTCTTTTTATTGGGGACCACTAGGACATGTTGGAGGAATTCTTCCATTCACTCTAGCTTCCAATGCCAAATTCAATACATTGAGAAGCGGCGGACTTCTTAATGAATGGGCGATTGCAGGGTCTATTTTCGGGAAGCAGTCAGCAGAGAAAACGAATGAAAAGCCCGCTCCTTTTTCTTCACAAATACAACCGGATTTGGGCAACATGCAGCTGGTTGAAATCACAGATTTTAATAAAGAAAAAATTCAAAGCAGGACAGCTAATGACCATAGTCTATCAACTTTAAAAGACGGAGTTTATCTGTTGAAAGTATCGGAAAACAACGAGAATAAAATAATTCCGTACATCAAAAACACTCCTAAAGAAGTTACTGAAAATGAAATCGTACAGTCTGCGAACTCATCAGTTTTGCAATTAAAAGTTGATCTGGATGAACTTACTGCTGTAAACGTTTTTGATGAAAATAAAACAATGATCAAAAGTATTTCTCAAAAACAATATCGCGAAGCCGGAGGAATCAATGTGCAGGATCTCGAAAATAAAAACTATACTTTTGAAGTGGTAGCTCCGTATTACAATCTTCAGTTCAATAAAGCAATTGGAGGTACCCAATCTTCTGAGAACAGTACTGATATTTTCACTCAAAAACAGCAAATTGTTGCAAAATCCGCCAATGATATTAAAAACATCAGTATTTATAGTATTTCCGGAGCTCTGACCATTCAGCAGGAAGTCAATAAGCCATTATTTGAATCCAGAAATTTAGAATCCGGTGTGTATCTGGTACAAATCACCCTTTCTAATGGAAAAGTTATTAATAAAAAAGTAAAACTGTAGAATCAATCACTCTTCTATATCTCATTTCAAGTTAATTTTTGGCACTTCAGCAATGAAGTGCTTTTTTATATCAATAATTATAATAAATGGTCTTACTTAAATTAATAGCTTAAGTAACAGATTCTCCTGATACTTAAAACTTAAAACCAACGCTGAAATATATTCTTGAAAAATCAAGCTGGCTGTTTCTGGAGACATTTAAACTGATAGGACCTATGAGAGATTCATACCCAAGATTCACTCCATATCCAAACATATCGAAACTATCATTAAAAGGAGACAGCTCTTCACTCACCTTACCATAGCTGAACGATGGGGTAAGATAAAGCTTTTTCATGATCCTGTACTGAAGTGATATTGCTGTTTTAGCAACCGAGGTCATAGGAAGTTCTTTCTGACGAAGACCATTGAATTCAGGACTTAAGAGATCATAATTATATTCACTTCCTCCAAGATTATATTTCTGATTCAGGAAAAGGTAGGGAACCTGATCATCCTTCCCTGATCCAAAACTTGCTCCCAAAAATACATTTGCTTTCACAGTCAGTCTTCTTGTGATTGGATAGAAAAAATTCTCATTTAAAGTGAATGACACGAGGTTTTTAGGCTCGTAATAATAAGATTCTTTTGGGTTAAGTATCAGATAAAGAAGTGGCTGTACTGTGTTCAGATCATAAAGCTTATACTGATCTCCATAATAAAATCTTGTACTCACCTGAAGATGATTCCCTTTTGTAGTAAAATATCTTTTATTGAGATTATTCTGTTCAAATTTCAGGAAAGTGTTGAAATTGCTGTGGTTATATAATTTCTTACTATAATTATCCACTTTTGCCTGATCCACTTTATCCAGTAAGCTGTACATTCTTTCTGTGCTGAACTCTGTTCCCAGTGACAGGTAAGCATTTGGATTGATGTTATAGTTCAGCGCAATCTTTCCGGTTATATTCCGGTACATATGGTTAGGAAAACGGTCGCTCCCGTCTTCGCTTACATCATACAATCTGAAGTTCAGGTCATTACTTTTAAGATTAACCATCTTAGCCTCCAGATCCAGCCACAAACGCTCTCCGCTGTCAAGGAACTGCTGATAAGCCAGTTTAGCCTTAAAACGTTCAGAAATATCTACGGTTGCTAAAAATCGAGATCTGTTCAGAAGAATATTCCTGTAAGTATAATTAACAATAATTCCTACTGATTGTTCCGTATCATAGTGCAGAGCCAGTTTAAAAGCTCCTTTTTTTGCTCTTTTCACAAAAACATTCATTACAAGACCATCATTTTCATTCGTGTAGGTATAATACACCTTTACATACTGACGCATTCCAAATACTCTGTCTATTGCTTCATTTACAGTTTTTGCATCGTAATACTTTCCTTCTGTCAGCCCCATTTGCTTCTTAAGCACCTCAATTTCTGCCGCATCATTAATAGGAGTTCCGTCTTCTTCGTTAAAAGTAAATTTTGTAGTAGGCAGTTTCACCTCTTCAATCATCTGATGTTCATATTGAATTCCTGCCTTTCGCTGAGCTTCTGCCAGGGCTACAAACTCAGGAAGATGCTTTCTCGCTTCCACCTCTCCAATTTTGATGATCCTCCTGAATTTAGCAAAATCTTTCGTTGTAATCTCACCCAATGGATCCACAAAGTCTACCAATACATTAGACAGCTCCTTTTGATGTTTAAAATCCTCTACCGAACGGATGGCATGGGTCTGATAAATCATCTTCATCGGATTTTCAATTTCTTTCTTGGTAAAAAGCCTGAAGCCTGTATAGCCTCCGATCACAAAATCCGCACCCATCTCCCGAACCTCATTGGCTGGATAATTACGATCCAATCCACCGTCAACCAAAAGTTTTCCGTCAATATAAACAGGTGCAAAAGCTGCAGGAATTGCCAATGTAGCACGAATAGCAAGCGGTAAAGAACCTTGTTTCTGCATGATCAGACCACCATTTTCAATATCGGAAGAAGTAAGCTGAACAGGAATCTTCAGTTTGCTGAAATCATTGATATGTTTTGCATTGAAAGTAAGTGTATTAAGAACTTCTCCCATATACTGCCCTTCAATATATGAGCTAGGAAGAGTCGGAAATCCTTTGACTACAGGAAACTCGAGGATATATTTGTCATACTCGTCTTTTTCACTGATATTGACTTTGCTGTAAGGAATTTTATTGCTCAGAATCCTGTTCCAGTCCATTTTATAGATCGTATGCTTCAGCTGATCCGCATTATACCCCATTGCATACAAACCTCCTAAAATCCCTCCCATACTGGTTCCTGTAATATAATCTACTTTGATTCCCAATGAGTCAATCATCTTCAGAATTCCAATGTGTGCAAAACCTTTTGCACCACCGCCACTGAGCGCAAGGCCAAATTTAGTGTCTTTGGTCACATTCTGAAGAGCAATATTCAGGGAATCATTCTTTTGCTGAGACTTGATAATAAGAGAGAAAGCTATGGCAAAAAATATCAGGATCTTTTTCATTGGTGATTCTTGGTGTATCCGATTGAAACTTTAAAAGTAATAAGGAGTAAAGATACACAAAAAAGCCACCTGCTTTACGGCCGTTTTTATGAAGTAAGCAAATGTATTTCTATCTATTATTTAAAATCAATAACAAACTGATTTTCAAACACAATAAGCCAATGTATCAATATTAAATTATTTTAATATGCTTTTATTGTTTCCACAAAATTAACATCCGGATTTAGGATTTCAAGGATCAGGCTTTTGACTGACTTCATTGCATCATCAATATTTCCTTTGTCAAACTGCAGGGAAACCATTCCTTTTTTAGCATCTGCAAAGCTCCATATTCCTGTTTCGATAGGGTATCCCCAAAACTCAGGAAGATGCTGCACCACATAATGATAAATACAAAGCTGAAGTGCCTGTTTTCTTTCACTGTTATGGAAATATTCAGCTACATTATCTCCGTCAATTTTCACGCTGAGATTTTTGATCTTGGCTGTTTTATAATCGATAATTCTTAGAGTTCCGTTCAGTTTATCAATCCGGTCAATGAATCCGAAGAAAGAAATTTTATCATTTCCATCAAGAGGAAAATCAATGTTTTCAAACCTTCTTTCGATGTCAATAATCTCCAGTTTGTTTCCCTGTTTTATCAATTCAAGATCATGAGTAAGTACGTTTTCAATTACTTTTTTAGCAATTGCTTTATGAATATAATTCATCCCCTTCTCATAGAATTCCGGCTGGTGCTTCAGCTTTTCAATAGCAATATTTATATAGTAATCTATCGCTTTAACTGAATCTCTTAAATCACTTTCCTTTAAAACCTTACCCTTCAACACCTCATACACTTCTTGAAGTGAATAATGGACCAGATTTCCGTAATTTTTCACAGAAAGTTCTTCTTCAATTTCATCTGTTTCCGAGGTATTCAAAATCTTGGATAGATAGAAATCAATCGGATTATAGAGGTAACTTGTAAGGTGGGATGCAGATACTTTTTCCTTCCATTTCTGAAGACGGTCCTGTACAATCTGCGTCTTAGAAATTTCTATAGGTTTGGTGGTAATAGGCTCGGAAGAATTCTCAATAATCAGGTGTTCAATCTCATGTGAACTCTCCATTTCAATCTGTGTAATAAAACGACTCTTCTCTCCTGTATTCACTCCGGAACTTAATGCATTATAGAGCAAATGAACATTCTTAGCATCCTGAATCAGTCTGTAAAAGTGATAAGCATAAATGCTGTCATTTTCCAGGAAAGTATGAAGATCAAAGAACCTTCGGATATCAAAAGGAATATAGGTATTCTGAGAGTTTCCAAGGGGAAGTTTTCCTTCATTCACAGAAAGCAGAATAACGTTTTCAAAATTCAGGAGACGCGTTTCCAGCAATCCCATGATCTGCAGTCCTCTCAACGGTTCACCCTGAAAATCGATACTTTCAGAATTAATATGCTGGTTGATAAGAATTTCCAGCGTTTCCATTTTGATCTCAATATTGTAGGGAGTCAGCTGATTTTTGATGATCCTGAATGCGTTTTCAAAGTGAGAAACATTCTCATACTGAATATCGTCTATTTCCAGCCATTTTACCTGCTGGCAAAACGTAATGAGCATATCTAGATAAATATTTGTCCCCTCAGCTTTTTGAAGAAGGTTAAAGTACGATAACCCACTCAGCAGTTCATGTAAAAGTTTATTAGAAATATAAACAATATTTCTCTCCTCTACTTTGGATTTAAAATCATTGATAATAAGCTCGTCCTCATCAGATTTAGGAAGTTCTTCCAGAATCGGGAAAACATCTCGGTAATAATAGGAGGATTTATTTTTTTCCAGTTGTTTCTGCAGATAAAAAAGACGTTTCACAGCGTTGGAGAAAGATAGGTTCTTCAATGGAAAACCCATCGTAATATTCAAATTATCAACACCATGCATCACATCCAGGCTTGCAGGAAGAAGGTTTTCATCCAGCAATACCACTGCTGTATTGGAATAGGTTTTATTATTGATTTCCTTAAAAATTTCCGGCAGTACTTTGGTCTGGGTCACATTCCCGGATACTTCGTATACCTTAATTTTTTTAGGTTGGTTAAAGTCGTCTTCTATCCATTGAAAAGTTCTGTTTTCATCAAATTCTTTCCAGGTTTTATGGTTTCTCAGAAACTTTCCGGCTTCCTGTCTTTCATCGTCGAAATAATAATGGTCTGCCTGAAAGAAACATTGAGCTTTATTCCATTTCAAAAGGCTTCTTACCAGCTTTTCCTCTACCGGAGTAAAAGCATTGAATCCACAAAAGACAAATTCTTCTTTGGTATTTTCAGCAAAATCAGCAATCTTAGCTTTAGCAGCCTCATGAATCATTCCGGAAGTCGCCCAGTTTTTTTCCTGTAGTCTCTCCTTCAAAACGGGGAGAAAAACATTCATATTCTGCCAGAAATTAAGGAACTTCTTTCTTGGTACATCATCATCCTCACCAAGATCCTGAGCCCATTCTTTGATCCTTTCCTCATCAAACATATACTGAAGAACCGCCTGATCACTGTCTGAAAATTTGAGAATATCATCCCAGTCCTTCTGCAGGGTAGGAAACCACTTCAAAAAGTCCGAAAAATCATCTCTGGGAATAAGATTCAGACTTCTGTACACATCGAATGAGAAAAGCCACAATGGAATTCCCTGAATCGGCTGTTGATCTGAAATTTTATTGATAAGTTCTTCTACGGTAAAAAAATTGGGAAGAAGCCCTGAATAACTATTTTCCTCCAGAATCTGTCTGATAAACACAATAGGACGTTTTCCGGGCAGAATGATATTAAACGCAGAAAGGTCCGGGTTTTGCGCTAGCAGTTCGTGAATGATCTTATTGAGGAATTTCAAGGGGCTTGATAGCTTTTTAAGTTGTCGAGTTGTTCAGAAATCATATTATTATATTCTGCCTGTTTTTCTTTATTGATCCCGTGACGGGTTTCTCTGTCATAGGCCATCTGAAAGTTTTGATAATCAACGGATATCCCGTCATAAATTGCTTTGAAATACTTGTTATAATCACCGGAAGTCCTGATTTTTTCAGCGACTGCCTTTCTGAATTTTCTCACAAATAATTCTGCAATATCAAAATGTTTTTGTTCATGAAGCAGGATATAATCATCCATTTTTTTAACATCCTTCCAGGATTTCTCTTCGTTAAATATGGTTTTGATGGTAATGGTAACCGGTGCTTTTGGATTGGAAGATTTTATAGAGGAAAACTCCCAGCCGCAATGGGTATACGCTGCTACATCAGGATTATTTTTCTTATTCACCGGACTTTTAAAATTATCCCAGGTCAGCTTTCTGCCTTCCTCCCAGATAATCTTTTGCCCGAATACCAACTCAGCGGCCAATAAGCACAATACAAAAGTCAATCTCATTATTCTACCACAATTGTTTTCGTAATCCAGTTATTTCCTCCGTTCCAGAATTTAAAAGTATAAGTTCCTTTTCTCTGCGGACTGAAGTTGATCTGATTGGCTCCTACATAACTTCCCTGCGTACAAGGTCCGTTTGTGATATATTTGTAGGAAGTCACCGTTCTTTCAAGATTAGTATTGTAAATATAATCATAGCCGTAAAAGCCATCACAATGAGAGGGATAGGTGGAATAAGTTTTTATGCTCTGTATCGCAAAAACATCCATGGTGTCATTGACAATTTTTACGCTGTCTATTTTGATCTTATCAATAGATTCAATTGTATGGTAATCGTCGTCATTACACGAAACCAGAAGCCCGCCAAACAGTAATACTGAAAATCCAATATTTAAAAGTTTTTTCATAACCTTTAGTTTTCTGATTATTAACAAATATTAGCAAAAATTATTCCTTATTTACATAAAAATCAGGAATTAAAATTACCTTTTGATACATAAACTACTTTTTTAGTATCAAAAAATTCTTCATCAAAATAGTGTTTAAGGTTGAAAATTTCACATTTAACTCCGGCAAGTTCTTCTGCAAGATCCCCGCCTTTTAAATATAAAATTCCGTTATGTTTAGTGTTAAACTGTTCTTTTTCAAACTTTCCTTTCAGCCATCTTAAAAATTCCGGCATCTGGGTTACTGCTCTGCTGACTACAAAGTGGAATTTTTCTTTCAGTTTTTCTGCTCTTCCGTGGATCGCTGTTACATTCGTCAATCCTACGCCTTCTGCTACCGCCTGTACTACACTGATTTTCTTACCGATAGAATCAATAAGCGTAAATTCTGTCTCAGGAAACAGGATCGCCAAAGGAATTCCCGGAAAACCACCTCCGGTTCCGATATCCAAAACTTTTGTTCCAGGAGCAAATTCCATCACTTTTGCAATTCCCAAAGAGTGGAGAATATGCTTTTCATACAGCGACTCCATATCTTTTCTGGAAATTACATTGATTTTTTCATTCCATTCATTATACAGATTTTCCAATTGCGAAAACTGTTCTCTCTGTCTTTCAGTAAGATCCGGGAAATATTTTAATAGTAACGATGCAGACATGTGAATTATTATAAACAGCAAAAATAAGTTTTATTTCTCTTGTATTCAAATCTACTTTTCCTGGCAGGCCTTGATCCCTGTTTTTCAACAGAGATCATCACTTTGCAATACCCGGAATTACAGGCACGTTCAGGTTTCCGGACTGGCTGATTGTCTGTACGGCAAAAATATAATTGTCTTTGGATAGCGGAACTTTAATGGAAAGCTCTTTTGTAAATATTTTTTTCTGCCATACCGGACTGTCTGTTTCACGGGCCAGCACATAATATCCTGCCGGAGTTCCTGATTTTGGTTTTTCCCAATGCAGAGTTGTGGAATTGGTCAGTTCTTTAACATCCATTTCTACTTTTTCAGGTTTTGAAGTGGATTTCGCAAGACTGGCAAGTACCGCTATATTGGCAGCCACATTCTTTTTCAGATATTTAAAATCTATAAATTCCGGAAGGTCACCATATTGCTTATTGTTTTCTACTCTTATATCCTGATGCTGATGATCGTAATTTTCATAATACTCGGTAAGTCTTACTGAAGGAAAACCATTATTAACAAAGCTGGTATGATCTCCTCCGCGCAGAAACCTGTCATTTCTGTAGATCAGTTTTATTTCAAGTCCTTTGATGTACTGTTCTGTAATTTCTTTGATATATCTTGCCAGCTGTCTGGATTCGCTGTCATTTTCAAAACCCAGATTTCTGATCGTCATTGCCTTTTTGTCCAAATCTTTATACGGCAGACCTTCACTGAATACACGGAGTATGCGGGTATTGACTTCTCCAGTTTCTCCTGCCTCTGGGTTACCAATCATATCATTGTTCAGAACAGCTTCCAACTGTAAATTTTCTCTCTTAATTTTTTCAGCCAATTGTTTAGATCCCAAAAGTGATTGCTCTTCTCCTGAAAACGCCACAAAGATAATGGAGGCCGGAAATGAAGATCTGCTTAATATCCTTGCAGATTCTATAACGGCGCTTACTCCACTGCCATCATCATTGGCTCCGGGTGCTTTGGAAGTTCTGTTCATCACATCTGTCACCCTGGAGTCAAGGTGCCCGCCGATCAGAAATATTCTTTTATCATCAGGATCCGTGCCTTTCAGAAAAGCAACAGCATTTCCAAGATTGACTGCTTTATCAATTCGCTTTCCATCCGGCTGAAGATCTTCCTGCTGAAGGTATACTTCCATTCTGCCTCCGGAGTTTTTTGCATATTCATTGAATTTTTTAATAATCCAGTTTCTTGCTGCTCCTATTCCATGCTTTGGATCATCCAGCGTGCTTAAAGTATGTCTTGTTTCAAAACTCACCAGCTTACCGATGTATGACTTCAATGAGTCTTCACTCACTTGCGAGACATATTTTTTCACTTCCTCATCTTTTGAATGTTTCTGAGAGAAAACAGTGCAGGAAATCAGCAGCAGAAAAACGAAATATTTCATAGGATCAATCTTAGATTGTTAAAGATACAAAACCATAGGGCTACTATATAGTTTTTTATTTTAATGAAGTTCATTATGGGTTAATATCTGCCAAACCGTGAAAAAGATGCAATGATTCTCAAACAGGTTAAATTTGGTTAAAACCTGACAAAAATCTTCTAACCAAACCCACTTTTATTATCCCTGAAAGGCGTTTTTATTATATATTTGTTAAAATTCAAAAAAATACATGGATAAACTTTCAGATAGAGTAAAAAGATTAGGATACTCACAGACATTTGTAATGTCTAACAAAGCCAGAGAAATGAAAGCCAGCGGAATAGACGTGATCAGCTTAACTCTTGGTGAACCGGATTTTGATGTTCCGGACAATATCAAACAGGCCGCTTTTGATGCCATCAACCAAAACTACAGCCACTACTCTCCTGTACCCGGATTTCTGGAACTGCGAGAGGCTATTGCTCATAAATTAAAAAGAGATAACAACCTGGAATACAAACCCACCCAGATCTGTGTTTCAAATGGCGCCAAACAAGCTATTATAAATGTTCTTGCCTCCATTATCAATGATGGGGATGAAGTTCTTCTTCCAGCTCCATATTGGGTAAGCTATGATGAAATGGTAAAAATGATGGGTGGAGCTTCCGTAATGCTTCCTACCTCTTATTTAACGGACTTTAAAGTAACAGCAGAACAGCTTGAAGGGGCTATTACAGAGAAAACCAAAGCGGTACTTTTCAGTTCTCCATGTAATCCATCAGGTGGCTATTACACTTATGACGAATTAAAATCCATTGCAAAAGTTATCGCCAAATACCCTCAGATAACGATAATTTCTGATGAGATTTACGAGTATATCAATTACGAAACAAAAACGACTTCTATTGCACAGTTTCCTGAAGTATATGAACAGACAGCGGTGATCAACGGAATGTCAAAAGCATTTGCAATGACAGGATGGAGAATCGGTTATTCTGCCTGTCCGGAATGGCTGGCAAAAGCGTGTGAAAAAGTACAGGGACAGATGACCAGCGGAGCCAACACCATGGCACAGAGAGCATCTATTACTGCATTGAAAACAGATCCTTCTGAATATAAATACATGATTGATGCTTTCAAAGAAAGAAGAGATCTTGTGTATGAACTGATCAAAGAAATTCCAGGATTTAAAGTATTGCTTCCTAAAGCAGCATTCTATTTCTTCCCGGACATTTCGCATTATATCGGAAAAAACCTGAATGGAACTGAAATTAAAGATTCTGACGATTTTGCCATGTTCCTTCTGGAAAATGCTCATGTAGGCTGTGTTGGCGGATTCTCTTTCGGAAGTCCGGAATGTATCAGATTCTCTTACGCTGCATCTGAAGAAGATTTGAGAGAAGCAATGAAGCGAATCAAAAATTTATTGGAGCAATTCAACTAACAAATTAATAACCAAAAATAAAGTACAACAGCAATGAATCTGTTAAAAAAACTAACCATCGCGACCAGTATTGCCGCCGCAAGTTTTGCAGGATATGCTTTTGGCCAGGATTTCCAATGGAAAGAAGGAAATTCTAATGGCTATAAGTATAAATATGTTACCAACGACCCTACTTCTGCAAGGTATTATACCTTAAAGAACGGATTAACGGTTATCCTGAGCCCTACCAATAAGGACCCGAGGATACAAACATATATTGCCACAAAGGCAGGAAGTAAAACCGACCCTGCAGACCACACCGGTCTTGCCCATTATCTGGAGCATATGCTTTTCAAAGGCACCAATCAATTCGGATCTAAGGACTGGGCAAAAGAAAAACCTCTTTTAGACCAGATTGATGCTCTTTACGAAAAGTACAACCAAACTAAAGACGAAGCTAAAAGAAAAGAGATCTACAAAGAGATTGACAAGGTTTCCGGAGAGGCTGCCAAATATGCAATAGCGAATGAATACGACAAAATGATGGCCGGTATGGGAGCTGACGGAACCAATGCCTTCACTTCCTTTGAACAAACGGTATACACAGAAGATGTACCATCCAATGTTCTTGACAAATTTCTTGCTGTACAGGCTGAAAGATTCAGAGAGCCTGTTTTGAGACTCTTCCACACAGAGCTTGAAGCAGTATATGAAGAAAAAAACAGGTCTCTTGATGATGATGGAGATAAAGTTTATGATACGATGTTTGCCAGTCTTTTCCCTAACAATAATTACGGAAAGCAAACAACCATCGGGACGATTGAACATTTGAAGAACCCTTCTCTACACGCTATCAGAGAATATTACAACAATTATTACGTTCCCAATAACATGGGAATCATCATGTCCGGAGATTTTAACCCGGATGAAGTGATTGCAAAAATTGACAAGGCTTTCTCATATATGAAGCCTAAAGCCATTCCTGAATATAAAGTAGGACAGGAAAAACCCATTACAGCTCCCATTGTAAAAGAAGTTGTAGGACCTAATCCTGAAAATGTAATGCTTGGTTTCAGATTTCCGGGAGCTTCTACAAAAGATGCAAGAATGCTGAACCTTGTTGGAAATATGCTTACCAACGGACAGGCTGGATTGATTGACCTTAACCTGGTAAAAAAACAAAAATTACTTGGGGCTTATGCAGGTTCTTATACTTTAAAAGATTATTCAGTATTACTTCTTCAAGGAAAACCAACTGAAGGACAGTCTCTGGATGAAGTAAAAAATCTTCTTCTTCAGGAAATTGATAAATTAAGAAAAGGAGAATTTTCTGATGACCTGATTCAATCTATCGTCAACAACGAAAAGAAAGGTATTATTCAGAAAGATGAAAAATATTCGTCAAGAGCAAGCATCCTGATGGATGAATTTACTTCAGACATTGACCACAAAGCAACACTGGAGTATGTAGACGAAATTTCAAAACTTACGAAGAAAGACATCATGGATTTCGTATCCAAATATCTTCAGAATAACAACTACGTTGCAGTTTACAAAAGAAAAGGAGAAGACAAGAGTATAGTGAAAGTTGACAAGCCAACGATCACTCCGGTTTCTGTAAACAGAGAAGACCAGTCTCCTTTCCTTAAGAAGATTGATGATATGCCCGAAAACCCTATCGCTCCGGTATGGTTGAATTATGATAAAGATATCGCTAAAAACAAATTGGCCGATGTAGAGGTACTTTCTGTAAAAAATACAGATAATGCGCTGTTCAGAATGTATTATCACTTTGATTCCGGAAAATGGAACAACAAAATTCTTCCTATAGCAGCAGAATATCTTCAGTATTTAGGAACTAAAGACAAATCTTCAGAAGTAATCAGCAAAGAATTCTATAAACTTGCTTCAAGCTTCAATGTTGGCGCAGGAAATGAAGAAACTTATGTATCACTTGAAGGTTTAAATGAAAACTTCGATAAAACGATCTCTTTATTTGAAGATCTGATTAAAAACTGCCAGGCAGACCAAACCGCTCTTGATGCTTACAAAACAAGACTGAAAAAAGCCAGAGCGAATGCGAAGCAAAATAAAGGAACCATCATGGCCGGACTGAGAAGTTATGCCCAGTATGGTGCACAGAATCCTTTCAACAATGTACTGAGCGATGCTGAACTTGACGCCTTAAAAGCAGAAGATCTGATCAATGTACTTCACGATCTTTTCAATTTCAAGCACAAAGTATTGTATTACGGTCCGAAATCAGGAAATGACGTGGTAGCATCTCTAAAACCTGTCCACAAACTTCCTGCAACCCTGAAAGATCTTCCTAAGTCAAAAACTTTTGCTCAGATCCCGACTGATAAGAACAAGGTATTATTTGCTCATTATGACATGGTACAGGCAGAAATTTTCTGGGTGAGAAACGCAGATCAATACAACCCTTCTACGACGCCTACTGTAAGCTTGTTCAACAACTATTTTGGAGGCGGAATGGGATCTATTGTTTTCCAGACGATCAGAGAATCTAAAGCACTGGCTTATTCTACCTACTCTTATTTTGCACTTCCTAGCAAGAAAACAGACAAGGATATGATTATGGCGTATGTAGGAACACAGGCAGACAAATTCAATGAGTCTACAACAGCAATGAATGAGCTTTTAACAACTCTTCCAAAATCTGAACAGTTATTTGAAACTGCAAAAAGCGGGTTGAAAAAATCTATTGCTTCTGAAAGAATTACTCAGGACGGAATCATCTTCTCTTATCTGAAATCTCAAAGACTTGGAAACAACTTTGACATGAGAAAGAACGTCTACGAACAGGCACCAAAACTGTCTTTTGCAGACATCAATACGTTCCACGATAAGGAAATGAAGAACAAAAACTACACATACTGTCTCGTTGCTTCTCAAGATAAAGTAAATGAGGCTGATATGCAGAAATTAGGTGAGGTAAAAAAACTTAATTTAACCGAAGTATTTGGTTACTAAAATAAACAAAAAGCCCTGTTATCAGGGCTTTTTTATTTAACAGCGTGTCAAAAACAATTATAGATTTTATTTATCAATATTTGTTTGTTCGATAGATGAATCTTTCATATCTTTGCGATAGAAATTTAAATATAAAAACAGAAAATTATGTCTTTAGTAGGAAAAAAATTCCCAAATTTAACAATTGACGCAATGTCCGAAATGGGTGACGATTTAAGAATCAACATCCTTGATGAAGCAGTAAACAACCAGCAAAAAGTTCTTTTATTCTGGTACCCTAAAGATTTTACTTTCGTATGCCCTACTGAGCTTCACGCTTTTCAGGAGGCTTTAGGAGAGTTCGAAAAAAGAAACACTAAAGTAATTGGTGCATCTTGTGATACTAACGAAGTACACTTTGCATGGTTGAACACACCAAAAGATAACGGAGGTATCGAAGGAGTAACTTACCCACTTTTAGCTGATACTCACAGACAATTGGCAAACACATTAGGAATTGTAGATCAGGATTTTGAATACAATGAAGAAGGAGAAGAAGTTTTCACAGGTTCTAATGTAACTTACAGAGCAACTTACCTTATCGACGAAACTGGAAAAATCTTCCATGAAGCGGTAAACGATATGCCTCTAGGAAGAAACGTAAAAGAATTCTTAAGATTAATTGACGCTTACACACACGTTCAAAAACATGGTGAAGTATGTCCTGCAAACTGGGAAGAAGGAAAGGATGCTATGAAAGCTGACAGAACTTCTACAGCAGAATATTTAGCTAAGAACTAATATAATTTGTTAATTTGAAAATGAGATAATTTGAAAAATAATCTCAAGATTTTTGAAAATTATCTCATTTTCTTCTTTACAAAACATTGACACATCCCAATTAATAAATTTTCAAATTACAATCATGTACACAGAATTAACCGAAGATACATTACAAAATATCGTTAACGACAACGAAAAAGTAGTTGTTCAATATGGCGCAACATGGTGCGGAAACTGCAGAATCATGAAGCCAAAATTCAAAAAACTGGCATCTGAAAATGATACTATTCCATTTTTATATGTAGATGCTGAAAAGCTTCCTGAAAGCAGAAAATTAGCAAAAGTAGACAACTTACCTACTTTCGCGATCTTTAAAAACGGAGAATTGGTAAATCAGGTTCAATCTAACCAGACAGAAAGTTTAATTAACCTTTTTAACGAATTAGCATAATGAAATTACCCGTAATCAGACAGTTTTACCAGAATCAGACTCCTGAAAACCTTGAAAAAACATTAGAAGTACTGGAAAGCTTCTGCGAATTCAGAGGAACAAGCGAAGAAGACTTAAATGTTGCAGGAGAATTGATCACCAACATTTGTGGAGCTTTAGAAGTTCATGCCAACGTACAGAACGGAATGAGTGAAAAAGATGCTTTAAACTCTTTTGCTCAGAAGGTTTTAGGATCAATCGACAAATAATATCTTTTGATTATTTTTAATTAAAAGATTATAAAAACACATATACAATACCTGAGGTTTTCCTCATTACTATACTTTTTTCTATTCTTTAAGAATCTTTTATTTCAACTATAAAATGTACTTCAAAGGACCTTACCCGGTCACATGAGGCTGGATGTTGTGTGGAAGTTTTAAAGAATATCCAATAAAATCCTGGTGAAATATCATCAGGATTTTTTGGGTTTATGGTTTAAAACACTAATAGCACAAATATTCTACACAAATTTCACAAATAGGACAATAGCTATCAAATTATCAAAATTACATGCAATCATCTGTGTCAATCTGTGAAATCTGCGGTTAAAAAAACATTTTTAATTATTATAAATTTTGGCTAAAGCCAATAGATAATGGCTTTTTAAGTAAAAGGGCTCCCTTCGTCTACGCTCAGGATGATAGCCTGTTCTTATTGAATAAACAACAAGGATTTATGCAATTGAACCAAAGATAAACCCACTCTATCAAAAGTGTTGATTTATGAAATCTGTGGACAATAAATCAATATCATCATAAGTTTTGACTAAATCCCGCTCCCATTGAATTCGTGTTACTCGTGAAACCATTTGTGACATTTGTGTTTAAAAAAAACTTTTATTCAAAAAAAATCCCGATGAAAAATCACCGGGACTATTATTATAAAGATAATCAACTTATCTATTAGTTTCTTCTGCTCATCAGAATACTCAGGATATACCAGAATAAAAGCATAATTGAAGCAAAAAGCTGCAATGCCGCTCCTACATACTGGTTCGTTCCATAAGAGTCTTTTAATTTACTTGTCTGATATAAAATAGTAGCCGAAGCTAAAATTACCATTCCTACTGAAAACCATAAACCAAGGTTAAAACCGAAGATCATTCCACCTGCAATAAGTCCGATGGAAATAAATCCACCAATCACAATGATATTTCTTAAAAAAGAAAAATCTCTTTTAGAAGTGAATGCTACCGCTGAAATACCGGCAAACATTGCGATCGTTAAAGTAGCAGCCTGGAAAATTACATTTGTACCGCCTGCCATATTGGTAGCAATAAAAAGCAGAGGCATAAAGATAATCGCTTCCAAAAAGATGTAAAAACCTAATCCCATATACTGAGTAGATTTACTTTGTGAAAGTGACCATTTAGAAGCTAAAACAGAAGCTAACCAGAAAACTCCAATGATTAGTAACCAAATATATTTCTGAGCAAACATCATGAAAATAATTTCTTTCGGAACCGTTTTCAATAATATCGTTTCAACTCCAATAAATGCAAGAATAGATAAAGCAACATGCAAATACGTCTTCTTGTAAAAATCCGCCTTCTCCACGTCCGAAGAATGAGCGACTAAAACATCTGTCATCATAGTTAATATTTTTTTAGTTAATCGAAAATAAATTTTATCTATTTCGAAGGCAAAACACCCAGGATTTTCCCATCATCCTCAAATACAGCGGTAATAGCCTCTTTGGAAGATGATTCGCCTGCATATTTATATTTAATACTTGGATGATTGATACCATCCATGGTTTTATAATATCCTGCTTTTAAGATTTCAAGCTTTTTGTTGGGATCAATGCCGTCTTTTACTTTTTTAAGAACATCATCCGTTACAATTTCCTTTACCTTCACAGAAAGCAATCCATCAATTGTTTTACGGTCAGAAGCCTGTAAAGCCTCAATAAACTTAAGAAAGTTATCATTGTACAAACTGACTTTCTCCTTACTTATAGCAGCGGGCTGCTCTTTTTTCTGGCCACCCTCAACCTTCACACCTGCCACTTTCTGAGCAAACATCAACTGTGCACCTACGAGAGCAATTCCCAGCAATAATTTTTTCATAGTATTCATTTTTGTTATCTGGTGAAATAAGTGATGGAAGATACGAAAATCAGACCAGTTCTAAAAATTTCATTGTATCCACATTATCTGCATAGGTATCAAGACCTGGATTTTGTGCTTCTCCAAACCGAATAGCATTCAATCCCAACTCCTCTTTAGACACCACACACTGGATATTTTCTTCGTTTTCAGCAATAAATGTTTTCACATCATCCAAAGACTCATATCTGCTGAAATTGATTACAGAAAGCGGACTGAAAAGTTTATCATCTTCTTTCAGCATCACAAAATTATTATCCCAGAATTTATCCTGATTTAAAAGATAAACTGCTCTGTTATAGTCATAATTATTGGCATACTTATTATGATTGATGATATCCTGGAATCCTACGAAGCTCTCAAACAGTCTGTCAATAACGAAGTCCTGTGGAATAAAAATTCTCGTCACATTACGGCATCCAAGTCCAAAATACTGGAAAATATCTTTTGCCAGCAACTGTAGTTCTGCCTCCGTTTCATCACCTTTCAACACAGCAATGGAAGTTCTGTTCTTGCGTATAATGCTTAAGTGATTTTTAAAATAATATTCAAGATATCTGGCTGTATTATTACTTCCTGTAGCGATAACTGCATCAAAATTCTCTAATCTCTCTACAAATTCAAACACTACATTCTCATTGGAAAATTCATTCCATTTTTTCAATAAAAACGGAACCATATATTTATCTTTTGACGACAGCTTAATAACAGGAATATGATTACTCAACACAACGGACATCACATCATGAAAGCCTACCAAAGGAATATTTCCGGCTAAAATAAGTCCAACTCTTTTTGATATTTTAGAGGTTGAATAATTTCCAAGCCAGTTTTTGATATTTTCGTCAGTCAAAAGATCTGCCCATTGCTGTAAAGCAAATTTCTGATTATCAATAGTAAACCACGGATTCTCTATTTCAGATCTTTTCAACAATAATTCAATATCTACATCATCTTCATTGTGATCTTCCGGTTTCTTCGCTAAAAACGCTTTTATATAGTCACTTAATTTAATAAGTCCTAAAACTTGATTTTCGGTATTCATAATTACTTTAAAATTGGGGAATATTTTGTAATTTTGTGCAAATTTAAAAAAAATTAGCGATGGCTATTAAAATAACTGATGAATGCATTAATTGTGGAGCTTGCGAACCGGAATGTCCCAACAATGCAATATATGAAGGAGCTGTAGATTGGAAAGCTTCTGACGGTACGGCTCTTCAAGGTACAATTACAATGCCGTCGGGACTTACTGTAGATGCAGATGCACCACAGGAACCTGTAAGTGATGATGTTTATTTCATTGTAACAGATAAATGTACAGAATGTAAAGGATTCCACGAAGAACCTCAGTGTGCGGCGGTATGCCCTGTAGACTGTTGTGTTCCTGACGAGGATCACGTAGAATCTGAAGAATCTCTTCTTAATAAAAAAGCATTCTTACACGGCGAATAAAAAAATTCCGTCTCATTATCTGTGAGGCGGTTTTTTTGTCCAAAAATCCAATTTAACCAAAAATAAAGCTGAAAGACTATCAATCCGGAAGCAACCAAAAAATAAAAATATGAACAAAAAGCACAACTTCAGCGCAGGGCCATGTATTTTGCCACAGGAGGTATTTGAAAAATCAGCACAGGCTATCCTGGACTTTAACGGTATCGGATTGTCTCTTCTTGAAATTTCTCACAGAAGTAAGGATTTCGTAGCTGTAATGGACGAAGCGCGTGCAATTGTAAAAAGACTGATGAATCTTGGTGATGATTATGAAGTTCTTTATCTAGGAGGAGGTGCCAGCCTGCAGTTTGCGATGGTTCCTTACAACCTGATGAAAGTAGGTGGAAAAGCAGCTTACCTGGATACGGGGACATGGGCAGCCGGAGCCATCAAAGAAGCAAAGAAAGTAGGAACAGTAGATGTAGTAGGCTCTTCAAAAGAAGAAAATTACTCTTTTATCCCTAAAGATTATACGGTTGGTTCAGAATACGATTATTTCCACTGTACTTCCAACAACACGATTTATGGAACTCAGATGAAATCTTTCCCTGAAGTGGATACTCTGATGGTTTGTGATATGAGTTCTGATATTTTCTCAAGACAACTGGATTTTTCCAAATTTGATCTGATCTATGCGGGTGCTCAGAAAAATATGGGACCTGCAGGTGTTACCTTAGTGGTGATCAAAAAAGAAATCCTTGGAAAAACAGGAAGAGAAAACATGTTTTCTATATTGGACTATTCTCAGCATATCGCCAAAGAATCAATGTACAATACGCCGCCGGTATTCCCTGTATATGCCTCTTTACTTACCCTTCAGTATCTTGAAAAAAACGGAGGAATTGCGGCTGCAGAACAAAGAAACGAAGCAAAAGCTAAGCTTTTATATGATGAAATCGACAGCAATCCTTTATTTGAAACTTTCTGCGTGAAAGAAGACCGTTCACTGATGAATGTTTCTTTCAAAATTACTGACGAAAGCAAAAAAGAAGAATTTGACAATGCATGGAAAGCTGCAGGTATCAGTGGATTAAACGGACACAGAAGCCTGGGCGGATACAGAGCAAGTTTATACAATGCCTTACCCATTGAAAGCGTACAGGTTTTGGTAGATGTAATGAAATCAATCAAATAATTTAAGCATTAAAAATTCAAAGATTGAAAGATTGAAAAGCAGTTAATTTAAATTTATTAATTTGCGCCTCAGTTTTAAAATTTTGAAATATTTACATTTTTCAATCTTTAAATCAAATAATTCATGAAAGTTTTAGCAAACGATGGAATCTCAAAAGCAGGAGAAAACGCTTTAAAAGAAGCTGGAATTGAAATCCTGGACAATAGAGTCGCTCAGGATCACGTTATTAATTTTATCAACGATAATAATGTGGACGTCCTTCTTGTAAGAAGTGTAACGAAAGTGAGACAAGAGCTGATTGATGCATGTCCCGGCCTTAAAATCATTGGAAGAGGTGGTATCGGGATGGACAATATTGACGTGGAATATGCCAAAAGCAAGGGGATTAAAGTAATCAATACTCCTACAGCATCTTCAAAATCGGTGGCAGAATTAGTGTTCGGACATTTCATTTCACTGGCAAGATTCCTTCACGAATCCAACAGACTGATGCCTCTGGAAGGAGATACTCATTTCAGTGCTATGAAAAAGTCATTCAGCAATGCATATGAACTTTCAGGGAAAACATTAGGAGTAATCGGCTTTGGAAGTATTGGCCAGGAAGTCATAAAAATAGGAATTGCTTTAGGAATGAAAGTAAACGTTCTGACAAGAAGCCCTAAAACAGAAGTTCTTACCCTGAATTTCTTCAACGGACAGTCTGTCGACTTTGAAATCACTTCCACCAATGATATGGATGCATTCCTGCAAGATGCAGATTTCATCAGTATCAATACGCCGAAAACGAATGAATATATTATAGATACCCCTCAGTTTGAAAAAATGAAAGATGGGGTCTATATTGTAAATACTGCAAGAGGAGGTGTCATCAATGAAGTGACATTGATTGATTTTATCGAGTCAGGAAAAGTAGCCGGAGCTGCATTGGACGTTTTTGAAAACGAGCCAAGCCCGGAATTGCCTTTACTGATGAACCCTGCACTATCTCTTTCTCCACATGTTGGAGGAAACACAGTAGATGCTCAGGAAAAAATCGGTATCGAACTTGCAGAACAAATTATTAAGCTACAAAAAGAAACTATAAGATAAATATGCCTGTTTTTAAACCTTTCCGTGGAATAAGACCTCATAGAGACTTCGAGAGCACTTTCCCTACACATCCACTGGATAATTTTACCCAGGAAGAGATCACAGAGAAGGCTCAAGTTGAAAATACTTACATCAATATGATTAAACCCTATGTTGTAAGTAAATCTAAAGATATTGACCGGAATCTGCGAAAGATCCGTTCTACATTTGAAGAACTTCTGGACGAAAAGAAATTGGTCCAGGACAATTCAGCCTACTATCTTTATGAGCAGATCTACCCCAACAAACAGGTGTTCAGAGGACTTCTGGGATTAGCAAGTATTGAAGATTTCTGGAATGGAAAAATCAAAAGACATGAAAGTACCATTCCCCAGAAAAAAGAAAAACTGGCTCATTACCTTGAAAAAGTAAACCTGCAGGCAGAACCTGTACTCCTTACCTATCCGGCCAACTCAAAAATTGAGCTGCTGATGAATCATGAGGAAAAAAATGTCCCTATCTTCAACCATGTAGACACTATCGGTATCAGACATAAAATCTGGAGAATAGACAACCGCCTGAAGTTACAGCAGTTTAAAGAAGTGATTGATCAGATTGATTCATTTTATATTGCTGACGGACACCACAGAATTGGGTCTACAGCGATAAATGCCAAATATCATAAGGAGAAAAACAAAAAACATAATGGTACAGAGCTTTACAACTTTGTCTACAGCTTTATTGTTTCCAATCAGTCTATTAAAATTCATGATTATAACAGAATCTTACATGATCTGAACGGTATTTCTCCCGAAGCTTTCCTGAAGGAACTTGAACATTATTTCCTTATTCATGAAAAAGGAGAAACATCCTACTACCCTTCTCAGAAATTCCACATTTCAATGTATATGGATGGGAAGTTCTATTCTCTTCATGTGAAGCACGATCTTCGTTCCAAAGAAATGTCTCTTGATAATCTGGATCACCACCTTATTGACAAGTATATTTTTAAAAATATATTGAAAATTGAAGATCCGGACAGCTCTGAGCTTATTTCTTATGTAAAAGGAACATCCAATATCAACGGAATCAATCTTTTAAAAGAGAAAGTAGACAGTGGTGAAGGCAAGGTTGGCTTTGGAATTTATCCTGTAAGTTTTAATGATATGATTAAAATTTCGGATTTAAAATTAAGCATGCCTCCAAAATGTACATTTATTGAACCAAAGTTGATTACAGCGCTGGTAATGTATGATATGAAACCTTAATAAATTCCCATTTTTTCCCTACTTTTATCAAAGGAAAAAGAAAGGTAAATAAAAAATGAAAAAAATATTCATTATACTTCCACTCTTTTTGAGTGGATTTTTATTTTCTCAAAAAAAGCCACAAAAAAATCCGGCAAAAAAAACAACGCTTGCCAAATTCAATTATCATGATGAGTTCAGAAAAATTTCAGATGAAATCATGACCAATGGTAAGGCTTATGATAATCTTGGAGAGCTTACGAAAGGAATCGGATCGCGTTTCAGCGCAACTCCAGGCTATACAAAAGCCGTAGAATGGGCAGAAAAAAAGTTCAAGGAAATTGGTATTGACATGATCTGGAGACAAGAAGCCAAAGCACCTGTCTGGATCAGAGGAAAAGAATCTTTACAGATAAAAGCAGGAAATGGAGATTGGAAAAATATCAGAATGCTTTCTTTTGGAAACTCTGAAGGAACAGGCGGAAAAGACCTTACAGGTGAAGTTGTCTTAATTAACTCCACTTCAGAGCTTAATGCAATGTCAATAGGCCAGTTAAAAGACAAGATCGTTTTCGTGAATGTTCCTATGGACCCGAAAATTATCAATACAAGTGACTCCTATTTACAGACTGCAAAATCGAAATTAATTTCCGCTTCTATCATTGCTAAAACAGGCGCAAAAGCATTAATCATAAGATCACTGACAACAGCTAATGACGACACTCCTCATGCTAAAATGATTTACTATGAACCAGATGATAAAGTTAAAATTCCGGCTTTATCCATTGGAGTAAGATCCGCAGATGAGTTGGAAAAAATATTGAAAAAGCAAAAAGTTACTGCTAAAATCAACATGACTGCCGAATCAAAAGGTGATACTACAAACCCCAATATTATTGCTGAAATTCAGGGTAAGAAAGATTCTAAAGTGATCGTTTTGGGTGCCCAGCTTGATTCGTGGGATTTTGGTGAAGGGGCCATTGATGATGGAACAGGTGTAGTCCAGTGTATAGAAGTTTTAAGAACACTGAAAGCACTCGGATACGAAAATAACCACACCATCCGCGTAGTCCTGTATGCCAACAGTGAAAACGGAGGCCAGGGCCGTGAGATGTATGCCGCTTTTGTAAAAAAGAGAGACGAAAAACACGTTTTTGCCTTAGGAACAGATGCCGGAGGCTATTCTCCGCGAGGATTTTCTCTGGATATGTCACCTCAGAGAAGAAGATTGATTTACCCATGGAAAGAATATTTTCTTCCTTATGGCGTTTATGATTTTGACCAAACTGAGGCAATTCAGGACATTTCACCCTTAAAAAAACTTGACATTCCCTTAGCAGAACTAGTGGTAGATACACAAAGGTATTTCGACTACCATCATTCCGAACAGGATACTTTTGACAAGGTGAATAAAAGAGAACTTCTTCTCGGAGCAGTTGCCATTACACAGATGATTTTTATGGTTGATAAAAACTGGTAATATGAAAAAGATATTTGGAACTTCATTATTGCTTTTTGGAATGGCTGTTTTTGGTCAGACTAAAGAAGACTCTATCCAATTTAAAAGGATTTCCACAGAAATTCTGAACAACGGCAAAGGATACAATGAACTGAGAGAACTTACCAAAACTATAGGCAACCGTTTAAGCGGATCTGAAGCCTATGAGAAATCAGTACAATGGGCAGCACAGAAACTCCGTGATGCCGGAGCTGATAAAGTATGGCTTCAGGAAGTCATGATCCCGGTTTGGGTAAGAGGAAAAGAATCTCTGCACATCCAGACTTCAAACGGAAAATGGAAAAGTATTAAAATGCTTTCTCTCGGAAATTCCGAAGGTACAAAAGGAAAGGACATCTCAGGTGATATTATTATGGTAAAATCACTGGAAGAATATGATAAACTTCCTGCAGAAAAGGTGAAAGATAAGATTGTATTTTTCAACTATCCTTTTAATCAGGAAAATGTACAGACTTTCATTTCTTATCGCGATGCCAGCCCCTACAGAAGAACTGCGGCTTCATTGACTGCTAAAAAGGGAGGGAAATTTGCCATCATCCGGTCACTTTCTTCCGCTTTTGATGATGTTCCTCACACAGGCAATATGCGCTATGATGAAAACGTTTCAAAAATACCGGCCATTACGATCGGAAATACTTCTGCTGATGAACTGGAAATCCTGTTAAAAAATCAGAAAGTAACAGCCAAACTTAATTCCAACTGTGGAATGAAAGGCGAAAAGCTTTCTCATTCTGTAATTGGAGAAATCACTGGCAAAAAAGACCAGAGCGTTATCGTAGTTGGCGGACACCTTGATTCCTGGGATGTGGGTGAAGGTGCTCATGATGACGGAGCCGGAATTGTGCAAAGTATTGAGGTTCTGAGAACATTTAAAAAATTAGGAATACAAAATAACCACACCATCCGCGCTGTTTGCTTTGCCAACGAAGAAAACGGAACAAAAGGCGGAAAACAATATGGCAAAGTTGTTAAAGAAAACAATGAAAAACATATTTTTGCGATAGAAACAGATGCCGGAGGTTTTTCACCAAGGGGAATTTCCCTGGAAATGGATGATACTCAAAGAAACCAGATCAAAAGCTGGGTCAACCTGTTTTTACCTTATGGAGTCTACAATTTTGAGGGTAAATATTCTGGTTCGGATATAGCACCGCTTCACGAAATGGGAGTTCCCACAGCTGAGCTGGTTCCAGATCCACAGCGTTATTTTGACATTCACCATACAGCAGAAGACACCTTTGAAAAAGTCAACCGGAGAGAACTGTTACTTGGTTCTGCGGTAATGACACAACTTATTTATATGATTGATAAAAATTGGTAACTATGAAAAAGATAGTAGGAACTTCATTATTACTTTTTGGAATGGCTGTTTTTGGCCAATCCAAAGACGATTCTATTCAGTTCAGAAAAATCTCTACGAAAATTCTGAACAACGGAAAAGGATATACTGAGCTGAGAGAGCTTACAAAAAATATCGGACATCGTTTAAGCGGATCTGAAGCTTACGAGAAGTCAGTAAAATGGGCAGAGCAGAAGCTTCGTGATGCCGGAGCTGATAAAGTATGGCTTCAGGAAGTTATGATTCCGGTATGGGAAAGAGGAAAAGAATCTCTGCATATCCAGGCTTCTAACGGAAAATGGAAAAGTCTTAAAATGCTTTCCCTTGGAAATTCTGAAGGAACCGGAGGAAAAGATGTTTCGGGAGAAATTATCATGGTAAAATCTATGGAAGAATATGATAAACTTCCCTCTGAAAAGGTGAAAGATAAGATTGTATTCTTCAACTACCCCTTCAGCCAGTCGTTTGTAGAAACCTTTAAAGCATATGGTGATGCCGCAAAATACAGAACCACAGCCGCTTCATTAACGGCAAAAAAAGGAGGTAAGTTTGCCATCGTCAGATCACTTTCTTCTGCTTTTGATGATGTACCTCACACAGGTGCAATGCGCTACGAAGACAAAGTCTCTAAAATACCTGCCGTAGCCATCGGAAGTACGACAGCAGATGAACTGGAAGCTTTACTGAAAAGCCAGAAAATTACTGCTAAACTTAATTCCAACTGCGGAATGAAAGGCGAAAAGCTTTCCCATTCTGTAATCGGGGAAATCACAGGTAAAAAAGACCAAAGCGTTATCGTAGTTGGAGGACACCTTGATTCCTGGGATGTAGGTGAAGGCGCTCATGATGACGGAGCCGGAATTGTTCAAAGTATTGAGGTTTTGAGAACCTTTAAAAAGTTAGGATTACAAAATAACCATACTATCAGAGTGGTTTGCTTTGCCAATGAAGAAAACGGAGTAAAGGGCGGAATTCAATACGGTAAAACGGTAAAAGAGAAGAATGAAAAACATCTTTTTGCCATAGAAACGGATGCCGGAGGTTTTGCACCAAGAGGAATTGCCCTGGATATGGATGATACCAAAAGAAATCAGATCAAAGGCTGGTCAAGTCTATTCATTCCCTACGGAGTTTATAATTTTGAGGAACGATTTTCCGGAACTGACCTCTATCCGCTTCATGACATGGGAATTCCTGCCGCTGAATTGATGCCGGATTCTCAGCGCTATTTTGATATTCACCATACGGAAGAAGATACTTTTGAAAAAGTGAACAGAAGAGAGCTTTTATTAGGCGCTACAGCTTTGACACAGATTATTTATATGATTGATAAAAACTGGTAACAAATATAAAAACCGTCTTTAAAGGCGGTTTTTGTTTTTCACATACAATATCACATACAATATCTCATTATTTCAATAGGAACAGGCTATCATCCTAAGCGTAGACGAAGGGAGCCGTTTAATTTTACAAATACCTTCCAATGGCTTCAGCCAAAACTTATATTGATTTTATAACCACTGATTTCACAGATTGACACAGATGATTGTATAAATGGTAATAACTAATTTCTTATCCTACAAAATTATCTTTTGAATTTTTTAATTTTAAGCCTGTAAAGAAAATTTCTCCATAAAAAAATTTTCCACTCATGATGTATTCCACCTCCCGATTCCCAATTGACATCAAATTTCTCTCCTTCCCATGCATATACAGGCATTGCAATTTTTGAATGGAACATTGGTGGATTATCTTTTACTACAGCAAAATAATCAGCATCAAAATTTGATTTTCTGTAATATTGGATTTCTATAATAGTTTCTCCTGTATTTGCCCGGAAAATATACAGAGTAACATCATAAAGATCATCAAACTCTTTTTGTAAAATCTCCAGTGCAAGATCCAAAGTAAGCAATGTTTTTGAATTATTTATCCTGTTTCGGGATATCCTCTGTTCACTGAAATCGGATCCTTCAAATTCATTAAAATCAGACAAAATAAAAAACAATTTCGGGGAAATCGCATTCCAACAATTGATTTCAGCCAGCTGCAAAAGATTTGTTATACAGATATTGATACTGTCTTTTAACCCTTCCCGGTTCATTTTTAAACTATACTAAAGGAGTTTAAATATATAAAAAATAGTTGCACCGTAATATTTTCTTTGCTTCAGGCAACTTAAGCTTAAAAACAGAAAATTTTTCTTTGTTTAAGGAAATAACAGATGAAAACACGCTTCATGAGGAGCTTCGCCAGTCCCGTGAAACAAAGTGTTAATCGAGAAAGTTTTATTTTGGCATGATATTAGCATGTAAAATATTGAGAAAAAATTAAAAAAAACACTAAGGATGAGAAAAAAGGTTTTCTGTGGATTTTCAGTTTTTCCACTGATTCAAATTCATATCTAGTATATGAATCCTTTTTTTTCTACGATGCCGTAACAGATACGGGCTCGTGATTAATTAACCCCCGTTGATTTTTCACAGCAATTTTGCACCCGTATCTCACTGGTATCATCAATAACCACGAATCATTTATTGATTCAAAAAAAACAAAAATATCCCGGACTTTTGGCCCGGTATTACGATATAGATAAACGGCAAAGTCATCACGAACCTTAGCCCAGTAAAGGAATTTATTCTTTTTACCGCGATGAGTACGCCTTTATTTTTTTAATTAATTGTATAACCCTTAAAATGTAAGTAATGATGAGAGCCTTTTTTGAAATGATTTTTAAGAGAAATGAAGATGCTGCAAAGTTGAATATATGGAGCTTATTGCTGGTACTAAGTTTTGCTGCATTTTCTGTATTGGTATACGCCTTAAAACCAAGCTTTAACAGCTTAATTATATATCTGACGGCATTTGCCGCTTATATCGGCTTCGGCCTTGTATTCATCAGTTCTTTAGCCGGAACAAGTATGAAGAAAAGATAATAAAATATAACTTTCAATTAATTTTTACTGAAAAAACCGTCCTGTTTGGGGCGGTTTTTTATTTGTATAACTAAACTATACAATCATTAAAACCCATAATTTTTTTTAATTATAATTAATAGTCCTTATGAATTACAATCTTTCCAACAAAAAAAGCCACTCCCTCCGGAGCAGCTCTGCGATAACAACAAAGTTATCTTAACATCGTAAAAACTTATTCTTTAAACAGGTCCTTCATCATTTTTTCAAGGACCTTTTTGGTTTCTTCTTCGATCATATGTCCGGACTTCTCAACCATTTTTTCTCTGAAAGGTTCACAACAGGCTTTTATTCCAAAGCCTTCATCTGTTTTAATCAATTCCGGGTGCAGACCGTGTTCTTCACACATTTCTGACTCAATTTCTTTTTTTATAAGGTCGTAATTCAGATCAAACATATCTCTTATTTTGTTTCTTATAAGTGCAGGATAAAGATAGATGTAATAATGTTTTACCGAAATCCGTATTTTTACGGTATTTACAGGAAAAAAAAACCATCTTTTTCAAGACGGCATTATTTTAATATAAAAGTTGATGCTTACTGCTTAACCTTTTAAAATGTATCCAGAATTTTCTTCGGTAAGATTTTCACCAGTTCTTTTTTATATTCCTTTTCAAGAATAACAAATTTCCATGACTTTTTATCTTTTGAAACAGCACATGCTTTCATATTAGCGTTGATGAGATATGAACCTTCGTTAGCTAAATATTTAACATTATTTGCACCATATTTGGCTGTTAAAGCGCTGTTCATTTTCTTTTTCATATCATCATTTAATGAGCTTACATTACATTTCAGTTTCAAAAAATAATTGGTAATAGAGAAATACTCACCAGTAATGAGTTCAGGTTTTTCAATATTTCCAAACTTCAAATCCTGTACTTCAATTTTCATGAATGGATTATTATATGTCATATTCAAAATCTGCGTCATCTGTTCTTTTGAAACTATAGTGAAGAATTTTGGATATATACAGCTTACTGCCTGATCTAGCTGTTTAGATTTAATACTGTTTACAAAATAAGTAAGTGATTTCTTTATCGCTGTATCGTCAGGATTTGCCTTGGTCTGTGAAAAAGCTATAAACGAAAGCAGAACGAACAGAAACAGAAGTGATTTGGTTTTCATTATTTAGTAGTTGTTACAAATTTAAGATTACTTTTTACCGGAAAAATCATTGAACTTCCCAGATATTAAAATGGGTCGCAATCTTTACACAGATCGTTACAGAATGTATTTGAACAGAATAAAAAAAGCCATCCTTCCGGACGGCTTTTGAGAATATTTTTAAGATTCAATTATTTTACTTTTACAAGCTCAACATCGAAAACTAACCAAGAGTTTGGCGGGATCACTCCTCCTGCACCTCTTTCTCCGTAAGCCATTGCCGGCGGGATCAATAATGTAGCAGTTTCACCTTCTTTCAACAATAGGATACCTTCATCCCATCCTTTGATTACTCTTCCCATTCCGATTGGAATTTCGATCGGCTCATTTCTTTTGAATGAAGAATCGAATTCAGTTCCGTCTACCAGTTTACCTGCATAATGTACAGATACATTATCACCCGCTTTTGGAGCTTTACCGTCAGCTGTTTTTGTGATTTTATAGTAAAGACCTGATTCAGTTTTTTGCATACCAGCTTTTAGGTTTTCAACTAATTTCTCCTGGTTAGCTTTGAATTCTTCTTCTTTTTTCTTCTTTTCAGCTTCTTCTTTAGCGATGAAAGCTTTATTGTTTTCTGCAATCTTTGCTTTTCCTTCAGTAAATGTTTTAGCAGCATCATAGTGCTTGTACTCATCACCTTTGCTGAAAACAGAAACTTTTTCTAGAACGATATTTGTTTTAGGTTTATCCTGAGCTCCTTTTTCAACGTTAGCAATAGCATCAATCACATCATTACCTTTTACCACTTTTCCGAAGATCGTGTGTTTTCCGTCTAACCAAGGCGTAGCTACTTCAGTGATGAAGAACTGAGACCCGTTTGTATTAGGTCCTGAGTTCGCCATTGAAAGAATACCTTTTCCTGTATGTTTAAGGTCGTTTCTTTCGTCCTCGAATTTATATCCCGGATCACCCGCGCCAGTTCCCTGAGGATCTCCCCCCTGGATCATGAAATCTTTGATTACTCTGTGGAAAATAGTTCCGTCATAATAAGGAACTCCTTTAGCCTTAGCTTTGTTGTCGATTTTCCCTTCTGCAAGACCAATAAAGTTGGCTACAGTTACTGGTGCTTTCTTGTCTTCAAACTTTACAATCAAATTACCTTTTGTGGTTTGAAGATTGGCATAAAGCCCGTCATTAAGACCTTCGTAAGTTTCTTTGTCTACGTTCATTTTTTTATAAATTGGGGTACAACTCATCAGCGAGATACTTGCCGCTGCCAGAATTATATTCTTGTTAAACAATTTCATGTATTATAGCGCTTTTAATTTTATGATTAATGGAATATCGTTATCTATTTTCTTTTCGTCTCCAAAAGTTCCGTAAGCCAAAGAAGACGGTACCAAAAGCGTTACTTCCTCTCCATCATGTATAAAACGTAAAGCGTTCTCCACTGCCCTCAGTTCATCAAAGTGCCCGAATCTGGCATCTCTTCTTTCAAAAGACTGATCGTATATTTTTGTCTGATCAAAATCATACAGATCATAAGAATAGGAAATCAAAGTTTCATCTTTCCTTCTTTCTCTCTGATCATAACCTTCAGCGGTTACCCAGTAATTAAGCTGTGTAGGATAAAATTTCACAGACTGCCCGCTGATCCAATCCTGAATCTGGCCTCTTTCTATGATATTCAGATTTTTCATCCTGTTTTTAGAAACATCCAGATCTTTTTGGCTTAAAACACCGCCTATCGGAGGATGGGCCGTCTGTGTATTTCTGTTGCAGCTTAACAGGCTTATGGCTGATATGAAGAGTATTTTTTTCATAAACTTTTGCGAAAATACACATTTCGCGAATCAATTACAAAACTTGACCCAGAAATATGTGAATGTAAGAATGTATCAATCTGCTAATAAAACAAGGCAGCTGGCTGAATCCTCTGATTAAAAGTTATTCATACATTTTACACGAATACATAAATACAAAAAAAGCCGGGAAAAACCCGACTTTTATATAGTTTATTTAAAAAAAATATTAAACTGTTTCTAATGCATGATCTACTACAACTCTCCATCCGAAAGGATCTTCAGAAAGATTAGTCTGCAGGTCTACCAAGTCTTTCTTAAGAATAGCAGCGAAGCTTTCTTCATCAGATAATCTTGGAAGCTCAAGTTTTACACCCTCATATCCTAAAGCCTGGAACTGAGTGGTTACCACTGCTGTACCTACTCCCCACACTTCTTTAAGAGAACCATTCTTCAATGCTTCAATAACTGTTTTCACAGGAATTGGTTCTATTTTCACTTCAATTCCTCTTTTCTTAGCCAGTTGAATGAAGCTGTCTCTTGTTACTCCGTCAAGGATTTTCTCAGAAGTTGGAGGTGTATAGATTGTATCGTTGATTCTTACAAATACGTTCATTGTACCACTTTCTTCGAAATATTCGTGAGTAGCATCATCTGTCCAGATGATTTGCTCATATCCTTCTTCGATCGCCAATTGCGTAGGATAGAAAGAAGCAGCATAGTTACCTGCAGCTTTTGCAGAACCTACTCCTCCGTTTGCTGCTCTTGAATAGTGATCAGAGATCTTTACAGATACAGGCTCAGAATAATAGCTCTTCGCTGGTGTTGCAACGATTGCAAACATATATTTATTAGATACTCTTGCTTTCAAAGCTTCCTCCGTTGCAAAGATCAATGGTCTGATATAAAGAGACATTCCTTCCCCCTGTGGAATCCACTCTCTATCCATATCTACCAATGCTTTTAATCCGTCCAAAAACATTTCTTCAGTCACCTCAGGCATAGCAAGACGCTTTGCTGACTTATTGATACGTTCAAAATTCTTTTCAGGCCTGAAAAGGAAAACCTGCCCGTCTTTGTCTTTATAGGCTTTCATACCTTCAAAACAAGCTTGTCCATAGTTTACCCCCATCATGGCAGGCGTAAATGGAATCGGACCGTAAGGAACTAATTTTACATCACCCCATTTCCCATCTTCATACTCACATATAATCATATGATCTATGAAAGTACCACCAAATGAAAAATCGTTAGGGTCAAATGTAGAAATTCTGGAGTTTTCAGTTTTTTGAATTATCATTTTTTAAAATTTTTACGATGTTCTACAAATTTAACATAATTTTCTAAATATAAAAATTTTAGAGTAAATTTGACAAAAAAATAGCTTGAAAAGAGAGATTAAGACCACAAACGACGGCAGTAAAACATTGTTTATCAATGAATTAAATGAAAATTACCATTCTCATCACGGAGCACTTCAGGAAGCCGAACATGTGTTTATTAAAAATGGATTAAATTTGATAAATGATTGCGAAATTAATATTTTAGAACTCGGTTTTGGAACAGGTTTGAATGTTTTAGTAACAATTAATGAATATTTAAAAACTGACAAAAATCATGTCATCAATTATTTTTCGCTTGAAAAATATCCCATAAATGAATCCGAAGTTAAGGATCTGGCTTACTTTGAACATTTTGATAACCCTGAGTTTAAAAATATTTATCAGAAAATTCATCTGGCAGATTGGGAAAAGTCAGTAGAAATCATTAGTGGATTCAACTTAAAAAAGATAGAATGTGATTTTTTTGACCTAAAAGACATTGACTTGCCTAAAATCAATCTTGTTTATTTTGATTGTTTCGGTGCCAGAGTACAGCCTGATCTTTGGGAAAAGCCACTATTTGAACTGGTTTCTGACAAAATGGCCATTAACGGATTATTAACTACCTACTCTTCTAAAGGCAGTGTAAGAAGAATTCTTCAGGAACTGAATTTCCAGGTAGAAAAAAAACAGGGACCTCCGGGAAAAAGAGAAATGATCAATGCCGTTAAATTGTAGAATGTAAAGCTACTAAGGAAATATACTTTAATTTTCTATTTTTTATAATAATCATTCTATAGTAAAGATAGATTGATTTGGAAATTTTCAGAAATAAAACAGATAGCATAAAACTTCCAGCTTCACGCTTCCTACAGCCAGCTTTTTTCAACAAAATTTCTTACATTAGCTATACAAATATTATACATTATATATATGATAGATAAGATCAACATTAGAGTGTATGCGTGTGCGGTAAAAGACAAACAAGTTCTGACTTTATTTGAAGAATATGCCGGCGAACCTTTAATGAAATTTCCGGGTGGCGGATTAGAATATGGTGAAGGAGTACTGGAATGCCTGCATCGTGAATTTGATGAAGAACTGAATGTACAGATTAATGTTCTGGAACATTTTTATACTCAGGAAAACTTTCTGGTTTCCCGCTTCAAAGAAAACGAACAGCTTCTTACGATATATTATATAGTAGATATTGTGAACGAAGAAGATTTCATTATCATGGATCCCTGCATCGAAAAAACAGAATGGATTGATATAGACAGACCAGACAATCCTTTCCCTCTTCCAATAGATAAGATTGTATTTGATAAATTAAAAGAAAAATTCCTGTAAGCATTCTTACAGGAATTTATATTATTTCTTGACTTTAAAATCGCTTGCTCCCGGGTAAGGCTGCAAATACCCTGAATTCCAATTGGACTGAAGCAATGATTCTACAAATTCATCAGTTCTGTTTTTGTGTGGATCGTATTGTTCTTTCAGATCAATATCGGCCATTTTTCCTTTTACATTCCACCAGAAAGCGCTCCATCCGCCTCTCAGTTCTTTGATTATTTCATAGACATTTTTTCCGGTAGCCCTGTTCATCAGTTTTGCAAAAACCTGCCCTTCGGTAGTGGTAAGATCTCTCAGTTGTTTTTCATATTGATCTGCCAGCATATTCTGTCGTTCTCTTACAAATTTTCTTTTAGCCTTGCTATCCATATCATTCATATCTTTCTGGATGTCTCTGTACTGCTGTAATGCAGTGACAAATAGCGGATATACTCTGTACAGCTTTTTATTCAGAAAATAATAGTAATTTTTATCCAGCTGGTTATTAAATCTCGGTTTATTAACCAAAACCAACTCGTCTAATACAACTACAGGCTCGCCGTTAATTTCATAAATCTTGACTTTTTGCTGCTCGTCATAATAGTATTTATTACCAAATTCATCCGTTTTCAAGGATTCAGGTGGATACTGATTGAGTGGTTTCGCCACTACACCATCCTTTTGGCCAAAAGCACTGACTCCAAAAAAGAGAATAAAAAGGCAGATAATCTTACTAAAATTCATTATTTTTACACTTATAAGAACAAAAATTAAACGCAAAAATCATTCCTTTTTATGAAATTTGAAAAGAAATCTTTGAAATTTTTAGAAAAATATTTAAACACATCATCTCCAACAGGTTACGAACATAAAGGACAAGAAGTCTGGATGGACTATATCAGACCCTATGTTGACACAATAGAAGTAGACCATTATGGAACCTGTTATGGGATCATCAACCCGGAAGCTGAATTTAAAGTAGTGATTGAAGCACATGCTGATGAAATTTCATGGTACATCAATTATATTACAGATGACGGATTAATCTATGTCATCAGAAACGGAGGTTCCGATCAGACGATTGCCCCTTCAAAAGTGGTTCATATTCACGGAGAAAACGGAATTGTAAAAGGAGTATTCGGATGGCCGGCTATTCATACGAGAACGAATCAGAATGAGCCTACTCCTAAAATTGAAAATATCTTCATCGACTGTGGTGCTACTTCCAAAAAAGAAGTGGAAGAAATGGGAATCTTTGTAGGATGTATGATTACTTACCCGGACGAGTTCTTTGAAATGAACGACAGATATTTTGTCTGCAGAGCGTTGGACAACAGAATCGGAGGTTTCATGATTGCAGAAGTAGCAAGACTTTTGAAAGAAAATAAAAAATCTATTCCATTCGGACTTTATATTACCAATTCTGTACAGGAAGAAGTAGGTTTATACGGCGCAGATATGATCGCTGACACCATCAAACCGAATATTGCCATTGTAACGGATGTTACCCATGACACTACCACTCCGATGATTGAAAAGAAGAAAGAAGGAGATCAGAAATGTGGTGCAGGACCGGTAGTATTCTTTGCGCCAAGTGTTCACCATACCATCAGAGAATTGATTATTGACACAGCAAAAGTTAAAAAAATTCCTTTCCAAAGAGCAGCAGCAAGCAGAGCTACAGGAACTGATACAGATGCTTTTGCTCATTCTAATGGCGGAGTACCAAGTGCGTTAATTTCCTTACCTTTGCGTTATATGCATACTACGGTAGAAATGGTGTCCAAAGAAGATGTAGGGAATGTGATTAAACTTATCTACGAAACCGTTCTTAAGATCAAACCGGAAATGAAACTGAAGTATCATTAATAGAATCAAGATGCCAGACACAAGATTCAAGATAACCAAAATACACATATAAAACACCTGTTTTGACCATGTTTTGGTTCTTGATTCCTGACTCTAAATATCTAATATAAAGTAAAAATGAAAACGAAGCTTATTGCTCCATCCCTTTTATCTGCAGACTTTGGGAATCTGCAAAGAGACATTGAAATGCTGAACAATTCCCAGGCCGACTGGTTCCACATTGATGTAATGGACGGCCGTTTTGTACCCAATATTTCATTTGGTTTTCCGGTAATGAAAACTGTTCAGCAGCATGCCAAAAAATTTGTAGATGTTCACCTGATGATTGTGGAGCCTGAGAAATATGTTGATGAATTTATCAATCATGGTGCAGACCTTATTTCAGTACATTATGAAGCATGTACTCACCTTCACAGAACCATTCATCACATTCAGAGCAAAGGAGTAAAAGCAGGTGTTGTTTTGAACCCTTCTACTCCGGTATTAATGCTTGAAGACATCATTGCAGATGTGGATCTGGTATTGTTAATGAGTGTAAATCCAGGGTTTGGAGGACAGAAATTCATTGAAAATACTTACAAAAAAATTGCTGAAACCAAAGACCTAATCTTAAGCAACAACTCTACAGCCCTTATTGAAATAGACGGTGGAGTGAACCTTGACAACGCTTCTAAACTTTTTGAAGCCGGAGCTGATGTACTTGTGGCAGGAAATGCTGTTTTCTCAGCAGAAAGCCCTGAGAGAACGATTGAACTTCTAAAGATTTAATAATTATCTTTATTATAAAAACAAAAGGCAGCCAATGGCTGCCTTTTCTCTTGTTTGAAATGAAGTCTTCGTGGTTATAAATTTTTTCTCAACATTTTGAAAATGTTAAATCTGTTTTGTCTTGCTAACAACACAAAGATCAGAATAAAACCATAGGTACACATCCGTAGAAATACCGAATCTAACATTAAGTATTTCTACGTATTCGCCCATTTACACCTCCTTATTCCAGATACAGGCACAGACTACAAAAATGATAGAAATAACAGAGAAAACGGTTCTTATATTATTCAGAAAATTCCATCTGTTTTCAAAATTAGCGCGCATCTGCCTGATGGCTTCCGTTGTAGAATTGGAAATATCAAACTTATCCAGTGCGTCATTCATCGGAACATTCCCCGCAACCGTCACTCCAAAAACCCCAATCAGATAGGCCAGTGCAGCCAGCAGGAGAAAGATAAAAACAGGCTGATGTCCGCGGAACAAAAAGACAGATACCGGCAGAAAAGCCGCTGTTCCCATAAAACTCATGAAGAAAACAGGGTTCAGAATTTCCCGGTTGATGTTCTGCATAGCTTTCAGATATTCTACATCAGAGAGTTTTCCCAGTCCAAGGACTACAGAACATGAATAAGCATAGAAAAGTCCTCCTATCAGAGCAGTGAGGACAGCGGTAATGATCAATACTAGTGTTGTCATTTTCATATATTTTGATTTTGGTTATCAGGATAGAATTAATAAGGATTCCATTTTTTGATAATATTCTGGGCAGTAAGAATCATTTCAGGATCCCAGTTCTCTGTTTTAAAGTAATGAAAATCCTGATCTTTGATAACTGCTGCTCCCGCATTGTCAAAAAGAAGTCTGGTAAGCCTTGACTGCTCTTCAAACAAAGCCAGATCTTCGACAGGTTTCTCCGGAAGTTGTATTTGCCGCTTGTTCCAACTGCTTATTTTTCTTCCTTTCCAATCAGAAGCTTCGATTATTGTTTTAATTTTATTGAAATCATTCAGGAAATTTTCTTTTTCCTCTTCTGTTTTCAGCGTATGCCCCAGCCTTTCGGTAATAATATATTCCAGATTTTGACACTTTGCTAAAACGGAAGGCAAAACAGAAAAAATCTCTTCGGGAATAATATCATCATGGGTATCTCTTCTCACCTGCTTTTTCCCATATACACTCTCCTGCCAGCTTCCTCCGGAAAGATGAATCTCTTTTACCTTATCCAAAGGGTACAGATCAATTATTTCCTGCATTTTCACTCCAAAATTACAGGATTGACAATAAATATTATGAAGATCGAGAATCAGAAAGCCATTGGTATCCTCCGTTAGCTTATCAAGAAAAATCCCTTGTTCTTTGACATCATCAATAGAAAATGAAAACGCTAAATTTTCTATACCTACAGGAATATCTATCGTCTCCTGAAGCCTGTACAGCCTGTCTTTTCCTATTTGTAAAGTTTTGGGATGCAGAGATACCGGCAATGGTACTCCCTGATGAAAGTTTTCAGTATTCATGAAACCAAAATGTTCCGTGATATGATTGTATTTCCTTAAGCCGACTTCTTCTTTTAGCTTTTTCAGCCAATCTTCCTGCCTTTCTGTCCATCTTGCATCAAACAGGGAATAATAAACACCATGGCCTATCAAACGGTTATTTTCTGCATAAAAGTTTAGCAGATCACGAAGCCAATCCGGTTCATTGGCATGATAAAGGGTATCAAAGGACCATTCCAGAACATCAATAGTGTTGTTCTGCAGCAACGGCAAAACAGCAGAAACAAAATCAGCTTCTGCCATCATTGATATTCCTAATAGTGGTTTTTTCATCTTTTATCCCATTCCACAAGCCGGGCAGCCATGGCCACGAAGAACAAGCGTATCTTTTTTTACGATTGACTTAGGAGTTCCCGGTTTTTTCTTTTCAACAGTATCGGGTGCTGTTGCTTTCTTTACTTTTTTTACAGGCTTTTTAGTTCTAGTTTCAGGTTTAGTGCTTTGTGCAGAAGCTCCTACTGCTAATAAACTCGCCATTAATATTGCTGGAATTTTCATAATTGCTTTTTCAGATAAAATTTACAATAAACGTTCCATTTATCTCGTCCAATATATTCAACCTTTTATTTTAAGTTCAAATTATATGGAGATGGTTTTATTTTAATTTTTAGTTTAAATCATAAAAATACAATAATAAAGGAGACGCTCTGATAATAATTATGAGTAAATCTCAAGATATTATTGCGGTAATGCTTTCTTTATTTATATTTAATGGTAAAATAAAACTATATATGAAAAGCAGTCTGATTAAAGCTGTTTTCCTTGGGTTGGTGTTATCTGCTTATAATACCAATGCACAGGTTCAAACAGTTGACAACAGCAAGAAAATGGAATGGTTTAAAAATGCCAAACTGGGTATTTTTATTCATTGGGGAATCTACTCCGTAAATGGAATATCTGAATCATGGTCATTTTTCAACAATTATATCAATCACGAAAATTACATGAAACAGCTGAATGGTTTTTCAGCTTCAAAATATCAGCCTGAACAGTGGGTAAACCTTATTAAAGAATCCGGAGCAAAATACGCTGTTATTACGACCAAACATCATGACGGGGTTTCATTGTGGAACTCTAAGGCTGAAAAAGCGATCACAATTCCCGGACAGTCTTTGGCCAAAAAAAATGTTCTAAGTCCTTTTATTTCTGCTTTGAAAAATTCCGGATTAAAAACAGGGCTTTACTTCTCCTTGCCGGATTGGAGCCATCCCTATTATGATATCAATACGCGGACAAAAAAGCGATACGAAATAAAAAACGATCCGAAACGATGGCAGAATTTCATCAGTTACTATCAAAGCCAGCTTAATGAACTTTCCTCTCAGTACTCCCCTGACCTTCTTTGGTTTGATGGAGACTGGGAACATACTTCTGAGGAATGGAAAGCTTCTCAGACTCTGGATCTGCTCAAGAAATACAATTCAAATATCATCATCAATTCAAGGCTCAACAATCATGGGGATTATGACACTCCTGAACAGGGAATTCCGGTCGTTCCACCACAAAATCCATACTGGGAGCTTTGTTATACCATGAATGATTCCTGGGGATATCAGCCTTATGATAAAAGCTATAAAACACCTAATATGATCGTAAGAACGCTGGCAGATGTTATCAGTATGGGAGGAAATCTTCTGCTTGATATCGGACCCAGATCAGATGGTACAATTCCCGAGGAGCAAGTGGAAATTCTGAAAAACCTTGGCCGATGGACCTCTAAAAACCAGCACGCCATTTATGAAACAACCCGTGGAATTCCTTTTGAAAATTATAAAGGAAAATCTTCTTTATCTACCTCAAAAAAATCCTTATTCCTTTACCTGGAGGAAGCCAAAAACTTCGCAAAGATTTATGGATTGGAAACAAAACCTGCTTCAGCAAAAATAATAGGAGATCCTTCAGCTATTATCAAAACAGATTACAACGCTGAAAAAACACTCACATTGAATTTTTCCAATGTGAAATTTGATAAAGACGTCACCGTTGTAGAACTTACTTTTGATACTCCGCCTGTATTTCTGAAAGATTTTAAAAAGGAAAATCACTCTCTCGCTGAAATCATGGGTAATAAAAACACACAGGAAGCGGCCTATACTATAGCCAATACACTATATAATGGTTATAATCTGCCGACCTCTTCAGGGCTGACCAGTGATGGTCTCGATATGAAAATCAAGACAACACCCAACACCAATCAGGAAACTCTGCAATGGATAAGTAAGCATGCGGAGGCACTTTATGAAACTGAAAAAGGATTACCAGATGGCCACTATTCAGGAATAAGTGCATTGTCAAAAGATAAACAGACACTTTATCTTTTTGTGGAAGGAACCCCTACAGGTCCAATTGCCTTAAAAGGAATAAAAAACGGAATTGCCAGAATAAGAGTGGTAGGCGAAGGCACTATGCTGTCACATACGATATATAATAAACTTTACTGGAGTGACAGACCGGGAATTATTTATATTGATATTCCAAAGGAAAAGCTGGATAAGCAGATGACTGTCATTGCTGTTTTACTCAATAAGCCTATTGAACTTTACAGAGAAAATGTGGGTGCTATTGAAAACAATCTTTAATAAGCGTTGAATATCATAAAAAACAAAATCCGGAGAATTCTCTCCGGATCTTTTATTTTGTAAGATGATTTCTTAGAAAATCTCTCTTCCTGAAAAATGGAACTGAGCTTCGATTAATGCATTCTCGTTAGAATCTGAACCGTGAACAGCATTTTCTCCGATGCTTCTTGCAAACATTTTTCTGATTGTACCTTCTGCAGCTTCTGCAGGGTTAGTAGCACCAATTAATGTTCTGAAGTCTTCAACTGCATTATCTTTTTCTAAAACTGCAGCCACGATAGGACCAGAGCTCATGAATTCTACCAACTCACCATAAAATGGTCTTTCAGCGTGTACTTCATAGAATTTTTTTGCATCAGCAACTGTAAGCTGAGTTAATTTTAAAGCTTTGATTTTAAAACCTCCTTCAGCAATCTTACCCAATATAGCACCGATATGTCCGTCAGCAACTGCATCAGGCTTAATCATAGTGAATGTAATGTTAGACATAAATGTATATTTTTTTAATGGCGCAAAATTACAAAAAATATCTTTGATTTTTATTTTAATTTTTTTTTAACATAAAAATAACTTTTATTAAGAAATTATGAACCAATCTTTGGCACAGTAATTGTTTATTCTACTGCGATTCTCATGTTTAATTTGAGTTTTCATGGTTATTAGTTTTTACCCAGCTTCGGCTGGGTTTTTTATTTTCAAAAAACAATGCCATTTTTTATCAATTCAACATTTTAAATAGCTAAATAAAAGTAAATTTAATAGTATTATTGCTTTTATTTCAATTATTAAAACAATCGGATTTTCCAGAAAATTATTTTCTCACTAAACTAAAATATGCCAAAAGTGGAGTTATCTGCCAAATTTGTTATGCCAAAAAGTAGAGTTATATAAAAAAGAGATTTTTTTCGTTAAAATTTAGAAAAAACAAATCAAAAAAAACAGACCATTAGTAAGAATGTTAAATTTGAACATTAAAAAATAATATTTGAGAAATATTATACTAAAATGACAGCAATAGAATCTGTACAGATTGTTCGAATTAATCTGCAGTGGTTATAATAGTATAGAAATTGATATGGTTATTTCTGAGAAGCTTCTTCCGCCTCATCCATCAATTTAATGTACGTAGAATAGCGCGAATGTTGTATTTCGCCTGTTTCAAGGGCATCAAGAACAGCACATTTCGGCTCATTAATGTGAAGGCAATTGTGAAATTTGCACTCTTCTCTCTTTTTGAAAATCTCAGGGAAGTAATGCTGTACTTCTTCTTTTTCAATATCGATCATTGCAAATTCACGAACTCCAGGGGTGTCGATAACATTTCCGCCAAAATCCCAGAAGTGCATCTGTGCAAAAGTTGTTGTATGCTTTCCTTTCAGATGGGTGTCTGAAATTTCAGATGTTTTCAAATTCAGTCCTGGCTGCAAAGCATTTACTAAAGTAGATTTCCCACAACCGGAGTGTCCGAAGAACACTGAAGTTCTATCTTTAAGGATTTCCTGCAACTGATCTAGATTCAGTCTTGAATAAGATGAAATTTCCAATGTGTTATATCCAATTTCCTGGTAGAGAAACTCGACATCTTTCACAATTTCTATTTCTTCCCCTTGGAGAACATCAATCTTATTAAAAAGAATCAAAGGAGTAATATTATAGGCTTCACAGCATGCCAAAAATCTGTCAAGAAATCCTAAAGATGTTTCAGGATGTTTCAGGGTAAAGATAAAGCACGCTAAATTAATATTGGAAGCGATAATATGGGCTTCTTTTGAAAGGTTTACTGATTTTCTGATCAGATAATTGGAGCGTGGCTCAATTTTCGTGATCCAGGCAATATCATCCTGCTCCAGTTGAAACTCAACAAAATCTCCTACAGCAAGTGGATTGGTAAGCCTTGTTTTTATTAATTTGAATTTCCCCCTGATTCTGGCCTCGAAAATTTTATTTGTTTCCAATTCCAAAACCTGGTACCAGCTGCCTGTAGATTTAATGATTTTTCCTTTCATAGATAATACTGGTGCAAATATAAGGAATTAGGGCTTAGCATTCAGGAAATAGGTTAAAAACACATGTTTCAATTCTTCTAAATCCTGAGGTCTAAGCCCTAATAAATATTTTTTGCCGTAAATAGGTAATTGTTTTCAGGAATTAAATCAATTCTACTTATCCTAAACCCTAATCCCCTTACCCGTTTATCTGCTGTTTATCTCTTATCGATCATAATGCTGTTCTGAACTTCAATAGATTCTTCGTGAATTGCTTTGAAGACTTTTTCAATAAATTCCTGAGACATTCCGGTTTCTTTTGCTTTTTGATTAGCGTATTCCGTGATTACTTTCCAACGTTCAGGCTGGAAAATCGCGATATCATTTTCCTTTTTAAGCTTACCGATCTTTTCAGAAATTTTCATTCTTTGAGAAAGAAGTTCTATTAACTGGAAGTCAAGATCCGAGATTAAAGTTCTGTGTCTTCCCATTTCTCCTTCAAATCCTGCAAGATTAGAGCTTCTTACTTTCAGATTACCAATAAGGTCTGCAAGAACTTCAGGAGTAATCTGCTGAGAAGCATCACTCCAGGCTTCATCAGGATTACAGTGTGATTCAATGATAGCACCCTGGTATCCTACGTTAAGAGCTTCCTGTGTAATATCAGCAAGACCGGTTCTGTTTCCGCAGATGTGTGATGGGTCAATCAACATTGGAATATTTGGAAACTGGCTTTTGAAATCAAGGGCAATCTGCCAGTTCGGGTTGTTTCTGTATTTTGTTTTCTGGTATGTTGAAAATCCTCTGTGAATTACTCCCAGGTTTTTAATATCCTGACCTAAAAGTCTTTCCAACGCTCCAATCCATAATGCAAGATCCGGATTCACAGGGTTTTTCACGAATACAGGTTTATCTGTTCCTCTTAAAGCCATTGCAATTTCCTGTACTGTAAACGGGTTCACTGTAGAACGTGCTCCAATCCAAAGAACATCTACATCTGCTTCCAGAGCTGCAAATACATGGTGTGCATTGGCTACCTCAGTAGCTGTTTTAAAACCATACTCTTCTTTTACTTTTTTTAGCCAGTTCAAACCGATTACTCCTACTCCTTCAAAACCGTTTGGTTTGGTACGAGGCTTCCAGATTCCCGCACGGAAAACCGATACATTGGCATTGGATTCTTTAATTCTCCTGGCGGTTTCAAGCATCTGAGCTTCACTTTCTGCGCTACATGGTCCCGCGATCATTAGTGGCTGTGTAAGCCCATCGATCCACTCATTTTTCAAATCATTTAAATTCATATTCTAAATTTTATTGTTTTTTTATATAATTTTTTCGTTGACAGCAATAGCCCTTTGGATTATAAAATTTAATTTATAATTCTTTTCAAAAAATGCCGTTCAAAAATTTTTAAAGGAATCAGGAAAATAATAGGGCTCTACTTCTCCTGTATTTTTTGGAAAGAAATTCAGTTAACAGTACCAATAAAATCGGTAATACGTTCTGAAATTTCTATAATAAGAAGCAGAAAAACTAAAATAACCGCTAAAAAAGTAATTAGCGGGTGCAAAAAAAGACAGATATGTGTTAGTCAGTTTTTCCATTTTATTCTGGAAATGTCTTTGTTTTAGCGTTTCTGGTTGTAATTTGTTCTTGTTGAAAACGTATTTTCAACAGAAATATCTGACAAATATATAAAAATTATGTCAAATCAAACTTCATTAAATCATCAAGATCTTTTAAAAGTGGATTTTTTTCGATCATTTTTTCAAACATTTTCCTCTTGGTCACCACTTCAATCTTCAGGTTTTCAACGTCTCTGACGTATTCTACCTCAATTCTATGGTTTTGAATTTTTCTTTTAAAATGATTAAAAAATTCTCCGCTTATTTTATCAAATTCTACTTTGGCAGAATCTGAAGGGAATAAAACTTTGATTTTATTTTCTGCAGCTTTTTCCAGTTTGAATGTTTTTACTGCGTTAAATACAAAGTTATTTTTTACCTGAAGCTGTTTAAGCATAATTTTCCATTCCATCTGCAGATCTGTATCTGTAAAATGGTTTTGAGGAAGATGTTCAGTTTTCACAACAACATCTTCTGTTGTTTCCACTTTATCTTCTTTATTCAGGAAAGAATTGATGCTGAAACCGGAAGAAATTCCCGGTCTTGATAATGGCCTGGTTGTTTTTGTTACTAAAGTTTCCTCAACTTGTTCCAAAGCAGCAGGCTTTTGTTCTGCTTTAACTTCTTTTTTCTCCGGAGTTTTTTCCGGTATCTTCACCTCCTGTTTCTCACTAAGAAACGGAGCCAGAATCAGGAACTTTTTTTTTTAGTATCGCCTAAATTAGCTGTCAGTGAAGCAAGCTGCATTAATGCAATTTCAACCGTAAGTCTTGGGTTTTTGGAATTCTTATAATTAATATCTGCATGGTTGCAGATTTCAATGCCATCAATCAGCTGCTGGGCAGCCCACTTCTGTCCCTGTTCTATAAATTTGGATTTCGTCTTCTCTCCTACTTCAATGAGGTCGATCGTAGAAGCATTCTGCGCCATCATCAGGTCTCTGAAATGATTTCCTAATCCGGCAATAAAAATATGGGGATCAAATCCTTTTTTTACAATTTCATTGAACGCAAAAAGCACTTCAGGAATTTTGTTTTCCTTGGCAAGATCTACAATATTGAGGTATTGATCGTAATCCAGAATATTCAGTACTTCGGCTGCTTTTGCCAGCGTAATATTTTTCTGGGAGAATGTAGAAAGCCTGTCGAAGATAGAAAGCGCATCTCTTAGTGCCCCGTCAGCTTTCTGAGCAATCAGGTACAATGCATCATCTTCATACTGGATATTTTCTTTTTGAGCAATATTTCTCAGATGATTCTGGATATCTTCAATGACAATTCTCTTGAAGTCATAGATCTGACAACGGGATAAAATTGTTGGAATAATTTTATGTTTCTCTGTTGTTGCCAGAATAAAGATGGCATGGGCAGGTGGCTCTTCCAGTGTTTTAAGGAAAGCATTGAAAGCGGCAGAAGACAGCATATGGACCTCATCTATGATATATACTTTGTATTTACCAACCTGAGGTGCAAATCTTACCTGATCTATCAGTTCCCTTATATCATCTACAGAGTTATTGGATGCAGCATCCAGCTCATAGATATTATAAGCAAAGCCATCTTCTGAAACCGAGCCATCTTTCTCATTGATTTTTCTTGCAAGAATTCTGGCACAAGTAGTTTTACCCACACCACGAGGACCACAAAAAAGTAATGCCTGAGCTAATTGACTTTCTTCAATTGCATGTTCTAAAGTATCCGTAATATGGGATTGCCCTACAACCGTATCAAACTCCTGAGGACGATATTTTCTTGCAGATACTATAAAATTTTCCATTGGTCAAAAATAAGAAATATAGTTTTAATTTGAAAATTAAAAGTTTTCAAATATCAACAAAAAACGTATTTCTGTTTAAATCGGAAAACTTTTAATCCCTACTTTTTTTTGCTGTATGCAAAGTCAATCAACTCAACAATAGCACTTTCAATCTCTTTTCTACCTTCTTCAGTTTTCAGGTCAATACCGCAGAACTTGTTTGCGTTATATCCTGTATAAAGGTTAAGATAGTAAGCCCCGGAAACAATCAAAGCCATAATTGCCCTGTGTCTTGTAGCTACCCCTTCACCAAAATAAGGATCTGAGATATTCCCAAATAAAACTTCTCCTACCTCTTCACGTTGTTCAACTAATTTCTTAAGAATAGGTTTACTTTCTGAAAGCTCCCACAGGATAATCTTCTGAAGTTCTTTATTCTTCTTCAGGTTTTCGAACTGGTTGAGTACAACCATTTTAGTAAGTTCGTGTCCACCGTCAGAGAAATCCATATCAACGTCCTGGTTGACCTGGCTCCAGTAATCCTGAGATTTGATATATTCATCAATCAGTTTATCAGTACTTCCAAAGTACTCATAGATCAATTTTTTATCAAATCCGGCCACTGCGGCAATTTTACTTACTTTTAGTCCGGAGTATCCTTTTACTCTTAAAATTTTACCAACTGCAGCAAGCAGTTTTTGTTTTGTTTTTTCTTTGTCCCTAATGGGGCCCTGCACTACTTTTCTAGGCATAATTATTATTTTTTTGCAATATGCAATTTTTTATTAATATCATCAAACGCGTTAAGCGTTTTGTCGAGATGTTCTTTTTCGTGTCTTGCAGTTACACTCATCCTGATACGCGCATCTTTTCTTGGTACAGCCGGATAAAGAATCGGGTTGGTGTAGATTCCTTTTTCTATTAGTAGTTTTCCTGCTTCACCTGTTACATAGGGATCTCCAATTTTCACTGGAATAATTGCGGAACAGGTAACTCCGGTATCCAATCCAAGATCATCAAGTCCTTTTTTGAAATAATTGATATTGCTCCAGAGTTTTTCTCTCCAGATAGGTTCTTCATCTATTAAATCAATGGCTTTAACAATTCCTGCGGATGATGGTGGAGCTGTTGCTGAGAAAATCTGCTGACGGGAATGGAATCTGATAAATGCAGCCAATTTTTTATCGGCAATGACATATCCACCAAGGTTTCCAAACGTTTTACTGAATGTTCCCGTGATGATGTCTACTTTATCTAATAAACCAGCCTGTTCCAAAGTACCTCTGCCTGTTTCTCCAAGGATACCAACGCCATGTACATCGTCTACCATTAGAAAGGCATTATACTTTTTCACAAGATTGTAGATCTCATTAATACGGGAGGTATCACCATCCTGGGAATACACTCCGTCCACAATAACGAGTTTCGTACGGTACAGATTTTCAGATACCTTCAAAATGTGTTCCAAAGATTCCAAATTATTGTGCGGAAAAGTTTTTTTATTGGTAAAAGCGCATCCTTCGTGTACACTGGCATGTACTGCCATGTCTAAAATAGCAAGATCTTCTTTTTGCATTAAACACTGTAAACTCGCACTATTAGCAGTATAACCGGTAGTAAATACTACGGCTTCATCTTCTGTTCTTTTAAAAAAACTTGAAATTCTTTTTTCTAAAGCATTATGGTAATCAAAATATCCCCCGATGAGAGGAGTAGCTCCTGTACCTGTACCATATTTTTCGATTCCTTCAATAGCAGCTTGTTTTACTTTTGGATGCTGCGTAAATCCTAAATAATCACTTGATACAAAACTAACAAATTCTCTGTTTTGGTTTGCAATATTTACATTCAGTATCGCATTGGTTCCTGAAGTATTCTTCAGTCTGTAATTCATGTGTCCATTAGACTTTACGTAGTCTAAATATTCATAAAAAATTTCAGCCCTTTGAGCCATATTATTATCTGGTATATTCTCAAAGTCTTTAATAGTTGCTGTTGTGAAATTGATGCTCATCCTTAATCTTGTTTGTTGTGGTTTAAAAGAAACAAATATATAACTATTTAGAGGGCTTAAACGCCTGCAATAAGATTAAATATTATTAAAGACACAATAATTTATTCTTATTAACTGGTAACCAAACTATTTTATATATCTGTCCCTTTTTAACTTTTTTTTCCTATTGAATTAATTAGTTTTTTCTTACCTAAATTTAACAAAAAAAGTAAACAATAAAGAAATATTAATAAATAAATAATAAAAAAAGGCGGTTATTCCTTACAACCATCTCATTTATAAAAGATTATTTTCAGGCTGTTTTCCGATGATTATTCACTAAAACACTCATTATAATGAAAAATCCGGCATGCTTAAATCCCTACCAAGAGATGAAAATCGTCACAAATTCCCTCCCACAGCAATTTTAAAGAAATAAAATAAGCAGGTTAAATTTTGTTGGAATTCCTGAATTTTCCGGGAGTAAAACCGGTCATTTTTTTGAAAAATTTTGAAAAATTGGATGGGTCATATGTAAAAATACGGGCAACTTCTGCTATAGATTTATCGGAATTGATGAGCATCTTTTTAGCCTGTTCGATAATTTTTCCATCATAAAAATAGCAGGGGTGCTCTCCGGTTTCTTTTTTAATGGTATCAGTGAGATGTTTATGAGAGACAGCAAGCTCTCCGGCAATTTCGTTCAGCTCCATAAAATCCGGAACAGTTCCGGAAATAACCTCCTGAATGTGCTTGTCCAGAAAGGTAAAATATTGACGGGTAATTTCTTCACTTCTTTTCATCATGTATTTTTCTTGCTAATCTATATTCAAGGTATAAAATTAATCATAAGATACAAAATAACATGGTGAACTTTTCGGATATTTAAAGCTAAGTAGTTAATAAAAACTATCTTTGAAAGCTTGTGTAGAATTTTTTACTTTTAGTTTTTCCAGAATATTCTGACGGTGTCTGCTGACAGTATTGATACTTATGAAAAGTATATCTGCAATTTCTTTGCTGGCATAGCCCTCTCCCACAAATTTCAAAACTTCAAGTTCTCTGGGACTCAGAATATTTTTATAATCAAGTTTATCTTTTACAACAACTTCTCCCTTTATTGTATTGATAATCATAAAATCAGGAACCGCAGATGAAGCCAGAGCAATATTGTAAAGGCAGAGAGCCAGCCTCAGTCTGCCATTGGAAGGCGAATACACATAAAACATACGGTGTTTTACCCAGCGGTACTCGCCATCTTTATCTTTCATCCTGATTTTTGACACCACACTGTATTCTGTACGCTGTTCCATTTCCATAGCATCCATTAATTTGAAAAAACGGAGTTCATGGATATATTTCTTCAGACGGTCATCCGGATGGATCTTTTTCAGCATCTCTTCTTCCCAGATAGAATCTATTTCTGTGGGATTTTCTCCCATAGTGAGTCCAAGTTCTCCAGCGGCTGCAGATTTATAAATAAAGCTTTTATTCGCCTGCATATCGCTCAGTACACATATTGCTCCTTCCATCTGAGAGTACGCAAGTGCTCTTTGCTTATAGACTTCTATATCAAGGATGCATTTTCTGGAAGCGTTATCGAGTAATTTATCGCTGAGCTGTTCACGGATTTCCATAATGGTTATTTATCAGTATTGACGCGAATAAGGTTTAATAATACTTTTGCTAAAATAATAATTTACCCTTAGAATTTATCCAAAGAGAATGAAGAAATTGATTTTAGGCTTTTGTGCCCTATTCCTGATTCAAAAGCTTTCTGCCCAGAGCCTGGAAAAAATGACCTGGCTCAATGAGCCTGAAAAATGGGAAATCAAAAATAACAGCCTTTCGATGTTTGTGACGCCGCAGAGCGATTACTGGAGAGTTTCACATTATGGATTTACGGTGGATGATGCTCCTTTTTATTACACCACTTATGGCGGTGAATTTGAAGCAAAAGTGAAAATCACCGGCAGTTACAAGGCCAGATTCGATCAGATGGGTCTTATGCTGAGAACTGACAAAGAACATTACATCAAAGCTGGAGTGGAATTTGTAGACGGCAAGTACAACCTCAGTACTGTAGTAACTCACAACAAAAGTGACTGGAGTGTCATAACATTAGAGAAAACACCTCCTGCAGTATGGATAAAAGCCGTGAGAAGGCTGGATGCTGTGGAAATATTTTATTCTTTTGATGATAAAAATTATATCATGATGCGGAATGCACCTCTTCAGGATAATACTCCGGTAATGGTTGGCTTAATGGCCGCCTGCCCTGACGGACAGGGTTTCAATGCTGTTTTTGAGAACTTTACCGTAAAACATCTTCCGGATGAGCGCAGGCTAAAGTGGCTTGAAACTCATCAATAACGATTGAATTACACTTCAATATACAATCAGTTTAATTCGCCTCCCGTATCTATGGGAGGTTTTGTATGTTTAAAAACGAAATTTCTGAAATCCGGAAATAAAAAAGAGGCGTTACTTTTGATGCAGCCTCTTCTGTTTTTTTGAGATAAAACCGTTTGTGTTCTTAGAATCATTATTTATACAATAAATCTTCTTTAATCGTTGTGAAAATATTTTTGCAAAAATATGAATATTCATAAGCCCTAGCAAAGATATCATGTAGAATTAACCCCAGCTTTTTGTCAAATTTTTACTACAAAAAGCAATTAATTAAAACTAAAAACTATTTATCAGCAACTCTTAAAAAAAATACAAAAGCATAAATATTTATTATTTTCAAAATCCTAAAACCAATCATAAGTTCTGTACAGCACTGAGATTTGTAGAAGGAATTTCAAAATGAATTCAGTATAAATTTATCACTTATTATTGAAATATTATAATGTTTTGGAAAATTTTATGTACCCTATCGTCAGCAAACCGGGATAAAACTTGTACAAAACAGATTTTGGGATACTGATTTATCTCCATAATTTCACTATTTTTACACAATCAAAAAATATAAAACACAAAAGACCTGAAAACTTCAATGATAAAAATTTATTTTCAATCGTTCCTGCCCATTAAAAAAACATTGACTTGTACAAACACTATTATTAACCGTCTCTTGCACTAGTGCAGGAGATAAAGATCAGTTTTGCACATCTATGAGAGTTTGGGCATTTATATTTGCTTGCATCTATTTAAACATTTACGGACAGAGCCACACTTCTACGTGGTACAATATAGACAATGGGCTTCCGCAAAGCAGTGCAAAGGCCATTGTTAAAGATAAATATGGTTTTATCTGGATCTCCACAGAGAACGGTCTTGTACGATATGACGGAAGTTCATTTATTACTTTTAATAATTTCAAAGTAAACAATCTTCATTTTGGGGAATTTATTGGTGATCCGCTTCTGGACAGCATTACGGTCCTTAATAATTTCCAGGAGAATAAAATAATTATTAAAAACAGGTTTCCAAAACTTTCCAATCTTACGGGGGATGATAAAATGGCTTTTTCCAATGGCAATGCTATTGTACAGCGGATTGCCAATAATATTATAACATCAAGCTTTTATAATGATATTCAGTATTTTATACAGCTTAAGAATGCATCCTATTATTTTACAGAAAAGAATACGATCATCTATAAAGAAGGAAAAAAGGAGACCAGAATAGCAATCCCATTTACCAATAAGGATCTGAATAATATTTTTGTCCTGAATGGCACTCTTTTTATTAATGATCTGAAGAAAAGGAAAACCTATTCTATCTATAAAGGACAGCTTTCTGTTTCTGAAGAACCAACACTTTTTAATCATCCGGACACCAAAATCTATTGGCAGCAAATTACCAATCAGACTTTTATCATCAATCATGATAATATTTATATTTTAGAGGGTAACGAAAAGAATCTCCGTTTAAGATTTCTCATTAAGTTTGAGGAAATCGGCGATCACTCTTACTGTTCTATGTTTTTTGATAAAGACTTTAATAAACTTTATCTGGGAACACTTAACAACGGGCTTAATGTACTTAAGCTTACCAATTTTTATATTTCAAAGAAAGAAGCAGATTTTTCCAACAATGTGTATTACGCTTCCCTTCCGTTCAGTAACAGTACAATCATCGCAGAGGATGGAACAGAATTTGGGAAAAACGGTATTGTCAATAAACACCTGTTCGGATGCAATGACAATTATCTGATGATGTATGACGATTCCGAAAATATTCTGATCAGAAAGAGAAACAGTATTATCAGATATTACAAAAATTCGGGGTATAAAAGGAAGGACTCAACTTTCATAGGTAAAGGATTCGAAGCTTTTATGAAAAGCGGAAGTATTTATGGCACTACATTTACGGATCTTTCGGGTACACAACTTCGTCTTTATAAAAAAAATCTGTTTACCAATCCGGATTTCACTTATAATTTTAAAAGTTTTGTCAATATTTTTTTCCAATACAGTGACCATGAAATTCTGACCGGCAACAGTGACGGTTTGTATTCGGTAATGCTGGGAAGCAATACAATAACTCCAATCATCAAAAATATTCATGTCAAAAGTATTTTCAGAACAAAGGATAATCTGATCTGGATTACTACGAATAAAAATGGATTTTATCTTTTCAAAAACCACAAACTCATCAAGATGCCGAATGACAGAAATGGTTATTTGCAATCGGCTCATTATATGCTTGAAGATCAAAAAGGTGCTTACTGGATTTCTTCCAACAATGGCCTTTTTAAAGTTCCTAAAAAACAACTGCTGCAGTATGCAGAAAATAGAAAAACTCCGGTCTTTTATTACCGTTTCACTAAGAGAGACGGCTTCCTGACGAATGAATTCAATGGCAGCTCAGAGCCCAATGCTTACGCTTTGGAGAATGGAGAATTTGTATTTCCATCAATGGACGGATTTGTGTTTTTCAACCCGGACAATATTAGGACTTATTATCCGGAAAGGAATAAAATTTATATTGAAAGGGTAAAAATAGGAAATTCTGAACCTCAGTATTTTCGTCAGACCCTTGATTTCAAGAATGATTATAAAACTGCGGATGTTTTTATTGATATCCCCTATTTTTCTAATCCGGAAAACCTGTATATCGAAGGGAAAATATCGGGAAAGGAAAATACTGAGTGGGAACAGATCCCAACAGGAAGCGAATTAAAATACACCATCAGTAATCTTTCTCCGGGTGAATATACGCTCAGCATAAGAATACTTATTTCTCCGGACGGGAAGTATGAGATAAAGACAATCCGCTTCAACATTCAGCCTCTTTTTTATCAGACATTATTGTTCAGGGTGTCTGTTTCTGTGATTATACTGATTATCATTATTATCATTGTTCAGCTGACTACCAACTTTTTAAGAATAAAGAATAAAGCATTAAAGCAAATTGTTCGTAATAAAAACTCTGAACTGAAAGAAACTTCTCTTCATCTTGAAGTGGTAAAAAGCAATCTGCAAAAAGAAACGGAATATCAGAAAAAACTGGTGGAAACCATCAGCCACGACATCACAACTCCTATCCGGTTTATCGCCATGCTTTCCCAGAAGCTTCATGAGTCTGATGATCTGGAACTTCAGAAGAAATATTTTGACAGTATTTATAAATCTTCGGAACAGCTTTATCAGTTTACCCTGAATTTAAAAGAATATACTGAGCTTTACAAAGCGGAGAATATTTTTGAAGAAAAGGAATATCCTGTCAACAGAATTCTGGAAATCAAAAACAGGCTATTCTGTGAAATTGCCAAAGAGCAGGGAACAACAATCACCCAGCTTACTGAACATATTGTGTACTCTAAAGTAAACGAAAGTATTTTAACCGCCATTATTCATAATATCCTTGATAATGCTGTGAAAAATACGTTTGAAGGAAATATAAGCCTGAATATTACAGAAAATCAACAAAAATCCACAATCATAATCTCTGATACAGGTATTGGAATGTCCGCAGAACAGATTGCTATTTATATGAACCTGTTCAGAAATCCTACACTGGAGACACCCAGCTTCAAAGGGAAAGGTCTTGGTCTGCATATGGTCATTCATCTGGTGAAAAAGATCAACGCTGAAATCAGTTTCAGCCAAAACCAACCTTCAGGAACGGTTGTGAAAATAATACTCAATAAAAACTAATCTCTATGAATGAAAGAATTTTAATCGCTGATGATCATTATGTAGTAAGAGCAGGAACCTCTCTGGTTCTTGAAACTGCTTATCCGGAGTTGAAAATAGATTTTGCAGAAAACTATGACCAGGTGAAAAAAAAGCTTGGCAGTTCACATTATGACCTACTTATTCTAGACATTGATATGCCTGGAACTCAGTATAAAAAAATGATTCCGGAGCTTAAAAATATACAGAATGACCTCAAGATTCTTATCTTTTCAGGATATGATAAAGATGTCGCCATCCAATATATCAGAGAGGGTGCTGAAGGTTATCTGAATAAGCAAAGCAGTGAGGAAGAAATCAAAAATGCAGTGAAAACAGTGATTGAAAAAGGATATTTTTATCCTGCAGAACTGATTGGTCTTATTATCCAAAACAAAAGAAACAATCCTGTAGAAAAGCTGTCATCCCGTGAATATGAAATCTTTAAGCTTCTTGCCGACGGAAACGGAAATCTTGAAATTGCCAACAGGCTTAATATCCAGATGTCTACCGTGAGTACTTACAAAAAGAGAATTTTTCAAAAGCTTGATGTCGCCAATATTGCAGAACTGATCAAGGCTTACGAAATGATGCATTAAAAAACGGGGCCGGAATCTCCTATTATTCCTGCCCCAGAAAAAACACAAATCTCATTAGAGTTTTCACCCGTTGATCTGTTTATTTTTTTATAGAATCAATGTGTTTTTAGAATCATAGAAAAATGCTCTGTTAATATAACCTCTGAACAGATAGAAACAATTCTCTTGTGTTATCAGAAGTATTGGAATCCGTTGTAGTGGCATCACTGCTTCCTGTTGTAGATTTGTTGTCTACACGGAATGCATAATACACTCTGTACCATCTTGGCTCCGGTTCCTGTATGGTAATATCAAATGTTACCGTCTCATTATGGGTCTGTGTAAGATAAACTCCGTCATCAAACTGTCTGTAGGCACCTGGCGACAGTTTAATATTTCCGTTGTCAGAATCACCGGTATGGGTAGACATTTCCGAAACCCAGATTTTCACGTCTGAAGTACCTGCATTATAAAGTCGTGGATTAAAAGTCGTGGCTGACCCTGTACCTGCTGAACTGCTGTTGAATTGAGCGTCTAGTCTTAAGAAACCTCCCAGCACGGGAAGATCAGAGAGATAGGTACTGGCCAACGTACCCGCTCCGGAGGTACCTGCAGGAATGCTTCCATGATAGTAAATTAGATCACCAATTGTAATATCGTCGTCTTTACCTCCAAATGCAAACTTCCAGGTGGTTCCATTGAACATATAATAGCCGGCTTTATCTACCTTTGCCGTTTTTACAGAAGGCATCGTCACAGCTTGGGTCACATAGACTAAAGCTCCTGTCTGCTCAGCCAGATAGACGTTATCCTTCGCCTTCAGTTGATCGCCCGTTACCCTGGGAGCCATTACTCCATCAGGAATGGTAGCGATATCTGGTTTTCCTTCCACATGTAATGTTACTTTAGGGGAATCTGTATTGATCCCTACTTGGGAATATGCCGCTATTGAGAAGCTCATCATTATGCTGGCAAGAGTTAATTTTATTTTCTTCATTTTAGTATATTTGTTTAAAATTATTAAGGGGTGAATAAATCATGTGGATCAATTGATAGGAATCAATAAACCTTGGTTGAGCTAGCTGGTGCAAAGTTATCTGCACGGATAAATCAAATTCCTTAATAATCAATGAAAACCCGGAAACGGCTCATCAAAACACAAATAACTAACAATCAATATTTTATCATAGTCATCTTTTGATATTTGACTGTTATAAAGCGAATTGAAATGATTAAAAATTATCTGTTACCACAAATGAATACCGCAAAAGACATAAAAATTGAACAGTACAAAAAACAGCTGGTGTATTATTACAACATTCTGATGTCTGTTATTCTTGCTGTATTTGGTTTGATATTTACTTTTATCATCCCGGATAAAATAATGGCCTGGTATCTTTTTGGAGGACTTTTTTTAATGGTCTACACTTACCTCATTGTACGTAAGACGTATTCAATAAATGTAATGGTACATTCCTATATTGTCATTGCAACCCTTTTTAATTTTTATATCATGCTGGCTTTCTGGAACAATTCTATAGCAAGTTTTGTCTGGCTTATCCCGATTCCGCTGGCGGCATATGTTTTCTTTCAGAGGAAATACGTCTTTATCTACAGCATATTTGTATTATTGAATATTATTGCAGGCTATCTTATTTCAAAAAATTTCAGCTTTAACTTCCCTCTGCACAGTCAGGATGATGTAAGAATTACAGATACAATCCTTATGGTTTCTAATGTAGCCGTAATATCCCTTCTGATCTATTTTAAAGACAAAATAAAAAGAGTTGAAATTTACCATGAAATTAAAGAGAAAGCTCTGAATCCGGAAGTTCAGCCAATCCTTGTAACAGAAAAAGCTCCTTTTGCAGATGAGTTGTTTGAGAAAATTGAGCTTGTAATGAGAGAAAAACAGCTGTATAAAGATGTTAATTTCAATATTTCAAAACTTTCTGCAGAAATGGATATCAACAGCAGTTATATCTCAAAATCAATCCGGGTAAAGGGATATCCCAATTTCAATAATTATCTGAATATGCACAGGATTGAGTGTGTGAAAAGACTGCTTACTGAAAATGATATTGAGAAGGTAACTCTTATGTATATTTACACCGAAGCGGGATTTTCAAATCAGTCTACTTTCAACAGGGTATTCAAACAGATGGAGGGCATTACTCCCTCAGAATACATCAGCAGTTTACATATGCATTGATTTTTTTCACCAATACATATGATTGAAATTATGATTTTTAAATCCGAAAAATAATCAGGAAATTTACAGAACTCAATTTTTCTGTTTAACCACTGCATTTTAATTGCAAAAAATCATGAATTCATCTGAAAAAGCCAGTCAGGGAAGCTCACGTTTCCGATATATAAAACTTTGTATTTTCTTTTCGGGACTTTCTGTTTTTGCTCAGCTTTATCTTTTCCAGCCGATGCTGCCTATGGCTGCAGAACAGTTCGGGGTGTCTGTAGGTGATACTTCCCTTCTTGTATCTTCCTCCACAATAGGTATGGCATTGGGATTACTGTTTTTTGCTTTTAAAGCAGACAGCTATTCCAGAAAAGGTCTGATGGTCTTTTCATTGATTTCATCTGCCATACTTACCATTATTTCCACCTGGATCCCGAGCTTAAGCCTCCTGATCGCTATCGGAGTACTGAAGGGTTTTGTTGTTTCCGGAGTTTCGGCGGTTGCTCTGGCCTATCTCACAGAGGAAGTGAATGCTCTGGCAGTACCGGCAGCTATCAGCATGTATCTTAGTGGTAATACCATCGGAGGAATGAGCGGAAGAATAATGGCGACTCTTTTTGCCGGTGAATTCGGATGGCGCAATGCGGTACTTTTTATAGGGATAGAAAGCTTCATTCTGGGAGTTATATTCTGGAAACTGTTCCCGGAATCAAGGTTTTTCAATCCACAGAAAACAGATTATCATCTTAAGGTAAAACAGATGAAGTTTTTCCTGACCAATCCTTACATGCTTCGGTTATATTGTACAGCAGCTTTACTGATGGGTGTTTTTGTGAGTGTTTATAATTACCTGACATTCAGACTGGAAGCAAAACCATTTTCATTAAGCCACTTTATCATTGCTTTTATCTTTCTCATGTATATTTTCGGGGTCTTTGGAACAATGATCGTTGGCCGTCTTTCCAGAAGATTTCCCATGAACAATATCCTGAAAGGCTCTATTTTATTTATGCTCACCGGTGCGGCATTGTTATTATCCGAAAATATTTATATTCTTATTTTCGGGCTCGGTCTTTTTACCCTTTCTTTTTTCGCAGCCCACACAATGGCCAGCCAGATGACTGCATTGTATGCCAAACGCGGAAAATCTTCAGCCACTTCTATTTACTGGCTGTTTTACTATTTTGGTTCAAGTATTTTGGGCAGCGGTACCGGTTATCTCCTTCATGCTTATTCCTGGAATGTCTTCATAGGGATTCTTATCATAGCGGTTATCACAGCCCTTCTGTTAGCCACAGCCAATGTAGTACCTAAAGCAAGAACAAGAAACTAGTACCACATACATACCACATCCATTTTTTTGGCAACATGCTATCATTCACTTATGAGCCTACTATTTTAACATATTATTAATTTTTTATAGTAAAAATTTAACCTAACCTTCACTAAAACAGGGTACAACAATATAATGCCGGGCATAGTATTTGCTGTTTGTACAGGACTATATCATCACCTAAAAATCAAAATATCATGAACGTAGCAGATTTAAAAATCAAGAACTTGGTGGAGTATAATAATCAGATTTATATAATCTCCGAGATCTTTCACAATGTCGAGCAGGCTTATTTTGTTAAAATTGAAAATGATATTCAAAGTATCTCAGTCCCTGCAGCTTCTATCAGACCTATTAAAATAACAGAAGAATGGCTTGAAAAACTGGGATTCTCAAGAACGTACAGTTCGGATAAGAGTATACGGTACGAAAGACCGGAACCTTTTATAAAATACGATATAGACCTGAGTTCCAGAAAAATACTGGAAGGTCTGAAAATATATGGGAACGCTATAAAGTGCAGGTACATCCATGAGTTTCAGAATATTTTCTCAAGCCTGTTCGGAAAAGAAACAGCTTTGCATTATGGTTATTTGAAAACAGAATCGTAGTTTAAATGGTTCTAAAGCTGTAGAAGACCACAATTTACAAGTTAAATTGTGGTCTTCTTTTTAGAATAAAGCATACAGAATCCACATCTTTTTCATTTATAATAAATTCCGAAAACTTCACCATTGATATATCATTAATTTCATTGATATTTGTATTAATAATATAAAAAACACATCAATGATTCTAAAGATTATTAATTCTGCATTGATTCTATTTGCTGTCTTTATGGGCTTCAAACAAGGAATTGCTATGATTTCCGGTAAACCTGAAATAACAGAAATGTTCGGAAAATGGGGATTTGACAAAACAGGACTTATGATCAACGGAGCTGTTACTATACTGGCTTCTGTAATGATTTTATTTCCAAAAACATTTGTCTGGGGAAATTTTCTGATGGCAGCCGGCATCCTTTTGATTATCTGTTTTCAGCTTTTAAATAAAGACCTGAAAGGTGCTATGATAGAACTTCCTTTTCTTTGTCTGAATCTGCTTATTATTTATCTGCAACATCCTCTTAAAAGCTAAAACCAATGAGAACCTATAAGTTAATCATCATATTCCTGACAGGCTTCTCCTGTATAGCCTGTGGACAAAACACAAACAAAAAAAAACAAAATCAAGAACCACAACTTTCAAAAAAACAACAAATAATGGACTTATCAAAAATAACAGACCCTGAAGTAAAAAAAGCCATAGAAGCTTTACAAAACGGTGATAAAAGCTGGTATAGCTTCTTTACAGAAAATCCTGCAATGACCGACGACGGTAATTCCATAGATTTCAAATCTTTCTTCTCCAATGCTCTGGGTAATGAGATGTTTCTCAGCATAGACCGCGTAGAAAATGATGGAAAAAACATATATGGTAATTTTAAAGCCGGAAAATGGGGAACATTTCAGACTTACTTCAAATTCCATAAAAATGCAGAAGGGAAATTTGATAAACTGGATATCGGACAGGCCAGATAAATTCTTTTTTTACTTAAAAAAGTATCATTTCTGACTTCAACTGTGTTCTTTCAACTGAGGTTAAGCCTGTGTTCTTCCTGCAATTTTTAATATTTATGTAAATTTGCACCCGTAGTTCGCCCTTACCATAATCGTTGGGAACAGAACTCAATACCTCATGACAGATACAGATACTATACTTTTACAGCTGATAGAACATTTTAAGGAAATCGTTTCTTTAGAAGATAAGGATATTGATTGCATTACTTCAAAATTAGAAATTACACAGCTCAAAAAGAAAGAGTATCTGCTTCGTGAAGGACAGGTTTCCAGACACATGCGCTTCATTGCTAAGGGAAGTCTGTTCGCCTATCATATTGATGAAAAAGGAAAAGAAAACACCACCCAGTTAGGTATTGAGAACTGGTGGGTAAATGATCTGTACAGCTATCTGAGCGAATTGCCTTCAAGAATGTTTATTCAGGCTAATGAAGATACCACGATTATACAGATCAGTAAAAGTCATTTGGAAGTATTATACAAAGAAGTTCCGGCCATTTCAGAATTCTGGCGCCTGAAAATGCAATCTGCGTATGTTACGTTACAGGAAAGAACTTTTGAGCATTCAAGGGTTGATGCCTATACTAAATACCGGACATTCGTCACAACCTACCGCAATATTGAGCAGCGTTTTCCTCAATACATGATTGCTTCCTATCTGGGAATCACAGTAGAATACTTGAGTTATCTTAGAAAAAAACACCTGTTTGACCTTTCTTAAGATTTCTTAAGTTTATTCCGTTCCAGCCCGAATAATTTTGCTCACAGAATTTAATGAGTGAAATATGAAGGCAAAAATCATCACAATAACAGCTCTTGCATCAGCTTCCCTGAATCTGAATGCACAGAAACTTTCCTATACTCCCGATCTTGTTTTAGGACATCGGTCGTATACCTATATGCATAATGTCAATTATCAACTGAATGAACAGCTGAAATTGAACAATCTTACTTTGTTTGATACAGAATACACCAAAGACAAAGAAAATATATTTTTTATCAGAAATACCCTCGCTTATAGCTTTACCAGAAGACTTAGCGCCAATGCGGCATTTGGAATGAAAAATCCGGGAGCATTTTTCAGTGCTTATCTGCAATACAAAATCATCCAGCCCAGCTATTCTCTCTCCTACTCTATTGGAACTACCTACCAGAAAGGGTTTTCGCTGGAACAGTCTATATCATTTGAATATACTCCTTATCTCACAGAAAACCTTAAAGGATATTTCAGTGTACTGGCAATTGGAAACCTGGATGACAGTGGGTATCCCAGAGGACTCCAGTTTATCAGAATTGGTGTAAAACAGGATAAAATGATGTATGGACTCGCTTCCAATTTTGATCAGTTTAACAACGGAAAAAAGACCCTGGAAAATATCGGGGCATTTATAAAATATAACTTTTAAATAATTATAAGAAATGAAAAAGAACATTGATTTAGGAATGCTTATCTGCAGAATAGCCATCGGATTTCCCATGTCGGTTTACGGAATCAGCAAACTGATCCATGGAGTTGGATTTATTAAGGATATGATGGCTATGCATGGTTTACCATCTTTCTTTGCATATGGGGTCTTTGCAGGAGAAATTATAGCTCCTGTTATGCTGATTGTGGGATTCAGGGCCAGACTGGCTGGATTAGTTTTTGCAGTCAATTGCTTCACAGCCACTATTCTTGCACAGACGGCTAATATTTTCAAACTTAATGAATTCGGTGGGTGGGCTTTGGAATTACTGGTGATCTATATGCTGGTAAGTCTAAGCTTTTTCTTTACAGGAGCCGGGAAATATGCAGTTTCTACCCAGAATAAGTGGGATTAAAATACCTTGAAATTTTCTATTCACTAATTGATAAATCAGGATCTCCGGATTCTGATTTATTTTTTTGCCAAATGACAATAAAACAGGCATCGGATCACCGGTTTCATTCCGTATTTTTACAGTAAACTTAATCACCCATATGAAAGAAGTTATCGTCTACCAAATTGATTCTTTTACCAAAGAGAAATTCAAAGGAAATCCTGCAGGAGTTGTATTAAATGCTGAAAATATGACGTCTGAAGAAATGCAGCTCGTTGCCAGAGAGCTTAATAATTCTGAAACTGCATTTGTTTTCAGGTCTGATAATCCCAAAGAAAATTTTGATTATCAGGTCAGATATTTTACCCCTACTACAGAAGTTCCATCCTGCGGACACGCTACCATTGCTGCGCTTTACGCAAAAGCTCAGGAAGACCACCTGGATTCCTGCATCGTTAAAATCAAAACACAAATCGGAATATTACCAATTCATATAGAAAGAGAAAACAATGATTATCTCATCACCATGACACAGGGAAAATTTGAGCTGAGCCCAGCTTTTGATACTTCAATGACCCAAAGAATTGTGCTTGCCCTGGGACTGACAATGGATGATCTTGATGAAAAATGTCCCGTACAGATCGCTTCTACAGGACATTCAAAAGTAATAATCGGTATTAAAAGCAATATGACCTTAAATCATCTGGTTCCTGATCTTGCTGCTTTGACAAAGCTCAGTAAAGAAATTAGCTGTAACGGATATTTTGTATTTACTTTCGATACAGATGAAAAAGAGATATTAACCCATGGAAGGATGTTTGCACCCGCTATCGGTATTTCCGAAGATCCGGTTACCGGAAATGCAAATGGTCCTCTGGGAGGTTATCTTATTCAGAACAAGATCAGAGAAACTGCTGCTGATATTTTTGAATTTACCGGAAAACAAGGGGAAGCCATCAACAGGATTGGTGAAGTAAAAGTACAAGTTAGCGTGAGAGACAGCCAACCCGATATCATCCGTATTACCGGAAATGCAGTATGTGTTTTCAGAACTACTATGAATTTGAAATAATTCTGATATTTATATTAAAACAATTGTCCCCATTAAGGAAAATTGGTCGTCATCAAGATGAATCAAAAATTTGAATACAATGAAAGAATTCTTATTAGTCTTCCGTGCAGACTACAAGTCTATGCCCAAGACATCACCGGAACAAATGCAGGCCAACACTCAGAAATGGATGAACTGGATCACAGGAATTGCTGCGCAGAATAAACTGGCAGACAGAGGAAACCGCCTGGAAAATACAGGACAGGTTGTAAAATCCGACGGAATAATTTCTGATGGTCCTTACACTGAGATTAAAGAATCTATCATGGGATACACGCTTATCAATGCGGAATCTATTGAAGAAGCGACTGCTTTATGTAAAGAATGTCCTATCCTGTTATTTGGGGGAAGTGTAGAAGTAAGGGAAATCAGTAAATTGTAATAACTACCTTTGATACAGTCTTTTCATCAACCATGACCAATCCGAATGAAATAACGCCGCATTTATTCAGAACCGAGTACAGTAAAATCGTTGCTGTACTTTGCAGAAGTTTTGATATCAAACATATCGAAATTGCAGAAGATATTGCCAGCGAAACCTTTCTGAAAGCTTCAGAATATTGGGTGGTAAACGGACTTCCTGATAATCCTGCAGCCTGGCTTTATACAGTGGCTAAGAATAAAGCAAAAGATTATTTCAAGCACCTTTCCATTATTGAAAAAAACAAAAAAGAAGAGGTAAGAACCACCGAAAAAGAATATCCAACCCTAGATTTCGATACCAAAAATATCTCTGACAGCCAGCTGGAAATGATTTTTGTAACCTGTAATCCTGTCAATTCCCAAGAAGCTCAAATATGTCTGGCTCTTCAGATTCTCTGCGGCTTCAGTGTGGAAGAGATCGCCAATGCTTTTCTTTCTAAAACCGAGACTATCAAAAAACGTTTGCAACGGGGCCGGGTAGCTCTCAGAACAAACCATTTTACAATAGATTCTTTAAGTGAACAGGATATTCACCAGCGATTGGAAACGGTGTTGACTACTTTATATTTATTGTTTAATGAAGGCTATTTTTCCAGAACGGATAACCTTTTAATCCGTAAAGATCTTTGCCTGGAAGCCATAAGACTTACCCTGATTCTTACTGACAATCAGTTTACCAACATCCCGAAAACCAATGCACTGCTGGCTTTGATGTGTTTTCAGAGCTCAAGGCTTGATGCCCGGACCAATGATGAAGGAGAAGCCATTCTTTTTGATGAGCAGGACGAAACATTATGGGATAAAAATTTGATTGAAAAAGGTAATTACTACCTGATAGAAGCCTGCCAGACCAACAATACTTCTGTTTCAAAATATCATCTGGAAGCAGGTATTGCATATTGGCATACTTCATCTGCCAAAGATAAATGGCAGCAAATTTTAACACTGTACAATCAGCTTGCTATCATTGAATATTCTCCGGTTACTGCCTTAAACAGAGCTTTTGCTTTTTCCAAAGTGTATGGAAATGAGATTGCTTTTCCTGAAGCAGAAAAGCTTAATCTCACCGGCAACGAATATTATCATGGGCTGCTGGGATATTTATATTCTGAAATCCATCCGGATCAGGCGATTTATCATTTTGAAGAAGCAATCCGTCTGACCAAATCAAAGCCGGAAAAACAGACTTTACAGAAACAGGTTAATCTTTTAAAACAAAGTAAATTTCAACATAAAAAAGCCTCCCGATAATCATCAGGAGGCTCTTCTTTTATTATTCATCTGCGGTTTTGAGAAATAATTCCTCTTTCCCAATAAGATAGATGTCGATCAGCGCTTTTGTGTTGATGTTAACAGTATCACCGTTTTTAATCTTGTATTTCTTCTGTAAAGGTTTTCCGTTAAAATAAACTGTACCTGAATCAAGCAGAAGGTTCAATTTAGATGACGAAAGACCTAAGCATGTCCTGATAACAGTTGAAGCTCTTACGTTAAAATCAAAAGAACACTGTATCTGAAACGAAATGATTTCACCGTCCATATTGATCAGATCTTCAACAGGAATGGTATTGTATAGAATTTCATATGCTACGCTTTCCAGATCTGCTTCTACATTATTTTTCTTTCTTATTTCCTGTGAAAAAGCATATTCCCAGGCAATTTCCGTATCGTTTTCTGAAAATTTATTGAACAGTTCTTTACTGACAGATTCTGTTCTTATTCTTGAAAAAACAGTCATGTTATAGGTGTTGCTGCATTTTACACATCGGTAAATCAACCATATATCTATATTCTTTTTTTGAGCATTCAATCTGAATTTATCGCTGCAATAAAATCTGTCACTGTTACAATGATTGCATTTCTTTTTTAGTAAGGGAGTATTTTTCGCTTTTACCTCCCAAATATGTTTTGTACTCATTACTTATAATCGTGCTTGCTATTCTTTGTTGGATTTTTTCCATATTATTCACGCATTACAAGAAGGTTGATACATCTGAGATTTACCCACAAACTATTCTTAAGGTATAATTTGAACTGTATTTCAGTCTTTTAAAATCATAATGATGAAGACAAAAACAACAGATATAGCTGCCTTTGGCAGGCAATGCAATACATAATATGATGAAATGAAAACCTGTTCGGGTAGAATTACCCAAACGAAAGAACGATCAGCCTGTGGTTACGGAGACTGATACTAAGCAGTAATAAGTTTAAGTGTTGTTCTCAAAACGACTATTTACTTGGTTATGATAAAAGTAGTCAATTTCAGGGAAGAACGGGTCATTTTTTCATATTAATTCAAAAAAGAAAAACAAACAGCTTATATTTCCCATACAAATTGGTCTCTAAAAATGAACCATACAACAAATAAAAATTGAACCATACAACAAACCTGTCCTTTCTGTTTCTGACGAACTTTGTCATATTAAAATCATCAAAATGAAACAGATTAATAAAATTTACATCAACGGTGAATTTGTTACACCGAATGGAACAGAAACATTTGACCTTATCAATCCTACGACCAATCAAAAAACAGGAGAAGTTGTTCTGGGAAATGAAGAAGACACCCGAATGGCCATCGCTGCAGCGAAGAAAGCTTTTACAACCTTTTCAAAAACTACAAAAGAAGAACGTATCGGTTTACTTCAAAAACTGCATGAAGCTGTGAGCAAGCGGGAAAATGAACTGATTTCTGTGATGGTAAATGAATATGGAGGAACCCTGCAGTTCTGCAGAATGAGTGTTCAAAATGCAATTTCAGCCTTTACAACAACCATTACGACTCTGGAATCATATGACTTTGAAAAAACAGTCGGCCATTCTAAAGTACGTTTTGAATCTTTGGGAGTAGTAGGAATTATTACCCCATGGAATGCCAGCAACAGTTTTATCTGCAACAAACTGGCTACCGCTATTGCTGCCGGATGTACAGCCGTCATCAAACCAAGTGAAATGAGTGCTGCACAAACTCAGCTGCTTACTGAATGTTTCCATGAAGCCGGTTTGCCTGCAGGGATATTCAATATTGTAAATGGGTTAGGAAATGTAGTGGGTGCAGAAATTACCCAGCATCCCGATATCGCAAAAATCTCTTTCACCGGATCCACAGTTACAGGAAAAGCTATTGCCAAAGAAGCCGTAGATACTATGAAAAGAGTAACTCTTGAACTTGGCGGAAAGTCTCCGAATATCATTCTTGAAGATGCCGATCTGGAAAAAGCTATTCCTATGGCTGTTTTCGGAGCCTATATGAACAACGGACAGGCTTGCATCGCTCCTACCCGTCTGCTTGTTCCTATCAACAGATTGAATGAAGTGAATGAACTGGCTAAAAAAGCGGCGGAACAGGTAAAAGTAGGAAACCCTAATGAAGAAGATACCCTTGTAGGACCTATGGTAAGCACCAAGCAGTTTGAAAGAGTACAAAGCTACATCCGTCTTGGGCAGGAAGAAGGCGCAACGCTGCTCGCAGGTGGTGAAGGTAAACCGGAAGGTCTTGAAAATGGTAATTTTGTAAAAGCAACCATCTTTACCAATGTTCGTAATGATATGCGTATCGCTCAGGAGGAAATCTTCGGGCCGGTATTGTCTATCATTCCTTATGCTAATGAAGAGGAAGCGGTTGCTATTGCCAATGACACCACTTATGGTCTGGCAGCTTACATCAGTTCTTCTGATAAAGAGCATGCAGAACGTATTGCTGCACAGATTGATGCCGGAAGAATCTGTATCAATGGATTTTCACATGATCCTTATGCTCCTTTCGGTGGGTTTAAGCAAAGTGGTATCGGCCGTGAGTATGGTGTGTTCGGATTGGAGGCTTATCTTGAACCCAAGACCATTCTTGCCTGATATTAAAATCCTCAGAGTCTGTGCAATAGCAGGCTTTGAGGATTTAAACAATATGTAATCCATTATTGATACTAAAAAAGTTTTGTAAGTTTGAAAAAAGAATCGATCAAGAAATAACTGTCTGAGCCATGAGCGAAAATAATATTCTTTTACCTATCAATTACTCCTGTCATTTTTCAGAATTCAGGGAAGGAGAACAATTTGCACGAATCCATAGTCTGGGACTGGTTATTTCCGGGGAAATGGAACTGAATGACGGTACCACAAAGACGATATTTAAAGAAGGGGAACTTTATTCTGCAAGAAAAAACCGTCTCCTGAAGTTTGCAAAATACCCTCCTAAAGATGGAGAGATAAGAACGGTAACCATTTATTTTGATGAAGCCATCTTACGTGATTTCAGCCGTGAGTATGGCTATCAGGCAGAGAAGAAGGATAATATTCCGGCTTTTATAAAACCGGATCAAAAGGCATTAACTTCTTTTATGTACTCTTTACTGGCCTATGAAGAACTTCCTGCTTCTACAGAACTTCTGCGTCTCAAACAGAAAGAAGCTTTACTTCTGATGCTGAGTGATGATCCGGGTCTTAAAGATATTTTATTTGATTTTTCTGAGCCTTACAAAATAGATATTGAAACTTTTATGAACAAAAACTTTCATTTCAATGTCAATGTAGAACGATTTGCTTATTTAACAGGGCGAAGTCTGTCTGCCTTTAAAAGAGATTTTCAAAAGATATTCGGGATACCGCCAAGACAATGGCTGCAGCTTCGGCGATTGAAGGAAGCTCATTTTCTGCTTACCCAAAAAGAGAGATCGGTTTCCGATATTTATCTGGATTTGGGCTTTGAAAATTTATCTCATTTCTCCTTTGCATTTAAAAAGCAGTTTGGCTATCCACCAAGCTCATTACAGGCAAAATAACTTAGACTTCATCTAAAAAAATGTATCTGAAAGCGATGATCACCAGAATGACAACAGCTATTGTAATAATTTTCACTTTCATATCGCTTTTAAGATGGTCAGGAGCATAGCGTAATGTTTTTTCATCAAGATAAAAATCCTTGTAAACCTCAGAATCAATTTTGAGATCGGGGCGAAAAGTCTGTACTCCTTTCAGAAAATGTCCAATAAGATCATACCGGTTTTTAAGTGGAATCACATCCAGATTGATCAGTTTCTTTTTGGGTTTTCCGGTTTCATCTTTTTCATGAACATATAGATTTTTTCTGAAATTACTATATTTTCCGAGATTCTGAGATTCTGAATAAATATCTTTTGTATAGGAGTCCTTGCTTTTGATCAAATCCTGGTATTTAATTTCTGACAGTATTTTCTCTTTTCTGTTGAGAAACAGGATTCCCTGATGATTGATCAGCAGACCACTGATTTTCTCATCCTGATTTCTGATCATTTGATAAGCCAGCCACCCTGCCAGCAGGCCAGTAATCAAAAAGAATAAAAAGAAGATCATGTCAGATGCGGTATCTGTAGAAGTATGTGAAACAGCATCAATAAAAAATCCCAGTAAAACAACAGCAATGACCGCAAAAAGAATGACAATACTCCATCTTATTCTGGCTATGTATTCCGGGCTGTAGGTTTCTGATCTCATTTCAGAAAATGATTCTTTCATATTTAAATGTATCGTTGGTTATCAGTTTTTCAATGTATTTTTAAGACTCATATCTGTCAAAATACATCGGGCAGCAAAAATACTATATAAAAATGAATAGAATATTAAATGATCACCCTATTTTTATCCTTTTAAAATAACAGATCGTGCTATGAAAATCATAACACGATCTGAATTGTTGAATATAATTATTTTAAAGTTTTTTTAAAGTGCATATTCTACGGAGGCTTCTTTAGCTGCGGCCACCATTGCAATCAAAGCTTTTTCTGTTTCTTCCCAGTGTCTTGTTTTCAGTCCGCAGTCCGGATTTACCCAGAGTTGATTGGCAGGAATTACGTTTTGAGCTTTTCTCAACAGTTCAATCATTTCTTCTTTTGACGGAACCCTTGGGGAATGAATATCGTATACTCCGGGACCAATTTCATTCGGATATCTGAAATCTGCAAAAGCATTCAGCAGTTCCATCTGAGAACGGGAACATTCTATGGTAATCACATCTGCATCCATATCAGCAATATTTTCAATAATATCATTGAATTCCGAATAGCACATATGGGTATGAATCTGTGTAGCATCTTCCACTCCGCTTGCTGAAATTCTGAAAGCTTCTACGGCCCATTTCAGGTAGTTCTGCCAGTCTGTCTTTCTTAATGGAAGCCCTTCTCTTATCGCAGGCTCATCAATCTGAATAATTCTGATTCCTGCTTTTTCAAGATCCGCAACCTCATCACGGATAGCCAGAGCAATTTGCTTACACGTCTCTGAACGGGGCTGATCATCACGTACAAAAGACCATTGTAAGATCGTAACAGGACCTGTGAGCATTCCTTTTACCCATTTTTCAGTCTGGGATTGTGCATATTGGGACCAATATACCGTCATTGGTGTCGGGCGGGAAACATCACCGAAGATCACAGGAGGCTTTACACAACGGCTTCCGTAGCTTTGTACCCAGCCATTTTTTGTAAATACAAAACCTTCCAGCTGCTCTCCGAAATATTCCACCATATCATTACGTTCAAATTCCCCGTGAACCAATACATCTATCCCTATTTCTTCCTGCCAGTTAATCGTTCTCTGGGTCTCTTCTTTCAGTAAGGTATCATACTGCTCTGCCGTCAGCTCTCCTTTTTTGAATTTTGCTCTCCAGCTTCTTACCTCAGTGGTCTGCGGGAATGACCCAATGGTTGTTGTTGGGAATAAAGGAAGCTGCAGTACTTTCTGTTGTTCTTCTTTACGGATTTTGAAAGTATTTATCCTTTGAGCATCTTTTTCAGTAACCGCATTTGCTCTTTGCTTCACGTCATCATTATGAATAAGAGAAGATGTTCTTCTGCTTGCAATTGCTTTTTTATTATCTTCAAAAGCGGCAAGAATCTGTTTATTCTCTGTTCCGGATGCCAGTTCTTTAAGCGTTACCACTTCTGCCACTTTTTGTTTGGCAAAAGCCAGCCAGTTTTTAATTTCCGGATTAAGTGTGGTTTCAAAATCCAGATCACAAGGTGAATGAAGTAATGAAGAGGAAGGAGCAATTAAAACCCTTTCAGATCCTAATTTCTCAACTGCTTTTTGAATGAAAGACAAAGACTTTTCATAATCATTTTTCCAGATATTTCTTCCGTCAACCACACCCAATGAAAGGCCTAAGCTTTCCGGAATGACATTCAGAATATCATCTAACTGTTCAGGGTTTCTAACCAAATCAATGTGTAAAGTATTCACAGGAAGTGATACCGCAAGTGATCCATTATCTTTTAATCCGTCAAAATAAGTGGCAATAATAAATTTCAGTTTCGGAAAGCGTTTTCTTATTTCGGTATAAATAAAATGATATGTTTCTTTTGCTTTCTCCGTTAAATCCAATGCCAGAAAAGGTTCATCAAACTGAATCCATTCTGCACCCTGCTCCTGAAGTTTTGTTAAAATCTCTGTATATACGGAAAGAAGGTTTCCAGCGAGATCCAGTTTATCAAATCCTTCTTCTTTCTCTTTTCCTAACAACAGATAAGAAACTAGTCCGATAATGACCGGTTTTGCATTGATTCCTGCCTGCTTTGCTCCTGCAAATTCATTGAAAATTTTATCTGAACTCAGTTTAAACTGTTGATTTTTATAAAACTCGGGAACGATATAGTGATAATTGGTATCAAACCATTTTGTCATTTCCATCGCTGTGATATCCAGTCCTTCTTTCTGATATCCTCTTGCCATGGCAAAATAAAGATCCAGCTCAGAATTGTTTTTTTTAAGCACTACTTCATGATAACGTGTGGGAATTGCCCCTACCACAAGACTCATATCCAATACCTGATCATAATATGAAAAATCATTACAGGGAATAAGGTCTATACCGGCTTCTTTCTGAATGTTCCAGTTTTGGTTACAGATATTTCTGCCCGTATTCAGAAGTTCTTCCAAAAGGATTTTACCTGACCAATATTGCTCGCAGGCTTTTTTGAGTTCTCTTTTGCTACCAATACGCGGATAGCCCAGAATGTGAGTTTGCATTTTTTTTACTTTTTAATTAAACTTAATGGTAAAGTCTTTTAAAAATGCTTCGTAATGTTTTAACGGATAAAAATTTCAGGATCATGATATAACAAACAATACAATTCCCTTACAGAGAAAGTGTATAAATCCGATATATCATCTGTATGACCCAAAGCTTCAGACCGCGAAAGCATCGTCAATTCAGTAAAGGCAGGTCTCCTGACTTGTAACAGTTTCCATCATCCTTCCCGCTTTTGGCAGTGGATATACTAAGACAGAAACCTTTGGTATGTTACTTACAGTTGCGCGACAGCTCGTGATTCTCACACGATTCCCTATTAATCTACGTTACGTAAAACCTTTCCTGTTTGATGAAGTATCTCTAAAGAACTGTACTTTTACCTGTAATGATAGTCATCAGTAAAAGTTTTTAATCTTGTGTAAAATTAACAATACAGAATAAACACACAATAAAAGCTAATTAATTAAGCAAAATAAACTTTAAAAAACACAGTAAAAAGCATATAATTCTTTACATTTGACTGTTTTTATAATCTAAAAGAATAATATTCTGTGGAACAACTCGATGATAAGGATGTACAGCTGCTGAGGCTGCTCCAGAAAAATGCAAAACTGACCGTTAAAGAGCTTGCTAAAGAAGTGAACCTCTCCACTTCACCTGTTTTTGAAAGAGTAAAAAGATTGGAACAGGAAGGGTTTGTGAAAAGATATGCCGCTGTTCTTGATGCTGAAAAACTCAACCGTGGGTTTACGGTTTTCTGTCAGATTAAGCTGAAAATTCACGACCGATCTGTAGGTTATGATTTTGTGAAAGAAATTTTAGAAATTGAAGAAGTTGCAGAATGCTACAATATTTCCGGAGATTTTGATTTTCTTCTGAAAGTTCAGGTACGGGATATGAAACATTACCAGGATTTTGTGTTTAATAAACTGGGATCTGTAGATTCTATAGGGAGCACTCACAGTACGTTTGTCATGGCTGAGGTGAAAAACAATCATGGAATCACCATATAATAAAAATGGAAAATTGAGAATTGAAAATGGAAAATGATACTTAACTTAAACCATGCTATTTTCAATTCTCTATCTTCCAATGTATTAATTTCCTTTAAAGTCCGGGGTTCTTTTTTCTATAAATGCCCCGATACCTTCATGGTGGTCTTCTGTTGTAAACAACTCTCCGAATAATGCAGCTTCCTGTTTTAACCCATCCGTAATGTGCAGTTCAAATCCTGTATTTAAAGACTGTTTTGCTTTTGCCACAGCTACAGGTCCTCTTGCGGCAATTGTTTCTGCCAGTTTTTGAGCTTCGTTGAGTAATTCTTCGGGCGCAAAAACATGATTGACAAAACCAAAATCTTTACAAGCTTCTGCGGAATAAAATTCTCCGGAGAAAACCATTTCCCTTGCTTTGTATAATCCGATAGCTCTTGGCAGACGCTGGGTTCCGCCAAAACAAGGCAATAATCCTAATGTCACTTCAGGGAGTCCAAATTTTGCTTTCCCGCTAGCCAGGATAATATCACAGGATAATGCCAGTTCACACCCTCCTCCCAATGCAAAACCGTTCACAGCAGCGATCACAGCAAACGGAAGTTCTTCAATAGCATTAAAAGCAGTTTGTGCAGCAATAGAAAAAGTCTCTGCTTCTGCGGGAGTCATTTGCTGCATGGCTTTAATGTCAGCCCCTGCAACAAAAGCTTTTTCCCCGGAACCGGTAATAATTAATACTCTGATATTTTTATCTGATCTTATCTTGCTGGCAAATGATTTCAGTTCCTGTAAAACCTGTTCATTCAAGGAGTTTAATGCCTGCGGACGGTTTATCGTCAGCGTTCCGACAGGTCCGTTTTGTTGATATAATAATGTTTCGAAAGTCATTTTTTTAATTGATAGTTGATAATTATTAAAAAGTAATCATAGACAGTATTTACCTTCTATTCAATTTTTAAAGGTCTCTGTTTAGAAATTGAATAATACTTGAAAAGTCTGTTTTTCCATTTCCGGATTCGCTCCACATTCTGTACAAATTCAATGCGGTATTGCCAAGAGGTGTAGATGTTTTGGTTTCCAAACCCGCTTCTGCAGCAAGGCCCAGATCTTTTGTCATCAGGTCTACGGCAAAACCACCAGAATAATTACGGGAAGCCGGAGCATTTTCAATTACTCCCGGATAGGGATTATAAACATCCAAGGACCAGTTTTTCCCGGAACTCTTCTGCATAATCTCACTTAAAACCTGAGGATTAAGACCATGTTTCACCCCCAGATTGATAGCTTCTGAAGTTCCGATCATGTGAATGGCCAACAGCATATTATTACAGATCTTAGCAACCTGACCCGCCCCGGATTCTCCGGCATGAAATATATTCTGTCCCATACACTTGAGTATCGGCCTGGCTTTTTCGTAGTCTTCCTGTTTACCACCCACAATAAAGGTGAGTGTACCTGCCTGAGCTCCGGCAGTTCCTCCGGAAACGGGTGCATCTATCATTCTGCAGCCTTTTGAAGCAGCAAGTTCAGCCACTGTACGGGCTGTAACTGCATCAATGGTACTGCTGTCAATTAATAATGTGTTTGGTTTCAGGCTGCTCATAAAATCTTCTGAATAAAGATCAGCTACGTGTTTTCCGGAAGGCAGCATTGAAATCACTACATCTGCATCCTCAGAAGCGGCCACAGCAGATCCTGCAGCCTTTCCTCCTTCTGACACCAGTATTTTCAAAGCTTCCTCCGAAAGGTCAAAACCCACAACGTGATGACCTTTTTTGATCAGGTTAATAGCCATTGGCCCACCCATATTTCCTAATCCTATGAATGCTATATTTGACATAATTTTTAGTTTAAAGTTTAAAGTTGAGGGTTCAAAGTTCTCTATTGATTAAAAACATCTATGAATGTCATAAAAGTCTTATTTTCAATACTTAAATCTCCATTCTCAATGTTTCATTTTCCATTTTCAATTCTTTAAAGTAAGAATCTATCCATTCTTCCGTAATCTCTTTCCATGTTGCGGGATGCCATTTCGGAGACATGTCTTTGTCTACCAATAATGCTCTTACTCCTTCTGCAAAATCAGGGTGGATACAGCACTGACACGACAGATTCAGTTCAGATTGAAAAACCTCTTCAAGGCTTAGATCTTTACCTTGTTTCAATTGTCTGAAAATAATGTGCGCTGAACTTGGAGATCCGGCTTCAAAGCTTTTCACACCGTTATTAATCCATTCATCTTTATCATTATGGCTGATCAATATTTTTCTGAAATCTTCCAGAGAGTTGATTTCTTCAAACTGCTTGATAAAAGAAGCGTGTAATTCCGCCTGAGACTCAGGAATAATGACTTCTTTTGAAATATTTTCGAGAATATGGGAAACAGTTTTATGAGATGCTCCGTCCCAGTCTACCTGTTGAAGGGCATTCAGAACAGTTTCTTTTGAGGAAGATTCTATAAAATAATCTGCCAGTCCTAAGAATTTACAATCTGCTCCATCCAGTCTTGCGCCTGTTAATCCTAAATAAACTCCATAGGCGGAAGGCATTTTATTCAAAAAGCAGGTTCCCCCTACATCAGGATACAGTCCAATTGTAATTTCAGGCATTGCCAGTTTACTTTTTTCTGTAACGATGCGGTGTGAGGCTCCTACCATTAAACCAATTCCGCCTCCCATAACGATTCCGTGTCCCCAGACGATGACAGGTTTTGGATATGTATGAATGGCATAGTCTACCTGATATTCTTTTGAAAAGAAGTCGAAACAGTCCTGTGGAACCTTTGAAGCATCTACTTTACGCTGCGCAATAATAGCATCATGTAATTTTCTTACATCACCACCTGCACAGAATGCTTTTTCGCCAGCTCCCTGAAGGAATATACAGGCTACTTCATCAGAAGTCTTCCAGTTTTCCAAGATAACTTTCAGTTCTTCTATCATTTCCAATGACAGCGAATTGAGGGTTTTCTCAGAGTTCAGAGTAATAATCCCGACCTTATTTTTTATTTCTGTTATAATTACACTCATGGTATTTAATTAAAAATTGAGAGTTGAAAATTGAAAATTATTATTAAAAAGTTGTCTAAACTTTATCAAACCACAAAAGTCACAAAAGTTTTAAACACTTAAGTTTCTTTAGTGCCTGGCTTTATGGATAAAAAGTACACCTAAGTTTTGTGAAAATCTTTGACTTTCATCTTATGTGAGCTTTTCTGAGACATCATTTTAGCCTTACTTAAGTGAACTAAAGTGTTTTAAAATAAAAGCTTTTGTGTCTTTTGTGGTTAAAATAATTAATAATAAAGTTTAAACAGCTTCTAAGTTAAATATGAAAACTCTGTTTATCATCTTATTTGTAAAGTGGCTCCTTCTTCAAGGATCTTTCTTGAAATCACGAGTTTCATAATTTCATTGGTTCCTTCCACTACCTGATGTACTCTGGCATCACGCATCAGCCTTTCAACCGGAAAATCCTGTGTACAGCCATAGCCGCCTAAGATCTGAAGGGCCTCGTTGCATATATTAAAGCTCATATCCGTAGCCAATCTTTTCGCCATGGCACAATAAGTAGTGGCATTGGGATCTTTGGAATCAAGCTTAAATGCTGCCAACTGTACCATTTGACGGGCTGCGACCAACTCCGTCACCATATCTGCAATTTTAAATTGAAGAGACTGAAACTGGGCCAAAGATTTTCCGAACTGCTGCCTTTCATGCATATAGCGCTGAGCCTGATTGATTGCTCCCTGTGCTGCTCCTACGGAACATGTGCCAATATTGATGCGGCCTCCGTCCAATCCTTTCAGAGCTATTTTAAATCCTTCCCCTAATGTACCTAAAAGATATTTCTCTTCTACTTCCACATGATCTAAAAACACAAAACGGGTCGGCTGTGTATTCCAGCCCAGCTTTTTTTCTTTTTCTCCAAAACTGATTCCCGGAGCATCTGCAGGTACTACAAATGCACTGATTCCTTTGGTGCCAGATTCTCCCGTACGGGCCATGACAATTAATATATCACTTTCACCTGCCCCGGAGATAAATGCTTTGGTTCCATTAATACTATATTTATTTCCTTTTTTGACGGCTGTTGTTTTCAAACCTGCTGCATCTGAGCCTGAGCCTGGTTCAGTAAGGCAATAGGAGCCCAAGAGTCTGCCTGATGCCAGATCCGGACATAATTTTTTCCTGATTTCATCAGTTCCAAATTCATCAACCATCCATGAAACCATGTTGTGTATGGTAATATAGGCTGTAGTAGAAGGACATGCTGCTGCTAATTCTTCAAATATAATGGCAGCATCCAACCGTGATAGTCCCAATCCTCCGGCTTCTTCACTGGTGTATATACCACAGAAGCCCAATTCTCCGGCCTTAACAATAGCTTCTTTGGGAAATTTCTTTTCAGCATCCCATTCTGAAGCATATGGAAACAGCTCTTTTTCAGCAAACTTTCTCGCAGCATCCTGAAATGCCAGCTGATCTTCATTTAGGTTAAACTCCATAGTATTAAATTGAAAATTTATTTGAATTGAGAATGAATAATTGAATGTAAAAAAATGGATCATTGAGAAGGCTAATTATCTCAATTATCCGTTTTACATTATTTTAAGTTGATGGTCATATTCACACTTCCTCCCGGCACATCTTCTTCAAACCAGCGGGCGGTAATGGTTTTGGTTTCGGTATAGAAACGAACGCCTTGTTTTCCATAAGAGTGCAGATCGCCAAAGAATGATTTCCGCCATCCCGTAAAAGAGAAAAATGGTAGCGGAACAGGAATCGGAAGGTTGACACCAATCTGCCCTACTTCAATTTCATGCTGGAATTTTCTTGCAGCGGCTCCTGAATTAGTAAAAATTGAGGTTCCGTTTCCGTATGGGTTTTCATTAATGATCCTTATCGCTTCATCTAAGGTTTCTGCCTTTAATAACAGCAATGCCGGCCCGAAAATTTCTTCTTTGTAGATGTCCATATCCACAGAAACACTGCTAAATAAGGTAGGGCCTACAAAATATCCGTTTTCATAGCCTTCTACGGTATAGCTGCTTCCATCCAGGAGGACTTCTGCTCCCTGATCGTAGGCACTTTTGATCAACCTTACTACTTTCTCTTTAGATTGCTTATTGATCAATGGGCCAAATGCAGCTGATTCATCAGACCAGACCCCTGGCTTTACTGTACTTAAAGCAGTTTTAATATCTTCTATCCAATTTTGAGACTCTCCTACCAATACAGCCACACTGATCGCCATACAACGCTGACCGGCCGCACCACAGGAAGCTCCTACCAGATTATTAATCACCTGACTTTTATTGGCATCGGGCATAACTACCATATGATTTTTAGCTCCGCCAAAAGCCTGAACTCTTTTGAGATTATCGGTTCCGGTGCGGTAGACATGTTCTGCAACCGGTACAGAGCCTACAAATGAAATAGCCCTGATGTCGGCATGATTCAAAATATGATTTACCTGATCTTTGGTACCGTGAACAATATTTAAAACACCTTTAGGAAAACCTGCCTCCAAAAACAGTTCTGCCATTTTCATGGAGGTCATAGGAGTCTGCTCTGAAGGTTTTAAGATAAAGGTATTACCGCATGCTATCGCCATAGGAAACATCCACAAAGGAATCATGGCCGGGAAGTTGAAAGGAGTAATTCCTGCACAGACCCCAAGAGGCTGAATGTAACTGTAGGTATCTACTCCTCTTGCTACGTTTTCTACTGTTTCCCCCATCATCAGGGTCGGAATATTACAGGCATGCTCTACGACTTCTATGCCGCGCCAAACATCTCCCATAGCATCTGCAAAGGTTTTTCCGTTTTCTTTGGAAAGGATTTCCGCAATTTCTTTTTGATGTTCTTTTAAAAGATGCTGGTATTTCAGAAATAGTCTTGCTCTTTCCGGAGTGGCAACTTCTTTCCATATTTTGAAAGCTTCTGCAGCGGCTTCAATAGCTTCATCTATTTCAGACAATTCCGTGAGAGGAACTTCTGCCAGAATCTCCTGTGAAGCAGGATTTTCTACAGGAAGATAGTTTTTCGTTTTACTTTCTGTAAAATTTCCATTGATTAATATTTTTATTTTTTGTGACATAGTTTTTTTAATTAAAATGGAGCATTGAAAGTTTTAATCATAAAAATGAGAATGGAGAACTGATCATTTTTCAAAAAAATATCGACTATTCTTTAAAAACGTTTTGATATTCAATTCTCCATCTCTTTTGATTTTAAATGACTAAAAGATCTACAAATTCATTGACGTTAAGATTCACTAATGTGTCATATTCCAATGAATTTTCAAGGATTGTTCTTTGTTGTTTTTCCGGGAAAATACGAGCAAGATTAACTTTATATTTCTTGATCAGTTCAGGAATACCTTCGTCTCTTCTTCGTTTGTGACCAATAGGATATTCTACCACTATTTCGTCTAAAACAGTTCCGTCATTAAGTTCTACCGTCATCGCATTGGCAATGGAGCGTTTTTCCGGATCATGATAATCTGCAGTAAACTGAACATCTTCCACACATTCAATTTTGTCACGAAGTGCATCAATTCTTGGATCTGAAGCGATGTTATCTTCATAATCGGCAGCCGTAAGTCTTCCATAGATCAATGGTACAGCCACCATATATTGGATGCAGTGGTCACGGTCAGCAGGGTTATTTAACGGACCTTTTTTGTCAATAATTCTAATAGCAGCTTCATGGGTACGGATGGTAATTTTTTTGATATCATTTGTTGTTTTTCCAAGGCCTCTTAAAGTTGCGTGTAATGTCATTGCGGCTTCTACTGCAGTCTGCGAGTGAAATTCGGCAGGGAAAGAAATTTTAAAGAGTACATTTTCCATTACATAAGAACTGTATTCTCTCTGGAATTTGAATTCATTCCCTTTGAAGGAAACATCATAGAATCCCCATGTTTTTGCTGTCAATACAGATGGATAGCCCATTTCTCCTGTTTTTGCAATCAGGGCAAGACGTACTGCCCTTGAGGTAGCATCTCCTGCCGCCCATGATTTACGGGAACCTGTATTGGGAGCGTGACGGTAAGTTCTTAAAGACTGTCCGTCCACAAAAGCCAGTGACACGGCATTGACAATTTCATCACGGTTTAATCCGACCAGCTTTCCTACAACTGCTGTGGAAGCTAATTTTACCAATAAAACGTGATCCAGTCCTACTTTATTGAATGAATTTTCCAATGCCATTACGCCCTGAATTTCGTGAGCCATGATCATTGCTTCCAGTACCTGTTTCATTTTTAAAGGTGATTTTCCTTCTGCAATATTTGTTCTGGATAACCAGTCTGCGGTCGCCAGAATCCCTCCAAGGTTATCAGAAGGATGTCCCCATTCTGCTGCCAGCCATGTATCATTGAAGTCCAGCCAACGGATGATCGCTCCGATATTGAACGCTGCCTGAATGGGATCCAGCTGGAATTGGGTACCCGGTACTTTTGCGCCGTTAGGAACTACTGTCCCTTTTACCACAGGTCCTAAAAGTTTTGTACATGCCGGGTAAGTCAATGCTTCCAGCCCACAGCCGATTGTATCCAGAAGACAGTAGTGAGCGGTCTTCCATGCTAAGTCATTTTTAATTTCGTAATTTAAAACATAGTCTGCAATGTCTGTTAATACCTGATCGGGTTGTGGTCTTTCGTTTGAGATGTGTGAACTCATTTTTTATTATTGAAAAATTTTAATTAATTAAAAGTTAAGAGTGGAAAATTGAAAATGAATTATTGTTTTTTCATTTCCGACATTCTATTTTCCATTATTTCCGGTCGTTGATGGACACAAATTCTTTGTTTTCAGGCCCTGTATAATTGGCACTTGGACGGATAATCTTTCCATCCTGTCTCTGTTCTATAATATGAGCACTCCATCCGGTCACTCTTGAAATGACAAATAACGGAGTAAACATCAGAGTAGGCACTCCCATCAGATGGTAAGAAACAGCGGAGAACCAATCCAGATTCGGGAACATTTTCTTTTCTTCCCACATGATCGTTTCCAATCTTTCAGCAATATTATACAGCAGCATATCTCCTGCTTCTTCAGAAAGTTCTTTCGCCACTTTTTTAATCACGACGTTTCTCGGATCTGAAATGGTATACACCGGGTGTCCAAAGCCAATAATCACTTCTTTGTTCACAATACGCTTGCGAATATCGCTTTCTGCTTCATCAGGAGAATTGTAGCGGCTTTGGATTTCAAAAGCAACTTCATTTGCCCCACCATGTTTAGGTCCTCTCAAAGCACCAATTGCTCCGGTAATTGCAGAGTAAATATCAGATCCTGTTCCGGCAATCACACGGCTGGTAAATGTTGAGGCATTAAATTCATGTTCTGCATAGAGGTTTAACGAGATTTCCATTGCTTTTACCCAGGAATCTGCAGGTTTTTTCCCATGCAGCAGGTGAAGGAAATGCCCTCCTATTGTATCATCATCGGTTTCTACGTCAATTTCTTTTCCATTATGGGTATAATGATACCAATATAACAGACCTGAGCTGAAAGATGCCAGTAATTTGTCTGCAATATCTCTTGCTCCCGCCATATTATGATCATCTTTTTCCGGCTGAATACTTCCGATAGCAGAAACCATGGAACGCATGACATCCATGGGATGAGCCGCTGCAGGAATACTCTTAAGAATATTTCTCACAGAATGAGGTAGCCCTCTCAAAGATTTTAGTTTGGCTTTATAGTTTTTCAATTGTGCTCCGGTTGGCAGCTGGCCGTAGATCAAAAGATAAGCTACTTCTTCAAACTGTGCTTTCTCTGCCAGATCCAGAATATCATATCCTCTGTAATGGAGATCGTTTCCACTTTTTCCGACACTGCAAAGAGCCGTATTACCTGCTGCTACCCCTGAAAGCGCAACGCTTTTTTTAGGTTTAAATGTGGGTTCACTGTTAGTTGACATTATCAATTATTTTGTTTAAAAAGGTTGTCTAATTTTTGTTCGTAGTCATAGTATCCGATGCTTTGATAGAGTTCTTCCCTGGTTTGCATAGTATCCAATACATTGATCTGTGTTCCGTCTTTACGAAGGTGTTCATATACATTTTGAGCGGCTTTATTGGCAGCACGGAAAGCAGAAAGCGGATAAAGGATCAGTCCCACGCCTGCATTTTTTAATTCTTCCACCGTGTACATTCTGATCATCCCGAATTCGGTAATATTAGCCAGCACTGGAACTCCTGCGGCTTCAACAAACTTGTGATAAAAGCTTAAGTCAGGAACGGCTTCTGCAAAAATAAAATCTGCTCCAGCTTCTTTATAAGCTGCTGCTCTTTCCAATGTTTTTTCCAATCCTTCATTAGCAAATGCATCGGTACGGGCACCAATTACAAAATTTTCATCGGTACGGGCATCTACCGCTGCTTTCACTCTGTCTACCATTTCTTCTTTGGTTACCACTTCTTTTCCCGGGCGGTGTCCACAGCGTTTTGCCCCTACCTGGTCTTCAATATGGAGGGCCGCAGCTCCAGCTTTAATCAGTGACTTTACAGTTCTTGCCACATTGAATGCTGAAGGTCCGAATCCGGTATCAACATCTACCATGAGCGGTACATCACAAACATTCGTGATACGCTGAACATCAATCAATACATCTTCCAGCGTGGTAATTCCTAGATCCGGAATCCCTAGAGAACCCGCGGCAACACCTCCTCCTGAAAGATAAATTGCATTAAAACCTGCCTGCTGTGCTAACAATGCATGATTGGCATTGATGGTGCCAACAATCTGAAGGGGACTTTCTTTTCGCATGGCCTCCCGAAATTTCATACCGGGAGACTTCAAACTTTCACTTGTAGTCATTATAATATTTATTGTTTAGTTGAAATTTGTTTTACAGAAAACCATGAACAGGCATCACAATAGCTACCGGCATTGCATGATATGTTAAAAAGGAAATCAAAAAATAACTGATTTGTTTTAATCGATTTTTGTAATCCGGAATTCAGAGCCATTATCTCCGTGCCAATCTGTTTATTTCCAAGTCTGCTGCTGTATGAATAATCGAAATCGAATGGATACATTTTTTTAACTTTTTATATTGATTAAATCCTCATAAAAAGTTCCTGATAAACTTCACAATGCCTGTGAGAAAGAAAAATATGGAAAAGGAAAAATACGATGAATACACGATAATGAAAGAGCATACCACTCCACTACTTATCTGCATCATAAAAATAACACGAGCTGACAAAATATATTGATCCCACTGTTATCCATATCGTATCATACCTGACTATAAGCTTCAGACCGCGAAAGCATCGTCAATTCGAAATAGGCAGGTCTCCTGACTTGTAACAGTTTTTATCGCCCTTCCCATATAACGAGGTATACAGTGGACCTTTTTTGATAAAAACCTTGATGTTACTTACAGTTGCGCGACAGTTCGTGATTTGCACACGATTCCCTTTTAAGACACAGCTAAGTGTAACCAGTTTCGGTTGATAAAGAAGATGTTAAGAACTCCTTGGTGGTAAATATAGGTATTTTATAAAAACATGAAAGATATTTTATGCAAACAATAATTATTTAATCATAATCCATTGATTATGTTATTATTAAAAATACATTCTTCACCCAACAGACATTATAATTTAGATTATCCTGCCCATTTTTTGTTACAAAATCCACAAGATATGTCGTGAAAAAATCAGACAAGTTCAAAGAAACTGTCTACTTGTTATTGTTTTTCATTCTGGAATTGAAGCGTTTTTTAAAACTTTTTTTTTAGCGATAATGGATGCTCATTTTCTGGCTTCAAATGATCTTTTTTATATCATTTTCAGTCAAAAATTTAATCTTTATTCTTCAATCCATTTTCTGAAAGCAGAGGTATTACTCTGGCTTGTGATAAGGTGGATTTTATGTCCTTTTATCTGGATAGACTGTGTATTTCTGTTGTAACGCTCTATCCTTTCAATATGTATTTTCTGAACGATTTCACTTCGGTTAATTCTGAAAAAATCCGAAGGACTAAGCTGATTTTCAATTTCTTTTAGTGTAGATTCATTAAGCAGATGTTTTTTTCCTGCAGTATCAAAAGCAAAGACAATTCCCTCTTCTGCTTCAAAGAAAGTGATCTCTTCAGTATTTACAAAATAAGTTCCCTGATGTGAGGAGACCGTAAATCTTTTTTTATATTTTTTCTCTGGATGACTGTTATTGAGCATTTGCTGAAGTTTTATCAGGACATCATTCTGTTCTGATGCAGAAGTTCTTAATAAAAGAAATTTACCCCATGCTTTTTGGAAACGTTCCTGTGAAAATGGTTTTAAAAGATATTCTATACCATTACTTTCAAAGGCATTCATCCAATACTGATCGTAAGCGGTTGTGAAAATTATCGGGCTTGAAATGTTCACCTGACTGTAGATTTCAAAGGCATTTCCATCCAATAATTCTATATCAGAAAAGATCAGGTCTACTGTTGAATTTTTAAAAAAAGTAACGGCTTCTTCTACGGTATCAATCTCTGCAACGATCTCAACCGGTTCTTCCAATTCGCTGATAAAACGTTTTAATTTGTTTCTGGCAGGAATTTCGTCTTCGATAATTATAACTTTTATCATATTTTTATACTGGAATTATAGGAAGTGTTACTGAAAATCCGGTTTCTGTTTTTAATATTTCTACCTGTCGGTCGGTTAATAACGTATATTGTTCTTTAAGATTGTTCAACGCTCTTCCAGACGTTTTTTTACTGTTACGCTTCGGTATAACATTATTTGAAACGGTTATTGTCTGATCCAGATTTATGGTGACTACAACTGGATTTGTAAGCGTTCCAAGATTATGCTGAACTGCATTTTCCAAAAGCAGCTGTAATGATAACGGGATAATATTTCCTGGGGATCTTATATGATTTATTTCTAATGAATAGGCATTTCCGTATTTGTACTGGATCAGATTAAAATATTTCTCTGCAAAAGCAAGCTCTTCTTCCACTGCTACTAATTTTTTATCGGAAACATCTAAAACATAGCGGTATATCTCTGCAAATTCGTTAAGAAAGTCGGAAGCTTTTCGTTTATCTTCTTCTATGAGCTGGTCCAGAATATTGAGATTATTGAACAAGAAATGAGGATTAAGCTGCGCTTTCAGCTGATTAATTTTACTTTCAGACAATGCATGATCATAAAGAGCAAGCTGTTTCTGATAGTCTGTATTCTTTTTGTAGTAACGGTATGCCAGAAAAAAACTTCCATAAATAAAGCCCCCGATCAAATCTGAAAAAGTGGAAAGAATAACAACTTCCTGATTAAAATTCTTCTCAATCTTTCCAAAAGCAAAGGCAATCAAAAAGCCTATTATCTTCATCACCACAAGATAGGTCAACAGTGATGAACTGAATATTTTAAGGATTTCTGTGATGCTGAATGTTGATGACTTCTGCCAGTTTTTAATGAAAAAATCGATCACAAAAAACAAGATACAGGCACTAATAAGAGTGACAACTGCAGCTTCCGGAGTAAAAATATACCAGTCTAATGTTCTTCTTATCCCAATACGGGTATGAATAGATTGTACATAGGCAAACAAAAGGATAAACAGAAGAAAATACCTGTTTTGATTAATCCGTTTTACAATGGTTTTCATCGGCTTTCTGAATGGTCTTTTTTGCAAAAATAGCCCTATATTTTTACAGGGCTGTTTCTTTGTATTATTTTTTTTTCTTTTCAGGAAATGATGCGGTAACGTTTCCTTCATCATCTAAGAAATCCAGTTTTGCTTCGTTATTTTTATCTACACAGAATCTGGCTCGCGGCTGGCCTTTACTGTCGAATAAAAACAATCCGTTATGTTCATCTTTGGTTTTCCCAAGCATCATTCTTGGTGCTCCTCCAATCAGTCCCTGCTGTTCATATTCTTTATATTTTTTCTGAGCAGCTTCCGGATCTTTTATCTGGTTCAGCTCTGCCATTATTTCCCCGGTTTTTATTTGTGATTCTTTTGATGGGCGGTCATTGAAATAAAGCCCGCTTGCCACTACTCTTTTATCTCCTTTCTTATAATCCTGAGTCAAAAGCTGCATTACCTGATCACCGTTATACTGATCATAAGTAAGGGATAATCCCGAGCTGTGCCCGTTTTTATTTTTCTGCCCATCATAAATAAAACCTCCACATTCTATTCCGTCTTCATTGAAGAAAAGCATTCCTGAGCGTTTTTTTCTTGTTTTATTGGTAGGATTACCGTTTATTTTATCTTCTCCGTTGGGAAATTTTTCTACATTGGTAATGATCATCTTTACAGTACCGTCTTTTTCAACAATATTGATTCTTTCAACATCAATCTCTGTGAATTTCTCATGTCCGTCTGTTTTGAAAGCTGAAGCTGTTAAAAATACAATTCCAATAACTGCTGTAAAAGCAAATGTTCTTAAAAAAATTAATTCTCTGTTCATAGTTTATGATGTTAATTATTTCTGTTTTGATATGTCAAAGTTATTCTATCTGCTTCTGCGGTTCAATCAGAAAACAATGAACTCAGGAAATAAAGAAATGAATGGAGGATTTTTACGGATGAATGAAAGAGATCATTTTTACACGGTGGCACTTCATTCAATACATTGAAAAAATCCGCCAAAAAAGTGACGGATTTTATAGTATTTGAAAGCTGTTGAAATTAATTGACAGCCGGATCAATAAGTTCTGTAGTAAGTCCTAAAGATTTTAGCAGATTTTTATTATCAAAAAACAAGGTTGCAAACCGTTTTCCTTTCTTAAAAATCAGTTTTGAGCCTCCCGGAAATTCACTGTCTGCACCAAGTTTCTGCGTTTTAGCATTGTATTTACTGAACTTAGTTTTGCTGTCCTGCAATGTACTTTTATTCATGATAAGGCCAAATGGAAGTCCTTCTACCACTACGGATTTATTGTCTGAAATGGTAAAAAACATCTCATCAACAATATTGTTTTTACCCAGGCTGCAATAGAGTTCCAATCCTGTCTTCATAGGCCATTTCGCGTATTTCTCTTCATTGGCATCTTCATAAAAAACAGTTTTTATGTTCAGTGCTTTTGATATTTTATCGGGAGTCTGCGGAAAAATAAATTCTGTATTTTTATCTAATAAAGAGTTCAGAGCAGCTGTTTTCTGAGAAAATGCAGTGATACTTACCAGTTGAAAAAAGAGGGTTAAGATGAAAGTTAATGTTTTCGTCTTCATGAATTGTTTAAAATTTAATGATTTGATGGTTAAAGATATTAATTTTTTGATTAAAACCATATTCTAAGCAATTTTCTACATCGTCTTTCTTTCTTTTGCTATTTTCTTTCCTGTAGATTGAAGACTGTGCCGGCAGGATCGGTAATCCAATGCATATTTTCGGGAAGCTCTTCAATTTCGTCACAGGTTTCTACTCCGTTTGACCGAAGGTATTCTGTAGCTTGCTCTACATCAGGAACTGTAAGCTGTAACCAGGTTTCGGAATGGGTATAATTATCTACACAGTCCAGCCAGATGATATTATTCCCGAATTTTACCTCATGGGTTCTGGAAACCGTTGGATTATTAATCGGTTTTTCTTCGACGTTCAGTTTTAGGATGTCTCTGTAAAAGACTACCGTTTTTTCATATTTACTTTTGGGAATTTTTATGGCAATATTTATTCCTGCTTCAAATTTCGTATCCATATTGTAGGTTTAACAGTTGTAAAAAAATAAAAATTAATGAAAGGCCTCTATTTACATTTCAACATTGCCTGTCACAATCTCACCAGAACGTTTGTAGTTAGCTATAATAACTCCTTTTGATGTTACATGGCTTTCCGTGAGGGCAAAAGCAGCCGGAACAGAATTATCGTCAAACAGTTTTTTCCCTTCACCAAGAATCAACGGATAGATTTTTAGACGAAGTTCATCTACAAGGTCATTCTTCAACAGCAGATGAATAAGTTCGCTGCTGCCCCAAATCTGAATATCAGCACCTTCTGATTGCTTAAGCTTCCGGATATCATCCAGATTTTTGAGAAAAAATGTATTCTTCCAATCTGAATTCTCTATAGACTGAGACAGAATATACTTATTCCCTTCGTTGATTCCCGGCCAGAATTCAGCGTGCTGAGGCCAGTAAGATGAAAAAATATCGAATGTTTTTCTTCCCAGAAGATAGTCAGTCTGTTTCATTTCTTCCTGCATGATTTCACCGAAAAGCTCATCACCATACGATACAGTCCATCCACCATATTTAAAGTTTTCGGATGTATCTTCTTCAGGACCGCCGGGTGCCTGCATGACACCATCCATTGTAATCATTGATATGACAGTTATTTTTCTCATGATATTCAATTTATAAATGATATTGTATCTGATTATTGTAAAAAGCTGTTCAGATAGTTCAGAATTGTTGCGGTCTGCATCATCAGGCTGACATGGCTTTGCCCCGGAACAATAGCCAATTGGGATTTTGGCATAGGTCCCATATCTGCAGACACTCCACCTCCCAATAATTTATAGGTTTTTGATAGTTCGGTTTTATCCAATCCATCATTGTCACCTGCTATAATTAAAACTGGTGCTGAAATTTTAGAAATATTATCATCACCCAGATCAAATGGCTGTCCAGCTGTGACTATCATCTGCTCCAGAAACTTTGTCCATTTTGTTTTATCAGGCGCTACGGCATCATAAGCAGTATGCATAGGGCTGTTCATAAAGAGTTCAGGTTTCATTCCTTTAAATGCATTATTTACTTCAGGAAGCCAGCCACTATTTTTATACGTTGAAGAAATAATAACTAATTTGTTCAGCCTTTCCGGGCTTTGTATTGCCAGCTGATAAGCGATTGCTCCCCCAAAGCTATATCCTGCCACATCTGCCTTATCAATTTTCAGATAATTCATTACCTCTGTCACATCACTTGCCAAAGCAGTATGTGATAATTTTCGTTCTGAAAACGGAGTATGCCCGTGTCCCTGTAATTCAACAGCGATTACTTTCCTGTTTTTTGACAGTTCAGGAATCAGCTGTCCCCAATTGGTATCAATAGTCATGAAAGCACCATGCAATAATACGATGGGCTTCCCTTTACCATAGACTTCATAATAAACTTTGCTGCCGTTAGCAGGTGCATAGCCACTTTCAGAAGGTTTCACTTTTTGTCCATATACCTGTGATGTGATAATGGTAATCATTAAAATCAGTAATGATTTCAATAGGGTTGAGAATTTGAATAGACTTTTCATAATATTATCGGATTTGGTCATTAAACTTTTAACCAAAATTAGCAAGTCATTACGAAATCCAACTTGTCACAAGACAAGATTTTACTCAAAAGAAATCAATTCTTTGTGCATTCCTTTAACAAGGCTTATTTAACCTACTTCACATACATTATATTTTGTTTAATTATAGAAATTCTAAAGGAAAATATTAAACAATAAACTGATTGAAAATAAATATTTTCATGATAATTCTACAACAGTTGATAAAAATTGATTAATTTCGAATAGAACTAAACCTATATTATTATGAAAAATTTAAAGAAAATCGAAAGACAGGATTTGAAAACAATCAAGGGTGGAATTGACTGCAGAGGCGGACAGCTTTGCTTAATCGGCGGAAAGTGGCAATGTATGCCATACGATGGATGTGGTGGTGGAAACCAACCTTAAGTTTTAGTTTAATTCAATTACTTGACTATGAAAAATTCTAAAAAAATTTCAAGAGATCAGTTGAAGAATATTAATGGCGGAGCATTAAGTTGTTCCGAAGCATGCTGCCCTCCTCCGGGAATAAAGAGATGTCCCTGGGTGATTTGTATAGCACCATGTGAGATTTTAAGTTAAAACACTGTATTCTCCAAAAATAGAAACCTGTAATTCGTATGAGTTGCAGGTTTTTATTTTAAGTTTACGTTTTCATTCAAAAAAAAGTCTCCCGCAATCAAGCTGGGAGACTTAAAAATTAAAATCAGATTGTTCAAACTTATTAAAATATCTTTATTGTTCAACTATCGTAAGCGCATTGTAAGCTCCACTTCCTGATACATCAAACTGGCTGGTTGTACCATCAAATGCTACTGTAATCCAGGTAAAAGGTCTTAGTTTGCTGCCTTTATTCAGGTATACACTTACTGTACAGGCTGAACCTACCGGTACGGCATTGGGACTGGCTCCGGTATCAGAAGCATACCCATTATTTGTTTTTATTCTTTGGGTAATTGTTCCGGCAGAATCTCTAACTTCCCAAATAGCTTCTGTTTGATTGTTAGCCCCGGTATTTACCTGGCTGGATTGTAATGCAAAAGTAAATGTTGCAAAATAAACTCCATCGCGTGGTGCTGTAAATTCACCTGTAGCCGGATCAAAATTTGAGGTTGGAACCCCAGAATCAGAGTCTAATTTTTCAGTCCAGTTCGTTAAATAAGAAGATCTTCTCTGCACTATGCCGGATTTGGTTCCTATTTCTGAAGGAACTGCGCTTTCAAATACATAGGTATCCTGAGTAGTTTTACTTGCCATTACTATAATACGCGGTTTCCCTTTAGGAAAAAAACTGACCCAATTTGAACCATCAGAAAATTCTAAATATCCCTTTACCCCAATGGCCGGGCTTGCAATATACCGTAATGCTCCGGCCCCAGCCTGGGCAGCTGTTTTCGTAGTATTTCCAATAGCCACAGAACTATTTGTTCCGCCGCGTAGATCCAAAGCTACTTTGGGATTGGCAACCATAGTCCCCAATTTTCCGGAACTATTAACTATAATATTACCGGCATCCGTTTTAACCTCAAGCGGATTTGACGGATTGGGTACTCCTATTCCTATTTGAGCATTTATATAGGTTACACTCAGTGACAAAGCAATAACAGCACTGATCAATTTTTTTATTTTATTTTTTTGTCCCATTATTACGTGTTTACAATTCACTTATACTTAAATTATTTAATTTACTGTCATTCAAAGTATTTCGGGCACTGCCTATATTATGCCTTATGCTGAATTTTATAGTATCATCTTTTTTAAGATTGAAGATAGCATTACAGTTACCACTTATATAATTACTTACTGCACCAGCCTGAAAAGCAGGATAAGAATTTATAGTTTTAAATACAGGAATATTATCTGTACTTTGACTGCTTTCTATTGCAGTTTCGACAAATGTATTTTTAGGGATATTTCCATTAGCCAGGGTAATATTGAAAGAAACCAGATAAAAACCATCACGGGGAGCTTTAAAAACCCCTGTGGAAGGATCAAAATCTCCACTGGCACCGGCCCCTAAATCAACTGTTTCTGTCCATCCTGTAATAACTGTTGAAGCTGCACTTGGAATACTTTGTGCAGAGCCTTTACTGGCATTTACCAATGCTTTTGTTGGAGCAGTAAGTGGCAATGCTATCCATTGTTCACCGTCGGAATATTCTAAAAATCCACCGTTATTGTAACGTATTGCTCCTCCCCCTGCGGCAGAGGGGCTTTGTGTATTATTGCCTAAACCAATAATTCCCTGATCAGACGAAGACCTCAGATCAACTTTAGTAACGGGATTTAAAAGTCCAAAGCCAACCTGACCAGTTGATGTAACAACAACATCATTAGATATTTTTGTTGCATCAGGTGCTGAGCCATTATCTTTTCCTGCATCTATATGTAGAGGTTGTGCCGGCGTAGGAGTAAAAAAACCTGTTTGTGCCATTGTTTTAGCTGCAGAAAAAAATAAAATACAAGCAAATAGTTTATAAGTTATATTGATCTTCTTTTTCATAGTCTATATCTTAATGTTCTATTATGGTTAAATTGTTAAATCCATCATCTGGATTTGCAGGATTCGAAGAATCTGTAGTAACTCTAAGCGGAATAGCACCTGAAGTAAGATTTTGATATAATCTTACACTTACTTTAGTCCCTGCCGTAAGAGTAAGGGTAACAGTACTCGATCCTCCAGCCTGTGTTGAACGTATAGCATTTGCGTCATCAGCTGTACCTGTCATAGACTGACCGAAAGTTTTATACACACTGGCAAGAACAGTGCTTGTAGTAGGATTATAAAATTGTGACTCAACTCTTGAACCATCACTAATAACTGCTCCGTTAAAATTGAATGTTAATAAAAAAGTATAAGTTCCGTTTCGGGGAGCTGTAAATTCGCCAGAGCTGGGATCAAAACTATTGCTCATGTCACGTACCTCATTCCAGTTAATAATGGTTGTTGCAGAAGCAGATGGTATAGACTGACTTACAATTTTACGAACAACAATTACAGCCTTTTGAGGGGCAATATACGCTTTGTGCCATACTGCGCCATCAGACACTTCGATTTTAGCACCCACTGGTAAACTGTTTATATCATATCGTGTAGCACCCGCACCTGCCGTTGTTGCCGACATCATTGTTGTCCCTAAACCAAGAGCATTTTCACTTCCTGCTGATCTGATATCCAACTGAACCTTAGGATTAAGAACGCCTGCACCAATGAATCCTGTTGTTTTATTTACAATAACATCATTAGAAACTTGTGTTGCCGTTGGTACTCCTGAAGCAGAATTATCCTTAGCTCCATCTACATGTAAAATCCCTTGTGGGTTACTTGTACCCATTCCTACTTGCGCATTCAATATACCGATAAAGAAGCAACAAGGTAAGATCAGTGCTTTATGTGTTTTTTTTCTCATATTCTCATTTAAAATTTGAGGTAATAAAGGTTGTGAATCCTCACTCTTACGTGAGATTAATCAACCTTTCATAAATCATCTTAATAATTTATAAACCAGATTTTAATTAGGCAAATGTGTTTTTAGAATCTTACTTTCATTGATGTAAACATCAGGTCAATAATAATTTTTGCAAAATTGTTGATTTTCCACCATCAGGCAAAACATAACCTATCGATAGATTTCGATGTTCTGATAGATTTTTATAAGTTTAAGATTCTTTAAGGATTTTGATATTAGTATCATTCGGATACTTTCAAATGAAGTAAAAACCGAAACGGTGTGTGAGGAGATTAAAAACTTAACAAGCAATGACAAAATTGACTTCATAATAGGAGATTTATTTTTAATGAACGAAGTAAAGAAAGTTGCCCAAACGTTTATTGAACGATACGACCGGTTAGACATTTTAATCAACAATGCCGGGGGAATTATGAGCAAAGGGAGACAAGAAACGAAAGAGGGTTTGGAAACAACCATCGCTGTAAATTTATTTGCTCCGTTTTTACTTACTGAGTTGCTATTAGGTTTACTGAAAAAGAGCGAAGACGGCAGAATTATCAATGTTTCTTCCAATTCACATAAGCTCAATGCAAATCCCGATTTTGATGATTTGGAACTAAAGAATAATTACAATCCGCTTGTTGCTTACGGTAATGCAAAACTTTTTCTAATTTGGATTAGTCAGCATCTTTCTGGTAAACTTATTGACGGTGGTTTAAAAAATATTACCGTAAACAGTTTGCATCCCGGTGCTGTTGCCACCAATTTTGGGGTAAACAGTAATTTGGGAAGTTTGCTAAATTTCGTCGTAAAACTGATAAGACCATTTTTTAAAACACCGGAACAAGGAGCTGAAACCATTTTATACTTGGCAACTTCAGAAGATGTAAAGTCAATAAGCGGAAAATATTTTGAGAAGAGAAAAATAAAAACTGCTTCTCAAAAATTTTACAGTGAGCAAAATGAACAACTTGTCTGGGATTATTGTAATAAACGAACAAGCAATAGTAAATAACAAATTGTCTGGACGAAAGAAAGTCATTTACAGCTTTAATGGAACAAGTTTTTAATAGTGTTGAACATTATAATGATTATGATAAGTTTGAAACGTTTTATAACTCACTTGAACCCTATGTAAGGGAAATATTATTATAGAACACTACATGGATCTCATCCCAATTCTTTAAATTCCAATGGAGCTTGGCTGCCAACCAATCCTATTTCATTTATGAACATGCCGATTTTAAGCTATGTAAAAGAAATTTCGCCCAAACCAATATCATTAATTGCCGGAGAAAACGCACATTCAAAATATTTCATGAAGATATTTTTAAAGAGGCTGTAGAACCAAAAGAGCTGATGACAATTCCAAATGCAGTTCACGTGGATTTGTATGATAAAATTGATATAATTGCTTTTGATAAATTAGAATCATTCTTTGAAACTAATTTAAAATAGGTTTCAATTATTAATCAATTATAACAAAAATGGGAGCATTCTGGCTCCCATTTTCTATAAGATTACGTTACTATGTTTAATATCTCCGGAAAATGCAGGAAATCAGATAAAATCTGCTGATGCAAGATATATTGCACCTCAGACCGGTACCTTTCCGTCCATTTTACTACAACATCCAAGGATGCCCCAGGTTGCTTATGCAATTAATGAATTTTATACCGACAGTGCAGGATAATTTTTAATCATAATTATTTTAGATTGCGATATAGAAAGAGATTTTTAATATTGATGTTCTTTCTTAAACTAATATTTCTCTAACATTATGAAAAAATTCGCTTTACTACTTTTCGCATTAATTACGTCAATTCCTGTTTGGGGGCAATATAAACCCTGGACTTCCTCGGAACAACCTTTACAGGAAATCCAGACCTTAAAAAAACAAATTGTAAAGCCCAATTTCAGAAAAAAAGACTATCTCATTACTGATTTTGGTGCTGTGGGTGATGGAAAGACAAAAAATACGGAAGCTTTTAAAAAAGCCGTCGAAAGATGTAATGCAGAAGGCGGAGGAAGAGTTGTCGTTCCAAAAGGTATCTTTTTGACAGGAGCTATTTATTTAAAAAGTAATGTGAATTTACATGTTAACGAAGGTGCAACAATCCTGTTCAGTCAGGACAGTAACGACTACCCTATTGTTTTCACAAGATGGGAAGGAATGGAATGTATGAATTATTCGTCCCTGATCTATGCTTACGAGGAAGAAAATATCGCTGTAACCGGAAAAGGAACACTGGACGGAAACTCTGATAACGACCATTGGTGGTTTTGGTGTGGTGCAAAAAAATATGGTTGGGACGAATCCCGTCCGGGAAGACAAAATCCTGCCCGTGCAAAACTGCATGAATACATGGCCCAAAAGAAAGACCCGAGAGAAAGAATATTTGGTGACGGATATTATTTGAGACCTAATTTCGTTCAGCCTTATAAGAGTAAAAATTTCTATATGGCAGATGTTTTGGTAAAAAATTCTCCAATGTGGAATCTTAATCCTGTATTGTGTGAAAATGTTTTGATTGAAAGAGTAAAAGTAATCAGCCACGGTCCCAATAATGATGGCTTTGATCCTGAAGCCTGTAAAAACGTGTGGATCAAAGATTCATATTTTGATACGGGAGATGATTGTATTGCCATAAAATCCGGAAGAGATGAAGACGGAAGGGGTATCGGCAAACCGGCGGAAAACCACATCATCGAAAACTGTGAAATGAAAGACGGACACGGCGGCGTAGTGATTGGAAGCGAAATTGCGGGCGGAGCAAAAAATATTTATGCCATAGGAAATGTGATGGACAGTAAAAACCTTGACAGGGCACTTCGTATTAAAACCAGTTCAAGCCGGGGCGGAATTATCGAAAATGTATTCTTTTACAATACAAAAGTAGGCGCTTATAAAGAAGCTGCGGTGCGTTTCAATATGCATTACGAAAAACCGGGTAACTTCATCCCTACGATCAGAAACGTCTGGGTAGAAAATATGGTCGTGGAAAAAGGCGGAAAATATACCATCCTTTCTGATGCCTACGAATCTTCTCCTGTAACAGATTTTACAATGATCAATGCTAAAATTAACGGTGTTGAAATTCCATATAAAGTTGATTTCCTAAGAAATGTTACCCTGAAAAACGTGACTGTTAACGGACAGCCATTAACTGATTTAAAAAAATAAAATGCGAAAAACATCCATTTTAGCGGGCTTTATTGTTTTATCTGCATGCTCACATTCTTTTTCTCAATCCAGACACTGGCAAAACAATGAAAGAGAACTGCATTACAAAGAAGACAAAGGTGATTTTTTGTTGGTTAACGGAAGATACCGCTTTAACCGAGCTTTGTATGGCAACAACCGCGCCTCAAGAGTGGAAGCCGGGGATTTGCCGGAGTTTGCGCTGTATCTTCCCGGAATGGGTGGTAATCTTCAGTTTGTTATTCAGAAAGGAAATTCGATTAAAAAATTAATTCAGGCTGATACCATTGAAACCCGTTATCGTCCGGGCCTGATGTTGTATGCCATTAAAGATCAGATTCTTGGAAATGGAAATTTAAAACTGACGGTTTTAGCACAATCTGAAGAAGAAGGTTTGATTTTAAAAATGGAAACAGAAAATGTAGATCCTTCAACAAAGATCTATGCAGTTTATGGCGGAGCAAGCGGAAAAACATTCAGCAGAAACGGCGACATCGGTGCAGACCCGGAATCAGGTTTTTATTTGCTACCGGAATATTGTGAAGACAACCAGTTTCAACTCAATAAAAACCAATTTGAGCTTACTTATTTAAACAAGAAAAAAGAAAACCAATTGATCAGCGGAAGTTTTTCAAACACCCATTCATTACAATTAACCGATGTGAAAACGTTGGAAAAATTATCTGATTTTACACAAAATAAAGCAGAAAAATCTCCGATCATTTACGCAACATATTCAACACAAAAAAATCCTGTTTTTATTCAAATTAAAAAAGGAAAATCAGATCAAAACTTTTCAGACAAACATCTTGCGGATATTTTCAATGAAGCCGAACAATCACGATTATCATTAATCAACTGGATTCAGTTGAAAACTCCGGATTCGGATTTAAATAACTTCGGAGCTACCCTTTCGGTCGCCGCAGATGCCATTTGGGAAAGTCCGACGTTTCTTCATGGCGCAGTTGCCTGGAGAATGAGGCTAAATGCCTGGCGAGGAGCTTATGCAGCCGATGTTCTCAGTTGGCACGATCGTGCAAAAGAACACTTTGAAAGCTATTCCAATTCTCAGGTTTTAAGCCCGGATTCCGCACCCGTTGAGATGGATACGCTTTTGCATCTGGCAAGACACAAAGAAGAAATGGGAACTTCAGTATTCTCAAGTGGATATATTTCCAGAAACCCCAATGACAATTCAAAACCTCATCATTATGATATGAATCTGGTTTTCTTTGATCAGCTGTTTTCTCATTTCAACTACACAGGAGATGTAGATTTTCTAAAGAAAATGTGGCCTGCAATGGTTCGTCACATGGATTGGGAAAAACGAAATTTCAAACGGGGTGACCTTTATGATGCTTATGCTGCAATCTGGGCGAGTGATGCTTTGCAGTATTCGGGGGGAAAAGTAACCCACACTTCTGCCTATCATTACAGAGCCAACCGTGAAATGGCAAAACTGGCGAAAATTATTGGTAAAGATTCCACTCCTTACGAAAAAGAAGCTGAATCTATTTTAAAAGCTATGAAAAACGAGCTTTGGATTAAAAATAAAGGGTATTTTGCTGAATATAAAGACGCCCTGGGCAATCAGATTCTTCACGACAAGCCTGGAATATGGTCGATTTATCATGTTTCGGATGCTTATATTTTAAATGAATTTGAAGACTATCAAAATACGCAGTACGTCAACAATCATATTCCGAAGATCCCCATAATAGTAAAGGGGGGAATTAATAAAGATCACTACACACTTTCCACCACCAACTGGCAGCCTTATGATTGGTCGATCAATAATGTGGCGCTGGCAGAGAATTTACAAACCGCTTTAGCGTATTGGCAGGCAGGAAGAAATGATGAGGCCTATCGACTTTGGAAAGGCAATCTGGCCGAAAGTATGTACTACGGAATCAGTCCGGGAAATTTTGAACAATTATCTCACTATGATGCTTTCCGTGGGGAATTGTACCGTGATTTTGCCGACCCGATTGGTGTGGCTGCAAGAACTTTAACAGAAGGAATTTTCGGAATTTATCCCAAATTATTAGAAAATAAAATCAATATAAAACCCGGGTTTCCCAAAGACTGGAATTTTGCAGAGCTGAAACTTCAGGATTGGGAATTTAAGTTTAACCGAAATTTTAAAAAAACAAATTATTGGTTTAAATCAAACTATGCAAGTGCAGTTTCGCTTGATGTATTGATTCCTGTGAATCATACCAAAATAAGATCGGTAACCGTAAACGGTAAAAAAGTACAATTTGCGATACATCCAAATTCTATTTCACGGCCTTTTGTAAAGTTAGAAACAGAAAAAGGAAAAGAATTTACCATTGAAATTACGTATTCGGGAGATGAATTAAAAACTGAAAAAACAGATTACATCAATTACATCTCTGAAAATCTTCAACTCAATTTAGATCCAAAAAAGAAGATTCAACAGGTTTATGACCCGCAGAAACTGATAAAAATCCGAAACGGGAATCAGTTTGATCTGGTGAAAGAAGAAAGAAAAGGAACCTTTTTCGTTCAATTGGAACAAAATGGAACGAAATGGTGGCAACCTGTAAATGTTGATATTCAATATCCTTTAGAAATAAAATGGGTGAATAAAAAACTGCAAATTCACTCTAAATCATCCAATATAATCAATGGAAAATTGAATATTAATCATTTAAATATAACTTTTTCAATTCAAAAAAATCAAAATACATCAGTTGAAATTCCAACGAATGATCTAAGCAGGGGAACCAACTTTATTCAGCTTGAATACAATGGAATCAAACAAAATGTAGAAATAACAGATTGGGAAATCGAAAATAAAGGCGAGTTCACCCCTGTTTCGTTAGCCTCAAAATATAATGAGAGAGTAACCGGAATTTTCAATCAAAAATATCTTTCCCCAAGATTAAATGTCCCTACTCTACAGCTTCCGTGGCAAGGAATCGGGAACTGGTGCTATCCGCTGACCACTACTCAAATTGATGACAGCGGACTGATGAAAAAACGAAAAGATGGGAAACTTGAGTTCTTAGGAATTCCTTTTTTAATTAATAACGAAGAAAAAAACATTGTCTTTACAAGCCAGTGGGATAATTTTCCGGAATCGGTTGAAATTCCTGTTACGGGAAAAGGAAGAAAAATCTATTTTCTAATGGCAGGTTCTACCAATCCGATGCAGTCACAAATTACCAACGGAACGGTTACGGTTCAGTATTCAGACGGTTCAGATACAGCATTAGAACTAAAAAATCCTGTGAACTGGTGGCCTATCGAGCAGGATTTGTTTGATGATAATTTTGCTTTTGAAATTCCGGATGATAAAATTCCGTACCGGGTTCAGCTGAAAACCGGGGAATTGTACAAAGGAGGAAGTTTAACGAAATATTCAGAAATTAAAGGAGTAAGCAGCCGGGCTGTTGAAGGCGGTGCCGCAACCATTCTGGATCTGCCGATTGACCCAAACAGAGAATTAAAATCCATAAAATTAACAGCAGTGAGCAACGATGTCGTTATCGGACTGATGAGTGCCACTATTCTTAAATAAAAAAATATGAGTAAAAAATTAGCAGTATATCTTGGAATTTTTCTGATAGCCTTTTCTTCATTAACTGCTCAGAAAATAGACCGGAAAAAAGTAGTCCAGCGTCATAATGTAGTGAATACAAAAGCGGATACCCTATCTACTTTAACGGTTGGAAACGGAAAATTTGCTTACACGGTCGACATCACCGGAATGCAGTCGTTTCCTGAATATTACAAAAATGGAGTTTCATTGGGAACCCAGTCGGAATGGGGATGGAACAGCTTTCCAAATACTAAAGATTATACATTTGAGGAAACATTAAAAGCATACGATTTCAACAATGAAGGACGTAAAGCACTGTACAGTGTACAACTCAAAGAGCCTGAACGAAATAAAGGGGCCGTTGAGTATTTCAGAGTCAACAAACACCGTCTGCAATTAGGAAATATCGGTATTGAACTGCTTAAAAAAGATGGTCAGAAAGCAAACATTTCAGACCTGACAAACATTAATCAGAAAATTGATCTTTGGACAGGAATTATAACAAGTGAATTCTCATTGGACGGAACCCCTGTAAAAGTCTGGACGGCTTCTTTTCAGAATTCTGATAAAATAGGAGTTAAAATTGAGTCTGATTTAATTGCTCAAAACAGGTTAAAAGTTTTCGCGCGCTACCCTTCTCCTACCGGACAGTTTCTGGATGATGCTGCTTTTTATGGCAATGAAAACGATCATACGACAAGAATTGTTTCTTCACAATCAACGCAAGGTATCATTCATCATCAGTTGCAGAGTGCAGATTATTATACTCAGTTTTATTTTACGGAAGGAAAATTACGGGAAGCGGGAAAACATTATTTTGTGTTTGAACCGTCTTCAAAAAACAAAAAAATAGAATTAAGCGTTGAATTTTCAGCTAAAAACCCGAAAAGCGGAAAAACGCTATTTGCTGATGCAGAAAAAGAAAGTGTTTCAGCATGGGAGTCTTTCTGGAAAAGCGGTGCAGCAGTTGATTTTGAAGGAAGTACAGACCCAAGGGCGAATGAACTGGAACGCAGGATTGTTCTGTCAGAATATTTAACCAAAGTACAGTGCGGAGGAAGCAATCCGCCACAGGAAACAGGGTTGACCTTCAACAGCTGGTACGGAAAACCGCACACAGAAATGCATTGGTGGCACGGGGTTCACTACGCTTTATGGGGAAGACCTGAGATTTTAGAAAAACAATTGGATTATTATTTCAGGACTTTTGAAAAAGCAAAAAAATTAGCAGAAAGACAAGGCTATAAAGGTGTAAGATGGATTAAAATGTCTGATAATGATGGAAATGAAAGTCCGTCTTCTGTAGCTGCATTCCTGATCTGGGAACAACCGCATATCATCTATATGACCGAACTTCTGTACCGCGACAAACAGGACAAAAAAGTTTTGGAAAAATATAAAGACCTCATTTTTGCAACCGCCGAATTTATGGCAGATTATGCTCATTATGATAAAGAGAAAAACCGTTATAATCTCGGAAAAGGGGTCATTCCGGCACAGGAAGTTTTCCCTGCAAAAGATACATACAACCCAACTTATGAAGTGGCTTATTGGGATTGGGCACTGAAAGTTGCTCAACAATGGAAGGAAAGATTGGGCCAGCCGAGAGATAAAAAATGGGATGAGGTTATTACAAAATTAGCCCCGCTTCCGGTTCAGGATGGCGTTTATTTGTCAACCGAATCTGCAAAAGATTCTTTCACTTTTCCAAAATGGATGACTGATCATCCTGCCGTTCTGGGAGCGTTAGGAATGGTTCCGGAATCTCCGAAACTGGATAAAAAAATCATGAAAAACACACTGGATATTGTTTGGGAAAGATGGAACTGGGAACATACCTGGGGTTGGGATTTCCCGATGACGGCCATGAATGCCGCAAGACTGGGGCTTCCGGATAAAGCTCTGGATGCGCTTTTCATGAATATTCAGACGAATACCTATCTTAAAAACGGTCATAATTTCCAGGATAAACGTCTCCGTATTTATCTTCCCGGAAACGGAGGAGTTTTAACGACTGTTGCCATGATGCTCGAAGGTTGGGACAGTTCCAAAGGTGAATTTCCAGGTTTTCCAAAAGACGGTTCATGGAAAATAAAAGCGGAAGGTTTTAAAAAGATGCCTTAAATTTCATATTCATATAGTAGTAGTTAGAGTCTGCCTTAAGGCAGGCTTTTTTTATATCCTGATTTCAAATTTTCAAATCCAAAACCCAATAATAAAGGCAGATAAATTCAGATTAAAACAGTTCACCGAAAGTACAGGACAGTCTGTTTATATGTTTATATTAAATTAGCCGTAAATCAGATGAGATGGATAAGCCCAGACACTTTACACGGAGAGACTTTTTACAGACCTCAGCCCTTGGGATTACAGCAGGGGTTCTGGGGCTTGCATTTACAAGTTCATCTTCCGGCAAACCTTATTTCAGCTTAAAACCAATCGGGCGGACCTTTTCATTGGAGAACTATTATATTTGGTGTAATTCTCCGATTTGGGGCGAAGACGGTAAGGTTCATCTTTTTTATTCCAGGTGGAGAAAAGAAAAAGGAATGGGCGGCTGGCTCAACGGTTCTGAAATTTGCCGTGCAGAAGCAGATTCTCCCTATGATGAATTCAGGCATAAACAAGTTATTCTTGCTCCCAGAGGCGGCGAATTCTGGGATGCCACAACTTGTCATAATCCTTTAATTACCAAAGTGGAAAATGAGTATTATCTTTTCTACATGGGCAACCACAACGGAAAAACAAATACCAAAAAAATAGGACTTGCCACTTCAAAAAGTCTTGACGGAGATTGGGTAAGACCGGAATCTCCTCTGCTTCTTCCCGGAGAACAGGGCGCATGGGATGACCATTGCACTACCAACCCGGCTTTTATAAAAGGAAATGACGGCAAATTCTGGCTTTTTTATAAATCCTGGAATACTGAGGAATACGAAAATCAGAAAGGTCCGGTAAGAGGAAACCGGAAATATGGATTGGCCAAGGCTGATCATCCTTCAGGTCCTTATGAAAAAATAAAGGAGAATCCTGTCATCGATTTTTCATTGCAGCCTGACAATGCCCAGCTGGAAGATGCTTTTATCTGGAAACAACATGGAAAATTCCATATAGTGGCCCGTGATATGGGATTCTTTAACCATGAATACGGTTTACATTTAACTTCCAGGGATGGCCTTAACTGGTCCAAACCGAAAATCGCTTACCTTGATATGAAAAGTTATGTTAAGGAGCCTGCTCCACCCAGTCATTTAAAACGATTCGGGAGATTGGAACGTCCCATGATTTTAATGGATAAGGACGGTAAGACTCCTAAATTCCTGTTCGGGGCAACACAGGGAGGAAAGTTTGAAACTTCTACATCTTTTGTTTTTGAAATAACAGACACTACAATTTAATTTCTATTCCTTTTTGTTTTTTTTACTCCCATACTAAAGTATACTATTAAGTTTTTTACATGTTATACCTAACTTTGTATACTAAAATTGTATTTTTCCGTTATAATTTATAGCAGAACTATTGCAATTACAATTAATATTATAAATATTTGTAACTTGCCTTGCACCGTTCGTTAACCTTTGAATTATTCTTTAAACTGAAATAAACATCTCCTATCCAATATCATGGCAGAAACATTTGAAATAATAATCAATGAGCATTCCAGAGTTCCCAAATACAAACAGATTGTGGATTCTATTCTTAATGGAATTGATAGCGGAGAGATTAAGATTGGTGAAAAAATCCCTTCCATAAACGAACTCAGCGAGTCTTGCTTTCTTTCAAGAGATACTGTAGAAAAAGCGTATAAAGAACTCCGAAAAAGACAAATCATCGAATCTGTAAAGGGAAAAGGATATTATATCTCACGGATTAATAAAAACGACGTGATCAACATTTTCTTCCTGATCAACAAACCGAGTACTTATAAAATGATGATTTATAATTATTTCGTCAATGCAATCGGTACCAAAGGCAATGTTGAAATGTATATTTACCATTGTGACGAAACACTTTTCATTAATTCCCTAAAAAAGAACCTGGGCGGATTTGATTATTACGTGATCATGCCTCATTTCCGTGATGAGCAGTCTAAACATACCAGCTCAACACAGCAGGTTTTAGATATGATTGAACAAATCCCGAAAAACAAATTATTGTTGTTAGATAATACAAAGCCCAATATTTCAGGAGAATATGGCTCTATATTTCAGGATTTTGAACATGATATTTACAATGCTTTAGAGGAAGGTTTAGACAAAATAAAAAAATACGAAAAGATCATTTTGGTGTATCCCGACAAATCCATTCATCCCTATCCCTTCCGTATTGTCCGCGGTTTTGAAAAATTCTGTAAGGATTTTAAACTCGATTATGAAATTCTTGATGAAATTTATCCCGATATGGAATTGCAGGAAAAAGATATTTTCATTACGATCCGGGAACGGGATCTGGTGAACCTTGTTAAGCAAATCAGACAGAAAAATCTTGAGTTGGGCAAAGACATCGGAATTATTTCCTATAACGAAACGCCTCTTAAAGAACTGCTGGGAATTACGGTAATTACTACAGATTTTAAAGCTATGGGAGAATCTGCAGCCTATATGATTCTGAAAAATAAAAAAGAATCTGTGAATAACGTCTTTAAATTTATTCAAAGAGATTCTTTATAAACAATCATGCAATCGATTACATAAATCATATTTTCGAATTTAGAACAAAAACACTTTTAAATACTATCAAGAAATATATTATTCAATTATGATTAAAAAATTAATTTTTGCCATTGGTTTTATGATGGCAGTAAGTGTTTCAGCGCAGAAAACAAGTGATAAGGAGGCCGTAAATGCTGTTGCCGAAAAGTTCAGATTAGCAATGATAAGCGGAGAAAAACCTGATTTAGAATCTTTGATCCTGCCGGAATTAACTTATGGACATTCAGGAGGTCATATTGATGACGCCAAGGAATTTGTAGAAAAATTAGTCAGCAAAAAGTCTGATTTTGTAACGATTGATATTACAAATCAAACTCTAAATATTGTAGGAAATACAGCCATTGTCCGTCATCATTTTTATGCAACGACCGCTGATGCCGGAAAAGCACCAGGAGATGTGACGTTGGATATCTTATTGGTTTGGGTAAAAGTGAAAAATGACTGGAAGCTATTGGCCAGACAGGCGGTGAAGGCTGAAAAGAAGAAATAAATTTTCAAATTATAACAAACAAAATTCGCAAGATTGTCTTGCGAATTTTTATTTTGAAATTGTTTATGTTTTTTAACGCAAAGATTTTATTTCACTCTGAAGTTTTGCAAATCTTCCGGTTTTTCACAGCAAACCTGCTCCATCACCTGTCTGAACTGCATTTTAAGCATTTCAATAATATGATCGCCGCCTTTGTCCCCTAAAGCTCCTACTGCATACATGAAAGTTCTTCCCATAAAGGTAAATTCAGCACCACAACTTAAAGCACGGGCAACATCCGGACCGGTTCTTACACCGCTGTCCATCATGATTTTAATCTGACCTTTATATTTTTCACTGATTTCTTTCACTACGGCAATCGTAGATTCACCCGCATCAAGCTGCCTTCCTCCATGATTGGAAATAATCATTCCGTCAAAACCTAAACGAACTGCTTCTGCCGCATCTTCGTCTGAAGCAACACCTTTAATGACTAATTTTCCTTTCCATTTGTCGCGGATCGCCTTGATTCTGTCCGAATTCAATCTGCCGGAAAATGTAGAGTTCATAAACTGGCCCAGCTGTTTTACATTCATGTTTTTATCCATATACTTATTCATCGTTGCAAAACTCGGAACACCGTGTTTCAGCATCTCTAAACACCATTGCGGTTTTACCAAAGCCTGGGAAACGTTTCTGAAATTAATTTGAGGCGGCATTGATAAGCCGTTTCTTATTTCTTTTGCTCTGTATCCAAAAGTCGGGACATCAGCTAAAATAACGAGTACATCATATCCGGAAGCTTCACAACGGTCGAGAATATCATCGCGCAGCCATTCTTCTCTCGGATGGTATAACTGATACCAGGCTTTTCCCTCTGTTAATTCGGAAATTCTTTCAAGACTGCTTGTTGTCACTGTACTTAATATGAAGGGAATATTATGCTTAAAAGCTGCTTTTGCTAAAATTTCGGGTGCATTGGGCCACATTAATCCCTGTAACCCAACAGGAGAAACCCCGAAAGGCGCGGAATATTTTACTCCGAATAATTCAGTCTCCATGTTGGTTTCGCTGTAATTATTCAGGTAACGCGGGCGAAGAAGAACTTCTCTTAGTTCGCTCGTATTTCTGTCCCGGTTTATGTTTTCATTACAACCGCCATCCAGATATTCGAAAGCGAAACGGGGCATTCTTTTTTTTGCCTTTTCGATTAAAAGTTCAAGCGAAGCGTAACGGGTGTCAAATGGAAATGCCATGTTTTATAAATTAAGAATTAACGGTTGAAGCACTTTCATCTGATAATGCTGCTGTAAAAAAGTTTCGTCTATTTTTTTGTTCGAAATCACCATGGAAGCTCCCAATGCAGAACCCAGCGGAGAATGGGTAGACATCACATTGTAATGCTGAAAATGGTGAGACATGAGCTTCATAAATACATCATTATCAGTGAATCCGCCATCGATATAAATGTTTTCGATATCCGAATTCCCGATCGCATTTTTGATGGTATGAATCTGTAAATCCATCAGTTCTATCATTAATTGATGATATGCTTCTTCAAAAGTAGCAAATGATTTTAAATCTGTTTCACTGATCATTTTTCGTTTCAAAATAATACCTTCAAAGCGAAAATAGATGTTTTTATTTTTCATTAAGCGCAAATACAGATCCTGATCAAACTGTACTTCTCTGTGGAAACCATATTCTTTTCCATAATAAGCGCATAATTTTTCAACCTGAATTTTATATTCATTTCCCATGAAAAAACGGGATGCTTTTACACGTTTCCCATCAATCCGCATATAATTCAGGCAATTATTTTCTATATCTTCATCAGTAAGACTTTCATCATTAAAAGGGTTTAACGAAATACTCCAGGTTCCTGTTGAAAGCAGTAAAAATGGCTCTTTTTTGCTTAAAATATAAGGTAATAATGCTGAAGAACTGTCGTGAATCCCAACACCTATTTTAATTTTTTTATTTCTGTAAGAAGTATTGATACTCGCAGAAGTCGGCACAATTGGAGGTAATAAAGCATCTATTTCTTCTTCATACACCCAGTCGTGATAATCCGCTTTGTCGTAATCCCACAAATTGGTGTGACAGCCTATCGAAGTAAACTCCGACACACAAATTCCGGTAAATAAATATGATAAATACTGAGGTAAATGAAGACTGTAACGGATTTTTCTGAATATTTCCGGATGCTTATATTTCAACCAGAATAACTGCAGGCCTGAATTAAGCATTCCTGCCTGAGGTGATGCTGTTTCGCGGGCAATTTTCAGTTTGCTGCCATGTTTTTCATAAAATAAATCAAGAATTTCCTGATCCATTGGTTTGGTGTAATTGTATAGTGGAGTCAGAACATTTCCTTTCTGATCCAGATGCACAAAACTCGCTCCATAGGTGGAAAAATTGATGGCTTTTACTTCATATTCTTCATTATCAAGAATGGCATTAAAATTATCTTTTATCCAATTTTGTAAGGCTGCAAGGTCTTCCGAAGGATAATCATCCTCATCAATAGTGAGCGGTAATTCTGTATATTCCCGAACAACTTCTTTATAATTCTTATCGAATAAAAAGAACTTTTTATTGGTTTTTCCAATATCAAATACAATGGTTACCTTTTTTTTAGACATTCCTGGGATGAATTTTTATTTTTTGTCATTGCGAGGAGCGAAGCAGCAAAGCAATCTATTTTTTAAACGCAGAGTTCACAAAGTTTTATTTGACTACTAAACGTTTTTAAGTTTGCAAAGGCTTTTTACTCAACAAAGTATACTAATTTGTTTTAAACACCATTAAGGAGTGTTCAGATATTAAGATTATCAGAAAAAATCCACTAATTTCTTTAAGCAATATTACTTAAAAACCCAATAATCTAAACACTTTCAACCTTAATGATAAAAATATAAGGATACATATAATAATAACTTTCGATTGCACTCAAAAGTTGAAATTATCAGTTTTAAAACAGGGTTTTATAATCCCGTTGCTTTGGTTTCTAAACCTCTTTCAGCAATTAAATTTTCTCTTACCTTTAAACTTCTGTAAGCTGCAATCGGATCTAAAGCGGCTCCTGCCTGCAGTCTTGCAGCCCTTAATAAAGGACGAACATCTGTTCTGTAGGCATTTTGCAAAATATCCTGCGCACTAACGACATCGTTGTTTAACTGTGCTGTTTTTAATGCTTTCTGATCAACCAGAAGTGCCTGTGCGTAAGCAATTAAAATAGCTTCCAGAGACTGTAATAAATCTTCCAGCGGATCTTTAATGTTATGACTTGCATCAATCATCCAGGCCGGATAAGGGTTTTGAGGATTGTTTTCCATACCGTACACCAATTCATTGAAAATCAAGAACAAGGCATAAGGTTTAATGGAACCTACCGTTAAATCATCATCACCATATTTGCTGTCGTTGAAATGAAAACCTCCTAATTTTCCTTTGTACATAAGGGTTGCAACAATCTGTTCAATATTAGTATTCGGTAAATGATGACCTAAATCTACCAGTGTATAAGCTCTTTCACCACAAGCATTGGCCAACATAAACGAAGTTCCCCAATCCTGAATTGTGGTTGAATAAAAATTCGGTTCGTAAGGTTTATATTCAATGAAAAGTTTCCAATCTTCAGGCATTCCTGCGTAAATTTCTTTTAAACTTTTTTCAGTGTTTGACAATGCGGTCTGAAAATTCAATTGTCCCGGAAAACTTGCTCCGTCCGCCAGCCAAACCGTTAAACTTTTTGAATCTAATTCTTTTCCGATCCTGATCACTTCTTTGTTGTGTTCCACGGCATAGGCTCTTGAATCTTCATTCGCAGCATTCAGAGAACCGAATTTATAAGAGTGCTCAGCTCCTGCCTGATCCTGGAATGTGTTGGAATTCATGGCATCAAAAACAAGTCCGTGAGAGGCAGCTATTTCTTTAATGGCTTTCACATCAGTTGGAATATCCCAAGGAATATGTAATGAAACAGCTCCTGCAGAATGCGTTAAAGCATGAATTAAACCTACATCATCCAATTTTTGCTCTAAAGAAGAAGGTTCGCCGCCATAGGAAAATCTTCCAAAACGGGTTCCTCCCGCTCCTAAAGCCCAGCTCGGAATAGCCACCTGGAAATCAGCGATTTTGTTGACAATCTCAGCAACATTGGCTCCTGATCTTGTTAATTTATTTTGTAGAAAATCGAAATCTGTCGTAAAGTTTTCAATTTCTGGTTTATTATATTGTTCAATGATATCTTTTCCTATAATCATGATTTGATTTTTTTGAATTGATTTTTAACCACAAGAGACACAAAAGCTTTTTATTTTTAAACGCTTTAGAACACTTAAGCTTTAAAAAGTTTAAATCAATGGAAAGAAAAAGTCCACATAAGAAGAAAATCAAAGATTTTCAAAAAAACTTAAGTGTCAAAAAAAGCCTTTTGTGATGAATTTTTTTAATCTATTATCTTGGGAAAGCATTTGCCATTCCTCCGTCTACATTGATGATGTTTCCTGTGGTTTTATCTAAGATGGCAACGCACGCAAAAACTCCGTTTGCAATGTCTTCAGGAAGGATAATTTCGTTTAATAAATTTCTTTTTGCATAAAATGCCGGCAGTTCTTCAACAGAAATTCCGTTGGCTTTTGCACGGCCTTCTGCCCAGGCTCCTTCCCAGATTTTACTTCCTACAATTACCCCGTCAGGATTTACAACATTTACTCGGATTTTATCTGTTGCCAATTCTGCTGCCAGTAATCTTGTCATATGCTGTTGAGCGGCTTTTGCAGTTCCGTATGCCACGTTATTAGGGCCGGCAACCAATCCGTTTTTACTTGCGATGTTAACAATATCTCCTCCTAAGCCTTGCTTTTTCATGATTTCCACCCCATTTTTCACCATCAAAAACTGACCTTTTACCAAAACATCTTCCAGTAAATCCCAGTCTTTTGTAGTGGTATCTTCCAATGATTTGGAAATCGCTAAGCCAGCAGAATGAACAATGATATCTACTCCACCGAACGCTAAAACTGTGTCTTTAAAAGCATTAGCAATAGCCTCTTCATTAGTCACATCACAAGTAACCGCTACAGCCTGATCTTTGCTGTATTTTTCTGTAACAGAATCTAAAGTTTCCTGATTCAGGTCTGTAAAAACAACGACAGCACCTTCCTGAACCATTTTGTCTGCAATAGCCTGTCCGATTCCGCCTCCGGCTCCTGTAACAACAGCAATTTTTCTTGACAATGGCTTTTCTTTAGGCATTCTTTGAAGCTTAGCTTCTTCAAGCAACCAATATTCAATATCAAAAGCTTCCTGTCTTGGTAATGAAGTGTATTCTGAAATAGCTTCTGCTCCGCGCATTACGTTGATTGCATTGACGTAAAATTCGCTTGCCACACGGGTTGTCTGCTTATCTTTTGAGAAACTGAACATTCCTACTCCCGGATAAATGATGATCACAGGATTCGGATCACGCATTGCAGGGCTGTTCGGGTGTTTACAGGTTTCATAATATTCTGTGTACTCCTGTCTGTACTGTTCGAAAAGAGGAGTTAGTTTTTCTAAAACAGCTTTAGCATCGCTTACATCTTCATTTTTATCTAAAGTTAAAACTAACGGCTGAATCTTAGTTCTTAAGAAGTGATCCGGACAAGAAGTTCCTAGTGGTGCCAAACGCTCCAAATCATTGCTGTTGATGTATTCCAAAACCACATCGCTGTCTGTGAAGTGCCCCACCATCCTGCTTTCGGAAGAAGCCAGGCCACGTAATAACGGCATCAGCTGAGCTGCTTTATTCTTACGCTCATCAGCAGGAAGAGATTCAACTTTCTGTCCACCGAAAACATGTCCTTTTTCTCTAATTTTTTCAGCAATATATTCAGAAGCCTTTTCAATAACTTCCAAACTGTTGATGTAGCATTCGTAAGAAGTATCTCCCCAGGTAAATAATCCGTGGCTTCCTAAAACAATTCCTCTGATCCCAGGGTTATCATTTAAACATTTTTCCAATTGTAATCCTAAGTCGAAACCCGGGCGCTGCCATGGAACCCAGCCCATTGTATCACCCCAGATTTCCTTTGTGATTTTTTCACTGTCTTTTGCGGCCGCTACTGCAATTAAAGCATCCGGATGAAGGTGATCAATATGTTTGAATGGAAGTAAACCATGTAAAGGTGTATCAATAGAAGGAGCTTTGCTTTCCAGGTCAAAAATACAGTGATTGAATAAGCCCACCATTCTGTCTTCATCTGCTAAGCCCTGGTACACATTTTTCAGGTTTCTCAATCTTTCTGTGTATAATCCGGCAATTCCTTTTCTTGTTAGTGTTCCGATGTCACCGCCCGAGCCTTTTACCCACATCACCTCAACTTCTTCGTTAGTTAACGGGTCTTTTTCAATGGTTTTGCAGCTTGTGTTACCACCTCCGTAATTGGTAATTCTTAAATCTGCCCCTAATATATTTGAGCGGTATAAAAATAAAGCTACCTGATCATTTCCGAAAGATGCAGCTTTGTTTTCGTCCCATAAATAGTCTACGTATTTGAATGTTTTTACTTTTTCCATTGGTTTACTTATATTTCTGAATTTCTATCCAAAATTAGACTGTAATATTTTTTACAGCATCCCGTACTATACTGGTAAATACTGTATTTAAAGATAAATTAACATTTGAATCTTTGCCAGTCAATTCATCTTTATAAAACAATCCGGCTGAGGATATTTATAATTAATATTTTGTGATTAAAAATGTTGGTTTAAAAATTTAACCATTAATAAAATGTCAGCAGTCAGAAATTCATTTAGTTACTAGTTAAAATATACTTTAAGTGTTAATCTGATTAGTATCCGGGAAGCTGAGACAGATTTGGATTATCAACCAACGGATGACCTGCCGACTGTGCGGCAAAAGGCAACAATTCTGTTTTATTGGGTACAAATCCGTAGAAAAGACCATCTCCTCCACCTTCAATCCAGTTCGGATATACTCCTCCGTTTTCGGCTGAACCGGTTGGTTTGGTATAGATGATATTACCGATCTGAAGCTGGCCTGCAGCAGCTCCTATGAATCCGGCTGTCCTTTTTGCATTGCTGTTAAATGTACTGTTATAAGCCTGGAACATATTCGCAGGATACCATTTGTCATCTATTGTAGTGGTTTGTCCGTTTGCTACTGCAATACCTCTTAATGCTGTCTGGTAATTCGCGAAACCTGTAGAACTCGTCGGAACATTAGTGATTACTGCAATTTCTGCAGGGTCTGTAATATCAATATATTTCAATGCTAAAAACGGATCACCATAAATCTGCGCATTTTTTTCTAGTTTATAAAGTCTGTAAACAGGTGTATTGGCATAGGCTCCTGTTTTGTTTGACAAGTTTTTCATCGCCTGTTTTGTCGCTTCAATTTCACTTGCCAAACGATTCATACGGATCAGATCTGTACGAAGATTAAACTCTCCTGCAAATTCCCATTTACGCTCCTGAACAATAGCGGCTTCAAATGCCTGCTGACCAGACGGAGCCGGCACAGCACCTATTCCTGCACGGTTTCTTACCTGCATTAAAGCAGAAATTCCTGCAGCAGTAGGTCCTCCGTTTAGATAGTTTTGAGTTTCTGCATACATTAATAAAACATCTGCATATCTTAACACAGGAATATTTAAATTACGTGCATCAGCCGCCTGCGGAGCCACACACCATCCCATTCTGAATTTACCTGACAGAATGCAGGAAAATGTAGTTCCTGCATTCACCCAGGTGTCACTTGCATTACCATTGTTTAAGAAATATACACTGTAAGAAGTACAAGAAACATCTCTGCGCGTATCTCCCTGATTAAAAGATAAATAATAGCTAGGAAGAATAAATTGTAATGCCTTTCTTGATCCGTACGTTCCCCCACGAGAACCTTCATTGGCATAGACTCCGAAAGCCGAATTTGTATTTGCTCCGTATTCTGCAACCTGCCAAAGAATTTCTGAGTTGGTCACTGAAAATTTTCTTTGACAGAAATTGAACCACAAGGCTTCAAAACCACTTTTGCCCCCCTGAGCCTGAACCAGAGAATTGGCGCCTCCGTTAATAACAGCAGCACAGGCATTATCCGCAATCTGATATAGTTGTTGAATCCTACTGTTATCATTGCGACGCGACATCATGGCTCCGCTTCCTGTATTCAGGTCCCAACGAAGAGAGTATCCTGCTGCATACAGAGCAATTCTTGCCAATAGGGCATTGACTCCATGTTTTGTTAAACGTTCTGTTGTTGCATATCCGCTTTGTCCAAAACTTGGAATGTTTGCTACAGATTCCTGAAGATCAGCAATGATATGATCATAAATTTCGTCTCTTGAAGTACGTTTTGGATATAATGTATTCGGATCATTCGGATCCATCTCATCCAAAGGTTTAAAAACTGAAGGAACGTCTCCGTAAACACGAATTAAATTATAGTAACAAAATGCACGAATGGCCTTAACTTCAGCCAATAAAGCATCACGTTTTGGGCTTGCTTCCATTTTGCTTAATCCGCTGACTGCAATATTTGTTCTTTCAATAACTGCATACATGGCAGAGTAAATCCCCGTTACCGTATTAGGAGTATACGCATCATATTGATAGTTGGCAATATTATATTTGGAATTATTGGTAGAGCCATCTTCTGAAGAGTGGGTTACTGTATCTCCGGCTCCTAACTGATAATACATTTCAGTTGGAACAATACCTCTGTAACAGCCCAGAACAAACATTTCTGCAGTATCTATATTTTTAAATACGGATTCTGTATCCAATGAATTGTAAGCGGGTTGATCCAGAAAATCGTCACTGCATGAATTCATCGCTAAAACAGCAACGAAAATTGAGGGAAGAATGACTAATTTTCTTAAAAACACGGGAGTATTATATATATTTTTCATGATTTTAAATATTACATCATTAGAAAGTTAAATTAAGACCAAGAACATAGCTTCTTGAACGGGGATACGTAGAACTGTCGTACCCAGGTGTGACAGTCACCCCGCTTGCCGCAGAAACTTCAGGGTCATAACCTGAATAACCTGTAATCGTCGCCAAATTATTAACGGTAAAATAGATACGGGCATGGGACAACATCACTTTATTCAAAAATTCTTTAGGAAAAGAATATCCTAGTGTTACCTGGGCAATTCTCAGATAAGAACCGTTTTCTACATAGTATGATGATGGATAGGCAATATTTGAAGTGTTTGTATTGCTTAAGCTCCAAAGGCTTGAATCTTCGTTTGGATTCAGTTCTTTTAATCTTACTAAATTGGTTGTTGCCTGCCCCGTATTAGGATCAATCAAATGGTAATAATTGTTTCCGAATTCTGAAGGAACATTCTGGAACATTGCATATGGGCTTAAACTTTGTTTAGTCGCATTATAAATATCATTCCCGACGCTAAATTTCATAAATACAGCCAGGTCAAAACCTTTGTAAGAGAAATTATTACTGATTCCCCCGATAAAGTCCGGAGTACCGTTACCGATCTTCTGCATTTTTCTTGTAAACTGATCTCCTGCTTCATTATCAGCAGCAAATTTCATATCGCCCGGTTTAGGGGTTCCGGTTGCAGGTTTTACAACACCCGGCTTTAAGGTTAAAGATCCGTCCGGATTTTGGGTAAAATCGTCCGTAGTATAAACTCCCTGATAAACATACCCGTACATATCGCCCAGCTCTTCTCCTACCGTTGCATAGTAGGTCACCATTCCTGTTCTGCTGCCTCCAACACTAAACTGTCTGTCCTGTCTTCCGTCTTCAAGGGAAAGAACTTTAGATTTATTGAAAGAAATATTAAAATCTGTAGTCCATCTGAAGTTTTCTGATTTTAAATTCACCGTATTTAATGTGAATTCCATCCCTCTGTTTCTCATAGAACCGATATTCTGATATTGTCTTGAATATCCTGAAGAAACGGGAAGTACACTTTCAAGCAGCATTTTGCTTACATTATTATTGTACCATTCGGAAGTCAGTTTAATTCTGTTATTAAAAAAAGCGAGATCTACCCCAATATTGGTCGTTCTCAGTTCTTCCCACTGAAGATCTCTGTTTCCCCAGTTTGTACTGGTAACGTATGCCGGATATCCCTGAGTATTATTTATTGGATAATCTGTAAGTAAGACATTGGTTCTCCACAGGTTATTAGCGACCCCATTATTACCGGTTACCCCATATTCAATTCTTAATTTAAAATCATTAACAATTTTATCGATCTTATGATCCTGCCAGAAATTTTCCTGGGAAACACGCCATGCACCCGCTACAGATGGAAAATATCCCCAGCGGGAACCTTCTGCAAATTTTGAAGAACCATCCGCACGTATTGTTCCTGTAATTAAATAACGATTATCATAATTATAATTCACACGGGCAAAATAGGAAAGTAAGCTCATGCTCGATCTGTCGGTATTTTTATCTGCCACCGTTGCATTGGCAATATCATCCAGTCCGAAATTAGGATATGGAAATTTGGTAAGCTTCATGCTGCTTCCTTCGGATTCTTCATACCAGATTTCGTTCCCGATTAAAGCATTTACTTTGTGTTTTTCACCAAAAGTTTTATTATAATTTAAAGTATTGGTGATCTGATAACGGAGTGTTTCTGCATTGGCGATACTTCCGTTGATTCCTGTATTGATAGGATCTGTAAGAAACGCACGGGAATTTCTGTCTGAAAATGATGTTGATTTGCTGTTTGTCCAGCTATATTGTCCGGCAGTTCTCCATGTGAAGTTTTTCAGGAAGTCAAATTCTACACCTGCGTTGGCTAGAAATGTTCTGGTACGCTTGTTTGAAGTTGAAGCCTGGGTTTCTATGTACGGATTTTCTGTATCAAAACCAGAATCCAAAGCTGAAAAATCCGGGAAAGTTTGAGTGTTGAACAAATGATCCTGAGTAAATAATGTACCTCCGGTAATAGGCTGGAGAAGAATTTTTTTCATTCCTGAATAAGCACCTCCACCGTTTACAGAATTGTTTGTAAACATGGTATTGAAATCTACTCTTACCCCTTTATACAATTCTGAATTGATATTGGCACGTAACGAATTTCTTGTCTCGCTGTAGTTTTGAAGCAATCCATCCTGTTTATTGTAATTATAACTGATGAATGCCTGTGTTTTATCATTTCCTACAGAAACATTTACATTGTGGTTTTGAGTTAACCCTGTTCCTCCCAGCATTTTTTCCTGCCAGTCTAATGCGGAAGCCGATCCGTAGCGATTGGCAATTCTCTGATAGGCTTCAGAATAAAATCCCGGTGAATCAGTCCCCAGATTATTGTCAAAAACATTACTCCACGCTGATGGTTTGGACTGAAGAACTCCCAATTCGTACTGATACTTTACATATTGTTCCACATTGGAGAGCATATCCAATTTCTTTGAAAGCATATCAAATGACATAAAAGTATTGTAGGTGATAATCGTTTTTCCTTTTTTTCCGCTTTTAGTTTTAATAACAATAATACCGTTAGAACCACGGGCTCCGTAAATGGCAATAGCGGAAGCTCCTTTCAGTACATCGATACTTTCAATATCATTAGGATTTATCACATTCAAAGCATTATCCAATTGGAAACCGTCTACAATATACAGCGGATCGGAACTTTGAGTTATGGAAGAACCACCCCTGATCGTAACGTTTGCATTGGCTCCCGGAGCACCACCTGCTGTCACAATATTCAGACCTGATGCTCTTCCCTGCAGCGCCTGTAAAGCATTCATTGCCGGTGTAGCTGCCAAATCTTTTGCGGAAACTGAAGAAACAGATCCTGTTAAGTCTGACTTCTTAACTTTACCATAACCGATAACAACTACTTCCTCAATATCTTTTGTGTTTTTCACAGAATCATTTACCGCCTTTTGCCCCCAGACAAAACTTGTTGAAAGCATAAATGCCGGAAAGACGATTCGCTTTATATTTTTATGTTTAACTATTAAAGACATATCTTAATTTTTATGTTACCAAAATACACCGTTACAAAAACCCGGGCATCCTGCAATATCCTGTATTGAAATATTCATAATTCACCATTATCAACCATAATATTTAAGTTATATTGTAAAATAAACAACAAAACAATTGTAAATCATCAACTATTTAACAAAATACTTAACTAAACCGTGAATTAAAAACTCCTTTTTTAATGAACACTTCCTTTTACAGTTAAATTACTTTTAATAAAAAGACACTGATTTTTTTCAGTGCCTTTAAAAGAGCTAAAATTATAACTCTGAAACTATATGAATGAATGTAAAATCGTACATGAAGTTTATCGTAAAGAATTTCCGTATCCTACAATCAAAATAGAGATAAACATTACGATCATTCCGACAGAAATGGTTATAATCGTTTTTTTGGAAACTCCTTTCCATTCTTTGATAATAATACCCCATAAATTAGCAATGAAAATGATAAAGGCCATGTGCAAAATCCATGAACTGGCACCATTTCCCATTTTACTTTCGCCCATACCGTAAAAGAAGAACTGTAAAAACCACATGGTTCCGGCAAGTGCACAGAAAATCAGGTTGCGTACAACCGGTACGTTTCTTTTAGTATAATCGATATAGGATTTATTTTTAACGGCTAAATACAAACACCCAATCAGATTGACTGCCATACCGCCCCAAAGTACAACAACGTAGGTTACATTATTTTGAAATAGGAATTCTCCCTGATCCGGATGAGCTATTTTCCAGGCTTCATTGGCTGCAATTGCCATTGGTTTTCCGGCTTCAAGCCCGAAGTTGAAGCATGCGCTTAAAATCCCGGATATGATAGAAACAATTAATCCCAGTCCGAATTTATATTCCGTTTTTACTCCTACTTCGTGAGGATCTATTGAATCGGTTTGTAATTCTTTTTCTTTCATCATTCCTGCTTTTCCGCTGATGATGATTCCGATAACACAGACCAGAAGCCCTAATAAAACAAACTGTCCCCATCGGCTGGAAAACAGCAAACCGATATTGTCTTTTCCTATTTGTGGAGAAAATTCATAATAAATAGAAGGAACGAGCGAGCCAAATACCATACAAAGCCCCAAAATAATGCTGCTTCCGAGCGCTACGCCCAGATATCTAACGCCCAAACCATAAGTAAAACCACCAATTCCCCACAAAGCACCAAACAAAAATGTCAGTCCCAATATGGAAGACCTTTCATTCTGAATGATTTCCCAAAAACCAGGAATAGTAAGAAATGCCGCAAGCGGCGGAACAATGATCCAGGAAAAAACTCCTCCTATTAACCAGTAGGTTTCCCAGGACCAGCCTTTTACTTTTTTGTAGGGCAAATAAAAGCTCCCTGAAGAAAAACCTCCTAAGAAGTGAAAAAAAACTCCTAATAATGTATTCATAATTTATCTTATGGATTGAATTTGAAAATTAATACTATGAAATCGATTGCGCATCTTGTAGTGTCATGTTGTAATATTAATTCTAATTCTTTTGTCTTAAAACAAAAGAATCAAAAATTCAAGACCTGGAATCATCACTAAAAATTAATTCTATTCTCTAAAAATTCTAAAACTTGCGCGATTTCAATATGAGTTCTTCGATTAAGTATTTGTCTCGCGCTTCAAACAGTAGAATTTTCTTAACGTTCACAGAATTAATTTTCTTAACGCTCCTGCTTCCTAAGTCAATATATTAATTCAATGAATGTTAACAATTTTGAATATTGGTTATTTTAATTGATACACTTCACTGGCAGCAAGTAACAGACAGCCTAAACCATAATCTTCAAAATCAGGCTGTTTGTCAATAGCAAGCGGCTGACCGTCTTTAGGTTCTTTTCCTGTTCCCTGAACCCAGCCCAAAAATCCATTCGGCTGAACAGAATCTTTTACAATCGCACTCCAGGCTTTTACAACAACGGGTAAATATGTCTTTTTATCAATCAATCCTTTATTAATTCCATATGCCATTCCATACACAAACAGAGCTGTGCCCGTCATTTCTTTACCTCCGAAATTGCCAGGATCATGCAGGCTTGCATTCCAAAAGCCATCTTCCCTCTGAATAGATAACAAAGCTGATAACAGGTCTTTGTAATCCTGTAAATATTCCTGATAATGCGGGTCAGATTCCGGGGTATCATCCAGCGTCCGGGCCAGAGCTGCAACTACCCAGCCGTTTCCGCGGCTCCAGTAGCAATCTTCACCGTTGGGTTCTGTGTAAGGGGGAACGAAGCTTTTATCCCGCCACCAAAGTTTGTCTTTTGGGTTGTATAAACCATTTCCTCCATGCTTATATTTCGTAAAGGCATACATCTCATAATTTTTATCAAAATATTTTTGTTCGCCTGTAATTCTGCCCAGCTTTGTAAAAATCGGCATTCCCATTTGAAGCGCATCAATCCACCACCAGTCATCTGATTTTTTAGAGGCAATCATACTGTCCATAGAGGCTTTCACAAATTTTATTCTCTCCGGATTTTTTTTGCCATCCATTTCATAAAGATCCAGATACGTTTGTCCGCAAGCCTGATTATCCGCATTACGGGTGTAGGTATCACGCATCATATCCCAGTTGTGTTTTTGAGACCAATCGACAGCGTAATCGTAATACTCTTTTTTAGGGTCTATTTTATACAGAGCCATCAGTCCTTCATAGTAAACGGCCCTCGTCCACAGATTGCTTGGCCAGACTTTTTTTCCGACAATTTCCTTTCCCGCATCCGGCCATTTGTTCATGAAATATTGATTTGCCCTTCGTGAAACTTCCAAAACTTCTTTTTTATCCGGAAGATTAATGTTCTTTTCCGCCGTTTGTTTCTGAACTGAGCAGGAATATAAAACTCCGAACATCAACGCAGAAAAAGTGACTCTCATTAGTACTTTCTTCATAATTATATTATTTTTTATTTTAGAAAATTTAAGGTTTAACCGTATAAATATTTGGTGAAGGAACTTTTGAAACAGATTCATCCAAATAATAATCAGTATGGGGAGGCTGGTTGTAGCCTACATTTTGCCAAACAATGCTCAACCGATATTGCGGATTATGCATCATCGTATACAAACGGTGCTTCGTAGGAATGGTAGAGCTGAAAATCCGGAGCTCCTGGTTATCTGAGGTTCTGTAAATCAACTCTTCCCGCCAGTCTCCAAATAAATCGGCAACCAAAGAAGGATTTTTCTTGGTCCCGTTGTTGGATTCGCACTGAAAATCTTTAGCATCAAAAATTAGATTGGACTTTTCTTTCTTCCAGTCCCATTTTGATACAGAAGTTCCGTCTAAAATTTCGCTTAAAAAATCCCCATCCCAATAAATTCCCATATTACAGGCAGGATTTTTATCACTTATTTTTCTTCCTTTAGTATCGTAAATGCCTTTTACACCAGCTCCCGCCGCCCAAGATTCTGAACCTTGATAACGGGGATCGATATTTAAAGACAGTCCTCTTCCCGGTCCCTGAAATTTGCCCTGTTTACTATAAATCAAAGAAGGTAATTTCCATAAAACTTTACCTGTTGCGCCGGTTCTGAAATGGGCGCCCGCATCATCAAATCTTTCCTGAATATCGAAAATTTCCAATCCGGGAGAAGAAGGATCCAGATCACCCACGTGCAACGCATCACCGTGGCCAAAGCCCGTGCTGTTCAAGACTTTTCCATTATCATCAACCGTCATTGCACCAAAGATAATTTCATCTTTTCCATCATTATCAACGTCGGCAATGCTCAGGTTATGATTTCCCTGACCCCGGTATTTTTTATTTTCTTCCGAACTTTCCGTATCGAACAGCCATCTCAAACTGAGCTTTTTATCTTTATAATCCCAGGCTGCGATCGTCGTTCGGGTATAATAACCTCTCGACATAATGATGCTGGGCCTTTTGCCGTCCAGATAAGCAACTGCACCCAAAAACCGGTCAATACGGTTTCCTTTTGCATCGCCCCAAGTCTCGGTCATTTGTTCAGGAGTTGGATTTAAACTGCCTGCAAATCTGGGAACTTCATAATGAACTGTATTAATCTCCTCACCTGTTTCACCATTAAAAACAGTCAAATATTCAGGTCCGGAAAGAATAAATCCGTTCTCATTGCGATAATCTTTGGCAGGGTCTCCGATGAATCTTCCTTTACCATCCCTGCTTCCATCTGCTGTCTTCATGACGACTTCTGCTTTGCCGTCCTGGTCTAAATCGTACACTAAAAACTGGGTGTAATGCGCCCCTTCCCTGATATTTTTTCCCAAGTTAATTTCCCACAACAACTTTCCGTTCAATTTATAAGCCTGAATAATGGGCTCATCCGTAAAACCTTTCTGACTGTTGTCTCTGGATTGCCCTGTCTGATGAAGGATAATTTCATACTCACCATCTCCGTCCAGATCGGTCACAGAAGCATCGTTTGGCGTATATCCGGCCGGAGTTTTTAAAGGAATTGAAAAATAGGGTTTTTGATTAGCAGCATATTTCGCAGAATCCTGATCAATCTCCTGATTCTGGGTATTGGATCTTACGAAATAAGTGTAATTCTTTGTTTTATCCACCGTTGTATCTAAAAAACTGGTTTCATTAAGCAATGGTTTTTCGTTCAGTTTTTTGCTTTTGCTCTTTTCAATACGATATAAATCAAACTGAATATTCTGAGGTTCTGTACCCAGTAAACGCCAACTTACAAAAACCCCCGATTCTGAAGGTACTGCAACAATTCCTCTTTTTAAATACTCCATTTGCCTTTGCGCTGAAAAGAGATGTGAAAAAAGAATGATCACTACAATAAAGTTATATTTTATATTCATAATTCTGAACTATTAAATTAACATAATTCAATCGATTGCGCAATTTATTTTGATATATTTTACCTTATTTTAATTCTATTTCGAATAATATAATGGAAATAGCTGAATTTGCCCTTCCAATCCGGAAGGCTGAACTTTCCAACCGGATGCATCAAAAGCTTTATAATTAATATTTACAAAGTTGATTTCGTGATAATTACGCCATTGAATTTTATTCTGATCCATATAACGTATTCTATTCGCCATCAAATTGCAAACTTCAATCTGAATGGTGTTTTTCCCTTTTTTCAGATATTTCCCGATGTTGATTTCAAAAGGAATACTCCAGACAATCCCCGCTTCCTGACCGTTAACAATTATTTTTGCACTTTCATACAGCTGATCGAATTTTAAAAGATAATCGTCTGCTTTTTTATTCTTCAAATTTAATGTGGTTGTATAAACGCCGGTTCCTGAAAAACTCTGTGTTGCAGGATCTTCTGAAAAGTTTGTCCAGGGTTCCAGATTTTTTAGAGTCCTTGATTTTGGAAGTTCCGGGCCGCCTTCTTTGAAAGTCAGCTTCCATGCTTGATTTAAACTGATAGGAGAACCTGTCTTTTCAGTATAATTCCATTTTGCAATGGAATGATCGACAGTTTCACTGTTTTTTAAAATTAAAGACTGTCCTGATTTAAGTTGAATTCTCACGGAATTGTTATGGGTTTCCGCAACTCCGAAACCTCCGTTTTCAGGATTCATGATGACGGCTTGTTTTCCTGTATAGTTAAAAGGAAGAAACTGATCAATATCCTTTGCAGTATGGTTAACAATGAAATAGTATTTTCCTCCGTCAAACTGCCTTCTCACAAACTTCAATCCTGTTTCCGTTAATTTTTCTCTTTGTATTTTTAAATATTCCAGGCCTTTTTCAATATCAGAACTTAGAACAATTTTTCCTTTTCCGAAGCTTGCAATGTTTATATTTTCACCCTGATTCTGAAACTGGATCTGAGCCCACAATGATTTTAGTTCTGCTCTTCTTTTTTCAACTTCCAAATTTCCGGGAATATCTTTTGGCTTATTTTGAAAAATAACCGAGGCGCCATTTTGAGCTAATTTGAGAATATTATGTAACGTAGTTTCCGGTAAATAAGTTGATTCAGGAATGATTAAAACCTGGTAAGAAGATCCTTCTTTTGCAGTCTGAATTTTCTGGTTTTCCGATTTAGCTTCGCCAATCATCTTGTCAGAAACCATATCAAGAGCATAGCCCATTTTACTTAGTTTCGTTAGATTTTCATACATCGGAGTTGGCTGCAGCCATTTTTCCACGTTATGAACTTTAAATGCTATATCCTTCCCTTTCGGATTGGCCCATTGGTCATAAATTGGCCAGTACATCAACAATTCATTATCAGGTTTCCCGCTCTGCAAAACACTTTGAGTACGTGCTACATAAGAATTTAATCCCATTAAATGGGGCCACAAGCTATTTTCCGGAACAAAATTAACCGAAGCATAAAACAGCCATCCCGGAAAAGGAACATCGGCCGGTGTATACGTTGTGCCGTGATAAAAGACGTGATTGATTCCCGATAAAAAAACCTGCTCCACTTCGGGTTTTGCCTGCGACCAGGAGGTTTTAAAATGCTCTGTAAGCCAGGTAAAAGTTTCATTTGAAATTAACTGTTTACCCGTAACATTAGCAGCCGATGAAGCAAATTTCAGCATATTAATATCTGGTTTATCAGATTTTTGCACATCTGCACTGTCTCTCCTCAGCCCCGGAATATCAAAAGCTGTACTTCCGAAATTTTCAGACTCCGGAATATCGACTGCAGCATACAAATCCAGTAAATTTCCAGGTGAGCCATGAGCCTGATTGGTATTTTTTGAGTTTTTGGAACGAGCCCAGTTCGTAAAATCCTTAGTAAAATTGCTCAAAATCAATTCGCTCAGGGTTTCCCTATAATCAGATTTAATTCTGCCTGTTATCTCATTTTCTTCGTTACTGAAAAGATATTTGATGTATGGACTCAGGTCATATCCTCTCTTATTTTTAAATTCATTTTTAAAATAAGGGGTCCAGTCGGCATTATAAACCTCATAACTGTCATTGAAAAAAGAACGGATTCCGTAGTTTGAGTTTCCAAAAGCTTTATCGAAAGTTTTAAGATAATCTTTTGTTGCCTCAGGTGAGAAATGGTCTAAGGTATAACCTTCACCACCCGGAGCTGCACGTTTTACTTTTTGTAAGGTTTTACCTGTAAAAACAGCATACATTATCCACTTCCCGGAATCCGGTTTCCAATTGAGAGAACCGTCGTTTGTTATTTTATCGGTTAAAACAACTGCTTCATTTTTTTCATTGTAAGCCGTTACAATATCTAACTTTATTGTTTTTAAATCCTTTTGTTTTTGATCTTTCAGAATGATTTTCTCAGAAAACTTTTCACCTGATGAAATCGTATATGTCTGGACAATCATTTTTGTGGCAGTATCTTCTTCACCAACCTGCGGCCCGCCGATTGGCCAGCCTGTTCCAACGGACATATCAACTCCCATGTTCAAACTTTTTGCCTTGTCTGTAGTGAATTGAAGCATTTTCATCCACTCCGGAGAAAGATAATTGATGTATTGATTTTCAAAGCCTTTTGCACCATAAATGGGAACGATTTCTACACCTCCGAAACCTGCTTTATGAAGCATTATCAGTTCTTTATCCAATCCTTTTTCATTGACAGCATTTCCCATCCACCACCATCGTGTCCACGGCTTTGCCATTTCAGTGGTTTTTGGCCACGGATTTTGTGCGGGAAGATTCCCGAACGCAAAACAAAATAGGCTCGCCTTTACTATAGATTGAATATTCATTTTGTTATTTTTTTAGTTTCCATCCGGTTTTAAAGATTCCATAAAGACACTTTCCGGCCAATGGAAATTTTCGAAAGTATCAGGCTTATTTAAATCAAAACCTTTATATTTTTTAGAAATAAACTTAGCCAAAGGCAGCTTCTGACCGACAATACTTTTTATCACACATTTTGCCAGTTCATAAGCACCATAGGTATTAAAGTGAGTGTCATCCGCCAAAGCATCCGGCTGATTGGGATAAGAATTTGCAGGATAATAGACAAATGCTTTTTTAGAATTTTCCGGTCCCAACGCTTCAAACAGCGTTTTACTCATTGCATTCAGGTCGATTAAATATATATTTTCTTCTTTCGCAATTTCCCGCATGGCATCAGGAAAATCATCCAGGGTATTGACAATCTTATTATTTTTATCAAAAACTCTTCGATTCATTGATGTAACTAAAACCGGAATCGCTCCCAATTGTTTTGCTTTATTAATCCATTCCTGTAATCTTTTTTTATAACCAGATTTTGTGCTGTTCCCATACTTCTGGTCATTATGCCCAAACTGGATGAATAGATAATCCCCGGGTTGAATCTTGTTCCATATTTTATCAATTCGGTGGCGGTCTTCAAAGGCTTTCAAAGTTTCCCCGCTTTCGGCGTAATTGGCAATAACAACTTCTTCGGGAACAAAAAAACAGGGCAACATTTGCCCCCAGGAGGCCCAAGGTTCATACTGTGCATCTACAACCGTGGAATCCCCTGTCAGGTAAATTGTTTTCGCCGTTTTGTTGGGCTGAATGGTTATTGCACAAACTTTTGGAGCTTTATCGTTAAATTCAATCGTCAGTACATTGTCCCAATGTAAGTATCTTCTTTCTCTTGGCTTTAATTTTACAATCCCAATTTCAACTCCATCCTGATTACGGAGAATGCTATCTTTAATATGAACGGTAATCAGTTTTTCAACCATTTCACCTTCTTTTGTTTTTACATCATCCAACATCAGACGGCGATTTTCTACACGAACTGTTGTTTGGGAAGTTCCTTTAGAATCGCCTAAATTTAACTTAATATCATAATTTCCTTCCGGAATTATCACCGAAAAATAGAAAGGTTTATCGCTGGTAATATAATCTCCTGTCAAAGCATTTCCTCCTCTGTCGATTGATTTTAAGCCGGAAATATCCATGAATCCATAGCCCACTTTCCTGTTGAATTCAGAGTATTCTGTGATGGAAATAAAACCATCCTGAGTTCTGCTTCCACCAAAATCAAATTTGAAATTGGTTTGTTGGGAAAACATTGATGTACAAATAAAAATGACTATAATTCCAATCCAATTTTTCATAATCAATCCATTAAAATATTGACTCCCGGCATTTATCCAAAAATCCCATTCTTTTGTATGCTCAGAATCCGTCCCACTCAGGAACTGAATTTCCTTAGATTGAGAATGCAATAATTGGGAGCATAAATATACCGGAACGAATATTTTAGAAAAACAACTCATTTTGCGGCAATGTCGGAATCGTCTTTTTTGTCGTAAGATTGACCTAAAGAAGCAACCCGGGAAACATTTACTTTATTTTTTTTCAAATTTTTAATAGCATCCAAATTTTCCTCTTTAGGTTTTAACGCTTTTATTTTTAGATTTTCCAACGTGAAATCTGTCAAATCATACAAGTCTGATTTTTCAACATCGAATGCCGTTTCACAACTGATGTCAATATTTTTGATCAAAATATGATTCGCTAAAGATTTTTTAGGCCTTTCCTCTCCTTTCAAATCGAAAAACTGGTTCCAGCCTTTTACATACAAGAAAGTTTTAACATTGCCCGTGATATTTTCAACTGTAATGTATTCATAATGCTGAGGAGTATCTGGTCTCATTTTAAGGTGCAGCAGCCTCGAAGCATCTTTCACTTTTGAGTTGCGCAGAATCACATTATAATTATGGATAGATTCGCTGCCGCAAGTGAGAACACTGTGACAAAACCCAAAGCTGTTATCTTCTATGATGATATTTCTGTTTTCACCATTTTCAGGAGTTTTATCTGCTTTCGGGCCTTTTCCGCCTTTTAATGCGATGGCGTCGTCGTTCACCGACATATAGCAGTTTTTAATCAGGAAATTCGTGCAGGCATCAATATCAACAGCATCTGTACTTGGGGCTTTTACCGGCTCTTTTGGTGCAAGAATTGTCAGGTTTAACAATTTTACAAATTCACTTTTATAATAATGAGTACTCCAGAAAGGGGAATTTTTTACGGTAATCCCTTCAACCTGAACGTTTTTAGAATTTGAAATATAGATGATTCTTGGTCTCATTTCGTCCATATTGGTACACTTAGGGTTCCACTGGCGTCTTTTCCAGAATGCTTTCCAAAAGTGCAATCCATTTCCGTCAAGCGTTCCTTTTCCTGAAATGGTAAAACCATTCAATCCATCTGCGTTGATTAATGCAGGAAAATATTTTACAGTCTGTCCTTCCATTCTTGTTTCCACAACCGGAAAATCACTGATATCATCGCTTCCTTTTAATTTCGCACCGTTCTCCAGATGCAAATGTGTTCCCTGTTTGAAGAATACAGAACTGATCAGGAATGTTCCTTTGGGTACAATAATTACACCGCCGCCATTTTTAGCTGCAAGATCAATGACCGCCTGAACCTGTTTTGTCTGAAGAACCGTACTGTCGTTTTTCACTCCATGATCGGTAAGAATATATTTTTCACCTAATTTATTGATATCTGTAGGCTTATTTTCTTTAAACCATTTTGGAATTATACTGCCGTCGGGAAATTTATCCTGGCTCTTTATCCCCGATGAAAACAATAAGAATATCAACAGAGATAGTAAAAAGCTTGATGTATTTTGAGATTTCATAATTTATATTTATTGTAAATCTGATTTTTCATTAATAAAATTTAATACTCAAAAGAATGGCAAAATAAAGGAATATCATTTAAATACAATTTATTCAGTTTGCTTTTGCAAAAAATCAGCAAATAATTTCCAACTGTATAACGAAAATTATTCTTTCATTTCATTTTCATAAAAGTATACATTTTAGGATTTGGCGGTATCCTGCTCTTTCATGTTGATTATTTTGCGATGATTTATCCCCCATTAACATCTATCAAAATCTAAATTAATCTTCACTTTGCGCAATCGATTGCTCAATATTGGATCCTTAAAGCTGTTTTTAGTTAAAATTAAATTCTCAATTTGTTTCATTTAATTAGAATTAAAGTATCTAAAAATTAATTAATTAAAATTAAGACACTGAATAACAATAGCTTAACACTTGATAATATTGAAAATTCACAGATTTACAAAAACCCTCGGTATAATACATAAAATTATTACATTTAAAGCATTACAATTATTAATAATTAATGAAATTTATAGGTTATGATGTAGGAAGCTCATCGATAAAGGCTTCCATCGTAGATGATCAGGGCAAATTAATCGCCCATGCCAAATACCCGGAACATGAGATGTTGATAGATTCCCCAAAAGCAGGCTGGGCAGAACAAAACCCCGATGAATGGTGGCAAAACCTCCGTATTCTCACTCAAAAAATAATTGCAGAGAGCAAAATCCACAAAAATGAGATTAAAGGAATCGGCATATCTTATCAGATGCATGGATTAGTATTGATTGGAAAAGACAAACAGGTCCTTTGTCCGTCAATTATATGGTGTGACAGCCGGGCTGTTGAAATTGGCGACCGGATTTTTGATGAGATCGGAGAGGAAAAATGCATGAAAGAGCTGCTTAATTCTCCGGGCAACTTCACTGCATCCAAGCTGAAATGGGTACAGGAAAATGCTCCTGAAATCTATGACAAGATCTGGAAATTTATGCTTCCGGGAGATTTCATTGCATTTAAGCTCAGCGGTGAAGCAACAACTTCTGTTACAGGGCTTTCAGAGGGTATACTTTGGGACTTTGAAAAACATGAGGTTTCAAAAACAATGCTGCAACACCTGAAAATTGATGAATCTTTTGTTTCTGATATTGTGGAAAATTTCACTGAACAATGCTATGTTTCAAAACAGGGAGCAGAGGAAAGTGGCCTTCCCGAAGGAATTCCTATTTATTACCGCGCTGGAGATCAACCCAATAACGCATTTTCTCTCAATGTAATGAATCTCGGAGAAATTGCAGCCACAGGCGGAACTTCCGGAGTTGTTTATGGTGTGACTGATAATATTAAATCTAAGGAGTCTGTAAGGATTAACAATTTTGCACACATTAACCACACAAAGGAACGACCGAGAATCGGCAAAATGCTTTGCCTGAATGGTGCTGGAATTCAATACAGCTGGCTTCGACATCAGGTTGACCAAAAAAGACACAGCTATCACGAAATTAATGATTTAGCTTCAAAAATACCAATCGGTTCCGATGGAGTTATTGTCCTGCCCTTCGGAAACGGAGCAGAGAGAGTTCTGCATAATAAAGATATCGGATCGTCTGTTTTTAACCTGAACTTTAACCGTCACAAAAGCGAACATCTTTTCCGGGCAGGATTGGAAGGTATTGCCTATTCTTTTGTGTATGGAACTGATATTTTAATGTCCGACGGGCTTCAGAAAGGTATTATAAAAGCAGGTGGTGACAATTTATTCCGCTCTTCTTTATTCACACAGACCATCACTACTATTTTGGATACCGAAATAAGGATTATAAATTCCACAGGTTCTACAGGCGCCGCAAGAGCTGCAGCCATGGGGGCCGGAGCATTCGAATCGCAAAACGAAATCCTGACTGACAAAGACATTTTAAAAAGCTATTATCCTGATACTAAGAACTATAACCAGTACAAGGATAGTTATGAGAAATGGAAATTAAAATTATTACAAAATCTAAATAATTAAGAAATTTTTTAACACATCAATGCAATCGATTGCATTGATTCATTCATCTATTTAAAACTAAAATATAATGGCAATTACAATGGGTAACAAAGAGTATTTCAAAGGAATTGGAAAAATTCAATTTGAAGGAAAAGAATCTGACAATCCTCTGGCTTTCAAATTTTATAACGAAAACAAAGTCGTTCGCGGGAAAACGATGAAAGAATATTTCAAATTTGCGACGGCTTACTGGCATACATTCTGTGCAACGGGTGGAGATCCTTTTGGAGTGGGAACACAGCATTTTGAATGGTTAAAAGCAACAGATGTTAAACAAAGAGCAACAGAAAAAATGGATGCGGCTTTCGAATTTTTCACAAAACTGGGTATGCCTTACTACTGTTTCCACGATTATGATTTAATTGATGAAGCGGATAATTTCAGAGAATCAACCAAAAGAATAGAATTCATAACCGATTATGCTAAAGAAAAACAGGCGGCTTCCGGAGTAAAGTTACTTTGGGGAACGTCAAACTGTTTCTCCAATCCACGATTTATGAATGGTGCAGCTACAAATCCATCTTTTGATGTGTTGGCTTATGCGGGAGGACAGGTTAAAAATGCCTTAGATGCAACAATAAAGTTAAGCGGAGAAAATTATGTTTTCTGGGGCGGTCGTGAAGGATATATGTCTTTACTGAACACCAACATGAAACGTGAGCTTGAACATATGGCAAAATTTTTACACGTGGCAAAAGATTATGCACGTTCACAAGGCTTCAAAGGAACCTTCTTTATTGAACCAAAACCAATGGAGCCTACAAAACATCAATATGATTTTGATGCGGCAACCTGCTTAAACTTTCTTCGTCAATATGATTTAATGGATGATTTTAAGCTTAACCTTGAGGTCAACCACGCAACTTTAGCCCAGCATACTTTTGAACATGAATTACAAGTTGCGGCTGACAATAACGTTTTAGGAAGTATTGATGCCAACCGCGGAGACTATCAAAATGGTTGGGATACAGACCAATTCCCGGTTGATTTATATGAAATGACTCAAGCAATGCTGGTGATTATTCAGGCAGGAGGCTTCCAGGGCGGAGGTGTAAATTTTGATGCTAAAATCAGAAGAAACTCAACGGATCTGGAGGATATTTTCATCGCTCATATCAGCGGAATGGACAATTTTGCAAGAGCTTTCCTGGCTGCAGATGCTATTTTAGAAAAATCAAAATATTCTGAAATCAGAGCTAACAGATATTCTTCTTTCAATAACGGAAAAGGTAAAGATTTTGAAGAGGGGAAATTATCTCTTACTGACCTGGCTGCCCATGCGGAAGGACTTGGAGAAGTAGGCCAAGAAAGCGGTAAGCAGGAATATATGGAAAGCCTGATTAATCAGTATTTATAACACAAATGCTGATTAACTAACAAGTACCTAATCTTTAACAACTAAAACTATATGAGACTATGCAAATAATAGATTCAGGGCCGAAATATTCTTCAGGAACAAAGGCGGAAATCAACATGGTATATGTCACTCTGATTACATTGGTTGCCACTTTGGGCGGGCTTTTGTTTGGATATGATACAGCCGTCATTTCGGGTGCAGAAAAATCCATTCAGGAATATTTAATTATCCCATTGGGGCTGAGCTCATTGGCTCATGGAGCAACTATTTCCAGTGCATTGATAGGGTGCGTGATTGGAGGGGCTGTTTCCGGATATTTTTCCACCAGGTTAGGAAGGAAAAAATCACTGATGGCAGCTGCATTTTTATTTTTCATCAGTGCTTTGGGAGCTGCTTATCCTGAATTTTTATTTTTTAAGCAGGGCGAACAATCAATGGGAGTTTTGCTGGCTTTTAACTTTTATAGAATTATTGGAGGAATTGGTGTTGGTCTTGCTTCTGCAGTTTGCCCGATGTATATTGGAGAAATAGCTCCTGCTGAAGTTCGCGGAAGATTGGTTTCTTTAAACCAGTTTGCCATAATTTTCGGGATGCTGGTGGTGTATTTTGTCAATTGGGGCATTGCTGACGGAAAATCAGTAGAATGGATCAACGATATCGGTTGGCGTTATATGTTTTTATCACTGACCATTCCGGCTGCTTTATTCGGGATTTTACTGTTTTTTGTTCCGGAAACTCCACGATATTTAACCTTGATTAAAAAAGATGATGAAGCGCTTAAAATTTTAACCAAAATTAATGGTCAACTTCGAGGCTATGAGATTTTTCAGGAAATCAAAGGTACTGCTACCCAGCATAAAAGTATGATTTTTGCATTCGGAAAAACAGTAATCATTATTGGGATTTTACTTTCTGTTTTTCAGCAGTTTGTAGGAATTAATGTAGCTTTATACTACGCTCCGAGGATTTTTGAGAGCATGGGTGTTCATAAGGATGCTTCCATGCTGCAGACCGTGGTTATGGGATTGGTTAACGTCATCTTTACGGTTGTAGCCATTTTCACGGTTGACAAGTGGGGAAGAAAACCTTTACTGATCGTAGGTTCCATAGGAATGGCAATTGGAATGTTTGCCATTGCCATCTTCTCTTATTTGCATATCATCGGGATTGCAACTTTGGTTTTCATCATCATCTATACGGCATCTTTTATGATGTCCTGGGGACCGATATGTTGGGTTTTAATTTCAGAACTTTTTCCTAACAAAATCCGGGGTGCAGCGATTGCTGTTGCCGTTGCTGCCCAATGGGCTGCTAATTACCTGATCTCCTCCACCTATCCTTTTATGATGGAATTTAGTGGAGCTTTTACTTATGGTTTTTATGGAGCGATGAGTGTTTTATCACTATTTTTTGTATGGAAAATGGTTCCGGAAACTAAAGGAAAATCTTTGGAGGAAATTGAAAAACTTTGGAAAAAATAGTTATTTCTTCATATCAACAGTTAGTAATGAGGGCATCGGTTTCCGGTGCCCTTTTTGGTTAAATTAATCGATGTTTTTTATTATTAAATAAAATTTTCTTTATTAATGAGCCTTATTTCCAGTGAATACGGTTTTTCTCTTAATTAAAAATTGAGCCCAACCTCAAGAAAAATTAAGCAATTCAATATTTTTTAGGTTTAATCTGATTTTAATCACTCTTAATCTTGTATAAAATCTCAATATTTCCTGTTTGATAGACATAATTTGATTAAATTTACGACTATAATGTATGTCATCCCGGACATACCCAAAACTTCAGAAAAAGCATGTATGAATAAGAAAAATGCCACAATATATGACATCTCGAAAAAGCTTAACGTAAGTGTGGCAACTGTTTCCAGAGCATTGAACGACCATCCGAGAATAAGCCAGGCAACGAAAGATTTGGTAAAGAAAACTGCCAAAGAAATGAACTACAAGCAAAATAACCTTGCCAAAGCTCTGAAAAGCGGGGAAACAAAAAACGTAGGAATTATCGTGCCTTACATTAATACCAATTTCTTTTCATCTGTGATCCGCGGAATTGAAGAAGAGCTTTCCCCACATGGTTATCATGTCATTATCTGCCAGAGCCATGAAGATGTAACTATTGAAAAAAGGCACCTAAACACTTTGCTTAATGCTCAGGTTGACGGTATTTTCATGTCTGTTTCCAAGACGACCATTGATACCGAACATATTCTGAATATTCTGAATACCACCAATACTCCTATTATATTTTTTGACCGTAAAAAAGACATTTCAGGAATCAGCACAGTAACTATCGACGATTATCGCGGCGGTTATATGGCGACTGAACATTTGATTAATGAAGGCTACAGAAATATTTGTCATTTCTCCGGGGACTTAAATCTGGAAATTTATGAGAACCGTCTGAACGGGTACAAACAGGCTTTACTGGACCATAATTTAAGCATTAAGGAAGAAAATATTATCACAACCGGAAGTTCGATCGATGAAGGAATTGATGCAGTTAAAAAACTTTGGGATAAAAAATCTGTTCCTGATGCCATCTTTTCATCCAGTGATTTTGCTGCGTTAGGTGCTTGTCAGGAACTGAAAAAACGTAAAATTAAAATCCCGCAGGAGGTTGCTGTTATTGGCTTTTCTAATGAACCTTTTACTCAATTTATGGAGCTTCCGATAAGTTCTGTAGATCAGACTCCCCTGACGATGGGGAAAATGGCAGGACAGGTTTTTATTGATAGTGTGAAAGAAAATGGTTCCGGGGTTTCTATTGAGAAGAAGGTGGTTTTGGCGCCGCAGCTTTATATCAGGAAGTCTTCGAAAAGAAGGTAGCTATAGTTAATTTAAAGACAAACATAGATGGATCTGGATAATCAATCTCTTTATATCATGCTTGGTGGTATTGGTCAATTTATTTTATGGATGTCTTATAAAGTATTGAAAAATAGAACAACCTACCTTATCATATTAATATTCGCAATTTTGATTGCTTTACTTGGATATCTTAATATTAATCGTGAATCATTAAAAATGACAAACGGTAGTGCTGCTACATGGGCATTCTTGCCCTTATTTTTTATGATTTATTATTGGATATTAAGAAATTTATTTATAATAATCTTTGGAAATGAACCTTTAATGACAGGTTATATGCAATCAAGTTGGGAACAAGGTGAGTATAGAAAATTACACATGGGAGATGCTATTTTCACTGTACTGACATTAATTTCACCTTTTTTGACTACTTTACTCTTTTAATAAAAAGTACCAATATTTATTTAATTTGAAAATATGGAAAAGAAACATTTAACTGATGAAGAATTTAAAAAGCTTGTAATAGAAATAGCTATATAAATTTCGCCAATCTTAGTAAAGAAAAAATCTGATTCGTGGTCTGTAGCAGAGAATATAGCAATTTATTCAAGAGATATTGCTGAAGCAGTAAGAAGTATTTTGAGTGATAAAAGTTTATAAGCACGAATTACAAATCCGCGTTATCAATTCAAAAGAAAATACTTTCCACATCATGTGGAAAGCATTTTCAAATCTAATTATTTATATAAAAACGATAACTATAAACTTACGCCCCGTCTCCAAGGAATAAAATCGTTCTGATTGAGAATTGCTGCTTTGGTTTTTACCTCTCCGCTGGCAACTTCTATGATAAATTCTAACAATTCTTCTGCTTTTTCGTCTATTGATTTTTCCCCTGTAATCACGTCTCCGGTATTGAAATCGATGATATCGGGCATTCTTTCTGATAATGATGTATTTGAGGAAATTTTCACTACGGGAACCACAGGATTCCCTGTCGGAGTTCCAAGACCAGTTGTGAATAAAACAACATTGGAACCTGAACCCACCAAAGCGGTAGTACATTCCACGTCATTGCCTGGTGTACACAATAAATTTAAGCCCGGTTCTTTGATGTATTCTGTAAAATCAAGTACATCATTTATTGGCGATGAACCGCCTTTTTTAGCCGCTCCTGCAGATTTCATAGCATCGGTTATTAGGCCATCTTTAATATTCCCCGGCGACGGATTCATATCAAAGCCAGATCCTGCAGCAACGACTGAATTTTCAAAATCTTTCATTAATTGTAAAAACCTTTCTGCATCTTCTTCTTTCACACAACGGTTGACCAGCTCCTGCTCTACTCCGCATAGTTCCGGAAATTCTGAAAGAATAGTTGAACCTCCGATTCCTGCCATTAAATCTGACAGCTGTCCTAAAACCGGGTTTGCAGAAATCCCTGAGAAACCGTCTGAACCCCCACATTCCAACCCTAAAACAAGTTTAGAAATCGGAGCAGGTTTTCTTTCTGTTTCATTAGCCTGTTTGATGGCTTCGTAAGAATCTTTAATAATTCCGCTTAACATTTCATCTACAGTTCCGGACTTTTGCTGTTCGTAAACGATGATGGGCTTTTTATTATCCGGACTGATTTTTTCCAGGGCATCTTTAAAAATCTGAACCTGTAAATTCTGGCAGCCCAAGCTTAAAACTGTTGCTCCGGCTACGTTCGGATTGTTAACATATCCTGCCAGCAATCTTCCCAATGCCTCGGCATCCTGACGAATTCCGCCACAACCGCCCTGATGCGTAATGAATTTAACTTCAATATTTTTAAATACTCTTGAATCCTGCTCTTCTTCAACAGCAGTTTCCGTTTCGGAATTATTGATTAATGATCTTAATAATAACTGGTGTTTTGTCACTTTTTCAAACAACAGTTCTTTTTCAAAAACATCCTTTAAAATCTCAACATTCCTGTTTTCACAAAAAACCAACGGGAAAAATAACCATACATTTTCCGTTCCTACCTGCCCGTCTTCGCGATGATAGCCCATGAACGTTTTATCTTTCCATTTATCAACATTCGGAGCTGTCCAGGAAGTGGTTTCTGTTTTTCGTTCTACTTTTGCGCTTTGATGTTTTACGTTTTCAGTCGTAATCACCTCTCCTTTCCGGATCGGCAGGCTGGCTTTTCCCACCAAAACTCCGTACATGATAATAGCATCACCTACAGCAAGATCTTCAGTCACGAATTTGTGTTTCGCTTTCGTGTCTTTTATAATTTCATAAGTAAGTTCACCCAAAGTAACAGTTTCCCCCTGCGCAAGATCTACCAGCGCAACCGCTACATTATCCTTGGGATTTACTTTTAGTACTTTCTTTTGCATTTTTTCTAAGAATATAATTGTATAAAGTTGTAATACGCAGTTTCTACGCCGTTGTGGTCTATTTCCCACAAAGCTTTTGCGACTGCATTTTTCAGTCCGTCAACCTGAGTAAGGTCTGTATCCCAGAAAGCGGTTTCACTTAATGATAATTCTGCTACTTTCCCATAATCTTCGTTTATCCAGATTTCTTTGAATTTAGCAACAATAGATTCTTCATCATTGATAGGCAAAGATTTTTCACCAAAATTCCCCTGATAGAATCTGATTAAGCTTGCCAAAGAGAATACCAGATTTAGTGGTAATTTTTTGTTGATTTCAACGTAACCCAGCAAACTAGGAAGGATTCTTACTTTAAATTTAGAAACAAAATATAACGCGATACTCGCCTGATAATGTTTAATAAAAGGATTTCTGAACCTGTCGAAAACTTCTTCCGCAAAATCTTTCAGTTCCGTTTCATCCAGACCCAAAGTCGGATTTACTTCATTAAAAATGGTTTCACTTAAAAACTTTCCGATAAATGCATCGTCAATAGATTCTTTTACCGTTTCCTTACCTGATAAAACTGCAGGAGCCAGCATTAAGGTATGACCGCCATTCAGGATTCTCACTTTTCTCAAACGGTACGGTTGAATATCATCGACCACCAAAATCTGTTCGTTAATCTGAGCAAAAGGAATTCTCTCTTTTAAATTTCCGGCATCCTGAATTACCCAAAGTAAGAATGTTTCAGAAACAACCATCATCTGATCTTCATAATCCAACTGATCTTCGTATGATTCTGCGTCATCTTTCGGATACCCTGGAACAATCCTGTCAACCAAAGTATTATGGAAATAATTATTTTGATTAATCCATTGCGCAAAATCAGCATCTAAATTCCAAAGTCGGGCATACTTCAGCATCATATCTCTCAACGCAGATGCATTGTCTTCAATCAATTCACAGGGAATAATTCTTACTCCTTTATCTGTAGCTCCATTGAAATGTTTAAATCTTTCGTACAATAAAACGGTTAATTTCGCAGGGAAATTCTTGTGCGGACCAATGTAATCATTTTCTGATTCGTCATAAGCAATTCCCGTTTCTGTTGTGTTTGAGAAGATAAATTCTAATTCTTGTTCTTTCGCCAACGCTAAGAATTCATTGTAATTTGTATAAGGATTAATTGACTTCTGAATCGCAGAAATCACTTGTTTTGTATCAACGATCTCCCCTTTTTTAATTCCCCTTGAGAAAAGCGTGTACAGATTATCCTGTTCTTCCAGTTTATGAACCGAACCGCCCGCCGTTGGTTGAACATTTACAATTCCGGCATTGAACCCCACTTCTTTATTTAATTTATCAATGACATAATCTGTGAATCCTCTCATAAAATTTCCACCTCCAAACTGTATAATTTTGATGGGAAGTTTTTCCTGAGAACCGATTAATTCACGATTTAATTTTTGTTTTATCTGATTTTCCATCTTTTTAACTCGATGATTTTATTTTTTTTTAACGCAGAGCCCAAGTTTTTTTGACTACTACCTGTTTTTAATTTTGCAAAGGCGTTTCGCTTAACAAAGCTCATAAAGTTTTATTTTATCACCTTATATTTTGGAACCAATGTTTTCATTACGGTCCAAGCGATAAGATATGCTACGGCACATGCTGAAAATATAATCATGTAGCCTTTATCGATTCCATCTACAACTACTGATCCTGATTTTTCCAGCTGCTCAAAAAATCCGTCGGGTAATCTTTCGTTGATGTATTGAGGATATTTTTCCAATAAAGGAATTCCGTCAACCGTTGACCAGGCTTTATGCGCATGATCGAACAATACGCCTGAAGATTTATTAATAATGAATGAACCGATTCCACCCGCCATTCCGCCAATTCCGGTAATGGTTGCAATGGCTTTTTTCGGGAACATATCGCCAACTGTCGAGAAAATATTTGCCGACCAGGCCTGATGTGCTGCTCCTGCAATTCCGATAATTAAAACCGGAATCCAATAGGTTACTGAACCTAAAGGCTGTGCTAACAGTGCCAATAAGGGAAAAAATGCGAAAATCAACATGGCTTTCATTCTTCCTGAATAGGCATTCATTCCTTTCTTTTCCACAAAATATTTTGGAAGCCACCCTCCGATGATTGACAATAAAGTAATCATATAAAGAACAAACAATGGCAATGCACTTTGTGTAGAATCCATTTTGTAAACGGAACTTAAATAAGCCGGAGTCCAGAATAAAAAGAACCACCAAACACCGTCTGTCATAAATTTCCCAAAGGCAAAAGCCCAGGTCTGTCTGTGACTGAAACATTCTTTGAAAGTGAATTTTCTTTCTTCTGCCTGCACGGTATTTTCTTCAACAGCAAAGTCTTCCTGATCCTGCTGAATATAGGTTAATTCATGTTCGTTAACTTTATGATGTTCGTGAGGTTTTTTGTAGTAGAAAATCCACAATCCCATCCATACAAATCCCAACGCACCAATGATGATAAATGCCCATTCCCACCCCATCGCTTTTGCTATAAAAGGAATGGTAACCGGTGCTGCCAAAGCTCCAACCGTTGCTCCTGCATTGAAAATACTTGTTGCTAAAGCTCTGTCTTTTTTAGGGAAATATTCCGCCGTAGTTTTAATTGCTGCCGGGAAATTTCCTGCTTCACCAATAGCCAATACGAAGCGTGCAAAAATGAACAGTGTTACACTCGTACTGATGATGGCTGAGGTATTGGAAACTGTAGAAATCAATTCTTTAGATCCGTGAAAACCTGTCAGCCAGTTTCCGGTAAGAATTCCTGAGGTTGCAATTCCGCAAAATGCATGTAAAACTGCACCGACAGACCAGATTCCGATTGCCCAAAGGAAACCTTTTTTGGTATCCATCCAATCGACAAATTTTCCAGCAAAAAGCATTCCTACTGCATAGAAAATAGAGAATAATGCCGTGATATTTCCGTAATCATTATTGTTCCAGTGAAATTCCGGTGCGATAAAATCTTTCCACGTCAAAGATAAAACCTGACGATCAAGATAATTGATCGTGGTTGCAATGAACAGCAAAAAGCATATCGTCCATCTGAAAGTACTCGGTTTAGGAGATTTAACTGAACTCATATTAGTTTTAGAATTACTTCGTTTTTTATTTTTTAATAATGATGTTTGTTTTTAAGTTCTCAAAGGCGTTTCACTTACCAAGACCACAAAGTGTTTTATTTAATCATTATTATAAAGACTGAATAATTTCCAGTACTTTCTTCGTTTCTTTTTCAATCGTTATATAATCTTTAGCAAGCATTAATTCTTTGCTTACCAGTTTGCTTCCCATTCCTACTGCTGAAACACCGGCTTTGAACCAGCTTTCGATGCTTTCTTTAGTGGTATTTACTCCACCTGTCGGCATAAATTTCAGATTTGGAAAAACATCTTTGATTGCACTCATAAATCCGATTCCTAAGGCGTTCCCGGGGAATAGTTTAATGAAAGTAACTCCTGCGTCTTCAGCGGTAATAATTTCAGTCGGCGTCATACAACCCGGACTGTACAACAAATCTTTAGGAATCAAAAATTCTGCAACCTCAGCTACAAAACCCGGACTGATAAAGAAATCTGCTCCTACTTTATAATATTCTTCAGCTTGTCGCACATTTTTTATTGTTCCAATTCCCAGAAGCATTTCCGGCATTTCTGCATTACGTATTTCTACCATTTTTGTAAAATTACTTAGCGCAGCTTCACCGCGGCTTGTATATTCCACTGCACGAATTCCGGCTTTGTAAAGCGATCTCAGTATTTCCAGAGTTACCGTTTCATCAGCATTATAATACAGAGGTAAAACTCCCTGATTGATGATGGCCTCAGTAACCGATTGAATTTTTGTCATTTTGTTTAATTATTCTGTTTGAAAATAATCTTTGATGGAATTTAATCCATCCTTTAGTATGCTGCCTATTCAAGACTTTTATCTAAATCTTTTGTTTTTAGCGCAAAGATTTTCTTTTTAAAACTTGATGTGTATTTTTAAGTTCGCAAAGGCGTTTGACTGCTTCGAATCTTCGATTTCACTCAGCTAAGTCTACATTTTTTTATTTTATCGATAAGCCAATTGCCAACTATCTTTTTATTCTTCCTCCTGAATCTCCATTCATGACTTCCAGAATATCTTCTGCGCTGCTGTAATTGATATCCCCTAAAATGGTGTGCTTTATCGCACACGCTGCATTAGCGAATTTTAATGCTTTTTCGTCATCGAAATTGATTAACCCATAGATCAAACCTGCTGCAAAAGCATCGCCTGTCCCGATTCGATCGACTACAGGATTAACTTCCAACAATTCAGTTTCAAAATAGTTATCACCAACTAAAGCTCTTCCCTGTGTCTGCTGAGAACTTGCTGTAACGCCAATTCTTATTTTGTCGAAAATTTTATGAATAGAAGGACATTGCTGTTTTAATTCTTTACAAGCTTCAGTGAACCCTTCTTTATCTGATGAAAACTGAGTTCCTAGAATTTCATTAATTTCATTCACTCCCCCTATAAAAATCGTTGAATAAGAAACCAGCTCTTTCAAAACTTCGTTTCCTTTTTTGCCGTATTTCCAAAGGTTTGAGCGGTATGCAGGATCGGTTGTAACCTCTATTCCCAATTCACGGGCTGTTTGTAAACCTTCTTTAAGACTTTCATAAGTTGCTTCGGAAATTCCGGGGCTGATACCTGTCCAGTGGAAATATTGGCAGCCTTCAAGGGCTTTTTTCCAGTCAATATTTTCAGGCTTAATATTGGCAAAAGAGCCGTTCAATCTGTTATAGGCAATTCTACTGGCGCGAACTGATGACCCTACTTCTAAAAAGTACAAACCTAAAGGATAATCATTTTTGCTGATGAAGGAGGTATCTATTCCAAAACTCTTAATGAAGGAAACCGCCGATTCTCCTACAAAATCATCAGAAACGCTGCTGACATGCCTGACGTCACAACCCATTGTTGCCAATGAAGATGCTACATTAAGCTCTGTTCCACCGAAAAAGAATTCCATTTCGTGGCTTTGCTTCATGGTTCTGTTTCCGGGTGGCGAAAGTCGCATGATGACTTCTCCGAATGTGACTATTTTGCTGCTCATAGTTTTAATTAACCTTTAAGGTAAATTTTATTTTTTATCTCTCGCAGATTGAACAAATCTGGTAAATGATTATGTTTAAAAAAATCTGTGTAATCTGCTAAATCTGCAAGAATTTTTATTTAATTTGAAATTTAAAAATCAAAATAATTTTTAGCATTATGATAACAAATATCTGAAATGGTCTTCCCTATCAGATCGATATCATCAGGTAATTCACCATTTTTCATTTCTTCTCCGAAAAGGTTGCACAGTACTCTTCTGAAATATTCGTGTCTAGGGAAAGAAAGGAAACTTCTGGAATCCGTCAGCATCCCAACGAAACAGCTGATCAGTCCCATGTTTGACAGGGCATTCATCTGCTTGATCATTCCGTCTTTTTGGTCCAGGAACCACCATCCTGATCCGAACTGTACTTTTCCTTTGATGCTGCCATCATTGAAATTTCCGATCATTGTCGCGAAAATCTCGTTGTCGGCAGGATTTAAATTATATAAAATGGTTTTTGTTAATTTATCTTTCCCGTCTAATGTATTCAGTAATTTAGACAGGGTTTCAGCCTGAACGAAGTCACCTATAGAGTCCCAGCCTGTATCTGGGCCAAGAATTCTGTGCATTCTTTCATTATTATTTCTCAATGCTCCAAGATGGAACTGCTGAACCCAGCCGTATTTGTGGTACGCTTCTCCTAAAAATAATAAAATGGCAGTTTTGAATTGATTCACCTGTCTTTCAGCAATTACTTTTCCTGAAATTTTATCATTAAAAATTTCGCTTACTTCCGCTTCTGTGAATTCTTCGAAAGAAATATTATTCAATCCGTGGTCGCATAATCTGCAGCCATTTTCGTGGAAATATTCAATTCTTTTGATTAAAGCATCGCACAATGTTTGATAGGAATTAATTTCAATTCCGGCAGATTCGCCTAATTTTGAAATATAATCTGCAAAGTTGTGATTTTCGATTAAAATTGCTTTATCAGGACGGAAAGCCGTGCTTACTTTAATGTTAAAATCGCTTTTTGCCAGATCCTGGTGATAATTCAATACATCTGTAGGATCTTCCGTGGTGCACAGAGATTCTACATTCATCATTTTTAATAAGCCTCTTGTTGATTTTTCAGGAGTATGAAGCTGGGATGAGATATTATCGTAAATGTCAGATGCGTTGTCTGCATTTAATAATTCATCAATTCCGAAATATCTTTTTAATTCCAGATGTGTCCAGTGATACAAAGGATTTCTCAATGTATAAGGAACTGTTTTGGCCCAGGCCTCAAATTTTTCTTTATCTGAAGCGTCTCCCGTGATGAATTTTTCGTTCACACCCATGGTACGCATGGCTCTCCATTTGTAATGGTCACCAGCAATCCAAACCTTTGAGATATTTTCGAAAACAGTGTCTTCTGCAATATCTTTAGGAATCAAATGATTGTGGTAATCAATGATGGGTTGTTTTTCCGCGTATTTGAAGTATAATTCTTCAGCGTATTTATTTTGTAATAAAAAGTTATCTGTAATAAAAGGTTTCATTCTAGTCTGATTCTGTTGTTACTCATTAGCAGGTTTCCCGATGGTCGCCAAAATCCCTCCATCCACGTAAATAATCTGTCCGTTGATGAATCTGCTTGCGTCAGAAGCTAAGAAAATAGCTGTTCCTGCAAGATCTTCCGGATTTCCCCATCTTCCTTCCGGAGTTCTGCTGATAATAAAGTCGTTAAAAGGATGTCCGTCCACCCGGATGGGTTCTGTCTGAGAAGTGGCAAAATATCCGGGCCCGATTCCGTTTACCTGAATATTGTGTTTTGCCCATTCTGTCGCCAGATTTTTGGTAAGCATTTTCAGACCGCCTTTTGCAGAAGCATAGGCTACTACATTGTCTCGTCCCAGCTCACTCATCATCGAGCAGATGTTGATGATTTTTCCGGATTTTCTTTTGATCATATATTTGCCTACTAATTTCGACATGATGAAAGGTCCTGTAAGATCTACATCAATTACTTTTCTAAAGTCTTCCACTTCCATATCAATTGCCGGAATACGCTTGATGATTCCCGCGTTGTTGACAAGGATGTCTATTTTTCCATGAGTAGCTTCCATTAAAGCTACTTTCTGAGCGGCTTCCAGCTCGTCCGTCACATCAAAAAGATAACCGGTTGCTTTGTATCCTTTTGAATGATAATAGTTTAAAGCTTCCTCTAATTTTGACGGTGTCGTACTTGTGATCGCCAGTTCAGCACCTGCAGCGGCAAGACCTTCTGCCATTGCCATTCCTAATCCGTGAGTACCGCCTGTAACGACTGCTACTTTACCGGATAAATCAAATAAATTCATTGGAAAAATTACTTTAGTTCGTTAGTTTTGATACCGTCCATATCACTGTAGTCCATATTTTCTCCGGCCATACCCCAGATAAAAGTATAATTGGAAGTTCCGACTCCTGAGTGGATAGACCATTCCGGAGACAATACCGCCTGTCTATTGGTCATAAAAATATGACGCGTTTCATCAGGCTGTCCCATGAAGTGGCTTACTGTTTGTCCTTCTTCCAGATCAAAATAGAAATAAGCTTCCATTCTTCTGGTGTGAGTATGTGCAGGCATTGTATTCCATACGCTTCCCGGATGAAGTTCCGTCATTCCCATTTGAAGTTGACAGGTTTCCAGTACAGAATTTACAATCAGCTTATTGATCGTACGCTTGTTGGCGTATTTCTTATCACCCAATTTTACAATTTCGGCTTCATTTTTCGTGATTTTTTTAGTTGGATACGTGTGATGTGCAGGAGCTGAGTTGATGTAAAAATAAGGTTGTGTATCACCTGACTTTTCAAAAACTACTTCTTTAGCCCCTTTTCCGATGTATAAAGCTTCTTTGTTTCCAAGCTCATATACTTCTCCGTCTACCGTTACTTTTCCGGCACCACCAACGTTAATGATTCCCAACTCTCTTCTGTCAAGAAAATGCTGAGCTTTCAAATCGTCTGTAGGTTCCAGCTTCAAAGCTTGTGCGGAAGGCATGATACCACCTACAATCAGCCTGTCATACATAGAATAGACTAATTTTATCTTATCTTCATTAAATAAATCATTGATTAGAAACTCCCTCCTAAGATCTTCAGTGGTATACTTCTTTACATCTTCGGGATGATGGGCGTAACGAAATTCTGATTGTGACATACTACTATACTTTTCTTTTTGCGGTTTTATCAAAACCTGTTAAACATTGTGTAATCGATTGCATAAAATTACACTAAAATATGATAGAAATACTTGTGGGATAAATATATAATTATTCTTTAATTAGTTAACAAAAAATTAATTTAAATATATAAATATCTAATTTACAGTTAATTAATTTTGATAACAATAATAAAAACAAGAAAATTTCCAAGGAATTACATCAATACTATTACCCAAAATTAATGCTTAAATAGGGTTTAAATATAAAATCATGCCAAAACAAAATGATAAAATTAAGATGTTAATTTGATAATAATAAATAAAAAGTACTATATATATTGTATACAATAAGAATAATTAATATGGAGTATAGAATCTAACTAAAAATATTGATCTGAAAAGATGACAAAAGTCAGAAATATTGCAAAAAAAATAATCTTGACTGTCATTTTGGGAAATTTTTAAGGGCAAAAACAGATAAATTTTAAGCAAAATTTAAGTTTTAAATTAATAAAGAATAAAGAAATTTGATTTCTTTTACATAAATATTCAAACTAAACTAAAATTTACAAATTATTAATTTACAACTATTTACAATATTATAACTATCTATCATTTTACAAATCCCTTCATCTTTCAACAATTAAATTAATGAAAAAATAATATTTTTTTCTTTGCGTATTGAAAAATAATATTAGTTTAGAAGCCAGGATATTTATTATGAAAATTTACGCAATCGATTGCACTCTAAAACGTGTAAAATCTTTCAGAAAATATTTGCCGCTAAAAATCAGTAGAATACTTTACAAATCCACACAAAACAAAACGATTGAAAAAAACTTTCAACCAAAAATTAAAACTATAAGGATACAAAATGGATAAAAGAGTACATTCAATAAAGTGGTTATATTTAACTGTCTTTCTACTTCCTGTCCTTGCTATGGCTCAAGAAAAAGAAACTAAAAAGGAAACCGAAAAAAACATTGATGAAGTGGTTTTGGTAGGTTATTCTAAAGTTTCAAAAAAAGATGTCACCAATGCCGTTGGTTCCGTAAAGGCTGACGAAGTAAAAGATATGCCTGTAAATAGTGCAGCAGAAGCAATTCAGGGAAGAGTTGCCGGCGTTCAGATCACGGCCAGCGAAGGGTCACCCGGCGCTGAAGTTGAAATTAAAGTAAGAGGCGGTACTTCTATTACACAAAGTAATGCTCCTCTATATATTGTGGACGGAATCCAGATGGATAACGCTCTGTCGATTATTTCTCCTAAAGAAATTGAATCTATTGAAGTATTAAAAGATGCTGCTTCTACCTCTATCTATGGATCGCGAGGTGCCAACGGTGTTGTTTTGATCACCACAAAAGGCGGACGCAAAAAAGCTGCTGCTCAAGTCAATTACAGCGGTTATACTGGGGTAAGAAAAATTACAAACACCATCCCTGTTCTTGACCCTTATGAATTTGTAATGTATCAGTACGAGCTTTATAATAAAAACGGTATAGCTGACGACATGACTACCTTTACAACCCGATATGGTAATTTCAATGAACTTGCTGATAAATACGGAAATATAAAGAAGAGAGACTGGCAGAATGAGCTTTTCGGAAAAGAAGCTTTCAACTTCACTCACAATTTAAGCTTAACAGGCGGTTCCGATAAATCTACTTTTTCCTTGACATTAAATCATGTGGAAGAAGATGGGATTATGCTCAAGTCCGGCTTCAGGAGAAGCATGGCCAATTTCAAGTATGATTATGATATTTCAAAAAAGCTGAAGGTTGGATTTAATGCACGATACAGCCGACAGCTGATTTCCGGGGCCGGAACTTCGGCAAGCGGATCTCAGGGTACCAACAGATTAAGAAACGCTGTAAGATACCAGCCTTTTGAAGGAGGAAGCAATGTTCCTATTGATGATTTTGATCCTAACTACGCCACATTAACCAATCTTGTAAATCCTCTGATTTTAAATGATAATGAAGTAAAGGATGCAAAAACAAATGATTTATTACTAAATGCGTACTTGAATTATAACATTACGAAAAATTTAACTTTCAGAAGTGTTGTAGGGTATGTTCAGAAAGATAATTTCATCAATCAGTTCTGGGGTACTGTTACCAATGATGCAAGATCCAATAACAATCAGCCGATTGTACAGTTAACGAGAAACCAGACCAGAAGGATTACCAATACCAACACTTTAAATTATACCCAAAAATTCGGAAATCATAAAGTAGATTTATTATTGGGAGAAGAAACCGTACAAACTGACGGAGAAACTTCAAGTACATATACCAAATGGCTCCCAGTTTCTATCTCACCTAATGAGGCTTTTGCTAATATCCAATCTGCAACTCCACCTTCAGGGATGATTCAGGATGCTCCTAAAACCGGTGCATTGCCTCCGGACAGACTTCTTTCCTTTTTTGGTAGAGCAAACTATATTTTTAATAATAAATATATCGTAACAGCCTCCATAAGAGCCGATGCATCCAATGTATTCGGAGCAGGAAACAGATGGGGAACTTTTCCTGCAGTTTCTGTAGCTTGGAAACTTAAAGAAGAAAATTTCCTTAAAAATAAAGAATGGCTGGAGGAGCTTAAATTACGTTTCGGATATGGTCTTGCAGGAAACAACAGAATTCCGGCCTACTTATATGATACTTTCTTCACGACTTCTACTGACTATGGATATACCTTCGGAAGCGGTGTAACTCCAGGAGCTACTACAGGAAATACTCTGGCAAACAAGAACGTAACCTGGGAAGCTACTGTATCTAAAAACTTAGGGATCGACTTCGGTTTTTTTAACGGAAGATTATATGGTAGTATCGACGGATATATTACTGATACAAAAGATTTATTGGTCTTAGCAAAAATTCCTCAGACGTCAGGATATGAGTATCAATATCAAAATTCAGGAAAAACACAGAACAAAGGTCTGGAATTTACCCTGGGAGGACTTATTGTCAATAAAGAAAATTTTACCTGGAAAACAGACTTCAATATTTCTGCCAACAAAAATGTTATTAAAAGCCTGGGGGCAAATGTTTCAGGAGGAAATGATTATTATCTGGTAGCTTCAGGATGGGTAAACAGTTTGTACGACTTCATTGCTAAAGTGGGAAATCCGGTAGGTACGTACTATGGATATGTAACTGAAGGACGATATGAGATCAGTGATTTTGATTACAATGCGACCACTCAGGCCTATACTTTGAAAACGGGAGTTCCAAGCAGCAGTGCTGTGGCTAACGGTTCTAAACCAATTCAGCCGGGAGATCTTAAATTGAAAGATCTGAATGGTGACGGACAAATCACAGCAGCTGACCAGACCGAGCTGGGAAGCGCACAGCCAAAATTCTTCGGAGGTTTCAGCCAGACTTTCAGATACAGAAACTGGGATATGAGCTTATTCTTTAACTTCTCTATCGGAAACAAAGTATATAATGCCAATAAAATAGAGTTTACCACTCAGTATCTATACAGAGACAACAACATGTCGGCAGAAGTTGCAGACAGATGGAGATGGTTCAACGATCAAGGGGTAAAAGTTACCGATCCTACTGCTTTGGCAGCGCTAAATGCAAACACTACGATGTGGACTCCTCCACAAGGAAATTACATACTCCATTCTTACGCCATCGAAGATGGATCTTTCTTAAGGCTGAATAATGTTACTATAGGATATAGCCTGCCAAAAGGCTCTTTGGAGATGCTTGGTATCAAAAATTTCAGGCTGTACGCTACGGTGAATAATTTATTTACCATCACAGGTTACAAAGGATATGATCCTGAAGCCAGTACAAGAAAAAATCCTTTAACTCCGGGAGTTGATTATGCTGCATATCCTAGAAGCAGATTTATTTTAACAGGTATTGATTTAACCTTTTAATTGAAAATTAACATGAAAAAAACAATAATTATATTAAGTTGTATCCTATCTCTTACTACCATACATTCATGTAGCGATTATCTTGAACCTGAAAACTATTCAAGTGTGGCAGAAGCTCAGCAATTCGATAGTGTATCTGACACATTTACCGCTTTAGTGGGAGTTTACAGCCAGCTTGCAGGTGATGATGGATATGGACAGCGATTAGCATTAATATATCCACATTCAAGTGATGATTTCAGAACTTCGGGAGATTACAACTGTAATGACAGAAGAGGTCTCGCAACATTTGGTGCCTGCCCTACCAATACAGAATTAAATAAGCCTTTCTTAAAATTATATTCAGGAATTGAAAGAGCCAATCTTTGCATTAAAAATATTCCGCTGTCTCCTGTTTACAAAACAGGTTCTGACGCTGATAAAAAATTAATGGACAGATACCTTGGAGAAGCTTTGACATTGAGAGCTCAGTTTTATTATGAACTGATCAGAAACTGGGGTGATGTCCCTTTTCAGGACAAACCATCTGCAGATTATGACAATCTTTATTTACCTAAGACAGACAGAGACGTTATTTACGAAAAAATGATTGCTGATCTTGCCCAGGCTGCCACTTTAGTTCCATGGAGATCCGAAGGAAGCACGACCAATGCAAGAATTTCCAAAGGTTTTGTAAAAGGACTGAGAGCAAGAATCGCATTAGCAAGAGCAGGATATTCTTTAAGAAGAAATCCACAGCAGATGGCGAAGGGAACAAATCCTCAAACCTATTATCAAATTGCCCTTGATGAATGTAAAGACATCATGAATCATACCGGTGAACATAGCTTAAATCCCAGCTACGAGCAGGTTTTCAAAGCTTTACATTCAAACACACAAGACACCACCAACGAAATCATCTTCTGTGTAGGAGCGTTCGGAGGAAACGCAAGAACAGATAGTAAAATCGGATATTATAATGGCTTAAAGCATGACGACAACTCCAACTGGAAAGGCGGCGGCGGGATCAATGCCCTTCCGACTTATTTCTACGAGTTCAGTAAATATGACTTGAGAAGAGATATGAACGTTGGAATTTTCAAAGTGAATAATTCTAATCAGGCAGAAATCGTAAATGCCATTTCTTTCACAGATTCTAAATACAGAAAATCGTGGACGAATGTAACAGGACCTTCTCAAAACCTGGCTGTTGACTGGCCTTTACTGCGTTTTTCAGATGTATTATTAATGTTTGCAGAAGCAGATAATGAGCTTCATGGAGCACCTTCTTCAGATGCAATCAATGCGGTAAAAGCGGTAAGAAACAGAGCTTACGCTGGAAATTTAGGCCAAGTTGGAACAATTCCTACCGATAAAATTGGGTTCTTCAACTATCTTGTTCAGGAAAGATTATTGGAACTGGGTTGTGAAGGGATCAGAAAATATGACTTGATCCGCTGGAATTTATTAGATGCTAAAATTACGGAAACAAGACAAAAATTAACTGCTTTTGCCAACGGAACAGGTCAGTATGCTAACGTACCATTGAATCTTTATTATAAGAAATCAGTTTACGATCCTACAAAAACAGCTCAGCAAAATATTAATGATATCGATATTTTCTTTACCGGAGGAGACAAATCCCAGGTATTTTATCTGCCTTCTCAGGATGCAACCCCCGTGGGATATACCAAAATAGCGTGGAGAGCCGCAGTGTTACCAACGTATATCAGCGATCCTGTAAAAGGTTTTGCGCAATATTTCCAACCCAACAAAAGAGAATTATTGCCTATTTACAGTGATATCATTATGTCAAATTATAACCTTACACAAGATTACGGCTACTAGAAATTAAAAGTACATTCATATCAAGTTAAGAATACAGGCTTAGCCTTAGGTTAAGTCTGTATTTTAAAACAAATTAAAACTTTATGAAAACTCCTCTGATTAATAAAAATTTTAACCTTATTTCAATATTTTCGATACTATTGTTAAGTCTTCTTTCTTTTAAAACTGCCGATAAAACGATCGTGGTTTCAAAAGACGGAAAAGGCAACTTTACCACAGTACAACAAGCGATTGATGCTATTGAAAACGGTTCTTCAACAAGAACAAAAATTTTAATTAAACCTGGGATTTATAAAGAAAAAATTATCATTCCTGAAACAAAAGGAGCGATTGTCTTAGAAGGAGAAAATCCTCAAAACACCATCATTACATATGATGATTTTGCTTCAAAAAAGAATACAGAAGGAAAAGATATCGGAACCACAGGTTCTTCTACAGTTTTTATTTATTCAAATGATTTTACAGCGAAAAATATTTCGTTTGAAAACAGCTCAGGAAGAGTCGGACAGGCTGTTGCCGTATTGACCTCAGGTGACAGAATCGCTTTTGAAAACTGCAGATTCTTAGGAAATCAGGATACATTATACTTAAAAGGAGCCCAGGATTTGACAGATAAGACAAAACCGTCAAGAAACTACTTTAAAAACTGCTATATCGAAGGCACAACCGATTATATTTTCGGAGCAGGAACCGCCGTTTTTGAAAATTGTACGATTTATTCCAAAGAAACGGCAAGCTACGTGACAGCCGCTTCTACTCCACAGGAAAACGAGTTCGGATTTGTTTTTACCAATTCAAAAATCATCGGAAATGCTAAAGAAAACTCAGTTTATCTGGGAAGACCCTGGAGACCTTTTGCAAAAACCGTTTACATCGATTGTGAAATCAATTCCACCATAAAGCCTGAAGGATGGCACAACTGGAGCAAACCTGATGCAGAAAAGACCACTTTTTACGCAGAATTCAACTCAAAAGGAAGCGGAGCCCATATTTCCAAAAGAGTTTCATGGTCACATCAATTAACAAAAGAAGAAAGAAAAAAATACACTCCAGAAAATATTCTCAAAGGAAACGACAACTGGAACACGAAAAAAAGTTTAAAATAAATTAAACCCAACCATCACAAACACCAAAGATTTTCAATCATGAAAAAACTCTTCACCCAACTCTTCACGATAGGAATTTTATGCGGTATCTCCTCGTGGGCCAATGCTCAGGAAATATTTAGTTTTCCGGGAGCAGAAGGTTTCGGAAGATACACTACAGGGGGTCGTGGCGGAAAGGTTTGCTTCGTGACAAAGCTTACAGACGATGGCTCAGAAGGTACCTTAAGATATGCTTTAGACCAAAAAGGTCCGAGATATATTGTGTTTAAAACCGGCGGAACCATTTATCTGGAATCCCCTTTAAAGATAAAAGAAGGCGATGTTACCATTGCCGGGCAAACTGCTCCCGGAGACGGAATTACCGTTGCCAACTACGAAACTTTTGTAGGCGCAGACAATGTGGTTATCCGTTACATGCGATTCAGAATGGGTGATCAGAAAAATTATGAAGGCGATGCGTTAGGGGCAAGATTTATCAAAAATCTGATCGTTGATCATTGTTCTATGAGCTGGTCAACGGATGAAACAGTATCTATTTATGTGAATGAAAATACAACCCTTCAATGGTGCGTGATCGCAGAAAGTTTAAGAAATTCTGCCCACCGGAAAGGAGCTCACGGATATGGTGGAATTGCAGGAGGAAGATTGGCAAGTTTTCACCATAATATCTATGCTCATCACGACAGCAGAAATCCGAGATTGGGAGAATATGCGGGAAGTAAATTTGCACTGACTGATCTTACCGATTTCAGAAATAATGTGATCTACAACTGGGGACACAACAACGTCTACGGTGGTGAAGGAATGAACGTAAATATTATCAATAATTACTACAAACCGGGACCCGCAACAATGACCAGACAGAGAATTGTTGCCATCGATAAAAATGAAAAAACCGAAACAGAAGTTTACAACATCTGGGGGAAATATTACATTAACGGAAATTTGATGGAAGGAAATTCAGAAATAACAAAAGATAACTGGACGCAAGGTGTTTTTGCCCAGATGAAACCTTCTTATAATTTGACGGACAAAGATAAAAATGAGATAAAAATCAATCAGCCTCACGATATTCAGAATAATGTAAAAACGCAGTCTGCAAAAGAAGCTTACGAGAAAATTTTACAGATCGGAGGTGCGAGTTTGGTAAGAGATGCAGTGGATTTACATGTTTTAAAAGATGTGAAAAAAGGAAGTTTCACTTACAAAGGCTCAAAAGGAAGTTCCAGCGGAATCATAGATTCACAAAAAGATGTCGGTGGATTTCCGGATTTAAAAACAGGAAAGCCCCTATCCGATTCAGATAACGACGGGATGCCTGATGAATGGGAAATTAAGAATAAATTAAATCCAAAAGTTGCCAATTCTAACGAACGGGATTTGGATAAAAACTACGATAATATTGAAGTATATTTTAACGATCTGGTTAAAAAAATAACCGAAAGACAATACTAATAACCATGAAAACTTTTAGTTAAAAAACCAGTTATCTAATAAAGAATATTATGAAATTCAATTTGTTTAGAATAGTAATGGCAGGAGTATTTTTGAGCTCAACATTTTCTCTGGCTCAGACTTCTGTAATTGAAGAAATTAAGAAAAACCCAAAAACTCCCTTTTCCTATGCAGAACTTTCCGTAAAAGAAGGCGGAAAATGGGAAGATAATCAGTACGTTGGAGGAACATTTAAAAATATTAACCAGCTTGTCCTTCCTGGTGGACATACAGACCATTCTTACTATATCAGGTATGAAGGTATTGGACTGGAAAATAACCAGATCGGCTACAGATTGTATTTAGATTGGAGAAATGCAACAGATATTTTTGGTAAAAAAGTAAACACTTTGGTTTTACCTGAAGTCGGGCAAGACGGTTTTGAATCCTATCATCATGATGCGCCGTGGGGACAGGATATTCTGAAGTCCGGCCGTACGATTGGTATCGGTTCTTACGGAAGATATGATGAACAAAATGATTTTGTTGAAACTTTTAAAATTGTAAAAAATACAGCCGTAAAAGTTGTTAATGAAAAAGATCAGTCTTACGCAGCCATTGATTATAAAGGCTGGAAAACCTGGGGCAATGCCATCGATTTACAGTCAAAACTGACGATTTTCAACAGAGATCGGTTTGTAAAAGTAGATTTAAACTTAAGCAATACCATTTCAGGATTATGCACCGGAATTGTTGCTTTTAAAAATATTCCGTTAAAACAGGGAATCAGTAAAAATAAAAAATGGGGCTACATTGCTACTTACGGCAATCAAACCGAAACGAAAAAAGAGGACAATCTAGGAATGGCTATCTTCTATCCTCTCGAAAGTTTTGATAAATATGTAAAAATAAAATCAACTCATACCGTAGTTTTCAAGAAAACAAAAAATGTTTCTTACTACTTTTTGGGAGCCTGGTCATTGGAGCCAAATGGTTTGATAACAGAGGAAGCATTTTATCAGGATTTGGATAAAAAACTGGAAATTTTAGATAAAAATAATCAACTTTAAGTTAGGATCATGAATTTCATTAATAATACAATAAAAGCATACGCTGTGGCCATTCTAGGTTCAGGAATGTTCCTGGCCTGTGCTCAGACCAAAAATATAACCGCAGCAAAACCTTCAACAGAAACTTCAAAATCAGGAAAAGTAGTTCCTGCCAATTTGAAATGGTCAGAAAGAATGCTGCTTTCCGAAATGCAGAGATTCCCACAAGCCTGGATGCTTGATTTCAGTAAAAGCCCCAAATGGACCTACCCCTCAGCGATTGTTTTGGACGGAGCAGAAAAAGTATATGCAAAAACAGGCAAAAAAGAATATTACGACTATATCAGCGATTTCGGTGAAGACCTTATTAAAGAAGACGGTACAATTCTTACCTACGACCTTTCCAAGTATAATATTGATATGCTTAACAGCGGAAATGTTCTTCTTTACCTTTATGAAAAAGAGAAAAAAGAGAAATACCTGAAGGCACTTCAAACTTTACGTTTACAAATCGACGGGCAGCCAAGAACCAATGAAGGATCTTTCTGGCATAAAAAAATCTATCCTTACCAGGTTTGGCTGGATGGACTTTATATGGGAATGCCTTTCTACACCCATTATACAAAAGATTTCACTAAAGGAGCAGATGCTCAGAAAGCGTATGATGATATTGTTTTCCAATTTGATTCTGTTCAGAAAAATCTTTTAGACAAAAAAACAGGACTTCTTTATCACGCCTGGGATGAAAGTAAAAAAGAAGCCTGGGCAAATAAAGAAACCGGGCTTTCTCAAAATTTCTGGGGAAGAGCAATGGGCTGGTACGGAATGGCCATGGTAGATGTGTTGGAGTATTTACCTAAAGACCATCCGGGAAGAGCAAAATTAATTTCTTATATACAATCTTATACAGATGCTGTCATTAAAGTTCAGGATAAAAAATCCGGCCTTTGGTACCAGGTCTTAGACAAGCCTTTGGAAAAAGGGAATTATGAAGAAGCAACAGCATCAGCAATGTTCGTTTATACGATCATTAAATCGGTTAACGAAGGTTATCTTCCAAAATCATACAAAGCTGCTGCAAAAAAAGGGTACGACGGAATTATCAAAAATTTAATCACAGTTGATGAAAACGGAGTGGTCAATTTAAATAAATGCTGTGCAGTTGCCGGATTAGGAGGGAAACCATACAGAGACGGCTCTTACGAATATTATGTAAACGAAGAAGTTCGTTCAAACGATGGAAAAGGAACAGGACCATTCATTTTGGCAAGTTTAGAGTTTGAAAAATAAACTAAGACCCGCACCCTAATTCCTATTACCTAGATAATGAATCTGATTTTATGAAGACAAAAATTTTAAATATAGCAGCAATCACATTATTTTCAGTTGCTTCAACATACCTCAACGCACAGGAAAAACACTATGTTTCCGAAGTCTGGACTGCCGATCAGGGAAAAAATTACAGAAATCCTGTCTTATACGCAGATTATTCTGATCCGGACGCTATTCGTGTGGGTGAAGATTATTATATGACCGCTTCGAGTTTCAATGAAGCTCCGGGGCTGCCCATTCTTCATTCAAAAGATATGGTGAACTGGAAACTGGTGAATTATGCACTTCCTGATGTTCTTCCAAACGACCATTTTTCCACACCAAAAAGAGGCGACGGAGTTTGGGCACCAAGCATCAGATTCCATAAAGGAGAGTTCTACATTTATTGGGGCGATCCCGATTTCGGAATTTATATGGTGAAAACTAAAGATCCGCTGGGAACTTGGGAGAAGCCTGTTTTGGTAATGGAAGGAAAAGGGTTAATCGACTCTTGTCCGTTTTGGGACGAGGATGGAAACGCTTATTTAGTCCATGGTTGGGCGGGAAGCCGAGCCGGAGTAAAAAGTATTCTGACGCTTAATAAAATGAATCCTGAAGGAACAAAAGTCCTGGATAAAGGTATTCATGTTTTCGATGGCCACGATGCACATCCAACCGTGGAAGGTCCGAAAATGTATAAAAGAAACGGATATTATTACATTTTTGCTCCCGCAGGCGGTGTTGCAACCGGTTGGCAATTGGTATTAAGATCAAAAAATATTTATGGTCCTTACGAAGAAAAAATAGTGCTGGAACAAGGATCCACAAAAATCAACGGACCTCATCAGGGAGCCTGGGTAGATACCCCTTCAGGGGAAGACTGGTTCTACCATTTCCAGGATGTGGATGCGGGCGGAAGAGTTGTTCATTTACAACCAATGAAATGGGAAAAAGACTGGCCATTTATTGGAACTGATAATAATAAAAACGGAATCGGAGAACCGGTTTTAACGTATAAAAAACCAAACGTGGGGCAATCCTACCCTGTCGCTACACCTCCTGAAACAGATGAATTTGATAGTGAAAAATTAGGAATTCAATGGCAATGGAGTGCCAACGAAAATATCGTCTGGTCATCCAAACTCCCGGGACAAAAATTTTTAAGATTATTTTCTATAAAAGTTCCTGAAGGTGAAAAAAATCTATGGAACGTTCCGAATCTGTTAACTCAAAAATTCCCGGCTCCGAATTTTGCAGCTTCTACCAAAGTTAAATTGACTCCCGAAGATGCTAAAGAAGGAAAAACTGCAGGTTTATTAGTGATGGGGTTAGATCATGAATCAATTGTAATCACCAACAAACCTGATGGGTTTTATCTTCAGTTAAGAAGAGCCGAAAAAGCAGATAAAGGAGGTGAAGAAAAAGTCTTGTTTGAAACAAAATTAAAAGGAAACGAAGCCTATTTAAAAGTAAATGTAAGTGAACCGAACGGCTTATGCCAGTTCAGTTACAGTGAAAACGGAAAAAAATTCACAAAAGCAGGTGACATCTTTCAGGCAAAACCCGGAAAATGGATTGGCGCTAAAGTCGGTTTATATAGCGTTAGCACAACCAAAGCACCTCGCGGAGGATATGCAGATTTTGACTGGTTTAGAATTACTAAAAATTAGAGTTGGTAAATCGCAAAGACCCAAAGAAAATTTAAAGGTATATGCATTAAGGCGCAAGGATTTTATCTTCGATAAAATTTAATACTGAATATTTTGTTAAAAATCTTTGATTTTCTTGCGCCTTAAAACATAATTAAGATTAAAAACTTTGCGTCTTTGCGATTGCCAACAAGATATATTAGTCATGAAAAGAAAATTTAAGATAGTTTCATTTTTATTCGTCGTTTTGCTGTTGTCTTCATGTCAATCACAAAACAACGCCCAAAAGACAACGGCAAAACACAATAAAAAAGTCACCCATATTTATCTTATCGGAGATTCCACAATGGCAGATTATACCGGAGATTACGAACCTGGAAAAGATTATATGAAAGTTCGTTATCCGATTACCGGTTGGGGACAGGTTTTTCAGCCCTATTTTACAAAAGACAGTCTGACATCTCTGAAACCCGCGATGACAACAGATTCTGTTGCTGTTATCGACAGAGCTCATGGCGGAAGAAGTACCAGAACATTTTTTCAGGAAGGAAGATGGAGATATGTATATGAACATTTGCAGCCGAACGATTATGTGATCATGCAGTTTGGTCATAATGACGGTTCTGAAAAGCATACAGAACGGTATGTAAATATTGAAGGATATAAAGAATTTTTAAGATTATTTGTAACACAGACAAAACAAAAAGGGGCAAATCCTATAATCTTAACACCCGTTGCCAGAAATTATCCATGGAAAGACGGCAAACTGGAAAATGTACACGGAGAATATGCACAGGCACCGATTGATATTGCTAAAGAAATGAATGTTCCTTACATAGATTTAAACAGATTATCCATGGAATATTTCACCAAAAAGGGACAGGATTTTACAACGAATCACTATTTCATGAATCTCCCTGAGAATGTGTATGAAGCCTATCCAAAGGGTCAAAAAGACAATACCCATTTTCAGCCGGAAGGTGCAAAAGCAGTAGCGTCCATTATTTACCAGGAATTTAAAAAAGTAATTAAAACTCAAAAAAAATAAAATGAAGAAGTCTCTTACAATTATCGGTTTAGTAGCAGTCATGATGTTTTCAGGGCAAACGTATGCTCAGACCCCGGATATTTATAAAAACATTGAGTTTAAAATGCCTCAGGTTGCAGAAACTTCATTTGCAGCCAACACCGTTTCCATCACACAGTATGGTGGCATTGCAGGCGGAAATGTAAAAAATACGGAAGCTTTCAAAAAAGCAATCGAAGACCTTAGCAAAAAAGGCGGCGGAAAATTGGTTGTTCCCCGCGGAATGTGGCTAACAGGTCCTATTGAACTAAAAAGCAACATCAATCTTCACGTGGAAGAAGGCGCTTTCATCATTTTCAGTAAAGATAAAGCAGATTACCCTTTGGTTGACGTAAGTTTTGAAGGGTTAAATACCATTCGTTGCCAATCTCCTATTTCTGCGAAAAATGCAACCAATATTGCCATCACAGGAAAAGGGGTAATCGACGGAAGCGGTGATGCGTGGAGAGCCATCAAAAAAAGTAAAGTTTCAGAATCTGAATGGAAAAACATTGTGAAATCAGGTGGATTATTATCTGCAGACGGAAAAACATGGTTCCCTTCAGAAAGTTATAAAAAAGGATTTGAAAGCAGCTCAAGCTTCAATGTTCCCGATAAAATTTCTAAAGATGAATTGATAACAGTTAAAGATTTTCTCCGTCCGGTAATGGTAAGTTTAGTCGGTTGTGATAAAGTGCTGTTAGACGGACCAACTTTCCAGAATTCTCCGGCATGGAATCTTCACCCGTTAATGTGTACCAACATTATTTTAAGAAATCTTACAGTAAGAAATCCATGGTTTTCACAAAATGGAGACGGTGTAGATCTCGAATCATGTAAAAATGTTTTGATTTACGATAATACTTTTGACGTGGGTGATGATGCCATCTGTATAAAATCAGGAAAAGACCAGGATGGCAGAAAAAGAGGAATGCCGACTGAAAATGTAATTATTAAAAACAATGTTGTATACCACGGTCACGGAGGTTTTGTTATCGGAAGTGAAATGTCCGGCGGAGCAAGAAATATCCACGTTTCCGACTGTACCTTCATCGGAACAGACATCGGTCTTCGTTTTAAAACAACCCGTGGAAGAGGTGGAATTGTTGAAAATATTTACATTAAAAATATTGACATGATCAATATTCCGACACAGACAATTGGTTTTAATATGTTCTACGAAGGAGCTTCTCCGGTATTGGAGGACGGACAAAAACAGGAAGGTAACAAGGCCCCTGAAAAAGTATATCCGGTAACAGAAGAAACACCGGTTTTCAGAAATATTTTCTTTAAAAACATCAATGCCGTTAATTCTGATGAAGCCATTACATTATTCGGGTTAGCAGAAATGAATCTTAAAAATATTGTCATTGAAGATTCGCAGTTTGATACGAGAAAAGCATTAACAATTGTAGACGCAGACGGCATTCAATTGAAAAATGTAAAACTGAAATATACAGAAGGAACGGGAGCAACCATTTACAACAGTAAAAACATCAATCTTTCAACGGTGAAGTTTGAATCTGCCAATAAACCTGTTGTGAAAGTCTTAGGAAGCAAAACGGGAGCTGTATTGGTTCCTAAAGAAGTGATATCCGATAAAAATTCACTTTCCATCGGAAAAGATGTAGCGAAAAACGCAGTTAAATAAAATGCATCAAGAATAAGATTAAACCATTAAGATTGATTAAGTTTTTAAGAATATTAAGTTGAGCTTTGCTTTGAATAATACTTTTAAAATCAGAATGATTTTCTTAATTAAACTTAACTCCTTCAATATTCATAATGGTTCAAAATTTAAAAATTTGACAACATGAATTTTAACAGAAAACATACTTATATTTCTATTTTTTTTGTAGGGACAATGGCATTTGGGCAGGTAAACAGACCGAATGCTACTCCTTACACCAATGAAGCGACATATGAAAAATTAAAGAAAAAATATCCTTTTATCACACCTATCGACCGGCCTGTTCCACAAAACATTGGAGTTGATAAAGATGTAAAATATACCAATATCAACGGATTTTCGTTAAAAGCTGACATCTACTATCCTCTCGATACATCAAAAAAACATCCGGGAATTGCAATGGTTCACGGGGGTGGCTGGGTCTCGGGAAGTAAGGAGAATGAAAAATTTATGGCAATGGAGCTGGCTTCAAAAGGTTATATAGTAATTGCTATCGGATACCGGTTGGCAGATGTTGCAAAATATCCTGCCGGGGTTGAAGATATTGAAACGGGCATTCAATGGTTGAAGAAAAATCATTCAATATATTCTTTAGACAAAAAGAAAATGGTGGTTTTGGGTGAATCTGCCGGAGCACAGATCGCCACTTTAGTCGGTGTCAGGAAAAAGATTAAAGTACAGGCTATCGTCAATGTAGACGGCGTTGTTTCATTTGTTCATGAAGAATCCGGAAAAGAAGGAACCTACGATGCTTATTGGCTGGGTTATCAACAAAAAGACAATCCGAAAATCTGGAAAGAAGCCTCACCCTTGGAGTATGTGGATAAAAATACACCTCCTACCCTTTTCATCAACAGTTCGCAGCCACGTTTTCATGCAGGAAGAGACGATATGATGAAAAAACTGAAGAGCTATAATATACCGACTGAGTTTCATGAAATCAAAGATACCCCGCATTCTTTCTGGTCGGCAGAACCCTGGTTTACAGAAACATTGAATTTAACGGTTGACTTTTTAAATAAAGTTTTGAAATAGCTTTTATGAGAAAATTATTTTTAATTCTGTTCATATCGACGGCAAATTTTCTCTTTGCAGGAAATGATCCTTACATAAAAATTATCGTAGCCAAAGACGGAAGCGGAGATTTCACATCCATTCAAAAAGCGATCAATTCTATCAGAGATTTAGGTCCGGCAGAAGCTTTAGTTTTTATTAAATCCGGAACGTATAATGAAAAAGTTGTTATTCCCTCTTCAAAACATAAAATCACATTAGAAGGCGAAAATAAAGACAACACAATCATCACTAACAATGATTTTTCAGGAAAATTGAATTCTTTTAATGAAAAGATGACAACCTTCAATTCTTACACTTTATCAGTGATGGGTGATGAAATTAAAATCAGTAACCTGACGATTCAAAATTCTTCGTGTAATGAAGGACAGGCAGTTTCTCTCCATGTGGAAGGTGACCGTTTTGTGATTAAAAACTCAAATATTCTGGGCTGTCAGGATACCATTTATTCCGCAACCAACCACAGCAGGCAATATTTCGAAAACTGCTATATCGAAGGAACAACAGATTTTATTTTCGGACAGGCAACGGTTGTTTTTAAAAATTGTACGATTAAAAGCTTAGCCGATTCTTACATCACCGCAGCTGCAACAGAAGCCGACAGAAAGTATGGCTTTGTCTTTTTCGACTGTAAATTAATCGCCAAAGAAGGCATTACAAAAGTTTATTTGGGAAGACCCTGGAGACCTTACGCCAAAACCGTTTTCATTAACACCGAAATGGGAAAACACATCCTTCCCGAAGGCTGGAATCCCTGGAAAGGCGACAAAATGTTTCCTGATAAAGAAAAGACCACTTATTATGCAGAATCTGGCAGCAAAGGGGAAGGAGGAAATATCTCCAAACGGGTAAGCTGGTCACATCAGCTGACGAAAAAAGATTTGAAAAATTATACTTTAGAAAAAATTTTTGATGGTTGGAAACCAACCATGAGTAATAAGTCTTGAACTTTTGGTTCTTTTGTTTGACTACGCCGATTTTAAGACAAAAGAAAACGAATTAAAAAATTATTTAAAATGAAAAAACTACTTTTAATAGTATACATTTGCTTAGCAACATTCGTATTTGCTCAACAAAAGCCAACCCTATTCCTCATCGGCGATTCTACTATGGCCAACAAAGAAAATCCGGATAAAAATCCAGAACACGGTTGGGGACAGGTTCTGCCACAGTTTTTAACAACAGGAATTGAAATTCAGAATCATGCGATGAACGGCAGAAGTTCAAAAAGCTTCCGGACTGAAGGCAGATGGGATAAAGTTGAAAAACAGTTAAAAAAAGGTGATTTTGTTATTATTCAGTTTGGCCATAACGACCAGAAATTAAAAGATTCCACGAAATTCACCAATCCTTATACGCAATACAGAGCCAATCTGGAAAGATATGTGAACGAAGCCAGAGCAAAAGGAGCCAACCCCATTCTGATGACTTCTATTGTAAGAAGAAATTTCAATGAAAACGGAGTTTTGATTGATACCCATAAAGAATACCCTTTAGTGGTAAGAATGGTGGCCAATGATCTGAAAGTTCCGTTTGTAGATATGCAGTTACTGACAGAACAACTGGAAGTTTCTTACGGTCCTGAAAATTCAAAAAAACTACATCTGCATTACAAAGAAGGAGAAGATCCTTACTATCCGAAAGGAAAAGACGATGATACTCATTTATCAACATTAGGCGCAGAATCAGTTGCAAAACTGGCGTTGAAGAATTTGAAGAGTTTAAAAATCGGCTTGGAGAAATATATTAAATAGTTCTTTAACGTAAGTAATTAAACAGCTTATTTATCATTCAGAGCTGAACGAAGTGTAGCGTGGAATCTAAATAATTCATTGATAATACGAAGTTTATATTCTACGGAATGACAAATTGGACTTAAAATTTTAATTAAATAATAATTCAAAAACATAAAAAATGAAATTCAAAAAAGAACCCTTCTTCGATGGTAATTCAGAATGGGAAGATTTAGGAGCCGGAGTTTCCAGACAATTTGTGGGTTACAATTCTCAGGTGATGATGGTGATTGTAAAGTTTGAAAAAGATGCAATCGGAGCTTTGCACCAGCATTTTCATTCGCAGATTACCTATGTTGCTTCAGGAAAGTTTGAAATAACAGTTAATGGTGAAACAAAAATTTTACAGCAAGGTGACGGATTTTTCGCGCAGCCCAATATTTTTCATGGAGTGAAATGTCTGGAAGCGGGACAGCTAATTGATGCTTTTACACCGTTTAGAGAGGATTTTCTTAAAGATTAATTTCTAAAATTCAAACCTTATAAGGTTAAACAAGCTTTACCCAAATGATCTAGTTATGAAAAAAATTGCATTCTTGCTATTAATTTTCTTCACGCTTCATTTATCCGCACAGGAAAAAATCATGGTCTGGCCAAAAGGTCAGATGCCAAATTCTAAAGGGTTGCCCTTAAAAACAGAAGAAAAAGACGGAAGAATCATACAGATAAAAGAAACCGAGCTTTTTGCTTTTTTACCTCCAAAAGAAGAAAGAAAACAGATGGCTGTGATCGTCATTCCCGGCGGTGGATATTACAAACTCACTTATGATTTGGGCGGTTATCAGATCGCAAAATGGTTCAATACCCAAGGAATTTCGGCCTTTGTTTTAAATTATCGGCTGCCGACTTCTCCAGACCTGAAACAAAAAGAAATTGCTCCGTTACAGGATATCCAGGCAGCCATAAAATATCTCAGAAAAAATGCTGAGCAGTACGGCATTTCGCCGGAACAGATCGGGGTCATCGGAACTTCTGCAGGTGGACATCTGGCAGCATCTGTGAGTAATATTTCTACAGATTATACCGAATTAAAAGAAGATTGGACTTCAATTCCTACGATTCCCAATTTTGCGATTCTGGTCTCTCCGGTTATTGATTTAGGGGAATTTGCTCATGTTGGAAGCAGAAATAGTTTACTTGGTGAAAATGCTTCTCCTGAAAAAATCAAAGAATATTCAATGCAAAACCGGGTAACGGAAAAAACTCCGCCCACCATTTTATTTCATGCCCAAAATGATAAAACCGTTCCTGTGATGAACAGTATTTTATACTATCAGGAAATGATAAAAAATAAAGTGAAGGGAGCAATGTTTATTTTTCCTGAAGGTGAACATAAAATCGGAATTACGAATAAATCTGAACTGACGGATAACTGGAAAAAATTATGTTCAGACTGGCTTAAAACCATTAACAATAAGTAATGGGTAATTAAAAATATCAGAAAACGAAACTATTTTAACAAATAAAAGATGCTAAAAATCAAGCAACATAAAATCTTTTTACTGGCTTTTGGAATGGTGATTTCAGTTTCAGTTCAGGCGCAACAAAACTTAAAACTGATTTATAACAAGCCTGCAGAAAACTGGAACGAAGCTTTACCGATTGGAAACGGAAAATTAGGGGCTATGGTTTTTGGTGGAGTTTCGCAGGAACATCTTCAACTTAATGAAGAAACAATCTGGGCAGGAGAACCGGGAAATAATGTTCCGAAAAATACATTCGACAGCATCCAAAAAATCAGAAAACTGTTAAATGAAGGCCAGTTTGAACAAGCTCAAAAACTATCAAATACAACGTATCCAAGAGCTGCCCCAAAAGATTTGAATTATGGAATGCCTTATCAGACGATGGGCGATCTGTTTCTGGATTTTAAAGGTCATGAACATTTTAAAAATTACACCCGGACGTTAGATATTGAAAAGGCAATCAGTACCGTTTCCTACGAAGTAAATGGAGTGTCTTTCAAGCGTGAAATTTTCTCATCTTTTGTGCACAACGTGATTATGATTAAATTATCTTCCAGTAAAAAAGGAAATCTTAATTTTTCTATTCATGCTTCTACTCCACACCTGAAGAAATCAATTTTTACAGAGAAAAATCAATTGGTGATTACCGGAACAAGCGGTTCTTCCGATAATAAAACTGGAAAAATTAATTTTGAAACAGTGGCTTTTCCTATTTTAAAAGGCGGAAAACTAACCTCAACAACCGATCAACTTGAAATTTCCGGAGCAGATGAAGTGGTCATTTATGTTTCGATTGCTACGAATTTTAAAAAGTATAATGATATTTCCGGAAATCCAGATGCGAGAGTTTCGGAATATTTACAATCAGCTTTACATAAAAAATATAATGTTGAATTAAAAGCTCACATTCAAAAATATCAGAAATATTTCAAACGTGTCAGTCTTGATTTAGGAACAACAGAACAGGCGAAAAAAACAACTGACCTTCGAATTAAAGAATTTGGAAGTTCAGAAGATCCGGATCTGGTGGCTTTATACTTCCAATTCGGACGCTATCTTTTAATATCTTCTTCACAACCGGGAACTCAGCCTGCCAATCTTCAGGGAATCTGGAACGATCAGCTGAATCCTTCCTGGGACAGCAAATACACTGTGAACATCAATACAGAAATGAACTACTGGCCAGCTGAAAATACAAACCTCAGCGAAATGCACGAACCTTTATTTGAGATGATTCAGGATTTATCGGTGACCGGACAGGAATCTGCCAAAGAAATGTATCACGCCAGAGGCTGGAATATGCATCACAATACAGATTTGTGGAGGATCACAGGAATTGTAGACGGCGGGTTTTACGGAATGTGGCCGATAGGCGGAGCATGGCTGACTCAGCACATCTGGAATCATTATCTGTACACCGGAGATCAGCAATTTTTGAAAAAACATTATGCTGCTCTGAAAGGTTGTGCCTTGTTTTATCTCGATGTCCTGCAGCAGGATCCTTCGAAAAAATTTCTGGTGGTTTCGCCTTCCATGTCGCCTGAAAACACCTACATGAAAAGTGTGGGAATTACGGCCGGAACAACGATGGATAATCAGTTGGTCTTTGATGTTTTTAATAATTTCATTCATGCTTCAAAAATTCTAAATGAAGATACAAACCTCTCGGATGAAGTAAAATCGGCTTTAAATAAACTTCCGCCCATGCAGATCGGGCAACACACCCAATTGCAGGAATGGCTTCAAGATATGGACAGAACCGATGATAAACACAGACATATTTCGCATCTGTACGGACTTTTTCCGTCGGGGCAAATCTCTCCTTTCAGAAATCCTGATTTAACAGAAGCTGCAAAAAATTCCATGACGTACCGCGGTGACAAATCCACAGGCTGGTCAATGGGCTGGAAAGTAAACTGGTGGGCAAGACTATTGGACGGAAACAAAGCTTTTAAATTAATTTTAGATCAGCTAACACCCGCTCCAATGGAAACAAAAGGTCAATCAGGAGGAACGTATCCTAATCTTCTGGATGCACATCCGCCATTTCAGATTGATGGAAATTTTGGATGTACTTCAGGAATTGCAGAACTATTACTGCAAAGCTATGATGGCTATATTTATATTCTGCCGGCCCTTCCTGATGCTTTACCCAATGGTTCTGTGAAAGGGTTAAGAGCAAGAGGTGGTTTTGAAATCGATATCGAATGGAAAAATTCTAAACTGATGAAACTGGTTGTGAAATCTTCTCTGGGAGGAAATGCCAGAATCAGAATTGCGAAAGATATTCAGCTAAAATCTAAAACAAGTTTTACTTCCGCAACAGAAGAAAATTCAAATCCATATTATCAGGTGAATGCTATTAAAACGCCATTAGTTTCAGACAGAGCTGAATTAAAAGGTTACCCTATTCCTGAAACGCAGGTTTTTGATTTTGATACTGAAAAAGGACAAACGTATATTTTTGAATCAAAATAATAGGTAATAAATAATAAGCAGAAAATCTCCCGCAGATTTCAGAATTCACAGTAAATAACCTATGTAATTCTGAAATCTGCGGGAATTTTATTTGTAAAAACCAATTTATTAAATAATTTCAATTAATAATAAAGTGCAACCGATTGAATAAATATATTTAATAACATTATAATTATATAAATATTAATATATTAAAATATAAAACATTTAAATATAAAATATATAATTTTACAACCTAATCCAATAACAACAAATTATTACTATGAAAACAACATTTAAAGCTGCCCTTCTTACGGTAGCTCTAAGCTTTGCCTTGACTGGCTGCGGGCAGGAAGACATCAAAACAGATTTAACGGAAAATCCAAACCAACTTACTCTTGCAAACAAACTCGTTGCCAATGCCGTAGTTCCTTTAGCAAACTGTGTAGCCCCGGGATGGGCTTCTCAAAATGGTGGAACAACCGGTGGTGGAACAGCTGCTGAAACTACTGTGACTACCTATGCTCAGTTAAAAGCTGCGATCGAAAACACAGCGGTAAAAGTCATTAAAGTGACAGGAACCATCACCATTACGACTCGTCTTTCACTTCAGGATCAAACGGGAAAAACACTTTACGGGGCAAGCGGTGCAAAATTGGTTTCTACAGACCAGACGGCAAGTGGTTCAGGAATTATCAATATTAAAAGATGCAACAATATCGTTATCAGAAATCTGATTTTCGAAGGTCCGGGAGCTTATGATACAGACGGCTGGGACAATGCTATTTTGGATGACTGCAGAAATGTATGGATCGACCATTGCGAATTCAGAGACGGTGTAGACGGGAATTTTGATATTAAAAACAAATCTGACTTCGTTACGGTTTCTTATACGAAATTCCATTACCTGAAAGCTCCGAAACCTGGTGGTTCAGGAGGAACAGATGACCACAGATTCTCCAATCTTATCGGATCGAGTGACGGTGCAACAGCCGATGCGGGAAAACTGAATGTAACATTTGTTCGCTGCTGGTGGGCTCCGGGATGCAGAGAGCGTATGCCGAGAGTGAGATTTGGTAAAATACATATTGTTAACAGCTATTTCAACAGTTCTGTAAGCAACAAATGTATTGCAGCAGGAGTCCAGGCGAATATCTGTGTCGATGGAAACGTATTTGAGAATGTAAAAGAGCCCATTAACCTGATGAGCGGTTACACAGCGGTTACCGTTACTTCCAACAATACATTTACCAACGTTACCGGAAACACAGCAGGAAGCGGTACGGCATTTACTCCGCCTTATACGATCCCAATGCTTTCTTTATCTTCTGTAAAGTCTGATGTAACGACCAATGCAGGCGCAACTTTAGGAGGCAATATTTGCAATACGTTATAAATAAAAATTAGAATTAGAAACGAAAATGACTGAGTGTAGCGCTCAGTCATTTTCTATTTATAGTATTTTTTATTTAGGAGCTTTTTCCCGCTTTCCGTTGCAATCTTTTTTTTCAAAAAAGGATTTTCACTGCAATCGGGGCTAGGGCTGTAATCGCCTTTTCAATATGAGTAGTAATTAGCCAAAAAGGTTGTTTTAAAAGAGATTGCTTCGTCGTTTTGCTCCTCGCAATGACACCAAAAACACCACAACTCCACTTCTCACTCTCACTCTCACTCTCACTCTCACTCTCACTCTCCAACCCTTAAAACTAAGGCATCACATTATTCTTCTGTGTCCATTTCGGAAACTCTTTATTGATCAGCTTATCAGCAAAATCACCGAACCAGCTGTAGCCGTTTCTTCTTTCCTCAGAAACCTCGTTGTAGTTATATTTTACGCTTCCATCGCGGTCACCAAAAAGAGGTTTATTATTATTAATATCATAAAATCTTGCCCAGATCACAGAATTTTTGTCCTCAGCCAAAGTCCGGACAGCTTTTCCGTTTACTTTTGAAACATTGTAGCTGTAGCCTTCAATTTTATTTTGCTTAAACCAGTTGACAGCAGATTTTATCGATTTTTCAACTTCGGGAGTGACAGGCTGCAGCATTAAAAACCTTACAATTCCTACGGATTCTCCGGTTGCCAGAGAAATAGGCTCAAACGCCCTTGCTTTATCGGGCTGAAGCGTAATTTCGTTGTACTGGTCGCCCCAGATTGTTGGAATTCCTTTTTGTAAAACCTGAGTTTTCAAGATGCATTCAATTCCTTTTTGTACAGCTATTTTTGATTTTTCCTTTAATTTAGAATCAACAACATTAAAATCATTTTTCCCTTCCGCCACATTATACAAAACCGTCAAAGCGTTAATCATCGCATTGTCATTATAGGTCACCTGCTTTCTGTACAATCCGGAATTCGGATAATATTGTGGAAAACCTCCGTTTTTATACTGCATTAAAAGAAGATAGCTGATTCCTTTCTCTGCAGATTTCAGATATTCAGGATTTTTTGTGATGGAATATGCTTTTATTAAGGCATTAATTTCCTTTGACGTTGCGTTGTTATCAATCGTTGCGTGATCGTCACCCGTGGCCTTTATCCTTTTCAAAAGATCTTTATCGAGCGGCAAATTATAATTCACCACAGATTTATCCTCAAGCTGTTTGCCCCAACCGCCAATTGGAAGTTGGTATACCAGCATTTTTTCGGCTAAAGTATCTTTAACCTGAGCAGAAAAAACAGCTGTTATTAAAGAAAAGGCAACTATTGAAAGTTTTAATTTCATGATTATTTAATTTGGATAATTAATGGATTTGCAATCATCTGAGATTGTTTTTGCAATAAAGTTTCCCAATCTTTTTGTGTCTGAATCTGTCTGCTTTTCTGCCATGCAAATCCGGCGTAATAAGTCAGTTTATTTTGAGGTTTTGTCACGACTAACAGGTTGCTCTGATCCGGAGTTTCAGATTTAAAAGCAACAGATTTTTCAACAATTTTAGGATCTACAACCACTCCTTCTCCTACAAAAGCATCGTCAATTTTTTCCCAGTGGAAATAATATCCGTTTTTGTCGTTTAGTTTTGCTACCCCTTCATTTTTATGCAAAGTAATTCCGATCGTGTAATTGGGAACCTGCTTTTCAACCTGAAAATTGGATTCAAACTTTGAAAAATTGGAGCCCAGATCAAGGGAAATCCGTTTTGTTTCTTTCACTCCGAATTCACTCCATGGATTGTAGGTTAATTCAAAAACTGTTCTTAAAGGACCTTCCGCAATGGTTTTGGAACTCACAAAATTTTGTGACACCTGAAGCTTTTCATTCACCCAAATTCCAATTCCACCTGTTCCCCGGCTGTCTCCAACCTGGTAAGGATCGTAGCCCTCACCTCTCGTGTCTTTGTGATAGTACATCGGATCGGTCAGATAGCCCTTATACCATTTATTGATAATGGGTTGATCGGTTCTTTTCAGCCAGATATCAACACCGCTGGAAAGTGTACTTCCTTTAACGCCCTGCAAAGCTTCCTGCTGACCTTTTGGACCATACACTCTGAAAGCAATTTTGTCATTTTCCCAAGTATAATCGTCTGCGCGCTCCAGAACCAGTCTTGAATATGTCGAAACTTTGGTTTCAGGAATCAGAGTTTTCTCATCAGCTACAATTGTATAAGAATTTGTTTTTTTAGCGTCAATATTTGCCTGAAAAAGGAGTTCATCATTTTTCCCATCTCCATCATAATCGATCCACTGAATAGGAAGATATTTATTGTTGCTGTCTTTTATTCTAAGATCAGACTCTTTGTTTTTATTTAAAAATGATTTTAATTGATCTACAGAAATTGAAACGACTTCATTTCTTGAAAAATTCAATGTATTTTTTACCTGGATAGAATTTTGTGCTTTCAGAAAAGAACTTATGCAAACGATTGCACAAATACATCCGGAAATTAAAAATTTTGATCTAAACATAATTATTCAATTGAGTTGTAAAAATCAAAAATAATGATAAGTTTCTTATGAACGTCAAAAAATAATCAAATTTTAAATCTAACAGGCTGATTTAGAAAAATATTTGAAATAATCTATTCTGCTTGACTCTTGCAGAAGTAAAAATTTACAATTAAAGAAAAATCCTTTCAAAATGATTTGAAAGGACTTCTTTTAAGTATGAATGAAATTAACGTTGGTAATACCTTTTATTTAATAATAATTTTAAAATTACTATTCAGATTTTCTCCTGAAACATTGAGTATATAATTTCCTGAGGCTTTTTTGTCTGCAATATTTAATGTAAAGATCCCTTTTCCATCAGTATTAATCTTTTCTTTGGCAACGATATTTCCTGTCAGATCAATAATTGTTGCCGTTAAACTGGATTTTCTATATTCGGGAAGCTTGATGAAAATCTGGTCTTTTGCAGGATTCGGATATACTGTTCCTACATTTTTGCTAATACTGAATTCATTATTACTCAACACGGCCTGATTGTACAAAGTATAAATTTCTGTTGGAGATAAAGCATAATTGTACAACTTAAGTTCGTCGAACGCACCTTTATAAGGAGCCGGAGTATTGGCAGTTGATAAAAACTCAAGCTCACCAATATTCCCGATGATCAGATCACTTGCTTCACCAATCCCTGTAACCGCAGTTTCGTCTCCTTCAGTCATTAAAGTGCCATTGGCATAAATTCTCATTTTATGCGCAGCAATATCTCTCTGAATCACAACATGCACCCAGTTATCAGTAAAATAATTGGCAATAGGTGATGTGATTTCTTTTTTCGTAACGTCATCATCAATAGCATATCGCAGCTGACCTCCTTTGATTTCTATATTAAAACGTTTACCGGTGGCTCCCGTTGCCGTATTTTTAGTGAAAGAACCTTTACACAATACATACAGACTTGTAGACGAAGACGATGGTATCATGCTTGTTAGAGCTTTCATCCAAAAAGAAACAGTAAACGAATGATTATCAAATAAAATATGATTCTGATGAGGAATACTGGCGATGTACATATTACCAGGTGAAGTTGCCAGATCAAGGGCATTGTTTTCTTTTCCCGGCACTCTTACATTGGCATTATCATAAGCTGTATTTAGTACTCCATGATTGGCAAAAGAAGTTATATCTGCAATTTGCGCACCAGCGGAAGGAGCCTCTGCAAACGGCCAGTTGCCGACAATACCTGGAGCCAATGCACGAAAATTCCACACATCTCCCACAGCAGTACCAAGAGTATTGGAAGCATCAATTCTCCAATGGTAATTTACTGCCGGATTTAAATTATTAAGCTGATATGATGGTGCAGCAGAATAAGGTACAGTGGCAATACTGCTTAAATTTAAAGGATCTGTTCCAAAATAAACGGTATAGGTTGTTGTGTTTGAACTGCCATTCCATTTTAAAAGCAGGTTTCCACCGTTCAACTCAACGTTATTATTGCCAGTTGCGGGAATCGGGTTATTTGCTTTTGTGGGAGCTGATGGGATTGGCGGTGTGGTTACTGATGTATTTGATGTATAAACTGAAGATTGTGATGTATTTGTTGCTTTAACTCTATAATAATATTGAGTATCAGGCGTTAAACTGGCTTCATTATAACTTGTTGCATTCGCCCCCAATGTTGCAATGACGGTAAAATTAGTACCATCAGTAGAACGTTCTACAATATAATTAGTTTCATTTGCAGCATTATCGTTCCAATTAACGGTTAAAAAACTTGAAGGTGAAGCTCCTGTAGTTGTGATTGCATTGGTGAAATTCACATTTGTTGGCGGAATAATGAAATCCGGAGGAGTTGTATTGGGCAGACTGTTAATATAAACCTCAATATTCAAATACGGAGCATGTGTTGTGCTTACTGCCAAAGCATCGAAGACAGTTGGATTCAGTCCATTGACTGTTTCCCATGCATCAGGCATTCCGTCATTGTCAGTATCCAAAGGAGCCGGCGCACCATAAACATGCCCCGCACCGCCATTGGTAAACCCAAATTGGGTCGTTAAATCAGTTTGTACATAAACATAAGTAGCTGTTGTCCCTTTCGACATTAAATCTGAAATCATTAAGCCATCTACCTGATCGCGTCTTGGATAGGATGCTCCTACACTTGTGACAATTTTATTGTATGCCTCCTGAGCGGTTAATGTAGGGGTTTTCATCGGATAATCATATGGACTGGTCATTATTGCTGCCGGATCTCCTACAGGGTAACCCACTAAGCTTTGAGGAACTGCGGCTCCATCTAATGCTCCATTTTTATTATTGTCAAAATAATTCCCGGAACCATATAAATTGAAATTGGCATTTCCTACACTGAAAGGTGTGGTAACTGTACTGCTGGTGTTTGGACCTCCGATAAAATAATTGTTGATGATATTGGCAAAAGAGCTTCCCGCTGAATCTCCTCCCATGATGTATGCCTCCCCGGATTGGGTGTGACCGTAAGTGTTTCCATAATTACCCCAGTTGTAAACTACATTATTGACAAACTCATTGATTCCTTTTATTTTATTATTACGGGTTTTATTACAGATATATAAATTTCCGATTAAACTGATCTTTCCCCCTGGCGGAGGCTGCATTAATCCTCCCGCAGAATGATTATGACGGTGCATTCCCTGCCCTATAATAGAATTCTGAATCGTTATATTATCGGGACTTGTGCCGTTGTTATCCCAGTTAACTGAGAATACTTCGTCTGTACCCCAGGTAAAAGTCATATGATCTAAGATGATGTTTGCCCCGTTGGCTATTCCTGATGCATCCTGATTTTGAGATGTCCCACCATAACGGATGCGAAGATATCTGGCAATTGTGTTATTGGCTCCTGTAAATGATACTCTGGGCCCCAAAAATACAATTCCTTCTCCGGGAGCAGTTTGCCCGGCAATTGTGGTATTAGCCGCCACAGCAACAACCGATTGTAAGTTAACAATACCTCCCACTTTAAATATAACAAACCGGCCCGGCTGACTCACCGCATCACGGAATGAACCCGGGCCGCTGTCATTTAAATTGGTAACCAGATAAATCTGAGGATTTGCCGCACCTCTTGCTCCCGTAGTATATCTTCCAAAACCGGTTGCTTCCGGAAATGCCAATGTCTGAGCACTAAAATCAATAGTGGATAATGCTAATCCACAAAACAATAAAGATTTAAGAGTGGGTTTAAACAGTAAAGATTTATTTTTCATAAATATTAATTTTGTGTTAACTAATCTATCCACAAAACCAATACTGAGCATCCTGCTCCGTCCTGCTGACCTATATATCAAGCAATTACAAAAAAATAATATGTAAAGTAATAAGTCCAATACAAAAATGACTTAAATGTATGGGTAAAGTTGAAAAGTTCTTACCTATGAATATGGACTGTTAAATGTTCTGAGTGTCATCATAACTGATCCGCCACCTAAAAGCGGAGGTCAATGGATATTTAGAGTTGAAAATCTTTTCAAGACATAAAATTATCACTAAGCAACAGTGTAAATATCCCATCCGTTACTCAATTGCCCCTCTAATAATAATAATAATAATAATAATAATAATAATAATAACTCTAAGCTTTATTGTCATTTTTTTTATTAAATACATTTAAAATTCGATCAATATCTGCGAGAAATTGGTTCGAAGATAATACTGTAAAGTTCACAAGACAGGATTGTTTAATTCTACAATTCTTTCTAAATCTTCCACCAAATGTTTCGATATTTCTTCAGTTATGGGTACAAGGCAAGAACAACCAAGATTTAATATAAAATGTAGATTTTATACTTCTTAAAGTACTTGTGTCATGAATAAACTACAAGAAATTTCTTAACAAGAATGAGCATTGCAATTCTTCATCGAGCTAAATAAGATAAAACATCGATACGGGTGTGGGAGATACGGTTAACTTGTCTACAATAACGGGACATTTTTATATATGATCTAATCTTTAACTGTACTCGTACATTGCAGTTTGCTTCTTAGAATAAACATGTCCTCACTCACTTTCTTATCTAATATTTTTGCATAATGCTGAGTCGTTTTGATATTCGTATGACCAAGCATTTTACTTACACTTTCAATAGGAACACCATTGGACAAAGTAACAGTAGTGGCAAACGTATGTCTTGCGATATAGAACGTCAAATCTTTATTGATTCCACAGACACTCACAATTTCTTTGAGATACGAATTCATTTTCTGATTGCTCAAAACAGGGAACAGGACATCTGAATTTACACATTCTGGATGGTCTTCATATTTTAAAATCAGTTCCTGTGCCAGAGGTAATAATGGAATTCTGATTGAGGTATCCGTTTTCTGACGATGTGTGAATATCCATTGGTAGCCATCTATTCCGATATTCACGTGAGATTTCGAAAGTTTCTTTACATCAACATACGCCAAACCTGTATAGCAGCTGAAAAGGAAAATATCACGTACCTGGCTCAATCTGTCTGATGCAAATTCCTTTTCATAAATCGCTTGAATTTTTTCCTTGCTAAGATATGGCCGTTCTACTACCTTGAGTTTTGCTTTGTAGCCTAAAAGGGATCTTTTTTGAGCCAGCCATTCGCCATACATAACCTAATAATCTTTTTAAATTCTTTATATACTTTACTGCTGTATTGTTAGCACATTTACGTACACTACGAAGCCAAAAATCATAATCCATGATAAAAGCATGGTCGATTTTAGTAATATCAATATCAGAAGTTTTGTATTTCCAGTTGAGAAATTCCTGCGTATGTTTTAAAGAGGTTTTGTACCGCTCCAATGTTCCGGACCCAAAATCCTGACCAACTAAAGCCTCAACTTTATCATTATGATCCTGAAAAATAGGAATGAGCATTCTTGTAGAGACATCAGTTCCAAGCAGTTTAGATTTTAAACTTTCTGATGTTACAAAATCTTCTTCTTTCAGCATCAGGTAATGATAATCGTAAACTTGTTGTTCCACAGTTTTAAGATAGAGGTTCAGTATTTTAGCTTCTTGAGTATTACCTAGTGCCTTGTGTGATTTAGTGTCCCATTTCTGTGGATCGATATACCTTTTAGCAGCAATGTCCACAGCTTTGCCATCTATCGTGATTCGTAAAATAGATGGGAGCGGTTCCGTTTGTTCTGATTTTATTCTTTTTTATAAAGAATAATAGGTTGAATGTTTTGTTCATTGTATGGTAACTTTAATTGTTAATAATTTACTTTTTGTTACCACTTTCTGCAAGATGTACAATCGTTAGACTACCTGTTAGTCGGCTTTCCCTGAATTTTTCGTGACCCATTTTACAATTTTCAGGATGGGTCACGGAATAGGTCATATAAATCATGACCTATTTTGATTTTTTTTGATACTAGCGCAAAAACAAAAAACGCTGTAAACATTGATATTTACAGCGTTTTAGCTTATTTTGGTTTCCCAACTGGCGGAGAGTGAGGGATTCGAACCCCCGGACCTGTTACAGTCAACAGTTTTCAAGACTGCCGCAATCGACCACTCTGCCAACTCTCCTTTAACTCCGGTTGTACCGTTGTTTTCAGTGGTGCAAATATAGAAACTTTTTTATTACTGACAAAATCTTTTTTCAATAAAATTCGTATTTCTACAACTTTGGAGAAAAATCTATTTTCTCAGGCTTGAAAAATGAGAATATGAAGAACTCATCATCAGCTATTTACCCCTTAAACAGGGAGTGTCCAGTCTTCTATATTATTTTTAACAACTATTTTTATCCGTAGTAATATTCGGTGGTGACATCTCCGCTAAAAGCCGGATGCAGGTCCTGTTTCTGCATATTCAGTTCGAATAATCTTTCGCCATTTTTATTTCCTCCCCGTATTTTTAACGAATACCATCCGTTTTCTAAAGATAAAGTAATACTGTTTTCCTCATTAATAGAAGTAACGTCTTTTAAATAACCGATACCAACAACTTTTATTTCATTATTAGCGGTCTGAAATATCCAGCCTCGTGACTCCACCTCTACCTCATCATCATTCAAAATCCTTTCGTCATTTACTGAAACCCGAAATGCATAATGGTCTTCTTCTACCCCTATGATGGGGATTGCGATTCCTGATTTGGTTATTTCATCTCCATGTTCGTTTTCTACGAAGTATTTTAAAATATTAGTACCCGAAAGATGATTATCCTGTAGATATTTTGCTAAAAGTTGCGGACTGAATACCACGAAACCTTTAAGTTCTGAGAATATTTTCTTCATATATATATTTGGATTGGATTTGGATTAAGTTTTATCTGTTGATCATAGTGTAAACATGTTCAGATTTTTTTATTATTTTGATCAGTTCAGTTCAGCCCGTGAAAATAAATCCTTGATTAAGGTTTCATCTTCGCATGCATTTTTAAAGTTTAAAATAAATTCTTTCAACTTTTCTATATCGGAAGGGTAAGACTCAATATTTTTTTTGAGTAAATAACCGTTGATATAATTTTTTATTCGTAAAATTTGGCTTCAAATTTATTAGATTTTTCATCCTATTTTTCTGTTACTCAATAATATCTTTTAGCCAATTGTATATCAACCGATAGTATTTCATCAAATTTAGTTATTCAGTAATTTTAATTGGTTTATCTTTTCTTTTGAAATCAAACCAAAATATTTTACTTTGCCCGATACTTTTTAAATAAAAAATATCCTTGTAAAAAGTTCCCGCACCAGAGTAAACCCCTTTCTCATAATCAGCATCTTTCTTTAGCATATTAAGCAGTGCATTAAAAAATGATTTAATATTTTTTTCAGGAGTCTTGCTTATCATTCTTAATGCTGTCTGTTCAATATTATCTCCATCTTCTCTACCTCCGGTTCCCTCTATTGTATAACCATATATTTCATCACTATAGAAACTTATTTTCTGTGAAACATCAATTAACTTTGTGGATAGAAAAAAACAACTATAACTTTCATTAATCTCAATTTCTTTAACATTATTTTCTAACAAAGTATGCCATACTTTTCCTGAATCTCTATATTCAATATATATATAAACTTCATACTTATCTAAAAGAGGTTTAGCATACTCTATTACATTATCAATTGTATTTAAAATACTTATTTTACTTGCCATTTAATCTCTATTTACTATTTTAAATTATCTATACGCAGATGCTTTACCATATCCTTCAAAAGTAACATCATGGCCAGCATTTCTAACATCTTCCAAAGCTAGCCTTTCTCTTATTACTCCTGTTTTTCCATCTTCTAATGTTCGTCCAACATTTATGTGGTATATATCTCCATCAGCATTTTTAAATGATGCATCCATTCTTCTCACATCTTTATGCCCTCCTAGGTCTTCTAATATTATTTCTGTTTTAGAACCTCCACCAATATGCTCTACTCCAGGTTTAGCTGTTTCTCTTGCTATGATTTCATCAATTTTAGCATTATGATCACCAGTTCCTTTACTCTTCGGGCCTGGTTTTTGATAAGGCGTACCATCTTTTTTAGTTTTTCCAGCCCATCTTTGCCCAGCTAATCCAAATATATCTAAATAGTTGTTAGAATCATGAACATATGCATAAATATTATAACCTCCATCGATATCTATTGGATCTTTACTAATATATAGACCACTGTTTACATCATAATATCTTAACCTATTATAGCAAAGATCAATTTCAACATCATAATACTGTCCCTGATAACGGAAAGGCACAAAATTTCCAATACCAATTTCAACTTTTATATCTCCATAAATGTTGAGTTCTCTCTCCCAAATCTTTTCTCCTTTTTCAGTGTAAACCTGTATTGGCGTTCCTAAATAATCATTAACAATCGTGTAACATTCATTATCTATTATTTTCGCACTCGGTACATGACTTCCTCTTTCATACACCCAGGTCACCACATTCTCCACAGGTTCTTTTCCCACAATGACATTTCCGTCATCATCTACAAGCGTTTCAGGAATTTCTTCAGCATCATAGCTCCATTCATGCAGAAGAACATTACCATCCCAAATATAACGAGTTATTTTCTTTAGGCCAATTTTTGAGGTTCTTCTTCCGAGGGCATCATACTCAAAGCTTACCTCTTTGCCGTCGGGGCGTTTTACTTTAGCCAGCATCCCGTTAGCATTCCAGGAATACGCCCAGTCTCCGGAAGACCATTCCGGGTTTTGTATTTCTGTTGGAGAGTATTCGGTTACATCGGGTAAATCAGCTCCATCCGGCAGTTTCGGGCTGTTCAGCCAATCTGAAGCAATGGTTTTATAATAAGGATGTGCATTCTCCTGTTCTTCTTTATGCTCCGGTTTGGCATCATTGATAGGCCGTTTACTTTTTAACAATAAATTTCCTTCTTCATCGTAATGGTAAAACCAGTTTTTATCGCGCATCAGCTTTCCTCCTTCGTCGTAGACGCGGTCAGTCTGCCGGGCACTTTCATATAAACATCCCGTAGCATCCGGATTTTTGTACTGTACTTCTCCGTTCGAATATTCTGCAGCAACAAGGCTTCCGAAAGCATCGTAATCAAATCTTGTTCTTCCTCCCGTCACCCTGTCCAGCGTATGCAGCAATCGGCTTCCGGCTCCCCAGTCATAATCTTTATGGAAGGTAGTATTGGTTTTATTCACTGTTACTTTCTGACTTACCGGCATTCCGATATGATCAAATTCAAAAGTGCTTTCTACCCCGCCGGTCATTTCACGGGAATGCATCTGTCCGTTCCGGCTGATCTCAAGATTCATCTGCCAGGGTGCATGCACTTCCGGAATAGTGGCAGTTACCGTTTTAAGCTGTCCCAGATCATTATAAGAATAGTCTACTTCGGCTCCTAAGCTACTTTTCAAACCGATCAGATTTGCCTGAGTGTCATATTCATATTGAATGGTGTACGCACCCTGTTTTTCACTGGTGATCTGTCCTAATTTATTTCTCTGAAAAGCTACACTGCTGTTTTCATTATCTGCTTTAACCAATAATCCTGAGGAGTCATACTGATAGGCTTCCCAGGTTCCGTCGGGATAATGGGTCTGTGTTAATCTTCCGCCCAGATCATATTCATAAAAAATATCTTTCCCGTGGGGAGTTCTGGTTTGGGTGACCATTCCGTCTTTATCTCTTACAAAGAACTTTTTCTGGCCGTCAAAACCTGTCTCCCCGGTGACTTCGTCATTATAGTTTCTTTCAAACTGGTAAACTTCTCCTTTTTCATTGGTAATTCTCATCAGATTTTCATAAGCATCATATCCGAAAACCAACGTTTCTTCTTTTTTATGAGAAAGAGCATTCCTGCGGACCTTACGTTTAAGCCTTCCCATTGGCGTATAGCTCATCAGCCATTCTGCGCGCCCATCGGTAGCATACACCGGAAGATCATAGGCGTCGTAACGAAGTTTTAGTGGCAACTGCCCCTGTTCATTCACTTCTACAACCCTTCCCATTTTATCTCTGTTCCAAAGGACTCTGTTTAGAGGTTTGGGGCTGAAAACCAATAATCTTCCATATTCATCATACCTCCAATATTGCTCAGCTCCTATTGTATTGGTTAGCTGAATAAGCTGACCTCTCTTATTATATTCGTAAGATGTTGTAATATGTTCTTTTATGCTTTTTTCGGGAAGTCTGCCACCGTCTGCATATTCATAATATACACTTTCTTCGGCAGGATCGGTATAGCTTATCAGTTTTCCCTCATCATCATAGATCCATGTTTCCGAAGCTCCCGAAGGGGAGAAACGGGCAATTACCTGTCCGAATTCATTGTACTGATAATGGTATTCTTCTCCATCCGGAGTATGGAAAATTTTAATATTTCCCATTTCATCATAGGTATACCCCTGGACACGTCCTTCAGGCGTTCCTATCATCTTTAGTTCGTTGTGCGCTGTAAAATCGTACCATGTTTCTCCACCCTCTCCATCTACTTTTTTATAAACCAGAAAATTTTCATCGTAATGATATTCCTCTGTTTTATTGTTTTGCTTTGGATAGATAACTTCTGTAAAACCTTCCTCATCATGGTAATGAAGTTTTCCTTCCATATATCCATCCGTACCTTTGGTATGAACTACTCTTCCGTTTTTGTCATATTCCCACTGATAGCTCATTCCGTTCCGGTTAGTTCTTCTCACAACATGGTTTTCTCCATCATAGTCAAATACAATAGCCTTTTTATGAATATCCCAAACATGGGTAAGATTGCCTCTTTCATCATAATCATAGCGAACTTGTAAATCTCTTTGTTTTTTATAACAGTAATATACTTCTGTTACTTTTTTATACTCAGGATTGATAACAGTTTCTATGCTGAATCCACTCTTTACATCTTTTATGCTTTTCAGGATAATATTGCGGTCTTCATACTCATATTCTCTGATCGTACCATCTCCATATTCAATACGAATTACCTTATAAATTGGTCCTTCCGTAACATGATAAAAGCGTCTATAAGTATAAATATCAGTTCCTTTACGAATAACCCAAACACTGCTGCTTGGTCTGTACTGCCATATTTTCTGATCTCTGAAATAGGTCATCTCTTCACCAATTTCAGGTGCGGGAATCAACATTGCAATATTTTCATCAGGATGCATCCAACCGGCAAACTTATTGTCTTCTTCAGGAAGAATAAACAGGTCATGATTATTAAAGACACCGTTTCCTAAAGGACCAAAATCGTAAGGCCGGTCGCTGTGCCAGATATTTCTCCAAGTTAAAGGTGTACTGCCCTGAATAATAAAATCTTCCCATTCGAAAACCATGGCACCGGTTGCAAAATTCACAGGTTCAAGGCCGTAATGACATAATTTTTTGGATAAGGCATTGGCCAATTTAAATTTATTGAAAGGCGCTTTTTTAAGAACACTGTTATTGAGTTTTTTTAATCCATTGGCTCCCAGTTTTCCTATTTTCTTAGTCAGGCTTCTCATCAAAAACATCCCCGCAAGACGCATCAGCATTTCTCCGGGGGTATACACATGCGGAACAAAAGCTCCACCCACCAACACAGGACCTCCTGTATTGATCTGAATATACATACTTGAAAAATTATTATAGAAGGCGAAATAAGCCAGTGGATTTTTCTTTGGTTTGTCCGGCATGGCGGGCAGCATAGTCATCCCAAAAGGAAATCCCATACAGGTAAGCACCTGTTGCGGTTGATTTCCACTCATTTTACTTCCTTGCGCCAGAACGGTCTGTGAACCATAATAAACTTCCCCTTCATGTGGAGCTTCCTGAGGAAAAGGAATTAAATATACAGGAATTAATGATGTGATATGTCTGAATGGAATCACCACTCCCATTACACTTGTTGTAGTGGTTGCCTTATGTCTTCCGTGAACGTAAATAGAGCCTCCCATCGGAATACTTTCCGGCAATGAGGGCATCAGATTTCTTGCGAACTGTGGAATCGGAATGGTGATGGTGATGTAATCCATGATGTCAAACACAATTCCGATAAAAGGATGTGGCAACGGCAGAGGAATCAGCATAAATGATGGCGGTGGTGGAATCAATGTCCAGTGGATATCAATTGCCAGCACAATATCAAAATGCTTACTCGTATGCTGAATCGCACTGGAAGGCATTGCCGGTGTATTGACTTTAATTAGCTTCACCTTGCTTTCCGGAGCAGCTTTTTCAGCTGTTACAGCACTGTCTCCACCGCCTCCGCCACTACTTTTTTGTGGCAGACCACCGTCTCCTCCAGCTAAGGATTTAACCATAGAAACAGGATTCAGGGAGTCAACATTATTTTTCATCCCATTCTTCCATCCCTGCTTGGTTTTGTCCCAGCTAACCGAAGTAACGTCTGCGTTCACCTTCAAGGAGCGTTCCGGATTCATATCCGGTTTTGCAACTTTGATCGGTTTTACTGTCTTTTTATTCAGATCTGCCATGATTGTTTTAATTTGAGATTACCCTGCTTTTGGTTTTTCTACACTCACTCTCCATTCATCACCAAAATAAGTCTTCATTTCATTGTCCAGTATTGTTTTTTTATCACGATCTCCTTCGTATTTGAGAATCAGCATTGAGGCTACAAACCGCAGGCTGCTTTGGTCCCGTACTGAAGGCTCCATTAATTTTGCTATGTCGAGGCATTTTTCAAAATACCTTATCATTTTATCTTTTGTCAGCACAGTATCATTCAATGTTGCAATGATTCTGTAACATTCAATAGCCATCGCATATTCTCCTATCTTTTGTGCTGTTTCTGCAGCTTTTTCAAATATTTTTTCAGCCTTGGATTTTTTGGAATTTCCTAACAGATGGCTTCCATAATTCATATACATCTGAACTTCCAAAGGCGAGTCGGGCTCTACTTCTTCAAATATTGTCCTGTACGTATCTTCTGCTCTATCTTTTTTCTTGTCTGCTGTATATGACTGGGTAAGCATAAAATAGGCAGAAATCTCTCCCTGTTTATTTTTCTGTTCTTTAGCCAGCTTCACTGCTGTTTTTAAGGCATGCTCCGCTTCTTTGAATCTTTCTTTACTTAAATGATTGCTCGCTATAAGAATCTGCTGCTGAAAATCTGTATCCGGACTGTTTTTTTTCCTGTTTGTATGAGCTGCTGTATTCTGCATTAACTGATGAATATCCACTTCTACCCTGAAACTGTGCGCTGAAGGAATCTGCGATAGTGTTCTATAGGTATGATGTTCTGCCCAAACCAGTTTAATATCTTTATTTTCTGATATCTCACATATCTTACACCATTCTTTCACCCACAGGGACAATTCTTCTGTATCACTGATCCTGAGTGGGGCAATATATAGGTAGATTTTGGAATCCTTAATATTCGGGAAGTTTTTCTTTAATTCCAGTAAAGGATAAAATGCCTTATAAGCATCAGTTTTAAAAGTTTTTCCCGGATCTTTGAAGTCCCATTGCGGAATATTTTCTTCACTTTTTTTCAGCATTTCGTAGAATTCGGTCCATTCATCCAGTAAAGTCTGTCCAAAGGATTTCATTCCGTTAAATTCCTGATAATGGAGTAAAAAAATATCATCCCCTTCTTCATCTTCGGAAAGTTTTGACTTGATAAATCCGTCAAAAAGATCGGTTTCATGTTTTTCTCCTATACAGATCAGCATAGGTTTTTCTTCGTTCTTTAAAACGACTTTCTGCCATTGTCTTTTTAATTTTACCAACTCCAAATCTACTGGATTCATCTGCTTTTAATTCAGTTTTACAGTTCCACTTACAATATTTGTTTCACTTCCGCCACCCACATTAATTTTTCCTCCACTGCTGAGATTGGCTTCCGTATCTCCTCTCATTGAAAGGGTTTTGGTTCCGATATCCAGGGTATCTGACTTGATTCCGACTCCGGAAGTAGGATCACCGTCTTCAGGTCCTACCCCAACTCCGATACTTGTTGTTCCCCCAACTCCGATATTAACTCCCTGTACAAATATTTCTTTTCCTTTGATCTGAATATTTCCATCTTTATCCATATAAATAGAGCTGCTTCCACAGTTCAGGGTAATAGAAATTTTACTGTCTATACTTATATTTCCTGCACCATCCAGAAAAACAGAATTCTGGTCTTTATCTCTCACGGTAATTCCTCCCGCATCATCCAGACTCATGGTATGCCCGCTTTTACTGCTTAAGCTTTTAATATTATTTCCGGTTCCGCCGCCGCCGCCAACTCCACCGTGAAACATTCCTCCCATCACGAAGGGACGGTCAGGATGCTGATGGGCAAAGTTGACCACTACCTGATCACCTTCTTCCGGAATGGCCATAAAGCCTCGGTTTTTACTTACTTTTTCACTTCCACCTCCATCGGGAGTCATCACCCGGATGTATTCTGTAGTGGTAGAACCATTCTGCCAGTCAAACTGAACTTTAACTCTTCCCTGATTTAAAGGGTCTGTATTGGAAATCACTTTGGCAAATTGTGCATCCGCTTTTGGAATATGAAACTCCGGGCGGGGAATAAATCCTGTGTCAGAAGCTATTGCTTCAAATGTTCCGGTATAATATCCTCTTGCATCCACCTCATGATACATATCTATAATCATCAGTTTGGTGAAATAGGTGGTTTCACTGCTTTCTGCTTTCCGCATTTCAATATCAGCAATACATCCCGGATATAGGAATGGTACTGTAGTAATGCCTGAAATAACAAATACTTCTGAAGCTTTACTTCCGGCTGTTCCTTTCTGAGAGTTTTCCACATCCATAAAAGACACTGCTTTTATTGGAGCTACTCTCAATGAAGGGGTTGTAAAGGTTTTTTCTGATATTTCATACGCTCTTTTAGCAATATCTGAAGTATGGGTAATCTTAGAATTTCCTGCCGTTAATTTTTCATTTTTACTGCTGTTATATCCATAAAATGAAGGATTCACGTGCTGGGCTTTCATTTTGATTTTTACGTCACTCACACTGCTTCCGTAAGTAAGTTTCACAGGCTTTTCCTGAGGTGGAAGCTTCCCGAAATGCAGAACTTCACCATCATAATAAAACTGTTCACCATACGCTTCTGCTATTCTTGCCAGATAGTTGTAATGGGTTTCTTCATATTGTGAGCTGTACGAAATGTTTCCGTGGGCGGCATCCACTCTGAAATCAAAGGAATTCTGTCCAAGACCTTCTTTGATCACCTGATCTGCAATACTGTTCAGACTGATCTCCTGTGCTCCGCCAAAACTCTGAATATGAGGAGCTGCATCCAAAAGAACAGTCGGGCTTGAACCTGTAAGAACAATATTTCCCAGACTTCCTTTTTCCTGACTGAAACCTACTTCAGTGATTACACCTACAAAGTTTCTTTCAGGGCCGTCTTCAACGTCTTTGTATCTGAAAATAACCGTAATTCTTTTTCCCAGAAAGTTCTGAGCTTCTTCCAGATTATGGTTTTCCGTGCTTCCCAGTGTATCGTGAGCCAGCATAAGATCGAACTCATGATGTTTTACAGCACTTTGTTTTAGCTGAAAATGTTTGAAATGTTTGATTACTTTTCCGTCAATTACAATTTCAAGCTTTACCACACGGTTGATTCCCGCTACCTGATTGCCAGGGATTGTATTGGCATTATAGATTCCGGAAGTAGGTTGTTTTGACCATACTTTATCCTCTACCAATGTGGGTGGATTAGGCTGCTTAACCTGATTCATAAACATTTGGGACCCACTTTGAACCATTCCGGTATAAGCCTGCGCCTGAACCATTTTTTCGGTAGCTTTTTTAATGGTTCCACTTGATTTTTCCTGTACTTTCTGGGCAGCTTTGCTTACTGCCTGGTCTTTGAGAGTCTCTTTTAGATTATTTACAGCTGGAATTTTATCTTTGGAAACAGGCATTTTGGGTGAATGATCGTCCTGAAACATAGTTGTAGTATTTTGATTGATTGGGTGTCAAATTTTTTAAAGGCTAAAATCTACCTGAATCAAAAAGATCAGATACATTTTCGTTATCCGTGTTCTATTCTAAGGAATAAAAGCCGGATATTGAGATCAAAAACAGGGTATAATGTAATGAGTAAAAAGATAAAGCAGCATATTTATCTACTTTATTTCCCTGCTGGATTCCAGGATTTCTCCTGAGTTTATTGTGATGATATGCAAATTTTAATCATTATTAATTTTTTTGTAATTGGATTTGGTGTTATTACAAAGATAAAACGCTAATCTCTATTCAAAAAATTTTCTGTGACTAATCTGAAATTTTGTAGTAGTTCTACGACTTTTAATTAATAATTCTAAAATAAATGATTTAAATAAAATAATAAATACCTCTTTATCAAATGAATATTTAACAATTTTTAATAAATAAAAACAATAAATTTATCACTTAAAATAGAAATAATCTAAAATAAAAATGGATTCTGGCAACAAAAAAACCAGCTGCAAATAATGAATTTAGAGCCGGTTTTATATTTAGTAATACAATAAAAGGAATCGGTTTTACGGTTTTCGGAGTTCTGATACTTTTTTCATATAAATATCAGTCTGATCAAGAAATTCCTGATCAGTCTGCTGTATCTGAATGTGAGGGATAATTCCGTGACTTCTTTTCTGATCAGGAAGATTCTGCGCATCCTGAATGACATGCACAATAGAGAATCCGGTCTGGATACCGGTATTGGGAAGTTCATATACCAGCGGAAGATGCCCGTTATGCTCATAATACCCTCCTACCGTTTCTTTCCCGATCACAATGGCATTGGTATAAGATTTTATCAGTGAGGCCAAATGTGAAGCTGCGGAAGCCACTCGTTGGTCTACAAGCAGATAAAGCTGTCCTTTAAAAGTTTTGTTATTGGGTAAAATCAAAGGATTTTTGTCATCTGCCCAATAATATTTTCCTTGAACCTCTTTAGGATAAAGCTGTTTCAGATAGGCATTCAGTCCATGTTTGTCCTGTACTCCATTGGAAAGAAAAAGAGGTGTTATGACCAGCTTTTCTTCCATAGGCACTTCATTAAAGTTGGTATAAGCATATTGGCTGTCGCGGAAAGGTCTTTGGGTAAGATAAGAAAATACTTTTTCATAAAGAGCCCCTGTACCTCCGGTATTTCCTCTTAGATCTATGATCAGGTTTTCTGTTTTTTCGCTTTCCAGAGTATTCATCATCTGGTCAAGAAAAGCACTGAATTTTTTATAGGCAGGATCTTCTTTCCCGGTTGCAAAATCAAACCCTCTCAAGGATAAGCGATAGATTCCATCTCCTTCTTTATTCAAACTGTATTTTTCAGACAGCAGTTTTTTGTCAAAGGCAAGCGAAAATCTTAAATCCTGAAGTTTTTTAAAATCGTCCAACGATATTCCCGGCAGTGATATTTCTTTTACAGTTCCGTTCCATTTATAGCTGATGAGATAGTTTTTGTGGGTTCCGAATTCCATATAAAATTTATCCAGCATTCCTCTTTCAAAACCTGTTGTTTCTTTGTAGGGTGCTGAATATCCGTCAGAAAAATAATATTGAGAAAAACGGCTGATCATTTCTTTTGCAGAAACTCCGTTGATAGAAAGGATCTCAGCACCAAGAGGCAATGCATTATCTTTTGAATCCTGAAGCAAACGACCGTCAATATTCTTTAAAGTAATGGGTAAATATTCCGGTTTCTGTGTGAGATAATAAGAAGCGTGATTGGGAAGATCTGTATAGTTATGGCAGCTTCCTTCAAATCCGGTAATCTTTGCAATGACTTTATAGAAATCAAAAATATTTTTGCTGTTTCTGGCTTCTTCCTCAGCCTGTCGGTAAATACTGTCAATTTGCTTTCTTGTTCTGTATACATACAGTCCGGAATTTGCTTTTTCTCTTATAGAACGGAATGTTTGAAGATCTTCTACAAACTGATCAGGACTGAATTTCCCTTCCAGAACAGGCACATTTCGGGACTCTGTAATGGAAACTCCGGCCGTTTTACTTTTTTCTGAATACGATTTGGCCCAGATTTTAAATTCATATTTTTTTCCTTTTTCCGGAGTAAAATAGAAGCGTTCAACACTCTTTATACCTCTGGAATCATCCTGTTCTTTTACCTTTTTCCCATCCATAAACAAAGCAACTCCTAGATTGGCATCTGCAGACTGTACCGAGATCCAGGAAGATTTATGAGATTGGGGAGAATATTTTAAAGTGTCTCCAGGTTTCAGATCTGAATGGGTTTGTGCATAGGCACTGTTTAAAAATAGTAAAAGAGGGATGATAAAAGGTCTGGCCATTATTATTTTTTGAATGGGCTAATATACAAATTAACCCAAATGGATTGAAACTCTTTAAAATCTACTTCCATTCTATAGTTTTACGCTCAGGTTCTGAACTTCTTCGGCAGAAAATCCGTAAATCTGAGGTGTTTTCACATCCAAAAGATTGAGATAGATGTATAATTCTGCTCTGTGATGAATCTCATGTTCTATCATCGCGCGAAGCCATTTCCAAACAGAGATTTCACTGTTGGCCGGAGTTAAACATTTGCGGGTGAGATCTTCATCAGAAAGGCCGTTAATGATTTCCAGCGTTTGTCTGTGCATTTCATTGAAAAACTTCACGGTATTTTCATAGCCATCAGCAAGTTCTTTTCCACATCCCGGATAAGCACTTTTCTTTCCAGTAATGGTTTCTCCATACATATAGCGTTCTATGGTAGCAATATGTCTTATCTGATCGCCAATAGTAAACTTCCCGGGTTTATAGGAAAAATCTATATGTTCAGGTGGAACAACTGCAATAATGCGGTTTGTTCTTTCTCTTATTTTCTCATAATAATTGATGAATGACTGTACCGTTTTTATTTCCATATTTATTGAGCTTTGTCTGTCTTTTTTACAGGATGAATATAAGCAATCTAATGGGGAGAAGTTTTGATTTTACTATAAATTATTCATAAAATTTAAAAAAATCCCCAATATGTGACCGTAAAATTTGGAGGCGTATTAAATATCCAATATTTTAGTTAAAAAATAACCATGATGAAAATAGGAATTTGCTTGTGCATTATACTATTAGGCTTTAACAATATCACTGCTCAGTCTGCAAAAATTGACACTGAAAAGCTTCTTGAATATTATGAGACACAGCGCTATGCCGATGCTGCCAAATACCTTCAAAGCATATATCCCGGAGATACGCAGGATATAAAAGCTCTTTCACAAATAGCCTACTGTCATATGATGGCCGGAAAACTTCCGGAAGCAGAGAGAAATTATATAAAAATCAATACTATACAACCGAACAGCCTGCCAACTCTATTTAGTCTGGCAAGCATCAATTCCAGACGGGGAAATGTGACTAATGCCAAGGCTTACCTTCAACAGATCATTCAGCTGGATAGTCTTAACTTCAATGCTTACAAGCAGCTTGCCACCTATGCTGATACTCCCGAAACTAAACTGAACTACCTCAAAAAAGCAAGCTCCTTGAATTCTACTGATCCCGATGTAGCTTATGATCTTTCTCTGACTTACAGTGGCCTGAAACAATATCAGCCTGCTTATGATGTTTTAAAAACAGCCATCGCTTCTGACACAGAAAATTTCACTTTACAACAGGCTCTATTACCCGTTGCCAATCAACTTGCCAAATATCCGGAAGTGATTGAAATTGGTGAAAAACTCCTGAAAAACCATGCTGATGTGAATGTAATGAATGATATGGGCCAGGCTTATTTTTATGTAAAGGAGCATCAGAAATGCATCAGTCTTTATAAAATGCTGGAAGATATGGGAGTACAAAATGAAGGCACGTTGTATTTCATGACCTTGAGCTATCGTGAACTGAAAGATTATAATAATGCTGCTATCTATGCACAAAAGACTATTGATAAAGCTGTTTCAGATCATACCACGCTGTATTATGCCGCATTGGCAGGCATCTATGAAGCCAAAAACCAATACAATGATGCGGTTACAGCTTATAAAAGAGGATTGACTTTTGGGACCAGTAATATTATTTATTATCGCTTAGGCCTTCATTATGATCTGAATCTGAAACAGCCTAAGAATGCGGTCACCTACTATCAGATGTACCTTAAAAACCATCCGGACCAGGAAAAAGAAAAAGATCAGATTGCGTATGCAAAAGGGAGAATTCTTATTTTAAAATAATAGAAGGCGAATACATACAATTTTACATCATTGTCATTGACTACGTCAAATCTTCGATTTCTGACAAAGGAAGAATCTCATGTAAAGCCAGGATTCTTCATTTCACTACGTTACATTTATAATTACCTAACAGAAAATTCCAGTTATTTTTGTGATTATAGTCACAAGTGAGCTATTCAATGAACCGTTAATTTTGCATTCAACAATAAAAACAATATTTATGGACAATGCAACCCAAAATGTGGCAGAACAGTTTATTCAGTATTTAAATGAAGAAAATTTTGACAAGGCGGAAAGCTGTCTTGATCCTGATTTTAAATTTATCGGAGTATTGGGAAAAAGGGATAATGCTTCGGTTTATATCAAAGATATGAAGCAAATGAAGTTTAAGTATACAATTCTGAAAGCTTTCACGTCTGGTGAAGATGTATGTTTCTGGTATACTATTGATATGGGAGAAAAAGCGATAGAAGCTTCCGGATGGTATCAAATTAAAGAGGGGAAGATTCATACCTTAAAAGTACTGTTTGATCCCAGACCTTTATTGGACAAGTAAAAATCTTGAATATCCTGGAAATACGGCACCTGATTGTATGACATTTGAGCAAAAACCAAAGGGCAGATTTAAAATAAAATTAAAACGCTGTCCCTATTTTTATGTCTTAATCGTCATTTAAATAAAGAATCTGCTTATGAAAGAATTTGCATTAATTTTCAGACTGAAAGATATTTCTGATTTTAAGCCTTCTCCGGAACAGATCCGGGAGCGTCTGAATTGGCTGGGAAGTATCGCTGCCCAAAACAAGCTTGTAGATAAGGGAAATACTCTTTTGCCCGCACCGGGAGCTGCAAAAACGGTAAAGGCGGATAATATTGTAACGGATGGTCCTTATACCGAAATCAAAGAATTTATCAGCGGGTATATTATTGTACGGGCAGACTCTATTGATGAAGCGGTAGAAATGGCTAAGGGCAATCCTATCTTTAAAATCGGAGGGAATATTGAAGTGCGTGAGGTTTTGAAAGTGGGTCAATAAGATGGAAGCAGGAAGATGGGAGTTGGAAGTTATTATAGTTTACGTATAAAATCCCTTTCTTCATTCTGCAATCTTTTTAAATCCAGCCTACTTTTTTTCTCCACACTGTATATTCAACATTTTTATCATCTATTTCCGGAATGTCCTCAGGTTCCGGAATTTTGTTGATTTCTATCTCAGGCAATACCGGAAGGTTTACTTTTTCGCGTTCTTTGTTTAAATTTTCTTTGTTTTCTACGGGATATATTATTCCTTCGGCCGTCAGCTGTGTTCCATATTTTTGAGGTTTACTTTGAAAGAACTGAATCCGGTCATATAAATAAGCTTTATGTATCGGATTAATATCACTGCTGTTTTCTTCCATCATAATACAGCATTCTTTCATAAACTCTGGCTCACCAATAGCGTGCTGGATAATCAGCCATGCGGCATTGCTTCCTTTTTCACCTACTTTTGAGAGCGTTGGAAATCCGATCTCAGTTATAATTTCCCGGAGCCGCAGTGCATTAGCTTTATGAACCTTTTCCATTTCAGGATGGTAAACTCCGGACAGTTTTCCGGCAGCGAGCAGCTCTTCTCTTACAGTGAGATCTTTATCAGCAAGTTCGATCAGTTCTTTTTCAAATAAGAAATTGTCCATATTATTAATGATAATTGATTGGTGATAAAGGATGTACCTCAGCTGAGTCTACTCATTTCAGTTTTATCAGAACTCTGTCAAGGATAAAACGGGCTCTCTTTTCTACAGTAACTTTCGGTACTTCAATGATATTGAAGCCGTACTCCTCATAAATCTCTTTCATACATTCAAAAGTGAGGATGGCTTTTTCAATGGTCTGTTTTCTCTCCGGGTCATTTTCGTAAATCTCTTTCCATGGAGGAAAAATGAAAACATTGTTATTATAAACCATTTCTCTGGCTCTTGCTGTCATTAATTCCGGAACAGGAATATTTTCAAGCCTCATATAACCCAGCGTGTCCCATATTCCGCGGTCAAAGAAAACAGGTTTCAAATGGGGCGCTTGGTTTATTTCCAGATAGGTTTTTACCGATTCTTCAAACATCAGACTGGCAAAAAGTTCTTTGTTCAGCCAGGGAAGCCCTTCTCCTCCGGACTCAATCTGTTCTTTTATAATTCTCCTGCCTTCTTCAGGGACTGCTGTCAATCCATATTTATTTAATTCATCCAGCACCGTTGTTTTTCCAGCTCCGGGACCGCCCGTAATGATATATAATTTTGAAATATCCTGCTTCATGCATTCGAATTATGTTTAAATACAGCCCCAGTAAAACAGAAATTTTGGCTTTCTTACAGGGCTTAATTATTATTTTTAATGATATTTTTATAGGTATAAATACGATCTCCCTCCTTATACATATTACTCAATATCAAAAGATTATCCGTATTGTATTTTTCTGAAATCTGCTGCAATCTCTGCGCCACAGACTGCGGTGTTTCTATAATAATTCTCTCTAAAAAGGTAAAAAACTCATCTTCATCTTTAGTTCCCAAAATCTTTTGCTCTACGACTTCAGGAGAAAGAACAGCATTGGGACTGACTAACTGGCGGGATTGTAAAAACTGGTAGGCCATTCCATAAGCATTCCGTCTGGCTTCTTCAATTGTATCTGCTACCGATACAGCAACTGCCACCTGCAGAGAAGGCTGGGAAAAATATTGAGTACCATCAAATTCTTTGAGATAAGCTTCTGTATTTTCCATCCCGTTCTCACTGTTCATAAAAGCAGCGAAGGAATATCCTGTCCCATGTTTAGCCGCTTCTTTTGCCGAAGTCATTCCTGATCCCAGCCACATGATTTCAGGAATGTGCTGCACATGGGTAGGTTGCGCAATAAGTCCGTCATAAGATCCTTCTTCCTCTCTGATCAATTGAATGATCTCTTCGAGTTTCGTTTCCATGTTTGATAACACTACCGGCTTATGATTATTGAGTGCCATAACAGCATCTTTCAATCCTCCGGGAGCTTTTCCCAATCCGAGAATAAAGCGTTCAGGATACAGAGTGGACAGCATTTTGGCCCATTCCGCAATTTTATAGGCAGAATAATTCCGCATCATAATTCCGGCGGTTCCTATTTTGATACGGTTGGTTTTACTTAGTATAATTGCTGCTAAAAGTTCAGGACTGGAACTCCCATAAGCTTCTACTCCATGATGTTCGGCATACATGACACTATGAAAGCCTGTTTCTTCAGCCAGTAAAGCAAGGTTGATACTGTTTTTCAATGCGGAGGCTGCACTGCCACCCATTGTTACAGGTGACTGGTCCAAGATCCCTAATTTCAGCTTCATACTATAGAATAGATTTTATGTGAAGGTATGAAAAAAGACAATATATTTTTTTATTCTTTAGGCGGAAAAACAATGCCTTCATCCTTAATCAGATCATAGCCGTACTGCATAATGGTCTCAATAACCGGAATGGCTTTTTTCCCTTTCTCCGTGAGGCTGTATTCCACTTTCGGCGGCACTACGGGGAATACTTCACGATGAATCATGTCTTTAGCTTCCAGTTCTCGCAGCTGGCTGGTCAGCATTTTATCTGTAATATGAGGAATATCTTTTTTAAGCTCACTGAAACGAAGAGGTTTTTCCTGTAATCTCCATAGAATCGGCATTTTCCAGGTTCCTCCAATATGACTTAATGCAAATTCAATAGGCGTATAATACAGTCTTTTATCGTGGAAAAATTGAGGCATAATAATCGTTTTTTATTTACACTTTCAAAAAGGTAAGTATAGAACTAAAAGGTAAGTATATAGTTTTCTGATAGTCTATTCTGCAAATTTGCAAAAAAATAATGAAAATGAACAGAAATCTGTATGTACTGGCACTTGGTGTTTTCGGAATCACAACCACAGAATTTGGTGTTATAGGGGTATTGCCTGAAATAGCTTCAACGTTCCGGGTCTCCATTGAAAAAGCGGGATGGCTGCTGAGTGCTTTTGCGTTGATCGTTGCTGTTTTCGGCCCTTTTATGCTGATGGCATTATCTACCTTCAAAAGAAAAAATCTATTGATTTCTTCATTATTTATTTTCGTTGCTGCCAATATTCTGTCTGCGTACATCACCAATTTTTATATGCTCCTTGTAGTCAGAATGATTCCCGCGTTCTTTCATCCAGTTTACTGGTCGATTGCTTTATCTATGGCCGGAGAAACCTCAGATCCTACAGAGAAATCCAGGACTGTTAGCATTATTTTTTCGGGGCTTACTCTGGCAACGGTAATGGGTGTTCCACTGGCAACTTTTATGTCTGATCTCTTTTCCTGGCAGTCTTCCTTTTTGCTTACCGCTTTTATTAATGGAATTGCACTGGCTGGTGTATGGATCTGCTTACCGCCTATTCAACATACAAACAAGCCTTCAATAGGTTTTTCTGTTAAAATATTTTACAATACCCATTTATGGATCGGGCTTCTCCTTGCATTTTTCACCATTACAGCCATGTACTCTACGTATGGTTATATGGCAGATTTCTTCAAAAAGGTCACCGGAATGAATGGCAAACAGATAAGCCTCATGCTTTTTTTATTTGGAACAGTGGGAATTGCAGGAAATAAAATTGCAGGAAAATACATGAGCAGATTTCCATTTCAGACTACTCTCCTGTTTTTAATTCTATTATCAGGAATTCATCTGCTGATGGGATATTCTGGAACCTATTTTATACCTATGATATGGATTATCGGGTGCTGGGGAATGGTACATTCGGGAGGTTTTCTGATCAGCAATATCAATGTCACTTCTTCTGTTTCAGATTCTTCGGAGTTTATGAATAGTGTTTTTACTTCGTGTGGAAACTTTGCCGTAACCGCAGGTACTTTATTTGGAGGATTCTGGATTGCCCGTTTTGGTATAGAAAACATAACATGGTCAAGTATTACAGCATTATTTCTGGCAGTTATGATGTTGTTTATCAAAAAGAAGTATGAAGAAAACAAGCCATAATAACGTAAAAATAAACCTTCCGTACTCCGGAAGGTTTTTTATAGAAAAATGATCATGCACATCTGATATCGGCACAACCACCGCCGCCGCCATTTCCATTTTTATAATAACATGTTGATGTAGGACAGCCACATGCTATACACTCACTTTCTGCAGGTGGGCGACCTCCTGTGATTGTTTTTAAACTTTGTCTCGCGATTTTCTTTAGATTTTTCATAATAAATAAGTTATTAGTTTGAAAAGGCAATTTAATAAAAAAAATCCTTAAGAATTCTTTCTTCTAATGTTAAATAGTATTAAAAAAACGATCTAGGATTTAAGTACATTCAATTGGCTGAATTCTTCCTTTTCATATATCTTTTCAATATTGCCGTTTTGTAGAAAAGCAATTTTATCACAGGTATGAAAAAGAGTTTCAATAATATGGGAACTCACGATAACTACTTTGTTTTCGGATTTCAGCTGTCTGATGATACCATAAAGGATGTGAACTCCTTCAAAATCTACTCCATTGAATGGCTCGTCAAGGATATTAATAGGCTTATCCAGCATCAGCATTCCGATAAGGGCCAGCTTTTTCTTCATTCCGCTGGAATAATACTGCACATATTTTTTCATCGGAAGATTGAATTTTTCAATAGTCTCTTTAATTTCAACTTCTTTTTTTGAAGTGAAATAAGCAAGATATTCTTCTCCCGTAATGTAAGGGTAAAAATAGTTTTCGGTTTCCAGGTAAGAAATCATTTCCCGTTTCAACCGCTCATTTCTCCAGCTGATCTCTCCGGAGAATGGTATACTTTGGTACAGGGATTCAAACAAAGTAGTCTTTCCCGCCCCATTTTTCCCAAGCAGTCCCAATATGCAGCCTTCTTCTATAAAAAGATTCAGATCGTTTAAAACATTTTGATTTTTAAAATGAACATGTATATTTTTAATCTCCAACATAGGTTTTAATATTTTGAGAAGCTTCTTTTATATTATTTTTCAATATAAATACCGCCGGGATAATGATTATACTGGATATTGTATACTCAATAAAAACACCTATAGTGTAGTAATTACTCTTTTCTTTATGATGGTACTGCTTATATTTTCTGGTCAGAATCAGCATACAATACAGGTTCATAAAAGCAAAATAATAAAGTATATATAAACTTTCAGCAGGGTTCAGAATCAGAAACATAGCGTATGTTGGTAACAACAAAGCATTGAAAAGCAGAGAATTCCTTCTGAGTTTCTCTTTTAAAGTATATTTTTTAAAATACATCTCCAGCATTTCTTTATTTTCATTAGGTTCGTAAAGATGTGAGATATAATCCAGTGCAAAAACTCCTGTAAGAACCAGAGCCACAAAGTGATAAGCTGAACACCAGAGAATAACCAATCCCCAAACTGCCAGCAAGGTATTTTTTCTCAGAAAGCTTTTCCATTCAAATAAATCATCCGGAATAAAGTTCCACTGAAATGTGATCCATGGCTGGGTTCTTGGAGTGATAAAGGCCAGTAAGGCAAACATCGGCAATGAAAGTAATGCGGTTTTCTCAAATATGTAATGAATATTTCCGCATAACAAAATACTGTAAATGAATACCGTTTCCAATACAATAATCCAACGCCAGCTTTTGACAAAGACTTTTTTAAGGAAAGGAATATCTTTTCTTTCGTAATGAAACAGCAATGCCAGTATAAAAAATAAAGGCGGGTAATAATAGCTTTCAGGCAGCTTCATGATGACAAGAACTCCCAGAATAATCAGCACAGGTATACCTGTTCTTGGGTTCAGATTGAGCAGTCTGAAACTTTGATGAAATCTGAATTTTAAATGATTGAATAATTTCTTCAAGGTTTTACAGTTATCTTTTAATCCTTATTTTTTCGTAACCTGTTGTCTTTGATAATAGTTGTTATTACAAAGTAAATCAAAAGTGCCAGCATATGACATCCTGATACAACAAGCAGGCAAAACCACCATACAAGACCTGCTCCTCCACTGCTATCATAAATTAAATGATAATATAATATTGAATTGTATAAGCAGAACAGGAGCATATTGACACCGCCAAACTTCCGGCTATGCCTGAAGGTTAGAATAATAAGAAAGAAACAAACTATTGAAGCTAGATATAAAAGCTGGTTATCATTCATAATGATCAAACTATTTATCCCTTGTTTTAAATTTTACAAGAAGTGTTTCATCTCTCAGGGGATACCCGTCTTTAGAAGCGAAACTTTTGTTCGTCAGCACAAATTCATACTCCTTACCCGGTTTCAGATCTGCTGAAAGAACCAATGTTCTGTCATTATTTTCCATTCCTATTATTTTGGTAATTGGAAAATACTCTTTTCCTTTATCGGAAAGATTGAAGGAATAGCTTTTGGGAACCATTTCTTTTGAAAAGGTAATTCTTATTTCTTTTGTGTCAGCACTTACATTTACGGACCCGTTTGCAGGTTCTGTTTTTACAACATAGGGTAAATTTTTTTCATATTCTTTGATCAGCTTTTGTTTATCAATTTTTTCTTTGAAAAATTTTGATCTGGTGAGGAAGTCTTCAACAGCTTTATCGTTGTCATAATTCAGCTCAATAATATCTTTTACAGCCTGTTTTTTATCTTTTGCATTCCGGTAATAAGATTTAGAGATTTCATATCCTACATAATATCCCAGATCGGCACTTTCTCCCTTCTTTCTTCCATTATAAAGCCAGTTTGTAAAATTACCGGTAAACATTTCTTTTTTAAAGAGATCTTTAACCTCAGCTGCATGAGCATTTCCATAAGAGAGATATTTCCTTTCCAGTGGTTTATTCATCACCAGTTCAGCAATCAGATCGCACGATCCTTCTTTTATAGATTTATTCAAAACTCTTCTACGGTCTCCGATCTGCTGGGTATGGATATATTCATGAACATTTAAAGAGACGATATTATCCAGAGATTGTTGGCCAAATACGGTTTTCAGCCAGTCTTCCTCAAATTCTGAAACATCTGTAGACGGAAGCCCTGTTGCCAGTTCAGCACCCACCAATACCTTATTTCCACTCACTGTCCCCCCGGAATTAAGTCCACCTATCGTAAAATACATTTCAGCTTCTTTAAGATCCGGATAGATCTCCTTCAGCCGGATAACACTGGCTTCCAGCTCATTTGTTTTAGTTTTTATAGTCAGAGTATTTGGTCTGATCGAATTCCAGAATTTAGGATACTTATCAATAATGTTTATAAACACAGTATCATTATAGTCTCTGGCTTTCATAAAAGCTTTTAAGCCTGCTGTTCCTTTATCGATATATAATTCTTTAATCAGGGTCAGTTTTTGGGTATGATCGTTTGTTTTTTGAATGCTGTCATAGGCAACCCAAAAATTGTCAATATCTGAAGTGAAAATTTTAGCTGATTTTTGTGAAAAGGCACTTGCAAATACAAGCGAAAAAATAATCGTAGTGAAAGTTTTCATGGCTGTTTTTAATGTCACAATAATACATACAATTATTCTATTTCACAACGATCATTTTACAGCATAAACACAGTATATTTTAAAACTATTTGAACTAAAAATCTAACACAATAACTCTAAAAAAAAGACAGAAATATGTATTTTATCATTTATTTATATTAATTCCAAATAATTTTATTTCTTTCCGTTTTATTGTCGCAAATATTTAATACTTTAGCTTAATAATTTGAACGAATGGGAATAATCCTTAAACCAATTGATATTGTAGATGATATTTCACAAGAAGATTTCCGTGAAAAATATCTAAAGCCATGTAAGCCAGTGGTAATCAGAAATATGGCAAGAAAATGGCCTGCCTACCAAAAGTGGACAATGGAGTATATGAAAGAAGTGGTTGGCGACGTTGAAGTTCCCCTTTACGACAGTTCCAAAGCAGATCCTGCCGCTCCTATCAATACTCCGACTACGAAAATGCCTTTCAGTGATTATGTAGACCTTATTCAGAGAGAACCTACTGATCTGAGAATCTTTTTCTTTGACCCTATAAAATTTGCTCCGAAACTTTTGGACGATTATGTTCCGCCAAAGAATCTTATGGGTGGGTTTTTAGATAAATATCCGAGTATGTTTTTCGGAGGTAAAGGTTCTGTAACTTTCCTTCATTATGATATAGACATGCCTCATATTTTCCACACTCACTTCAATGGAAGAAAACATGTTCTTTTATTTGAATACAAGTGGAAATCCAGACTTTATAAACTTCCGTATGCTACCTATGCACTGGAAGATTATGATATTTCCAATCCTGATTTTGAAAAATTCCCGGCATTGGATGGTATTGAAGGAATCGAATGCTTCCTGGAACACGGAGATACTTTATTCATGCCTACCGGCTGGTGGCACTGGATGAAATATCTGGATGGATCTTTCTCTATTTCCCTGCGTGCATGGGACAAAAGCTGGGCTGTAAAAGCACATTCTCTTTGGAATCTTGCTGTTCAGCGTAATTTTGATAATTTCATGAAAGGCCGATACAAAAAAAGATATATGGACTGGAAAGAAAGAAAAGCGGTAGAAATAGCCAATAATGCATTAAAAAGAGGACTTCCTAAATAATAAGAACGTTTTTATACCATAAAATAGTGGATGATTTATCTTAAGTCATCCACTATTTTATTATGTTTTAAGATGTAATACAAAAATTGATTAAATTGCAAAAACGTTCCCTTAATATCCTTCTATATGTTTGAAAAGTTGATTGATAGTTTTGAAAAGCTGTGCCTGCAGATTATTATTGAAATATTGTTGGTTCCCGTAACCATTTTTAAGTTGTTTCAGGATCCCCGCCGCTGCTATGATCTTTCCGTACACGAGATGGAAAAAGAGGAGACAGAACGTTTTCGCGACTATCTCTCTCCTATCAAACTTTCAGTGTATACTTCCGTGATTGTCTCCGTACTTTTAATGGATTATGGTGGTGAGCACAATATTATTTCAAAAATCAAAGGGTTAAGCATGGTAGAAAAAGCGCTCTTTATTTTTTTGATGAATAATATTACCGCAGTCATATTCACTGTTGCTTTGTTATGGTACAAAAAAGAAAAAGTGAATACAGTCACCTTCCGAACGTTATTATTTTCTTTTATTTATACAACGGTGTATACCTCCACTCCTTTTTTTATATTAATCAGTTCGGCAATGTTTCTTGGGCAAACTATGAATGTAGATGCTTATATACAAAATATGGGCAAGATAATTAACTATGGTACAAGAGAATACCTGTTCTTTCTGGTCTTTCTGGTTTTTATTATCATTGGAATTATCGGAATTTTCAAGCTTTTCAAAGCGTTGCATTATATTCTGAAAAATAACTTCACCTATCATCCTTATATCGTATGGTTTTTTACCGTACTTTTCTTTGTTATTCAGCTATATTATGCCACAGGGTTTATTTAAAAATAATTTTATTTTCAAACCTACCAGTCTGTTTATTTTTTACATTTGTAAAAATTTTATACGATGCCCAAACCTCGCGAAAGGATACTAAATACAGCAATGGTTCTCTTCCATAAGCAAGGTTACAACAATACAGGCATCAACCAGGTTATTGATGAAGCTGGCGTTTCAAAAGCAAGTTTCTACCATCATTTTAAATCTAAGGAGGAACTTTGCATTGAATTTCTCAATAAAAGATATGATTACTGGGTGTCTGAACTTAAAAAATTTACATCGGAAGCAGAAACACTGCAGGAAAAATTCCAAAAGTCCTTTGATTTCCTGATTTACATGAATAAAAGAGAAGACTTCAGAGGATGCAGTTTCCTGAATATTTTATCTGAAATCCCTGCCGATAAGGAAGAGATTCACAAGGTAATCCGATATCATAAAAATAAACTGAGAGAATGCTTCAATAAAGACATCCAAAACGATATTACATCCGCCCATATCTATCTTCTTTTTGAAAGCTCTATACTTACCAGCCAGCTCTATAGATCCAATGAATTGATAGAGAAATCTAAAATTATCGTGCAGGAAATACTTAATATTTCAAAATCTTAAAAAGGTCAAATTTCAAAAAAATTAAATGCATTATTTGGATTCCTACGGAATGACAATGTGCGCGTGTATTTGTATAGTATTCATAATTATTTCATCAGTTATATACGCTTAGTATATCCATACAGTTTATCATTCCGAGGAATCTATATCTATCTTATTTTTTGTCTGAACTTTAACAACAATATCTTTTATCTTTTACAAAATCATCTATATTAACAATTCTTAAGAAACAGTTAATTTTCTCTTCAACACTTTTCCCAAACAGACGTTTAATTTTGCTGTGATTTTTATCTAAAAAAGGAAAAGTGAAGAAAATTTTTACATCTGTTTTATTTTGTGCCTCTATTTTTTTCTATGCGCAAACCGGATCTCTTTCCGGAAACATTAATGACGATTCGAAAATAGCCCTGCCGGGAGCTAAAATCTCTCTAAGTCCGGGGAATATTTATACCACTTCAGATGAACACGGAAACTTTGTTTTCCTGAACGTTCCTCCGGGGAGTTATACCATGAAAATTGATTATCTTGGGTATGGTGTTCATGAATATAACGTTACAGTTGAAAGTGAGAAAAACACCCGCCAGAATATTATTTTCGATAAAAAAGAAACCTCTATTGCAGAAGTTGTAGTATCAGGAGCTACTTTAAAAAATCAGGCAAGAGCTTTAAACAAGCAAAAAAACAACGCCAATATTACCAATGTAATTTCTTCTGATCAGATCGGGCGTTTTCCTGATGCCAATATCGGGGATGCTTTGAAGCGTGTTCCGGGAGTTACCATACAAAATGATCAGGGAGAAGCCAGAAATCTTATTATCAGAGGACTGGCTCCCAATCTTAACTCCGTTACCCTGAATGGTGACAGAATTCCCTCTGCTGAAGGAGATAACCGCAATGTCCAGATGGACCTGATCCCTTCTGATATGATCTCTACGATTGAGGTTAATAAAACCCTGACTCCAGATATGGACGCTGATGCCATCGGAGGTTCCGTCAATCTTATTACCAGAGCTTCCCCGAATGGACAAAGAATTTCTGCAACCGTTGCCGGAGGATACAATCCAATCCGCGAAAAAGGAAATTATACCGCCGGTTTTGTCTATGGAAACCGGTTTTTGGATAAAAAACTAGGGGCTGTATTCAGTTTTTCCTATAACAACAACAATTTCGGTTCGGATAATATAGAACCGGTATGGAGCCAGGCGAACGATCTTGCACAGACTGTTTATGTAAGCAAAATGGGTGTACGTTATTATAATGAACACCGTATCAGACACAGTTTTGATCTTAATATGGATTATGAATTCAATTCCAAAAACAAGATCTACGCTTCTGCAATGTATAATTTCAGAAATGATAAGGAAACCAGACTGGCATTAGGGTATAAAATAAAACCGGTCTATAACGCCGATGAAACTGAGATTACAGACTGGAAAGGAAGTATCACAAGACAGAATAAAGGCGGTGATGCTGATAATGACAATACCCGTCTTGAAAAACAGAAAGTTCAGAACTATGCTTTAAGAGGAGAACATTTATTAGGTTCCAAGGTAGATCTTGACTGGTCTGTCAACTATGCAATCGCCAGTGAAGATAAGCCTCACCAGCGTTATATAGAGTTTGAAAACAGCAAAATGAATTTCTCTCCTGACCTTAGTAATCCTGAAAAACCGATGTTCAATCTCCTTGCTGCAGATAATTTAGGAAGTTATAAATTGAGTGATCTTTCCGATGCCAATAACTTTACACAGGAAAAGGAACTGGGAGCAAAAGTGAATGTACGTTTTCCATTTTCAGTGATTGATGGCCAGAAAGGACGTCTTCGTACCGGTTTCCGCATGCGTTTGAAGAAAAAAGAAAGAGAGAATGACTTCTACGCCTTTACTCCGGTCAACACTATGGGAAGCCTTTTATCTGTTCCGACAATAAATCTTGATGGTCAGAACTTCCAGCCGGGAAATTACGTTCCGGGAACATTCGTTGACCCTTCTTTCCTTGGAGGGCTGGATTTATTCAATCCAACTTTGTTTAATGGTAAATTAAAGCCTGAAAAATATCTTTCAAGCAACTACAATGCGAAGGAGCAGATCTATGCAGGCTATATCCGTTGGGATCAGGATTTCAATGATAAATTATCCATGATCGTTGGAGCGCGTGTTGAAACGACCAATATTGATTACACCGGAAACTATGTGATGAATGAAAAGGACCTGGTAGGACAAATCAATAATACGAATACATACACCAATGTACTTCCGAATATTTCCTTCAAATATGTTCCGGTGCAGGATCTTGTGCTTCGTGCAGCATTTACCACAGCTCTGGCACGCCCCAATTATTACTCACTGGTTCCTTACCTTAATGTTATTTCAGAAGACGAGATCGTAGCAGCCGGAAATCCAAACTTAAAAGCAACCTATGCCTATAATTTTGATTTTATGGCAGAAAAGTATTTTAAGTCTGTAGGGATACTTTCCGGAGGTATTTTTTATAAAAACCTGAATAATTTTATTTATACGTATTCCCAAAGAAATTATACTGCGAATGATTTCGCGAATGATTTTGCAGGACAGTCCAACCCAATTCCTGCGGGAGAAAGCAACTGGAAGTTTACCCAGCAGCGTAATGGTGACAATGTAGATATTTATGGGTTTGAAGTGGCTTTACAAAGACAGCTTGACTTTATTCCAGGCGCTTTCTGGAAAGGACTTGGAGTTTATGTAAACTATACTTACACCAAATCCAAAGCAAAAGGAATCACCAATGAAGAAGGCACTGAGAGAACAGATGTAGGGTTTCCCGGCGCTGCTCCTCATATGTTCAACGGATCTCTTTCGTGGGAAAATAAACGTTTTTCAGCAAGAGTTTCCATGAACTATGCGTCTCATTATATTGATGAACTGGGAGGAAAAGCCTTTGACGACCGTTATTATGACAAACAGTTTTTCCTCGATGCCAATGCTTCCTACAAGATTACAAGCCAGCTCAGAGTTTTTGCAGAAGCCAATAATCTGACGAATCAGCCGTTAAGGTATTACCAGGGAATCCAGAGCAGAACCGCTCAGGCTGAATATTACAGGCCAAGATTTACAATGGGGGTAAAATTTGATTTTTAAAATACACATGAAAAATATACATTATATATTGGCTCTTTCAGTTCTTCCTTTTGTGATCAACTGTACAGGGCAGAAAGATTTAGCGGAAAAATTAAAACCAGCTGTTATTACAGAAACAGTGGTTCATGATACTGATGATCCCGCCATATGGATTAATCCACAGGATGCCTCAAAAAGCATCATCATAGGAACCGATAAAGATACCGACGGAGGATTGTATGCTTTTGACCTTAACGGAAAAATTATCAATAAGGTTTCGGGATTGAAACGTCCCAATAACGTTGATCTGGAATATGGTTTTATACTAAATGGCAAAAAAACAGATATCGCCGCTGTAACGGAAAGGGAAACCAACAAAGTAAAGTTATATACGCTTCCTGAGCTGAAAGAAATTGGAGAAATCTCTGTATTTGATGGAGAATCTGAACGTGATCCGATGGGAATTTCTCTCTATAAAAATCCGCAGACAGAAGAAATATTTGCTGTTGTGGGAAGAAAATCAGGTCCGGATGACGGATACCTCTGGCAATATAAACTGATTGAAAAGGGCGGTTTTATAACAGGAGAAGTTGTTCGTAAATTCGGGAAATACAGCGGGCTGAAAGAGATTGAAAGTATTGCTGTAGATGATGAAATGGGCTATATTTATTATTCTGATGAACAGTTTGGCGTTCACAAATATTATGCAGATCCGGCCAAAGGGAATGAAGAATTATCGGTTTTCGGGAAAGGAGATTTTAAATCTGATGTGGAAGGAATTTCAATCTATCCTACTTCTCAAGGAAAAGGATATATTCTTGTTTCGAATCAGCAGAATGATACATTCAATGTATATCTGAGAGAGGATCAGTCTAAAGGAAAAATTGCCGAAATTCCCGTTTCTACGCTGGAAAGTGATGGTTCTGAGGTGACAAATGTTAATTTAGGACCCAAATTTCCTAAAGGAGTTTTCGTTGCGATGAGTAATGGCAGAGTATTTCATTTTTATGATTGGAGAATGGTTGAGAAAGCTATTCAATCTGCTGTGAAAGCCACTAAATAAAAATTAACCTTTAAACCATTAAGGCCGATAAGGTTTTAAGAGTATTAAGTTGAACCGCATTTATGAGATTGCTTCACCTTTGGTTCGCAATGACAATACAGTTCAACTTAATACTCTTCATTATTTTATCTTACTGAATATGTTTCTTCAGAAACTCTGCGGTGAATGACATTTTGTTCTTCAACAGCTCCGGCGGAGTACCCTCAAATAAGACTTTCCCTCCAAATTTTCCGGCACCTGGCCCCATATCAATAATCCAGTCTGCCTGTGCAATAATATCAAGATTATGTTCTATGACAATCAGCGTATTATTCTGATCTACAAGACCGTTAAAAAAAGTCAACAGTTTTTGTGTATCACTTGGATGCAGCCCTGTACTCGGCTCGTCAAGAATAATGATCTGATTGGTGTTTTTCAGCTCTCTTGTCAGTTTCAGGCGCTGTCTTTCACCTCCGGAAAAGCTATCCAGCCTTTGTCCAAGAGTCAGATAGTCAAGTCCCAGTTGTATCAGCAGGTCAAAATTTTTGAGAACAGGTTCTTCTTTAAAAAAAGAAACTGTTTCAGAAACTGTCATATTCATAACTTCCACAATTGTTTTTCCATTGTATCTGTATTGCAGCACATCAGGATCAAATCCTGAACCTCCGCAAACCTCACAAGGCTGCACAATATCATCCATAAAAGCAAGATCAATCTTTTCTGTTCCCAATCCTTTGCAGTTTTTACAGGCTCCTTCGCTATTTCTGCTGAACAGCTTGTCTGAAACATGATTAGATTGTGCAAAAAGCCTGCGCACAATATCTGATATCCCCAGATACGTAAGCAAATTGGAACGAGCGCTTGCAGCAAATAAAGATTGATCAATAATGGTCACATCAGGATAAAGCTCTGGCAGAATACGATTAATAAGCGTACTTTTACCGGATCCTGCAACGCCAGTTACAACTGTCATTACTCCGGTCGGAATACTTACAGTCACATTTTTAAGATTGTACCTGTTGGCACTTTTAATTTCCAGATAGCCATCAGGCTTTCTGAATTTTTGCTTTATAAACGGTTTCCTTGCAAAATAAGAACCTGTTTTGCCAGTTGAGGCCTTTAAGTTTTTAAATGTCCCTTCATATATTATTTCTCCTCCATTTCTTCCTGAACCCGGGCCTATATCAATAATATGGTCTGCCATTTTTATCAGGTCCGGATCATGTTCTACAATCAAGACAGAATTTCCTTTATCCCTGATCTGCTGTATAATGGTGATAATATTCTGGAGATCTTTTGGATGAAGACCGATACTGGGCTCATCAAAAATATATAAAAGATCTATCAGACTGTTTCCAAGACTCCGCACCATTTTTATACGTTGAGACTCTCCTCCGGAAAGGGTGTTGGTACTCCTGTCAAGAGTCAGATACTGCAACCCGATGGTCATCATATTCTGGAGTTTTGCTGAAAGTTCTTTGATGATAACTTCATATGGTTTTGAATCCAGCGAAGTAACAAACTCAAGCAGTTCATCCACGGAAAGTGCCATACAATCTGCAATACTTTTTCCTTTGATCTTACAGGACAGTATTTTTTCATTCAACCGTTTTCCTTCACATGAGGGACAGGTTTTTGTGATGACAATATTCTTCAGTGCATCTTTTCTTGTGATGTTTTCTTTAGAATCTTTTTTCAGGAACGCTTTTTCTATTCTTGGAACAATTCCTTCGTATTTTACAGTTTTCCCCCATTCTTTATGTGGATGCTTAGGCTTATGTTCAGGTGCGTGCAGCAGAATCTCCCATTCTTTTTCAGTAAAATCTTTCAGCTTTTTATCATTATCAAAATAGCCGGACAAAGTATATCTTGTTAAACGCCATCCACCCGGCTGGAAGGTCGGAAAACGGATTGCACCTTCATGTAAAGATTTTTCACGATCAATTAAAGCATTCACGTCCAGGATCTGAACAAAACCCAGCCCCTCACATTCCGGGCACATTCCCTGCGGATGATTAAATGAAAAAACGTTGGAATATCCTACAAAGGGTTTTCCCATTCTCGAAAATAGCAGCCTTAAGGAAGCAGACACATCAGCTGCCGTCCCCACGGTAGATCTGGCATTTCCTCCTAACCGCTTTTGATTGATGATGATAGGAACATTCAGGTTTTCAATTTTATCTACGTCAGGCAGACCATAATGCTGCAGACGGTTTCTGATAAAACTGTTCTGGGTCTCATTAATCTGCCTTTGAGCTTCTGCTCCAATGGTTTCAAAAACCAATGAAGATTTCCCGGATCCTGATACTCCCGTAAAAACCACGATCTTATATTTTGGAATTTTTATGGAAATATTTTTGAGATTATTTTGCCGGGCATTGGTAATTTCTATATTTTCCATTTTAAAATACTTAACTTTGTTAATAATTAACTAAGTTAAGTATATTTATCATGAAACCCATTGAAAAAGAATTTTTTAACACATTTACAAATTTCCAATGTCTTATTCTGGCTCATATGAACCGGGGAAATATCAATGGAGTAACGGCTGCTCATTATAATATCATTGAATTTATTTTAAGAAAAGAAACAGCCACAGGAAGGGAAATTTCAACAGCATTTAATATCAGCCAGGCAGCCATCTCGAAGCAGTTGAAATTTCTGATCAGCAATGATTTGATTATTAAGAAACAGGAAGAAACAGATCATCGGAAATTCAATCTTTCAGTAACGGATAAGGGAAGGTTTATTATAGAAAATTCGGAAACTTTCCGTAAAAATATTACCGGACAGACGGCTTCTATACTGACTTCTAAAGAACTGAAAAATTTCAATTACCTGCTAAGCAAAGTGCTGAATCATGTAAAATTATAATACTTTTCCTACTTATAGGTTCCAAATACCCTGTCCCAGATGGAAGTATAAAATCCAAAGTTTTTGCTTTCATCCAAATGATGTTGATTATGAAATCTTGTTGTTCCTACCAGCAAGCGGTCAAATGAGGCCGGAAAAAACTCTCTGTTCAGATGCCCTATGGTTCCCCAGATAAGGTTCAGCATAAGATAAATGGAAATAGAAATTACAGAAAAATCATATCCAATAAGCAAAGCAAGCATCATCAATCCAAATCCAATTGTTTCAAAAGGATGCAGAACAAAAAGACTCAGAAAATTGGTACTTACATGCTCGTGATGTTTTCTATGCAGTATTTTGTAGATAAAAGGCAAATGGGCTCCATAATGAAAGAAATACATCAGAAGATCCATCAAAAGAAGCAAAGCTGCAACTTCTGCTATGATCCTGACTACCGATTGAGTTTCTCCAAGTACAATCCATCCGTTTTTCCATAAGAAAACTCCCAGCAGCATAACAAAACTGTTACAGATTATGGTAAAGAGACTGAGATAGAAGTCGGATCTTGTGACGGGATGGTTTTTTTCCTGCAGCTGACTTTTACGGCAAGTCTTTTCAATGAAAACATATAATCCTATAGAAAACAGGTACAGAAAACCGTTAATGATAAGGCTGAATATGATCCACTGCGGCCAGGAAAACTGCCATAATAGATGCAAATAACCGGAAAGTTCTGTGTGATTAAAATTCATAAACCTGTCATCCTTCAGCTTGATGTCATAAAGGTAAGAATTTCATTGTAAAATCAGCTGATAAAGTAAATTTCAGGTATTATTTCTGTCTTGCTTTTCTTCTAAGTTCCCGAAGTCTTACGGTAAGGTTTTTCCGTAAATCATTATGATACTGCCGATAGTTTTTGATGCTGTTCTCCAGATTCTTTTTATTAAGCAGATATTCTTCATACAGATGACCCAGCTCTGAAATCTGCGTCGCTACATCCGAAGGCTGGCTTTCAGGATCTTCTGCAGCTTCTATCAACAGCCGGTAATATTCAATACGGCTGGTCAGGTTCATGTGAAGTTTCGGTTCTATTCCCTGCATGATTTTGTGATTTTATGGTGTTCCTGAATAGGTAAAAGGGCAAAAGATTTTATCCTTTTACTATTCGATATATTATTTTTTATTAGTTAAATAAACCTTTTAATTTTTCTTGCCCCATTAAGATTGTATTAAGGTGTTAAGATTATTAAGATCAAGCTTCGCTTTAACTTAAGATCAGAATGATTGATCTTAACTATACTTTATTTCTTCAAACTTCTTAATGGTTTAAAATATTGACATTCATTTTCTTTCTTTGTCTTTTCAATCCAAATTCTATTTTTCCATCATCACCGGAGGTACATCACTCTGATATAGAATTTTTACGCTTCCGGTCTTTTCCTGAGCTGCAGATTTGAAATAGCCTCCGTTAAGGGCAGAAGAAATAAGAGTTTCATTAGGATCGCCCAACGGTAATAGTGGCAGCCCGGCATATTCGTTGATCATGACCTGTGGAGAAATTCCATTGCTGTATTCTCCGGTTCCGCTGGCATTAAATACTTTATAAATTACCGGATGAATCTGCCAGGAAATTTTTCTCGGTTTCCGCTTATCTTCCACTACAAATCCAGCCATATCTTTACCCAGCGTAGTATCCCCGATCTGAATAACCTGCATATACGGCTTCAGATTGTTGATGACAATTTCTGCTGCAGATGCTGTACTGTTGGATGTGAGAATAAATACTTTCTGTAGTCCCAATGCATTGGCACGTAAAGTAGTAAAATCAAGAGCTTTGGGATCATAAGCGATCTGCTGGGCAAATGTTCTTTTTACTTCTCCTCCGTTTTTATTTCCTTTAAAAATAATGAATGGCGAACCAGACGACAGCCCTGAAGGAATCAGTGAGCAAAGAGCCGCGGCAGAGGACACCGAACCTCCATAGTTGTAGCGGAGATCAAGAATGAGTTCCTGTACTCCGGCAGCCTTAAATTCTGCAAACTTCTGGTTCAGAGTTTGTGTCATTTCGTCTGGGAAATCGTAGATATACAGGTATCCTGCTTTTTTACCATTTTTCTCAAAAACTTTAGATAAAATGGGCTGTTCAAAAGAGAAGCCATAGTAAACTGTAATATTTTTTTCATCAGCAACCGCTCCATTCTGCCATTTTCCTACGGTGAGGTCTACAACGGTCTGGTCTTTAATAGATGCGGCCATTGATTCTGCATTCGCTGCTGTAATAACTTTTCCATTGATTTTGGTCATAATCATTCCCCGTTCCAGCCCCGCATTGAAAGCCGGAGAATTTTGAAGAACCAGCTTAACGATTGTAACAACCTGGTTATTGGCAAGCTTGGCAACGGTATAATCAAAACCGTACATATTCCTTATGGAACGTGGATAGGTAGAAGAATCTTCAGTATTGACCATGAAAGAAAACCGATCCTGGGAAGAAAGCAGACTTTTAAAAAAATCTTTTACGGGAAGGCGGTAATCTGGTTTTGCAGGCATCTGATCTGCCCAATAATAGTACCGTTTCATACTGTCCTGAACCCAGAGATTCACAGATTCTGTACTTCCTTCCGGAAAAACAGGTGCGCTTTCGTCATTATTATTCGTACACGAAATGAGAAAGACTGCGATGGCAATGCATTGAAGTTTAAAAAAATTTTTCATACGCAATTACAGATATTCTGCGACATCAATATCTCCTTTTACCACCCATTCTCCATTTTCCATTTTTTCCTGAAGAACAATCATGTTTGCCCCTGTGTGCTGTTTCAATTTTACCTGAATCATTTTAGATCCGGAATAAGGCACCGTAGTTCCGGGTTTGTACAATTCCAGGTATACCGGAGCTGCAGAACTGAAAAAACTATAGATTTTCACTGCGGTAAAATTGTCTTTCCCAATGTTGTCAAATTCTGCCAGCACCACTCCATTTTCTCTTTTCAGAACGCCTTTCACATCTTTCAGGGTGGTTCCGGAAAATTCGCCAAGATTAGGGAAAATAAATTCAAACCCTACTTTTCCAAGATTAACCTGAGGTTTTACCGCATAAGTCTGCAGATAAATCCCCGGAAGATTGAAAAAGTATAAGTTTTTATAATCATTTATATTGTCATAAGTAATATTGTATTTTGCAATTTCGGTACCTGTTTCATTATTATATACAGACAGCTTATTGGTTTCACCCTGATCCAGGACAAACTGAAGCTGCGTTTCTATTTTATTGGTATAAGACGTTTTTCCGTCAATGGATACAGGTGCTCCATTCAACCTCAACTGAAGGACATCAGGCTTGGAAAATCCTTTGATGTTAACCTCTCCAGGTTTCTGTACCTTATCATACAACTCCATCGTGTTGTTGTCTGTGCATGAAAACAGTACAGTAAATAATAGTAGTAATGCAAAGATTCTGTTCATCTTTCTTCAATTATTTCATTGTAAAACTTAAAAATATTGCCCTACCCGAGAGCAGGGCAATATATAATTATAAAAAAACTAGTTGGATATGTTCTGGATAGTCTTTATCAAATACTATCCATTATCTTATATTAAAAATTCATGGTGTTTCTAAAATCAGTTTCTAAGAGAAGAAGGGTTATTTTTTAATAAACTTCAACCTTTCCGTAGTCTTTCCATCTGTAATTTCTGCTATATAAGCTCCAGATGTAAGCCCTGTTGTATTGATCGCTTTAGAATACTGAGCGGTAAGTACTTTTTGTCCTGCTGCGTTGTAAATGTTTACCGCCGTCATATTTTCTTTCAATGCCGGATTAAGCTGCAGCTGTAGAGATTCTTTTACCGGATTTTCTGCTATTTGTGTTACAATTTTGTTTCTTTTTACATCCTTAGTTCCCAAAAATGAAGTAGCGTAGATTCCCATTTCATCAATATTGATATTCTGGACATTATTTCCGCTTGCTTTTCTGTTTGACCACATTCCGATATAGATTTTCTTCCCTGCAAAAGCAGAAAGATCTACAAGGGATTCTACAAACTGGGTAAGATCAGCCGGAAAGGGATTGGCTGAGTCACCTACCTGTATTTTATAAATACTCTGAACATCATTTCCACTTGCATCTACGGTCATTGCCTGAAAATCTGATAATGTAGGAACTTCTTTCTGTGGTGTGCTTACATAGATAAAAAGTTCTCTGGCAACAATAGTATGAGTAGATCTCTGTCTCCCGATATAGGCAGCCAGAGTAACAGTTCCTGCAGTATTGGTAAGATCAATCTGAGGAGAAATAATCCAGTCATTTTCTGCCCCAAATCCTGTAACACTTCCACTTGGAACCAAACTGATAGAGTGACGAAGAACGCCGGCAGTTCCATATGCTAAGGATGTTCCGTTGTGATAGATATTCTGCCCCTGTACCCATCCGTTGCTATTGTTGTTCAAATCATGGAAAGTCCATCCCTGAAGGTCAGCAGGAGTATCAAAAGAATTTCCCCATACCAGAGACTGTGCTGCAGCCATGTGAGATAAAAACAGAACAGATGATAAAATTATTTTTTTCATAATGCTGATTATTAAGGTTTTTGAAGTAAAAGCAAGGAATCAGCATGTGCTGTTCCCTGCTTTTTTAAAGTTTTTATTATTCTACAATTGAGAAATTGTATTTTGTCCAAAGTCCCTGGAAGTTTCCACAGTTTCTTGGAGATACATTCCAACCACCTTCGTTGAAGAAAGGCTGGCTCATACCCCATAGAGATGCAGGAGTACCAGTCGCCAGGTTAGATGCAGGGATTCCTGCTGTTCCTGTACCTGTAACTGAAGTAGTAAATCCGTGGATCTGGATTGTGTTGTATGCTGAAGCTGAAGAAAGTTCAGAACCTGTACCTTCTACTTTAATACCCACAGGGTAACCTGTAACCACAGCGTTATTTAATGTTAATCTTCCGTGTCTTCTGATGTGGATACCGTTTTCATACAAAGCACCTTTAGTAGAGTTCTTAGAACCAACGATCGTAAGGTTGTTGATAACCGGGTGAGTCAACAATGATGTAGAAGAACCGTCTGCGTTGTTATCAAGCTCAATACCGTTAGAATCCGGGCTTGATCCGCTAAGACTGTGTGTAGAGTTGTAATCTGCCAAAGCAAGAGCACAAGTAATAGTTCCTGTATATCCGTTATCAAAATCGAAGTTATCATCATCCGCAGCGAAAGAAACAAGGTTTGAAGCGTTTACAGTACCACCGAAGAATTCAAAAGAGTCATCTTTTCCGAAAGATACCTGAATATGATCTAGAGTAGTTCCGTTTCCTACTCCTCCTAAAGTAAGTCCGTTGATTTCGTTTCCTGAGTTTGGAGCTAAAAGATCGAATCCTGCAAACTCAATACGTACATACTTCAATGTTCCTCCGTTGTGAGAAGCATTAGTACCTCCGTAATAGAAATCAGGACCAGATAATCCTTCAATTGTTTTTGTGAAAGGAGTGTTGGTAGGAGCATCTCCTAATATGATAACTCCTCCGAAATCACCAGGAGCAGCAGTTGTATCTTCATTTCCGTCCAGCAATTTGTAGCTTGTGAAGATGATTGGCTGTGCTTCAGTACCTGCTGCATTGATTTTTCCTGTTTTAGCAATTACCAAAACTCCTGTAGCAGTATTGCTTGTGTTTGGTTTAGCTTTAATGAATGTACCCGGCTGGATTGTTAATGTAGCACCATTTTTTACGGTTACAACTCCATCTAATTCAACTACACCGCTCCATGTAGTATTTGTAGTAATAGCACCACTTACGCTGGTTACCGGAAGAGCCGAAGCTGTAAGGTACTCAGCAGAAGTAGATTTCATTTCGAATGGAGATGATGAATCCGCCAGTTGATCGTTTTGACAAGCTGTAAGAGATAATGCTGCCACTGCAATTAGAGTTAGTCTTTTCATTGTTATAATTTTTAATAAATCCGGTCGTGTTATTTTATACCAGATCAGTTTTTTAATATTCAGGAATATCTGCCTCTCTATTCCTTCGATTTGGTTTTTAGAATTCATCCGTCACTGCAGGAGGAGCTGCATTGGGGAAGTTCCCATAGAAACCGTTAATACCTGGGAAAAGCCATTAACGCTCGGTTTTTTTCTGAACCGGTACTGCTGTGCGCTTCATCAGTATTCTTCCAGTCTTTGATCAGGTTACCGAAACCTGTACGGTGCTATCCTGAGCTCTTTTATATTATATATTTGGTGTCTTCTTTTTAAAAAGTATAATTCACACTTAGGCTGAACATTCTTCCGCTGTACGCCCGAAACATGATCTTATCAATATTTTTATCATACTTATCTGTTGCTCCCGGAAGAAGATCCCATGCTTCTCTTTCTGTACCAACGTTACTTCCTCCTCCATTTTTGGCAGCGAGATAAGAATTGAAGTTGTTATAATATTCCTTCACCCTGTTGAAGAGGTTTCTTACATTAAATTTCACTTCAAAGTTTCTGTTACGAAGGAATTTATAAGAAAGCTGTGCATCGGCTACAGCATAAGGACGCTGTATTTCCTCTCCTTTGTAAGCATATCCTACCGTGATGTACTGATCTCCTTTCGCGTTATACAAAAAGCTTAGTCCCAAACGGCTTCCATCATAGACCAATCCAAGGTTGTAGGCATAAGGAGTCTGTCCGTAAAGCGGTCGTTTCACTTCATACGTTTCATCATTATCACCTGTTTTATACAGGTCTTTAAAGGCCACTACTTTCGTATGGTTATAGGTAAAGTTTCCGCTTATGAAAAGCTTTTCCAGAAAAGTTCCGTCCGCAATAAAGCCTAAACTTTTTCTTACTTCGGCTTCCACTCCTATCAGCTTTGCATTTTTTGAATTTCCGTTGTATAAGAAAAGATTCCCTTCACTGGAAATATGCCCTTCACGTTCAATTGGCCTGTCTATATTTTTGTAATACAATCCTGCAGAAAATATCTCGCCTAGCCCCGGAAACCATTCAAATTTGAAATCATAATTATTAATGACTGAAGAACTCATTTCTGTATTGTAAATTAACCCATTGGCGATTGGATCAAAATAGGGCAATCCTGTTCTTTCATTAAACTGAGGGCGAATTACTGATTTATTATAAGCAAGTCTCAGGTTGATTTTATTGGTAGGACTGTATGTAAAATTCACAGAAGGCATCCATTGCCATGGTTTATCTTCTATCGCAGCTCTCATGATATACTTGGAATCTGAGGGATCCAGCTGTTGAGAAATCATATTGTACTTAAAATATTCTGCACGAAGCCCCCATACCAATCTTAACTTCTTCCAACGGTTGTCAAACATAACATATACGGCATGCTGATTAACTTCTCCTTCATATTTGTCATTTTTATAAAGTCCTCTGGTTTCCCAACCAATACCACCCGGAACATAATGGGAGCCATTAAACCAGTCAGCAAGCGAACCATACATCGTCAAATAGTTCTTCTCGCTATTCGGAACGTCCCGGTTTTCATCAACACGAAGGAAAAACTTCTGCTGTTGGTTGGTATTGTTTTTTATAGCTCCGGCATATCCGGTTTTAATAGTATTTTTAAAGCTTCCTGCGTCCATATCCCATTTCGCAGAAGCTCCATAGTTGTAGTCTGTTTCTCTGTTTTCAATATATCCTCTGTAGAAATCTGCTCCGGAATTATAGATCTTATGAAAGGCTAAGATTTCATTTCCGATAAAATCATACCGGGTAATATACTGTGTATAATCTTTGGTATCGGAAGAAACTCCTGTACGGGCTCCAAACCAACTGATCTCTGTATTTCCTATTTTATGGCTTCCTTCCAGCTTATTTTGCAAAAGGGTCTGAAAAATCGGGTAATTGGTATTATCGGTATAAGGTCTGTCTAATGTTTTGATCTGAGCCGGATCATTATTGGGAATAACTCCGTTATAAAAATAATTATAGGCTAATTCAGCATTGGCAGCCATTCCGCTCCCGGTTGAATATTCATTCCATCCTGTAACTCTTGTCAAAGTATTATCAAAAATATGGGTATATGAATTACGGAATGAAATTCTATTTTTTCCCAGCTGTAACCCGAAATTCAACATCCCAGCGAGCGTAGAATTATAATTGTAGGAAGCTCCGCTGTTTTTGAAATTGTAAAACGGAATCTGCCCATTGGCATCCGGCATTCCTGTTGTATCCAGCCAGTTTCCTCTTCCCGTATGGTCGATATCCAGTTTATTCTGTTCGTTTCTGATGACAAATGCTCCGGCAAATCCCCATTTATTATTGTTCCTCAGAGCGTAAGTTCTTCCCAGGGCCAGCTGTATATTAGATCCCATGTCACCTCTGGTTTTGTAGGTACTAAAATTATCATTGGTAAATTGTTTGGACTGTTCAAAAAATTTCGGATCCGTCCAGTTCATGGCTTCCAGTCCTTTGGGGAAATCCCTGCTTCCGTCATCATATCCAAAATAATCATACTTTCCCCGCTTGTGTGTCAGGAATTCTTTAAATGCCGACTGATCATTATAAGAAGTTCCCATTGTTACGGTTGTAAAATTTTCATTGGGAATATCTTTGGTTCTCACTTCTACATAACCTCCTGCAAAGCTGGCGTTCATATCGGGTGTTGCAGACTTACTCACCACTACACTTTCCACCATGGCTGTAGGAATGATGTCAAATGAGAAATTCTGATTATAAGCTTCCGTACTTGGGAGATTAATTCCGTCCATGGCTGCTGTATTCCATCGTTCACCCATAGATCTTACGACTACATATTTATTATCAATAGTGGTAATTCCCGTTACTCTTTTCAGAGTTCCTCCTACATCGCTGTCTGGTGTTTTGGAAATCTGTTCTGCTGAAATACCGTCACTCATCTGTGCCGCTTTTTTCTGTTGAGCAAGCAGTCCTGCCTGTGTATCTGCTTTACGGGCGGCGGTAATTACGACTTCTTTAATATCTGTGATTTTATCGGAAGCTTTGTTCAGGGCAAATGATACGGAACTCGTTTCTTTATTGATGACGGATAGTTTTTCAACTCTCAGCGTATTGTATTTTGGAGCTTTTATTGTAAGGTTATAGGTTCCCGAGGGAAGATCTACCGTAAAATCTCCGTTATTATCTGTTACTACAGTTTTCCGGGCTATAGTAATTTCAGCTCCGGTAATGGGATTTCCTACCTCATCCACTATTTTACCGGAAATACGCCCGTTTCCCAATACCGAAATGTTAGAATTTTCATATTTTATCGAAATAAGATCACCATGCAGACGATACACAACAGGAAGTCCATTGGTAATATCCTTCAGACAGTTGTTAACAGAAGTATTTTCACATTTTACTCCCTTTACCTTCAGCTCTTTAATATCTACTTTAGAATAGGCCAGTCTCATTCCTGTTTTTCCGGCAAATTCCTCCAAAACTTCAATCAACGGTTTGTTGGCAGGTACAGAAAATGTTACTTTCTGAACCAGCTCCTGTGCTTCTGCGGCTACAGTAAAAAATAAGGCTGCTATGGTAATCCCACATTTCAAACTTTTCATACTTAAAGTGTTCTCTTGATTATGATTATTTAATTTTTTGAGTAGTGTTTTATTTTTTCAGGATATAGGTGTTTTCTTTTTTCTGTACTTCCAATCCCAGGATGAAGGCCAGTGATTCAATATTTTCTCCTACCGTTCCTCCGGTAAAGTCAGCAGTTATCTTCTTGTCTTCAGCATCTTTAGGATATAATACTTTTGTGTTGTAGTTACTCTCAAGAACAGCTACCACTTCTTTTAAAGGAACGTCGTTAAAGCTTAAAGACAGTATTGCAGAAATTTTCTTGGCTGTATTTTTCACCGGACGTATTGAAATAACCGCTGTAGTACGCGCAATCCCGAAATTTGTCCATTTCTGATTCGGTTTAAGGAAAGAAACCGGAACTCCCGGAGAAGATACGGCCACCTTCCCTTCATAAAGATCAACCGCTTTTCTCTTTCCTGACTGTGAGATTTTAAATACAGTTCCCAAAACTTTAGTACTGAAACCATCAGCACGCACTACAAAAGGATGTATTTTTGACTTGGCTACGGAGAAGATTGCATCTCCTTTTAAATCCACAATTCTGGTAGAAGCAGGAAATGATTTTTCAACGGTAAGTTCCGCTCCTGGTAAAAGGGTAACCACAGACCCGTCTTCCAGATGAACAATACGGTTTTCTGATTTTGCAAGATAAACATCAGGCTTAATGAACATTGTATACGTAAAAATACCTCCCAACGACAAAAGCAGAATAATAACCGCTGCAATTTTATATAGATGTGTTTTAAACCTTTTTACAGAATGTATAGAAATATGATCTGTTTGAGGAAAATAATGCTCCAGTCCCGACAATACTCTTTCTCTGGATTCTTTTCTATGAACAGCATCCAGATCTTTTTCAGTACGGATTCTCCATTTTGTTAAAAGTTCTTTTTCCTTTTCAGAAATTGATTCTTCAGAAACTTCCCGTTCCCAAAGTTTGAAAACAAAGGCTTCAATATTTTTATATGTTAAACGATTTTTCATAAAGTCTTTCATGGTATTCACAGATACTTCTATCTATAAGACAGTGAAAATGAAAAACTTCCCCAGGGCATTCTTAACGTTATATTCACATTATGAGCAAATTGTTAATAATTTTCACCATTTTTCACATTTACCCAACATTAACCCACTATTTTGTTCCCGTTTTTCAGAAATATTTAATCTTACCACACCCAAAGTTCACAAAAAGTTAATTTTCCTTTAGGTAATTTTGCATCAACAATATGAGCCCAACAGACTATACATTATTAAAGAAAATAAAATCAGGCGACCGTCCTGCATTTATGCTGCTGTATGACCGATACTGGGATAGTCTATATAGCTTTGTCTTTGTACGGACCCGGGATAAGGAAATCGCTGAGGAAATCCTTCAGAACCTGTGGGTAAAGATTCTTGAGAATACAGATGTGATACAAACTGACGATTCAGAAAGTGCAAAAGGCTATCTTCTCCGCCATCTTCATTACCGTATCCTTGACTTTTATAACAGTTATAAAAAAGCTCCTCTCACGCTGAGTATTGACGAGTTTGATATCCCCAATGAATTTGAGATATCGGATACAGATTATTTTGAAATTCTTGAAGAAAATGAGATCAATGCTTTATTATCGATGATTGATGAAGTGGTTGCCCAGCTTCCTTCAACGGAACAGCAGGTATATGATATGAGAATCCGGAAAAACATGTCTGTTAATGAAACTGCAGAAGCATTGGGACTCAGCAATAAGACGGTAAGTAATAAATTAAGCAAAGCTTTGGGAGAAATCCGCGAACAGCTGAATCCGGAATATCAGTCGTCTAAGAAATTGGTCTCTATCCTGTTGCTGATGGAGATTTTGATGAGGTATTGAGAGGTGGGATTCATGATTCATAATTGCGTCAATCGTCAATTTGCTACGCAGGCAATGGTCAATTTTTATAGCACGTTTTAAAATTCACAGCGAAGCGGACTCACTATTCACCATTCATTATTTATTATTTACTATTCACTAAACACCGGCAATAAAGCATTGCTAAAGTTCAATATTTTAAAGTCGGCAAGATCAGAATCAATGCTTTCATCATTATTGGTGAAAACAATGGTCTGCATTCCTGCATCTTTTGCTGCTTTTAATCCTGAGTGGCTGTCTTCAATAGCAATGCAGTATTCAGGAGAAACACCAAGGTTTCTTGCAGAGGTAAGATATACCGCAGGATGAGGTTTGCCCTGGGTTTCAAATTCGGACGAATGGACGGTATCAAACAGATCACGAACCTGAAGTTTTTCAAGAACAATATGTGCCACACGCAAAGGGGCATTGGTTGCCAGCCCTATTTTATATTCTTTATTCTTAAGATGTCTGATAAACTCCTGTACACCGGACATTGTACAGTCTTTGGTCTGTATCATTTCAATCACTCTTGTGACTACTTTATTTTCCAGATCAGACGCATCAAAATTTTCCCATGGAAATCTTTCATACCAGAATTCTGTCACTTCCTGAGTGGTCATGTATTTGGTTTGTGCTGCAAGATCCTCTGTAACCTGTACTCCATAAGACGAAAATACATCAAGCTCTGCATGAGTCCAGAATTTTTCTGAATCTATCAGGACTCCATCCATATCAAATATTACTGCTTTTAAAGCCATTTTTTGAATGATAAATTAAATTACTGGCTGATTTTATAAACACAGCGCTGCCCGCCGGAAACAATATGATCTACTCTTTCAACCGTATATTCTTTCCCGATCAACGACTGGAAATTGGATAACTCAGCACGGCAGAACCCTTGACATTCTGTTGCTGCAGCACATATCGGGCAATGGTTTTCGATCAGTAAGTAATCTTTCCCTTCTTTTTTCCATTCTGCCATATATCCTTCTTCACTACGTACTTTTGCCAGGGATTCAAGGCGTTGTTCCAGAGATTTTGCCTTAGAAAGTACTTTTTCATATCGTTCATGAGTATTCTTCTCACGATCACTGATTAATAAATCCAGGGCATTTTCACCTAAAAGATTTTTCACTGATTTCAGAATCTGAACGGTTACATCTGCATGAGTATCGGGAAACTGAGCCAATCCTTTTTCTGTAAGAGTATAGTAAGCAGATGGGCGTCCTACCCCTTCGCTCTTCACCGAAGACCGGATCAATCCTTCCTGAGCAAGATTCAGTAAATGTTTTCTTGCCCCTTCTTTTGTAATCGACAATTCTTCAGCAATAAGAAGTGATGTAACTTCACCTCTCATCTTTAAAAACATCAGAATACGATCAGCAGCCGGCTTCTTCATTTGACAATATTTAGGTTGTTTTATTTTTCAACAACAAATATAGTCATTTTCTATAACCTCCAAAAACAACAGACAAACCAAACATTTACAACCAGTTATATTTTGAAAGCGCACATCCAATTAAACAACTATAAAGTTGTTTAATTAAAATATATTTTTACCTTTGTCAAACAACAATCAAAAAAATAAATACGATGAACCCATTTACATTACCACAGTTACCTTATGCTTATGATGTTTTGGAACCTTTTATAGATAAAGAAACAATGACCATTCATCACCAGCGCCATCACCAGGCCTATGTTGATAATCTGAATGCAGCCCTGGCACAAACCAGTGAAATCAATCCCGATCTTGATTCTTTACTGCAAAGGATAAGTGAATACAGCCCTGCTGTAAGAAATAACGGCGGAGGACATTACAATCACTCTTTATTCTGGGAAATTCTTTCACCTCAACCCAAACTTAATCCTGAAGGTGCACTTAATGATGCTGTCATTGCTACTTTTGAAAGTCTTGAGAACCTTAAAGCAGAAATGAAAAAAACAGGTCTGTCACAATTCGGGTCCGGATGGGTATGGCTTTTTGTAAAATTCAATGGATCTCTGGCTATCAGTTCCACACCTAATCAGGATAACCCAATGATGGATGTTCTTTCGATGAACAGAGGCTTCCCTATTCTTGGAATAGATGTGTGGGAACATGCTTATTATCTGAACTATCAGAATAAAAGGGCAGATTATCTGGATTCTTTCTGGTCTGTTCTGGATTGGTCTGCTGTGGAGAAAAAATATGAAGAGGCTTTATCAAAAGTAAGATAATTAACATCAAATATAATAAACTATGACTGAGGAAACTTTTATCAATAAAGCAAAGGCTTCAGGCATTATTGCTCTTGACCTTTCAGACTACAAGCCTACAACGGAAATTGTAGAACTGGATATTAAAGATCATCTTTTTATGGGAATGATTGTCAAGGAGAAAGAATTTAAAGAATCAATTGCTGCGGTGGATTTTTCTGTCTATAACGAAAAAGCAGTAGGAATCATCTGTTCTACGGATGCCATTATCCCGCCATGGGCCTATATGCTGATCATGGAAAAACTATCTCCTTATGCTTCTTATGTTGATTTAAACAGTGCAGAAACGGTTCTGCTCGACCTCTGGAAACGCCGTCTCATTTATGCAGACCTGAAGCATTACAGAAATCAGAAAGTAGTTGTCCGTGCGAGCACCCATCATGATCCTGCGCTCTATTTATTAGCTGCTGGACTTCTGAAACCGTTAGTTAAAACACTGATGTATGGTGAGATAGGTTTACCCAAAGTAATTTTTAAACAATAAAAAATGAAAGCAATCATATTCAATGGGTCTTTGGAAAGAAGAACACAATCTACTTCCGGACTGATTTCCGACTATTTTTCAGAACGTCTGAAAATGTTGGGAATTCAGACTGACATTTTCACCCTTGCGGATTCCGGCATTCCGCTATTTGATGTCACGCTTACTAAAACTCCTTTAGCAGTAGAACGTATGACCCAAATGTTTACCAATGCCGATCTGCACATCTGGCTGACTCCGCTTTACCATGGAAGTATTCCGGGAGTGATGAAAAATTGCCTGGACTGGCTTGAAATGACTGCCAACAGGCATGAACCTTATCTTACCGATAAAACAGTTGGGTTAGTATGCTGGGCTGATGGTCTGCAGGCAATGCAGGGAATCAATGCTATGGATTCAATTGCCAAGTCATTGCGTGCCTGGCCATTGCCATTCAGTGTCCCTATTGTCAGGTCATCATTATTTGATCCTGAACATTCAACTGAAATTTCGGATTTTTATTCCGGTAAGTTTGATAAGCTGATCAGCATCGCAACAACTAAAAAAATAGAAAGCCTGAATTCTTCAACATTCATACTACCAAAAGATTAGCTTCCAGATGCCCTTTACAATGCAGATGCATGGACTGCCGGTAGAAATTGCTGCAGATTAATGATTTAAAAATAAAAATTAGCACACTTTATGCTGCTTATTTTCAAAAGAACAGTGTTGAACTGCTGTAATTAAGTTTAGCAGGGATTTCTGAATCGTCCGACGTTGCAGAAATCCCTTTTAAAAACCCTCTAAACATACACAATATGGCTATAAAAATAACGGATGCCTGTATCAACTGTGGAGCCTGCGAACCCGAATGCCCCAACTCAGCCATTTATGAAGGCGCTATCGACTGGCGCTGGAAAGACAAAACAAAGCTTTCAGGGCATATTACATTTCCTGACGGAACAGAAGGAGATGCTGATGCTTACAATGAGGCTGTTTCGGATGAAGTTTATTATATTGTCTCCGGAAAATGTACGGAATGTAAAGGTTTTCATGAGGAACCACAATGTAAAGCTGTATGTCCTGTAGACTGCTGTATAGATGATCCTGATCATCGGGAAACAGAGGAAGTACTATTGGACCGGCAAAAATTCATGCATAGTGCTTAAATTTCTATCTTTTATATTTAATTTCAATAAAGGGCGGGCTAAAACCCACCCTTTTATATTTCTTTTCCTGTCTTAGCACAAACTTATTTTGCTTTAATCCCAGTGTAGATTTTTTGGGTAAAAGGAGTTTCGATACCAAGTTCAGCTCCATATTTTAAGACAGCTCCGGCAAATAATTCCAATTCGTTATCTTTCTTTCCTGAGTTAACATCAAGCTGTAAAGATGTGGGTGTTTCAAAAGGAAATGTAGAAGCTTTCTCGAAAGTTGCACTGATAATGTCTTCCTGCAAATCAATTCCTTTTTTAGCTGCGATCAGCTTTATTTCTTTCATAATTTCAGCGGCTTCGTTTCTCTGCTGTTCATCAGTACATACAGCTCCTATAGATGAATTATACTTAGCTGTTACCAATCCGAAACTGGCAATGAAAATAAATTTCGTCCAGATATCCGTTAATGAATTGTCTTTAAAATCAAAATCAATTTTACTTTCGCTCAAAAGATCGGTAATCCACTCTACAGAGGTAGAAAAATGCTCAGGATCTCTTCCCACAATCATTTTCCCGGCTTTTCCTTTATGCTCCACGGTTCCTCTTTCCTTAATATGAGAAGCTACATAGATGCAGGTTGGAAGAACTGTATGTTCAGGAATTATTTTGCGTATTCTGTCATAGATATCTGCACCGTTCATCATCGGAAGTAAGACTGTATTTTCATTGATGACTGGCAGTAACTGTTTACACACGTTTTCAAGATCGTATTCTTTTACGCAGATCAGTACCAGATCAGGATTTTCAATCTCCCTGATGTTCTGTACAATTGTATCAGGATGAGTCTGCGGATTAGCATGTTCAGGAGACAGCAAAGTCAATCCGTTATCTTTTACTTTCTCATAAGTTTCTCCACGGGCAACAAAGGAAACGGTATATTTCCGGGAAATTTCATTAGCCTGATTTATTTTAAATCCAAAATAACCGCCTACACCTCCCAATCCTACTACGACAATATGTTTTTTGTTCATGAATAATTTTTAAACAAAGATCAGTGATCATTTCTGAACTATCACTTGACAAATGAAAAGAAATTACAGTTTGTGAATATCCCTTCTGATCCGGCTCAGTGAGCTGTCTTTAATTCCTAAATAAGAAGCAATTACCTTCAAAGGGACATGCTGAAAAATATCGGGATCTTTCTTCATCAGATTGAAATATCTTGTGGAAGCTTTCTGACTTGCCATTTCTATCAGTCTGTCATGAATATTATAGTAATTCAGGACAAAAAGAAGCCTGCTGAACTCCCTGAATTCAGGAATATTATGAAAATTATCCTGTACATTTTCCAATCCTGTTTCCCAGAAAACACAGTCAGTCACCGTCTGGTATATTTCTTTGGCAGGCTGCTGCCTGAAGAAAGACAGAAAATCATTCACAAAGCAAGGAGCTGTATAGATATTAGTTGTAATCTCCTCATTATCTTCATTCAGTATATATGAACGTACATAGCCTTTTTCCAGAAAGTATGTTTTGGTACTGATGGCATCTTTATCCAGCAAAACAGTATTTGCTTTTAATTCAAAATGGATAAATTTTTCTGTGATCTTTTCAACCACCTCCGCTTTGATACTGAATAAGGAATGAAAGTAGGTGTTAAGTAATGATTTGTCCATGAGAATAAGAGCTGTTATACATTTATTTTTGAAATCTTTCCGAAACAAAAATAAGATTTAAAAACCATTGAAGTAAAGCACAAATCTTTTAATTCTAAAATATTATCCTATAAACTTTTACTATTTTTATCTTTAATTTGCTGAAAACTTTAGGCTTTATTTTGATCCTGTACAATGAAGAATATCTTGCTGATATATAACAAATTTTGTAATTTCATTCATTAAACCCAGTCTGCCACAGACTATATTATGGACAATGACTTCAATTATAATTTCATCGAACCTGATGAAGAGATCGCGGATTTTGTTGAAAATCTGGGAACTTTTCAGAATCTTTCAGATGAGGCTAAAGAAGTCGTGATTATTCCTGACGGAAGAATTGATTTATTTTTTTCACAGTCTGCCTCAGAACCTTTTCATATTACCCTTCTCGGACTGGAAACTTATCCTGAACAAAGATATATTGCTCCTCAGACAATTGCTTTTGTTGTCAGTTTCAAACCTCTTGCAGTTGAATATATTTTAAATACCTCCATTGCAGATCTATTGAATATAGGAAAAGAACTTTCTCCCGATTTCTGGAATTTTAAAGCAGATGATTTAAATGATTTTTCCAGCTGTTGTACAAAAGCAATTCAAAAAATAAAAGAACTGCTTCCTTCAAAGGTAGATGAAAGAAAACGCAGACTTTTCGACCTGGTTTATACTTCAAAGGGTGAAATGAGCGTGCAGGAACTTTCTGAAAAAACAGGCTGGAGCAGCAGACAGATTAACCGTTATTTTACCAAACAGCTCGGTTTATCATTAAAAGCCTACTCTACTATTTTACGTTTCAGAGCATCTTTGGAACACATTGCACAGGGAAGACTCTTTCCCGAACTCAATTATACTGATCAAAACCATTTCATCAAAGAAGTGAAGAAATTTTCAGGAGTTGCTCCCAAAGAATTATCTAAAAATAAAAACGACCGATTTGTACTATTATCAGTGTTAAAAGGAAAATAAATTTGCATTGTAAAATTTAAATTAACAATGCTGATAGACAATAAATCAATAGCAATCGTTGGCGGCGGTCCCGCAGGACTTACACTGGCAAGACTTTTACAGTTGAAAGGTGCAGACGTAAAAGTATATGAAAGAGATTTCAATAAAAATGCACGGGTACAGGGTTCCCCTCTTGATATGCATGAAGATTCAGGACTGGCAGCCATACGCAAAGCTGAGCTGCTGGAGGAATTTAAGAAGACTTTCCGACCGGGAGCAGACAAAACCCTGATCATGAATGAACAGGCTCAAATATTTTTCAATGATCATGAGACGAAACCTGAAGAAGATTTTGGCGAAGAACATTTCCGCCCTGAAATAGACCGCGGGCCTTTAAGGAATATGCTTTTAGAATCATTACATCCTGAAACCGTAGTCTGGGACAGTCATTTCCTCACGATGGAGCGTAAGAATGAAGGATGGCTTCTGCATTTCAAAAACGGAACTTCAGAATATGCAGATCTTGTTATTGCCGGTGATGGAGCCAATTCTAAAATACGGCCTTATCTTACTGATATTAAACCTGTTTATTCCGGAATCATCATGCTGGAAGGCAATGTTTCAAAAGAAAATGCACCTCAGATTGATGCTATGATTAAAGGTGGGAAAATAATGGCATTTGGAAATACCAAAAATATCTTATTAGGTCAGAAAGGCAATGGAGACCTGGGATTTTATGCAAGCTTTAAAGCTGATGAAAACTGGCCTGCTGACAGCGGTCTTGATTATTCTGATCATGCACAGATGCTAAAATGGTTCAAAACAGAATATTCCGGATGGAATCCTATCTGGGATGAGTTGTTTGAAAATGCTGTAACGCCGTTTATTCCGCGCCTGATCTACTCTATGCCTTCAGATCAAACCTGGGAAGCACAACCCAATCTGACACTGATTGGTGACGCTGCCCACGTAATGCCTCCGTTTGCAGGAGAAGGCGCTAATATGGCCATGCTGGATGCCCTTGAACTGAGCGAATATTTAACAAATAACAGCTACAGCACATTACAGGAAGCAATTTCCGGCTATGAACATCATATGCGTAAAAGAGCGGCTATTGCCACACAGGAATCTCTTGAAAACGGAGAACGGATGCATTCTGAAAAGTCACTAACAACCATGCTGGATTTCTTTAATGGTCATCTTACTTCATTATAAACAAAAGGCTGCCTCAACCAGAGACAGCCTTTTTCAGTTAAATAAACTTTTTTTCTCTCCGCTTTTTTAGATCCTGATGCAGAGATTCATGTGTGTTATTTCTTGATTAACTTAGTATTGTAAGTATTCTTCTCATCTTTTATAGTGATCACATACATTCCTTTTACCAAAGAAGCAACGTTGATTTTACCTTCAATTTTACCTTCCTGAACTAATCTTCCGTCTGCACTGTAGATTTTGTAATCTGCTTTACCTTTAAGATTTTTCACTTCTACAAATGTATCTGCAGGGTTAGGATAAATAGATACCTCTGAAGATTTTGTGTCTATAGCCTCTCTCACAGCAAGAGCACCAGCAGTAATTTTAACAGGAAGATCCAAAATACCACCCGCATTGCTTGCCAGTTCACCACAAGTATCAGTAAGAGCTGCAGTTGAATATTTACCAACAATTCTCATTCTTAATAATTTATCTCCTGTATATGATGTGGCTGGAACCGTAAAGTTATGATCTCCAAAATTTACAAGCCCTTTCGGAGCACCACCTGATATACTGCTTACTCTCTCAGTAGCTTCAAATACTCCGTTTCTGTTATAATCAATCCAAACAGAGACATTTTCATTTGCAGCAGCAAGTAAGTTTACAACAGCAGGCTTTAGTGTATAAGAACTCCCCTGAACAAGATTCACTATTTTAGAAGGATCCTCGCTTAAATCTATATATGATCTTGCAACCCCATTAAAGTAATCCAAATTCGCTACTTTAACAGATACAATTCCGGCAAAGTAAGGTGACCCTGAATTCAATATACAGTAATCAACTCCTGTCTTTAAACCTTTTGTTTTAAATGTATAATTATTAGAAAAAGCCCCGGCAGCAGAGTTCACTACAGCTGCAACCTGTACTTCATAATTTGTTTCGTCTTCTAAGTTATTTAATACTAATGAATTTGCCGGGCTCACTGCATTGGACCAGTTTACAGTTCCTGCTTTTCTATAATTAACAGAATAGGTAGCTCCCGGAACACTGTTCCAAGATACCCTCGCTGTTGTTTTGAAAATCTCAGTATCTATAGTGGAAAGACCTGTAGGTGCTGACGTAGGAGATGTAGGTGCACTGCCCACAGTAATGGCAGGAGATACTGCGTAAAAAACGTTTCCTACAGCTGATATTCTTAATTTTACAGCTCCATTTATATTAGCCGGCATTTGTGCACTAAAACTTCCGGTATTAGGAGTTGCAGCAACAAGGTTCGTCCAGCTGGCTCCATTATTTGTAGTATAATCTATTTTTACGCTCGCTGTATTATAAGGTGCAGCATTCGTATTGGCAACATCCCAATAAATTGTGCCTACAGCATCATTATACAACACTGAAGATGCAGTAAGCCCATTGAATTTGAATGGACCATCATTCCCAACTGTTACTGTAGTTGTTGAGGTTGAAACCATTGGGCGCTGAGCGTTCAGATCTCTTACCGTTACAGCATAATTCAATGTTCGAGGAATATATGATACAGTTTCCCATCCCTGCTTATCTGTAAGTATTCCGTTCATCACAGTCTCCAGCTTAGGAAAATATCTTCTTCCATTTGGTGTACCAGGAACTGATCTCGTTAAGGCTCCTTTGGGATTATACCCCCATCCGCTATCTCCTGAAATGGTAGAAAAATCATCTGTAGTATCATTCTGCTCCCAAGTATAGTTTACAGCATCATTTTCAGCATCTGCAGCAGAAGCTTCAAGATAATAAGCCGTTCCTTTAGGAATGTTATACGCTGACAATGGATTAATTGCCGGAGCTGTATTATTAATAATATTTTGAGATGCTCCACATGTAGATTTATTTTCTAAATTGGTCAGTACCTGATCAATGGATTTGTAATGAAAATATCCATCTGCGTTTGCCTGTACATTATCATAGGTAATCCCTGCATATCCCATGATTGTTGTTCCTCCTCCCGGTTCTACATTCGCTCCCTGAAGAGCATCTGTAACAGAAGTATTTGAAAATGTATGATTAGCTCCCAGCTGGTGTCCCATTTCATGTGCTGCGGTAAAGTCAAAAACTTCACCAGCAGGTACAGGTCCCTGGGTATAAGCTGATCCTTTTTTAATTTCTGTATTATTGGCAGGATCTGTACAGACAATCCCAATTCCACCGGCATTTCCACTTCTTTCTGCATTTTGATGAAGAACGTGCCCAATATCGTAGTTGGCATTTCCTACTGCAGAAGTAAGGGTCTGCTGTAACTGAAGATTTAAATTATCTGTATAAGGATCAGATGCAGCATCAAGATATATAATCTGTGGAAGGTTCTGAACTGTTAAATGAGCACCAAAATCTCTTTCAAAAACACCATTTATACGGGTCATGGTATTGTTCATTGCTGCCAAAACAACTCCTTTTTTCACATCATCTGTTGCGTTGGCAGGAGTTCCCGCTGCGGTCAATTGATATTGGCTGTATTCTCCGGTAACGGATAATGCCATTCTAAAATTTCTGTATTTTGTATTGGTAGGTCTGCTTGTAATTCCCACTCCGGAAAGCATTTTTTTACCATTTTCTACCAGCTTATTCATATTTTTAAAATCATACTCCCCGGTATCACATTTAAAACCATGCTCCCCTGTTTCTTTTGATTTATAAAATACACCGTAAGTTTGTTTATCCGTACTTATGGGTTCTATAAATTGGAATACACCATCTTTGATAATCATAGACTGCATGTCAGTAGGGGATGTACTGAATCTTAAATACTTAGAAGAATCATCCACACCAATTCCCACATAGGATCCCAGCTGATATTTGTCTACAAGCGATTTATCCATTACAGGATTGCTATAGACAGCAAATTTTTCAATCTTTCCTTCTGCTGTTGGTAAAGAAATAATAACAGGACGTGCATTCTTTCCCGTTTCTTCAGCATTTTTCAGCATTTCTCTCAGGGACTTCAGATCAACTCTGTAAGACTGCTGCACTTCTACACCTTCTCTTATCTGCAAAGATTTCTGAGAAACAGATTCCCATCTCTGAGCATTGAAAACTGTAAAACAAGACGCTAATGCGCAAACAAATAAAATTCTTTTTTTCATAAAGCTCTATTAAAGTTATTTTGGAGGAGTATATTGTGATTTTTATTGAAAGGATTATCCGGCTTCTGCCTTCAAAGACACTGATAATCATTATCATAAATTCAATAAAACAAAACATATCATGTGATATTCACAACTAAACCCGTTGCAAAACTTACATTTTCTGAATAAAAAACAAAAAAAAACGATACTACACAGATACAACATGATTATAAATAATTATATTTCAAGGATTTACACTTTAATTCTAATTATTTATTTAATCCACAAAGATTTTGAAAAGGTGAAATTATTTGAGAGTTCTTATCAAGATACTGATAAAAAAACATGGAAAATCAGGGCTAAAAAACATTGTCAAAGAGTTTATTATTTTAAAATACAGGCTAAAAAACGAACTGCTTTAAAGTTGCTGGTCCTTTTTTCTAAAATAAATCCACAAATCCAACATAAAATACAATAACTTAACTATCAGTTATTTAAAAATACAAATATGTGATGTAGTATTCATGTAGTATAGCTTTTTTTCTTGTTTTCATTAAAAATTTTCATATTTGAACAGAGAAACCACAAAAAAATTCAAGTGGTGAAAAGAGAATATTTTCGAGTACTGTCTGACATGATAAATCAGACAGTTTTTTTTGAAATTATTTCAAGGTATCAAAGAAATGATAAATATCTGTTTCTCCAGGAATATTCAGTTTCTTTCTTATTCTGTATTTTTTCTGCTGCACACTTCTGTGCTGAACCAAAGTATAATTTGCAATTTCTTTGGATGTAAAATGCAGTTTCAGCATCGCACAAAAAATCAATTCAGAACTTTCAAGGCCGGGATTAATTGTTAAAAGCTGATCTATAAATTCAGGATAAACTTCTTTAAAACGATTCAGAAATTCAGGATCATTCTTCTTACCAAGTTCTATGATCTCTTCCTGCTTGTTGTCATTCATTCTGATTTTCAGATTTTCGGCTTCTATTGTAAGTACTTCTTTTCTTTTTCCAAGGGCTCTGATAATTCTCCATGCATATAATCCCAGCAGAGAAAGACCTACCAATGATAAAAAGAAAATCCAGTATATTTTACTTTTATGATGGGCTGCATCCTGTTGGGCTCCGGTAATGAAAGATTCCATATCCTGATTGATCGTGGCCGCTAAAGATGTATTGGTTTTATAATAAGCTTCTGTATATGCTTTCAAATAAAGGTATGCTTTTTCTTTATCTCCTGTACGTTCATACAACATCCTGAGATCGTTATAGATATATTTACCATAGTAGGCATAGATACGTTTGGTCTTTTCATTGATTTTCAAAGCCTTCTTAAGAGTTTCTTCTGCCTTATCATACTGTTTGTTGGTAAGAAAATATTCTCCCATAATAGTATTGGCATACAGGGCAATTCCGTCTTCCTTCCCTCTTATATTAGCTTTATTATAAGCAGTAGCAACGTATTTGTATGCAGAATCTTTATTCTTATGCATATAAACGTAATCACCTATTGCACAATCGGTAAGACCTGTATTATCCATTTTTTTTGCCCTGTGAAAGTATTCAAGTGCTCTTTCATAATCCTTTTTTTGGATAAAATAAATGGCCTGTCTGAAATAAATACTGAAAAGAAGATCATTTTTAAGTTCAGATTGACCGCTTTTCTGGATCAGGCTCATCGCTTCATTATTATATTGAAAAGCTTTGTCAACCCGTCGGAGTTCTAAATTGAACCTGCCGTAAACATTATAAAATCTGGCTTTGTGTATATTATCTTCTGAATGATCCAGGATTTCTTTTGCGTTATCGAAAAGAATCTGAGATTTCTGAAAATTTTCTAATGAAATATTAAGCTCTGCCAGATTGATGTAGCACAGCGCTTTTCCGTCTGCATAATTTATTTTATCAGCCAGTTTGTAATACCTTTTATTGAGATTGATCAGAGAGTCATATTCTCCGGCCACTCTGAATTTCTCATTCTGCTTCAGAAGAGAAACATCAAATTTCTTTTCAGCCTCCTTTTTTGAATAAGAATGGCATGAAACTAAAATAATAAGTAAAACAGCAAGAAAAATACGTGTCATATGTTTCTTTATTTAAGCTAAATTTCTGTATAAATTATGATTAAAAATGATCTCTCAGAATAAATTGCACTCTATTCTTTTCTCCAATGGTGCTTCTACTGAGATTAACAATAAAATCTTTTATAAAACAGAATCAGACACCTTTTATTGTGATGAATTTCTTTATTCTGTTAAGTTTTCAAAAAAGTCATAAATATCCGTTTCTCCATGAATATTCAATCTTTTTCTGATTCTGTATTTTTTCTGCTGTACGGATCTATGCTGTACAAAGGTATAATCTGCTATTTCTTTGGAAGAAAAGCGTAGTTTCAACATAGCACAGAAAGTCAGTTCTGAATTTTCAAGATCAGGATTGATTTTCAAAAGTGCTTTTATAAAATCAGGATACAGTTCTTTGAATTTTAATAAAAAAGAAGAATCATTCCGTTTGGCAAGTTCTGTTACTTCTTCCAACTGCTTAGTTTCCACATTGTTTTTCAACTCATTCGTTTCTTCTTTTAAGGAATTCTTCTTTAGCTTTAACTTATTAATTATCTTCCGTACATATACTCCTGAAAAGGTAAAAACAGCGATAGAAAGGGCAATAAATAACGGAAGATCATTTTTATGCCAGTCCGACTCCTGCTTTACTTCAGAAATAAAATCCTCGGTCGCCTTATTCATCGCGGTAAATCTTGCAGCATCAAATCTGCCTTCTTCTTCCATATATTTTTTCAGATAGAAATAAGCTTTCCCGCCGTCATTCTTTTTCTTATACAGGTCTGCCAGTGCCTTATAAACCTCTTTTATATGTGAAGAATAAGTACGTCTCGTTTTAATATTGATGTCCAGAGCTTTTCTAAGTGCTTTCTCAGCCTGCTCACTGTTATTTATTTCATTATAGTAGTATCCCATCGTATAATAAACCCATAGGGATTCTACATCAGTTGTCTTTTGGCTTAGCATTTTCTCATCTGCCTCCTCAATATATATTCCTGCAGAATCTGGCTTATGAACAAATAAATAATATTGGGCGACCATACAATTGCTGTAGGCCGAGTTTTCCAGTACATTCGCTTTGGTGAAACATTTTAAAGAAGTTCCGAACCACCCTTTCCAGGCATAGTAAATTCCTTTGTTCACGTACAGTCTTGGAAGAAGTTTTCGGGCAAGACTAGTTTTTGCAGCCTGTTTTAAAAAATAAAATGCTTTATTATTACATTCAATAGCCTTGTCATTTATTTTAAGATGAGAATAATACAGGCTATAGTCATTATAGAATGCTGCTTTATGATAATTATTCTCAGAGTTTTTCAGATCTTTCTCTGCTTTGTTGAAAAAAAAGCGGGCTTTATCATAATTTCCTGCCGAGACATTCACACCTGCCATATTCAGATAGCAAAGACCTTTTCCGGCTTTATATTTCATTTTCGCAGCCTTTTTCAGATATTTTATATTCAGCCGGATAAAAGCTTCATACTCCCCTGACAACTGAAGGTCTGAAGTCTGGTTTAATAGAGAAGTATCAAAATTTTCTCTTTCCTTATCCTGAGAATCATGGCTGCACGAAAGCATACATAAAAATAACCCTATACAGATTGTACAGGCTATTATTTTTTTTATATCCTTTGAATGTATTTTTTTATTCTTAAGAATGATTAGATTAATTCTTTCCATCAGCACCACTTTTCCCTATATCTACCTATACATATTTCATTAAAATATGTTGATAAACTTCTACTATTATTTTACTATTTTCCCCAATAAGTGTTATAAATATACATAATTTATCATGCTTATTATGAAATAAGCCGTTAATTTTGCAAAAATGTAACATTTAAATAAAGTACCAAATTTTCCCCTTAAACAAACATTTTTTAAGCTTTCCGGACTGCTCTATAAACTTTTCCGCTCAAAAAATGATTGCTTTTGTTTATAATAAGACTAACTGAAGTGAAATTTGTTACAAATACATCGTTTAGTTTAAAAATTTTAATACAATTGTTGAAATTCAACCGGGCATACTAAAAGAAGTTCAGAATAATCTATATACTTGTACCCGGATATTAATGAAAATGATTACCCTACTGACTATGATAAATATTAGCTATCGAAAACTTATCTCTGGAGAAAGTAAAATGTACCGGGCCATCCGCCTGGAAAGTCTGGAAAAATTCCCTGAATCTTTTGGAGCAACCTATCAGGAAGCCCTGAGTATTGAAAAATTTCGGATAGAAAGCGATATTGAAGAACAAACACCGGAAAGATTTGTATATGGAGCTTTTGCACAGCAGGAACTCGTGGGTATCTGTACTTTTGTTAAAAATGAAGATAGCACCGGAAGTATTTACCAGATGTATGTAAAAAGAGAGTTTCAAGGAAAAAATATAGGTCAGGGACTGATTGAGGCCGTTATTGCCGAGGCCTGTCAAAAATTTAATGGCATTGAAATCATTCTAGAGGTTATTCCCGGAAATGACAAGGCTTACAATCTGTACCGGAAAATAGGGTTTCACGAAATACCTAATACTCTTTCTGAAGAAATCAGTATGAAATATATTCCCGGATAAGAATATTTTATTTTTAATAGTAAATCTTAATGAGGAGAAGTTTATTGTCCTGATCCCTCTTCTGTCCGTTGCTCGAAAATCATCGATCAATTAATCGAATACTACTCAGCTTTAAAAGCAAGAAACGCCATGTAAAAGTTATCATTTTTACATGGCGTTTCTGTTTGGCCTCAATTCATTCTTTATTGTATGTCTTAATAGCTGAATGTCCTGTTTATGTGAGGTAGGTCACACAATCCATTGTCAAACTCTACCGAATTTTGCTCTATGATTTTCCGGTATCCCAATTCATCAGATTACAAGTGACTGGATAAAAATTACAATAATTAATTTCTAAAAATGAAAAAAACAAATTACTTTATAACTCTGCTTTGCACCGTTGCATTTCTAAACACCAACCATACTCATGCTCAAAGTTTATCCAATAATGAATGGGGAGATATCTATCCAGAAAATATCAAATGGTCAGCATTTCCAGCGTTTCCACCTGAAGCCCGTCTTGCTGTACTGATAGGAGATCCGAAAAAGGCAGAACCCTATGTAGTTCGGGTAAGAGTACCTTCTGACGTGGTACTGCTTCCGCACAAGCATCCTGAAAACAGAATATATACAGTCATAAGCGGTGTATTTTATATTGGTATAGGCGAAAAGTTCGATGCTGCTAAATTAAAGGCTTATCCATCGGGAAGTGTTGTGGTACTTCCTGGAAATACACCGCATTTTCATTGGGCAAAATCAGGAAGTTATGAAACACAGGTCAGCGCCTTTGGGCCTTTGGGAATAAGCTATATGAATCCTTCGGATGATCCCAGAAATAAAGGAAAATGAATTATTAAAATGAATTAAAATATAATTAACATGGAAAATAAACCCATTATTGTTGATTCAAGCTTTTCTGCTGTGATCAACGCACCGATTGAAAAAATCAACCTTCCGGAATGGTGCTTTACCCTTCCGGAACACGAATATCAGGCATGTTCCCCTGCTCACATTGCGGCAGGCGTTACGACCTCTACTGAGGGTAAAAGAATGTCTATTAATGTAGAAATACTTGGAGGAAATCCAATGGTACAGCATTATATAGAAACCGTGTCCGAGCCCACACACCTTATCCTGGAGTCTGTTTCGGATGTTTTTACCCCTACCGGCCGTGTTACTATCCTTGTACACTGGGAAATGAGTGTAAGAAAGATAGATGATAATACTTGTGAATTTACCAACAGAGTCCTATCAAGACCTACTGATGATTTCCTTAAAGGACTGGAAAAGCAGGGAATCCCATTTGAACTTTTTAAAACCCAACGACAGCCAGTTTCTATATATCACAATCAAAGCGAGACGCCTTTGTTTGCAAAAAGTATTGAAAGACATGCATTGAGATAAAATTAATCTTATATTAAATAAAAAAGAAAATGGAAACACCAATCTATGAACGTAATAAAACAGCTTTGTTATTTATTGATCCTTACAATGATTTTCTATCTGAAGGTGGGAAAGTGTGGCCAAGAGTGAAAGACGTTGCAGAAAGCAACAATTTATTGAATAATCTGCGAAGCATCGTAAAAGCTGTAAGGCAGGCAGGTATACAGATCTTTATTGTTCCGCACAAACGATGGGAACCTACAGATTACCAATACTGGAAATTTCCCAACCCTACTCAGATAAGCATTATGGAACGTCATTCTTTTGCAAAAGACAGCTGGGGAGGCGAATGGCATCCTGATTTTACTCCTCAGGAAGGAGACATTATTGCCAAGGAACACTGGGCACAAAGTGGTTTTGCCAATACAGATCTGGATATGCTGCTCAAGCAACGCGATATAACCCATGTCATCGCTATAGGATTGCTCGCTAACACCTGTGTTGAAAGTACGGCACGTTTTGCAATGGAGTTAGGATATCATGTAACCCTGGTAAAAGATGCAACAGCAGCCTTCACCTCCGAAATGATGCATGCAGCACATGTCCTGAACGGGCCTACCTATGCTCATGCACTCCTCACAACCCATGAACTTATCACTGCATTACCCGTAGAAAACAGCACCGGATCATAGAAGACGATTATCTATAAAACTGATATAAACAGAAGGCGTATTTTCATGCGCCTTTTTAGCTGATTAAACACTGCACAGTTTTTTTACGACCCCATTACAAAATTCAGGCTTCCTTTCTTGAATACTTATAAACAAGAAGTAAAAAGCTGTAAAGAATATATACTTTACAGCTAAAATTTCATGGTGTGTTTTTAGAATCTTTCTTGATCTGATAATCTTATAAATATATTGAGCAACTTAATTTTGAAACTTCACAAAATCTAAATAAAAGCTAGGGTTTCCTATATTAAAAGCAGGAACCACTCCGTTAGTTTTAATAGCCAATACCGGATAGGTTCCGGGTGTTGAAAAATACAGTACCCGGTTCTGATCCCTTGGACTCATATTAGCAACAGTAGAAACATTACAGTAGGTTTTCCAGACCTCTCCAATCCCATTAATATAAAATACATAATCGTTACAGTCAGAAGCAATTGTAAGACCAGAGCGGAAAAAATACCATCCTTTTGCCGGTATCGTTACTGAAATCCCTGTGGCCAGCCCACCACCGCCTGTAGTTCCGGTAAAAGGATTTACCAATGTTCCGGTATAAGAGGTCCAGTTATTGGCAAATGCAGTAGTAACCGTAGAAGACCATGTTGCTAATCCGTTAGCATCACTTGTGAGTACATATCCCAGTTGCTGGGTACCGTCTTTAATCTGAAGGGCTCCATTAGTAGTTCCGTTATCAATAACCATCTTTGCGCTGGAAGCTCCGGCAGGTACAATATTGGTTCCAACCAGAACTTTCCCAGTACCATTAATGCTTAAGTTATTCCCTGCGGTTGCAATATCTGCTGCTTGTGAAAGAGTTCCTCCCAATTTTACATCTGTTCCGGACAGAGTAAGACCATTACTTGCTGTGATGTTATTATTAATGATTGTTGTTCCCCCATTTCCGTTACCTCCGGCAAGTTCTGTAACTGTCATAAAACCTATCCCTGGATTCAGTTGAGCGGTTCCAGCTCCCCCTAATCTTACCTTTACAGATGTATCAGCGATAGGTCTGTAGATCGCATAAGCTTCAGGCTGCCCTCCAAGGGATGTTGCCGGATAGTTATTTATTGCATCAACTACTCCCGTGGTGCTGGAAGGAAGAACAGAGTTATTGGAAGCATCTACCCATTCATAAACAAAAAATCCTCCTGCCAAAGAAAAATCAGTAGCGTGCAGCTGACATCGAAGCACATAGGTCTTGCCCGCCTTCAAATTAAAAACACCTGAGTTATAAGTGATGTTATTAGAAGCAATTACAGATCCGAAGGTCACATCTGACCCTGTAGATACTACTTGAGCCGCGTTAGGTTTTACAATAATGTAGTCTCCTGTAGAAGAAGAGCCTGCTGATAGGAGTTCCCATGTAGAATTTGTTCCTGTAAGCCCCGTATTTACCAGTTCCACACTTTGATTCGCAGGAATTGAAATAGTAGCACTGCCATTAATTGTTTCCGGAGCCGCAGAAAAGACTGTTATTTTAAAGTTCGTATTATTTTTAATTCTGTAAATCCGCCCTTTAAAATTCCCGATTCCACTAATAGCAGATGGAAGGTTAAATATAGCATCTGCCCCTCCGTTATATGAAACATGGAAGTCTGATGATGTTAAATTATAAGACGTTGTATTCACCGCTTTATAACTTGCGGCTAACGATCCGTTAATATCCATGGTAGAACCAGGGTTCACAGTATTAATCCCAACACTTCCAGCCTGGGCAAAAGCAACGGCCGGGCTAAAAGCCAGCATTGCAAAAATTAGTTTTGTAGAAATTTTAAGCATTTATCATTATTTTATTTACATTACTAAACCGTGTTGTTTAACATAATGTAAAAGTATTAGAATAAATACTACAGGAAAGATCACAATACGTAGAAATAAACTAAGCAATTTGTAGAAAATTTTCTACACTTTGAAAAACTAATTTCTACTGAAAATACAGTACAGCTATGACATATAAGCTTCATATAATTTAATAAGGTCTGCCAAATTGGTTGTCTTTAATTTTTTATGAATCCTTTTTTTATAAGTACTTATAGTGGACATCTGAATTTCCATTTCATTTGAAATTTCCAGGTTTCCGTTTCCTTTTACCATTAATATGAAAATTTCATATTCTCTTTCCGACAAACTTTTAATGCCATCAAGTGCAGATGGCTGTAAGAGTTTGTTTACAATACCATTGGGATAATAATTGCCTTCTGCAAACATTTTCATGACTGCTTCAGAAATTGTATCTACCTTGCTTAATTTATTAATATAGCCATCTGCCCCTTCTTTGATATATTGTACTCCAATATCTTCTTCATATGCTGAAAACACAAGTATCCTGATTTCAGGCTGGATGCTCTTAATTTCTGAAATCATTTTTTTATTCCTGCTTTCGGGCATATTAATATCCAATATGAGTAAATCATATTTTTGTCCGGAAATTTTATCCAGAACCTCAGGATAGTCTGCAGCCGTATCTATTACAGTGTTGGGAATACGTGATTCTAAAATGATAGAAGTTCCCGTTAATACAATATCATGATCATCCGCTATGAGGATTTTTTTAATCATTATTCCGATTTTTTAAGATTAATTGGAAAGAAGTTCCTTTTGCTTCGTTTCTTTTGATTATAATTTTACTTTCTATCATTTGGAGCAATTGCAGTACAAGATGAAGACCCATACCATACTTTTGTAATAATAACTTCTCATTTTCAATATTCTCCTGAAGTTTAGTATAGTACTCAATTTTCTGGTCATCCATCCCGATACCTGTATCGGTAATTTCTAAAATTATCAATGTATCCTTATCTGATCCATTGATCGTAATAATTCCGTTTCTTGTAAATTTCACTGAATTATCTATCAGATTATGAATAATAACAGCCAAGATGTTTTTGCTGGTACGGATCATTAATTGTTTGCTGACCAGATTTACAATTGTGGTATTATGATTATTGGCAATTTCCTCAAAAAGAATTTTCTTTTCTTCCACAAGGCTATACAACGAATAAAGTTCAGTCTCATCAGTTCTGTATTCATTGTAAATATCAGCATACTCCTTCAAAGTCTTTGTAAAATTATAGAGTTGGTTGGACGACTTGTAAATAGAGTTCAAAATCCTTTCCGTACTGGATACGCTCATTTCCTGATAATTTAAAACTTCTTTACTTGTTAAAGCAATAAACTTTAACGGTGTAGTAATATCATGGGTAATAGTACCAATAAGCTTTTTCTGCTGTTCAATTTCCTTTCCCAATTTTATTTGAGTAACTTCAAGATTATTGACAGTTTCTGATAAAATCTTGGTCCTCAACTGAATAACTGCCTCCAATTCATGGTTTTTCTTTCTAAGGAAACTTGTCCGCCATTTTATGGAGAGATAAAATAAGCATAACAGCAGGAAGCATGTTAACAGTTTGAACCAGAGAGTCTGATAAAAAAAAGGGGGAACAGTAATTTTTATTTTTTTGAAGATATATTTCTGCTGATCAGAAACAAGCATTCTAACAGTAAGAATATGTGTACCATTACCAAGACTTCCAAGCAAAATCTTTCTATCTTTTCCTACAGATATCCATTCATTTTTTTTCTCATTATCAAGATGTGTCTGAATGATAACATTATCAGGATTTGCATAGTAAGGAACATCAATAAAAATTTCTGCTCTCGTGTTTTCCTGACTAAGTGTTAAAGTATTTGCAAAAAAACTTTCTTTACCATCAATTCTGGCTCTTTCTAAGTATATGTCTGTTGGATAATAACTTTTGACCTTTAAAGGATTAAAAAAAACAAGACCATCTAAGGAAGGTAACACAAACTCTTCATTTTTTAATTTATTACCATTTATGTTAGCTCCACCATTAAATTCATTAGTACTAAAGCCTGTTTCTTTTGAGTATTTGTAATAGTGTATTTTAAAATTTCGATTCTGAACATATTTTAACAACATGTTTTCCTTTATTTTGTACAAGCCATTGTTCGTGGAAATCCAAAAATAGCCATTTCTATCCTCCAATATGGTGTGGGATGACAGAAGGTTTCCTTCAGAATCGACCGGCAATTTTATGAGACTGTTATTTTTTAAAAGATAAAAACCTTTTCCCAGGGTTGTTATCCATATGTTTCCATCTTTGCTGCGTATCACGTCCCGGATCGACAATTCATTATGACCATTTAACTTGTATATTTTACCTGGCACAGCCGGGAGTTTGAACAAACCTTTTATAGTTCCTACTAAAATATTGCCACCATCTGTCAACATAATTCTGGTGGGTTCACTGGCAAAAAAATATTTTTTCTTTAAAGATTTATAGGGCCAGTCTTCATATATGCTCAAAACACCCGTGAATTCAGTACTTCCTTTTTTTTGTTTGGAGGACAAGACATAATATTTTCCATTAGCAAATAAAAAATCTTTAATGGTCTCTTCTCCTGTAGAAATTCTTTGAAAATCCAAAAAATCTCTCTGCTTATCATATACAAGAAGAGTCTGTTCCTTTCTTGTAATAATATTTCTGTACTTATCAAAACCTAAAAAATAGGATATGTTTTTCCCAAAATTTTTACTTTTAACCAGTCCATTTCTATTATATATTTCACCTTCAGGTGTTATTACACATGAGTCACTAAAAGGTTGAATAGCATAAAAAACGGCCAGCGATTTTGGATTTTTTTTTTTCGAGGAAATGAAATCTGTTAAACTCACAATTTTCAACCCATCTGTGCTGCTCCCCAAATAAAGTTTTTTGTATTTTTCATCATAATAAATACTCATTAAGGTGCTCTGAATTACATTTTCCAGCTGAACCAGTTTTGATATTTTGAATGCTCCATTACTATAGGTATACCGATAAAGAGTATTATTATTTAAGACAAACCCTTGTCCACTCATTCTGTTCCAGAATACTTTACTTCTGACATCAGCAATAACAGGCACATCATAATCAGCCGTAAACCTTCCCTCTTCTATTGTTCTTACTTTTTTAGCATTATGATCAATATAAAATAAAGTCTCTCCAATGACAAAAGTATTGGGACTATTTTTATAAACAGGTTTCTCAATCACCTGGATCTGGGAATTTGAATGCCGACCCTCATAAATAATGGAATTCTCCGCAATGAAATACCGCCCTTTTTTAAAGTTCATAAAAAAATAGCTGTAGGTATAGTTTGAAATAGATAAACTATAATTTATATACCCCCTAGCAATAAGTGAGGGAGATTTCTTTATATTGTTAATTACCTTTGGAGCTTTCTGATGGATTAGCACAGTTTTTCCATAATCTCCATCTGTAAAAATACTATCCTTTTCAGGATTACCATAAAAATAGGTAAACCTCTGGCTATTCAGGGGGAAATTTTTATATACTAAAAAATTAAGGCCATCATATCGTACAATTCCGTTTTCTGTTGTCAGCCAAATAAAACCATATTTGTCTTTAATAATGTCTTTTACACTATTCTGAGGAAGTCCGTTATCCGTATTGAAAAGCTGGGTAGTATATTGCTGGGAATAAATCGAAAGAAAAGCAAGTAGAAAGCCGACTACAAGAATATTTCTGTACAAACCTATTATTATTTATTGATACTGTAAAGATAATTCATTTATGTATAAATAAATTACCAAATACCAACATTCATATAAAAAGTAGTCATTCAATTCGTATAATGATCTCAAGTCGTAACTTCTTCATTTATTTAATTGCAGTAAATTATTTCTATTTTGGAGAGGGTTATGTAAATACGATCAATTACGGTTACCTGATTTAGCCTGCCGGACGGTCTGATTATCTCTTAAATTAAGTCGATATACAAGTGTTAATCGGTAACGGGCTGCATTGGGAATATTGGTCTGATTGATCTGGTAATCTGCTCCTGTGGTTTTGCTGATAGATTTTCGAAGATCGAACAGGTTACTTACATCAAAGGACACTGTTGCTTTATCCTTTAAGAAAGTTTTGCTGCACCCAAAATCAATACTATGCAAAGCGTTTGAGTAAGTTTGGGCAGTTGCATTGGCTCCCCTGAAATTATACACCGACTGAAAAGCAAGTTTATTCTTCAATTTCACCTGAGCGCTTACACGGGCTGTAAGTGTATTTCCTGAATAATCGAAGATCTGATTCTGATAACTTCCCTGTTTGACATAGTGAAATATATTAAGTTCAGTATTTAACTGTAACCATTTAATAGGATTATACAATACGGAAAGCTCTAAACCACTGCGCTCTTCTTTGTTGATATTAACCGGCATGGTAATAAACAAACCATCTGCATTTTGATACGTATAATCTTCAATGACCCCAGTATTTTTTTGATAATAAAGGGATGGATTAAAAGTAAGGGTCTTCCAGTTCTTCAGGAAAGCCAGTTCAAACACATGAGCATAAGATGGGTTCAGATCCGGATTACCAATATAACGGCTATTCAGATCGGTCAATTCATTGAAAGGATAAATCATTCCCAATGATGGCCTGTTGATCCGTTTACTGTAACTCCCCTGTAAGGTGGCACCTGTATTAAAACGGTAACTGACATTTAACGTAGGAAATAACCTGCTATACTTTTTATCATTTGTGTAACTTCCTATACGGTCTTCAATACCTATACGGGTCAATTCGCCTCTTATACCACCCTGATAACTCAACTCCCCCATTTTGCCTGCAAACTGCACATAAGCACTCCCAATAAGTTCTTTATATAAAAGATGATTGTCGATCTGATCAATAATTTCCCAGCCCGCAGAATTTTGCTGTTCAGCAGTGAAATCACTGTTAACCCTCCTGTTCTCCAGTTTCAATCCAAATTCCAGTGTCGAAGTACTGTCCAGTGGCTGTATCAGATCTGTTTTAATCATCAGATCCTTACTCCCTCCTACCGAGCTTGTTCTGATTGTGGGAAAGATAACAGGAGCTGGAAAAACTCTATTAGTTGCCAGATTCCATTCTTTATCACTGTCCCAGAAATCATATTGCATATCCACAGTAAATTTTTTGCCGGTGCGTTCAAAACTTTTTGTATAATTAAATTCCAACTGATTGTAACTTCGCTTTTCCCATGATTCGCCACTGCGGCTAAGTGTACTATCAGTGACACCACCCTTTCCTGAATATAAATAGTTCAGCCAGGTCTTATCATGATCATGTGTAGAATTCCTAAGAAAGGCTGCAGTAATCGTATTATGGTCATTAATCTGGTAATCTGCACCAAAATAAAGCAATTTGGCATTATCATGGCGGTTCTCATCCTGGCGTTGGCTCAGATAAACCGCGTTACCTGAAAGTCCGGTAAATTGCTCTGTTTTATAGAGACCCACATAATCTGATAATCGCAAACCATACGTTGCAAATAGGTTAAGTTTATCTGATTTATAATTTAAACTGGGACTAACACGTGTTTCATTAGGAATACCGCCAACTACCCTTAGCTGCCCGCTGAATCCATCTTTCTTATTTTTTTTAAGAATAATATTAATAATTCCTGCCGACCCTCCGGCATCAAATCTGGAAGAAGGATTGGCAATTACTTCAACACGTTCCACCTGATCAGCAGGTAACTGTTCCAGGACATTACCTTGAGTTAATCCGGTTCGTCGTCCATTAATTAATACCAATACATTAGCATTACCACGAAGACTAATCGCACCCGTAGGACTCACACTGACTGATGGAACAATGTTCAACAGATCAGTTACCGCTCCTGTTTGAGAGAGAACATCCTTACCTACTTCAAAAACTTTCTTATCAAGTTTTAAATTGATCGAACTCCGATGTCCGGTTAATGCTACCTCCTTCAAAAGTTTTGTGTCAGCCTCTAAAGTTATTATTCCAACATCTGTCAGCAGGTCCGTACTCACTTCTATTGGTTTACTGACTGGCTTAAAACCTATCAGATTATAAGTGATATGATAGGTTCCGGCTGGTATATTTTCCATCTTGAATATTCCTTTGGTATCCGAAATACTGGTCATAATTATTTTTTCCGTACTATCTTTTAGTGTTACATTGACATGCGGGATAGGAACAGAAAGATTTTCATAAATGACACCCGTTATTTGTGCGTGCTGTGCAAAGGAATTTTGAACAGTTAACATGATCAGAAAAATGAGTAGTATTTGTTTCATGATGTAAAATTAAATTCCAGAAGTACTCATTTCGAGTAAAAACATCTGAACGGCTCTACAGACTTGCAAACTGCCATCAGCTTTTATAAATTACCTTGTATATTTACATTATGCAGAATTTTATGTTTTTGCTGATTTTGCTCGGCATACTGAACCCATCTGTTATTCGTAATGAAGATCCTATACCTGTTTACAAAACAGGTGACGATATGTCTTGGGCATCTAAGGATTATAATGATAAGAACTGGTCACCCGAGAGAGCAAATACTTCTGATAAAATTTTCTGGTCACGAACTCATTTAGATCTGCGTAAGGTTGAAAATGAAGTATTACCGCTTGGTCTTCAGATTGAATCCTTTGGTTCTTTTGAAGTATACTGGGACGGAATATTGATTGGTCATAACGGTCAGATTCCACAAAACGGCAAACCGGAAATACCCGGTACTGAAAGCAGTTATTACAGAATTCCGGATCATTTGATTTCGCCTGGTCTTCACACGGTTGCCCTACGCAGTTCACAATCATTACTTCCACACATACAACGTGGTATTGGATATAAATTAGATCCTTATAATTCCTTATTGACAAGCCCATTGGTTACGATGTCTTATATGAATCTCATGGCAGGAGCTTTCCTTATCGCAGCTGTGTATTACTTTTTTCTTTATGTAAACAGCAAGCGAAAACAATGGGATATATTGATCTTTGGAATCATCTGTTTTCTGTTTTTTTCCTTACTGATCATGGAATATCTGAAGTTTCATGTTACAATCCCTTACTCCCAGTTTTTCATACGCCTTGAGATTATCGGTTGGCTGACTTTTGCTAATGCATTATTGGTTCCGCTGTATTTTATCATCCAATTCAATTTTAAAAAGGGAAAATGGCTGATGGCAGCACTTCTGATAGCTTTAGTATTTCTTTACTGGTCCAATTACGGACACTATGATCTGACTGCCAGGCTCTATAGTTTAGCTATGCTTATTGCCTCTTTCATTGTCGTTTTGAATGGTATCATTCAAAAGGAAAAAGGAGGGTTTATAGCTATGCTCGCGCTTTTAATGAGTGCGATGGTCAATCGTTTAGTGGTTTATGATTTTGGGCTGTTCATCAGTTTCACTATCATTGTTCTGAGCATGCTCTATCTGCATTCCATCCGTACAAGTGTTATGGAGGCTGAGCGTCAGAATGCAATTTTACTTTCCTCAAGGCTGCAGTTGGAACTGCTCAAAAAAAATATTCAGCCTCACTTTTTAAGAAATACCCTGACTTCAATGATGGACTGGGTAGAAGAATCTCCAAAAGAAGGAGCGCGTTTTATACAGGCACTGGCTGCAGAGTTTGATATTATGAACGAAATTTCTGAACAAACCCTGATTCCCATAACAAAGGAATTGGAGCTTTGCCGTCAACACCTGTCGGTAATGGGGTTTCGTAAGGAGATTAATTATATATGGGAGCAAAACGGAATAGATGAAAGTCAGCTGATACCCCCCGCTATTATTCATACATTGCTGGAAAATGGTATCACCCACAGTGAACCCTTACCAGAGAACTCTGTTAAATTCATACTTCGTTATGTTGTAACGAAAGAAGGCTATCATCAATATGTTTTTGAAACCATCGCAAAGAACCGGCATATTCTCACAGAACGTGCAGGAGGTAATGGGCTTAGATATATCCGGACACGCCTCACTGAAAGCTATGAGCAAAACTGGAGATTCGATTCGCATGCTACAGAAAACGGCTGGATATCTACCATTCAAATTTTAAAACCATGAATATACTGATCATTGAAGACGAAGCCAGAATCGCCCGTCGTTTACAGCGTATGACTGCCGAATTCTTTGGAAACAGGCCTATCCAGATCACAATCTGTGATTCTCTTCAGAGAGGGCTTGATCAAATTACCAGTCAACTTCCGGATTTACTTCTTCTAGACCTGAATCTCAATGGTGATAATGGTTTTGAAGTATTGGAACAGATGGTAGCGGCTTCTTTTCATACCATTATTGTTTCAGCCAATACGGACAAAGCTATTACTGCTTTTGCTTATGGTGTACTTGATTTCGTTCCCAAACCTTTTGACAGAGAAAGGTTTTTTCAGGCGCTGAACCGATTTATTAGCCCTGCATTAAAATCGGATGATGGGATGAAATATCTTGCAGTAAAGAAATCCGGACAAATCCGGCTTATCAGCATTTCTGAAATTATCTATATCAAAGGAGCAGGAATCTATACAGAACTGCATCTTAAAAATGGGAAACAGGAATTGCATGATAAATCACTTGAACTTTTGCAGCAGCTTCTTCCTGATAGATTTGAAAGGATTCATAAGTCTTATCTCGTCAATCTCCAAGAGGCAGAAAAAATACTGATTAATCCCGGCTCAAGATATGGGCTGCAGATTAAAACCGGTGAAATACTGCCCATAGGACGTTCAAAATATAAAGAACTTAAAAATAAGGTGATTTAGCATATATTAAAGTATTTTTTCAGCTTTTACATTGAGAATCGTTTGAAAATAAAGCTATTAGCACCACATCAGTAACAATCTGAAAAACTAATATTTAGACATAAAAGCAACCATTTTGAACACTTTTATAAAAAATCTGGATAAGCTGTTTGAGCTAACAGCTGAATAAACTATGTTTTATTTCTTAACTTTTATATATTTTCTTCCATTTGGTCACAGTATTCCTGCTTAGTTTAAAATGATCAGCCAATTGTCCGTTATTAAGCTTATTTTTTTTCTGATATTCTAACATGTACAGAATATCTGACTCTTTATATGAACGGTATTTCTGGCTATTTTTCTCTGATATGCCAAAAATAAGGGCATTAATTTTCAGGATGTCCAAAGTAAAAATATTTTTTTTTAGCAGAACCCCTTCACAGGTCTCATATTTTTCCGGATATTTTCTGGTAAGAATGTCTTTGTAAATCTGTCTAAAATCTGGTGTAACATATTTTTTCATATTCAAAATGTTTTTATTATCTGTTGTTATATTTATTAATCCACCTAAAAAGTGTTGTCTTGGGTATACCATATCGTTCTACCACATCATTTTTCGTCATGGTTTCTGTGTTGATCTGTTCCAGAATAAAATCTATGACCTCCTGAGTATAAATAGTCTTACGAAACTGGGGAAGGCTGATTATCTTTTTTCGCTTTTCAGATATATTTTTCCGTGATAACGGTGCATACAGAATAATATGCTGGGAATAGAGTCTGAAAAAATCATATTCCAAAAGCTTACTCCATTTTAGTAATATTTGGATATCTATGCTTCCTGACAGATACATTTTCTCTATTTCTTTTTCTGTGCATTGAAAGTAATTACAGATACGGGAAGTTTCTACATTGTTTTCTATAACTGCTTTCCGAATCATGCTTCCTATATGAATGTCTTTAAAATTCATTTAATCTTTGTATTAAAAGTCCTGCCAAAAGTCCTCTTCCGGCAGGATGAAATGATATATATAAATTGTGTTTTATGTTAAAAAATGTTCTTTAATTCCGAAGAATCATTTCCAGTAGTTCCAGTTGGAGCCCATCGAATACAACCAGGCTCCTTCTACTTTTACATTACCTGTTTACTGTTTTTTATCAATCCTTTTATGGTTTCCAAAAGCTCCACACAGTTCCGTTATAAATGGCCAGCTGTTTTTTTGTGGTATCATATACATCATGCCAGCGGCAGGGTTGACAATGTTGAGGTGTGGACTAGCTATTTTGGGAAGAATCATTGCTTTATTTACATCCACATAAGCATCCTCGAATCTCAGGATATTGATTTCAATGTTGAGAGAATATTGACTTCCAGCAATTACAAGGCTATACGTAAGAAATCTCCTGTTTGACATTATGCCTTACGAGTGATGGACAAGAAAATTTTCTTGGTAGCCGCAGGCCCCGTACCTATTTCCATGCACCACCATTTGAACTCATACCATCTATATGTGCTTGCATCTATCTGAACCTGTACATTCGTTGTTTCAACTTCTGCCGCTGAAGTCATCCAGTATACAATATTATTACTATCCACTTGTACATAACCTCCTGTTGCTACAGAATTATTGAGTGAAGTTTCGTTCTCATTGACCTGCGTTGCAAATGACTGATAGCTTATTAACTGAGTATTACCGGAAACGTTATAAATCCTTGGATCATAGTAAGATCCGTTCACTCCCTGTATATCTATCCGTAAACCATCAAGTACCGGTAATACAGGTAAGCTATTGGCCATAATATAGGTGTTCAGATTAAATGTATTGACGTTCGTAGTTGATGCTGGGATAGAATATACCTGCGAAATTGTTTCACCCACATTAATAGATCCTGACGGAGCAGTTCCGCCACCTGTAGTCGGAAGTCCTGTTACATAGCCTAAAACCCCATTGGCATCAGCTACTACGGTTCTGGTTGCTGTGAATGTCTGATCTTGATTTGTTGAAGCCGTACCTCCTGGTGTTGTATTAATAGCATTGCTAGCACCGTTAAATGGGAGCTGTCTAATCCTTGTTGTACCTTCTATAACATCAAGCTTTTCTGTTGAGGTATTATTATTTCCAATCCCTACATTACCAACAGAGCTAATGAACATTTTTCCTGTTCCAACTGCTCCACTTCCCGCAGAAGTATCAAAACGGATATAAGAAGGTGCATCTGTACCTCCTGTACCTATGAGAAGATTCGTATTACTTCCACTTGCTATAATCTGTGATGTTCCACTTCTGAACTGCTGAATATATAAATTGGCATTATTACCTCCATAAAAAGCCATAGAAGCTAAACCAGATGAGGATAACAAATTATTTTGGTTAATACTTCCATCCGCGCTCCAAAAAGTTTTTTGATCGGTACCTGTAAAGTTTAAGACATTACTATTTAGGGAAAGTGTTCGTGTTCCTGCCAATGAACCGTTTGCTTTGTAAATATTAATATCACTTCCCGTACTCTTCCATTTGATTCCATTGAAATAATAGTATCCAATTGAGATAACGTCTACAGTCTGCCCTGAAGGTGCTGTATCTGCAGCTGTTACATATACCAACACACCCGTCTGATCTGTAGTATATACTTTAGCTCTTAGTTGATTGCCTGTAATTCTAGGGGCAATGATACCGTCCAATGAACTGGTGTCAGCTGCTTTTCCTACCACGTCTAAAGTGGACTTCGGAGCATCTGTATTGATGCCCACTTGTGAAAATACGATAGAGGAAATTAATAATGTTCCTAAAAGGGTAATTTGTTTTTTCATTTGTATTAATAAATTAAAATTAGTTTGAGATATTTTAATAAAAGACCATTCAATAAGCAATGACAATATTAGGATGAACATACCTCCCCCAACAAAGGTTATACTTGGTGCTTTCCGAATTATTCTATACTATTTCTATATTCAATTTTTATTTTACAAATTACAATTACTGATTTTCAACGCATTATAGCCAGAACTTAATTTCTACATGGCAAAATGTGTTTTCCAATATGCATACGTGGAAATAGGGACATTTACAGAATTTATACTCTAAATTTGCATGCAAATAGTAAATTACTATCATAAAAACAATTGCCTGAATTAACAACCCTCATTATTATCATGAAGAAATTACTTAATTTTTTTCTTATTCTTTTTTCTTTTCAATTTGCTTCTGCACAAAGCAATCCTTCCGAACTCGCTATTATGAAACAAATTAGAAAAGTCAATAGAAATGAAAAAGATGACTACAGAGAAAAAGAATATCTCCGATTACTTAATGAGTCTAAAAAAATAGGTTTCCAATTCGGAATTCTGACTGCAGGAAGTGCATTAATGACGGTATATTCTAGAGAAAGTAAGAATGAACATGTACTCAATTTAGGAGATGAGCTAAAAAAAATAGCTAAAAATAAAAAAGATACTGCAGGTATACTGTCTCAGATATATGGAAAGAGTGCTCTGACTTTCTTTACACTTGGTCTTGACGATGCAGGTCTTAAAGATTTGAAAACAGCAATACATTACACTGAAGATATCAGCAATGAAAATAAAAGATACTATTTTCGAGGAACCTATTATGAAAATATGACCGCATATTACAGTAATTCAAAACGATATGGAGAAAAAAAACATAAGGATTCCATATTATACTTTCTTAATAAAAGCCTTGAAGCTAATAAAAAAGTAACTGATAATGGTAAAGGGATATCCAAAAAGAAAAAATACAGAGCTATTGCCTTTATCAACATAAGAATAGCAATATATTGTCTAGAGGAACCTACTGTAAAAGGAAATCTTAATAAGGCTGAAGAGCATCTATTGGCAGCGTCTACTGTTTACGAAAATAAAGAGTATGATATTGAGCAGACAGAAAAAACGATGCTACTAAATCAATACAGCTGGCTGTATATGGAAAAGAAAGAATACCATAAATCTATCCAATACGGAAATCAAGCCCTTAACCTGCAGAAACAATTTCCCAATCCATACAACAAGGTTGATTCTTATGAGATTCTAGCTTCTGATTATCTGGGATTAGGGAATAAGGAAAAAGCGAAGTTTTACATGGATAAGTATACTACTCTTAAAGACAGTATTCGTTTTATGGAAAAAAACACTACAGATGCTACTGTGAAAAAGATGGTTAAGCAAGTAGATAAGGAACATCAGGAAAATTCTAAAAAGCAATGGGCTATCACATGCATTTTGGCATTGATAGTTGCAATTATTATCTTCATTTTTTGGAGAAGAAAAAGCAAAATTCATCAAAAAAAATATGAGGAACTGGTTTCTAAATTAAAAAATAAGAAAGAAGAAAACAACCTGGTGACATCAAATAATGAGGTCAAATCTTCTGTTATTATACCGGACGAAACTGTAAAGGCCTTACTTCAGAAACTAGAGAAATTTGAAACCTCAGAAAAATATCTGAAAAAAGAAGTTAGTCTTACATGGCTCGCTAATAACCTCAACACCAATACTAAATACCTTTCGGAAATTATCAAAATCCACCGGGGTAAAAATTTCTCAAACTACATCAACGGATTACGGATCAACTACGTTGTCCACAAACTCTATAATGAACCCCAATACAGAGAATATAAAATAAGTTATCTCGTTGAAGAAAGTGGATTTGTCACCCACAAGGTTTTTGTAACCGCCTTTAAAAATGAACATGGTGTAACTCCCTCCTATTTTATTGATAAACTGAAAGCTTCCTGTAGGGTACATGAAAAACATATAGCCAATTCATAAAGCTTGTTAGAAAAAGAATTCTTCATTGATTGATTACGACTGTTAAGTTAGACTACTATCCTATTTCAAAAGATTACAAGGGATCACAAGAAAAAGTTTCTATTTTAAAATAGGGATTTCAATGAAACTGTCATTAAACCATTTAATGTTTAAAGGTTCCCCGGCATCAAGAATTGTTTCTTCACTGACCTCTTTACCTGTGCCATAATTAAGCTGGGAAAAAGCATTTTTATTAACATTAAGTACAATTGCCACCCTGCTTCCTTTTTGGAGTTGCTTACTTATCAGGTGGGTATTGGAAAAGGGTATGGTTTCTTTTTTTCCGGGTGTCAATAGAGTGCGCTTGGTAGGATCTTTTGCATAACTTGCGCGACCAATATAATAAGACAAGTGAAAATATTTACCCTCAGCAGTAACTTCATATAATGTGAGACCTATATCAAGATCATTTTTATTACAGATTAAATTGATTTGCCCAAGAAAGGAGCCATTGATAAGAAAAGGCTCTTTAAAGGGTTCAGTAACAAAAACAAAACCATTATCATCAATATTGTCTCGAACAATTGGATCCGGATAATAATCGTTATTGCTGCTCTTTCGGTCGGAAAAATCAACTTCTTGGGTAAAGTATTCTGAGTTTTTCGATTGGTTAGAGCTTAAAGAATAGAATTTGCCCGACTTGTTTTTGCTCAAATACAACTTCAGATATGTATTGTGCATAGCATCTAAAGAAGGTGCGCTGCGCCATTGGTCAGTACCCATAACCTGGTAATTAATTTTATCTCTTAAAAAATCAGGTTTCTTATCACCTTTTAATATGAAATTAAACCATTGGTAAGTATATTCTTTGATATTAAAGCGGGCCACAGGATCTATTTTATATCCATTGATCATCTCTTCACCTCCCACCTGAGTTCCAAAATGTCCATAAGGTCCTATCACCAGATATACCGGGGTATCCGGACTGTATTTGTTAAGTTCCCGTAAATAGTATAGGCTTGAATTTTGGGAGTCATTATAATACCCATCAAAAGCCAAAACCGGAATTCTTATCTGAGCAAAATCTTCTTTATACGGAGCCATCTGTTGCCAGTAATCGTCGAAATCAGGATGACTTATCCAGCGTTGAAACAATCTGTTAGGTGTTCCATCAATACTGTCCATTTTCTTATAGGCTGCACCACTTTCCCACCATTTAAACATCATAGCTCTGAACCGGTTTCTATTATTGCCGGTTTCTGTATCCAGGTATTTGTTATTACTAACATAAAAAGACCATTCATAATTTGGATTGATGAAAATGTTATTTTCCATAGGCAATCCCATTCCCGGCCGGTTAGCAACATAGGGAACAATTGTTTTCAGTGCAGGATGAACTTTCTTGGTTGCAGCCCACTGTGTAAACCCATTATAGCTTCCTCCGTACATTCCGACACTCCCATTACACCATGATTGTTTACTAATCCAGTCAATAACATCGTAAGTGTCGTTTCCATCGGTCTCATATGGGTATATTTTATTGGGGCTGTATCTTTTACCTCTTGTATAAGCAATTACACCAATATAATCGCGATCTGCAGCATCTTTAAGTGATTGTAAATCCCTGTCTTTATCACGAACATAAATGGTAAATTGCAGTATAACAGGTTTAGGTTTTGTATCACTTTTCTTACGAACAACAATAGCGGAGAGCAGAGCTCCATCACGCGTTCTGATCATAATGCTGTCCTGAATATCATAGACTTCATCTTTACTCCTGAGATTTTGAGATAATATCTTTTGAGCATTAGCATTAATCATAGCCAATATAATAAACAGCAAAATAAAAATTGTTTTGTACTTCATAAAACGGATAATTGTGATTAGCAGGTATTTATTATAAGACAACTATAACCCTAATTTATTACATCTAATTGAGCTAAATATTTAAAATAAATTCCCGACCGGAAATAATTACAGGAGTTTCTTTGAGTATTATTAATAGTGCAATTATAAGTGTCCCAGAAATTCAGACAAATTAAAAAGAGACAACTAATAATAGTTGTCTCCTTAAGTGACCCGGCTGGGATTCGAACCCAGGACCCATACATTAAAAGTGTATTGCTCTACCAGCTGAGCTACCGAGTCGGTCACTTACTTTTTCAAGTAAATCCCTTTGTTTAAGGGACTGCAAAGATAGAAACTTTTTCTTTATTTACAATACTTCCCAAACATTTTATGATCCAAATACTGCTAACTTTTACAAAATCAGAGACAAAAATTTCATGTTCTATCGCAGATCAGATCATTTGAATTTCAAATATTATAAAATGAATAAGAAATATAATTAAACTAAAAATGGATTGCTCAATTAAGCAATCCATTTTACTAGTGACCCGGCTGGGATTCGAACCCAGGACCCATACATTAAAAGTGTATTGCTCTACCAGCTGAGCTACCGAGTCGGCCACTTACTTTTTCAAGTAAATCCCTTTGTTTAAGGGACTGCAAAGATAGAAAAACAGTCTTTAATTCCAAATTTTTCTATGCTTTTTTACAATAAAATTTACACCCAAAAAGTCAAACACCTGTTTATAAATTAATTACGATAATTATTTTTTTTCCAATACAATCTTAGGAATAACAGGAATCTCCGGATGAACCGGTTTTTTGGACATAAAATATATTTTGCTAAGTCAAAAATAAAACATATCTTAGCAACTAAGATAATTATTAAATAATTAAATTAATGACTAAAGATACTATATCTCTTTTTCGTGAGGCCAGCAGAGCCTATTCTGATGCTTCTATTTTTATGCACGAAGCTATTGCCAGAAAAGCAGGTCTTTCCAGTGCTGATCACAAGTATCTGGGACTTATTTTGCAGTATGAATCTATCACAGCCGGTGAAATATCAAAGTTAACAGGTCTTACTACCGGTGCTGTGACGGGGTTGATAGATCGTCTGGAGAAAAAAGACCTTCTTAAAAGACAATTTATCCGGGAAGACCGAAGAAAGGTAGTCATCATTCCAAATGTTGAGAATAGTATGAAATTATTGGGACCTATTTTCGATGAGCTGCAGAAAAAAACACTTAGCCTCATTGCTGCTTTTTCTCAAAAGGAAATAGAATCTATTGAACGGTATTTCAGGGAAGCGACCCTCCTTATGAAAGAAACAGCAGATCATTTAAACAACCCATAAAACCATAATAAACCCATGGAAAGTTTAACCGTCACTTCAATTACCCGTGCAGAAATATGGCTTTGCATTACGACATTGCTTTACTTCCTTATGAATGGTGCACAGATTTTCGAAACTCTTGTATTTGTGCCTAAATGGGCTTCTTCCCAACCCGACACCTTTAAGCTGCTTCAGAACGGAAAAGGAACAAGTCTGCAGTTTTTTTGGATTATCCTTCATTCCCTTCACGAAATTGCCTTCATTCTTGCCCTCTTTTTTTGCTGGAAAATTGATCCGGTAAGGAACTGGCTTCTGGCTTTATTCATCATTCATGCAGCAGTAAGAGTCTGGACATTAGCCTTTTTCGCACCAAACATTATACAGTTTCAAAACCTGGCAACATCCTCTTCTGTTTCAGAAGAAATATTATCCAGAATCTCACTTTGGAAAAGCCTTAACTATATTCGGGTAGCTATTTATATTGCTATTTCAATAGGCCTTATTCCTCTTTGTATTAAACTATTCAGCTTCCGATATTAATTAAACTCTCTTTAAAAAAAATTGCCGGCTCATTACAGTCGGCAAAAATGATTAATCAAATTCTTTTACATTGAAACATCAGCTTTACTATTCTGGTATTCAAAAAGCTTAACGATAGTATCAACGGTTTCCTGGCCCAGATGCTTTCCAATAAGATAGAGAGCAGCATCAATTCCGGCTGTAATTCCTGCAGTTGTTATCAGCTGTTCCTGATCAATATAACGTACGTTCCGGATGACATTAGCTTCAGGATTGTGCTGTTCCAAAACGTCTAACAGCATACTATGAGTTGTGATATTATGACCAGCAAGTATACCCGTCCCCGATAGCAGCATACTTCCCGTGCATATAGTAAATACAACAGTTCCGGTGTCGTACTGATTTTTAATCCATTTCAGCACAGTTTCCCGAAAATCCTTATCCTGAATATATTTCATAATATGGTCAGGGTTTGCGCCGGGAATGACAATGATATCCGGCTTTGGACACGTCTGTAAGTCATAGGTAGGAATAACAGCCATCGTATTTGCTTCGGTGTATATGGCTTCTTTTATTTTTCCGACTGTAAAGCAATAATAACTGTTGGGCTGTATGACATTTGCTTTAACAAAAACATCCAAAGGACCATTTAAATCAAGTACTTCTACCTGATCATAGACTAAAAACGCTACATTCATTGTTTTACTGTTTTGTACGTGTTTCATAATTCTGTTATTTTTAAGATGATTATTTTGAGAATAAAGGCATAGCTCTTCCTTACTGACAATTGATGATCATCAGTTTTATTGTAAACAAGCAAGGGAAAAATGATTATTCTATGCGCTTAAATGTTTTCCGGTATTGTGCCGGGGTAAGAGAAATATTTTTAATGAATAAACGACGCAGCGAAACAACACTGCTAAAGCCACACTTATCAGCAATGATCTCTATACTCATATCAGTATATTCCAGCAGATTCCTGGCCTGATCCAGCCTCATTTTTTCCAGAAACCGGCCAGGAGTTAATCCTGATTCTTTTACAAATACCCTCGAAAAATTGCGGACACTCATATTCAGAGAGTCAGCAATGAATTCTACGGTTACCATCTCTCCGAGTTTGTCTTTCAACAGATCTCGAACCTGTTTTGTAAAGGGAGACATCGTTTCATATTCCGGCAATGCATTTCCAAACTGAGACTGCATTCCGGGTCTTTTTAAATGCAGAACAAGATGGCAGGCAACTTCTGCTGCCAAAGCTTTACCAAAATCCTCCTCTAAGAGTGCCAACGCAAGATCCATTCCTGAAGAAACACCTCCTGAAGTATAGATGGGTTTGTCACAAATAAAAAATGGATTAACATTGACTTCTAACTTTGGGTAAGATTTCTGCAGTATATCTGCAAATTTCCAATGGGTAGTGACTTGCCGGCCATCCAGCAGGCCTGCTTTGGCAAGTACAAATGCTCCCACACATACTGATCCCATCCGCCTTACTTGTGGTGTTATATTTTGAAGATAAAGATAGACATCGGGACTGATTTCGTCCAGCACACTCAAGTTGGTACCAGCTACGAGTAAAGTATCTATAGGAAAGTCGATATCATAAATGGTGTGACTGCATGACAACGGCATTCCAGAACCGGAATATATTATCTTTTCTGATGTGCCGGATACCAAATGAACATGATAACCCGAATCCTTACTTTCGCTGTTCAGAAAGCGGTTTGCTGATGTAAAAACATCCCACGGTCCGGCAATATCAAGCAGCTGTACCTGTGGTAATGCTAAAAGCACTATATTTTTCTTTCCGGTATGCTGTTCTTCTTTCTTCATATCTCATTCTGTATGAGTACAAATGTAGCGAGAAAGTGCCTTGTCTGCAATGACAAAAAACATACAGTTCCGGCCAAAATACGTTTACTTTTTCTGTCATAACAAAAGAGACTGCCTTATTTATAAGACAGTCTCAGCACTCTACTATAAAATTAGCTTAACTAGCTATACTTTCCAAATCATTAAAAATTTCACCTAAGCTGGTGACAGTCTTCGTGATTTCAAATAAAGAGCTGTACGATTCAGATAGGGAAAAAGAAAAATCAATAACAGTGAAGCCGCAAGCAGCCACATCATCATTTCATAATAATCCATAGCAAAACGGACATGATCCTGAACATTCATTCTTCCTACCAGCAGCTTATTGGCCGCTTTTACCGCCTTGTCTTCAGGCATCCCTCTGGAAATAAGTTTAGCTGTCTGCTGATGAAGAAAATTTTTGACTGCCGGATCCACAGCACTTAAATGATCCTGAAAAGCATTATAATGGCGGCTTTTTTCAAACAATTCAAAAAAATTGATCAGTGCTATACTGATGCAAAATCCCAGATATCGGACTGCCAGAGCCGTTGCAGCAGCTGAAGGACCAATATTAGCAGGAACTGAAGAAATAATAAAAATAATAGTCGGAACCATAATCAATCCTACCCCCAATCCCTGGAGAAACAACGGAATATAATAATTAAACTCATCAGCCTGAACATCAAAAGAGTAATACATTAATCCATGAAAGATCAAAAGCATTAGAAATCCAAAGCCCCAGATATACCTTATATTTTTCTTTTGCAAAACCATACAGCAGGCAATAATTACCCCTGCAACCAACCCTGCAAGATTGAAAATATTGATATAGGAAATATGAAACGGATCCAGATGCAGTTCTGAAGCAAAATAATTGTTGACAATTCCTGAGGCAAACCGACAGATATACATCACAAAAAGGATCAGCAACCCTACTTTAAAGTTTCTGTATTTAAAAATCCGAAGATCAATATAGGGTCTTTTAATGGCCTGCTGGCGGAAAATGGATATCCCTCCCAAAACAACAATTCCTATGACACTACCCAGAATCCGGTTATCTTCCAGCCAGTAATATTCCTGTCCAAAAATGGTAATATATCCTACCAGTACCAGGATCGTGCTGAACAGCCCAAAGCTCTGCCAATCCAGCTTATACAGATGAAATCTCGCATGGGTTCTGTAATTGCTCATGGCAAGAGTGAGGAAAATAAGTCCCGGCAGGTAAGAGAATATTGCCGTTTTATAGACAATATTAAAATTATAGGAATCAATAAGATCCGCAGTGATCAGATTATTAAACGGCAGCGCACAGATCAGAATTCCGAAGAACACTGAAAAACTAATCTCCCTTCCTCTTTCACTGCTCAGCCTCGTAAAAATCAGGGTAAGCGAAAGATTCACATTTCCTGCAAATAACATTCCCTGCATGAAACGCACCGGAAACAGGATATAAATTTCACGGGTAAAATAACATACGAGGCAGTCCAAAATCTGCAGTGTGGTAAACAGAAGAAAATATTCCTTTGCAGCCAGAAAGCTAAAAAATCTTCTTTCCAAACTGTAAAATCCTACATATCCTGCATAAAACAGTGCTACAGAAAACTGAATATCCGCTGGTTCGCTCCCATAATATCCCGCTGCGGCATTCACATTAGCTAAAGGAAGAAAAAATATAATGATTCCCGGAAGAGTCATCGAAAAGAGAATGATCTTGATCAGCCATTCCGGTGCCCATTTTTTGAAAAAGGGCATTTGTCTTTTAGCCATTAGAATGTTTTTTGTCGGCATATACATTCACATTCATTCCCACTTTCAGCACATCAATATCTTTTCTTGTTCCATCTACTTTTATTCTCACAGGAATACGCTGTACAATCTTCACATAGTTCCCGGTAGAATTATCCGGTGGCAGTAATGAAAAACTTGATCCGGTAGCCGGGGAAAGCGAAATGATAGTTCCTTTAAATTCCCTGTCAGGATAAGAATCTGCTACAATTTTCACATGATCCCCGATATGCATATCCTTGATCTGTGTTTCCTTATAATTCGCAACCACCCATTTATCTGTTTCATTATTGACAATAAATGCCAACGTTTCTCCGGCATCAATCATCTGCCCAACTTCAACAGTTCTTCTCCCCATTCTTCCGTCATAAGCAGCAGTAACTGCAGTATAGCTGACATCAAGTTTATGACGGTCCAGCAGTGCTTCCAGTCTTACAATTTCTGCCAGTACAACTGTTTTTTCTGCCTGAATATCATTTATTTTTGATTTTGAAGCTGCATAATTATCCTGAGAAGATTTGTAATCACTTTCATTGACATCCAACGTTGCTTTTACATCTTCAAGGCGCTGTTTTGTGGCAGATTCTTCATCATAGAGTTTTTTATATCTGTTATAATCAAGCTGCTGCTTCCATACTTTTGCTTTATTGGCATCTATCTGAGCCATTGCTGCTGCAGCTTCTTTTTCTGTGGTACCTGTGTTGCTTTCCAATACTTTCAGCTGGGCACGGGCTTTCTGAAGAGCTGCCTGAGTCTGTTTTTGCTGAAGGATATATTCACGGTTATCTATAATCAGAAGCGTATCCCCTTTTTTAACTTCCTGATTTTCTTCAAATTTCACAGCTACGATAAAGCCTCCGGCTCTTGAAATAATAGGGTTCACATATTCCTGAACCTGTGCATCATTGGTCTGTTCATATGCATAATAGTTCTTTAGAGTAAAACCGCCCCATATGGCAAGTGCGGCAACGATTAAGACTGAAATCCATCCTGTGATCTTTGTGATCAACCTGTCCGTGGGAGTATATTTTTTTTTCATTGTATTATAAAACGCCTGTAATGTTTTGTAGTAAATAATAATTGTTCTGTGCCATAATTTTTGCTGCTTCCAGTTCAAATTTTGTCTGAAGAAGCTGTATATCTGCATCCAGCAGTTCTGTAATAAGAGAAGTCTGGCTGAAGTAAGTATTCTTAATAATACGTGCATTCTCTTTGGCCTGAATGACATTGGCTTCCGCTACCTTTATCTGCTCAAGAGCTTCCTGATACCTCAGATAAGCTTCTTTCACCTGTTGTCTTACTTTATCTTCTGTATCCTTGTGTACCTCCTCTTCTTTTTCAAATTCCAACTGTGCGACTTTTACTTTATGGGTATTATGATAAAGAGAAGAAATGGAAAAAGATGCCTTGACTCCAACTATTCCCAATGAATACCAATAAGGATTGTAGGGATAAAGAAAAATCTGCGGATTGGCATAGTAGAATTCACCATACATCCCGATTTTAGGTCTTACATTGGCTTTTACCTGCTTCAGTTTTATCTTACTCAGTTCTGTCTGCTGTTCAGAGACATGATAACTGAAAGAGTGATCCAGCGCCAGTTTCAAATAGTCATTGTAAGGAGTATTTTCATTCCATTGATTAAATGGTGCTTCAGGAATAACAATCTGCTCATCAGGAATACCCAGGATAATGTTCAGCTTTTGTGTAGCAATGAGAATATCATTTTCTATAGTTACTAAAGCCATCTTCCGTTTTGAAAGTTCAAGCTCAATCCTTAAAACATCACTTTTTAAAACGACTCCGTTTTTATAAAGGGCCTGAATTTCTTTAAGCTGTGTCTTCTGATCGGCAATATCTTGCTGTATAAGGTTTCTGAAAATTAAAGCTTTCTGGAGTTCAAGATAAAGCGCTGCAGTTTTATAATGAATATCAGAAACAGACTGCTCTTTCTGGATATCCTTAATTTTCTGAAGAGTCTGATTTTCCTTAATCTTAAGATTCAGCTTGTTTCCGTTATAAATGTTCAGATAAAAATCTGCTCCCGCCCGGTAAAGCGTGTGAATGACTTCATGCTGGGTTGGTTTGGAAAAGATTCCGTTTTCATAGATGGGAATGTTGGACGCTTTTTCTGCAGAACCTTTAACTTCTATTTCCGGAAGCCGTTCTCTTTTTGCATCTTTTACTTCAGCTTCCGCAATGTCTACATTGGTGGTATTGATTCTGATATGACGGCTGTTTTCTTCAGCTTTTTGCCATGCATCTTTTAAGGAGAGTCGTAGGGTATCCTTTGTTGAACTGCCTGTCTGAGCTGATATTGTGTAGGAAATTCCCAGCATCAGCAATCCGGCGACATAAATTTTCATTTGAATTTTTGAATTATTGCACTGCAAATTTATCCTCAATCCGGAAATTATATTTATCTAAAATAGTCAACTTTTACATGATTCCGGCCAAATGATTATATTTGCATTCTCATTGGTATTTTATATTTTTTTATGGGATTAATTGCTGCACTTCCTGATATTGATAAAGACGACAAAAGTGTATTTGTTATGCACGAGAAATCGGAAAAACTGATTCCTTTCCACAAGCATACGAAAGGACAGCTGAGCTATGTGGAAGGTGGTATTGCCTATATTACGATCAGCAACAGGACGTATGTGGTTCCGGCCCGGCATTTCTTCTGGATTCCGCAGGGAATGGAACATATTTTAGAGATCGGACACTCCGCCACAGTTCTTCGTTCTCTTTATTTCTATGCTCATGATGACCTCTCAGATCCCTTCTACAGCAGACTGGGAATATATCCGGCATCAGAACTGCTGATTCAGATGATCAAGTATACTGAAATATGGGATGAAAAACATGTTACTGCAAAAGACGAAAATTTTGAATTTCTGGTCGCTTTAAAAAAAATACTGCCCAAAACCCATCAACAGCCGTTACCCATCATTCTTCCTGCCACTCACAACAAACAAATGATGAAAATTGTATCTTATCTGGAATGGAATATCAGCGAAAAACTTACTTTGGCCAATGTAAGCACCAGATTTGGCCTGAGTGAACGCTCTATGTCCCGACTTTTCAAAGCAGATATGGATATTTCTTTTCTTCAATACCTGAAAACATTAAGAATCATCAAAGCCATTGAATTACTTTTAAATACAGACAAGCCTATCAATGAAATTGCTGATGATGTAGGCTACAGTTCCATTAGCGCCTTTAGTGATACTTTTCGCGAATTTACACAATCCAGACCTTCAGACTTGAGAAAGAGTAATAAAACGACTCAAAGTTCCATCGGATAGCCAGTTTATTTATGACCTTCGTCAGCTTTAAAAAAATAAAAGAGTAATTTATCTTTTATTAAAAATATCTTTCTATCTTTGTATCATAAAACTCAGAAAAATGTTTTCAAAAACCTGTGAATATGCCTTAAGAGCTTTGATCTACATCGCCCAGCAGTCTAAAAATGGCAGCAGGGTCGGGATTAAAGACATTTCAAAAAGCATTCATTCGCCGGAACACTTTATCGCCAAAATTTTGCAGGACCTGAGCAGAAAAGGATTTGTACAATCTGCCAAAGGCCCGAATGGAGGTTTTTATATGGATCAGAAAAACCTGAATACTTCCATTGCTGATATTGTAAGGGAAATTGATGGTGATAAGCTTTTCTCCGGTTGTGGACTTGGTCTGGAGCAATGCTCAGAAATACATCCCTGCCCTTTGCATGAGCAGTTTAAAAGCATCAGACAAGATCTTCGTATCATGCTTGAAACTTCAAAAATTCAGGCTTTTGTTGATAACCTGGATTTAAAACTAACCCATCTGAAGGTGTAAAAAAATTTAAATAAATAAAAGACAAAAAAGTCTTTATATATTAAATAAATTCAAAAAAATGGGGTCTTATAATTTCATTAACTTATTAAATAACAATCTAATGCATACAGAAAATATTGAGAAAATGTCCGGACACTGGTTACTGGCTAAAATCGGTAAAAAAGTGTTGCGTCCCGGAGGTCTTGCGCTGACCAAAAAAATGTTATCAATGCTGGACATCACCTCTGCTGATGATATGGTGGAATTTGCTCCCGGTCTTGGATTCACCGCGCACATGACATTGGAAAAAAAACCTGGTTCTTATATAGGAATTGATGCGGAACAAAGTGCCGTAGAGTATCTTAACAGGGAATTTGGAGGGATATCAGCCCAATTTAAACTGGGAAATGCAGCAGAGAGTTCTTTACCTGAACAATCGGCCAGTAAAGTCTATGGAGAAGCGATGCTGAGCATGCATGCAGATCACCGGAAAGCAGAAATTATTCAGGAAGCCTACAGAATCCTGAAACCTAAAGGATATTATGCAATTCATGAACTGGCTTTAAGACCGGAGAATCTCGACAGTAATGTAAAACTGCATATTCAGAAGGAACTGGCTTTGGCTATCAAGGTGAATGCACGTCCGCTGACCGTTTCTGAGTGGACCACATTATTGGAAAAAGAAGGATTTAAAGTACTGAAAGTAGAAACTGCACCCATGCATCTTCTGGAACCTCAAAGAATTATTGATGACGAAGGGGTTTCCGGAGCCATTAAAATTGCTAAAAATATATTACTCAATCCTTCCATCAGAAAGAGAGTGCTCAAAATGAAAAAGATATTCAAAAAACATGAACAAAACATGTGTGCTGTGGTGATTATCGCAACAAAAGAATAAATTTTGAAAGTGAAAATAAGGTGATAAAAGTCAGAACAAATAAAAAACAATTCACTCTTTTATCCTTAAAATAGATTTTATATTTGTATAAGAAAAGGAGAAGAAAGCACCTTCAAAAACCGGTAAAAATTACAGTTCATCAGCAGTTCAGGATAAAGATATCCCTGCTCATGATATAAGTATCTGGTTCCTATTTTTAAAATTAAAAGACTAAATATTTATCGATTATTTAACAAAATTTTCTCAGAAAACAATTTAATAAAAGATAAAAAGGTATTAATATCTCAAATAATAATAAAAATGAAACTGAATGCTAAAAACCCATTGGTGCTAATGATGCTTTGCCTGATGGCAGGTGTTTTTATCACGGTCAGTTTTCTGGAAACCCCCATGAAGTTTCAGGTTCCGGGAATGACACTTCCTGTAGCCCTTGAGCTGGGAATGATGATGTTCGGAATATCCACTAAAATACAATGTGTTTTCCTTATTCTTATTGTAGCAGGAATGTTCGTAAGCAGAAAAAAATACACGAAAACAGACTTTATAATAATAGCCGTTTTATTAGCCATCCTGCTGTTAGAAAAATTCTGGATGCTCCCTGCCCTTGATAACCGGGCCCAGTTGTTATCAGCTGGAAAACCGGTTTTATCGTCAGAAATGCATAATTATTTCATCTATGCTGAATCTGCCAAAGCAATATTTCTGTGTATAGCCATCAGCTTACAATTTATAAAACAAAAAAATGAATACTGAAGCAACTCTGCACAATATTTACTCCAACAGAAAAATTTAAACTATTAATTCCCTTATTATGAAAAAAACGATCGTACTCACCACAGCATTATGCACAGTAATGATATTCAATGCCTGTAAACAAAGCACTTCATCCGATACAGTCAATGGTACCAATACGGAGAATATAAAAACGGATGGAACAAGTGAAGAATTAAAGATGCCCGCTCCACCTCATGTTCCCGCCCCTGTTGGAACCCGTGCTGCTAAAAAAATCATTGTAAAACTGGAAACGATAGAGAAAACGGGAGAACTTGCAGATGGGACACAGTATAATTTCTGGACTTTCAACGGAACAGTTCCCGGAAGCTTTATCCGGGCAAGAGTTGGAGATGATATTAAACTTCATCTTAAAAACCATGAAAATAATACCTTCCCCCATAATATTGACCTTCATGCTGTAAACGGACCTGGCGGTGGTGCTGAAGCTACTTTTGTGGCTCCCGGTAAAGAAGCTGTCTTTACTTTCAAAGCACTCAACCCCGGATTATATGTCTACCATTGTGCAACAGCACCTGTAGGAATGCATATTGCCAACGGAATGTACGGTCTTATTCTTATAGAGCCTGAAGGCGGACTTCCAAAAGTAGACAAGGAATTCTATATCATGCAGGGAGATTTTTACACGAAAGGAAAATTCGGAGATAAAGGTTTGCAGGAGTTTGACATGGATAAAGCGATTGCTGAGCATCCTGAATATGTAGTCTTCAATGGAAATACAGCCTCTCTTTTAGGCGATAAAGAACTTCAGGTAAAAACAGGGGAAACAGTAAGGTTCTTTGTAGGGAACGGCGGCCCGAATCTTACCTCTTCTTTCCATATTATCGGGGAAATCTTTGACAAAGTATACATCGAAGGAGGCAGCAAAATAAATGATAATGTACAGACCACTGTAATTCCTCCCGGCGGGGCGTCTATTGTAGAGTTTAAAGCGACAGTTCCCGGAGAATATGTGATTGTAGATCATGCAATTTTCAGGGCATTCAACAAAGGTGCTCTAGGTAAGATTAAAGTAACCGGACCAGACAATCTGGCAGTGTATAAAAAGAACCAGTAATGAATTAAGGTTCATTGGGATTTTAAAAGAGAAGTAATGAGAACTTTTGTAATTATAGTAGGTCTGGCAGTCTGTTCAGTAATGACATGTTGTTCCGAAAAGACGAAAAGTGCGAAAGTAAAAATTCCAGCCCAAAAACATTTAAACCTGATTGTAAGTCAGAAAAAAATGATCAGAATACAGGGAGGAACATATAAGGCATTCATAGGCAAAGATTCAGGAAGGATTGTAAGAGTACAGACTTTTTACCTGGATGACAGCCCTGTTACGAACCGGGAATATCTTGGATTTCTTAAAGCAAATCCTCAATGGGCACGAAGCAAAGTACTAAGACTCTATGCAGACAGTAATTACCTGAAACATTGGAAAAGTGACTATGAAATCCCGGCAGGAATAAGCCCGGAAGCACCTGTCACCAATATTTCATGGTTTGCCGCTGAAGCCTATGCTAAAAGTACAGGAAAAAGACTTCCGGCAATCGACGAATGGGAATATGCGGCACTGGCAGATCAATATACTCCGGATGCCTCCAGGGATCCCGCTTTTACAGATTATATTCTGAAAGCTTATCAAAAAAAGGATAAAAACCAACAACCTATAAAACAAGAACCTCCTAATTATTACGGAATTTATAATATGTATGGAATGGTTTGGGAATGGACTTATGATTTCAATTCGGTAATGATGAGTGGAGAATCCAGAAAAGATAATACGGTGAATGACAACCTCTTCTGTGCCGGAGCAGCAGTAACTTCTTCTGATCTAAGAAATTATGCAGCCTTTATCCGGTATGCATTAAGGGGAAGTATAAAAGCAGATTACTGCCTTAATAATCTCGGATTCAGATGTGCTAAAAACAAAAATTGACCCTTATGAAAAATATAACCCTCATGCTGCTGGCTTTGATGATGATATCCTGCAGCAAGAAAAATGAAGGGATAACCCCTGATTCTATCTACAATGTACAGACAAACTGGGAGAAACAGAATGGTGAGAATATTACATTCTCGGATCTGAAAGGAAAAGTACTGGTGACTGCAATGATTTTCACTTCCTGTAAAACGGCCTGCCCAAAACTGACCGCGGAAATGAGAACGATCGCCCAGAAAGTAGGAAAAACAAATCCAGAGGATATTCAGTATGTATTAATTTCCATTGATCCGGAAAATGATACTCCAAAAGTAATGAAGAGATACCTGTATGTAAACCGATTCGATGAAAAAGAATGGACTTTCATCCGGGGTAATGAAGAAGATACCAGAGAACTGGCCAATATAATGGCTGTAAAATACAAGCAGATATCTCCTATAGAATTCTCCCACTCCAACATCATTACAGTGTATTCAAAAAAGGGAACTCTTGCTTTTCAAAAAGAAGGTCTCGATAGTGATTACGAAGCTATTGTGAGCGAAATAAAAAAACAAATACAACTTTAAATGGATAAGATTATGAAAAAATTACTTGTAGCAGTTTCACTGTTTTCACTTGCTGTAACATCATGTTCAGATAAAAAAGGTACAGATCCCATTCCTCAGCCGCAGGAAACCAATACAATGCTGGAAGAACCAAAACCCCAGGCTGCAACTCCGGCATCCACACCACTTTCAGGAGCTGATGCAGAAATTGCTGAAGGAAAATCCCTGGTGGAAGGAACAGACTGTTTATCGTGTCATAAAATCGATTCAAAACTTGTAGGCCCCGCATATCAGGAAGTTGCAGCAAAGTACAAAGAAGCAGATCTTGATATGCTTGCACAGAAAATTATTGACGGCGGTAAAGGTAATTGGGGAGAAATTCCCATGACTCCTCATGCAGGATTGAGCAAAGATAACGCCAAGCTGATGGTAAAATACATTCTGTCACTTAAGAAATAGGTTTTAAAAAATTTAAAATAATAAAAGATAAAAAAGTATTATATTATGAATACAAGAACAGACTTTATAGGAAATATGGTTGCTGAAGATTTCAGAACGGCAGCAATTTTTAAAAGACATGGAATCGATTTCTGCTGTAAAGGAGGAAGAACCATAGAAGAAGCCTGCAGTAATAAAAAATTGGCTCCGGAAAAAATTTATGAGGAACTGGAAGCGCTTCCAAAAAATGAAGGATCTGCAATAGATTTCAATAGCTGGCCTTTGGATTTGCTGGCAGATTATATTGAGAAAACCCATCATCGTTATGTAGAAGAAAAAACGCCTGTGCTGCAAGCTTTCCTTGATAAATTATGTAAAGTACATGGAGACAGACATCCGGAGCTGTTTGAAATTAATACATTATTCAATGAATCGGCTCACGATCTGGCCGCTCACATGAAAAAAGAAGAACTGATCCTGTTTCCTTTTGTACGAAATATGATGAAGGCTAAAATATCAGGCACAGCGCTCCCCCAACCTGCTTTCGGAACAGTAGAAAACCCTGTTAATATGATGCAGCACGAGCATACAGTGGAAGGTGAACGTTTCAGAAAGATTGCCGAAATTACGGATGAATATCTTCCTCCCGCAGATGCCTGCAACACATACAAAGTAGCATTTGCCATGCTTCAGGATTTTGAAAATGACTTGCATAAACACATTCATCTTGAAAATAATATCCTTTTCCCAAAAGCTATCCGACTGGAGAAAGAATTTGCCGTTGAATCTTAAAAACTAATACAGAATGACACCTAAAAAACTTTGGATATGGCTTGCTGTAGTAATGGTTGCTTCGTTTGCTGTTCTTATCTTTTATGGAACTGAAATTTACAGAAAAATCCCCCCAATTCCTGATAAAGTAGTAAGCACGGATGGAACTGTGCTCGCTACCGAACAGGATATAAAAGACGGGCAGAATGTCTGGCAGTCTATTGGAGGGCAAACGGTAGGAAGTATCTGGGGACATGGTGCTTATATTGCTCCGGACTGGACTGCGGATTACCTTCACAGGGAATCTGTGCTGCTGCTTGATGAATTGGCCAAAAAAGATGGTAAAGTGTATAAAGACCTTCCGGATGATGAGCAGGCCAAATATAAGGTACTGCTGAAGAAAGAGCTTCGTACCAACACCTTTAATGAAAACAATAATGAAATTGTTTTCTCTCCCGAACGGGCCGAAGTACAGAAACAATTAGCTCAGTATTATTCAAAATTATTTATGAATGATACTTCTATGGCAAAACTCCGGGATCAGTACGCAATCCCGGAGAATACCATCAAAGATATCGGAAGAATGGCTCAAATGAATGCTTTCTTTGCCTGGAGCACATGGGTTTGTATTACGGAAAGACCGGGAGATGATGTGACGTATACCAACAACTGGCCGCATGATGAATCGGTAGGAAACGTTCCTCCCCCTTCACTGCATTTATGGTCAGGTTTCAGCATATTACTTCTGTTGGGGGCTGTAGGTCTTCTGGTGTTTTACCATGCCCGAAATAAAGAGGAAGAAGTAAGTGAAATCCTTCCCCTTGAAGATCCGTTGCGAAATATGAAGCCTACTCCTTCTATGAAAGCTACTTTAAAATACATATGGGTAGTTGCTTTACTAATTTTGGTTCAAATGCTTGCCGGAGTCGTTACCGCTCACTATGGTGTGGAAGGAAGTGGATTTTATGGTATTCCTCTGGATCAGTTTTTACCTCAGTCAGTTTCCAGAAGCTGGCATGTACAGCTTGCCATATTCTGGATTGCTACCTCATGGCTGGCAACAGGACTTTATATTGCCCCGGCTGTGTCGGGACATGAACCGAAGTACCAGAAACTGGGAGTGAATATCTTATTCGGAGCTTTACTGATCGTTGTTCTGGGATCTCTTACCGGGCAATGGCTTGGCGTCATGCAAAAGCTTGGCCTTGTTGATAATTTCCTTTGGGGACATCAGGGTTATGAATATGTGGAACTGGGAAGAATCTGGCAGATTTTACTGCTGATTGGCCTTATTTTATGGCTGGTTTTAATGGTGAGAGCCCTGCTGCCTGCTTTAAGACGTAAGGATGGAGATCGTCATTTACTGACCCTGTTTACTCTTTCAGCCGTAGCTATTGCGCTATTTTATGGGGCAGGATTAATGTATGGAAGACAAACCCATATGGCCATTGCTGAATATTGGAGATGGTGGGTGGTTCACCTTTGGGTAGAAGGCTTTTTTGAAGTATTCGCAACGGTAGTCGCAGCATTTTTATTCACCCGATTAGGATTATTGAGATTGAAATCTGCTACGAATTCGGTATTGTTCTCTACAATTATTTTTCTTGCCGGAGGGATCTTAGGAACATTCCACCACCTTTATTTCAGTGCTACTCCTACAGCTGTGCTGGCATTAGGTGCTACCTTCAGTGCATTGGAAATTGTACCGCTTGTCCTGATTGGTTACGAGGCCTACCAAAATTACCAGCTGAGTAAATCAACCAAATGGATTCAGGCTTATAAATGGCCAATCTACTGCTTCATTGCGATGTGTTTCTGGAACTTTCTGGGTGCAGGAATCTTCGGATTTGCCATTAATCCTCCCATTGCGCTTTACTATATTCAGGGGCTGAATACCACTGCTGTTCATGGTCATGCTGCCCTGTTCGGAGTATATGGAATTTTAGGAATCGGATTAATGCTGTTTGTATTACGGGGACTTTATCCTGAGAGACAATGGAATGACAAATTAATAGGCTGGGCTTTCTGGCTTACCAATATCGGATTGCTGGTCATGGTAACCATCAGTCTTCTTCCTATAGGCATTATGCAGTCGGTAGCCTCTATAAAAGAAGGGTACTGGTATGCCCGTTCTGCGGAATTTATGCAGACGGATATCATGCACTTCCTCAGATGGATGCGTGTGCCGGGAGATATTTTACTGGCTGCAGGTGAGCTGCTTCTGGTACTATTCATCATCGGACTTAAATTGGGTTGGTCGTTGAAAGAAAAACGTTAGCATTCTTTATTCAAACCTCATGGTTATTCAACTTATGGGGTTTGATTACCTTAAATCAAAAAATCATGAAACGAAATGAAAATATTATCCCGCTTTCCAAAGATCATCATTTCGGGCTTCTGTGCAGCTGGAAAATAAGACAGGGACTGAAAAAAGAAATTGAGGTTTCCCGGATCAGAGATTATATTCTGTATTTCTGGAATCATCATCTGAAAAAACATTTCAGGGAAGAAGAAGAAATTCTGTTTCTTTATCTTGAAGATGAATATATGCTCCGCATACGGAAAGAGCACAGACATATTCAGAATATTGTTTCTCAAATTTCATCCTCAGAAAACATTGATCTTTTCTCAGATTTTGCCGATCTTCTGGAACAGCATATCCGTTTTGAAGAACGTGAATGGTTTCCTCATCTTGAAGAAAGATTGGAAGTTCCTGCTCTGGAAAAAATCGGAAAAGAACTGAATGATATTCATACAGAAGAAAAAGACGACTATGAAGATGAATTCTGGAAATAGGCCTGACTTTATTATTTATGTTATATTAAAAAGCCTTTAAATATTGAATTTAAAGGCTTTTCTATCTATAATTTATTGTGTTGCTTTCATCATGGCATTGGTAATTTCAATTTCCTTTTTCCTGGAATATGCAGAATCAAAAGGCTCCATAACATTGAATAAATATTGGTAAAAAGGAGCAATCTGTCGTACATTTTCCGATTCTTTTATCGCTTTCTCTTTCCCCATTTGAAGCAGTCCGTTTATAAAAACACTGAATTTTTTATCAATCGGCTCAATTGACTTTAGAAGATAGGCATGTGCTTTTTCATTCTGCCCCAATGTTTTGTAAGCTTCTGTAACAGCTGAAACAACTAATGCATATTCCATTGGTTTGGACCTCATCTGCTTTCTGGCAGCTGCTTTAAATGCCGGAGAAAGATTTTGATAGTAATCATATTCTTCAAATATTCCTTTCTTAAGGGTTTCTGCCAGCTGAAGACCTTTCTGCTCCTGTCCTGCAACAATATATCCTGTTACCATTGAGCTTAATGACCGTGGATCATTATATTTCTCCACTGGAATTTCTTTCGCTACAAGATCCAGCAGCTCTACTGCTTTAGCTTTCTGGCCGCTTACCACAAGTGCAGATACAGCCCTGCTTACCGACATTCTGTAGCTTAAAATATTGGAAGTAGCCGTTTCATTATAATAAATACTGAGGTCTTTAAAATTTCCCCATCTGAAGTTTTTCACCACCTGATAAAGCGAATTGGCATCTACCCTTCCTTTATCTCCATCCGGACTCTGAGGCGTGTGAATAGGAACAAGTCTGTAGCTGAAACCATCAAACTGCAGATATTCGTCAAGGTAAAAAATATTCTCACTTTCATACATTCCACCTGATGAGAAATTAATGGGACATTTCCAGTCGAAATTAGCCAGCATATCCAACATCATCAGATTGCTTTTGTAAAGGGTATTCGCTTCATAATTGATCATAATCTGATCTACTGTCTTAGAAAGATCAGCCTGATTGATAATCCCCGATTTTACAGCATTTTCCTTATTTACCGGAAGTATAAATTTATTTACCGGGAGTATATTATATTTTTCATATTGCTTTTCCCCGAAGTACATCTTCAGCAATTCATCTTTTTCGGATGATTTAAGTTTTAAGAATCTGATAGCATCCTTCACCGTCAGAGAATCCTGGGTAAGATATTTTCTGAACTCCTGAAAAGCAGTGTCTGGTGCTCCCTGTTCTTTCAACATCTGGAAAAAGCCTTCCCAATCTTCTTTTTTCATCAGATAAACCTGATCATTGACACCGTCTCTGTATTCTTCATGAGTGAGTTCTCCCGGAATTCCTTTGGCATTATATGTTCTTCTTTTTACCTGATCTATATTCCATGGAGTGGCTAAAAGGGTAAAATTGACTGTTTTCACATCATCCCTGAATCTTTCTGTCTCCTGAATTGCCCATACGGGAAAAGTATCATTATCACCATAAATGAAAAGAATATCATCTTTAGGCAGCGAACGTAAGAATGAATAGGCATAATCACGGGCTGCGGTCTTTTTACTCCTGTCGTGTGAAGTATAATTCTGGAACCCCATCATAAAAGGAATTCCCAACAACACGACTCCCAAGATAATGTTGACTGCATTAGATTTAAGTTTAGACTGAATCAGCCAAAGTACAGCTCCTGCTCCCAGACCAATCCAGATGGCAAAGGCATAGAATGAACCTACCATCGCATAGTCTCTTTCTCTTACTTCAAATGGCTTTACCCCGGTATAGAAGACAATTCCCATACTTGTAAGAACAAACAGCGACAGGATAGCATAAAATCGCCCGAAATCCCTGTTCAGCTGAAAAAAGAAACCGATAAGTCCTAAAATCAATGGCAGAAAGAAAAATTTGACGGTACTTTCATTTTTAAATTTAGCAGGCATATGATCCTGATCACCCAGCAAAACATTATCAATAAAGGAAAATCCTGAGATCCAGTTGCCATTGGCATTTTCCATATGTCCCTCAAGATCGTTCTGTCTTCCTACGAAATTCCACATCAGATACCGGACAAAGTAGTATCCGTTCTGGAAAGAGATGAAATACTCCATATTCTGAGCAAAGGAAGGGCGTTGTACCTTAATAAGATCATAGGGTTTTACTTTCAGGTAATCTTCTGCAGTGATGGAATCTCCCTCATATTTCGCTCTCAGTTCATCAAAAATCCTTTTAGCCTCCGGATTGTCTGCTACCTCTTCATTATCATAATTGAAGGTAAAATCAGGAGCACCGTACAAGGCGATATAATTTGCTGTAACCTCTTTATCTTCATTGAACATCCTTGGCATGAAGCTGATGTGCGATTTATTAAACACATAATTGAATCGTTCCCCGGTTTTTCTGTAGGTTCCTGTTTTTTCATCTTTTTCGTAAATATCTCCTGTCACTTCTCTTTTGTAACTTCCGTCCTCATCTTTTTCCAAACCGTTTCTGTCGAGAAATGCAGTATAGTTTTGTCCATAAATCGTTGGCCAGTCACCATATTGTACCCTGTTATAGTAATCTCTCATTCCTATCGCTGTATCCGGATCATTAAGGTTCATCGGTGGATTGGCGTTTGCCCTGATGGGAATTACCAGCCAGCAAGAGAAACCAATCATCATATACACAAGGGATAAAACGATCGTCTGATAGACTTTTCTTTTTGTTTTCCTCGCATATTTAATCAGGAAATAACTGATTGCAATCATAAGAACAAATGCCACAATTGTCCCTGAATGGAAAGGAAGTCCCAGCCCGTTCACAAAGAAAATTTCAAGTTTCCCAAACATGGTCATCACCAAAGGGAAAATAATCTTGAATACAAAAGCAAGAATTCCTAATGTAATCAGATTGGCAGCTATGAAACTCTTCCATATAAAAGTATAGTTACGGGCATAATATACCAGACATATGGCCGGAATAGCCAGCATACACATCATATGCACGCCTACAGAAAGTCCTATGGCAAAGAAAATAAGAATGATCCATCTCTCACTGTCGGCAGCTTTAGATTCATTCTCCCATTTGGTGATCAGCCACACCAGCAACGCGATAAACAGTGAAGCCATTGCATACACCTCTCCTTCTACCGCTGAAAACCAGAATGTATCTGAAAAAGTAAAACATAAAGCCCCGATGACTCCGGCAAACAGGATTGAAATTTCCTGAGATTTGGTAATATCATCAAAATCCTTATTCAAAAGCCGTCTTAAAAAATGGGTAATCGTCCAGAACAGAAACAAAATGGTAAATGCACTGAATACTGCTGACATCGCATTGATCACAAGGGAATAATGCTCTTCGTTCCCCAACGCAAAAATACTTGCCACCGCTCCCATAATCTGGAATAAGGCGGCTCCCGGAGCATGGGTCACTTCAAGTTTTACCGCAGAAGAAATATATTCTCCGCAATCCCAGAAGCTCAGGGAATGCTCCATTGTTGAAAGATAAGTGACAAGTGCAACAGCGAAAAGGAACCAACCCAGTATGGTGTTCCATTTTTTAAAAGACCAGTTTTTCATATACTATTTTTCAATATGTATATGACAACCGGGGGAAAGGGTTTATTACATGAAAGAAAATCTATTTAATTATTTTTTTTTCTAACCACAAAAGTCATAAAAGCTTTATTTCAATTTATTAGTTTAAAACGATATGTATAAAAAAGTTCAAATAAGAGAGAAAATAAAAGATTTTCAAAAACTTAAGTGTACTTTAATGATTAAGCTTAATACTTAAAAACTTTTGTGTCTTTTGTGGTTTAAAATATCTTGGTTTATATAAATTTTTAATACGTATTACTCAATCCTCCATCCAAAGGAATGCTTGTTCCGGTAAGATAATTTGAATATTCTGAAGCCAGAAAAGCTACCAGATGACCATATTCTTCCGGCTGCCCGAATCTTTTCATAGGAATCTTATTTTCTCTTGCTTTTTTTATTTCTTCCGCGGGAGCACCCGTTTGCTGGGCTTCATGAGTAACCAGTTTTTGAATTCGTTCGGTATCAAAATATCCTGTCAGAACATTATTAACGGTGATATTATGTTGTGCAATTTCATTCGACAGGGTTTTTGCCCATGCAATGACAGCAGAACGGATAGAATTGGAGAGCGCAAGATTTCCGATCGGTTCTTTAACTGACAAAGAAGAGACATTGATAATACGGCCGTTTTTCTGTTGGATCATATGAGGTAAGACCAATAATGTTGTTTCGCAAACCGTTTTGAAAAGAAGATCAAAAGCTTTCTGATAATCATCCGGGGTTTTATCGAGTGCCAAACCTGGTTCCGGACCGTTTGTATTGTTAACCAGAATATCAATCGAATGATCATTAAAATATCCTGTAATAATTTTCTTATAACTTTCAAAGTCCGAAAAGTCAGCCACCAGATATTCGTGTTTCTGTTCCGGATTGAGTACCGGCAGGGAAGAAACGAAATCTTTAAGTTTTGTTTCATTGCGGGCCATAACGGTAACATTAGCGCCGCATTTTGCCAGTTCCAGAGCAATTCCTGCTCCTATTCCCTGAGTTGCCCCTCCCACCAAAGCGTTTTTTGAAAAAAGTTGAATATTCATAAAATTTTGATCAATATTAATTGGTATAAATAAATGTAAGAAAAAACCTCCAAATTATATTTTGAAGGCCTGTCTTTTAACTCAAATTTATCACTTATTTCACCACTGTTGCTTCAAGTTCCACCTTTAATGTTTCGAATAAGCCATTTACTTCAAGCATTGTTAAAGCCTGTTGGATCTTATGCCGGGCAATCCACTCCTGAAGAATGGGAAAATAAGGCCAAAGCTCTTCTGCAGAAGTTGTATAGACATTTAATCTTACAATTCCTGCACATTCATATCCTGCTGTGCGGATCACTTCTTCCAAGTTGGCAATAGCCTGTTCCAGCTGGGACTTCATATCCTTATCACTGGATGTTCCATCGGGATCAATAGCTGCCTGCCCTGAGCAGTATAGGGTACTTTCAACATTTTTTACCTCTACCGCCTGATAATAGCTTCTTTCATCCTGCCATTTCCATGGATTAACTGTTCTTTTTTCCATTGTCCTGAATTTGTTATTTGTTACAGTACAAAATTGCAGAACAAATACAGCAAAACCCTGTGATCCGGATCACGATTATGGTGTGAGCTCTATCACAGTTTTATAGTGGAAGACGGCTCAAAGTTTCCCTGGAAACTCCTAAATAAGCAGCTAAAAGAGATTTCGGAACACGCTGTACAAGGGAAGGATATTTTTTCAAGAGCTGGTCATACCGCTCTTTTATTCCGGTTGTCATCATGGAAATGGTTCGTTGCTGAGCCGTAATAAATCCCATATATGCTTTTTCCAGAAAGAAATGCTCCAATTTTGGCAGATGGGCACAGAGCTTTTTGTAATCCTCTAACTGAAGGCACAATACTTCTGTATCTTCAAGACATTCCAAAGACATCGTTGCCAAAGTTTGCTGATAGTAAGCAGGAAAATCTGTTTCCCACCAATCTTCCATTGCAAATCCTATAATATGCTCTTTTCCGGTTTCGTCAGTATAAACCAGCTTCAGAAGACCTTCCAATACAAAATAATTATAAGGAACCTGTTCACCTTCCTGTACTAAAAACTGGTGTTTTTTATATTTTTTATAGGTAAAACAGGATGATATGAATTCAAATTCATCATCATGAAGAGGGATTATTTTTTCAATGTGAGTCCTTAGCTGATGCAGCATATTCTATTTCTTGTGGTATAAAAGTATTCTTTTTTCATAAAGACATTCAGTATTTCGGCTTCTATTTCTGCAAAAGTCAATAAGGTAAAGAAGTCATTAGCTGAAAAAATTATGGCTTTTGTTTCAACAGTTCATCAATCTGTTTGTAAAAAGAATCTTTACTGTAATCTGCCAATCCTTTATGATGCAGGCGGATGCCGCCTTTTTTATCCAGCACGACCGTTGTAGGCAAAGAGCCACTATAAAGTATTCCAGGAATATTGCCAGCCGGCACCAGAAAAGGAATAGTAAAGCCTTTTTCTTTTAAGTAGGTTTTTCCAAGAGTGGTGTTGTCATCAAGATTTACGGTAAGAAATACCATATCCGGATTGTTTTTATACTGATCATACAGTTTTTGCACAGAGGGAAATTCTGCCCTGCAGGGAGGACACCACGAGGCCCAAAAGTTAATGAAAACGACTTTGTTTTGTAAAGCAGCAGTATTGATAACCGTTCCATCTTCATTTTTCACCAGAAACCCGGCATAAGAAACCCGTGCTGAAGTATTTTGATGCTCTTTTGATTCTGATATGCTGGAATTGAGGATTCCCGTGGAAGCAACCTGTCTCATCAGCCATGCCTTTGCATCTTTATTCACCAATACGATAATGAATAATATTGTCAGTATTACTGTAGAGCCATTTTTCCTGATCCAGATTTTTACATTTTCCATACTCGTTCCTCTTAATTCTTAGCCAAGATAAGATTAAAATTCCGATCAAAGTTCTGAAGGAGCATTTTTAAGCTAACAGTCTTTCCATCACAGGATATAAAAGACTTTTGAGTGTTCAGTTCCATAATTTTCCTAACAAACAGCAATAAAGCTCATATAACAACCGTTAATAATTTATTTTTTAACATAATTAACTAAAAAACAATTAATAAATCAGTATACAATGCATAATATTATTTTTTATGTAACAGTCTTATTTTATTCTTGCTTTTACCATTTTCAAAAACACACTTTTTCAATGGATTTATTTCATAATTAATTTGTTACATGTAACAAATTCCCTGTTCATCCAACTAATCGTACATCAACAAAACATTAATTCCTATACAAGAGATCTACTACTTTAAAATAAACTAATGCAAACATCCTTTTTAAAAATTACCGCTGCCACCGCAGCGCTCTGTTTCAGTACCCTGGCAATAGCCCAACAAACCTATTCTGTAAGTGGAACTGTGAAAGACAAAAAAAACGGTGAGCTGTTAATCGGAGTATCGGTAAAAGTAAGTGAAGATCCTACCATCAATGTTGCAGCCAATGAGTATGGATTTTACTCTCTATCACTGCCTGCAGGTACTTATACCATCATTATTTCCAATCCGGGATATAAAGATTTTGAACAGCAGATCAAAGTAGATCAGAATATAAAACTTGATCTCCCTCTTCTGCCTCAGGAAGAGACAACAAAGGCTATTGACGAAGTAGTTGTAACTGCTGTTAAAAAGGATAAAAATTTAACCTCCGCTCAAATGGGAGCAGAAACGTTAAATATAAAAAGTATAGAAAAGCTCCCTGTTCTTTTTGGGGAAAAGGATGTGATGAAAACCATACAGCTTTTACCAGGTATCAAAAGTAACGGTGAAGGAAGCAGCGGATTCAGCGTAAGAGGCGGTGCTACCGATCAAAACCTGATCCTGCTGGATGAAGCTCCGGTTTATAATGCGTCTCACCTTCTTGGTTTTTTCAGTACATTCAACAGTGATGCCCTGAAAGATGCCAGCATCATCAAAGGAAACAGCCCTGCCCAATATGGAGGCCGACTTTCTTCTGTTCTGGATGTAAAAATGAAAGACGGAAATAATAAAGACTATAACCTGAATGGAGGAATCGGTCTGATCAGCAGCAGGCTGAGTGTAGAAGGACCAATTCAGAAGGAAAAATCATCATTCATTGTTTCGGGAAGAAGAACATATGCCGATTTGTTTCTTAAAACCAACAAAGATTATAAAGACAACAAGTTATACTTCTATGATCTCAACCTGAAAGCCAATTATCAGATCAACGAAAATAACCGTATTTACCTTTCAGGATATTTCGGAAGAGATGTTTTGGGATTGGGAGATACTTTCAATACAGACTGGGGAAATACAACGGCAACTTTAAGATGGAACAGCATTATCAGCAGCAAGCTATTCTCCAATACATCTTTTATCTACAGTAATTATGACTATAAAATCAGTCTGAAAAATGATGATACTGTATTTGATTTAAATTCAAAAATACGTGACTGGAATCTTAAGCAGGACTTTACCTGGTTTGCCGGGAACAAGCATTCTGTACGTTTCGGTCTTCAGTCTATTTATCATACGCTTACTCCAAGCAGTGCTTCCGGTACTACGGTGAGCAGCTTTCCAAGAAATCCGAGATATTCATGGGAGAACGCGGTTTACATCAACGATGATTTTAAAGCAACGGAAAAGTTAACCGTTAATTACGGAGTAAGACTTGCAATATTCAGTGTATTGGGAGGAGATACATTCAATACGTATGAAAACGGAGTCCTTACCGACAGTAAATTCCTGGAGAAAGGAAAATTCGGAAAAACGTATGTGAATCCTGAACCGCGAATCAGTGCAAACTACCGCATCAATGAAGTAAGCAGTGTGAAAGGAGGTTATTCCCGCAACACACAAAATCTTCACCTTTTAAGCAACAGCAACAGTGGAAATCCTACTGACCAGTGGATAGGAAGCAGCTATACGGTAAAACCTGAAATTGCAGATCAGATCAGTGTGGGCTACAGCAGAAATTTCAACAATAATAATTATGAATTGAATGCTGAAGTTTACTATAAATCCATGAAAAATCAAATCGACTTCAAAAACGGGGCTCAGATTGGATTTGATGCCGGATCTGATGTAGAAAGTGAACTGTTGTTCGGAAAAGGAAGAGCTTACGGGCTGGAACTTATTGCCAAAAAGAAAAGCGGAAAACTTACAGGATGGATTTCCTATACCCTTTCTAAAACAGAAAGAAAGATCGACGGAATTAATAATAATGAATGGTACAACGCCAGAATGGATAAAACACACGATCTATCCATCGTTGCCACCTACCAGCTTAATCCGAAATGGAGCTTTTCAGGATTGTTTGTTTACAGCACAGGAAATGCCGTTACCTTCCCTACCGGAAAATATGAGCTGAATGGTCAAACAATATTCCAGTACAGCAACAGAAATGCTGACAGAATGCCTGCCTATCACAGAATGGATCTGAGCGCAACTTATGAGCCAACTTCCAATAAGCGATTCCGCGGTTCATGGACCTTCGGTATTTATAATTTGTATGGTAGAGAAAATGCCTACACAATCAATTTTGAAGACAATCCTGACCATCCCGGAACTACACGTGCAATGCAGACTTCTTTGTTCCGCTGGGTACCCAACATCACTTATAATTTCAAATTTTAAATCATGAAAAATACTTTTTATATCATATTATCTCTCTTTGCATTAACCTCTTGTGAAAAAGAGATCGATCTGGATCTGAATGATCAGGGCGGAAATATTGTCATCGAAGGAAATGTAACCAACCAACCGGGGCCTTATACCGTAAAAATCACAAAATCAGTTAGTTTCTCAGAGCCTAATCAGTATCCGGCTGTAACCGGAGCTCAGGTTATTTTAAGTGATGATACCGGCCAAACCGAAACCCTTCAGTACACAGGAAACGGAATGTATCAGACAACTACTTTTGTGGGGCAGCCCGGAAGAACCTATACTCTGAAAATACAGGCGGAAGGAAAACAGTATACCGCTCAGAGCAGTATGCCTGAAATTGTTGATTTTGACGGGCTTGAACAGAGTTCATTTAAATTTGGTGACAAAACCACTTATACCCTTTTACCGATCTTTACCGATCCGATGCCGCTTGGGAATCGTTATCTTTTTAGTTTTACGATCAATGATCTTCCTAAAAAATATATGAATACCTTTTCAGACAATGTAAATAACGGAATGCTGAACCAACAGCCACTGATTCTGCCTAATGACGATAACAAAGGTAGAGATCATGAAGTGATTGTGGGAGATAAAATCCATGTAGAGATGCAGTCTATAGATAACAATATATTCACTTACTATAGTGCTCTGCTTCAGATTTCCGGAGGCAATGGCGGAGGTGCTACTCCAGCCAATCCACCAAGTAATATCAATAATGGAGCTTTGGGTTATTTTTCTGCCCATACAACAGATACAGAGACTTTTGTAATCCAGCCTGTAACTCCATAAATTTAAAAAGGATATTCCAATCAACGGAATATCCTTTTTTATTTTGTCTTATCTCAACTTTCTTTTCAAGGCATAATACCTGTACATAAGCTTATCATATCGGATAACGAAGAACAATAATCCCGCAGTTATAATCAGTGTTTTTAATTGAATCATATTATAACTATAGCCGCCAATAATACATCCTGAAAAAAAGCATGCAATGATAACCAGTTTAAGGGTAATATTCTTTTTAAGCTGTCTCTGTTCATTTTTTCTCTCCTTAAAAAACAGTTTTGAAAGTTCTATTCCAAGATCTGTAAACAACCCTGTAAGATGAGTTGTTCTTACTACAGACTGTGATACTCTTGTAACCAATGAGTTCTGAACTCCCATTGCAAAAAGTAAAAGACCTGCAGTGATATAAGGAGATAACGAGATTTTTAATTCCTTATAATCTGACATTCCTACACATCCTAATATCAAAATTTCGGTTATTAAAGGGATGAGATGCGGACGAACTGTTCTGTGCCCTGACGAGAATTCAACCAGAAAGCTTGAACAAAAAGCTCCGCTCAGAAAACAGATAATAAACAGAAAGTAAGTAAGTGCTTCGTTGTAATGATCTAGAAGTATCTCTTCAGAAAAGAAAGCAAAATGTCCTGTTATATTGGTTGTCAACACTTTAACAGACAAAACACCTACAATATTTACTATTCCGGCAACGAATGAAAGTGCTGATGCCAGCTTAAGATTGTGAAAATAGGTTCTGTTTTTCCCTTTGTGTCTGAACATTTTAAATCTCTGTAAGAGCTGTGTATTATTGTCAAAAAACAGCTGGATAAAATAAATAAGTAAAAAAATAAATTTAGAAATGTCAGTGTCAAACTGTGAAAAACATGTCCGCTTAAGTATTTATCCAGTGTTCTTTATATCTGCTGTACTCTTTTTTGTATTCTTAATAATAAATTAGAGGCTTTTACAGAAAGTAAAACAGCTTCTCTGCAACGCTCTGAAATGTTCTGTTTTTTAATTCAGAATCAATTTTATTACTTTTGTAAAAGTAATTCGTTTAGGAAAAAAACTTGGTGATCTGTATCAGTTTAAAATGTGATTTAAGTTAAAAAAACCTAGCGTTTATTCAATAGTCCGTATAGAAAAATTATGATCTCAAAATTTATTTTTAATAATCAGTATCTTTTTGATGAGCTCCCTGAATATGATAAAAATCTGCTTACAGGAGCAATGAAAACCAGGAACTACCGTAAAAATGAGCCTATATTTACTGACGGGACAAAACCTAATGGCGTTTACTACCTCAATGAAGGGAAAATAAAGAAATACAAGGTTGATAATGATGGAAGGGAACAGATCATTTACATTTACAGTTCTGGTGAATTTTTCGGATATTCTGCTATTCTGAGCAATGAATCTTATGGAGACACTACCTCTACATTGGAAAGTTCTGTTATCTCATTCATTTCAAAAGACAGTTTTCTGGATATCCTAGGCCAGTCATCAGTACTTTCAAGACTGCTGCTGAAATCTTTAAGCCACGAATTCAGTGTCATGGCCAATCTTATTGCCGTTTTATCTCATCGTACGGTCAGGGAGCGAGCTGCTTTGAGTTTGCTTATTCTTCATGATAAGTACAAATCAAATAATGAACCTGATCAGGAAGTATTCATTTCCATTTCCCGCATAGATCTGGCAAATATGGTAGGAACAGCCAGAGAAACCTTAGCCCGGATTATTAATGATTTTAAACAGGAAAAACTCATCAGATCTGAAGGTCGTAAAATACAGATTATCAACTTTAAGCAGTTAATTCATATTGCTAATTTTTATTAGTAAATAATTTAGTTTAAAAGCTTTAATTTTCTACTGACAAACTGTTGTCATAACTACCTGTTACCTTTGTTTAAAATTAGTTTAAACAAAAAATACCTTATGAAACTTACCTCATTAAGACTCATCAGCAAAGACATCAAAGCGGCAGTAGAATTTTACGAACAAATCATGGGAGCAACAGCCAGATGGTATACTGAAGATTTTGCAGAACTCTCTGCAGATTCCATAACCATTGCAATCGGAAGTATCCGGACGATGCAAATGTTTTCAGAAGGTCTTACCCAATTTGCGGGAACAAAATCAACCATTATTGAATTTATGGTTAAAAATGTAGATGAAGAATATGAAAGAATTAAAAGTTTAGCCTCCGAAATTATCCAGAAACCTACAACAATGCCTTGGGGAAACAGATCACTTTTGTTCTGTGATCCGGATGGAAATCTGATTAACTTTTTTACTCCGGTAACTGTGGAAGCTGTGCAAAAATTCAGCTAAGCCACCCCTTCAATAAAAAATAAAAAGAGGCTGCCTCAAAGGTCAAATAAATTGACTTTTGTCATTCTGACGAAGGAAGAATCTTATTAGTAACCGAACATATTAGATTCTTCACTCCATTTCATTTCATTCAGAATGACACTTTTGAGACAGTCTCTTTTTGTTATAATTAAAATCTATTTCCCGAGGAACTCAATTGCTTTCCCTACAAAAGTATCATGGTATTGATAGAAAGAAGCATGTCCTGAATCCGGGAAAATCACCAATTCTGCCTGATCTAAATTCTGCGCCATATTTTTAGCATTCTGAACAGACACCGGAAGGTCATTTTCACCATGAACAATCAGTACTGGGTTCTTGATCTTTTGTATTTCTGTAAGAGCATCAGCGTTAGGTTGAGCCCAGGCCAATACGGCAGTAAATTGCGAGTTAGAAGCAGCATCATTTAACGGAAGGTCTCTGTCTGTAGTACGAAGCTGAACTCTTGCAAAAGATGCTTTTCCTTCTGCAATACTTTGAGCCGATTCTGTAAATCCAAATTTTAGATAGGAAGCTTCCGGGCTTAATCCGGCTGTTCCTGCAATAATATTAGGTAGATTAGACAACCCGATTGCCCCCTGCGGACCTGTTCCGGTTAAAATCACTTTATTAATCAGTGAAGGATGGGTCAGTACGATTCTCTGAGCAATAAACCCACCCATGGAAAATCCCATGATATTCACTTTGTTCAGGTTCAATGCATTGATAAAATCGACAGCATCATCAGCCATTGCCTGAACGGTATTGGGAGTAATTCCCTTTGAAGAAGCAACTCCTTTATTGTCGAAGATAATTACTTTGTATTTCTTTGCCAGTCCATCCGTCACGGCAGGATCCCAATCGTCCATTGACCCACCCAATCCCGGCAGAAGCACCAATGGAATTCCATCTTCTTTTCCTAAAACACGGTATGCAATGGCATTTCCTTTAACGTTTATGAATTGGGTTTTGGCAGTTTGGTGGTTTCTGTTTTGTACCTCCTGTACCGTGGGAGGCTCATTTTCTTCAGTGCAGGAAACTGTCACTACGGTAAAAAGAGTTAAGCATAATAGGCTAACGGCTGAGATTTTTCTGATTGCTTTCATTGTAGTTTATTTTTGTTTGATTATGGTGCAAACATAAAACACAAAAACAGGCAGAACACTCAAAAGCTTTCTCAACAGGGCATTTTAGGAATTCGATTAGACATTTTTGAAGGTGAAAATGATAAGTGGAAAGTGTAAGATCATTTTTTGAAACTTCTTAAACCATTTTCAATGCATGAAGAGCTTTCATTGCTTTTTCAGCATCTTCTTTTGCAATAAAAATATGATCATGAAAATAAGCAGCAACTACATTACAACTGATATTTTCCTGTTTCAGGGCATTTGCAAAGGCCGCAGTGAGCCCTACAGCTTCCAGGGAAGAATGAATATTCAGAGTAATCCATGAAGCAATATAACTGTAGATCATACTCCATTCATTTGCCGTCCCTTTTTTCAAAACAACAGTAACCGCTTCAGTTTCCCGAAAGAAAAACAAAACCTTGTCTATATCCGGTATCTCACTCAGGTTTTCAACAGTACAAAATACATATTCTCCGGCATTTAATACCGGTTCCATGTTCTGAAGCAGAACAGCCAAATCTTTTTCTCCTGTCATCTTTTTGAATACAAAACTAAGATATACATGACAGCATCTGCTTATCAAATGATAAAAAACAAAAAAGAAGGCTGTGCGCCTCCTTTTTGTTTTGTAATTGTAACCGTCAACTGAACCTCTTTATATGTATTTGTGTTTTTTTCATTTGGCCTTTTAAGAAGCCCAATTAAGGTTATTCATCACTCAATTAATTTCATCAGTGTTTTATTAATTTCATCATTTGTGTCTTTATAACTATCATTTATTAATTATATAGTTATAATCATTTGTTGTTTTTTGTATGAAATTTAAAATTTGAATAAGCATTTTTGATTTACTCTTTTCATTACTTAAATCTCACAGTACAAAGGAACAACATTACAAAATAAAATCCTCTATAAACCCCATCGATACATCTCGACCCTCTTATAGATATTTATCGATAAAATTAAATTCTCTGACAATAAGAAGTGAAAAATATCCTAAAGACTGCTATAGTTTATGATGTGTTTTAATGAGATCCACCAGCTCAACCATGTTCTCTATCTTCAGTTTTTCAAAGATATTTTTTTTGATTGTGCTTACTGTATTCTGTTTGATATTCAAGCTGTTTGAAATTTCCAGGTTTCCATATCCTTCGGCATAAAGTTCTGCAATCTGCAGTTCCCGTTTGGTCAGACTGTTGAGAGGGCTTATCAGATCCGGATTGTAAACAAGCTGCACCAATAGATTCCTTAAAAGACCAGAAAAATACTCTCCCTTCTCTATAAAAGTTGTGATAGCTTCCCTTACCTCTTCCTCTTCACTCATTTTGCTCAGGTAGCCGTTAGCGCCCGCTTTGATAAATTTAAGGCCATGCAGTTCCTCTTCAAGTCCTGTAAAAATTAAAACTTTAAGATCAGGATTTACACTTTTCATCTGAGGCAGAATATGCAGACTGTTTCCGTCCGGGAAATGTGCGTCAATGATGGCCATCTCAACCCCTTTTGATTCTATCAGCTCCAATACCTGATGTAAGGATGATGTCTGAAACACTTTAGCGTTGGGAACAATATCACTGATAACAATTTCCATTCCCTGGCGCACAATACTGTGATCGTCTGCCAGCAGGAAAATAATCTCTTTATTTTGAATTGATGTTTCCATTATTATTACTATTTAAGTTGATCCTGAATGTCACTTTCGTTCCTTTGTGCAGTTTACTTTCCACCGATATATCACCATCGAAAAGCTCTACGATTTCCTTTACCAGGTTAAGACCAAGTCCTGCTCCCAGATTATCTACCTCATCAGATACCATTCCCTGATAGTAAGGATCGAAAATTTTACCCAAATCAGATTCTGATATCCCCACTCCGGTATCTCCTACCGTGGTAATTAAGGAAATTTGGTTTTCTCCTATAGATTCTGTAGCCATCACGAGATCAATCTGTCCGTTTTCTGTAAACTTATTGGCATTCCCCAGAATATTCATAAAAATCTGGTTGATTCTTATATTATCAGAATATACCACCAGCTCTTCAGGAATTCTGTCTGTTACCACAAACCTGTTATTTCTGGTTTCCAGATAAGGAGTAATTACCTTCACAATAGAACTGATCTCATCTTTAAGATTGAAAACTGATTTTATAAGTTCTTTTTCAGCATTCTCATTTTTTGTGTATTCCAGAATCTGGTTAGATTGCAGAAGCAGAGTACTGTTGGTAAACTTGATAGATTTAAGATAATCCTTTATTGTTTCATCCTCTGTAGTTCTGTGAATCTTATCTATAAAAATATTGATGATTTTTAACGGAGATCTGAGATCGTGGCTCAACATTCCCAGAATTCTGTTTTTAAAATTAAGGTTCTTTTTAATCTCTTTATTAGCGGCATCCAGTTTTTGTTCATAAATAAATGCCATTCTTGTAAAATACATGATCAGAATGGATACAATAAACATAAGAATCATCAATCCCAATACCAGATACGTTCTAATCCTGTTATTATTAGAACTCTGCTCGTTATATTCTTTTTCCAGTTCAGTTTTAAAATCTTTGATAGCATTTTCGTACACTTCTATTAAGCCGTTACTATACACCAGCAGTTTACTGAAATTGCTGTAAAACTGTAGGTTGCTCTTCTGTTTTTGGGCAGCAAGCATCTGTACTTTCTTTACTTCAGCAGCATAATGCTTATCCATAGACTTTATTGTGTTGTCCATTTTAGATTTAACCTGAGAAAGATCCAGCGTTTTGTTGTTGGTCATTGTGATCACCGTACTTTCTTTCTGAACATCCACTTTCCCTGTTACAGCATCTTTTAAACGGCCAAAAAAACCTTTCTTTTTAACAGTGTCTGCATAGGTGCGGGTTTGAATCTTGAAATCTTCAAAATCATTTTTATATTTGGTAGGTTCATACTGCTTATCCTCAATTTTTGACGGTGGATTAAGAGAAGTCTGGTATACTGAGTCTATCAATGTTTTCAGTTTCGCCGTTTTCAGGGTGTCCTGCCTGTGAACTGCCAGATTTTTTTTCAACCTCGGACTTGTATTTTCATATTCACCAATCTTATCGAAATTGATTTTAAGTTTTCTCAACGACTGAAAATATAACTGCAGTTCTTTATTATTCTGAGTAGCCATATATTTCTGAAGATGTTCCTGGGCATCCAGAAAATCTTTCCTCGAATTATCTGTCAGTCCACCCAATGCACGGCTTTCCTCAAGCTGATCTTTAATAAATTTCAGCTTCTTCCCGTTGACAAATTCGTTATAAAAAAATATGGCGATGATGACCTGTATCAATAAAATACAGAGGATCAATGAGTAATGAACGAGTTTTCTCAATTTAAAATTTAAGAATTTATATTTCATATTTCTTTATCAGTTAAATTAATTTCCTGACTATATAAGTCCATGAGATATTAGCCTTCAACAATATACCATTATTTTCAACAATTTCGTAATAGCCGTATATCATCTAACTTGCAAAGTTAAATTAATTTTTGTCTTCTTATAATAATGAATATTTGACAAAACCCACAGAATTTAATTTTTTTCTATATCAAAACGCCATATAAATATTCAGTTTTATTTACGTAAAACCATTTTTTTATATCAATTGCAAAAAATTAGGGCTCAGTAAAATATTCTGTATCTGCCTATTTTATTGTATCTAGCGAATAACAAATAATCAATAACGTGTGAAAAAACAATAGATACCCAATCATTATTTCAGTCATTTTGAAAGATCAGGGCTCCATTGCTGAACACGTTTGTATACCATTAAGTATTTCTACTAGATACCACAATTGGTCATTTACACTCTAAGAACATATATTCTCTTCTTTGTTACTTTGAAATGCTTATTAATAGTGACAATATTCAATGGAAAACCAGAATATGCACATGTACCGGCAGATTCGTCTCTATACTTAATCTATCGCAGCAGATGGGACACAGAGATTATTGAAGATCAGTAGTGGTGGTACATTCCTTCATTTTGATGTCTTTACTTTTCTGTATCTCTTCAATACGATTATAAAAAATAAAACAATAACCTATGATTACAGAAAACTACGACGTAATTGTCATTGGCGGAGGAGCAATAGGCCTTGCAACGGCCTACCATCTCGGCCAGCGCCAGGCCAAGACGTTGGTATTGGAACAATACACCTTTGTGAATCAGCTGGGCAGCTCTGCGGGGGTATCCCGTCAGTTCCGGATTCCCTATCCGGATGAATATATGGTACAAATGGCTTTGGATTCCCAACCTTATTGGGATGAGTTTCAAAAAAAGACTGATACCCAATTGCTCGATAAAGTAGGTACCCTCTGGTTTGGAGATCCTGAAGTACATTCTACCGAAGGAAATATTGCTGAAGCAGAGAAAGCTTTAGAAGCTTTAGGTGTTTCCTATACAAACTTAACTTCAAAGCAAATTGAAGAGCAGTATCATTTCAAAAACCTGCCGGACAATTATGTAGGACTGTTTCAGCCTGATGGGGCCAGCATTAATTTTAAAGCAACTATTGAAACGCTTCTAAGTCTTTGCCAGAAAGAAGAAACCGTAGAGCTCAGAGAAGATTCTCCTGTGCTTGAGATCAAACAAAATGGTGAACTTTTTGAGCTTACCACTCCCAACGGAATTTATATCGCCAAAAAACTGGCCATTATTCCCGGACCATATATAAACAGTGTTATCAACCTACTTGATTTTAAAATAGAAGCTACCTACTGGAATATGTCTTCTGCTTATTTCAAAAAGACTGATCCTGCAATACAATACCCAACCTGGTTTGTGTTCCAGAATGCAACGGGAGATAACGGCAATCAGTTTTACGGTTTTCCTTCTGTTGAATGGGACCATCCGGAATATATCCGCGTAGCACCGGATTTTGTCATCGAGCCTTTGGAGGAACCCAATGACAGAACATTGATTCCGAACCCGAAGGAACTCGCCTATACTTCCCAATGGATACAAAACCATATGACGGGTCTGAATATTGAACCGGAATATACTTCAACATGTCTTATCGCTTTGAGCACAATTCCCAATAAAGAATTACTGATTGATTTTGCTCCTTCTTATGTCCCCAATCATAAAAACATTGTGATTTATGCCACAGGATGGGCCGCAAAATTCACCCCTTTCTTAGGTAAAATCATGTCTGATCTTGCATTAGACGGACATACCAATTTTGACATTACTCCATTCCGATTAGGATATAAATATTTCTTAGCACTTTAAAAAATTATAAAACCATGAATCAAAAAAACGTAAATAAAGATACACCGCTGTATCCGGGAATGCAGCCCGATCTGAAAGTAGAAGTAGCCATTATTGGTGCCGGAACTTCCGGACTCTATACAGCTTTCCGTTTGGTAACCGATAATAAGTATAAGGCTCACGAAGTACAGGTCTTCGATATGAGTAACAGATTGGGCGGAAGACTGGAATCCGTAGTCATGCCGGGAATGAATTTCTGGGGTGAGCTTGGAGGAATGCGTTACCTGACTTCTCAGGAAATTGTAACCACATTGATAGAGGGTTATCCATTGAAAGAGGATCCAAACAAAAGAACACCTGTATTAAAAGATAAGATGACCCCTGTTGAGTTCCCTATGGGTGAACCGGAAAAACTTCTGATGTACATCAGAAAAGAACGTTTCAAACAAAATGCATGGACAGAAGAACAGAAACACGATAGCAAACTGATTACCCGTTATTATCTGAATGAAGGGGATGAAGGCTTCAGCTCTGACCAGCTATTTAATAAAATCATTTACAATGTTTTAATGTCAGATGCATGGGTCGCAGAAAACTATAAAGAACTGATCATTGCAGATCCTAATGGTTATGATTACTCTTTCAAACTGACCAGCAGAGACTGGGATACCATCAAACCAAGAATGGTTTACAATTTCCCGGGTTCCCCTTATGATAAACGTCTGGTAAATGATATCGGTTTCTGGAATTTAATCAAGGACCAGGTTTCTCAGGAAGGTTATGAGTTTTTGGCCAATGCCGGAGGATATTATTCCAATACCATCAACTGGAATTCTGCTGAGGCATTTCCGTATATGGTAGGAGATTTTTCTGCCGATACTACCTACAAAACCATTGAAGAGGGATATGACAGCATTGCTTATGCAATAGCCAACACTTATATGGAACATGAAGGAGCTCGTATCTGGTCTGAAAATAAACTGATTACCTTCACCAAAGACCACCATTTGATCCATACTCATAAATATGAACTTACTTTCCTGAATATACAAAGCAATACAACCTGGAAAGTATATGCCAATTCCATAGTATTGGGTATGCCAAGAAAATCTCTTGAACTTCTGGATCAGAATAATTTCTTTTTCGATGCTAGCAGACATCAGAAACTGAATGAAAATATCCGTTCTATTATTATGGAGCCTGCATTTAAAATCCTGATGGGCTTTGACCGTCCTTGGTGGAGAGATCTTGATATTTATTCCGGGCATTCTATTACGGACTTACCTATGAGACAATGCTACTATTTCGGTACTGATGCTGAGAATAATAATTCAATGCTGCTGGGAAGTTACGGTGATATGGAAACGGAAACTTTCTGGAAAGCGCTTTCTGATGACAAAGTTCTTTTCAAAGTAAGAGCGAACAAGTCTACATCCATGGAAGAATTACACAAATTTGATGATGTTCAGGCCACTGAGTTCATGGTCAACGAATTGATAAACCAATTGAAAGAATTGCATGGTATAGATATTCCACAACCTTATATAACCTATTTCAGAGACTGGACAGACGATCCTTATGGCGCAGGATATCATGCCTGGAAAGCAGGTTTCTCAGTGAAAGATGTCATGCCTTATATGAGAAAACCACTGGTGGATGAGCAAATCCACATTATCGGGGAAGCCTATTCTGATCAGCAAGGCTGGGTGGAAGGCGCCTTCTGTGAAGCGGAAAAAATGCTTCAGACCCATTTTAAATTAGACTGGCCGTACTGGCTGGATCATGAATATTATTTAGGATGGTAATCTTGAATATATAATAATAATAATAATAATAATAATAATAATAAGTAAGATGATGTGTATCAATAAAGCTCCGGATTATTTCGGAGCTTTATTATTCCTGTATTTACAGTAAATTATTGCCCAGACAATCTTCTGTGGGATCTTTTTATGACATTATTTTAAATACAATTAATAATTTTAATTCAATACATTCATCTTGGTAATTATTAATTCATTACATTTGTATAACTGGTTATATAATTAGTTATTTTGTAATGCTTATATAAAGTACAGGAACTTAGTGTAAAACAAAAAACATAAAAATGTCAGTTCATAAAAAAGAAGATAAGAAAAAGATTACCACGCTTCAATTAAAAAAAATGAAGGAGAAAGGCGAAAAAATAAGTGTTTTGACGGCTTATGATTATACTACTGCGAAGATCATTGATGAAGCAGGAATTGATGTAATCATTGTGGGAGATAGTGCATCCAATACAATGATCGGAAATCCAACGACATTAAGCATCACCTTAGACCAAATGATCTATTATACAAAATCAGTAGTGAATGGTAGCAAAAGAGCGTTGGTGATCGCTGATATGCCATTTGGAACCGTATCTGGAAATCCCATGAAATCTCTTGATGCAGCTATCCGCATGATGCAGGAAACTGGTGCAGATGCTATTAAGATTGAAGGTGGAGCAGAAATCAGGGAGGATGTAAAAAAAATAATTGATGCCGGTATTCCTGTAATGGCTCATTTAGGGTTAATGCCTCAATCTATCAATAAATATGGAACGTATGCTGTAAGAGGAAAAGATGAAGACGAAGCAAAAAAACTGATAGAAGATTGCCATTTAATGGAAGAATTAGGAGCATTTGGAATACTGCTTGAAAAAATACCTGCTGATCTTGCTACTCAAATTTCTCAACAAATATCTATCCCAACAATAGGAATCGGTGCGGGTGTAGGCACAGACGGACAGGTATTGGTTATACAGGATGTAATGGGAATGAACAAAGATTTTTCACCCAAATTTTTAAGGCGTTACGCAGACCTGTATACCGTAATGACAGAAGCTGCACAGCATTATATAGATGATGTAAAAACAATGAATTTCCCTGCCAAAACTGAGAGTTATTAATAAAAAAATCTTGAAATATGGACTTATTCAACAGAACAGGTAAAATGGCGTTAGGCAGCAGGCTCCGTTTGCTGACAGCAAAAGTGACCGAAGATGCCACTAAAATTTATGAGTTGTATAATGTAGAAAACTTTTCGCCCAAATGGTTTCCTGTATTTTTTGTATTGCATGAAGAAAGCAATCAAACCATTACTGAGATTGCCGAACAAATTGGACACTCTCAACCTTCAGTAACAAAAATTATCAAGGAAATGCTGAAGGCAGGATTGGTTGAGGATAACCTTAAATCAAGTGATAAGAGAAGAAATATCGTAGGCTTAACTGCGGAAGGTAAACAACTCGCAGAGAAAATGGTAACAATACAATGTGCAGATATAGATCTTGCTATTGACCGGATTATTGAAGAAGCTACACATAATCTCTGGGAAGCCCTTGCAGAATGGGAGCACCTTTTTGAACAGAAATCCTTGCTTTCCAGAGTAAAAGAACAGAAAAAGGCTCGCGAAAGTAAAAATGTAAAGATCGTTGATTATGATCCGAAATACCAATCTGCATTCAAAGCACTTAATGAAGAGTGGATCTCTACTTATTTTGTAATGGAAGATGCCGATTATAAGGCATTGGATAATCCTGAAGAATACATTTTAAATAAAGGAGGAAAGATTCTTGTCGCACTCTATAATGATGAACCGCTTGGGGTCTGCGCTCTTATCAAAATGGATGAACTTGATTATGATTTTGAGCTGGCAAAAATGGCCGTTTCCCCAAAGGCACAGGGAAAAAATATAGGCTGGCTGCTGGGACAGGCAATCATCAGCAAAGCAAAAGATTCCGGAGCATCAAAAATATATCTTGAAAGTAATACCCTACTGAAACCCGCCATTAATCTGTATTACAAACTGGGTTTCCAGAAAGTAACCGGACGGTCAACTCCCTATCAGCGCTGTAATATTCAAATGGAATTAAATGTAAACAATTAAAATATGTATGATAAAAAAGTAGCCATCGTTATCAAAGACGACCTGTTACCATGGCAAAAACTTAATGTTGTTTCTTTTTTGGCCGGAAGTATTGCAATCGAATTTCCGGAAACCCACGGTGATAAATTCGTGACAGCTGACCATGAGGAATTTCTGCCTTTTATAAAGCATCCTACCCTTGTCTATAAAGCAGACAGTACAGAAAAGCTTCAAAGGGCATTCCACCGCTCAAGAGACCGTGAGCTGGCCATTGGAATTTATACCCGACAGCTCTTTGATACAAGATCTGGTGAAGAAAATGTTCTTGAAATAGCAAAACATACTTCAGATAATCTGGATCTGGTTGGTATTATCATGTATGGCGAAAATAAAAAGGTAGATAAAGCTTTGGATGGACTAAAATATCATGAATAAAAACCAATCATTATGTACGATAGAATAAAACAGAGTTTTGACAAACAGGGGATCATGAAAACAATTGGTGCCCAATTAGAAGAAGTACAACAAGGACAGGCTAAAATTACCTGCAAGTTTTCTGAACATCTGACCCAGCACAACGGTTTTTTTCATGCAGGCGTTCTGACAACCATTGTAGACAGTGCCTGCGGATATGCCGCTCTAACAACGATGCCCGAAAATTCCAATGTCTGACAGTAGAATTCAAAGTTAATTTTATGAAACCTGCCAATACAGATAAACTTGTGGCCATTGGAAAAGTTCTGCAGACAGGAAGAACACTTACCATTTGTGAGGGTTACGTCTATGATCAAAAAGAGGAAAAGCTCATTGCAAAAATGACAGCCACCATGATAGCCATCCATTCATAAAAATCAATTTTCTCCAATAATTTAAAATGTACAAATCTTTATTTGTACATTTTTTAATATCAATCTATGGTAAAGAATACTTTAGATTTTATTACAACAATACGTTATTATATTCTTATTCCATATCACCACCATTAGTTTTTTCTATTTCTCTGGAGGAATCTTCAAGTGATATTTTCCTAACTTTTCAGTTTGAAACAAAGTAAAGGTATACAGAATACTTCAGGCAGTTTCATTGTATGATCAACTGAAATATTCAAAACCCAATAACAGCAAAACAGCTTCATCATCTTATGACAGATAAAAATTTTAATCCTCAGAAAGGCTTTATATTCAGTAAACATGTGCCGGAGGAAATATCACATTTTGACCGGGTCTTTGATGTTTTCAAAGATTTGCTCACCCATACCTCCGGAGATCTTGAGGAAGCCTTTGAATGGCTTGATATGCTAGATAAGGAATATGACATTTTCGACGAGGAATACACCCTTCAGGATTTTGAAGAAGATTTGAAAAAAAGAGGTTATATCAAAGAGGAAGATCCTGAAGAAGGCAATACCGGAAGTGGAAAAGGTAAAAATATATTAACTCCAAAACTGGAAGCTGCCCTTCGTGAATATGCTTTAGATCAAATATTTGGAAAGCTGAAGAAAAACGGAGCAGGAAATCACCGTACCAGCAAAACAGGAATTGGTGACGAACGCGATGGTGAAAACCGTTCCTTCCAATATGGAGACGATCTAACAGCTGTAAACATGACTGAAAGCTTAAAAAATGCCCAGATCAATAACGGAATTTCAGACCTGCGTATTACGGAAGACGATCTCATTGTAGAAGAAACCAAACATAAGGCACAAATGAGTACCGTCCTCATGATTGACATCAGCCACTCTATGATCTTATATGGTGAGGACCGTATTACACCAGCGAAAAAGGTTGCCATGGCACTTGTAGAACTGATTAAACGGAAATACCCCAAAGATTCCATTGATATCATCGTTTTTGGAAATGAAGCATGGCCCATCAAGATCAAAGACCTTCCCTATTTAAAAGTAGGGCCTTACCATACCAATACTGTAGCCGGTCTGGAGCTGGCAATGGATATTCTCCGCAGAAAAAGAAATACCAACAAACAGATTTTTATGATCACCGACGGAAAACCGAGCTGCATTCAGCTGCCAAGCGGTGAGTTTTATATGAACAGTTTTGGTCTGGATGAAAAGATTGTTACCCAATGTCTCAACAGAGCAGCACAGGCCAGAAAATTGAAAATCCCCATCACTACTTTTATGATTGCCCAGGACCCCTATCTGCGTCAGTTTGTAGAAGAGTTTACCGCTCAAAACAAAGGAAAAGCATTTCTGACAGGGCTATCAGGTTTAGGACAAATGATCTTCGAGGATTACGAAAAAAACAGAATAAGAAGAATATAGAGGTCGGATTTCAGACTTCATCAAAGCATTACAAGAAAAATCTTACCAGATAATTAGCAGTACAAGAAAATGAAAAACGATATTACATTCAAAGAATTAAAAGATTCCGGTTATACCCATAAAACGATTAATGAGGAAATCCAGGCGAACCTGATTACCAGGATTAAAGCTAAAGAACCTGTATTTGAAGGACTTTGGGGATATGAAGACACGGTGGTTCCCCAATTGAAAAAAGCCATTCTTGCCGGCCACCACATCAATTTATTGGGATTACGCGGACAGGCAAAAACAAAAATCGCAAGAAGCATGGTCAATCTGCTTGATGAGTATATGCCTATTGTAAAAGGCTCTGAGATCAATGACAGCCCATTCCTGCCCATTTCAAAATTTGCCAAAGATCTCATTGCAGAACTGGGTGATGAAACTCCGATTTCATGGGTACACCGCTCCCATCGTTTCTATGAAAAATTAGCAACTCCGGATGTGAATGTGGCTGATTTAATTGGAGATATAGACCCCATCAAAGCGGCTACTTTAAAATTACCATATTCCGACGAACGTGTTTTGCATTACGGAATGATCCCACGTGCCAACCGTTCTATTTTTGTTTTAAATGAACTTCCGGATTTACAGGCACGCATCCAGGTTTCCCTGTTTAATATTTTGCAGGAAGGTGATATTCAGATCCGCGGTTTCCAGCTGAGAATGCCTCTTGATATTCAGTTTGTTTTCACAGCCAATCCTGAAGATTATACCAACAGAGGAAGTATTGTAACGCCATTGAAAGACAGAATAGGGTCTCAGATTTTCACCCACTATCCAAAAACAATTGCTCTTGCTCGCCAGATTACAGAGCAGGAAGCATTGATTTCTGCTGAAGATAAAGCACAGATACAAATTCCTGACCTGGCGAAAGATCTTTTAGAGGAAGTCGCTTTTGCAGCACGCATCAGTGAATATGTAGATGCAAAAAGTGGTGTGAGTGCCCGTCTGACCATCAGCGCTATGGAAAACTTAATTGCAGCCGCTAAATTACGTTTGATTGAATCCGGAGCTGAGCGAACCACTGTCCGTCTGCTTGATTTTATGTCGATCATTCCATCCATCACAGGAAAAATTGAACTGGTTTACGAAGGAGAACAGGAAGGCGCTGATTATGTTGCCAAAATATTAATTGACAAAGCGGTGATGACCCAATTTGAAAGTCTCTTCCCGCGTATCTCCAAACTGGAAAAAGAAGGGATCAAAACACCTTATACCGACCTGATCAGATGGTTTAATAAAAATCATCTGGAGCTTAATTATAATGATACCGATGAAGAGTTTTATGCTAAACTCGATAAGATTGCTCCTCTGGCAGCCGTGGTGGAAGAAAATACGTCTGAACTGAGTCCGGAAGATCAGAATTTCTGTAAAGAATTAGTATTGTGGGCATTGACTATCAGCAATAAAATTGATAAGTCTGAAAATCAAAATACCTTTACTTTTGATTCACCTGGAATTGGTCAGTTTTTACGCAATTAAAAATCAGTATCCAATAGATTAAATATAAAAACCTTCAGAACAGTTCTGAAGGTTTTTTATTTTGTTTCTGAAAGACTTTGTCCCAACCCTTGTCAAGGTTTGAAACCTTGCCAAGGGTCAGAAATCAGACTTTATACCATATTATCATTTTTAAGTATAGCAGCTCCAAAAGGATTGTCAACCAGCCACAGCCACTCCCCGTTTTCATTTCTTTTCATAATGCACGAAGTATGACCGGTCATGTGTATAGAATGTCCATTCGGAGCAATTCCTGTCATTTCCCACTGATCAACCCACATCGCAAGATCATTCACAACGGTCACATGGGAAACTTCTCCCTGAATATCCAGCTTTAACCTGCAGATTTCATTCATGGCCAATTCTATCTGTTCAAGACCTCTCAGCTCCTTCCCTTCTCTGTCTATATAGACTGCTTCAGGATGAAAACAGCTTAATGCTCCTGCAACATCTCCGTTTTTTATACAATCGCGGAAATAAGCTACTGCACCAGCTTCTGTTTGTCGGTTAAATTCCTGCATTTTATTTCAGATTTCTGGAGTTCAGTTCTTCTTCTAATTGTTTCTTGTTTTTATTCCAGCGGCTGGCAATAGAACCTACAAAAAATAATGGCAAAACGGTCAAAAATCCAAAGCCGCCAGTTATAGTGCTATAAATCGAAATACCTACCATTACTCCCAGAAGCACAGCATTGAGAATATTATTGGATTTGATTTCTTTTTTCTTTTCTAATAATTCATGATCTGTTAATTGTGATAATTCTTTTTCCATGGTTTATTTCAAGTTTTTTGGTCGGTTTTTGGTTTTTAAAATGGCAAAAATTTTTATGCTGAAATTTATTTTTACCGAAAGCTAAAATACAATATTGCTAAGACATTTTTTTATTTCTTTTATTTGTAAATTATTTCCAGCTGTTTATTTCTGAAAATTTCAAAGCTTATGGAAGACAACCTGAATTCTATTTACAGAGTTATCAATTTCATGGAAAAGAATTATGACCGGCCTGTTTCTGTAAAGGAACTGGAAGATATCTCACATTATTCTTACCGGAATATCCAGCGTATTTTTAAGTACAGCTGCGGAGAAACAATAGGTGCTTTTCAGCAAAGATTAAAGGTAGAAAATGCTTATAAACGGATTCTTTATACCCAGGAAAATCTCACCTCTATTGCTATTGAAGTAGGTTTTTCCAATATCGCTTCTTTTTCCAAAGCTTTTAAACAGCATTTCGGGATTTCTCCAAAAGCAGCAAGATTAAGTAAGGAAAAACTTTTATGTGAAGACGAGATCATTCCGATAACATCTGATGAACTGCTGGAGCCGGAGATTGTCTATCTTAAATCATTGCAGGTATACTATCAGAGTATTAAAACCTATTATAACAACGAAGAAATTGAAGTACTGTGGAAAAAATTTATGGAAAATAAGTTTCCCGATTCCGGAACAGAATATTTTGGCGTAATAGCAGACGAACCCTTGATTAAAACAGAAATCAACTGCCGGTATGATGCATGTTCTTCTGTACAGTCTATCAACAAAAAACTGCCTTCAAAAACAATATTTGGAGGGAAATATGCCCGCTTTACCCATACAGGCAGCTATGAAACAATAGACGAAACATATACTAAAATCTATTCCCGCTGGATTTTTAATTCCGGTCTTGAATTTTCACACGCTCCTATCATAGAAAAGTACGAAAGACATGCTGACAATGAAGATAAACAGGAAAATCAGTTAACTTATATTTTACTGCCTTTGAAGTAAGTTGTCAATTTGGGACAAGTTTTCACATTTTTATCGATCTAATTTTGCCCTGTTAAAAAATCAACCAATTATGCAAAAAAAGAAAATCATGTCACTGTTATTACCAGCTATTTTACTTTCCTGTTCTCAGACACAATTACCAGAACCTCCAGATACAACAAATCCCGGTGCTGCTGCTTACAAAATGCCTGAAGAATCAGCTCCACACGAAGGAACATGGCTTCAATGGCCTCACCATTATCAGTATGGAACGACTTACCGTAACCGATTGGATGCAACCTGGGTAGCAATGACCAAAGAACTTGTACAAAGTGAAAAAGTTCATATCATTGCTTACGACAGTATAGAAAAAGCTCGTATCACAGGGTTATTAAACAATGCAGGAGTTCCCCTTACCAATATCAATTTCAAGCTTTATCAGACAGATGATTTTTGGGTAAGAGATAATGGCCCCATTTATGTAAAGGATCAAAATGGCCAGCTATACATTCAGGACTGGGGATTTAACGGCTGGGGTAACAAAGCCGATTACAGCAGGTGTAATGCAATTCCTTCAAAAATAGCGACAGACACCAATATACCTAAAATCAACCTCAATTCTGTGATGATCAATGAAGGCGGAAGTGTAGAAATTGACGGAAACGGAGTATTGATGGCCTGTAAAAGTTCCATCCTTAATAACAACAGAAATCCTGGGATGACGCAACAACAGGCAGAAGCTATTTTTACCAAAAACCTAGGCGTAACTAAATTTATCTGGCTGAATGGAAAAGCGGGTCTTGATATCACCGATATGCATATTGACGGTTTTGCCCGATTTGCAAATTCATCTACTATTATCACAATGAATCCTAATGATCTTAACTACTGGCAGGTTCCTGACGGCGACATTGATAAATTATATGATGCTACTGCAAAAAATGGTTCTCCTTACCAGTTTGTAAAAGTTCCGTTAACCAGAAATGATGTGATAACCACTTACGGAAAAAATGTAGGCCGTGCTTCTTACATCAATTATTACATCGCAAACAACCGCGTATTGGTCCCTAATTATAATGATCCGAATGATGCCGTTGCCAACAATATTATCCAACAGCTGTATCCCGGTAAACAGGTTGTTGGAATAGACTGCCGTAATTTATTTGCCAATGGCGGAATGGTACATTGTGTAACGCAGCAGCAACCGCAATAAAATAATTTTCCAAATAGAAAAGTCTGCCGATTGTTCGGCGGGCTTTATTCATTTATAAGACAAAGTATTATCTAGTCAGATTTTAAAATACTTACCCGAATTATGCTCTATTTGTTAATACAACTGAAAGGCAGTCGCCAAAAAATAACGTAAATTTGCTCTGTCCATCAAGTAAAGGATGGTTTCCAGTGTAAGTATTATGAAAAAAACAGCAGTTTCTTTATTAGCTCTTCTTCTGAATATTATTTGCCATGCACAAAATTTTGATGTCATTCCCTTAGGGATTTATGGTGGAGAGCAGGAAGACAATTTATCAGCCTATCTGGTAGGCGCTCCGAAAGACAATGCATTTCTCTGCCTTGATGCCGGTACTGTAAATGCAGGAATACGAAAAGCTATTCAACTGAAAAGTCTTGACGGATCTGCAGAAACAGTTCTCAAGGATCAGATAAAAGGATATTTTGTATCCCATGGTCATTTGGATCATTTATCAGGGCTTATCATCAATTCTCCGGCAGATTCTAAAAAGGATATTTTCGCTATAGCTCCGGTGATTCAGATTTTACAAAATCACTATTTCATCACGGATACCTGGATTAATTTTGCCGATCAGGGTCAAAAACCTATCCTTGGAAAATACCATTATAATGAACTTCAGGAAGGAACTGAAATCCCGGCTCACAAAACTCCGTTTTTTATAACAGGATATGAACTGAGCCATGTAAATCCTTATAAAAGCAGTGCTGCACTGGTAAGAAGAGATGATCATTATCTTCTTTATCTGGGCGATACAGGTGCTGACCGCATCGAAAAGTCCGACCGTCTTGATCTCCTTTGGAATACTATCGCTCCTCTTGTTAAAAAAAGACAGCTGAACACCATATTAATAGAAGTTTCTTTCCCAAACAGCCAGCCTGAACATCTGCTGTTTGGCCACCTTACTCCTAATCTGTTGATTGAAGAATTAAGCAAACTGAAAGAAAAGACAGGACAAAGCAGCCTTGAAAGCCTCAGTATTGTAATTACCCATAGAAAACCAACTGGTGATAACCCTGAACTTATCAAAAAGGAACTCTTGAAAAACAATCCTTTAAAAGTAAATTATATTTTCCCGGAACAAGGCAAAAAGATTAGTTTACCATAAAACAAATCAAAAGATGAAGCATATCCCTGTTTCATCTTTTTTATTTTCGACATTACAACTTATCAATAATTTTAACTAACTGCAAATCAGCTACTTAAAAACAAATCGCTAAAATTAATTAAGTTTTTCATGTTTATCATATTTTAATATCGTAATATTGCAATATTAAAATAAAAAAAATAATGGGAGTTACTAAAACAGAAATCTATACTGACGAACAAAACAGATTAGCTTCCCTTCTTAAAGTTTTGGGACATCCTGCCAGAATAGCTATTTTACAATATATTATTAATCAAAAGGCATGCATCTGTAATGATTTGGTTGAAGAGCTTGGTTTGGCTCAGGCTACTATCTCGCAACATTTAAAAGAGCTGAAGAATATCGGAATCATCAAAGGTTCAATTGAAGGAAAATCAGTATGCTACTGTATTAATGAAAGTACCTGGAAACAATTTCAAAACGAATTCAACCTGTTTTTTAATCAGGATGTTACGATAAAACAATGCTGTTAAGGCATTTTTTTTGAACAACATAATCGTAATATTGCAATATAACACTAATAAATTTTAATCTAATGAAACTATCCGAAATCAAAAAAATCCTTCCGACACTGGAAAATGTAGAATTTCAATTGGAAAACGGCACTTTTGTACCTGAGCATTTCCATGTAACAGAAGTAGGTCAGATTACAAAAAACTTCATAGATTGTGGCGGTGTAATCCGAAATGAAAAGGCGGTCAACTTTCAGCTATGGGATGCTGATGATTATGAACACCGTCTGAAACCGGGAAAACTGCTGCATATCATTCAACTTTCTGAAGAAAAACTGGGAATAGAAAATTCAGAAATTGAAGTAGAATATCAGGGAGAAACTATCGGTAAATATGATCTGGAATTTAACGGTAAAAATTTTGTCCTGAAAAACAAAACAACAGCCTGTCTTGCTCAGGAAGCATGCGGAATTCCTTCTGAAAAACAAAAGAAAAATCTTTCTGAATTGTCTGCAAACCCAACATCAGCTTGCAATCCGGCTTCAGGCTGCTGCTAATTAAACCTTATAAAATAGATAGATGTATCAAGAATTATTAAACACGGTTCAATCTTTACAATGGGAAAATATAGAGACCAGCAGAAAAGAGATTCTGGAACCATTGATTAGCTACATTCAGCAAAAAGTAAATGAGGGAAAGGAAGTCAATCTGAATTTTATCTGCACGCACAATTCGCGCCGTAGTCATTTGACGCAGGTTTGGGCACAGGCAGCGGCTGCTTTTTTTACGATCCCGGGAGTTCATAGCTACTCCGGAGGTACGGAAACAACGGCATTATTCCCCAAGATAGCAGAAACTTTAGCTGAGCAGGGTTTTACAGTATTCAGTATTGCAATTTCAGATAATCCCATATATGCCATAAAATATGATGACAATACCCTCCCCGTTATAGGTTTTTCAAAAAAATATGACAGTCCTTTCAATCCCGTTTCCGGATTTGCAGCAATTATGACCTGTTCGCAGGCAGATGGCGGATGTCCGTTCATCCCCGGAGCAGAAAAAAGAATTCCTATCACATTTGAAGACCCAAAAGTTTCAGACAATACCCCTGAACAAACAGGTGTATATACAAAGCGAAGCTTACAAATTGCAGAAGAAATGTTCTATGTTTTTTCTAAAATCAAAAAATAATCATGCAGCCAAGATTAAAGTTTCTGGATCGTTATCTCACGTTATGGATATTCATTGCGATGGGTTTGGGGATTTCTTTGGGACATTTGTTTCCTTCTATTCCTAACCTCATCAATTCCCAGTCTGTAGGAACTACCAATATTCCTCTGGCAATAGGACTCATTCTTATGATGTATCCCCCATTGGCAAAAGTTGACTATTCTCTTCTGCCATTGGCATTTAAAGATAAAAAAGTAATTGGGGTTTCTTTATTGCTCAATTGGATTATTGGTCCTACTCTGATGTTCGGTCTCGCGATCCTCTTTTTAAGGAATGAACCTGATTATATGGCAGGTCTGATTCTTATCGGGCTGGCAAGATGTATTGCTATGGTCATCGTCTGGAATGATCTGGCCAAAGGAAACAGAGAATATGCGGCGTTGTTGGTTGCCTTAAACAGTATCTTTCAGGTGTTTACATACAGCTTTATGGTGTGGTTATTTATTAATGTACTGCCCACTCAATTAGGTCTGGCCAATTTCAATGTAAATGTGTCTGTGAAAGATATTACTGAAAGTGTCCTTATATACCTTGGAATTCCTTTTTTAGCGGGTTTTCTCAGTCGTTATTTTCTGATAAAATCTAAAGGAGAGGAATGGTACAACAGAAAATTCATTCCAAAAATATCACCCGTTACGCTGTATGCTTTATTGTTTACAATCATACTGATGTTTAGCCTAAAAGGCTCAAAAATACTGGAACTGCCTGCAGATGTAATTAAAGTAGCGCTCCCCCTGATGATCTATTTTATTCTGATGTTTTTCGTGAGTTTTATGATCAATAAGTCATTAAAAATACCTTATGATAAAAATGCATCTATAGCCTTTACAGCCACCGGAAACAATTTTGAACTGGCCATTGCTGTTGCAATCTCTGTCTTCGGAATCCATTCTCCACAGGCATTTGTAGGAGTGATTGGCCCTTTGGTAGAAGTTCCGGTGCTAATACTTCTTGTAAAAGCAAGTTTATTATTAAAAAAGAAATGGTATCATGATTAATCTGGCAGGAAGAATAATAAAAGCTTCACTAAATTTGTGATGCTTTTATTATTTAATTTTTTCTAACGGGAAACATTCTCATAAATTACTGGATGATTAAATTTCACCAATGGCAGGGCGGCTGTTCTTATCATTTTTTGAATTGGCATACCGGTAAACAAAATACCATGTAATAAGGATCTGAAATAGGATAACTGAAGGTAAAATGAAAGGATATCTGACAAAAGGAGCTAATGTATCCCCGTGTGCCAGCATCATTGGTAGATCAAGGACATTGAATATAATAATTACCCAAAGCAATGCTTTATTTCCTTTAAAATACCACCAGCAGAATATCCCATAGGCAAGTTCAATAATGAAATTCAGAATAGGATAATCTAGAATTCCGAGTCCTAAAACCGGTTTGGCAGAAAAGGGCGAAAGCTGAATATCCTTCTCATGAAAAATCACATCAATGACAACATGAGACAGAACTCCAATAGCAAATGCCAGCGCTAGTTTTCTGTTTTTATACCCCCAGTTGATCACACAAAATGAAAGTACCGCAGCAGCAATTCCTGAAAAAATAGAATGTGAATACGGCAGAAAGTCAAGATGTACCCTACCCCCGGAAATTGAAAAGTGTTCCCAACCCAGATAGTTGAAAAATACCCAGCATACTTCTACAAGCTGTACGGAAACCAACAGCGGGAACAGTGGCAGTTTGGGGTTGTTTTTTTTAATCAACAAAGCTGTTGCAGCATGGTTAATGGCAAACATAATATTAGATTTAGATTATATAGGCAAAGATGCTGCAGCTATTTTATATACGCTTGTATGATTTGGCTATTCTGCAACAACAATGTAGGTGACTGCCCAAACATCCTCCTGAAGGTACGGTTGAAATGTGGAGCATCTGAAAAACCAGCTTCCAGAGCCGAATCTGTGAGATTATGGCCATCAAAAATATATTGTAATGCCCTTAAAAGTCTCGCCCACAGAATATACTTCCTCATAGGAATACCCACCTGTTCTGTAAATAAATGAATCAGTCTGCCTGGAGAAAGATAGACTGCAGATGATAAATTCTCAATCTTCAGAGGCTCAATTCCGGGCTGCTTCAGAATCTCCAGAACCTTGACGATCCTTTCATCCATTTCTTTGGTTTCATCAGTATTTGATAGCTTCTGAAGAAATTGAAGTATTGTATTGAAAAGTGGATCAACCGACATATTACTTTCCAGCAGCGGTTTGATATCCTCCAATAATTCTTCCACGGTTGATTCAGGTAATCGTGTGATTTTTTGTCCTGACAAATAAGTTTTTTTAAGACCCGTCCCAATTTTACATTCAGGATCAATATTAATCAATAAGAATGTATTATCATAGGTTCTGCATTCATGCGATTCATCAGAATTAATGACAACAGCCTTATATTTCATAACAGAGCCGGATGATATCACCTCTATTTCATTATCAAGACTTATAGCAATCTGTATTGCATGATGCTCGTGAACAACAGTGTCAATAGCACAGCCAATATAGATAAAGTATCCGGTTGAGAAAAATAATAGGGGTTGTGTCATATAAGCTTAGCCTTATAAGTTTTATACTCAAATATATTTAAATAAAGATGATAAATAAGACCTGCCCTACAAAAATATTATATTTCTATGGAGAAGAAATCACTTTCTGGTACTTCATAATGTGCAGTTCTCCTATTTTGGCTGTTACAAATGATTCTTTGTTGAAATTAGCACAGTGTAATATTAAAATTCATCTTGGAACAAAAAAATAAAAAAGAGATATATGAAAATAAAAAAGCCTTGAATCAAATGATTCAAGGCTTTTTTTGCGGAGAGTGAGGGATTCGAACCCCCGGACCTGTTACAGTCAACAGTTTTCAAGACTGCCGCAATCGACCACTCTGCCAACTCTCCCTAAACTCCGGCTATACCGTTGTTTTCAGTGGTGCAAATATAGAACGATTTTTAATTCCCGCAAAACTTTTGCCACACAAATTTTAACAAAACGTAATAATAGACTAGAAATCAAGGGAATTATTTTTCACGAACATATCATCTATTCCTTGTCTACGATTGCAATGAAGCTGTTTTTTAAAAGATCAGATGGGTATACAAACTGATCTCCATCATCTCCCTTTATCACAATAGCCCCCTGCTCATCGTTCAGGCACTTGTCCAGCTGGCTTTTCAGATCATTAAGTTTTCCATGGGGAGCTTCAATAATGTAGGTTCCGGTAACGTGTGTTATTTTGATGACTTTTGTTTCCATATTCTTTTTGATTAGTTGCTAAATGTAGGAATTTTACTTCAAGTATGAAGCCATTTATTACCATGAACAGAAAGACTTTTAGAAATGATCCAAAAATATTATAAAAGATCATGAATCATAAAACTATCCGACATCCTGTACTCAATTTTACATTTTATAATTTATATTTGTAAGGATTCATCAGAATATTAAAAACTAATAACAATATCTTTCAAATGTTTACTCAATCTTTTATTAAAAACACGATTGTTACTGCCTCACTAGCTATTTCCTCTATGGCTTTTGCTCAGAAAATGCCTATATCTGTCCTTCCCTCCGGCCATCTGATTGTAGGAGCTGAAATAGATGGTAAAAAGGGAAATTTCATCTTTGATACCGGCGGAGGAATCAATCTTTTTCTGGGAAATTTTTCCAAACAACTTGGTCCAAAAGAGACTTATAATTATCTGACGGCTTTCCGGGCTACTGGTGAAAAGATGACTATTCCTCTTTTCAAATCGAAAGAGATTATTTTTAATGGTAAGAAATTTAAGGATACCTGGTACTCCACTCATGATATGGAGATCAAAGGAATTGATGGTTTGATTTCCCTTCCAATGCTCTATGACACAGAGTTTATCATCGATTATACTACGAATGAGCTTATATTTCCAAAAGAAAAGCTGGCCAGTAAGAAAGTAATGGATATACAGCTGTCTACCAATGCTGACCAGTCTATGGATATTACCACTTACGTGCTCCTGAACAATAAATATAAGATTAATGTTCTTCTGGATTCCGGTTCTGGCAAAGATTCTTTCTGGCTGAGTGAACACCTGGTGAATATACTGGACATCAAAAAAGAAACACTTCAGATGATGGAAAAGAAAAGTGAGTTTAATCCCGATCTGACGACCAAGTTTTATATCGGTGATATTGGCTCTATTTCTACTCCTTTTGCTACTGTTGAAAAACCTAAAGTCTCTTTTGTGGAAGGTCTTATTTATGAAGGTAAAACAAGTATCAACTGGCTGGGTAAAAAACTGGGATTCAACCTTAAGGAGAAAAAGATTTATATTTTGGATTAAGAATTAAGGCAATATTGTAAAACTGTCGTTCTGACGAAAGAGAATCTTAAAGTTTGAGATTTTTCCTTCGTCAGAATGACAATTTGGAGAGGCTTGAGTGTGAGGGAAACCACCCAGTCAAAAATTCTTTGAATTCTCGCCACCCCTCCAAGGGAGGGAAATGATTGTGTCTTAAGTTGTATTGTTTGTCATTTCACAGTAATCCCAGCTTTTTTAAAATACTTTAGATTCCACGCTTCACTTTGTTCCACTCTGAATGACAAACATCCTCCACCTTTTACTCTCCAGCAGGTTCGAATAATTCTATTTTATTTCCTTCCGGATCAAGAATGTGTACAAACTTTCCATATTCATATGTAGCGACCTCATCCAGGACAGTTACACCTTCTTTCTTTAGTTCCTTTACCAATGCTTCGATATTCTCTACATGGTAATTGATCATGAATTCTTTTGATGAAGGTTCAAAATATTGGGTAGACTCTTTAAAAGGGCTCCATAGTGTATATCCTTTCTTATCAGATTCTTCGTCTTTCCAGTCGAATTTGGCACCATATGGACTGGTTGGTAATCCGAGATGGGTTTTGTACCATTCATTTACTTGTTCCGGGTCTTTACACTTAAAGAAGATGCCTCCGATAGCAGTTACTCTTTTCATTTTTTATCCGTTTTTGTTCAGTTTATAGTTTCTTACATGCAATTTGTAATCGTTTTGCAATTTCACAAATATATTAATGTTTTCATTAGATATTTCATGAATTTTCATTGAATATTTGATGAGAGCCATGTTCGAAATTGAAGCACTTAAACCACTAAGAAAAATTAAATGTTTAAGAATATTAGGGTGAAACAGTGTGCTCTTAAAGCGTCTTTGATGTTTCCTTAACTTTCCTTCACAGCTTCAATTTCCTTAATGGTTCAAAAAATTTGAAAACATCATATTATTTCAGGAAAAATTATAACAAAAAAGCGCACCCATCGGGCACGCTTTGTATTGTATAAACTGAATACTATTAGTGTAATTCAGCTAAATATTTTTCAGCATCCATGGCAGACATACATCCGCTTCCTGCAGCTGTAATAGCCTGTCTGTAGATATGATCCTGAACATCTCCAGCCGCAAATACTCCCGGAAGATTTGTTCTTGTAGAACCTTTTTCTGTTAAGATATATCCATTCTCATCAAGATCTATCTGACCTGCGAAAATATCAGTATTTGGCTTGTGACCGATCGCGATAAAGATTCCTTCAACCTCTACTGTAGATTTCTCCTGAGTCTGGTTATTGATGATCACTGCTCTTTCTACCAAACTGTTTTCTCCTTCAATCCCGATTAATTCATGGTGAAATTTCACTTCGATATTCGGAGTACTTTCCACTCTGTGAACCATTGCTTTTGAAGCTCTGAAAACGTCTTTTCTCACCAATAATGTTACTTTCTTACATAATTTGGCAAGGTAAGTAGCCTCTTCAGCTGCTGTATCTCCTGCTCCTACTACTACTACATCTTTTCCTCTGTAGAAGAATCCGTCACACGTAGCACAAGCAGAAACTCCACCTCCTGCATATTTTTTCTCATCATCAAGACCTAAATATTTTGCTGTAGCGCCAGTAGAGATAATTACTGTTTTGGCAAGGATCTCTTTGTTTCCTGCATATAATTTGTGAACACCGCCAACTTCCTTAGAGAATTCAGCTTTAGTGATCATTTCATAATGAACTTTGGTATCAAATCTTTCTGCCTGTTTTTGCAGATCCATCATCATTTCAGGACCTGTAATCCCAGCTGGATACCCTGGAAAGTTATCCACTTCTGTGGTTGTAGTTAATTGTCCGCCTGGCTCCAAACCTGTATACAATTCAGGTTTAAGGTCTGCTCTTGCTGCATAGATAGCAGCGGTGAAGCCAGAAGGCCCAGATCCAACGATCACACAATCTAAAATGTTTTGCTCCATAATTTACTTTGTTCGAAAAGATTTAATTTGAATTAAGACTGCTAATTTCGGAATTTTTAATTTCTCCTTAAAGTTATTTTAATGATACTTGTCAATATCTGATATGTTGAATTTCGATAGTAATTGTTATAGAGTAGATTAGAGTTCTGGGGTTGGGTTACAGGATTTGGTCTTTAATATAAAAATTAAAACTTTTGTTTTCATATCCGCATCAAGTATCACAAACTCATCTCGCTATCTCGAATCACGAATCACGAAACTCGTATCCCGTCTCACACCTTCATCTTAATTTTATCTACATTGATAATCTTATATACCAGCTCTCTGATGAGTTCCGCCTCTCCCATATTCACTGCTCCAAGTCCTTTTCCTTTCATATCAAACTCCCGGAGAATAGAAATGACTCTTGTGGCGTGTTTCAAAGGATAAAGTCTCGCACTTTCTGCATAATCTTTAATAAAGTAAGGATTTACGCCCATTTGGGAAGCAATGGTCTGTGGAGACTGCCCAGCCATCGTTTGATAGATAATAACGTTTGAAAAGTAATTGTAAAGGCTTGCCAGCATCATTACAAAAGGATTGTTTTTCGGGTTCTTTCCCATAAAATGGGCAATTTTAAAAGCAGCATTCGCATTTTTGGTTCCCAACGCTTTTTGAAGTTCAAAAATGTTATATTCTTTACTGATTCCGATATGGTTTTCAACAATCGTTCCGTCAAGGATTTCTCCTTCTTTAAGAATGATCTTTAATTTGTTGAGCTCATTGACAATTCTTGACAGGTCATTACCCAGATATTCTGCCAGAAGATGGGAAATATTAGGTGCTGTATTGATTTTAAATTTCGCACATTCATCTGAAATCCACTTAGGAAGATTGCTTTCTTTTACAGATTCACTCAGAAAAAGAGCTTTGGCTTTATCCAGAGCTTTAGCAGCCTTTTTCCGGCTGTCCAGTTTCTTGTGTTTATGCGCAAAAACCAATACAGTAGAAGGAACAGGGTTTTCTACATAAGATTCTAAAATTCTGTTTTCCTCTTCATTGAATCGCAAATCCTGAGCTTCTTTCACGATAATCACCTGCTTGTCTCCCATCATTGGAAACTGTCTTGCCAGAGAAAGGACTTCCTGATAAGAAGTATCTTTTCCGTAGGTAACTGTTTGGTTGAAAGCTTTCTCATCTTCTTCCAAAAAGTTATGCTCAAGGGCTTTCACAGCGACATCAATAAAGTAAGCTTCTTCTCCGTGGAAAAAATAAATAGGTAAAACTTCTTTATTTTTAATATTTTTGAGGATTAAATCTAATTCTTTCATCTTATTAATGGAACTTCCAAAACTGAATTTTCAGGAAACTTTTGATTTTAAATTCAAGAAAGACAAAGATAAGTTTTTTATTTATGATTTAGTTCGTAAAACTTATCTTCTGCTCACTCCTGAGGAATGGGTAAGACAGCACTGGATACATTATTATCTTACTGTAAAGTCCTATTCTACCTCAGCCCTGATCACCGAAAAAAAGATAGTCCTGAATGGATTGACCAAACGTATTGACCTTCTGGTGACCGAGAAAACAGAACCTATAATTCTGATCGAATGTAAAGCGCCGCAAATCAAATTAACGGAAAAGACATTTGAGCAGACCGCCAGATACAATTCCATTATCGGAGCCAGAGAAATTATTCTTACCAATGGTCTTCAGCATATCAATGCTTATTATAAGGATGGACAGTATCAGTTTTACAGAACGGAATAGTACAAAATCATTTCCGTTTACCAATATTGATTGGAACAGTAAAGAATTCCCATCCTTTGGAGGGGTGGTGAAAATTCAAAGAATTTTTGACGGGTGGTTCACAAAAACACTACTACTTCACAACAATATTAAACATTATGAAAATAAAAAACATCATATTCGATTTCGGAGGTGTACTTATGGACTGGAATCCGAGATATTTTTTCAAAGATTATTTTAACGATAATGAAAAAATGGAATTCTTCCTGGAACATATCGCACAGGATGAATGGAATGTAGAACAGGACAGAGGAAGAAGTCTTGCTGAAGGAACAGAAATTCAGGTGAAAAAATTCCCGGAATGGGAAAAAGAAATCCGCGCTTTTTATGACAACTGGCCGGTAATGTTGAAAAGCGATATTCCACAAAATGTAGAAGTTCTCAGAAAACTTAAAAATACAGACTATAACCTGTTCGGGCTCACCAACTGGTCTGAAGAAACCTTTCCTTACGCATTGGAAAACTATGACTTCTTTCAGATTTTTGAGGGCAAAATTGTTGTTTCTGGAACAGAAAAACTAATCAAACCTGATCCTAAAATATGGCATGTTCTGTTAGACAGATACAATATCAAGGCTGAAGAATCAGTTTTCATTGATGATAATGCAAAGAATATTGAAATGGCACAGTCACTGGGATTCATTACTGTTCAGGTTACATCTGACACCAATCTGGAGCAGGAATTAATCAAGCTAGGCATTTTCAGTTCAGATCAATAAAAATTTTATAATATTTACCGTCCTCACTATTAAATTGTATTTAACTAATTTAGGTGAGGATTTTTTTATAACTATGAGAAAGATTTTATTGCTGTTGATCTTCGTGGGAATTTACTCTCACGCACAAAGTATTGAAAACAAAGAAACATTAAGAAAATGCCGTAAAGAATTCAATAAAAAACATTGCCTTTCTGACGAAGATAAAGACAATATTCCATTGTATCTTGATAAATGCCCGATAGAAGCAGGCCCAATAGAAAATAACGGTTGTCCATGGCAGGATACTGATAAGGATGGCATAATAGATAAGGATGATAACTGCCCTACTGTTAAAGGCCCCATAGAAAACAACGGTTGCCCATGGGAGGATACAGATGGTGATGGTATTTTGGATAAAGATGATGCATGTCCTACAGTTCCGGGGCCGGCTCATGCTAATGGATGTCATGTAATAGTTTGTTCTTTTGGGAACGATGACGTCAATATCCGAATGGAGAAGATCAAGATGAATGTTAAAAATATTGAAGGTATTTACAACATGATCAACAAGAGAGTTTTAGATGATCTTGTACAAACAATATCTAAAAAAGATCTTGCTGGCCGAAAAGCTTTTTTCCATATTCAATACATAGACAAAAAGTCTTACATTGATATTGATACGCCTGATGAGGGTATTTCTCCCGGATATAATTTTCTGATCATCAGATTTTGGAATAAAAACGTCCTTGAATATGCCCGTACAAAATATGGTATGGATATCTATTTGTCAACATCTATTATCCCTGAAAGTATTAATGCATATCGCAAAATAATCGGTAATAAAAATTTCGATTATCTTATAAAATACTATGATTCGGAATCCTACAAAATAAAGATAAAAGGCAAACAGGCAAGCACCACTGAATTCCCAATTAACATCTTATTAGATTTTATTACTCCTTATAAAATTAAAGCAAGCTATAATCAAAACAGTGTAATATATGAATATAAAAATAAGAAGTGGGAACTTCAGAGAAACAATACTCCGCAATAAGTTATTTTCATTAATTTAGTTGAGGATTTCAAAAAATTACAAAATAAAATAATATGATACGTTCCATCTTATTAACTACAATGATTATGGCTTCAGGAACCCTTTTCAGTCAGAAACTTAAAACAGTTTCCTATCAGGACGGAGCACAGAAACTGAATGGCTTAATTACCTCCAATGCAGGAAAGAAACTTCCGGGAGTTCTTATTCTCCCAGCCTGGAAAGGGATTGATGAAGAAGCTAAAACAGCCGCTCTTGAACTAGAAAAGCAAGGTTACATCGCTTTTATCGCTGATATTTATGGTGAAGGAAAAATTCCTGCAGATAATGAATCTGCTGCTAAAAGTTCAGGATACTACAAACAGAATTATAACGAATACCAGAAAAGAATTTCACTGGCTTTGGAACAGCTGAAGAAAAACGGAGCAATTTCTGACAAAACAGCTGTTATTGGCTATTGCTTTGGTGGTACCGGAGCATTAGAATCAGCCAGAGGACATCTGCCTATTGCAGGAGTAGTTTCTATCCATGGAAGTCTGGGGAGAGATCAGAACAGAAAAAATGAAGTATTAACTGCTAAAATACTGGTTGAAAATCCAGCTGATGACAGAGGTGTAACTCCAGATGATTACAATAACCTCATCAAAGAGATGAATGAAGGAAATGCCGACTGGCAAATTATCACTTACGCCCACTCAAAACACACTTTCACAGATCCAAAATCACCGGATTATAATGAAACTATGGCGAAAAGAGCATGGAACCACACCCTGATGTTCCTGAAAGAGATTTTGAAGTAAACATAAAAAAGGCAAATCTGCTAACTGCAAATTTGCCTTTTTCCTTTTATATTTTTATCCAATTATGGTTTAGCTTCCAGCTCAACATCATATTTTTTTGGAGAATATTTGGTCAGGGAACCCGTGGCTGCATCAATACCAACTCCTATTGCACCACCCAGAATAATATTAAGTAAAGTTACTGCATTAAAGTTCTTAGTCAGCTTAACTTCTTTCTTCTCAAATCCTTCTTTTTCAAATGCTACCATCTGCTTACCCAAAGCTCTTGGAATTTTAGCAGTACAAGGTGTTGTACATTTTTCTATTCCTTTGTGAAACACTTTTGCCCCTTCAGGATTTGAAGAAAAAGCTATTGAATCCTGAGTTCCTGTAAAAATAGTTGCGCATGAAGTAGTAGAAAATGCGATTCCTAGCATAAGTACAATTGATAATTTGTTTTTCATAGATTTTAATTAGTTCATTTTTTTAAGTCCGCGAACTTACAAAATAATTTAAAAAATCCAATATCAATTTCGAAAAAACATTTAATAAAACATAGAATTCATAGGCGTTTCAAGAAAATAACTCTAATTTAATATTCAAATAAAAAAAGCAAATCCTCAGATTTGCCTTTTTTATTTGAAAAATTTTCTTAATCTACTCCTTCCTCTTCTCTGTTGACCAACTCCATAGAAAATGCAGGCAGACAGATGGCAAGGTATTCGCAAGGTTCTGAAAACGGGTTACTGTAACGGATTCTCGCTCCTTTTTCAATAAGAATACTCTGTCCTTTTTCCAGAGTAACAGTTTCTCCATCAATTTCAAATTGTTTTTTTCCTGAAATAATATAAGTAAATTCATCAAATTCAGGGGTCTGATGGGGTTCACTCCAGTCCGGAGGTGCTATCATATGTGCAATAGAAACATTAGAATTTCCGGTAGAATTTCCCCAATGTTCTTCTATCAGTTTCCCGTCCGTAGTTGGGACTACAAATGGTGAGTGTTGAATTTTATATTTTTTCATACCCAAGCTTCTTTTGTGATTTCATATACAAAATTGGTTCTTGTAGGTTCTGCAAAATACGCAACTTCTTCCTCAGCAATTTTTTGTCCTCCAAGTCTTTCCAAAGCTGTCTGTGAACGGAAATTTTCTTTTCCGATATGAAAATGAACCTTATCTACAAACTGGAAGATATAATCAAGCATCAGTTTTTTGACCTTAGGATTGATTCCTTTTCCCCATGATTTTGTTCCATAGAAAGTATACCCGATGAAAATATGATTATCTTCTTCATCAAAATCATAATAACGGCTGCTTCCCAATACATCTCCGGTTGCTTTCTCAATAATTTTGAAAGCACCTTTACTCTCCATAGCTCCTGTAAAAAAATTTTCAAAAACCTCTTTCTTATAACGGTCTTTGTTGGGGTGTTGTTCCCAGACTTTAGGATCGGAAGCTACTTCATATAAAGATTCAAAATCCCCTTGCTGTAAGGGGATCAGTTGAAATTCTTCATTCTCTAAAACAGGCTGAACAGAAAAATTCATTATTTAGCTCTTTTTAGTAGAATCTGATTCTATTTTTTTGATTTCTTTCAATTTGTCAGAAATCTTGATCACAGTATCTAATTTTGATGGCTTCAAAGGAACTTCTGCCTGAGCCATATCCCATTTGATTACTAAGTTTCCTGTGTTTTCATCTGTAGGATTCAGGGTGATTTCAAACCACTCCTGTTTGTCTGTCAGTTTATTCACTGGCACGGTAACATCTACTACATCCTGTTTAGGATCGTAAGTATAAGCTCCCCACTGCTGAAAATCTTTATTCAGGATCACTTTCCATTCTTTTTCTGTAGGAACAATGAATAATCCATAGGTTCCTGCAGGCACTGTTTTCCCACCGAAATTAACGGCTTGTCCGAAAGTAATTTTCGTAGACGAGTTCGCTCCTGCTCTCCAAACCTGGCCATAAGGAACCAATTCTCCAAAAATCTTACGTCCTTTCACTCCCGGTCTTCCGTAGTCGATGGAGATTTTGGACATTGAAAACTGCTGCTCCACCTTCTGACGCGGGCTTGCTGCCGGTACAGAATAATCCTGAGCAAAACTGAATGCTGAAACTGAAATGCAAACTGCTGCTAGTAACTTTTTCACGTGTAAATTTTTGCTTAAAATTACAAAAATCAAAACAAAATAGCCTTTCCCAACTCCACTAATTTTTGTTTTCCCGATATTTTTCTATTAACATATTACTCCAGCCAAATTCTCCCTTAGCCATTGAAAATTTTACTTCTTTTAATTGCTTTTCCTTTTCTGAGCATGATCGCATGATAAACGGAAGGTACATCATTGGTCCATGTTTTCAGTAGTAAAAGAATAGCAATAATTTCTGCTCTCGTAAGGAGTCCAATCCAGAAGCAAAGATTAAATAAAATAACTGACTGACATTGTAAAATAACCTGGATCAGTGTTCCAAAAAGCAGTAAAGTCCAGATCTTGGCACCAATAGAGTGTGTAGCCACTTCTTTTCGGAATCTCAAAAAGCTCACCAGATAGATCAGAGCTTCAGCTCCTGCAAGAATTATTATTTTATAGGCATTTGTTTTGAAAAACTCAGGGCACTGTATATAAGCAGAAACTCCTACTGAGATGAAAAAAATCTGATCAACAGCAGAATCCAGACGTCTGAGCTTTTGAGTTGAAACATTCAGATACCGGGCGATAATTCCATCAAAGATATCGGTTAATAACCCTAAAGATAAAAGAATAACAATAATGATCTTATAATTTTCTATTTTAATAAGGCTTAAAGAAATAATGATAAACCCAATAATAAGCCTGGAGAAAATTAAAATAGTCGGAATTTTTGATGTCATAAAAATGATAAAATAGTATTCTAATGAATAAATTCTATGCCACAAATTCTTTTGAAGACTTTTAAAATAAAATAGCCTTCTCAAGCTCCAATAATTTTTGTTTCCTCCAGATTCCTCCGCCATATCCCGTTAACTGTCCGTTGCTTCCGATCACACGGTGACAGGGTATTATAATAGATATTTTGTTTAAGCCGTTCGCATTGGCTACTGCTCTCACTGATTTAGGATTTCCCAGTATATCAGCCTGTTCCTGATAGCTTCTTGTTGCTCCGTAAGGAATTTCCTGAAGAATATTCCAGACTTCTTTTTGAAAAGCTGTTCCTACCGGAGAAAGAGAAACCGTAAATTGTATTCTTGTTCCTTCAAAATATTCTGAAAGTTCTTGTTCCAAGGTCTCAAAGTGAGGATTCTCTCCTTGTATAATATTCGCTTTACAATATGCTGAAATACTTTTCAGTTCTGTAGGGAGTGCTTTCCTATCAGAAAATTCCAGCAGACAGATTCCATTTTCATCAGCACAGGCGATCATAGTTCCCAGTATGGTTTCAATTCTCTTCAAATCAATGAGCTTTTCCGTAGTATTATTTTTAGGAGATACTCCAAAAATATTTTTAAAACTCTCATTAAAACCGCTGAGACTTTCATATCCTGTATCAAATGCCACCTCTGTAACCGATTCACCCTGCTGGAGCTTTTTAAATGCTGTATTGAGCTTTGACATTCTTTGAAAAGCGTGAAACGTTATGCCATGGTGTTTCAGAAACCATCTGCGAACTGTAGCCGGCTCCAATCCTCTTTTTACAAGGTCATAATCTTTAAGTTTTAATGTGGGATCTTCAGCAATTTCTTTCAGCAACTCTTTAATATAGAATGGGGTTGCATTTAGATTCTCCAAAGGTCTGCATACTTTACAGGGACGATATCCTTTCAACATTGCATCTTTGGTATTGGAAAAAAATTCCACATTCTCAAATTTGGGTTTTCGTGCTGTACAGGTTGGTCTGCAGAATATTCCTGTGGTCTTTACTCCCATCCAGAATATCCCCTCAAATGAAGAATCTTTGGTATAAGAAGCCTCATACATTATTTTTCCTGTGAGTTCCATCATTCAATGAGTAATTTTGAAAAACTTCTTTCTTGTCTTATCACCTGACTTACCTTTTCAAGTTCTTTGTAAATATGTCTGTACATAAAAGCACCTGAAGTAATTCTTTTTACACCTAATTCTTTAAGCGTATCAAAATCAGGTAAATCTGATACTCCCATAACATTCACAGGAAAAGACGTGGCTTCAGTAATGGTTTTGATATCATTTTCAGAAGTCACGCAGGGAATGAAAACTCCGTCAGCTTTAAGTTCTTCAAATAGTTTAATTCTCTCTAAGGTCTCTTCCAGCTTATTTTCAATATTCAATAAAAAAGCATCTGTTCTGATATTGATGAACACTTTCTCTCTGCTTTTTCCCAGTTTTATGAAAATATCTTTCAGCTTTTCATAGAAAAATTTTCTGTCTGTAAGCTTTCTTATTCCGCCAGCTACATAAGTATCTTCGATATTGATTCCCGACACTCCTGCTTCAATAAGCTGCAAAATATTAGACACAACCGTATCATTTTCACTGCCATATCCAGATTCCAGATCTACGGATAAAGGAATTGATACAGATTCTTCAATCCTTGTAATTATATAAAAATATTCTTCGAAGGTCATCTGCTCTCCGTCTTCATACCCTAAACTAAGTGCCACTGCCGAACTCGATGTTGCCAATGCTTTGTACCCAAGTTTTTCGTATACCTTTGCACTTTCTACATTCCATACATTACCCAATAGCAATGGTTCTTCACTTTGATGTAATTGTTTAAAACTGATCATTCTTTTTTTATTCAAAAATAGAAAGATTATCGAGCGCTATACAACCGAAAAATGAACATCTATTTTTTAATAGTCTTTAAAGTAAAGTTCAGATTTAAAATAAAATAACCTTTTCCAGTTCCAGTAATTTTTGTTTTCTCCAGATTCCTCCGGCATACCCCACCAATTCTCCGTTGGAACCTATCACTCGATGGCAGGGGATTAAAATGGCAATTTTGTTAATTCCATTGGCTGTTCCTACAGCACGTATTGCCTTGGGATTTCCTAGTCTTTCTGACTGCTGCTTATACGTTCTGATTTCTCCCATCGGAATTTCACGGAGAAGCTGCCAGACTTTTTCCTGAAACTCTGTTCCTGTGGTAAATAATGGAACTTCAAAATGGGTTCTTACTCCTTCAAAATATTCTTTCAGTTCTTCTTCCAGCTGCCTGAAATGAGGATGTTCTTTCTCTACAATCTCAGCTTTCAAAACCTTTGACAAAGCCTTCAGCTGTTTTTCAATATTTTTCCGATCTGTAAATTCAAGCAGGCAGATTCCCTGGTCTATGGCACAAGCGATCATTTCTCCCAGTGGAGTTGATATGTTTTTTTGGTGTATAATTTCCATTAGTTTAAAATTAAGCTTTTTGGAAATCATAACTTCTTTTTAATGAGGTAAAATTCTTTTTATCTGTTCAATATGCCTTAAATTATGGTAAATAACAAACCGGAAGGTATCCCCCAGCTTCAGCTTGATCAGCTTTGAAATGCTTATATTAGTCTTTACCTTTTCCAGATCCGTCTGCCGGGCATCTTCCAATAATTCAAGTAATTTTTCCTGCTGTTTTATGAAGGTATCTATTACCCCTTTATTTATCTGGCTGTGGATAGGATTCATTGTTTTAAATGTTTTCATCTTATTCATTTTCTCTTTAGGAATCATACTTTTAGCAAAATAGTTCCCTAGAATTCCAGGCCTAAAATAAGGTTGGGGAGACTTCCCCGCAGAAGAAATATTGCGGCTGATTTCAGGAATATAAAAATCTCCATAGCGATTGAGATGTTCCAGACATTCCAATGTACTCCAGTTGTCTGTTGAAGGTCTGAAGTTCAGCTCCTCCTCTGTTTTTTGTGTGAGTATCTGTGCGTATTGTAAATGCTGGCGGGTTATTTCTTTTAATTCATCTAATAGTGCTGAAGCTAAAATTTTCATTACGTTTTTTATGCAAATATCATGAACAGATCATTCTTAAATCTTGACTGAACTCAAGATTTTTTAAGCCTTGATAAAGTTTCAGGTGACATCCTCAGATAATTAGCAATGTATTTATTGGGAACTTCCTGAAACAGCTTCGGGCTTCGTTTCAACACTCTCTCAAAGCGTTCTCCCGGAGCATTGATGAGTAAATCTTTTTCCCTTTCGAGCTGCTGCAATATCAGATCTTCCAGAATATCCATCCAAAATTTCAGGTGTTCTTCATTGGATTGTATAAAATTATAAAAATCCTTTTTTGAGGCTGTTCTTACTGTTGTTCTTTTAATTGCCTGAATGTAAAGGTCAGACGGTTTTCCTGATAAGAAGGAATCCAGGCTGACAATAATATTCCCGGTGTATCCGAAACGAATGATTCTTTCTTCATTTTCATCCATCATAAAAATCCGGACACTTCCGTTTTCAATAAAATAAATAGAGGTATCTGTACTGCCCGAAATCTTTAGGAACTCATTTCTTTTGAATTCTTTCTTTTCCCAATGGATTCCGCTTTGAAGTAACTTTTCAACCATTTCATTTTATTATTTGATTTTCCAAAGATAATAGGTAATTTTAAAGTTTTAAAACACCAATCACTGATAATGCTCAAAAGAACAGTCTTTTTCATGCTGCTTTCTGTTGGATTTTCCGGTATGAAAGCCCAGCAAACCATTCCTTTCCGGATCACAAAACACAATAATATCATTGTGAAGACTCTTGTCAACAAAAAAGATTCTCTGGATCTGATGTTCCAGATCGCAATGAAAGATTATTCAATTTCCCCCGAACGAAAGCGAAAAGCAGATCATATTGTTTTCAACAAAGAAGAAATCAGTGACCATAATACCGTGGATATTGGGAAAATCAACCAGAAAAATGTACGCTTTTTTGATAATCAGTTAACAGGCCATGAAGCAGATGGAAAAATCGGAACCGGAATTTTTGATGGTAAAGCATTTAAAATCGATTATGATAACAACCAATTTGTGATGTATGATAAAATGCCAGACCTGAAAGGCTACCAGCCCGTCAATATCATCTTAGATCATGATGGATTTTATCTTGCAGCAGATAATATTATTGATGGAGATCAACAGCAGGAAGCTTATTTTGTACTGCAGTCAGGATTTTCCGGAGCGATTCTGTACAGTAACGAATTTGCAGAGGAAAAACATCTGGATAAAAAACTGAAAGTAACCGGTGAAAAAACACTGAAAAATTCTGAAGGAAAAACTTTAATTACCAAGCAGGCCATTCTTCCTTATTTTAAATTGGGAAAGAGTGTTTTTAAAGATATTTCAGTAGGATTCTTCTCCGGAGAACTTAAAACACAAAATGTCAGTTATCTCGGGGCCGATATGCTTCGCAGATTCATTTGGATTTTTGATGCTGAGAGAAAAATGGCTTATATAAAACCAAGCAAATACTTTTCAGAGCCTTATTACAAAATGAATTAAAATATAATAAACACTTTAATGCCAAAAAAGATAATGAAGATAAAAACTGCCGCAGCCCCTTTATTTTTTCTACTGATGGTTACCAGCTGTCAGAAAGAAGAGAAGAAAACTGCCGTTACCACAACAAAAACAACTAATGATTCTGTAAAAACAACAAAAACAGAGGAGAAAATAGATTACACTAATTTTAATATTTTCAGTCTGTCTTCCATTTCATCAGCAGAGAAGGATTCTGACGTTGATTTTTTTATTTCTGTTTCTGATATTTTTAATGAGACTCCTCCTATTCCGGCAGATATTCTTAAAAATCAAAAGCAGATGTCTTTTGAAGAACTCCAGCATTTTGAACTGGATGCTCCAGGCAGAAAGAAACTGCTTAGTGGAATTCATCTCACTGAAAATGATTCCCTGTATATTTACAATTATCAGTCTAATAAGCTTCAAAAAAGACCTGTCAGCCAATTAAAAGCAGTTGCTTATTTAAGTCCTTATATGTCAGACAGTGAAGAATTAGATCCAGAGTCTTATATGATTGGTTTTCAGGTTGAAACTCACCGAAAAATAACAGACTATGATAAATACGATAATGCCATCGCTTATTTTGGGAATAAAAATCCATTCGTAGAAAATAAAATGAAAGCTGTGAAATGGCAAAAAGCCAGTACTGATATTTCAAAAAAATATTTTAGTCATTCAAAATTGACTCAGGGAAAGACCTATCAGTCACAGTATGAAAATATAACTTATTATCTGCAGGACTATCTTGAAGAAGGAAATATTACAGAACGTAAGCTTGTAGCCATCAATGATCGTAAAGAAAAGGTGGCGGAAAAAACATTTAGTCTTGCAGGAAGTGATGGTGGAGAATTTCTTCCTTTGTATGGAATAGATGCCGATGAAGCCAATGTTTTCCAATGGACAGGCCATCTTTTTAAAGGAAAATCTCCTGTTATTTTTGGATTCATTGCCCAGTCTTTTGGCTGTCCCTCTATTAGTTTTTTAGATAAAAAAGAGAAGGATTTTCCAATTAATTGTGATAACAGGCATTAAGAAAAGCTTTTGGAAAAAATCTGCATGGATTCCTACGGAATCACAAACTGTGTGGATAGGTTTTTAAAATACATTTGCTCAATCAGCAAAATCTATAAGAAAAATTAAATAGGAACGGGCTTTAGCCCGTTTTTTATTTGTCAACAATCCATTGGCTTTAGCCAAAACTTATTTTATACATTATCTAATATCAAAAATCCAACCTGTTAATTAACAGACTGGATTTTTTATTTCAGTTCACTATTTCTTTGAATAATATCTGTCTTTCAGATTCGTAAAATAAGTTTCAGATTCTTTGAATCCATTGTTCTTCATGAATTTGATGACTACATTCAGATACGCTTCCGAAGGGGTAAACTCTGTTCCTATTTTTTCGGAAAGCTTTTTATAATCTTCCTCCAGTAATTTGGGATTTTTGGACAACTGTTTTATATCGGTTCTGAAGCCTTTAAATATAAATTTTAATGCTTCATAATTTCCGGGATAGGAAACAGTTCCATGAGTTTCCCCTTCAAAGAAACTATGTTTATAGTTCAAAGATCTGTTTTTTTCTATGATTCCTTTAAATTCTTCAATGGCCTGGGTCATATCGGAATTCCAGTTTTTCTGCTGTTCTTCATTGTCTGCCTGAGAAACATACAAAGATTTCTTTACCGGAAATTTTTTATTCTTTTCTAAATAGTCTTTTGTTCTTGAAATGGTCACTTTATTATCCCACCATAAACTGGGATCATTCGCCACATAAGCATTGAAATAATCAGGATGTAAAAGGAATGTATTGATGGCAAATAATCCTCCGAAAGAATGCCCAACCAATACAGAATAATCCTGAGTCCGGTAATTTTTATTAATGAATGGTTTCAGCTCTTCCTGCATAAATTTCACAAAATTTTCACCTCCGCCACTGTCTGCAAAAAGGATAACATCTGGATTTACAGGGCTTTTTTTCTGAGCTTTCGTTGGCGTAAGATCTCTTGTTCTTTCTGTATTTTTTATTCCTACCACAATACATTCCGGAATATCTGCATAAGGAGTTCTGGCAATGAAATCCGTTAATCCGGTGTAATATTCAAAATTGATTTCTCCGTCTAGGAGATAGATGACCGGATATTTTGCAGCATTGATGGTATTGTCACTATAGGTTTTAGGCAAATGCACCCAAATTTCTCTGTTTTCGTTTAAAAATTGTGAAAATACATTTTGCTTCTCTCCTATTGTCAGTTTTTCCTGCCCATTCCCTAATGTGAAGAGTAAAAATAATGGGAGGTATAGAATTTTAAACCAATTGCTCATGCTGTAAATCTTTTCTGTGTTGATGAATATTTTTAATTTCTTTATTCTTTTTGGGTGATTTGTTTCTTCTGCCCCACCAGATCAGGAATCCGGTAACCGGAAGACTTGTACAGATAATTCCGATAATAAAGGTGAATATTTTACCGAACATACCACCCCAATATCCCACGTGAAGGTCAAAATTTATATGCTCAATCACTTCATGCATCTGAACTTCTTTGGGATAATCTATCTCATTCCCGGTATATTTATTTGTTTCCATACTTTTCCCATTGACAAGGCTTTTTAAACCAATAAACTGAGCTGCAACCACATGATAGACTGTTGCTGAATCATTTCTTGGAATACTCATCCTGAGCTGTTTAGCCTCAGGAAATTCCTTGAATTTTTTGTCTACAAAATCAGTATAGGACAACGCTTTTTTCTCAGGATCAAATTTGGGTTCATATTTTTCTGCAATGGTATGGGCATCCACAGCGCCTCCAAAAGCCTGCTGGGTAAGATTTGTCAAAACCTCATAGGCCATAATCAGTCCTGTAATGGTAATAAATACTGCCGGAAGCAATGAATAAAAGCCAAAGACATTATGAAAATCATAGTTTTTCCTGCGCCATTTTGTTCCTGATTTAATTTTAAAAGCTGTTGTTCTTGTTGTTTTGTTCCATTTTTTTGGCCACCATAGAATCAGCCCTCCGATGAGCTGGATAAAAAAAATAATTGAGGCAATTCCGACTACGGTTTTCCCGAACTTTCCTGCAAGCAACTGAGCGTGAATATGTGCAACAACATAAAAAAATTCATAGCTTTTTGTAGAACCGATGACTTTCCCAGTATAAGGATTAAGGTAATGATAGGCAAATACTCCTCTTGGACCACGTCCTTTCTGCTTTGCTTTGTCTGCATTTTTGTCTTTGGGCGGCTTAGTTGCTGATGCTACCCTGAAACTTCGGTCTGCCTCTTTATAAGTATCAAAATAGAATGCTTTTCTATCCGGAACCTGTTGATGAAACTGAACCAGCAATTCTTCGGGAGTCATTTTTTTTGCATTCACCGGAGTCTGGACATATTTGGCGCTTCCGCCGCACAGATCAATGATTTCGTCACAAAAGACAAATACTGTCCCCGAAAGAGTAACCGTCAGCACAATGATCCCGGAAACCAGTCCGAGCCAGAGATGCAGCCATCCGGTGATACTTTTCGTAAGGGATTTCCCTTGCTTTTTTTTAGGATTAGTTTTTTTATTCTCCATATCTGTTTTTGTCATTCAAAAATATAATGGTTGAAAATGCAAAGGCGCAACAGGATTTATAATGGCGTTTGTAAAGTGAAAAGAGTTATTCCTGCTGCCATTTACTTTAGCATATTCGAGGGCACAGAAATATTGGGTTATTATAAATCAAAGCGTTGCACCTTTGCGGTTTTCATCCTTCTATTTTCGTTGAGATTATTTTTTGTTTTTAGGTATTAAAATTTAAATGCAAAATTGGCAAGGATTTCTCTTGGCTTCTGTGGCTGTCCGTAGAAGTTCCAATAGGCTTCATTGAGGGCATTATTCATTTTCAGACCGATTCTGTATTTTTTCTTGTCATAGAAAATTGTAGCACCTACGGTAGTATAAGAAGGAGCAAGGAAATGATTGGTAATATTAATATAAGTTTGGTCTACAAAATTAAATCCGGCTCCGAAACCAAGCCCCTCATACGCTCCATCTATAATTTTGTAGCTTGTCCACAGATTGGCTACATGTTTTGGTGTCCAGGCAATTCTTTTTCCGCTGTCTTTACTTCGGTCATCATATTTATTATCGTTATATCCATATCCGGCAACAATATTCCATCCTTTGAGAGGATTGGCGATGATGCCTATTTCCAGACCCTGACTTTTGATATTGCCATCCTGAATACTTCCTATTCCGCCCGGATCTGCAACCAGTCTGTTTTTAACATTAATATTATAATAACTTACGGTCGTCAGTAATTTTTTATGGAAAAGATCTACTTTAAAACCTGTTTCAACCTGATTTCCCTGTTCCGGATCCCATTTTGTCAAAACACCGGTTTCATTCAATGACGGAGCATAGTTTTTGAATCCATTCACATAATTGGCGAAAAATGAGATCTGATCTTTTACAATTTCATAAACCAACCCGAATTTTGGTGAAAACTGGGTCTGGCTGTACCCTGTAACTTTATTTTCAGGATATCCGTTTTTAGTCGAGATCTCAACACCATTTATTACTGTATCGTCATTTTTGTAACTGTCTACTCTTAAACTAGCCATTACAAGTAAATTATCTGTGATATTCAAAACATTGGAGATATATCCGCTAATCGTTCTGAATGTGGTAATATCCGATTCTGTAGATTTTCTCTCTTTATTCATGAATTTGTTTCTTGAAATGGGATCCCATGCTGAAGAACTGTCGAGATTCACTTTGTCATAAGGCATGAAAACGTTGCTGTATCCGTTGGCTTCATAATAAGGGAACTGATATTTTGTTCTTTGCTGGAAATAATCTATTCCTACTACCAGCCGGTTTCTTAAGCCACCTATTTTAAAATCTCCTGTAAAATTCTGCTGTATATTGTCTGTAGTCACTTTGAAGCTGTCGAAAGGGCGGATCATTCTTTCTACCTGATTATTATTCAGATATCTAAGCACTAAAAAGATAGACTCATTTTCATTGGCTTCACCTCTTTGGTAAGATGTTCGCGAGGTCCATTGATCGTTGAATTTATGGGTAACCTCGGCCATCGTCACAAAATTGGTTCTTTTAGAACCAATATCATTGCTTGTAAACGCTCTTTTATAGGCTACTTCTAAGTCTTTCATTGAATGTAAGGTCAGTTTCTCTGAGTTTCTTACATAGGCATTCAATGTTTTATCCGGAGCATGAAATTCGGTATCAAGCGTTACTGATGTTTTGTCGCTTACTTTATATAAAACACTTCCGGAAAAGAACAATCCTTTGTTGTAACCCGCATCCTGAAATGAATCCTGAGAATAGGCTGCCACATTGAATCTTGCCAATGCTGTTTTTTCTTTGTTCAAAGGGGTATTCACATCAGCCGTGATCCTGTTCATTCCCCAGCTTCCGGTGGTATAATTGATAATTCCCCCGAAGTTTTCCTGTGGTTTTTTAGTGACTATATTCACCACTCCGCCATAGTTGGCTAAGGTTCCTCCGAATAAAGTTCCGGACGGTCCTTTAATTACTTCTACTCTTTCGATATTAGCGATTTCGGACTGTACTCTTGGGTTTTGGGTAAGTCCGTTTCTGAAACTGGAATTGGAGCTGAAGCCTCTCATAAAAATATCGTTCCCGCTGTCATTTACACTGTTGCTTACCACAACACCTGGAGCAGAAGCCATCGCAGTGTTGAAGTCCATTGCCCCCATTTCACTGATGATTTCTTTGGGAACAAGGTTGTAAACGGTAGGGTTTTCAAGGTTTTCCAGAGGAAGTCTTGCTATAGATTCAGATTTTTTCGTTCTGTAATTATGGGTTCCCTGGAGTGATACGGACTGGATTTCAGCCACTTTAATGGTATCCGTTTCCTGGGCACTCAGCATTGTTACGGCTAATAGAGCTGCAGAAATAATTGTTTTTTTCATGTTTATAATTAAGTTAGTTCTGCAAAATTATTTTATTTTTATTAATTCTAAATAAAAATATGACGCATATCATAAAATTAACTGCTTTGAAATAGCCCATCAACAAAGGATTTATTGAAATAAGAACTTATATCTGCTATTGATTATCTGCTGTGAAATGGCATTTTAGGTAATAGGATTTAGATTTTTCTTATCTTCTAATCTTATATATTTATGGCATTATTGATTAGAATTTTCCAAAAGGATTTGCCGTGGAAAAATGAGTTTAAGCTCTTTTAAACTTATTTTCCCAACATATAATTTTTATAGAAATGATTCAGGAAATTTAAAATTTATAGAAAAATGAATAACAGTATTCAAGAAACCGTACAGGATTTCCTTCAGCTTCTTTCGGGAAGAAATCTAACAGAGTTAACCAATTTATTTTCTGACACGGTAGATTGGTATATACCTGGAGATGAACAAAAAGCACCATGGCTGGGAGTAAGAAGCAACAAACAGGAAGTATCCGATTTTTTTGAGTTATTATGGAAAAATACAGAACCCGTTTCTGCTAAAATCGACCATATTTTTACTGACCATGAAAATGCTGTTATAACGGGAGAATTTGCAACGAAAATGCTTGCAACCGGTAATATTGCAGAGTCTTTATTCTGTATTCAGATGCGTATTCAAAACAATAAAATTATACGTTACAGATTACTTGAAGACAGCCTGGCTGTTTCAAAATCTTTATCAAAGTTATGAAGTTATCTAACCATTTTATTGATGTAAAATTGAAAGCGAAAGAAAAATCTTTCGCTTTTATGGTGATTTGTAATTATTTACTTTAAAGTATTAAATTATCTTTTCTATATGACAGCAGATGCCATCATCGACATGTAATAGTTGGCACAATGCAGCGCATTAATCAGGACAATCTCTTTATCCGGAAACAATTCAAAGGCGTCAGAAGTTGTAATCTGGTATTCATAATTCAGAGAGGCCCATTTTAAATGCGGTTTTATGATCATAAGCTCCACTCCTTCCTGATCTGTAAGGACAAATGATTCTTTAAAGATGCCTCTGTGTTTAAAGAGATAGCCGTTTTTCACGCCCTCAAAATAAGTCTGCACCACAATTTCACCATTCCAGTTCATCCTGAATTTTAAAAGGACTCTTTCATGGTCTTTCAACTCAATAGTGGTTCCCCAGAAACCTTTTGGTTCCACCTGATAGGATTGACCATTTGCAATTTCAATAACAGCATTAAATTTAAACCAGCTTGTATAAGTAAGTTTCCCAATTAATGTCTCTTCTTTTGTGACTTCAAAAGATAAAGAATTGCTTGATTTTGCGTAATATTCTGCCATGGTTATATCTGGATTTGGTGAAGTTTTTATTAGTTTTTAAATAGTAATAACAGCTTGAATTTTAACGCTCTAATTTATAAATAATTCTGCAAAAATAATCTACTTTTAAGATTATACGATAAAAACTATTGTGAATTAATTCTGGGAATGATTTTTATATTGAAAGTTTGCTTTCAAATATACATCTGTACCACATACAATCTATTATTTACTTTCAAACCAGTATTTCCACTTTTCATGACTCACTCCAAATTTTTCCAGCCACCATCTCGCGGGATAACCAACATCATCATTTCTGATAAGTCTGTGCTCTCTTTCCGGATAGGTAACATATTGATCTGCATACCCAAAATGGGTATCATCATGTAAAATTCCGATAATGCCTAGTATTTCCAACAATCCTGAGAACTTTTTATGGTAGTAAATAAAATTTTTATTGCTTTTTTATCCATTCTTCATTGATTGTTAAGTTTTTCATAATAATGATTTAGATCTGCATTCAACATAATTTTTGGATTTTCAAATACTTCATTTGAAAAATAGGTTTTATAGACTGCTGATTGATCAAAATCTTTATAATAAAGTTCTATTTCAGGATTTATCCCATTGTATAATTTATATGTTCCAACGCCGTAAAAATTACTTTCAAACGTTTTATTCTCATACAAAGTTAAAGTGTCTGCTATATGTGGAGCTTCTACACAACAAACTGGATTATCAAAATTCTTGTTAATATACTTTCCATAGATATCCTGTTTCTTTAATGGAAAATTAATATTGATAATAAGCATAACAACTAATATTATTACGAATACTAAAAATGCTTTTTTCATAAAATTGCTCATAATACCATCCTATTCTTCTGAACTACCATAATCTTACTTTTTTCTTTATTCAATTTTGTAAACATAATCATTACGGATAAACTTAATTTTATCTTTCAATTCTGCAGGATAAAATATTGTTCCATCAATCTCAACACTTTTAATCATATATCTCCAACTTCCATTATGGCTTTTGTAAATTTTTGTTGTTGAATTTGGATAAAGCTCAAGAACAATGGAAGAATCTCTGACTTCTATTTTTTCAAGAGACTTTGGATTTTTGATTTTATAAAAAGACCGGGGTGACAGTATTCCATTCTCATAATGAAATGCAAAGCTGCCGGATTCATTATCAATTGCTTTTGAGATCGGATAGCTATAATTGATCTTTATTATTTTTTTGGTCCCGGTCAGATTCTGAATATAAAAATCAGTCAACCAGGAACATCCTGAAAGTACCGCTACGAAAATAAAACTTAAGAATCCTATCATCATTGACTTTACACTCATTGTCTTGAATTTTAGATGGTTTTCGTAAAAATAATCAGATTACTTTAATTGATGAGCTTTTCAGATAAAAAAAATCCCACAAGAAAACTTGCGGGATTTTTTTATTTTACATTGTTTCAATGTTAAAGTACCTATTTTAGAAGTTGCAGCACTAAAATATATCTTCATTACATTCAGTGATTCTGATACCTTCAGCCTGTTAATTTATTCTTATATAATAATTGATCGCCATATTTTTGGGACGGGTTTCTTTTCCTCCGGTAATGGCAATAACTAAAGGAACTGCAGCTTTGTCATAACCACTAACGGTTTGTGAGCCATCAAGATCTCCATCAGCTCCAGATGTATTTCCTGAAACGGCCAGAGGTGTTGCAACTACACCACCGAAACTTTGCTGTACAATTTGATGATTATGTTCCTTAAACTCATCCTGTTGGATACTACCCCGCAGCCTATTATCAGAAGGGTCTTTTTGCTGTGAAGAAACTCCCGGAATGCCATTTCCAGCTTCATTTGAATCAAAGACATTATTTCCGCGCAGGAAAACACCTCTCAAATCCGGAACATTCGTCAAGTTTTGGCCAGCACGTGCCAATCCACAGGTACTATCAATTATTCTTCCGTCACAAGGTGCCCATTTTGAATATTTGCTATTCCAGTTCTTATCAGGGTTTGACAAATTATTTTGGGTTACTTCCTGAAATTCTACCCAATTTAAATATGAGCAAAGTACTGTACCTACGGGAAAATCCTTGTTAAAACCATTAGGAAGTCCATTTAATAAACAGTTTACAGGTCCTTTATCTGTGTCTAAGAAAAAGAAAATATCTTTTGACGGATCGCTTCTTTTAAAAGTAATTGAATTATCATCGTCAAGAATACCTCCTTTATGAAAGCTTTTACTTATTTCTATTCCATTGGTTATTTTATAGTCTTCAACTACAGGACTTGGATCCGTACTTGATATTTTGTTATAAAAAATATAAATGGTTATCCCTTCATCTCCCTCCTGGACTACTGTTGATAATCCTTTTTTATTATTTTGAACTTCTAAACATTTCAGATATCCTTCAATTATATCTTTGTTTGGTGTATGCAGACTAAATGAATCAAAAAATGATTGTGAAACCATAATCGTTTCCAGTGATTTAATTTTCTCTTGAAAACTATTAATTTCATCATCGGAAGCGCCAAAATTTAAGACATTCTTCACCATAGATGTAGGATCAATTGCTTCAAAGCCAAATGAAAATTTTCGAGCTTTAAAATCTTCTTTGAATTTTTCAGATTCATAATATTTCTTCAGGTCGTAAAGAAAATCACCTGTTTTTACGACATTCAGGGTGGTATAAATTCCACCTTCCAAAAGTTTTGCACATTGAATGGGTTCCATTTGTATTGTTTTTTGAGGTTAGTTACTAAATTTTGATATACAACAAGAATTGTATTGTCAAAGTGTCATTTGTTATGACTCATCAAAAGTACTTTATACGGAATCATGCGTCAATTACCCTTTTGTGGTATTTATATTAAGGACACAAAAAACCCCGCAAGTTTTCTTGCGGGGTATATGGTATGTATTTTTACTCGAAATTACATCGTCTCCATTTTGAAGCTCATGCTTTCGATTACTTTTAAGATTGCTTCTACAGTATCCATTGAAGTTAAACAAGGAACACCATTTTCTACGCTCATTCTTCTGATCTGGAATCCGTCTCTTTCTGCCTGCTTACCTTTTGTAGTGGTATTCACAACATACTGAACTTTTCCTTTCTGAATAAGATCGATAAGGTTTACACTTTCTTCTCCTATTTTGTATCCTATTTTGCAAGGAATTCCCTTTTCTCCGAAGAATTTTGCAGTACCTTCTGTAGCCCAGATTCTGAATCCTACTTCATGGAATCTTGCTGCAAGAGCTGCTGCCTCATCTTTGTGCTTATCTGCTACTGTGAAAAGGATAGAACCGTGCATAGGAACTTTTCTTCCTGCTGCTACCAATCCTTTGTACAATGCTTTTTCAAGGGTTGTATCTTTCCCCATAACCTCTCCTGTAGACTTCATTTCAGGGCCTAAAGAGATGTCAACTTTCGTTAGTTTAGAGAAAGAAAATACCGGTACTTTTACAAATACGCCTTCTTTGTTTGGAACCAATCCGTTTTTGTATCCTAAATCTTTCAGTTTTTGTCCTAAGATTGCCTTTGTTGCAAGGTTAGCCATTGGAACTTCTGTGATTTTAGATAAGAAAGGAACTGTTCTTGAAGAACGAGGATTTACTTCGATTACATATACATTTCCTTCAAAAAGAACGTATTGGATATTCATTAATCCGATCACCTTTAATCCTTTTGCCAGCCTTTCTGTATAATCTACCAAAGTATCGATTTCGCTCTGAGAGATATTCTGTGGTGGATATACCGCAATAGAGTCTCCGGAGTGAACTCCCGCTCTTTCGATATGTTCCATAATTCCCGGAATCACTACTGTTTCACCGTCACAGATGGCATCTACTTCAATCTCCTTTCCTACCATGTACTTGTCAACCAAAACAGGGTGCTCAGGGCTCGCCTCTACAGCGTTCTCCATATAGTGAGCCAGTTCTGCTTCTGCGTATACAATTTCCATTGCTCTACCTCCAAGAACGTAGCTTGGACGTACCAATACCGGATAGCCGATCTCGTTAGCAATTTCTATAGCTTCTTCTTTTGAGGTAGAAGTTCTTCCTTTTGGCTGAGGAATTCCCATCTCCTGAAGTGCTTTTTCAAATTTATCTCTGTTTTCAGCTCTGTCAAGGTCTTCCAGTGAAGTTCCTAAAATCTGTACTCCGTGAGATGCTAATTTATCTGCAAGGTTAATCGCGGTTTGTCCTCCGAACTGTACAACTACTCCTTTAGGTTTTTCAAGGTCGATGATGTTCATTACATCTTCTTCTGTAAGTGGCTCGAAGTATAGTTTATCAGAGATGGAGAAGTCTGTAGAAACTGTTTCAGGGTTGTTGTTGATGATAATCGCTTCGTAACCCATTTCTTTGATCGCCCATACTGAGTGAACCGTAGCGTAATCAAACTCAACTCCCTGTCCGATTCTGATAGGTCCGGAACCTAGTACGATGATCTTTTCTTTATCTGAAACAACACTTTCGTTCTCTTCTTCGTAAGTTCCGTAGAAATAAGGTGTTTCACTTTCAAACTCAGCAGCACAAGTGTCTACCATTTTGAAAACCGGCATTATTCCGTTTTCTTTTCTGAAATTGAAAACCTCACGTTCTTTTACATCCCAAAGAACCGCGATATTGATATCTGCAAAACCTAATTTCTTAGCTTCAATTAATGTTTCTTTATCAAATTTATTGGCAGCAATTACTTTTTCGAAGTCAACCAGCTTTTTCAGTTTCCAGATGAAGAATTTATCAATTTTACTCCATTCTACAATCTGTTCCCAGTCGTATCCTCTTCTTAAAGCATCTCCGATGATGAATAATCTCTCATCATCACATACTCTGATTCTTCTTTCAATTTCCTCAGCAGTAAGTGCTTCCGCTTGTTTTGTTTTTAATCCTAAATGCTTGATTCCTGTTTCTAATGAACGGATCGCTTTCTGTAAAGATTCTTCAAGGTTTCTTCCGATCGCCATTACTTCACCAGTTGCTTTCATCTGAGTAGAAAGTCTTCTGTCTGCAGTTTCAAATTTATCGAATGGGAATCTTGGGAATTTGGTTACCACATAATCCAGTGCCGGCTCAAAACATGCGTATGTTTTTCCAGTTACCGGGTTCATGATTTCATCCAGCGTTAATCCTACTGCAATTTTTGCTGCGATCTTTGCAATCGGGTATCCTGTTGCTTTACTTGCTAAAGCTGATGAGCGGGAAACTCTTGGGTTTACCTCGATGATATAATATTCGAATGAATCCGGATCTAAAGCTAACTGTACGTTACATCCTCCTTCAATTCCTAACGCTCTGATGATTTTTAATGAAGCATTTCTCAGTAACTGATACTCTCTGTCTGAAAGGGTCTGAGAAGGTGCTACTACGATAGAATCTCCTGTGTGAACTCCTACCGGGTCAATATTTTCCATGTTACAAACCACAATGGCGTTGTCGTTTGCATCACGCATTACTTCGTATTCTATTTCTTTGAAACCAGCGATTGATTTTTCAATCAAACATTGTGTAACCGGACTATGCTTTAATCCTAATTCGGCAATTTCTTTCAATTCTACCTCATTGGAAGCAATACCTCCTCCTGTTCCTCCCATTGTAAAGGCAGGGCGAACAATTACAGGATACCCGATTTCGTCTGCGAAAGCAAGTGCTCCTTCTACCGTATTAACGATATCAGATTCCGGAACCGGCTCATTCAATTCTCTCATCAACTCACGGAAAAGGTCTCTGTCTTCTGCTCTGTTGATTGCAGAAAGTGTAGTACCCAATACTTCCACTTTGCATTCTTCAAGAATTCCTGATTTTTCAAGTTCTACCGCCATATTCAGACCTGTCTGTCCTCCAAGCGTTGGTAATAATGCATCTGGACGTTCTTTTCTGATGATGTGGCTTACAAACTGTAATGAAATCGGTTCGATATATACTTTATCAGCGATTTCCACATCTGTCATGATTGTTGCAGGATTCGAGTTGATCAAAATCACCTTATAGCCTTCTTCTTTCAAAGACAGGCAAGCCTGCGTTCCTGCGTAATCAAATTCAGCTGCCTGACCAATGATGATAGGTCCTGAACCGATTACTAAAATTGTTTTTATATCTGTACGTTTTGCCATTTTTCTTTTTTTAGATACTAGAAGTTAGATACATAGATCTTAGACTTTTAGCATAATGCTTTATTTAGATTGAATTAACACACTTTGTCATTCCGCAGGAATCTAAACATACTTTGTTGAGATTCTTCACTCCGCTATTGCTTCGTTCTGAATGACAGAAAGCCGTATTATTTTTTAAAGTCCTCCATCATTTGAATGAACTCATCAAACAGGTAGTTTGCATCTTCAGGGCCCGGGCTTGCTTCAGGGTGATACTGAACTGAGAAACAAGGGTGGATTTTATGTTTTAATCCTTCATTTGTTCTGTCATTCAAAGCGATGTGCGTTTCGATAAGGTCTGTTCCTTTTAAGCTTTCCTGATCTACCGCATATCCATGGTTTTGAGAAGTAATGGCTACTGTATTTTTCTCTAAATCCAATACCGGGTGGTTTCCTCCTCTGTGTCCGAATTTCAGTTTGAAAGTTTTCGCTCCACAAGCAAGGCCAATCAATTGGTGTCCTAAACAGATTCCGAAGATGGGAACTTTTCCTAATAATCCTCTGATCATATCTAAAGCATGTGGTACATCTTCCGGGTCACCAGGACCGTTTGAAAGCATGATTCCGTCAGGATCCATCAATAAGATTTCTTCTGCTGTTGTATCCTGAGAAACTACAATGATATCACAGTTTCTTTGAGACAGCTCTCTGATAATCCCCAGTTTTGCACCGAAGTCTACCAACACTACTTTGAAACCTCTGTTCGGGTTAGCATAAGGTGTTTTTGTTGAAACCTCTTCTACCTGATTGGTTGGGAAATTTGTTGATTTCAATTCAGAAGCTACAGCAGCTTCATCAGCATCAGCATTTACGATTTTTCCTTTTACAACTCCATAGTTACGAAGAATTCTTGTCAGTCTTCTTGTATCAATTCCTGAAATTCCTGAAAGGTTTTTCTTTTTAAATAATTCATCTAAAGTAATCTGAGTACGGAAATTGGAAGGAAGATCGCAAAGTTCTTTTACGATAAGTCCTTTAATTGCCGGCTCAATACTTTCATAATCATCACGGTTAATACCATAATTTCCGATAAGCGGATAGGTCATACAAACTATCTGACCGCAATACGACGGGTCAGAAATCAATTCCTGATATCCTGTCATTCCGGTATTGAAAACTACTTCCCCTGCAGTTTCCAATTCTGCTCCGAAACCTTCTCCATGAAACACTTCACCGGACTCCAGTATTAATTTTTTCTTCATTTTAAACTTTTATCTCTTATTATTTTATTTATATGTCATTAACAGGTCGCCCTTACAGGGCTAGGATTATCATTATCCTTTTGTTTTCTATGGGCTTCACCCATTGCTATTAACAGGCCGCTCCTACGGAGCTCACTATCTTTTACCTTCTACTTTTAACTTGGTTCTTTTACCTTTGCTCTTATTTAAAGGTAAACCCTTTTTCTTCCAATGCTTCTTTCAAAATGGCCATCCTGGCGAAGACACCGTTTTCCATTTGTTTAAAGATTCTTGATCTTTCGCATTCTACGAGGTCTGAATCTATTTCCACTCCCCTGTTGATAGGCGCCGGGTGCATGATGATTGCTTCTTTTTTCATCGCCTTCTCTCTTTCTTTCGTCAGACCATATCTTTTATGATATTCTGAAGCGGTGAAACTCATGGCAGCATCGTGTCTTTCATGCTGGATTCTTAATAGCATTAAAACATCCACTTCGCCGATCAGTTCATCTACTGACATATAAGTTCCGTTGATTAAAGCTCCTTCGTCAAACCACTGTTCAGGTCCTGAGAAGTATACTTTAGCGCCTAATCTTCTTAAAGCTTCCGCATTTGAATTGGCAACACGGCTGTGTTTTACATCACCTACAATTCCTACTTTTAATCCTTCAAACTTTCCGAATTCCTGATAGATGGTCATCAGATCCAGCATACACTGTGAAGGATGGTTTCCTGTTCCGTCTCCACCGTTGATCACAGGAATCTTAATATTTTTCAGTTCTTCGAAGTATCTGTCTTTCTTATCGCGGATCACCACAAGGTTTACTCCTATACTTTCAATGGTCTTTACTGTGTCATAAAGGCTTTCTCCTTTGTTTACCGAACTGTGTGATGCATCAAACGGAACTACCTGAAGTCCCAGTTTTCTTTCTGCAAGATCAAAACTTGTTTTCGTTCTTGTACTGTCTTCGAAGAAAAGGTTTGAGCAAAAAACTTCTCCTTCAATTTTAGCAGTTTTACCGTTCGCAAAAGCCATCGCTTCTGTCAGTATACTGTTGATTCTCTCGGTGCTTAGTTCTGTAATCGTAAACATAATTCTTATTTTTGGGCATAAAAAAAGCGAAGACAACAATCTTCGCTAATAACAATAAATATCGTAAAGGGCGCTTTCGCCCGGTAAATCTAATGATATAAATGCTTTTTTATTCATTAGGTGCAAAGATACAACAATTTTATGAACCTACAAAAACAAAGTTTAAAATAAATTAAAAACCTCAGTATTTCCTTATTCTCATTTTAAATTAATATTTTTGTTACAACTCAATTTATTTTATGGATTTAAAAGACAAAATGATTCTCAGCATTATTCAGGAAGACTCTACATTATCGGTTAAGGAAATTTCCGAAAAAATTGGTCTTACCTTTACTCCTACGTATGAGCGAATCAAACAATTGGAGAAGCAGGGGATCATTCAGAAATATGTAGGACTTTTAAACCGTGAAAAACTGGGATTAAATATTGTAGTCTACTGTAATGTCCGTCTCAAGGAACAATCCAAGAAAGTATTGGAAACCTTTGAGGAGCATATCGGAAAATATGATGAAGTACAGGAAATCATCAGTCTTTCCGGAGAGTATGATTATATGCTGAAAATTATAGCTAAAGACATTAATTCGTATAATGAATTTGCCGTTAATGTCATTTCAAACATTCCTAACATCGGACAATACCATAGTTCTATTGTACTTCACGAGGTAAAAAAATCTACCAAGTTTAAAATTGACCTGGAATAAATCCCTTTTATTTTTAAACCATTAAGAACTTTTAAAAGGTGAAGAATAATTAAAGAATTCGCATGCGAATTTTAAAACTATGCGGCTAAAAAATTCCGGATTTTCTTACCTTACCTTAAAGTCTTCATCTTCCTTAATAGTTCAGTTACAATCAATCATCAAATTCAAAGAGCAGGATTACAATTAAGCCATTAAGATCACTTAAGCAGATAAGATTTAAAGATTAAGGCTTTCGCAACGAAAAGGCAGCAGGCTAAAATAATTTAGAAATTCTACTGATTTTTGCTTAAGTTTTTATTGACCTTAATGGCTTAGATTCTAACCCAATAATTTATTTTTCAGTTTATTGAACTGATATTCTATTTTATCCAGACAAAGATTTCCGATACTTCCCTGATGGGTATGTTCAAGGTTTCCAGGTTCAAACTCAAACGCATTGCTTTCAATCTCCTGTCCTACTTTCACATAAGCATCACGGAATGAGCTTCCGCTTTTCACCTCTTCATTGATCTTTTCTACGCTGAAAAGATATTTGTATTTCTCATCTTCCAGAATTCCGTCTTTTACCTGAATATTCGGTAAAGTATAGCTTAGGATTTCCAGACATTCCTTTAAAGAATCTATCGCAGGGAAAAGAATTTCTTTCGTAAGCTGTACATCTCTGTGATATCCTGAAGGCAGATTGTTTGTCAATAAAATAAGTTCATTCGGAAGTGACTGAATTCTGTTGCATCGTGCACGAACCAGCTCAAAGATATCCGGATTCTTTTTATGAGGCATAATACTGCTTCCTGTGGTAAATTCTTTTGGGAAGCTGATGAAATTAAAATTTTGGTTCAAATACAGACATACATCATACGCAAACTTCCCAAGCGTTCCCGCTAAAGTTGCCATTGACATTGCCAGCATTTTTTCCGACTTTCCACGGGTCATCTGAGCATACACAGAATTATAATTCATGGACTGGAATCCTAAATTATAGGTCGTACTTTCACGGTTGATCGGAAAAGATGAACCATAGCCGGCAGCTGATCCCAACGGATTTTTATTAATGATATTCTTCACTGAAAACAGCATTTCCACATCATCCAAAAGTGCTTCAGCATAAGCACCAAACCACAATCCGAATGAGGAAGGCATTGCAATCTGCAAATGGGTATATCCAGGAAGCAACACATTTTTATGCTGATCCGCCAGTTGAATTAAAATCTGGAAAAACTCGTCGGTAAGAGCTGTTATCTCACGGATTTCATCTAATAAATACAGCTTGATATCCAACAAAACCTGATCATTTCTTGATCTTGCGGTATGGATTTTCTTTCCCGTATCTCCTAATTCTTCAATGAGAATAGCTTCTATCTGAGAATGGATATCCTCAGCATCTTTATCAATTTCAAAACTCCCGTCTTCAATTTTATGTAAAATACTATTTAAAACAGATAACATCTGCTCTGATTCTTCCTGGGAAATAATCCCGGTTTCTGCTAACATTTTGCAATGTGCCATAGAACCTTTGACATCATATTTGGCCAAACGCTCGTCAAAGTCAAGATCTTTCCCAACGGTAAAATTATTGACTAATATATTGGTGGCAAGGTCATCCTTCTGCCATATTTTTTTCATATGATTTATTTAAAATACTGATTGATTTTGACATGCCCGGCAAGGCAATCCTTATTACTATTAACTATAAAAAAACATTTCCTTGTGAAGCTTTCATTTTTAATTTTCTTTTTGCATAAATCTTATTAAAAACTAAACTTCTAATGCCTGCCGGACAGAGTCAAAACATATATTGAGCTGGAAACCTGAAACTGATGGCTGGAAGCGAATTACAAACTCTATAACTTCCATCTTTCTGCTTCATTCTTCCATTATTTATAACACTTTTTCTAAAATTCTGATGTAGATTTCTATTCCTTCTTCTATTTCATGGATATAGATAAATTCATCTGCAGTGTGAGAGCGCCTACTGTCTCCAGGTCCCATTTTTACGGATGTACATGGAATAATCGCCTGATCTGAAGAGGTGGGCGAACCGTACGTTGTCCTGCCGATCTCAATTCCTGCTTTTACAAACGGATGATCCATTTCAATTTTTGAAGAATTCAGTCTGAATGATCTTGCTGTCAAAGTAGATTTCATCTGAGACTGGATAATTTCAAATGCTTCCTGATTGGAATATTCGTCTGTCACTCTCACATCCAGTGTGAAATTACACGACTCTGGAACGACATTGTGCTGGACTCCCGCATGAATACCTGATAAAGTAACTTTAACCTCTCCCAGGTATTCTGAAACCTTTGGAAATTTAAAGGCTAAAATATTCTGGAGATCCTGCATACATTTTATAATCGAGTTATCATGATTAGGATGAGCGGCATGAGAAGGAGTCCCTTTCATTTCTCCATCAATCACAAGAAGTCCTTTTTCTGCAATCGCCAGATTCATCTGCGTGGGTTCTCCTACAATGGCGAGTTCTACGTTGGGTAGCTGCGGAAACAGTGCTTCAATTCCATCAAATCCTGAAATCTCCTCCTCTGCCGTCAAAGCAATAACTAAATTATATTTTAAATCTTCTTTATCATAAAAGTGTAAAAAAACCTGCGCCATAGAAACCAGAGAAGCTCCGGCATCATTGCTTCCCAATCCAAACAGTTTCCCGTCTTTTTCAACAGGAACAAAAGGATCCAGCGTGTAAGCTTTATTAGGTTTTACGGTATCATGATGCGTATTCAGTAAAACGGAAGGTTTAAACACATCAAAGTGTTTATTCACTGCCCAGATGTTGTTTTTAAAACGCTTCGCAGGAATCTGATGTTTTGCGAAAAAGTTCTCAATTTCTACTGAGGTATTGAATTCATCTTTACTGAATGAAGGAATCTCAATCAAATTTTTAAGCAATCCGACCGCATTATTCAATAATTCTTCTTTATTATAAACAGATTTCAGTTCCTGCATGATGATTTTCTATATGGTTTTTCAGTTCTGTTTCTTTAATCAGAAACACTTTATCTACATTATTTTTTATCGCTCCAAGCGCATTTTCAAGTTTGGGTAAAATCCCTTTGTGAAGCTTTCCTTCTTCTTTTAATACCGCAAACTCTCCTGCTGTAACACTTTTGATCACTGATTCGGGGTCGTTCACATCTTCTAAAACACCTTCTTTATCAAAACAATACAACAGTTCAACTTCATATTTCTCTGAAAGAGCTTGCGCCATTACAGATGCAATGGTATCTGCATTGGTATTGAAGAGATTTCCTTTTCTATCGTGGGTAATCGCTGAAAATACAGGAACAAGATTCAGTTTCATTAATTTTGAAACCAGCTTTTTATTCACGCTTTTCTTATTGATATCTCCCACAAATCCGAAATCTATCTCAGGATCTTCTCTTTTTTTGGCTTTGATCAGATTCCCATCTGCACCGGAGAATCCTATAGCATTGCATTTTTTCTGCTGCAGCTTTTCAACAATATTTTTATTGATTCCCCCTGCATACACCATGGTTACAATATCCAGTGTTTCTTTATCCGTAATCCTCCTTCCGTTGATCATTTTCTGTTCAACACCCAGTTTATCCGCTAATGTTGTAGCCAACTTTCCTCCGCCATGAACAAGGATCTTCTTTTCCTGAATTTCAGAAAATTGTTCTAAGAATTGGGTTAACAACTCTTCATCATCAATTAAAGCTCCGCCAATTTTTATGATGTATAACTTTTCTTTCATTTGTAAATTTTTTGAGATCCTTACTTTTCTATCCTTGATCCTTATCAAGGTTTAAAACCTTGACAAGGATCAAGATTCTGAATTGAAAAAATTATCCGGCATGCAGCTCATCTAAAATTTCACTGAACACAGCCTGTGCAGAGAAAATACGGTTTTTTGCCTGCTGATAAATAATAGAATGGTCTCCATCCATCACCTCATCACTCAACTCAACATTACGGCGGACCGGAAGACAGTGCATTACCTTTGCGTCGTTGGTATTGGCCAATTTTTCATTGGTAAGCATCCAGTCACCTTTCACTTCAGGCATTGCTGCATAATCATCAAAAGAAGACCAGTTTTTTACATAGATAAAATCTGCATCTTTTAACGCCTCGTCCTGATCATGGATTACTTTCACATCTTTAGTGAAGTTTTTATCCAAATCATATCCTTCAGGATTGGCAATTACCAACTCTACATCCATTTCCTGCATCCACTCCGCAAAAGAGTTTCCAACGGCATGTGCAATAGGTTTGATGTGTGGCGCCCAGGTCAATACTACTTTAGGTTTATGTTCTTTTTTCCAGTTTTCTGTAATCGTAATACAGTCTGCCAGACTTTGCAGCGGGTGACGGGTTGCAGATTCCAATGAGATTACAGGAACTTTTGCATGTTTTTCAAACTGGCTCAAGATGCTTTCATTTACATCATCTTCTTTGCTCTTCATTCCTGCAAAACAACGCACAGCAATGATATCACAATATTGATTTAAAACTTCAATTGCATCTTTGATATGCTCTACGGTATCTCCGTTCATGACAGCTCCGTCAGCAAACTCTAAATTCCAGGCTTCCTGTGCAGCATTTAATGTCAGCACATTCAACCCCAGATTTTGTGCTGCAATCTGACTGCTGAGACGGGTTCTTAAGCTTGAATTTAAAAATACAAGTCCAATTGTTTTTCCCTTTCCTTTTTCCGTTTCGGTAAGGGGAGCTGCTTTTATTTGTAAAGCTTTTTTTATGATTTCCTGTAAGTTTTCAACATCACTTACAGAGGTAAATTTTTTCATTTCGAATTAATTTTAAAGATTTTTTTACACATTTTTTGAGAATTTCAACACAAAACCGCTAAGTTTTTCACTAATTTTTTTCGTTCGCAAAGGCGTTTCATTCAGCAATGGACGGTTGTTTTGTCATTCTGACGAAGGAAGATCTCTACATTATTTTATAGATTCTTCATTTCACTTGTTCCATTCAGAATGACAAACATTGTGTAATATTCTAAGCTTTTAACCCTTTTTATAATTTTGGCCTTTTGCTTTTAAATACTCACCAATACTGTTTTCAAAGCATTGATGAAAAGATCCGTTTCCTCTTTTTTGATATTCAGTGCCGGAAGAATCCTTAAGACAGTTTTATCATTAGAGTTTCCTGTGAAAATATGATGATCGAACAATAAACTTTTCCTTATTTCCGAACAGTCTCTATCGAGTTCTATTCCGATCATCAGCCCTTTCCTTCGGATGGATTTAATATGTGGTAAATCTTTAATTTCATTTTCAATATATTTGCCCATTTCCTGAGCATTTTCGATAAGATTTTCATCTTTCATCACATCAAGCACAGCAATTGAAGCTGCACAGGCAAGATGATTTCCTCCAAATGTAGTTCCCAGCAAACCGTTGCTCGCCTGGAATTTAGGATGGATCAAAACTCCGCCTACCGGGAAACCATTTCCCATTCCTTTTGCCGTTGTAATAATATCTGCTTCAACTCCGAACTCCTGATGAGCAAAGAAATATCCACTTCTTCCATATCCTGATTGTACTTCATCCAAAATAAGAACCGCCTCATATTTTTCGCATAGTTCTTTAATTTTAGATAAGAATTCCGGCGCAGGAATCATAATTCCACCTACTCCCTGAATCCCTTCAATGATGACAGAAGAAATTTCATTTCCATTCTTCTCAAAAGTCTCTTCAAGCTGCTGCACATCATTCCATTCTGATTTGATAAATCTTTCTGAAAAGTTAACCGGAGCAACAATTTTTGGGTTGTCGGTCACCGAAACCGCTGCAGAAGTTCTTCCGTGGAATGAACCTGAAAAATACAGCACTTTGCTTTTGCCATTATGAAATGAAGCCAGTTTCAATGCATTTTCATTGGCTTCCGCTCCCGAATTGCACAAGAAAAGGTTATACTCTTCATATCCGGAAAGTTTCCCTAGTTTTTCTGCGAGTTCAGTCTGCAATTCATTCTGAACCGAATTGGAATAGAAAGAAATTTTTTCCAGCTGATCTTTTAACTTATTTTGATAATATGGATGGTTGTGCCCAATGGAAATGACAGCATGACCTCCGTAAAAATCAAGATACTGCCCTCCTTTATCATCCCAAAGAAAAGATCCCTGAGCTTTAACCGGATTTATATTGAATAATGGATAGACGTTGAATAAATTCATTTTTTTATTTTTTATTTTTCTTTTGTCTTAAAACAAAAGAAACAAAAGTTCAAGACCTGGAAACTTCCGCTAAAAATTAGTTCTATTCTCTAAAAATTCTAAAACTTGTGCGAATCCTAGATTAGTTCTTCGGCTAAATATTTGCCTCGCACTTCAAACAGTAGAATTTTCTTAACGTTCATAGAATTAATTTTCTTAACGCTCCATTTTCCTAAGTCATATTTACTTCTAATTTAAATTGTCAATTTAAAACGCTATTGGTTTTAAGTTTAACCCTGCATTTTCTTCCCATTTCATTGCCAGATTCATATTCTGTACTGCCTGCCCTGAAGCTCCTTTTAACAAATTGTCAATCGCTGAATGAATAACGGCAACATTTCCACTCTTTTCGATCTGAATCACACAGCGATTAGTATTGACAACCTGCTTTAAATCAATTGCCCTGCTACTTACGGTAACAAAAGGCTCCTCCGCATAAAAATCCTGATATAATTGTTCTATTTCCTCCAGCGTCAAATCCGTCTTCATGGTGGAACTTGTAAAAATTCCTCTTGCAAAATCCCCTCTCCATGGAACAAAATTCAGGGTTACTTCTTTATTATTAAATGCAATCAGCTGTTGTAAAATCTCATCTACATGCTGATGAGTTAATGTTTTATACGCTGAAACATTATCATTTCTCCAGGTAAAATGAGTTGTTGCCTGCAAAGACTGTCCAGCTCCGGTAGAACCCGTAATCCCTGTAGTAAAAACTTCATTTAACACTTCTTTATCTGCTAATGGCAGTAAAGCCAATTGAATTGCTGTGGCAAAACATCCCGGGTTGGCAATACTTTTTGCCTCTGACAGTTGTTTTTTATTGATTTCAGGTAATCCGTAGATAAAATTTCTGTTCCCAAAGTTCCCTTCTAAACGGAAATCATTTCCGAGATCAATCACCAGCGTTTCATCTTTTACAGGATGTTGAGTTAACCAGCTTTGACTTTCTTTATGAGGAAGACACAGAAAAAGAACATCTACGTCTTCAGGTTTATTTGTCAAAACCATTTCACAAACTGCCGTTAAATCCGGGTACAGATCCGAAATTCTTGTTCCCGAATTCGAACGACTATATAAAAAACTCAATGTCACATGGGGATGAAAAGCCAGTAAGCGTATCAGCTCACTTCCTGTATAACCGTTGGCACCAATTATTCCTACTGTTTTCTTCATTTTTATTCTGCCTTACATTAAATCATCCTTTCGGAACTAGTTGATATTCTGGTTAATCTGATGGTATATATTTAAAGAATTGCTTACAATCTTTGTGTATCCTTTCACATCGTGGCCTGTCCAAGCTCTGTTAGTCTCTCCATAACTTCCGAATTTATCAGACATCAGGTCATGATCAGATTCAATTCCATTAAGAATAAATCTGTATGGATGAAGCGTCACAAATACTTTTCCACTGACTGTTTTCTGAGAATCTGCCAGGAAAGACTCTATATTTCTCATCACAGGATCTAAGAAAAGCGCTTCATGAAGCCAGTTTCCATACCAGTCGGACAACTGAGACTTCATCATTTGCTGATATTTTGAAAGCGTATGCTTCTCTAATAAATGATGTGCCTTAATGATCACAGATGCTGCTGCTGCTTCAAATCCCACTCGTCCTTTAATCCCAACAATGGTATCCCCTACGTGAATATCACGACCAATTCCATACGCTGAAGCTAATTCTTCTATTTTTTGAATTGCAGATACAGAATATTCAAAGCTTTCTCCGTTCACGCCTATCACTTCTCCGTTTTTAAACTCGATTTCCAGTTCTGAAGGCTGAGTTTCTTTAATCTGAGATGGAAAAGCTTCTTCCGGCAGGTAATTTCTGGAAGTCAAAGTTTCCTTTCCTCCCACAGAAGTTCCCCAAAGTCCTTTATTCACTGAATATTGTGCTTTCTGGAATTCCATTTCATAACCGTGATCTTTCAAAAACTCAATTTCTTCTTCACGGGATAGAGCCATATCACGGATTGGCGTAATAATCTCGATATTCGGGCACATTACCTGAAAAATCAAATCAAAACGAACCTGATCATTTCCAGCTCCTGTACTTCCATGAGCAATAGCATCTGCATTTACTTCTATTGCATATTTTGCAATTTCCTGCGCCTGAATGGTACGCTCAGCACTTACCGAAAGAGGGTATGTATTATTTTTCAATACATTCCCGAAAATCAAATATTTCACACATGAATTATAATAATCTTCCTGAGCGTCTACGCACCTGTATTCTTTTACTCCAAGGTTTAGAGCTTTTCTTTCCAGTTCTTTTTCCTCTTCTTTTGAAAAACCTCCGGTATTTACGGTGACTGCATACACATCATACCCTAGTGTTTCACTAAGATATTTTGCACAGTAGGAAGTATCTAAACCTCCACTAAACGCTAAGATGACTTTCTTTTTCATCTGGACTCTTTTTATTTTTTTTAGTTGTCAAATGAAATTCATCAAGGGATTTTTGTACAGAATACTCAAAATCAGTTTGATTCATTTCATTATATTTATTTTCAGGCTGGTTATTCACCACCTCTTTTTTTTTATCATTTTCAGGAACAAACAACATAGCTGTACACAAACAGTTTTTGCGTTCCTTCATCATTAAAATCTCATAGTTCACACAGTTTTTGCAGCCACTCCAGAATTCTTCGTCCTGGGTAAGTTCTGAATAGATGACCGGCTTATATCCTAAATCACTATTGATTTTCATTACTGCCAAACCTGTTGTCAATCCAAATACTTTCGCATCCGGATATTTATCTCTAGATAACTGGAAAACCCTCTGCTTAATTTGAGTTGCTACGCCCCCGTTCCTGAATTTCGGCGATACTATCAATCCCGAATTAGCCACAAACTTCCCATGCGACCAGGTCTCTATATAGCAGAAACCTACCCACTCACCGTTTTCAGTGGCTACCACAGCGTTGCCTTCTGAAATCTTCTTACTCAAATATTCTATAGAACGTTTTGCGATGCCCGTTCCTCTGCGCTGTGCAGAATCATACATTTCCTGCTGTATTTCACTCACATACATTAGATGTTCGCATGAGGAAATTTCTATTTCCATTTATTTATCTAATTTTTTTGGCAAATTTAAAATATATTTTCTTTTAAATCCAAATAAAAAAGATATTTTTTTTGTTTTAAAATTTTAAACAGGTAAAATTATCTTTATTGAAAAATATACATTTGCTAATTTATTATATATTTGCTAAAATAATATAGTTATGGAAAATACATGCCCTAAATGCAACAGTACCAAAGTGGTAAAAAGCGGCATCATCAATGAAAAGCAACGCTTCCACTGTAAAGATTGCAAATATTATTTCACTGTTAAAAAGCTGGGAAAACAGATTGATGACTATTATGTTACCAAAGCGCTTCAGCTGTACCTGGAAGGCTTAAGTTACCGTGAAATCGAAAGAATTATCGGGGTTTCCCATGTTACAATAAGTTCCTGGATAAAAAAATACAACATCACAAGACCTCCACACTCTGAATTCCATCCTGTTTATAAAATACTGAAACAAAATGAGTTGATTGATTATATTGCGCAGGAGGAAAACATTAAAAATTCCGGGATTATCATCACTCAGTTTGCTGATAAGTATATGCTGATCAAGTGGGAAAGGTTTAAGAAGTAGGCGGGATGCTAGGTTACGAGATACTTAAACAATTTAGATTAAAACCCCGGATCCCGGGGTTCAGAACCTTGTACAGTCATAACTATACTATTACCACTAATATATATTAAATTTTCGTAACTAAATTATTAATTACAATTTGGCATTCACAAAAAACAACGCCAAAAATTGATAATTTATGAAGAAATCACTTACATTTATTGGAGCAGTCTTAATCAGTAGCTCTGTATACTCTCAAGGTTCTCCTGATTACGGAAATGGCTTAAAAATAAACCTCAATCCGGATGGTGATAAATTCGTCCGCTTTATTTTATGGGACCAGCTTTGGCTGAGAAATACCTCTATGAATCCCGGAAGTATGGTAGGTGGCGAGCCCACAGACAACTCCTGGAGCATAGGAAACAGACGATTACGTGCTTTAGCATATGCACAGGTCTCTAAAAGATACATGATTCTCCTCCATTTCGGAATCAACAACCAGACCTTCATCAATGGAGGAGCCACAGGTACTTCCGGCACAGGAGGTTATGGAAACGGAAAGAAAACCCAGTTATTTTTTCATGATGCATGGAACGAATATGCAGTTATTTTACCTGGAGAAGCGGGAAAATTCAGTTTATCTTTAGGAGCAGGGCTTCATTATTATATGGGACTTTCCCGCATGACTATGGCTTCTACACTCAATTTCCTCACATTAGATTCTCCCGTTTTTTCATGGCCACTGATTGATAACTCAGACCAATTTGCAAGACAGTTGGGAATGTTTGCAAAAGGAAAATATGGCAAACTGGAGTACCGTTTCAGCTTAAATAAACCTTTCGCAACAGACCTCATCCCAGTGAATGTAACAGATCCGTCAAAAGCCATTGCGGTAGACAACAACGGAAATCCCAGTTTTTCAAAGGCAGGATATGTGGAATATCAGTTCCTTGATGAGGAGTCGAATACACTTCCATACAAAGTGGGATCTTATCTGGGAACAAAGAAAGTCTTCAATGTAGGAGCAGGTTTCTATCATCAGGCAGACGGAACAAGAACTTCCGTGAACTCCAACATTGAGAAGCATGACATTACTCTTTTTGCCGTGGATGCTTTTGCAGACATTCCTTTGGGAGAAGCAAAAAACAAAATGGCAGTTTCCGCCTATGCCGGATATTATAACTACAATTTTGGTCCCAACTATGTAAGAAATCTTGGAACAATGAATATTGCAGCTTCGGATCCTAATTTTATCGGAAACAAAGCCATTGCAGGACCAGGAAACCTGCAGCCGACTATCGGAACAGGTAATATTATCTACGCACAGGCAGGTTTACTCTTACCAAGCCAGGCAGAAAAGCCAAAAATCAGAATACAGCCTTTTGCAGCTTATACCCATAAAAGTTTTGAGGCTTTCGATAAATCTTCATCTCAGTTTGATGTAGGCGCCAATTGGTTCATAGATGGGCATCATGCAAAAATCACAACCCAATATTCAACAAGACCAGTTTATACCAGCCCTACGGAAAGCCCTTCTTCAAAAGGGGAATTTATTGTACAGTTTCAAATCTACTTGTAAAATTCAAACCATTAAGAATAATAAAGATTGTAAGATGAATTAGGGATACGTTCCCAAAATTCAAATAATTTGACTCTTGTCATTCTGACGAAGGAAGAATCTTACTAACAACCAGTCACACATGAGATTCTTCATTACATTTCATTTCATTCAGAATGACACTTTTGAAATAGTCCCAAAGCATTAAACTTAATTATTTAAAGCCCTTAATGGTTAAAAAAATCAAATTAACATCCTATTCCATTAACATCAAAAACTAATCAATATGAGCGAAAATCATCACGAAAGCTACGAAAATATGACCGACAGGCAGAAAAACCGCACCATATGGAGTGTGATCACCGCCTCTTCACTCGGCACCTTGATAGAATGGTACGACTTCTATATCTTCGGAAGTTTAGCCATTGTTTTAGCTACTAAATTCTTCCCTGCAGACAACCCTACCGCAGCATTTTTATCTACACTGGCAACTTTTGCTGCCGGATTTGTTGTAAGACCTTTCGGAGCTTTATTTTTCGGAAGGCTTGGTGATATCATAGGAAGAAAATATACTTTTCTTGTCACTTTACTGATCATGGGATTTTCTACTTTCCTGATCGGCTGTATTCCAAGTTATAAAACTATTGGATTTATGGCACCAGTTTTAGTTTTAATCTTAAGATTACTTCAGGGACTTGCCCTTGGTGGTGAATACGGAGGCGCAGCCACTTATGTTGCAGAATACGCCCAACCTCATCGAAGAGGCTACTGGACTTCATGGATTCAGACTACTGCAACGGCAGGACTTTTCATTTCACTGATTGTTATCCTCATCACAAAATCAACCCTTTCGGCAGAAGAATTTGATAATTGGGGATGGAGGGTTCCTTTCTGGATTTCTATTTTAATGGTAGCAGTTTCTTATGTTATCAGAAAGAATATGAAAGAATCTCCTCTTTTTGCTAAGGCTAAAAGTGAGGGAAAAACATCTAAAAACCCATTGAAAGAGAGTTTCGGAAATAGATACAACTTCAAGTTTGTATTATTAGCTTTATTCGGAGCAGCAATGGGACAAGGGGTCATCTGGTACACAGGACAGTTCTACGCTATGAGTTTCCTTCAAAAGGTAATGAATGTAGAATCTGCACAGGTGGATTCATTGATGGCTACCGCTTTATTTTTAGGAACGCCCTTCTTTGTATTCTTCGGCTGGCTTTCTGATAAAATCGGAAGAAAAGCAGTAATGATGACCGGAATGTTAGTCGCTATTTTAGCTTACAGACCTATTTACGACAGCATGTTCAAGAGTGTAAATCTTGAAAGCAAAACCGTTGCTGCCAATGGAATCACTGAAAAAAGAACTGCTAAAATCCACAGTGATATTGCTACAGACAGCCTGGTCACTTTCCATAAAGAAACTCTTTACACGGATGGCACTCTGATCAAAAAAGACAGTATCATTCACTGGTCGCCTGCAGGAATTGTCATGAAAGACGGAAAAGCAGAAGAACCCAAATTATCAACTTCTGTAAAATTGAGCGATGACACGAAATGGTATCTGGTGTTTCTTGTATTTATTCAGGTCATATTTGTAACCATGGTATATGGGCCTATCGCCGCTTTCCTTGTTGAAATGTTCCCTGTGAGAATTCGCTATACCTCAATGTCGTTACCTTATCACATCGGAAACGGAGTATTCGGAGGACTTCTTCCGGCAGTAGCAACTTACCTGGTAACCACCGGAAAAGACGCCGGACACGCAACATGGTACCTGGAGGGACTTTGGTATCCGATTGGTGTTGCCACAGTGTGTCTTATCATTGGATTATTCTATCTTAAAAATAAGAACAATAATCTTCACGATTAAGCACTAAATCACTCAGATTTTTATTAATTTTAAAACTACTAAAATGAACGGACTAAAAAAAATATTAGGTATTCTCTGGATCGCAATTGCGGTGATTGTAGGATATTTCGGAATTACAGTATTGGGAATCCCCAAAATAGCATCCGGAAAACAGGAAGATCTGGTTTTTGGTATTATTATCCTTTTTGTACTGATGCCGATTATCTCAGGCGGAATGGCCATTTTTGGTTACTATGCCCTGAAAGGAGAATATTCTGACGATAAAATTTAAAAACAAAATAGATAATTGATGGATGCTGCATTCATCAATTATCTTTTATCAATAATCATTTATGAAAAAGAGACACGAGCAAAAACTTATCATATTGAGTGTAGGTCTTATGATCGCTTTCAGCGTTCCTATTTCATTGCTTTTCAACAGTGAAAAGGAGGTTTTAGGCTATCCTATGATTCTTATCTATCTGTTCGTAGTCTGGATGATTTCCATTGTGATTTCTTTTGTCATTATAAAAAGACATGATGAATAGTTTCGCATTATTTTTTGTAGTTCTGCTTTACCTGGCTCTTCTTTTCTTAGTTGCCCACCTGGCAGAGAAGAAAAAGAGCAAGCTCTGGATCAACAATCCTTACATCTACGCATTGTCTCTTGCGGTATATTGTACTGCCTGGACGTATTATGGAAGCATTGGTGTGGCAGCTACAAGCGGATTAAACTATCTGCCGATTTACATTGGTCCTATCATGATTATTCCGGCATGGATCTATATCAATACCCGGATCGTAAGGATTTCAAGGGTTAATAAAATAAGCAGCCTTGCCGATTTCATCTCATTAAGATATGGAAACAGCAGAAGTCTGAGTGCTATTATTACTGTGGTTTGTCTTTTGGCTATTGTCCCTTATATCGGGTTGCAGATCAAAGCTATTTCGGAAACCTTCCATCTGGTAACGGAAACTCCGATGTCAAAAAATATCCTGACTGACAATGCTACTTTTGTGGTGGTTTTAATTGCCTTATTTTCCTCTTATTATGGAACACGATATGTGGATGCTTCGGAAAAACGTCTGGGAATTATCTCAGCTATTGCACTGGAGAGCTTTTTAAAACTATTCTTTATTATCATTCTCGGACTTTTCGTAATCTATTATGCCTTTGACGGATTTTCGGACATCTACGAGAAAGCCAGCAGGTTTAAAGATTTTGAAGAAAAAAATACCTTCAACGGGATTGAGGGTGCTATGAACTGGATGATTTTGTGTATGATTTCCGCAACAGCAATCTGTATCCTGCCAAGGCAGTTTCACACCGCTATTGTTGAAAACAGACAGGAAAAACATATCAAAACAGCGATTTGGTTTTTCCCCCTTTATCTTTTAATCTTCACCGTATTTATTTTCCCGATTGCCTGGGGAGGAAGACTGATTTTTGATGGTCAGAAAGTAAACCCGGAGTTCTACTCTATCCTGATTCCGCAGCATTTTGACAATACCTTGATCACTGTGCTTGTTTTTCTCGGGGGATTAAGCTCATGTATTTCCATGATCATTATTTCAGCCATTACTTTATCAATCATGCTTTCCAACAACCTTATTATCCCATATGGATTGCTTGGAAAATTAAAATCTGAAAGTGAGGAACAAAACACAAGAAGCATTACCAATATCAGGAAAATCAGCATTTTCGGACTGATCATCATGGCTTTTGTTTTTTATAAGTATTTCATTCTGAAGACCTCACTGGATTCTGTAGGATTGATCTCATTCGTTATCATTGCCCAGCTGGCACCTGCATTTTTCGGAGCTTTATTCTGGAGAAGAGGAAGTTACAAAGGTGCCGTTACAGGTCTTATAGCAGGATTAGCAATCTGTTATTTCGGATTGATCATCCCGCAGTATTATTTTTCATACAATCAGGAGCTTAAAGGAGTACTGAGAGATCTGTATGATGCATTCGGGTTTTTCACAATTCCTTATCTGGGAAGAATTCCACAGATTTTCTTCTGGTCGATGCTGGTGAATACGAGTCTGTTTACCATTGTTTCCGTAAGTTCTAAAGGGAATTACCGTGAAAGAAACTTTGCCGAATTGTATGTGGATATTGACAAATACATTCAGAATCATGAAAATGCTTTTATCTGGCGTGGAACGGCTTATATTTCGGATATTCAGAATATTCTTGAACGCTTTTTAGGCAAAAATAAAACAGAGCAGGCCCTAAGGATTTTTAATTTAAAATATAATATTGATTCCAAAACAGAAACCGCCGACTCCAGATTTATCAAATTTTCAGAAAACCTTCTGGCCGGAAGAATTGGAACAGCTTCAGCAAAAATATTAATCGAAGGGGTAACCAAAGAGGATAAAATATCTTTAAAAGAGGTCTTAAACATTCTTGAAGAATCAAAAGAAAACATCAGCTTAAATAAAAAGCTTACCGAACAGTCCGAAGAACTGCAAAAACTTTCCGACGATCTGCGAACCGCCAATGAAAGCCTCATCATCAAAGACCGCCAAAAAGATGATTTCCTGGACTCTGTTGCCCACGAACTGAGAACCCCGATCACCGCCATTCGTTCTGCCGGAGAAATTTTAGCTGATGATGATGATATCCCTCTTGACATTAAACAGGAATTTTTAAATAATATCATCACAGAATCCGACAGATTGAGTGAAATTATCAACGATATTTTGTATCTGGACAAATTACAACATGGTGAAATCTCCTTACATATTCAGGAAAATAATATTATTGAAACTTATAGAAAAGCACTAAATCCGCTTCTTCACCTGATACAGCAGAAAAATATTCATTTAAGTGAAGTTAATATTCTGAATCATTTTATATTTGAATATGATGAAGCGAGAATGATTCAGCTGTTTCAGAATATCTGGGGAAATGCCTTAAAATTTACAGATGAACAGGGAACAATCCAGACTAAATTATTTGAAAAGGACCAACAGCTGACCATTAGTATTTTCAATACCGGGAAACATATTCCGGAAGGGGATCTGGAAATGATTTTTGACAAGTTTTATCAATCGAAAAACCAAAATATTTTAAAGCCTACAGGAAGCGGACTGGGACTGGCCATTTCCAAAAAAATTGTACAGGCACACGGAGGAAGTATAAAAGCAGAAAACAGCGGACTGGGTGTAACTTTCACCATAAGCATTCCTGAAAAAACTAAAAAAGAGATTACAGATGAAGTTGAACACCATTAAAACCTTCTTATGAGAAAGATAATCATTGCGGATGACGAACACAAAATATTAATGTCATTAGAATACAGCTTTAAGAAAAACGGATACGATGTTTATATTGCCCGTGACGGAACGGAAGTTCTTGACTTTTTGAAAACAATGGTTCCGGACGTAATCCTTCTCGATATTATGATGCCAAATCTTGATGGCTACAGCACCTTGGACCTCATAAAACAGGATAAAAAACTGAGAGATACCAAAGTCATCTTTCTGAGTGCTAAAAACAACCCCAGAGATATTGAAAAAGGATTGGAAATGGGAGCCGATGCCTACATCACAAAACCCTACTCCATCAAGAAACTGATGCAGCAGATTGAAGAGATGTTTTAATGTATAAAATTAAACCATTAAGATTCATATCATAAAGGGATTAAGAGTATTAAAAAATTGCTTCGCCCCGGCTCGCAGTCATATCCTTGTCAAGGTTTTAAAACCCTGACAAGGATAACAAAATACGCAAAAAAAAACAAACACACGACTATTGACATGGATACTGACACCCTATTTAAACAAAGCATAGAGAACAAAGAAGATTTCTGGAAAGAACAGGCCGGAGAAATACAATGGTTTGATTTTCCTACACAGATTCTCACTAACGACGAAAATGACTACCCACAATGGTTTTCCGATGGAAAACTCAATATGTGCTACTTATGCATTGACAAACACATTGAAGACGGTTGCGGAGATCAGATTGCTATCATTTACGATTCTCCGGTGACCAGTCAAAAGAAAACCTATACCTTCAATCAGGCGAAAAAGGAAATTTCAAAATTCGCAGGAGGGCTGGCTTCTTTAGGATTAAAAAAAGAAGATACAGCGGTTATTTATATGCCAATGATCCCTCAGACTCTTTTTGCTATGCTGGCATGCGCAAGAATCGGGGTTATTCATAATGTGGTTTTCGGAGGGTTTGCTCCCCACGAACTTGTGGTCAGAATTGACGACTGCAAGCCAAAAGTTTTAATCACAGCCACTGCTGGAGTAGAAATTGCCAAAAGAATTCCCTACCTCCCACTGGTTGAAAAAGCTATTGAACTGGCACAGGATAAAGTAGACCATATTGTTGTATACAACAGAAAACTAGTAGATAATCAGGATGAAATGTTCGATGGACTTATTGATTATGAAGAACTGGTTGAAAAATCAGCTCCGGCAGACTGCATTTCTGTGGAATCTACCCACCCGCTTTATCTTCTTTACACATCCGGAACTACAGGCAAGCCCAAAGGTATTGTTCGTGATACCGGAGGTTACGCAACTGCCTTAAAATTTTCCATGACGTATGTTTACGGCGTTGAACCGGGAGAAACCTATTGGGCTGCTTCAGATTTCGGATGGGCAGTTGGGCATAGTTTTTCAGTATACGGACCATTAATCAACAGAAATACAACTATTATTTTTGAAGGAAAACCTATCATGACTCCTGATGCAGGAACGTTTTGGAGAATCATTTCAGAATATAAGGTTTCGGTGATGTTTACTGCGCCTACCGCTATCAGAGCAATCAAAAAAGAAGATCCGAACGGAGAACTGGTAAAAAAATACGATTTAACCCATTTCAAAAAACAGTTTCTGGCGGGCGAAAGATGTGATGTTGCTACTCTGGATTGGTTTGCAGAACATATCGGAGTTCCGGCTATAGACCATTGGTGGCAGACAGAATCAGGATGGCCCATGCTTGGATTGCTGACTCATGATGAAAGTTATCAGATCAAAAGAGCTGCCGCAGGAAAACCTGTTCCGGGATATGACATTAAAATCTTTGATGAAAACGGACTGGAACTCGATCCTCATCACGAAGGCTATCTGGTAATCAAACTTCCTCTTCCCCCCGGAGCCATGCTTGGAATATGGAAAGACTACGAACGTTTTGAAAACAGCTACCTTTCTCAATACAAAGGCTACTACTTCTCAGGAGATGGTGCGATACAGGATGAAGACGGTTATATTTTCATCACAGGAAGAGTGGATGATGTGATCAACGTTGCGGGGCACAGACTTTCCACTTCTGAAATGGAGGAAATAGTTTCTTCACATCCGGATGTTGCAGAATGCGCTGTGGTAGGTATTGATGATGAATTAAAGGGACAGGTTCCTTTTGCAACTCTTGTGTTGAAAAACGGATCAGCAATTTCTGAAGAAGATGTTGAAAAAGATATCATTCAGATGGTCCGCAACAAAATTGGAGCGGTAGCTTTTCTGAAAAATGCTATGGTTGTTAAACGCTTACCTAAAACACGATCCGGAAAGATTTTAAGAAAACTGATCCGAACTTTACTAGACGGAAAAGATTTCCAGATTCCTTCAACCATTGACGATGAGAAAATCATTGATGAAATTCAGGAAAAAATAAAGGAATACAAGGCTTAAGCCAGAAATTAAACATAAATTTAAAATAAATTCAAATTTCAAAAACGAAAGGGATATGAGAAATTACTTAATAGAAGATTTACCACAGTATTTTGAAGATTATAAAAAGTCTATCAAAAATCCTAAAAAATTCTGGGATAAGGTAGCAGATCAAAATTTTGTGTGGTACCAACGATGGAGCAAGGTTGTTAAGTACGATATGAATGAAGCTAAAATCACCTGGTTCAAAAACGCGAAACTGAATATTACCAAAAACTGTATCGACAGACATCTTGCCGTAAGAGGAGATAAAACAGCCATCATCTGGGAACCCAATGATCCAAAGGAAGAAGCACAGCATATTTCTTATCAGGAGTTATATACCCGCGTGAATAAAACAGCAAATGTTTTGCATGATATGGGTATTAAAAAGGGAGACAGAGTCTGTATTTATCTTCCCATGATCCCTGAATTGGCTATTACAATGCTTGCCTGTGCAAAGCTGGGAGCAGTACATTCTGTGATTTTTGCAGGATTCTCAGCTTCCGCAGTAGCTTCAAGGGTAAATGACTGTGAGGCAAAAATGGTAATCACATCGGATGGAAGTTACAGAGGAAATAAAGTTCTTGACCTGAAAAGTATTGTTGACGATGCTTTGGAAAAAACACCAACAGTTGAAAACGTTCTTGTAGTCAAGAGAACTCACAACGAGATTAAAATGAAAGAAGGAAGAGATCACTGGATGGCTGACTTGTATGAGAAAGCTTCTTCTGATTTTGTCACCGTAATTATGGATTCTGAAGACCCGCTTTTCATTTTATATACTTCAGGATCTACAGGAAAACCAAAAGGAATGCTTCATACCTGTGCAGGCTATATGGTGTATACCGCTTATACATTCAAAAATGTATTCAATTATAAAGAAAATGATATTTATTGGTGTACTGCAGATATCGGGTGGATTACGGGACATTCTTACATTCTTTACGGACCTTTATTAAATGGGGCTACCACCGTAATTTTTGAAGGCGTTCCTACCTATCCTGAACCGGACCGTTTCTGGGAAGTCATTGAAAAACATAAAATCACTCAGTTTTATACCGCTCCTACAGCCATCCGTTCTTTGGCGAAAGAAAGTGCAGAATGGGTAGATAAACATGATCTGAGCTCCCTGAAAGTAATTGGTTCCGTGGGTGAACCTATCAATGATGAAGCATGGCATTGGTTCAATGATCACGTTGGAAAGAAAAAATGCCCGATTGTAGATACTTGGTGGCAGACTGAAACAGGAGGAATCATGATTTCACCACTTCCTTTTGTTACCCCAACGAAACCTACTTATGCTACTCTCCCATTGCCGGGTGTACAACCTGTCCTGATGGATGATAAACGAAATGAAATTACAGGCAACCAGGTGACCGGAAATCTTTGCATCCGCTTTCCATGGCCGGGAATCGCAAGAACCATCTGGGGTGACCATCAACGGTATAAGGAAACATATTTTACCGCTTTCCCTGGGAAATACTTTACCGGTGACGGCGCATTGAGGGATGAAGTGGGTTATTATAGAATTACCGGACGTGTAGATGATGTGATCATCGTTTCCGGACACAACCTTGGAACGGCACCTATTGAAGACAGTATCAACCAGCACCCTGCCGTTGCAGAATCTGCTATTGTAGGCTATCCGCACGACATCAAAGGAAATGCACTGTATGGCTATGTAACGCTTAAAGAAACCGGAGAAGGACGTGATAAGGAAAACCTGAAAAAAGAGATCAACCAGCTGATTTCAGATCAGATCGGCCCTATTGCCAAGCTGGATAAAATACAGTTTGTATCCGGACTTCCGAAAACACGCTCTGGAAAAATTATGCGTAGAATTCTGAGAAAAATTGCAGAGGGTGACTTCAGTAATTTTGGAGATATCAGTACGCTTTTAAATCCTGAAATTGTAGAGGAGATCAAAAACGAAAGAATTTAAATTTACTCAATTTTTTAACCAATTGAAGCCCTGGAAGTTATTTTCGGGGCTTTTTATTGTATTATTAATGCTTCAAAAATTACGATGTGTTTTGCTAATCTTAATTAGGATTAAACTAATAACTATAATGATCAATATAATCTTAATGATATCCGGTACTGAAATGATGTAAGGATTGACAAAAAATAGAATAAGGAAACTCAAAAAAACTATCAAAAACTTGGGATCAAATACATATAGCACAACTATTGTGATTCTTTAAGACTCGACATTATCCAATTGTTAAAATTAAACACCCGTTCAATAATTATTCTCAAATATTGCCCAAGTCTATTGAAAACAGAATATTAATTAACAAATTATATTACCTTAAACGTAATGATAATCAGAAAATTATTACTAACTTTAGTCATAACTTTAAAACCAATTAACTATGTCACATATATTAGCTGGACTATTTGATCATCACAGCGACTACAAAAGACTGGAAAATGATCTGGAGAATTCAGGATTTGAAAACTCAGATTATATTGTATACCTTAATAGTGGTTCTCATAATTCCCAATATCTGGCAAGTGTTACCGTAAATGATATCAATCAGATTGATCTTGCCCGGAATGCATTTATTCAGAATGCAGCATTGAAATCCTACTTATTTGAAAACATGAACATCAATGAAGCGAATTATGATACCATTAAAAAGTATATTGACGCAAGAAACAGAGCTGAAATCCATAACAGCCCTGATATTAAAATCAAAACGTCAAGTGACGGTATGAATTCTGAAGTGAAATTCTAATCGATATAAAATCTAATAGCCGGAGATCCGCAGTGTATGCTGCGGATCTTTTATGTTTGAAAAAACTAAAAAATTTCGTATTTTCGTCTTATTATAGGCATGCGCACAAATGAGTTACGATTTAGAACAAGAGAATAAAGAGATCCTTGCAAGATATAAGGACCTGATTTCTAACACATACAGAACGTTGGATGAGGAAAATAACAAACTCATCCGAAAGGCATTCGATATCGCTTTGGATGCCCATAAGGATCAAAGGAGAAAATCCGGAGAACCTTATATCTACCACCCTATTGCTGTTGCTAAAATTGTAGCGACAGAGATTGGTCTTGGAGCTACTTCTATTGCCTGTGCCCTTTTGCATGATGTCATTGAAGATTCCGATTATACTTACGAAGATCTGAAAAAAATCTTTGGAGAGAAAATCGCAAGTATCGTGAACGGACTGACTAAGATCTCCATCATGAACCACCAGAATATTTCTGTACAGTCTGAAAATTACAGAAAACTGTTATTGACTTTATCCGAGGATTTCAGAGTTATTCTGATTAAAATTGCAGACCGTCTTCATAACATGAGGACGCTGGAAAGTATGGCTCCGGATAAGCAGAAAAAAATTGCTTCAGAAACGGTTTATATCTATGCTCCGATGGCCCACCGTCTTGGATTGTACAACATCAAATCTGAGCTGGAAGACCTTTCCTTAAAATATAATAGTCCCGAAGTATATAACGAGATCACGGAAAAACTCGAACTTGCCAAAGAAAGCCGTGAAAGATATATAGAAGAATTTACCAAAGAAGTATCAGAAAGACTTCGTGAAGAAGGCTTAAACTTTAAAATCAAAGGCCGCGCAAAAGCAATCTCCTCTATTTACAGAAAAATGCTGAAGCAGGGAGTTTCCTTTGAAGAAGTTTTTGATAACTATGCGATCAGGATTATCTATAAATCGGATGCTAAGAATGAAAAGTTTTTAGCCTGGAAAATCTACTCTATCGTTACAGATGTATACCACAGTAACCCGTCAAGAATGCGTGACTGGATTACCCAGCCCCGTTCTACAGGATACGAAAGTTTACACTTAACGGTTTTAGGTCCGGACAGAAAATGGATTGAAGTTCAGATCCGTTCTGAGCGTATGGATGAAATCGCTGAAAAAGGGGTTGCCGCTCACTACAAATACAAAGAAGGCTACAAACAGAGTTCTGATGACAGAAACTTTGAAAAATGGGTAACAGAAATCCGTGAAGTACTGGAACAGCAGCAGAACCTCTCTACTTCGGAGCTTTTGGATAATATTAAGCTTAATTTATACTCCAAAGAGGTATTTGTGTTTACCCCGAAAGGAGAAATTAAAATTCTGCCAACCAATGCTACTGCCCTGGATTTTGCATTTTCAGTCCATTCTGACTTAGGGATGAAATGTCTGGGAGCTAAAATCAATGGAAAACTGGTTCCTATTTCCTATATCCTTCAAAACGGGGATCAGGTAGATATTCTTTCATCACAGAATCAGAAACCAAAATCTGACTGGCTTGAATTCGTAGTGACTTCAAAAGCCAAATCAAAGATCAAAAGTTATCTGAACTCTCAGAAAAATCAGCTGGTAGAGGAAGGAAAAGAAATTCTGCAAAGAAAACTTCGTCATGCGAAAATCAATTTCAATGATGAAGAAATTAATAAGCTTCAAAAGTTCTTTAATTTAAAATCTTCTCAAGAGCTGTTTCTTAAATTTCAAAGCAACGAATTGGATGTCAGCAGCCTGAGAAAATATATTGAAAGTAAAAACGTATTTAACAATTTACTTTCCAGATTTAGAAAATCTCCGCCAAAAAATCAGCATTTCGAGGAACCGAAAGAGGAAAATCTTGACATGATTATCTTTGGGAAAGATGAGGAAAAACTGAACTATAGCTATGCAAAATGCTGTACAGTGATTCCAGGAGACAAAATTTTCGGATTTATTACCATTTCGGACGGAATTAAAGTTCACAGTGACAGCTGCCCGAACGCCATCAATCTGAGAGCGCAGTATGATTATCGTGTTATTCCTGCCAAATGGGTAAATGCTGAAAGCTTCAAAAACAGAGTAAAAATTGAAATTGAAGGACTTGACAGAATGGGTATGATCAATGATATTACCACGGTCATCAGTGCAAGTATGGGAATGGATATGAAAAGTCTCTCTATTGAATCCAACAATGGAGTTTTCACAGGAAATATCATTCTCGAAGTTAAAAATAAAGGCCAGCTGGAAGAAACCTTCAAAAAACTTAAAAATATTAATGGTGTTTCAAGAGTGAGACGACTACAATCATAAACATGAATTTATCTCTTTATTTTAAAAAATTTTTCAACAACAGTCAGTCTTCAGGAATTATTCTTATTTTCTGTGTACTTGTTTCATTGCTTATTGCCAACTCATCTGCTGCAGAGAACTTTCAGCATTTTTTAGACAAGGAAGTGGGTACCCATCTTTTTGGACTGGAATATCCTGTCAGCATCTGGATCAATGACGGATTGATGGCAGTATTCTTCCTTCTGGTAGGTCTTGAAATAAAACGGGAACTTGTAGAAGGTGAGCTTTCATCCTTTAAAAATGCTTCACTTCCCATTTTTGCCGCTGTAGGCGGAATGCTTGTTCCGGCAGTGGTTTACAGTATTTTCAATACCGGAACAGAATACAGCAATGGCTGGGGAATTCCTATGGCTACAGATATTGCTTTTTCACTGGCAATTATTTCGATGCTGGGGAAAAAGATTCCCAATTCTATCAAGATATTTTTAGCTGCATTGGCTATTGTAGATGATCTTGGAGCTATTCTTGTGATTGCTATTTTCTACACTGAACAAATCCATTGGAGCTATCTCTTATTGTCTTTTGGAGTGACTGCCCTGCTGTTTATTTTAAATTTTTTAAAAGTAACCAAAACTATATTTTATATTATTCCCGGACTGTTTTTATGGTATTTCCTTCATCACTCCGGAATTCACGCCACGATAGCAGGTGTTGTACTTGCATTTTCAATACCTACCAACGCTTCCAATGTAGAAATATCACCATTGGAAAAACTTGAGCATCAGCTTCACATTCCGGTAAGCTTTCTGATCATGCCTATATTTGCTTTAACGAATACCAATATCACTTTTTCCAGTGAAATGGTTGCCGGTGTTACAAGTACATTAGGTTTGGGAATTATTTGCGGTTTAGTATTGGGTAAGCTGATCGGTATCAATCTGTTTTCACTCATTGCTATCAAATTAAAGCTTAGTTCTCTGCCTCAAAACAGCAACTGGCTTCAAATGATTGGTGTAGGTCTATTGGCCGGAATTGGGTTTACCATGTCCATTTTTATTGCGTTACTTTCCTTTAAAGGAGAAATTCCTATTCAGGATGAAGCGAAATTTGCTATTTTGATTGCGTCCTTTATAGCTGCTATTGCAGGATTTACCATATTAAGTATAAGTTCAAAAGAAAATCCCGAACTGGAAGAGAATTAATCTTTCTTTCGGGTTTCCAGTTTTCTTTTATGCTCTTCATCACCATCAAAGTCAGGTTCTGTAATCTGAGTATGATAGTGTATGGTTTCTCTCTGGATTTCATCGGACAGCAGTTTTTCAATTCTGAGCTTTCTGATGGCCATATTCAGTTCATTTCCGAATAAAAGCAGATATACATTCACATTCACCCAAACCATCAGCAGAATCATACTTCCGATGGATCCGTAAAGCACGTTATACCTTGCAATATCCTTTACATAAATAGCAAAAATATAAGTAGTGACAACAAACAGTATCGTGGTTAAAATAGCCCCAGGAACCGCCTGTCGGAATCTTGTGATTTTTACAGTGCCCAGCCAGTAAAACAAAGTCAGAAGGATAAAATAAAAAAGAGGAAAAGAAACGAACCCAATAATACTGGAGAGGTTATCTACAAGCCAGGAAATATCATAAGCCGGTGTAAAAAGCTTCATCACAACCTCCACATAATACACCCCAAAAAGTGCTAAAAAAACAATGGTAATAAAGCCTATTGTAATAAAGAATGAAAGAATAAATTCCTTTACGTCACTCAGTTTCTCATCCGTATTTTCATTAAATCCATTAATCAGGGAAAATGTACCATTTGTGGCAAAAATAAGAGCCAGAACAATGGTCAGATTACTGATCCCTCTCATATTGGGGATAATATTGTTTTCTATATATCCTCTTACATCTCCTTCCATATTTGAAGGGAACACATTATGCATCAGCACATCAAAAATATAGAACTGCAGTTTATCATAATGCGGCATATAAGGCAAAACAGAAAGCAGAAACAGAATAAACGGAAAAAGACTTATGGTAAAGCTCCAGGAAATAGCAGCTGCTTTTCTACCAATTTTCCCTTTGAAAATCCCGGAGATATAGATCTGAAACATCTGCCATAGCGATATTCCCAAAACAGGAATATGGATGCTGTCAAAAAACTCTTGAATCTTCAAAATAAATTTGGGAACCTTTACACTCATCGATCTGTTTGTCTTTATACAAATGTAGGGGAATTAAATTAAATAAGGAAAAGATAGAGGGTGATAGGTGGCGGAAATTAGGTAGCAGATGGCAGATCCCAAGGATTAGGGGAATACTCTGTGAAATAGTAATGAAGGCTTATTGAAGTCAATGGTGAATTTTGCTTCGCAAGTGAATGGTTAATTTTGAAGAGAGCCAAGAACCTAGAGTCAAGAATCAAGATAATGGCAATCTTGATAGAACCAGCAACTACTCAACCGGCAACATTAAACCCAAAACTTTGAACATTACCCTGCGAAGCCCTATCTTTGCGTTCTGAAACTTCTTACAATGCGAATCAGCTTACTTTGTATCGGTAAAACAGACGATAAAGAAATTACGTCTCTAATTAATTACTACCTCAACCGTTTACCTAAACACTGGAATTTTGAAATCACAGAAATCCCGGATGTTAAAAACGCCAAAAACCTCTCTCCTGACCTTCTTAAAAAAGAAGAAGCTAAATTATTTTTAAATCATATCGACAAAAATGATCTGGTCGTGATTCTTGATGAAAAAGGAAAACAGTTTACCAGCCGTGAATTTTCACAGAAAATTGATACCTGGATGAATTCTTCTGTGAAAAAAGTACACATTCTGATTGGAGGCGCTTATGGTTTTTCTGAAGAGATTTACAGCAGAGCAAATGAGAAAATGTCTTTATCCAAAATGACCTTTACCCACCAGATGATCCGCCTGTTTATTGTTGAGCAGCTTTACCGTGCTGATCAGATTTTACAGGGCAAGCCTTATCATAACGATTAAAACAAAGGAGCTGTCTCAAAAGTTAAATAGTTTGACTTTTGAGACAGCCTCCTTTTATGTATTGATATTTATTTCAGACCAATCTGTCTTTTTGCCTCACCCACTACAAAAGCAACAGAATTGGCAATATTAAAACTCCTGATCAGTTTTGACATAGGAATTGTCAGATGATTTTCAAAACGGTCCAGAACCTCTTTGCTCAGTCCCACACTCTCTTTTCCGAAAACCAACCAATCCCCATCCTGAAAATCGGTTTCCAGATATGATTTTTCAGCATGTGAACTCATTAAAAAAACACGTGACCGATCAGGGATCTGTTCAATCCATTCTTCAATATCTGCATATTCAGAAACATCGAGATGTACCCAGTAATCCAGCCCGGAACGCTTCAGGTTTTTATCATTAATTACAAATCCAAATGGGTGAACCAGGTGTAATCTGCTTTCGGTTCCTACACATAATCTTCCGATATTTCCTGTGTTATTTGGTATTTCGGGTTCTACAAGAACAATATTCAACATCTCTATCTCTTTATTCGTTTTTAAAAACAGTTAAACCAGGTTTAATATTTTCGTTTGGATTTAATTTAATAATCAGGATTATAAATTTCAATTTATTTCTTGCCACATTTAGCATAGGAATCTGTAAGCACCGTTTTTTCGTAGCCTAAAGCAACTGCTTTATCAAGATTTGCGCAGGCTTCCTTAAGTTTGGAAGTATCCAGCAGAATCATGGCTTTGCTCACATAAGATTGTGCAAATTTGGGATCTATGGAAATGGCTTTATTGGCATCGGTAAGTGCTTCTTTATATTTTTTCATTTTAAAATACACATCAGCACGGCCATTGTAAAGCAATGATTCCGGTTTTTCAGAAAGAAGTATATTGTAATCTTTTAAAGCTCCGTCCAGATCACCATTATTTTTTTTCAGATTGGCCAGTCCTGTTTTTGCAAAAATATTATCAGGTGCAAAAGTCAGAATCTGATTAAGGTCTTTGATGGCAAGATCCTTTTTTCCCTGGCTGTCGTAGATTTTGGAACGGGTAAGGTATAAATCCGGAGTTTCAGGATTCACTTTCAATCCTTTTTCTACATATTCCAGTGCTTTTACCTTATTTCCTTTCTGGCTGTAAAGCGATGAGAGGTTGACATAAACGGAAACCGACATAGGATTTGCTTTTAACGCAGAATCATAAGATTTAAAAGCCTGAGTCGTCTTCCCCAGCCTTCTTTGAGCCGTTCCGAGATAGTCATAATATTCCGACTGAAATTTTTGAATCTGTTCTTTCTCAGCCAGTTTTAAGTATTGCTCTTCTGCACACTTATAGTCCGCTTTATCAAAACAGTCTTCGGCCAGTTTTTTATCCTGGGCATAGAAATTAAGAGAGAAACAAAGGGAAGTTACTAATAATAAAGTTTTTTTCATGAGGTTATAGTTTGTTTATTGATCACTTTTTTGGCGAGTGCACCAAATACCACTCCCAATAAAGATCCAACAAACGCCCCCACCAAAATATCAATTGGGAAATGCACTCCTAAATAGATTCGGCTGTACGAAACAACCAGAGCCCATGCAAATATAGCATAAGGAAACCATTTAATCTTCTTTTTCAATAAAATACCTAAATATGTTGCCAAAAAGAAGGTATTGGAAGCATGAGCTGAATAAAACCCAAACTGTCCGCCACATTTCACAATCCTCATATGATGCTCCAGAGTAGGGTCATGGCAAGGTCTTAACCTCGCTACCCCATATTTGAAAATATTGGCCAGCTGATCTGAAACGACAGCCCCAAGTGCTATAAATATGAGAATAAAAACTAAAGTTTTTAGTTGATAATTTTTGTATAAAAAATAAAGAAAAATAATATAAAGAGGTACCCAGATCCAGGTACTTGAGATCAGCATCCAAAACTGATCGAAAGATGAATCGCCCAAATTATTAAGGTATAGAAATACCTTTTTATCTTCCTGAATGATCTCCTCCATGATTATCTGCTTACAGGTCCTTCATAAGTCTCATCATCAGCAGGCTTCGGTTTTGGAGGCTCATTAGAAGCAAGAGTACCCGGTTCCGTCAGAATATCTTTTTCGATATCTTTCATCGGGTTGAAATCTTTGGCAGCATCTTTCACCTTTTCAATCTCACGCTTTATTTCAGAAACAGGATTATCTGTTTCCTTCATAATTTCAGTTTTGATATCTTCTACTGCTCCACGCATTTTTCTAACGCCTGCACCTAAGTCACGCGCAATCTGAGGCAGTTTATCCGGTCCGAATAATACAACGATTGCAATGGCAATGAGTGCCATTTCTCCAATGCTTAATTCCATCCTGTAAAATTACAAAAGATTATTGCATTTATGAATGGTAAACTAAAAATTTAAACAAATTTTAAGATTTTGTAAAATGAGAATGGAAGTTCAGTGTTTTTAGTTGAGAATTGCTGGTTATTAGTTCTTTGTTTCTAGCTACTGGTTTCTTTTATTACTGGTTATATACAGGCTGCCATTATCTTGACTCTAGATTCTAGATCTCCCTTCAAAAATTCACCACTCACTTACAAAGCAAAATTCACTATTGACTTCAATCAACCTTCATTACTATTTCACAGAGTATTCCCCCTAATCCCTAATCCCTAATCCCTAATCCCTAATCCCTATTACCTATTACCTATAAATTAACAAATACTTAATTCAAAACAATGAGAATTACATAACAATTCAGTATATTTATAATACACAATCAAATAAATATATAGTATGAAAAAACTAGTGACTACTTTTAAAGTTTTCGCCGTATTATCGGTATTGGCATTCAATAGCTGCCAGAATGAAAACAACGAAATGGATCAGCAGGAAACAATTCAGGCAAAGATAACCGCCTCTGACCTGAAAAAAGAGATTACTCCTCTTTCCTCTCAAATTGTTCCGGAAACAGTACAGCTTCAACTGAATGAATCCGGTAAAAACCTTGAAACTTATCTGAAAAATGATCTGCAGATTGCAGAAGTGAAGGTATTGGGAAAAATTTCAACCCAAAAAGGCATTGATCTTTCCAAAAGCCTGATCATCGACAAAGACCAGTTTATTGCAACGGGAAACATCATGGATCCGTCTTCAGTAAAGATTGGAAAAATTGGAGATTTATATCACGGAGATGACCTGACAACAGCTCAGCAGGGATTGAAAGAAGCGGTCACTGAAGAAGTAAAACCCGGGATTAATGTTATGGAAATAACGTGGAACAGCAAAAGCGGAAAATTTACAACACTATGTTTTTACAAAGATTCGGGAATTATCTGGGACAATATTTTCGGAGGTCTTATTATGATGGATTCACGTGGAAATTCGGAAGCATCCAACAACAATCAGGCAACAAAAGTAGTTTCTACCTGGTATAAGCAATGGTGGACCGCAAGCTGGCTGTGGGGATCCAAAAGAGGTGAAACCGGATATCAGATTACGATTTATTATTCCGGTTCTACGGTTTCCAATGCAGATGTAAGCGATTGGGGATATATCAGTTTAGGAAAAGCGAAAAGTGAGAGTAAGATTATAAAGAAAACAGGAGCTTACGGGCAATGCCGTTATGCGCTGGGGCTTTGTACTCCTACAGGTTCTTTAAGTTTTAATAGCAGCAATTTCTCTGTGTCATTCTCAGGATTGGGCAGCAATATTGTAAGTAACGGGACAAAATCTCTTTATCCATAATTTTCATAAAAATCAGATTTCAAAAAAACGGGAAGCCTGCTGAGCTTCCCGTTTGTATTTTATATCAAGACTTTTGAAGGGATCCGTTTTCAATTTTTGATTTCAATACTTCTACTGCATTTTCTTTCAGTCCGAAAGTATTCATCAGTATTTCATACAACTGCATATCATTTTCTATAGATATGGATTCTTTTTCACCATGATCAGACCGGATATTCAGGACATGGTCTGTATAGGTATAACGGACATTCTCATCTGCTTTTGAAAGGATTAGTTTGTTCTTAAAATGAGAATCCGGATGAGTAGACAAATACCAATTAGAGATAGTAAGATCAATGGGCTCTACATGTTCAGGTATGAAGCGGTACACCGGGAACCATTGTTCTTTCAGCATCCAGAGAGTATAGGTTTCTTCTTTATAGGAAACTTTAAATATTCCGTTGGGTGTTTGCTGTGGTTCTTCTTCATTTAAAAGAATAGGTGCTGTAAGTGTAGCTGTCCCAAATCCACAGTCTACAACATACTTTTCACCTCCAAAATCAACGATCAGTAATAAATGAGTCTGTGCCGCAACGCTGTCTTCTTGTCTCCCCCACACTACTCTTCCAAGCTGTAATTTTACATTGAATCCTAAATGTTTTAAAACTTCGCTTAAAAGTAAGTTTTGTTCATAGCAATATCCGCCTCTCGATTCTGTAACCAGTTTTTTAAAAATATCCTCCAGATCCAGAGAAGGCACTGTTCCTGTGTAAGAGTCAATATTCTCAAAAGGAATATATTTAGGATGAAGCCGGTGTATTGTTTTCAATACCTCCATAGTCATTTCCGGCGTTCCGGAGAAATGAATCCGTTCGAAATATTTTTCCAGGTCTAATGTATTCATAATTTATTTTGTGTTTAAAAAAGTAGAAAGACTACTTCTGTAAAATTATCGAATAGATTGAACCCAGAGCCACCTGTATGTTCGGAATAGAACAAATCTATTGTTTCTGAAAATCCTTTTCTATTTTTTCTTTTCCTTTTTTCTGAAATGCAGAATAGGTGATCACAACGCTGATCGCCATTAAAATAAATGCTAAAAAGAAAGGCGCACCAGAAAACTTGAATGGCGCTTCATCATGGGTAAAAAAGTAAAACAGGTTTGTCATCATCGGAGGCCCGATAATTGAAGTTGCACTCATTAAACTCGTTAACGCTCCCTGAAGTTCACCCTGCTCATTGGAAGGAACACTTTTTGTGATGACAGACTGTAAAGCCGGTCCACAGATTCCTCCTAAACAATAAGGAACCAAAAATACAAACATCATCCATCCTTCAGAGGCAAAAGCAAACAGCAGCATTCCTACGGCATAGAAAGCCAATCCGTAGTAGATACTTTTCTGCTCTCCAAGCCTTGGAGTAGTCCATCTGATCAGTCCACCTTGTACGAGACCAACCAATAAACCTACTACTCCCAATGAAATCCCTACCATTCTTTCTGTCCAGCTGAATTTATACATTGTAAAGAAGCTCCAGTTGCTCTGTACGGCATGACCTGCAATATAAATCAATATTAAGGAAAGAATAAGTCCGGAAATTTCAGGGTGTTTACCTAAAAACTTAAATGAACCTATAGGGTTTGCACGTTTCCAGTCAAACTCTCTTCTTTTATCTTTATCCAAACTTTCAGGAAGGATGAAATATCCATACAGGAAGTTAAGCAGACATAAACCCGCAGCAGCATAGAAAGGGACTCTGGCACCATAATGACCAAGTACACCGCCCAGAACCGGACCTATAATAAATCCGAGCCCAAAAGCAGCTCCTATCAGTCCAAAATTCTTGGCTCTGTCTTCATCCGTCGAAATATCTGCAATATAGGCACTGGCAGTGGTGACACTTGCGCCCGTTATTCCGGCAATAATTCTTCCCAGAAACAGCCACCAGATTGTGGGAGCCAGTGCAAGGAAAATATAGTCCACAGCAAATCCGAAAAGAGAAATCAGGATCACAGGTCTACGCCCATATTTATCACTCAGGTTTCCAACAAGCGGAGAAAATATAAATTGGGTAAATGCATAGGCAAATCCAAGCCAGCCACCATATTTTGCGGCTTCACTAATATCTGCATGAATAAGTTCCTCAATTAATTTGGGAACAACAGGAATGATGATTCCCCATCCTGTAATATCTATCAGTAAAGTAATAAATATAAAGCCTATAGCCGCTTTTTTCCTTGAATTTTCCATGATGGTGCAAAATTAATCAAATCTTAAAAATAATGGTTCTAAATTTCATTGTATTAAAGAAGTATAACATTAATAATACACTCAATTTGCTTTTTAGTATTTATAAGGAATAAAAAAAAAGCAGATATTTAGCAAAAAAAAAAGACCATCTCTTTCGAAACGGTCTTTATTAATTTATTGTAGTTTGTATTACTTTGAAGCAAGTTCTTCTTTTGTAGAAGTGGTTTTTCCATGTACCTCTTCTTCTTTTCCTGTTTTAAGGAAGTCATAAGCAATTGCAGACGCAATAAAGATAGATGAATACGTACCGAATCCAATACCAATTAACATCGCAAACATGAATCCTCTCAAGTTATCACCACCGAAAATAAAGATCGCAAGGATAACCAGAATTGTAGTAAATGAGGTGTTGAATGTTCTACCCAATGTACTTGAGATAGAGTCATCAAACAGACCCGCTAATGTTAAAGATTTTTTCTCTCTCAGGTATTCTCTAATTCTGTCGAAGATAATTACCGTATCATTGATTGAGTACCCTAATACAGTAAGAATCGCAGCAACGAAATCCTGATTGATCTCCATGTTGAACGGCATAAACTTATGAAGTAATGAATAAGCCCCCAAAATGATAACAGCATCGTGGAATAACGCGGCAACAGCACCAAGGGAGAACTGCCATTTTCTAAATCTTACCAAGATATAGATAAAAATACCTGCTAATGCTGCAACTACAGCAAGAATACCGTGTGTCTTGATATCGTCTGCTACAGTAGGTCCTACTTTCTCAGAAGAAATAATTCCTGAGTGATCTTTATCTGCAGATTTGAAATCTTTTAAGGTCATATTTGCAGGTAAGCTGGATTTTAATCCGTCATACAATTTCTGCTCAACAGTCTGGTCAGCTTTCAAAGATTCGTCTTCGATAAGGTAATCTGTAGAGATTTTCAACTGCTTGTCATTACCGAAAGTTTTAGCTTCTACTGAAGAGTTTTTACCATCCTCAGTCTGGAACATTTTTACTAAGCTAGCTTCAACATCTTCAGCATTTACTGCCTTATCAAATCTTACCACATAATTTCTACCTCCTGTAAAGTCGATACCATATTTGAATCCGTGGATTGCAATAGATGCGATACAAACAATAGTTAAAACACCAGAAATGATGTAAGCATATTTTCTTTTTCCAATAAAATCGATCCAGGTATTTCTGAAAAGATTTTTTGTAGCACCTGTCCAAACAGAAAGGTGTTTTCCTTTATTCAGTCTAGAGAAGATCATTACTCTTGAGATCAATACCGAAGTAAAGAATGTCATCAAGATACCGATTCCTAATGTTAATGCAAAACCTTTGATAGGCCCTGTTCCGAAAAGGAATAGTACACCTGCCGTCAATAATGTCGTTAAGTGACCATCAACAATTGCATTTAATGCATGTTTGAAACCGTCTTTGTATGCTTCAAGAATACTTTTTCCTGCGAAAAGCTCTTCTTTAGTTCTTTCATAGATAATTACGTTCGTATCTACCGCCATGGCCATTGTAAGTACAATACCTGCGATACCAGGAAGCGTAAGTGTAGCATCTACGGAATCCATAATTCCGAAAATGTAGAATAGGTTGATGATCATTGCAATTACTGCATAAACACCAGCTCCACCATAGTAGAAAATGATATAAGCAATAATTAATAAGAATGCGATACCGAATGACATCACACCAGCATCAATAGATTCCTGTCCTAATGAAGGCCCTACAACTGTAGCCTGAACTACTTTTGCACCTGCCGGTAATTTACCTGCTCCTAAAACGTCAACCAATTCTTTAGCTTCTTCCTGAGAGAAGTTACCAGAGATCTGGGTTCTACCGTTCGGGATTGCATTTACAACGTTTGGTGCAGTATATACTCTACCGTCAAGCGTTACAGCAACCGGTTTACCAACGTTTTTCTCAGTTAATGTTTTCCAGTCTTTTGCTCCTTTGGAATCCATCTGCATATCTACCACTACTCTGCTCAGCTCATCATAGCTGATATTTGCAGTTTCTACCGCACCGTCTACCGGAGCTTTTTGGTTGATGTTACCTCTGATTGCATACAGGACTAAGCTTTCAGCATCTGTAGCTTCAGGCTTGTAACCCCACATGAACTGTGTATATTTAATGTTAGACGGACGTAAAGACTGACCAACCTTACTGTTTAAAATTTTATTTACAACAGCTGTATCGGATAATTTTACGTTAGCAACACCATTCGTTCTTAATTTGTCAAGCTGTAAAAGGCTCATGAAGTTCACATTCTTTGCTACTCCCATAGAATCTCCTTTTGTAGCAACCATAGTTGTCAAAGTTTGGAAATAAGGCGCAATCTCAGGAACCTGCTGTACTTCCCAGAACTGAAGTTTTGCAGAAGTCTGAAGCATTTTCTTTACTTTATCGATGTCCTTCATACCAGGCATTTCCACAGAAATTCTAGCTGTTCCAGGTACTCTCTGAACGTTTGGCTGCACAGCACCCATTTTATCAATTCTCGTTCTGATTACCTCAAAAGCTGTTCCTACAGATGCATCAATTTTTCTTTTAACAATGCTTTTTACCTGCTCATCAGGAGTGTTGTACTTCACCTCGGTAAGTGTAGTATTTCCGAAAATTTCCGGATCTGCCAACTTAAGGTTTGTACCTTTAGCTTTGTTCACTACATCGAATTGTTCGAAGAAATTATCAATGTAAGCTTTTGTAGAATTCTTCTGTGCTTCATCAGTTTTGTTTAAAGCCTCAATAAGAACAGGATTTGTAGAATAATTTGTTAAATCATTCACAAGATCTCTTTGGTTGATTTCCAAAAGAACGTTGATCCCTCCTTTCAAGTCAAGACCAAGTTTCATTTCCTTGTCTTTGGCTTTAGTGTAATAAAGTTTTGTGAATCCTAGATTCAAAGTATCCTTAGAAAGTCTAGCAATTTCTTTCTGATACTTCTCCGGATTGTCTCCTGCAATAGCAGTTGCCTGCTTTTCAATTTTGCTGGCGTACCATGTTGGTAATAGCTCGTTTAAGCAAATCAACCCTAGTACAATAGCGACAATTGTAATAAGTCCTTTTCCTTGCATTTTGTTATAACTACGTTAAATTAAGTCGGCAAATATAATGATTTTCTTGTATTTTATGAATTTTTAACAACAGAAATGGTTTATTTTCAGATATATTGGTATTCTGAGTTCTATTTAAGATTTAACAATTTTTTCTTAGTATCATAATGAAGTCTTCAAAATTCGATTGGTATAAAATTTTCATTCACTTTCTCAACACACTAACTCTCACAATATTATGAAAAAACTACTTTTTGCCATTAGTATTTTTTCTTCCTTAATTGCTAATTCTCAAAGCATTAATTTGGAAGAATTTGCCACGGGACTTACCAGCCCGGTAGAGATTACAAACGCCAATGACAGCCGGCTTTTTGTTGTTCAACAGAACGGAATTATTAAAATTATTCAACCTAACGGGACAATTAATCCCACTAATTTTCTGAACATCGGTTCAAAAATTATTTTTAGCGGTGAAAGAGGTCTTCTGGGACTTGCTTTTCACCCACAATATCCTACCAACGGGTATTTTTTTGTGTATTATAACAACCCGGCAGGCAATATCATTGTTGCAAGATACAGTGTCAGTTCAACTGATCCTAACGTGGCTGATCCTGCTTCTGAAAAAATCCTGCTCAACATTCCCAAACCATTCGACAATCACAATGGAGGAAGTATTCATTTTGCTCCTGACGGAAAACTCTGGATCATCACCGGAGACGGAGGAAGTGGTGGCGACCCCAACAATAATGCTCAAAACAAAAATGTTCTGCTTGGAAAAATGTTGAGAATAGATGTGGATGCTACTGGTCCTTACAACATTCCTCCTGATAATCCTTTTGCCGGAGCCGGAGTAGCTGGTGCCGATGAAATATGGGCCTATGGTCTCAGAAATGCATGGAAATTTTCCTTTGATCTGACCACCGGAAATGCGATGATTGCAGATGTAGGCCAGGGCGCCATAGAAGAAATCAATAAAATGCCTATAACACAAGCCGGCTTGAACTATGGCTGGCGCTGCTATGAAGGAAATAATGCCTATAATACAGCAGGATGTGCTGCACAGTCTACCATGACCTTTCCTATTGCAGTATATGATCATTCAGGCGGAAAATGTTCTATCACGGGTGGCTATGTTTACAGAGGAACTCAATATCCGTCACTTCAGGGGAAATATTTTTTTGCAGACTACTGCTCTACCCAGATCGGAATTCTGGATAGCAATAATGCCATCACTTGGACGGGTCCTTATTCCGGAAATAATTTTTCTACTTTCGGAGAGGATTATCAGAAAGGACTGTACGTAGCTGCAGTGAACAGTGGAAAAATTTTTAAAATATCCACAGGGACTTTAGGAACTCAGGAAAGTACTTTAGGAACCGTAAAAATTTATCCTAATCCTGCTTCAACAGAAATTTTCATTGATGGCATTACAGATAAAAAAGCAACCCTGGAAATTATCAGTGCAGAAGGAAGAAAAGTATTGGAAACAGATCAGATCAGTCAGGGCAAAAGCATTGATATTTCACATATACCAGCCGGAGTATACTATATTAATCTAAAATCCGGAGAACAGAAGTCTTACAGTCAGAAATTGATTATTAAATAATTATAGTTTGTTGTTAACGCAAGCGAAACGCTAAGATTTTTACAATTCTATGAAAAGGGCGCAAAGGCGTTTCACTAAGCAAAAAAATCTTGCTAAACACAGTAGCTTTGCGAACATAGCAATAAACTACCTGGCTAATAAAAAAAGCGGTTCAGATCTGAACCGCTTTTATTTATATTGTCATTGAGAAAATCCTTGTTTCAGGCTTATTTCTCATCATTCTCAGGTCAAAAACCATGGCTACATTTCTTGTGAATGCTCTTCCGGCTTCTGTAATTTTAACTTCTGTCCCATTAATCTCAACCAGTCCGTCATTTTCCATTTCTTTCAACATTTCCAAAGCGTTTTCAAGCTCCGGGAAAGAATTGTTGATATCAAAAGTAGTTTCAAGCTGGCACATCAGATTCAGAATATGTCTTCTTACAGTCAGATCTTCTTCACTCAGAACGTGTCCTTTTACAACAGGGATCTCACCTCCTTCAACCATTTTCTGATATTCCTCAACCGTTTTTACATTCTGGGCAAAAGCATACCATGAATCTGAAATGGCAGACATACCAAGTCCTACCATCAGCTGGGTTTTGCTTGAAGTATACCCCATGAAGTTTCTGTGAAGTTTTTTATGAATCAAAGACTGATACAGATCATCATGTTCAAGAGAGAAGTGATCCATCCCTACTTCAATATATCCTAAATCCTGAAGCAATCTTTTACCATCTTCGTACAAACGGCGTTTTTCTTCTCCGCTTGGAAGGTCATTTTCATCAAAACCTCTCTGCCCAACTCCTTTCACCCATGGAACGTGTGCATAAGAGTAGAAGGCAAGTCTGTCCGGCTTCAGCTCCATTGTTTTTCTGATCGTGTGTTCCATCGCCTCCCAATTCTGATGTGGCAGTCCGAATACAAGATCATGACTTATTCCTCTGTAACCAATTTCCTTTGCCCATTCTGTAACATTTTTTACGTTTTCAAAGGGTTGAATTCTATTGATTGCTTTCTGAACTTTAGGATCATAATCCTGAACGCCAAAGCTTACTCTTCTGAAACCGAGGTTGTATAAAGTCTGAAGATGTTCTTTCGTTGTATTGTTAGGATGCCCTTCAAAAGAAAATTCCGGATGTTCCGCAATGTCTACAGTTGAAAAAATTCCCTCCAATAATGTTTTTAAGTTCTCAGGAGAGAAAAATGTAGGAGTTCCACCTCCTAAGTGTAATTCTTTCAGTTTAGGTCTTTCGTTGAAAAGGTCAAGATAAAGTTTCCACTCTTTCAAAACACTTTCCAGATAAGGCACTTCAACACTGTGTTGTTTGGTAATACGTTTATGACATGCACAGAACGTACACAAAGCCTCACAGAAAGGCAAATGGATATAAATAGAAATCCCCTCCTCTGCATTACTCTCATGAAAAGACCTGATTACAGTTTCCTTCCATTTTTCCGGTGAAAATGTAGATTCATCCCAATACGGAACGGTAGGATAAGAAGTGTAACGCGGTCCGGGAATATTATACTTATCTATTAAAGAGTTCATTTTGAAATTTAAAATTTTATAAGAGTATGAAATTTAACACTATTAAAATTTCATCTTACAAAATTAACCATTAGTTATGAATTTTAACCTATGAATTATATTAGGTTCTATTTTATAATGAGTCTAAATACGTATGGCCACGCTTTTGGCAAATAGTGATAAATTCTATTCCTGATATTTAAAATTTTAATTTCATTACCGCGATTTTATTATTTCCGGCAAAAACTACATTGTTCCCATCAATCCATTGGCAGACGAAAAAGCCTTTCTCATCAGAAATTTTCTTCCATGTCTTTCCAAAATCTGAAGAATAACTGACATGCTTGTCTCCAACTGCAATGATTTCTTTTCCTTTTGATCCGGGCTTAATCTTCACACAGGTTGTATATCCCGCATTCTGTCCTGAAGCCTGAATCTGCCAGGTCTCACCAGCATCAATAGTGGTTGCAATATTGTTCATATTGGCATCCTGCTTGGTATAATCCCCTCCTGCTGCAATCCCGAAACGGTCTTCAAAAAAATCGATAGAATACATTCCTTGTGAAGATTCTCCCTGAATGAAAGGTGTTTCTATAATCTTCCAGTCCAATCCCTTCTGCTTAAAGATCCTGGAAGCTTTCCCGCCCGTTGCAATCCAGAGAATATCCTTGTAGGAAGCAATATTTGTATTGCTGGCAGCAAATGCGGCTTCCCCTTCCTTAAGTCTTACTGCCTCGTGATTACCCATTGGAGGATTCCACACATCGTACATTTTCTTGTGAGGGAATAATAATGCCAGCTTCATCAAAAGATTTTTATCAGGATCACTGAACGTTATACCATATCCATCCTTTACAAAATGTAAAGCATCATAGAAAGCGGTTTTAGCAGTATCTTTAAAGACAATCTGTGATTTCAGATCTTTTTTATCAATTTTAAAGAAGTAAGCAGGGCTTTCAATGTTGATGGCATAAAAAGAGGTTTTATCCTGTGCCAGCGTTCTGAACTGAAGCTTTTCCTCAGACAGTTTTATCTGCTTCTGATTTTTATAATCTTTCAGATCTACAAACCCGAATTTGGAATCTGTACCGCTATACCAGACCTTATTATCATATAATTCCAGCGCTCTGATGCTGATTTTATCATTAAGAATGGTTTCAAAACTTTCCACTTGCTGGGAAAATACTGTAAGTCCTGCGGACAGGAATAAAATGGAAAAAAACTTTTTCATATAATAGTATTGGGACAAAAAAAACCGCCGAAGCGGTTTATATTATTATTAATCTTGGTTCTGATATTTTTCAGGATTATTAAGTTTACTGTTTGATTTTCCGTAAAGGAAATACACCAAACCTCCTAAGAACAACCATACAGCAGAAAGTTCCAATGCATGAGCACTTAAGTTAAATATCAAATAGATATTGATAAACACTCCCAATGCCACCACTATTTTGTAAGCCGGAACTTTGAAAGGTCTGATCAAATTAGGTTCTTTTTTTCTCATTACCCAAACGGCAATACAAACCAATGTAAATGCAAACAGGGTTCCAAAACTTGTCATATCTGCCAATGTTGAAATTGGAGTAAATGCTGCGATCAAAGCCACTACAATTCCCAACAAAATAATTCCTTTGTAAGGTGTTTTTGTTTTTGGGTGAAGTTCTCCGAAAAATTTAGGAATCAATCCGTCTTTTGCCATACCGATGAAGATTCTTGACTGCCCCATCATCATTACCATTACTACAGAGATCAATCCTACTGTTGCGGCGATGGTTACTACATTACTTGCCCAGTGCTTTCCTGCAATTTCAAATGCATACGCTACAGGCGCTTTGATTGCATCAGGATATTTACCTTCAGGGTTAAAGTCTGTATAATGCATCATCCCTGTTAATACAAGCGATACACAAATATAAAGCGCTGTACACACCAATAGTGATGCAATAATTGCAAAAGGCACATCTTTTTTAGGATTAATAGCTTCTCCTGCCTGTGTAGAAACAGCATCAAAACCAATATAAGCAAAGAAAATAGCTGCTGCACCGGAAATAATTCCTTTAATACCATAGGCAGAGACCATATCCCCTTCAGAATTTCTGATCTGTACCTGATCCGGAATAAAAGGTTTCCAGTTTTTTACACCATCTACAGCGTTGTAAAGATCAGTATTAGAAAAAATAATATATACTCCTGCAATAATTACAAAAATAACGGCAGAAGTTTTCATCAAAACAATCAGGTTATTAGCCCCTGCTGCTTCTTTAGTTCCTTTTACCAATAATGCAGTAATTAAAAGAACAAGAATAAATGCCGGCAGGTTCATTGAAAAACCATCTCCTGTATAACTGGCAGGATCTGATGTAAGATAAGCCGGTAAATGAATATTAAAGATTTTCAAAAATTTGTTAAAATATCCGGACCAGCTCACCGAAACGGCCATACTCGCCATAGCATATTCGAGGATGAGACACCACCCCATGGCCCATGCAAAAATTTCTCCTACCGTTCCATAGGCATAAGCATAAGCTGAACCTTCTACAGGAATAATGGATGCAAACTCTGCATAGCACAATGCAGCAAAAACACAGGCAATACCTGCTATGATAAAGGAAATGGCAAGTGCTGGTCCTGCGTGATAATAGGCTCCTGTTCCCGTAAGAACAAAGATTCCACCACCGATGATAGCACCCACTCCAATTGCTGTTAAACTCCATTTTCCAAGGACTTTCTTCAGCTCACTTTTCTTCATATCTGCCTCATAGGCACTTAGTGGCTTTTTAACCCAAATTTTCGACATGTTTTTTTATTTATTAAGGATTTACGAAAATATAAAAAATTTAGGAACTCCCACGTTTATCGTTAAACTTTCGTCATTTATTTTACATAAAGTTTTTAAAAACCTGAGCAACATATTATATAATCCATTTTAAAAAGTCCATATTTTTGCTTATTTTTGATTGCATGAATTTATATGATCTTTTTGTAAAGCCTTATGAAAGCTATGATTCTTTACAGATTACATTGGAAGCATCAGGTGCTATTTTCGGAATACTCAGCGTATTTTTTTCCATTAAGAAAAATATATGGGTATACCCTACCGGCATTATTTCAACTCTGATCTACGTATATCTTCTTTTCAATGCCGGGCTGTTAGGAGACTGCATAATCAATGTCTATTATTCTGTTATGAGTATTTATGGCTGGGTTCTATGGGCCAGAAATTCTGAAGATCATGTTCATGTAGAAGTTACCTGGGCCACCCGAAAAGAATGGACTCATGCTGCCCTGCTTTTCATACTGAGTCTGGCACTGGTTACTCTTATTTATTATTATAAGCCTTATATTGATAATCAGTTTTCTATGGAGGGAGCCAGTTTAGGATTGTATCACCTGGACTTGGCAAATTGGATGGATGTTTTCACCACTTCAATATTTTTAGTAGGAATGTGGTTGATGGCCAAACAGCGCATTGACAGCTGGATTTTCTGGATTATCGGAGATATTATCTGCATCCCTATGATGATTTTTAAGGGATTTGGAATCACTTCGGTTCAATATTTGGTATTTACTATAATGGCTATCTTAGGATACCTTAATTGGAAAAAAAGTTTTAAAGAAAAAAAAGTACAATAAAGTCATGAAAAATTTATTCAAAATAGCAGTCAGTATTTTTGCTATTACCAGCTTAACCTCTTGTTTAGCATATACCGACGGATACGGAAGCAATGGAAACTATGGATATGGAGATCCCTATTATAATAACGGATATTACTATGCGCCTTCCGGATATTACGGAAATGGAGGATATTATGGTAATGACGGCTATTATTACAGAAACAACGTTAATTACTACTATGATAATGGAATTCCTTATTACTATGACAATTATAATAACTCCAGAAGAAAAGTCTATGTAGAAAGAAGATCTTCTTCTTCATCGAGACCTCAAAACGGATTCCAGAACACGCGTACAACGAATAGTAACGGTTCGTACAATAATAACGGAGGATTCAATAATAATAGAAACTCCAATAGCAATAGTGGATTCAGAAACCAGAACAATGGTAATCAGAACAATCAGGGTAACCAAAACAACAGCGGATTCAGAAATTCCAACAGTAACAGCGGATTCAGAAACCAAAGCAGCGGTAACCAGAATAGTCAGAGTACCCAAAATAACAGTGGATTCAGAAACCAAAACAGCGGCAGCCAAAACAGCACCAGATCAGAATCTTCCGGCGGTGGATTCAGAAACAGTTCCAGCGGCCAAAGCAGTGGTTCAAACAGACAACAGAGCGGCGGAGGCGGCTTTAGATAAAACGATTATAAATAAGGAAACGAACAGTTAACACTGTTCGTTTTTCATTTTAAATATATTAATTTTGCTTCTTCATTTAGACAAAAAAATATGGAATTTTATAAATATCAGGGAACAGGAAATGATTTCGTAATGGTAGACAACCGTGATCTGCAGTTTACTAAAGATAAAAACAGTATTGAAAAATTATGTGACAGACGTTTTGGAATAGGTGCTGACGGCCTTATTCTATTGGAAAACGATCCGAACTATGATTTCAAAATGGTTTACTACAATTCTGACGGAGGAGAAAGTACCATGTGCGGAAACGGAGGAAGATGTCTTGTAGCTTTTGCTTTTTTCCTTGACATCTTTGAAGATAAATGCAAATTCATTGCAACAGACGGAGAGCATGAAGCTGAAATCCATAACGGGATCATTAAATTGAAAATGATTAATGTGAATACCATTTCACAAGACGGAAATGACTTTGTTCTGAATACAGGATCTCCACATTACGTAAAATATGTAGAAAATCTTCCCGATTACAACGTGTATACTGAAGGAAACGGGATCAGAAATTCAGAAAATTATAAAGAAAAAGGAATCAATGTAAACTTTGTAGAAAAAATTTCTGATGATGAAATTTTTGTAAGAACCTATGAACGAGGCGTTGAGGACGAAACTTACAGTTGCGGAACAGGAGTTACTGCTTCTGCTTTAACTTTTCTTCAAAAACACAATCTAACCTCTGTAAAAGTTAAAACTTTAGGCGGAAACCTTAAGGTATATGCTGAAAAAAGCGGAGATACATTCCAGAATATTTGGCTGGAAGGTCCTGCAAAGCAAGTTTTTAGAGGTAAAACAGATCTTCTTTAAAAACAAAAACTTTTAATCAACATTTAATAAGAATGAAAAAAGCTATTCTCATTATCATTCTGCTGGTTTTTGTAGCTGCAGGATTTTTTGGTTTGAGATTTTATAATAAATATTTAGGAAATAACGTAGAAAAAGACGGTTATGTTCTGATTCCTCATAGAGCAGGTTTTAAACAGATCCTCGATTCTATTGCTCCTTATATTAAAGACAGGGAATCTTTTGAAGCTGTGGCTAAAGAAAAAGGTCTTGATTCTAATTTTAAAGCGGGACGTTATCATATCCAGAGCGGAACAGGAAATAAGAACCTTGTCAATATGATCAAAGCAGGTAACCAAACGGCAAATTCTTACAGAATCGGGGATTTTGGAGATATGTATCAGATGATTGGTAAGGTGACCAAAAAAACGGAAATTGATTCGTTACATTTTATAAATGATCTGGATGCTGTGGCACAGGAGAAAGGCTATAAAAATGTTGAAGACTTAAAAAAATATTTCTTCATTGACACTTATAATTTCTTCTGGACTGTAAGCCCACGAGAATTTTTTGCAAAGTTTGAAAATCAGTACAATGATTTCTGGACGAGTGAAAGAAAAAATAAAGAACAGCAGTCTGGCCTTACAAGAGATCAGATCTATGCACTGGCTTCTATTGTTTATAAGGAATCAGGAGGAAAAAAGGATGAAATGAAAACGATTGCCGGATTGTATTTAAACCGTTACAGGAAAGGGATGAAACTTCAGTCTGACCCTACGGTGATCTACGCAATTAATAAGCAGACTAATTTTAAAGAATCTATTAAAAGAGTATTATATAAGCATTTGTCTACACCATCACCCTACAACACTTATGCAAACGCAGGTATTCCTCCGGGACCCATCTGTGTAGTGGATAAAAATTCGATTGATGCTGTTTTAAATGCAGAAAACAACAATTATATATTTATGTGTGCTGATCCGGCAAGATTTGGATACCATAAGTTTACGGCAAGTGCTGAAGAACATGCTGTAAATGCAAAGGCTTACCAGGACTGGCTCAACTCAAAAAATATAAAATAAGTTTAGAAAGCACCTAAAAATTTATACAGTTAGAAAAACAATAAACAATCATAATATTTTGAAAATCAAATTGATATAGATATTCGAAATATTATGGGTTATCCTTTTACGATTTTATACAAAAAAATAACCTATGAAGAATAAGACAGAAATTGTCAATATTTTCACCAGAAAAACTTTAGGACTTACGTTAGTACTTTCAGCCGCGGCGATGGCTTTTGCACAGGAGAAGGCTGGAGTTTCAGGAATCATTGTCAACAAAAAAAACCAACCGGTTCCCTATGCCTCTGTAACATTCAGCAATAAAGTAAACAAGGCATTAAGTGATGCTGTACTGACAGATGAAAAGGGGCAGTATAAACTTGAGCTTATACCGGGAGATTATGATATCACCGTAGAAGCTATTGATTACAAAAAGAGTGTAGTCAGCAAAAATATTGCAATAGCGGGTAATATCGGGGCATTATCTATAGAGCCAGAAGCGGCTACAACCATTGATGGAAAAACAAAAGAAATCCAGGGTGTTGTAATCACCGCTTCAGCAGCTAAGCCTTATAAAGTAGAACTTGATAAGAAAACATATGATCCTTCACAGGATATCGTGAGTAAAGGAGGAAGTCTTCAGGATGTATTGACCAACGTTCCTTCAGTTTCTGTAGATACAGACGGAACGGTTTCTATGAGGGGAAGTACCAATGTAAAATTTCTGATCAACGGAAAACCTTCTGCTCTTCTGGGAATAGATGATGGCGCCAATGCCTTACAAAGTATCCCGGCTGATCAGATTGAAAGAATTGAAGTCATTACCAACCCTTCTTCTAAATTTGAAGCAAGCGGAACTTCCGGTATCCTTAATATCATCCTTAAAAAGAACAAAAAAATAGGATTTAACGGTAGCGTTGTAGGGTCATTAGGATATTTTCCAAGAACCTCGCTTAATACCAATCTGAGCTGGAGAAAAAATAACTGGACATGGTTTGTAAACGGCGGAGGAGGCTACACGGAAAACAAAACTAAAAATAATTCAGAAACGACTTATCACAATATTACTTTTCCTAAGATTTTTCCTAATACCCAGCCAAATGATGTTCTTGTACATCAGCTGCAAAATTCTACCAGTAAAACCTATAATAAAAATTATAATGTAAGTGCGGGTTTTGTGTATGATCTGTCTGACAAAACATCGATTAATGTAACAGGATTGGTCAGAACATTTGAAGGAGATGGCAATGAACTTTTGCAGACTTATGATAGTTTTCACAGATTTTTCAAAGACCCATCAGATCCAAATGGAACTGCAGGAACATGGCAATTATTAAACCCTTACGGACAAAGAGATTCTAAAACGATATTTAATAACCTTGCCTTCCAGGGAGATGTAGGTTTAGACCACAAATTTGATGATAATGGTCAGAATTTATCCGTATCATTAAGTTTACAGAGAAACAGAAGTAATAATAATGCAAATATTCTTGAGACCAATGACCTGCTTCCTGATGTACAGGATATTACTAGAAGACATTCTGTAAGTAAAACGATTATTGGTAAAGCTGATTATGAATTACCAATAGGAGAAAAATCTAAACTTGAAGCAGGATACAGATTGGATGTGAATGATAATACTTATAATAATTTTGTAAGCAGTACTTCCAATAATCCTTATATCCCGAACTATAATAACGATACGGATTACAGAGAGATCTTCAATGCTTTCTATTTACAGTTTAAAAGTAAAATCGGAGAAAAATTTGCTTATCAGCTTGGTTTAAGAGATGAGCTTTCCAATGTAAAGATCAATTACATCAATCAAAATCCTAATGATCCACAATTAAATAAAACAAAAAACTACAACAATTTATTTCCGAGTATATTCTTAAGCTATGATGTATCTAAGAACAATCAGATTTTGGTTAATTATTCCCGTAGAATAGACAGGCCAAGATCTTTCTTCATGGTTCCTTTCCCGAATTACAGCAACAGTCAGAATATTTTTGAAGGAAACATAGATCTTAACCCATCATATGTAGATTCATTTGAAGTAGGGTATAATATTACAAGAAAAAAGTTTACTATTAATCCTACCCTATACTACAGACACGCCACTGATGATACTAAAATGTTAGTGTACAGACCTGATGAAAGTCTGGGAGTATTCTATACAAAACCTATCAACCTTGGAAATGATGAACGTTATGGTTTGGATCTTAACTTTACCTATGATCCTTTTGCGTGGCTAAAAATAATGGGTAGCTTAGACATGTTCGGCTATAAAACCACCGGAATTGCTTATTATGATGCTCTTGATAAAAATAAGTTGCAGCAAACCCGAAATATGGATTTTACAGGAAATGGTTTTTCTACCAGAGCACGTCTTAATACAACCTTTAAACTTGATAAAACATTAAGTGTACAGTTACAGGGATTCTATAGAGGAGCACAGAAATCTGCCAACCAGAATACTCAGGATATGTACGCGCTGAACCTTGGTGCTTCCAAAACGATCTGGAAAGGAGACGGAACCATTTCCTTCAATATTCAGGATATTTTCAATACGAGAAGCAGAGAAGTACTTAGTTTCAATGAGGATTACACAAGAAGAAACTATATGCAGTGGCAGCCAAGACAGTTTTCTATTTCTTTAACCTACAGATTTAAGCAGGGCGAAAAAGTAGATCAGCCTAAAAAGAAAAAAGATATCAATTCCAATGCAGCCGGAGACGACCAGCAAGGCGGTCCGATGTAATACAACAAAAATCCCGAAAATTACTTTTCGGGATTTTTTATTATTGTTATTTTACAGGTTCAGCTTTGGAATCTTTTTCTTTTTCAGCTTCATAGATCCTTCTTCTCAGATCACTGGTGGAAAACCTATGGTCTCTTTTGTTGTAAAAGATCTCAATTCCTTTTTCTTCACAGTATTTCTTACCTGTAAAGTCTCTGTCCATATAATCATCCCCGATGATTCTTACATCAATCACAAATGACTTTAAAATATCCAGCAGATCTTCTTCTGTATAATAAGGAATGATCTCATCCACAGCATTTACTGCTTTCAACTGAATATACCTTTCAACGATAGTCTGGCTTGGCTTATTTTTGTTGGGGCGATCGTGGGAAGGGTCGATCTGAAGTCCAACGATTAAATAGTCACATACCGTTTTAGCTTCTTCAAGCATTTTGATATGCCCGGCATGTAATAAGTCAAATGAGGAAAATGTAATCCCTATTCTCTGTGTCTTCATATTAATTTTGAATTAAAACTTCACTGAAATAAATGTTCTTTTTAAAAAGATAAAAACAAAAGATTCAGGGAAGACGTTTTGTAATTTGTTTATATAATTCGTTTTAAATTGTTCTTTTCTATAGTCAGTAAATCTTCATAACCATAGAAATACTATACATTCCTTGTATTCAAATACTTCTGCCATTCCCAAACCGTTCTTAAAGCTTCTTCCAGAGAAGTTTCAGACTTCCAGTTGAGTTCTTTCTCAGCCTTTTCAGCATTGGCATACGCGATCGTAATATCTCCTTCTCTTCTGGCACAGATCTGATACGGCACTTCTACATTATTGGCCTTTTCAAATGCTTTCACCACTTCCAGCACGGATGAACCTTTTCCTGTTCCCAGGTTGTAGGTATCAATCACAGCTTCAGATGAAGAGTCTTCCATCAGTTTTTTTAATGCTGCAACGTGTGCTTTCGCCAGGTCAACAACATAAATATAATCACGAACGGCTGTCCCGTCCTCTGTAGCATAATCATCTCCCCAAATACTCAGTTTCTCACGTACTCCTGAAGCCGTCTGCATCACATAAGGTACCAGGTTATTAGGAATTCCTATCGGCAGTTCTCCAAGTTTTGCAGAAGGATGGGCTCCGATCGGGTTAAAATATCTTAATAACGAAATTTTACGGTGATAGGCATTTGCAAAATCAATCAGGATCTGTTCTCCCATTTGTTTTGTTTTCCCATACACACTTTCAGGTACTTTTAAAGGGGTATTTTCATCAATCGGCATTACATCTGCCTGCCCGTATACTGTACAGGATGAACTGAAAATAAAGTTGGAGATTTCTCTTTCTTTAAATTCCTGAAGAATATTAATCAGTGAGAACAAATTATTCTCATAATAGTCCACAGGTTTTATCTGGCTCTCTCCTACTGCTTTAGAAGCTGCAAAGTTGATACAGCCATCAATCTGATAGGCATCAAAAACCTGAGTAAGAAGTTCTCTTCTTTTTAGATCAAAAGGATAAAAAGCCACCTTTTTACCTGTAATTTCTTCTATATTTTTTAAAATAAACCTTTCCGTATTGGATAAATCATCTACGATAACTACTTCAAAGCCGCTATTGATAAGTTCCACTACTGTGTGAGAACCAATATATCCAAGTCCTCCTGTAACAAGTATTGCCATTTTATTTTTTAATCTTCGTGTTTGCCTATATTTTCTATTTCGTTTTTCTTTACCTCTTTCTCTTTATCCATATTGTTCAGATAAAGAAGATAAAAAATAATAAAACCTATAACTATTGTATTAAAAGCAATTACAAAGTTGTAATATGAATTATTGGTATAAGTTTTAATGAGGGTATATTCTGCATAACAAACTAAAATAAAGATCATTACTGCAATAAAATTGAGAATAATCTTTGTATACTTCATTTTAAAATAAATAATCCCCCCTGAAATTAAATTTACAATAATGTAAAAAGAGTATTTCAAAATATTTTCAAAAATACTCTCTTTATAGTATTCTGAGTAAGATGAGGAATTATAGGAATTCAATGTATTTATTACATAGATTGAATATAATCCTACGATAAAAAGATGAAACCCTAAAAAGAATTTATATTTCCTTCCTTTTAAAAAAAATTCCGTCATAGTTATTTTTATCCCATAAACTCAAGAACAGCATCCGTAATATACTTCAGTTGTTCTTCGTCTAATTCTGTATGCATTGGTAAAGAAATTACCTGATCCAGCAGCTTATCTGTATTCACAAAGTCTGCATCATTGCTCTCCTGGAAGTAAGCTTTCTGCTTTCTTAGGGCCACCGGATAATAGATCATTGCAGGGATTTCTTTTTCCGTTAAAAACTTTTGAAGTTCATTACGTTTTCCATTCAGAATTCTTAAAGTATACTGGTGGAATACGTGAGTAGAGTTCTCAGCTCTTTTTGGAGTCAGAATATTCGGGTTTCCTTCAAATGCTTCATCATAAAAATCTGCTGCTCTTTTTCTTGCTTCATTGTAAGAATCAAGGTGAGGAAGTTTTTTTCTTAATACCGCAGCCTGAATACTGTCCAGACGGGAGTTTACTCCTACCTCATCATGATAATATCTTTCGTACATTCCGTGGTTTACAATTCCTCTCAAACGGTGTGCTAATTCATCGTTGTTGGTAAAAATAGCTCCACCATCTCCGTAGCATCCAAGGTTTTTTGAAGGGAAGAAAGAAGTTGTTCCTACAGTAGACATTGTTCCTGCCTGCTTTACACTTCCGTCAGAGAATGTATATTCTGAACCGATTGCCTGAGCGTTGTCTTCAATAACATATAGGTTGTGCTCTTCAGCAATTTTCAAAATTTCTTCCATATTCGCACACTGTCCGAAAATGTGTACCGGAATGATCGCTTTTGTTCTTGGCGTAATCGCTTTTTTTATCTGCTCTGTAGAAATAGTGAATGTATCATAATCTACATCTACCAATACAGATTTTAGCTTAAGCAGGTGAATTACTTCTACCGTTGCAGCAAAAGTAAAATCAGCGGTGATGATCTCATCGCCTTCTTTCAGGTCCAGGGCCATTAAGGCAATCTGTAATGCATCTGTACCATTGGCACACGGAATCACATGTTTTACTTCTAAATAAGACTCCAATTCATTCTGGAAAGACTTTACTTCAGGTCCGTTAATAAACGCTGCAGAGTCCATTACATTCAAAACAGCATTGTCTACATCATTCTTTATTTTGTAATACTGACTTTGCAAGTCAACCATCTGAATTTTTTTCATATAATAAATATTTCTGTAAAAATAAGGAATTTAATATCCTATCAAAAATTTTATTGATTTTGTTTTTATCTTTATACAAAATAATCTTATGAAAAAACTTTTACTCTTTTGTTTCCTAACGGGTTATCTTAATGTATCTGCCCAAACAGAACTTGTGTTTGTTTTCTTTACTGATAAGCCCAACAAAGCTGCATTTTATGCAAATCCGCTTTCTGAACTCAGTCAGAAATCACTCAACAGGCGTACAACGCTGGGAATTCCTCTCAACGATCAGGATGCCCCTATTGAACAGTCTTATCTTCAGAATCTTCAAAATTTAGGATTTACCGTTACAGATTATTCAAAATGGCTTAACGGAGCGGCAGTGAATGCTACTCCTGCCCAAAAAACACTGCTGCAGGCTCAATCTTTTGTCTTGTCTGTTGAAAGTTTTGCCAGAAACAGTTCAACCACTGTAAAAACAGCACCTGTAAAATGGCAAGATGATGCAAGTCTCAATAAAATACTTACCACCTTTAATTATGGTTCCGGTGCCGGCCAAATCGATCAGGTCAATATACGGCCACTTCACCTGGCAGGTTATACCGGAACAGGGATTTCTATAGCCGTCATTGATGCCGGATTTCCAACTGTGAATACAGGAACTGCTTTTTCAAGATTATGGAACGGTAATCATATAAAAGCGGCCTATGATTTTGTCACCAAAACCGGAAACATTTATAATACAACGCTCAGTCCTCATGGTTCTGTTGTTTTAGGAGCTATCGGCGGATATCTGGAAAACATATTTGTTGGCGCTGCTCCTGATGCTGATTTCTATCTCTACCGAAGTGAAAATGCTACTGTAGAGGTTCCTGAAGAAGAGCTATACTGGATTGAAGCAGCTGAGGAAGCAGACAGAAAAGGCGTAGAAATCATCACCTCATCACTGGGATACAATATTTTTGATGAGAGCCGTTACAATTATACTTATGCCAATATGAACGGAAGTACTTCTTTCATTGCCCGGGGAGCAGGTATTGCTGCTGAAAAAGGAATTTTTGTTCTGGCTGCTGCCGGAAATTCCGGGCTGCAGCCATGGCATTATCTGATGACACCATCTGACAATGCTAAAGTATTCTCCATCGGTTCTGTAGATTCGGCAGGGAATGCATCCGGATTTTCTTCTTTTGGGCCGAACTCTCTTGGAGTGGTAAAACCTGACGGAAGTACTCAAGGAACTGCTACCACCACAGTGTATGATAATGCGACTACAGTTGTGAATGGAACATCCATTTCTACTCCTATTGCTGCAGGAGGTGTGGCATGTCTTATTCAGGCATTTCCAACGATGGACAGGGAGCAGATGAGAACAAAGCTAAGACAAACAGCTTCGCTTTATCCTGCCCATTCAGATCAGATAGGATTTGGCATTCTCAACTTCGGAAGTCTGTACAATATCGTTCTGAATACTTCCGAAACGGTAAAAAAGGAAAAGTTTTCTATATTCCCGAATCCTGCTAAAAACATTCTGAATATAGCATCAGAACAGGAAGTCCTGTCTTTGGAAATTTATGATAATCTGGGAAGACTGATCAGAAAAAGCAGCCATCAGAAATCTATAAAAGTGGAGGATTTTGCCAAAGGAACTTATTATCTGAAAATTCAGATGAAGGATAAGGTTTACTATGAGAAATTCTTAAAGGAATAATTTTTTTGTCTCTCGCGGATTAAACAGATTGAGCAGATTTTGATATGGTGTTTAATTTTGTTGAATGTTCGAGAGATATTCTTCTACAACAGCTATATTTCGGCTAAAGCGGATGGATTGATTAATAAGAAAAGAATGGGCTAAAGCCCATTCCTGTTGATATATTATTGTACACTATGTACAAAACGTTTGTTTAAAACAACTTAAGCAGAGTTTCTGCTCGCGTTAATATTTCCAAACAGTGATCTTGTCACCAATTTTTCATAGGCTTCTTTATTGCCGTCTCCTTTCTGTATTTTCATCAAGGCATATTGTTGAATGCTCAATAATGGAAGCACAATCTTTTCGCGGATCTTCACCGATTTTCTGGACAGTGGATCTTCTTCCTGAAGCATTTTGAAACCGGTCAGCTCCAGCATTATTTCTCTTGAAAGCTCGTATTCATCAAAAAGAACATTCCAGAATGCACCAAACTTTGGGTTGCTTTTAATATAATAAGTCAGCGGGAAATAAGATTTATTCATACTCATCATCGAGTTCAGCACTAACGTTTTAAAGAAATCCGAACCTTTATACAATTCTCTTACTTCTTCAAATCTTCCCTGTTCTTTCATCTTTTGCATAGCATATCCAAAGCCAAAAAATCCGGGAACGTTCTGTTTCAGTTGTGACCATGAGCCCACAAACGGAATAGCCCTCAGATCTTCAAATTTCAGTTCGCTTCCGTTTCCTCTTTTTGAAGGACGGCTTCCGATATTTGTTTTTCCATAATATTCAAGAGTACTCATCTCCTGAAGGTATGGAACAAACATAGGATGAGCCTTTAAATCTGAATATTTTCCATAGCTGATATCCGCCAATTCAATGATTAAAGCTCTTTCTTTTTCCGTAAGCTCTTTTTTTGCATTTTTGAATATATCATTTTCTACACCAGCTGTCAGAAGCTGTTCAAAATTATATTTTGCCTGTTCCTTATTTCCAAAAATACTGGTAATGGTTTGCCCCTGGATCGTAAGTTCAATTTTATTATTGGCAATAGTTTTTCCCTGAGAAGCATAGAAATCGTGGGTCTTTCCTCCTCCTCTGGCTGGTGGCCCTCCTCTGCCATCAAAGAATACAACTTTGATATTGCTCTGCTCGGAAAGCTTGGTCAATACTTCTTTTGCTTTATAAATTTCCCAATTGGCTTTTAAATATCCACCATCTTTGGTTCCATCAGAAAACCCAAGCATAATGGTCTGCTGATTCCCTCTTTTTTCCAGATGTTTTTTGTAGACCGGATTATGATACAGCTCCTTCATCACATTTTCAGCGTTGGCAAGACCTTCCATCGTTTCAAAAAGCGGAACGATATCCATATTGATATCTTCGTCTTTATACCCGCAAATCTTAAAGAATGCATACACATTCATCACATCTTTTACCGCATCAGAATTGGAAATAATATAGCGGTTCATTCCCCTTAATCCATTCAGATTCTGAATGTCTGTAACCTGTGAAACTGTTAACAATGTATCTTTCACAATATCTTCAAAATCTTCAGCATTTACCGTTTCTGAAACCTGAATCAGCTTATTGAATTTTTGTTCGTAATCAGCCTCTTCATTTCCAGATACTTTTGCAAAAACATCATCAATCACTTTCTGATGGATTCTGCTGTCCTGACGGATATCCAACGTTGCAAAGTGAGTTCCGAAGATCATTACACGATCTCTGAAATTGGCCAGAAGATCTAAAAACAAAGAGTTGTGTTCATTAACTAATATTTTTTCCGCTTCTGCAGCTTTCTTTAAAATATCTTCAGCTGTAATACTTTTTCCATCAAAAATGGCAGCATACAGTTCTTCACTTAATTGGGTTAAAACTTCAGAAACGCCTCTGAAACTTAATCTTCTTCTGATAAATTTCAAATGGCTGTAATAGGACTTCAGAATTGCCGAACGAAGTTCTTCTGCTACCCTTTTTGTTACATCTGCTGTTACAAACGGATTTCCATCCCTGTCTCCTCCAGGCCAGAATCCAAGCTGGATAATATCTTCATGAAGATGAAAATGCCCGTTTCCGAAAGTCTTTTTGATCTTCGTAAACAATTCGCCAATGGTATCGTAATATACGTATCTCAGGTATGAAATGATACTCAAAGCTTCATCTATAGGAGTAGGTTTTTCTTTGTTGACAAAAGGGGTCTTCCCCAGCTGCTGCAGAAGCGTATCAATCTGAGTAACGGAATCACTGGTAATAGCTCCTCTTAAGTCCTGAATGATCCTTTGTACTGAACTTGGGTAAAACTGTGTAGGGTGCGCTGTAAACACGACCTTTACACTAAAATCTTTTAATTTTTCACGTACTTTTTCAATTTTATGATCCTGAAAAGAGCGTTCAAAAAGATTGGTTACGGTACCACTGTCACTTTCGGAGTGAAGATTAGGAAAAGCAGCATCTTCAATACTGTCAAACAAAACTACCTGTCTTTCTATATACTGAATGATCTTGAAAAGCAGTTCGAGTTTCTGTTCCTCAGTCTGAAGATCAGTATGGTTTTTAAAAAATTCTTCGACGATGTTTTCGGGGGTTTTTCCTGCTTCATAGCCGGTTCTGCTTTCCTCATAAAGAAACGGAAGCAGCATTCCGATATTCGTCATTTTATCATAAGGCAGGCTCATAAATAATGAATTGTAGATCTGGAACTTATTTTCCACGATCTGCCTGAATTTTTCTGCGCGTTGGTCGTGTATCATAATAACAAATGTAAGTGATTTTGGAATGAGTTGGGTTGACAAATGACAAAAAAATAAAGGATTAAAAGCAAAAAAACATATTAATTTTTATTCAAGAATTCCTTAGTTTTGAAAGCTATTTAAACGAACCATGATTAAATTCAATTTTAACGCCAATGTGAATATTAAAAACAATGGAACCCAGCTTGACAAAAAGGGACTGAAAACTATTTTAATCATATTTGGAGTGTTTATGCTGGTCTTTGCTTTTTCAGCAATAGCTTTTAGCTCTTTTGCTTTTGGCAGTATGGAATCAATGCAGGAAAGAGTTGATGAGTACAATAAGCAGGTAGATGTCATCCACTCATTACCCGTTCTTAAATGCACCGTTTATACAGACCAAACGATCTCAGCTCCTCTATCAGGAAAAGATGCGGCATTCTATCTGCTGCGTGTGGGTACCGTCAAACAAAACAAACGATATAAAGAAATTTACGAAAAATTCGATTACGCCATGGCAGCAGGCTATCCCAAAGGAGCTCAACTTTTAATCAATGGGCAATTATATCCTATTGATTTTAATAGGTGTATCATAAAAAATCCAGATCAAAGAAATATGCCTTTTGTCTACGAAACTTATACTACCAGCGATAGAACACCCTACTATCTGCAAGATTATAAACCCAGAGGAACTCAAAAAATTTCCTTATTAAAAAATCTGCATCCCTGGATTCAGTCTTTTTTTGAACCTAGCGGGTTAAACAATCTTCTTGTCAATGAATACATTTTCAAGAATGGCGATTCTGTTTATATCAAAGGAAAAATTGAGAATAACAGGATTGTTCCTTTTGTAGAGCATATGGTCAACTAATTCTTTGAGATATATGTAAGAGTCCGTTTAATATAATTTTCATTAATTTTACTCTTACAACATCCATAATCCATGAAAAAAATATTTACTTTTCTACTCATAACAATTCTGTTTATCTCTTGTGAAAAAGATTGTTACAATGCACCTCTACCCATCATTTTTGAGTTCGTAAACTCCAACAATGAGAATCTTATTGCCAATGGAACATTGACCACGTATTCAGTTCAGGATGAAAACAATGTTAATATACAATTAACCAAAACCTCCGACAACAAGGTTATTGTAGAAAATGTAGGCGCCTATAACGGAACAAAAAATTATAAATTTTATTCTAATATTAAAAACCTTGATTTTGCAATACAGTCATCAGAATTTAAAGGAGCTTGTGATGGTTATCAAATCAATAAACTGACTTTTACAGGAATAGATATTGATGTAACTGATGAAAAAGGATATTATAAAATTGTATTGGAATAATTCTCTTTAAATTTGCACTGAAAACACTTTCTCTATGAAACTCATCATCGCTTTTTTCCTGATCCTTTCCAATCTGTTTTTTGGCCAGATCAAGGTTTCCGATGATTACAAGAAAATTCCTGATATCCTTGATACGGTAGATTATCTCTATCCTTTCATTGTTCCTGATAAAGACTATGCCTACTGGCGGGTGCTCAGCAATGATACTGATTATGAAAAAGCAGTGGTCTATGAAAGCCAGGCTCCCGATTTTATGACCATCAATGAGCCTGTTCCGGAAAGAGGTTTTTTCCAGAAATGTATAGGCAACAACTGCTTTTCATACATTCTTGCATGCAAAAATGAAAGATCAGTTTATTTTTCCAATGAACAGCAGTTAAGAGACTTTATCGGAACTGTAGACAATCTTCCTGAAGCTATTTTGCTCGCAAAAACGTATGGTTATTCGGTAGATACAAGCAACCGTTTTACCGGAGCTTATAAAATTGAGGACCGTCATATCTCTATGTATCTTATGCAGTCTAAGGGCTGTCCGGCTGTAAAAGAGTCTTTTTTGGTGAAGATCAACAGAAAAACCAGAAAGTTGGAAGCGAAAAGCAATGGAATCTATGCAAAGGATGAAAACTGCAGTCCATTATAACTTAGTTGGAAAATGCTAAGCCACAAGGATTCTTTATCCTTAATCTGGAAAACGACTGAATGATATAAAAAGGAATAATATCAATAGTTCAAAAACCATTAACTGCAATAGCTTTCATAAAATATAATAATAGCAATTTTAAAATTTCGTTAACTCAATTTTCTTTTTTCATTCCGTAAATTTGGGTTAAAATAAATTTAGAACAATGCTTAATTTCGAGTTTAAAAATCCAACAAAAATACTTTTCGGGAAAGGTGAAATTGCTAAAATTTCAAAAGAAATCCCTAAAGATGCAAGAATATTAATGATTTACGGAGGTGGAAGCATCAAAAACAATGGTGTTTACGACCAGGTAAAAGAGGCCTTGAAGGATCATGAAGTATATGAATTTGGTGGGGTTCCTGCCAATCCTGAATATGAAGTCTTAATCAATGCCTTAAGCTTTATTAAAGAAAAAAATATCACTTATCTTCTTGCTGTTGGTGGCGGATCTGTGATTGACGGAACGAAATTTATCTCCGCAGCAGCTAATTATGCTGGCGAACCGTGGGACATTCTGAGAAATTCAGTAAGAACTTTTGAAGGAGAAGGAATGCCATTTGGAAGTATTTTAACGCTGCCTGCAACCGGTTCAGAAATGAATTCAGGGTATGTAATCTCAAGAAGAGAAACTAATGAAAAATTGTCTTCCGGAGGACCGGGACTTTTCCCACAGTTTTCTGTATTGGATCCGGAGGTGATCAGATCTATTCCAAAAAACCAAATTGTGAATGGAATTACAGATGCCTACACCCACGTTTTGGAACAATACATGACTGCGCCTTCTTCTGCTGATCTTCAGGAAAGAATTGCAGAAAGCATTCTGATCAGTCTTCAGGAAACGGCTCCAAAAGTATTGGCTGATGATTTCAACTATGATGCTGCCGGAAACTTTATGTGGTGCTGTACAATGGCGCTGAACGGACTGATCCAGAAAGGAGTCATTACAGACTGGGCAGTACACGCAATGGGACACGAGCTGACTGCTTATTTCGGTATTGATCATGCAAGAACGCTGGCAATTATCGCTCCATCCCACTATCGTTACAATTTTGATGATAAAAAAGGAAAGCTGGCACAATATGCCGAGAGAGTCTGGGGAATCAAAGACGGAAGTGTAGAAGAAAAAGCAGAACTGGGAATCAAAAAAATGGAAGAATTCTTCCACAGCCTTCATATCAAAACCAAACTTTCTGAGTATACAGAAGACTTTAAAGGAACAGCTGAAAAGGTTGAAAAAGCCTTTACAGACAGAAAATGGTTAGGCCTTGGAGAGTATAAAAAACTAACTCCGCAGGATGCTTATAAGATTGTAGAGATGAGCTACTAGAAATTCAAAATTTAAGGTTTAAGGTTTAAGGTTTAAGGTTTAAAATTATACTGAGCCTTTAATTTTTGACTGGAAGAGTGGCAATTAATTCATATTGAAGCGGGATTTAGCCCGCTTCTTTTGATTTTATATGATCTTGACTAATTAGTTGTATATTCTTTAAATCAATTTCTTATGTTTTAGCGGCTTTTAGACGCCTGAAAATACTGATTATCCTCTCAAAATTATTCAATTTACAAACATTCGTTTAAAAAATCATTATTTCATTATAGATATTTCAAATTTATTTATATTTTAGCATATTCTTAAATTTGTGAAAATGAAAAAACAGCTACTTTTATTTGCCTTTTCTGCCCTGGCACTTACTTCTTGTAAAGATGACAATCTTGAAGCTTACGATATGGATATCATGAAGGGAGATTGGAAGGAAGTTAAAAGGGAAGTAATTTCCGGAAAAGATAATAAAACAGTGCTTTATACTGAAACATTAACTGGATGTGCAGCCAAAAACACTCTTTTCTTAAGAACAGACTATTATGTGAGCTATACAGCCTATACAGGAGAAGGTGCTGACTGTACTCCATCTCCAAAAACTGAAGGAAGATATACTTATGATGCAGATTCAAAAGTTATAGGAATTAAGTTTGGTGAGGAAGAATCACCTATCACCTACAGAGTTGATGTTTTGACGGGTAAAGATTTTAAACTTGCTCAGCAATCCGGAATTTTTGATATGGATGGAGATAAAATTCCTGATATCCCCTATGTTACTTACAAAAGATAAATCATAAAACTCCCGCTAATCGGGAGTTTTTTATTATTTTTATATCTAATTTAAAACTGAATATAATGAAGAAGATTCTATCAGCATTCCTATTGCTGTGTTTTGTTATTGCCTTTTCTCAGGAAAAAAAACCAATGTTCTGGCAGGACATTCAGGAATTCAAAAAGCAAGATCAGCAAAACCCGCCACCAAAGGATGCCATTCTATTTCTGGGAAGCTCGTCATTCACAAAATGGACTGATATAGCAGATTATTTCCCTAATCAAAAAATTATCAACAGAGGGTTCGGAGGGTCCAGACTTACAGACCTTAATGATTTTGCGAATGATCTTTTAGCTCCCTATCAGCCAAAGCAGATCATTATTTACTGTGGCGAAAATGATTTTGCAGACAACCATCAGCTAAAAGCAAAAGTAGTGGTTGACAGATATAAAGCTTTTTATAAAAAAATACGTGAAAAATTTCCCAATATTGAAGTTGATTATATCTCTATCAAGTACTCTCCAAGCAGAGAAGTGATCTGGCCGCAGATGAAAATTGCCAACAAGAAGATCGCTGCATTTATGAAAAAAGAACCCAATGCTGAATATATTGATGTTACTAAAGCGATGGAAGATGCTAATGGAAATGTAAGAAAAGATATTTTTGTGGAAGATATGCTTCATTTTAAGCCGGAGGGATATAAAATCTGGACCAAAGTGATCACTCCTTACCTGAAATAAACTATAACCCATGATAAAAAAAACAATAACCATTTTATTTTTCGTTTTATTCTACTCTCTTTCATTTTCTCAGGAGAAACCCAATGAAAAAACAGTTCTTCAGGAGCTCTCAGAAAATGCCTGTAAATGTGCTGATTCTATTCATTTGGCAAACAGGAAGAAGGAAGATATCATAAAAGATGTTCATGAATGTATTGACAAATACACGGGAGCGCTTCAGATCTCAACACTTTTGAAAGGAGCAGAAAAAGAATCTGAAAAAGCACCTAAAGTAAACGGGAAAAAGCAGATTAACCTGACTTTTAATACGAATAAGAATTCACAGCAATACAAGGACAGCTATAATGAGCTTGAACGTTATCTGATGCAAAACTGCGAGAGCGTGCAAAGAGCTACCAAAACTACTGAAACCAGTTATGACAAGTTCTCAAAAAATGATACGGCCGTTGATTTCTATGAAAAAGGCGTTGATGCAGGAAAAGCGGAAAACTGGAAAGAAGCTATTCAAAATTATGAACAAGCAGTAAAAATTGATCCAAAATTTATTTACGCATGGGATAATCTGGGAATTTCCTATAGAAGAATAGGGGAATATGATAAAGCTCTTAACGCTTATAAACAGTCATTGGCTGCTGATCCAAAAGGTAAAATGCCTTTACAGAATATAGCAATAACGTATGTTTATAAAAAGGAATATCAGAAAGCTATTGATGCGTATAACGATTTTGACAAAGTATATCCAGGTGATCCGGAAGTTTATTATGGAATGGGACAGGTCTACTTTACTCATCTGAAGAATAATGAAAAAGGTCTTGATAATATTTGTAAAGCATACAGGATTTATTCTGAACAAAAATCGCCTTACCGATCGGATGCTGAAAAAATGATAGGATATATTTATAAGAGTATGAAAGAAGAAGGTAAAACAGATAAGTTTAAAGAAATTTTAAAAAGCAACAATATTCAATTCGATTAAAAATAAAAAACGATTCCTGATATGGGAATCGTTTTTATTTTATTTCTTTCTTTTCGATTTTGATATTGCTTTCTGTTGGGACCTGTTAGCTCCAAACTTCTTAGGTGCTTTTCTTTTGGAAGGACCACCCCAGTTTTCTTTAGTATTTTTAGCTTTCTTATCATGGAATGCTCCTCCTCCATCATTCAGTTTTACCTGTGCAGGATTTTTCATAACAATCTGATCTTCTTCATCAGCGATCTTTTTAGGATTGATCTTAACTCCTTCCGGGAATTCATTAAATTTCAGATCTTTATCCATCAATAGCTCAATATCAAGAATCAAAGGTTCTTCTTTTTTAGTTACAAAAGTAACCGCTTTTCCTTCTTTGTCTGCTCTACCCGTTCTACCGATTCTGTGAATGTACTGTTCAGGAATATCCGGTGTCTCAAAGTTGATAACATGCGTAACATTGGAAATATCAAGACCTCTTGCCATTACATCTGTAGTAATCAAACCTCTCACTTCTTCATTCTCAAAGCTTTTCATAGCCTTAAGTCTGTAGTTCTGAGACTTATTAGAGTGAATCACGTCAAACTGTCCAGGGAAAAGCTCATCAATTTTAGTAAAGAGCATGTCGGCATGTCTTTTATTATTATTAAAAATCAAGACCTTGGACATATCTGTATCGCTCTTCAGTAAATGTTCAAGTAAGTTGATCTTAGTATTAAAGTTTTCTACTTTATAAGCAGTCTGTTCAATTTTCTCAAGCGGCGTTCCTGATTTTGCCAATGAAATTTCAATTGGGCTTGCAAAGTATACATCCAGCATTTCATCTACTGCTTCCGTCATGGTTGCAGAGAAAAGGATGTTCTGTCTCTTTGCTTTCATCATTTCAAAAATATGAGTAAGCTGCGGTCTGAAACCTAAGTTAAGCATCTCATCAAATTCATCAATGACCAATTTCTGAACTTCTTTAAGAGAAATAGCATTGTCTATGGAAAGGTCCATCACTCTTCCGGGCGTTCCTACCAAAATATCACAACCATCGTTGAACAATAGTTTTTGAGTATTGATATTTTTTCCTCCGTATATTCCGATTACTCTTGCAGTAATATTTTCTGTCAGTTTCTCAATAATTTCAGTTACCTGCACCACCAATTCTCTTGTAGGAACAAGCACCAAAACAGTTGGATTTCCTGTTTTGCTGTATTTCCATGTTTTCAGAACGGGCAAAAGGTAAGCTAATGTTTTTCCGGTTCCGGTCTGCGCAATTCCCATCACATCTCTTCCTGAAAGAATAGGCTTTAAGCTCTTCTCCTGAATGGGTGTAGGTTCAAATAATTCCAAATCTGCTAAAACATCAAGAATTTTAACCGGCAGGTCAAAATCTGCAAAAGTGAGTTTTTCCATTTTGCAAAGATAGGTATTTAATTAGAAGTTAAAAATTAGAGGTAAGGAATTGGTCAATAGTGAATTTTGCTTCTCAAGTGAATTGCCAATTTTCTCGAAGATAAAAAACAAAAAAACTTGAGTTATCCGGAAAAACAACTGATTAACCAGCAACCAGCAACTACTTAACTCTTTAATTTACTTTCACACTTTTACTGATAGTTTTAATATCGTCGTCTTCCCATTTGCTGGAGGTAACGATAACGTATCCTTTCTTTTTCGGATCTTTTTTGATGGGGAATTTATCTTCTTCCCATTGATTACAGTGAGTTGAAATAGAGGGCAATAACGGTTGCCATCCAGTTTTACTTAAAGTATAAACATAAAACGGATGCCAGCAGCTGGTACACCAGTTCGGATAAAAACCAATCTCCTCTTTTCCATCTCCATTAAGGTCTCCCAGATTATACAGGCTTCCTTGATTGGCTGGTGAAATTGTTATAGGCTTTATATTTTTATCACTGAAGTAAATAGTTGTTTCACACTTTCCTTCACATTCGTCACCACAGTCACTGACTTTTGTATAGACATATTCTTTGGTTCCGTTTCCGTCAAAATCTCCCTGAATATTCTCTGCACTGGCTTCCTGAGCCATACAAAATGAACTGAATAAGGTGATTGCTGTTATAATAATTGTTTTCATGGTAGGTTTTGGTTTTTAGTTGCGAGATCCGTGATTCGGGTTTTATGGTGCGGAATAGAAGAATTGTAATTCTTTCATTTTTAGTTTGTGTATCACTTCCTTGTCACTCTCAGTAAAAGTATTAAGACCAGAATAATTGAAAATACAAAACCTAAGACTGCCACTAAAGATAATTCTCCTATTCTCGGACCGGATTCTGAGCTAAAAACGATGGCTGTTGCAATTATATTTGCGCCTAAGACCATAGCCAGAATCAAATTGACAACACTGGATTTAATCAGCTGGTTGGTTTTGTCTATATTCTTGATCTCACTGGATACCGTAAATTTATTTTCATCCAGTTTTTGAAGAACAGAACGGAGCTCTTTTGGGATTTCATCTACATTATCTGTAAAATTCATCATCCGGTCCATACCTGTTTTTAAAAGATTTTTAGGATTTATTTTTTTTGTGAAAATCTTTTTTGTGTAAGGATGAAGACTTTTAACGATGTCCAGATCTGGGTTTATGCTCCTTCCAACACCTTCTATTAAGCTGATACCTTTGAATAAAAGATAGAAATAATCAGGCATATAGAGCCTGTTATCCTTTAAAATATCCTTCATCTTGTTGATGATCACCTGTACATTGATATCCTGCAGTGATGAGCTGTGAACAAAATTCAAAATATCTTCTACATCATTTTCAAACCTCCTTTCATCAGGTATTTCGTAGCTTATGGCCATTTTTTTGAGTGACCGTACTATTTTATGAGAGTTTTTGGCAACAAAACTTACGATAAGATTTTCAAGAATTTCTTTATCATTAGGCTGAATTTTTCCCACTGCCCCAAAATCTATGAAAACTATTTTACCGTCTTTTTTCACCAAAATATTGCCGGCATGAGGATCAGCATGGAAGAATCCATAGTCTAAGATCTGCGATACAAACAGCCTTAATCCTGCTTCGGAAACTTTTACAGGACTAATATCATTAGCCAGAAGTACCGATTTGTCTGTTACCTTTATCCCGTCGATGAATTCCATGCAAAGAATATTGTTGTTGGAAAATTCTTCGTAGACTTTGGGAACATATGTTTCTTTATTGTTCTTAAAATTCAGACGGAACTGCAGTATATTATTCCTTTCATTAGTCAAAGAAACCTCTTCAAGCAATGATCTTTCAAAGGTAGAAATGGCCTGTTTCAGATTAAGTTTTTCTCCTATTTCGGAATAGGCAGAGATCAGCTTTTCAATGTCTTTGATCAAAAGTAGATCATCTTCAATAACTGACTGCACATCAGGCTTTCTCAATTTTAAAATCACCGGACTGCCATCCAGCAAAATTGCTTTATACACCTGTGCTATAGAAGCTGTAGCCAGAGGTTGTTTCTGGATTTCACGGAAACAGTCTTTCACGGAAATATTGAATTCACTTTCCAGCGCTTCTTCTACGTCCATATCTACTGTTTCCACTTTGTCCTGAAGTTTCTGCAGCTCCTGAATCAATTCCGGTGGTAATAAATCTTCTCTGTTACTGAATGTCTGACCCAATTTTACAAAAGTAGGGCCAAGCTCTTCAAGAGCCAGTCTTATTCTTTCGTAAACGGTTCCTTTTGAAATAATCTCGTCTGAACCGGAAGTTTCTTCCGGCTTATTTCCTCCATTCATCCTTGCCAGCATATCTTTGAAACCATATTTACTCAATACGGAAATCAGTCTTGCGGATCTTTTCAGTTTTCTTTGCTGTTTGTCAAACATAGTCTATCAATAGTAGGTGCAATTTACTCCAAAAATTGTTCCTTTATGAAAAGAATTATTACAACAACATCAACATGGAAAGTTAAAAACAACAACACGCAATCAACCTTTTAAAGAATAAAATACATCAATAACAACAAAAACCATCATATATCATAAAAATTAATATATTTACAGCGTACAAATAAAACAAACCAAAAGTATTAAAACATGAAAAATTTACGTAACAACAAACTTTCAAGAGAGCAATTAAAAGGGATTGCAGGAAGCGGAATCATTATCGGAAACTGCTCCAACCAATGCTGCCCTACAGACGGAAGACCAAGATGTCCAAAATTGATCTGCCCTGCTGTAGTATGTCCTCAGTACATGTAATCAGCCCACTCAAAGAAAATTTTAGGTAAAATAAAAACAGAATGCTAATGCATTCTGTTTTATTATTTAAGATAAGTCTCATACAGGTCTTTCCTACGGTCTTTCATCACCTGAACCGAGCCGTTATGATGAAGATCCTTCAATAAGTTCAGGTCTACATCAACAATCAGGGTCATTTCTGTATTGGGAGTAGCCTCACCTTTTACACCATTAGAAGGGAAAGCAAAATCTGAAGGGGTAAATACAGCAGCCTGTCCGAACTGAATATCCATATTGTTTACTCCCGGTAAGTTACCTACACAACCCGCAATAGCTACATAACATTCATTTTCAATCGCTCTCGCAGCAGCACAGTGACGCACTCTGATATAAGCATTCTGGGTATCTGTAAGGTAAGGAACAAAAAGAATCTTCATCCCCTGATCAGCCAGAATTCTTGGTAACTCCGGAAATTCTACATCATAGCAAATTACAAGTCCTATTTTCCCACAATCGGTATCAAAAACCCGGATTTCGTTTCCTCCTTTCATTCCATAATACTTTTTTTCATTTGGAGTGATATGGATTTTTCGGTATTCATCAATACGTCCATCACGATGCAACAGATAGCTGACATTATATAAATCATTATTATCATGATCAAAAACAGGCATGCTTCCGGAAATAATATTGACATTGTAACTGATCGCCAGTTCAGAGATTTTATTTTTTATTTCCTCACTTAATTTAGCCAGCTCGATCATACTGTCTCTTTCTGAAAGCTTATTGAAGGGTGCTAAAAGCGGAGTATTGAAAAGTTCGGGGAAAAGAACAAAGTCTGACTTATAGTCTCCCATTACATTAACAAAGAATTCTACCTGCTCATAAAAAGCATCGATATTTTTAAAATGCCTCATCTGCCATTGTACTAATCCTAAGCGGATGATACTATCCTGCATTGTATTGGGCTTTTTGCTGTAATAGATATTGTTCCACTGCAGCAAAACAGCGTTTTCCAGTGATGATTCATCTTCGGGAAGATATTTTTTCAGAATCTTTATGGGAAGGAAGTTATTGGAAAGCTGGAAAGATAATACCGGATCATAAATTTCCTTATCTCTTACTCTTCGGATATACTCTCTTGGAGAAATCTCATCACTATATTTATGATAGTTCGGAATTCTTCCCCCCAGAATAATTGATTTTAGATTGAGCAGCTCACACAATTCTTTTCTGGCATCATACAATCTTCTTCCCAGGCGCAGTTCCCGAAATTCAGGATCAACAAAAACTTCTATCCCATACAATACATTTCCTGTTGACAAATGGGTATTGAATGTATAATTTCCTGTAATATCAACATAGGTATGGTCGTCCCCAAATTCATCATAATTCACAATAATGGACAGTGCTACGGCAGCCAATTTCCCGTCTACAGTGATACAAATCTGACCTTTAGGAAATATTCTCGTAAGTTTATCTATACTTTTTTTAGACCAGATAGATTCAGACATCTGAGGATACGCCCTTTTCATTGTCACTACCAATTCATCATAATCCTGAACAGTCAGGGGTCTCGTTTCTATTTGCATTTGATATAATTTTACTTAAATTTAGTGAAAATTTGTTTTAATAGGCTATTACTAAGCAAAACATTAACCAAAATATCAATTAGAAATGGCAATAATTTTTCTGAATCAAAGTAAATGCCCTGTTTGCAAAAAAACTTTAGATGAAGGACAGGATATTGTCCTATTTCCACCTTTTACCTCCGATAAGAATCATAAATTTTACTTATTCAATGATGAAGGAGTTCATCGTTCTTGTTTGCAAAAGACAGAATATGGAATAGCCGCATTGAAGTTTTTAGAAACAGAATTTCCATTATAAACAAAAAAATCCCACCCAAAGCGGGCAGGATTTATATTTTAAATTCAAGTCAAAGATTATTCCCACTCAATAGTTGCAGGTGGTTTGCTTGAAATATCGTACGCTACTCTGTTGATTCCTCTTACTTCGTTGATGATTCTGCTTGAAACAGTATCTAAGAACTCATAAGGAAGTCTGCTCCACGTTGCCGTCATAAAGTCGATGGTATTGGCAGAACGAACTACAGCAGTATATTCATACGTTCTTTCATCTCCCATTACTCCTACAGATTTTACCGGAAGAAGAACTACAAATGCCTGAGATACTTTTTCGTAAAGGTCATTTTTGTATAATTCTTCGATGAAGATATCATCAGCTTCCTGAAGGATTCTTACTTTTTCAGCATCTACAGCTCCCAATATTCTGATTCCCAATCCCGGACCTGGGAAAGGGTGTCTGTATACCATGTGGTGAGGAATACCTAATTCTTCTCCTACTCTTCTTACTTCGTCCTTGAAAAGCTCTCTTAGCGGCTCTAACAATTCGAAGTCCATATCTTCAGGAAGTCCACCAACGTTGTGGTGAGACTTGATTACTGCTGATGGTCCGTTGACAGACTGGCTCTCAATAACGTCAGGGTAAATAGTACCTTGTGCAAGGAATTTAGCGCCTTCAATTTTGTGTGATTCTTCATCAAAAACATGGATAAATTCGTTTCCGATGATTTTTCTTTTTGCTTCAGGATCATCAACACCAGCTAATTTTGTAAGGAATCTTTCCTGAGCATCCACCATTTTAATGTTCATATGGAAATGCTCTCCATACTGATCCATTACTTTTTTGCCTTCATCCTTTCTCAATAATCCCGTATCTACGAAGATACAAGTCAACTGATCACCGATTGCTTTGTGGATCAAAACTGCCGCTACAGAAGAGTCAACACCACCTGAAAGACCAAGGATTACTTTGTTGTCTCCTACTTTCTCACGGATTTCCTCAACTGTTTTTTCAATATAGTTAGTCAGTTTCCAGTTTTTCTCTGAGTTACAGATTCCAAAAACGAAATTTTCAAGCATTTTTCCTCCTTCTTCAGTATGAGATACTTCCGGGTGGAACTGAACACAGTAGATTTTACTTTCTTCGTTAGAGATAGAAGCAATTACTCCTGATTTTGCGTTCAATTCAAAACCTGCAGGCAATTCTCCTACTTCGTCAAAATGGCTCATCCAAACTACAGAGTTCTGAGTCACTCCTTTCAATAAAGAGCTTTCTTTTACGATCTCAAGGTTTGCTTTACCATACTCTCCCTTTTCTCCTTTATTTACTTTTCCTCCTAAAAGGTGAGCTGTCATCTGCATTCCGTAGCAGATTCCCAATACAGGAACTCCTTGTTCGTATAATTCTTTTTCAACCAGGTGAGCGTTTTCTGCATTCACAGAGCTTGGTCCACCGGAAAGAATAATTCCTTTTGGCTGTTTTGCTAAAATATCTTGTAATGGTGTATTGTAAGGTAAGATTTCAGAGTATACACCCATCTCACGGATTCTTCTTCCGATAAGCTGGTTGTACTGGGATCCGAAATCTAAAATAATAATACCGTTGTTCATTTTGAATTATGATTTATAAATTATAAATAATGAGGATTCTTTTGATTGTTTAATTGTATTAGAGTTTCACGATACTTTTGAGATTCCTACGGAATGACAAAGCCTGTATCATATCTGTTAATCAAAATATTCACTCAAAAACTGTTTCAGCAATTTATTTAGGTTTGGGCTAAAGCCATTTCTATCGCTATTTTTTTATAATCAATCGGGCTAAAGCTCGATTCTATTGATAGAATATAAAACTTAGAAAATCTACGGCTTATTGCTAAAGCCTACTGCTTATTCAACCGTTTTACAAAAAAAGACTTGGAATTGCTCCAAATCTTTTTTCGTGATTTTATTAAAACTTTCCGATGTCGTCTCTGTAGAAGCCGTAATCGAAATGTACATGACTTGCGTCTTCGTAAACCTTTTTGCGGGCATCTTCGAAAGTAGCACCTGTAGCTACAATGTTCAGAACTCTACCCCCGTTGGAAACCACTTTGTCTCCTTTGCTGATAGCTCCTGCATATAAAAGTTTACTATGTTTCAGCTTATCTTCCCCTGTAATTTCGAAACCTGTTTCGATGTTTCTTGGATAACCTCCTGAACACATTACAAGGCAAATTGCTTTTTCGTCTTTAAACTTAAGCTCAATGTCTTTTCCTTCCATACAATCCTGGATCACATCCAAAAGATTGTTTTCCATAAGCGCCATCAATACCTGAGTTTCAGGATCTCCGAATCTCATGTTGTATTCAAGAAGGTAAGCTCCGTTTTTCGTAACCATCAATCCGAAGAAGATGATTCCTTTAAATCCGAAACCTTCGGCTTTAAGACCTTTAATAGTTGGTTCTAAAATATTTTTCTCAAAATCTGCATAATGCTCCTGAGTAAATTCCGGGCTTGGTGCTATTGAACCCATACCTCCTGTATTAGGTCCTGTATCTCCGTTTCCAGCTTTTTTATAGTCTTTTGCTGCTACACATGGGAACAATTTTTCCCCGTTAGAGAAAGCAATGATAGACGCTTCAAAACCTTGTAAATATTCTTCAATAACTAAACGGATTCCTGCATCTCCATAGATTCTTCTGATCATGAAGTCGTGGATAGTAGCTTCAGCTTCTTCAAGATTGTCACAAATAACAACACCTTTTCCACCTGCTAAACCACTAGCTTTGATCACCAAAGGATATTGCTGTGTCTGCACATATTCTTTAGCATCGTTGTATGAATCAAATACTACCGCTTTAGCAGTTTTGATATCATAGGTCTGCATAAATTTCTTAGAGAAAGCTTTACTCCCTTCAAGGCTTGCTACTTTCTGAGTAGGACCGAAAACTTTAAGATCGTGTTTTTTAAATTCGTCCTTGATACCCGCTACAAGAGGAGCTTCGGGACCTACGATCGTAAGATCAATCTTTTCTTTAATTGCGAAATCTCTAAGTTCTTTAATTTCCGATAAATGAACATTTTTCCCTATTACATCGGTAGTAGCATTCCCGTTAGCAAAAAACATTTTAGAAATTCTTGAGTCATTCTGAAGCTTTGCCGCTAAAGCAGATTCTCTACCGCCTTCACCTATGATTAATATTCTCATACTTTTTTATTATCTAGTCTTATTTTACAAATATATAATTTTGAATGCTAAAAATACAATCCCTAATTATTTTTTAATTCTATTTTAATTAGTGGAAAAAGTGTCTAACACCTGTAAACATCATTGGGATACCGTGCTCATTTGCAGCTTCCACACTATCCTGATCTTTTACACTTCCACCTGGCTGAATAATCGCCTTGATACCTTCCTGAGCGCAGAAATCTACCACATCACGGAAAGGGAAAAATGCATCTGAAGCCAATACCAAATCTCCGGAGAATTTTTCTTTTGCTCTTTCGATAGCCTGCTGAGTCGCCCAGATTCTGTTTACCTGTCCGCCGCCGATACCGAATGCCTGAATTCCGTTGGAAACTACAATAGCATTTGACTTCACATATTTTACAACTCTCTGAGAGAAAAGTAAAGCTTTTTTCTGCTCTTCTGTAGGCTGTACTTCTGTAACGACTTTGATATCGTCAGAGAAGTGAGTATCATTATCCTGAACCAGAATACCACCATCTACTTTCACCCAAGTCTGTTTGTCAGAAACAGGGTTTACGATTTTGATAATTCTTAAGTTTTTCTTTTTTCTTAAAACTTCAAGAGCTTCTTCATCAAATTCAGGAGCCATTACAATCTCAAGGAATGTTTTGTTCAGTTCTTCCGCTGTCGCTGCATCAATTTTATAGTTCATTGCAACAATTCCGCCAAAGATAGAAACCGGATCACATTCGAATGTTTTCTGGTAAGTCTCCAATGCTGAAGTTCCGATTGCAACTCCACAAGGGGTAGAGTGTTTTACCGCACAACAAGCCATTTCTTCTTTGAACTCAGTCACTACTTTCCAGCAAAGGTCCATATCACGAAGATTGTTGAAAGAAAGTTCTTTCCCCCCAAGCTGTTCAAAGTCTTTCATTGCTCCATTCTCGAAAGTAGAAACATAGTAAGCTGCTGTCTGGTGAGGATTTTCTCCGTATCTTAAGTCAGCAACTTTTTTATAAGAAGCATTTAAATACGTAGGATATTCTTCGTCTAAAAGCATTCTTGAAATAGCTGCATCATATGCAGAGGTAAGGTTGAATACTTTTCCTGCAAGCTTTTTACGGGTCTCAATGTACGTATCACCGTTTTGTTCCATTTCCAGTTTTACAGTTGTGTAATCTTCCACATCTGTAATTACGGTAACAGAATCAAAGTTTTTCGCTGCAGAACGAAGCATTGAAGGACCTCCGATATCAATAAATTCTACCTTTTCGTGTAAAGAAATGTTTTTGTTCACATTTTCAAAGAAAGGGTAAAGGTTTACGATCACCATGTCAATCAGACCAATTCCGTGTTCCTGAACGGTTTTCATGTGCTCTTCATTATTACGAACAGCCAGCAATCCACCGTGAACTTTCGGGTGTAAAGTTTTCACTCTTCCATCCAACATTTCAGGGAAATTGGTTACCTCATCAATCTGAATAGGATTTAAACCAGCGTCTTTCAAATGTTTGAACGTTCCTCCTGTAGAGATCAACTCATAATTCTGAGCTTCCAAAAACTGCGCGAATTCTATTAATCCACTTTTGTCAGAAACACTGATTAAAACTCTCTTTTTACTCATTTTACTTTCAATTTTTTACTTTTTACAGCTATTTCAAACTGTATCCGGGTCTTTCACCTCCGAATTTACTTTATTTACTTAGATTTCTTTTTTATTAAATGTAACGATTAAATGATCGCCAAATTGTTACATTATCAGTTTCCCAGGACCTTATTGATCGCTATTGGAAATATTTCATATTCAATCTTGTGAACTTTCTGAGCCAATGTTTCCGGAGTATCGTCAGCGGTTACTTCAAAAGATTTCTGAAGAATAGCTTCTCCTTCATCAATGCCCGGCGTTACAAAATGTACAGTGGCCCCACTCTCTACTTCTTTAGCTTCAATGACTGCATTGTGAACGTTCATTCCCCACATTCCTTTTCCTCCGAATTTCGGAAGCAAAGCAGGATGAATATTGATTATTTTACCATTCCAGTTTTCACAGAATTCAGATTTTAAGATGGATAAAAATCCTGCCAATACAATAAGATCTGTATTTTCAGGGATTACTTTAGCCAGTTCACTGCTGAAATTCTTTCCTCTTGGAATGAGTATGCTTTCTATATTGTGATTCTTTGCTCTTTCCAGTCCGAAACACTCTCTGTCTGCCACTACCAAAGATACTTTTGCATTCTGGATTTCTCCAGCGTCAATGGTATCAATGATTCTCTGCAGATTGGTTCCTGAACCGGATACAAGTACAACGATGTTCTTCATATTTTTTTGGCAGCCTTGTCAAGGTCTAGAACCTTGACAAGGCCTTGAATATTGTTAACTAGCCCCGATTGCAGCGACATCCTTTTTTCGTTGCGGCCGCAGCGAAGCGGAGGCCGTGACGAAAAAGATACAGCGGAAAGCGGGATTAAGCTCCTAAAATTTTAAATCTATCTTTTCGCTTCCTTCTGTGATTTCTCCGATTTCATAAGCATCATCTAAAAGGTGTAAGATTTTTTCAGCATGATCCGCATTCACTACAATGATCATCCCTACCCCCATATTGAATGTTCCGTACATTTCCTCACGGGCTACTTCACCTCTCTTTTCCAATTCAAGCATTACACTAGGAATTCTGATTTTCGATTCGTCAATAGAAGCACAAAGTCCTTCTGGAATGATTCTTGGAACGTTTTCGTAAAGACCACCTCCTGTGATGTGAGCAATTCCTTCTACTTTCACTTCTTCCAATACTTTATGAATATCTTTATAGTATAGTCTTGTAGGAACTAAAAGTGTTTCATATAAAGGTTTTCCTTCAAATTCTTCTTCAAAATTTGGGAATACCTTTCTTACTAAAGAGAATCCGTTTGAGTGGAATCCAGAGCTTGGCAATGCAATAATTTTATTACCTGCCTGAATCTTAGAACCATCAATAATCTGATCTTTTTCTACGATTCCTACGCAGAATCCTGCAACATCATAATCTCCAGGCTGATACATTCCCGGCATTTCAGCAGTCTCTCCACCAATCAATGCACAGTTGTTATCTTTACAAGCTGCTACCATTCCTAAAACAATTTCTGCCGCAATTTCTGAATCAAGCTTTCCGCAAGCCAGATAATCAAGGAAAAATAAAGGTTTTGCTCCGTGGCAAAGAATATCATTGGCACACATTGCGAAACAATCTACACCAATAGAATCATATTTTTTAGTATCTAAAGCTACTTTCAGCTTTGTTCCTACTCCATCTGTTCCTGATACAAGAACAGGATTTTTGTATCCACCGATCTCATAGAAAGCACCAAAACTTCCCAAGTGGTTCAGTACATTGGAATTGTGGGTTTCACCGACCGCTTTTTTGATCTTGTCAACCGTTTTGTATCCTTCTTCTTTGTCTACTCCTGCTGATTTGTAAGTGTTGCTCATGTCTGCTTAGATTTTTAGATATCGGATTCAGATTTCAGATGATTACTTGTCTTGCATCTGATGTCTTATGTCTTTTTATCTTTTAATATTTCAATTACTTTTATACTTGATTTTAGAAAACAAAAAAGCCGACAATCTTTTCAGATTATCGGCCGTTATTTTATCTCAGAATTTCAGAGCCCACAATTTTCCCTTTATGAGAAAAACATTGTTTATAGGAGGTCTGAATTTTCATCTCTTTTCTTTTTGCAAAAATAGTAATTTTAAATGAATATTCAAATTCTATTTTTCAAGGATGGTTTCAATAGCCGCAATCTTGTTTATTTTTTCTTTTAACTCATTGATTTTCTCTTCATTAGAAATTTTTTGAGTTCCTTTGTCAAAATTATCATTAAAGAAAGGAAGTGAAAAAGTTTCCACCACATTTCCTCCGTGGAAAGGAAAACGCTTTGATGCAGCGTCTAAAACTCCTGCTCCACCTCTACCTCCGGGAGATGTAGACATCAATAGCATTGGTACTTCATTCCAAACCGTTCTGTCTTTGATTCTTGATACCCAGTCGAACACATTTTTGAATGCTGTAGAATAGGTTCCGTTGTGTTCTGCCAAAGCCACCAACAATACATTGGCACCGTCAATTTTGGCAGCAAAGTCATGAGCTTCCTGAGGAACACCACCAGCTAATTCTCTTTCATGCTTATAGATTGGCATTTCAAAAGGATTCAGATCCACTACTTCTACTTCTGCATTTTCAAATAATGTTGATGCATAGGCAACCAACTGCTTGTTCATTGAAACTTCTGAGTTACTTCCTGCTATTGCTAAAATTTTCATAGGTGAAATTTATTTTTTAAGATTACAAATTTAGTTTTTTATTTAAGATATGACGGCAGTTCCATTGGTACTTCCATTAATAATACTTCAGTGTCTTCTACAGCTTCAATATTAAAGCTCTGAGTATCCCAGATTCCCAATCCGTCTCTTTCATTCAGAACACGGTCTCCTATTTTTGCACTTCCTTTCAACACAAACGCATAAACTCCGTTTCCTTTTTTGTTAAGCATATAATTTTTGCCGTTTCCTTTTGTAAAATTGGCTAAATTAAACCATGCATCCTGATGAATCCAAACTCCTTCATCATTTTTATTAGGAGATAAAATCTGTTGGAATCCGTTAATCTTTTCACCTTCCTTGATACTTTTTTGATCATATCTCGGTTCAACATCCAGTTCTTTTGGGAAAACCCAGATCTGTAGAAACTTTACCTCTTCATCTTTATTTTTATTATATTCACTGTGCTTAACACCTGTTCCGGCACTCATCACCTGGATTTCTCCTTTTTTGATCACAGCTGTAGTTCCCATTGAATCTTTATGTTCCAAATCTCCTTCCAGAGGAATGGATATAATTTCCATATCCCTGTGCGGGTGCGTTCCGAATCCCATTCCCTGAGAAACGGTGTCATCGTTTAATACTCTTAAAACACCAAAATTCGTTCTGTCTCTGTTTTGATAGTTGGCAAAACTGAATGTATGGTAAGAATTTAACCATCCGTGATTGGCATGGCCTCTTGAATCTGCTTTATGATATACTGTTTTCATTTCTGTGATTATTTATGGTACAAATGTAAGACATGCAGGCATTTTAAAAGTTGATGTAGGGTAAGAAAGGAAGTTTATGGGGTAAAAGAATTGAGAAAGTAAAAATGGTGGATGGGTTGGAAACGCTAAGGCGCAAGGATTTTATCTGCGATAAAATTTCAAACTGTATACTATTTACTTCATAATTGAATGGACTAAATAGATTATATAAGTAAACGCAAACCTCTGTGTCATTTGTGAAATCTGTGGGAGACTATTACATTCTGTTATTTATTATAAATATGTGTTTCGGCTAAAGCCAATTAATAAATACCTTAAAAGAAAAGCGGGCTAAAGCCCGCTCCTATTGATATTTTGAATTTAAATTTATTCAATTTTTAAAAATGTACCTGTTTGATTTCTTCTTCAATTTCCTTAGGGGTTTCATCTTCTGATTTAACAAAAATCATGGTCACTACAGCTCCTATCAGCATGCAAACACCACCTACAACGACATAATCCATCGCTTGTTTTCCGAAAACACCACTTACAACCGGACCTCCAAATAATCCATTGATGATCTGCGGAATCACAATAAAGAAATTGAATATTCCCATATAGACCCCCATTTTTCTTTGTGGAATGACTTCAATAAGCATAGCATAAGGCATTGCCAGAATACTTGCCCAGGCAAATCCTAAACCGATCATAGAGATCCATAGGTTGTTGACATCTTTAATGAAATACATTGAAACAAGTCCAACACCTCCACATAATAAAGCTAAGGCATGAGTCTGCTTTTTACCGATCAGTTTCGCTATAGGTGTCAATAGAAATGCAAACGGAATTGCCCACAGATTGTACATTCCGAAAAGCTTCCCTGTTAAATCCCCTGCATCATTAAATGCTTTGGAATGGGTATCTTCCGGAGAAAGTCCAAAATGATGGGTTGCCAGTGCACTGGTCGTAAATACCCACATGGTAAATAATGCAAACCATGAAAAGAACTGAACAATTCCCAGTTTTTTCATCTGTATAGGAATTGCTGCAAAGTCTTTGAAGATATCTGAAAACTTAGACTCCTGTTGTTCTACCTCTTTTCCATCTTCAAAATCAGCGAATTCCTGTGGAGAATACTCTCTGGTTGTCATGATGGTGTACAAAATTGAGATGATAAGCAATCCTGCCCCTATATAAAAGGAGTAAATAACGTTATCTGCCACAAATCCCGCCGGGGCTTCGTTGGAGATTCCCATTTTCGTTAACCAATCCGGCAGATAAGAGCCCAATACAGCTCCGATTCCAATCAGAATGGTCTGCACCGAAAATCCTATTGTCCCCTGATGTTTCGGAAGCATATCTCCTACCAAAGCACGGAAAGGCTCCATTGCAATATTTACGGAAGCATCCATCATGGCGAGGAATATTACAGCTAACAAAAGCGCATTGGCGGCAAACATTTGAGTAACGGAAGCCGCATTAGGAAGTAAAACCAATCCTATTGCACACAAAACAGCTCCAATCAGGAAATAAGGTTTTCTTCTTCCCAACGGACTCCAGGTATTGTCTCCCATATGCCCGATGATAGGCTGAACAATCAAACCTGTAACGGGAGCAACGAGCCAGAACCAGGATAACTCATGAACATCGGCTCCTAAATTACCAAGAATACGGCTTGCATTTCCATTTTGTAATCCGAACGCCATTTGAATGCCAAGGAATCCCATACTCATGTTAATAATCTGGAGCATGGATAAGTTTGGTTTTTTTCTTTTTCCAAATGGCCCCGAATTATATATCCCTACCCTTTCTGCCATTATGACTTAAGTTTTTGAATTAATGCATCTTCGATAGGTGTTTTTTCAACCACCACTTTATCTACCACCTCATTAGGAACAGTCACAGAAAGAACGTATTGTTTTACCTTCCAGCTTCCGTTGATTTTTGCTACCACTCCGGAACCTCTGCATATTTTCATCTGGGTATCCAATAGTTCATCGAACCATGCCAGTTTTCCATCTTTGCTGAAGTAAATATTTCTTTTAAGGGCTTTAAAATTCCAGGTTTTCTTTTTGTCGAAATAAGGTTTTGCCCATACCATGAATTCTTTTTTATTCCATATTTCGGTAGCGTCTGTTCCAATGAAGGTAGATTCATCCGCAAAGAAATTAAAATATGCATTGTAATCTGCTTTTGCCGCAGCTACGTTGAATGCATCCAGCATAGTACTGATTTCCGATTTTTCTTTTTCAAATACGGTCTTCGACTGAGCATTCAATAAAGAAAATCCCAGTACAAAAAGGATTAATGTATAAGCAGTCGTTAGTTTTTTCATATGTATTAATTATTTTTCAAGTTCAATGATGAATGGAGTTTTTGCAGAAACATTTATAGTATTTTGCAACATAAATTCTTTTCCTGAAATAACTTCTTTTCCTTTTGTAAATCCATTAAGCGATTCGGCAAATCTTTTCAAGTCTAACGTCTGATCTTTTTCATTATTGTTGATGACCACCATTACACTTTCTTTTTCATTGTATCTGAAGTATACAAAAACTCCATCCTGAGGAACGAAATTTTTAGTTTTCCCATTATGGATTACGTCTTTGCCTTTTCTCCAGTTTAATAATTTTTGTGTAAACTGGAAAAATTCTTTTTGCTCCTTAGTCTGAGCAGATGGATTGAAGGCATTCTGAGAATCAGATTTCCAGCCTCCCGGAAAATCTCTCCGGATATCCGCATCACCTCCTTTCGTCTTATCTCCTCTCATTCCTATTTCTGATCCGTAATAGATCTGTGGAGTTCCTCTTACTGTTGAGATCAGAGTAAGTCCTATTTTGTAAGCGTCAGGACTTGCATTAAAGATTTCATTCCATCTTTCTGTGTCATGATTTTCAAAGAAAACCAGGAGATTATTGATATCCGGATAAAGGAAATCACTGGTAAAGGAATCGTAAATCCGGATCATGCCTTTATCCCAACCTTCTTTTTCTTTAAGAGCTTTAGGCATATTTTCAAACAGCATAAAATCCATTACCGAGGGCAAATTTGAATTGTATCCTTCTATTTCTCCTATTTTCGAATTTTTCTGCCATGCTGCAATTTGTGCTGCCGTATAAAGCCAGGTTTCTCCAACGATATTGAATTTCGGATATTCATCGGTAATGGCCTTAGCCCATTTTGACATGGCATCTTTATCGTTATAAGGATAGGTATCCACACGGAACCCTCCCAATTCTGCATATTCTATCCACCAGATTGCATTTTGAATGAGATATTTCAGAACCAGTGGATTTTTTTGATTAATATCCGGCATGGTGGTGTCAAACCATCCGTCCAGCGCATATTTTTTATCAATACCTGAAGCATTGGTATCGAATTGCGTTGTCGTTTTATAATTGGAACGTTTAAATCCTTTCTCGCCTTCATCAAACCAATGTATCCAGTCTTTTGAAGGAAGGTCTTTGATCATCCAGTGTGAGCCACCCCAATGATTGGTCACATAATCCATCACCAGCATCATATTTCGTTTATTCAGCTCTTTGGATAAAGTTTTATAATCCTCATTCGTTCCGTATCGGCCATCAATTTTATACAGATCTGTCTGGGCATATCCGTGATAAGAATACACTTTTTCATTGTCTTCATTTACCGGAGTCAGCCAGACTGCTGTAGCTCCCAGATTCTGAATATAGTCAAGATGATTGATGATACCGCTGAGATCTCCGCCATGTCTTCCATTAGGCAGAGTGCGATCTGCTTTTTCTATAAGTTCCGGTCTTGAATCATTTTTTTCATTGCCATTGGCAAAGCGATCCGGCATGATAAGATACATAACATCTTTTGAGGTAAACGATTCGCGGTTGGCAGATCCGGGATTCCTTTGCTTCAGTTCATAGGCATAGGAACTTAGATTTTTGCTGCCATTTTTAATCGTAATAGTAAACTTCGGAACATTTATTTCGTTGGTGTTTACAGTAATAAAAACATAATTCGGATTATCAACTTTCCGGATGTCTTTGATCTGTATTCCATCTGAAAGTGCAATCTCGTTATGGGCAACGTTTTTTCCATACACAAGAATCTGAAGTTCGGGATTTTTCATTCCTTTCCACCAGAAAGCCGGCTCTATTTTTTCCAACACTTTTTGGGAAAAGGCTGCAGAAGCTATTGAAAGGGCTAATGCTGCAAATATTGTCTTCATATTAGTGTTCAATTTAGCATTTAATTTTCATATAAACATTCAAAATATAGTAGAATGTCCCTTTTTTTCATCCTGACAACTGCAATTTTTCAAAATTTGGCATTCATTTTTTAACTTTTAGAGAAAAAACTTAAATTTTTCATAAAAAATTCATCCTAAAAGTTAATTTATCCCCCTTTTTATTTTTAGTTTTACAGAAAAAATGTTTGATTTCAGTAGTATGTTCCAAGCTGAGGGGCCAGATGTTGTTTACACATGGACCATCCCTGTGTTTGCTGTGATTATTTTTGTAGAAATGGCTTACAGCCACTTTAATAAAGAGAAAATTTACGAAACTAAAGATGTAGCAACCAATGTTCTTTTTGCTTTGCTCAACTATGGGTTAGACATCATCATGAAAGGGTTCTCTTTGTTTGTCATGATGTTTTTTTATCATCACCGTATTTTCGACTGGCAAGAGGGAATCTGGTATTGGATTGCTGTATTTCTCGCTCAGGATTTCGCTTATTATGTTCATCATTATGTAGATCATCACTCGCGTGTCTTCTGGGCTGTACATATTACCCATCACAATTCTGATTATTTTAACATCAGTACGGGATTCAGAAGTCCTGTTTTTCAACCTTTGTACAGGTATTTATTTTTCTCTCCATTAGCATTTATGGGCTTTCATCCATGGCATATTCTGGTTGCGTATTCTGCTATACAGATTTATGGCACTTTTGTTCATACACAATCTATTAAAAGCATGGGATTTTTAGAATATATCCTGGTTACTCCTTCTCATCATAGAGTACATCATGCTTGTAATATCAAATATCTGGACCGTAATATGGGAATGGGACTCATTATCTGGGATAAGATTTTTGGAACATTCGAAAAGGAGGATCCTGAGGTTCCTGTGAAATATGGCATTTATCCTAAGATGGAGTCTAAAGATCCGGCAACAACTCTATTCTATGAATGGCGAAGAATAGGAAAAGATATCAGACAGCCGGGACTTTCCTTCAAAGACCGTGTTAAGTATCTTTTTAACTCCCCGGGATGGAGGCATGACGGTACAGGTAAAACAGTAAAGCAGTTTCAAAAGGAATATCTTGAGAAAATAAAAAATAAGACTTCTGCGGTAAAAAAAGAGCCAGTTCCAGAAACAGAATATGAATATACTGAAGCATTGGATAAGTAAAAAAGATAACCCCGGATCCTGAAAATTCAATGATCCGGGGCACCTTAGTGTATCTTCAAATTATTTTACAGGCTTAATAGAAATTGCGAAACCGCCGCTTCTTACCATTTTAAAATTAATTTTTGACTTGGCTGTAATTTCTTTCTTATAGATATTATAGCTTTGAGGATTATCAATATAATCAGCATCTTTTCCATCTTCATAGATCGTTGCTTCATATTTCTTTCCTTTATCCAGGAATGAGAAGTCTACCGTATATTCACGTTTGTTTTCATCGGTAATACCTCCTACAAACCAGTTTTCAGTTCCTTTTGCTTTTCTTGCTGTAATCACATAATCACCAGGTTCAGCGGATAAGATTTTTGTATCATCCCAATCTGCTGCTACATCCTTGATAAACTGGAATGCATCCATATGCTTTTTGTAGTTTTCAGGAAGATCTGCAGCCATCTGAAGCGGCATATACATGGTTACATAAAGAGCCAATTGTTTTACCAGAGTAGTTTTTACGAAACGGTTATCTCCAGGGAAATAATAATCTAACTTCGTCTGGAAAATACCTGGTGTATAATCCATAGAACCTCCCATCCATCTTGTAAACGGAAGAACTGTCTGGTGATCAGGCTTGTTTCCTCCGAAAGCTTCGTACTCTGTTCCACGTGCTGCTTCTGCAGAAATGTAATTCGGGTAGGTACGGCTTTCTCCTGTAGGTCTTACAGATTCATGAGAATTGACCATGATTTTATAGTCGTTTGCTTTTTCAGCAATTCTATAGAAGTGGTTAATTGTCCATTGAGAATAATGATGTTCTCCTCTAGGAATAATATCTCCTACATATCCGGTTTTCACAGCATCATAACCGTATTTATTCATCGTTTGGAATGCTTTATCTGCCCATCTTTCGTAGTTTGTTGCAGAACCTGAAGTTTCATGGTGCATGATCAACTTAATTCCTTTTGAATGCGCATATTCATTCAACATTTTGATATCGAAATCCGGGTAAGGGGTAATGAAATCGAAAACAAATTCTTTTGAGTGTCCGAACCAGTCTTCCCAGCCGATATTCCAGCCTTCAATCAATAATCCCTGGAATCCGTTTTCTGCAGCAAAGTCAATATATTCTTTAACTTTTGTATTGTTTGCAGCGTGTTTTCCGTTTGGAGTCAATTTAGCAAAATCTGTTTTACCTAAATGAACATTTTCAGCAGTAGAATATGCCCACTGAGATTTCCCGATGATCATTTCCCACCAGACCCCCATGTATTTTGTAGGGTGAATATAAGAAGTATCGGTGTATTTTGTAGGCTCATTAAGGTTAAAGATCATTTTAGAATCCATTACCTGCTCTGCTTTCGGAGCTACAATAATTGTTCTCCAAGGGGTTACTGACGGAGTTTGAATATATCCTTTTGCTCCCTGTCTGTCAGCCGTCAAATGCGTTTTGAATTTATAATTCTGAGCATCTACTTCCAGGTGTGAAGCCGGATAATCTAATACCGCAGCTTCAGCAACGTTGATATATAAAGGCTCTTTTCCTTCTTTTTTAAGCATCAGCGGAGACTGAACTGCATTTTTCACCAATGACTGGGAAGCATTCGCATCAAATGCTTTGTCCCATTTTGAAGGAATTTCAGAAACTTTTGTTTCCTGATACTGGTATTCCTGAGAGTCATAATCTGCTACCATCCACCATGCTTTCATGTCGGTAGGGAAATCGATTTCAGAGTCTTCTTCTCTGATCACAAAGTAATTAAGATTCTTTTGCTGTGGGAATTCATATCGGAATCCTAATCCATCATTAAACAATCTGAACTTTACCACAATACTTCTGTCTGTAGAAGCCTGATTAAGGGTAACTGCCAGTTCGTTGTAATTATTGATATAGTTTTTCTTTTCTCCTAAAACCGGCTGCCAGGTTTCATTTTTGGAGTCTCTTTTTTCATCTGTTTTTGCAAAACCGTTATTCAGATCGTATTTTGCATCTTCTGATTTGGCTATTTCAGAAGCAAATTTTATGGCTGTGTCTTTAAATAATCTCAATCCCAATTTAGAATCTTCAACTACTACTGCACCGTTGTATTTCAGGTTATAGTAAGGTACTCCTTCTTTCAGCTGAAAACTCATTTCAAACTTCCCGTCCGGAGATTTTAAAGATTGGGCTTTCACACCTGTAAACATCATTGAGAGCAAAAGCGCTCCAACTGTAATTTTCTTCATAATGACTATTTATTAACTTTAAAAATAGATAAAGTGCTGCGGTAAAGCAGCACTTTGCTTTATTTTAGTTTGATTTACAATTTAGTAATGGTTAGCTTGTAATATGCTGAATTGTGTAAATCCAGTTCAATTTTATAATTACCTGCCTGAGAAACTTTGTATCCGCCATCTTTTTCTACGGTTCCTTCAGCATTGAAATAGGTTTGTACACCTTTTCCCGAAGTAAGCGCTTCATCATCTTTGTTCGGCTGGAATTTCATCGCCCAATCATCATTGGCTCGGAATTTAAATACTCCGGTATTAGATAATGCAATTGAATTAATCACAAAAGTTTTGGTTGCAGGATTATATACAAAATCTGTATCTGAGTTCCACCCTGTAGGGGTTGCATCACCAATAACACCAAAGTTTGCCAACACAGAAGAATAAGTGTTTGCGGCCCAATTTACCTTAATATAATAGGTTCCCACTGCAGGAGCTTTTATGTTCGGTCCATCTAATTTCAATTTTCCGGTATTGGTTCCATCGTCTCCTTTATTTCCGGGCCAGTCCTCATTGATAGAGAATTTATATTTACCATCATCATCACCAGAAACAGTGTTGATCCAAATAAACCCTCTGTATTCATCATTTTTTCCTGGAGAAAACAAATTCGGGGAATTTCCAGGAGTCCAGTTTGCATAACCTGCTGCTCCCGCATAACTACCAGGAACATTAATCTTAGGATATACCAAATCAGGGTTTGGAGTATAAGGTGTTACTTTAAGTGCAATTACATTTGAGTAAAAAATGGCTGATCCTACAGAAGTTTTCAACCTCGCCTCAATATCATTCACAGCATCCGGCACAGCTCCAATAGAAAACATTGCTGCATTCATTGCTGCATGAGTTACAGAGCCTGAAGTCATATCATTGGAGAAATCAATAACAGCACTTTTTTTGAAACCATCACCTTTGATTCCGAATTCTACTTTCTGATTGGGAACTACGGCAATACTAAACGTTGGCTTTGTCCATGTAAAACTGATTACAGCATCATTCGCATTGAGCTCATTAAGAACAATGGCACTTTTATCAGCAGATATCTTACTGGCAGACGTTTCATTAATAACAGCTTGATCCTCATCTTTTTCACAAGAAAAAACTAAAAGTCCGGTAAAAACCAGAGCTAATATTTTGAATAGATTTTTCATTTTTAACAGGATTTTAAATTAATATCCAGGATTCTGAATCAGATTAGGGTTTGCTACAATATCTTTCGCAGGTATTGGGAAAAGGTTTCTATAACTTTCTACCGCTTTACCATCTTTCACATTTCCTTTCCATGGCCAAACATAATCTCCTGTAGTATATTTGTTGAAACGGATAAGGTCACTTCTTCTGGTCATTTCCCATGATAGTTCTCTCCCTCTCTCATCTAAAATAAAGTTGAGATTGATAGAAGATACATCTCCGCTTGTATTTCCATAAGCACGCTCTCTCAGCTGATTAATATAACCGATTGCTGTAGCCTGATTTCCACCAGCGCCACCTCTTAAAACAGCCTCTGCATACATCAGATAGATATCGGCTAAACGGTATAAAGGGATATCAGCTTCAACCCAGTTGGTATGAGCTCCAACAGATCCGTTACTTTTAACATTTTTGAATTTGATAAATGCATATCCATCTGTGAAGGATCCTAAATCATTAATTTCTAAATTTTGTCCTGAAGTAAAGAATCTTCCTCTTTTATCACTTCCATTAGTAGGGAATAAGCCTACAAACGCTTTTGTCGTTCTTAAACCACTCCATCCTCCATTCACTCCAAAGTCAGCAGCTTTCATATCTCCACCTATTGCAGCATGAACAAGATAAGTTGTTCCACCGTTGGTCTGTGTATTGATTCCATCAAAATTTACACTTAAGATCTGTTCAGGGTTATTGATATTGTTATCTGCAAGGAACAAATCGTCATATTTTGGTTTTAAAGAATACCCTGCTGCAATCACTTTGTTACAATAAGTGATACAGTCCGTATTTCTCTGTGTTCCCGTATATACTTCTGCATTCAAATATAATTTTGCCAACAATGACCATACAGCAGCTTTATCTGCTCTTCCATATTCATTGGTTTTAGGATCTTTTAATTCTCCTGCTACAGCAAGCAATTCGGATTCAATAAAATTAAATAATGCTTTTCTTTCTATTCTCTGTGGTGGATTCACAGAACCCGGCAAATAGGATTCATCTACAAAAGGAACATTCCCGAACATATCTATTGCATGATAATATGACTGTGCTCTAAGAAAACGTGCTTCTGCTCTCATTAGTTTTGCCTGAGCAAGATTATCTCCAGTAATATTATTGGAAGCCAATTTTTCATCCGTTACATTTCTCAGAAACTCATTACAAAAAGCAATTTCCGTATATACTCTATAGTACATAGCAGCAATGAATTCATTGGAAGCATCCCAGGTCATTTTGTGAAGAGTATGAAGATTTCCGTCATTCCATCCAATCACAGCCTCATCGGTTGTGACAACATTCAGGGTATACATCAATCTGGTATATTGAGAGAAACCACCATTGATTCCGTTAATATCACTATCCGGCTGATCACCGTCTCCACTGATCTGCCCTCCCATAGCAAGCCCTCCGTAAAGTTTTGCCAAAACATTTTTATAGTTGGCAAAATCTTTATAAATACTGGCTGAAGTAACATCTGTGATAGGTTCTCTTTCAAGATCTTTCACACAAGAAGCTGCTGTCAATAAAAATACTGCTGAAAGAGGCAATACTATATTTTTAAGTTTAATTCTATTTAGTTTCATTGAATTCTTATTTAAAATTGAAAGTTAAAACCTAAAGAATAAATCTTAGGCATTTGGTAGTAACCGTTATCTATTCCACCAAAAACTTCAGGATCTACTCCTGAGTATTTAGTAATTACAAAGACATTCTGTGCCATCGCATATACTTTCAGATTACTCCCTTTTGTGAAAATTTCTCCGAAATTGTATCCGACATTGATATTATCAAGTCTCAGGAATGAAGCATTCTCAACATAAATATCTGATTTATACTGAGGAACAGAGAATTGATATTGAGGCGCTGTTGCGAACACATTTTGAAGATATTCGTTGGTAGATGCAGATTGTAAAGAACTATTGGAAGCAGCATTATTATATACATAATTTCCTAATACAGCTCTTGCACTTAATGCAAAATCCCAGTTCTTGTGAGATACTTTGGTAGAGAAACCTAAAATTGCATCAGGGGTTGTGGATTTGTAGTAATACATATCTTTTGTACTGATTGTACCATCGCCATTTCTGTCTACAAAAGCACCGTCAACAGGCTTTCCATTGGTATCATATACCTGCTGATATACCCAGAATGAATTAGGTGCATATCCCACTGCATGAGCCTGAATTCTGTTTCCTGAACCTCCTTCAATCCCTCCTACTTCCATATTGAAAGACTCATCTGCTCGGTCTTTAAGCTTCGTGATTACCGGTTTATAATGCGTAGCATTAAAGCTTACTTCCCAGGTTGTATTTTGGTTTTTAACCGGGATTACTGTAATACTTCCCTCAATACCCTCATTTTTCATATCTCCGACATTTTGCCAGCTCGCGTTACTTAAGCCTCCTGCCGGTTCATCAGCATATACAAGAAGATCTTTGGTATCTTTTCTGAAGACATCTATTGATCCGGTAATTCTGTTTTTATTAAACCCAAAATCCAATCCTAAGTTCTTGGTAGTAGTAGTTTCCCAGGTAAGATTCGGATTGTAGTTAGCAGGTCTGAACATAAAATAGAATTCATTTCCAAACTGATAGCCCGCTCCCTGATAACTTGGATTATAAGCTGCAAAAGCCGGATAATTATTAGGTTTGTTACCATTAAGTGCTGGCAATTCCTGCTGACCAGTTTTACCCCATCCTGCTCTTAGCTTTAATGTACTGATAGAGGATATATTTTTGATGAAATTTTCTTCGTTAAGCTTCCATGCTAAAGAAACTCCCGGGAAAACTCCCCATACATTATCTCTGGTTCCGTTGAAGAATCTCGAAGAACCATCTTTACGAACCGATCCTGAAATAACATATTTGTTAGCTATGGTAAAAATAGCTCTTCCATAAAATGAAATCAACGTATTCTGAGTTTTGAAGTCTAAATCTTGCGAGTTAATTCCTGTTCCTCTATAAGTGATCGCTCCTGGAAGATAAATATTGAAATCCTGATAAGAATACCCTGCAGTAATATCCACACCAGTATTAATAGCACTGATATTTTTCACATAATTAAAGTAGGTTTCCAAAAGTTTATTTTTCTTTTCCATAGAATAGAAATTTGAACTTCCTTTATCTTCAAAACCTGGTCTCAGACGAGCATCTTTAAACTTGTGTCCATCACTTTTTGTATAATCGTATCCAGCGTTCACATTGAAATGCAAGTCCGGAAGAAAGTGAAACTTATAATCTAACTGAATATTTCCCAATCCCCTTAGAACAGAAGACACATCTCTTACACCATTGATCATTCCAAGTGGATTCGAGTTGGCATTTACATTAAATCCTGTTGCAGATCCGGAATCCAGCCATTCATAATAACCACCATAATTAGAATTTCCTGAATATACTGGTTGTGTAGGATCAAAATAGGTAGCCGCCTTGATCACTCCTCCGTCTACAAATCTATTATCCGTAAATGTTCCTTTTGCATTTACATTCACTGATAAATGATTATCAAAGAATTTAGGGTTTAAGTTTAATCCTACAGAAGTTCTGCGGAAAGAATTTGATTTTACAATCCCGTTCTGCTCATTATATCCTAATGATAAACGGTATGGCAAACCTTTAATACCTCCTGAAAGGGCTACGTTATTATCTGTGCCCCATGCTGCCTGATAAATCTGATCCTGCCAGTCAGTATCAGCATTTCCAAGTTTGGTTTTATAGCCTGCTGGTGCATATGGATTGGTATTAACAAAATCCCTGAATTCCTGAGCGTTCAGCACATCCACTTTTCCCATTTTGGTAGAAACCGAAGTTACCGTTGAGAAATTCACTTTGAACTTTCCTGCTGTTCCTTTCTTAGTTGTAATAAGAATAACCCCATTCGAAGCTCTGTTACCATATATAGCAGTCGCAGAAGCATCTTTAAGAATATCAAATGTTTCAATATCATTAGGGTTAATTAAGGATAAAGGATCAGAAACACCATTCATCCCCACAAAATCTTGGGGAACTCCATCAATTACGATCAATGGGGAGTTTTCTCCACTTAAGGAAGATGTTCCCCTTATCCGGATCTTGGTTCCGGATCCTGGTGCTCCACTGTTATTGGTAATCTGTACTCCTGGTGTTTTACCCTGGATCAGCTGCCCTGCAGAAGTTGCTCCTCCGTTGAAGTCTTTTGCTGTGACTGAAGTTATAGAACCGGTAAGATCAGATTTTTTCTGCTTTCCATACCCGATTAATACAACTTCCTCAATTTTCTTCTCCTGAGGAACAGAGTCTTTAGTCTGCGCATGCATTATTGTGCTGGCCAATAAAAAAGCGGGCGCAATTTTCAATACTGTTGTAAAATTATTCACAATCATATTTTTTTATAGTTTCGTTTTTTCAGTCTTAATTCGGCTTGTAGCCAGACTCGCAATTTAAAAAAAAAATAGAATTATCGTAATTTTAATATAATTTTAGTTAAAATTATGTATATTACGAAACACTTTTTAGTTAGTTTTTTAAATTTCAATAATTTGCACCGTCTTATGCATTGCATAGTATTTGTATTAAATTAATATTTAGTTAAACAACCGTTTAACTTAAATTCATATTCAACCTTATAAAATTGCATTCTGCGTCATAATAACACCACCAATAGCGGTATTCAACAGATATTCCTTATCTTTGCAGTTAAAACTTTACTATAAATGTCAAACAGAAAGATGATTACGGCAGCTTTGCCTTATGCAAACGGGCCGGTTCATATAGGACATTTGGCAGGTGTTTATATTCCTGCGGATGTTTACGCAAGATTTCAGAGAAGATTAGGAAAAGATGTAGCGTTTATCTGTGGTTCAGATGAGCACGGAATTCCTATTACCATAAGAGCCAAAAAAGAAGGAGTTACTCCTCAGGATATTGTTGACAAATATCACGGGATCATTAAAAAATCTTTTGCTGATCTGGGAATTTCATTTGATGAATATTCAAGAACAACGTCTAAAAACCATTATGAAACCAGTCAGGATTTCTTTAAGGTATTATACGAAAAAGGAAAATTCACAGAAGAAATTTCTGAGCAGTATTTTGATGAGCAGGCAGGAGAATTCCTTGCTGACCGCTATATTGTAGGAACGTGTCCTAATTGTGGTAATGAAAATGCTTACGGAGACCAGTGTGAGAAATGTGGTTCTACCCTTTCTCCTTCCGAGCTGATCAATCCGAAATCTATGCTTAGCGGAAATGTTCCTATCCTTAAAGAAACAAAAAACTGGTATCTGCCATTAAACGAATACGAAGACTTTTTAAACGAGTGGATCATTGAAGGCCATAAAGACGATTGGAAGCCTAACGTGTACGGACAGGTTAAATCATGGCTGAATGACGGCCTTAAGCCTCGTGCGATGACCAGAGATCTGAACTGGGGTGTTCCGGTTCCGCTTCCGAATGCAGAAGGAAAAGTATTGTACGTATGGTTTGATGCTCCAATTGGTTATATTTCTTTTACCAAAGAATGGGCTGAGAAAAACGGAAAAGACTGGAAAGATTACTGGCAGAGCGAAAACAGTGACCTGGTACACTTTATCGGAAAGGATAATATTGTATTCCACTGTATTATTTTCCCTGCGATGATGAAGGCTCACGGAGATTATATCATGCCTAAAAATGTTCCTGCTTTTGAATTCCTGAACCTTGAGAACGACAAGATCTCTACTTCAAGAAACTGGGCAGTATGGGCTCATGAATATGTGGAAGACTTCCCTGGCCAACAGGATGTATTAAGATATGCTCTTCTTTCATCTGCTCCGGAAACAAAAGATAATAACTTTACATGGAAGGATTTCCAGACTAAGAATAATTCTGAATTGGTAGGTATCTTCGGAAACTTCATCAACAGAGTCGCTGTTCTTATTCATAAATATTATGACGGTGTTGTTCCGCAAGGAGATGTAAACAGTCCCGAATTGCAGGAAATAAATAAATCAGCAAAAGAAATCTCAGGATTCCTTGAAAATTATGAGTTCAGAAATTCACTAACTGCATTGATGAATCTTGCCCGTTTTGGAAACCAGTACCTTCAAACAGAAGAACCTTGGAAAACCATTAAGGACAACCCGGAAAAAGCAGCTCAGTCTTTATTCGTGGGAGCACAAATAGCTGTTGCTTTAGCTCAGTTATGTGAACCTTTCATACCTTTCAGCTCTGAAAAGCTATTGAACATGTTCAACGTTGAAAAGAAAGACTGGAATACGATTGAAAGTCAAGCAGTTTTAATTGAAACAGGACATAAAATCAACGAATCATCTCTTCTTTTTTCAAAAATTGAAGACGATGTCATTGAAGCTCAAATCCAAAAACTAGAGAACACAAAACAAAACAATAAAAAAACAAACCCTAACGCAAACCCTATGAAAGAAGAGATCACGTTTGATGACTTTACTAAAATAGACCTTAGAACAGCAACCATTACAGAAGCTGAAAAAGTAGAAAAAGCAGATAAATTATTAAAACTTACTGTAGACACAGGAGTAGATGTAAGAACTGTTGTTTCCGGGATTGCAGAAAGCTTCACTCCTGAAGAAGTAATCGGTAAGCAGGTAATGATCCTGCTGAACCTTGCTCCTAGAAAAATCAGAGGAATTGAATCTCAGGGAATGTTATTATTAACAACAAAACCAGACGGAAAATTATCTTTCGTAACACCGGATGACAGCAATGTTGAAAACGGTATTGAGATCGGATAATTAAAATCCTTATAAAGATCACAGGCTGTTTCATTAGAGACAGCCTTTCTTTTAAATAATACTTATTGTCAATAAAAGTGTTTTAAGAAAGCTTTCCAATCAGGAATTAGAGGGATATTTAAAAGAAGGCAACTGTTTTGTTCCGGAAGCCGTTCAGATTGCTTTTGAAATTCTGGAAGAAAGAGGACGTGTTTTCAGTGAGCAGGAAAAAGCCGCTGTTCAGGGATTGATTTTGCAAAAAAAAAAGGAAGCTGAAGAAGCAAAACGTACAGAAGAGGTAGAAGTATGGAAAGACCATATCACAGAAGATACGGAAGCTGTTAAGCTTTATTCTCGAAGGACTATTTTTGTCAGCTCCGTTTTTTTCTCTCCAATTCCGGGGTCTATTTTACTGTTCCTTAATTTAGTCAAACTAAAAAAATACCTTGCAAGCTTCTTAGCACTGGCATTTGGTTTTCTTTTTTTTATGTTTCAAAAATATGTTCTGGTTTCCCATTTTGACTTTGGCACCACTTCCAGATACAGTCCCGAAATTGGAGTCGTTGCAGTAGGTGCTTTGGGCTTACTTGTCATCAGCGTTTTAGCAACTCCAAAAAAACTTCCTTACCGTGCAGAATCTTATATTCTTCCAGTGATTTTATGTGCCGGAAACACTGTTCTGATGTATTTTTATTTTCAGGAATGGTTTTCTTTCTATCCGTTTGCAAGAGCCATCCATCTGTTCAGACAATAATAAGGAGCTGTTTCCCGCTATCCACTTTTACTCCTCGCGCCTGGCCCGGGGCCACAACTACATGCTGTGGGGTAACCGTTCCTATCGGGGCTAGAAGAGGTCCCAAAAACAAAAATTGCCATCCTGCTCAGAGAATGACAATGTATTATTTGTTGAGATTGCTTCGCTTTCAGCTCGCAATGACTTATTATCAATTATTTCTTAGTGAGCTTTGCCAAGTAAGAATCTTCGTCTTTTAAAACTCTTTCTATTTTGAAGCCGTTATTTTCAGCCGCATTTTTCAAAGTATTGAAATCAAGGTACAGCCAGGTAATCGGTTCTTCAGATTCGCCTTTATAATGAACTATGTAATCCAGTTCTCCGTAATATCCACCTGCAGGAATATACACTCCGCCATCTTTATCGCGGTCGAACATATAAAGAATATCCGTACTGTCAATGAGAATCTGCCCTTTATCATTTAATAAAGTATGCAGCTTCTGAAGATAGGTATCTATTTTAGCAAGCTTTTCAAAAACTCCTGTACCGTTCATCAATAATAAAATCGTATCAAAAGTCTCTCCTGAAAACTCAAGCATATTTTTGCAAACTGCTTTCTTAATTCCTCTCAGCTGGCAGACTTCAATAGATTTTGGTGAAATATCCAATGCGATTACCTCAAGATTTCTTTCATTTTGAAGATATAAAGAATGAGAACCTGCACCCGCTCCGATATCCAGAACCTTTCCTTCGGATAAGTCCAGTGCTTTCTGTTCAATATCGTTCATTTCTTCAAAATCTCTGAATAAATAATCCACCGGAAGTTCATCCAGCTCAGAAATTGATGTTTCAGTCTGCAGATCCTCCGGATTTTCATTGTGGTAATAATCCCAGATCGCTCTGCCCATTAAATCTTTCATAGTGCAAAGATAAGGGTTCGGGGTTCAATGTTCAAAGTTTTTAGTTGAATGTTGCTGGTTATGAGTTACTGGTTGCTGGTTGTTTTTGTTACTTGTCATTTCTTGGTCACCCGCAACTTTAAACTTTAAACTTTAAACTTTAAACCTTGAACCTTAAACTCTCTAATCCCTAAAACCTGCTATCTATCACCTATTTTCTGCTCCATCGAATCCTTCTCCCTATGTCTGTCCGCCTGCGATTCATTCTCTGCTACACCTGCTTTCCAGTAAGAATAAGCATATAATTCCTGTGAAGCCCAGTTTTTCTCTTTTCTCAGATAAGTACGGATTTCTTTTACGCTTGAAAATTCACAGGCAACGTAGCCAAATTTTTTAGTTTCGGGAAGATCAATGCTTTTTACGGCATTGGCAATTTCACTGCTGATCTGAGGTTGTGCATTGTGCAGCCATTTAAAATCAATCTGGGCTTTCGTTTCAAGCAGTTGTTCGTCTTCTTTTCCATGAACTTCGATGATACATATTCCTTTTGCTGTTTCAGGAAGAGTTTCCAAAATCGCACTGATCACCGGAATGGCAGTAGCGTCTCCCACCAACAGATACCAATCTGCAGCAGGATACAGTTCTTTTCCTTCCAAACGCATCATGACTCCAAGCTTTGAACCCGCTTCAGCTTCCCTCACCCATTTGGAGGCAGGCCCACCGTCTCCGTGATCTACAAAGTCGATGATCAATTCGTTTTTCTCCAGATCAATCCCTCTGTGGGTATAGGTTCTGATGGCTGGAGCCACTTCTTTAGGCGGGTATATCCACTGATGATTTTCATCCAGTGTTGGGAAATGAATCTCGTTCAAACCAACTGGAGGAACTGCAATCTTATTATTGTCTCCCACCATAGTATTTTTGAACAACTGAACTTCCGGTGAGTACAAATACACTCTGATAAAATGGTCAGTAATGTATTCTTTTCTGGTTACTTCGGCAACAATCTGCCCTGTTGAAATTTTAGCCATAACTGATTTTTTTTAAAATTAAAATCCGATTTCCGATCAATTTCAGAAACCGGATTTGAAATACAATATGTTTTCAGATCAAGGCATTTTTACCTTCATCTTATTTTTAAAATTCAAAAGTGTAAGAAAGGTTGAATGTTCTTCCTCTTCCTTTATAATTAAACAATTCAGGAAGTCCATATGTAGAATACAACACCTGGGAACGCTTGCTCCATATTGTCTGATAATCTGTATTAAATATATTCTGGATTCCTAAATTGAATTTCCCCCAGTTGAATCGGTATCCCATCATCAGGTCTGAAGTATTGTAACCTTCTACAACATTATTAAGCTCGTCTTTCTGCTTGAAATTCTGCAAAGACTGGAATCTGAATGACCAGTTTTTAATATTATATCCGATATAGGTCACCAATTTTGAAGGAGAAGCATTGTAAATTTCCTGTTTCTGCCACTCTCCTTTATTATCTACCTCAGATTTAATCAAAAGTCCGCTTGCTCCGAAATAAACCCCATTGCTTAAGGAATAAGAAACCTCAGCTTCGATTCCCATGTTTCTTAATTTTAAATCATTCACAAGAATCTGGAAGGTCTTTTTATCTACAGCTACCGTTTTATCAGAATTACTCAGGAAGCCAGCAATCTGAGCTCTTAAACCTCCTCTGTTAACGCGGTATCCTACTTCAAACTGATTGGTTTTGATAGCCTGCAGCGGCTGTTCTTTTACATTGATACTGGATACAACATCCCAGTTTGTCCCCACAAGCTTATATTGCCCGATACCATAGAACTTAGCAGGATCTGCTAAACTTGCTCCCTGGGAAAAGGTTCCCCAAACCTGATGCTGTTCATTGAATTTATATAACAATCCGGCATTGGCCAGGGTCACATTATAAGAACTTTCACCTCCCGGAATTGCAGATGCTGAGCTTCCATACCCCATTGCAATCTGTGTCTGCTGTTCTGAGCCCACAAAGTCGTCCATCTTCACATTGATATGCTGATAACGGATTCCTGCATTCAGTTGTAATTTCGGCAGGATATTATATTTTGCCTGAACATATCCGGCGTAACTCTGTGAATGATTGGTTGGATATCTTCCCAGACTGTATTTTGTTTCGTTGACTAAGCCCCCGCTGGACATTGTTTTTGCAATATCATAAACAGATTGGGTGCCCTCAAACTTTTCAAAATCGAAGTCTGCTCCATACGTAACATTCAGTCCTCTCCATGATTTGGATAATAAAGCTTTAATCCCAGAATAATAAGTATCCTGCTGTGAGGAGGACATGTAAGGTATTCTTCCTGTCTGCAAAGTAACATTTCCCGGGAATGGATAGAATCCTAATTTTTCACCTCGGGTAGCCAATTGCACATACAGGTCCTGTCCGCCTAAAATTCCGTTTCCATTATAAGCTACAGTAGCCATATAACGCTCCGTCCCAACATTTTTATCGGATGAGAAACCATCTCTCATTTCGAGTAATGAAGCATTTTTTGTAGTAAATGCGCTTAGATTTTCACCTAAAAATAAACTTCTGTCTCCATTAAATTTAGAATTATAATACTGAACAGAGGCTGTTATTTTATGTTTATTATTAAACTGATATCCTCCAGTAGCAAGGATGTCAATCGACTGGTTATACTGAAGATCCGTCTGTGTAATATCTGTAAAAAGCTGTTTCTGATCAGCTCCATACACCCCACCATTCTGCTGATAGGCTACTCCCAATCTCCCGAAGAATTTGTCTCCTTTAGCTGCAATAGACTGAGCAACACGGAAATCATGGTCCTCTTTTCCCATAAATCCTGAACGTACACCCAATTCAGTCTCACCGCTAATTCCTTTTTTGGAAGGAATCTTTGTAATAATATTGATAATTCCACCGGTAGCGTTACCTCCATAAATTGAACTTGCTCCTGAAAGGACTTCAATTCTTTCGATATTAAAAGGATCTATTGCATCCAACTGACGGCTTATTGCACGGATACTATTCAGAGAAACTCCATCTATCATCACGAGCGCAGAACGTCCTCTCATATTCTGTCCGTAATTGGTTCTTCCCTGTGGACCAATATCCATAGAAGGAATCAGAATCGACAACATCTCTTTAATTGGAACTCCGCTTTTGGCCTGTTCCTGGATCTTTTCTTTCTGTACTACCCAAACCGTTCCCGGAACTTCAGAGATTTTTGTAGGCTTTCTGGAGGCTACGATAACCACATCTTCAATACCTTTAGAGGCTATAGAATCTTTTACTGTCTGGGAAATCATCAACCCCGAAACCAAAAGACCTATGAATGCATACTGCTTTTTCATTCTTTCTACTTCAAATTTTTATAATCTCACAAAGATAATTCTTATTTAGAAAGAATAAAAATAACAAAATATGAAATTTCCCCTTATTTATAATTGTAAACATCTTTTTACAGAAAAGTTTTCTAAATCTGGATATATATAAAAACCATTAAGAAGGATTAAGGAATAAAGTATAGTTAAGATAAATCATTCTGATTAAGCTTAAAGCGAAGCTCATCTTAATACTCTAAACACCTTAATACAATCTTAATGTTTCAAAAAAGTTTAAAATTTGACATCTTCTTAAAAACGTAAAATCCCAGCCCAATGAAGGACCAGGATTTTACTAGTGAAAAACAAGGTATCTTTTATACTGCAGGTCCTGCAGCATCTTTTATTTCTTCTAATAATTTTTTTCTTTCCCGAAGTCTTCTTCTCGCAATTACAGATTTACCACCAAGAACTCTCACAAATCTGAAATACTGAAAACGTTTTGCTCCAAAGTGATGCGTGGCAACATAAATCAATACTCCAAACCCGACTAAGATGATATATCCGAATATCTTTTTGGTGGCTATGATGATGGCATTAAGCTGAATCGGTTTCATATTGGCTGCTACATTCTGAGGAGTAACAGTCATTCCATCCATATAAACGGCGAGATCTCCTATTGCTATAATCTGGAAACGGTATTGAAACCAGGCATAGAGTGTTGAAAAAATCCCTACTGCAAGAAAAGTTCTCCAAACCAGTACAAGCCCGATAGCAGCAAGCATTTCATCCATTTCAAGCTTATCCAGTGTATAAAACCATACGGAAATAAACAGTGAACACATTCCGTAGCCTTTTAAAAACATAGGCAGATACCAGCTGTCATAACTGAATTCCAATACCATAGAAAAGTACATGATGATGGCATATCCAACCATAGCTGAGAAACCGGAAAAAATATACATTTTCAAAGGTTTTTCTTTTTTAAACCAGAAAATTGCAATGACTCCGGCTAAGATAATTCCGGGAATCATTAGTAAACTCAGTCTGGTATTTGTCAATTGGTCATACCCTAATACACCAACCGCAAAAGTATTCTGAATAGAAGCTGTTCCTAAAAACATTCCCAGCCAGAAAAGCATAAACAACCCATGCTGTACATTATTCTTTGTGAAAATTTTGAATGAAAGGTAGGGTCGTTTTAAGGTCAGCTGACGAATAGAAAGCAGTGCAAAGCTTACAAAAGCTGTAATACTTGCGTAAATAATATTCTTCGAATTGAACCAATCTTGCTGTCTTCCAAACGAATAAACATAGGCTGAAAACATAAAAGTTGAAATGAAAAGCAAAATACTCAACCAGTCAATATAATGCAGCGGAACTTTTAACGCAAAATATTTATTATGCATAAAAATCCAGTGTATTAAAGCTAAAATAAAGCATAAAACAGCTGTGAACAGATAAAACTGCTGCCAGTTGTAAAGAAGGGCAAACTCAGCTGCATAATAGGTAGCCACCTGATTCATCACAAGAACGAATGTATAGAAAGCCCCATAAAATACTCCGCGGTTTCCAATCATAACCATAAGTGGCAGGAAGAGTTCTATAGTTACCATCATCTTCATAAAACCAATAAGTAAAGAAGTAAATATGAAGATTACCGGCTGTAAGGTAGTCCCGTTCACATAACTAAGCAATCCTAAAAGCACCAGAAGTAAAACCATCTTATCCCTTACCTTGAATCTCATTTTAATTCTGAGAACAACAGGCATACAGGCTCCCATTCCAATGGTAGTTGCATAGTTAGCCCACATAAAATATTCTGTCATGGCACCGGTACCGCTTACCAGAGAGCTGATATTCCCGGTATACACCCCACCAATCGGCATTACCACAGCAAGCAGTAATACAATCAGCAGCAGCTGTACGGGTTTCGGTACCCAGTCGCTATATAATCCTTTGTTGTACATGATTCTTTTGGATAATAGATTTCAGATATCAGATGGCAGACTTTCAACATTCAACCTTAGCTTTCCCTACGCATAATGTCTGGAATCTGATATCTTCCATCTTTTAGTCTTTGTTAATATTCACATTCATATTCATTCCGGCACTCAGTTTATCCAGGTCTTCTTTTTTGTTGGAAGCTGTAAACTCTATTCTTACAGGAATTCTCTGCTGCACTTTAATAAAGTTTCCGGTAGAGTTATCTGTAGGTACACTCGAATATCGTGATCCTGTAGCCGCTGAAACAGCAGTGACAACTCCTTCAAATTTTTTCCCTCCCAAAGCATCAGCTGTCATAGAAATTTTTTCTCCTACTTTAATATTTGGCATCTGGCTTTCCAGGAAGTTGGCTGTTACCCATTTCTGACCATTCAGAACGATGGTTGCAACCTGCTGTCCCGGTTGAATCAATTGCCCTTCAGAGATAGTTCTTCTTCCCATTACTCCATCATAAGGCGCCGTAATAACAGTATACGAAAGATTGATTTTCGCCATATCCAAGGCAGATTTTGTTCTTTTGATTTCAGCATCATTAATTCCCAGTCTGCTTTTCACTTCAGTAGTGGAAAGGTTCGCTGACTGTTTTTGATTCACTAAAGTTTCATAAGCAGCTTTTTGTGCATCGTATTCTGTTTTTACCTGATCATATTGCTGTCTTGTAACTGCTTCTGCTGATAAAAGATTTTTATAACGGTTTAAATTCTGCTCAGCATTCCATAATCTCGCTTTTGCACCTGCAATATTGGACTGCATAACGTTGACATTGTTGGAAACAGTATTTACAGAAGAACTTGTGGCTGTCTTTTGAGCCATCGCATTCTGATAAGCGGCTTCTGCCTGTCCCAATTGTGTAAGAATTTCACGTTCGTCAAGGACTACCAGTGTATCTCCTTTTTTTACATGCTGGTGTTCAATGAACTTAATTTCTTTGATATATGCCGAAACCCTTGTGTTAACAGGATTGATAAATTCTTCTACCTGTGCTGCTTCCGTATAGGTTTTGTTTCCGATATGGAAATATTCACGTATTAACCAGAATAATCCGAAACCGATCACCATGAAAACGATGATATTGGAAATGATGGCTCTGATTTTATTGGTTTTATTTTTCTTTTTTTTATTCTCTGCGCTTGGTGCAGCAGGAGTTGGTGTCGTATTTTGAGTAGTTTGTTCCTTGTTTTCCATTGTGTTGATTTTCAGTTTTAAAAATTAAAGTGTCCCTGTAGATTTCAAAAGGTTGTAATACTGATACAAAACATTGATTTCGGCGTTAGCATAATCAAGTTCCGACTGTAGTTTCTGGTTTTGGGCATCTATCATTTCTGCCTGTACTGCCAGCTGATTCAGATATTTGGCTTCCGTAATCTTGTAGTTTTCTTCTGCCAGTCTTTTGGAATCATTCAGAATATCCGCCTGCTGAATGGCTTCCTGATATTTTGTATAGGCTGCATTCACTCCCATATCCACATTCTGCTGTACCAGAGTCATTGCATCATTCGCCTGATTCTTTTGCAGCTCTCCTAATTTTACTTTTTCTTTCGTTTTATACAGTGTATCTATGTTATAACTCAAAGAAACTCCAGTCTGCCATCCTCCTGAATACATATCCAAAACAGGATTTCTGGTTGTAATGGGTCTTTGTAGAGTATATCCGCCAAATCCAGCCAGTGTAGGTGCATTGTCCGTTTTGATGATCTCAATATTTTTATCTGCAACCGCAATATTTTTTTGGGCAGATTTCAACAATGGATTACTTTCATGGGCAAGATCTGTATAATATTCCATGCCTATTCCGGATTCTTTATTTTCCAAACTCTCTGTAGGAACAATTTCTGTGTCAGAAGATAAACCTAAAGCAATATTTAAATTATAATTAAGGATTTTTTTATTGTTGGTAAGGGTTAAAATTCCCTGATCGAGATTTTTGATGGCCAATTCTCCACGAATCACTTCATTTCGTGTTACCATCCCCTGCTGATAGAACTTCTGGATATTTTTAAGACGTTCCTGAGCCAGTTTTTTGTTATTCTCAAATACCTCTTCCTGATTGATGATTTTATAGACATCCAGATAATTGGAAATCACTAAAAACTTTACATCCTGCTTATTTTTCTCTAAATCCAGTTCGGAAAGCTGTTCACGAAGTCCTGCCATTTCAATAGATTTATTCACCAATCCCCCTTTGAAGATCAGTTGTGTCGCCTGAACCGCATATGAGCTTCCATAATGCGGCATCGGAACATTTGTAGAATTTGAAAAATCTTTGTCAATGGCTACTGCATCCCCTAAATAGAATTGACTTGTAGAAGCCGTAATTGTGGGAAGTTTCTGAAGCTTAACAACATTCGTGTTTTGCTTTGCAATACCGATGTTCTGTGCAGACACTTTGAGCTGCTGGTGATTCTGAACAGCAAGTTCCGCTACCTCACCTGCGGTCATCTGCTTAATCTGTTGTGAAAAAAACAGCGCAGGAAAAGCTGCTATCAATACAGATAGTGCTGTTTTTATTTTCTTTGTCATTTTACCTTGTTTTACAGATGCAAAGTTAGGTCAACAACAAAATCAATCAAATGTTTGATTTTTGGAAAAAGATGTTCAAATGTAAGATTTTAGTTTTCAAACTGATGTCTGTACTGTGTAGGGCTTACCTTCAGATGCTTCTTAAAAAAGTGAGAAAATGAGTATTGATCACTGAATCCGAGAATAGAAGAAACTTCTGAAACCGGTTTACTGGAAGAGTTTAAGAGCACTTTAGCCTCATTGATGACAATTAAAGCAATGATCTCGCTCGCAGATTTGCCCGTAATGGTCTTCACTACGGAAGATAGATGTCTGGTTGTAATTGACTGCCGTCCGGCATAAAACTCAACCGTTCTCTCTGTAAGATGATGTTCCGCAATATCAGTAAGAAATACAAATACAATTTCTTCCTGCCTGGACATCTGGCTCATAGAACTGTTATCTTCCTTGGAAATAATCCCAGCCATCTGATAACAGAAAACAGAGAAAAGATGTTCTACCATTTCTTTCTTGTAAAGCATTTCTGTTTCAGAATCAAGGATATATTTCAGGAAATTAACACTTTTCCAAACGACTTCCATTTCGTCTTCGGGAAAAGGAACTCCTTTATTCATTTGCTGTCTGAAATAACGATAGGTAATGAGACGGTTAAATTTCAATGATAGAGCCGAAATAAATCCTCTTTGGTAAGAAACCATTCTGGACTGAAAATCGTCCGTCACAGAAATCACTTCATAAATAGTCTGTGGATCGGTTACCATAAACATGTTGGCAGAAACTTCCAGGTCACTGAAATGCTGGCGAAGTTTTATAGTTCCTGATTTAATAAATATAAAAGCAGGATTATCAGGACGAAACGGTTTGCCCACGGCTATTCGCTCGAAAATATTACGTTCCGTAAAAATATCAACTCCGAATTTTTCTAGGGCAGACATAAGACAAATGTAAGCAATCTTACCAGTGATTACAAAATTTTATTATTTTAGCACCAATCCAATTTTCTATTAGTATGAGAAAGGTTGATCTCTTATTTGCCGAATACAGTAAAAGCCATAGAAACGCGACCAACAAGTTTATTCACTGGATTTGTGTGCCATTAATCTTTTGGGCGGTTTTAGGTTTTGCATCCCTTATTCCCTCTCCTCATTTCTGCGCTTCCTATTTCGGATGTGTCAGCATCATTAGCCTTATTATGATTGTTCTTATAACATTATTCTATATAAGACTTTCTCTTTTGATGGCTATCGTGATGGCTGTTATCATACTTATTCTGGAGCATTTCATTTATCTGACCAATATCAGTTTCGGAAAGCAGTCATGGATCGTTTACGTTTCTGTATTTGTTATTACCTGGATTTTTCAGTTGATAGGGCATAAAATAGAAGGACAAAAGCCGTCTTTCCTCAAAGATCTTCAGTTTCTTTTGATAGGACCTATCTGGCTTTTAGGCTTTATTCTGAAAAAAACCGGAATCAAATATTAATCTTCCAGGGCATATACTGCAAAACTTGCCAGCCAGTGGTCTCCGCCATAATTCCCTTGAAACAATAAAGGCAAACCATTAGCAAGAAATACATCTGCCGTTTTTCTGAATTCTTTTTTCAGTGGATGGTTGGCAGGAAGTGCATTTGAAATCCCTTTCATACACCATGCCTTTGAAAAAGATAATCCCACAAGATGAACGGTCTGATAATCACTAAGATCACTTACCACAGGAATTTTTTCAACATTTTCCAGACTTCTTTTTTCATAGAAAGCACTCAGCCATTGCACAAATTCTTTTTGTGGAAGAACTCTGCGCATCAGATCTGCAATTTCCAGACTTGGCGAAAAGAAATCCGATCCGTCCGGTTCCAGATAAGCAGGGGTTTTCTGGTCTTTTAAGAAAAAATATTTGGACTTTTCTATCAACTGGTTTTCAAACTCTTTATCTTTATTAGCTCTTGCCCAATCTATAGCAAAAGCCATTGCAAATGCAGTATTGGGATGAACTCCGGTTCTGTTTGGATAGGTTTGCTTTGGAAGATAGGTTTTCCAGGATTTCAGAATCTGATCGGTTAGCGGTTTCAGGTTCTCATGCCATATTTTAGCTTTCGGATGATCCCAATTGGTAAGCTCTTCATCCAGTTTTAAAATCCATGCCCATCCATAAGTTCTCTCGAAAGTTCCTGTCAGCTGATATTTTGTAAAATAGTCTGCTTCTGTCTTTAGTTTATCCTTCTGAAATGATTCATCCAGGATTTTTTCAATTTCTTTAGCACTAGGCAGATTGGGTTTTGTTTTCAAAAGTCTGGTCAGCATCCAGTGTCCATGAACAGAGCTATGCCAATCGAAACAGCCATAAAAACTAGGGTGAAGATCTTTGGGAGTCAAAGGAACCTCACCTGCATTATTGATAATATGGGCTGTTTTATTTGGGTATTCCTGATTGATACAATGAAGTGGCTTATCAGATAATTTCATAGCCATCTCGTCTGTAAGTTTCGGAGCTTCCTGGGCATACATCAGAAATGGAGAAAACACAAATGCTAAAAGACTTTTTTTCATGAATTAAAAATAGAAATAATTTACTGTTTCAACAATTTTCCGGACCTATTTTGAGTTCATTCTGCTTATTTTTTCGCTTTCCTATATGTATTTTGATCTTTTATTTAAAAATTTAAAACAAATCTGGAGCACAATCATTTTTAAGCACACTTTTTGATCATACCCCTAAAAATTAATTTACCCATGAAAAACATTATTCTCCTATTATCAGGTCTTGTTCTGATCAACTGCAGCAAATCAGGCGGTGAAAAATATGAAGTGAAGGCTGATCTGATGGAAGTTATTCCGGAAGATAAAGCATCTGCTGCTTCTGTACCTGTGCCTCCGCCACTTTCTATTTCTGAAAAACTGCTTCCCGATGAAAACAGAGTAAACAAAGATGTTTATACTCCCAAGAAAACAGATACAATTTCCAAAAAAATTATCAAAAACGGAGATATGAAGATTCAGGTGGGTGATATTAAAAAAACTCAGAATCAGGTCAATGAGATTATCAAAAAAAATAAGGCCTATATACAAAAGGAGGAGTTCCAAAACACCGATATGGATGATAATCTTACGCTGATCATCCGTGTACCTCATAAAAATTTTGATGCTCTCATCAACTCATTTTCGGACGGAGTAGGATCTGTCTTATCTAAAAATATTTCATCCAATGATGTGACAGAGGAATATACTGATGTAGCTATAAAACTGGCCAACAAAAAAATATATCTTGAAAAATACCGTGACATGCTTAAAACTGCTGCTACCACAAAGGATATGCTGGAAATTCAGGAAAATATCCGGGAGCTGGAAGATGAGATTGATGTGGCAGAAGGCAGACTTCGTTTTATAGATGACCGTGTGAATTACAGTACACTGAATTTAAATCTGTACAAAGAAAAAGTGAGAAGCTCAGCTACCTCAAAAATCGGTTTTGGAAGCCGTTTTATAGATTCTTTGGCTGAAGGCTGGAACAGTTTTGTAAGTTTTCTGCTGGGAATGGTCTCGTTGTGGCCGCTTTTCTTGCTTATTCCTATTATTATCATTCTTTGGAAAAAATGGAAGTCAAGGAAAAAAGATAAAAACTAATATATAAAAAACCCGGGCATCTTCGATGCCCGGGTTTCTACTGCATTATCAACAATTTATACTGTTTCCAGTATAGTCTTTAAAACAAGAATAATGCAATAGCCTTGTTAAGAGCTGTTAAATATTTTTATAATTTCTGACAAGAAAAAGCCGCCTTATCACAAAGACAGCTTTCTTGGTTTTATTTACTTCCTGATGGTTTTAGTAATACTGTTTCCATCTTTATAAAGGATTTTCACAAAATATATTCCAGACTGAAGGTGGCTGATATTCATATTGTCCTTTCCTGGATTCATAAAGGTCATTATCTGATGCCCTTGAGGAGTAATGATATCTACTCTCTTTATTTTGCTGTAATAACTTTCAGGTGCAAAATTGATCAAATGCTCAGATGCTATTATTGAAAGATCATTTTCTTTATTGGTAAGACCTGATGTTTTGCAGCTTTGTCCTTCATTACAATCATTTAAAACTTTCCATACAGCGTTATTTCCCGGTGCTTCTCCCGGATTCGCATACCATTTGTTTTCCCATATCTTGCAGGCATGGAATACCTTCGTTCCTGCTGTTGGATAATTTTTCACCGGATTATATTCCTGTGCTCCACAATAAGTAACCGGACCACTTGATTCACAACCTGAACCTTCGGTGCATACACTTACTTCCTCCCATACCATATTTGTCCCCGGAAGTTCTCCCGGATTTGCATACCACTTATTTTTCCAGATTTTACAGGAGTAGAAAACTTTCGTTCCGGCTGTAGGATATGCATTGGCAGTATTATACTGCTCTACCCCACAGTAGGTTTGGCCATTACCCGGCATAACTTTCTTAGTTCTTACTTTTAATTCATTACTCATATCAGAGAGCTGATCATTCATCGCAACAGATCTTACTGTATAACGATATTCTGTATCTTGTGCTAAGCCGGTTCGTAAAAAGCTTGTTTGCACAGTCTCTCCTACTTTGATTCCATTTTCAAACACTTGGTAATTTTTGATGCCTTGTGTATGCGTAGAGGTCATCCACATAAGTGACACAGAGTTCTCGGTAACGCTCATTGAATGAAGGTTATATGGCGCTGTAGGTTTTTCAGGAATATCTTCACCGTTCGTTTTTACATTGAGTGGTGTACTTTTCCCTGAAGTGAGTCCTGAAGAACCTTTTGCCTGTATTTCATACGTATAAACCGTATTAGCAGTCAAGCCGGTATCTTCAAATGTTGCAGCACTTACCTGCTGAATATTCTGTCCATTACGGAAAACGTTATATGAAACGGCATCTGACTGTGGATTCCAGCCTATTTTAGCAGAAGAACTGGTAACTCCAAGCTGGGTTAATCCTGTAGGAGTAGCCGGTATAGAAACTCCTGTCCCGGATGTTACGTTAACATCAATTACATTATAAAATGCATTGGCAGTATCTGCTACATCCCAAACCGCTAAAATAATATGGTAACCTGTACGGTTTGCAGGAACTGTAATCTGATGGGAAACATTATCCTGTGGTGGTGTACCATTATGCACAACTGTACCAATGAGTTCAAGATCTTGGCGAGAAAGAGGTTTACCAGAATCCCAGCCTTGTTTTGTCATATAATAATGCCATTTTGCGGTTGCATGATACGCCAGATATTTCCAGATAAAGGCATTCACACCGGTGGTGATATTTGTTTTCTTCCATCGGTCAGCTGTTTGAATATCCAGTGTAGTATCTCCGCCAATACTTCCATTAGCAGAAGCGATCTTTCCGTCTATAGGACCGGATGCAGGGAAACCTTTTGGGGCTTCCAGAGATCCGGGCTCATTAATTACTGAGCCATATTTTCCAAATGCTACAGAATAGCCGAGCGCAGCCTTATCAAGACTTCCCTGATATCCTCTTGAAGCAGGACTCAGTACATATCCGTGTGCGGACAGATGAATTAAAGAAGGTACCAGTATGGCCAGCATCAGCAATACCGGAAAAAAAATTTTACGTGTAATCATATTTAAGTATTTGGTGTTGAGTTTATTTGATCAATTTTATACAAAATTGAATTCTAAAATTATCGCCTTCTTTATAATTAAAGAAACACGAAAAATATTAGCTTAAATCTACGAAAACAGTTTAAATTATAAAATTTATAATAAAAATTAGATTAAATAACAAAATATAGTTAATATTATAAATTAACTTACAAATTTGCGCCCCATAATACATTATATATAATTATATAATTAGAATATTTTACACCATGAAAATACAATAATTTACATAAAAATTGTCACACATTGTTGAAATAATGTCAATTTAAGTCCATATTGAATAGCTGGAAGAATAAAAGAGAAGTTCAGAAGAAATCATAATTATAACATTGAAATCTCTCTTCAAATAAAAAGAAAAAGGATCTGAGAAATAATTCAAAATACCTTTCTGGTTTTCAAACAAAAAAAATACTCCTATGCTTAGATTGTAAAGCTATAGGAGTAAAGTTTATTTCCCAAGTACGAATACCGCAGGAATTTTATGAAGTTCCGGCTTCTGTTTCTGCCAGTCTTTTATAGATTTTGTTTTGATGAATTCATGTTCCGGATCGTTGATATTGGCCGCAATACACAGCTTGGTATTAGGTGATAAAAACTTGCACAAATCTTCAAAAAGCTGATTGTTTCTGTAAGGTGTTTCCATGAAAATCTGTGAATATCCGGTTTTCTGAACAAGGCTTTCAAGATTTGTGATATGCTTCTTTTTCTCTCCTTTATCAATAGGAAGATAGCCATGGAAGGTGAATTCCTGTCCGTTGAATCCGCTGGAAATCAAAGCAAGTATAATGGATGAAGGACCTGAAACAGGGATTACTCTGATGTTTTTCTCATGGCACCATTTCACAATCAGATTTCCGGGATCTGCAATACAAGGCAATCCTGCTTCTGACAGCAATCCGAAGTCCTGGCCTTTCAGCATCAGTTCCTGAGCTTCTTTAATATCTGCATTTTCTGTGTATTTATCTAATAAAAATAACTTCAGATCAGCCTGCTTCTTTTCCGGAGCAAAAAATTTAACAACCTTTCGAGCTGTTTTCTCATTTTCCACAAAGAAGTAATCTGTCTGCATGATATAATCCTTCAAAACAGGTGAAAAGTGGTTGATAGAAGTGTTTTCTGATAAGTAAGCAGGGAGTAAAAAAAGCATCGTATTATTTTTTAGTTCTTTCGTTTAATGAAGGTTGCAGGAAGTATTTTGTAAGATCCATAGAAAAGGTAACGGAAGTGATCTTCCAGGTTCCGTTGATCTTCATCAGTGTCCAGATCTCCTTTCCCCAGTTTTCCATTTTACCGTCGTACCAAAAGCTGTAATCGAAATTGGCAGAAGCTATTGCTCCATCTTCCACGATCTTAATATTGTCAAATTTCTCTTCAGATTTGTCATCTTTAAAACTTTGGATAAAAGCCTTATAGTCATCTGCAAAGTAATAGTCTGCCTTAGGATTTTTATCAAGGCGTTTGGCCTGTGTTCTGTCTTTGTAAATTCCGGTCCAGAGTACAGGTTCCTGAAATAAAGAGAGATATTTGGCTTCATCTCTGGATTTAATGCATCCCATAAAGTCATCCATTACTTTACGGATCTCAATTTCATCTTTGGTTTGGGCAAAAGAGAAATTAAAGCTTACCAAGAGGAGTAACAGCAGTTTTTTCATGATTATGATTGAGATATTTGGTTCTTAATAGCATCACATCCTCTATCCAGCAGCTGAAAGACCTTTTCAAAATCGCTCATATCTCCCCAATAAGGATCCGGAACCTCAGCATTTTCATGATCTCCCAATACTTCTAGAAATAAAGATAATTTCTGTCGTTCTTCTTCATTCATGGTTTTAGAAACCACATCTTGTAATACATCAATATCCATACAGTAGATCTTATCAAAGGTTTCAAAATCCTTTCTGGTGATGGGTCTTGATCTCTGTTTTGAGATATCAATATTATGGTTGGCGGCAGTTTTAATGGCTCTTTTGTCTGGATGCTCCCCTTGATGCATTGAAATGGTTCCGGCTGAATCTACCACAAAGTTTCCCGGCACCTTTGTTTTCATAATTCCCTCTGCCAAAGGGCTTCGGCATATATTCCCCAGACAAACCATTAATATTTTCATATTCTATCTATTTAAAAAGAGTCTTTGTTCCAACAAAACTAAATAAAAAATGAAGAATAAAACTATCCTTCATTTCAATTTATTTTGTTCAACAATGTTATTGTTTGATTCTTTCTGTAAGGTCTTTTACGTACTTCTTGATTTCTTTATCAATTTTCGATACATCTTTGATCGTATCACAAGCATACATTACTGTAGAGTGGTCTTTCCCTCCCATTTCTTCACCGATTTTAGTAAATGTAGAGTTGGTGAATTCTTTAGAGAAGTACATGGCAAGCTGTCTTGGTAATGCAATCTCTCTTTTTCTTGTTTTTGACAGTAATTGTTCTTTTTTGATTCCAAAATAATCACATACAACTTCCTGGATGTAAGGAATGTTGATGATCTTTTTCTGGTTGGCAGCAATCCTGTTGATGGTCTCCTTAAGCAATTCAAGACTCAGGTCTCTCTTGTATACGGTAGAGTAAGCGATCACAGAGTTAATTACTCCGATAAGTTCTCTTACATTGGTTTTCGTTTCCACAGCAAGGAAGTCAAGCATATCTCCCGGAAGAACAATTCCGTCTCTGCTTAGTTTATCTTCAATGATTTGTCTTCTTGTAGATAAATCCGGAGATTTGATTTCTGCAGAAAGTCCCCATTTGAAACGGGAAACAATTCTCTCCTGAATATCCATAATATCAGCAGGAGCTTTATCTGAAGTAAGGATAATCTGTTTTCCGTTCTGATGCAGATGATCAAAAATATGGAAGAAACTATCCTGTGTTGCTGATTTTCCTGATAAGAACTGAATATCATCAATAATCAGTACGTCAACCATTTGATAGAAATTCGCAAATTCTGTCTGCTTATGTGCTTTGGCAGCAGAGATAAACTGCTGGATAAATTTTTCAGAAGACAGATAAAGGACTACTTTATCAGGGAACTGATTTTTTACTTCAAGCCCCACAGCTTGTCCTAAGTGGGTTTTTCCAACTCCATAACCTCCATATAAGAATAACGGGTTGAAGGCAGTTGCTCCAGGTCTTTTTGCAATGGATCTGGCTACAGTGGCTGCAAATTTATTGCTTTCCCCTTCTACATAACTATCAAAAGAATAGTCAGGCTTAAGGTTAGAATCTATATTTACTTTTCTTATTCCAGGAACTACAAAAGGATTTACAATATTAGCAGAGAATCCTTGTGGCATTGTTTCCTGTGTTTTCGGAGTAGGAACACTTTGTCCCTTGATGTTCATGGTAACTGGTTTTTCTTCACCTTTTGGTCTGTTTTCCATCACAGAATACCATAATTTCACTCCTTTTCCAATATTTTTCTTCAGGGCAGCAGAAAGTAAGGACAGGTAATTGTCCTCTATATATTCCTTGTAAAAATCGCTCGGTACGATAAGCGTAAGGTTGTTTGCTACTAATGAAAGTGGCTGCACCTTATCGAATAACATATCGAAAGATTTTTCAAGTTTTTTCAGGTCAGAATTGTCTTCAGCTGCGTTCAGGTTATCACGCATAAACTGAAGGCATTTCTGCCATATCATCATTAAATTGTCATCCAT